>CAVQAI010000011.1:0-914744 GCA_963710495.1 uncultured Acidimicrobiales bacterium
GGTCTGCGGTGAGTAGCTGCTGCTGTTGGTGCCATCGGGGCAGGTGGTGTTATCCCATAGAACACCGGACAGGTTGGCACCGGTCAGAATTGCGGCATCCAGGTTGGCGCCCCCCAGGTCGGCGTCCGCTAGATCGAGACTAGTTAGGTCGGCACTCGTCAGGTCGGCACTCGTTAGGTTCGCACCCGGACCAACCAAGTAGCCGTTGACAAGTGACCAGTCTGTGGGAAAAGCCGACGGAGTTCCGGTGATCCCACCTGAAGACACGCCAGTCAGACTGGCACTAGTCAGGTTGGCACCGCTCAGGCTGGCGTCGCTCATGAGGGCAGCGGTCAGGATGGCGCCGGACAGGTTTGCATTCGTGAGGTTGGCGCTGGTGAGGATGGCACTGCTCAGGTTGGCATTGCTCAAGTTGGCGCTGCTCAGGTCGGCACCGATCAGTGTGGCGCTCGGACCGACCAGATAACCGCCTACAAGCAACCAGTCTGTGGGAAGAACCGACGGCGTGCCGATGATCCCGCCCGAGGCTACGCCGCCCAGGTCGGCACCAGTCAGGTCGGCACCAGTCAGAGTGACACCAGTCAGGGTGGCATACAACAGGTTGGCATCAGTGAGGGTGGCGTCAGTCAGGTTGGCGCCGCTGAGGTTGGTAGTGCTCAGGTTCAGATCGGGCAGATTGACATTGGACAGGTTGGCATTGGTCAAGTTGGCGGTGGAGCCGACCAGATAGCCGTTGACAAGAATCCAGCCAGTGGGAAGAGCGGACACCTGTCCGGTTATGCCGCCCGAAGACACGCCCGCAAGGTGGGCGAGCAGCAGGTCTGCGCCGGTCAGATCGGCGCCGATCAGGTTGGCATCGGTCAGGTAGGCGAAGTAAAGGTAGGCGCCGGTCAGGTTGGCATCGGTCAGGTTGGCGTCGTTTAGGGTTGCGTCCTCCAGATCGACGGTGGTCAGGTTGGCACCGGTCAAGTTGGCGTCGTTTAGGTCCGCAGCGGCCAGGTAGGCGAGGGTCAGGTCGGCACCGCTCAGGTCGGCGTCGTTTAGGTCCGCACCGATCAGGTAGGCGGTGGGGCCGACCAGATAGCCGTTGACGAGTATCCAGGGTGAGGGAAGAGCAGAGGGCGAACCCGTGATCCCTCCCGAAGACACGCCCATCACGCCGTGGACGATCAGGTCTGCGCCGGTTAGGTCGGCGCCGGTCAGATTGGCATTAGTCAGGTAGGCACCGCCCAGCTCGGCATCGGTGAGATTGGCGTCCGTCAGATTGGCACTGGTCAGATTGGCCCCGATCAGATTGGCCCCGGTCAGATCAATGCCACTCAGGTCGGCGGCGGTTAGGTTGCAACCTTGAAGGTTGACATGCGGTCCAAAGTGGGAGCAGTTCTGTGTATTGGACGGCATCACTTGGGCCCTTGCTGGCTTGCCCAAGCCAATGGCATTCGATGCTCGGACTCTGACGGTGTAGCGCCGTCCATTGGTGAGGCCGAACACCGTGCAGGCGGTTGCTCCGGTGGTCGTGCACGTCTGGCCACCGTGCGAGGCGGTCGCCGTGTAGCCAATGATGGGGGAACCGCCGTCAGAAGCCGGTGCGGTCCAGGAGACTCCGGCACCGCCATTGACAGCTACTGCTGTAACGGCCGTAGGGGCTCCCGGCCTTGTGATCCGAGGCGTCCTGGCGTTGGCAGGAGCAATGCCCACAGCCGCCAAGACTGTTGATCCGACCAGAACGGTTGCGAAAATGCGAAGGACTCTTGGGAACGTCACGGCGGTGCTCCTTTGTTGGCACGGACCAGATGATCCGACTCCCTCGCCATCCGCATCCCGTCCACTGGTCAACATACGGCAGTTCCCATGGCGTCACCAGGGCCAAAATCCACAATCGGTCTGCTCAGCCGGACTACCGGCAGAGTTCGATTGACATCGTTGTCACGGGGGACCATGATCGATTCAGCGGAGGGGTACTTGGGGGTGCTGGACTGGAATGAGTGCGCCAGCAGCGGATCGGGTTGGATGATCGACCGCCCAGGGTTGCGGTCAGCGTGCCGCCGAACATTCAGGCACTGGACTCTGGCATTGGTCAGTGTGTGCGCACTGACCCTAGTAGCAAGCGTGCCGAGCATGGCATGGGCAGCCGGGTCACACGCCGTAGGTACTTCACACGGTGCAGGCGGTGTGCATGCACTGGCGTTGACATCATCCTCCCAACGGGTGCCAAGATTTCAGCCCGAGGACACGAGTAGTCACCTCAATAGCGTGTCCTGCACGAGTTCGTCGTTCTGCATGGCGGTGGGTGGCTACACCGATTGTCCGACCTACTGCAACATTTACTACGGCGCAACTGAGACCCATCCGGGCCTGATCGAGACCTGGGACGGCAACACCTGGTCGATAGTCCCGAGCCCAGTTGTAAACACCGCTCTTGGACTCCATGGTGTGGGTTTCGGACTCGCTGGTGTGAGTTGTACTAGTTCGACATTCTGCATGGCGGTCGGCAGCAACGGCGTGACATCAGGGGCAGATACCCTCGTCGAGTCTTGGGATGGAAGCACGTGGACGGTGGTCCCGAGCCCCAATGCTGACAACGTCAACGGTCTCATCTCGGTTTCCTGCTCCGGCCCAACGTTCTGCATGGCAGTGGGAAACTCCAGTGCCACCTCAATTTCGAATGTTCAGAATCTTGTCGAGTCGTGGGACGGCAGCTCGTGGTCGATCATTCCTGGCCCCCCGGCGAGCGACGGAACACCTAACAGTGTTGCGTGCACCAGTCCGTCCTTCTGCCTCGCAGTGGGTGATCAGCAGACTGGGGGGACCGCCAGCCAGATTTATGCCCAGAGCTTTGCCGAGACTTGGGACGGAAGCTCGTGGACGATCATTTCCAGTCCTGATCCGGACCCACTGACCAACGTGTTCGCCAGTGTGAGCTGTCTCACATCGACCAACTGTGTCGCCGCTGGCTACCAAGGGAACCTTCAGCTCTTCGCCGAATCGTGGAACGGGACCGTATGGTCAGCGGCCCCCGGGCCAGGCTCATACTCCGGAAGGGTGTCCTGTTCAGCAAGCCCCACATTCTGCATGGTGATCAGCAACGTCAGCGAGACCTGGGATGGCACCACTTGGACCACTGTCTCCTCTCCGGCACCCGGCACCGCTCTGTCCTGCACGGGCCCGACATTCTGCATGGCAGTGGGCTCGGTGAGTGGCCAAACCTTGGCCGAGACCTGGAACGGTACGACATGGACCGTACTTGCGAGCCCCAATGCGAATGCCCTCAACATCACCTCGACATCGCTTCCCAACGGAACGGTGCACAGCGAGTATTCGGGCAGTCTCACGGCCAGCGGTGGAAATCCCCCTTACAAGTGGAAGCTCGCCCCCGGGTCCGGACCGTTGCCCAAGGGGCTCAAGCTCAACAAGACCACAGGGGTGATTGGCGGTGTACCTAAGTATGTCGGCACGTCGACTTTCACCGTCGTCGTCATCGACACGAAGTCAGTGAAAACGGCGCACCCCCCTAGGGTGCAAAACTCAGCCTCAGGGGTATTCTCGATCACGATCTCGTGAGCAGTGTGATCTGTGAGTGCTCCAGAGGGCGTTCTGGGCTCGTCACTCGTCGACGGCTAGCGCCCTTCCGTAGCTTGCCACACTGATTCGGTTGATCCTCACCGATCTGCTTTCCAACCTGATTCATCCAACTATCAGCTCGGCCCCCCCTTGTTTGCTGAACTTTTGAAACCACTGACAAGAGGAGGGTGTGGTCGCCACCTTGGTGCCACCAACACGGCTGGCGACAGGACGAACAGATAGGGTCTAGATGTTCCTTCTAGCGAGCAGGAGGTTTCGACATGTCCGGCGAGATCTTCGGTCTAGACGGTTTGATCATTGCCTTTCTCATGCTTGCAACAGCCGTGCTTCCAATCTGGGCACTCGTTGACTCGATTTCACGACCTGCGAGTTCCTTGATCGAAGCTGGATCGTCCAAAGGGGTATGGGTCGTGCTGATCGCTCTGTTCTGGTTTTTCACGTGGATCGTCGGCGTAGTGCTATCCATCGTGTACCTGGCTGCGATCCGACCTCGAGTGAGAGCCGTGATGACCTGACGTTCTGAGGATCGGCCTCTGTTGAGTGGGACCGCTATCGAGCGGACTCCACTGGTGCCTATAGGCGACATTAACTGCCCTGACGTAAGAGCCTTGCCTGAGGCGAGCAGGAAACGCCCGCTGTCTAGCGCTCGGAGCGCTCTTCTGTCCTCCGGGGCGGATTCCATGTTCCGTCGGTGCCCACCCACCAGCCTGGCGCTACGTTGCCTCCGGTGGGACCAATCCAGGGCGGCAGCACGAAGGGCTGCGATTCTGCTTGGGGCCTTTGGGGGTCTATGGGCGGAGCCTGCTGCCGAGCACTTGGGTCATGGCGCACACCAACCAACTCCTCAAGTTGTGCGGATGACGGTGGCACCTGGGGCATCCGCTGTGCCGCTTGGAGATAACCGTGACGAGCTAGCTGGCGATCACGATCCCGAAGGATTCGGCGGCGACCCATCACAGTCCCAATTGTCGAGCCGAGAGCAACCGCCACGGGAGTTATGGGGCTCGAGTAACGGAGACGGCTCATGAAAAAGACCCATAAGAGCCCCAGAACTAGATACATGGTGGAGATCCTGAAAATGACGATTCGGCGGCGCCACCCCGGACTACTGAGGTCGTTGAGCATCCAGCGGTGGTACTGACGAGGCAGGCGACCGCCGAGCCGGTAGTAAAACCACCACCAAATAAGAGGGCGCAGCCTCCACCTTGCCCGCAATCCACCAGCGACCAGGTTGATGGCG
This sequence comes from uncultured Acidimicrobiales bacterium, assembly GCA_963710495.1. Taxonomy (GTDB): domain Bacteria; phylum Actinomycetota; class Acidimicrobiia; order Acidimicrobiales; family RAAP-2; genus Bog-756. The sequence continues at coordinate 4,823 of CAVQAI010000011.1, forward strand.
AGCGTCAGTGGCAACCGGTTCCGACCATCAGGTACGAGATCGAGGGTCGTGCCGACCATCTCGTCCCCTCGTTCGAGGCGATCGGGAATCGGCCATGCCCGTATCAAGGTGCGGACTTGTCGCTCGACCCTGGTCATACTGTGGCACCTCGGACTCGGGGATGAAGCCGCTTTGTTGCCGCTCGTAAGGTCTCCTCCCGGGCTGCCGCCTCACTGCGGACCGCCGATAGTCCGGTACCGGTGATGGCGTAGTAGCGCCGCAGACGGCCATCGACGACTTCAGTTCTGGTCGGCTCGATCAACCCCTGGTCGCTCAGCTTGTCGAGGGTGCCGTAGAGGGTCCCGGGCCCAAGCTTGACCCGACCACCCGAGAGCTGCTTGACCTCGCCGATGATGCCGTATCCATGGAGTTCCTGGTCCGCCAGTGCCGCCAAGATCAAGAAGCTGGGATCTCTCATGGACGGAGTCACCAGAGTCAGTATGTATCAAGTGCCGATATATATCAACCCTGATTTGGATGGCCCTGCGGTTCATCGAGAGACCTACCAGTCAGATCGACCAGCATCGACTCGATCCGATCCAAACGCTCGACCAGCGCCGTGCGGTCCTCGTCGGCACTCTGTGTCACGAAGTAGGACGCCACGGTGGCAGTTAACACTCCGATGAGACCAATTCCAACGAACATCAAGACCGTGGCGACTCCACGTCCACCAGCGGTCACCGGAAAACTGTCCCCATAGCCAACTGTTGTCACCGTGACGATGGCCCACCAGAGTGCATCCCCGAAGTTGTGGATGTTCGACCCCTTGGCACTCACCTCAAAGGACAGGACCAGTGCCGAGCAGGCAAAGATGATCACCATTACCGCCAGCAAGACGAAGTGGAGTCCACGGTGCGTGAAAAGCTCCTTCGTTCGCCGGAGTGCGTTGGCGAGTACTACACCGACTCGGGTGAGGTTCAGCAGTCTCAGCAGTCGTGCTGCCCGCAGCGGCCGAAGCATCGGGAGGGCAATCACGGCGAGGTCGATCAGGTGGTGATTGATGAAGTGCCGCCTTCCAGGCGACAGATAGAGCTTTGTCAGGTATTCGAGGACAAACGCTGCCCAGACGAACAGGTCGATAGCTTCAAACGTGGCGGTCACGGTGTCCGACAGGTGGACGATGTAGGGCAGCACTAGGACCGGCAGCCAGAGGAGCGCCAGGATGGTGAGGGGTAGCTCCACGGCCGCAGAGAAGTGGTCGTAAGCGTCCTGGGACCGGGCGAGGGTCCGGTATCTCCGATTTGCCATGACGATCCTTTCGCCTTGGTGGTGAATGGAACGGTAGCTCCGGGGACCTACAGGCGAACTCCATTCACCTGCGATGATGTAGGTGGTGGTGGTGGGAATCTGTCGGATCCGAACCACTAAGTCGGAGCGGGAGGACGGAGGTGAAGGGACATGCTTGAGGACCACAAAGCAAAGAGAGCAGCCAAGGAGCATGCGGACGCTCTTGCTGCTTGGCAGGCAGATCGAGATGCCCAGGCTGACTTGCTCGAAACAGCCCGAACCTCCAAGGGTTTCAACGCCGACGGCATCCTGCTGAAGACGGGGGAAGCCGTGTTCTGCGAGGTGACTAACACCTCTCTCATCGAGGATCGCAGGGGTGCCGGTCACTACCAAGGTCACTCGCAAGGCGTATCGATTCCCATTGCCAAGGTCGGAGGGCGTTCGGTTCGGTACCGTGTCGGAGTCAATCGGGGTCACTACGTTCAAGGAACTCCGATCCCGACTGCCATCGATACCGGGACTACGTTTGTCACGAATCAGCGAGTGATCTTCCAGGGCGGTAAGCAGACTCGTGAGTGTGCCTTCGCCAAGCTCATCGGCTATGAGCACGACGATGCGAAGGGTTCAACAACGTTCTCCGTCTCCAACCGGCAGAAAGCAACCACCATCCACTATGGGCCCGCTATCTCGGGCTGGTTTAACTTCCGCCTCGACCTCGCTCTGGCTCACTTCCGGGGAACAGTCGAAGCGCTCATAGCGGAGCTACAAGAGGGACTGGCCGAGATTGACAAGCATCGCCCACCCGAACCAGCACAGGTGCTCTCCGTGCCGACCGCCCTCGCTCAGCCAACGCCAGGGCTACCTGATTCTTCAGGAGCAACGCCTTCCGTACCGACGGTGAATGCTGGTTGGTACGCCGATCCGTGGAAGCTCGCCGCATTGCGCTGGTGGGACGGCACCCAGTGGACGGGCTACATACACGACGAATCAACCACTTCAACCTCCTGATCGTTCCCAGCCATCAAGCCGGAAGCATGACAAGACGACTGGCCCTGTCGGCGGTGAGCGACCCGTGTCATCGCATGTCCTGCTTCTCTGTGGTCGCACGGTGGGTGTAACGCCGAGCCGAGCGGGACAGGGAGTGCACCGGCCGGGACGGTGACATGCCGTTAGGGCTTGTCGATCCGAGGAACTCGCTGCTTTACGGACCTCGAAGAACCTGATCGAGGTCGGGCCTTGGCTTCCCGACGCACTGGATCATTCTGCGGTGTACATTCCATCCGCTATCCATATCCAGGCGGAGGAATCATGACCGGTTCGATGAAGCGTCACGGTGGACGACTGGTAGCGGCCTTAATAGCTGGCGTCCTTGCCGTCGGGGGCCTTGGGTTCTTGGTCGGAACCTCTGGATCAGCTGGATCGGCGACTGGAGCGAAGACTCATGCTGCTTCATCCTGTAACGCCTTTCTCCCGTCTGGCAGTGTCATAGGGATGGGGGCCACTCTCGACGATGGTGGCTATTGGGTGGCGAGCAACTTCGGCGAAGTGGTGTCCTGTGGTGACGCCATCAACTACGGCTCTCTACCATTTTCACCCAATCGGCCAATAGTTGGCATCGCCGTCACGCCCGACGGGGGCGGCTACTGGCTGGTTGCCTCTGATGGAGGAATCTTTACGTTCGGAGATGCCCAGTTCTTTGGTTCAACTGGAGCGCTGCGACTCAATCAGCCAGTGGTTGGAATGGCACTCACGCCGGACGGGCAGGGCTACTGGCTCGTAGCCTCCGATGGCGGCATCTTCAGCTTCGGTGACGCTCAGTTCTACGGATCGACCGGTGCAATCCATCTGAACCAGCCGGTCGTAGGCATGGCCGCAGCTCCCAACGGGAACGGGTACTGGCTGGTGGCGTCCGACGGTGGCATCTTCGCCTTCAACGTGCCGTTCCTCGGTTCCATGGGGGCCGTACGCCTCAACAAGCCGGTCGTCGGGATGTCTCTTGACATGGCAACTGGCGGCTACTGGCTGGTGGCCTCCGATGGTGGCATCTTCACCTTCGATGCTCCGTTCTTTGGATCGACCGGCAACATCGTGCTCAACAGGCCCATCGTCGGCATGGAATCGAATGCGACAGGATCCGGATATCGGTTTGTCGCCTCCGATGGCGGCATCTTCACCGGGGGCTCGTCTCAGTTCTTCGGATCTGCCGTCGCCCCTCCCCCTGCTAGTCCGCCTCCCGCTAGCCCACCCCCGTCCAGTGGCTGCACGGTATCCATGTCGAATCCCAATCCTCCTCAATTCAGCACCGAGACGGCCAACATCCAGTCGTCGATCGCCAACGCACCCGCAACGGTCACGGCGTCCTACAAGACGACCACAAGTAGCTTTGGCGGTCAGACAGACGCAGGTGGCAACGCAGCAGTCTCGTTCTATATCAGTGGGGCGACGATCGGTTACACCGTTGTCGTGAACGTCAGCGTCGGAAACGGAGCGGCAACGTGCTCATCGAGTTTCACTCCGCAATGACAGAGCCCGGTGGGAAGACGAGGTCATGAGCTTTCGGCGTGGCTTGCTGCCAGGGCCAGTCCGGCGGGCGATGCACCCAGTTCGGAGTAGCGCAGGGTCAATGAAGCGGCGAGCTACACCAAAGCCCGTCCGCAAGTTCCTCTACGCAAGGCATCCGATTGGAACGGCAACCACGAGAGCCGGACGGGCCGTGCGTAGAACCCTCCTTAGATAAGCAGGCGGGCACCTGACGTGATGTGAGGTTCTGGAGAGGTCCGGGCGAACCCCGAGGTCAGTTGACGCTCCTTCGACCCTGTCGAACCGTTTCGGTCTGTCTTGGGTCAGATGCCGTGCCCGACGCAGGTCTGCGGTGAATAGCTGCTACTGGTCGTTCCGTCAGGGCAGGTCGTGTGTTCCCTGATTACGGCGCTGAGGTTTGCACCGCTCAAGTTGGCACCGAATAGGTTGGCACCGTTCAGGTCGGCACTAGTGAGGTCGGCATCGCTCAGGTCAGTGCCAATCAGGTGGGCACCTTCTAGGGATTCATAACGCAGGTTGGCACCGCTCAGGTTGGCACCGCTCAGGTTGGCACCGCTCAGGTTGGCACCGCTCAGGTTGGCACCAGGACCAATCAGGTACCCGTCGACAATGTCGTACAAGAGACCCAGATTCAGGGGACTGCCGATGATTCCTCCTGAGGTTGAGTCGTTGAGATCGACATTTGAGACGTTGGTGCTCGACAGGTTGGCGTTGGTCAGGGTGATGCTGGCCGCCAGGGCGTTAGTGAGGTTGGCGTTGGACAGGTTGGCGTTGGACAGATTGGCACTTTCCAATCAGATCCGGTCAGATTGGCGCCGGTCAGGTTTGCACCGCTCAGGTTGGCACCGAAAATGTTGGCGCCATTCAGATTGGCGCCCGTCAGGTTTGCACCGCTCAGGTTGGCGCCGGTGAAGATGTCGTTGGTCAGAGAACAGCCTGCGAGATCAGCTCCAGCCACGATCGACGAACAGTTCGGTGGGGCCGCCACCTGCGCCCTCACCTTGCCAGTTGCCTTCTTCAACCCGGCCAGCACCGTCAGCGTAAAGGCATAAGAGACTGTGGTCTTCTTACTGTTGGCAGGAAGCATGACGCCAGCCTCAATACTTCCCGTCGAGCAAGGAACGGTGGCGGGAAAGCCGGTAACCGGTGGTTTCGCAGAGAACGTGCACCCAGTGGCGTTCGTCACGTACGCCGAAAGCACGGCGTTCCCACCCGTTGAGGAAAAAAATGACGGCACGGTGATCAACCCTGAGATGGCTGTCACACCGGACAGTCGAGCTATTCAGCCACACTCAGTTCACCCCGGTCGTACAGCTCCTGAGCCTTCCGACCGCAGCCGGGCTGAACCCACGCTTCCGACCACCCTTACGACCTCGTGCTCGTGAAGCGGCTGGTCCAGACATGGTCCGCTCGATCGGGAGGTCCTGGTCCATCTGAGCCATGGCGGCGATGTCGAGTAGACGAGCTTCCCGCTGGGTGTCTTGGGGAAGGGTCTCGATGTTGTCGCCGTCTATGGAAGCTATCGGCGAACTGTGGTCCGCCCCGCCCCTGTCCGCAGTTTGTCCGCAAGAGGGTCAAAAACAGGGCAAAACCATGCCAACCAGCCAAGGGTGTTCTCGCAGTTCAGTTCCCATTTTCGCTGGTCATCGCCTCCTCTTCGGGCACCCTCTCAAGGTGGAGACACGGGTTCGAACCCCGTTGGGACTGCCACAGAAGTCTCCCAGCTCAGAGCCTCACAATCATCAGTGAGCCGCCCGGCCTGACGGAGCCTCGGCATTTGCTCCGGCCGGAAGACCTCCCGTCGATCGCCCCCACTTACCCCGTGGATGCCAAAGCCCGATCACTGAGATGTCGGATGGTCGACGGCTCGCTCAGCACGTCGAGCTGGGGCTGCGCGAAGAGGGAGAGCGGTCCAGGAGCCCACAAGCCTCCTTACCTCTGAGGCGGCCGAGGGTGACACACAACGTTCATCCAGTGCCGCTTGTCTTCAAATACGCACTACTTCAAAGTTGAAATTGCCACCACGTTTGAGGGGGGGGTCAACGAGATGGATACGGGGCTCACATTGGGTCGAGCCATCTACGCAAGGGAGAACGCCGTGATTCGAAAGGCTTTGATCGTCGCAATGGCTGTTGCGCTTCCAGCTGCGTTGCTCATGACGGTTGGACGCGGGACCGCGTCAGGTAGCCCACAACCGGCCATATTTCCCGCAGTCACCTTCTCCGGCAACGTGAGTTGCAACCTTCAGGGAGCACTTACAATCACTCCGCCGGCCACACTGTCTAGCACTGGTCCCTACAACGTCACTTTCCACGGCGTGAACAATAAATGCGTTGGCCTCTTTGGCACGAGCCTCACGGTCAGCATTGCGTCGACTGGCCAAGTTGTGACATTGAAGAAGAGTATCGAGAGCTTCTCCTACACCGTCCCCGCGAGTCCTAATGCGCCGGGGTCGTTGTGCCAGACCCTCTTGTCGGGCGGATCGTCGCCGCCAATCGTTCCTCCGTTTCTCATCAACTGGTTTGGCTCGGGCGGGACCATCGCACCAACGGTCGCAAGCTTCCCCCTCGGTGGAAGTGTCTTGCCGGGGTTGATGACCTGGGTCAACGGGCCTACGAGTGGATCGTTCGCCGGGACTATCGACGTCCTCCTCGGCTACAACCTCGTTACCGTCGCGAACGATTGCGCGTTGGCGACCGGTCTTACGACCCTCCCGATGAATCACCTCGGTGGTGACAACCTGATGGTCGGGCCGGCCTTCTAGCCGCCACAACGAGGCTGGTTGCCAGGTAGGCGGAGCCACGGGTCCGCCTACCTGGGCGAACGCGTAACTAATGGCGGAAACGACCAAGGCTGATTGAGGCACAGGACAATCGGTGGGCGGTGTTCGGCTGTTGCCGCGCCTCTTTAACCCCGTCGACCCTCGAGCCTTGCCGCGCCTGACCGACTCCAAAACCCTTATGAAGCGGCGGCTGGTGGCACCGCAACACTTGCAGCAAGGGAGATGAGCTGACCTGCAGCCTCCCTGCCCGTAGCGCCCTGGGCTTCGCCCAGACGGGCCTACCGGCCCTTGGCGCCCCGGCCATGCCCGGCGTCCTTACCGTTGGCGATGGTGGCGTCCACAAGCAGGTCCAGCACCTCACCGATCGTCCGTTCTCGACCTACGCCTTCTCCGAGTGGCAAGGCGGTCTGGATGGAGTAGAGGTTGCGGCGACCGTCCTTCTTCTTCACCACGTAGCCGGAAGCGATCAGATCGGTCACGATCCCAAACGCCGTTCGCTCCGTGATGCCCAATGAGGCGGCGATGTCCCTGAGGCGGACGCCTGGATCATGGGCGATGCAAATGAGGGCTCGGGCGTGGCTGGTGAGAAAACTCCACTCGGGCATATGCCCAGCCTAGTGGGGCTTTTCTGGAAAGAGATTGCAGGTATTTGTGGACCGGCTTACTGTGCCTTAGGACATCGAGGCCCGACCGCCGTTCGACGGCCATGTGCTCGGGGTCATCGAAAGGACCCGCCATGGCGGACGACCGACTGCACGTCGTCTTCGGGACGGGCCAGGTCGGAACGGCTCTTGCGACGCATCTGTTGGCCCTGGACTTGCCCGTCCGGGCGGTGTCGAGGACCCGGCCGACCACACTCGCCGACGACATCGACTGGCGGGGAGCGGATGTCACCGATCCCAAAGCCGCCGATGATGCGGCGAAGGGAGCTTCGGTCGTCTACCAGTGTCTCAACGCTCCCTATACCGAGTGGCCGCAACGCTTCCCGCCGTTGCAACGGGGTGTGCTTGGAGCCGCCGAGCGTGCCGGTGCCCTGCTGGTGACATTGGAGAACGTCTATGCCTACGGCCCGACCGGGGGCCGGCCGATGACCGAAGACCTCCCGCTGGCTGCGACAACCGTCAAGGGCCGAGCCCGAGCGGCCATGTGCCAAGAGTTGCTGGCTGCGGCCGATGCGGGCCGGGTCCAGATCGCCATCGGACGAGCATCGGACTTCTTCGGCCCCGGCGTGACCGAGACGACCCTCGGCGAACGTGTCTTCGCCAACGCGGTCGAGGGACGGCGAGCTGACTTCATCGGCAAGCCCGATCTGCCGCACACCTATAGCTATGTCCCTGATATCGCTGTCGGCCTGGCCACCCTTGGTACCGACGCCCGGGCGGTCGGCGACGTCTGGCACCTGCCCGGCCCCGAGACCGTCAGCACCCGATCGGTGGTGGATGTCATAGCCAACGAGGTCGGGCATGCGGTCGGCATTCGGTCCGTCCCAAAGTCGATGGTGCGCCTCCTCGGACTGTTCAACCCCACGATGCGCGAGCTGGTCGAGATGTCCTACGAGTTCGATCAGCCGTTCGTGCTCGACACGACCAAGTACGAGTCCACGTTCGGCCCCGGGGGTACGTCGCTGGCCACAGCGATCGGTGAGACGGTGACCTGGTTCCGGGAGCACAAGGTCGCCAAGTGAGTGATCTGAGGGTTCCGATGGGAGTCGAACTGACGCCGACGGCGGCCTGGTCCAGGCGAGTTCGTCGGGTCGGCGGCTTCATCCAACTCGCGTTCGCCGCTCTGTGGCTCGTGCGTGGCAGCCTCAACATCCACGGAGCAGCAGGCGGAGCACTCGCCGCCGCCTTCAGCCTCATCGTCATTATGGTCTTGATCTACGGGATTCAGGTCACGGCAGGAATGGGCGGCCGTCCAAGTGGCGATGAAGCGAAACGCATCGAAAGGTCGGTGACAATCTCGACCGTCATTGAACTGGTGGCGGCCTTCGTCCTACCGATCATCGTCATCGCGGCTGGCCGTTCCGACTGGGTGCTGCCCTCGATCGCCATCACCATCGGCCCCCTCCTACTCTGGCTCGACCACCTGGTGCATATTCGCCGGTATCGGCCAGTGGGATGGGCTCTGATCATCGGACCGCTGATCCTGGTCGCCACGATGTCCGGCTCCTCACTCGCAGCGACGACGGGTATCGCCGCTGGGGTCTTGCTCTTGGGAACGGCTGCCGCTGGCTTCCACGACCTCGCTGGCGCTCGACCTACCCTCCCCTCTGGTCGGGAGTACCAATAGAGAAAGGCAAGGTAGTGACGGATGACTGAAGTGTTTCGACCCTTCTTCAACTCCTCGACCGGTGAATGGATCGAATACACGGCCGTTGCCGAGAATGGTCATGGCGACCTCGTGCGCTTCAACTGGCGCAGCGTGCCGGGTGGCGTCATTACCGAACACGTTCACCCTCACCAAGAGGAACGGTTCATCATCATGGACGGTGAGGCGCACTTCACACTCAACGGCGAGGCACGCGTTGCCAAGAAGGGCGACACAATCGTGGTCCCTGCGGGTGTTCCGCACTCGGAGGGGAACACCGGATCGGGCGACGTGAATGGCGTAGTGGAGCTGCGACCTGCGCTGCAGACCAAAGAGTTTCACGAAGCGTTGGCCGGACTCGTTGCGGATGGAAAGACAACGCCCCGGGGAGCGCCGAAGAACCCGCTGCAACTGGGCGCCACGTTTTGGCACTTTCGCAACGAGAGCCGAGCAACATCGCCACCCATCTGGGCGCAGAACCTGTTTCTCCCGCCGCTGTCGGTCCTGGCAAAAGTGTTCGGGGTGCATGCCTATTACGCGCGGTGGGACAGTCGCACTTGAAGGTCGACTTCGGGATGGGTGGCCGGGAGTTGAGTGGCTGTCGTCGTCAGCTCAGGAGATAGCCGTCGTCCAGATGATCCCGGGTCCCGGACCATCCCCCGGCACCGGCGTCGACCGATCCCGAAGATGGGCGGCGGACCGTCGACAGGTGCTGGGCCCAGAGGACTCGCCTGAGAGCCTGAAATGCGCGTACTCGCGCGCGAAGCGCGTCGCGAGGTCGACCTCTGAAACGTCGCCGCGTCTCCCACAAACCACGTCACGCGTCGCTTCGGTCCACACCGGCCAGTCCACACACCCTCGGCGGATGTGGACTTGCAGGTGCCGCTGAAAGGGCTTCAGGCGAAACGGTGCAAGGGATGGCAGGAGGGTCGGCCGCGGAGGGGTAACGATTCCTCAGGTTCCGCCCAACGACTATGACGCCCGGCGGTGTGCTACTCGTTCAGTAGCGCGCTCATGTCGACAGCTCCGGCATTGGAGGGTCAACCCCCCATTCGAGTAGGCGTCTCCCCGAACCACAAGGATCGGGGGCTCCCAAGACCCGCACCTCGGGCATGCCATCTTCGCTCGCACAGCTTCCATGTCGCCGACCTCCTGATGGACTTGCCGTGCCTGCCCACCGTGGCCGCTCCTGCGAGAGTTCACCCTACCGACACAGGCTCTCCAAGACAAAAGGCCGTACGAGAAATGCCGCCCAAGATGACAGTGGTGAGGATGTCACGAGAGTCGTCGTCAAGATCAGTTGGCCGACCCGTATGTCACCGGTACGCGCTCGTCAACTGCCCGGTATTGGAGATGGGTGGGGCACGGCCTCTCACCTCACGCTGGGTGGTCCACTACCGGCGTGAAGGGCTGCGGTCCCAGTTACGGGGTCACCGTGATGGTGGCCGGGTCGCTGGTGGCCGTGCCGAGCGAGTTGGTGAAGACAGCCCTCACCTCCCAGCCGTTCTCGAATGAGTAGAGAGTCCCGGTGTCGAGGGTCGTGGAGGTCAGGAACGTCGAGCCCAGGGTCGCGTCCATCCAATTGGTCCCTCCGTCCTCCGAGACCTGCCAGAGAACCGTCGGGAACGGGTTACCGATTGCCTTTGCGGTGAAGGTCAGGAACGACCCCTCTGGTGCGCTCTTGCTCACCGGTTGGGTAGTGACCACAGGAGAGAACTGGACGAGTTTGACCTTGGCGATTCCCGAGTGCGAGAAGCGGAAGTCGACCACCTGGTGGGTCGGACCCGTCCCGTTGACGGGGATGTCAATGAACGTGTCGGTGAAAGAGGAGAAGCCGGAGAGAACGAGAGAGGGTGCCTGGATCGGTCCGGGGTCGACTGTGACGAAGCCCCGCTGGACGGCGGGCAGACCGAACGACCCTGGCGTCAAGAAGCCCGTCCCACCCTGGCCAACCGGCACGTTGGCCAACGCGGCCTGCAGCGCGGCCAAGGCAGCATCACCACTCGGGCACCCCGCCACTCGACGCGAGGCCTTGTGCGTGGGCGCGAGCCCGCCCGGCGTTCCACTCCCCAGCATGGTCAACTCCTGATCGAGGAGGGCGGTGCCCGCGACGCACGACTTGGCTGTCACGGGGAGGGCCACGGCCTGACCGGTCGGGGCGGGGGCACCGATGGGACCGGGGCTGACAAGGACGTCGCTGCCCTGGGGGCAGTTGACTGGTCCCGGACTGATGAGCACGAAGACCGGCGACTGGGTGGGTCCCGGACTGACGGCCACGTAGGTGCCGTTCGGACAGGTCGCCCCCGGCGGCGACCCGGCGACGAGGGTGATTTGGACCGGGCCAGGACTGACCGCACCGGCGGGCGTCGACCCGACCACGGCGACGAGTGGGGCCGCGATGAGAGCGACGGCGGCAACCAATAGGGCCAGGAGGCGTGTAGGCATGTGCCCCTCCCTTCATCAGGTCCAACCACCGTACCGCTGGGAATGACATATCTGCTCAGGAAGGCGGGCCTTCGCGAACGATTCCCGAACAGCGTCTACGAACGAGGCGAAAAATGCGCGACGCGGACAGCGGCGCGCGTCGGGAAGTCGACGACGTATGACTCCACGTCGGGGGGGTCCCACGACCGGCGCCGTCGCGTCGATCCGACGAGCAGGCCGCCAATGTGGACGCCAGTACCGAGGCGGGGTGAGGGTACGAACCCCAAGATTGAAGCGGTCATCGAGCGACAGGTACGTCCAAGTACTCCATTTACCCCTGTCCGTAGCCAGTGATGAGCCACGGTCCGCCATTCGTTCGATGCAACTCGATGTTCCAGAACGTGTCGCTCGAGGAAGACAGGTCGCCATGGGACTTGAACGTGCAATGGACGAGCGCCATCGATCCCGCACCTGCGCCGTTGCATCTGACGTCGGTGTAGGTGCCCCACAGGCTCACGTCGCCCCGATACCAATCCGCCTGCCGACGGCTGCTGGGGTCGAAGTGTGCGAGGGAGGCGTCTCGATCCTTCGCATTGACGGCCTGAAACCAGGATTCAGCTTCTTGGACGGCGGTCAGGTGAACGCTCGGCATCACACTTGGTGCCGCGGTCGTCGAGGTGGCCTGTGAGTTTGACGAGCAGGCCGCTCCTCCCAGAGCCAGCATGACCGAGGCTACGAACGTGCGGGAACGGCCTGGTCGCCTCACTGGGAAGCCAGTTCCTCGGCGATTATCTGCCTCGACCGGTCACTCCGGAGGACACTGGACTCCTGCCATACCCATGAGTTGGCAGAACGTCGAACGCGCCATCTTCCAGACGCCGTCCTCGATCACGGCATCGCCTCGTCGACGACCCAGAGCCACTTGGCCATCCAACGCGATCGAGAACAGTACGGCGGCATGTTCGGGGTCGGCGAAGGCCACCTCGTCGACGACAATCTCCACGTTCCGGACCGCGTAATGAGGCTGGGCACTCCTTGCCGCCACCAGCGTTGGTCCGAGGTTGCCGCCCCGTTCGACTGTTGGGATCGACTGGCCGTCATCGCTGAGGTCATTGCTGCGCCCGTACGCGTCCTCAATATCTCGTCGGGCCACATCGGGGTCATCGGGTTGGGCGCCGCGGCGAACATCGGCCAGCCCGGTAGCAGGGGATCTCCTTGCGCGGAACTGACTACCCGGAAACGGTCCCGTCGAGACCAACCGCCGCGACCATATTCGGACACAGTGTTCGCAGATGAACGCATCCTGGCCCGCGATCACCTGACCCGACGCCGGGGGAGTCCTGCCACAGAACGAACAAGCAACGACCCTGCCTTGGTGCCATAGGCTCGGAGCGCGGGAAATCCAACCCGACCCTGATAACTCGTTCGGCAGCTCGGGGCGGTGGGTCAGCCGGTCTCCCAGGCCGCCGCCTTGAGCCTCACCGAGCAGCTCGACAACTCGACGCCGTACTGCGTCCGGAGAGGCACCAAGATTGGTCAGGACCTGGGCCGCGACCCCTGCACCTTCATCCACCAGGCCAAGGAGCAGGTGCTCGGGTCCAATGTCGTTGGCACCCAGTTGAAGGGCTGCACGCAGCGAGAGTTCGAGCACCTTCTTCGCCCGGGGAGTGAACGGTGGGGAGCCACTCGCGCTTGTGACGCTCAGACCGATTGTCTCCTGCACCATCTCCCGGGCGGCAGACAGTTGGATGTCGAATATGGCAAGGGCTTCGGTGGCAACGCCCGCATTCTCGCGGAGGATTCCGAGGAGCAAGTGCTCCGTGCCGATGAAGCTGTGTCCGAGTAATCGAGCCTCTTCCTGGGCAAGAACGAGTACTCGCCTGGCTGGCTCCGTGAAGCGCTCGAACACCGCCACAGCCTCCCACAGCGCTCATGGTCCCATCGCTGGCTGTGCCCGGCCGCATTGGAGGAGGAGAAGTCCGTCGTCGACGGCGCCGATGTGCTGCTGCCGAGCGGGCCCAGGTGATCTGGAGCTGACTCTCGATCTTCTGCTGGTCACGCTCCCGCACCAGCATTGAATGTACGGTCAGCCTCCGTCCAACTCCTTGACGTGCTCGTCGCAGGCATCGACAGTCCACACCCTGCCGTATTGGTCGATGAACTGGCCTCTGTGGACCGCCCGCTTCGGGCAGTGTCGGGCGTGGCCGTTGTCAGCCTCGACGTACCGGAAGCACTTACCGGGGAACGAAGTGAATTTCTCTACGTCGGTTCGTGTCCGCATGGTTGTGACCTCCCGCTCAGGTCTCCCTGAAACGCCGGGCCCGCCTCCCCAAGGGATGCCCATCCCTCCGAACCCGACGCACGATGGTCATCGACAGGTCGGCAGGTCGGCTTGAGGCTGCCGCGAGCCTGGACATGGAATGGCACGTAATCCACGACGCGCTCTCCGGGCCACCCGAGTTCCCAGCCACAGCCTCGACTGAGAGGCAGTTGCTACGCTCAGGCGCCGAAACTTGAGGCCGCGAGTGGGAAGAGGCGGGATGAGCGATACCTCCCAAGGACCGGGCTGGTGGCAGGCGGCTGAGATGGCAAGTGGCACGACCCGAGCCTCGCTCCGCCTGGATACGTTCTTCCGCCCGTCGCGCCCACGCAACCGACGGGCACTTCACCCGAGTCCGGCTGGTGGCAAGCCTGATGGTGGGTGGTACCCACCCGAGCAGGCACCGCAACCGGCAACCGCGCCCACGCCAGCCGGTGCTGCTACGCCCCAGGGACCTGGCTGGTGGCAAGCGTCTGACGGCCGATGGTGCGAACCAGCGCTTGCTCCAGTGGTCGGTGACGCCCTGGCTTCCGACCTCCCATCCGAACCCGGAAAGCCGATCTACAAGGTGTGGTGGTTCTGGGTCGCACACCGCCCGACTCTGCCGATCGCCCGGACGTGGGATCTCATCTGACGAGCCAGGCCGGCCACGGCAGACGGCATCTGTGGACGGCTAGGCCGATGGTTCGGAGTCATACGTGGGATCGGGCTCGAAGAACTGGTGCACAAGCGCCTCGAGTCCGAGGGCGAACAGCGTCCAGTCCTCGTTCTCCCCGTTCGGCCCGGTCGGCCGGGTGACGTATTCGACCTTTCCGTTGATGCGGTGACGGAGAGAGAACCCCTGGTCCAACGCCGCGAGCACCATCACGAACTGCGACATGTCCGATTCAGGCCGGATCCGCAATCCAAGGAGGACTGCCAATGCGGCGAAGCTCTCCTCCCACAATTTGGTGAACGACGTGTATCCCTCGCGGAGGACCAGCAAGATCCGTTCCCGCTGTTGTGTGTCTGAGGTCGTAATGGCCGTCGCGACAACATGCATCCAGAGTGGATAGTTGGGCGACTCGGCCGTGGTGACGGCGTTGGCCTGACCACCTACTCGGCACACCTGTTGCACGAGCCGGGCTCGTGACTCGGGATTCGAAAGGACAGCCTCGTCTAGAAGCGGTCCCAGGGCATTGAAGATGAGACCGAGCTCCGGCCGGGACAGGTCGTTCGCCACTGCCACAAGGACGTCGGCTTGGAACTCGGCCTGGTTCTCCCAGATTCGCTTGATCACCGAGCCGTTGGTTACTTGGATGCCCGTGCGCACCTGGACCCGCTCGCAGACGCGCTTGAAGGTGATGTTCACGGATGCGGTATGAAGACCTTCCTCACGCAGTATCTCGAGTGCCGCGTCGAGGAGTATCGACCGCAGTTCCGCTCGCGCCAGGCGTGGCCTGCGTCCCCGGCCCACCGTGTCAACTTCCCCCATTGGTCCTCCGACAGTATCCAAGTCGAGACAGGCTGAGTGCCGAAAGGCTGTTCATCTACCGACGATCGGGTCATCGGCCCAGCTTGACGACTTGTAGGTGCCTAAGAACTCTGGACGTGTCACTTGGCGGCGCAGCCTTGCAACTTCGTGCCGGAGAAGGACGACCTCGATGGCCAGTTCGCCGCGGCCGGAACGCTGGATACGGCTCGATACGGAGGAGTTGTAGGGATGGCCGGATTCTGCTTGCAACCGCAACGACCTTAGGCGAGCGGCCTTGGCCAAAGTAATCCGAAAGGGCCATTGCAACTGGCGATTGCAAATCTGACGCCAGCGGTAGACCAAGAATGTCATCCGTATCGTCCGTCTGAGCTGGGAATCTCCATCATGCGCTGGCTGGCGATTGCCAATTTGCAACTGCGAGTTGCGACTCCGAACGAGAGGGCCTCTTTGGACGATGTTCGTCACTTGAGGCGCAAACAGGCCCGGCGCCTCTGGTCCGCCCCAAAAGCGCCGAACCTGTGTGCCGGGTTCCCGCCGTCCGCCTCATTCTGTACAACCGGTCCCCCGGATGCAACTCTAAGTTGCAACGACAGTGGAGGGATGATTGACACGCCTCGCGCGACGCTGGCTGAGTGTGGGACCAGGTGCCCTACTCGTGTCGTTGGGGGCAGGGGTGGTTGCCCACCCCTGGAGCTCGATCCGACAGGTTCAGGCGGCTATGACGAAGCTGAAGGAAAGCTCCAATCGTCGGTCCCCTCGCGTACGGGGCGCTTCAGGGACCTCGCCGGCACCGGTAGCGACGATGGACGGCTGTGAGTGGGGGTGGGGGGAGTGGGAGTGGGCGGCTCGGAGCGGGTTGTGTTGCGGTGCATATCCGGCCTTTACGGGCAACCACTTCAACCTAAGTCACTCAAGCGCACCTTCTGATAGGGGCGGTTGCCGGCAAGAACCTGCCGTGACATGCTCACGATGTCCAAGGCGGACATCGTTATCAAGGAGGCGGACAATGAAATACGTAGTTTCGTGGACGAATCGTGAAACTGGGAATGCGGAAAAAGAGGCAAAGCGCTCGCTTGCGGTGTTCAGCAAGTGGACGCCCTCGCAGAGTTCGACGTTCCACCAGTTCGTTCAGCGGGTCGACGGAGAGGGTGGGTTCGCCTTCGTCGAGTCCGAGAGTCCTGAGGACATACTGCGAGATATCTCCAAGTTCACTCCATGGATCAAGTACGAAGTTCTTCCAGTAGTTGACATGACCGACGGTGCAGCAATCGGAGCCGAGGCCATCGCCTACAGGGATTCGATTTCGTAACTGCAGCAACTGCTGGGTGAAGCGGTGTCCGTGGCGGGCGAGAGCCGGACCACGGGCGCCCTCAAGCCCTCTTGCACACGCCCTGATGTGTGCCTGATTGAGACTTGTGGCAGACGCTGCGGTGTATTCGTAGCGTTCAGAGATCCCTGGTGGGGTTGCTCCTGAAGTGCTGCCGGTGGCCGTGGCCGCCTGGTTTTCGAACGAAGGGCTCCCCGCCGGGGTCTCGCCGCCGAGTGGCTCGAAAGAGGAAGGTG
This sequence comes from uncultured Acidimicrobiales bacterium, assembly GCA_963710495.1. GTDB lineage: Bacteria > Actinomycetota > Acidimicrobiia > Acidimicrobiales > RAAP-2 > Bog-756. Next base: position 21,500 of record CAVQAI010000011.1, read on the forward strand.
CACGACGATCTGAATCAGGAGTGCCCTGGCGGTCCCTAACCGGCGAACCAGGAGGTACTCATGACCGTCATCTTCGGCATCGATCCCCACAAGGCCCCCCACCGCAGTCGCCATCGGGTGCGGTGAAACGGAGCTGGCCACTGTCACCGTCAGAGCGACCCGTCACCAGACGGATCGGCTGCTCGGCTGGGCCGAACCCTTCGAGAAGCGGACCTGGGCCATCGAGTCGGCTGGCGGGCTCGGCTACCTCCTAGCCCAACAGCTCGTCGATACCGGGGAGCACGTCCTCAATGTGCCGGCGACCCTGACTTCGAGGGTGCGGGTGCTCGGGACAGGAAAGTCGGATAAGAACGACCCCAACGATGCCCGCTCAGTGGCCATCGGCGCCCTGCGGTCACCGGGACTGCGATCGGTGCACACGGCCGATCACGCCGAGGTGCTGCGCCTTCTGGCCAAGCGCAACCAGGACATCGGAAGCCTCCGAACAAAGCTGGTGTGCCGTCTTCATGCCGTGATCTCCTCCCTCGCTCCCGGCGGAATGGCCAAGGAACTCAACGCTTCTGACGCCAATGGCTTGCTCGAAGCCTTCGAGCCCTCGTCCCCGGTGGAGACGACCCGGCACCAGCTGGCCTTGGAGCTCCTCGAGGACGTCCGACGGCTGGATTGCCAGCTGAAGGAATCCCACAAGCGGATCTAGATCGCCGTCCGGGCGTCGGGAACCTCGATCACCGAGGTCTATGGGATCGGACCAGTCCTGGCCTGCTCATTGATCGGGTTCACCGGAGACGTCACTCGGTTCAGGAGCCGAGACCGGTTCGCCGCCTACAACGGCACCGCACCCATCGAGGTGTCTTCGGGTGGTCGTGTGGCCCATCGACTGTCCCGGCGTGGCAACCGCCAGCTCAACCACGCCATCCACATGGTGGCCATCTGTCAGATTCGCCAGACCCACTCCGAGGGCCGTGCCTACTTCGAGAAGAAGGTCGACGAGGGTAAGACCAAGAAGGAGGCGGTCCGCTCGCTCAAGCGGCAGATCTCCAACACCGTCTACCGGCATCTGGTTCTCGACGCCCAGCGATAAGGGCCCGGGAGGACAAGCGGGAACGACTCTTCAGCCAGCGTGACCGGCTCTGCACCCTGACGACCGGCTCTTCGGTGGAGTCACTCCCGGACCCACCAAACCTTAGGCACTCACTTCAGTCGGCGACGGCTTGCCCCCACGCGTCCCGAATCACCTGAAAATGGCCTCTTGACTCAAAGAGGATTCGATCGGGGCACGGGGAATCTGCCTCCAGCCCGAAGTAGCCTTCGAACGAGTTCAAGCAGCGACGACGAAGCTGAACGGAAGTTCCAAACGTCGGTCACTTCGCGTTACGAGGTACTTCAGGGACCTCGTCGGCACCGGTACCGACTTTGGGGACGGGGAGGGCGGGGTGGAAGGCCTGGCGTGGCACTCTTCCGTGGCTCTCGCTGATCGGCACCCCACCTACCAGAAGGTTGTTGTCATCTTTCGTGCCAAATGGCGCGCTCGACGGAGGGGCTAAGTACAGTCAGTTCGGGTCGGTCGCCGTGTCCGGAGTAAGGCGGCGGATCCTTTGCTCGACGGACACGGCGACTGACACCTGAGTACGAGCGTAGCCGCAATTGCAGTTGCATGCAATCAGAGTTGCCCCCTAGTGGTTCTCGCGTGCTTCTTTCGCGTATCGAGACGCCATTTGCCGCGAGAATCCCCACACTCGGGCCAGTTCGTTGATGGAGACGCCATGATCCAGGGCGGATCGGAATGAGGCGATCCGAGATTCGCGCCGGGCTTTGTCAAGGAGAAATAGGGCCTCGTTGAGGTCCTCGCGATCCTCTGTTATGTGAGCATCCTTCAGAGCCGCGGCATAATCAGGTGCCGGTTCTCGGGTGCTCACAGCCTGCCGAAGTGCCTTCTCTCGCTTCGCAAGCAAGAGACGCAGGTTTCTCATCGCCTCGATGACCTGCTCGGTGCATCGAATCGCTTCCCGATCGCTTTTCGACAGCATGCCCGACTTTATCCTTTGCTCCTGGTCGAGCAGTTTGCATAGTGGTCCACTGGTCCATGGGGCCTAGTAGGACAGGGTACGTGTGCCAAGCGCGGCCAGAAAGAAGGTGGATCGGACCGCTCGTTCAGATACGTCGGCTATTTGTGCCGTCGCCAATCCCGGGTTGGCCACGCGGCCACAACGAGGAGGGCCAAGGTCAAAGCCAAGACGCCACAGACAACAGCGACGAGTGGCCGACCGAGATGAAGCCAGACCCTTCCGACGATATCGGCGTTCTTGGGGTGGACGCGGTAGGGAGCGGGGCTGCTGTCCCCTTTGATGACGAAGCCCGCCACCCCATTGCCAGCGACGATACGACCGAGGAGCAACTCTCTGGCATTGGAACGGACGGCGCTGCCGCGGTAGACGATGACGTCACCGTTCTGGTAGGTCGGCTGCCTTATTGCCGCCACCATGTCCCCCTTGGGGATGGTCGGTGTCATGGCAGAGGTGCGCACGATCCCGTAGGAGACGGGACCGCCGAGGGTCTGTGGGCGGAAGAAGACCACCAACACCACCGTTCCAGCCAAGAGAAGGATCCGAGCCAGAGTCCTCCTGAATGTGGGGCGGCGGGGTTTCCCGGCGGGCAGGTGGTGCGAGTCATCGGCGATGCTTGCGCGGTCGTCGACCGCTTCACCGTCGAAGAGGAGACCCAAGCCGTCCAGGGGAGGACCATCGAAGGCCTCCAAAGCCAGAGATGAGTTGCCGCCACTAGTCACGCTGGCAGTATCGGCCTCTGGGCGGTGCTCTTGAGACGTATCGCAACACCTCTGGACGAGCGGACATGAAGAAGGGGTAGGCCCAGAAGACAGGGCAGGCGGGGAACGTCGCGAGTGGAGTCGGGCTCGGACCGAATTGTGCCACGGTGCATATCCGGCGTTATTCGGCACCGCCGGAACGCTTCAGTCGACAACATCCCCATCTCCCCAAAGGGCCCCAAGTCGGTCGACAAGGTCGCCGCACATCCGCAGTGCGGGTTTGTCCTGCGAGGCCCCTCAGCCAATGGGTCGAGGCGAAATCGAAATCTGGCAACAGCCATTAGATCGCTCCTTTACTTGCACCATGCCATTCTCACCGAGCCCCTATCTCGTCGTCGGAAGGGTCTCGTTGCCCTGGAGTTTGTAGGGAGCGGTAGAGGGTGGACGCCAGCGCCAAACATGCCGAGGAGATGGGGCTGCGAATGAGGGGAGTGAGGCCGGGGTCCCCATTTGCCCATGCCGTGACCGGTTTTGACCCACTTCTTCGACCGTCGCATGGCCCCCTGCTTTCAACCTAGACATTGAGGACCTTCGGCCCTATCCGATCAGAGGCCCTCAGGGGCACAGTCACGAATAGACGGGGACGGGGCTATGAGTGCAGCAGGAGGCAATCATGCGGCTTCGACTCAGATCAGCGATCTCGACGGCAATCGGCGGCGCAGTTGCCGTGACTGCCATCCTGGTGAGTGCGACCCCAGCGTCAGCGTGGACCATCGTCCCGGTGCAGGGCACTGGGACCTTCAGCTGTGGAAGTGTGGCTGGCCACATCTCATTCCATCCACCGCTGGTGCCCAATGGGACCGTGCCCGAGACCGCAAAGGTCTCGGTCACAGCCAGTGGCTGTGGTGGGGGTACACCGTCGCCAACCACGGTTAGGGCCCAGGTGACGTTTTCCCTCCCCTACAACAGCTGCCGGGTATCGGAGGTGGGCGAGGTCGACGGAGGGCTCACGTTCGGCCTACGGCTCCAGCGGCTCCGTCCTCAATACCATCTGATCCAGCCCAGCGACTGGTCTGGCTTCGCCTATCTTGGACCCGATGCTCACGGGAACCCGATTGCGCAAGACGGATTCCAGGGCAATGAGATCTTCGGTTCGTACTATTCGGACTTCTTCGCCGAACCCTCAACCGGTGCGATCTGGCGGTTCGATTCCGTGTCGAGCTCCGTCAACCTGTGCTCCAGCAAGAGCGTGACCCGCATCAAGTTCTATAGCAACGTCGACGCCAATAGCGGCGTCTTCACGGACTTCTAGTCTACCCAGAGCCACACTCAGGGCGGACCGAATCGGTGGGCGGAAGGTGGGTCATTGCATGACTCGGATCTGCAGTAAGACGCACATAGTGTCATGCCTACTCATAACCGCCACGGCTACGGTGCTTACGGCAACCGCGGTATCACCAGCCACCTCGGCGTCCCGTCAAACGCCGCGAAACACTGGGTACGAGGTTCGACGGGCTACTCGAACGCAATCCGTGGCAGCCGGGTCAGTCCTTGTTGCGTCGTCAGCCGGGTCCTACGGCACCACCCCGACGCCAATCCAGCATGTGGTGGTCGTCTTCCAGGAAAACCACAGCTTCGACAACGTACTCGGCGTGCTTTGCCAGTCCAGGCCGAAACCATGCGACGGCAGTTCCTCGTATCGGGACGCCAACATCGGCTCGGGCACCCTGGGCACAGCCGCTGACGTCGTAGCCGACGTGCACCATACCCGAAGGGACCAAGCGAAGGCCCTTGCCGACCAGTGGACGAGCATCGGCGGCTGCACTGCCAAGGCCAAACCTCCCTATCGCTGCCTGACGCAGTATCAGCCAGGCCAGATCCCGAACGTCTCAACCCTCGCCTTCTCCTTCGCCGTCTCTGACCGCACGTTCGCCCTTTCACCTGTCCCAAGCTACGGAGCGCATCTCGACATCACCGGTCTTGGAGTGGTTCCCCACGCTCGATGTCGAGAACCTTGATGCGTGTGCGCTCGAAATCGCACTGTCGATCCGGCTCCTTCGAGAAGATGGATTTGATCTGCCGGCACCGTCATTTGTCGAGCGGTATCTGCACACTCAGGTATGGGAGAAGCTCGTAGCAGGAATGCCGAGTTGGTCGGGGCGGCGATGGCTACCCTCGGCATCCATTCGGTCACTCCTTGTGATCCTGCTTGAAGGTCGAGTCGGACTAGTCGAAGCTGTAGAACCTAAGGCGAGTCGCGTCCCTGCGGCTCCCTAGATCTTCGAGAGGCGGGGCAATGAAGACTGTGATCCGATTGGTAGTTGGCGTCTGCGCTGCGGCAGCTGGTGTCGTGGCGATCCCTGCGCTGGCAACTTCGGCCTCGGCCGCACCAAGCGCCGTCAACGTTCCATGTTCAGCAGGGGTCGCCGGTCTCGTCGCCGCGATCACCGCGGCCAACGGTGCCGGAGGCGGAACGGTCAACCTGGCGCCGAACTGCACCTACGTGCTCTCGACGCAGAACAACGCCAGCGCCCTTCCCATGATCGGTGGATTCAATGGGTTGCCGGTCATCTCCACTGCGATCACGGTGAATGGTGTCAACACGACGATCACTCGCAATAGCACCAAGCCCTTCCGCTTCTTCGAGGTCGACGGCCCCGGCGGAAATCTCACGGCACGGGGCGTGACGCTGACTAACGGGCTCGCTCCGGCAGGTGGGGCCATCTTGAACGCCGAGGGGACCGTCGCTCTGACGAAGTGCAAGGTGAACGGCAATACTGCGCAGCAGGGCGGGGGTGGGATTGCCAGCGGCGTCACCAATCCGGCGGACCTCGGACCGATCGGGAGCTTGACGCTCAACCTCACTCAAGTCGACAACGACACCGTTCTGGCGACGGGCGGCATGGGAGGTGGCGGCGGCATCCTCAACCACGCGGGGACCGCCACGCTCAACGGATCCGAGGTCGACGGCAACCTGTCCCAAGGAGGGGGCGGCGGGATCGCCAGCGGCACCGCGAACGGCGGAGCCGCGGGCGGCAGCAACCTGGTCCTCAACTTCAGTGAGGTCGACAACAACACCTCCAACGGCGGCCCGGCGGCCGGTGCTGGGGGGATTGCCAATGGCGGCTCGGCGACGCTCACGCTGAGCCGGGTCAATGGCAACACTGCTCCCGGTGCGACGGGCGGGGGGATCCTGAATCATGGCGTCATGGCCCTCAACCTTGTCCAGGTCAGCAACAACTCCACCCCGACCGACACGAGTGGTGATCAAGGAGACGGTGGCGGGATCGGAAACCTCAACCTCTCCGAGGTCGGCGCGGCCAACCCGAGCGGGGTCCTCACCCTCAACCTGACCACCGTGAGCGGGAACAGCGCATCCGGGCTCGGCGGGGGGATTGCCGATGTCGGCGTGGATACCCAAGGCGGCCTCACGGCTCCCGCCGGGCCTCTTTCGTTGAAACTCTCAGCTGTCACTGGAAACACTGCCGGCGTGGACGGGGGCGGTATCTACACGGCGTCGGGAGCGGGGAGCCCGGTCTCGCTGGTCTTGAGCCTCGTGTTCCACAATGCTCCGAACAACTGCTCTCCGGGGGGAAGCATCAAGGGGTGCTTCGGCTGAAAGCAGGCGCCTGAGACTCATCAGGCGGGGGCTCCTTCCGAGGAGCACCGGGTTGGAACGCGAAACTCGTCGGAACGGACCAGGGAGGGGAGGTCCCCATCCTCGATTCTCGATTTCGATCTGGGGCCTCGGCCTGGGGTCCAACGGTTGCTTGCGGATGAGAAGCCGGATAACCACTGTCATCCGGTTATTCAACTCTGAGTCAGACCGCAAGGAACACACGGGGGCCGCTCGGCCCGCAGGCGGCATTTCCTTGCCAGCGTCATAGGGGGCACGGCCCTTAGACCAACGCCGCCTTCGCCTCCTGTCTCTTGGCCTCATTCAGGGTCGTTAGGAATCGCTTGGCCCCACGTCTGGCCAATCGGTCTGCCTCGACGTCTCCGACCAGCGGTATTAGCTCGATGAGGTCTCGCCGATGGTTCAGCCCGTGCGGACCGAAGTCCACGTACCATTGCCCGTCCATTGCCCACAGGTGGACGACCCTGCCCAGCAAGCTCCAAGCCGTGGTTGCGGTGACGTTGGCGACAGGCACCGAGGCCACCTTTGAGGCTCCCCGCCAGAGTCTTACCCAGCCCCTGTCGATCTCCAGTCTGCCTGGCTCAAACGATCCGAGCCATCTTCTGGCGACGTTGACATCCATGGCAAAGCCAACCGCCTCTACCGTTGCATCCTGATGACCGAATGGCCGCTCGGGCATTCGATCAGAGGGAGAACTCGCGACTTCCATCAAACCTCCCATGAGGGAACTGGTCTCATTGTCGGCCGTAGCCGGGTAGGGGTCCAGGGTCGAAGGTCCTCTATTCGGATGCGCCCATGCCTCCCAGATTTCGAGACCAGATGGTGCTCCCGAAAGGGTGGAGAGAGGATCTGTGTGGCCCTTCGGATCCCAGAGGACCTGGTGGTCTGGCCGTGTCCGTGCAGTCGGTGCGTGGGGGAGGGGTGACACCTCTGACTTCCGGCCCAGGCCAGGTTGCCAGGGGGAGTCCGTCAGTAGCCGGCAGAGTCGGACGGTGTGCAGGTCGCCAGAGAGTGTCGGACGATGCCTGATCCCGGGCGGTATTCCGGGCAGTCCGACCAAGCCTGTCGCCGCAGGAGGACCGATGACAGACACATAGAGCCATCCCTATTGCCCCATGACGGATTCACAGGGCGAGGGCCGAGGTCAGGGACTACCTTGGAACATTCGGCGGAGAGGGTGGCTCTCGGACCAACCGCCTCGCATACGTGCGGGAGAAGCCGAACTCCTCGGCGATCTCAGTGAGGGTCATACCGGCGGCGAGGGCCGCCCGGATGGCAGAGCCCCGAGCGATGCGCCGCCAAATCTCGAACTTATCCATTCCCTCGTCGACCACATGCCGGTAGGCGTCGGCGTTGGAGGTACGGAGAATCTCGTCGATCTCTTCGCCCCGCTCCGCCCTGGCTCGGGCCTCAGAAACGCCCTGGATCAAGTGTTCGAGTGCCCCCTCGGCGTCGCGCAGCGCGTCGATCAGCTCGCTCGTGGCGTTGAGCATCTCCTGGGTGAGGCTGTCGTCATCGGCCATCATCAAAGGCGTACACCCAGCGGGTTGTCAGCCGCAACCAAGGTTCACCGAGGGGCCGACCTTTCCGTCGGGCCAAAGTCGCCGGCATGGCGGAAAATGCGAAGCGGAACCGAGGTTCCCACCGCCCGCGTCGACTCTGGATCCGTCGAGAGAAGGTCCAGGCAGTTGGAACGCTTTCGTGAACGGAACTCGAGTTCCGTTGACGATGGTCAGCATTACCCATAGGTTGCGCCAGTCCTCCGGCGAAATACCCCGTCAAGTCCAACTACTTCCCGTCGTCCCGCTTCGCCAACGACTTTGGGGAGTAGCAGATCCCGTGGCGGAACGCGGGAGCGCAAGGCCCCCCTCACCGCATCGAGGGGGCCTTGTCGCGTCTAGGCGGAGTCGATGAACTCACGATGTTGACAGCATGAATCAAGCTGGCATCGGACCGAGGTGGAGAGCAGGCAGGTGAGCGGCCCACAGCCCGTCCGACTGACCAGGCAAGGGCGGGTTATTGACCGTCACCCAACGGCACCTATGCACAGCGCAGCCTGCGTCAAATCTGAGGTCATGGCTCTCGATGAAGGTCTCGCAGAGCGTTGGAATCAAGGACTCAGTCCATTCCAACGTTCATCAGTCAGAATCGACCACCGGGCAGGAATCTCTCTAACCCCTGGGGCGGAACACGTGTCGGGCCCGTAGAGCGGCTAGGAGGACGGCTCCCCGCTCCGGGGCCTCCGGCAGTGGTCAACAGCGAAAGATTCAATCCTTGGTGTCGTCCCGGCCTACTTCTTCGGACTCGCCGCGGGTGCGCGACAAGGGCCCCGCTCATGAGAGCGAGGCCCTTGTCTTCACCGATCCGGATCCCGGAATCAGTGGGTGCATGGGATTAGCTGATCTTCAACGGCTTTGGTGAAGTGACGGTCACCCCGTCTGTGCCGAGGCACACCTCGCCCTCGTACTTGCCCGGGAGTTTGAATCCGGCCGTCGAGGCGGTCACAACACCGGAAATCTTAACGGCCGACGGATTCTTGGTATTGGTCTTGGCGTAGCCGGGGCAGTGCTTCGCCGAAGTGGCCGTCACCGTCGGAGCGCCGAACGTCACCGTCTTACCGCTGACCCACGGCACGATCCCGCCGGTCGCTATCGACGTGTCCATAAGCGGCACGGACGCCCCGCCCGTGTCGGCCCCGTTGACGTCAGTGCATCCACTAATGGTGATGGTCGTGGTTACCTGCCGGCAATGCTGGTGCACACCGTCTTGCCTTTGGGCCCGCTTGCAGCCGAAGCCGCGCCGCCGGTCAGTGCCAGTGACAATCCTGATGCCGGGATGGCGAGCGCCGCTGCGAGTAGAAGAATTCGCTTCATATGAGTGTTCTCCTTGCTGTTGTTGAACTGTTCTCTGCTCAGGGGGTTCGCCCTGTCCTGGCGTTTCCCTAGATGAGAACGGCGTTTTGGCCGGTATGTTGGCCCAGAGCTGGCCATAGATGCCACCAACTCCTCGACCCCGGTGGCGGTGTTGGGTTTGCGTAGGGAGCCAAGCAGTGATCACTCCACGAACTGACCCTGTCCCGGAACGCCCGATAGCTGGGACACCGAGCGTTCCCCAATCTCGGTTCAGCTACTGGGTCCTATTACATAGTTGGCGGGCCGACGAGTCATTCAGGACCTAGTCAGAACTTCGTCCGTCTCCGTCCGTGAGAGGTCGAAACGGTGCAAAGTGGCGACAATTCGTGAGCATTCGAATCCGTGCTCCAGTGGTCATCTCTTCTGCTCAGAGAGTCGCGCTCGGTGTCCCTCTCAGGGTGGAGACACGGGTTCGAACCCCGTTGGGACTGGTCATCGTTATCGCTGTTAAGAGGGGTGATGATGGCTTTTCGGATCTCAACGAGGTGTGACCGCCTGGGCACGCTCGCGTTCGCGACAGTTGCCCGCCCGTGACCGGCACCTCGGGGACGGTCTCCGGGCACCGACGGAGCGGGATTGGGACGACCCCAGGTGATGCTCGGCTGGGACGCCTTCCGTGTGGTTGCTAAGGGACCCGGCGTCAGCCCACTCCCGGGCGCCAGCTGGTACGGAGCAGGCTTTTCGGTGACGTGGCATGCTAGCCACCAGAGTGTCCTTGGAGGTTAAGGGGGCCGGCGTGACGAGTGGTGTGGGTTCTCGGGACGCGGTTGACCAGCTGCGCTCGGCGGTCGCAGGTGAGGTGTATACGCCTGACGACACCGGCTACGAGCAGGTCCGCCGGATCCACAACGGGATGATCGACAAGCGGCCGGCGGTGATCGTGCGCTGCCAGAACACCGCTGATGTTGTGGATGCCGTTAACTTCGCCCGCGAGCACGAGTTGGAGATTTCCATTCGGGGCGGCGGCCACAATGTGGCCGGGCGCGCCCTCACCGATGGCGGGCTAATGGTCGACACCCAGACCATGAAGGGGGTACACGTAGATCCGGCCTCGCGTCGGGTCCGCGCTCAGCCCGGATTGACGTGGAACGAATACAACCGGGCCACCGCCGCCTACGGTCTCGCTACGACCGGGGGCGTTGTCTCTACCACCGGCATCGCGGGACTCACTCTCGGCGGTGGCCTGGGCTGGCTCATGGGCAAGTACGGCATGGCCGTCGACAACGTACGATCGGTCGAGGTCGTCGGCGCCAACGGCCAGATCTTCACCGCCGACGAGCAGCAGCACACCGATCTCTACTGGGCCTTGCGCGGCGGCGGTGGGAACTTCGGCGTTGCCTCGTCGTTCGAGTACGACGCCCATCCCGTGTCGACTGTTTTCGGCGGGCTCATTGCCTTCGCCCTCCCCGACGCACCAAGGGTGTGGGAGTTCTTTGGCGACTTCTCCGCGGATGCCCCCGACGAGCTGGTTCTTATGATGGCGCTGGTCCACGCGCCAGACGGATCGGGCCACAAGATAGCCGCTGTCGGCATGTGTCACTGCGGCAACCTTTCTGACGGCGAGGAGGCCGCCGCCGCGATCCGCAGTGCAGCCACGCCGCTCATTGACATGCTCGGACCGCTGCCCTACCCGGTCCAGAACACGCTGCTCGACGCGGGGTTCCCGAAAGGTGCCCGCAACTACTGGAAGTCGGCCTACTTCAAAGAGATAACAGCAGAGACGGTCGCGCTGATGGTCGAACGGTTCGCGCAGACTCCGTCAATCATGACTGGGATGGTGATCGAACACTTCCACGGCGCCGTCACGCGCGTCCCCGCCACAATGACGGCGTTCCCGCACCGCGAACCGGGCTACAACCTCGTCATCCCCGGGGTATGGCCCGACGCCAAAGACGACGACGCCAATATTGCCTGGGTGCGTGACACCTACGACGCCTTGACGCCGTACATGGCCGAGGCTGTCTATGTGAACTATTTGGGCGATGACGACACCAGTCGAGTGCAGGCCGCCTACGGCCCCTGCTGGGAGCGGCTGCAGCAGGTCAAGCGCTCGTACGACCCTGACAACGTATTTCACCTCAACCAGAACATCGTGCCCTAAGCGCATACGGCGGCGAGCTCCGGCCCGAGCTCTGACTCGCGGCCGGGCATTTAGAAGCTGCCCACTTGGTCGACGCGTCCGCGGATTTAACGTCTTCTCCCGACTCCGGCTCGGTATCATTCGGCCGCGCCGACCTCAGCGAGGCGGCGATCGATCTCGGCCCCCATGATCTTGCAGTCCGTTGCTGGGTGGTCGTAACGGCAGAGCAGCGCGCCGGAAAGGTAGTCCCGGGCTTGATTCAATTTGGCAATCTGGTCATCGAGGGCTTTGAGTCGGTGTTCAGCGACAGCCTTCCATTCGCTGACGTCCGACGCTTCGAGGATTCTGGCGATCTCAACCAACGCGAGCCCAGCGTCCTGGAGCATGCCTATGAAGACGAGTCTTCGGAGCGTCTCGACACGGTAGCGGCGCTGCCCGGACGTTCGAGCATCGGCGACGAGCAGGCTGATGCGTTCGTAGTAGCGGATCGTCGAAGTAGCGACCCGGGCTCGTTCGGCGACCTCTCCGATGGTAAGCAGTTCTTCAGACACGCATCCACTTGACTTGAAGTCGAGTTCAACTGTCAAGGTGGATAGGTGGACGATCAGCACTCACCGCCCAATCACCACGCCGACTACCCAAGTTTTTCGGGTGTCGTTGGGTTGATCGCTGCTCTCAGCATGGCCTTCGGTCGAAAGGGCGACGCAAGGCTTGCCGTACGACTGACCGGGATGGAATCGGGCGACACCGTTGTGGACGTCGGGTGCGGTCCCGGAGTCGCAGCCCGCTACGCGGCTCGATTGGGTGCGAACGTTACCGGAATCGATCCAGCTCCGGTCATGTTGCGGGTCGCGAGACTCTGCACCCGGCGTGCGGCGAAGGTGCGATACATCGAAGGTGCCGCTGAGTCGATCCCTCTACCCGACGATTCCGCTTCGATCGTCTGGTCGATCGCCACGGTCCATCACTGGTCAGACATCGAGGCCGGACTTCGAGAAGTATGCCGCGTGCTCATCCCCGGTGGTCGGTTGGTCGCAATGGAGCGGAGGGCGGAAGAAGGGGCCCGAGGTCACGCAAGCCATGGCTGGACCGACGAACAGGCCACCGCCTTTATGAATCGGTGTCGCGAACACGGCTTTACCGATGTTCACCTGGAGCGAGCGACGACCGGACGCCGATCGACGGTCAGCGTCGTAGCCGGGCACTGTGACCATCCTCCTTTTCATAGGTAGCAACACCCCAAGACGGAGCTGGCGAAAGGACGCCAGACGAAGCGGTGCGGGAGAGATGACAGAGTTCGGCCGGCGGACCGGTAGCGATCTCTGCTGCCGCCCGATGGACTGGGACGCCTGTGGGCGGCCCCCACGTTCAGTGGTGCGCTCGCGTCGGCAGCTCCGGCACTGCAGTGTCATCCACCATTGGAATTCATGTCTCCCCGGACCACGAGAATCGGGGGTCCTGACAACCGCAGTTTGGGCATGCCATGTTGGTCTGCACCGCTTTCACGTCGCCGACCTCCCGATGGAATGGCCGTACCCTCCCATCTCGGCCGCCGCTGAAGGATTCCACGGATATGCCTTCGTCGCGCCATTCGTGAACATCCTCCGTTCGCCCAGCAGTCGGCAACCACAGGCCGTGCCGCATGGTCGGAATTCGAGCGGGGCGGGGTACCCCAAATCCCTCAAATCCCCGGGCTCGATGGCTTCGGACCGGGTTGTCCATCGCATGCTTGGGCCCGGTGCAGCCGAATCGGAATATCTTTGCTACATGGCTGACGCTCCTCAACACAGTGGAGGCGCAATGTCCAGTCGTCCAGGCCGGACGGTTGAGTTCGACTCCGCCTACGAGGGCACGCCCCCCTGGGACATCGGGCATGCACAGCCAGCGTTTTTGGCCCTGGCCGAGTCCGGGGCTCTGGTCGGCCGTGTCCTGGACGTTGGATGCGGAACAGGCGAACACGCCTTGATGGCCGCCGGGGTCGGCCTTGATGCCACCGGGATCGACTCATCACCGAAGGCGATCCTCCTGGCTGAGAAGAAGGCCCGAGAGCGACGGCTTGGTCCCCGTTTCTTCGTGGCCGATGCCTTGGAGCTGGAATCGCTTGGCGTGCAGTACGACACCGTGTTGGACTGTGGCTTGTTCCACGTATTCGATGATCGCGATCGGGCGAGCTTTGTCAGGAGCCTCCACACGGCCGTCGTTCCCGGGGGTCGCTATTTCCTGCTGTGCTTCAGCGACCAACAGCCAGGCGACTGGGGCCCGCGGCGAGTGAGTAAGGCCGAGATTTCGTCGAGCTTCGCCGATGGGTGGCGGATCGAGTCGATCGAGACGTCCCAGATCGAAATCACCATCGACCCCGAGGGAGCGCGCGCTTGGCTGGCTGTCATCGCGTCTGTTCGGGCTGAGGCGTTTCAATGACGTTCTGGCCGGTGGACCGCTCGGCTCGAGCGCTATGACGTTTGGTGATGTGGGGCGCGCCGCCGCCAGCGAAATCAGATGGCGGGCGGTGGCCTTGGCGACGATCGGTATCAGCCAGTGAAAAGCTCACCGAAAAGGGCCACTGACGGGATATTCCGTGGCAAAGGGGATTCGCTGGTCAGAGAAGTAGGGGCCGATCTCATCAAGAGGTAGACGAGCTGAGGTGGGCACGGCCCCACAATGCCTTGGCTCGCAACGCGCCCTCAAAGATGTATCGAGCGACTCCTTTGAACCCCGGAGGGCGATGCACCCGTCATGGGTGTGCGGAGCGCCTGCCCGTGCTCGCGGGAGTTGTTCGTCCCCGATCCTGTGTGCCCATCACCTGACTCACTCGGAGCGCCAGCGCCGATAGAGGTCGGAGAGGTCGCGCATCGCTTCGTCACTCAAGCTCTCTGGCTCAATCGTCCCAGCCAACCTGATGGTGATCCTGATTTGCTCCAAGTAGGCAGAGCAGTTGGGGCACGCCTGAAGGTGTCTTTCGAGGCGACGCCGCTCTCGGCGTGACAGTGCTCCTTCGAGGTAGTCGGTGATGAGTTCGACCGCCTGTTGACACACGATGTCCTTTCGGCGCAGCGAGAGCATCAGTGGTCCTTCTTCATCTGAGGTTCGAGAATCTCCCGTAGACGGGAGCGGGCTCGGTGCAGCAAGATGCGTTGATTGCCGGCGCTAATCGCGAGCACGGCGCACACCTCATCGGTAGAGAGACCTTCAACGTCCCGCAGTATGACGACTTGGCGCTGACGGGGCGGCAGATCGTCCAGGGCCGAGCTGAGAATCGGTGCCAAGAATGCGGCCTCTAGACGGTTGTCGCTCTCCTCGGTCCACTGTTCGAGGGGGTCAGCCCATTGGCCCTGGGGGGTCAAAGCGAACTGGATCAACCGCGTGCAGCACCTCAATCGGAACATTCTGCTCCTCACCGGAGCCGGCAGAGCGTGCTCGGTTGACGAGGATCCGGAAGAGCCACGTCTTGAACGATGAACGGCCTTCGAACCGGTCGACGCCGCGGACCACACCCATCCACGTGTCCTGGACGGCCTCCTCGGCGACTGCCCGGTTGGGGACCAGCGAGCAGGCCAGCCGCAACATGGGCTGCTGGTAGCGCGCCACGACCGTCACGAACGCCTCCTCGTCCCCCCGGCACAACCGGCCCAGTAGCTCGGCATCACTCTCCACGATTCGAAGCGTAAGACCTGACGTCCCCGTGGTGGCCGCGCCCGGTCGAGCCCTACGTCCCGCGCTCGAGGCAGCCTGATCACCTGCCGCCTGGCCATGGTTGTCAGTCTGCTGCAGTCAGAGGACCGTTACGCAGATACCAGCTGGGAGTGGATATCTGGGCTTCGCGTAACGCTTGGCCTCGAACTCCGGACTGTGTTGGAGATCCTTGATCCTTCGATACAAAGGAGACACGTGATGAGGAAATTGATACGCCTGGCCATCGGCGCGTCGGCTTTCCTGGGCCTTTCGGTCTGGGTAGCCCCGGTCGCTGCCGGAGCCGACGGCCTCCCTCAAGGGCCGCGTTTCGGAGAGGGAGCGGATCACGTGGTCTTCGTTCAGACTGACAACGCCGCGGGCAACCAAGTCGTTGCCTACGACCGAGCCGTCGACGGCCGCCTGAGTTTGGCCAATGCCTACGGCACCGGAGGGCTGGGTGGGGCGCTGAACGGCTCGGTGGTCGACCACCTCGGGTCACAGGGTTCGCTCGCATACGACCAAAGCAACGCACTGCTCTATGCCGTCAATGCCGGTAGCAACACCGTGTCGGTATTCTCAGCGAGGGGCGACCGGCTCACACTTCATCAAGTGGTCAGCTCAGGCGGGTCCTTCCCCGTGAGCGTGTCCGTACACGATCATCTCGTCTATGTGCTCAACGCTGAGGGTGGTGGAAACGTTCAAGGCTATGTTGCGCTCTTCGGTCTCCTCTTCCCACTTCCGGGATCGAACCGCCCCCTCGGCCTGGTGATCCCGTCGGACATGACACAGTTCACTCACACACCCGGACAGGTGGCTTTCTCTCCAGATGGTTCCAAGCTGGTCGTGACGACCAAAGCGAGCAGCAACGCCATCGACGTCTTTAATGTCGGGCTGTTTGGCTACCTGTCACGCACCCCAGTGGTGAACGCCGAGCCCGGTGCGGTCCCGTTCGCCGTCGCCTTCGACGAGGTCGGTCACCTGGTCGTCGGTGAAGCCGGGCCCAGTGCGTTGGCGACCTTCACCCTCAACCACGATGGCACCCTCACCCAACTCGATTCGCTGGCCAGTGGCCAGCCGGGCTTGTGCTGGGTCGCTCCCGCGGGTGGCCCGTTCTTCACGGGCAATACCGCCAGTAACTCGACCAGTGGATACCAATCCGACGCCGGCGGCCACCTCACCCTGCTCGGTGCCACCCCCACCGACCCCGGAACCGTCGACGCCTCGGCCACTCCTAACGGCCAGTTCCTCTACGTCCAGACCGGGGGGAACGGGATTGTCGACGAGTTCCATGTGAACGGGAATGGCTCACTCGCCGAGATCGGATCCGTGAGCGTGGTGGGCGCGGCAGGCGGCGAGGGCATCATCGCGCTCTAGACCGTCCCACGTGAGCCGGTACCCTCGGAATGTTGATGGGTGCCGCCGCGTACGCCCCGATCCGGATCGGATGTCGCCCGAGAGCGGGGTCTCCGCAATTGTGGACCCACTAGGTTCGGTACTCCGGGTTCAGCTCGGGCGGCCGTCCAGCGACGGGCGCAGCAGCCCCAAGGGCGACAGGTAGAAACCTGTGCCGGGAGCTGGCGCGGAAGCTCCTCCTGGGATCGAGTCGACCCGGCGCCCATCCCTCGTCAGACCGACTTGAAAGTCCCGCTGAACGTTACGCCTTGAACCACCATCTGGAACTGGTCGGCTGCCGCTACCTGGGTGTAGCTCATCGAGATGTACGAACTGCCGAGCTGGAACTCGATCGTGGTTGCCTTCCACTTGGTGATGATGAACCCGATGCAGTCGCCACCGGTGCCCGCTCCCCATCCGGCCGTCATGTCGGTGAAGAACAGCGTCTGACCGGTATTGCCGAAGTTCTGCCCGGTGCCGCCGCAGGACGAAGGCATACCGGCAGGCGGAACCGAACCGAATCCGGTGCCCTTCACGATGATGGTCGGGTTGGATGCCGGTCCAGTCGCTTTCACAGACGTGATCGTCGGTGCGGTCTGATCAAGCAGGTTGCTCACCACAACGCCATTGGGACCCGGCTCGGCACCTGCCCCGAGGCAGTTGGTTGTCGTTACGCAGACTGCTCCGTTGAGGAATGACGTGCCACTGATCGACTGCGGACTTCCGGGCGCGCCGCCGACGATCGGCACGATGAGCCCCGTCGGCGTACTGTCCTCACCCACCGCTTCACAGCCGGAGGACCGGCACTCGACGCCGAAGAAGTTGGCCACACCGCTCACCGGAGTGGTCGACGTGGGCGATCCATTGGCGATCGCAACCACGTCGTTGTTGCCAACGGCGTAGCAGGCGGTCGAGGACTGACAGGCCACCTGGTCCAATCCACCGACCCCACCGACTTCTTGAGGCGTCCCGGGCACTCCCTTGACAATTGGCACGACGACGGCACCGTGCGAGTCCAACCCCACGGCCACACAGTCCTTCGACGAGTGACAGGCCACGCCCAGCAGGTATTGGACGGCGGGCACGAACGTGGTCGGTCCTGGTACGCCATTGGTGATCGTGACCACGGCACCGGCGCGAGCGCTGGTCGCCGAGTCATAGCCGTCACCAACCGCAACACAGGTTGGAGCTCCGTGGCAGGAGATGCTGTAGAGGTCAGTGCCTGGCGTGGAGACCGCCGTTCCCACGGTGTCGGATGTGATCGGTACGAGGAACCCGCCGGCGGAGGTTGGGGGGCTGTTCGGGGCATCCGCAGTCCCTGCCGCGTAACACAGGTTCGACGACGGGCACGCCACCGAGTAGATGGCGTAACTACCCGGGATGTCCGTGGGCGTCCCTGGGGTTCCGTTGCTCACCTGCATCACGAGCCCGCCGCTCGAATCGTCTCCGGCCGCCCAACAGTCGGTGTGCGAACTGCAGGAGATCCCGTTGAAGGCGAGGGTGCTGCTTACCGGATTCACGTTGGGGGTCGCTCCGGCCATCGTGCTGAACGCGCCCATCCCGAGCACACTCACCAACGCAACCAACAGGAATCGACCGCATTGCCTTGCTCTCATCGTCCCCTCCTCACGCTTTGGGTCAAAGACATCCGTCGGGTTGGGGGATGAGAGTGCCCGCATGAATCACCGCCACCGCCACCGCCACCGCCGTAAGAGGAGGATGGTAGTCACCGTCGCCGCAGTCGGCCAATTCAAATGTGCGTCGATGTGATTCCCAGGCGAGTGCAGGTCACGGAGCAGCCTCTGCGCTCTTTGGTGTCATTGTCGACTACTCGGCGTGCTCGTTGCAGGCGTCGACAATCCCAGCTTCCCTTCCATTCCGACCCAGGTTCCGACCCTCATATCTGCAACCGTTACAACTGTGTTGCAGAGCGGTGGGCCGCGCACCATCGCATCGCGGCTCTCAGTAATCTCAAAGTGCCAAAGGGGGAGCATCTGAGAACGAGGAGGAAACGGGATGCCTGCCATCCGAAATGAGCAACGCCTCGTCAATCCCGGCCCATGCCCGAGGTGCGGAAAGACGGAGTTCCACTTGATCCACCAAGACGGAACGGCGCTTCCGCAACGGCTGACTTACGCCTGCTGCGACAGCTGCGGTGAGATGTGGCTCTACGTCGAGGCTGCGGAGTCGGCCTAGCTCACCAGCCATACGGTTGCGTCACTCGCGCTGACCGATGTCAGCTCTGGACCTACTCGGGACACGACGCAAATCCGTAGTGACTTGGGAATCCGGCGCTTTTGAATCGGCCACCGAAGGTCCGCCGGTGCCTTCCTCCGGAGACAATACATCGCCGCGAACTAAACTCACGTCGATGCAACACCTCATGCTCATGTGGGCTGATGCCGACGCCGCCAGCGGCGGGGAGGCGGACTTCCAAGCCTGGGCCGACTTCGATGAGCAGGTCAGGGGTGCCGGTGCGTTCGTTGCCAACGGCGCGTTAAAACCCGCCGCGACGGAAGCACGTCTCGTGCGTACCGCGATTCCCGATCATCCCATGGAGGACGCGGTCGAGCGGAAACCGTTTGTATCCGGCGAACGTCAGATTCAAGCCTGCAACATCATGGAGTGCGACGACATCAACGCGGCTGTCGCGTGGGCAAATCGATTGCCGACATACGGCTCGGTCGAGGTACGCGAACTCATCCAGTATTGACCGCGATCGCTCGCCACGCCGCTCCCCGGAATCGTCGGCACGTGGGCGGATGACGGCGACGGCGTCGGAGAAATGGGGCATCGGAGCTGGTAGCTAGCCGAACGCCCACGGATGGGATGGATCCTTTAGTGTTGTGACACGGCCGACGACACAATCGGTGGACGAACTCGGCGGCACGAAAAACCAAAGGAGCTCCAAATGGCGGCAGTTGTGGATGGTCCCTCCCAAACACCCGGTCGATGGTCGAAGCTTGCGCCCTTATTCGCAGTCCTCTTCGTCGCGTTCGTGGTGGCCAGTGTTTTCACCACGAACCCGCCCAACTCCGACGCCTCGCCCGCCTCGATCCTCCACTACTACCGGACCCACAAAAATCAAGTCAGCATATCGGCGGTCCTGATCCCTCCGGCGGTCGTGTTCGGCCTCATCTGGTTCAGCTACTTCCGCACCTGGCTCCAGCGCCGAGACGTTGACCATCGGTGGGGAACCCTGACCTTGGCCGGGGGCATTCTGTTCGCAGTGACGGGTGGCGTCGCCGGTGGGGCTCTCGCCGCCCTGGGCGACTCCCCTGACCATCTGACTCTCTCCAGCGCCCAGACGCTCAACTATCTCCAGAACGACTTGCCGGCGATCCTGGGCTCGATGGCATTTGGCGTTATGGCAATAGCCGCCGGCATCGCCATGCTGAAAAGCGCCCTGCTGCCGAGATGGCTGGGCTGGGTCAGTCTCATTCTTGGGATTCTCGGCGTGGTCCCCGTCGGCGACTTCTTCGCACTACCGGCTATCGGCGTCTGGACGCTCATCGTCGCCGGCGTCGTCTATTTCCGCACAGACCCCGACGGGCCGCTCGTCGCCCAGAGGAGTGGCGACCGCACGCAAGCGATCGGATCTTCGACCTAGCGCCGGGTTCGCAGCGAGGTCGCCAGCCCTCCCGGCACCCGACTCCGGCATCGTACGAGCCGCGCCAGCGCTACGTTGCGCGCCAGTACCCCCGAGGGCCAGCGGCCGTCACTTCCCAGTTGCGACTACCCAACCCTTCACGGAGATGCCATGAGAGGCGGTATGGGAAGCGGGCTAGCTTGGGAAGCGAGACTGGAGCACACCTTCACCTCGCACCGTTGGGTGTCGGAGATACCCAGCGACGTGGCAATTCAAACGACCCGCACTCGTGCCGGGTCCGGAGGACGGGTGGTAGATGTCCGTGGCTCAGAGGGTCCCGGCCATTTGTGTGTTCACCCCGCCAAGGTGTGGGTATCCCTACGAGGACATCCTGACTACCTGACCGAAATGGGCCCGCCATGGAACGCACCCCAAGGTTCGTCGCCGTCCTCGCCCTGTTGGTTCTCGCCGCAAGCGTCGGCTTCGTCGCCCTGGTGATGATGGGCCCGCGTGTCCCACCTGCGCCCTCCGCTTACCATCCTGGGCCGCCTGGCTCGTCTGCCACAACCACTACCTCTCCTCCGGCGGTCGTCCCTTCGGTGCCACCTACAACATCTTCCGATCCGACTACCGGCCTTCCGGTTCGCGCCCACGGCCAACCGGGCTCCCGCAATGTACAGGGGGGCCCTCGCGACCGTGACACCCAGCCAGGGCACGGCTAGTCATCGGATGACGGTCGTAGGGCAGCCTCCTCGGCGTGCTAGCCGCCCGGTCAACTTCCAGCGAATTGGCCGTGGACGAATGAGGCAGCGGACTGCGGCTCCCGGCTGTGGTTGGCGGAGCCGACGCGTTGTGGGGCCGGTCAAGAGACGCCGACCGATGAGAAAATGCCGCCCTGCAGGGTGTCTCTACGTGTAACCAGCTTGAATTTCGTGACCACAGGGGGTCCAAATGTCTGCCTCAGTCCTCTACATGTCGATGTCGCTCGATGGGTACATTGCTGGCCCACACGATGAACCGGACAACCCCGGTGGCGACGACTTCATGCGGCTCCATCAGTGGTATGGGTTCGCTGCGGAACCCGGTCTGAACGGGGAGCCCATGGATTCGTCGGGAATGGCCAAGCACTTTCTAGACGAGATAAGAGCGACCGGCGCAGTCCTCTCGGGTCGCAACACTGTGGAACAGGCCGATCACTGGGGCGGGGATCACCACGAGGGGGTCCCGATCGTCGTGCCAAGTCACCGTCCGGCGGGACCGACCGTCGCGCACTATCCGTTGGTGACGTATGTGAGGGACGGGATCGCCAGCGCGATGGCACAGGCGAAGGCCGCGGCGGGCAACCGCGACGTGCTGGTCCACGGCGCATATACGGCGCAGAGGGCGATCCAAGCGGGTGTGCTCGATGAGTTGCAGATTCACCAGATCCCGGTGTTGTTTGGTGATGGCCGTCGGCTGTTCGAGGTGTTACCGTCCCGCGTCGAGTTGGAGGTCGTGCAGGTGATTGACACACCCGAGGCCACCCACATCCGATATCGCGTCAGTCGCTGAGTCGGTCGGTACTGGTAGCTCAATCAGTTCGTTCTCGAGCATGTCGCGGTCGGAAGGGGACGACCGCGCGGTTTCGGCCCTCAGATGTCCTCGACATCTGAGGCGACGAGCCTTGAGTCTTCTCCGGCACGTTGGGCGGCCCGGTGGCGATATCGGCGGCGTGGCGCTCACCTCGGCGCAGTGCCGGGCGACCAGGATCCCAAGCTGACTTGAGGCTCAGCACTAGCCTCGGACAGTGGAACCTGACTCATCGGATCGACTGCACCCGAAGGACGAGCACACGACATGGTCAGTCGCACTACTCAGCTCGTCAAGGCAGGTGATGGGAGTGCCCGGTCGGGCACCGTGGGAACAGCTCCCCCCACCCGGGGGATCGAGGAACCCAGGGAAGTCGCAGAGTCCATCGCTCTGGTTGATCGGGCGTTTGCTTTCGTCGATCTGTGCGGGTTCACGCGGTTCATGGCGACAAACGGGGAGCACGCGGCTATCGCCACGTTGAATCAGTTTCGCTCGTTGGCACGCGCCATCGCCGTGCGGCGCGGTGTGCTGGTGGCGAAGTGGCTGGGCGACGGTGCAATGATCGTCGGTCTTGAGGTCGGTCCAACGTTGGCGACCGCCGCGGAGCTGATCGGACGGTATGACGGATCGGTCATGCCGCTTCGCGGTGGGTTTGCTCATGGGCAAGCACTGATCGTTGACGGGGACGACTACATCGGTCGACCTACAAACCTGGCTTCCCGCCTCTGTCAGGTTGCTCATCCCGAAGAGCTCTTGGCAGTGGGTTACCCCGCGGCGTCGCTTCCATCTTGGATCAGGGTGCTCGGCCTTCGGACCGTAACCCTTCCCGGACTGGGCCGTGTTCGCGACACGCAACGTCTAGGTCTCGTGCCGAATCTCGATCTACCCGACATGTCAAGAGACGGGTGATGTGGGGATTGATTAGCCGAATTACACCCGTAACCCCTGACGAGCACGTCGGTTGCGGGAGTTCATGGCGGCCGGTCGTCCTGTATCCGGCATCATGAGCCTGCAGCGTAGACCCGCCAGAGGCCCTCAACTCCCTTGAGCGAGTGCTCGCCCAGGTCCACCAAGGTGATGCTCGAACCGGCTACTAGATCTGCGACCGTCCGTGAGACAATGATGTCGCCGGGCTGGGCCGACCCTTGTATGCGTGCGGCAATGTGAACGGCAATCCCGGCCAGATCGTTTTCGATTAGTTCGCATTCTCCCGTATGAATGCCAGTCCGCAAGGAGAGCCCTAGTTGCTGGACCGAGTCGCGGATGACAGCGGCGCTGCGGATTGCGTCTGTCGGTGCGTCGAAGGTCGCAAGGATGCCATCACCAACGGTCTGGATCAGGCGCCCGCCATTGACATCGACGTGTCGTTGAGCGATCGAATAGTAGGTCTCAAGGGTCTCGCGCCACCTCCGGTCACCAACATGTTGGAGATGATCCGTGGACGCAACGATGTCCGAGAAGAGGACCGTGCTCAGCGCGCGAAGCGCAGGTCGTTGGCCACTCCTGCCCGTTAGGAACGTCTCGACGTCTCCAAGCAGTTCCTCAGTGTTGCCCAGGAAGAACGGGTGATCCTGACCGGGCAGCTCGACGAGTCGCGATCCAGGAATGTGATCGTGGAGGTTGCGCCCGAACTCAACGCCCATTGAACCATTGTCCTTCCTGTGAAGGATGAGGGTGGGAGCACGAACCGAAGCGAGCACGGGCCGGACGTCCACAGAAAACAGCATTCTCTGGACGGCAGTGGCCATGCCGGGTCCGGCAGCCATGCGCTCACCTCGGGCGTACCAGCTACGAAGCCGCTCGTCTTGCGCTGAGCCGGGGGCGATGACGTTCATGCGCTGACCACGACCCCATCTCTGTTCGTTGAATGCCTCCAGGAAGCGCTCCAGGGTTACTTCAGGGATGCCAATCAGGTAGTCGTCATCCCGAGAAAGGCGTGCGAACGTGTTCGACAGAATGAGGGCGGACACCCGATCGGGATACGTGGCGGCAAACAGAATGGCTAATGGTCCACCTACCCCGTGGGCAAACAGCGCGGGAGTCGACGAGTTGGCGCTGTCGAGGGCAGCGGTCAGTTCCTCCAACCACCCGGCCAGAGATGGAACGTCGGAAGGGGCCATGGCGTCGGACGATCCGACCCCGCGCTTGGCATAGATGATGAGGCGGCTGAAGGATCCAAGCCGCCGATAGAACGGACCGAGGAGCGGGTCCGTGAAAACGTCTTCGACGCCGAAGAACCATTCTGGGATGAAGAGGATGTCCGGGGGGCCCTCGCCGATGGCGCGGTATGCGACATGGCACCCCTTCGCCCGTCCTCGCATACCTCGTCTCGGAAGAACTGTCCACGGTGGGCCAGGCTAGCGACGGGTCCGAGTCAGTAGGGCAGAATTACGAACGTGAGCGTCGAGAGATGCCGAGAGTGCGGCTTCGACTCTGATAACTGGACCGATGCCGGTGCCATCGAAGCAATCCAGCACCTGTGGTTGCAGTGGACTACTGCCGTTGCTGGCTTGAGCCGTACTGATCAGATTCGGAGACCCATTGACCAGATGTGGTCCATCGCGGAGTACGCAGATCACGTCCGGGAGGTGCTCTTCGGGATGAGGTTTCTCCTCGATACGGCCATCGCACGACCCGGAACCGACCTTGGAGAGTCGCCGCCACAGGAGTTCGCTTCTCAGCCTCGACCGATTGATATTGAAGCGGCCCTGGATGGCATCGACCAGGAGGCACGCTCGTTGAGCCAGCAGCTATCCGAACTCCATTCCGACGACTGGTCCCTCGCCGTGACATTCGACGGAACATCGGTCGATCCGCATTGGATCGCCCGCCACGGCGTGCACGATGCGACCCATCATCTTCTCGACATTGCCCGACTCCGCTCAGTTCTTTGACGATTGGGGTGCGCTGCCCCAGAAGGCCGGACAGTGGCCACCTCGGACGCCCACAACGCGCGGCCCAGACCTGACTTCCTACGATGCACCACCTCTCTCAGGAGCGACCTCGACTGTCGCCAGAATCTGCTGCTCCAGGGCAACTTGCTGGAGATTGTTCGCAATAGTCCTAGGTGGTGGATCGGGACTGATCATCACCCACTGGTCTACGCCGGGGAAGGTTGCAGTCATCGTTGCTTTCGACGTGTCGAGCACTACGAGTGCCCGGAGCCCGTGGATCAGCGTTGGCCTGCCGCCAGAGATGAGCCCCGTCTGCCCCTCGTATAGGTGAAGTCCGGACGGCGCATTGCTGCTCTCCAGGGGACAGCTGCATGCCACCGCTCCAGCTTGAGGCCCGTTATCCAGAGTGGCTGTGTTGGGCAGACCCCAGGAACATCGACAGGTTCCGTAGCCCACTGTCCAGGAAGAGGGGAGCTTGAATGACAGGCGTCCTGTGGTGACCGCCTGCTGCAGCGAAGCCGCCACGCGTGGTCGGGTTGTTGTGGTCGGTTGGGTCGATCGCGCTGCTTCTCCACACGCGGTGCCAAGGACCGCAATGACGCACAGCGCTGATGTCCTCAATGATTTCGAGCTCATCGCGCCTTCCTCGAACTACCGGCCCGACCCACCGCCGGTAGCGGCACCTCAGACAGGTGGATCGTGAATTCCTGACAGAACCAGCAAGAGCAGCAGACCGCTCTCGGACATCGGCCACAGTCTCAGGGGACCTTACCGTGCTGAGCAATCTCTGTGTCACGACTAGGTGAACAGTTCGCGACACCTTGGCTCCGATGCGCCGCACAAGACGACGCGGAATGAGGCTCCAACGACCTACCTTTCGGGCACGGACCACCGGTCCACCCTCGGCATCAGTAGGGATGTCGCGTCCCCTCGTTACAGTCGAGGCGCCGCGTGCCGATAAGAGGGTGCACCCCTCGGACCAGAGTGAGGTTCTAGGGTCGGATCACGGAAGCCACCGGGTCGGAGGTTGGCAGATGACAGAGAACGCTGTGTTTCGGGATTGCCCTAGCTGCGGCTCAGCAGACGTGCCGACGCTCGTTGTTCGGGGCCCAGTGATGAGTCTGCGTTGCAAGGCGTGTAGTTGTGAGTGGTCGGACAACCGGTCCAGCCTTGCCCGGGTCCCGCGGAGGCAGCGGATTCGCGGCTCATAGCACGGGAGAGGGAGGACGGTTTGGCTGAGCACGTTCTCATCCAAATATCCGACGTCCATCTCACCGCTGAGGGTTCGCTGCTACCGGGGGTGCGTCCTCGCGACAATCTCCTCACCGGCTTGACACGGCTCGCTGAAGCCCACCTCGAACCGCACATCTTCATTCTCACCGGTGATCTGGCTGACACCGGTGAACCGGGGTGTTACCAGGACCTGGCGCAGATCATGGACGACGCGGCGGAGCGGACCGGAGCAAGCGTCGTCTATCTACCCGGCAATCACGATGTCCATTCCGAGTTCCGTCGTCACCTGCTTGGTTGGTCTTCGACGTCTGGTGCGATCAACCAGGTCCACTGGTGCGGTGACCTCCGGGTCGTGTGCATCGATTCGGTGGTTCCGGGTCAGGAGTACGGAGCGCTTACGAACGAGACACTGGGATTCCTGCAGGACACTCTCGCAACCTCAGCTCCCGGTGGCACGGTACTTGCCCTTCACCATCCTCCGATTCCGTCTCCCATCAGACCCATGTCACAGCTCAGACTGCGAGAGCCTGAGAGGTTGGCGGAGGTGATCGCCGGGTCAGATGTGCGAGTTATTCTTTGCGGCCACAACCATCACGAGGGCCTCGGTAGCCTCGGCTCGGTCCCCGTGTGGGTCTCCCCGTCGGTCGCATATCGCATGGATGTGCTGTACCGAGAGGAGTTCCGCAAGATTCCGGGTGCTGCATTCTCACAGGTGGACCTCGTGGACGGTGAGGTGAATCTGAGCGTCGTCTCCATTCCTATCGGCGGCTCGGAGGGGGACGGAATGCTCAGCCAGTTGGGCCACGGGTAGCCGAACGCTGGCCATCTCCGCGAGCATCACGGACGAGACTTCAGAAGGCATTGAGCTGCAGGCCGTTCATCTACCATGATCGGCCGTGGCTGCGGTGTGCACGTGCTGCGCGACATCAGTGGATTGGTGGGTCAAGCTCCGCTCGCACCGAGATCTGCCGATCTGCCACAACTGCCTCGGCGGGCTGAACGGACAGCGAGACGGCCAAGTGCAACTGATGGTGGGCACTTGGCTGATCACGGGGTTCGAGCCGATCTTCAAGGTCGCCGATGTGACTCGCTCGGTCGCTTGGTTCGAACGTGCAGGCTTCGAGGTGTCGTTCCACGATGAAACCTATGTCTTTGCGCACCGGGATCGGGACCTTACAGTGCACCTTGCCAAAGCTGTAGGAGGCGAATCTCCGGGTCACGGTGCTCTCTACATCCACTGTCAAGACGCCGACCGGGTGGCCGACGAGTGGCGACAGGTGGGGATCGATGTAGACGGCCCGCGGGACGAGGACTACGGGAAGCGGGAGGGCTCCGTCAGCGATCCCGACGGAAACGTGGTCCGCTTCGGGAGCCCCATCCGCTGACGCACCCGATCCTCTAGCCGTGCATCCACGACGGTGATGGGGCTCTTGACCTGCGACGAGGTCGTCCCTCTGGGCTCGCCGTGCATCGTCGGCAGGCCGCCAGGCCCGGTTCACGCACGGCAAACATCGGAACGCGGCGCGCTCCTCGAGTCGCGCTCATCATCGTGGCGGTGGAGAGCGCCGACCACAGATCCGGTCGCCCAGCGACCACCGCGAGGAGAAGCCCGACAGCGCTCTCCTCATTCCGAGACTCTCGACATCTGCGGGTCCATCGGTCCCCCGGGTGGCGGCATGTTCGTGATCGCCATGCTGAGTGCCGTCAGGGCGGCGCCGTAGATTCCCGAAAAGCTGGGGAATGGCTGAATTGTGTCGCTCAGCACTTCGATCGGAACATGCGCGCGGATGGCCAGGGTCGCCTGTTGCAACCATTCGCCTGCATCCGGTCCCAGCGCGTAGGCACCGGTCAGTCGTTGACCGTCGCTGAGCAAGGTCAGGAACCCGTTGGTTTCGGCGTACGAGTGGGTGTAGGTGGCGGTCTTCGGCACCTCTGACAGAGCAGCGCTGGCGCTGTACGTCGCTTCTGCCGCACCCACCGCCGCCGCCTGCGGATCTGTATAGGTGACTCGGGGAACGGCTTCGTAGTTCGCCGGACGCGCCTCACCGGCGATGTTGGCGGCGACGACGTCACCCTCGTATTCGCCGACATGGGTCAGCGGCCAGATGCCATTGACGTCGCCGATCGCCCAAAGACGATCACCGGCTCGCAAGTGATCATCAACCGGAATACCTTTTGGATTGGCCTCGACGCCGACTGTCTCGAGGCCGATGCCCTCGACGCGCGGCCGCCGGCCGGTCGCCACGAGCAACCGGTCACCTCGCAATTCGACACCGTCATCGAACTGCAGCACGAAGTCGTCCCCGTCTCGCTGTGCCGCTGCAGCGGGCCTGCCGAGCATGAGCTCGATACCGTCCCGCTGCAGGGCCTCACCGAGCGCTTGACCGAGCTGTGCCGGCTCCCGGGGAATGACACGATCTGCCCCCTCAATGATCGTGGCCTCACCGCCGAGTCGTCGAACGACCTGCGCAAGCTCGACCCCTGCGGACCCTCCACCCAGGACGAGCAGCCGACGCGGGACCGTTTTCATGCTCGTCGCCTCTCGAGTTCCCCAGAGTCCCTCGAGCTCGCGGAGTCCTGGGAGAGGTGGCACGATCGGGTCCGAGCCCGTCGCCACGACGATGTGGTCTGCAGTATGGCGCATGCCATCGACCTCGATCACGCCGGGACCGGCCAGCCGTCCGGTGCCTCGCAAGAGGTCGATGTTGCGATCCGTGAGCCAGCGCTCCTGTCCGGTGTCGAAGTAGTCCGACACCATGAAGTCCCGCCAGTCCAACGCCGCTTGGACGTCCACCTGCGCACTCGCACCCACTTCACGCGCACCCTGTACCGCCTCGCCCGGACGAAGCAGCGATTTCGACGGTATGCACGCCCAGTAGGAGCACTCACCGCCGACCAACTCCCGCTCCACGACAGCGACGCGTTGCCCGCGTGCAGCCAACGCTGCCGCGCAGTGCTCGCCGGGCGCCCCGCCGCCGAGGACGATCACGTCGTAATCGCTCACAGGGGGAGTTCCGTACCGGCTTGTTCCCGTACCATGTAGTCCGCATACCAGTCGGGCCAGTTCGGGTCGGCTTCGCCGATGCGCTTCTCGTGCTCGCCGTGGGCGGCTGAGGCACGCCGGAGCGCACTTGCCAGGTCGCTGGTGGACGTGAATGAGGTCACGGAAGGGTCGATCCGACCCGGCAATCGTGCGGTGATCTCCTGGAGGAGCCAACCGTTGCCATCAGGGTCGGCGAACGTGACGAACGTGTTGTAGCTTGCGTGACCCGGATCGGGGCCGTTCACACGGCCGCCCGAGCCCTCAGGTTGGAACTGAGCACCCGGCGTGGCCGAATGGAAGACGACGCTCACCTCGGCACCATTCTCGGAGAGCTCGTCGCGGGCAGTCTCGATATCGGAGACGATGAGGTACAACCCACGTGCCGAGCCAGGCGCAGCCGTGGTGATGTTCGAGCCGAATTGAACCGAGCAGTCCGATCCGGGGGGCGTGAACTGTACGACTCGGAAGCCGTTGTCGAACGAGAAGTCGGCGTCGAGCCGCCAACCGAGCCTCGCGTAGAATTCCTTCGAGCGGTCTACGTCGGAGACCGGGATGACCACCGCCTCGAACTTCAAGTCGACGGTCGCAATGCTGGCCCCGGCTGCCTTGCTGCCTTGTTGCTCGGTCGTGCTCATGGCTGCCTCCTCGGCTGGCGGTCAGGGACGATTGTCGCGCTCTTGCCGTCTTGACGCATATCGGATTGCGGGGCCCTCGACGTCCTCACAGACCGCCGCTACCGGGGAGTTGAGCGGACGCGGAGCCTGTCAACCGAGCTCACGGCAGGCACGGCCAGCCACCCGGGTGGACCTCTCGACACCACGGACGGAGCCGAGCCTCTGCCCGCAAGGCTCAACCGGGCACTTCAAGGGCGGTACCGAGCGGCGCGCGGCGTCGGTCAGACAGCCCGGCCATCCTCAGAGTGTCATGCTGGTGGCATGGCGGAGACGCCCGTCGATGATGCCGAGCCGGCCGCCGACGCCGCCACCTCGGTACCCGATTCCGACCCAGATCAGAGGTCCATTGACTCGACCTCCGCTCGGCACGACGATGTCACGGGCTCTCGCCCTGTCATCGAGGTCCGGGGCCTGCGCATGTCCTACGGGAGTCTCGACGCGGTGGACGGGATCGACCTCACGGTTCATGCCGGGGAGGTATTCGCATTCCTCGGGCCCAATGGCGCCGGCAAGACGACGACCGTGGAGATCCTGGAGGGGTTCCGCCGTCGCAGTGCCGGTGAGGTTGCAGTTCTCGGTGAGGACCCGGCACGGGCAGGCGGCGAGTGGCGAGCCCGAATCGGAGTTGTCTTACAGGAGTGCGAACCGGAACCCGAGCTGAGCGTCGAAGAGTGCGTCTCGCTGTATGCGGGCTACTACCCCAAATCGCGCACGATCGGTGACACCCTCGATCTCGTCGGGCTCGCCGACTGCCCAGCCGCGAGGTGCAGCCAGCTTTCCGGCGGCCAGCGGCGGCGGCTCGACCTCGCCCTGGCCCTGGTCGGTGATCCGGAGCTGTTGTTCCTCGACGAGCCGACGACCGGCTTTGACCCCTCGGCGCGCCGGGTCGCCTGGGATGTCATCTCCGGTCTCCGTAACCTGGGGAAGACCATTCTCTTGACCACCCATTACATGGAGGAGGCGGAACGCCTGGCTGACCGGATCGCAGTGATCGCCAAGGGACGCATTGTCGCCGAGGGCACAGCCGCCAGCATCGGCGAACGGGCGACGAAGGCGTCCACGATCCGTTTCACCTTGCCGCCCAGCATGACCTGGGCCGACCTGCCGCCTGCGTTGGCCTCGGCCGCGATCGCCACCGCGGACGGCGCGGTCGAGGCCCGGACGACAAGCCCGCTGCCACTCGTCGGCGTCCTGGCGGCCTGGGCGGACGAGCGGCGCGTCGACCTCCCCGACCTGGAGGTCACCCGGCCGACCCTCGAGGACGTCTACCTCGAGCTGACCGAGACCAGCACATGACCGTCACCTCACCGCCGGTCGACCAGTCGCACTCCTCCTTCCTCCAGCTGGTGCTGCACCAATATCGTGCCGACTTGCGCTGTTTTCTCCGCAACCGGGAGGCGGTGTTCTTCACCCTGGCCTTGCCGGTCCTGTTCCTTCTGATATTCGCTTCGGTGTTTCAGCATCAGAACGTCGCCGTGCCGGGCGGGCGCATCGACGAGCCGGTCTACTACGTGCCTGGCATCATTGCCTACGGCGTCATCGCCGCGACGTTCTCCAACCTGGCCGTGTCGGTAGTCCGCTATCGCGAGGCCGGCATCTACAAGCGCCGGCGCGCGACGCCTGTCTCGGCGAGCGCTGTGATCACCGCCCGTGCCGTCGTCGCAGCCCTGTCGGCCCTGGGAATCACCGCCGCCCTCCTGGCTATCGGTTGGGCCGCCTTCGCCGCCCACATTCCCAGTCGGACCGGCCTGGCGTTTCTCGTCGACATCATCGTCGGTGCCGTTGTCTTCTGCTGCCTCGGGTTCGCTGTGGCTTCGATGGTCAAAAAGGCCGACGGGGCTCAGCCGATCATTCTGGCGATCATCCTGCCGCTGTGCTTCATCTCCGGTGTGTTCATCCCGATCCTGGAACTGCCCCATTGGCTGATCGATGTCGGCAAGGCCTTCCCCGTCCATGCCCTCGCCGACTCGTTGCTCCGGGCGTACAACCCCCACACCGCGGGGAGCGGGTTCAGCTGGACCGATCTCGCCGTGCTGGCCGCCTGGGGGGCGGCGGGCGCAGCCTTCGCCGTCCGGCGCTTCAGTTGGCTACCGCGTGGCGACTGAAGCAGTCCCGATCCGAGCAGCTCTCGCACACGCCCCGACCTGCGGTATGCCTGCTCGGGCGAATTTCTTCCGGGACTTGACCTCGTAGCGGATGGAATTCGAATGGAGTCGCCTGCTCTGGGACTGACTCCCCGGATCGACTGCCCGCGTGGCCCTCGGCGAGGCGCAGGAGGCTTCCAAGCGAAGAGGCGCCGAGGGGCAGGAACGGTCAGGACGGGCCCGCCGTCCACGCGTCCCGCCTTCCCGGTGCCGGACGCCGATAGCGTCCTGGCGTGGTCATCTCCGATTTCATCCGCCAGCTCCGAGAGCGGGTCGGCGCCGACCTCCTGCTCTTGCCGTCAACTGCGGTGATCCCCCGCGACGAAGAGGGCCACATTCTTCTGGTCCGGCTGAAAGATACGGGGAACTGGGCGACGATCGGAGGGGCCGTTGAACCCGATGAATCGCCCGAGGAGTGTGCTGTCCGTGAGGCGGAAGAAGAAGCAGGTGTCACTGTCCGTCTCGGGTCGGTGCTCGGTGTACTCGGCGGGCCCGAATACCGCGTCCGGTACCCGAATGGTGATGAGACGGCCTACGTCGTGACGGTCTTTGACGCCACCGTCACGGCCGGATCGCCGCGCCCCGACGATGACGAGACCATGGAGGTGCATTGGTTCAGCACTGACGATCTCCCGTTCGACCGGATGGGCACCCTGACCCGGGCCCTCCTTCGCGATATCGGCCTTCCTGCCGTCGGTGGTGCCTGGATGCAGCCCAGGGTCGTCCTTGTCACCGGCCTACCGGGTACCGGAAAGTCAACGATGGCCGAGGCGGTATCCACGCTTCTCGACGCGCCGGTGCTTTCCCATGATTGGGCCATGAGTGGGCTCCGTCCGTTCGGAACCATCCAGAAGGCCATGGACGTCATGTCGCCGCCGGGACATCAACAGGTGGGGTGGTCGCTGCTCGGCGCCCTCGCCCGATCACAACTCCGGCGCGGTTCCTCAGTCGTGCTCGATGGCGTTGCCCGCACCCCGCAGATCGAGGTCCTGCGGTCACTGGCTGAGGAGGAAGGTGCGGAGCTCGTCGTGCTCATGACCGAGTGTTCGGACCCAAGCGTCCATCGGTCGCGCCTCGAGGCCCGAGAGCGCGGCATCCCAGATTGGTACGAAGTGCCATGGGACCAAGTGGAATCGTCCCGCGCACGATGGGACGTAAATCTGCCGGCGGACCTGCGGTTTGACACGGTGGACCCACTGTCGATCAATCTGGCACGACTTCGCTCCGCCGTGCCGCATCGGGTCCGGAGCGGCGAGTAGGGACGGGAGAGATGACCCTACGGTTTCGTTGCGATTGCCATGAGATGCGGGCTGGCGCCCATGAGGCTTGGTTCGTTCTCCACTCGGGAGATCGCCCGCAACAGGGTGGCGCGCGCCGACGGATCGTCCAGGAGCCGGTCGAGGCGAGCCCAGGCTCCCACCCCCTCGACAGGCAGGACCCGCACGTCGCCGAACCCGGCACTGTGGACTTCCCGGCGCAACTCGTCCGGCATGTGGAAGTAGGCGAGGGTGAACCACTCGGGATGACCTTCAACATCAGGGTTTCGGTGAACTCCGTCGGTCAGGTCCCCTTCCACGACCCCCTCGAACCTGGGGTCGAGCATCGCCCCGGAGTGGAGCCCGTCAAGGGTGGAGGCGAATCGCGAGATTCCGGCCGCGAACAACACACCGCCTCGGCGCATGACGCGGTGGGCCTCGGCCAGAGCCTGAGCGCGATGCTCCTCCTTGATGAGATGGTAGAGGGGGCCCAACAGCAAAACCGCATCGGCGGTCTCGTCATTGAACGGGAGGCCGCGTGCGTCGCCGACTTCAGCTGATGCCAGGTGAGTCTCCGGTTGCTCGGAGGATGCCATTCGGGCCGCATCGACATGAGAGCGGACGGGGTCGAGAAGGTGGACTGCATATCCGGCACCGGCCAGCGGCAGTGCGTAGCCGCCCTCGGCCCCACCCACATCGAGGATCACCGCGGGTGGTGGGGGCAGAAATCGGTCGAAGAACTGGCGCGTGCGTTCAGCCTCCAATCGCCCCCAGGTGGTCAGTCGGTCTCGCTCGACGCCCTGGGCGTAGTGGGACGCGATGTCTTGGTCCAGCTCCATGCGCATAGCTCAGCAGAGAAATCCAATGACGAGGACTCGAGACGGATCGTGAGGCATTTCGAGGGCGCCCATTCTCCGCTCCTCAACGCCGTTCCATTGGCTGGGGTAGCCTCCTCGGATCGGCGGAGACTGCCGGGCGTGACTGCGGAACGACCGGTGCGATGCTCGGCGGAAGGGTTGTCTTTCGAACAGCGCCAGAGCGATTCTCCCCACTGAAACGAAGGTTCACAGTTTGGCATGTAGCGTGGCGAGTATCAGGACGGGCAACCAAATCGGCATTCGTCGGCTCCCGAGGATCATCTCCCTCGTGGGAGCCGCAGGGTTGATGATCGCCGCGTGCAGCTCGTCAGCGGCAACCCCCACCACAGGGACACCCGGCAGCGCATCGTTGCCGCAGGCGGTGGGGAACACGCTCGCTGCGTCGAGCTTCTCAGAGGTGCTGAACCAGAACAGCCCGCAGGGAAAGCAAACCGATCACTTGGTGTATCAGGCCCCCGACCGGCTCGGTGGCTACATTCAACGCGGGTCAAAGCGCACCTATGTCTATGTCATCGGGACCACGCAGTACCAGAGCCAGGCCGTTCCGGACACCAGTTCGACCAAGCACCTGACCTTCCAGTCACAGACGAGCCAGGGTGCGACGGCATTGGACCCGGCCCATGGCTACCTCCCCTATGCCACCCAGGCGAAGCACACGACGCGCTCGGGTGACGTCCATTCGTTCAGCCTGACCAAGAACGGCCAAACCGGCACCTTCACGTATGCGGTGAAGGGCCAGTACATCTCCAGGTTCACCCTGACCGTCCCGAGTGGCTCGGTCAACCTGGAGATCTCGGCCATCGGTACGTCACCGCCGGTGGTTCTGCCACCCGGGTCCAATTCCGGATAGCTATCCGTCCTGGACGCTCCACCACCGGAGCATCGTGCTGGTCGCCACGGTGCCGTGTCCCCGTTCGCGCCTCTATGTCTCCGTTCCCGCTGTGGTACCTGCCTGAATCGTTGTATCGGCCGACCATGAGGTACTCGGATCGGCTCGGCTGACCCGAACTTGGGGATCACGGTGTCCGCCAGAGCACGGCTTCGATCCGCGGGCAACAATGAGGGCATGGACCCAGATTCAGCCCCATCCCGGTGGTCGCTCTGGTCGGAGGGCTCTACTCTGTCGATCGCAAGTCGAGGATCCTTCATGTCGATCGGGTCGATCGGGTCGGCGTTCTCGATTTGCTCGATCGGGTCCTTCTTGTCAGCCTTCTCCGTCGGGTCCTTTGGGTCCATCCTGTCGATTCTGTCGGCACGTTCCCGGTGGTCGGTCATGTCATCGGGATCGCGCAAGGCAATTATGAAAGCCGGGGCCGCCTCCGGATGACTACTGAGACCGGCTGAGGCGCCAGTGAGCCGGTCACCCTGCTCCCTTAGCCGGGAATCAGCCGGATCGTCGTTGACCGCCGGCCACGAACCGCGCCCTCCGATCAGCGTCCAAGGATGGCGCTGCGGGTCACAACGATCTCGGCCTTGTCGCTGAGTGCGGCCGGATCAAAATCACGGGCCTCGGCATCGTCCGCACGCTTCAGGTCCTGGCCTCCCGACCGAGGAGCCTCGGGTAGCCGTTCAAACTCACCCGGAACGGTGCCATCCGGGGGAGTGTCCTGCCCCTCGACGCCGCCATCTCGCACCAGAGCGGTCGGAGTTCCATCCGAGAACCATCTGGCTTCGTGGTGTCCGAATGGGTCGACGTACCAACCCTCCGCCTCCATGGTCGCCAGTGTAAGAGGCGCCGAGAGCCGGTTCGGCGCCTCGGTCACCACGGAACGGGGAGCCCGCCTGCCCCCGCTGCTGACTGGAATGTCACACTCCTGTCACATAACGTGCCCGCCGCGGCGGTCCCGTCGAGTGTGGGTTCCGCCGCCTGCGCTCCGGGGCCGCCGCTCCTTCCGGGCGGCCGCTTCTTCCCGCCGATCGGGCGGAGCGTTGGAGGGAAGATGGAGCCGTGCCGGACCCAGGTGGACGGACCGATCGCGTGGTCGCAGCAGTAGGACACCGGACAGGCGAGGTCGTCGAGACACTCGACCAGCTCGACGAGACGGAGCTCCATGCCCCCTCGAAACTGCCGGAGTGGAGTCGGCTGACCATCGCCTGTCATCTCCGCTACGGCGCCAGAGCCCTACGACGAATGACCTCCGGGGCCCGCACTGGCGAAGCCGTCTCCTACTACCCGGATGGCCGTGACGGACAGCGGGCCATCACGCTGGTACCGGGCCCCGGGGAGCTGCCCCAGGGCGTGGTGGCGTCTCTGAGGGATGAGAGCGCAGCCCTCGATCGAGCCTGGAACTCCTTGGAGGCGGAAGGTTGGGTCAGCCCCGTCGTCGAGCCAGAGGACAACCCAGACCTCGGCACCGTCGAACTGGGCCGTCTTCCCGTGCTCAGACTCACCGAAGTCGAGGTTCACGGAACCGACCTGGGATTGAGCCTCGGCGATTGGAGCGAGCTCTTCGTGCGGATGGCCTTACCGATGCGCGTCGCCTGGCTCAACCACCGTCGGTCGAACCACCGGGCATTCCGTTGGGACATCCAAGGCTCTTGGCTGCTTGCCGCCACCGACGGGCCGGCCTACCGGATCATTGCTCATGGGCAGGGGGTCGAGGCCGCCCCGGACACCGATCGCAGCCCCGCACGAGCCACGATTGAAGCGACCAGTCGGGACCTTCTGGCCCTGCTACTCGGGCGCCAGATGCTTGGATCACCCCGGTTCGGTGGGGACATGGAGTTCGGCCGATCCTTCACCTTCGCCTTCCCCGGCCCGTAGTCCTGGTGCGATTGCGCCCCGGCTAAGGAGCAGCGGCCGACTCGGCCGGTCCGGGACCATTTGAACATGCTGTGTGGTCCCTGGGGCCTCGGCGATTCCATCGCACTGGCCAGCATCCCGGAAGGTTCAGCATCGGTTCGAATCCGTCCGGGCAATCCCATCGTGCCGGCCATGCGTATATCTCTCGTGGCATCACCCGCGGCAACCGCAACCAGGCCAACATCTGCGATCCCCCGTACGCCACCGATGTGCCGACCGGAGGTCACTCGAGCTCGCCCGTCTGACGTTCCCGCTGTGGTCGCCATGATGCGGCGTTGCACCAAGATCAGCCTCCAGCACCGCTTTCATGGCCCGACCGATGGCATCGCCTTCACCACTGATCAGCTCAAACGCAATGTCGACCTCTTGGCCCTCGCCTGGGAGGGACCTTGGTGCGTCGGCATGGGCGCCCTGGCGCCTGACGTGGGAGGTGCATTCCACCTGGGAGTCCTCGTGCAAGACGACCGGCAGCGACAGGGAGTCGGCACACGGATCGTCAGATCCCTGACAGAACGGGCTCGGCACAGCGGCCTGTGTTCAATACACGCCGACGTGCTGGGCGAAAACGGCAGGCTCGTCGGTTCCCTTCGGCGGCTCGGCCTGACGAGCGTCGTGATGGATCACGGGACCTACTCGGTGGACATCGACCTCGAGTAGGTGTCTTGCCACAAGCGCTCGATCACGCCACGAGGCGCGATCGAACGGGGTCCGGCAGTGTTGCGAAAGTCAATCGGGGGGCTTCGTGCCGAAGGCGGCTAGGACGACGTCGACGGATTTTTCCGGCATGTCCGGTGGAGACGGTTGACCGAACACGACGCTCTGCATGAACAGAGGTCCGATCAGCAGGTTCAGGATGAACTCAAAGTCGGCATCCGGTCGGAGCTCTCCCCGCTCGACACCCCGTTGGAGCGCTTCAGCCACCGAGGCCCGACGAGGGCTGACGTACCGGGAAACGTAAACGTCGGCCAGCTCGGGATCGGCAACGAGGTCGGCAACCAACCCCGCAGTTATCTGTCGCGTCTCGGGCCGAGTAAGGCTGACCTGGTGACGCTGGAAGGCGAGGAGGTCCTCGCGCAGGCTTCCCGTATCCGGTGCCGGGGCGAGGCCGGTGCTCTGCCCCATCGCCGCAACGGCGAGGGCCGCCTTGGTTGGCCACCGCCGGTAAATCGTGGGTCTGCCCACTCCTACCTTGGCCGCCACCGCATCGACGGTGAAGCCCGTGTACCCCTTCTCCAGAAGCAACTCCTGAGCCACCCTCAGGATTTCGTCGTCATAGCGGGCGATTCGCGGGCGGCCCGGTCGCCTCGGGGCTTCGTTGCTCTCCTCCCGCACCGTGTCCTCCCTCGCAGTCCCTTCAGGGTTTCGAAATACATTACAAGGGTTGCGTAATAAAAATAAATCCTTTAGGGTGAGGGAGTAACGATACTCGCGTCCGAAATGACCTGTCATGCCCGAAAACATAAAGTGCGGCACCCTTTTGCCACTCGATCGCCGGGATTCCCCAGGCAATCGTCGAGCCTTCGGCCGGCCGGCGGGCGAGCGATCAAGGGGCCGAGCCCGCCTCAGGAAGAGCTGGTCTCCCACCCCGTTCGGTGAGCTCGCCGCCTCGCCCGAGACGGAAGTCGCTTCCGACGAGGCGATGCTTGCCGGCTTCCGAGACGGGGATCCGGAACGGACCAAGGCGTTTGTCCAGCGGTTCCAGGGACGGGTCTACGGCCTCGCCGTCAAGATGACGGGAGACCCGGCCTGGGCCGATGACATTGCCCAAGAGGCCCTCCTACGGGCCTGGCGTGGCGCAAGCTCGTTCGACCCCGCTCGCGGCTCGGTCACGACCTGGCTCCTCACGATCACCCGGAACGCAGCCGTGGACACATTGCGCCGGCATCGTCCCGAGTCGGTGAGTCCACACGCGGATGCCTTCCTCCAAATAGTGGCGGCCGATCCACTTCCAGCCGATGCGGTCGCTCTGGAGGACGAGATGGGTGCTGTGCGGGCCGCGCTCGGGTCGAATTCCGTTTGAGCAATGCAGGGCAGTCGTTCTGGCCTCGATGTTTCGTCTGACCGCATCCGAGATCGCCGAGGCTGAGGGAATCCCCCTGGGCACCGCGAAGACGCGCATCAGGTCCGGGATGCTGAAGTTGAGATCCGAGCTACGAGTCACCGAGTAAGCCGGTCAAGCAGGCTGAGACCGAATCAAAAGGTGTTGCTTGTCGAGTTCTGAGGGGGCAATCAAGACTCGGCGACACGCTTCAGGTTCGCCAGTGTTGCGGTGATGCCGTCCCGTGCCATTTGGGCCATTCCGTCGATGCGCGCCTTGACGTCAAAGTTCGGGTCACCGCCGCTCACGAAGTCGGGGTAGGCGGGAAGTACCTGCCACGATTCGGTCACCTCGGTCCCCTCGGCCCTCTCCTCGAAGGCGAACCCCCAGCGCACAAGCTCGACATCACCGCCCGGCCCGAAGTTGACGAAGGAGAACTCTCGACCCGGCTCGGACACGACGACCTGGCAGCGCGTGTCCCAACTGAGCTCGCCGATGGCATTGTGGCCAGTGAACCAAGCACCCTTCTTGCCCGCCTGGGCGGCATCGTCCCAAGTCCCCAGTTGACACACCGGGCTCAGGTCTCCCACGCGGGTCACATCGCTGACGATCGCATAGAGGTCAGCGGGCGGGCGGTTGACGGTGATCTTCTGGGAATGGTTGTAGGAGGAGACGTCCATGGACGGGACCTTATGCCAATGGAGACGCTCTGTGCCGTGTGAGCCTGCTCCTGTGTGAGCTCGACGTCGAGCCTTTGGTAAAGCTCCCGAGCGCAATGTCGCGTGGCAAGCTTGCTATCTGCCGGTGCGCTCGCGGTGTTTGCACCCTGGCCAGCAGCAAGGCCGACGCTGGCCTTCCTCCAGCTCCTCCTCGGTCCGGCGAATGCGGCGTTCCCGAGTCATCTCTTGCTTGGCATCTTCCACCCAGCAGATGAACTCGTTGCGGGCCAGAGGTGTGATGTCCTTCCAGGCATCGAGTGCCGAGCGGTTGGCGATCAACGCCTTGCGCAGGTCCCCTGGAAGCTTGTGCACCACCCCACCGGGCACCTGCGGGCTGCTCACCAGCGCCACGGTAGCGGATCAGGCGGGCTGTCTCGCCGGCGATGCCTGGGTCATCGTGATCCAGGATGCGGAACTGGGTGACGCTCTGGCTACCTGGTTCAGACCACCGTGAGCAGACGCGAGGGCTCGATCATCACCCGGCCCGAACCCGTCCCCGCCACGGCTGGGCATCCGCGGAACCCTGGCCATCGCCGGACCTGGCCGGCGTCACACAAATCGCTCAACCGGGAGCCGGATGATGACGAGGAAACAGGTAGTGGCACGATGACTCGCCCCGCCCGTCGATCTGCGCCGTCACCAGTCGGGAACCGCGCCCGGTTCCTCCGGATGGCCGCGACCCTGGTGACCTTCGCCGTTGCGGCCTTCACAGTCGCCTCGCCGGCTCGACCGGCTGCTGCATCGGGCCTCGTGGCGGGCAGCCCGGGGGCCGCCACGGTGCGGGTATCGGGCAACCAGCTGGTCGACGCCGGCGGCAACCCCATCCGGCTCATCGGGGTCGACCACAGCGGGTCCGAATCCGCCTGCGTGGACGGTGAGGGGTTCTTCGACCCACCGAACTCGGACACACCCGGCATGATCGCCGCCATGCAGGGTTGGCACGTCAATGCCGTCCGGGTCCCGCTCAACGAGGACTGCTGGCTCGGCATCAACTTGCCCTACCCGCAGCTCGGCGGAGCCGCCTATCGATCCGCCATCGCCAACTACGTCAACGACCTCAACGCCGCCGGGCTCGATGCGATCCTCGACCTCCACTGGAGCGCCCCAGGCTCGGAGACCGCGCTCGGCGGCGCGGTGATGGCCGACGAGGACCACGCGCCCAGCTTCTGGGTCTCGGTCGCCAGCACCTTCAAGGGCCACCCGGGGGTGGTGTTCGACCTCTACAACGAGCCGCGCTACCTCCCCTTCAGCTGCCTGGTGCACGGAGGCTGTATGGCCGGTGGGTTCCAGGTCGCGGGTTACGACCAGCTCATCGGCGACGTGCGGTCCTCCGGGGCGACCAACGTGATCCTGGTGGCCGGGACGGCGTTCGCCGCCAACCCGCGCGGGTTCCGGTCGGACCTGCCTGCCGATCCGATCGGCCAGCTCGCCATTTCGGTGCACGTCTACAACTTCAACGCGGCGAAGGCCCCGAAGACTTGGGACCACTGGCTGTCCCTGGTCCAAAAGCTGCCCTTCGTCACCGGTGAGCTCGGTGAGAAGGACTGCACGTCGAGCTTCATCAACGCCTACATGCCCTGGGCCGACGCCCACAACGTGTCCTACCTGGCCTGGTCCTTCAACGCCGGGCCCAGTTGGCCGTGCCGCGCGCCTTCGCTGATCACCGATGACAACGGCGATCCCACCCCCTACGGCGCCGGGTACAAGGCCCACCTGGCCGCGCTCGACCCTTGATGGATTCCGGCATCCACCCATCGCCGCGCCAGGGATCTCTGCTGATGACGGCTGTCCGCTGCTCGTCATCTGATCGGCTACCTGCGTCAACTCGCCCGGAGCGCTCGGCGTGACAAAGCCACAGGGTCCGGACCTCTCGCCGGACGCGGATCTCGGCGGCTAAGGACACTGTGGTGGGACATCGGCGCGCGCTTGTCGTTCCTTTGCGGACTGCTCCGTCACGTCGAGAATGAACCACACCGACCGTACCCCGAGGCCCCAGCTATCAGAGAGCCGGTCGACGATCTGGAGGCCCCTTCCATGTGGATCCGATGCCGGAGGATCGCCGAGCCGTGGCACACCTCGACCCTCATCGAACACCTCGATCCGGATTTGAGTTTCGGTGCATTCGACGTCGATGACGAACGCACTGGCTCCGTGCACGACTGCGTTGGTGGCGAGCTCTGACACCATGAGGCCGGCAGCTTCCCGGAACCCGGGCGGCACACCGGCGAGATTGGCATCGACGAATTGGCGGCCTTCCTTGACCGAGCTCGCATCGTGAGGAAACTCACGTCGATCTGTCATTGGTCGAGTCCGAACTCGCTGGACGCCCTGGTTGTTGATGACCGGCTTCACGATCGAGGAACCTGCACCGATCAGCCCGAAGCGCACCGTAGCAAATGACCGTCCCGATCAATGTCCGGGATCTTACTCAGTTCGCCGGGGACCATTCTGGATGCTCTTGCTCGACAGAGGGCGGGTGGCGTCGTAGAGGTCGTCATGACGGCAGCCCCGGACACTGCCGGCGACGCACGATTCCCGGGGGAGGTGATCCTTGACAGTGAAGTGCAGTAAGGGCCACTGTTCTGGTTGTCGGCACGAGTAGATTCTCCGGCACATTCAAGGGAGCGAACCCATGAGTTCCACTGCCAGCTTGGTCACCGTCCTCGCGGCCTCGGCCTTCGGCCTCATTGTCGTGGCTGTCGCCGTCCGTCTGTTCGGAGACCGAACGCCGTAGCGATCCGGCGCAGCGCGCCGGCCGACCGAGTATCAACTCCTTTGGTTGCACTGGCCCCGCCGGCACGGCCTCAGCCTCCTCGTGGGTCAGCGCGATGTTTGTCTCACAGCCGCCCGGGCATTGTCCACGCTGAGCGTGAACCTCACCCGCCGCTCGAACCGCCAGCCACTCAGAGGGGGAGTAATGACCCGGATTCGGAATGTCGTAGCGATGGCCGCCGCCCTGGTCGCACTGATCTCCTTTCTGGCCTGGGGCGCGGAGGGTCTTGTCCCGGCCCCGGCCGGTGCAGCCACACCGACTCCCCACTGCACATTCAATGGGGGCTCGCTGCCCATTGTCACCGGTGCCTCGGCGGGGGAGAAGGTTGTCGTGGCCTGCACGGGACTCCCGCCGCTCCACCCCTACCTGATGATGGAAACCAGTCTTCTCCTCGGCATCGACCCGGCGGCCGCCCCGCTTCTCTCGGGGAAGATCGTTTCCTTGCCGGGGCTGATGGCGTTGCTGGCGAGCCTCCCCGAGATCAACATCGGGGCACTCAGCTTTCCGGTGTCCGATCTGAGCGGTGATCTCAATGTCGACTATGTGCTTCCGCGTTCTCAGGCACCTGATCCCAATGCGAGCTGCCCGCCGACGGCCAAACAGATCAACGCCGGCCTCATCGGGTGTGCCCTCGCCACCATCGATCTGACGAGCTTCACACCCGTCGGAGCCGCCAGCGCGGTCCTCGAGTATCAGGGGGACCCGGTGTTCCCGCCCAATCCGACGCTGGCGCTGTCATCGACGACGGCTGTCCCCGACCAAACCGTTGCTGTGGGAGATGCCCCCGGTGCCACCACCTATTGGTGGCTGTCGACGCTCGTCGCCCTCGAGGGACTCCTTGGCGGCGGGATCCCGACGGCGCCGACGGTGACTCTGAGGCTCACATCCAGCAGGGGAGTCAGCACGGCGGTGGCGAACACGATCAAGGTCGCGCCCGCCGTCTACGAACACTCCGTGCTCACACCCCCGACGATCAGCGGGACGTTCATCGTGCCGGCAAAGAAGGTCAGAGGTCAGCAGACGGTGACGGTGGCCTATGGGGCATTGCTATTGGGGTTCCCTCTCAGCAACACCGCCTCGACTTCCTTGAAGGTCGGTCGCTGATTCTTCGGCGGGCCGCATCGCATTGGGGCGGTCGCGGAAGGCGCAGATCATCCTTCCGTGCGATGGGATGCGGGTTACGTCAGGTAGTCGAGCAAAATCTCGTTTACCCGGTCCGGGGCCTCGATCTGCATCCAATGACCCGGGCCTTCGAGGCGGCGGTACTGCCAGTCCGCCTTGACGAACTCGGACGAGCCGGTCATTTGGGCTTCCGTGAGGGCGAAGTCGCCGGTGCTCCACACGCCGAGGGTCGGCACGGCCACCGGCGGGAACGCAACGGGCGGTTCGACGAACGTGCGGGGATTGACGTTGGCCCGGTACCAGTTGAGGCCCGGGGTGAGCGATCCGTTGGCTTCGAGGTCGGCGATGACCGCGTCGGCGTCCGGGTGGCGACTCCAGGTACGAAAGTTGGCCCAGTCGTCGGCCGACAGCCATTGCTCGGCGATACCCTCGAATTGGAACAGCAGCATGTACCACGATTTCTCCCGCTGCTCGAGACCGGCGGCGCTGAACGACAGGGGATGGCCGACCGACAGGGCGACCAGGCGTTCGACCCGTTCGGGAGCGAATGACCCCATCGCCCACGCCACTGCCGCCCCCCAGTCGTGCCCGACCACATGGGCCTTGGCCACATCGAGCTGGTCCAAGATGGCAGCGATGTCCGAAGCAAGGAAGACGATGTTGTAGGCGT
The DNA here is from genome assembly GCA_963710495.1 of uncultured Acidimicrobiales bacterium. GTDB lineage: Bacteria > Actinomycetota > Acidimicrobiia > Acidimicrobiales > RAAP-2 > Bog-756. Next base: position 65,359 of record CAVQAI010000011.1, read on the forward strand.
CGACATCGGCCGGCTTGTCGGACTGGCCATAGCCCCGTTGGTCGGGGACGATGACCCGGTATCCCGCACCGGACAGGGCGGCCACCTGCTTGTTCCACAATCGGCTGGAGTCCGGGAATCCGTGGAGGAGGACGACCGGCTGGCCATCGGTGGGTCCGGCCACTTCGACGTTCAGCATGACTCCGGAGCTGTCGACTCTCATGTTCTTGTCACCTTCCTCAGCCGCTGAGTGCGGCAAGCAGTTGGTTGCGGTCGGGCCCGATGCTCGGCTGGTCGTCGACCGCGTTCCCGGCGGCGAGGATCTTCTCTCGCAGTACCGGGTCGCCGAAGACGTCATCGGGGTGACGGAGGACCATGCCCATGTCCAGCAGGGCGCGTACGTTGTCCCCGTCCGCCGTGGCCGAGGCCTCGAGGGCACGGTTGAGACGCCAGAACTCGTCGTCGATCTCGTAGGGTCGACCCTCGATCAGGGCATGGATCTCGCCGAGCCGATGGCGGTCGTAGCCGAGGGTGGTGCGGTACCACGGTTCGACGGTCTGGCTGGTGACCTGCGCCCACCCGGTGGCCAGCTCCCACGGGTCGCCGGCCTTCTCCAGGTGGTCTCGGAGGGCGGCGGCGTGCAAGAGCCCGACGCTGGCACCGCGGCCCAGAGAAGGGTTCGTGCACGACCAGGAGTCGGCCACGGCGATCACGCCGGTGGCCAGCGGCTCCCCTCCCGGCGAGAAGTCGCGTATGCGGTCCTCGAGCTTGGCCATGATCAGCACCGAGTCCTCGAGCGGCTCCCCATCGAGCCAGTGGGCGGTGAGGGGCAGGAGCCGGGCGACCCTGGCCCAGCTGTCGGGGTCACGCAACGCTCGGAGCTCGGTGTCCTTGGAACTGGCCGTGAGCGTCACTGACCAGGTGCCGTTGTCGGCGGGCAGGGTGAGCACGCCGATGGTGCCCCAGTCCTGCTTCAGTGGGCCGAGCATGACCGGCATTTGTCCGTCAGCGGAGCGGAAGTGCCGGCCGAAATAGATGAAACCGGAATCCTCCGACTCCTCGCCGACGGGGGCGGTATCGATGGCCGTCAACCACTTCGGCAATGCCGACCGCCGCCCACCGGCGTCGATGACCAGGTCGGCGGAGACTTCTTCCCCGGAGTCGAGCTGGACTCCCGTGACGTGGGGGATTCCGTCCCGATCGGAAGGCCCGGCCCGCAGCGCGTGCACGGCGGCCCCACGACGTACCGTGACCCCCTTCGTTTCCTCGCACAACCGGCCCGTGACCGCCTCGACCACCGGTCGCCGACCCGTGAGCATGGCGAAGCGGTCGTCGTCCGGACGGGATCCGCCCTTCATCTCATCGGGGATGTTGGCCAGCGGGTTGTAGTGGACAGCGCCGGCCGCGGTGAGGGCCTCCGCCAAGCGGGGCAGCTCCGACTCGATGATGATCCGGAACCGGCTGAGGAACAAGTGGGACATGCGGAACTGGTTCACTCCACGCCGTTCCCAGTGTTCGAACGCTTCGGACGGGTCTGGGGGGGCCTGGGCGTCGCGCTCCAGGACGGTCACCTCGTGACCATCGTCGGCCAGGAGCATTGCCGTGCACAGACCCATCATCCCGCCACCGACGATCGCAATCCTCATCGCACGCTCCTCTCCGCCAGCACTGTACCCCTGCCCCGGCGTCCGAGCGCCAGGGAGGACCTGGCTGTGGCCGGCACAATGTTGCGGGATCGGCGCCTCCCGGCCGACGGGATCGGAGGGCCGTCGACAACCCGGTCGGCAGGAGATGGTCAGGAGCCGATCAGGCCGTCACTCACCAACCGGTGGCGGCGATGATCGGCGCGTTCAACCGTATGCCACCCATGCCGCCGTCATAGGGGGCGTCACCGTAGGTGTAGACCGCCCCCGTGGCCGAGGTCACCCAATAACCACCACCGTCAGTCGTGGTGAAGATGGCGGACGCCTGGTTCGCGCCGCTGACCGCCGCGCTCGGCCCCCCGAAATTGGCCGCATCGCCGAATCCGGCGACCGTCCCGTCGGCGAACAGGATCCAATATCCCTGTCCATCGGGTGTACGGACGGCTGAGGTCACGACCGACCCATGGCTGCCGGGGCCCCCGTAGTAGATGGCGTCACCGAAGGAGTAGACGCTGCCGGTGGCGGTGACGACCCAGTAGCCATTGCCCGAGGCGTCGGGCATCACCGAGACGGCGGGCCCGGCGCAACCCCCGATCCCCGGGCATGACCCGGCGAATCGGGCGTCACCGAAGGTGAAGACTCCGCCGTCCGACGCCACCATGAAATACCCCCCACCATCAGTGGTGGGGACCATGCCCACCACCGGTGCGTTGAGCGGGTGCGGAGCGCCGGCCGTCCCCGCCGGGGCATACCCCAGCCCCGGGATCGAACCGTAGAAGCCGGCATCGCCGAAGGCGAAGATCCCACCGTCGGATGCCACCAGCCAGTATCCGGACCGATCGACGGTCGGCGTGATGCCGACGACCGGTCGCTGCAGCCGCAGGTTACCCGTCGAGCCGTAGAACTGGGCCGACCCGAAGGTGAAGATCCCTCCGTCACCGCCGACGAGCCAGTACCCATGGGGCGTGGAGTTCGGGGCTGGCGGCGGTGGAGGTGGAGGTGGCGGGGCCGGCATGAGATAGGTGAATTGGTCCGCGGTCGACACCGAGCTCTGACCCCCCGGGGTCGTGACGATCACATCCACCCTCCCGGGCCCTGCCGCGGGAGCGATAGCCGTGAGCGAACCATCGCTGTTCACTCCGAAGAAGGTGTCGGTGCTCCCGAAGGCGACGGTCTCCGCCCCTTGGAGGAAGTCTCCATGAATGATCACGAAGTCGCCCCCCTCGGTGAGACCCTCGGCCGGGTTCACCGATGTGACGACCGGTTGCGGTGTGCCGTAGACGTCCGTGAAAGAGCTCGTCGTCGAGTTGAAGACACCGGGGAAGGCGATGACGTTCGACTGGCTCGGGTCGAGCATGTAGACGGGAGTCAGGGTCGACGCCGAGGTCGGCAGCGGTTCGACCCCGATGCCCCCAAAGGTGGCGTTGCCGAAATTGGCCAGGACGGACTGGTTGCCGTTGACGGTGGGCGCCTCCTCGATCCACTCGGCGGAGAGGCCCGGGGTCGTGTAGCTGAACGTTTGAGAAAACGTCCAGCTGGCCGTGGTGTCCTGGATCGTGATTGTCCACAAGTCGCTGGTGGGCGACGTCTCGACCACGCTCGCCTGCATGGCGTCTCCGGCCGACACCGGAGCATTGGCGATGGTCATGGATGAGCCGGGGAGCAGCTCAACCCATGCCGAATAGGCGGTGCTACCTGAGGTCGTGTCTTGCTCCGTCCCGGTTTGGATGAGTGTGGAGGAACCGACGCCATCGATGCCGATCCAGGTAGCCGAGAATTTAGGAGCAATCGATGGCTGCACGGTCGGTACGACCCATTGCCCTTCGACCCCCGTGTACGCGTCACCGGAGAGGATCTGTCCCGACCAGTTCGTGGTGAAGAACGCCGCGTTCTGGGATGTGCTGTTCGGCCGAGGGCCCCCGGCCTCGGGATGGGTCGGGCCGGGAACTCGGCGCATGAGCGATGGCTGGGGCCGCCCCGAACCGGCCGCCGCGCCGTGGGACGCGGCCGCGGGGGCGAGCGATACCGCTCTCATCCCATCCCGGTGCAGTGGTGCCACACCTCGAATGTGAGGATCTCGGATCGCCGCCAGGGAGGCGCTCCTGCTCGCCGGCGCCCCAGCTCTCGGGGACGCGGCCGACGTCAGTGACAGAAACGAAGCGAAGGCTGCGACGAGCACCACCGCCGCCAGCCCGGACCTCGCCACGACGGTTGCAGGTCGTCCCCAGCCGCCGATCTCCCACTGGTCGCGACGGTCGGTGTTCACACGGTCCCGGTCCGGCGGCGCAGCCCTGGCGCCGACTCGTCGGGGCAGAGCGCCAGGCCGCTTCATCGCTTCGCCTCAGTCATCCTCGGACCCCCCTGGCATTTCCCACCGGGCGCCCCAATCGGATCATCGATTCACGAAAGGGCCCTTTCAGCCCGAGGCATTCGAAGGGAACGTAACGCCGCATCTTCAGGACCATCAACCGATTCGCTCCGAGTCGCGCGATGTTCACCGGGAGGTAGCACAACGTTCACCGGTCGGTCGCAGACCCTTGTCGCGGCGCGGGGAGTTCCCGGTCACCATCGTCCCGCTCGGCGTTCGGGCCTGGCAGCGATGCCGTGCAACCGGTTGCCGTCGTGCATAGGCGGACGCACATGGATATTCGCCGGCCGGAGATCTTCCTGACGGTGGTGGAGGAGGGTTTCGCCCTGGCGGGCATCGACCAGAGTCGTTGCCCCGCCCCGACGACGGGGATCGAGAAGTGCCTCACCGGAGGGAGTCAGCCCGACCGAGCGGCCGAGTCGGTGGAACAAGACGGCATCGGGGTCGTGTTCCAGCTCGCTGCATGGCCCGGGAAGCTTCCGGTTGCGACATGCCGAGGTGGTCCGCGGCGGCCGGGGCGTTCGATCCCTCGGACTCGATCGGTCCCCGGCCGTGCGGCGAGGAGCATTCGTATTCGGGCTCGGTAGGAACAGCCGGGAACCGGTGCGCTCACGAGCATGCGGCGTGCTCCCGAACCCTAGGCTCGGGGCATGTGCGGTCGGGTCGCCCTCTACTCCGAGCCGGATCGGATTGCCCGGATGCTCGACGCCCAGCTGGCCCTCAAGGAGGACGAGTGGAAGCCGTCGTGGAACGTGGCTCCGACCGATCCGATCCTCGGAGTGGCCGAGCATCCCCGTGGCACCCGAAGCTTGCGCTCGTTCCGCTGGGGACTCGTGCCGATGTCAGCCAAGGATCCTCAGGCGTTCAAGTCGTCGTTCAATGCCCGGGCGGAATCCGTGGCGACGAAGGCGGCCTTCCGCTGGGCCTTCAAGCACAGCCGGATCCTGGTGCCGGTCGACGGCTTCTACGAATGGAGGAAGGACGGCAAGACGAGGGTCCCGTATCTGTTCAGCCGAGCCGACGGCGAGCCCATCGTCTTTGCCGGTCTTTCCGAGCGCTGGAAGCAGCCGGATGACTCGATGCTCCATTCGGCGACCATCATCACTGCCGCGGCGGGTGACGATATGGACGGCGTCCACGACCGCATGCCCGTCGTCCTCGAGCCGGAGACCTGGGACATCTGGCTCGACCCGGAGGTGGGGGACCAGGACGAATTGGAGCTGCTGCTGCATCCGGGCCACTCGGGCACGCTCGTCCACCACCAGGTCGGCCAAGCGGTCGGCAACGTCCGCAACAACGGTCCGGAACTGATCCGAACAGTGAGCTGATCGCTCCCATCGTGCTTGCTCGGCCGTCGACCCGCCCGTCCGGTCATGGCCGACCAACCGGCGACCTGTTCGACAGGCCGGCTGGCGACCTGTCCCATCTCAGGGCAGCCTGGGCCTTCAGCCGGGCCGCGACCTCGAGGCCAAGGGTCCATCGGGCAGCGGATCGCCCGACGGTGGCTCCTGACGAAAGACGCGTGTTTGGCACCGGGGCATGGGATCATGCGGCATGGCCACCCGCCGGTGGGATTTGGAGACCGTGATCGAGATGGGCCTTCCTGCCGTGCCCGAAGACGCACCGGTCAGGTTCAAGGGTCGCTACGCCGGCTTGGTCCACGCATTCGCCAAGGGCCATTGCCCCGAGTGCCTGGTGGATCTGGTGGTCGTCACCGAGCCGGGTCAGCCGTGGAACGTGACGATGGACCACCTCGAGAGCTGCCCTTTCTCGGCCCGGAGCATGAGCTTGTTGGCCTGGGAGCTCGGCCTCTCCGGGACCATCAATCCCGGTCCTCCCGCCGTTGCCGTGGACCAGGAGCTGTTTCAGGCCATCGAGGGGCTGGAGATCGACCCCTATCTCTGAGTCCGACTCTCCGCCAGGGATTCGACCGAAGCTTGCCAAGGACGTCGTGGCCCGGCCGTACCGGCACGGGCCCATTCAGCCCTTGGCGTAGTTCGACGCACCCCACCAGTCCACGACGACGACCGGCTCGTTGCCGACGACCCACGCATCGTGACCCTGGGGGAGTGCGGTCACATCGCCGGGGCCTGCTTCGAACTCGCTCCCGTCGTCCATCAGGACGTGCAGCCTCCCCCCGACGTGGTATTGGAAGTGGGGCGCCTCGCACAGCTCGGTACCGGCGAGCGGCTTGACGTGATCCGACCACCGCCATCCCGGTTCGAGGATGAGCCGTCCGATCTCGCTGTCCCCGATCCGCAGCAGCTCGAGCCGTCCGTATTCGAACGATCGGACCTCGTCCGGGGCCTCAAAGGTCTTCTGCTCGGCCTTGGCCATGGTGGAACCCTCCTTAGGGTGTCGGCGCCCGTCGCTGAGCTCGGGCCGGTCCACCGGAATCGTCCCAAACCGGCCTTGCACCTTCCCTGCAACCTGTCCGGCTGAGGCTGACAACCCTGCAGGGGTCCTGCAGGGTCGTCAGAGGATGCTGTCTCCGGACCCGGATGAAGCTCGACCCGGATGAAGCCGACCCGAAGGAGACGGACGATGGACGCAGTTGACCAATTCCTCGATGCCGTGACGACCGCTTCGATGATGCGGTGTGACGTGTTCGCCGAGGCCGCGCACCTCGATGCCACCGTGCCCAATTGGCGTTTCGACGCCAACGGTGCCGAACACGTCAGGACGGAGCTCGCGGGCTGGTACGCCGATCCCGGGCGCTTCGAGGAGCTGCACCGGACGCCGATCGCGGGAGGGGAGCTGGTCGAGTTCACCTTGTGCTGGGAGGAGCGAGGTATCCCACACGCCTGTCACCAGGCCCATGTGCTTCAGTTGGACGAGGGGCGGATCCTCTCCGACCGGGTGTGGTGTGGAGGGCGGTGGCCGGCGTCGTTGTTGGCCGAGATGGGCGACGCCAGCCGAATCCGAAGGTGACCACGGCATTCGGGATGCATCGCCCACCTGGTATGTCCGGACTCTCCGGTCGGGACGGACCGGCATGTGGCGAATCGTTGGCGGCCATGTCCGCCGACTATGGGCGATCAGCCGAGCTCTGGCGATCGGGGCTCGATCACATCTATCGCCGGTTCGCCCGTGCCTTCCTCGAGGTGGTCCCGATCGATCTGGCCGGCCGGCGGGTGGTGGATGTGGGTGCCGGCACCGGCGCTTTGTCCGCCGAGCTGTTGACTGTGGGCGCCGACCCCATCGCCGTCGACCTGACGCCGTCCATGCTGCGTGAGGCCCGACAGACGGCCCCCGGGGTGACAAGCGCCGCGGCCGACGCCGTCCATCTTCCCTTGCGGGCGGGGAGCGCCGATGCCGTGCTGTCCGCCTTCTTGATCAACCATCTCCCCATGCCTCATCTCGTGCTCACCGAAGCGACCCGGGTTGCCGGTCGGGGCGGTCTGGTCGCGGTGATGACCTTCGCCGCTGCCGATGGTCATCCGGCGAAGGCCGCGGTGGACGAGGTGGCTCGTCGTTTCGGCTGGCGGCCCCCCACCTGGTTCGAGGAGCAGAAACGCTGGGCCGAGCTGACCGACACCCCCGGAGGGTTGCTGGGTCAGGCCGAGCGGGCTTCGCTTCCGGTGAGCGGCTTCCAGGTGATCGACGTCGAGGCGGGGCCGCTCAACGCCGCCGAGCTGGTGGGATGGCGCCTCGGACACGCGCATCTGGCCGGCTTCGTCTCCCGACTGGCGCCAGATGATCGCCACCGGCTCCTGGCCGAGGCGAGAGAAGCTGTTGGACCCCTTCCTCAATCGCTGAGACGGGAGCTCCTCATCCTCTCGAGCCGTCTTCGGGCCTGACGGCCGAAGGTCTCGCCCCGCGACCCGGCGCCGGCCGCCAGGGCGCTGGCCAGGCGATCGGCCCGGCTCCACCAGGCGTCGATCCGGAGGTCCCGGGCCAGCTCGCCAATGACCCACCAGGCCTCGGGCGCGGCGAACCGGGCAAGGGCCTCGATGAGGTCCGGGCCGGCAACGGTCGCGTAGCCTTCGCCGTTCAGTGCTCGCGACCGAGCCACCAACGCACGGGCCAGCGTGGCGTAGCGCGGTGTCCCGAGCCTGACGGCCTCGGCTTGGAGCGACTCGGCCCGGTCCGACGCCTCGCTGTAGTGGCCGTCGGCCAAGGCCAAGCGTGCGCCGAGCAGCTCCCGACGGAACCGGGCTTTCCAGTCGAATGCGAATCCCGTTCCCTCCGAGTCGACCGCCTCGAGGGCGGCGGCTGCCTCGCTGAGCCTGCTGCTTCGCAGATGGGCATCGGCTGTGTCGAGTGTGGCCTGCACTTGAGCTTCTCGTAGGCCGCGCTCCGTCGCCACCTCGGCGGCTTGGGCATTGAGCTCGTCGGCCTCGGATTCGAGCAGGAGGTTACGGAGCAGCCATGCCCGATAATTGGCCGTGCGGCCGGCGAAGTGGTCGAGGTGCCTGACTTCCACCTCGTGGTCGACGGTGTCGAGATGGGAGAGCGCCACGTCGATGTGGCCTTGCAGGGCGGCGGCGTAGCCCGCCAGAAGCGACCGATGGGCCTGGGCAAAGGGGTGTGCGGCCAGTGAGGGCTCGGCAACGGCCGCATCGACCAGGAGGCGGGAAGACTCGATCTCGCCCCGGTCGGCCAGGAGCCAGCCGAGCCAGATTCGGCCGACGCCGCCCCGGCCCGGCCGTGGCCGCGGGTGACACGGCCGATTCGAGATCCTCCTGCGCGGTGGCCAGGTCCCCGTCGGCGTGGGCGATACGGCCGGCCAGGGCCAGAATGCTGGACTTGAGCTCGTGGTCATCGGGGCCGAGGGCCGATTGGGCCTCGGAGCACAGGAGCCGGGCCCGATCGAAATCGCGTTGGTAGTACGCCGCCCAACTGGACAACTCGAGTGCTTCGGCTCGGGCTCCGAGGGCCGCGGCCTCCTCGGCGTCGGCTACGGCTTCGGAGAAGCGCTCGGTCGTCAGCCGGACCCGTCCCCGCTCCAGAAAGGCGGCGGCCAGCGGCCGGAGGCCGAGGGACTCAGTCAGCAGGCGCTCGGCTTCACCATGGTCGAACCGGGCCGACGCCTCGACCGCCGCGTCGATGAGCGCCCGGGCGGCCAGCTCGAGGTTCCCGCCCAGGCGAGCATGGGCGGCGACCAGCATGGGATCCCGCTGGGGACGGGCGACGAGCAGCCGCGCTGCCTCTCGATGAGCGAGCGCCCGCCTGGACGCGCTGGTTCCGGCCACGAGTGCCTCTCGCACCAACTCGTGGCGGAAGACGAAGGCCAACTCGCGTTCCTCCAGGATCATGAGGCGCTGTCCGGTCTCGAGATCGCGCAACAGGTCCACGGCCGATCCGTGCATCACGCCGGCGAGAAGGTCGAGATCGACCTCCGGCCCGAGCACGGCCGCGGTACGGAGGGTCTGCTCGGCCGCACCGGCCTGGGCGGCCCGGGCCGACACCGCCTCGAGAATCGACTCGGGCAGGTCCGGGCCGGAGACGCCGGCCAGCTCCACCAGGAAGAGGGGGTTGCCGCCGCTGCGCTCGAGCAGGACCGGAGCCCGCTCGCCCCCCACGATCCGGCTGGCTGCCGCCAGGTCGAGCGGACCCAGCGCCACACGGGTGGCCTCTGGGACCGACAACGCTGCCTCCGGCCGGAGAGCTGCCACCACCAGCAGCGGCCCCGATTCCGGCCGCTTGGCCACGAAGCCCAACCAGGCTTGGGTGGTGGTGTCGGCCAGGTGGACATCGTCCAGCACGAGGATGGTGACGCCTCCGCCCGTCGCCCGGCAGCAGACCTGGAGCAGTGCCCGGAACAGCGCAGCTTGGGCGGTCAACGGGTCGTGGATGAGGGCCGGTCCCGCGTAGCCGGGGAGGAGGGGACCGAGCACCGGTCCGGCGATCGCCCGGAGCTCTTCCGATTCCGCATCGTCGATTCTGGCCAGGTGGTGCTCGAGCGCGTCCAGGACGGGCTGGAACGGGAGCGACCCGCCGATCGGGTCCCCGGTGCCCCACAACAGCCTGGCCTGGCCCGCCTTCGATCGCGACCACAGCTCGAGCAGCCGGGTCTTCCCGATCCCCGGCTCGCCCTCGACGATCACCAGCTCGACCCGGGTGGCGGCCCGGTCGAGGGCCCGGTCCAGCGCCGACCAGTGCGCCTCCCGGCCGGGAAGGGAGCCTTCCCCGACGGTGGGACCGGGTGGACCGGTCGGGGAGGGCTCCACCTCGTCCCGCAGGATGGCCAGGTGGAGCTCCTCGGTCAGGGTGGACGGGCTGGCACCGAGGGCCTCTTCGAGCCGCTCCCTTGTCTCGGCGTAGGCGGCGAGCGCGGCACCGGTGCGGCCGGCGCGAGCGTGGGCGGTCATGAGCAGACGGAGGGCGTGCTCGTCGTAGGGGTCCTGATCGAGGACGGCCCGTGCGGTGGATGCGGCGCCGAACGGATCGCCGATGGCCAACGAAGCTTCGGCCGACACGGACCGCAGCGCCGCCACCGTGCGATCCACCGCTCGCCGGGCTTCGTCCGCCCACGGTGCGTCCGGCTCGTCGGCGAGCAGGGGATGGGCGGCCAGGGCGAGTCCGGCGTGCGCGGCCGTCCACGCCGCCGCCGGTTGGTCCTCGGACTGTCGCCGCCGAGCCTCCCCCGCCAGCTGCTCGAACGCCACCAGGTCGATCCAGTCGGCGCACAGGGCATAGCCGGCGTCGCCGCGCGTGACCCGTTCTCGTCCCAGTACGGCCCGGAGCCGGCTGACCAGGACCCCGACCTGGTCCGAGGGCCGGGCCGGGAGACGCTCGGGCCACAGCCCCTCGGCCAGCCGGTCCACGGCCACCGGATCCCCCCGCCCCAGGGCCAGCATCCGCAAGAGGGTCCGTTGCTTGCGGCTTCCGAGGGCGGAGAAGTCGATCCCCTCCACCTCCAGGCTCCCGAAGACCCGGAGCCGCAGCGCGGCAATCACCGCCGCGCCGTCCTGAAGCGAACGCCACGCACCCGGTGGATTCTTGTCCATCGAGCTGCCGGAGGGTCGAAACGGCTCCGGGCCGCGCCACGTGGGGCGGGTTGGGCGATCAGCGCAACCAGGCGGCGCCCTTCACGGCCCGGCCCTCCCACCAGTCGAGCTCCGGTCCGGGACCACCGAAGGCCTTTTCCCACCCGTACTGCAGCATCGTCGCCAGGAGTTCGAGGTCGAGAGCCTCCTCCCACCATCCACCGGTGTCGACCCCGTGCCCCTCGAGAGCCCGCCGGTAGGTGGCGATGGTGTCCTCTTTGGACTGGGGCACGCGGGCCGCATTGAGCGCCAGGTACCAGGTGAGGTCGGCCAGCGGGGAAGCTTCACCAGGCACCTCACCCCAATCGATCAGGATGGTGCGCCCGTCGGGGTGCCGGCCCAGGTTGGCCGCCTTCCAGTCACCGTGCACGAAGGTGTGGGGTAGGCGCCCGAGTGCCCCCATCAGCGGTTGGGGGTCGGCGAGCAGTGGGATGACTACTTCGGCCGCCTGCGGGGCGACCGAAGCGAACCGGTCCCAGCCTTCGGCCATCACCTTGGGTACGAGCGCATCCGATCCGCGCGTCGCCTCCTGGGTGGCCACGGTGGGGGACAACATGAGGTACCGGTCACGGAGCGGGGTGAGGCCGACGCTGTCGCTCCAGCCCCAGAAGGTGGCGTGGAGCAGGGCCATGTGGTCGAGGAAGCTCAGATGGTCATCCAGTGCGATCGGGTCGTCGCCGAGCGGGAGCAGCCCGTCGGAGACATTCCGCTGGAGGATGGCGCCGACCGAGCCTTCGAGCGCCGCGCCCACGACCGCGTGGTCGATGAGATGGGGGACCGCATCGAGCAGCCCCGAGGCCCACATGGCGGCGAAGCGGCGGCCGTCGAGGTCGCCAGTCGCCCGCATCAGCCAGTCATCGCGGGCGTCCTGGTACTTGAGCACGAGGCGCTCGCCGGCCACGACGACCCACTCGAACCTGGCTCCGGACTTCGAGTCGGCTGGGATCATCGGTGTGCGGGACGTGCAACCGTCCAGCAGCTCGTCCACCGATCCGGCGAGCGGTCGGGGGGTCAGCTCGATGGGGGCCATGCCAGGCAGTATGCCCGGCGCCGCTTGCAACTGGCCTGCATCGCGGAGCCGTCACCGGGGCTCATGGACTCATGCACTCGAGGCACTCATGGACTCGAGGCCGGCCGGAGCGGGCCCTGCCGCTGTCGGACACTGCCGCGTTTCATTCTCGGATCGTTCGAAGTGGGACGGCTTCGCCGGACGCGGCCGACAGGTCGGTCAGGTACGTTCGGATTCCTGAGTGACGCCGACGGCCACCACGGGAAGTTCGCCGGCGGTTGAGCGACCGGCCGGTCTCCCTCCGACGACGGCCCGGGGTCAGAACGGTAGGCCCTCGACGTGCAACTCCGAATCCGGCACCCTGGCACCATCGCTCAACGGCGTCCAGCAGGTCACGAGCGGCATCACCACTCGGCCGGAGGGCTGATCGGCGGTCACCGGAACAGCCAGTGGATGCCAACCGAGGCTTTCGTAGAAGGGCACCCGCTGGGTGCGGCAGAAGAGCATCCCGACGGGCCGGCCGACCCGCTCCATCCCTTGCATGGCGGCGGCGACCAGTTGGTGGCCGAGGCCGTTCCCCCGACGGTCGCGATGGACCATCACCCCGCCGAGGCCCACGATGGAGAGCTGTTCGCCGGTCGCCGCCCGAACGTCGGCCGGCACCCAACCGGCGTGGGCGATCGTCCGCCCTCCCTCGACCAATGCGACATGTCCGGATTTCGGCTTCCAGTCCATCTCCAGGTGGTCGGTGCCATAGGGGTCGGTCTCGCCGTCGATGATCTGTTCGTAGTCGTCGGGGCCGAAGTCGCTGAGCTCGATGACCTCCACGGCGGCAACGGTAGTCGCCGTGGGCATCGACCGTCTGCGGCAGACGGGTCGCAAACGGGTGCCACGCCGGTGGCAGACTGTGGCGCGTGAGCGACGGTGGCAAGTTCCGGCTGGACTCCATTCCCGTGCACCTCGGCCGGGGCGCCACCGTCCAACAACAGCCGGCCTTCACCGGCGACCCGGCCTGGTACCAACTCTACGGTGAGCGGACCGCAGCCGATGGCGTCGACGGGCGGCTGGTGATGATGCACACGTTCGCCGAGTCGTGGAGCTCCTGGGAGGTCCACCCCCTGGGCGAAGAACTGGTGGTGTGCACGGGCGGGTCCATCACCCTCCTGCAGGAGATCGACGGTGCCGTCCGGACGGTGGACCTCGGTCCAGGCGAGGCGATCGTCAATCCTCCGGGCGTGTGGCACACCGCCGACGTCGCCGACACGGCTACGGCCCTCTTCATCACGGCCGGCATGAACACCGAGAACCGGCCGCGCTGAGCCCAGGCCCCCCTAACCGCCCGAAGGCGGTCACAGCACGCCGCCCACGAAGCCGGCGACAGCGAGGACGATGGTGCCCACGGTCAGGAGGCGACCACCGGACACGCCCATGGTCCCTGCCGCTCCATCGGGGTTGGGCAGGCGACGGCTGAGCCACATCCCGGCCGCCCAGGTGAGGGCGCCGGCGGCGATGAGCGCCAAGGTGATGACCTCGCGATCACCGTGGAGGGGCCAGAGCCGCCGCAACACGATGGCCACCGCCACTGCCACGGCCAGGCCCGACCGGTTCCACGCCAAGTCGGTGCGGTCCCGGGCCAGGTCGATGTCCCGGGAGGTTCCCTCCCGGTCCTCCGGGTCCGTCATGGGCCTACCCGGAGCCGATCAGGGCGAGCACCACGGCGATGACGGCCACCACTCCGATGCCCATCGAGAGGACGAGCGGCATGGGTGAGCGGGGCAGGGGTTCGTGGTGCCGCATGGCCTGCTGGTTGGCCCGCCAATGCCGGAAGCTGGTGAAGGCCACCAGGGCACCGAGGGCGATGAGGGGGAGACCGAGCAGCCGGCGCCCGCCACTTACATTGAACTCGGGCAGCAGCTGGGTGGCGGCCACACCGGCGGCGATGAGCGCCAGTGCGGTCCGGTTCCAGGCCAGGAAGGTGCGTTCGTTGGCGTAGGTGAACCGGACGTCAGGCTCCGATTCCTCCACCGATTGGTCGTCATTCACCGGTCCGGCACCGCACTCGGCGTCAGCCTAGTGAAGGCCTGGGCCGCTCCCCAGGATGGCCGGCGGACGGCACCGGCTCGTCCCGGATCCCGAGCGCTCGCCCTGTGGCACGATAGGGCCATGTCGACCGAGCGGATCGAAGTGCAACGCACCATCGAGGCGTCGCCGCCGGCCATCTTCGGCATCCTCAGCAGTCCCGAGGGGCACGTGGCGATCGACAGCTCCGGGATGCTCCAGAGCTCGACCGGCGATCCGGCCCGTGCCGTCGGGGACAGCTTCGTGGTCCACATGGATCGGGAGTCCCTCAACGACTACCCGATGGGGCGCTACGACGTGACCGTGACGATCACCAAATTCGAGCCCGATCGCGAGATCGCCTGGACCATCCTCGGCCAGATCCGCCCCCAGATCGGCCACGTGTACGGCTACACGCTCGAGCCGGTGGAGGGGGGCACCCTGGTCACGTCGTACTACGACTGGTCCGAGATCGACCCGGTCTGGAAGGAGGCGGGGATCTTCCCCGTCCTGTCCGAAGGGGCCCTACGCGCCACTCTCGGTATCCTCGACCGGACCGTGACGCCATCCACCCCGGACCGGTCCCGGCCGGGCTGAGGGCCGATGCAGCCGCTCGGTGTCCATCACGTGTCCGTCAACGTCCCGGACGCCGAGGCGGGCATTGCCTTCTACGTCGGCGTGCTGGGAGGGACCATCCGCGACGACCGTCCTGACCTCGGGATCGGGGGCGCATGGCTGGATTTCGGGGGCCAGCAGGTCCACCTGGTGGAGGCACCGATCCCGACCAACGCCGGCCAGCACTTCGCCCTACGGGTGGCCGACCTGGACGCAGCGGTTGGCGAGCTGCGGGCCAAGGGCATCTCCGTCGGCGATCCCATGTCCGTCGGTCCCAACCGGCAGACGTTCCTCTCCGACCCGGCCGGCAACACCATCGAGCTCCATCAGGTAGGGAGCCCGGGCTGACGTGTTGTTCATCCACGAGTTCCACAAGGTCGTCGGCAAGTGCGCGGCCCAGTTCGAAGCGGCGTACCGCGATGGGTGGATGGCCGAGCTGGCCGAGGGATCGGACGCCCGGCTCCTCTGGTACCTGGACCTGGCCCATGGCAGCGGGCTGGCCTACCGTGCAGTGACCGTCACCGCGGTGACGGACGGCGCGGCCTGGCAACGACTGGCCGAGCGTGTGGCCGGCGGGGACCTGCGATCGTGGGCACGAAGCCTCGACGGGCTCCAGCACGAGTCGACGAGCAGGGTCATGACGCCGCTTCCGTGGTCACCGTCGATCGAGCTGACCGACATCCCGACCGCTCCGTCCGACCACGAGCCCACCATGTACATGGAGGACACGATGTGGCCCTTCCCGGGAAAACTGGGCGACTACATCGAGGCCTCGGGCGACATCTACCGGCGCTCGCTCGGATCGAAGGATGCCCACGTCGGGCTGAGCATCGAGCTCGCCTACCAGACCGTCCCCGGAGCGGGACGGTCTCCCGAGGTCACGCTGATGCAGCGAATCGGCAGCCTCCCACCGCTCATCCACCTGCTCACGCACGACATTCCCCCCGAGGTGACCGGCCCCGGGTCGTGGATGCACGACGCGCTCGAGCTCCGGGACCAGTGGCGGTCGAGGTTGTTGCGGTCGGCGGCCTGGTCGCCGCTGCCATGACCGGCCCATCGGATCAGCGGGTGGCACCTCACCGGCGAAGGGCGCGGGGGGTCGCCTGATGCTCTTCATGCACGAGACCCACCAGGTCATCGGGAAGCACGCCGCTGCCTTCGAGGAGGCCTATCGCCATGAGTGGATGCCCGCCTTGGCCCAGAGCCCCAGCACGCGCCTCGTCTGGTACCTCAACCATGCCATGGGAAGCGGCCCGGCCTACCAGGTCGTCACGGTCACCGCGGTGGCCGACGGCCAAGCCTGGGAAGCGCTGGTCGGCCGGATCGTCGATGGTGACCTCGGTGCCCTCGGGGCCCGGCTCGACTCCTACCGACACCAGGTCGAGGGGAAGATGCTCGCTCCGGTGTACTGGTCCGCCCTGCAAGAGGTCGATCTCGACCAGCTCCCGGTCGATGGCCGCGAACACGATCTGTCGGTCTACATGCAGGACACGGGCTGGCCCGACAAGCCCCTGGACGACTACATCAAGCTCTGGGACGAGGACTACTGGCGGTTCATGCGCGAGATCCCGAAGGATCACCAACTCCTGGACATCGTGGCCTGCTTCCAGGTGGCCCACGGTTCCGGTATCCGCCCCGAGGCCATCCTGATGCAGAAGATCATGAACTTCACCACGCTCGGGCACCTGCTCACCAGTGTCGAAGACTACGACCCCAGCACCTGGCCGGGCTCTTACATGGCCAAGGGCCTCGAGATCCGCGACCAGTGGGAGAGCAAGCTGCTGCGTACCAGCTCGTGGTCCCCGCTCTGGTAGGGCGCGGCACGGGCTGCCATCAGCCGGCGGTGTCGGCCGCGAACCGCTCGGGCGAGCAGATTGCCAGCGGGTCGGACGAGTTGTCTGACGAGCCTGGCTCTGGGACGGCCGATTGGCCCAGCACGCAGCCGGCGACCAGTCGGGCGCTGTAGGGGCCGAGGAGGAGGCCCTCGGCCCCGTGACCGGTGGCGACGAAGACGTTGGACCAACCGGGTAGCCGGCCGAGAATGGGCCTGCTGTCCGGCGTGGCCGGCCGCGAGCCCACCCGGATGTCGGCCACGGTGGCCTGGGCAAGGCCGGGAGCGGTCCGGAGGCATTCGCGCAGCAGCTGATGGACTCCGTCTGCGGTCGGACGGTGGTCGAAACCGGCGTGGGCCTCCATGGTCCCTCCGCAGGCCACCCGGCCGTCGGCCCAGGGCACGAGGTAGAAGCCGAGCACCGGCTGGACGATGCACCAGTCGCGGCTGTCGGTGTCGGGCAGGGCCAGATGGATGATCTGGCCCTTCAGCGGCACCACCGGGAGCCGCACCCCGAGCAGCGCCGCCATCTGGTCGGACCATGCCCCTCCGGCGACGACCACCGCCGTGGTGGCGACCGTCACGTCCGGCGTGGTCACACCCCGAACGGTGCTCCCGGCACGGTCCGTGTCGAACGCCACGACAGAGGCATCGATCTTCTGCACTCCGCGGCCTGAGCCCGCCTGCCCGAGGGCCCGATTCAGAACCCGGCCGTCGACGCGGCGCCCCACCGGGTTGTACAGCGCTCGCCGCACCGGACCGAGGGGCGGGAAGTGGCCGGTCAGCTCACCGGGGTCGATCTCGACGACCGTGTCGGGGCACCGGCTCCTGGCCAGCGCCACGGCGCTGTCCATGGCGACGTCGTCTCCCGGCCGTTCGGCCACCAGCGCCGACCCGGTCACCGAAAATCCCGTCTCGGCCGCGCCGTCCGCCTTCAGGCGGTCGATCAGTACCGGGTAGTGAAGGGCGGCGGCGAGGCCGAAGCTGAATGATCCCGGATCGGGGTCCTGATTGGTTTCGGGCGAGAGGATGCCGGCCCCGGCGTCGGTGGCCCGACCGGGATCGTGCCGATCGATCAGCACGGTGTCGGCCCCGGCGGTCACCAGTTCATAGGCGAGTGACGTCCCGACCAGTCCGCCCCCGATCACCACCACATCGGCTCCGGTGGGCTCGCTCACGGCACTTCCTCCCAGCCCGGCCATCTCAACCCGGCCATCTCAACCCGGCCATCTCAACCCGGCCATCTCAACCCGGCCATCTCAACCCGGCCATCTCAACCCGGGCGTTCCCACGCACTTGCATGTCCATTGTGTCAAACAGGACTGGCGCTGCCCCTGGTCACGGTCGTCCTGGACCCTGGAACGTGTCCCCTGGCCACGGCGCTCCCTGGCCATAGCGCTCCTTGGTCATAGAGCACCCGCGGCCCGCCCGTGGTCTGTCCCTACCCCTACTGCTACTATCTCTAGATGATCGGTAGATTTACCTGAGTCGGGGGCCGCGTGGGGATCAATCCGTACATCGTTCTGGGCAGCGCCGTGGTCGGATTTTTGGTCGGCCTGACCGGTGCGGGGGGTGGGGCCCTGATGACGCCGATGCTGATCCTGCTCTTCGGGGTCAAGCCGTCGACGGCCATCTCCAGCGACCTGGTCGCGGCGGTGGTGATGCGACCGGTAGGCGCATTCGTTCACATGCGGAAGGGCACGGTCAACCTGCGTCTCGTCGGTTGGATGGTGGCCGGCTCGGTCCCGATGGCCTTCTTCGGTGCCTACCTCCTGCATCTGTTCGGAAATTCCAAGTCCGACCAGAACACCATCCAGATCCTGTTGGGCTCGGCCTTGCTCCTCGGAGCGGCGGCGATGGTTCTCCGTCTGGCGTTGGACCGGCGGACAGGCAATATGCGCCGGGCCGTCGTTCACGAGATGGTGGTCCGTCCGTTTCCGACACTTGCGATCGGCATGGTCGGCGGGCTCATCGTTGGCCTGACCTCGGTCGGCTCGGGCTCGCTCATGATCGTCCTGCTTCTGTTCCTCTACCCGATGCTGGGCGCCAACCAACTCGTCGGGACCGACCTCACCCAGGCCGTGCCGCTGACCTTGGCTGCCGCGCTCGGAGCGCTGGCATTTGGACACGTCGAGTTCGCCGTTACGACCTCGCTGATCATCGGAAGCGTCCCGGCCGTTCTCGTCGGCTCTTTCCTCTCCTCCCGGGCACCCGACCGCTACATCCGGCCGGCCATCACCTTCGTGATCTTCGCCTCGGGGCTCAAATATGTAGGCGTCGGGACGACGACACTGGGGTGGATCCTGGCGGCGGTGCTGCTGGGCGGTGCGGCGGTCTGGCTGGCCTACGTGCGCCCCTGGCAGAAGGGCGTGCTTCCGCCGGGACCGGTCGAGGTACTGGCCGGCCGGACGGCGGCCGACTCCGGTCGGTCCCCGTAGCCGGCAAACCGGATCCCGCCCCTCCGCTCAGGGGAACCGGCCGGACTGACGACGGGTAGGTCAGTCCTCTCCGGACAGCATGTCCGTGATCTGGGCCATGTCGAAGTAGTCGCGCCAGGCACTGATCTTGCCATCCCGGATCTCGAATGTCCCCATGACGGGCAATGACGCCATCTTCGACCCGAGTTGGAAGGTGTCGACCCGCTCGGTGAGCACGACGTTGTCACGTACGGCCAGATGAAGTGTGTCGAAGGTCACCTTCTCGAACATGCCGAAGAATCCGTTGATGAAATCGATTGTGGCATCGATGCCCACCGCCGGATCCATCGGAATGTTGTGGTACACGACGTCGTCGGTGAAGAACGGGCGGAGCGATTCTGCATCATGCTTCTCGAAAGTCGCAGCCAGTTCTCGGACCACTCGTTCGGCGTCCTCGGCGTTCCCCATCGCACACCCCTTGTCTTCGGCGAATAACCGTCACCCTACTGGCTGAGGGTCAGCCGATCATTGGAGGTGCCGGAAGCTCGCGAGGCGGCCGAAATGCAGCCGGTCCTCTTCGCCCTCTTCGCCCCTCTTCGGCCCGTTCGGCTCGTTGGCTCGTTGGCCCCCGCCACCACGGGCTAGCGGTGGTGGCGGCGATGATGGCCGGCCAAGGAGCGTCGGGACAACCGTCCCGACCCCGGTCGTACCCGCCGGCCCGGCGCGGTCACGGCTTCGCCTCGAGGGACGATGCGGTCGACGCCGGAGATGCGGGGAAGCCGGCCACGGCCGACGAGGTATTCCGGTCCAGCGCCCCGATGCTCTGCTCGGCCGTGCTGGTCGGAGGATTCCGAGGTCAGCACGGCGCCCAAGGCGGTGCCGGCGGCGATCAGCTGGGTATCCATACCTTGGGCGACCATCCCGCGCCGGGGAAAGGTCGCTCTGGGAGACAGCGCCCCGACGGCTCGAACCGGGTTCGACGTCGGGTTCTGGCGGGGAAGATCGGAGGAGATGGTGCAGCTCCCGGCGGCCAGCGTGCCGCTGACGGCCAACGCCCCGGCCAGGCACCTACGAAGTACCATCCCCGCCTCATTTTCTGGGTGCGAGCCGGCCACCGCGTATGACCGCTGATGACTCGACTCATCCCCGTGGATCGCCTATGACGACGCTACTGAGCCCACCAATGAAAATGGGGTTCTCAGCACGGGGCGACCAGCACCGCCCGCCGCGGGGCGACCGCCGGACGGGCGGGGTCGGCGGGTGCTCGGAGCGGACCTGCGCCATCCCCGACCAACGGATCGCGGGACTGGCCGATCCCGTCCCGCCGCCGATCGGTCTTGCGACGCAGGCCGTACACTGCGGACATGTACTACTACGGGCATGGCTCGTGGATCGCCCTGGTGATCTTCGGCGCTGTCCTGCTGATACGGATCCTCTCCTCGCAACGCCGGAGGGACGGCCGTCAAGGGCAGGGGCCCACGAGCAACTCCTTCACCGCATCCCGCCCCGGGCCCCCGACCGGGCCCTCGCCGACTACTACGGTGCCGCACGCCGCGCCGGCTTCGGGTTCAGGGCTGGCGCCGGGCTGGTTCACCGACCCCACCGGTCGCCACGCCCAGCGTTACTGGTCGGGGACCGAGTGGACCGAGCACATCGTCGACGACGGCGTCCCCGGCACGGACCCGCCACCCCCAGCGCCGTCTCGGCAGACGCCGACCTGATCGGCCGGCTTCTTCCTCTCCCCGTATCCCCGGGATCCGGGGAAGCCCCGGGTCAAGGCTCGTAGAGGGCCTCGTAGGCCTGCTGCGCGGCATCGGTCTGGCGCCGAGACTGGGCCACAGCCCACTGACGCGTAGGGCGATCGACGGCGAAGGTTGTCCAGCCCCGGCCGTCCTCGTCGCTCAGGTGGATCAGAAGGGTGTGATCGTCCTGCTCGACCCGTAGCCGGTGGGCTGGGTTGGTTTCCTCGTGCAACCCGCGTGCCCGCTGGGTCGGCTCGACCACGCCGGCCACGAAGGAAGTCCACCGTCTCCGCCCGGTCGGCCGAGGAAGTCGGCCCGGTGCTCGGCGCGCCATGTCCGCCGACTGTACCGACGGCGTAGGCCCTCGTGGCGAGGGTCAGCGCAGAACGCCGCTGGTATAATCGCGACCGGAGCCACCGCAGAGGAGGCGCTCATGTGGGTCATCGCCGGAGTCCTGATCGGGACGGTGGTCCTCGCCTCGCTGGTCAGCTTCCACTCCGGCCCGCACGCCCATGTCGTCGCGGCGAGCGTCGGCCTCGTCACCGCCGCCTGGTTCGTGCTGATGGCCGTGGACGGCCATGCGGCGCCGGTTCTCTGGGCGCTGCTCAGCGCCGACCTCGTGGTGTCAGCCGGTGTCGGGATCATGGCCTGGAGTGGTCTGAAGCACCTCTCGTCGGCCGAGGGGGTTGCCGTCCGCCACCTGAGCTCGATCGAGAGTGCCGAGGGGGTCGCCGTCAGCGACCTCGCCGATGAAGGCATTGTCCGAGTCCACGGTGAGGAGTGGACGGCCGTCTCCGTCAACGGAACGGTGCGGGCGGGCTCTCGGGTGCAGGTCCTACGGGCGGCCGGCGTGCATCTCGAGGTCTGGGGCGAAGGGGCCGAGGCCGACCCCGCGCCCACCTCGTTCCAGCTCGACCGGGGGTTCGAGGGGCGGAGCTCGTGATCGTCGCGCTGGCCGCCGGAATCGGTGTCCTCTTCCTGCTCGTCGTGTTCGGACTGTCGGTCAAGATCGTCCGGGAGTACCAGCGGATCGTGTTGCTGCGGCTCGGCCGGGCCATCGGCATCCGCGGTCCGGGCCTGGTCCTCGTCAACCCGGTCACTGACCGGGTCTCCTGGGTCGACCTGCGCGAGCGTTTCCTCGAGATCCCCAGCCAGACCGCCATCACCCAGGACAACGCGTCGATCTCGATCGACTTCATCATCTTCTACAAGGTCGTCGAGCCGGCCATGTCGGTGCTCCAGGTGCAGAACTTCGCCGCCGCGGCTCAGAACGTGGCGGCGACGACACTGCGGAGCGTGGTCGGCGACATGGCTCTCGACGACGTGCTGTCCAAGCGGGAGGAGATGAACGCCTCGCTCCGGATGAGGCTCGATGAGGTCACGGAGCGCTGGGGGGTCAAGGTCACCACGGTCGAGGTCCGCGAAGTGAACCCACCGGCTGGTGTGCTCGAGGCGATGACCCGCCAGATGTCGGCCGAGCGGACGAGGCGGGCGGCCATCACCGAAGCCCAGGGCCAGAAGCAGGCGGCCATCACCCTCGCCGAGGGGACGAAGGCGGCGGCCATCCTCGGGGCGGAGGGGGACCGGCAGTCCGCCATCCTCCGGGCCGAAGGGCTTGCCGCCGGATTGCAGAAGATCCAGGTGGTCGGTGAGGGCCTCGACCGCGACACCATGCAGCTCCAGTACCTCGAGACGCTCAAACAGATCGGCACCGCTCCGTCGACCAAGATCGTCGTGCCCATGGAGCTGGCCGGGCTGCTCAACGGGCTCCGGGGAGCGGCTTCGGTCGCACCACCGGACGAGTCCTGAGGGATGGGCACTCTCGGTCTCCCCGCCGGCCGATCACCCTCGGTCGCCTGAGTCGCGGCCGGAGCCCGGCCGATCGCGCCCGGTCGGGCACCACCCGGGCAAGTCCCGCTAGCTTTCCTCCGTGGTTCACGTCACGGCCGAGGAACGTTACGGACACATGCCCTACCGCCGCTGTGGCCGGAGCGGGCTCGAGCTGCCGGTGGTCTCGGTGGGGCTCTGGCAGAACTTCGGCGGATCGTGCCCTCCCGAGGACGCCACGGCCATGTTGACGCGAGCCTTCGACCTGGGCGTGACCCATTTCGACCTGGCCAACAACTACGGCCCGCCCTATGGAGCAGCCGAGTCCACCCTGGGCGGCGTCCTGCGCCGCTCTCTCGCCCCCTATCGCGACGAGCTGATCATCTCCACCAAGGCCGGGTACGACATGTGGCCCGGCCCCTACGGAGACGGGGGCTCGCGCAAGTACCTCCTGGCTAGCCTCGACGCCAGCCTGGCGCGGATGGGGGTCGACTACGTCGACATCTTCTACTCCCACCGGTTGGATCCCGACACCCCGTTGGAGGAGACAATGGGGGCGCTGGATACCGCGGTCCGCCAGGGCAAAGCGCTCTATGCCGGGATCTCGTCCTATTCGCCGGAGGCGACTGCCGAGGCCGCCGGCATCCTCTCGCGCCTCGGCACGCCCCTCCTCATCCACCAGCCCTCGTACTCCCTGTTCGACCGCTGGATCGAGGGGGGACTGCTGGACACGCTCGAGGGCCTCGGTGTGGGATGCATCGTCTTCTCCCCGTTGGCCCAGGGCATCCTGACCGACCGCTATCTCGACGGCATCCCCGACGACTCACGGGCCCGGCGATCGGACACCCTGCACCCGGCCTTCCTCAACGAGGACACCCTGGGGAAGGTTCGCGCCCTACGCGAGGAGGCGGACCGGCGGGGCCAGTCGATTGCCCAGATGGCACTGGCTTGGACGGTCAAGGATCCCCGAGTGACTTCCACCCTGGTCGGCGCCAGCTCCCTCACCCAGTTGCAGCAGAACGTGGCCATGATCGACCGGCTGGGATTCTCCGACGAGGAACTGGCCAGCATCGATCGGGCCCTCGGGCACCGCTGACGGGGGAGCGAACTCAGCGCAGCGGGTGGATCGAGGCGGGCTGGATCGACATGTGCTGACGTCCGCTGGATCGACCGAGCCAGCCGGCTCATCATTGAGACCAATTCTTGAAACCTGCCATCTCCGTGTCCCGCTTGCCTGGTAGTGGTGACCTCAGTGCCCTCCGGGTCGCAGCGTCCGGATCAGCTCACGGGCGTCCCGACCGGAAGCCAGGCGAATGAAGCGGAGTCCGGGGGCGGGCGGGTGATCCATCGACCGCGAGTACGCGCCGACATACGCGGGGTACTTGACCCAGGCCCAACGGATGATGTTTCGCTCCGGATCCCACCGATAGAAGTTGGTCAGCGGCTCTCGGTTGCCATTCCACAGCTCCTCTCTCGTCAGGGCGCGCCGCATCGTGCGGGCGATCACGCGGCGCATGATCACCCGACGAGGGAGGTCGAGCCAGATCACCGTGTCGGCGCGCGCCCACACGAGATCGGACACCGCCCCGTAGCTCCCGTCCACCACCCAGTCCTCGCCCCTGATCGCGTCGGCCACCCGCTCCCGGAATTCGCCAGTGGTGAGGTCGGCCCACCCGGCCTGGTGGAAGATCGAATCCAGCTCGACGAACGGCACCGAGAGGACGTCGGCCAGCTGACGTCCGAACGTGGTCTTGCCCGATCCCGGCGCGCCGACCACAGAGATCCGCCGCACGGGCAGAGCTAACCCGTTGCGCTTCGGCCCAGGCAAGCCGATTGGTTGACAGGTGACCTTTTAGTCACATATACTGGCCGAGTGGCCCACGATGATGACCACGTCTTCAAAGCGCTCGCCGACCCCACCCGTCGCTTCCTGCTGGATGCGCTCTTCGAACAGGACGGCCGCACGCTGACCGAGCTGGAGTCGGAAGTGGCCATGACCCGGTTCGGCGTGATGAAGCACTTGCGCCAGCTCGAAGAGGCCGGGCTCGTCGTCACCCGAAGAGCGGGGCGTTCGAAGCTCCATTTTCTCAATCCCGTTCCCATCCGGTTGATCCACGACCGGTGGATCGACAAGTACACCGAACCTTGGTCGGCCGGCATGAGCGACCTCAAGAACAGATTGGAGAGACCAATGGAAGGAGCAAGACCAGTGGAGAAGGTATTCGAGATCTACATCCGCACCACTCCGGAGCGCTTGTGGGAGGCGATCACCGATCCCGAGATCCGTAGCAAGTACAACTTCGGGGCCCGCGCCGTGTCCGACTGGACACCCGGATCGCGGATGGAGCTCCAGGCGTCGAATGCCGCCGGGTTGCTCGGTGAAGGCGAGGTGCTGGAGGTCGACCCTCCTCGGCGCCTGGTGCACACCATGGTGGCGCTGTGGAGCGATGACGTTGAGCGCGAGGGGGAATCGCGGGTCACATGGGAAATCGAGCCGGTGGAGGACTCCTGCCGACTGACGGTCATCCACGACCAGCTGCGGCAGGGTGCCAACGACCAGATCTACGGTGGCTGGCCGATGATCCTCTCGGGCCTCAAGACGTGGCTCGAGACGGGAGAGTTGCTGACTACACCCGGATCGCTGATGTACGCCTGACGGCTACCGTCCGGCCCGCCTGGTCTCGCCCGGCCCATCTCGTCCGGCCAGGTACCGGCCGGCCCGCCTGGTCTCGCTCGGCCCATCTCGTTCTTGTCCGGCCTCACCCGGCCAAACCCGGCCCCGTCGTGCACGGGGCCCCTACCCGGCCCGTGCACGAGCGACCCTCCTCGAGATGGGGTCGAGGGCGTAGTACAGGGCGAGGACGGCCTGAAAGGCCAGCGAGAGGTAGGGGTTGATGACGGCCAGTCCGATCGAGACGGCGTAGACGAGCACGCCACTGGTGAACGAAAGGGTGGCGACCATCCGCTGGGCCTCGGGGAAATCGTCGTTGAGCAGGCGGCGGCCGACCGAGGCTGACAGCCACATTCCCGACCAGATGCAGGCGTTGAACGTCATCGTCGCGCTGTAGAAGACGGCTGCAGTCTCTTCGCCCTGTCCTCTCCGCAGAGCCTCACCCAGCACTTCGGTGGGGTAGGGGATGAAAACGATCGTCATCAAAAGGACGAGGTTCCAGTAGAAGAACGAGCGGTCGATGGCCCGGAGATGGCCGAAGACCGTGTGGTGGTTGACCCACATGATTCCGATCACCAGGAAGCTCACCACGTAGGCGGCCAGCGACGGCCACCGGTGGGCCAGCTCGGTGCCCAGCTGGTCGTATTTGTTCGGTGGGGAGATGGTGAGGACCAGCAGAGTGATGGCGATGGCGAACACCCCGTCGCTGAAGGTCTCCACCCGTCCTTTGTTCATCGTGCCGTCCCGGTCTCGCCGTCCGCAACGGCTTGCCACCGTCTGCGCCCGGCCACGCTACCGACCGCCGCCCGATCATCGGGCGGCCGGGCGCGAGGCGGTTGGCGATGTCGGGAGCCTGGGGGCCGGCAGGGCCTCAGTCGGCCGTCGGGACCTCGAGGGCTTCCTTCCCGCTCAACCAGGGCCGGCCGGCGGCTTCCAGGTCGGTCCACTTGTCCAATCCCTCGCCCGTCTGCCCGAGCCCTTCGGGAGACGGGCCGCAGCGGTCGGCGAGTGGCTGGAGGGCCTGCATGTCGAAGCGGTAGCACTCGGCCGCATTGAGGCCGAGGATGCGGCGGGTCTCGTCCACCGGCAGGTCGGAGAAGGCGTTCTGGAGCCACTCCTTGGTGTGGGGCCAGGTCCCTTCGGGATGGGGGAAGTCGTTGCCCCACATGATGTTGCCGACGCCGATCTCGTACCGGCGGGCGAGCTCGCGCCGGCGCGTGTTGGACGCGCCGATGTAGCAATTGCGGTCGAAGTACTCGCTCGGCCGCATCGACATGTGCTCGGTCAGCTGCTTACCGAGCTTCTTTGCGGCGTGCTCACGGTCGTAGACGATGTCCGAGCTCCAGAGCAGATCCGGCGCCCAGAACGCGCCACACTCGGTGGTCACGAAGGTGAGCCGCGGAAAGCGCTCGAAGGTCCCTCCCCAGAGCAGGAACCACAGCGGTCTGGTCGACCACCATCGGACCTCGGCCACATAGATGCCGACGTGCTCGCCGTAGGACGCCCGGTCCGCGGCACCGGAATGGACATGGACCGGCATGTCCAAGTCGGAGCAGGCTGCCCACACCGGGTCGTACCGGGCATGGTTATAGGGCTCGTAGGGCTGCCACATGGAGGGGATCAGGATTCCGCCGCGCAGCCCCGCCTCGCTGGCCCGGGTGATCTCGGTCACTGCCGCGTCGACGTCGAAGATGGGCACGATGGCCACGCCGGCCCGGCGGTCCGGGCTCTCCGCACACAGCTCGGCCAGCCAACGATTGTGGGCCCGCGCCCCGGCCATGAGCAGGTCGAGCGGCACGTCTCCGGTGGCTCCGAGACCGGCACCGAAGGGAGCAGAGGCGCCGCCCGTCACCGCATCCGCATCGGGGAAGATGACCTCGCCGACGATGCCGTCGGCCTCGAGCTCCTGATCACGCCGGCCGGCATCCCATCCGCCCCGCAGACCCTCGGCGTTCTCCTCCTCCCATTCTTCGGCGAACTCCTCGTTGCGGAGCCCGCGTTCGGCCAGGTCGGCCTCCATGGCCACGCGCGCGGCCAAGTACTGGTCGAAGGTCTCGCGCACCTCGGGGTCGAGCCAGTCTCGGTATTGCCCGCTGGGCAGCCCCGCGTGGCAGTCGGCAGAGATCACCAGGTAATTGCTCACGGACATGACACCCTCTCTCGGTTCGAGGTCACCCTGGGACCTCACGCAGGTAGGCGGGATTGGTGCGCTCGAGCATCGATCCACACCGGGCCCGGATCTGGCTGTCGATCGACTCGCTGGGCGCCATGATCCAGAACTGGCCGTCCCGTACGCCGCGCACCACCTGGTCGGCGACCTCGGAGGGCTCGGTGTAGTGGACTTCGATACCGGCTGCTTTCATCTGGGACTCGATGTCCTCGATGGTCGGGTAGGGGCTCTGGCGCGGACGGGTCTTGGCCAGCGCCGCCGGGCGCACCCGCCACGACGTGAAGATCCCGGTGCGCAGCATGTGCGGACCGGGGAAGAGCACCGATGCGCCAACTTTTGAGCCGGCATCCTGCAGCTGGGCGTAGAGGCACTCGGTGAGGGTCACCACGGCGGCCTTGGTCACCGCATATTGCGGGGTCCCCCGGAGCGGCGACACCCCACCGTTGCCTGACGAAGTGTTGACCACATACCCTTCGGACCCGGAGGCCACCATGGACGGCACGAAGGCATTGATCCCGTGGATCACCCCGTAGACGTTGACGTCGAACGCCCATCGCCAGTCGTTCAGCTCGTGCTGCCACAATGCCCCTTCGGCGCCGGCACCGATCCCGGCGTTGTTGCAGAGGAGGTGCACGCCCCCATAGTCCTCGAGTACCCGGTCCCGCAGCCGCTCCACCGAGGCATAGTCGGCGACGTCGCAGGGGATGCCGGCCACCTCGAGGTCCCTCGCTCGGAGCCCCTCGGTCACCGCCGACAGGGGACCGGGGTCCACATCGGCCAGCACCACCGTCATTCCTTCGCCGGCAAGGCGTTCCCCGAGAGCGGCGCCGATCCCACCGGCTCCTCCGGTGACCACCGCCACCCGACCGGCCAGCTCCTTCATGACTCCTGGCCGACCGGCGAGAGGTCGTCGTAGCGCTGATGGACATAGGGCCGGAGCCACTCGCCCGGCACGGTGCCGTGGATCTCGCCCCGCTGGACACTGCTGCGTTCGGACAGGGTGATCCCGACCATTTGGCGCACGGGGAGGTCGGCGACCGGGTCGAATCGGGATTCGGTGAGGTGTACGGCGCCGTCGACCGATTCGATCCTTCTCGTCTGCTCGGTCCGGTGGCAGTAGACGAGGGCGGGGTCCGTGTCGAAGCCCTTGCCATCGGGTGCGGGCAGGAACTTGAAATAGAAGTCGGTACGAGTCTCGGGGCCGGGTAGTGCGAGTTCACCGGTGACCCGGCCTTCCACCCGCACCATCTCGATGCCCATGCGGGCGAAGGCGCCGGTGACCTGGTCCCCCTGACGGTTCAGCTCCACGGACCCGAGCTTCTTCGGCTCCCCGAAGGTCTCCCGTCCCCCGATGACGGACTGCTCGGTGGTCATGGGCATGAACAAGGCGTAGAAGCCGTCGGTCCCCTCGTGACGGGCGCGCACCGAGAAGCTTCCGGCCCCGAATGTCGGGTAGCCCTTGATGTCGACGGACGCCACCGTAACCTTGACCAGCGGCTCGTCACCCGGTTCGACGGGCGGGGGTAGTACCGCGGCGATGACCTCGGGGTCGGTGAGGTAGGTGGCGACCAGGGTGGTGGCCCAGACGTCAACCGCCGTGGCTTCGACCTCCCGGTTGCGCAGCTGGTCTTCGGAGCGTGCTCCGTAGCGGACGTTACCCATGGTGCTCTCCTTGTGGTCGGTCCTTGTGGTCGGTCCTCGTGGTCGGTCCTTGTGGTCGGTCCTTGTGGTCGGTCCTCGTGGTCGGTCCTCGTGGTCGGTCCTTGACCCGTGACCCCGCCTGTCAGGCGGCAGGCCGACTCAGGCGTCTAGGCGGCAAGGCGGTTCGGGCGGGTCAGGCGGTTCAGGCGGCCGAGGGCGGTTCATGCGGCCGAGGGCGGTTCATGCAGCGATCCCGGCGAAGGCCGGACACCGGGTCGCCTCCGGCGGGATCTCGTCAGGCTTGAGCGGGTCGTCGATCTCCTCATGGGTGGGACCGACCCGGTCGGCCACCGGCCGCAGCGCATCGAGATCGAAGCCGAACAACCGGGCCGCGTTCCCGCCCAGCATGGCCTGGACTTCGCCCGGGTCGATGCCGGCGAAGGAGAGCCGGAGGGCCTCGCGGCTGAAGGGGAAGCTCGACTCCTTGTGCGGGTAGTCGCTGCCCCACATGATCCGGTCCACCCCGACCGCGTGGCGCATGGCCGCCTCCGCAGGCCGCATGAAGCTCGAGCCGACGTGGCACTGCCGGGCCCAGTACTCGCTCGGTCGCAGGGAGAGTTCGGACACTACCGTGTTTCCCCACTCGGCCTCCTGGGAACCCTGGGCGTTTCCCATCCGAGCGAAGAAGAAGTCGAGCGTTCCTAGGGTCTCGGGAATCCACGCCGTTCCCTGTTCGGTGAAGACGAACTGGAGCTCCGGATGGCGTTCCATGACGCCGGCGAAGATGAGGTGCCACAGGGACCGGTGGGCCCACCAGGTCACCTCGAGCATGAACATGACTTTGTCGATGTCCTGGTCCCCGAGCGGCGGGACCGCGCTGCCGCTGTGGTGGTTGATCGGCAGCCCGGCCACTTCGCAGGCGCGCCAGAGCGGGTCGTAGACCCTGGAGTAGAGCGGCTCCAAGCCTGAGCCGGGCGGCGCCCCAGGGAGCAGCACGCCCGCCGTCATGCCGGCCTCCGCGGCCCACTCGACCTCAGCCACCGCGGCGGGCACATCGTGCAGCATGATCTGGACGATGCCGAGGCGCCGCCCCGGGGCCTCGGCGCAGAAGTCGGCCAGCCATCGGTTGTGGGCTCGAAGCCCCGCCCAGCGCAGCTCCAGGTCACCATCGCTGGCCCCGGGCATCTGCACCTTGAGGGAGGGCTCCGGATAGAAGGGAGGGATGGTGTTGGGGAATATCACTTCCGCAACGATCCCGTCGGCTTCCAGGTCGGCCAGGCGCCGGGAGTGGTCCCAGTTGCGGCTGGCTTCCTCGCCCATCAGATCATCGAAGGGCACCCGGTAGACGCGGGCCCACTCGTCGAACTGCGGATGCAGGGCCGTCGGAAGGTAGTCGCGGTAGTCACGGAGATCGCCCCCGCTGTGGCAGTCGGCAGAGATGATGGTGTAGCGCTCGCCGTCAGCCATGTTCGCATCCCCCTCCAACTCAACCTCGGGGCCCGACCGATCTGCGGACGACCCCAAGCCTTCTGTAACATCGTTACATGACCGGTCCAGGCCGTCAAGCAGCGAAGGGGAGGACACCCGACGCCGCGCTCTCCCGCGACCAGGTGCTCGATGCCGGGATGGAGCTTCTCGAGTCCGGGGGTATCGACGCCGTAACCATCCGGGGTCTGGCGGCCAAGCTCGGGGTGGCCGCCACTTCCATCTATTGGCACGTCGGCAACAAGCAGGACCTGCTGGACGGCCTCACCGAGCAGGTGATCACCCGGCTGGGCGAGGTGTCGGTCCGGGGCGAGGACCCGTCGTCCCGGATCACCTCGATCGCCCGAGCCCTTCGGGAAACTCTCCTCGAGCGGCCCGATCTGGTCGCCCTGGTGCACCGCCAGGGGCGGACGGCCGAGCTCTTCCAACCGGCCCGCCGCGTGTTGGTCCGCGAGCTGACGGGAGCCGGCGTGGGCGGCGCGGATGCTGCCTTGGCCGTGCAGGCCGTGCTCAACCTGGTTGTGGGCTCGGTACTCCTCGACCGGCAGCTCGAGCGACAGCCGGTCCAACGCCTGACGGCCGAGGACCTCTGGTCTGCCGGTGATGCCCCGGGCCATCCCGAGCTGCTCGCTCATCTGGCCCACCCCATCGACGAGGAGGAGCTCTTCGAGTTCACGGTGGGCGTCGTGGTCGGAGCGATCCTAGGCAGCTGACCTGCCCGGGGTCACTCCGGTAGGCCGGCCTGAGGTATGGCCTGGCACCGCCATGCGGCGCGATCTGAATTCGGCTCCGAGCCGACCCGCCACCCCGGTCCGAGCGCGCCGTAGGGTTGCCCCATGCACACCCGTACCCTCGGCCGAACCGGCGTCAAGGTCAGCCCACTTTGCTTTGGGGCCATGATGCTCGGCGCCTGGGGCAATCCGGATCACCGCGACGGCGCCCGCATCATCCACCGCGCCCTCGATGCCGGCATCAACTTCATCGACACCGCCGACGTCTACTCCGCCGGCGAGTCGGAGATCATCGTGGGCGAGGCGCTGACCGCCGTCGACCGCTCGCGAGTGGTGCTGGCCACCAAGGTCTTTGCCCCCATGGGCGACGACCCGAACGCTCAGGGGAGCTCCCGGCGCTGGATCCTGGCCGAGTGTGAGGCCAGCCTGCGTCGGCTGGGCACGGACTACATCGACCTGTACCAGGTCCACCGACCTGACGAGCATACCGACATCGACGAGACTCTGAGCGCGTTGACCCAACTGGTGCAGGCGGGAAAGATCCGCATGTTCGGGAGCTCGACGTTCCCCGCCGAGCTGATCGTCGAGGCCCAGTGGGTGGCCGAGCGCCGGGGCCGGGAGCGCTTCATGACCGAGCAGCCGCCCTACTCGGTGTTGGTGCGCGGGATCGAGCGCGACGTACTGCCGACGGCACAGGCCTACGGGATGGGGGTCATTCCCTGGAGCCCCCTGGCCGGGGGTTGGCTGTCGGGCAGCTTTGGCGCGGGCAAGGAGAACACCAGCCGGAGGGCGTCCAGGGCGCCCGATCGGTACGACCTCGGCCTGCCGGCCAACCAGCGAAAGCTCGAGATCGTCACCGAATTGGCCGACCTCGCGGCCGAGGCCGACCTCAGCCTCATCGAGCTGGCGCTGGCCTTCGTGCTCGAGCATCCGGCGGTCAGTGCGGCCATCATCGGCCCGCGCACCATGGAGCAGCTCGAGTCGCAGCTGTCGGCACCCGACGTCCGTCTCGAACCGGCCGTGCTCGACCGCATCGACGAGATCGTTCCCCCGGGAACCAACGTCAACCCCGAGGATGCTGGCTGGAAGCCCGTCGCGTTGACCGATTCGCGGCGGCGCCGTCGCTCACGACGCTGAGCGTCCATCACAGGGCGATCCGACCGAGCAACCGATCAAGGAGCTCCACCTGTGCTCGGATCAGGCGTCTCCGAGCCTCGTCGACGTCGGTCCATTCCGCTCGATCGATCTCCGGGAACGCCTGCAGCCGTCCGGTCCGAGGCGGCCACTCCATCTCGAACTCGTTGCTCTCGATGTCATCGGTCGAGAACTCCTGGGCCAGCACCGCCCAGGCGCGGACTCGCTTCCCACCCCCTTGTTGGATCTCCCCGAGGTCCTCTCGAACGCCCGGAGGGGCTCGCCGGCCCAGCTCCTCGGAGAACTCACGTTCCGCGGCCTGTTGGGCGTCCTCATCGGGTTGGC
Organism: uncultured Acidimicrobiales bacterium; assembly: GCA_963710495.1. Classification (GTDB taxonomy): domain Bacteria; phylum Actinomycetota; class Acidimicrobiia; order Acidimicrobiales; family RAAP-2; genus Bog-756. Next base: position 98,017 of record CAVQAI010000011.1, read on the forward strand.
ATTCGCCCTTGGGGATCGACCAGGCGTGGTCCTCTCTGTTGGTCCACAAAGGCCCACCTGGATGAACGAGCAGCACCTCGACCCGATTGGCGACCTTTCGGTAGAGAAGGAGTCCAGCACTCAATCTGGGCATGTTGCCAAGCAACGATCACAACGTGCGCAGGGATCACCCCGTCTGGGCCCTGATCCCCCGGGTCGTCTGGCCCTGGCCGAGACTTGCCAGTTCATGCCATGAGCATCCCACGGCCCATTCTTGGTCGGCCACCGTTGTGTGCGGACAATCGAGTGCGGACAATCGAGTGCGGACAATCGATGAGGACAATCGAGTGAGGGAATGGATGAGGAAATGGATGAGGAAATCGAGTGAGGACAGTCGAGCAGGCACTCGAGTGTGGACAGTGAAACCGGTTGGTTGCAGACGTAGGATCTGGGTCCAGACGAAACGGAGTTGGTCATGAAAGGCTATGTACTCACCGTCGAACGAACGATTGGCGCTCCGCCGGAAGCAATCTTCGATGTGCTTTCGAATGTCGGAAGGCATTCGTCAATCGACGGCTCAGGAATGCTCCAAGGGGCGGCGTCAGAAGGCGTGGAACCACTGGCACTCGGCTCGACCTTCAGGATGGGCATGAAGTTGAGCGGCGTGCGGTACCAGACCGAGAGCAGAGTCGTCGAGTTCGAGGACAACCGTCGCATTGCCTGGAAGACAGGGCCCAGTGGGACCCTCGGCCGATATCTGGCGGGAAGGATCTGGCGGTATGAATTGGAGCCGGTTGAGAACGGCACCCTCGTTCGCGAGAGCTGGGACATCACGGCCGACCATCAGCGCGCCCTTCTGAAGCTGGGCGGGATCTACTCAGGAAAGACCCGTCGGGACATGGAGCGAACGCTTGCCCGATTGGATTCAGCCGTGTCCGGTACAGCGGTAGACGGCTGAAAGCTCCGACACCGAGCCAGGATGATGCAGATTCGGATCGAGGCGGTCGATCTGCCCCGGAATGTCCTCGGGGCCCAGCCCCGGCGTTCCCGAGGTTCGACCTCCGGTGATCGCATGGACCGCCGCCTCTGAGCGGCCTCCGTGATGGCATATGGTCGACGACGGAGTGGGCTGGGCAGATGATCCACTCGAGGAAGTACCCCAGATCAGGTGGGAGGTGCCATGTCCAGACATCCAGAGACGACCGGCTTCAATCATGTGGCCACGATGACGGCGAACCTCGAACGCTACCTGCAGTTCTACGGAGATGTGTTCGGGGCCGACGTCGTCACGATCATGGAAGCGGAGGGTGACCATCCGCGGATGGCGATTGTGAACATGGGCGGCGGTGGCGCTCTCAATGTGTTCGAGGTACCCGCCGACTCGATCGTCGGGGATCGAGCCAAAATGGGTGGGCGGGGTCCCATCGACCACTACGCATTCGCGGTGGCGTCCGAGAAGAAACTCCTCGAGATACGCGATCGCCTCGTCGAACGGGGTTCATCTCCCGGTGAGGTGACCCAGTTTGGCCCGGGCTTGTTGTCCGTGTTCTTCCGGGATCCGGATGGGGCTGAATTGGAAGTCGCATTTCACAGGGGCGCCTAGACGGCGGCCCTTGCTGGCGGTGGCGCGCACGGGGCGTCCATTGGCTGTCGAGGCCCTGACTGCGGACCGGATTCGCTCCGTGTCCACTCAGTCGGTGGCGCGGCGCCTAGACGGTGAGCCGAGCGCGCGCTGAGCGCGCCGGCCAGTCGGTTACGGACAGAGGGATCGGCGATGATCCCGTTCTCGAGCATGTCTCCCGTCACCGGGATGTGCAGGCAAGCAGCCTCGACGATGGTCGCCTTCACGTAGCCGAGCACCCGACGGAGCGACTCGTGGGCATAGGGCGCACCACGGGGAGACGCGTTGATCCAGGCCGCCGGCTTCTCGTAGATCGATCCAGGCTGGTCGTCCCCCACCGTCCAATCCAGCAGGTTCTTGAACGACCCCGGGAGGCCCCCGGCGTATTCGGGTGTCGAGAACAAGAGGCCGTCGGCCCCATGTATCAGAGAGCGAAGGTCCGTCACCGAAGGGTCGAGAGGATCCTCGTCAGCATCGGGATTGAACGGCGGGAGCCCTCCCAGCCCCATGAACAGGACCGTGGCGACGTGCTCGGGGGCAGCCATTTGGGCGGACCGGAGCACCGCCATGTTCGTCGACTCCCTCCGCAAGCTCCCGGGGATGAGCAGGATACGGGACACGTCCGCCATACAGTACCGAACGCCACCGTGGTTCGACTCGTTCCCGACCGACAAGCGAGGGTCCGGAACGAGTCGACTTCTGCTACGGCGTGGCCCCCGGGGTACGCCGGGCCGATTGAACGCCTATCCCGAAAGGAAGCTGAACCGCACCTGGCGCCGCGGGTTGTCCTCGTTGGTGTCCACCAGCACCAGGCTCTGCCACGTACCGAGCTGGGGGCTTCCGGCCAGGACGGGCACGGTCACCGACGGGCTGACCAGGGCGGGCAGGACGTGGTCGGCACCATGGCCCGGCGAGCCATGCCGGTGCCGGTAGCGATCGTCCCTGGGCAACAGCTGTCGCAGCGCCTGGTCGAGGTCGTGCTCGGAGCCCGAATCGACCTCGATGAGCGCCAGCCCGGCGGTGGCGTGCGGGGCGAACACGTTTGCCAACCCGTCTCCGCGCCCCTCACAGAACCGCTCCAGCTCGCCGGTCAGATCGACGACCGTTCGACCGCGACTGTCAACGGCCACGACACGCGAGTCCACGCTCCCATCATCGCGCCTGCTCAGGTCGGGTGGCCCGGTCGAAGCCACGACTAGGGTGCAGTCTGGAAGGGAATGCTCGGATACATCCAACTGCGCCAACCAAATTGCGCCAACCACGGGCCACGACGGCCGGCACCGCGTCCACTGTCCCACCTGTTCATACAGGTCGGTAGCCGCGGAATCCGGGTGGCCGTGATCGGCGACGAGAATCCCTGGTGAACCGAGCCGGATCGCCGGAAGTGGGCCAGCGGTGTAGCTGGGCCGGGGCCTCTGAGGCCATGCGCCGCTATCACGACGAGGAATGGGGTGTCCCCTCATGGGACGATCGCCACCTTTTCGAGATGCTGGTGCTCGAAGGCGCCCAGGCCGGGCTCTCGTGGTCCACCATCCTGAACAAACGAGACGGCTACCGCCGGGCCTTCGCCGGCTTCGACCCCAACCGCGTCGCCCGCTACGGCGAGACCCGAATCGCCTCGTTGCTGGACGATCCTGGCATCGTGCGCAACCGACTGAAGGTGCGAGGCACGGTCACCAACGCGCGGGCATTCCTCGAGATCGAGAAGGAGCATGGGTCCTTCGCCGCCTATTTTTGGGCGTTCGTCGACGGTCGTCCAGTCGTGAACCGACCGCGCTCGATGGCGGACCTGCCGGCCCGCACCGAGCTGTCGGACCGCATCGCCAAGGACCTGAAGCGCCACGGGTTCACCTTCGTCGGGTCGACGATCGTCTACTCCCTGATGCAGGCCGTGGGCGTGGTCGATGACCACCTGGTCTCCTGTTCGTTCAAACGCTCCGATCCGGCCCGGGCGGGCGGCCGCCGGTGAAAGGCCGTCGCCGGTGAAGGCTGCTGCCGGTGAAGGCTGCTACCGGTGAAGGTCTGCTACCGGTGAAGGTCTGCTACCGGTGAAGGTCTGCTACCGGTGAAGGTCTGCTACCGGTGAGGCTCGACACCCAAAGATGCGAGGAGCTACTCCGCCGGGCCGAGCGGGCGACGCTCGCCACGCTGCACCCGGTCCGCGGTGTCGATGCCGTACCGGCCTGCTTCAGTTATGCCGACGGTGGGGTCGCCGTGCCGATCGATCGGGTGAAGGAGAAGTCGGACTCGGTCCTCCAACGGGTACGTAACCTCGGAGCAGATCCGCGCGCCGTGCTGCTGTGCGACCACTGGGACCAGAACGACTGGTCACGCCTGTGGTGGGTGCGAGCCTCGCTCGAATGGGTCGTCCACCCAGGTGAGCCCGAGGTGGAAGTGCTGCTCGGGCTGCTCGAGCAGAAGCACCGTCAGTACGAGGGCCGACCCTTCGCCGACGTGCTGATCTTCCGGGTCACCGCTCTGAGCGGCTGGGCGGCAGGGCCGCCGGGCGCCGACGCGTGATTTCCGGGGCTTCGGGTGCACGGGTGAGATTCCGTCAGGACCGCACCAGTGAGCGCACGATGTCGACGAGCCGATCCAGCTCCTCCTCGGTGTTGTAGTAATGGGGCGAGGCACGGACCACGGCTGGAGGGTTCGGGGGCACCATGTCCAGGCGGGCCCACGGGGCCTCGCTGACCGAGACATTGATGCCCTGGGCCGAGGCCGCCGCCGAGACGGCAGCCGGCTCCGTGTCTTCGGCGGTGAAGGTGACGATGCCCGATCGCCGGTAGCCGCCGTCGTGAACGGTGACGCCCTGTATGTCGGTCAGCCACCCGCGTAACCCTTCCGCCAAGCCGTCGATCCGCGCTCGAATGGTGTCGATGCCCAGCACCATGGCGTGGTCGATGGCCTCGCCCAGCGCCAAGTGGGCGGCGACGGGCACTTCGAAGTCGAGGAAGCGAGCGGCTCCGTCCCGGAGGCGATAGCTCTCGGCGTCCATCCACACAGCCGAGCTCCAGCCGATGCCGGGTGGTTCGAGCCTGTCGGCGAAGGCCGGTTCCACATAGAGCAGACCGGTGCCGCGTGGCCCTCGCAGCCACTTGCGGCCGGTGACGGTGGCTACGACGCAGCCGATGCGCTGAACGTCGACCGGGAGCTGCCCGACACTCTGGCAGGCGTCCAAGAAGAACGGCACGCCGGCTCGGCGACAGACGGCACCGGCGTCCTCGACCGGGTTGACCAGGCCGCGGTGGGTGCCGACGTGGGTAAGGGCGACCAAGGCCACCCCGCCACCTCCAACCGCGGCCTCCAGGGCGTCGATGTCGACGGTGCCGTCCGGGGTGCTCGCCACCACGCCGATCGTGGCGCCGGTCAGCCGGCAGGCCTGCAGCAGGCCGAGATAGTGGCTGTCGTAGGCGATCCGGTCGACCAGGACCCGTTGGCCGCGTTCCAGGTTCCCTCCGAGGACGAGCCCCCACACCGCTTTCGTCCACGCCTGGGTGTCCGATCCGGTGACGACGACGTCAGCTTCGCCCGCCCCGAGCAGGCGGGCACCGGCCCCTCGAACGGCGGCAAGTCGGTCGGCTGCCGCCTCGCCCGCCTCGTATCCTCCGAGCTCGGACTCGGCCCGCAGGTGGTCCACCAATGCCTCGAGTGTGGCCCGGGTGGGCAGGGCGGCGCCGGCGTTGTTGAGGTGGGCGACCCGGGAGCACCCCGGGGTTGCCGCCCGTTCGGCCGCGACGTCGATCGTGCCGGCCACGGGGTGAATCTACCCGTCCCTTTGCGGGTCGGGTGGTAGACGCCGACGGCGGCCGAACCTACCGTAGGTGATCCCGGTATGGTCGTTTGGATGGCTGAGCGCTCGGAACAGCTGTCGGAGGAGCTGGTCTCCCCGGATCCGTTGGTCCAGTTCGGACGGTGGTTCGAAGAGGCCGGTCGGGTCATCGCCGACCCTGAAGCCATGGCCGTCGCCTCTGTCGACGGGCAGGGCCGGCCATCGGTGCGGATGGTGCTGCTTCGCAGCTGGGATGAGCGCGGCTTCGTGTTCCACACCAACTACGACAGCCGCAAGGGCAACGAGCTGGACCAGAACCCGCAAGCCGCCCTCCTCTTCTACTGGGGCCCGCTTGGCCGCCAGGTGCGCATCGAGGGCACGGCCGCCCGCATCGCCGGCGAGGAGTCGGACGACTACTTCGCCACCCGGCCACGAGGCGCGCAGATCGCCGCCTGGGCCTCCCATCAGAGCCGGGCGATCGACAGCCGTGAAACCCTTGACACCGGGGTGCGCGAGCTCGAGGCGTCCTATGCCGGGCACCGCGTGCCGCGGCCGCCGTGGTGGGGCGGTATCCGGGTCGAACCTCGGTCGTTCGAGTTCTGGCAGAACCGGGCGGACCGCCTGCACGATCGTCTGCGGTACACACCTCGTCCGGAAGGGTGGCGAATCCAACGGCTCCAGCCGTGAGCTGAGCTGCTGAGCTGCTGAGCTGCTGAGCTGCTGAGCTGCTGGGCTGTCGGCCTGGGTGCTCCGGGGAGTTGCCGCAGTAAGTTCTCCGGGTATGGCAGATGAGCGGGCCCTGGTCGAGGATCGGACCGGCGAGCTGTTGGATGAGCTCGATCCGCGGGCCACGCCGGTCGAGGAGTTCCGGTCCCGTCAGTACGACCTAGGGCTGGCTTGGGTCTCCTTCCCCGAGGGTTTCGGAGGGCTCGACGTCGCCCCCGGCTTGCAGCGCGAGGTCGACCGCCGCCTCGGCGAGGCCGGCGCTACCTCCCCCGGGATGGCCGAGTTCTTCGGCCTGACCATGGCCGCCCCGACAGTGGTGACCCATGGATCCGACGAGATCCGCCGCCGGTTGCTGCGCCCGACCTTCACCGGCGAGGAGGTGTGGTGCCAGCTGTTCAGCGAGCCTGGTGCCGGATCGGACCTCGCCGGACTGTCCACGCGTGCGGTCCGGGACGGTGATGAATGGGTGGTGACGGGCCAGAAGGTGTGGAACACGGCGGCCCATATCGCCGACCGCGGCATGCTGGTGACGCGGACCGACCCCGATGCTCCCAAGCACAAGGGGCTGACCTACTTCGCTCTCGACATGCACACTTCCGGGGTTGAGGTGCGCCCGCTGCGCCAGATGACCGGCGAGGCCGAGTTCAACGAGGTGTACCTCACCGAGGCTCGGGTCCCCGACACCGACCGGGTGGGCGACGTCGGGGAGGGATGGCGTGTGGCTCTTACCACCCTGTCCAACGAGCGGAGCATCATCGGTGGTGGCAGTGGCCCGCCCGTGCGCGGGTCGGGGTCGATCGCCGAGGCACTGCGGATCTGGGGGGAAGTGGCAGCAGGGAGCGGACCGGTCGAGCGGGATCGGCTGGTGCAGGCGTGGGTCGAGGCGGAGGTGTTGCGGCTCACCAACATCCGGGCCTCCCAGAACCGGAGGGCAGGGAACCCAGGGCCCGAGGGGTCGATCGCCAAATTGATGTTCGCCGAGGTGAACAAGCGCATCTACGACCTGTGCGTCGACCTCCTGGGGCCGGCGGCCATGGTGGGCTACGACTACACGATGTTGCGACCCGAGTGGCTCGGGTTGGTCGGCCCTCCCGGCTCGGCGCGGAAGATGTTCATCCGGTCCCGGGCCAACTCGATCGAGGGAGGAACTTCCGAGATCCAACGCAACATTCTCGGCGAGCGGATCCTCGGCCTGCCCGGTGATGTACGGGTGGACAAGGAACTGCCGTGGTCGAAGGTCCCGAGGAACTGACACTGCCGCGGCGGGACCCATGACAGACGCAAGGAAGTTCCTCGGCATGGAGCCGGTCGTTGACGACCTGCACTGGCGGCTGACGGTGGTGCCCGAGCTGACCACACCGGGAAAATTCCTCTTTGGCGGGTGTGGCCTCGGTGCCGCCCTGGTCGCGCTCGAGGCAGCCTGCGGTCGACCGACCGTGTGGTCGACGGCGCAGTATCTCTCGTACGCGCCGACCGGCTCGGAGCTGGAGCTCTCCGTCACCCTGGCCGCCGAGGGCCGCCGGATCACCCAAGGCCGAGTCGTCGGCTATGTGGGCGACACCGAGATCCTCACCGTCAACGCCGCCGCCGGCCACCCGACCAATCTCGACGCCGGGGGTGTCTGGGTCACGATGCCGGAAGTACCCGAGCCTGAGAGCTGCCCGCCGCGCCGGCTGCCAGACTTCGACTCAGCGTCGATCTTCGACCGGATCGATGTCCGCCTGGCCCGAGGGCGGTCGTTCGGAGAGATCACGTCGGCCCACGGGGCTCCCGGGGATCCCGACAGCGTCCTGTGGGCCCGGGTACCCGGACACCTCGAGCCTTCGGCTGCCACTCTGGCCATCATCGGGGACTACGTCTCCGGTGGGGTCTCGCAGCCCCTGGGCCGCCGGGTCATGAGCCGCAGTCTCGACAACACACTCCGGATGGTGCGGCTCGAGCCGACGGAGTGGATCCTGTGCCACATCCGGATGCAGGCCCTGGTGGGCGGCTACGGGCAGGGGACTGCGTACCTCTGGTCCGAAGGGGGCGCGCTGTTGGCTACGGCCAGTCAGTCGATGAGCGTGCGGCTGTGGGAATAGTCGCCGCCAGCGCTCGCACCGCTCGGAGCCGGCCCCCCGCCACGGCCTAGTCTCACTACCTGGACCCGGCCGTCTCTCCCGACTAGCCCAGGCCCGAGGAGGGCTGATGAAGATCTGCACGATGCTCGGCTACGCCGGGGGATTCCGGCGGGCGGCGGCCGAGGTGGCCGAGCTCGAGCAGGCCGGGCTGGACCTGGTCTGGGTGGCCGAGGCCTACGGCCTGGACAGCCCGAGCATGATGGGCTACTTGGCCGCCCTCACCGAACGGGTCGAGATCGGCTCGGCCATTCTGCCCATCTACTCGCGGACTCCGACCCTCATCGCCATGACCGCGGCCGGGATGGACACCCTCTCGGAGGGTCGCTTCCACCTTGGTCTCGGCTCCTCTGGACCCCAGGTCATCGAAGGCTGGCACGGCGTGCCGTTCACCGCCCCGATCGGCCGCACCCGCGAGATCATCGACGTGTGCCGGAAGGTGTGGGCCCGCGAGGCTCCGCTCGTGCACGAGGGCCGGTACTACACGATGCCCTTGCCGCCCGGGGAGGGGACCGGGCTGGGCAAGCCCCTCAAGATCATCGGCCATCCGGTACGCCCCTCGATCCCCATCTGGGTGGCGGCCCTCGGGGAGAAGAACGTGGCCATGGCAGCCGAGCTGGCCGACGGGTGGATCCCGATGCTGTTCCATCCCGAGAAGGCCCACGAAGTATGGGGTCCCTCACTCGAGTCCGGACGGGCCAAGCGGGATCCCGGCCTCGGGCCGCTTCAGATCACAGTCGGCGGGTTGCTGGCCATTGGCGACGGGAACGACGTGGCTGCCCTCCGGGACCTGTCGCGGCCGATGGTGGCGCTCTACGTGGGCGGGATGGGGGCCAAGGGGAAGAATTTCTACAACGACGTGCTCCGACGCTATGGCTTCGAGCAGGAGGCAGAGGCCATCCAAGACCTCTATCTCAGCGGGAACAAGGCGGAGGCGGAGGCATTGGTGCCCCAAGAGCTCCTCGAGGCGACATCGCTGTGCGGCCCCGAGGGGTACGTGGCCGAGCGCATCGCTGCCTTTCGTGAGGCGGGCGTGACCCACCTCCAGGTCACCCCGATGCCGGTCGGGGACCAGCGGCCCGCCGACCTCATCGCCAGTGTCAAGAAGTTGGCTGGCTGATCCCGCTCCGCCTAGGTGTCCTCGGCGTTCACCGGTCGGGCGGGGGCCTTTGGTTCCGCATCCGATTATGAAACCCACAGAGAAGTCGACCGTTCTCTTGGGTGGTGGGACCACCGGCTGCGTTCGGGATGATGTGATCGACCTGGCACGCCGCCGCCGGGACGTCGCAGAACGGATGTGTGCATTCTCGGTCCCGTAGCTCGATGGCACGGCGGGTGGCTCCGGTGAACAGCCGGGCCGTGGCACTCACTTCAACCCGAGCGCCCGGCTCGAAGACCACCCGCTCGAAGTAGGCCTTGTCGAGCCAGGGGATCAGCGAACCCGGCGAGACAGGCGAGACAACGGTGCCTTGCGCGAGTTCACAGATCCGCCCGTGTAACGACTCGTAGCCGACGAGCACGCTGAACAGCGGATCAGGACGGCGCCCATCGGCGGGAGCCGTTCGGGAGCGAGTCGCCATTTCGACGAGGGCATCGGCCCTGCGCTGGCCGGAGGTTCGGGAGAATTCAGCGATGGTGGGGTCTCGCCCGAGCGCAGCACGTGCTTCGGCCCAGTCCGCTTCGAATAGCTGGTGCTCGAGGCGCTCGAGCTCCCCGCCCACGATGGCCCCGGACACAGGATCGAGGGTCATCTTGCCCAGCCACATACCGTGGAAACTGCTTGCCAGGTATACGTCGCGCCTGGCCTCACGTTCCTTACTCTCCGCTTCGAGCCCGTCGGGGTCGGCCAGCTGCTCCCAGTAGGTCACCGCCCGGACGAAGGAATCGAAACGCAGGGTGCGGGCCTGTTCGACCAGCATGGACTCGTCGCGGGCCAGTGCCTCCTCGGTCGAATCGCGCCGCAGAGCAACGATGGTGTCCACGTGGGCAGCGGTGATGTCGCCATCGGCCCAGGCATGGGCACATTCCTGCAGATGGCGGATCTCGCGGCCTCTACGGACCTGGCGCCGGGCCTGGCCGCGGGGAAGCCGGCACCTCGTGGCAAGCCATCCCGCCGCATTTCGGGCGCCGTCGGGGATCCAGTTCCCCTGGGCGTCGAATGCGGCTGTGGCCTTGGTGACGAATGCATCGAACCGTGCCAACTGGTGCTGGAGGAGGACGATCGACTCCGTGTCCGCACAGCTGGACGGATCGGACGACGTCAACCGATCCATCATCTCCGTCACGACAGCAAGATCCATAACCCGGAATTGAACCATCCGGTTGTTACACCGCCCCGGCCGGTTCTCAGCTTGCTCGTGTTCAACGCGACCAGCCAGCGAGGCAGGGTCTTGCCATCACCTTTACCGGACGGGGCGAACGCTCCTAGCCATACGCGAGATCCCGAGTGTCAACCCACCATGCCGCGATAGTTGTGACTCAGGTCTCAGATACGAGCCCATCGTCGTCGAGCTCGGAGAGCATCAGGAGAGAATCGAGCTCGTCGGCCATCTGTTCGATCTCATCGGCCTCGTAGTAATGGCGCTGCAACGTGAGCGTGAGCTGCTGCTGCACGAGCGCCAACGCCTCCTCGGCCGCCGCCGCCGCGTCGTAGACCGAGAAAAGCCTGGCCTGCATGGCCTCTGCCGATACGAACCGCGTTCCTCGGTCGTGCGCCTCTCCCGGCAATGCCCGGAGCTGATCGCCCGGAGTAGGTCCGTACTCTGCCTCGTCCATTCCCTGCTCTTCCTTCATGCTCCAATTCAACACGGGGCGGTGCCCCAATGTTCCGCGCCGGGGGTTGATGGAGCGGATCCAGTGGGGGATTGGCATCGGGGCAGGTCCGGCGGTATGACTGCGGTCATGACGTCCCGAGACGATCCTCGGCGGGGCTGATGGGCCGGTTCGACGCCGTCGTGGTGGGCTCGGGACCCAACGGGTTGGCCGCTGCGGTGACCTTGGCCAGGGCCGGCCTCTCGGTGTCGGTTTTCGAAGGTGCAGACAGCCCCGGCGGCGGCTGCCGCACCGAGGCATCGACGTTGCCCGGATTCCGGCACGACGTCTGCTCGGCCGTGCATCCGCTGGTCATTGCGTCACCGTTCTTTCGCCAGCCAGTGTTCGATCGCCTGCACCAGGCGTTGCGTCAGCCAGACTTTCCCTTTGCGCACCCTCTGGACGGTGACCGAGCGGTCGTCGCGCAGCGGTCCTTGGCCGATACGGCTGCTTCATTGGGAGACGACGGACCCGCCTATCGCCGCCTCATTGCGCCGCTGGTACGGGACGTGCGGACCATCGGTGACACCGTGCTCGCCCCGCTCCGCAACATGCCCGAGCATCCCCTGGCCATGGTCCGATTTGGCCGCTCGGGCCTTCTTCCTGCCACGCGACTGGCGCGCCGCTTCACTGGCGCCGAGGCCGGAGCCCTCTTCGCCGGGGTCGCCGCCCACTCGATGTCGTCGCTCTCCGATCCGTTGACCAGCGCGTTCGGGCTCTTCCTCGCCTCGACCGCGCACGCTCTCGGATGGCCGGTGGTGGAAGGGGGCAGTGAGGCCATCACCGCAGCCATGCTGGGGGAGCTCGAACGCCTCAGGGCTACGGTGACCTGCGGCCATTGGGTCGACTCCCTCGCCGATGTCCCATCCGCCCGCACGGTCGTGCTGGACCTGGCACCCCTGGCGCTCCTCCGGTTGGCGGGCTCTGAGCTCTCTCCCGGGTACCGGCGTTCCCTACGGCGGTTCCGCCACGGACCGGGCGTGTGCAAGGTTGACTGGGCCCTCTCGGAACCGGTCCCCTGGACCGCGGCCGCCTGTCGGCGGGCCGGGACGCTCCATATCGGTGGAAGCTTCGAGGAGGTCGCGGCGGCCGAAGCGGAGGTAGTCGCTGGGCGCCATCCGGACCGTCCCTACTGCATCGTCGTGCAGCCGGGGGTGGCCGACCGCACCCGAGCACCGGCCGGCCGGGAGACGCTGTGGGGCTACTGCCATGTCCCGTCGGGGTCGACGGTGGACATGACGGCCGCCATCGAGTCCCAGATCGAACGGTTCGCTCCCGGCTTTGCCGACTTGATTCTGGCCCGCTCGACCACCACGGCGGCCGAGGAGGCCCGCCGCAACCCGAACTACGTGGGGGGCGACATCGGGGGTGGGGCCGCCACCCTGCGGCAGATCCTGTTCCGCCCGACCATGCGCTGGAACCCCTACCGAACCCCGCTGCCGCACCTCTACCTGGCATCGGCCTCGACGCCACCCGGAGGCGGCGTGCACGGCATGGCGGGGTACTACGCGGCGCGCACCCTCCTCCACGACCACTTCAACGGTCCGGCACCGTTCCGTCGGCACCCCCAACCCGCTTGAGATCGCCACCGCGAGTCACGGGGAGTCGGAGGCAGCCGTTCGCTCCGGCAGCAGGAGCACCGCCCCCGTCAGGAAGCAGAGCGCGCCGACGAAGGTACCGAGGTTGGACAGCTCTACGTTCCAGATGGCCCCAGTGGAAGGGACGACGTAGGAGGCGACCGCCGAGCATCCGAAGGCGATGGATCCCACCAGGTTGAGAGCAGTGATCCACCAGGAGATGTCGTCAGGCGACCAAGCCCCCCACCCGTGGCAGACCTCGAACCAGGCCAACGCACTGGCCAGCAGGAAGCAGACCGATCCGATGGCGTCAGGGCGCCACACGTGATGGCGGGCGGCTTCGGCGCTCAGGTTGGCGGACACGGCGGCCCCAGTGCTCACGTTGAAGTAGACCGTGCCGGCGAGCTGGATGCCGCAGGCCCACCAGTCGATGCGGTCGGGTCGGTAGGTGAAGATGTGGCCCCAGCCGCGCACCGGACCACCTGGGGCAGCGTCCACCGCCTCGAGGTACTGGAGGAGTGCCGCGGTGGTGAAGAAGATGGAGCCGACGAAGAAGGTCACCGAATCGGCCCTGGTCCCGACAGCATTGGCAAAGCCGGGGACGGCTCCGAGGGCGAACAAGGTCGAGCCCACCGCGAACAGCACACCGATCCACCAGCCGCCGGCCCGCGGCGCCCACCACGTTCCGCCGGAGTGCGCGGGGTCGACCCGCTTGCGCTGGCGGCGCGAATCCCACCGGGCCAGAAGTCCGTCAGGACGCTCGTACTCGACGAAGGTCACGAACGGACCCAGACCGCCGCGCCGGGCGGCCGTTGCCGTCCCTGGCCCTGTCGATGGCCTGGTCCCTGGCCCTGTGAATGATCCGGTGCATGGCCCGGTGGATGGCCCGGTCCCCGGCCCCGCCGCCGGCCGGTTGGACTCGATATGTCCGGTGGGACGCAATCGGTCATCGGCCATGCTCCTCAGTATCGTCTGGCCGGCGCGGTCCGGGCTCGACCACCGCTCTGCGATGATGAGGGGCGACCGGGTCTTGAGTGGGCCGGGGAGAGGCCAGGGACAGTGACGATCGACGTGGCAGACAAGCAGGCGCGGACCGCCCTCCTGCAAGCGGCGGTGGCCAACGTGCCCGCCGACGAACTCAGGGCGGCACTGTCCGGTGCCTCACCCATCCCGACGGTCGCCCCTGTTGCGGCCCGAAACGCCTTGAACGCTCTCCGCCGGCACCGCGACCCTGCGGCGGTGTTCGACCGGCCGCAGTACCGGCCTGCACTGTCGTATGTAGCCGGGTCCGTCTCTGACGAGTGCCTCACCCAGACGGTCGAATTGCTCGGCGAAAACTCGGAGCGGCCGACGCGCGAACAGCTCCTCGAGGCGCTTGAGGAAGTGCGGTCTTCGTTCCCCGACACGACCGTGGCGGTGATGCTGGCGTCGGTGGCCTATGACGACCTGCCGTCTTCCACGCTCTGCGCCGAGCTGCTGGCCGACGATCCTCGGTTCGGCCTGACCGGTTTGGACGATGCGACGAGCCCGTCGCCGGAGGCAACGCCGGTGGCGCGGGCCGGTCCGGCTGCACCGGGGGTGAGTCCTGAGCAACGGGCGGCGAGACGAGCCAAAAAGGACAGGGTCAAGGCCGAGCGGCGGAAGAAGACCGAGATGGCCCAGCGCGCCGACGACCGGGTCCGGCAGCGGCGGCGGCAGGAGAGGGCCCGGCCCGGCTCGGGCTAGGGCCCCCCTTGCGGCGAGGGCACAGCTCCGGACGCGCGGTCCGGACGGTTGGCCTTGACCCGATATTAGAATCTCTCTAGAGTTGGAAACGTTCGCTCGGTGTCGCCGATCGGCGCCGCACAGGCGGACGACGATCCTTCCGGAGGTAGCCATGTCCCGTCCCCAGCTGACCACCGAGTCTGGCGCGCCAGTCGTCGACAACCAACGCAGCCAAACCGCTGGACCTGCAGGTCCGGTGCTCATCCAGGACCAGCACCTCATTGAGAAATTGGCCCGCTTCAACCGGGAGCGAGTCCCCGAGAGGGTGGTGCACGCCAACGGCTCGGCCGCCTTCGGGACCTTCGAGGTGACCGCCGACGTCACTCCATGGACCCGCGCCCGGTTCCTCGGACGGGTGGGCCAGCAGACCGAGGCCTTCCTGCGGTTCTCGACGGTGGCCGGCGGCCGTGGCTCGGCCGACGCCGTGCGCGATCCACGGGGCTTCGCCACCAAGTTCTATACCGAGGACGGCAACTACGACCTGGTGGGCAACAACACCCCGATCTTCTTCATCCGAGACCCCCTCAAGTTCCCGGACTTCATCCATTCGCAGAAGCCCGATCCCTTCACCAACCATCAGGAGCCCGACAACGTGTGGGACTTCTTCTCACACTCGCCGGAAGCCACTCACATGTTCACCTGGTTGTTCGGAGACCGGGGCATCCCGGCCAGCTACCGGCACATGGACGGTTTCGGGTCCCATACGTACCAGTGGGTCAATGCCGACGGGGATGCGTTCTGGGTCAAGTACCACTTCATCACCGACCAAGGGATCCGCTGTCTCGACTCGGCTGAGGCGGCGGAGCTGGCCGGCTTGAACCCCGACAGCCACCAGCTCGATCTCATCGAGGCCATCGAGCGGGGGGAGTACCCCTCGTGGACGCTGAAGGTCCAGGTGATGCCCATGGACGAGGCGGCGGGCTATCGGATCAACCCCTTCGATCTGACCAAAGTGTGGCCGCACCGGGACTACCCGCTGATGGAAGTAGGTCGTCTCACCCTCGATCGCAACGCGGACAACTACTTCGCCGATGTCGAGCAGTCCGGGTTCGACCCGGGGAATTTCGTCCCGGGCATCGGGCCCTCGCCGGACAAGATGCTCCAGGGCCGTCTCTTCGCCTACGGCGACGCCCACCGGTACCGCCTCGGCATCAACCACACCCAGCTAGCGGTCAACGCGGCCCATGCGGCCGAGGTGCACAACTACGGCCGCGACGGGTTCATGGCCGGTGGTGTGAACGGTGGCCGATCCAAGAACTACGAACCCAACAGCTTCGACGGCCCGGTCGAATCCGGTGAGCCCTACGCCGCGTCGCTGGCCACCGACGGAGGCTCGGGGACCTATGCGTGGGACGAGCGGGAATGCGGCGACTTCTCCCAGGCCGGGGAGCTCTACCGCCTCCAGCCACCCGATGCCCGGCAGCGCCTGGTGGACAATATCGCCGCCGGCTTGGCCTCGGTGTCCCCGGGCGCCGTGGGTGACGGGATCATCGAGCGCAGCGTGGCCCACTTCCGAGCGGCCGACACCGAGTTCGGCGAGCGGGTGGCTCAAGGCGTGAAGGAGCGCGGGCGCTGACATGGTGACGCTGCCTGACCGGCTGCAGGCTCAGGGGTGGCGCATCACGCCGCAGCGTCGGGCTGTCATCGACGCTCTCACTGGGGAGCATGTCCACATGAGCGCAGAGCAGGTCCACGCGGCGGCCCGCCGGGTGGTGCCCGAAGTCAGCTTGGCCACCGTCTACAACACGCTCAACGAGCTGCTCGGCATGGGTGAGATCAGCGAGATCCATCTGGCCGACGGCACTGCCCGCTACGACCCGAAGACGGGGCCCGACCATCACCACCTGCTATGCGACAACTGCGGGCTGACCTTCGACGTCGAGCCCCTGGGCGTCGAAGGACTGTCCCTGCCGCGTGCCCAGCGCTACGGCATGACCGTCGAGACCGTCGAGGTTGTCTTCCGTGGCCGGTGCAGCAACTGTGCCGAGCGCAGCTAGCCCGATTGGCCCGCTCCGACTGCTCGGGTCTCCCGACTAGAACGAGGCGACCGCCTCCGGGGCTTGCGGGTCGGCTTGTGAGTCACCTTCAGGGGCCGGGCGCTCTGGTCGGTCCGAGCCGGTGATGACGTCGAGGATCTCGTCGCCGATCAGTTCCTCCCGCTCGAGGAGGGCGTCGCGGAGGGCCTCCACCACGGACCGGTGGGCTTCCAGCATGCCGGCCACTGAGGCTTTGGCCTCAGCCAGCAGCCCCTCAACCTCGGCACGTCCCTCGTCGGTGGAGAGGACCTTGGAGACGATGCCTCCGGTCGGGTATTCCATGGCTGCCGAAGACACCAGCGTCTTGCCCATGCCCAGCTGTCCGACCATCTGGCAGACATTGAGCGTGGCTGCTTGCAGGTCCGCGGCGACACCGGTCGACGCCTCCCCGAAGAAGAGCTCTTCAGCCACCATGCCACCGAAGGCGATGTCGATGAGGGCGCGCATCTCCGTCCGCGTCTTGGTGAATCGCTCCTCTTCCTCCGAATGACTCAGGAGGCCGAGGGCGTCCCGCCGCTTGACGATGGTGAGCACCTCGAGCTTGCGCCCCTTGCCCACCAGCCAGGCCACCGTGGCGTGACCGGCTTCGTGGGTGGCGATGGTGCGTCGCTCGGCTTCTGTGTACTCGACCGGCTGGGCCAGGCCGATCTCTTCCGTCATCTTGGCGTGCTGGAGGTCGCTCCACGAGAAGCGCTCGTCGCCGCGGCGGAGCGCCCAGACCAGTGACTCGTCCAGCAGGTGCTCGATCATCACCGGCGAGTAACCGGCGGTGAGGGCGGCGAGCGTGTCACGCCGGACCGGATCATCGAGCTCGGGATGATGGGTCTTCTTGCCCAGGTAGTAGTCGATGATGTCCCGCCGACCCGAGCGGCTGGGCAGCCCGAAGTAGATGTTTCGGTCGAAGCGGCCGGGTCGCAACAACGCCGGGTCGAGATCGGCGGCCCGGTTGGTGGCTCCGATCACCAGGATGTTCGCTGGTCGATGGACCGGCCGGTGCAGCCGCCGGTGGGCGGGTAGCCAGCTGTTGATCCCGTCGATCAGACGACCTTTGGCGCGCACGCCGAGGGGTGCGAGCTCGAACGACTGGAGTTGGATGAGGAGCTCGTTGACTACCCCGGGGACACCTTCGCCCTGCCGCTTGTCTGTGCCCCGCGCCGCTCCGATGGCGTCGAGCTCCTCGATGAAGCCGATGGCGCCCCCCTCTCGGCGGGCGTGGCTGCGGAGCACCTTGAAGTAGGCGCGGATCTTGCGATTGGTCTGCCCGTAGAACATCGATTGGAAGGCCGAGGACGAAACGAAGAGGAACGGCACGCCGGCTTCGGCGGCCATCGCCTTGGCCATGTAGGTCTTGCCGGTCCCCGGCGGCCCTTCGAACAGGATCGCCTTCCGGGGAGAGCCGCCCATCCGCTCGGAGAAGGTCCGGTGGGCCAAGAAGAGGTTGAGGGTCTTCGTGACCTCCTCGACCAACGTGTCCGAACCACGCACGTCTTCGAAGGTCATCGTCAGGTCTTCGGGCCGGTAGAGGATATGCGGCGACCGGCCGGCTGCGACCAGCGGAACCACCATGACCAGGAGCAGTACCGTGATGAGGACGATGGCCGGCAGCAGCGGCATCATCGATGCGGGCACATGCGGGGTCGGGAGGGTGGCGCCGGGATCGAACACGTCCCGCAACACGAGCAACAGGGCGACCGGCGCCAGCACCAAAGCGAGGCGTTGCAGGCGACTGGACCGGGCCCGCTGTTGGTGGGCGCCGACATCCGTTGTGGCAAGGCGCGCCACACCCGTCGTTCCGATCGGGAGTTCCGGTCCGGGCGGGACGGTGGCGCGGCTGTCGGCGTCGGGACCGGCGCGTCGCGTGGAGGTGGCTGTGTTGTCGGTCCCCGGAGTCGGGGCGCGATGCGGTCGGTGTGAGCTGCCCATGGCCTGCCTCCATTCGGGCCTGCACCGTCACGACATCGTGACGGTGAGGCGAACCTATGGGTCGTCGGTGAGCACGTCAACTAAGTTCGCCCTGCGTGTGCAGGTAGCAACGAGGAGTGAATTAAGGCTTCTGCTCGGTGGCGGAACCGCCGGTGACTACCCCGATCCGCCGCCAGCCGTGGGCACCGGGAACTCGCGGACGTTGAAGTCCGAGAGGACTGTCGGACACAGTGCGGCGTCAGACAGCGAACATGATTCCATCGCCACGTTGATACTCGCCCCGTTCATCACCGCCGGCATCGCCTGAGGGAAGATCACGGTACCGCTTACGGCTCGGAGCCCACCCGAACCGGCCAGCGTGCCCGCCACGCCGGCAGGGTCGGATACCGACGCGCACGTCGGGTGTGGGCATCGAGGACTGCTCCCCGGCGGGCTTTTGTCCGTTGCAGTCGGCCTCTTGCTGCTGCCACTGGGGAATGCTGAAGAACGGGCAGACGAGCGCCGCGCCGCTCGGACGACCGGTGGTGTCGAAGGTGGCGAAGACGCCTTCGGTGCCCGGGGCCGGAGCGCCGGAGCCGGTCGGGTCGAATCCGCCGGGGGGAACGACGGCGAGATCAGTGGCGCCGTCGGATGCGGTCGTCCCGATACACGACCAGGCACTCGGGGCAAGGATGGAGTGGTTGCCGTCGGTGTAGAACTCGACCCGTCCGACGAGCGCCGTGGGGATCGGGGCCAGCAGGATCGAAGGCTTCCACTGTTGACCGGGAAGCGGAGCTCCGAACGCCGTTGTGCAACCCAGAACCGGGAAGGCGACCGCCACCTCGCCCGTCAAGGGCACGGTTGTCGAGACGGGTCCCGAGGTGGTCGCCGCGGTCGAGGAAGTCGAGGAGGTCGAGGAAGTCGAGGAGGTCGAGGAGGGCCCGAGCAGGTCCGAACCACACGACGTCGCCGTCATGGCCAGGAGGACGAGGGCCGCCGGGTACCACCAACGCGGTCGTAAGGCGGGAGGCCTCAGATCAGCACCGGACGTGGACACTGATCGAACGTTAAGCCACGCCGATGCCGGATCGGTGGTTCGTCACCCGGTTCCACCCGCCCGGGGCACCCACCCGGGCACCCCGGGCCGCCCCGGGCCGCCTGGAGCAGCCCGCCTGGGACAGCCAGCGAGGGCATCGGCCGATGCCAGTGGGACCCCGGTCGCACCGCTGTCAAGGGCCTTTACGCACACGTCAATGTAAGTTACCGTTGAGGTGAGGGACGTAGCTTGGAGCGCAGGAGCGCGAATGAGGGTCCGAAGATCACGACGAGCAACGGGCACGACCACCGGGAGAAGGCGTTGACGTCGGTGTCCGAGATCAGGACGGCCGGCCGGGACCGGGCGGCCCGTCTCGACGGGACCGATCTCGCACTGCCCCACAACTACAAGTGGATGGCTCTGTTCATCTCGACCCTGGGCATGCTCATGGCCACCATCGACGGTTCGATCGTGCTCATCGCCCTTCCCGACATCTTCCGGGGGATCGGGATCGATCCCCTGCAGCCCGGGAACACCTTCTACCTGCTGTGGATGATTCTCGGTTTCCTCGTCGTCACCAGCGTGCTGGTGGTCAGCCTCGGCCGCATGGGGGACATCTACGGCCGGGTCCGCACCTATAACCTCGGCTTCGCAGTCTTCACCTTCTTCTCCTTGCTGCTCAGTATCACTTGGATGACCGGCCCCGCCGCCGGCGATTGGCTCATCACGATGCGCATCTTCCAAGGTGTGGGCGCGGCCATGCTCATGGCCAACTCGTCGGCCATCCTCACCGACGTCTTCCCTGACAACCAGCGGGGAATGGCCCTCGGGGTGAACCAGGCGGCGGCCTTCAGCGGTACGTTCATCGGGTTGGTTCTGGGGGGTGTCCTGGCCCCGATCAACTGGCGTCTCATCTTCCTGGTGTCGGTGCCGGTCGGGCTATTCGCCACCGTCCTCGGTTACCTGAAGCTGCACGAGACGAGCCCCCGGCGGCCGGCCAAGATCGACTGGCCGGGCAACATCACCTTCGCAGCCGGGCTCGTCCTCGTCATGGTCGGCATCACCTACGGCATCGAGCCCTACGGCCACCATGTCATGGGGTGGACCAGCCCCCTGGTCATTTCGTTCCTCGTCGGTGGTGTCGTTTTGCTCATCGCCTTCTGCTTCATCGAGACCCATGTGCCCCAACCGATGTTCCGTCTGCAGCTGTTCCGGATTCGGGCCTTCACCTCGGGTGTCGTGGCCAGTTTTCTGGCCGCCCTGAGCCGGGGCGGCCTCATGTTCATGCTGATCATCTGGTTGCAGGGGATCTGGCTTCCCCTCCACGGCTACGTGTTCAGCGTCACCCCCCTGTGGGCCGGGATCGCCATGCTGCCGCTCACGCTCGGTTTCCTCGTCTCCGGCCCCGTCTCGGGCATCTTGTCGGACCGCTATGGGGCCCGACCGTTCGCCACTGGCGGCATGCTCGGTGCCGCCCTCTGTTTCGGCCTGCTCGAGGTGTTGCCGGTCGACTTCAGCTACTGGGTGTTCGCGGTGCTCCTCCTGTTCACCGGCCTGTTCATGGCTGCCTTCGGATCGCCCAACCGGGCCGGCGTCATGAACAGCCTGCCCGCGCAGCACCGCGGAGCTGGGGCCGGTATGAACACCACCTTCCAGAACTCGGCGCAGGTCCTTTCGATCGGGATCTTCTTCACCCTCATGATCGTCGGGCTGATGGCGTCGCTGCCCGACAACCTGATCCATGGGTTGACCGCCCACGGTGTGCCGAACGACGTGGCCCAACGGGCCGCGCATCTCTCTCCTGTCTCGACGCTGTTCGCGGCCTTTCTCGGCTACGACCCGGTGGCGCACTTGATCGGCCCCCACGCGCTGGCACAACTCCCGGTGGCTCAGCAACACGCGCTCACCGGGCGCAGTTTCTTCCCCGGTCTGATCAGCGCGCCCTTCCGGGTGGGCCTGCACGCCGCTCTCGACTTCGCCATCGTGGCCAGTCTGTTGGCCGCCGGCGCCTCGTGGCTCCGGGGCGGACGCTACGTCTACTCCGAGCCCGACAGCGGAACCGAGGAGCCACCCCCCGAGCCGGTGAGCATCGCCCAGGTCCCGCAAACCGCCGAGACCGTGATGGCCGCCGAGACACCCCAAACGGCCGGGGCCGCCCAAACGGCCGGGGCCGCCCAGGCCGCCGAGACGACACCGGCCGCGAGGTCGCGGTGAGCGCGCGTCGGTCGGCAACGGTGGACGCCGAGGTTGTGCTGCGCATCGGCGAGGTGGCCAAGCTCACGGGGCTCACCACGAGAACCCTCCGCTATTGGGAGGAACTGGGTCTCATCGCCCCGAGCAGTTACCGCGGCCGGGGAGAGCGGCTCTACTCGTCTACCGATATGGCCCGGGCAGTGCGTATCAAGGACCTGCAGGAACTGCTGGGGTTCTCGCTCTCCGAGGTGCGGGTCGTGCTCGACACCGAGGACATCGATGTCCTCGACCGCGTGCGCTCGGAATATCGCAAGGGCGATCTCTCCCCGATGAGGCGTCGACAACTGCTGGACGATGCCATCGAGGCCAACGACAGGTTGCTCGACCGCCTGGATGACACACTCCGCCGTATCGGGGCCTTCCGAGAGGAGCGGGCAAGCAAGGCCATCCGCTTGCGGGAGGCGCGCCAGGAACTTGAAGACGCTGCGGACTCGCCGCCTCAGGGTCGGGGCAGGCAAGGGCATTCCGACCCTCGGCTGACGGCGGAGCGACGATCGCGGACGAGCACCGAGAAAGCAATCGGGTCGAGTGGGAGGAAACGATGACCGATGACCGATGAGTCGATGCGGGCCGAAACGGTCCGATTCGAGGGCCATGGGGGTGATGCCGTCGAGGCCTATCTGGCCCGACCCCTGGAGGGCGCACCGGCCGGCGGGGTGGTGGTGATCCACCACATGCCCGGGTATGACGCCGGGACCAAGGAGATCACCCGCAAATTCGCCTCGCAGGGCTACCTGGCCATCTGCCCGAATCTTTACTGGCGCGAGGCCCCCGGAGCGAGCCCCGACGACGCGGCGGCTGCCGTCCGGGCCGCCGGTGGCGTTCCTGACGACCGCCTCGTCGGTGACGTTGGCGGCGCGGCGGCGTACCTGCGCTCGCTCGAGTCGTCGAACGGCAAGGTGGGGACCATTGGGTACTGCTCGGGTGGTCGGCAGTCATTCCTCGCTGCCTGCAGCCTCGATATCGACGCTGCGGTCGACTGCTACGGCGCTTTCGTCGTCGCCCCGCCGCCCGAGGGACTGCCCCTCAAGATCGGGCCCATCGTCCACTTGGCCGAGGACCTCCGCTGCCCGCTGCTCGGGCTCTTCGGCGCCGACGACCAGTATCCGTCGGCGACCGAGGTCAAGGAGCTGGAAGAGGCACTGCGCAGCGCCGGCAAGGAGTTCGACTTCCGGGTCTACGACGGGGCCGGCCACGCGTTCTTCGCCGTCGACCGTCCGGCCTACCGACCGGAGGCCGCGGTCGAGGGCTGGCAGGCGATCTGGGAGTTCTTCGGTCGCCACCTGGCCACCGACTGAAGGGACACCACACCATGTGCACCTATCAGACGACCACGCTTGCGGTTCAGGGCAGCGGCAAAGGGGCCAAGGGCTGGTTCCCCGTGTCCGATGCCACCGTCTACTTCGACCACCCGGTCCACGCCCGCCCCGACCACACGCTGAACATCGACCTACGCAACCCCGGCCGGGGTGTCGACGCCAGAGTGGCGGTCGAGCTGGACGCGGCCTCGGCCCGCGCTCTGGCCGAGGCCATCCTCGACACGCTTCAACAGTTGCCGCCCGGTTTGCTGGACGGGGCGGCCTGAACCGTCCGGGTGGCTACGGCCGGACGAAGGACCGGCCGTAGCGAGGCCTTGGACTACTGGATGGGCGGCATCTGCCCCGGAGGGGCCGGCGGCTGGTCCGGAGGAGGATATGCAGCAGGCGGAGGCGGTGGCGGTGGCCCTTGTCCCGGAGGGGGCGCCTGTCCGGGAGGGGGCGCGTACCCGCCGCCGTACGAGCTGCCGAAGGTCGTGCCCGCACCGGCGGCCGGGCCCGCCGGGCCTCGGTACGTGCTCTTCCCCAACCAGAGGATGTACCAGAAGATCACCGAGAGGAGGACCAGCCCCACAGTGAAGCCGGCGCCGTGCCCGAAGCTCTTCGAGATGTCGTTGGCCACGATGATGTACACGACGAGGAAGGCGAGGGAACCCACATACGGGATGATGTTCAACAACAGGAACCACCCCCACACCTTCGGCCGTCCGGCAACCCGCAGGAGGACGATGAAGTTGTAGATGGGTACGAACGCCGCCCACGCCGGTTCACCGTAAGAGCCCGCCTTCAGATAGGTCCCGTAGGTGCCCAACGCCACCAGGATGTAGAAGGCGATGGCTATGAGGATCGTGATCAGGACACCGCTCCCTGAAGACGACGCAAACAGAGCCGCCGATTGTGGTCCCATGACTCCCCCTTTGGGGTTCGTGTCAACCCGATTTCGAGTGTGACGGCACCTTTGTTAGCACTTCCCGGCGCCAAAATGGTCGATCCGGCCGCCGCAACGGCGGCATGAGTGACCGTCTCGCCTCCTCAGGCGGCCGGGGCCCCGAGGGCGGCCCGAGCGGCGGCGACGGCGCGATCGAGGTGGCTGAGCGTCCTCTCGGCCGGTCCTTCCGGCGTGAGGAAGACGAACATCACGCCGACGACCGGTTCACCGGTCGACTCCGACACCGCCAACGCGTACGAGGCGCCTTGCATCGTGTACCCCGCGACCCGCCGGTCGAGCTCGGCCGGGTCGGAGTCGCCGGCCGTCTTGTAGTCCACGACGACGAGACCATCCGGCCCCCGGTAGAGCAGATCGATGTAGCCCTCGAGCTGCCGATCACCGACGGGTACGCAGGCGTAGACCTCCCGCCAATGCGGGCAGGCGGCCGCCTCTCGGACCGATCGAGCGTCCAGGGCGAACCCGACCAGCCGCCGGACGTCATCGGCCCGCCCGACGACGGCCTCGGCCTCACACTGGGCCGCAACCGCCGCCTCCAGCCCCGCACCGGTGGCGAGGTCGATGGTCTGGAGGACACCGTGGACCGCCCGTCCGATGGCCGTGCCGTACCGTCCCTTCAGCCAGGGAGGCAGGTCGAGGTCACGGGGGCGCTTCTCGAGACCGGCGTCGGTGGGCTCCTCCTCGACGTCGGGCTCGCCTTCGTCGGTCAGCGAGGTGGCCGACACCGTGGTGGGGCGGCTGGCCCGGCCGAGGGCGGTCTGGCGAATCGACTCCCACTCCGGGCGGGGCAGGAGCGGGGGAGGGGTCGCCGGCGCCGGGGCGGCGACGTCCCCCGGGCGCGCCCCGACCATCGGCAGCTGCTCGACCCGGTCCCCCATCCCTTCGATCAGCAATTCGGCGTTGGTACGTTGCTTGCGAGAGGGTTCCTTCGCTCGGGCCTTGCGGTGCAGGGAGACGACGAGGTGGTCTCGGGCCCGGGTGGCGGCCACGTACAGCAGCCGGATGCGCTCGTGCAGGCCCATCTGCTCGTCGATCGGCAGCCATTCGGCGTACTCGTCGGTCTGGGCGTGCGAACCCAGCCGATAGCCGACGGGACCGGACGGCGGGAAGACCACCTCCGCCTGGACCGGGCGGGCCCGGGGTACGGTGGACAGACCGGAGACCACTGCGATGGGGAACTCGAGCCCCTTGGCGCTGTGGATGGTCATGATGCGGACGGCGTCGTCGTCGGTTTCCGGCAGCACGGCCTCGGCCACCCGCGCCCCCTCGGCGGTCTGCAAGTCCACCCAGGCCAGGTACTGGCGGAGGTTCCCGCCGGTCGACTCGCTCCACAGCCGGGCCTGGTCGATCACGAAGCGGACCCGCCGCCACGTGTCGCGGGGCCGGCCGGTGGTATAGCCCAGGTCCATGGCCCGTCGCTCCCGGCTGATCCGGTCGAACAGCTCGGACGGCGCCAGCCAGTGCCGCTCGTCGTAGAGCATGCGCAGGTACTCGAGCCCGAGGCGCACCGGATCGTCGGGCGGAACGGTGTCGGGCTGGTCGGCGAGGTAGCTCCACCGGCCCCGACGTTCCCGACGGAAGCGGAAGAGGTCATCGTCCCCGCAGGCGAACAGGGGAGTGCGCAGCGCCGACACGAGATGGAGTTGGTTGGTCGGGTCGGCCAGCGCTCGGACCGCCATCAGCAGGTCGCGGACCGTCCGCGAGGAATAGACGAGCGAGCTCGATTCCGCCCGGCTGGGGATCCCGAGTCGGTCGAGGGCGTCCTCGACGAATGGCAGTGATGTCCGGGCCGGGAGGAGGATGGTGATGTCGCCGAGCCGGGCCGGCCGCCATCCGTCCGCCCCATCGTCCACGCTCCATTCCTCGCCGATCATCTGCGCCACCGCCGCGGCCACGTCGACGGCCTCGGCCGCCCGGAGCTCGTCGGCCGTCGTCTCCTTGGGGTGCTCCGTCGCACCGACGGCCGCCACGGGCGGGCCCGCCGGCGGCTCGGACCGGACCGGGTCGAGGGGGACGTAACGGGGCTGGGAGGGGACGGGAAGCACGTCGTCGGAGTGGGTCTGTCCGATGAGCTGGTCGAAGGTGTCGTTCACCCACTCGATGAGTGGCCGGACCGAGCGGAAGTTGGCGGTCAGGTCGACGGCACCACCGTCGAGCCCGAATCGGGCACCGGCGGCCAGGAACATCGAGATGTCGGCCCGCCGGAACCGGTAGATGGACTGCTTGGGGTCGCCCACGAAGAACAGTCGACCCGGGGTGACCTCGACCTGGTCCCAACCGGCGATCCCGGCCTGGTCGAGCTCCGGGCGCTCGGCGGCGATCCTCACCACGAGCTCGATCTGAATGGGGTCGGTGTCCTGGAACTCGTCGAGCAGGATTCGTTCGTAGCGTCGGTGCAGCCGCGACCGCACACCCGCGCCCACCGCGGGGTCCCGGACGAGGCTGCGGGCCCGGACCAACAAGTCGTGGAACTCCAGCTGGCCCTGCCGTCGGCGCTCGTCCGCCGCCTCGAGGGTGAAATGGCGGAGGGCACATCCGAGGTTCCTCACGCAGGCGTTGGCCACGGTCAACCGGACCTGCTCGAGACGCTCGCCGGCCGTTCGCACGTCCGAGCGGAGCTGTTTGAGGTCAGCGGTGAACGAGCCCTGGCGCCCTTTGTTCCCGAGCTTGAAGGAGGGCGGGCGCTGTGGTCCACCCGGGAGGGCATCGAGCAGATCGAGTTCGTCGGTCAGCCGGCGGAGCCCGGCGACGTAGTCGGCGATGCCGTCGAGCCCGGTGCGGAGGGCGTCGCCGGGGTCGGTGCACGGCTCGGCACAGAACTGCTCCACATCGTCGAGGATGCTTCCGACCAACAGGCGGGCGTCGGGCGGCTCGGGGGCGGTGGCGTCGACGCGCTCGGCGACCAGGTCCCAGTTGTCGTTGAACGTCCGGGCCAGCACCCGCAGGGCGTCGAAGCGGATCCCGCAGGCCGAAAGGAGCAGGAGTGTGCGCCGAAAGTCACGGTTGGCGAGCAGCTGGTCGCGGAAGATGGCCCAGCGCCGGCCGAAGGCGACTTCCGAGCTGACCTCATCGACGACCTCGACCCGGGGGGGCAGACCGGCTTCGATCGGATGTTCGGAGAGGATGCGCTGGGCGAACGAGTGCAGTGTCCCGATGGCTGACCCGTCGAGCTGCTCGAGGGCCCGTCGGCAGCGGGTGCCGATGAGACCGTCGGGGTCACCTTCGGTGGCCCGCTCGAATTCCTGCCGCAACCGGGCGCGGAGCTCGGCGGCGGCTTTGTCGGTGAACGTGATGGCGGCGATGGAGCCCAGCTCCACCTGGCCCGACGTGACCAAGGCCAGCACGCGCCCCACCAGGGCGGCGGTCTTGCCCGACCCGGCCCCGGCCTCGACGAACAGACGTGGAGCCGAGGTCGTCCCGGATGCGATCCCGGGCCGGTTGATCGGGTGTCGAACGATCAGTCATCGGCGTCCCCGGGACCCGGGTCGGGCTCGACGAGTGCAACGAAGGCGGAGAGTCCTGGATCACCGGACTTGCGCTCCCAGGCTCGGCGAAGGTCGACGACCCCGAGCCCGTCGGGATCGCAGAACGGGCAGGCGACGAAGGGGGACGTGCTGGACGCGGTCGGATACGGCGGGAACGCGCCCGGCCTCGATACCCCCCACGATCGTCCCGAGGGTGTCGCCGACGTGGGCCAGCACCTCGGGGGTGACCCGATAACCGATCTGCTTGAACCCGCCCTTGGACGAGACGAACCAGTATTCGGCCCGCACCGGCTGGTCGGGGTCACCCCGAAGGGCCCGGGCGGCCTGGCCGTAGACGACGAGCTGCAACCGCCGCCCACCCTGATCGGGGTTCTCCTCACTCAGATCGGCGTAGCCCTCCGACTTCCCGGTCTTGTAGTCCACCACGTGGATGGTGCCGTCCGCTCCGACATCGACGCGATCGGCCCGACCCCGGAAGCTCACGCGGCGGCCATCGGGAAGCGCGATGGGAACCGTCCCGATCGCGGAGCCGGAGAACCCGAAGGCCAGCTCGGCGGCGATGGGTCTCGTTCCGCTGGATGCCCGATGGCGGTCGTCGAGATCGAGCGTCAGGAGGAGCTCGGCGACCAGCCGCCGCTTGTCCCGTTGCCAGAAGATCGGGCGGCCGGTCACCCCCCGGTCCTCGTACTCGGTGCAGAGCCGCTCGGCGATCTCGACCAGATGCCTGCGGTCGGACCGCGGTCCACGCCTGGGACGGCGCCGGTTGCTCGGCCTCCGGCCGGGCGAGCACTTCGGTGATGAACTGCTCGAGGACGTCATGGACGAGCGAGCCACGCGTGAGCGGCGTGATCTCGAGCTCCTCTTCGGGATTCTCGACCGGCTTCGACATCGAGCAGATCGCGGAGGAGGTAGGCGAATGGGCAGAGCACCCATCCCTCGATGCGGGTGGCCGAGGTGACGCCGTCGGCCGGGGACGGGACATCGAGCCCGGCGAGGTTCCCGTCGAACCGGGTGAACCGCCGACTGCGCCGCTCGGCGATCACGGTTGAGCCGGCGGCAAAGACCGGGTCGGCGGAGGCATCCCGGCCTTTGCCGTCCGCGGTCGGTCCGGACGAGAGCATCGAGCGCAGCCGGTACTCCTGGTCCGAGACGGGAAAGCTCACCCGGCGCAGCCCGGCGTCGAAGGATGCAATGTGTTCGAGCCAGGGGGCGGCCTCCCGCTGGGGGTCGAGCAGGTTCTCCGAGTACCAGGTATCGCCGGCCAGCGAGCTCGCCACCCGCAGGGCCCACCGGCACGGGATGCGCTCCTTGTTGCCGCGCAGATCGCCGCGTGGCACGCACAGGACCTGGTGCGACGAGGCGGCCAGGGCGGCCAGGAACTGCCGGTGCTGGCGCTCGACCCCGCCGGACCGTTGGGGGAGGTCCGCCCCGGCGGCTGACCGCTCGTGGTCTGGGAGCAGGGAGTCGTCCCGGGTGGGAGCGGGGAAGACGCCTTCGGCCAGCCCGAGGACCACCACCAGGTCGAGATCCAGGCCGACGCCCATGGTGACGGGGGCGACCAGCAACCCCTCGCCCATGCGTCCGACGCGGCCCAGGTCGACCTCGAGCTCGAGCTCGAGGGTGCGGGTGAAGACGTCGAGGCCCACCGCCCCCTCGACCTCGCCCAGGCCGGCGAGCCGGTCGAGGGCCCGCTCGACGCGCTCGGCGGCGCGTTGCTCGACGGTGGGCCAGGTGGCCCGTCGGCGTTCGCCACCGAGCAATGAACCGAGGTGGTCGCGTCCCCACCGGGCCCAAGCCGACCATTCCCTCGAACTGTTGGCGGCCCGGACGAGGTCGTCGATCACCCCGAGCACGAAGGCGCGCAACTCACGGGCCTGGGCCGCGGACGAGCGCCATTGGTCAGCTCGCCACGCCGGTGCGTCGGGGTCGAGCCCGTCGGCGTCGGCATCGGCGTCGAGCCCGTCGGCCAGCCTGGCCAGGAGCCGGTCCCACTGGTCGCGCCCGGCCACCACCCCGGCGTCACGTGACAGTCGCTCCCAGGCGGCGACCGGAGCGAAGCGACCCTGGCGGAGGAGACCGGCTCCCGCCATCCAGGCGAACACCTCGTCCCGGCGGAAATTCCCCGCCGGTAGGGCCAACATCCCGAGGAGCGTCCGCCCGGCGACCCGTGCCGTGAGCGGCATGATCGCCGTTCCGTTCATGGCGATTCCCGCCGCCGAGAGCTGTTCGTAGGCCAGACGGGCGTAGGGCTCGGGACCGGCGAACAGGAGGGCGATCCGATCCAGCGGGGTGCCCTGCCGGACGCCGTCCATCACGTGGCGGAGGGCGGCCCGGACCTCCTCGTCCGCATCGGAGGCGGTGACGATCCGAGTCCGAGTGAGGTCGACGGTCTCCATGGCCCCCGTCCCCTCGGGAGGCGGGGCGTCGGGGGTCCCGCCGAGCCGCCGGACCGACATGACGACCTCGGCATCGGCTGACTCGTCCCCGGTCGTGCCGGCGATGACACTGAGCGGTCGACAGCCGGCCACGGCTCGGAGGAGGTCGGCGCCATGGCGGGAGATGCGCTGGGGGAGGTACACGATGACGGTGCCGAGGTCGGCCGCGCCCGAGCCCGCGCCGGAGCCAGGTCCCGAGCCCGCGCCGGGGCCCGGGCCGGAGTGATTGCCGGCCAGCGCGTCGGTGGCGGTGTCGAGGAGGTCCTCCTCGTCGTACCACGAGCCGTGGAGTCGCCGGCGGGTGGACCGCTGGAGCCGGACGACGTCGGCTGCCCGCTGGCTCTGGCCGGCCAGCGCCGCCAGTGCGTCCGGGGCGAGGTCCCGCAGCTCACGGTAGGCCGCGATGAGAGCCGTCTCGGTGGCCGGGTGGGCGGCGACCGGGGCGAAGATGCCGGGCTCGTCGGCCAGCGCGGCCCGCAGGGCGGCGCCGATCACCGGTGTCGACACGGGCCGTCGGCCCTCCGCCGCCAACCGGGGGGCCCCCAGGAGCTCACCGAGCCGGTAGACGGTGAGAAAGGTGACCGCCGCCACACCGGTGCCCGCGCGCCGACACGGGTCCGAGCGCCCCCGAGGCCAGCAGGCGCCGGGTGGCCACTCCGACGTGGTTGGACGGCACGACCACGCTCACCGGGGCCAGTGGATCGCCGCCCTTGGCCTCGCTGATGGCCAGGCGCAGCGCCTCGGCGGCCGCCCGCCCGTAGCCGACCCATCGAATGGGAACGCTCACGGCGGGGATGGTAGATCGAGGACGTGACAGCGACGCGGGTCTCCGAGGCCCCGGTCAGACCCCCTGGTCGGCCGGGGCCGGCTCGGCCTGCTCAGACTGCCGAACCCATGTCTCGAACATCTCGGCGTAACGGCCGCCCGCTGCCACCAGTTCGTGGTGCGGTCCGACCTCCACGATCCGGCCCCCGTCGACGACCACGATCCGATCGGCGCGCCTGGCCGTCGACAGGCGGTGGGCGATGAGGATGGCCGTCCGGTTCTCGAGTAGGACGTCGAGGGCCGATTCGATCTTGGTCTCGGACTGCAGGTCCAAGTTGGAGGTCGCCTCATCGAGCACCAGCACCCGGGGCTGGGCGAGGAAGGCGCGGGCCAGGGCGATCAGCTGTCGCTCCCCTGACGAGAGGGTCTGGCCGCGCTCGTGGACGACCGTGTCGAGCCCCTCGGGCAAACGTTCGACCAGTTCGGCGAGCCCCACCCGGTCGACCGCTTCGCGAATCTGCTCCTCGGGGGCATCGGGCCGGGCGAACGCGATGTTGTCCCCGATGGTCCCGGCGAACAGGAAGGGTTCCTGGGGGACCACGCCGAGCTGGCTGCGCAACGAGTGCATGGTCACGTCCCGAAGGTCGTGGCCGTCGATCAGGACGCGCCCGGCGGTCGGGTCGTAGAAGCGGGTCACCAGCTTGGCCAAGGTGGACTTGCCCGCCCCGGTCGGCCCTACGAAGGCCACTGTCTCACCGGGGGCCACCGTGAGGTTCACGTCCTCGATGACCGGCCGGTCGGGGTCGTAGCCGAACCAGAGATGGTCGAAAGCGATCTCGCCCTGGATGGGCGGGAGGACGATGGCATCGGGCGCCTCCTTGACCGTGGGCTCCGTATCGACCAGGTCACGGAGCTTGTACACCGAGGACTGGCCCTGCTGGAGGGTGTTGTACTGCTGGACGAGCAGCTGGATGGGCTGGAAGAACCGATTCAGGTAGAGGAAGAAGGCCACCAGGGCGCCGATCGAGAGGGAGTGGTGCAGCACCATCTCACCCCCGATGGCCAACAAGACCGCCTGGCCCAGGACGCCGAGCAGTTGGGTGCCCGGCCCGTAGAGGGCGTTGACGTGGGCGGTGTAGTTGTTGGCGTCCCGGTAGGAGCCGACCACGTTGCGATGGTGGATCACGTTGTGCCGCTGGCGGTTGTGGGCCGTCACGATCCGCACGCCGTGCAAGCTCTCGGACAGGTCGGCCAGCACATTGGCGATGCCGTCCCGCACCTTGTCGTATCCCCGTTCTGAGGCTCGCTTGAACCAGAGCGAGGCGGCGACCAGTGCCGGGATGATGAGGACGACGGTGATGGTGGCCAGCCGTACGTCGGTGGTGAAGAGGATGATGGTGATGACCACCATGGTCAGCGCCTGGATGGCCAGCTGGGACAGCCCGTCCTGGAGCAGCTGCTGCAGGTTCTCGATGTCGCTGGTCATGCGGCTCATGATCACGCCCGCCTTCTCCTCGGTGAAGAAACCGAGCGAGAGGCGTTGCAGGTGGGCGAAGACCTTCACCCGCAGGTCGTTCATCACCCAGGCGGCCAACCGGCCGGTGACCTGCACCTGGAACCGCTGTCCGATGGAGGTGATCACGATGAAGACCACATAGAGCGCGGCCATGAGAGCCACCACGGCGAAGTCCTTGTGCGGGAACATGCCGTCGTTGATGGCGATCTCGGTGAGCTTGGGGCCCGTCTGGGAGGCGACCGAGATCACCACCACCAGCAGCCCGGCAATGGCCAGCATGACCGGGTATTTGGTCAACAGACGCCACAGGGTCAGCCGCCGGAGGTCATCCTCCGAGCCGTTCTGGGTGAAGACGTCGTCGGGCTCGGTGTACTCGGGCTCGGATGCGAGCAGCCGGTCCACCCCGCCTTGCAGCTCGGTGGGGATACCGGCGAAGGGGAGCCCGGGCGCCGCCGGTCGCCCGAACCCGCCCGGCGCGCCACCGAAGCCGCCGGCCATGCCGCCACCCCAGGTCACGAGCGATCACCGCCCCGAACCGACTGGAGCAGGTCCGACAGGAGCCGGCTGTCCTTCCCGTCGGCCACGGACTCGGACTCGGAATCGGGCTCGGACTCGGCCGCCGACTCGCCGGCGGGGTCGGCCGTCTCGGACCGTTCTGCCTCTTGCTCGAAGTCGGCGGCCTGGGCCAACACCTCGGCGTAGAGCGGCGTCGACTCGAGCAACTCGGCGTGCGTCCCGTCGGCCACCACCCGCTGTTGGTCGAGCAGGACCACCCGGTCGGCCAGCGAGATGGTCGACAAGCGGTGGGCGATGATCAGGGTGGTCCGTCCCTGCATCTGGACGGCCAGACTGGCATGGATCATCTGTTCCACCTGCACGTCGATGGCGCTGGTGGCATCGTCGAGCACCATGATGGGCGGGTTGACCAGCAGCGTCCGGGCGATGGCGATGCGCTGGCGCTGACCGCCGGACAACGTATAGCCGCGCTCGCCCACCACGGTCTCGTAGCCCTCGGGGAGGTGGCTGATGAACTCGTGGGCCCCTGCTGCTTTGGCCGCCGTCACCACCTCGTCGAGGGAGGCCGACGGCCGGCCATAGGCGATGTTGTCCCGGATCGAGACCGAGAAGAGGAACGGCTCGTCGAGGACCACACCGACGTTGGCCCGCAGGCTGGCCAGGGTGAGGTCGCGTACGTCGTGCCCGTCGATCTGCACCGACCCGTGCTTCACGTCATAGAAGCGCGACAGCAACCGTGCCACGGTCGACTTGCCGACGCCGGTCCGGCCCACCAGGGCCACCGTCTCGCCGGGCTCGATGTGGAGGTCGAAGTCGGCCAGTACCAGCCGCTCCGCGTCTTTGTCGTAGGCGAAATCCACATGGCTGAAGCGAACATCGCCGCGGCAGTCCACCAGGTCGACGGCATCGGGGCTGTCGATGACCGTGGGTTGCTCGTCGATGATCTCGTAGATGCGTTCGGCCGAGGCCGCGGCGCGCTGGCCCATCATGATCAACATGCCGAGCATCATGAACGGGGCCTGCATCATGAGGAGATAGGCGGGGAAGGCGAGGATGGCCCCGATGCCGAGCTCGCCGTGGATCACCATCCAGCCCCCGACCAGCAACACCAGGGCCAGCCCCAGCTGGGGAAGGTTCTGGACCAGGGGCGTGAACCGTGCCCGCAGGTCGGCGTCTTTGATGTAGCCCCACTGCACCCGCTTGGCCGCCCCGGACAGGGCCCGCAGTTGCTGCTGCTCGGCGGCGAAGGACTTGACCACCCGGACGCCGTTGACATTCTCGTCGACGATCGTGGCCACCTCGGCTAGCCGGGCCTGGATGATCCACGAGACCGGGAACATCGATCGCCGCATCCTGACGCCGGTGATGTAGACGAACGGCATGGTGGCCATGGCCACGAAGGCCAGTGGGACACTGATCGTCAGCATGAAGATGAAGGCAACCACCGCAATCGAGCACTGCACCAGGATGAGAGGCGCAAAGGTCATGTACATCTGCACCGAGCGGATGTCGGAGTTGGCCCGGGAGATCAGCTGGCCGGACTGCACCCGGTCGTAGAAGGAGAACGACATTCTGGTCAGGTGCTCGTAGATGATGTTGCGCAGGTCGTACTCGATGTCGTAGGCCGTCTCGAACAGGAACAAACGGGCGACGTATCCCATGGCTCCACCGAGCAGGCCGAGTCCGACGATCCACCAGACGTAATGGCTGAGCGGCACGGTGTGGCTGACGATCGAATTGTCGATGGCATGGTTCAGCAGGTAGGGGATCTGCACCTGCAGCACGAGGCCGAGGAACGAGAGGATGAGCGAGGTGAGGAAGATCCCCTTGTGGGCCCGCATCACCGGGAAGGCCCGTCGCAACCACGACAGTGACCGGTCCGGGTCGATGGTGGCCGGTGGCGCCTCGTTGTGGGCTTCCTCGTCGATGGGCACGAAGTCCGTGCCCTCTTCGGGTGGGCCCAGTCGGCGGGACCGCAGGGTGAGAATCCTCATCGAACCGCCCTCCGGGCCAGACGGTAGGCGCCGAACGCCCGCCTCCACGTCAGGAGGCCGTCGAAGGCCCGCGTGACCTCGGCCTCGTCGTCGAGGCAGGAGGCGATGTCGGCCAGCCGGCTCGACACGGCGGCATCGGCGGTGTCGAGTGCCCGGCGGCCGGCGGCCGTGAGGACGTGGGCCACCTGCCGGCGGTCGGCCAGCACGGTGCGGCGCTCGACCAGCCCGCGGTTGACGAGCCCGTCGACGACCGCGGTGACACTGGGAGGGCGGACGGCCAGCCGTTCGGCCAGGTCCGAGGAGACGGCCGAGCTTTCGTCGAGGAAGCCCAGCACGCGGTACTGGGAGAGCGAGAGGTCGGCCGAAGCCAGACCGAGCTCGACCTGCTTGGCCAGCCATGCGGCGGTGCGGCCGACCGTCCGATCGCCGGGCACGCCGCAGCCGGTGGTCCGGCCGCCTCCGGCTCGAGAACTGCGGACGGCGCCCTCCTCGGAGCTTGCTTTGGTGGTCACATAGTTAGAGTATCGAACTATCGGGCCGGGCCATTCGCGGCGGGAACCGGCCTCGACGGGGTGCCGGCCGAAACAGCCGAACACGAGCCCGGTGGCGTGGGGTTTCGCCACGACCGGACACGTCCCAGGGCGGGACGAACGACCTCGGAGTCAGGCTCGGTCAGCTTCGGCGGAGGAGTTCGGCCAGGACCTCGTCGGCCCGGGGCATGTCCGCCATCTCGGCTGCGATCCGGCTGGCCGCAGCCCGGTAGGCGGGGTCGAGGAGGACTGTCTCGACGGCCCCGGTGAGACCGGGTACCTGATCGGCGGCGCCGGCCCGGGAGGGCCCGGTGTCGTCCCGCCCGGGGAGGATGACCTTCCCGGCTCCGGCCGCCGCCACCAGCCTGGCGTTCTCGAACTGGTCGGCGAACACCGGGACGGCGACCATGGGCACCCCGGCACCGAGCGCCCCGAGGGCCGTTCCCGAGCCCCCGTGGCAGACGACGAGATCGGCCCCGGGCAGGATGTCGGCTTGATCCACCCAGGCCTCGACATGGACGTTGTGCGGGACGGGCCCGATGAGGGTTGGGTCGAAGTGAGTCCCGACGCACAGCAGGACCCGGCTTCCGGACACCGTGGCGACGGCCTCGACGACGGCCTCGACGACGGCCCGGAAGATCCCGGCGGCGATCGACATGTACGGGAGGACGGTCCCGAAGGTGACGTAGATCAGCGGCCCGGTCTGCCCGTCCCACCAGTCCGGCAGGGTGCGGGGCGGCGCTGCGGTTCCCTCGCGGTAGCGGACGGTCGAACCGAATCCAGAAGGGTCGAAGCTCGCCGGGAACCGGGTGAGGTAGGCCATGGCCCGGAGCTCGTCGACCAGGCCCGGGCGGTGCATCTCGAGGACCGGGCCGGCCACCGCGATCGATCCCTGCTCGGCGGCCGCCGTCGAGATCGCCACCTGGGCGACCGGGATGCCCATCTCCGGGGCGACCACGGCGGACGAGTACTCGCACGGATCACGGAGGACGAGGTCCGGCCCCCAATGGCGGCACACGGCCTCCATCACCGGCAGCATGGCGTCGGTGGCCAACCGGCCGAACAGCTCACGGTTGCCCAGCCGGGAGGCCTCCTCGGCCGGCGCCACCGGAAGCTGTTCACGGATGGGACCGACCTCGGACTCGTCCGGTTCCCCGCCGGCCAGCGAACGGGTGCCCGGCGCGACGCACCATGACCTCGAGGGCCGGGGGCCCGACGACCAGCACCTCGTGCTCTCGCTGTTCGGCGGCGGCGAGAAAGGGAAGTAAGGGTTGCAGGTGCCCGGCGCCGCCGAGCGAGCAGGCGGCCAGTACCCGCACGACGGGCCGGTGGCGCTCAGACGGGAACGGGCTCGGACTCGGCCGCCTCGTCGGAGCCGGGCGGCGGTGGGGTCACCGGGGCCAGGTCGGGTTCGACGGACAGGCGAGGGAGGGCCCGGTCCAGCCACTTGGGGAACCACCAGTTGGCCTTGCCCATGAGGAACATGAGTGAGGGGACGATGGCCATGCGGATGATCAAGGCGTCCATCAGGATGCCGGCGGCCAGGCCGAGACCGAACTCCTTGATCACCCGCTCACCGCCGAGGATGAACGATCCGAACACGAGGATCATGATCAGCGCGGCGGCGGTGATCGTCTTGCCGGTGGCGGCCAAGCCGTTGCGCACCGCCGTGCTGTTGTCGCCCGATTTGAGGTATTCCTCGTGGATTCGGCTGATGAGGAAGACCTCGTAGTCCATGGACAGCCCGAACAAGATGGCGAACAGCATCACGGGTAGGAACGCCTCGATGGGCCCGGGCTTGTTGATCTGGAAAACGGAGCCCAGCCAGCCCCACTGGAACACGCCCACCAGGATCCCGAACGCCGCCCCGATCGAGAGCAGGTTCATGGCCGCGGCCGTCAGCGGGATCACCAGGCTCCGGAACACCCAGGCCAGCAGGAGGAAGGAGAGCACGACCACCAGCCCGATGAACAGGGGGAGCTTGGACGCCAGCACCCGGGCGAAGTCGGTGAAGATGGCGGTGTCGCCCCCCACGTAGACGGTCACCCCGGTACCGGCCACGGCCGCCGGAATCGTCGCCTGGCGCAGGTGGTCGATGAGGTCGGTGGTCGCCGAGCTCTGCGGCGAGGAGGTCGGGTAGGTGGTGATCAGCGACACGGTCTGGCCGTCGGCGGTCGGGAGGGAGATGGGCGGGACGACCTTGGCCACGTCTGGCTGGGTGCTGACCGCCGAAGCCAGGTGTTCGAGGGCCTGGGTGTCGGCCGGCCCGTCGTTGGTCGTGACCAGGAGCAGTGGCCCGTTGAAGCCCGGCCCGAACCCTTTGGCCAGCAGGTCGTAGGCCGTCCGCGTCGTGGTGCCCACCGGGTCGTTGCCCTGGTCGGAGGTGCCGAGCCGGAGCGAGAAGAAGGGCATGGCCACCAGGACGATGACGATGAGGGCGACCGTGGCGGGCAGGACCGGACGGGCCTGGATGAACCCGGCCCACCGGGGCCAGAAGCCCTTGGTTCCGGTACCGACGATCCGCGGGCCGTTGAGGGCCAGCTCCCGCTTCTGGCGCCGGCTCAGTACCCGCGGCCCGATGAAGCCGAGGAAGGCCGGGAGCAGGGTGAGGGCGGCGATCATGGTGAACAACACCCCGATCGCGGCGGCGATGGCCAACCCGTAGAGGAAGTTGACCCCGAGGGCGAACATCCCGAGCAGCGCGATGCAGACGATGATCCCGGCGAAGAGCACCGCCCGACCGGACGTGTTGACGGCGTTGACGATCGACGATTCGACGTCCTGGCCGGCGATGAGCCCCTGTCTGTGCCGGGTCACGATGAACAGGGCGTAGTCCACGCCCACCCCGAGACCGATGAGGAGGACCAGCTGGGTCGAGAACTCGGGCATCTTCAGAACATGGCTGAGCAGCCCGATGACGCCGATGGCGGTGCCGAGTGAGGCCAGGGCCGAACCCAGCGGCAGCAGCATGGCGAAGATCGAGGCGAACACCAGGTAGAGGACGACTCCGGCCAGCAGGATGCCCAGTCCCGCGGAGCTGAACGAGACCCGGTTGGCCGCTTCGGCCACTTGGCCGGCCACCGCCACCTGCAGGTCGGGACCGTTGGCGGTCTGGGCCGTGGCCACGAACTTCTTGGCCAGGGACTGCGAGATGTACTGCTGTTGGGTGTCGAAGGTCACCGTGGCGAATCCCGTTTGCCGGTCGGCGCTGATCTGGGCGGCACCCTCCGGACCGAACGGGCTGTTCACACTGGCGACGTGGGGCACCTGCGCCACCTTGGTCAGCATCTCGTTCACCCGGGCCTCGACGGCCGGGTCGGTCACCGGCACCCCATTGGTGGTGCGGAACACGATCTGCTCCCGGTCACCGGCGACCTTCGGCGAGGCTGCCTGGAGCAGGTTGAGCGCTTTGGTCGACTCGGTGTTGGGCAGCGAGAACGTGTTCGAGTAGGCCGTGCCCACGGAGTTGGAGACGGCGATGGTGCCGATCAGCGCCGTCAGCCACAGGAGCAGCACGATCACGCGGTGGCGGACGCACCAGGAGGCGAGAGCCTTCATGTCAGGAGAATCCTCGGGTTCGGGGTGGGACCGGTCGTCGTGCGGCGGGGCAGCCGAGCGGCCAGTCCTTTCCATTCTGGCGGAAGGTCGGGCCCGACGGTAGTCGGCGCCGCCCTGGCCACCGCCCTCCACCTGACCTCACCGGGCCCGACCGGGGCACCTGGGGTCATCGGCCATGATGGTCGGGATGGAGCGAAACCGACGTCTCATCGAGCTGGCCGGTGCCTTCAACTTCCGTGACCTGGGCGGGTACCCCACGGCTGGCGGTGGGGTGACCCGGTGGGGACGGTTGTTCCGCAGCGACACCCTCCACGAGCTCACCGAGGCCGACGTCGAGGTCCTGCGTTCCCTCGGACTTGCCACCATCATCGATTTGCGCACCTCCCGTGAGCTCGAACGGACCGGTCGCGGGCCGATGGCGTCGGAGCCCGTCACCTTCCGTCACTTGTCGGTCATCCGCGACGCCGAAGGCGAGGCGACGGGCGCCCCCGCCCTGCCGGGCGAGGAGCTGAGCACCCGGTACCTCTGGTACCTGGAGAGCGGGCGTGAGCCCTTGGTCGAGGCCCTCTCCCTCGTCGCCGATCCCGGCCACCTCCCGTTGGTGTTCCACTGCGCGGCGGGTAAGGACCGCACCGGAGTGCTGGCGGCTCTGGTCCTCGACCTCCTGGGCGTCGAACCCGAGGTGATCGTGGCCGACTACGTGATCACTGCCGGTCGGATGGACCTGATCCTGGCGCGCTACCGGTCGGACCCCGACGTCGCCGCTCGCATGGCGGACGTTCCCGCCTACCGCTTCGCCGTCGAGGCGGACACCATGGAACGGTTCCTCGCCGGCCTCTATGAAGAGTACGGGGGGGCCCGAGCCTGGGCGACGGCGTCGGGCGTGGCCACCTCGGCGCTCGACCGGATGGCCGGCCTGCTGCTCGACCCGCCGGACTGACCTCCTGGCCACGGGCGCTGTTGCCCGGCCCCGGGCCCGGTCCGGGCCCGGCGGCAGACCGGCCCGCACCCGCCTGGTCGGAGCCGCGCCTGAGGGCGCCGGGTCGAGGGTGCCTACACTGGAAGCGTGCTGGCGTCGGTTTGGGTGCCGTTGTTGGTGGGTGGGATGGTGTTCATCTTCCTCGTCGCCGTGTCCGTGGTCGCGACCGGGCTCCTGCTTTGGCGGTTCGGCCTCCGTCGCTGGCGGCTCCTGCGCTCTCATCACATGGTGGCCGGTGCCGGGGTGCTCTGGACCGCCGTGGCCTCGCGCTACGTGAGGCCCCGCCCGGCCCGCTCGCCGTCCGACATGGCGGACTGGCCGGCCCGAGCCGTCCGCAGGGAGATGTGGCGCTCGGTCGACGGCGCCGAGTCGGCGGTGCGCACCGCCGACGATCTGGGGGGCCCGACCGCCTCGCTGCCGTCGCTCTGCCGGCGGTTGCGGCACGCGGCCATCGACCTCGACCGGATCCTTCGCGTGGAGCCGGATGGGGCCGCGTCGTCAGCCGTGGCCACCCAGGCCTTCGAGGTGATGCGGGCCGCCACCGACGTTCAACGGGCCGCGGTGGCCTCGGCCGGCCACGCCACCGGCCACCACATCGAGGCACTCACCCGCGACGCCGACCAGGAATTGCTCTGTCTGGACGCCGGTCTGGCGTCGAGCCGCGCTCTGACGAGCGAGCCGGAAGGCTGATCCGGCCGCCGGCGGTGGTCGCCGACGGTGGTCGCCGACGGTGGTCGCCGACGGTGGTCGAGGACGGATGGTCGAGGACGGCGGAGGAGCGGGACGCGACCCGAGGTTGACGCGAGCATGTGTGGGTCGGCCGCCTTCACCAGCCACGGAGGTCGACCGGCCAGGTGTCGACGACTTCGTCACCCTCGATCAGGTGCATCCGCTCGTGATAGGCGACCGTCGGATCGACATGGGCCGGCAGGACGCGGATCCTGGTACCGACCCGGACCGGTCCGTCGGGCACGAACGTGATGTGCTCGTCGGAGCAGAACAGCACGCGGCCACCTTCGATCGTGGGGTCGCCGTGGTCCATGCCGAGCGCTTTGAGACCGCAGTCGGCCACCGCCCACCCCGGCGATACGGAGATGACCGTGGCCAACAACGAGAGGGCCTGCGAGAAGGGGAGGCCCAGGCGTCCGTAGGCGGTGTCCATCAGGGCATAGGAGCCGGCCTGGATCTCGTTGGCCCAACGGTTGATGTCGTAGGTCCCCGTCCCACCAGCCGAGATGAGCTCGCCGCCCGTCTGGCCGTGGGCCGACAGGAGCAGCTCCATGGACCGCTCCACCTGCTCGATCCGGATGGCGCGATCCTCCAGGCCGACGACATGTCCCTCGTACCCCATCACCCCGCGCACCTCCAGTCCGCGGGCTCGGGCGAGCTCGGCCAGGCGACCGGCCTCCTCGGGGCGACAGCCGCACCGCGGGAGGCCGACGTCGACGTCGATCACCACCTCGGGAACGCCGGCTGAGGCGGCCGCCTCGATGGTCTCGGGCGAGTCGACGGCCACCGTCACCCGCGATCCGGCGTCGGCCAGGGCTCCGAGACGGGTGGCATCGACCACTTCGTTGGCCAGCAGCAGGTCGTCGTCCAACCCCGCCCGGGCCAGGCCCTCCATTTCGGTGACGGTGGCGCAGGTGAATCCGGGGTGGCCGGCTGCGGCCTGACGGGCCGCCAAGGCCGTGCACTTGTGTGCCTTGACGTGGGGTCGCAGGCTCCGTCCGGGTCGCGCCTCGGCCATCGTGCTCAGGTTGGTCTCGAGCAGCTCGCCTTGCACGACCAATGCCG
Source organism: uncultured Acidimicrobiales bacterium (assembly GCA_963710495.1). Classification (GTDB taxonomy): domain Bacteria; phylum Actinomycetota; class Acidimicrobiia; order Acidimicrobiales; family RAAP-2; genus Bog-756. The sequence continues at coordinate 139,445 of CAVQAI010000011.1, forward strand.
GCGTGGTCAGGTCCCCGAGGCGCACCGGCGCAGCGTAGGTCGGGCGACCCGGGCGGAGACGCCCGATGCAGACAGGGCCGCGTGGTTCAGGGGAGGGCCACCGAAACCGTCGTCCCGGGATCGCCGGCGTGGCGGGCCACGCGCACCTCGTAGGTCCCGGCCCGGGCGACCATGGCGTGGGCCCTGGTGTCCCGTTCGGCCAAGGTGGCGCGCCGGACCTCGAGGACGACCTCGGCGGCTGCACCGGCCTCGAGCTCGACCCGTACGAACGCCATGAGCCGCTCGGGCCCGGGCGACGCCACTCGGCGTACGTAGGCCTGCACGACCTCGCTGCCGCTGCGCCCGCCGGTGTTCCGTACGGTGGCCCGGACGCGCAGACCGTAGTCGGACGCCTCGGCCTCGACGCCGTCCACCGCGAACGTGGTGTAGCTCATCCCGAACCCGAAGGGGTAGGCGGCCTCGACGCCGGTTCGGGCCAGGTGCCAGTAGCCGTGCCACCGGTCGTAGGTGAACGACTCGGCGTCCGCGTCGAAGGCCGGCAGATGGGACTCGTCCGCCGGCACGGAGAAGGGGAGCCGGCCCGATGCATCGGTTGTGCCGAGCAGGACGTCGGCCAGGCCGTTGCCACCCTCCATGCCCGCGTACCACGACTGGACCACGGCCGGCACGTCTGCGTCCCATTCGGAGGTGAGCACCGCGCTCCCGGCCACGATGGCCACGATCGTCCTCGGGTTGACCGCCGCCACGGATCGGATGAGGGCGACGTCCTCCTCGTGGAGCCGGAGCGACGGCCGGTCACCGCCGGTGGCGAACCCCCCGGCCGTCTCCGCCCGACGATACGAGGGCGGTTCGATCGAACGCTCCCCGGCGATGGAGGCTTCGAAGCGCCCGACCAGCTCGGGGTCGTCCGACCCCGGGAAGAGGTGGTGGAGGTGGGCGGTGGCGAACTCTCCGATGTACTCGCCCTCGTCGAGGCGGGTGTAACCCACCACCACGAGGGCCACCGTGGCTTCCTTCGCCGCCGCGACGACCGCCCGGAAGTCGTCCGGGTCGGGCTCGACGATGGTGACGTCGGGAAGTGCGGCCCGCAACCCCTCGGAGGCCGTCACCACCTCGGGGGCCCAGACATCGCTCGATCCGCCGTCGCCGAGGTTGATCGTCCCCGCCAACCGGCCCAACAGGGCCAGGGTCCGACCGGGGGCCAGCTCGAGGGGGAGGATCGGCCGTCCGTCCACCGGTTCGTTCCGCAGGAGCACGACCGACCGGGCCGAGACCTCCCGGGCCAGGGCTCGATGGGACGGGCCGGCCAGGATCTCCCTGGACGGGGCCGGGGATCGCAGGACGCTGTCGAACCGGAGCCGGGTGGCGACGATCCGCTCGGCCGCGCCGGTGACCTGTTCCCAGGTCACCTCGCCTTCGTCGAGCGCGCGCCGGAGGCCGGTGGCCCGGATCATGCGGTAGGGCATCTCCACGTCGAGACCGGCCTGCAAGGACGCCGCCGCATCCCTGATCCCGAGGATCCAGTCGCTGATGACGAACCCTTCGAATCCCCATTCGCCCCTCAGGACTCCGGTGACGAGGGGCTCGTTCTCCCCGCACCACGCGCCGTTGACGCTGTTGTAGGCGGTCATGACGGCGGCCACGCCCTCATCCACGATGCGTTTGAAGTGGGGGAGGTAGACGTCGTGGAGCGCGGCTTCGTCGACCGAGACATCCACGGTGAACCTGGCGTTCTCCATCGAGTTGCAGACGAAATGCTTCACGCAGGCCATGGCGTGGCGCTGCACGCCCCGGGTCAGTGCCGCGCCCATCTCCCCGACGTGGTACGGGTCCTCGCCGTAGGTCTCCTGGGCGCGGCCCCACGCCGGATGGCGCAGGAGGTTGACGCACACGCCGCCGTAGAGGTCGGCGCCCACGGCCCGGAGCTCGCGGCCGATGACGTCCCCGACCCGCTCCTCCAGGTCGGGGTCCCAGGTCGCACCCCGGGCCATGCTCACCGGGAAGCAGGTGGCCCGATCGACGACCACGCCCCTCGGGCCGTCCGAGAAGGAGAATCCCTCCAAGCCGAGACGCTCGATCCTGGCCGCCGCGAACGGGCTCTTGTGATACCCACCTTCGCCGAGGTAGACGAGGCCGGCCCAGAAGGGCGCGTCGCCGTCCAGGCACCACAGCTTCTCGTCCTCGGTCATCTCGGCCACCAGCGCCGCGGCCCTGACGGCGGGATCGCCCTCGCCGCTGGCTCGGTCCCGGGTCATCGGGCCCATTGTCACAGGCGCGATCGCCGCTCGCCCGTGAACGGCCGCCGGCCGCGGCCTCAGGAGGAAGCTGTGGTCGGTGCGGTGAGGTCGTAGACGGTGACGCCGTCGACGGTGCGAGCGGTGTAGTGGCTGGTGACCCACGAGGCGATCTGCGCCGACGTCGAGGTCCCGGAGGACCCGAGCCCTCCGCCGACGCCGCCCCCGAAGCCGCCGCCGAAGCCACCGCCCAAGCCACCGGCGAATCCGCCTCCGCCGATGTAGTAGTGGATCCGTCCCTGGCTGACGTCCTGCTCGAACTGGCTAAGAGTCGGGGCGGGGTCGGTCCCGTTGAAGCCGCCAATGGCCATCACCGGGTCGCCGGTGGCCAGCTGGTAGCCCGACGCCGAGTTGGATCCCGTGGTGGCGGCCACCCAGGAGTACTTCGACGCACCGGCGCGGAGGAGGGCGACGAGCTGCTTCCCCGGCGTGGCGGCGTTGAGCAGGCCGCCTGGTCCGCCCGCAGCGCGCCTGAACCCACCCGGGCCGCCCCCGAACCGACCGGAAACTCCGCCGGGCCCGAACCCGGTTCCCGGGCCTCCCGGGAACCGACCCGGGGAGCCGCCCCGCCGGAACAGGCCTCCCCCGGGGACAGCTGTGCCCCCCGGGAGCTGCACCCCGGGTGGTAGGGCGAAACCGTTCCGACCGAAACCCCTCCCGGGGCCGCCGGCCACTCCGCCGCCGGGCAACCCACCGAAACCGGCGCCCACGATGGCCGGCCCGGCGGACGGGATCGCCCCACTTTGCGGCGTGGCCGCGGTGGTCAGCGAGTAGGCCGCGGGCCCGGCGATCACCGAGGCCAACCCGAAGCCGGCCAGCCCTGCGGCCAGCACACTGCGGGCCCGTGGGACGAGGGCGATACCGATGGCGACCGCGATGCCCACGCCGAGGATGACCCATCGGAGTGCCGGGTACCAGTCCGGGCTCCACCCGAGGATCACGAATGCCCAGACCACGGTGGCGACGACCGCGGCCGCCAGGGCGAGGCGCGGGAAGACCTCCCGCCGGCGCGACCACAAGGTCGTCGCCCCCATGCCGACCAGGGCACCGACGGCCGGGGCCAGGGCGACGGTGTAGTAGGGATGGATGATCCCCTGGGCGAAGCTGAGGGTGGCCCCGGTGAGGAGCAGCCATCCGCCGAAGATGAGGAAGCCGGCGCGGGCCCGGTCGGTACGGGGGGCGCGGCGGGTCAGCCAGAGTGCGGCCACCAAGCCGATGAGCGCGCCCGGGATCAACCACGAGATCTGCCCGCCCATCTGGCGGAGGAACAGGCGGTCCCACCCAACCGGCCCCCACATGCTGCCCGGTGCCCCGGTCCCGCCGACACTTCCTCTTTCGTTGCCGGTGATCCGGCCGAACCCGTTGTAGCCGAAGATGAGGTTGAGAAGGTTGTTGTCGGTGGATCCCCCGATGTAGGGACGGTCGGCCGCCGGGGTGAGCTGGACGGCCGCCACCCACCAGCCGCCGGCGACGACCATGGCCACTCCGGCGTAGACGCCTTGCATGAGGCGGCGCCCCAGCCTGGGTGGTCCGGCCAGCAGGTAGACGAGGACCAATACCGGCATGAGGATGACGGCCTGGAGCATCTTGGTGATGAAGCCGAATCCGATCAGGGTCCCGGCCAGCACCAACCACCGGGTCCGGCCGGATTCGACGGCCCGCACCGTGGCGTAGGCCGCACCGGTGAGGAGCAGGGTGAGGAGGGCGTCGGGATTGTTGAACCGGAACATGAGGGTGGCGACGGGCGTGAGCGCCACCACGGCGCCGGCGATCAGCGCCGCTCCCGGTGTGAACCACCGCCGCACGGTGGCGAAGACCAATCCCACGGTGGCCACCCCTTCGAGCGCCTGCGGGGCGAGGATGCTCCACGAGTTGACCCCGAAGATGCGCGCCGAGATCTCCATCACCCAGAGGGAGGCGGGTGGCTTGTCGACCGTGATGAAGTTCGACGCGTCCGACGATCCGAAGAAGAAGGCCTTCCAGCTCTTCGTGCCGGCTTGCACGGCGGCCGAGTAGAAGCTGTTGGCCCAGCCGGATCGGTCGAGGCCCCAGAGATAGAGGACGGCGGTGCCCACCAGGAGCACGGCCAGCGCCGGACGGACCCAGGCCGGGTCCTCCGGCCTCCCCCGGAGCAGTCGGCGTCGACGGCTGGTGGGACCGGTGGGGGCGGGACCATCGGCAGGCGATGACGGCGCATCCCACGACGGCGCCCATCCCGCGGCGGGCTCGGGCCGGGCGAGGGGGTCGGCCGGAGGGGCCTCGATCGTGGTCCCTCCGATGTCGGGTCCCGCTGCCATCACCGGCAATGGGTGCGAAGCAGCCATGAGCGCGGTGGCGTCACCGGTGAGGTCGTCGCCGGACATCATCTGGTCTCCTCGTCGGTCGTCGGGGTACGTGGTGCCGGGTGGAGGCCGTGCCCGTCGGCGCTTGCACGCGGGCTCGGACCACGTCCGAAATCGGGTCGGAACAGCCAGGTGCGGAGAACGGCGAACCGGACGAAAGCCGCGGCCAGGTTGGCGACGGTCAGGGCGAACAGCTCCGGCACGATGGACTCCAGCCCGGCAGCCCGGGTGGCGGCCAGAGCCAGGGTGGTGAAGCCCAGGCTGATCGCCAGCAGCGAGAGCGCGCCCATCCACCGGACCCACCGGCCGAAGCGATCCCTGGTCGCACCGATCAGGCCCCGGTGCACGGCGGTGTTGGCCAGGCTGCAGAGCCCGATGGCGAGGGCGTTGGCGGCGTAGCTGCCGAGTGCGCTGCGGAATGCGGCGAAGAGCGCGACGTAGCACAAGGTCGATACCGCTCCCACGCCGGCGAATCGCAGGAGCTCGTCGGCGAAGACCTCCCGGTCCGGTCCGGCCCCCCGTTCGACTCTCGATGTCTGAACCGTTCCGAGCATCCGCCACACGCCGCGGAGGTCCCCGAGCGCCGTCTCGACCACCTCGACCCTCGAGTCGGTGTCGTCCACCCAGTGAACCGGTACCTCGTGGATGCGCAGACCCTGGCGTTGGGCGGTCACCAGGAGCTCGGTGTCGAAGAACCAGTCGTCGTCCTGGACCAGGGGAAGGAGCTCGAGGGCCGCGTCCCGGCGCACTGCCTTGAACCCGCACTGGGCGTCGGTGCACGAGCTCCGCAAGGCCGATCGAACCAGGAGGTTGTAGGACCGGGAGATGAACTCGCGGCGGGCGCCCCTGACCACGTGGGCGCCGCGCCCCAGCCGTGTCCCGATGGCCAGGTCGCTATGGCCCGACAGCAGCGGGGCCACCAGCGGCACCAGCGCGTCGAGCCCCGTAGCGAGGTCGACATCCATGTAGGCGACGACCGACGCCGAGCTCTGTGACCAGGCGGATCGAAGCGCTCGTCCGCGGCCCTTCTGGCCCAGCCGAATGGCGTCCACGCCCGGTTGGGTGGCGGCCAGGTCGGCAGCGATCCGCCAGGTTCCGTCAGTGCTGGCGTTGTCGGCAATGGTGATGTTGGAGGTGAAGGGAAAGGATGTGGCCAGATAGGACCGCAGGCGAGCGACGCTTGCGCTGAGCTGCGCCTCCTCGTTGTAGACCGGGATCACGATGTCCACGTCCACGGTGGTCCGAGTCCGGACGCGGCCGGCGGGGACGAGTTCAGCGATGCTCATGTCCACGACCCTGACGGTTCGGATTCGGGCGGGCATGTGAGCAACCTGTGTGTCTCATGAGAAAAGCCGGTCGGTGGGAAAGCCGGACGGTGGAGAGCATCGGCGTCGATCACCGGGGTCGTCCTTCCATTGGCAGCGGAGCGTCGACCGGGGTCAGCGCTCGACGGGTGGCCCGGCCACGACCGGGTCGCCAGGAGTCGGCTCGATGTCGGGAGGGCTGAGCGGCAGACGCACCGTGAACGTGGTGCCGCCACCCGGTCGCCCGGCGGCGGCCACCGTGCCGTGGTGGGCGGCGACGATGGCACTGACGATCGAGAGCCCGAGCCCGGCGCCGCCATGGGCTCGAGACCGTGACGGGTCGGAGCGGTAGAAGCGCTCGAAGACGTACTGGCCTTCCTCCGGGTCCATGCCCGGACCGTCGTCGGCCACGGTGACGACCACCTGGTTGCCGTCGCGCTCGACCTTGACCCGTGCCGCCGTGCCCGGCGGCGTATGGGCGCGGACGTTGCCCAACAGGTTGTCCACCACCTGCCTGAGCCTGGTGGCGTCGCCCACCACCTCGACCGGTGCCGACGCCTCGAAGGTGAGGGGCCACTCCGGCCCGACCGTCGAGGCGGTGTGGACGGCCTCGGCACAGAGGGCAACGAGGTCCACCGAGTGCTGCTCCATGGGCCGGCCCTCGTCGAGTCGGGCCAGCAGCAGCAGGTCGGCCACCAGGTGCTCCATCCTGGCGGTCTCGTCCCGGATGCCACCCAGCAGGCGCCCGAGGTCTTCTTTCTGATCGGCGGCGCCCCGCTCGAAGAGCTCGGCATAGGCGGAGATGGCGGCGATCGGCGTCCGGAGCTCATGGGAGGCATCGGCCACGAATTGGCGGAGCTGCTGCTCGGAAGCCCTGAGCCGCCGCTCGGAAGCCAGCCGGGCACCGAACGCCGCCTCGATCTGGGTGAGCATGACATTGAGGGTGCGGGCCAGGCGGCCGACCTCGGTCGACTCGTTCTCGCCGGGGACCCGCTCCGTCAGATTGCCGGCGGCGATGGACTCGGCCGTAGTCTCCATGTCGCGGAGCGGGCGGAGGCCCAGGCGGACCAACCAGAAGCCACCGACCAGCGCGACGAGCACGGCTCCTCCGGTGACGGCCAGCTCGATGAAGAGGAGATGGTGCAGGGTGCTGACCGTGTCGGTGAGCGGCTGCGCCAGGATCAGCAGGTTCCCGTCGTCCAGCGTCGAGGCCCGGACCCGGAAGGTCGGCCCGTTGGCCTTGGTGGACGCGGCGGTGAAGTAGGTGACCTTCTCGCCCTGGGTGGTCCTCGACAAGCCGGTGATGGTCGTGGGGAGCTGGGGCGTATAGGCCGTCTCACCCTCGTAGACCGGGCAGACCTGGCCCTTCAGCAGGTTGCCCGACGGGGTTCGGACCTCGATGGCGGTGGCCTGGACGGCGTTGGCGGCGCCTGCGCCCTCCTGTCCGGGGACCGGCCCGCCCGGCCCCGGCGCCGGCGCCGGCGCGAACTGACCGGGATCGAAGCAGCGGAGCGTCCGTCCGCTGTTCACGACCCCTTCGATCCTGGGATGCAGCTGCTCGAGCTGCTGGTCGATCCGTTGGTAGAGAAACGACTCCAGGGCCGAGTAGGTGGCGATATTGGCGATGACCAGAGCCACGACGGCGGCAATGCCGACCGCGATGACCAGTCGGGTCCGGAGGGACACCGACTAGCCCGCCGCCGGTTCCCGGAGGGCGTACCCGACGAGCCGCACCGTGTGGATGACCGGGGGTCCTGCCGCCTCGAGCTTCTTCCGGAGGTAGCTCACGTAGGTCTCGACCACATTGCCGTCGCCGCCGAAGTCGTAGTGCCACACGTGATCGAGGATCTGGGCCTTGGACAGGACATGGCGAGGATTCAGGAGGAAGAACCGGAGGAGGTTGAACTCGGTGGCGGTGAGCGGGATGGTCTGACCGGCCCGGGTCACCTCGTGGGCGTTCTCGTCCATCTGGATGTCGGCGAACCTGAGGATGCCTTCGTCATCGGGCTCGCTGCCGATGCGTCGCAGGATGGCGTGGACCCGGGCCACGATCTCGGCCAGGGCGAACGGTTTGGTGACGTAGTCGTCCCCGCCGACGGTGAGCCCGGCGACCTTGTCCTCGACCGCGTCCCGGGCCGTGAGGAAGAGCACGGGCACTCGGAGCCCGTCAGCTCGCAGCCTGCGGGTGACCTCCAGGCCGTCGAGATCGGGCAACATGACGTCGAGGACGATCAGGTCGGGTGGGCTCTCCTGGGCTGAGGCCAGGGCCAGCCGGCCGTTCACCGCTTCGTCCACGCTGAAGCCCTCATAGCGGAGCGAGGTGGCGACGGCGTCGACGATCGAGGGCTCGTCGTCGACCACGAGGATGCGCTGGCTGCGAGTCGGTTCCACGGGTTCTTCCTTGGGCGAGAGGGCGTCGTTGCTACCGCGCCACTCCCCGATCGGAGGATCGGGCGTGTTCGTTGGTCGCTCCAAGCATCCCACCAGGGCTTGAACGCCGGGTGTGAGTTTCCTGAGAGCCGGCTGTGACACCTCAGCGGGCCCGCCGACCCGGCCCGGGACCATTCACAGCAACACCACAGGTGGCCCGACGTGGGCTCTCCGGGGGGTCCGGTGCAATGGCCCACGAAGCGATCACGGGGTCGAACGTCGGGCCGTTCGACTAGCCCTCCTCGACGAAAGGTGCGCCATGGAACGGATTTCTCACGTCAAGTCTCCGAGCCGAGCTCGCGGGGAGGCCCGTGACCGGGCCATCGCCCGGGTCCGTCGGGGGACGGTCCTGATCGGAGCCGCAGCCACCGCCTCGGCGGTCGGGCTCGGCATCGTGGTGGCCACCGATACGGCGGTTCATTCGGCCGCGACCGTGACCACCCGGTCATCGTCGGTCACGCCGAGCACGTCGGTCACGCCGAGCTCGTCGTCGGCCGGCTCGTCGTCGGCCGGCTCGTCGTCGGCCGGCTCGTCGTCACAGGCATCGTCGGCATCGTCGGCATCGTCGGCATCGTCGGGCAGCTCCACGCCCTCCACGACCGCCACCACGACGCCCTCCAGCTCCACCACGCACTCGCCCACCACCGTGTCCGGGCAGTCATGACCGTCGCCCTACGCGACGCCGCACCGGACACCGATGAGCACGGGATCGCCCTTCGTGCCACACGGGCCATCGGCACCTCGGCGGTCGTGGCCGTGACGGCGCCCGAGCGGGTCGATCGGGCCATGGCGATGCTGGAGTCCGACCTCTCCGACCTGGACCGGGCGTGCAGCCGGTTCCGCTCCGATTCGGAGCTGCGACGGTTGGAGCAGTCCAGTCAGGGGCGCCCGGTGGTGGTCAGCCCGCTGCTCTTCGAGCTCCTGGAGGTGGCCTGTGTCGTGGCCGTCAAGACCGCCGGCGTGGTGGATCCCACCATCGGCGCCGCCTTGGTCGAACTGGGGTATGACCGCGACTTCGATCGGCTTTCCTTCGACGGGATCTCGTCCCGCGGGCGCCCCGCGCCCGCTCCCGGCTGGTGGCGGATCCTCCTCGACCCGGCGGAGGGGACGGCCAGCCTGCCGGCCGGCATCCATGTCGACCTGGGGGCCACCGCCAAGGCGTTCGCCGCCGACCGCAGTGCCACCCGTATTGCCGCCGCCCTCGGATGCGGCACCCTGGTCAATTTGGGTGGGGACGTGGCCGTGGCCGGAGCGGTCCCGTCGCCCGGCTGGTCCATCGGCATCGCGCCCGAGTGTCGGACACCGGTCGACCGGGTGGACCAGGTGGTGTCACTGGCCTCGGGGGGCCTCGCCACCTCGGGTACCACCACTCGCGCCTGGGTTCGGGACGGTCGCCAGGTGCATCACATCATCGACCCCTGGACCGGCGACGCCGCGCCGGCGGTGTGGTCGCTCGTGTCGGCCACCGCGCCGACCTGCGTCGAGGCCAATGCCTGGACGACAGCGGCGATCGTCTGGGGCGAGGACGCCATCGGCAATTTGGCGGCACTGGGCGTGCCCGCCCGGCTGGTGGCGGCGAACGGCGCGGTGGTCCGCACGGAGGGCTGGCCCGAGATCGGCGACTCGGCCGACGACCCTGCCACGGCCGCGCCGCCCGCAGTGGCGGACTGATGCTGGCCACGTCCTCCACCACGCTGTGGTACTCCACGCGGGCGACCGGCATCGTCGCGCTCGTCCTGCTGACCATGGCCATGGTCTTCGGCATCCTCACCGCCGGCCGGGCCGGAACCCGTGCGTGGCCGGCGTTCGCCTTGGCCGACCTGCACAAGTGGGTCTCGTTGCTGGCGATGGTGTTCCTCAGCATCCACGTCGTGACTGCGGTGCTCGACACCTACGTGAACATCGGCTGGGCCGGCATCGTGGTGCCGTTCGCCTCGCCGTACCGCCCGCTCTGGACCGGGCTCGGAGCCGTGGGCGTCGACCTGCTGATCGCCGTGGCGGTGTCGAGCGCGGTGCGTGGGCGCATTGGCGCCCGGGCCTGGCGTGCCATCCACTGGTTGGCCTACGGGAGCTGGCCGGTGGCCGTGGCCCATTCGTTGGGCGAGGGGACCGACGCCCTGAAGCTCTGGATGGGCATCGTGACCGGAGCCTGCACCTTGGCCGTCGGTGGGGCGCTGTCCTGGCGGATTCTCGAGTACCGGCGCCACCGCCGGCGTGCCGCAGTGGCCGGTGCCCTGACCCGCGCCGTTCCGGCCGCGCCGGGCCCCTCTCGACTCCAGGAGGCCTCCCGATGAAGACCCTCGCCACCGCCGACCGCCTGCACATCGGGGGCGGGCGCACCGACCTCCAGGCCCATCTGGCCGCCCACGGCCCGCTCGTCGTTCCGCATGGCGATCTTCGCTGGGGCGACGCCGTCCACCGGGCGGTGGCCACGTCGGGCCTGCTCGGGCGGGGCGGTGCCGGCTATCCGTCGGCGGCCAAATGGGAGGCCTGCCGGCGGGCGTCCCGACGCCCGGTCGTGGTGGTCAACGCCCTCGAGGGTGAGCCCGCCAGTGCCAAGGACCGGGTGATCCTGACGTGCTGTCCCCACCTGGTGCTCGACGGTGCCGAGGTGGTGGCCGCCGTCCTGGGCGCCTCGGCGGTCATCGTCTGTGTCGCCGACCACAGTGACCATGTCGCCGCTTCGGTCGAGGCTGCCGTCGAGGAGCGGCGCCGAGCCGGTATCGCCCATTGCCCCATTTCGGTCCGGCGACCCCCGGGCCGGTACGTGGCCGGCGAGGAGTCGGCTCTCACCGATTGGCTGAACGGGGGCCCGGGCCTGCCCGCCATGCGGGTGGACAAGTCGGTGCCCCTGCGACTGGCCCGGCACGAGGTGCTGGTCCACAACGTGGAGACGATGTCACAGGTGGCCCTGGTCGCCCGTCACGGACCGGAATGGTTTCGCCGGCTCGGGACGCCGGACGCCGCCGGATCGACGCTCGTCACCGTGACCGGGGGAGTGGACGGGCCGGTGGTGTTCGAGGTGGAGCTGGGCACGCCTGTGTCCGAGATCCTGGAGCGTGGTGGAGTCGACGGTCCACTGTCGGCTGTGTTGCTCGGCGGTTACGGCGGTGCGTGGTGCGAGGCCTCCCAGCTCGATACCCCATTCGCCCCCGGTCCCCTGGCCTCCATCGGTGCCACGATGGGCGTGGGCGCCGTCGTCGCGCTGCCCGCCCCGGCGTGCGGCGTGGCCGAGACCGCCCGGATCGCCCGGTTCCTGGCCGGGGAGAGCGCCGGCCAGTGCGGTCCGTGCGTGTTCGGGCTCCCGGCCATCGCCGACGATCTCGAGCGGCTCGCATTGGGCCGGGCCGGTCCCGAGGTGCTCGATCGCATCGCCCAGCGGGCCGCCACCGTGGACGGGCGGGGTGCGTGCCGTCACCCCGACGGGCTGGTGCGCCTGGTCCGGAGCGCCCTCCGGGTCTTCGCCGAGGACGCGGGGTCCCATGCGCGGGGGCGTCCGTGCCCGGGTCACCTGGTCCCGACCGGGTTGCCGTTCCCGACCGGCCCGTTCTTGCACCGGAGCGCGTCGTGACCGGGCGCCGGCCACTCGGCTTGCGGGTTCGGGTCGATCCGGTGGCCTGTGATGCCTATGGGTACTGTGCCGAGCTGCTCCCCGAGCGGGTGACGCTCGACGAGTGGGGCTACCCGATGGTGGACGGCCGTCCGGTGGGGCCCGGGCTGGTGGCATTGGCGGCCCGGGCCGCGGCGGCCTGCCCCCGCCGGGCCGTTCACCTCGAAGAGGTGGTCGCCGGCTGATCCTCGCCTCAGCGGCACAAGGCATGGGGCGGCGGAAGCCCTCCGTCGGACAGGTAGGCGGCCACCAGGTTCACCATGCACGGGTCGGCCGAACCGTTGAGCAACCAGGTGTGGCCGCCGCCCTGCCAGGTCAGCAGCCGTGCGCCGGGCAGGAGGGCGGCCAGGTGCCGGGCCCCGATGATCGGGGTGTTGGGGTCGCCGGTGTTGCCGACCACCAGGACGGGTGGCACGCCGTGTGGGTGGATGCCGGTCACCGGCCGGCGCCCGGCCGGCCATGCGACACAGCCGCCCATCGTGTACTCCACGGCGTAGCCACCGATCAGCGGGTACCTGGCGGCGAGGGACCTGGCCTGGTCGCCGGCGGCGATCGGCCCGGGGTGCTGAGCGGTGTCGTTGCAGGTGATGGCCCACTGCGGGTCGACCAGTGAAGCACCGTCGACATCCGTTTCGAACTCGAGGGCGAGCGCCCTGAGCGGCGTGCCGTCGCCCTGTCGGGCGGCGAGCAGTGCAGTGTAGAAGTCCGGGGTGAAGGCCGGGACGCTCACGGTCAGCAGCGCGGCCGTGTCGAGGTCGCCGACGGTCACCGGGTGGTCGTCGCCGCCTCCCGGCGCCGGGAGGGCCTGTCGGGCCAGTGTCCCCGACAGGGAGCGGTAGAACGACGTCGCATCGGTGCCCAGGGGACAGGTTGGTGTGGCTGAGCACGTGGCCAGCAGGTGATCGAGCGACTGCTCGGCGGCGGGGGCCTCGTCGGCGGCCTGGGTGGTGAGGTCGGCCCCGACATCGACGGCCCCGTCGAGAACGAAGGCACCGACCCGTTGCGGGAACAGGTCGGCGTAGACAGCCCCGAGCACCGTGCCGTAGGACAGGCCGTAGTAGTCGAGCTTGGGCACCCCGAGCGCTTGCCGGATCCGATCGAGATCGCGCGCCGTGTCGACCGTGTCGATGAAGGGGACGAGTTCGGGAGCCCGCTGTCGGCAGGACCGGGCCATCGCCGCGTAGACCGGTGTTCCGGGCAGGGCCCGGTTGTCGTCGCTCGGCACCGGGTTCACGCTGGCCGCTGCGGCTGGGGAGGTACCGCAGTCGAGCGGCTGGCTGGCGCCCGTGCCCCGCGGATCGAAGCTCACGATGTCGAAGGACTGGCGCACCGACGGGGGGAACCGGGCGAGCACGACCGGGAGGATCTGGTTCCCGCTCTCGCCCGGACCGCCCGGGTTGAACACGAGTGTCCGGTGCGGGACGGCCCCGCCAGTGGCCGGTGACTTCGTCACCGCCAGCGAGATCGAGGCGGCGTTCGGCTGCCCGTAGTCGACGGGAACGGTGACCGTGCCACACTGCAGAGCGGGATCGCCGGGACAAGGTGACCATGCCAGCGGCGCACCCGGAGGTCCGGAAGCGGTGCGTTGCGGTCGCCCCGCCGCCTCGCCCACTCCCGTCCCCGCTCCTCCCGCTCCCGGCTTCGGTGCGCTCGAGCAACTGGCCACGGCGATCATGGCGGTCAGCAGGGTCGCGATCACCGGGGCAGCCGGCCGCTTTGACGGGGAGCGATCTGGCATCGGTGGCGAACGTAGCAGTGGGCGGCCCGGGATTCCCCGGGCGCGACGGCGTCTCTGGCCCCGGGGTGTGACCCGAGGGAATGCTCCTCGCCCTGCGAATGTTTGTTCTGTCGTGCAGGCGTTCGTGTTTCGCCCGGACCTCAGGCTGTCATCCGGCCAGACACGCCTGGCCGCGGCCAAGGTGGTGGGCGTCGGCGGGGTCCTCGCCTACAACTGGTGGGTCGTCGTGCCCTTCGTGCCGGGCCTCATGCCGTCGGTCAACGGTTTCTTCTCCGATCTCGAGGCCACCGGGCGCCCCCATGCTTCGCTCATGTCCGACGCAGACCTGGTCGGCGGGGCGCTGATCCTGGTCGCACTGGCGCTGCGCGGGTCAGCGGCGACGGGAGGTGTTCGGCGCGAATGGAAGTGGCTGATCCTCTTTGCCTTGGCCGGGGTGGTGGGGGGGCGGTACTCCTACGCCTGCTCGGAGGGCCTCAGCGCCAGCTGCCGCCAGCTCGAATGGCACCTCCAGTTGCCCGTGCACCACTACGTCCATGTGGTGGCGGGCATTGCCGAATTCGCCACGGTCACCGTCGGCGCCGTGCTGGCCATGCGCCGGACGCGGGGGCAGGGGACCCCGGAAGCGAAGGCGTACGCCGCTATCGTCGGGGTGCTGGCCATCGGTTACCCGTTGCTCGGGCTCGTCTACCTCACCGACCGGCTCGGAACGTTGGTGGAGCCGATCTTCTTCCTGGCCTTCTCGGCGATGGTGCTGACCGAGCTCTTCGAGCCCATCCGACCCTCGGTGCACTCCCATTCGGCCGAACCGACCGGCCGGACCGTGGCGGCTCCGGCCGCGGAATGCCGGTCCGGGGCGCGAGGCGAGGTCTGAGCTCTCCTCGGCACGGACCGGTCATCCCTACCAGCCGCGGCACCCGTACTGGTCGGGCGCGTCGGGCTGGATGCGTTCGGCCACCATGATCTGCTGGTCCTCGGTGGCCATGGCTCCTTCCGAGGCGAATTCCCGGCCGCCGTAGTTGTCCCAATTGGCCCGGGTGATGCCCAGGCCACCGCTGAAGCGCGAGGAATCGGCGCTCCAGTTGCCACCCTCCTCGCACATGGCCACACGCTCCCAGGCCGCGCGTTGGGCAGCGGTGACCGTGTCCACCGGGCCTGCCGGGGTCGGGGCCGGGGCCGGGGGCGCGACCGGGGGCGAGGGCGCGGCCGGAGCGGCAGACGCCACCGGGAGCGATGGCGCCCCGGTCGTCGGTGCCGGTGTGGTGGCGGGATGGGCCAGCAGGGCGGAATTGAGATCGAGCACCAGACTCGATCGGGCTGCCGGCGCGGTGACCGTGCTGACGCCGCTCGCCGGCTGGCGGGCGGACGGGTGGGGGATACTGCCGGATGGTGCCCCGGAGGGCGTGACTGCCGCCCCTCGGGCCGACTGCACGGTGGCAGCCTGCATCAGGACGGTTGTGGTGATGATGGCGATCGGCGCGATCGCCATGAGTGCAATGCGGGTCCGCACGGCACCTCCCTTCGTCGGGCGCGTCAGCGCCTTCCTCTGCTCGGTGTTGGCGGGCTCCGGCCATTGCATTCGGTCCCCGGACGGCGAGCGGGGAGGCTTCGTCCGTCCTGGCGTTGGGCCCTAGGGTGTGCGGCCGGTTCAGTTACGCCCGGAAGTGCGTCGTGGTTGCACCACTCATTTCTGGTTCAGTCGGTCCGGTCCCACCGGATGGCCCGGCGGTCCGGCTCCACACCGCGCGCGCCGGCCCGGATCGTGGAATCGGATCGTGCTGGATGCGAGCTCCAGTCACCCGTATTGGGTGTCGGGCTGCGGCCACTTTGCAAGGTTGCAAAGGGTGGGCACGAGTCGCTTGAGATGACCATAGCGCGAGTTACCGACTGGTCAGTCGTCAGGCCCGGCCGCTAGTGACCTGGGGCTATGCTCCGAACCACCAGGTCATGGCGCCACAATATTTATTCTTCAGATGCTTCTTACTGACTTTCTTATTCTCTGCTTAACTCGCACAATGGAGCCATCGTATTCAGATTGAACGCTCATCGTGATATCCGATATCACTGCCAGTGATCCGACGGCCGGGCGGGGCCGACGGCTGGGCCGTCGACAGAGGATCCGCTCAGGGGCCGATCTGAGCGCCGGTGGCGGTGATGGTGACCGGGCGCAGGAACAGCAGCCGGCTGTTGGGAAATCCGACTTGCCCGGGCAACCAGGCGTGGAAGGCCAGCCATGTCGTTCCCTGCACGTCGGTGAAGACGGAGGGACCGCCGGGCCCGCTGAACGAAGCGTCCGACGTGAGGAGCGGTCCGGTCGACGCGTCGGCACAGGGCCCCGACGGCCCGTTGCAGTTGGCCACACCGATGGCATAGTCGGCCGTCCGCCAGGAGTTGGCCGAGTAGAAGAGCCGGTACTGGCCGCCCGAGACGACCATGGCCGGTCCCTCCACGACCCCCCCTTGCCAGGACTGGGTCGGCTCCAGCAGGGTGGCCGAGGTGGCCGGCACCAGGGCCGTCCCGTCGGGGGTCATCTGCTGGGACCAGATGGCGGGAGGCTGGTTGCCCGTCCCCTCCGACTTCCAGGTGAGGTAGGGCGTCCCGTTGGAGTCGAGGAAGGGACTCGGATCGAGCGAGCCGCCCAAATCCAGCTGGCACTCGATGGGCCATGTCGAGGAGTCGACGTAGGGCCCCTGCGGCTGAGTGGCGACGGCAACCGAGATGCACTGTTCCTTGGTGGCAGCGAAGTCGGCCGAGTAGTAGAGCAAGAACCGGTTCCCCAGCTGCATCACCCCCGGGGCCCAGATGTTGTTCGGTTGCGCCCATATGGCCAGGTGGGGGAGGGCGTCCCCGAGAGTTGTCCAGTGACTGAGATCGGAGGACTCGATGACCTGCACGTTCCCTGCCGCGGAGTTCGTGGCGAAGCCGTAGTACTCGTTCCCGACGGTGAGGACCGAGGGGTCGGGAAAGTTGAAGGGATAGGCCGGTCCGCTCGCCCCGTCCAGTGAGAGGCACAGCGGTGACGCGGTGTCGATGGCGTTGATGGCGCCGGGAAGATCGGCGGCATGGATCGCCCCCACCGCCCCGGACACACCGGCCAGGCAGGCCCGGAGCGTGGCGATGTCGAGGGACTGGAGGCCACCGGTGGCGGTGGCCGACCGCAGGCTGGTCTCGGTGGCGTCGATCTCGGCCTGCGTGCGCGCCTCCGCCTGTCGGCGCGCATCTCGAGCCTGGTCGTTCGACCCGACCGCGGCCTCGATGGACGACAGCGTGGCCCGCGCCTTGGTCAGGCGGAGGTGGGTGGCGTGTTGGGTTGCCTCGGCCCGATTCTGGTCCGAGAGCGCCACGATGTTGTACACCGCCGCGGCCAGGACCAGGACGGCGAACGCGATCGCCATGAGCCGCCGGTCGACGTGGGTCGGGACCCGAAACCGAGGGCTCGGCCCGCCGTCGGCACGGGCTTCGGGTCGGTGGCCGGTCGTCATCCCGACGGCTCGGCGGCCTGACAGTCGCCCGCGTACTGGTCGAGGAGGGCGCTGGCACCGGACTGGTCGCCCAGCGAGACCTCGTTGAGGGCCTGGTTGACGCCCGAGAGGCAGGCGTCGAGGTTGGCGATGTTCACGCCGTCGACGTTGATGTTCGATTGCATCGACGCCAATGCGGCCTGGGCCTTCCCCAGCTCATCCGATGCCGATGCCAGGGAGGCCGCCGCCGTTCCGGCTTCCTGTCGGGCCTGGGCCAGGCGTGTCCGGGCGTGGGCGATCTGCACGGCGGTCCGCTGCAACTGGGCATGCATCTCGGCGATCGACGTGTCGGTCCGTTGCAACGTGTTGTGGCTCAGGACCGAGACAACGACGGCGGCCACCAAGAGGAGCGATCCCGCCCCGTAGGCCAGGACCACGCGCCACCGCGGCCACGGCCTCCGGTGGGACCTTGGTCGGCTCGAGACGCGTGGGACACGGATCGGGACCGGCACGGCGGGAAAGGCCGACGACGGGCCGAACGAGGCCGTGGGCCGTGGGACCTCTTCGGTTTCCATGGGAGGCTCCTGCCATCTCGCCTGGTAGGACGATGGCGCCGAGAAGTCGGCCCAAACGGTTCATCGGTGCGACAAAGGGTGCTCCGTAGCCCATTCTCACACTGCTGTCGTCGACGCGGGCGTCAGCCCGTCGGGCCCGTCCTCGAAACCGCTTGACGCGGGCCAGAAGCCAAGTCGACGGCGGCCGATCCTACGGCGTCGCTCGCCGCCGCCCACTGCCGGGCGCGGAATTCCGGCAGCAGGGGGCCGGCGCATCGCGATCGGACGCACCCGGCCCAGACCCCCGCCCCGTAGGAGACGTCGTCGACGATGCAGGCGAGCGACCAGCGGAGCGGGTCGACGGCCGGTCGCCTCCTCCACCACTCGACGAGGGGGGGCGCGAGCAACAACAGGGCGGCGGGCGCCGCCTGGCGTCGGTGCCGCCAGGCGGTGAAGACCACGGCGGGGACGGCGAGGGTGGTCAGCGCCCGGCCCAGCCCGACCAGGGTCCAGCCGGCCCCGGACGCAGTCCAGCGCAGTGCCACGCCGAAGGGGATCCCGTGATCGCGCACGGCGCCGAAGGTGGATGCGGCCGAGGCGAGCAGAAGGGCGCCGGCCATCGTCGGGCGGCGGCTGAGCCCGGCGGCCACGATCGCCGACGGCCAGGCATGGAGCTCGACCGGCGCCAGGCGCCCGGGGTGCCGCCGAGCCAAAGGCCCAGCGGACATTCCATAGTGGAAGCGCCGTCCCATCCAGGTGCGCCACGTGGCTGGTTCTTCATGGAACACGGTGACCGACGGTTCGAGCCGGACCCGCCATCCGGTGTCGCACATCCGCCAGACCAGGTCCACGTCCTCCCCGACCCGGAGGTCGGTGTCGAAACCTGTGCCCAGTGCGGCGCGTCGGGCGACCAGGGCGGCGGTAGGGGCGTATCGGATCTTCCGTCCGGGCCCGACCTCCCCCGGCGCCGCCCCCATGTCGAGCGGTGAGCGGTCCTCGGCGAACCGAGCGAGCAACGACCGGGTCGCTTTACGCCGTCGGGGCCGCACCCGCGGCGCCACCGCGCCGAGCTCGGGGTCGGCGAACAGGGGGGCGAGCGCGGACAGCCAGCCCTCGGGGGCCGTGCAGTCGCTGTCCACCAGGGCGACCAGCTCGCTGTCGACGACAGCCAGGCCGTCGTTGCGGGCCGCCCCCGGGCCTCCGCTCTCCGGCCGCCGCACGAGATGCGCACCGCGACGCCGGCAGACGGTTGCCACCGCGGTCGGGTCTGCCGACCCGTCGTCGACCACCACGACGGGGGCGGCGTCGCCCAAGGAAGCCAGGCACCGGTCGAGCAGAGCGCTCCGGTCCCGGACCGGGACGATCACGGTCAGGCTCGGCCCGACGTCGCCGGCCCCGGGGTGGTTCGGGAACCGTGGATGGGCCATGCCGGCGGTGACCAGTCGCCGGCCGAGCCTGCGGTCGGCCTCGGACAGCCGTCCGTCCCCGGTGAGCCGGCCGAGCGCCCGGGCGCCTTCGGGACTGAGCGCGACCAAGCGACCGGGGAAGCCACCGGTGAGCACGGCACCGTCGCGGAATCTCCGCACCGAGGGATCGAGATCGAGGTGGACACCCTCGGGGAGGGCGATCACACCGACAGGCCGCCGTCCACCGGGATCACCGCTCCGGTCAGCCCGCTGCTCGCCGCGCCGGCCAGCCAGATGACCAGGGCCGCCACCTCCTCGGGGGCCAGCAGGCGTCCGATGGGCTGTTGGGCGGCGAAGTCCCGGGGGTCGTCCATTCCGTAGAGGCGGGCGCTCTCGACGAGCATGGCGCCGGCGGTCGAGCCGGGGCTCACCGCGTTGGCCGTGACCCCGCTGTCGGCCAGGTCGACGGCCAGGCCGCGCACCAGACCGGCCACCCCGGCCTTGGCCGCCCCGTAGGCGGTCAGGCCCCGAAGTCCCCGCGTGGCTGCGGCCGAGGCCACCGCGATGAATCGCCCCGTGCGCGGGGCCGGCCGGCGGAGCAGGGCCGGTACGGCAGCCCGCGCCGCATGGATAACACCACCGAGGTCAACCTCGATGACGGCGGCCAGCTCTTCCTGGGGCATCTCCCACAGGGGGACACCCCCGGCGATGATGCCCGCCGCCGCCACCACGGCGTCGAGCCCGCCGAAGCGGTCCTCGGCGCGGGCGACCGCGGCGGCCATGGCCTCGGGGTCGGCGACGTCGGCCACGTGAGCCACCACTACCTCGCCCTCCTGCCTGCCGCCGGTCGCATCGAGGGCATGGGCCTGGGCCGTCGCCACCACGGCGTGGAGGTCGGACTCGCTTCCCATCGGATAGGGGAGGCGCGGGTCGTCGCCGGCCCGGTCGACGGCCACCACCACCCATCCGGCCCGGGTGAGGCCCTGCACCACGGCCGCCCCGATGCCGCGGGCCGCCCCGGTCACGATGGCCACCCGGCTCATCGGAGGCCCCCGGCCGGGTCGGGACACCGGGCCCGGACCAGGGCGGTCACCAGGTCGTCGACGGCTCGGCCCAGCAGAGCCCGGCCCTCCTCGGCGCTGGCCCCGGCCGGGTCGCCCAGCACACCGTTGGCGCTCACGGCCCGGACACCACGGGTGCGCAGCTCGGGCCAGATGGCGGCGGCGGCCCGGAGGTCGCCGGCCTCGGCCCGGTCGAGACGCACCCGTCCGGGGGCAATGGCCAGCATCAGCGAGGTTTCGGTGCGGCCGGCATGGAGGTCCCCGGCCCACCCCGGTGACCAGCATCCGATCGGGTGTCCCTCGCGGCGGAGGCGATCCAGGGCCCGCCGGATCGGTCGTTCGTTCCCGCCGTGGGCCGACACCGCCATGGTGTAGGCGAAGTCCCGGCTGGCCGACCGCCCGAGCTCGAGGAGGACCTGCTCGGTGGCCTCCCGGCCGATGGAGAGGGTCCCGGCGAAGCCCTCGTGCTCGCCACTCGACCCGTAAGCCAGCGCCGGGGCCACCACGATCCGGTGGTCACGGCGTGCCGCCCCGGTGGCGACCGCCTCGGCGATGTCGGTGTCGGTCGTGACCGGCAGGTGGGGACCGTGCTGCTCGGTCGAGCCGACCGGGATGAGGAGGACATGGCCGTGCTCGGCTCTCGTCGCCACCTCGGGCCAGGCCAACCGGTCGAGCCGGCTCATGGCCCGGCCTGGCTGTCGCCCCGTCCCGATGAGGGGGATGCCTCGAGGTAGCCGTGCCGCACCAGAAAGTCGACGAAGGCGTCGGCCGCGTCCACCGCGTCCACCGGACCGACCACCACGGGCGGGTCGTGGGTCTCCGTCACGCCGGTCAGGGCCAGCAGCCGAATGCGGGGGTCGTGTCCGGCCGGAGGGGGCAGCACCCGGGTCCGGGGTCGGAACGGTCGGGTTCGGCCGGCACGGATGCGTCGGTCCGCGGCCGGGCGCGATCCGGTGCCCGAGGGGCTCACGGAGCTCACGCGGCTCACAGGGACGGGTTCGCCGGCCGATGCCAGGGCGCCGGCCAGGGAGGCCCGCCGCAGGGCGACACCGGCCGGCTCCACCGAGCAGACCGCCGGGAGGGGCACCCGGAGCCGCTCGCGCCACCCGCCGTCCAGCCGGCGCTCGGCGATCAGTGAGGGGGCCGATGCCCCCGGCTCCGGCTCGAGGCGTACCAGCCCGAGGGCCTGGGTGGCCGCCAGCTCGTGGGCCAGGAACGCCGGGAGGGCGCCGGTGCCCCGGTCGGCCGAGCGGTCGCCGCAGACGACGAGCACCGGTGGCCCAATCGGCGCCAGGGCGGCGACGATCAGGCGGGCCAGCTCATGCTCGTCGGCGGCCAGCACGTCGGCCCCAGGACCGGGGCCGGCCCCCTTGCCGGCCTCGCCGCCGGTCGCGCCGCCGGCCTCGCCGCCAGGGATGCGCAGGATCGCTGCGCCGAGGGCTCGGGCCTCGGCGAGCACGGGCTCGACGGACGGGGGCCCCACCGACAGGGCCAGCACCCGGCCACCCCAGGCCTCGGCGGCCCGCAGCGCGTGCTCGAGCGCGGCCGCCTCCGCCGCCGGCCAGCCGATCCCCCAGGGGTCACGGGAGACGGCCCCGCTGAGCGGGTCCACCCGCGGCCGCAGATCGGTGATCGCCAAGCAGGCCACCACCAGCGGGCGGTCGTCGGGGAGTGGGGTCGAGCTCATCCGCAGTGGAAGACGACACCCTGGCCGCCGTCGGGATAGGTCCAGGTGATCGCCCCCTCCTCGTTGCACACCATGTAGCAGGTCCCGCACTCGAAGCACTCCTCGTAATTGAAGAGGATGCCCCCGTCGGCGGTCGGTGCGAACAATGCCGCCGGGCAGGCCGTCACGCACTCGCGGGTGGTGCACGATCGGCAGATCTCGCTGTCCACCGTGATGTGGGCCCGCCGCCCGACCCGGAAGTCGACCGTCGCCATGCGCTCCTCGAACGAGATCCCGCGCCAGCGGGGCCCGTCCGGTCCCGATCCGGACACGCCGGTGGCGCTCATCCGAAGATCCTCAACCCGCGGAGCGCGTCGCCGGCCAGGTGGCGGAGCTTCACGCCGTGGCGGGCCGCGGCCGCCCGGGTGAGCCGGAGGCCGCCGGGTTTCGGGGCCGGGTTGGTGACGGTGAACATCCCCTCGACCACGTCACAGATGATCCCCGGGTACCGTTGCTGGACGCGCTCGGAGAGCAGCAGGGCGGGCGCCTTGCGGAGGCGTTTGTGGTCGGCCAGGACGAACTGGCGCTCCAGGCTGGCCCGGTAGGGAGCGAGGCCCCGCGCCGAGCAGTCACCGGAGGCGATGGCGTGGTCGACCGCCTGCCCGGCGGCGAACCCCGAACCGATGGCGAAGTTGACCCCCTCGAGCCAGAGGCCGGCGGCCAGGGTCATCGCCGCCGCGTCACCCGCCACCACCATCCCGTCGGTGGCCAGCGAAGGCATGGCGTCGTAGCCCCCTTCGGGGATGAGATGGGCGGCGTACTCCCGCAGGGAGGAGCCCCGCAGATAGGGGGCCACCGACGGGTGGGCCTTGACGTCGGCCACCAGCTCCTCGGGCCTGACCCGGGCCGCGGCCAGGTGCGGGAGCGACAGCACCACTCCGACGCTCACCGTGTCGCGGTTGGTGTAGAGGAAGCCGCCCCCGGGAATGCCCCGGGTGCAGCCCAGCATCTCGATGTCGACACCTTCGTGGGGCCGGAGCCCGAACCGCTCGTCGATCACGTCGCGGCCGAGGTCGAGCACCTCCTTGACGCCCAGCGTGTGGTGGCCGGCGTCGGTATAGGGGTGGAGACCGGCTTCCTTGGCCAGGAACGAGTTCACCCCGTCGCAGGCGACCACGACCTTGGCCCGCAGCTCGGCACCGTCGCGGTCGGTGCGGACGCCCGCCACCCGCCCGGCGTCGTCCCGGAGCAGGCCGGTCGCCACGGTCGAGGTCAGCAAATGTGCCCCGGCGTCGGTGGCCTTGCCGGCCAGCCACGAGTCGAATGCCGACCGGAGCGTGGTCATGCCGTTGAACGGCGCCGACCCCCACGCATCGGTGCGGAAGTCGACGGACACGGACTGCGATCCGGTCAACATGGCGGTCGAGCGTCGCACCACCCATCGCTCGACGGGGACCTCCTCCCACCAGTGGGGCACGATCTCGTCCAGTATCCGTCCGTAGACCACGCCGCCGTACACGTTCTTCGAACCGGCGAACGGGCCGCGCTCCACGACGACGACCGAGCGCCCCGCTCGGGCCAGAGCCAGGGCCGCCGCCGACCCGGCCGGACCGGCCCCGACCACCACCGCGTCGAAGCCGTCGGCTGCCCCCGGATCGGGCCCGAAATGACCGTCGCGCTCAGCCATTCCCGAGAGCTTCCCTCGTCGGCGTCCCGACGCCGTTCGTCGTCACCCCGAACCGCCGGGCCAGCTCGACCAGCAGCGGCCAGGCGTCGGTGATCAGGCCGAAGTCGGCCGTGGCGGTCATCGGGCAGGCACCGTCGGTGTTGACGCTGACGATGTGGCCTGGGGAACCGAGACCACCCAGGTGCTGGGTGGCGCCCGAGATCCCGAAGGCCACGTACAGCTCGGGGTTGACGGTCACGCCGGTTGTGCCGATCTGGCGCTCGTACCCCGTCCACCCGGCGTCGGTGGCGACCCGGGTGGCGCCGGCCGAGCCGCCGATGGCCGCGGCCACCTGGGCCAGCAGCTCGAATCGGGCGCCGGCCTCGCCGTCGTCGGCTCCGGCCGCCAGGCCCGCCCCTCCGGCGACCACCCGCGTCGCCTCGGCCAGATCCATGGTGCGGACGTCGGGCTCGAGCAGCGCCAGGGTCTCGGGATCGGGCCCGACCGGCCCCGGGGTGGCCCACTCGCCCATCGGCGCCGGCAGTGGCTCGACCCGGGGCTCGGGACCGGCCGGGGCGTCGGAGTGGGGCGAGGCGAGCAGAGTCACGACGGCCGGCCCGGCCACCTCCACCGGCACGAGCACGCGGTCGTCAAGACGGGCCACGGTGGCGCGGACCATCACCCCGCCCTCCGGTTCCACACCGGTCGGTTCACCTGCGCCGGGCGCCTGGCGCCGTCGGCAGCTGGCGTCGACGGCTCCGGCGACTAGCGGTCGCCCCAAAGTGGAGGCCAGCCGTGGCGCCAGGTCTCGCCCGTCGGGAGAGGCGGGCAGCACCAGCAGCGGGATGGGCCCGACCACGTCCGCCAGAGTGGCGGCCAGCCGGGCCGGCTGCAGACCCGGTCCCGTCTCGGCCCAGAAGGCGCGGCGGGCGTGGCGGAGGCGGCGGGCCCCCTCCTCGGCGGCCGAACCCACCACGATGGCGGTCCCGCCGGCCTCGGTCAGCGCCGCCCAGGCGCCGACCGGGAGGCGCCCCTCCCGGGCCACCAGGATGGCTGCCGCGTCACCCACCTCCCCGAGCGGCCGATTCACCGCGGTCGCCGGTGCCATGCCGTTCACAGCGACACCGCCACCCGGTGGCCCTCGATGACCGCGGCATGGGCCCGCCGGGGGGCGATGCAGTCCCCGACGCGGAACACCGGTGCCGGGCCGTCCCGGAGGGCCCGCCACAGCTCGTCCTCGGGTTGCTGGTGGACGGAGCAGACCACCCAGTCCGTGGCGCGTTCGTGCTCCGAGCCGGTCGGGTGGTGTTGGAGCAGGAGCAGCGGCCCGTCGCTCCCGTCGGGTCGGTGGCCGACACCCATGGGCACCAGGTCCACGCTCTGACGGATGCCCTTGGCGTGGGCCTTCACGTTCCACGTCTCGAGGTCGAGGGTGATCCCGAGGTCCTGGCCCACGACCATGGCGTTCGTGACGATCTCGACCTGGCAACCCCGATCGGCCAGCCACTCGGCGGTGGAGGTGCCCTGGTGGAACCCGAGCTCGTCGATCACGACCACGTCGCCAACGGGGTGCACCCGACCCTCGAGGACGTCTCGGACGTCGACCACCCGGAGATGGTCGCCGGCCCACCACGGCCTGGCCGGGCGGGCCCCGGTGGCGACGACGACGGCGTCGGGCTGTTCGCTCCGGACGGACTCGGCGGTTGCCTCCGATCCGGTGCGCAACTCGACGCCTTCCCGCTGGGCGGCGACGACCAGATTGCGGGTGATGTCGAGGAACTCGGCCCGGCTCGGCACCCCGGCCGCCACCAGGACCTGCCCGCCCAGTCGCTCGCCCCGCTCGAACAGGGTCACGCGGTGACCGCGCCCGGCGGCCGTGACCGCAGCCTGCAGTCCACCGGGGCCACCACCCACCACTACCACCCGGCGCCGGCGGGTCGGCGCCGGGACCGGGGCCGACTCCAGGCCGGTCCTCGGGTTCTCGATGCAACCGAGCCACCGGTTGAGGCCCATGCGGCCCACGCACTCCTGGTTGCACGACAGGCAGGTGCGGATGTCGCCGGCGTGCCCGGACCGGGCCTTGGCCCCGAAGTCGGGGTCGGCGATCTGACCTCGCACGACGCCGACCAGATCGCAGAGGCCTTCCTCCAGGGCCCGGTCGGCCTGGCGGGGGTCCTTGAAGCGCCCCACGCCGACCACCGGCACTCCCACGGCCCGCCGGATGGCGCTCGGTATGAACATGGCGTACCCCGGCGGCACCTGCATGCTGGCCTCGATCATGTACAGGGTGGCGGTGGCGACGCCGATCGAGGTGTTGATGTAGTCGACCTTGCCGGTGGTATCCGCCAGGCGGGCCACCGCCACGGCGTCGTCGATGTCGGTGCCTCCTTCGATGAGCTCGTCACCGCAGATCCGCACGCCGAGCGCCCGGTCGGGACCGATGGCCTCTCGCACCGCGTCGACCAGCTCGAGCAAGAGTCGGGCCCGGTTGGCCAGGGAGCCGCCGTATTCGTCGTCTCGGTGATTGGTGGCGGGCGAGAGGAAGCCCCGCACGATGGAGGAGTGCGAGCACTGGAGCTCGATGCCGTCGAAGCCCCCCTCCATGCAGTGGGTGGCCACCAGCGCGTATCCGGCCACGATCTCTCGGATCTCGTCGGGCTCGACCGCCTTCGGCACCTCGCGGAACAGCGGGTCGGCGACGGGGCTCGGGGCCCAGACGGGCAGGCGGGAGTACATGCTCGAGGCCTGGCCGCCGTTGTGGTTGATCTGGGCCAGGATGGGAACGCCGTACTTGTGGACGGCGTCGGTGATGCGCTGGTACCCGATCACCACCTCGGGGTTGAACCCGTGGATGAGCTTCTCGTAGGGCCAGTCGGTCGGGTGGGTGGAGTGCTCCTCGGTGATGATGAGACCGGCTCCTCCGGCGGCGCGGGCGGCGTAGTAGGCGGCGTGTTGCTCCGTGGGCAGGCCCGAGGTGGCGTAGTTGGTGAGATGGGCCGAGAAGACGATCCGGTTGGGGATGGTGACCGGACCGAGGCGCAATGGCGTGAAGAGGTAACGGTACGTGGAACCGATGCTCATCGCTTCACCGGGCCGACGCGCCGGCGTCGACCGTCAGGGTCAGTCCGGTCACGTAGCGGGACTCGGCGGAGGCGAGGTACAGGACGGCGTCGCTCACATCGTCGGGGGTGAGTACATCGACCGCCAGGGAATTGAGGAAGATCGAACCTGTCCGGGGGTCCGACTCGATGCGCTCGGTGAGCCCGGCCAGTCCCACCAGCATCGGGGTGTCGACCCCCGTGGGATGGATCGAGTTGACCCGGACACCCCCACTGGCGAGCTCGTTGGCCAACATGCGCATGAGCCCGACCAGAGCGTGCTTGGACGCGACGTAGGGGGCGAGGAAGGGCTCGCCCTTGAGGCCGGCGACCGAGCTGATCAGGATGAGCGAACCCGCCGGGCTCTCGAGCAGGTGGGGGATCGAGGCTACGCAGGTGTTCCAGGCACCGCTCAGGTTGATGCCGATGACGGCGTCCCACACGGCCGGGGTGACCTCGTCCCACCGCTGGACGGTACACACTCCGGCATTGGCCACTGCGATGTCGAGCCGGCCCAACTGCTGCACGCCGTCGGACACCGCCCCGGCCAGCGCGTCGGGGTCCCGCACGTCGATCCGGGCCGTGACCACCCGGGCCCCGGTGGCCGCCACCAGCCGGGCCGTCTCCTCGAGCTCGGCCGGTGTGGCCATCGGGTAGGGGATGTCGTCGACGTCGGCGCAACGGTCGACGGCGATGATGTCGGCTCCTTCGGCGGCCAGGCGGACCGAGTGGTTCCGGCCTTGGCCCCGAGCCGCTCCGGTCACCAGCGCCACCCGGCCGGCGACCCGCCCCGGCCGCGTGGCGAGCACCGGGTCGGCGGCGGTCACCCGGCCACCCCGGCGGTGGCGCGACGAACGCCCGGGGTGGGCGCCCCGGCGATGTCGAGCGCCTGGCGGCGGCCTTCGAGCACCGCCTCGAGCACCGTGCGAGGGGCGATGCAGTCGCCCGCCCGCCGGGTACCCGGTCGCGACCGGTAGAGCGTGTCCTCGGGCAGACGGTGGCCGCAGTCGACGACGGCGGCACAGGCCAGCGAACGCTGCTCGCCGGTCCAGACATCCTCCAGGACGACCCGACCCGCTCCGACCCGATCCAGCCGTGCCCGGAGCTCGCGCTGCACGCCGGCCCGCTGCAATCGGGTGTTGGCATCGGCGAGGTCACCCGTACGGGACAGGAGCGACCCCGCCACCTGGTCCTGGGTGACGAGCGAGACATGGCGGCCCGCCTCGGCCAGCCACTCGGCCATGGCGACCCCGATCGGACCGCCGATCGGATCGTGGACGAGGACCGGGCCCTCGGGCAGCCGGCCCGGTCCACCCTCGAGGACGGCCGATGCGTCGACGCGCACAGGCCCGCCGTCGGGGTCCTCGCCGACCGGCGCGGCCCGGCCCCCGGTGGCCAGCACCACCTCCTCGCCCCGTGTCCTGGCCTCGTCGAGCTCGGCCTCGTCGACCTCGCGCCCGGTCTCCAGCCTGACTCCCAAGGTCTGGCACTCGGCGAGGAGCCAGGCACCGAGCTCGGCCAGCCGCGTCCGGCCCGGTCCGGTCGAGGCGAGGCGGAGCGCGCCACCGGGTCGTTCCTCCCGCTCGACGATCCGCACCCGGTGGCCCCGTCCGGCCAGGACCCGGGCGCATTCGAGACCGGCGGGCCCGGCGCCGACCACCAGTACGTTCTGCTTGTCCTCGTCGGTGCCATCGGGGTCCGGCTCGACGGTTTCGTAGCCGCTGCGTGGTTCGCCCACGCAGGTGACCACCGGATTCCGGTCGTCCCGGACGCGGCAGGTCTGGTTGCAGAGAATGCAGGGACGGACGCGGTGGGAGAGGCCCCGGCGGACCCGGTCGACCAGGCGGGGGTCGGCGATCTGCGCCCTGGTCATCTCCACCGCGTCGCACGCCTGGCCGGCGAGGGCCTCCTCGGCCACGGTCGGTTCGACCACGCTGCCCTGGAGCGCCACCAGGGTGCGTCCTTCGGCCGCGGCGCGCATCCGGCGGCACAGGTCGAGGTTGTAGGCGACCGGGGTGTGGGCGTCGGGCCGGTAGGCCGAAGCCGAGAAGGGCCCACCCCGCACCACCACGATCAGGTCGACCAGTTCGGCGAGGACGGCCACCTGCTCGGCCGCCATGTCGGGGGTGACGCCGGCCCAGGGGGCCAGCTCGTCGCAGGACAGACGGAGGGACAGGATGCGCCCGTGGCCGAGGCCGGTCCGCACGGCGCCGAGCACGTCGCCCGTGAGGCGGAGGCGATCCGTTCCGTATCCGTCCTGACGGTGGTTGGTGAGGCCCGAGTGGAACTGTCGCAGGAGCGAGGTCGGGCCGGCATCGACCTCGACGCCGTCGAGCCCGGCATCGACGGCCAGCCGGGCGGCGGTGGCGAACCCGTCGACGACCTCGAGGACGTCCTCCGGCTCCATCTCCATCGGCATCTCGCGGCTGACCACGTCGGCCACCCGGGAGGGTGCCCACAGGACCGACTGGGAGTGGGCACTGGATCCCTGGGCTCCGCAATGGCCCAGTCCGGCCAGCACCAGGGTCCCGTACGGCCGGCAGGCCGCCACCACCTCGGCCCAGCCCGGCCCGCAGGACTCAGCCAACGGGGCCCGCTCGTAGGGCCAGTCCGAGCGATGCACCGAGGCCGTCTCGGTGACCACCATGCCGGCGCCCCCCGACGCCCGGGCCAGGTAGTAGGCCACGTGGCGATCGCTCAGCCGGCGGCCGTCCCCCAGGTTGGTCTCGTGCGGGCCGAAGATCACCCGGGAGGGCGCGGTTCGCCCGGCCACTACCACCGGATCGGTCAGGCTGGCCACCGGTCAGCAGGACAGCGGGACGGGTGACAGGCCGGCGAGCGGGCTCTCGTCGCAGGCCCGGTCGGGCCGCCGCGGCCGCATGGTCACCGGTACGCGTCGCCGCGCCAGGGAGTGGTCCGGGGACGGCACCGGGCGGGTCGCCGGCTCTCCGCCCTTCGACGCCGTTCCGCCGTGGCCGAGCACGCATTCGGGATCCGGTCCCTCGAGCGGCAGTCCGGTAAAGAACTTGGCAGCCATGCACCCGCCGCGACAGGTGTCGTAGTGCCCGCAGGACCCACAGGCCCCGGCATTCTGGGGCTGCCGGAGGCGGGCGAAGAGGTCGGCATCGCGCCAGACACCGGCGAAGCCCCTCGGTGTCCGGACATTGCCGGCCCGGAACTCCTCGTGGATGGTGAACGGGCAGGCGTAGACGTCACCAACCGGGTCGATGAGACAGACCACCCGACCCGCGCCGCACAGATTGAGGCCGGGGAGGGGCTCGCCGTACCCGGCCAGATGGAAGAAGGAGTCGCCGGTGAGGACCTGCTCTCCTTTGGCCAGGAGCCAGTCGTACAGCTGGCGCTGCTGCTCGGCCGTCGGGTGCAGTTCGGGCCAGACATCGGCCCCCCGTCCCGACGGGCGGAGCCGGGTCAACCGGAGTTGGGCTCCGAACCGCTCGGCCAGAGCGTTGAAGGCGTCCAGCTGGCTCACGTTGTGCCGGGTGATCACCACCGAGAGCTTGAAGCCGGCGAAGCCGGCTTCGGCGAGGTGCTCCATGGCCCGGATGGCCGTGGCATAGGAGCCGGGTCCCCGGATGGCGTCGTTCACTTCGGCGCTGGCGCCGTCGAGCGAGATCTGGACATCCACGTAGTCGGAGGCGGCCAAGCGACCGGCGATCGCCGGCGTGATCCGGGACCCGTTGGTCGAGAACTTCACCCCGACGTGATGGTCGGTGGCATAGGACACCAGCTCCCAAAAGTCGGGCCGCACGGTGGGCTCACCGCCACCGATGTTGACGTAGAAGATCTGCATCCGTTCGAACTCGTCGATCAGCGCCTTGCACTCGTCGGTGCCCAGCTCGTCGGGATCCCGGCGGCCGGAGCTCGACAGGCAGTGCACGCAGGCCAGGTTGCAGGCGTACGTCAGCTCCCAGGTGAGGCAGATCGGCGCGTCGAGCCCCCGCTCGAAGTGGTCGACCAGCCGGGCGACCTTGCCCCCGGCGGCGTCGGCGCCTGCGTCGGGTCGGGCCGCGACGACCGTCATGGTCGATCCTCGGTGCCGACCGGACCCGGCTCGTCGCGTCGGCGGATCATGCCGGAGGCGGCCAGGGCGCCGAGCGCGTCCTCATAGTGGGCCCGCTCAGCGGGCCGCACCCCGGCGGCCCGGCAGGCGGCCTCCGCCGTCGGCTCGTCGGCCAGACGCTCGACGACCGCCACCAATGTCCGGCTCTTCAGGAACGACAGCCGTCGGGTCCCGAAGTGGTAGGCGAGGGCACCGAAGGGCTCGGGGCGCAGGGTCACCTGCGGGTGGAGGGCCCAGGGGCGTGCCGCGTCGAAGGCGGTGGTGCTCCTGGTGTCAGCGTGAGCCATGAGGCCGGGGCTCCGGTCGGGTGGGGCGACGGGACCGGTCAGTAGACGCCGCACATGCCGTCGATCGAGATCTCCTCGACGAGCAGTTCGGCCTCGACCAGGGCGGCCCCGTCCCGCTCGGGCCCGCTCGGGGGACCCGCCCCCTCTCCCGGGGACGGCTCCTCGGTGGCGGTGGCGGTGGCGGTGGCCGCGGCAGTGGCGGTGGCCGCGGCAGTGGCCGTGGCCGCGGCAGTCGCGGTGGCGATCGGATCGGTCATCGGGCCTCCCAGGCTCGGCCCGGCATGGCTCCGGGCGTCGATTGCGTTCCAATTTATAGCACCGGATGCCAAAATGTGGGAATGGACCCTCCGGACCCGGCCGGATCCAACCCGGCGGCGCCGTCGTTGCGGGGTCGGCGCCCCAGCACCAGTCGTGCCGCCGTAGCCCGGGCCGCCCTCGACCTCTTCAGCCGCCAGGGGTACGACGAGACGACCGTGTCGGATATCGCCGCCGCCGTCGGAGTGAGTCGACGCACCTTCTTCCGCTACTACGACTCGAAGCGGGACGTGGTCTGGGGGGAGTTCGACGCCGAGCTGGTGCGCCTGGCCAACGAGCTGCGGGGGGCGCCCGACGATGAGCCCATGATGGACGTGCTCCGCCGGGCGGTCATGGCCACCAACCGGTTCGGAGCCGGCGAGCTGGGGGAGCTCCGCATCCGGATCGGCCTGATCGGCTCGGTCCCGAGCCTGGTGGCTCACTCGGCCGTCCGATACGCCGAATGGTGTCAGGTGGTCGCCGGGTTCGTCGGCTCGCGAATCGGCGCCCGGGTTGACGACCTGGTCCCCCAGACGGTGGCCCGGGCCTGTCTCGGTGCGGCCATGGCCGCCTTTACCGCCTGGGCCCGCCGGGACACTGACGATCTGACCGATACCGTCGACCGGGCCTTCCGGCTCCTCGCCACCGGGTTCGACGATCGCCGGCTGGCCGGGCTGATCCCCGAGGGGGCAACGGCCGAGGCTCGACGGGGGTAGGAAGCCGGCGCGATGCTGGGGCGGAGGCGGCCGGTACCATGCAGTGCCGCCGAAAGGGGAGGAGCGCTCACCATGAAGACTCGCGCCGCCGTGTGTTCCGGACTCCACGAGCCGTGGAAGCTCGAGGAGGTGGATCTCGACCCACCCGGGCCCCACGAGGTGCTCGTCCAGATGGCCTACGCCGGGATGTGCCACTCCGATGAGCACCTCCGGTCCGGCGACATGGCCGCGCCTCCCGAGGTCCTCCAGGTGTTCGGGGTCGACTCGATGTTCCCCATGATCGGCGGCCATGAGGGGGCCGGCACGGTGACCGAGGTCGGACCGGGTGTCGAAACGCTGGCCGTCGGCGATCACGTGACCGCCTCCTTCATTCCGGCCTGCGGCCGGTGCTTCTGGTGCGCCTCGGGACGCC
Source organism: uncultured Acidimicrobiales bacterium (assembly GCA_963710495.1). Taxonomy (GTDB): domain Bacteria; phylum Actinomycetota; class Acidimicrobiia; order Acidimicrobiales; family RAAP-2; genus Bog-756. The sequence continues at coordinate 171,862 of CAVQAI010000011.1, forward strand.
AGTATCTCTGCGACCTGGGCATGACCATCCTGGCCGGGCCGATGATGGGGGACGGTCAGTGGCGTCACCATCTCGACGGCAAGCATGTGAACCGGATGACTCAGCTCGGCACCTTTTCGGACTACGTGCTGGCCAACGAGGCGTCGTTGGTAAAGATCGATCCCGCCGCGTCCCTCCGGGCGGCCGCGCTGATCAGTTGTGGCATCTCGACCGGTTTCGGGTCGGCCGTCGACCGGGCCAAGGTCAAGCCGGGCGAGACCGTGGTGGTCGTGGGCTGCGGGGGCGTCGGGTCGGGAGCCATCCAAGGGGCAAGAATCGCCGGCGCCCGCCAGATCATCGCCGTCGACCCGCTCCCCTTCAAGGTGGAGAAGGCGAAGGCCATCGGCGCCACCCATGGCGCCGCCTCCATCCTCGATGCCAACCTCCTCCTGCCCGACCTGACCGAAGGACGGATGGCTGATGTGGTCATCCTGACGCCCGGTGTGCTGACCGGCGACCTGTTAGGGCCGGCCATGCGGCTCGCTTCGAAGGACGGCCGGGTCGTGGCCACCGCCATCGCTCCCTTCAACCAGGAGCAGGTGGACCTCAACCTTTTCAACTTCGCCATGTTCAACCAGGCCCTCTTGGGGACGGTGTTCGGCTCGTGCAGCCCGCGCGTGCAGATCCCGAACCTGCTCCGCCTCTATGAGGCCGGCATCCTCGAGGTCGACGGCCTGGTCACCCAGGAGTACTCGATCGAGCAGGTCCAGAACGGTTACGACGACCTGGCCGCCGGGTCGAACGTCCGCGGCGTGGTGAAGTTCGACCCCTGACCCGCCTGCTTCGTGCTCTGATCCGGGGCAGTGGCGTGCATGACGGCCGATCCGGGGGCGCCGTAAGTGCCATCACCGAGAAGAAGTGGCGACGACGGGTCGAGACGAGATCGGCACCGAGAACGCGGCGCGCCACCACCACTACGCTATGTCGAGCGAAGTGAGCCGAGTCGAGTTGAGCCGAGAGGAGATTGACTGTGGCATCGGGCGGAACAGCCCGGCTGTCGAACTACCAGGGTGCCAACGTTGGACGGGGAGCCCGCCATCGATGCAACCGGTGACCGTGGTCGCCCCGGAGGTGCCTCCATGCGAGTGGTGATCGGGTCCGACCACGCCGGCTACCAACTCAAGGGCCATGTCGCCGCCCACGTGTCGGCCCTGGGCCACGAGGTCGAAGACGTCGGCACGTTCTCAGAGCAGCCGGTGGACTACCCGCCCATCTGTGCCGACGTGGCCCGGCGGGTGGTCAGCGGTGGCGGAACGGGCATCGTCATCGGCGGCAGCGGACAGGGCGAGGCCATCGCCGCCAACAAGGTCCGGGGCGCCCGGGCCGCGCTCTGCCACGACGAGTACACGGCCCGCTTCGCCCGCCGACACAACGATGCAAACCTTCTCTCCCTCGGCGCCCGGGTCGTCGCCCTCGAGCTGGCTCTCGACATCGTGGACGTATTTCTTGCCACCGGGTTCGATGGTGGGCGGCATGTGGCCCGGATCCGAGAGCTGACGGCTATCGAGGACCAGGAAGCGGATCGGTCGGTCCCGGGGGGCCGGGGCACCGGACTGAGCTGAGTTTGAGCCGAGTTTTGAGCCGAGCGTCCCTGATACTCGCGTCGTCGTGCTGCTTCTCGGCTCGAACGGCCTCCCGTGACTTGCTCCGGCGGGGCCGGCCGGTACGGGGCGCGAGACGGCCCCGGCACAGGCCGGGGCCGTCTGCGATTTCTTGATCCGCATCGGTCAGATCGTGATCGGTCCGTTGTTGATCTCGTAGACGGTGCCGTCGCTGCTGCCGAGATAGACGCAGACGTTGAAGCTGCCGTTCGCATTGATCTTGGCGGTGCCGGCCACATTGGAAAGGGTGATGGTCTCTCCGAGTGAGGCCGACTGGTCAAGGAAGGTCGGGCAGCTCGGATAGAGCGCGCTGGCGGCCGGCAGCGCCTCGGCTGGGTCACAGTCGCCCGGACTGCGTCAGAGCCTCGAGTCACGCAGCCGCACCACTTCGCTGCCTACGGGCCGCCATGCCCCCGCTCGGCATGGCGCGCCACGCCGGCCGCGAACCCACCGATCAGTCGCCCGACCCACAGCTCCATGACCCGACCCGAGCCAGGGATCAGCGGGTCGAACGTCGCCGTCCAAGTGATCAGCGTGCCTTCTCCCTCGGAGGCACAGGTCACATCGGCGCGGTAATTGCGCACGGGGAACCCCTTGACGATCGTGTAGCCGAGGTGGTGCGGCGGGTCCCAGGCCAGCACCCGCTCGCTCGATCCGACGCCGAACCGGGTGAAGCGACGCAGGGCGCCGACACCGTCGGGCGGCGGGTCCCCGTCCTCGAGAAGCTCGGTGCGGTCGAGGAACGTCCACTCCTTCCACCGACGCGCCTCCCCGATCAGAGGCCATATCGAGTCGACGGGGGCGCGGGACCGGGCCCGTCTGGTGACCGATCGCTGTCCCGGGCGGGTGGGGGAGTCGGGGCCCCCGGTCACTCGGCCCGGGTCTTCAATGCCTCGAGCGCCTGCTGGTAGACGGTGGCCATGAGGTCAGCCATCTCGTCCGGGTTCGCCTCGACCACCCAGGTCACATGGCTCCCCGATCCGTTCGACGCCACGGTGATCACCGCCTGGTGCGACTCGACGGGCGCACCGTCGACGATCGAGTAGGTCAGCTGCCGACCGTCGTCGTCTTTCGCCACCAGGCGCTCCGTGATGGTCATTCCCATGGTCTCGAGGACACGGTCGTCCCCTTCCACCCGGCAGGAGTCGATGCCCGGCATCCAACCGCCGATGCCGCCGAAGTCGCCCACCAGCGTCCAGACCCTGTCCGGCGATGCGTTGACGTCGATCTCTGCTCGTCCTGTTCCCATTCCTCATCCCTTGATCGGCGGTCCTGGCCGGCGAAGCCCTCAGGCCTCGACGGTCTGACCGATGGTAGGCGGTCCGCGTCGGCCACCGCATGCCCACGCACCGACCCCGAAAAGGGTTCGGTGCGTCGTGGGTAGGGTCCTATCCCATGACCACCCCGGCCGACACTCGCGCCGATGACGGGACCGGTGCGTTGTTCGTCTCCGAGGGCAGCGTCCTGGTCCCCACGGTCGCGGCCCGGGGACCCTGGTCGCCCGACGCCCTCCACGGTGGTCCGGTGGCAGCACTGGTCGCCCGCTGCGTCGAACGACATGGTGACAATGAGGCCGACGGCCTGCAACTGGCGCGGATCAGCCTGGAGTTGCTTCGGCCCGTTCCCATGGCACCCCTCACGGTGACGAGCGCGCTCGCCAAGGCCGGGCGCAGAGTCCAACTGGTGGACGTGGTGGTCCGGAGTGGCGACCTCGACGTGGCCAAGGCGCGGGCTTTGCGACTGCGGGTGGCTCGCGACCAGCCGGCCCTCCGTCCGTCCGCGTCCGAAGTGGGTCCGCCGCCCCCCGAGCAATGCCCACCGGCGCCTCCGCCCTACGACCGCTACGAGGCGTTCCACAACCGGGGGGTCGAGATGCGCTTCGTGGCCCGCGCCGGGACCGTCCCCGGTCCATCCACCGTCTGGTTCCGCCTGCGATGCCTCGTCGTGGCGGGCGAGGAACCGACGCCGTGGGAGCGGGTCGCCGCCGTCGCCGACTTCGGCAATGGCATCTCCAGCGAGCTCGACTTCACGACGACCACCTTCGTCAATGCCGACCTCACCGTCTCGGTCCACCGGCCGCCGGTCGGGGAGTGGGTATGCCTCGAAGCCCGGACGCACTACGGCACACCGGGCATCGCCGCCGCCGAGTCGGCATTGTGGGACGCCGACGGCCGGATCGGGCGAGCGCTCCAGCACCTGGTCGTCGAGGCGGCTCCGTGAGCGGGCTGGGCCCGACCGTTCCGGGCGGCCCGAGCGTCGCCAACCTGCTGGTCATGCGGGCGGAGGACGATCACCCCGGACTGCGATTCGAGGACCGGCAGTGGACCTGGCGGGAGGTGGTGGCGGCCAGCGCCGCCCGCGCCTCGTGGATCCGGTCGCTCGAAGGAGCGGGCGGCCTCCACATCGGCGTGCTCCTCGGCAACATACCCGAGTACCTCTTCTGGTTGGGGGCGGCCGCCCTGGCCGGCGCCGTGGTGGTCGGGATCAATCCGACACGCCGAGGTGAGGCGCTGGGAGGTGACATCCGCCGTACCGACTGCGGGGTCATCGTCACCGACGGCGAAGGGGCCGGGCTGCTCGAGGGTCTCGATCTCGACGTGGCCGGGGGTGTGGTCCGTGTCGACGAGCCCGCATACGCCGACCGGTTGGCCGCGCATCTGAGCGCCGACGCCGCCTCGGTGGTGGCCGCCCATCGACCGGGACCGAACGACCTGTTCCTCCTGCTTTTCACTTCGGGGACGACCGGATCGCCCAAGGCGGTCCGGTGCTCGCAGGGACGCCTTGCTGCCATCGCTTCGTACGCGGCGGGGGCCTACGGGTTCAGCCGCGACGATGTGGCCTATTGCGCGATGCCCCTCTTCCACGGGAACGCGCTGATGGTGCTGTGGGGGCCGTCACTTGTGGTCGGGGCGACCGTGACCCTGGCCCGTCGCTTCAGCGCTACGGGCTTTGCGGGCGACGTCCGCAGGCACGGGGTGACCACGTTCACCTATGTGGGTAGGGCACTGGCCTATGTCTTGGCCACGCCGCCGAGAGACGACGATGCGTTCACGACGCTGCGGCGGGGGTTCGGGACCGAAGGCTCGGTCGCCGATCGGGCGGAGTTCGAACGCCGTTTCGGTTGTGTGCTGACCGAGGGGTATGGATCGAGTGAGGGTGGGGTGGCCATCACCCGCACGGCAGAGACACCACCGGGTTCGCTCGGCCGCCCGCCCGCCGGGGTGGCCATCCTGAGCCCGGAGACAGGCGAAGAGTGTCCGCCCGCCGAATTCGACGATTTCGGCCGTCTGCGCAACGGTGCCGAAGCGATCGGCGAGATCGTCAACCGGGCCGGGATCGGCAGCTTCGAGGGTTACTACGGCGATGCCGCGGCGACGGCCGACCGGACCCGCGATGGCTGGTACTGGACCGGGGACCTGGCCTACCGCGATGCGGCGGGGTACTACTACTTCGCCGGCCGGGGCGGTGACTGGATGCGGGTGGACTCCGAGAACCTCACCGCCGGGCCCATCGAACAGGTCCTCGCACGCCACGGCGCAGTGGCCGCTGCCGCCGTGTACCCGGTGCCCGATCCCCGGACTGGGGACCAGGTCATGGCGGCGCTCGAGCAGCTCCCCGGCCACTCCTTCGATGCAGATGGGTTCGCCGCCTTCCTCGCCGACCAGCCCGACCTCGGCACCAAGTGGGCCCCGTCGTTCCTGCGCATCAGCCGGGCCCTCCCCCAGACGGCCAGCGGAAAGGTGACCAAGGGATCGCTGCGCCGGGAGGGGTGGTGGGGCGGGGAGGACCCGATCTTCCGGCGGGCGGGCGCGGGCATGGCGTTCGTTCCCATGGGGGATCCCGACCGCCAGGCGTTGCGGGCCGAGTTCCGGCGCCACGGCCGCCAGGGCCTGATCGATGGTTGACGGGGGCGCAGGTTGGGCGCCCTCCGTGGGCCGACTGTGCTGGCCTCATCCGGTGGGTGGCCCTCGGCGCGCTCATCACGGTCTACGCCGCCGAGTTCAACGTCGTGCTTGTGCAACACCTGTGGCCCCTTCCCGTACGTGCCGGCGCCGGGCGGACCGAGGCGCCCTCCGGTCTCGGGTCGTCCGGCTGACGATCAGCCGACCGACCCCGACCCGATCAGCCGATTGACCGCGACCGATCAGTCGGCCAGCTGCGGCACCGCTGCCCCGCCGGTCGACGCGCCGCTCGCCGCCCCGACCGCCGGCCGCTCGGTCGGAACCGACACGCTGATCGGCTTGACCTTGCGGGGGATCGCCAGGGCCACGAACCCACCGGCGAGGGCCACCACCGAGGCGATGAGGAACCCGCGGGCGTACCCGGCCGTCTCGGCGACGTGCCGCAACTCGGGGGTCGGGTTCTTTCCGGAGAGCAGGGTGGTGATGCGGGAGGCGGCCACCGTCGACAGCACTGCCAGCCCGAGGGACGCACCGATCTGGCGACTGCTGTTCACCAGGCCGGAGGCGAGACCGGCCTGATCAGGGCGGACACCCCCGGTGGCGGCCAATGCCACCGGGGTGAAGGCCAGCCCCATCCCCAACGTGGCGAGAATGCCTCCCCCGCAAGCGCCGGTCCAGTAGGTGTCGCCCGGCTGAATGAACGAGAGCCAGTACAGGCCACTGGCGGCGATGAACGCGCCGGCCATCATCACCGGACGGGGGCCGAATCGAGGTGCCAGTCGCCCGGCGATCGTCGTCCCGATGGCGATGGCGGCAGTCTGGGGGAGGAAGGTGAGCCCGGTGATCACCGGGTCGTAGCCGAGGACCTCCTGCAGGTAAAGGGTCAGGAAGAACCACATGGCGAACATGGCCATGCCGAAGCAGAACATCACCAGGTTCGCAGCGGTGACCGCCCGCGACCGGAAGATGCCGAGCGGGACCAGGGGCTGTTCGGCCACCACCGCCTCGATGGCCACGAACGTTCCGAGCAGCACGATGGCCACCGATCCGCTGATCAGGGTGGAGGGCGAAGTCCAGCTCACCTCGTCGGTGTGGACGATGGTGTAGACGAGCGCCAGCAGCCCCGCGGTTACCGTCACGGAGCCGGCGATGTCCAGGCGCCGACCCGTATCGGCGCGCGATTCGGGGAGGAACAGGCGGGCGAAGAGATACAGCACCACGCCGATCGGCACGTTGACGAAGAGGATCCATCGCCACGTGAGGTATTGGGTGAGGATGCCCCCGATGAGCGCACCCGCCGCGCCACCACCGGCTGCCACGGCCCCCCAGACACCGAGGGCCTTGGCCCGCACCCGTTGATCGGTGAAGGTGACGGTGAGGATGGTCAGCGTGGCCGGGGAGAGCACGGCGGCCCCGACGCCCTGCAGGGCGCGCGCGGCGATGAGCGTCGCCTGGTTCTGAGCGAAGCCGCCGAGGAGGCTGGACCCGGTGAAGAGGATCAGACCGAGCAGGAAGATACGCCTCCGGCCAAGGAGGTCCGCCAGCCGGCCGCCGAGGAGGAGCAGGCCGCCAAAGGTGAGCGAGTAGGCGGTCACCACCCATTGGAGGTTGGCTTCGCTGAAGCCGAGGCTCTTCTGGATGGACGGAAGCCCTAGTAGTCATGTTGGTAGGTGCTAGGCACAAATGCCACGCTGTGTGGTCGCCCCAAATGGGGTTTTCAAGAGAGGTAGGGCAACAGCTCGCACCGAGAGAGCACCGCACATCCGCTCACTGATCGCTGATCTTCATCGACTCTCGGACGGCTTGAAGGAAATCCCCCCGGCAAGCGGTGACGAGCCTCAAACCCGCATAGAACTCTTCTTTTGATTGCCCATTCTGTCCTCTGTTGACCTCACGGGAGGCAACGACGAGAGCCAGCTGTGCTCTCGTGGTCTCACCGAAGCCATCGATGAGTGCCCGCCCCGCCTCGGCAACACGAGTGGCACCGAAGGTCTCAATCTCACTGACCTTGTTGCCTAGTTCCAGCTGAAGGTCGGAAACCCTGCTCCCAGGTCCATGTCTAAGCGCATCCGGCAAATCGATTTGGAGAGCAATGATCGCCTTCAGGAGAACATCCGCCTGGTTGGAGCACTCGCTGTAGAGCCGGAGCCGCAGATCTCGCTGCCATGTCTCGTGTTCAGCTTTGCGGGTGGAGTAGGCGTTGTAGAAGATCCCAATGAGACCGGCAGCGGCAGCTACCCCGGCTACCACCAACGTCCAAACCTGAATCATCGACGCCGCCGGGATCATCCTCTAAACCTGACGTTTTACCGGGTCACCGGAGCTAACGGCGGGAGCGATCGGACAGGATTTTTAGCTTCTGCCAGTAGTCGTCGCCTGTCTCCGCTAGTTCCACAGCGAGTTCTTGACCGTCGAACGGCGGTCCGACCTGAGAGTAGAACTCATCTCTGTCGCCGTTGAGGGTGTTGGCGAGTTCTACGAGCTTGTCTTCGGGAAGAAGAGACCCTAGCGCTCCTGCCATTGAGTCGCTCTGGTCCATACCAGCTTCACGACGGGCGGCATATTCGTCCAGGAATGGTTCAAACACCGATATTAGATCGACCAGCGGAGCGGGCAGGTACTTCTTCTCGCCGCTGCGGGCTCTGCGCTTCAGACGTGGCATCTTGAGTGTATCGACCGGCAGACAGGTCGCCTTTAACTCAGACGACAGTTCTCCCCAGCGCACGGGGATCGGTACGAAGCTGGAATCTCCGGTCCTGCAACAACCTGATCACAACGCTCCCACAGCACCAATCCCCCTTGATCAAGTAATACCGATCCAACGATCTATGCCAGCAAGGATTCCGGGGTGTTTCAACCGAAATAGAGCACCACTCAAGCTGGTTCATCCCAGCGCCCTGAGAGCCTCTGAGACCCTCATATGGTCCTTACCCATCCTAGAGCCTCTGAGAGCCGCTGAGCGGGGTTATGGGGGCTTCTGAGGGCAGCCGTGAGCAAGTGAAACGGCAAGGCGCAGACACGGATAGTCGGTAGGCGGAAGCGGAAGCGGAAGCGCTCGCTATTTCGAAGGATACATACTGCCGGTCCACTGAGTCCCATCCCACCAACGAAGCCAGTGACGAGGATCCTTATAATCTGGGTACCAACCAGGCGCCCATCGAGACACAGCTGGCGTCCCTTGCGATGGTGCAGCATCGGTATCTCTCGGTGCCGCTACTGGTTGAGGAAACGCCGGTACTGGCGGACGACCTGGTTGACGCCACGCCGCACCCGACGGACCAACCGCCGGCGCAGGTGGCGGACCGGTTGGAGTAAGCGGCGGTCGTGGCTGACGATGTGCTTCGAACGCCCTTTCTTGTTCTTTATCAAGCTCTTTTGTAAGGCTGTTGTCATTTCCAGTTACACCCTTGATAGCATAAGCTACCAAAGATATAATGAGACAAGCAAGTCCCACAATCATAGATAGGATTACTGCGCCGCCGATTACATATATCAGCAACGGTGCAAGAATAATACCCACTATGATCATACAGATGATTGCAACAACACCTAAGCAACCATCACTTGTTGTTTCTTCTCGTTTAGTCATGATCCGACCCTTTTATTTCTGACGAACGGCTTGGAGACCAGTACACGAGCGAGAAGATTGAGCCGCAGATCCTACTAACAGAACTCGCCTAACGCATTCGAGAAAGAACAAGACTGCTCACCGATGTGAGGTGGTCCGACGATGGATCGGTTCCGGTCTGGGTAATGAACGCTATGGAGCGCCCCTTCAACATGAACGCTGTGTAGGAATATGTAAAAACTGACGGACCACCATTGTTTTCAAATGATTTGACTTCGAGAAGCTGTATCTGGCTCCCAGACTTGTAGCCAACTGTGGTGCGGGAAAAGGACGGTTGAGCAACAGACTGCTGCAATGCGGCCTGGATGGAATTGGCGACTGACACACTGGAGGTCACGAAGTGAACGGTGAGGCACGATCGAGACTGCCCGGTGAGTGCCGAGTTCAACTCGGTCACCATAAACCTGGAGCATCCCACTCGTTCCAATCTGGGGTGCCCACCCGGCACCGTTGAGCACCGTAAACGGACCGAGCATGGCAAGTGGGCGTTCCCCAGCCTGAGATGGCTCTCGACCAACCAAGGACCTATCTGCCGAGAAGCGGACCATGTGATTGGCGTCCATAATCAATCGTCGCAACGTTGCTGCACTCGTTGCCGGGTTCCGGGCGAGAAGTTGTCGAACGTTGGGATCTGGATCCAGAACCATCGTTGCCAATAGAACAGGGTGACCGTGTGGGTTCTTCGCCAGTAGCTTACGATCTCTGACACTCAGGCTGTTCAGATAGGCGACGGCATCAGACTCGCTTAGAGCCGGGTGTTGGTCAGGCGAGTACCACCTCCCATCGCTCGCTTGCCACCAACCCTCTCCTTGGGGCGTCATGCTGCCCGACAGAGTGGGCTGGGGAGTGGGACTGGGGGTCTCCGACGCTCCTCTGTCCGCTTCACTTGGTTGGGTGTGGACAGTCGCCTGAGTCTGTTCCTCCTGCCTGCTCGGCGGATTCCACTGACCATCTGGTCCCTGCCACCAGCCTGGGGCGGTTGGATTCATTCCAAGATCTTCCCAGGGCTCGACAACCAGTTCATCTTCTCAGATTGACCCATGACGCAGTCCCAAATCCACAGATCCAACTCGCCGAGAGCGGGCATTCCGAGCGGTGCCAAGTACGCTGACCCGGGTGCCAGTCATGCGACTTGGGGGCATAGACGATCCGATCTGGAAGGAAGGAGTTGCTCCTCCTGGACCGCCTGCTCAACCAAGTCTGATCAAGCCGCTGGCTGTTGTCGTCGGTGGCTCGCTCCTGTTGACAATCAGTGTGCTGTGTATGCCCTGGTTCGGGTTGGACCAGAACTTGGGTCGGTGGAATCTGATGCCGACCTGGACCCCGGTGGATGCCGTTCCTCAGGCGAGCAGCAGTGGAGCGTATGGACCCGGTACTCAGAGATTCGGCGATTTCCTGCTGTTCGCTGCCTGCGCCATGGTCGTCTTGGCACTCGCCACTATGTACCTAGTGCGCTGGCACTCCAAGGACCGCACAAGTCTCGCACGGATGGGCTTGTGGTCAGTGGTCATCGCAGCCGCATGTTCGCTGGTCCTAGTCATCTTGGAGGCGAGTGCAAGCCCTCCCTTTGGTGATGGACCCAACCTGAGCCTCGACTGGGGGACGGTGGTGGGATTGCTAGCAGTTTCCATCACCGTACTGGGCGCCATCTGGTGCCTCGGGGCCAGTCGAGTCCTAGATAAATAACCCCGCCTGCTCTAGCAAGGCTGCCCCACTCGTGCCGGTCAGTGGCAGTTAGCGATCGGCAAGCACTCGTTCTCGATAACGCACCCTCAGCCGGTGTTGTGGGGCACGGTCAGATGGGTTGGAGTATGTCCTTCGCTTTTTCGATGGCAGCGAGAAGATCGTCAAGGGAGTATTCCCACGCAACGGCACCGTCTCGCTCGTAGAACTTGATCATGAGATCACCATCCCGCTCGAATACCACGGCCGGAGCGCTCAGCTCGCCGTTCTGACGTGTCCAAATCTCCGCCAAGGGTGAGTCCCCATCCGGCGGGAACGCCTTGGACACCTCGAAGGTCAATCCCAATGTTCCTCCTAACGGGGTTCAGATGATCACTAGGAAGAGTTTTCCACACGCCCCAATGTGCCGGTCGGTGACAGGGCATATCCGGCGGTCGGGGGCAGGGTGGTCAGCAACGTGTCGGCAGTTTTGAAGCGGTCAAAGAGACCCTGGGTAGAGGGAGCCGCACTTTGGACACCTAATCAGGATCATCCCTCGGTCGGGGTCCGTCCCGATCTGAGTCACATGGCCGAGATTGCGGTTCTGCCAGTCGGCGCAGTAGTCGCAGCCAAAGGCGACGCCCGGGGGGTTGAGATCGTTGAAATCGGACACCCCACGATCCTACGAGTCAGCCCCGACCTTGGACGAGGTAGTCCACAACGGGTCGTATCCCGCATGTCCGGTCGGTGGCAGGTGATAACGCCCCCACTCCCAGTTGCTAAACCGGTTGCAGCAAGGGGTCGATAGGTTCGTGTGGACATTCACCGTGACGAAGGGTGCTTCGGATCGGGCTGGTGGGATCGGCCTCGGTGGTTAGGTGCAACTGGCTCGTGGGCGGTGTGGCTGGGACGCCACCTAACGAGAGACAAGGACTCGGACTGGGTGGTGAAGAGGTACGAGGAGAACGTCGCTACGCAGATTCGGCGGTTCGGACCTGACGGAGGTCCCACGGCGAATGCCCGGTCGCTTTTGGCGATGGAGCTTGAAAGTGGTGGTCGGATCGCCGAAGCCCAACTTCTCCGAAGGGAGGTTCTCAACGCCTACCGACGAAACAGAGATGCCGAGGACAGAGACGTTCTCGGGGCAGAGGAAGGACTAGCTGTCAACTTGGCAGAGTCTGGAATGTTCACGGAGGCAAGGCCGCTCTTCGAGCACGTACGGGACGTTAGGGGACGAATCCTCGGTTCTGACGATTCCGACACGCTCAGACCTGCTCGCTGGCTTTCAGCAATGGATCAAGCCGAGCAAAACCAAGACGGTCCCAACTAGCCTGCCCCACCGGTCCCGGTCGTGGGCAGGGTATAACCGGCGTCAGGGGCACCAAAATGCCACAGAGGGCGGTGGTGTCTCGCTATGAGATGATCGCTCAGTGGCACTGCCGGGCAAAGGATGGCAAGAGGTCCTGCTGCAACTTCCGATAACGGACATTGGTTATTGGGCCGTGATGGGAGTGCCGCACTGGCATTGCACGGTATCGCTGTGGAACCTCGGGATGTGGACGTGGTCGCCGACGAGTTCGCACGATTAGCGCTGTTCGATCACTTGTCCGCCTTTGTCGTGCTGGACGAAGTTGGATGGGACCGTGGAGACATACGTGCGGCACGGAGAACCCTCGCAGTCCTCGATGGAGTCGAACTCGATATCCTGGTCGGAGTCGAATCCCAGTCCGAGGGTGTCGTCCAACTCAGCACCCCGGACTTGAATAACGTTGATCTTGTCGCCATCGGTGACGGGCATATTCCGGTTCTTCCGTTACAGATATTGATACCAATCTTTGAGGCGACCGGTAAGCATCAGAGAGCCGCAATGGCAAGGAACGAGCTTGCGAGGCGAGATCTCAAGACTTAGCAGCATCGCCACACGGCGGGGTCCTCATGTACCGGTCGGGGGCAGGCATGTCCGGCGATGTGGGGCAGTGCGTTCTACTTCACGGGAACTCGGATTCGAGTCCCGAGAGTGTGGAAATCAAGTCTGGAAGATGGGTCTGATCTATCTGGGGCAGCTCAAATCGCAACCATGGTCCGATTGCAGTATTGGCGCACGCCTCTCCTGTGACTACAACGTGGCCCAGACCGTCTCCGTGGAAACGAAGTTCGAGACTCCGCTCCCAGTCCGGCTCGAACACGGCGTCACCTTCGAGACTGGCATAGAGATCTTCCAGCCCCTTTCTGAACGGAGCCAGGGTTTCTGCACGCCACAGGGCGTCGTAGGAACCTGCAAATGGCACAGTGCGGACCTCGATCCGTACCGTGATCCAGTTGCCATCAGCCGAATCATCCCGATCAGGGAAGGCTCGTCCCAGGAACGTCCCTCGGACAAACTCGCTTTGCTCAGAGCCAATCAGCGGGTCGGTCGCCACCTTGCGATTATGTCCGATAGCGGCCCGATTCAACGTCTGCCCCTGGCGAGGTCAAGGGTCGTGGTCAGTTTGATTCAGCTGTAGGCAAGGTCAATGACCTGTCTTGCCTCAGTGTTTCGACCGGCGCAGCGCCAAGGACCCCCGGTCTCGGCACTTCCAGGTCGCCCGCATTCATCGGCGCCTCTGACCAGAATGCCTGGTAGATGACTAGAACAGGTTCGGCTATTAATTTCATGGAGACAGTCGGGACACATTCTTTACACAGTCACCGAAGACACCTCGGCAGGACGATGCCACTGCCAGTACGGCACCGCATGCGCCAGGAGATCGAGGGTGATGTCATCAGGAAGATCGGCAGCATCCTCGACATACGGTGAATCGACCACCAGCACATCGCAGTAGCGCCTGAGGTGGTCAACTATTTTCTCGGTGCCTCTCCACCCGGCTTGATCGTTGTCGAACCAAAGGATGACGCTGGGATAGGAGGACAACACTTGGAGTTGCTTTTGAGTGACCTCGGCTCCGAAGGTAGCGACGAACCCGTACTCAGGTATGAGATGGGATTTTGAGACCACGGTCATGGGTGACTCCACGACGACCACCTGGTCACACTCGACATCGAAGTTGTAGAGGGTCTCAGCTCTCGGGAAGTCGGGTGTGTTCTGGTACTTCGGGCTGCCGTCGTTGACGATGCGGCGGGTCTGCCATCCCACCAGATCGCCCTGCCAATAGTGCGGGAGGATGATGCGGTTGATCCTCGGGTCGTAACCCACCTGGTGTTTGACGATGTTGGCGACCGGGATGTGCCTGAACTCGGTGAGATAGGGATGTACGACCATCCAGGGCTTGAGCACATCGGGATTGAAGTGAGGCATGGGTGGGGCTGGTATGACTTTGCGGTCGAGCAGTGCTTCAAAGTGAGCCACGATCTTGGCGAGGCTCTCGGGAGTGGAGTGATCCCTCTGTCGTACCCACTGACGAGCTGCTGGGACGGTCTCACCTCGACACATGGCGATGAACCAAGCCAGTGAGCCTCCCTGACCGCATCCCAGGCAGTTCCAGAGCAGCTTCTCGAAATTTAGTGACGCTGAAGGATGGGCATCTCCGTTCTTGTGCAGTCCAGTAGGAAGGCAGCAGGAGTGGATCAACTCTGAGCCGTACTCACGGACTTGGACCACTCCAAACTCGCTGAGGAGATCGAGACAGAGCTGTTTATTTTCTGAGAAGGTTGTAGTCATAAACAACCAAGGAAGTACGAACATCCTATAGGTATTCCACGTACGTCTTGGTTGGTACGTACGGTGGTGTGGAACCCGTTCCATCAACCCGTTCCGTGGTCGTACTTGGTTCTTTCCGCAGCTCACACCATCTTTTGGGGTCCATTTTCAACCAACCCGTTCCGTGGTCATGTTCATGGTTGTTGCTCTTGGTCCCCACAGGTCCCGGGTTTTCATGATTCCTGCTTCAGCTCGATCCATACGTCTCATCTCGATGATATTTGCATTCACCAGAGAGAGCCATGCCTCGTTGAAGACTTTCCCGTTTCCTCCGATTATCGTCCGCACTTGGGTCTTGGTATATTCGAACGGATGGGCAGCAAGAAACTCACGAATCTCCGTCTGCTTGGTGAAGAATATTTCGGCATTCCTCTGGACATTGTCGGTTGCAAGTCCACTCCCCCTCGACAGCTCCCAAGAGATCTCCCCATCGTGGGTACCCGTGTCTAGGTCGAGTCGACCGATCTCTAGGTCGAGTGACCAGAAAGACGCCCCGGCGGCACGAGACGATATCTCTAAGACGAGTCGGAATGAACCGGCAGCAATTTGGTTCCGAGTGGGTGTCTCCCGGTGTGTAACGAGTAACCAGGTATCACTCCACTCAGCACCGCCAGTCATGGTGATTCGTTTGAGTCCACTCCCCTTACCTGTTTGATTGAAGTGGTTATTTATCAGAAGGGAACTTTCAGCCTCCATGCACGGACCAGACACCCGATTGAGTAGAGATCCTTCCTGATGGAGGTTGGCGGAGTTGATCTCAGTTCCATGGAAGGCGTACAAAGGGTCGAGCCTGACCAGACCTGGTTCGTACTTCTCCAGATCCCGGTGCAACGTTTGCTGGAACTTGGGACTGTCTACCGGAGCTAACTGGAATCGTGGACGGATCTCGGATCCAATGTCATCGGCAGAGATGCCAACTGCCTCACAGATTCGCTCCATTCGACGGGTGTATTCCTTGTAACCACCTTCGCCGACGTAGGAGACAACCTTTCTTGGCGTAGGGACTTCGAACTGATCGAAGATTGGACGACCGCTCGCCATGCCGACCTCGATGAACATCCCAAGATAGGTTTTCAACGTCTTGGATTCACCCGCCAGCATCCCGTACGTGGGTTTGACCATGATCCCTTGGATGAGCCATTCGAACTCGTGCGGTTGTGCCAGTAGCTCAGTCAATGACCAATCGGTGAAGAACTCATCCTCGGCTCCCTTGTTGGACCGTTCGACTAGATTGGTATAGGTAGCCAGATGATCCTTGACAATCTCGGGCACGTCCTCGACCGGACTACCACGAACCTCAGTCAGAAGATCTTGGGCAAAGTCGGCTACCCCGTTCAGGGTGTTGCGTCCTCGGATGTTCTCGATACACCACTCGACGGACTCGTAGGGTGAGTCGTCCAAGTAGATGCTCCACTCTTGGAGCACCATTGCCATCGACTTGCCGCCGCGCCCCGCCAGCTCTTCGAGTTGGAACACCGTGATGGTCGGTGCACAGTGAGGCTCGGACTGCTCCCAGTACCGGACGGCGAAGTCGTAGATAGGACGGAACTCGGGATTGGGAAGCTCGTCGCTGGTGAAGTGCAGCCCGATCATCTTCTCGACCGAGTCGTCCTCGATGAGCAACCGCAACAACATGGACTCGGCGGTAGCGGTACTGACTTGCTTCGGTCGCTTGTGGTTGGTGTCGGCAGGGACACTGGCTACTCCACCACCGGGCACGAATGCTGCAGTGGTGAGCGGCGGCTCGATCCTGACCTCGCCCGGGACTTGAGTGTTGGGTTCGGTTCTGCTGGTGCTTCGCACCTGTCGGTCGAAGTTGGGCATCACTGCACCCCCGACTCATGAATTAAAGCGGGGCGGTTTGGACATGAAAAAACCCGGCGATTTGTGCCGGGTCGGGTGCTGCGGGTAAAACTGTTATCGTAGGTCATCTGCGATCGACGACCTCCTTTTCCGCTTAGGACCGAGATAGCAGCCTCGATCGGTATTATGGAACCGGATGGCAATCCCGGCTATAGGATGAATTCGCCTACATTCCATTTTATCACAGGGGGTAGAATCCTGCTTCCGCAGAGACCTCTTCCTGGTCAGCGCCATTTCGGTTAGTTCCGCCTAGTACCGGAGGATTGTTAGCTTTCCTATCAGGTTTATAGGAAATGACAGGATGCCCTGGACAGTGGTACAATTTTATACCGAAGCGTTCGGTTTCCTTTTCTGCCCGAACACTTCATAGCGGCTTGGTAAACCGCACGAGTGACATCCCGTCCGTGGCTGCGTGACGGTGCCGTGGCAGCGGCAAAGAACATTACAGATCCCCCGACCCGACAGAGCATCGTTAGGTGCCATCGGTCGGGGATTGTTCTATCCATAGGGATGCGCCAAGTGTTGCGCATGTCCCAAGTGTTGCGCTAAGCTGACCCCGTGAGCACCGGACCAGGCAGGGTACAGCGAGTAGTGCTGGCGATGGCACAGCACAAAGCCACCTTCCCGGTTGGTCTCGTGGTCCTCCAGTTGCGCCGTGAGAAGCTAGGTCACTCGCCCGACCTGCGCACGAAAAAGGGCAAGGCAGAGGCAAAAGCACTAGCGGCTCCCTACTCTCACTCCGAGCGTGAGAGCGTCTTGCGAGCCTTGCGTACCCTGGAAAAGAGAGGGCAGATCACTATCGAACGGGATGGTCATGGCATCGTGGAATTTCAGGTGTTCCAAGCGTTGCGCCGAAGCCGAAGCGATTCACACCGAAGAAGAAGAAGGGCTGACCTTTCTTTAGCAAGGATCGTCCAAATTCGTCCTTTACTAGCAACGTTTAAGCAACCTTTAAACAACCTTCGGGAAACGCTTGATTTGCCGGGAAGTCCATGAGATAACTGGGATTCGACCCACTGAGAGCGCACAGGGCGCAGTGTGGAAAAAGGAGGACATACCGATGTCCACGCAAGAATCCCTCGCCGAGTATTTTCGTGACCAAGCACGGTGGCGGGAAGACAAAGCAGACGAGTATCCCGATGATCCTCGCAACGCAAATGCCGCACTCACCCTGGAATACCTAGCTGAACACGTCCTTACCTTGCCGGATGACGATCCCCGCATTGCCGCCGTGTCAGCCATCGAGACGAGTGCCATCGATTACATGGTTGCTGTGAATGGGCTGGATTCAGGGCTTGAGGTGCCCAATCCTCCAGCCACCCGTCTCGGCTTCTCCAACTTCGAGGTGGACCTCAATCAAGGAACTCACGAGGTACACGAAGGGCAACCTCGCCGAGAGGATCGAGGAGACGGATACCGACCATGGTTTTTCTGAGGACGAAGCCGAGGAGGAGCGGGATCGGCTGCAGGGCATCGAGATCAAGCTGCTCCAGGACCTCCGGGAGATCTAGATGCGGATATTATCCGCACGGAAAACCCCTGGTCAGGGCTATGCACTAATAGTGCACCTACCGCTTACTGATCCTCGATCAGCCTGCCCTTGTCGTCGATGCGAGCGTCCGGGTCAATGATCCCGATATCGGGTTTGATCTGAACGACGCCGTACGGCAGACGCACCTTGCCTTCAGCCTTCGCCACTTTGGCGATCGCTTCGAATCGGTAGATGATTTTCAACCGGTCAGGTTCAAGCGTCCCCTTCGTTTGGGCCGTGAGACTTCGATGTGATCGCAGAGACTGAGGATCACCAGCCGCCGGTCATCAGCGTTCATCTTCTTCCAGGTCTTCCGTATGTTGCCGCCCAGACGGTTGAGTGCGGACTGACCTCGTAACACCGAGAGACGGTCCAAGCGTTGCTCAATGCGGTTGGTGAGTCTCCGCTGCTGCTTCATGACACTGAGCGATCAATGGCACCGTCGGCATAGTCGTTGCTCAACTGATTAATCATCGCCTCGTCATCAGCGTTCTCATCACTCAAGCGTTGCGCTTCCGCCTGCTCCTCGCTCGCTTCGATCAGGACTACATCCTTCAGTGCTGGTGAGTCAGCCAACGGCAAGAGCGCTGAGACACCAATTCCCTCAACCCGCACAGCGTTAATTGACACCTTGCCGCATCCATGCTGGTCAACCCTGCATCCATAGTTCCTCACTCCTTTGGCATAGACGGCACTAAGGACTTCCCACACTCACCCACTTGAGCACGCCCCTCAACGGATAGCCTTGTGATGGTCGGGGAGTGCGGTGGGATGGCTGCAACAGGATCGAACGCAGTTGGTCCCAGGTGGTGCGGTCGATGATGGGATCCCATTGCTTCGCCAACGACCTCGGTTTTGTGCTGACGTAGACCAGCGATGCGTGGCTTGGTCAAGATCTGCTTCATCGACGTGATGCTCCATGGTCCCTTTCTAGGACGGTAGGAATGCCCCTCGCATTCCAGTCCTGGACCAGGCTGTAGAGCGTTCCGCCTTCAATGATGTACTGCGCTGCCTCTCGGATGAGCTTCGCCTCTTCCTCCCTGATGGTGATCCCATCACCCTCGTAGCCAACGGTCTGGTGCCACCGCTGTACTTGCCTTGCTCAGCCAGCTCCTGCATGTGATCGAGGATCCGATCGGTGGTCACATGCACTTCGTAGGCAGCCACATCACCTTTGACTCTGAGGATCAGCAGTGCCGAGGGATCGCTGAGGTTAGTCGGACCGGACTTGACGCTCATCAGGCGGTTCATTCCTGCCTGTTTGCAGTCTTTGATGAATGTCTCCAACTCGGCGGGCTGCCTGTGTAAGCGATCCTCCCGCATGACCCCACTACGTCGATCAGACCCTTGCGGACATCCCCCAGCAATCTGTCGTACTCAGGACGGGGTTTGTCGGGGTTGGCTGCCGTCCGGTTGTTGTCGACATACTCACCGACGACATCCCACCGCTCGGCTTCGCAGAGCCTTCGGCACTGCTTTCGCTGAAGAGCGACCCCTAGCTTCAGCTGGTCTCGGTCAGAGCTGATCCTGGCGTAGATAGCCGCTCGGTCGCCCATGATGAGATCCTACCGGAGTGAACAGATGCAAGCGCCACGTTGACGATGGAGATATCGAGCACCACCATGAACTGGGCCAGGCAGACGACGGTGAGCACGATCCGGTCCGCCTTGGCCAGCCGGCCCGCCTTGACCGGGCCGCCCCCCGCGGCTCCCTTCATGGCCTGCGCGGTCGTGCCGTCGGTCTGGTTCGGGGTGCCGCCGCCCGGGTCGTCCGGGGACGCGGCGGACGAGTCGCCGGGTCGTGCATCCATGGTTCGAGCGTAGGCGGCGGTGGCCGGCTATCGGTCGCCGGTGGAACGTGGCCGGTCGGCGGTGGGCCGGTCGGCGAACGGGCTACCGCGACAACCAGGCGTCGGGATCGGTAGTGAGCTTGCGCACCGAACGGGGCAGTTCCCCGGCCACGATGTCGGCGATCGTCACCTGTTCGAGCACGGCGCGCAAGCTGGCCCGCACCGCCACCCATACGTCCTGGAGATGCTCGGCCGACCCCTGGTACGTGGTCGCCTCGGGCCGGAGGCCCCTGACCTCGGCCAACGGGCCGTCCAGCGGTCGGATCACCTCGGCCACCGTGATCGACCCGGCCGGACGGGAGAGCCGGTAGCCCCCCTCGGCTCCTCGCTGGCTGATCAGCAGTCCGGCCCGCCGCATGTCATTGAGAATGGACTCGAGGAATTTGGACGGCAGTCCTTGGGCCTGGGCCAGCGCGTCAGCCGTCACCGGGTTGCCGTCGGCATCGGCCAGCGTGCAGAGCGCCCGCACCGCGTAGTCCACTTTGGCCGAGATGTACACGGGAAGGATTCTGTCAGAGGCCTCTGCCACGTGCCGGACCGCACTGATTCGACCGGGTGCTACGCCGGTGTGGCCGGGCGAGGCTTGGCCATTCCCGCCGATGGCCGGTCAGCTCAGACGCACTCATCAGCTCAGACGGACTCGTCAGTTCGGACGGACTCGTCAGTTCAAACGGTGGCGGTGTCGATCAGTCCGTAACGGGCGCGCACGGCAGTGTCCACCCGGGTGAAGGCCACATCCAGCATGATCCCGATGAAGATGATGACGATCATCATGGCCACCACGATGGCGAAATACCCTTGGGTGAGCGAGTTGATGGTGCGCCCACCGAGGCTCAGCGGATTGACCAGGATGAGGAACTCCCCGGCCATCAGGGCGTGCCAGGTGAAGGTCCACCCCTGTTTCAGCCCGCCGAGCACACCAGGGAGCGCGGCGGGGAGCACGACATGACGTTCGAGGGCCAGGCCGCGGGCGCCGAGGATGCGCCCGGCCCGCACCAGGCCGGGCGGGACCTGGTCGATACCGCTGATGAACCCGTTGGCCACCGAAGGCGCCCCGCCGAGCACCATCATGAGGATGATGGCGGAGGTGTGGACGCCGAAGACCATGTAGGCCAGCGGGTACCAGAGCACCGACGGCATCGTCTGCATACCGGTGACGAGCGAGCCGATGCCGGCCCGGAGTACGGGCACCCGGGCCACCGCCGTGCCCACGATGCCGCCGATGAGGATGACCAGCGCGTACCCGATGATCGCCTGTTGCGCCGTAACCCAGCAGGCCTGCCAGAACGCGGAGGTGCCCAGCTGGTCCCAGAGCTGGCGGGCCACGACGTCCGGCGACTGCAGGATGTACGGCCGCCAGTGGGCCCACACGGCGAGCTCCCAGACCAGCAGGATGATGCCGAAGGCGATGAGCTTGGGCCAGGTCGCCCGCCACAGACGCTGGGCCATCGTGGCCCGGCCGGAACGTTCCGCTCGTTCCAGGGCGTCCAGCCCGGCGAAGGCGCGATCCAGGGTCGGTCCGGTGGTCGTCGCCAGGTCAGGTCGGGTAGCCGTCACGGTCTGGTCAGCCATGTCGTCCCACCTCGGCCCGGAGCTGGTCGGTGACGACCGCAGCCAGGCCGGCGATGTCCGGGGAGTCGATCCGCCTGGGCCGGGGCAGGTCGACCGGGTACTCGGCGGCCACCCGGCCGGGCCGGCTCGTCAGCAGCACGATGCGGTCACCCAGCCGGGCCGCTTCACGCACGTTGTGGGTCACGAACAGCACGGTGAAGCCCCGGTCGCTCCACAGCGCCTCGAGCTCGTCGTGCAACAGGTCGCGGGTGATGGCGTCGAGGGCGCCGAAGGGCTCGTCCATGAGGAGCAACCCGGCGTCCTGGGCCAGGGCTCGGGCCAGGGCGGCCCGCTGGCGCATGCCCCCCGACAGCTCGTGTGGCCGCTTCGTCCCGAAGCCGCCGAGATGTACCCGCTCGAGCAGGTCCTCGGCCACCGTCTTGCGTGCGGACCTGTCCACACCCCGGAGGCGAAGGGGGAGCTCGACGTTGCGCGCCACGGTGAGCCAGGGGAAGAGGGCCGAATCCTGGAAGAGCATGGCCACGGGTGTGCCGCCCCCCGGCGTCTGTTTCGTCGACCGGGCCGGTCCCGAACCGTGCGTGGGGGCGGTGGGGCTCGACGTCGCGTCCCCGCTCCCGCCGATCACCACGGCTCCCACCGTCGGCCGGTCCAGGCCGGCCACCATGTTGAGCAGCGTGGTCTTCCCGCATCCGGATGCGCCCACGAGGCAGACGAACGAACCCGGTTCCACCGCCAGGGTGACGTCCTGCAGGGCGGTCACCCCGGACGCCCCCGACCCGTAGCGCTTGGACACGCCGGTGAGCGTCACCGAGGGAGCCCGGGTGGCGGCGGCCGGAGATTTGCCTGGGGTCGGGTCGTGGCCCGGGGGGCCGCCCCGGGCCGGGGCGGATGTCATGGCGGTGGCCGCGGCGCTCATCAGCTCTTCACCGTGGCCTTGCCCTGGGCGGTGAGCAGCTGGTTGAGGGGGCCGAGGTCGTAGATGCCGGCGATGTTCGTGGTCGGGAAGCCCGCCGCTTTGGCGTGGACCAGGTCGGTGGCGATCGAGGAGGCGATCGGGTCGTTGGTGAAGGTCAGGTCGCTCCAGGCCGTGGCCAGCTCGGGTGCCTTGAGCGGCTTGCCGGTCAGGACGGCGAGGGCGGTGTTGGCGTCCGTCTGCGCCTTGCCCGGCTCCTTGTCGAGGAAGCTGGTGACGGCGATCTGGCCTTTCAACAGGTCGGTCACCACGGTCGGATTGGCCGTTAGGAAGTCCTTGTTGACCACGAGCACGGTGGTCGAGAAGAGCCCGCCCGGCCACAGGCTCTTCTCGTTCACCAGCACCTTGCCGTGGCCCTCCGAGACCATCCTCGTGGCCCAGGGCTCGGGGACCCAGGCGCCGGCGATCGAGCCGGCCTCGAAGGAGGTGAGGGTGACCGAGTTGTCCTGGGGAAGGATGTCGACCTCACCACTGCCGCCGTTCGGTCCTGGGAAGGTGAGCCCCTGCTTCTTCAGCCACGTCCGCAGGGCGACGTCCTGGGTGTTGCCCAGCTGCGGTGTGGCGATGGTCTTGCCGCTCAGCTGGCTCGGGGAGGTGATCGACGGGCTGACCACCAGGGCCGCCCCACCCGAGGTCGCTCCCGAGATGATCCGGATCGAGCCCTTGCCCTGCGAGTAAGCGGTGATCGCCGAGTTCGGCCCCAGGTAGGCGGCATCCAGGGAACCGGCCAGCAGCGCGGTCACCTCGGCCGGCCCGGCGTTGTAGGTGGAGGTCTGGAGCGTGACGTTGCTCGGCAGGCTCGTCTTGAAGTAGCCGTCCTGGATCCCGACCAGCGCTGAGGCGTGGGTCAGGTTGGTCAGATAACCGAGGCGGAGCGTCACCGGCCCGCTCGACGTCGAGCCGGTGGACGGTGACGGGGCGGCCGAGCTCGAGCTGCAGGCGGCGGCGGTGAGCGCCAGTCCTGCTGTGATCGCCAGCAGCCAGAGGCGGCGGTCGGATAGTCGGGCGGGCTGGGGGCGCATGGAGCTCCTCTTCCTCGAGTGTCTCGGGTCGACACCCGGGCGGCGCGGCTGCAGTGGTCTGCTCCAGCCGGCGCTCCGACATCTTGCCGATATTATTGGGATGTCCTATATCTATACTAGATAAATAGGATAAGGACAACCGAGGTGGCCTCCGACCCGGGGAAAACGGGTGGGGGAGCTTGCTCAGCCGGGCCGGCGGCGGGCCGAGATCGCTACTTGAGCAGGCGGGAGAGCCGCCGGTCGGCCAGGGGCTTGCCGCCGGTCTGGCAGCTGGGGCAGTACTGCAGGGATTTGGTGGCAAAGGAGACCTGGCGGATGATGTCCCCGCACACCGGGCACGGTTGGCCGGTGCGGCCGTGGACCTGCATGGCGCGCTTCTTGTCACCCTTGAGCTCGGCGATGTCGAGCGAGGCGGCCCGATCCCGCGCTTCGGCCAGGACGCCGACGACGGCCCCGTGCAACCGGGCCACTTCGTCGCGGTCGAGCTTGCCGGCGTGCTTGTAGGGGGACAGCCGGGCGCGGTGCAACGCTTCGTCCGAGTAGGCGTTGCCGACGCCGGCGATGAGCGACTGGGTGGTCAATGCCGTCTTGAGGGTGGCCGAGGACCCGGCCAGCAAGCCGGCCAACTGCTCGACGGTGAACGCCGGTGACAGCGGGTCGGCGCCCAGGGCGGCAAGCGGCTCGACCTCATCGGGCTGGTGGACGACCCAGATGGCCAGCCGCTTCTCGGTCCCCATCTCGGTGAGGTCGAAGCCCGACCGGTCGTCCAACGTCACCCGGAGGGCGATCGGGCTCTTTCCGGGCCGGAGCGCGCCGGCCGGCACCGTCTGGTGCCACCGGATCCACCCGCCCCGGGCCAGGTGCACCACCAACCAGAGGCCGTCGGTGTCGATGCACACGAACTTCCCGCGCCGCTCGACGCCGGAGACGGTACGGCCGACGGCCTGTTCGAGGGGGGGATCGAACGTCTTGAGGGCGGCGAACGAGGTGAGCTGGCAGCGCTCGATCCTCTTGTCGGCCAGGCGGCTGGCCAGGCCGGCGGCGAGGGCTTCGACCTCGGGCAACTCGGGCATCGCTCCATTGTGGACCCCGTAGTATCGGGGCCGCACCTGGGCCGTGGGCCGGATCGAGCGGGAGGTGGGCCCGGCCCTGTGGGACCCGCCGTTCCCTGTCCGACCGGCAGACGCCCACACGATCGCCCACCTGCATGCGAGAGGAGCCTTTCCGTTGTTCCGCCCGGTACCCGCCGAAGCCGACTTCACCGCGCTCGAGTCCGAGGAGCTGGCCCGATGGGGTGAGCACCGGGTCTTCGAGCGCTCGATCGAGGCCCGGCGGGGTGCCGATCCGTGGGTCTTCTACGAGGGCCCCCCGACGGCCAACGGCCGGCCCGGGCTGCACCACGTGTGGGCCCGGGTGTACAAGGACCTGTTCTGCCGGTACCGGACCATGCGGGGCTACGCCGTGCCGCGCAAGGCCGGCTGGGACACCCATGGGCTGCCGGTCGAGGTCGAGGTCGAAAAGCAGCTCGGGATCACCGCCAAGCGCGAGATCGAGGAGCGGGTCGGAGTGGCCGAGTTCACCCGGCTCTGCCGAGAGTCGGTGCGCAACTACGTGGACGACTGGAAGGCGGTGACCGAACGCATCGGCTACTGGATCGACATCGACGACGCCTATTGGACGTTCAACCCCGACTACATCGAGTCGGTGTGGTGGAACCTGAAGAGCCTCTGGGATCAGGGTCTGCTCTACGAGGATATCAAGGTGGTGCCCTACTGCCCCCGCTGCGGCACGGCCCTCTCGAGCCACGAGCTGGGCCAGCCGGACGTGTACCAGGAGGTGGTCGACGAGTCGGCCTATGTGCTGGTCCACCTGACCGACGAGGGCCCGGCCGCCGCGGAGCTGCGGGCCGCCCTGGACCGCCCGAGCCTGGACGGGCTCTCGCTCGTGTTGTGGACGACGACGCCCTGGACGCTGCTGTCCAACACCGGCGTGGCGGCGGGACCGGACCTCGAGTACGCCGTCGTCGACGGGGCCATCGTGGCCGCCGATCTGGTGGAGCCGGTGTTCGGCGAGGGCGCGCCGGTCGACCGGCGCCTGGTCGGATCGCAGCTGGTGGGGTTGCACTACCAGCGACCCTTCGACGACCTGACCCCGCCTCCGGCCTCGTCCGAGGGGAGCGGGTGGCGGGTGGTGGCCGGCGACTTCGTCGGGGCCGACGAGGGGACCGGCCTCGTGCACCTGGCCCCCGCCTTCGGCGAGGTCGACCGCGAGGTGGGTCGACACAACGGCCTGCCCACGCTCAACCCGGTCGGCCCCGACGGCCGGTTCACGCCGGACGTGGGCTGGTTGGCCGGCCAGAACGTCCGCCAGACGAACACCGAGGTCAACGACCGGCTGGAAGCGGCCGGCCTCCTGCTGCGGCGCCAGCCCTATGCCCACGCCTACCCCCATTGCTGGCGCTGCGGCACCGCCCTCATCTACTGGGGCAAGCCGAGCTGGTACGTCCGGACGTCTGAGCGCAAGGCCGACCTGGTGGCGCAGAACCAGACGATCGGCTGGCACCCGGAGCACATCCGGGACGGGCGCATGGGCGAGTGGCTGGCCAACAACGTGGACTGGGCGCTCTCCCGTGACCGGTTCTGGGGCACCCCGCTGCCCATCTGGCGGTGTGAGGCCGGCCATACGGTATGCGTGGGGTCGCGCGCCGAGCTGTCGGCGCTGGCCGGACGCGACGTGACCTCGGTCGACCCCCACCGCCCGGACATCGACGAGGTGACCTTCCCCTGTGCCGCATGCGGGCCGCGGGCCGGGGCCGACCCGGGCGACGCCGGCGGCTCCGCCCTCATGCGGCGCGTCGAACCGGTCATCGACGCCTGGTTCGACTCGGGCTCCATGCCCACCGCCCAGTGGGGCTTCCCGGCCGTGCCGGGCTCCGAGACCCGGGTCGTCTACCCGGCCGATTTCATCTGCGAGGCCATCGACCAGACGCGCGGCTGGTTCTACTCGCTGCTGGCGGTCAACACCCTGGTAGGCGGCTCGACCCCGTACCGAAACGTGCTCTGCCTGGGGCACATCGTCGACGCCGACGGCCGCAAGATGTCGAAAAGCCTGGGCAATGTGATCGACCCGTGGGAGATCCTGCGGACCCGGGGGGCCGACCCCTTGCGGTGGTGGATGTTCTCGCAGGGCTCACCCTGGACGCCGACTCGGGTCAGCTTCGAGGTCATCGACGCCAGCATGCGTGACACCCTGCTCACGCTGTGGAACACGTGGTCGTTCTTCACCACCTATGCCTCCCTCAACGGGTTCGGCCCGGAGGACCCGGCCATCCCCGCCCCTTCGGACCGGTCGCGGCTCGACCGCTGGATGGGGTCCCGCCTCTCTGCCACCGTCGCCACCGTCACCGAGTCGCTCGACGGGTACGAGCCGTTCCCGGCGGCCACGGCCATCGCCGGCCTCATCGACGACCTGTCCAACTGGTTCGTCCGCCGGAGTCGCCGCCGGTTCTGGCGCACCGATCCCGACGCCGACCCGGCCGACTCGCTGGCCGCTCAGGCCACCCTGCACGAGACGCTGGTCACCCTGGCCCTGCTCATGGCCCCGCTGTGCCCGTTCCTGGCCGACCGGATGTGGCGCGATCTGACCGGCGCCCCCGATGACGCCTCGGTGCACCTGGCCACGTGGCCCGAAGCCGACCCCGGGGCCCGCGACCCGGCGCTCGAGGAGGGGATGGCCTTGGCCCGGCGGCTCGCCTCTCTGGGCCGGGCGGCTCGGGCCGAAGCCGGCGTGCGGGTGCGCCAGCCCCTGGCCCGGGCGCTCGTCTACCTGCCCCCCGGGAGCGCGGCCCCACCCCCGAGGTGGTCGAGGACGAGCTCAACGTGGACCGGGTCGAGGTCATCGCCGAGCTCGGCGACGTCCTGGCCTATGAGCTCGTTCCCAACTTCAAGGTGCTCGGTCCGCGCCTCGGGGCTCGGGTGCAGCAACTCCGGGCCGCCATGGGCTCGGTCGACGCCACGGCGGCCGCCACCGAGCTGACCGAAGGCCGGCCGGTGGTGGTCGAGCTCGAGGGTGGTCCCGTCGAGCTCGGGCCCGAGGACGTCGAGCTGCGGGTCAAGGCCCAGCCCGGGTTCGCCGTGTCGCGCGACGGGGCCGAGGTGGTGGCCCTGGACCTGGCCCTCGACGAGGACCTGCGCCGTCGTGGCCTGGCCCGCGAGGTCGTGCGGCACGTGCAGGAGATGCGCAAGGCCACCGGCCTCGAGGTGTCGGATTGGATCGATCTGTATCTGGTGGGCCTGGACGACCTCGTCCCGTTGTTCGCCACGATCGCCGGTGAGGTGCTGGCCCGGTCGGTGGAGACGGAGCCGCCGCCCGAGGCCGGTCCGGGCACGGTCTTCGAGCTCGACGACGGCGAGACCGTCCGCACTGCCACGGCCTGGGTCGTCAAGGCGTGACGTCGGTGGCGCCCGGCGCAGGAGGCGGGCCCTCGCCCGACGACGCTTATGTGCTGGCCGTCGACCTCGGCACGGGAGGCCCCAAGGTGGCGGTGGTGGCCACCAGCGGCCGGATCGTGGCCCATGCCGCCGAGCCGGTCGCCCTCCACCTGCTGGAGGAGGGCGGGGCCGAACAGGACCCGGAGGAATGGTGGTCGGCCATCTGCGCCGCGTCCAGACGGGCCCTGGCCTCCGCCGAGGTGCCCCCGGGCTCGCTGGTGGGCGTGGGCTGCACCTCGCAATGGTCGGGCACGGTGGCCGTCGGAGCCGACGGACAGCCCCTGATGCGGGCCGTCATCTGGATGGACTCGCGAGGCAATCGAGCCATCCGCCGGGTGGCGGGCGGACCGGTCAACGTGCTCGGCTACGACCCGCGCAAGCTGTTGCGCTGGGTGCAGGTCACCGGCGGGGCCCCCGGCCTCTCCGGCAAGGACCCGATTGCCCACATCCTGTTCATCCGTGACGCCTTCCCCGACGTGTACCGGGAGACGGTGACCTTCCTCGAGCCGGTCGACTACCTCAACCTCAAGCTGACCGGCCGCACCTGTGCCTCGTTCGACTCGATCGCCGCCCACTGGGTGACTGACAACCGGGCCATCGACCGGGTCGTCTACGACGAGCGCTTGCTCGAGGTGACGGGCCTCGACCGAGCGCGGCTGCCCGAGCTGGTGGCACCGGGGACGATCATCGGCGAGCTGCTCGCCGCCGCCGCCGCCGAGCTCGGCGTGCCCCCGGGCCTGCCCGTCTCGGTGGGGTCGGGCGACGTCCATTCGGCGGTCTTCGGGTCGGGGGCGGTGGCCGACTTCGAGGCGCACCTCTATATCGGGACCTCGTCGTGGATCTCGGGCCATGTGCCGTTCAAGAAGACCGCGCCGACCAGCAACGTGGCCTCGATCCCGGCCGCCCTGGCCGGACGGTACGTCATCGTGGACGAGCACGAGACGGCCGGGGCCTGCCTCACCTTTGTGCGCGACAACCTCGGCCTGGCCGCCGACTTCGAGGCCATGGAGGCCATGGTCGCCGCCGTTCCTCCGGGCAGCGGGCGGGTGCTGTTCACCCCCTGGCTGAACGGGGAGCGCTCCCCGGTCGACGACCACACCGTGCGGGGTGGCTTCCACAACCTGTCGCTCACCACCACCGGCGACCAATTGGTCCGGGCCGTCTACGAGGGGGTGGCGTTCAATTCGAAATGGCTGCTCGAGGCGGTGGAGAAGTTCGCCGGGCGGAGCTTCTCGTCCCTGGCCTTCATCGGTGGGGGGGCCAATTCCGACCCGTGGGCCCAGATCCACGCCGACGTGCTCGGGCGCGAGATCCGTCAGGTCGCCCAGCCGGTGCTGGCCAACGTCCGGGGGGCCGCCTTCATCGCCATGGTGGCCCTCGGACTCATCGGTGTGGAGGAGATCAAGGCCATGGTCGAGGTGCGCCGGACCTTCGTTCCGGATCCGGCCCCCGGCCCCGAATACGACGCCCTGTTCGCCGAGTTCGTCTCCCTGTACAAGCAGACCAAGGGCATCTACCGCCGGTTGAACCGGTTCTGATTCGTCGAGTGATCCCCCTTTGTGCCGGAAAAAGTGCTGTGGGACTCTTGGGCCATGCCAGCTCGTAAGCGGATCGACACGATGCTCCGCCGGCTCCCGTCGGGAGTACACGAAGCAGTGCCGTTCGCCGTCCGGCGTTCGCTCCGTCATCGTCTGGGGCGCTATTACGCATGGGAGGCCGGCTTCGACCACCATGCGACGCCGGTGCTTCACCACGGCGAGTCGAGCGGTCCTCCCGAGTTCGTCGGCATCGGTGTGCAGAAGGCCGGGACCAGTTGGTGGTACCGCTTGATCGTCAGGCACCCCGGAGTGACTGGGCGGTCGTCGATACACAAGGAGCGGCACTTCTTCACCAGATTCGGGACCGAGGCGTTTACCCCGGCAGATGTCGCCGACTACCACGCCTGGTTCCCACGGCGGACAGGCACCATCACCGGGGAATGGACCCCCGGCTACTTCAACTGCCCCTGGGCCCCCTCGCTCATGGCTCGAGCGGCACCCGATGCGAAGCTACTGGTGATCCTGCGGGACCCGGTTCAGCGGTTCGTGTCGGGGCTGGCCCTTCAGAGGCAGCGGGCCGGCGACCCGATCGGGGCCAATCAGGTGCATGCGTTCAGTCGGAGCCTGTACGCCGATGATCTCCGGAGGTGGCAGTCCTGCTTCCCCGCCGGCCAGGTGCTGGTCCTCCAGTACGAGGCCTGCGCCTCCCAGCCGGTCGAGCTGCTGGCGAAGACGTACGAGTTCCTCGGGCTCGACCCGAGCTTCTGTCCCTCCGACATTCGATCCGGGGTGAATGTGACCGCTCGGACCAAGGCGGCGCTGCCCATCGAGGCCCTGACGCGGCTCGAGAGGATCGTGGCGCCCGACGTGGAGAAATTGGTCAAGCTGGTACCCACCCTCGACCTCTCGCTCTGGCCGAGCGCAGCACAGGTGCTGTGACCGGTCATCGTTTGGCTGGATCCGGTGATGCCGGGCGCTCGATGGCCCGGTTGGCCGCGCTGACCACGGCATGGAGGGATGCGTCGAGAATGCTCGAATCGATCCCGACGCCCCACCAGGTCGACCCGTCGGGGCCCTCGGCTTCGATGTAGGCCACGGCCGATGCATCCTGGCCCGCAGTGAGGGCGTGCTGGTTGTAGTCCTTCACCTCGAAGTCGATCCCGAAGTCGGTCCGCAACGCCCCGACGAGGGCATCGATGGGGCCGTTCCCATCGCCCATGACGGTCCGCGGCTCGCCACCGACCAGCAGCTGGGCGGTCACCGTGGTCCGGTGCCCTCCGGTGGTCACCTCGCTGGCGATGAGCCGCAGCTCGGCATCGTCGGGGAGGTAGGTGCGGGAGAAGACGTCCCACATCTCTCCGGGCCGGATGACCGTGCCGGTGTCCTCGGTGATGGCCTGGACCTCCTTGGAGAATTCCACCTGGAGCCGGCGGGGCAGGTCGAGCCCGTGCTCGGCATCCATCACATAGGCCACCCCGCCCTTGCCCGACTGGCTATTGACCTGGATGACCGCCTCGTAGGTGCGTCCGGTATGGCTCGGGTCGATGGGCAGGTAGGGCACCTCCCAGTGGTCGTAGCCGGTGCCCAGGGCGGCGAAACCCTTCTTGATGGCGTCCTGGTGCGACCCGGAGAAGGCCGTGTAGACCAGGTCCCCGGCGTAGGGATGGCGGGGGTGGACGGGCATGCGGGTGGCGTACTCGGCCACCCGCCGAACGCGGTCGATGTCGCTGAAGTCGAGGGCGGGGTCGATGCCCTGGGAGAACAGGTTCATGGCCAGAGTGACCACGTCGACATTGCCGGTCCGTTCACCGTTGCCGAACAGTGTCCCCTCGACCCGGTCGGCGCCGGCCAGCACGGCCAGCTCGGCGGCGGCGACCGCCGTGCCCCGGTCGTTGTGGGGATGGAGGCTCAAGACGATCGAGTCCCGGTTCTTGACAGTGCGGCCGAACCACTCGATGACATCGGCGTACACGTTGGGGCCGTACATCTCCACCGTATTGGGGAGGTTGATGATCATCGGGCGTTCGGGGGTGGGCTCGATGACCGCCATCACCGCCTCGCAGATCTCGACGGCGAAGTCGGGTTCGGTGCCGGTGAAGCTCTCGGGGGAGTACTCGTAGCGCACATCCGTGCCGGCCAGCTCCGCCTCGAACTTCTTGCAGAGCCGGGCGGCGGTGACCGCGATGTCGATGATCCCGGCCCGGTCGAGGCCGAAGACCACCCGGCGCTGCAGCTCCGAGGTCGAGTTGTAGAAGTGGACGATGGCCCGTGGCGCGCCGGCCAGCGATTCGAAGGTGCGCTCGATCAGCTCCTGCCGGCACTGGACGAGCACCTGGATGGTGACGTCGTCGGGGATCAGGTTCTGCTCGATGATCTGCCGCTGGAACTCGTAGTCGGGCTGCGAGGCGGAGGGGAACCCGACCTCGATCTCCTTGAACCCGATCTCGACCAGGGCGGCGAACAGCGCCAGCTTGCGCTCGGGATCCATGGGGTCGACCAGGGCCTGGTTCCCGTCACGCAGGTCGACGCTGGCCCAGCGCGGCGCCCGGTCGCACTGGCGATCCGGCCACGTCCGGTCGGGCAGGACGAGCGGTCGGTAGGGGCGGTAGAGCTGGAACGGCATCGGGGAGACGTCGCACGGCATGTCCAGCCGGCGGGGGGTCCCACCGGCGAGGGCGCCGTTGGTCGGGGTCATCGGATCGCTGGTCACGGCTGGCTCTCCCTGGCTGTGTGGTGAGAATCGTTCGGTTCTGGTCTGGGGTCCTGCGTGCCGGAGCAACAAAAAACCCCCTGGCCGAAACGGCGCAGGAGGTTGCGGGCGAACGCGATGTGACGTTCGCCGTCAGGTAAGGAGCAGCTCCGAGGTCGCGTGGACGTACATACTGTTTCAATGGTGCCAGGCGGGGGTCGTTCCCGTCAAGGACCTGGCGGCGCCGCCCGAGTGGCTCCGGGTGGGGCCCGTCCCGCCGTCCGGTCCTGGAGGACGGCCTGGGTGATGGCCACCACCGCGGCCCGGGCCTCGACCGCCGCGTCAAGCAGGGGACCGCTCCGCCGGACGGCGCGATAGCCCTCCACCGCCCCGCCGATCCGGCGGACCCGCTCGGTCACCCGGACCGCGGCGTAGCCGCACGCCGGGGCCAGACCGGCGGCGACCAGGCCCCACCACGGGTCGAACGCCTCGCCGACCGCGATCCCGAGGCTCACGTACACCGCCACGAACAGGAAGAAGCAGCCGATCAGTTTCACCGTCGCCCGCATCCCGTCGTTCGACGGGATGCGGGCCAGCGCCTTGACGGTCAGAAAGGGCACGGCGTGGACGACCACCCCGATGGCAGCGAAGGGCAGCGTCACCAGCACCTTGGCCCACGCCCCGACGAATTGCCGGCGGAGCCGTCCTGAGCCATAGCCGGCCGCCACCTGGGCGTCATCCAGACCGACCAGTGCCAGCTGGTGCCGGTAGTCGGCCACCGCCGCCCGCACCGAGGCCAGGGCCGCGCCCGAGCCATCGACCGACGCCACCTCGGCCAGCGACGAGGCGATCCCCTCACGCTGGATCAGGGCCACATCGCTCGGGAGATCGGTGCTCCGACGGGCCGTGACCTCGGCCGCCAAGGCCAGCAGCTCGGCGTCGGACCACGAGCGATAGTCGGGACCGACCTCCCGCAGTCGGGCGCCCAGCTCGTCGGTCAGACCGCGCACGGCCGTGCGCTCGTCCCTCCGGTAGAGGGCCACCCAATCGTCGACGAGCTCCGGACGCCCCACCTTGACCAGGGCCTTCGACCGGAACCGTTGCTTGTCGTCGTAGACGAGGGCGACGGCGATGGTGGAGATGCCGGCGCCATCCTGGTCGGCGGCGGCCAGAGCGATGCGTGCCGCTCCGGTCCGGAGCGGTTGGAGGGCCGGCCGGTCGTGGCTGACGCCTTCCGGGAAGAGTGACAGGAGCTCGCCCGCGGCCAGCAGTCGGCCGGCGTCGGCGAATGCCTGGCGGTTGCGGGCCATCGGTGCGCCGTCCTGGGCCCGGTAGACGGGGACGACACCGGCCAGCTTGAGGAAGGGCCACAGCACGGGTATACGGAAGAGCGTGGACTTTCCCAGGAACCTCGGGAAGCGGGGCAGGGCCGCCATCAGCAGCAGGCCGTCCACCAGGCCGTTGCGGTGATTGGCGACCAGCACGGTCGGGCCCGATGGCGCCACGCGCTCGGCATGTGCGACGTCCACCCGGCGGAAGAAGACGTGGATCAGCAGTCGGGCCAGGCTCCCCATGAGCTGGTCGGCGAGGCGTCGCATCGAGGTGTCTTCGAGCCAGTCCGGGGGGCGGGATGGCCCACCGGGCGGGTGCTACCGGCCGGGCGGCTACCGGGCGGGGCCCGCCACGGGAAGGGGCACCGGCCGGGCCAGGCTCCAGCTGAAGGTCTCGGGGATCTCGTCCAGCGTGACCGGGGTGGCCAGGTCGGCCACCGTGGGCCCCACCCGGTCGGCCACCGCTTGCAACCGCTCGGCGTCGAACCCGAAGACGTCCATGGCGTTCCCCCCGAGCATCCGGCGTACTTCGGCCTCGGGCATGCCCCCGAACACCTGGCGCAGGATGAGCCGGTGCACCGGGGCGGCCCCCTCCAGATGGGGGTAGTCGGCGCCCCACATGATGCGGTCGACACCGATCTCTTCGCGCATCTCGGCTTCGTAGCGTTTCATGAGCGACCCGCCGAGGAAGACGTGGCGGCGGACGTACTCGGAGGGGCGCAGCTCGAGGTAGGAGCGGACCGGGGCCCCGCCGTGGGTGTCGAAGAAGGACTCGAGGTCCCGGACGAGCGAGGGCAGCCACTGCACCCCGTTTTCGGTGACCACCACCTTGAGTCCCGGATGGCGGTCGAAGACGCCGCCGAGGATCATGAACCACAGCGGCCGGCGGGTGAAGACGAACACCTCGTACAGCCCGAGGAACCCGCCATGCTCCTTGTCGTAGAGCTGCTTGGCATCGGTGGCGGTGCCCGAGGCGCCGGTGTGGAGGTTCACCACCAGCCCGTTGTCCTCGCAGGCGGCCCACAGCGGTTCGTAGTAGTCGTCGGCATAGCCCGGCAAGCCCGAGCCGAGGGACATGGCGGGCAGCATGACCCCGCCGGACAACCCGACCCCCCGGGCCCAGGTGATCTCCTCCACGGCGCGGTCCATGTCGTGGAGGTCGATGGGGATGCAGCCGGTCCGCCGCCCCGGGGCGGCGGCGCAGAACTCGGCCAGCCACCGGTTGTAGGCGTGGAGTGCAGGCCAGACCGGCTCGAGGTTCTTGGAGGTCTGTGACCCGAGGTACATGGCGGGTGAGAGGCCGCCGGCCAGAACCGGGCCGGGGAAGGCGACTTCGGCGTGGATGCCCTGCTCCTCGAGAGCGGCCAACCGCCGGCCTCCGGCGTCCGAGGCGAAGACCCACTCGGTGCTGTAGCGGGCCAGCCAGGAGGCGGCGGCCTCGATATCGACACCCATACCGGCCAGGCGCCGGGCGGCCACGGCTCGGACGGCGTCCGGGTCGTCGATCGCTCCGGGGTCGACCCCGCCGAACATGGGGATGGCCACCGAGGAGAGGTCGCCGAACGCGGCCACCGCCTCACGGTGCTTCGGGTCCACGTAGCTCAGGAAGTCCTCGAGGGTATCCGGCGCGGCGTGGGCGTCGGCCGACACCACCACGTAGTTCCTGCCCGACTCGAGGTCACCGCTTCCGACCACCGACTTGCCTCCCCGGATCTTGCGTCCCCATCCCGTCCGACCCGGTCGTTCCCGGCGGAGCCCTACCCACTGGGCAGACTACAACCGACGCCTCGCGCCGCGGCCTCGTTCGAGCCGCGGCCGCCATCGGAGCCCGAGGAATGTGCTCAGATGCGCTCGAAGTTGCGGGCCAGCTCCCAGTCGGTGACCGCCCGGTTGGCCGCGGCCCACTCCTGGCGGGCGGTGTTGAGCAGGTGGTCGTGGACCTCGGGCCCGAAGGCCTCGACCGCCACCCGGCTGGACGCCAACGCATCGATGGCCTCGGGCAGGGAGGTCGGGAGGCGGGTGACGTCGTTCGCCGCATAGGCATTGCCGGTGAACGGCGGATCGAGCTCGAGCTCGTGATCGATGCCCCACAGACCGCCGGCGATGGTGGCGGCCAGCGCCAGGTACGGGTTGACGTCCGCCCCCGGGATGCGGCTCTCCACCCGCCGGGCCGGGCCGGCGCCAATGGTGCGGAACCCACAGGTCCGGTTGTCCTCGCCCCATACCAACGCCGTCGGTGCCCACGAGTCGGGAACGTAGCGACGGTAGGAATTGACGTAGGGGGCAAAGCACCACGCCAGCTCGGCGGCCGACCGGAGCTGGCCGGCCAGGAACTGCCGGCCGACAGGAGACAGGCCACCCGACGCGGGCTCGCCGTCGGGTGGGGCCATCAGGGGCGCGCCGGTGGTCGCGTCCCACAGGCTGGCATGGATGTGGCACGAGGAGCCGGCCGAGTCCATCGACCACTTGGCCATGAAGGTGGCGGCCCGGCCGAGCCCCGAGGCGATCTCCTTCACACCGCTCTTGAACACCAGGTGTCGGTCGGCCACCTCGAGGGCGTCGCCGTAGGTGAAGTTGATCTCGTGCTGACCGGCTCCCGCCTCACCCTTGGAGAACTCGACGGGGAGCCCGGCCTCGACCATCAGGTTGCGGATCCGGCCGACGACGTACTCCTCGCCGGAGGTCTGTTGCAGCTGGTAGTCCTCGATCGATCGGGAGTGGGGGACGAGGCCGTACCAGTGCTTCCCCGCCGCTTCGGCGAAGGAGTCGAGGAACAGGTAGAACTCGAGCTCGGTTGCGCACCGGACCTCGAGTCCGTGTTCGGCCGCCCGCTCGATCTGGCGACGCAGGATGCGCCGGGGCGAGACCTCGACCGGTTGCCCGTCGGTGGTCAGGAGGTCACACAGCACCAGGGCACTGCCCGGCACCCAGGGGAGCGGCCGGACCGTGCGCGGGTCGACCACGGCGTTGAGGTCGCCGTATCCCGTCTCCCAGTTGGCGAAGCGGTACCCGGGCAGCGGCTGCATGTCGACATCGCAGGCAAGGAGGTAGTCGCAGACCTCGATGCCGTGGTGGAGCACGTGGTCGAGGAAGAAGGAACCGGTGACCCGCTTGCCCACCGGTCGCCCCTGCAGATCGGGGAAGGCCACGACCACCGTGTCGATGTCGCCCGACTGGATCTTGTGAGGGAGCGTCTCGATGGTCAGCATCCCAGCACTCTGGCCCAGGGGCCCCGACCCGTCCAGCGCTATTCCGGGGTGACGTACGCCGCGGTGATGCCGCCGTCGACCACCAGCGCCGACCCGGTGACGAAGGAGGCGTCGTCCGAGGCGAGGAACAGCGCGGCCCGGGCGACCTCCTCGGGACGCCCGAACCGTCCGAGCGGGATGTGGACGAGCCGACGCTCCCGCCGGGCCGGATCGGCCAGCAGCTCGGCCAGCAACGGCGTCTCGATGGGGCCCGGGCACAGCGAGTTGGCCCGGATGCCCTGGCGGGCGTACTCGACGGCCAGCTCCCTGGTGAGGGCCAGCACCCCACCCTTGGAAGCGGTGTAGGCCGTCTGCGCGGTGGCCGCTCCGACCAGCGCCACGAACGAGGCCACGTTGACGATGGAGCCGCCGCCCGACTCGAGCATGGCGGGAACGGCTGCTCGGCACCCGAGCCATACTCCCTTGAGATTCACGTCCATTACCCGGTGCCAGGTCTCGGGTGGGGTGTCGAGGATGCCCCCGTCGTCGTCGGGGAAGATCCCGGCGTTGTTGAACATGACATCGAGCCCCCCGTAGGTGGCGACGGCGGTCGCGACCATGGCCTCCACCGAGGCGGCGTCGGTGACGTCGACGCCGACCGGGGTGGCCGACCCCCCTCCGGCCCAGATCTCCTGGGCGGCCGCAGCGGCGCGGTCTGCGTCGATGTCGGCCACCACCACCGAGGCACCCTCCGCGGCGAACAGTGCGGCGGCCACTCGGCCGATCCCGCCGCCTGCTCCCGTGATGACGGCTACCTTCCCGTCGAGTCGTCCCACCGGCCTCCTTGCACGAGCAGTCCCGTCGCCGGGCCCGGGGTGGTCACGGATGCATCGCGCCGTCGCCGTCCGAGCCTCACGCGCACCTTATCGGCGGCCCGGGCCGGTGGGATACTGACCCCGTGGCGTCTTCCCGCCCCCGGCCGCTGATCGGGCTCACCACCTACCGGCAGATCACGTCGTGGTGGTCGTGGGAGCGGGACGCCGCGCTCGTGCCCGGCTCCTATCTCGACGTGGTCGAGGCTGCCGGCGGCCAGCCGGTGCTCCTCCCGCCCTCGCGCACCGCCGGACCCCGATGCGACCAGCGGAGCGGCGCGGACACCACCGCAGGGTCGGCGCACGGCTTCGAGCGCGTGGTTGCGGCCCTCGACGGCCTGGTCCTCACGGGTGGCGGCGATCTCGAGGCCGGCCGTTACGGCCGGCGGGCCGACCCGCACAACGACGGGGCCAACCCGAACCGGGACGACCTGGAGCTCGGGCTGGTGCAAGCGGCGCTGGCGGTCGACATGCCCGTGCTGGCTGTGTGCCGCGGCCTGCAGGTGCTCAACGTCGCCTTGGGTGGTGACCTCGTGCAGCACCTATCCGAGCCGGCCGGTTCGGCCCACCGTCCCCGGCCCGGGGCCTTCGGTCCGGTGCGGGTCACGACCGAGCCATCGAGCGCGGTTCGTCGGCTCGTCGGCGAGAGCGCCGAGGTGTGGTGCAGCCACCACCAGGCCATCGGGTCCCTCGCCCCCGGACTGGTGGTGACGGCCACGAGCACCGACGGCGTCATCGAGGCGGTCGAGTTGCCCGGCCACCGGTTCGTCCTGGGCGTCCAGTGGCACCCCGAGGAGGTCGGGGACGCCCGGCTGTTCGAAGCCCTGGTCGCCGCAGCCGGCTCCTCTGCTGGCCAATCGCCGGCGACTGCCCGGTCCGCTCCGTGAGCGGCGTGACCGAC
Organism: uncultured Acidimicrobiales bacterium; assembly: GCA_963710495.1. Lineage (GTDB taxonomy): Bacteria > Actinomycetota > Acidimicrobiia > Acidimicrobiales > RAAP-2 > Bog-756. Next base: position 210,210 of record CAVQAI010000011.1, read on the forward strand.
GTGCTGAACCCGGCCACCGAGACGGTGGTCGCCACCGTCCCGGCCCAGGGACCGGAGGAGGTCGACGCCGCGGTGGCGAGGGCCGCCGAGGCCGGTCCCGCCTGGCGGGGGGTGGCGCCGGCCGACCGGGCCCGGTTGCTGCGCCGGTTCGCCGCCCGGGTGGAGGAGGAGGGCGAGGAGCTGGCGCAGCTGGAGACACAGAATGTGGGGAAGCCCCTGGCCGAAAGCCGGGACGAGGTGGCCATGGTCGCCGAGGTGCTCTATTTCTATGCCGGCGCCGTGGACAAGCACCGCGGGGCGACGGTGCCGGTGGCCGGCGGCGTCGACATGACCTTCCACGAGCCCCTCGGTGTGGTGGCCGCCATCGTGCCGTGGAACTTCCCCATCGCCATCACCTCGTGGAAGGTGGGGCCGGCGCTGGCCACCGGGAACACCATCGTCGTCAAGCCGGCCGAGCTGACTCCGCTGACCGCGCTTCGCCTGCAGGGCCTGGCCCTCGATGCCGGCATCCCCGAGGGGGTGCTCCAGGTGGTCACGGGCAGGGGCCCGGTGGTCGGGGCCCGGCTGGTCGAGCACCCCGAGGTGGCCAAGGTCGCCTTCACCGGCTCGACCGACGTGGGCCGGCAGATCATGGCCAAGGCGGCCGGCACCATCAAGCGGGTCACGCTCGAGCTGGGCGGGAAGTCGGCGTCGATCGTCTTCGCCGATGCCGACGTCGACCGGGCGGTGGCCGGCACGCCGGGTGGGGTGTTCGCCAATGCCGGCCAGGACTGCTGTGCCCGGAGCCGGTTGCTGGTCCAAGGGTCGGTCTTCGACGACTTCGTGGCCCGGTTGGGCGAAGTCGTCCAGGCGTGGACGGTCGGGGACCCGACCCGACCCCGGTACCCGCATGGGACCGCTGGTCAGTGCGGCCCACCGCCGGGCGGTGGCCGGGTTCCTCGGCCCGGGCATGGGCGACCCGGCCGGCGGTGAGGTGGCGGCGCGGATCACCGGCCGCGTGCCCGACGGCCCGGGCTTCTGGTTTCCGCCCACCGTGGTCGCTCCGGCCAAGCCGGAATGGCGGCTGGCCCGCGAGGAGGTCTTCGGTCCCGTGCTGGCCGTGATCCCCTTCGAGGACGAGGAGGATGCGGTCCGCCTGGCGAACGACACCCCCTACGGGCTCGCCGGGTCGATCTGGACCCGCGACGGTGCCCGCGCCCTGCGGATGGCACGGGCCGTCCGGTCGGGAAACCTGTCGGTCAATTCGAACAGCTCGGTGCGGGTCCAGACCAGCTTCGGCGGCATGAAGCAGTCGGGGTTCGGCCGCGAGCTCGGGCTCGAAGCGCTGGCCTCGTACACCGAGGTGAAGAACGTCTTCGTCTCCACGGCTGGCTGAGGCGGTCTTCAGGGACCCGTCCACCCCTCCTCGGAGGTGCGCCCGACTCCTTGAAATGTGCGCCCGACGCCGACATCGAGCCGGTCGATGTGACCGACGCCCGGGCCCGACCGCCCGGAGGCCTATATCGCGGGCGAAGTGGTTCCGTCGGCCGGCCGGTCCCGGGTATCGTGACCTGCATGCCCGAAGGTTCTCGCAGGTTCGCCAAGCCGGCCGCCGCCTTCGGCGTGCTGGCCACCATGGCGAGCATCTGGTGGTTCGCCCTCCGGCCCCGGCGGAAGATGAAGGCGGGAAGGGCCGACGACAAGCAGTAGGTAGCCTCCTCCGAGGTGCCCCTGGCCTCGCTACGTCCACTCCGTTCACGGAACTTCGCCCTCATCTGGACGGCCGCACTGGTCTCCAACGTCGGTTCGTGGATGCAGACCGTCGCTCTCGGCGTGCTGGTCTTCGCCCGGACCGGCCAACCCGGGTGGACCGGTCTGGTGGCGGCGGCCGCATTCGTCCCCATCGGCCTGCTGGCTCCCATCGGCGGGGCCTTGGCCGACCGGCTCGACCGCCGGCGCTGGTTGATCGTCACCACCCTGGGTGAGATGGCGTTCGCCGCGGTGCTGGCCGTGCTGGCCGCCACCGGACACGACCCGCCGGCGGCGCTGGTGGTGCTGGCCCTCTTGGGCGGGGCGGCCGGGGCCGTGGGGTTCCCCGCCTACCAGGCCATGGTGCCGGACCTGGTCCCGCCCGAGGACCTCCTCGGGGCGGTGTCCCTGTCCTCGGCCCAGTTCAATCTCGGCCGGGTCATCGGCCCGGCCCTGGCCGGGTTGGTCTTGTTGACCCACGACTACGGACTGGTGTTCGGCGTGAATTCCGCATCGTTCGCCGCCGTGGTGGTGGCGCTGATGCTCGTCCGGCTGCCCCGACCCCCGGCCCGGGCCGGGGGTGCGGGCTTCGGCGCCCGTATCGCCGCCGGCGTGCGGGCGGCCCGATCCGAGCCCGGGTGCCGGTCGGCCATCGGGTTGATCGCCTTCGTGGCCCTGCTCGCCTCGCCGTTCATCGCTCTCGTGCCGGCTATGGCCGGCGACCTGCAGCGCGACGGCGTGTCGACCCAGGTGGCCACCGCCATCCTGGTGACGGCCCAGGGGGTCGGCGCCGTGCTCGGTGCACTGGCCCTGCCCATCCTGGCCGAGCGACTCGGACGCCGGACCATGCTGCAGGCCGCCCTCTTCGGCGTGCCGGTACTGCTCGTCCTCTATGCCCTGGCCCCCACGCTGTGGCTGTCGGCTCTGGCCCTGCTGGCCGTCGGTGCCGGCTACATCGCCGTGCTCTCCGGCCTGAACACGGTGGTCCAGCTCCGCGCCCCGGCCGAGGCCCGGGGTCGCATCCTCGGCATCTACATGATGGGCCTCGGGATCGTCTACCCGGTCGGCGCCGTCCTCCAGGGAGTGGTGGCCGATCGGACCGGTGTGCGGGCGGTGACGGTGGCCGGAGCGGTGATCCTCTGGGGTGGTCTGGCCCTGCTCGCTTCGCTGCGCCCGCGAGTCTTCGCCGCCCTCGGTGATCCTCCCGAGGCCGCCGAGGAGATCGGTGTCGTACCCACGGCCGAGCTGCCGTGAAGAAGCCGGTCACGGTGGAGGTGCTTCGGGGCGGCGAGGCCGAGGCGGCCCAGAGCCGGGCAGCGGGATGGCTGATGGCCGCCGGGCTCGGTCCCGGCGACCGGGTCGCCTTCTGCCTCCCGTCGTCGGCCGCACTGCTGTGCGCCGTGCTCGGCGCCCTCCGGGTCGGCATCGTGCCGGTCCTGTTGAACGCCACCCTGCTCGACGGCGAGCGCGACCTGCTCGTTGCCGATGCCCAGCCGGCCATGGTCGTACTCCACGCCGCACGACTGGCCGAAATGGATGGGGGCCGCCCCGCCGACCTGGCTCCCTACCCGCTGGCCCGGCCCATGCACTACACCTCGGGGACGACGGGGCGCGCCAAGGGCGTGTGGTCGGGTCTCTGGGACGACGCCACCGCCCGGGCGGCTTTCGACGACGAGGCGGATCTGTGGTCATTCCGTCCCGACGATGTCCATCTCGTCTGCTCGCCCATGCACCACTCGGTGTCGGTCCGCTTCGCCGGGGGAACGCTGCTCCGCGGGGGGACCTGCGTCATCCTCGGGCGATTCGACGCCTCGGTCGCCCGCGCCGTGTTCCGGGGTGAGCACGGCGTGGTGCCCACCACCGCCTTCATGGCGCCCACCGCGTTGGCCCGCTTGCTCGATGCCACATCCCCCGATGGCAGGCTCCTGGACTCGCTGCGCTTGCTCGTCCACGCCGGTTCACCCTGCCCGGTGGCCCTGAAGCAACGTGCCCTCGATCGGGTGGGCCCGGGTGTGCTGTGGGAGTTCTACGGGTCGACCGAGGGCCAGTTCACCGTCTGCCCGCCGGAGGACTGGCTGCTGCATCCGGGAACCGTGGGCCGGGGCCGGCCCGGGCGCACCTTGCAGGTCGATCCCGATGGGACCGTCTGGTGCAAGGGGCCCGAGCATGCCCGGTTCACCTACTGGCGGGACGAGGCCAAGACGGCGGCTGCCTGGAGGGACGGTGCCTTCACCGTGGGGGACCTGGGACGGCTCGAAGAGGAGTTCCTGTTCCTCGACGGTCGCCGTGAGGACGTGATCATCACCGGTGGGGTCAACGTGTACCCGGTCGAGGTCGAGCAGGTCCTCGGCGAGGCCGACGGTGTGGCCGAGGTGGCCGTGTTCGCGCTCGCCGACGAGGAGTGGGGTCAGCGGGTCTGCGCCGCCGTCGTTCCCGCCCGTCCTCAGCGAGGCCCATCGGCTGAGCGGGTGCTCGAGGCGGTTGCCGCCCAGGCCCGCGCCCGGCTGGCCGGGTACAAGCGACCGAAGCACTACGTGGTGATGGACGAGCTCCCCCGCACGGCCACGGGCAAGGTGCAGCGGGGGCGGATCCCGGACCTGGTCGACCTCGGCTGACACCGGCCGGGCCGTCGGGTGGCACCCACCGGCTTGGCGACCGGTGGATCGCCGCCGGGCTCGGCGTCCCAGCGACCTGAGGAATACTGGGCCGGATGAGCGCTGGCCTCGGCCCTCCCATCGCCACCGTCAACCCGGTCAACGGCCGGCTGCTGGAGTCGTTCGAGCCCTACGACGATGCCAGTGTGGAGGCCCGCCTGGCGGAGGCGGCCCGTTGTGTCCCCGGCTGGGCCCGGACCTCCTTTGAGGAGAGGTCGAGACTGCTGGTCACCGTGGCCGAGCTGTTCGAAGGTGAGCTGCCCCACATCGCACACGTCGTGACCACCGAGATGGGGAAGCCGTTCGCCCAGGCCAAGGCCGAGGTGGCCAAATGTGCCGCCGCCTTTCGCTGGTTCGCCGAGCACGCCGAGCGACTGCTGGCGGACGAGGAGGTTCCGCTCGACGCAGGGCGGGGCCGGGTCAGCTACCAACCGCTCGGCGTCGTGCTGGCCATCATGCCCTGGAACTTCCCGCTGTGGCAGGTGGTCCGGTTCATCGCGCCCGCGGCCATGGCCGGCAACGTCGGGCTGCTGAAGCATGCCCCGAGCGTGCCGCGCACCGCCCTCCTGCTCGAGGATGTGTTTCGCCGGGCGGGCGCGCCCGATGGCCTGTTCCAGACCCTGCTGATCCGGACCGACCGCGTCGGGTCCGTCATCGCCGACCACCGGGTGGCGGCGGTGACCCTGACCGGGAGCGTGGGGGCCGGACGCGCCGTCGCCGCCCAGGCCGGTGCCGTCGGCAAGAAGACCGTCCTGGAGCTCGGAGGCAGCGATCCCTTCATCGTGCTGCCCTCCGCCGATCTCGAGCGGGCCATCTCGGTCGGGATCCAGGCCCGGGTGCAGAACACGGGCCAGTCGTGCATCGCGGCCAAGCGGTTCATCGTCCACCGGCAGGTGGCTGACCAATTCACCGCCGGTTTCGTGGCCGGCATGGAGGCGCTCTCGGTCGGCGATCCGTTCGACCCGGCCACCGAGGTGGGCCCCCTGGTGACCGCGGCGGCGCGTGACACGATCGCCGCCCAGGTCGACGACGCCCGATCCAAGGGAGCGAACATCCTCTGTGGAGGTGGACCCGTCACGGGCCCCGAGGGCCCTGACCATCCCGGGTTCTTCTACCGGCCCACGGTGATCTCGGGCATCGAGCCCGCCATGCGCGTGGCCTCCGAGGAGGTGTTCGGCCCCGTCGCCCTGTTGTTCGTGGCGGCGGACGCCGACGATGCGTTGCGGTTGGCCAACGCCAGCGAGTTCGGGCTCGGGTCGAGTGTGTGGACCAACGACGCCGGCGAGCAGGGGCGATTCGCGGCCGAGCTGGAGGCCGGCCAGGTCTTCGTCAACGGAATGGTCGTCTCCATGTCGCCGCTACCCTTTGGCGGCATCAAGAGCTCCGGCTTCGGCCGAGAGCTCTCGGCCCACGGGCTCCGCGAGTTCTGCAATGTGAAGTCGGTCTGGGTCGCCTGAACGGTCCCCGGCCCGGCGGTGGGCGACGAGCCCGACCCGTCGGCTGCCGCTAGCCGCTTGTCGTGGCGACCGAGGTGGTCATCGGTGCCGGTGACCAGTTGGTCGACGTGGAGCCCCAGGTCCACTGGAGACCGTCGTAGGACACCGAGGTGAGGTGGTAGTTGTAGGCGTGGGCCACCGCCCAGGTGGCGGCCTGCCATCCCGCCTTGGTCGTCGGGGGGTTGGACAGGCCTCCCGGACCGAGCTCGGCCGTGACCGCCGCCGCCAGCGCGCCCGGGTCTGGCTTGGCTCCGCCGAACGTACCGAGCTGACAGCTGAGCGCACCCGGGTGCTCGCCGGTGGTGGCGATGGCCAGCGATTGGGCCTCCGGCCCCCACTGGGCGTAGGCGCTGGGATCGGCACTGCTCTGCACCAGCTGGGCCGCCTCGGTCACCGGCAGCGTCTCCCACCCCGGGACCTGGACGAGGCGCGCATAGAAGGCGCTGGAGGCGTAGGCCGGGTCCATGATCTGCGCCGCCGTCCCCCAACCCTGCGACGGCCGTTGTTGAAAGAGGCCCAACGAGTCACGGTCCCCATAGGGCAGGTTCAACAAGTTGGACTCCTGGAGGGCGGTGGCCAGGGCGACGGTCACGGCGTGGTCAGGCATTCCCCGATGGACGCCGACGGCGGCGATGATGGCGGCGTTCTGCGCTTGGTCGGGGCTCAAGGTGAAGGCCACGCCACCCTGGCCGGACGAGACCGTGCAGGCCGAGATGGCCGGCCGCGCTGGGCGGCGGAACACGCCGGTCCAGACCAGCACCAACGCCACCAGCCCGACCGCGGCGGCGACCCCCGCCGCCATTCGTACCACTCGTCCTCGGTTCATCGGCTCGCTGGTTCGTTCCCGGGTCGTTCCGGTAGTCCTCCCAGTCTGACCGGTGCCGAGGCCACGGCGATGTCACCACGCCAACGGCGATGTCACCACGCCAACGGCGATGTCACCGTGCCCGGTGTTCGATGGCGAGTGGGCCTGGGCCAGACTGGTACCGTGCGCGCCTACCTGGACCACGCCGCCACCACCCCCATGGTCCCCGAAGCGGTCGAGGCCATGCTCCCTCACCTCACCGGGACGTACGGCAACCCTTCGGGAGGGCATCGCGAGTCCCGGCAAGCCAGGCAGGCCGTGGACGGGGCGAGGGAGCGGATCGCCGGCCGGCTGGGTGATCAGTTCACCGACCTGGTGTTCACCGCCGGCGGGACCGAAGCCGACAACCTGGCCGTCGTCGGGGGTTGGGAGGCGGTGGCCGGTTCGGATCGGTGGTCCGGTGCCGCGCCGCCCGTCCTGGTGTGCTCGGCCATGGAGCATCACGCGGTTCTCAACGCCTGCCGGGCGTTGGCCGAACGGGCCGGAGCCGAGCTCAGGGAGGTCCCGGCCACCAAGGACGGGCTCCTCGACTTGGACGTGCTGGCCGAGTGCTGCACGCCGGAGGTCGGGCTCGTGTCGGTCATGACGGTCAACAACGAGATCGGGACGGTGCAGCCGATCGACCGGGTGGCCGACGTCGTGCGGGAGCGGTCGCCCGCTGCCGTGCTCCACACCGATGCCGTGCAGGCGGTGGCCTGGCTCGACGTTGGGGACCGGACCGCCCCGGCCGACCTGGTGTCGATCAGCGGCCACAAGTTCGGTGGCCCCATGGGGGTCGGTGCGCTGCTCATCCGCCGCGGCGTCCCTGTTCGACCGCTGGTCCAGGGCGGAGGCCAGGAACGGGGCCGCCGGAGCGGCACCCAGAACGTCGCCGGCGTCGTGGGCATGGCCGCGGCCCTGGAGGCCATCGACCCGGTCCGTGGGCAAACGGTGGCCCGGGTGACGGCCCGCCGCGACCGGTTGGGGGACGGGCTGCTCGCCTCGGTGACCGGCATCACCGAGACGGCGGCGCGGGAGCACACGGTGGCCGGCCACCTCCACCTAAGGATCGCCGGCGTCGAGGGTGAGGCCCTGGTGGTGGCCCTCGACCAGGTGGGCGTGGCGGCGTCGGCCGGCGCTGCCTGCTCGAGCGGTGCGGTCGAGCTCAGCCACGTGCTCGTGTCGATGGGCCTCGGAGCCGACGAGGCCGCCGGTGGGATCCGCTTCTCGTTGGGGCCGGCCACCACCGATGAGGAGGTCGACCACGCCCTGGCGGCCGTCCCGAGGGCGGTCGCCCAGCTGAGAGACTGAGTCGGTGCGAGTGCTGGTGGCCATGTCCGGGGGTGTCGATTCGTCGGTGGCGGCCGCCCTGTTGGCCGAACGCTACGGCCCGGACCGGGTTGTCGGGGTCACCCTCAAGCTCTGGGGTGGGAGCTCGGACTCGGGGTGCTGTTCGGTGTCCGACGTCGAGGACGCCCGCCGGGTGGCCGACCAGCTCGGGTTGGTGCACCACGTGTTCAACTTCTCGGCGGATTTCGAGGCCCGGGTGGTCGACCCCTATGTACGTGGTCATGCCGAGGGACGGACGCCCAATCCCTGCATCGAGTGCAACCGGCATCTCAAGTTCGACCGGTTGCTGGCGCGGGCGCGCGTCCTGGGGTTCGACATCCTGGCCACCGGGCACCACGCCCGGCGCGAGGTCTCCCGGGAGGGACGGTTCCGCCTACGGCGGGGAGCCGACCCACTGAAGGACCAGTCCTATGTGCTCGCCATGCTGGGACAGGAGCAGCTGGCCCGCACCCTGTTCCCCATCGGCGACCTGACCAAGGTCGAGGTGCGTGAGACCGCCGGGCAGCTGGGGCTCAGAACGGCGGCCAAGCCGGACAGTCAAGACGTTTGTTTCATCCGGTCGGACGAGGGTCGGGACGGCTTTCTCGGCGACCGGCTCCCGCTCCACCCTGGCCGCCTGGTCGACCATCTCAGCGGGGACGATCTCGGCCCGGTCGGAGCGGTCGAGCTGGTCACGGTCGGACAGCGACGCGGGATGGGTCACGGAACCGACGGTCGTCGCCGGTTCGTGACGGCGGTGGACGTGGTCGGTCGACGGGTGTCGCTCGGCCCGCCCGAGGCGGCCATGGCCGACTCGGTCCGCCTCCACACCGTCACCTGGGTGGACGGCTGTCCCGACCGGCTGGCCGGTGGAGGCCCACCCGACGGGCCGGACGTCGCCGCTGTCGCCCAGGGCAGCGCCCATGGGTGCCCGGTGTCGAGCACGCTGCACGCCGACGGAGCATGGCTTCACGTCCGGTTCTCGGCCCGGCAGCGCCGGATCGCTCCCGGCCAGACGGTGGCCCTCTACGACCCGAGCGATCCCGAGCTGGTCATCGGATCGGGTATCGCGGCATGAACCGACGGAGGGGAGCCGCAGCCCCGGCGCCGAGATGACCACCCCCGACGCCGAAGCCGAACCGGCGGCGCGCGCTGAGGAATTGCGGGCGCTGATCGCCTACCACAACGACCGGTACCATCGGCTCGACGACCCGGAGATCGCCGACGCCGAGTACGACGCGCTGGTCCGTGAGCTCCAGGCCATCGAGGCGGCCCGGCCCGACCTGGCCGTCGAAGGCACGCCCACCTCGACCGTCGGTGCGGCCCCGTCCGTGCTGTTCGAGCCCGTGGTCCACCCGGTACCGATGATGAGCCTGGACAACGCCATGGCTCCCGAGGAGCTCGAGGCCTGGGCGGCGCGGTTGGCCCGGCAGGTCCCACCCGACACCGCCTTCGTCTGCGAGCTCAAGATCGATGGCCTGGCCATATCCCTCCGGTACCAACGAGGCCGGTTCGTTCAGGCCGCCACCCGCGGCGACGGGCGCACGGGCGAGGACGTCACCGCCAACGTGGCCACCATCACCGCCATCCCGGAGCGATTGAGCAAGAAGGTCGGAGCGCCGCCCGAGGTCCTCGAGGTCCGTGGCGAAGTCTTCATGCCGACGCCTGCCTTCGAGGAGCTCAACCGGCGCCAGCTCGAGGAAGGCCAGCGGCTCTTCGTCAATCCCCGGAACTCGGCTGCCGGATCCCTCCGGCAGAAGGATCCGAGCATCACCGCCTCGCGGGCTCTCTCGTTCTGGGCCTACCAGGTCGGGCAGCTCGAGCTCGCCGGAGCATCCGCGCCAAGCGGCGGGGAGGAACCACCCACCCAGCTGGCTCACACCTACGCCGAGACGCTGGCCTGGCTCGGGCGGGCCGGGTTCCCGGTCAACCCGGAGCGCACGGTGGTCCACGGGATGGAGGAAGTGCTGGCCTTCTGTAGGGGCTGGGAAGAGCGCCGCCACGAGCTCGACTACGAGATCGACGGTGTCGTGGTCAAGGTGAACGACCTCGACCTCCAGCGCCGGCTCGGGGCGACGTCGCGGGCACCGCGCTGGGCCATCGCCTACAAGTTCCCGCCGGAAGAGCGAACCACCGAGCTCCGGAACATCATGGTGTCGATCGGCCGGACCGGTAAGGCCACGCCGTTCGCCATGTTGGAGCCCGTCTTCGTCGGCGGCTCGACGGTGTCGCTGGCCACCCTTCACAACGAGGACCAGGTGCGGATCAAGGACGTGCGGCCGGGCGACACCGTGACCGTGCGCAAGGCCGGCGATGTCATCCCTGAAGTGGTGGGGCCGGTCCTGGCCGTCGGGCCGGGCAAGCGTCGGCGGCGGCGCCGGCCGGCCTGGAAGTTCCCCACGGTGTGCCCGAGTTGTGGCTCACCGCTGGTCCGGCTGCCGGGGGAGAGTGACACGTTCTGTACGAACCTCGACTGCCCCGGCCAACGGGTGCAGCGCATCGCTCATTTCGCATCCCGATCGGCCATGGACATCGAGGGTCTGGGCGAGCAACGTGTGCAGCTCTTCGCCAATCTCGGGCTTCTGACGGACGTGGCCGACCTCTACTCGTTCACCCCGGGCACGCTGGAGGGAATCGAAGGATTCGGTCCGGTGTCCATCGGCAACCTCCTGGGTGCCATCGACACGTCCCGGTCGCGCCCGCTCCACCGGTTGCTCATCGGCTTGGGGATCCGCCACCTCGGCCAGGTCGGATCGATCGCTCTGGCTCGAGCCCTCGGAGACATCGATGCGGTGATGAGGGCGGGCGAGGAGAGTCTGGCCGGCGTGGAGGGAGTCGGGCCGGTCATCGCCGCCAGCGTGGTGCGATGGTTCGCGTCGGATGTGAATCGGTCGGTGGTCGAACGACTCCGCGAGGCCGGGCTCACGCTGGTGGAACCGGCCGGCAGTTCCCCCGGCGCGGGGAGGAGCTCCCCCAGACGCTGCTGGGAAGGTCGGTCGTGGTCAGCGGCACGCTGGAGGGTTGGACCCGGGAGGAGGCCGAGCAGGCGATCCTGGCCCGAGGCGGCAAATCGCCGGGCACCGTCTCGAAGAAGACCTACGCGCTGGTGCTGGGCGAATCGCCCGGCCAGTCCAAGGTGACCAAGGCGGAACAGGCCGGTGTGCCGATCGTCGGCGGGGACCGGTTCGCGGACCTGCTGGACACCGGGGCGTTACCAGGGGACACCTGATCTGTGCATCTCGCCCGGATCAAATCGGTACGGAATGTCCTGGTCCCCTGGTCGCCCGGATGGTCGAGCGGCGTCTTCGAATTCGGTCAGGAACATGCTTGAAAACATGCTTGAAATAGGCCCTTCTCCTCGTTAGGTTGGCCGTACCGGGCCAGTTTGCTCGTGAAGGGGGATTATCGCCGCCGCGTATCGGTCTGGCTCGGGAGCCGGCAAGCCAACGCCATGAGCGCCCTCGCACCGCTCGACCTTGTTCGATGCTCTGCATCGCGGTCAGGGCCACGGATCGGCCCGATGGGGTGCGAAACGTCATCTGACTTCCGAACCCCATGGTCACATGGAGATCAAGGAGGACTCATGATACGTAGGATGCTTATGATTGCCGCGGCAGTCGCCATGCCCGTCGGGGTCATCGCGGCCACGGCAGGTACTGCTGGCGCGGCCAAGACCCTCGATGCCACCGGGCCACCGGCCACGGCATCGTGCACGCTCAGCGGTGGGACGATCAGCTTCAAGGTACCGATCGGCATCGTGACTGCCGGTGGCTACCAGGCCCCGCTCAAGAACAAGGGGCAAAAGATCACGATCGCGGGCGTCACCTTGACCTGCACTTCGAGCGCAGTGGCGGGGCTCGTTCACGGGCGTCGCGTCCGGAAAGGTCGCCACGACCAATCCCGGCGAAACCCCGACCCAGTTCTACTCCTGCACCAGCCTGGTCGGCGTTTCTCCCGGTCCTGGCGGGACGCTGTCCGGCAGCCTCAAGATCAAGTGGGCGACGCCCGCCGATCAGAAGTTCGCCGGTGGTAAGAAGACAGTGAACGCCATCACGTCGATCGGCGGTGGCGTCAACGGCAGTGGTGAGGGGACCTTCACCATCCCGGGCTATCCGGGTACCGGTTCGATCAGCGGCTCGTTCCCAGGCAGCGACGCCGGTGCGTCGTCGACCTCGACCGACGCCACGGCCGACACTGAGGCCACGCTGGCCGGTTTCTGCACCTCCACGGCTGGTCTGTCGACGATCAACCTGGGCTCCGGTACGGCCAGCCTGCAATAACGTTCGGTGCGCTGCCCCGGGTAACCGGGCATCGCATGTGACGAGGACGGGGCCCGAGGCCCCGTCCTCGTCGCGTCCGGGGGCTTTGTGGGAGGCGCAGCCCCGATGGTGCCGGGATTCTCCGTTTTTGAGTCCCTCCGTCCCAAGCCAGGGACGGGTTTCCGTCCTTTCCTTGTGCTGAACCACGCCCCCCGTTAGGGTTCTGGAACCGACCTCGGGAGCTCGAAGGGGGAAGCACAGATGTCTACCGGGGGGTCGCCCGGGTCGGGACGTGGGTGCTGACGCGGTGCGTTTGCATACGGGGGGTTTCCTGCCTTCCAGGGGTCCTCTGTGCGCTCTGCCCCGGGTCGGGACCTGGTACGTCGGGGGACAAACGGTCGTCTGACGGCAGAGCCCGTTGACACGGGAGAGAAGGAGCACACATGTTACGGAAGCTCATGATGGTCGCGGCTGCCGCGGCGATCCCGCTTGGTGCGGTCGCGTTGGGTGCCGGCCCGGCAGCGGCGACGAAGGGCCCACCGCCCGCTTCGCCACCGCTGACCTGCAGCGCGTCGGGGACGGTCAACTTCGCGCCACCGGGAATCAGCCGGAACGGGTCGATTTCGCTCAACAAGACCAGCACCACCACCACGTCGGGCTTGGTGTTCAGCGGCTCCGGCTGCGGATCGGGCGGTACCGGCCCGGCCAACACCATCGTGTCCAAGAGCACCGTCAAGTGCTCGAAGAAGGTGGCCAATGAGAACAAGAGCGGTGGACCTCAGCCCGGCTGCATGGTGGGCGGCTACAACGTCTACGACCAGGCCAGCGCGTTCGCCAGCACGGGAACCGCGACGCTGCAGAAGGCGCTGAAGAAGCTGAGCTTCACGGTGAACGGCATTCCGTTCAGTGGCAAGACGACCAGCGCCGCGGTGTCCGGGTCGGGTCAGTGCTCCGGTGAGGCCGGCTTCGTGCTGTCCGGTACGGTGAAGGCCAAGCCCTACACCTACTCCACCTTCACGTTGATTGCCTGTCTGGGCCACGACACTGGCACGGGTACGACAGGCAGCTTCGTGACGGACATTGCCGTCCAGCTCGGCAGCCCGTCCTCGACGAGCACCATCGCCACCGCCAGCATCGACGGAGGCACCGGGGAAAGCTCGCTGTCCATCAGCTGAGCTGCACGTAGTAGCGGTCTCCCTGCCGAGGCCGTGGTGACCGAGGACGGGGCTTCGGCCCCGTCCTCGGTCGCGTCCATGCCGGCGCGTGGCAGTCGCCGCGGTCGAGAACGACGAGCTCACGGCTTTCCCACCCGTGCCCTTGCATCGCTGGTGGACAGGAGGTCATGTGACCGAGGCCCCAAGCGGGGAGGAGCCCTCGGCCCGTCCAGCTCAGCGGGCCTGTCTCGATCGAGGCAGACGCCCACCCTCCACCCGTCCGGCGTGCCCGATCGGTAGCCTGGACCGGGAAGAACCATGCCGAGTATCACCGACTCCATCGGCCGTGTCCTCGGCGACCGTTACCGACTGCGCCGTGCCCTGGGTACCGGTGCGTCAGCGCACGTGTACCTGGCCGATGACGTCTCGCTCCACCGGCGAGTGGCCATCAAGGTGCTCCACCCCGCCCTGGCCGGCGACGACGCCTTCCTGCGGCGCTTCGAGGGCGAGGCACGAGCCGTCGCCGCCCTGAACCATCCGAACATCCTCCAGGTCTACGACTGGGGGGAGGAGCACGGCGAGCCATACCTCGTGCTCGAGTACCTGGCCGGTGGCAGCCTCCGCGAGATCTACGACACCGGGGTCCGACTCACGCCCGAGCAGGCCACGGACGTGGGGCTCCAGGCGGCGGCCGGCCTCGACTACGCCCACCGCCGGGGACTGGTCCACCGGGACATCAAACCGGCCAATCTGCTCTTCGATGCCGATCGGCGGCTGCGGATCGCCGACTTCGGGCTGGCGCGGGCCCTGGCCGAGGCGGCGTGGACCGAGCCCGACGGGGCCATCCTGGGCACGGCCCGCTACGCTGCCCCCGAGCAGGTCGACGGCCTGGTTCTGGACGGGAAGGCCGACGTCTACGCCTTGGCCCTCGTGCTCTACGAAGGGGTGACCGGCCAGCCGGCCTTCGCCGGTGACACCACCATCGCCATCCTGATGTCCAGGATGGACAAGCCGTTACCCGAGCACGAGTCCCTCGGCGAACTCCATGACGTGCTGGTCCGGGCGGCCGCTCCCGACCCGGCCGAACGCCTCGACGCGTCGCAACTGACTCAGCGCCTGCACGACCTGGCCGAATCGCTGCCCGAACCCGACCCGTTGCCGATCGCCGCCCTCGTCGGGCTGACCGACGATGACCCGAACCGCACGACGGCCCTCCCGGTGGGGCGACCTCCCGGTGGGACGGAGCCATCGGAGATGACCGAGCTCGGCGCCCCACCGGTGATCGCCTCGGTCAAGGAGGCCAAGCGGGCGGCGTCGCCCAAACCCGAGAAGGAACCGCCGGTCGACGACACACCGGACGGGCCGGCCGCGCCCCGGCGCCGATGGCCGTGGATCGCGGCGGTGACGGTGGTGGTGGCGGCACTCGTCGCCGGCGGCGTGTACCTGTTCACGGACAGCAAGGTCTTCGCCCCCAGCCATCCTGTCCCGCTGGTGGTCGGGAAGTCGCTCGCCCAGGCCCGCCAGGCGGTCAGGAAGGACCACTTCAGCATCCGCCCGACGGGTCAGGCCTTCAGTATCACCATCGGCCCCGGCCTCGTCGTGAGCCAACACCCGGCTCCCAAGACGGGGAAGACGACCGTGACCGCCAAAGAGGGCACCAGCATCGCCGTGGTGCTCTCGGCCGGCCTGCCGCCGGTGGCCATCCCGAACGACATGACGTCCTTCTCGAATTGCACCGAAGCCGTACAGGCGCTCCAGGCGGTCCACCTGGTCGGGGTCTGCCCGCCTGCGGCGGCACAGTACAGCTCGACGGTGGTGGCCGGCGCCGTGCTCGGCACCGCTCCCACCGGCACCGCTCTCTACGGATCAACGGTCACGATCGTCACGTCCAAGGGCCATGCTCCGGTGGCCGTCCCGGCGGTCAATGCGGCCGGATCGACCTACGCATCGGCGTCGGCGGCGCTCAGCGCGCTCGGCTTCACCCCGGCACAGGGTCAGGACTACAGCCCGAGCGTCCCGGTGGGCCAGGTCATCGGCACCTCGCCCGATCCCTCGGCGGGGCTCCAGCCCTACGGCTCCAAGGTGACGGTGGTCGTCTCGCTCGGACCCAAGCCCGTCATCATCCCGGCCGGCATCGTCGGCGAGTCGGTGGGCCAGGCCACCTCCGACCTCCAGGCGCTCGGGCTCAAGGTGGCCGGCCCCTACGGGCCCCCGGGCTCGAATAAGGTGCTCTCCACCGATCCCGCCCCGGGAACCTCGGTGCTTCCCGGCACCACGGTCAACCTCTACACCCTGTGACCGGGACGGGGGCCGGCTGCGAGCTGTGCGAGGCGGCCCGCATCACCGAATGGTTCCACGAGGACGACATCTGCTGGGTGGCGGCCTGCGAAGTGTGCGATGTGCCCATGGTGGTCTGGAAACGCCACGGCACCGAGCCGCCCGAGGCCGAGCTGGAGCACATGTTGAGTCATCTGGGCCAGGTCGCCGATCACCGGTTCGGGGCCGGCGAGTGGTCCTTCGACCGGGTGATGCGCCAGATCCCCGACCACTTCCACGCGCACGCCCGCGACCCGAACTGGTGGTTCCGGCGCTTCGCCCGTCGGTGACGTCCCGGTGATCAAGTACCTCGGGTCCAAGCGCCGCCTCGTGCCCGCCCTCACCCTGCTGGCCGAGGCCGCCGGGGCCGCCACCGCCCTGGACTTGTTCTGTGGGACCACCCGGGTCGCCCAGGCTTGGAAACGGCTGGGCATCGAGGTGACCGCCGTCGACAGTGCCCGATACGCCCACGTGCTGGCCCGCTGCTACGTGGCCACCGACCCCGAAGCCGCCCCGAGCCTGGTCGCCGAGGCGGCTGAGGCGATCGACCGTCTCAACGCCGTAGCCGGACAGCCGGGTTACGTCACGGCCACCTTCTGCCAGGCGTCGCGGTACTTCCGTCCCGAAAACGGCGCACGGATCGACGCCGTGCGGGATCGCATCGAGCGTGACTTCGCCGGCACTGCCCTCTGGCCGATCCTGGTCACGAGCCTCCTGGAGGCAGCCGACCGGGTGGACTCGACCACCGGCGTGCAGATGGCCTACTTGAAGCAGTGGGCGCCGCGGGCCAACCAGCCTCTCGTCCTGCGGGTGCCCGACATGATCCCCGGGCCGGGCCGGGCTCTTCGGGGAGATGCGTGCCTCCTGGCCGGCTCCGACGCCCTCGGCTCTGTCGACCTCGCCTACCTCGATCCCCCCTACAACCAGCACCGCTACGACGCCAACTATCACGTATGGGAGACCATCGTGGCCTGGGATGCACCTACCCACTTCGGCGTGGCCTGCAAGCGGGAGGACCTCCGGGATCCCGCCAATCGCAGCGCATTCAACGGCAAGCGGACCATGCCCCTCGCCCTGGCCCAGGTGATCGATGCCGTGCGTGCCGATGTCGTTGTCCTGTCCTACAACAACGAGTCGTGGCTCGGCTTCGACCAGCTCCGTGAGATCTGTGCGGGTCGCGGTCACGTCGAGGCGCTCGGGTTCGATTCGGCCCGCTACGTCGGAGCCAGGATCGGCATCCACAACCCGGCCGGACACAAGGTGGGTACCGTCTCGCATCTCCGCAATACCGAGTACCTCATGGTGGCGGGGGATCGGGGCCGGGTGCGGGCGATGGTCGACGCGGTGGTCGGTGCCGGGTTGGGACGGGTCGTGCGGCGCCCCGTTGCCGTCGCCGCGACCCCGACTCGGGGCCGGACCCCGGTTTGACCAGGGCGCTTCGCCCTGCCAACGTGGTGACGTGTTACGGGTTCCTCCTCGGTATGGAGCCCACCTCGGCGTGCCAGAGATGAGGGATCGACCAGATGGGAGCATTGGACGGGCGCATCGCGATCATCACCGGGGCCGGTCGCGGCATCGGGCGCCAGCACGCCCTGCTCTTTGCGGCCGAGGGTGCCAGGGTGGTGGTCAACGACCTCGGCGGTGCGGTCGACGGCTCGGGTGACGACCGCTCGGCGGCCGAGCAGGTGGTGGACGAGATCCGGGCCGCCGGTGGCGAAGCCGTGGCCAGCGCCGACGATGTCACCAGCTGGGAGGGCGGGAAGCATCTGGTCGCCACAGCCATCGAAACATTCGGTGACCTCCACATCCTGGTCAACAACGCCGGCATCCTCCGTGACCGGATGCTGGTCACCATGTCCGAGGCCGACTGGGACTCGGTGATCGCCGTGCATCTGAAGGGGCACTTCGTCCCAACCCGCCACGCGGCCGGCTACTGGCGCGAGCGGACCAAGGCCGGCGTCGAGGTCAAGGCGGCCGTGGTCAACACGTCGTCGACGTCGGGGCTGCTGGGCAATCCCGGGCAATCCAACTACGGCGCGGCCAAGGCCGGCATCGCCGCCTTCACCACCATCGTGGCCCAGGAACTGCTGCGGTACGGGGTCCGGGTCAATGCCATCGCCCCGGCGGCCCGTACCCGGATGACCGAGCAGACGCCTGGCCTGTCCGACATCGTCCAGGCGCCCAACGATGCATCCGTCTTCGACAGCTGGGATCCGGCCAACGTGTCGCCCCTGGTGGCATATCTGTCGACCGAGACCTGCCCGGTCACCGGCATGGTGTACTTCGTCCAGGGCGGTCAGATTCGCCGCTTCATCCCCTGGATGATGGGCGACACTCTGGAGAATGAAGGCCGCTGGACGGTCTCGGAGCTGCAGGCGGAGATGCAGCCCCTCATGGGCTGACCGATGTCCCCGGACGGGGAGCCCGGGCGGCCCCGGGCCGACAAGGGCTTCGGCACCACCGAGGTGATCGAGGCCGAAGCCATGCTGAGTGGCACCGGTGCCGGTGCCGAAGGCGGGATCGTTGTCCCGTGGCCGATCCTGTTCCGCCACCGGATGCACCGTCGGGTCGCCGGATCGGACCGCTACCCGTGGTGGGTGCTGTGGACGGTGCTGGCCGGGCTGCTGTCGGTCAACATCACCTTCACCGTCTTCGTCGTGGCCCTCCCCCAGGTGGCCAAGGAGCTGCACACCTCCGTCACCACCCTCACCTGGACGTCGACCGGCCCCCTCCTGGCCTTCGGGGTCGCCGCCCCGGTCCTCGGCAAGTTGGGCGACCTGCGTGGGTACCGCCGCCTCTATCTGTGGGGACTCAGCGGAGCGGCGCTCACCGTCGTCCTGACCGCGTCGGCGCCTACGGCCGGCGTGCTCATCGGGGCCCGTCTGCTGGACGGCGTGCAGGGGGCGGCGACCGGGGCCGCGTCGATGGCCCTGATCCTCCAAGTCTTCTCCCACGAGGATCGCGTCAAGGCCATGGGCTGGTGGGCGCTGGTCGGTGCCGGTGGTCCGGTGCTCGGTGTCACGATCGGAGCCCCGATCATCCAGTATCTCGGATGGCGGGCCTTGTTCTGGGGTGAGCTGCCGCTGATGGCCATCGCCGCCGTGCTGGCCATGATCGTCCTGCCCGCCCACGGCGGGCCCGGAGCGGCTCTGGCCGGCGAAGGGCCGGCCGATGTCGCCGCCGTTTCTCCGGCGGAACACCCGAGTCCCTGGAGCCAGCTCGACTGGATGGGCTCGGGAACCCTGGCCGTGTCGGTGACAGCCGGGCTGTTGGCCCTCAACGAAGCGCCGAGCTGGGGATTCACTGCACCCGCCACCCTGGGCATGTTCGCTCTGGCCCTCGTGGCCGGCATCGTCTTCGTCCTCCACGAGCGACGGGCGCCTCATCCCCTGATCCCGCTCCGGTACTTCGCCCTTCGCAATTTCGTCTTCCCGCTGGGTGCGCGGAGCTTGATGAACTTCTCCTACATGGGTGGATTCTTCCTGTTCCCCATCCTGATGGAGCAGGTCTACGGGTACAGCGAGACGCGGGCCGGGCTCGTCTCGACGGCGAGGCCACTGATGTTCTCGCTGATCGCCCCGGTCGCCGGCTACGCCGCCATCCGGGTGGGGGAGCGATTGTCCGTGGTGGTGGGGGCGGCCACCCTGGTTGCGTCGATGGTGGTCTTCACCCAGTTCGGAGCGGAGCCGTCGTTGGCCGTGATCATCGTCGCCCTGGCCCTGTCCGGGATCGGAATCGGCATCGCCACCCCCTCCACCGCGGCATCGGCGTCCAACGAGGTGTCGCCCGACGAGTTGGGGGTCATGAGTGCGGCCCAACAGCTGATCACCCAGATCGGCATCGTGGCCGGCATCCAGGTGATGGTCACGGTCCAGGCATCCGGGCACGGTGGCGTGGGCTCCCTGGCCTCGTTCCACCGGGCCTTCGCCGTGGGTGCGGTCGTGGCCGCCCTGGGCCTCGTGTGCGGTGCCCTGATGCGGGACACACCGCGTCCGGGGCGCAGGCGGATCCCATCCGACGCTCACCTGGACTGAAGTGGGCCGGGCCCCGGTTGAGCCGCCCCGGCCCCGGTTGAGCCGCCCGGCCCCGGTTGAGCCGACCCGGGCCGGGCTACTCGGTCATGGCCTGGATGCGGGCGGCGAACTCGGCGGCGACGGGATCGGGAGGCATCGACTGGAGCGCCATCAGCTTGGCGATGTCCCCATCGACCTTGATCTTGCCCGACATGAAGGCCTGCATGCCCACCTGAGGGTTGCCCTCGACGAGGATGGCCTTGGCCGTGTCGTACTCGAGCGACACGCTCAGATCGACCGAATCGAGGTGGCCCGTGTCGAGCACGAGTTCACCGCTGCTGGTGTCCACATGGGCGTGGACCGTGCCCTCGCCGAAGGGGACCTCCACGATGATCAGGTTCATCCTGATCGGATGGGCGATGGCGGCACTCCTTCCGTCGAACTCACGCCGGATGGATCGCGCCTCGTCCAGCCAGTCCTCGCTCAGAAACAAATAGGTGGCCATTGCCTTGCTGCTCCTTGCCGATCGATTCGAGGTCAGATCGGGGACCACACTAACCGGCCCCGGATGGCCCCCTCAGGCCCCGTTGCCGTCTGTCCGGGTAGCGACGGATAGCATCCCGTAGTCGTGACCGCTCCGATCATCCCTGGCGCCGAACCCTGGTCGTCCGAGGGTGGCTCGCACGGCGTGCTGGTCCTCCACGGCTTCACCGGGAATCCCCAGTCATTGCGTCCGCTGGCCCGGGCGCTGGCGGCGGCCGGTTACACGGTGGACCTTCCGCTCCTTCCCGGCCACGGCACCTCGGTCGAGGACATGATCCCCACCCGGTGGGCGGACTGGTCGGCGGCGGCGGAGGCGGCGTACCAGGCCCTGGCCGATCGCTGTGACCGGGTCATGGCGGCCGGGTTGTCGATGGGGGGCACTCTGTGCTGCTGGCTGGCCGAGCGCCACCCCGAGATCGCCGGGCTGGCCGTCGTCAACCCGCTGGCCGAGCCGCCGGCCGCTGACTTCCTGGACGTGATCCGGGGACTGCTGGCGGACGGGTCCGAGGTCGTCGACGGCATCGGCTCCGACATCGCCATGGAAGGCGCGACCGAGGCGGCCTACGCCCAGACTCCGCTGGCCGCCGCTCTGTCGCTGTTCGACGGGGTCGAGGCGGTGACGGCCCGGCTCGGGGAGGTCCGCTGTCCCTCGCTGCTCATGAGCAGCCGGGTCGACCACGTGGTCCCGATCGAATCGGGCGACCGGTTCGCGGCCTCGGTCGGCGGTCCGGTCGAGCGGGTCTTCCTCGAGCGCAGCTTCCACGTGGCCACGCTCGACTGGGACGCCCCGCTGATCGAAGAGCAGGTGGTGCGATTCGCCGGAGAGGCCCTCGGGGGGCCCGGCGCAGCCGCCGCCTGATGGCGGGCCCGGATCGTCTCACCCGCCAGGACGTGGCCCATGTGGCCGACCTGGCTCGCCTCGAACTGACCGAGGAGGAGCTCGAGCTGTTCACCGGCCAGCTGGCCGAGGTGCTCGACCACGCCGCCGATATCGCCTCGCTCGACCTGGGCGGTGTGGAGCCCACCGCCCATGCCATGGCGGTGACCAACGTCCTCCGACCCGACGAGGTGCGACCGGGCATCGACCGGGAGGAGGCGCTGGCCCAGGCGCCCTCGGTGGAGGACCACCGCTTCAAAGTGCCCCCCATCCTGGGTGAGGCGCCATGAACGCACCCCGTCCGTCGACGTTCCTGGCCAACGCGGTCAGATCGGGGGCCCGGTCGGCCGTCGATGTCCTGGAGGAGCACCTGGCCGCCATCGAGGCGGGCGATGGGCAGGTGCACGCCTTCAACCTGGTCACGGCCGAGGAGGCCCGCCGGCAGGCGATCGACGTGGATCGCCGCGTCCAGGCGGGCGAGGACCCGGGACGGCTGGCCGGTGTGCCGGTGGCCCTGAAGGACAATCTGTGCACACGGGGGATCCCCACGACCTGCTCGTCCCGCATCCTGGAGGGCTGGCGCCCTCCCTACGACGCCACGGTGGTGACGCGGTTGGCCGAGGCCGGGGCGGTGATGGTGGGGAAGACCAACATGGACGAATTCGCCATGGGCTCCTCGACCGAGGCCTCCGCGTTCGGCCCGACCCGCAATCCCCACGACGTCGAGTCGCGTCCCCGGCGGGTCGTCGGGTGGCTCGGCCGCCGCGGTGGCCGCCGGCTTCGTCCCACTGGCGCTCGGCTCGGACACCGGTGGCTCCGTCCGCCAGCCGGCCGCCCTCTGCGGAGTGGTCGGCATGAAGCCCACCTACGGCACGGTCTCCCGGTACGGCCTGGTGGCCTTTGCCAGCTCGCTCGACCAGATCGGGCCCATGGCCACGACCGTGGCCGATGCCGCGCTCCTCTTCGATGTGATCGGGGGGCATGACCCTTGCGACTCCACCTCGCTCAGCCGCCCCACCCCGAGGGTCCTGTCGGTGCTGGATGACGGCGTGGCCGGTCTCACCGTCGGCGTCCTCACCGAGTTCCTGGACGGGGCCGACCCCGACGTGGTCTCCCGCACGCGTGAGGCGGCCGAGGCCTGCGCCGCCGCCGGGGCGAGGGTCGAGGAGATCTCGGTGCCCGAGGTGGCACTGGGGCTTTCCGCCTACTACCTCATCGCTCCCGGGGAGGCCTCGTCCAACTTGGCCCGCTACGACGGCACCCGGTACGGTCTGCGGGTCGATGCCGAGGATGCCGCGGCCATGAACACCGCCACCCGATCGGCCGGCTTCGGAGCCGAGGTCAAGCGGCGCATCATGCTCGGGACCTACGTCCTCTCGGCGGGGTACATCGATGCGTACTACAACCAGGCCCTCCGAGTGCGCACGCGGATCATCGAAGGGTTCGCCGCCGCCTACCGTCGCTGTGACGTGTTGCTCGGCCCGACCACCCCCACCACCGCCTTCCCCCTGGGCGCCAAGACCGGTGACCCGCTGACCATGTACCTCTCGGACATCTGCACCATCCCGACCAACCTGGCCGGACACCCGGCGGTCAGCGTCCCCTTCGGCAATGGCGACGACGGGCTGCCCGTCGGTGTGCAGGTGCTCGGCCCGGCCCTGTCCGAGGGGACCATCTTGAAGGTGGCGGCCGTGGTGGAGGCGGCCGCCCCGCCGTCGGTCCGCCCGCCCCCGGTCGGAGCAGCCCGCTCATGAAACCCGGTTGGGAGATGGTCATCGGGCTCGAGGTGCACACCGAGCTCAAGACGGCCACCAAGCTCTTCTGCGGGTGCCCGGCCGCCTTCGGCGATGACCCCAACACCAATGTCTGCCCGGTCTGCCTGGGCCTGCCGGGGTCGCTCCCGGTGGTCAACCAACGGGCGGTGGAGCTGGCCATGGCGATCGGCACCGCGCTCGGGTGCGAGATCAGGCCGTCGACCTTCCACCGGAAGAACTACTTCTACCCCGATCAGGCCAAGGACTACCAGATCACCCAATATGACGAACCGATCAATGTCGACGGCCACCTCGATCTCCCCGACGGGACCCGGGTGCGCATCGAACGCGCCCATCTGGAGGAGGACACCGGCAAGACCTCCCATGCCGGTGGGTCCGGACGCATCCACGGCGCGGACTACTCACTGGTCGACTACAACCGCTCGGGGGTTCCCCTCGTCGAGATCGTCAGCGCCCCCGACCTGCGCTCCTCCGACCAGGCCCGGGCGTATGCCGCCGAGCTGCGAGCCGTGCTCGTCGCCTCGGGTGCGTCCGACGGCAAGATGGAGGAGGGCTCGATGCGAGTCGATGCCAACGTGTCGGTCCGGAAGTCCGGGGACGCCACGCTCGGCACCCGGTGTGAGGTCAAGAACCTCAATTCGCTCCGATCGCTGGGCCGGGCCATCGACTACGAGGCCGACCGACAGATCGAGCTCCTCGAGTCCGGTGAGCCGGTCCACCAGCAGACCCGTCACTGGGACGAGGACGCCGGCCGGACGGTGGCCCTCCGCTCGAAGGAGGAGGCGTACGACTACCGCTACTTCCTCGAGCCCGATCTGGTCCCCCTCGCCCCCGACGCCGAATGGATCCGGGCGGTCGGCGACGCCATGGGCCCGATGCCCGCCCTGCGGCGGGCCCACCTCGTCGAGCTGCTGGGCGGCGAGGAGTTGGTGACCGGGTCGCAACTCGACCAAGTGGCGACGGTCGTCAGCTTGGACCTGGACGGGCTGTTCGGCGCGGCCGTCACCGCTGGGGTGGCCCCGGCGCTGGCCCTGGCCCGGACGGCCAACGAGGCGGCCACGGATGCGGAGGCGGCCCGCCGGCTCGACGAGGTGTCCTACGTGGCCCTCCTCACCATGGAGGCCGCCGGCGATCTCACCGCCACCCAGGCCAAGGCGGTGCTGGCCGAACTGCTGGTCGCCGGAGGTGGTGACCCGGCTGCTATGGCGGCGGCCAAGGGGTTCGAATCGATGTCCGACGACAGACTCGAGGCGGCGGTGGCCGAGGTGGTGGCGGCCCATCCCGAGGAGTGGAGCCGCTACCGCGACGGCGACGAGTCCGGCCGCAAGAAGCTGACCGGTTTCTTCGTCGGCCAGGTCATGAAGGCGACCCAGGGACAGGCCGATGGCAAGGCGGTCACCGCCGAGCTGGCCCGGCTACGAGGCTGATCGCGGCGCGGACGATCGCTTCGGGCCGAGACTGGCCGGCGGCCCGCCGTCGGCGAGATAGGGGCCCGTCGGGGCGAAGCCCAGCTTCGTGATGTAGACGGGACGGGGTGGGATGTCGGGTTGGGGGGCGAGGGACCGCCACGGGCTGTAGAGCAGCCAGACGCCGGTGGCGTCCTCGTAGAGCGACGCCTCGCCCGGGCCGGACCCCTGGGTGTTCGAGGCCAGCAGCGGCGTCGCCGAGGTGTCGGCGCAGGGCCCGGCCGGGCCGGCACAACGCGCCGCCCCGATGGCGTAGTCGGCCGTGTTGAACCAATTCCCCGAGTAGACGATCCAGTACGTGCCGTTCACCTTGACCATGTCGGGCGCCTCGACGATGGTTCCCTGCCACGGCTCGTCGGGTTGCATGAGCTCCGAGGCCTGGCCGAGGAGCCCCAGCCCGTCCGGGGTCAGGCGCTGCGACCACATCTTGGTCGGCGTGGCGGCTCCGCCGATGTTCTGCTCGGACTTGAAGAGCATCCAGCGGGTGCCGTCGCTGTCCGTGAAGACTCGAGGGTCGATGGTGCCACCCTGGTCGGTCTGACAGATGAACGGTGTGCTCGTCGGGGTGAACGGGCCGACCGGGGAGGAGCCGGTGGCCGCCCCGACACACTGCATGGGCGGCGCCGATCCCTTCACCAAGGCGGTGAAATAGAGCACGTAGGCCGAACCGAACTGGTGGATGTCGGGGGCCCAGGTGAAGCCGGGTTCGGCCCAGGCCGGGAGGGCGGGGAGGGCATCTCTCGACGAGGTCCAGGAGCCGAAGGCGGTGGCCGTCGCCACCGGTACGTTCATCTCCGGGGGCCCCGGGATGTCGCTCGTATAGAGGAAGTAGCGGTCACCGGAGCGGTAGAGGAACGGATCCGACTCGTACTGGTCCGATCCGGCGAGAACACCGGGGGAGAGCGGGTGCGGATCGGGGGGCGGCGGGGACAGCGCCGGCAACACGGTGAACACGGCATCACCGGAGTTGTGCCGCGGCCGTGGCTGGGTCGAGGCCGACGAGTGGCTGGCCGGGATCGTCAGCACGGTCGCCACCACCCCCGCCACCACCACGCCGGCGGCGACCAGCGCCACGATCAGGCGTCCCGGGGCGCGCCGGGCGCCGGCTCCCGCCGTGATGTCATGCGTTGTGCGAGTGCTCATAGGAGCGGTGACCTCCCCCTGCTCGGCCAGCCATGACGGCTGCCCGACCCCCTGCTCATGCCCCACATGGTCCCCGGCAGGCTAGCCCCGCTTGGGGAAGAACGGTGGACATCCTGGCCCCGCCTGGGGACGGCCGGAGAAATCCGGAGGAAAAGGTAGGGATATCGCGCAACCCCCTTGACCTGGGAAAGGACACCCATCACAGTGTCAATTGACCGGAAAGCCGAAGCCCCGGCGGAGTCCCTGAGTTGTCGGAGAAGGCCCGAAAGGGCGCTTCGAGGATGGCTCGAGACCCGGTGGGACCGTAGGTGACCGGCACGGTGGTTCGGGGAAGGACTGGAGAGCTCATCATGGGCACGACAGTCATGCCCATGGAGTCGTCCGACACGGCTCACGTGGGTGATGCCGAGCTCACTGTGTACGTGGCCCCGAGGAGCTAGGGCGGTTCGTCCGCTCGGTTACTCGGGGTCGCGTCGCTGCCCGGTCGAGTCGGGAGCGGTGAGTCCAGGGGATCCTCGGCGGATAGCCTGCCGACGGTGATGCGCCCCCGAAGATCGCGGTTGCGCACGTGGGTGCGCATCACCCTCTTCGCGCTGTTGGTGTTGCTCGTCGTCCTGTTCCCCATCGCCACGGCTCGACTGTTCGTCTGGCCACCGACCGACAACCCCACCAGGGCGGACGCGGTGGTCGCCCTCGGGGGCGACGCCGGGCAGCTTCGGGCCAAAAAGGCGATCAGCCTGGCCCGGGCGGGTTACGCCCCGGTGGCGGTCATCTCCCGGGGCGGCCAGAAGGCGGTCCCGTGCCCGAAGCCGGTGCCCCACGTGTCGATCATCTGCTTTCGGGCCGATCCGCTCGACACCAGGGGAGAGGCCGAGTTCGTCAGCGGGCTGGTGGCTCGGCGCCACTGGACTCGGATCATCGTGGTCTCGGAGCGGAGCCAGGCCACCCGGGCCCGGATGCTGTTCAAGCGGTGCACACCGATCGACCTCGTGATGGACCCGGTGCAGGACCCGGCCAACGACCTTCCCTTCGCCGTGGTCTACGAATGGGGGGCGCTGGCCAAGGCGCTCGTGCTCTACCGAACCTGTTGACTATCCCTTTGCAGCTCGACCGCAGGCGCTTGCGCAGTCGGCGCAGTTGTACCCGGCCGCGTCCGGCGAAGGTGTAGCAGGCATTGAACACCCGTGAGGTGAGGGGTTTGCGCTCGAGGGTCAGCCCGGACGCGGTCACGGCCCGGATCTCCTCGGCCATCCTGAGGTAGGCATGGCGGCGGTAGTGGCGGAGGTTGTCGTCGAGGTCGTCCACACCGAGGACGAACGCTCGCACGTCGCAAACGGTGGCGTTCGGGAGGGAGGCCACGACCTCGTCAAGGGCCGAGTTCATCGTCTGGTGACGCAGGTGGCGGCCGGGCTCCTTCGGGTTGTCGACCGGTACCTCAGCGCCGTTGAGCAGGACCAGTTGGGCCCCGGCCGGGACCCTCCCGGCCAACCAGCGCACATTCTCCTGGAACGCCTCGCCGGTGATCCCTCCGAGGAACTCGAATTGACCGGCGAACCAGGTGAGGAAGTCCAGGTCGATGCCCTCCCGTCCGAACCGGTTCTCGAGGGAGGGCCAGAGCGCCGGGTCGGTGACGTCCAGGTCCAACTGGTACCAGGGAACGACCAGCCCGAGCCGGCGGTGGCGGTAGAGGCCCTGGGTGTAGTCGGTCAGAACGCTGTAGACCAGCACGTCGTAGTCGGGCGCCACCACCGCCGGTGAGGCGTACACCCCTTCGTCGAGGAAGGGGATCCGGCGGACCACCTCACGCTGCTGGTCGGAGAGCCCGGACGCCGACTGCCGCAGGAGCTCGGTATGGCCGACGTGGATGAAGGCACCGGTCGGTCCCGTGTGGGCGAAGTCGGTGGTGATCCGGCCCCCGAGGAACTGGGCGGTCGTGGTCAGGTCGCAGCCACCGATCATGAGCACCCGGTTGGGTTGTGACGGTGAAGGCCGGCGACCACCGTGACCGACTTCGGCACGGCGTTTCCCGTCGCAGGCCTCGGTGTCCATGGTGATCCAATCAACGGTTCCCTCCAGGGAGGAGGCAACCTCACCGACCACCGAGAGGGTTGGCCGTCCGAGATGGTCGTACACCCACTGCTCCACCCCCATGTGCAGCACCCGGCACGAGAACAGGAAGTCGGTCAGCGTGCCGCCATCGAGCGAGAGTGAGTAGAAGCCACAGATGCCATAGTCGCCGTACCGATCGCGAACGCGTATGAAGCCGGTCTCCCGTCGCGGGTCGGCCAGCATCGTCTCGAACTGATCCCGGCTGGGTCTGCTCTTTGTGAAATTGAGCTGATGAGTCCGGTTCACCAGCTCGAACAGGCGCTCCAGCTCGCTCTCGGTGTCGTAGTAGACACCGACCCTGATGTTGCACGCCCGGAGGAACTCCTCCGTGGTGCTGGTGACGGCCTGTCGGTCGGCCACCTTCTGTTCCAAGGTCCGGTACTGACCGCAGCCTGGAGAGTTGGCGGTCGTCCTTGCCGGCGAGCTGGGGCAGGGAGAGGAGCTGCTCGAGGATGTCGGGCCCGGCGGTCTGGATGCCGGGCACGAAATGGCGCACCTCCCCGCGGTTGAGCGGCAGGTCGTCGATGAACAGGACGTTCTCGGACCGCAACTGCATCTCCTTGACGATCTGGGCCACCCGCGGGCCTTTGGGTGACCAATCGATGCGGGGAAACACGAACTCGTCCCACACGCCGGCCAACTCGAGGCGGGCGCGGGCATCGGCAGGCTCGTTCTTCGAGCAGATGGCATTGACGATTCCCCGCCGATTGAGGGCACGCACCAGCTCGATACGGGAGGGGTCGAGGCGAACCGGCCCTTCGCTCAGCGTTCCCTCCCAGAGCGTCCCGTCGAGATCCCACACGACGAGCTTGACCGGCGCCGAGAGGGCCTCGGCCGAGGGATCGTCCTGGTCAATGACGTCCTGCTCCACAGCGCCTATCGTATCGGGCCGAAGCCGCGACCTCGATGGCGAGTTCGGGGCCGGGGCGCCTCCGACTCCTCGCCGGCGACGGGCTTCGGCGGCTATTCGTGAGCCAGCCAGTTCCAACGCTGTCCGGAGGCCAACTCCTCCTCGAACTGGGTCAACCCCAGTGGACCGTTCCCGTCCATGTCGAAGAGGCGCAGCCCGATGCCTTCTCGGACGAGCTTGTAGATGTCGGCGTCGGAAACGCCATAGTGCTCGCCGCCACCCCGCCCGTGTTCGAAGGCGATGACCGGCTTGGCCGACCGGAGCGTTCGAAGCCCCCCTCGCATGACGAGCGCCTCAGCCCCCTCGACATCGATCTTGACGAACGTCGGGAGCCAGCCGTTCGGCACGTGGTTGTCCAGGCAGTCCGTCTCCACGGTGATCGTCTCGGTGGTCATGCCCGCCGGGCGATGAGGCTGCTTCAGCCCGCTGTAGGCCGGGGCATTCTGTACGTGGACGAAGGTCGTGACACCCTCCTCGTCCGACAGGGCCCGCGGCCGTATGTCCATCTCGGGGAACTGTGCCGCCAGTTTCGCGTAGAGGCCGGGCAATGGTTCGTAGGCGATGTGGTGCCCGGTCGGTGCCACCCGGCGGAATTGGATCAAGAAGGTGCCCCGGTGCGCCCCGACATCCAGACAGTTGGAATCGGATCGCAGAAGGAAGCTCAGGAGCAGCTTGAGGTGCTTGTCGTCGACGTGGTTCCTTCGATGGGCCAGGTTGGCGTTGCTCCCGGTCAGGGCGGTCACCAACTGGTCTCGGCCCCGGGCGAGCCCGTGCCGGATCCCGAGCGTCTCGGCCACCTTCAAGACCCTGCTTCTCATGTGCTCAGCATGACATCGATGCGGCCGAGGCGGCGCCGGAGTGACTCGTACGGCACGCTTGGAGAATATCGGGGCGACATGTTGACCTGGCTAAGGTGCTGCGGTGGATGCTCGCGCTCGGGTCAGCGATATCGATCCCTCGTGGCCTCGCCGGCCTCCACGCAAGTGGGCCCTCCGCGGCATCCGTCATGCTCGCGACCGCTGGGAGATCCTCCGCGATCCCTCCTATCGCCGGTTGGCTCGCTCCTATGAGCTGCCGGACGGAAGCCGGCGAATCTACTGCTACCACGTGCGCAAGACCGCGGGCACGAGCCTGTACCTGAGCTTCCTGGCCCTGGGCGGCGAGGATCCGGTGGACGTGTGGCGCCGAATGACCGCGTCACGACTGCCGCGAACGATCAGTGGTGGCTACAGCTTCGTGGCCAACCACCGCGTCCTCCTGGCCGAGGGGGCCTACCTGTACGGGCGATCCCACCGGCCCGCGGCCCGTCAGCCACTTCCCCCGAAGACGTTCACGGTGACGATCCTGAGGGACCCCGTCGAACGGGTGCGCTCGTATTTCGACTATCTGGTGGCTGGAGACGTGGCCGGCACGCCCGGTCGGGTGGCGGAGCGCGAGCGAGCTGCCGCAGAGGACGGGTTCGACGCTTTCCTGGACCGGATCCCGGCCAGAGACTTGCTGAACCAGTTGGCCATGTTCTCCGAGCGCTTCGACGTGTCGGAGGCATCGGACCGGATCGCGAGCTGCTCGAGCGTCTTGTTCACCGAGCAGTTCCCCGACGGGCTGGCAGCGCTGGGCCGCCGCCTTCAATTGCCGTTGGCGCTCCACCGGGCCCGAGTCACGGGCAACCGGACGTCCCTGACGGCGGACCAGACCGAACGGCTACGGGTGCGGTTGGAGCCGGAGTATGAGCTGCTTCGTCGATTGCGAGGGGCCGGGATCACTCGAACGACACCAGTGACTGAGGAATGCGGACAACAGCCTGTTCTTGGTATCGTGCACGCCGTGCAGAGGTCAGCGAAGTTCGCGATCGGTGCATTCTGTTGTCGTCTTGCTCGCGGCGGGGTGCAGCTCGAGCCGGCCGCGCCCAAGGCCCCGGTGACCAGTGCGGATGCGACTGCCTGCCATCGATTTCGGCAACCAGGTGATCATTCATGGGGCGATCGACCACCGCCGGCGGAACGCATCGCAGCTGATGGATGAGATCGAGCGTGCCCAAATGCCGATCTCCGCCGGGAGGCGATGGCCCTCAAAGCGGCCATCGCCGCTCAAGAGCGGCAACGCGGAACGGTCCTCGAACGCCCAGAAGATGGCCCGGACATGCTTCCAACTCGGCCTGATCACCAAGAGCGGGCAGCCGACCTGATCTGGAAGCAGCGGCCGCTCAACGTCGTCAGGCCACGCCGGGCGCCTGGAGCTGCGTTCGCATCTCGGGCGTGACGCCACCAGGCCTCCGTTCGAAGTCCTGACTGTTGGCAATGGCGACGGCGGCGAGCTGGGAGCGGACACCGAGCTTCCGGAGGATGGAACGGATATGCGACCGAACGGTCGTCACCGAGACGACCAACTCGTCGGCGATGTCCTGCGCCGACCGCCCGATGGTCAAATAGAACAGGACTCGACGTTCGCTGGTCGTCAGCAGCACGAGGGCTTGCATGGGTTGCGGTATCGAGTTGCCGAGCAACCCGTCCCCTGAGTCGTCCACCAGACGTTCAACCGCCTGGCTCAACTTGGCCTGGAGCTCGTCGAGGTCCAAGACGACGTCGGCACCCTGGGCGATGCAACTGGCCAGTGCTCCGGCGCCGCCCCCGGCACCGACGGCAACGACGCCGATGCCCATTGCGCTGAACCGGGATGTCAGCTGCGCAGGTATGTGCCAGGTGCTCGACGACCACGTGGTGCGGTCACTGGTGGGCTCCCGCTCTCCTTCGATGACCATGACGACGAGTTCCACCGCGGAACCGCCGACGTCGGCGACGATCTCGTCGTCACCGCACAGGGCGATGGTCCCCACCCGGTATCCCAGACGTTCGGCCATGGCTGAGGCCGCGACCGCGGACAGACCTGGTGCACTGCCCGGGGTGCGGCTGGGGCTCACCACCAAGATGGTTCCGCTGTCACCCCGAACGATGTCATCGTGCCGTGTGCCGTACCGGGCAAGGCCTCCGGTTGAGCTGCGAACGACCGTGCGAAGCCACAATCCCCTGGCCGGTCCGGGAAGAGGGCCCGGGTTCCCGGCCGAGGCGGTCTGGTCGGCATCGGCGGGTCGATCGTCGTCCGGGTGGGCCGACCCGATCATCCGATCCACGATGACGGTGGCCGAAGGCGGGCGGGACGGAGCACCGGGGTGTCGACCCACGTCCTTCAGGCCGGGGACTTGTCGCATCTGGTCGGCCGGGGCGTCATCGAGGACCAAGCTCCGGCGAACGGCGCGGGCCAGGCGCTGACCCAGCGTCGTCGGGCTGACGGTGTCTGCGTCCGGACCGAATGCCACCGCCACTCGAGTCGTCCCGAATGGGCACACACGGTCCTGGTTCCGTACGGCCTGCTCGATCTCCCGAAGGGCCAAGTCGAACACGATCGCGGCCCCGCGAGTGATTCCGTCCCGGGCCACCCGGCCCTGGCGTAGGTCGACGAGCGCCACCGTCCTGCCGACCCGCTCCGCCGGCACGTCGGCACCCGGCACGTCGGAGTCGGCCGCGTCGCCCGTCGACATGTTGTCGCCCGTCGATATGTTGATCGCCATGGCCCCCTGCCCTTGTTGCCCGCTGCTCCCATTGCTCGAGGCGCCCGACCACGGTTTGTTCCGCCGTGTCGTTGTCCTCCGATTGTAGCCCTCCTCGAGGTAGGCGGAAAGTCCAACCTCCTCAGTTTTGATGAGCCGGGTCCGGAAGCCTCAACCCGTGCTTTCTCCGAACCACGCCACGGTGGCCCGCAGGCCCTCTTCGAGCGTCACGGGCTCGATTGTCGGGAACAGGCTCCTGAGCCGCGTCTGGTCGGCCTGGGAATCGCGGACGTCACCCTGTCTCGGATCGCTGTGGTGCCGACGGACCGGCCTGTCCAGGATTTTGGCCAGGAGCTCGATGAGTTCGAGCAGCGAGACCCGGGTGCCGAAGGCGAGGTTGACCGGGCGGGGATCGCTCAGTCGCCGGCCCACCGCGTCCCGCAGGACGGCGACCACGCTGCCCACGTAGGTGAAGTCCCGGGTCTGGCCGCCGTCGCCGTGCACCGGGAGCGGGTCGCCCCGGAGAGCGCAGGCGACGAAGGTGGGGATGACGGCGGCGTAGGCATGGTCGGCCGTCTGCAAGGGTCCGAACACGTTGAAGAAGCGGAAGGCCAGCACGGGCAGGCCGAAGGACCGGCCGTAGGCCAGTGCGGCCGCCTCCGCGGCCAGCTTGCTGGCGGCGTAGGGGCTCACCGGGAGGGTCGCCATGTCCTCGCGCTTGGGCACGATGGGGTTGGCGCCGTAGACCGAGGAGGACGAGGCCACGATGACGTGTGGGCCCCCGCCCCGGCGGGCGGCCTCGAGGACCTCCATGGTGCCGGTGGCATTCGATCGGTGGCTGGCCATCGGATCGGCCAGCGATCGGGGAACGGACGGCCGTGCCGCCAGGTGAACGATCGTGTCGGCGTGATCGAAGGCCTCGTCGAGGAGGTCGGGGTCGAGGATCGAACCCTCGAGGAAGGTCATGCCCTCGACGGATGCGAGGTTCTGGCGATGCCCGGTCGAGAGGTCATCGAGGGCCACCAACTCGTCGACGAGGTTGTCCCCGGCGAGCGCTCGGCACAGGTTCGCTCCGATGAAACCGGCTCCACCCGTCACCACGACCTTCACGTGCCGCCGCCGTCTGTCGCCGATACCGCTTGACCGTGGCGGTTTGCGATGGAGAGTGGTCGGGTATCGGGCACCGCCGGAGACTACAGCCGCTCGACGGTCGGCCCATCCATGCGGTTCCGGGTATCGAAGACAAAGGAGGCGTGGGAGCTGATGAGGTCGTAGTCGAAGGCGTCATGATCGGTGACCAGCACGGTTGCGTCTGCACTTTGGAGCTCGGCCGCGGTCAACTCGACCAATGGACAAGGCAGCGACTCCCCGACGAGGTGTGGATCGACGACCCGCACCTCTGCTCCCAGCGCGGCGAGCGATTGGGCGATGACCGTGCCAGGCGCCTCGCGCGGATCGCCGGTATTGCGCTTGTAGGCCAAGCCGAGCAACAGGATCCTCGAGCCCTTGACGGCGCGACCCATCCGGTTGAAGGCAAGCACCAACCTTCGGACCACGTAGTCGGGCATGTGCTCGTTGACGTCGTTGGCCAGCTCCACGAACCGGAACGGTTGGCCGAGGCTCCGCCGTACCTTCCACGAGAGGTAACTGGGGTCGATCGGCAGGCAATGGCCGCCCACCCCGGGTCCCGGGGTGAAGCGGAGGTAGCCGAACGGCTTGGTGGTGGCGGCGTCGATCGCTTCCCAGACGTCGATGTCGAGCTCGGCGGCGAACATGGCCAGCTCGTTCACCAGGGCGATGTTGACGTGCCGGAAGGTGTTCTCCAGCAGTTTGGTGAGCTCGGCCTCCCGGGTGCCCGACACGGCCACCGTCCGCTCGACCAGGCGGCCGTAGAATTCTTGAACGGCCCGGAGCGAGTCCGCGTCGACGCCGGAGACCACCTTGGGCGTGTTCTCCAGGCGCCACTCGGGATTGCCCGGGTCGATGCGCTCGGGACTGTATCCGAGGTGGAAGTCGCGGCCGCTCAGCAGTCCCGATCCCTGCTCGAGAAGCGGGGCGACCAGCTCCTCCGTGGTCCCCGGATAGCTCGTCGACTCGAGCACCACCGTGGCACCGGGACGAAGGTGCGCAGCGAGCAGAGCGGCGGCGCTCTCGACGTGCGAGAGGTTGGGAACGCCATCGTGCAGCGGGGTCGGCACGTCGATGACCGCAACGTCGAAACCGGCGAGGTGGTCGGCGTCGTCGGTGGCCCGGTAGCGGCCCGAACCGACGGCTTCGAGAAGACGGTCGTCGGCGATGTCCTCGACATAGGAGTTGCCCGCGGCCAGCCGCTTGACCCGCTCGGTGTCCACATCGAACCCGACGACGTCGAACCCGACCTCGACGCCGCGGAGCGCCAGCGGCAGCCCGACGTATCCCTGACCGATGACGACGAGCCGATTCGGCCCGTCGTTCGGGCTCATGCGGCAACGTCCTGGGGCAGGGTCACGCCAGGATTTGTTCAGACCCGGCGCCGGGGCCCTCCACCGTCACGGGCTCGAGGGCACCTTCTCCGCCGGTGGTGGGCCCGTCATCGGCCGGGGCCTCGGGCCGTTCGCCGTTGGAGCTCGGCTCCCCGGGCGGGGGCGATCCCGAGGCAGCGGCGATATCGAACAGCAGAGATCGCACCGATGCTGCGTCCCGCTGTGCCACGGAGCGGTTCAGCTGCTCGAGCTCGGCCGCGAATTGCTCTGGCGCCACCGTGATGGGAACCAACTGGTTGATGTAGGGATGGTAGGTGGTGAGGACCTCCTCCTCCGGACTCCGGAGCTCCTCGTCCAATTTCTCCCCTGGGCGGGCCCCGACGATCTCGATCGGGATGTCGGCGTCGACTCGATAGCCCGAGAGGCGGATCATCCGCTTGGCCAGATCGAGGATGCGCACGGGGTCGCCCATCTCGAGCATGAAGATCTCGCCCCCACCGTCGGACAGCACCGACGATTCGAGCACCAGCTGGACGGCCTCCTCGACGCTCATGAAGAACCGCGTCATGCGAGGGTCGGTCACGGTGACCGGGCCTCCGTTGGCGATCTGGCGGGAGAAGGTGGGGATGACGCTGCCCCGGCTACCGAGCACGTTTCCGAAGCGAACCGTGCAGTAGGAGTCGCCTCGCGGGGCGTGGGCCAGCACGATCTGCTCGGCAACCCGCTTGGTCGCCCCCATGATGCTCGAGGGTCGCACCGCCTTGTCGGTTGAGATCTGAACGAAGCGCTCGGTGCCGACCTTGACCGCGGCCGTCACGACATTGAGGGTGCCGAACACATTGGTTACCGCCGCTTCCACCGGGTGCTCCTCGAGAACGGGCACGTGCTTGTGGGCGGCGGCATGGAACACCACCTCCGGCCGGAAACGGTCGAAGACGTCGGCCACCGTTTGGCTATCCCGGACATCGACCAATGCCTGGTCGGTGGAGACGGAAATGGTGGCCGCCGTGTCGTGGAGATGGGTCTCGTCGTGGTCCAGCAACACGAGTACGGAGGGCTTGAGGTCCGCCACTTGGCGGCAGATCTCGGAGCCGATAGAGCCGCCGGCTCCGGTCACCAGTACTCGACGGCCCTCGAGGGAGCGCCTCACCGTGGCCAGGTCGATCGGGATGGCCTCGCGGCCCAGGAGATCCTCGATCTGGGGCTCGCGGAGCTGCCGCAACGACGCCACCGGTCCGTCGCCGTCCACGAGATGGCTCACGCCGGGAAGGACCTTCATGGTGAGTCCGGCCTTCTCGCAGGCCACCAGGACCTTCTCGACGATCTCGCGGGAGGGTCGGGGATGGTCAACAGGACCTGCTGGAGGGTGTAACGGCTGGCTGCGGCCGGGATGTCCTCGATGGTGCCGACCACGGGAACCCCGACCATGGACAGACCGTGGGCCCGTGGATCGTCGTCGAAGACGGCCACCGGGACGAGCCCCGCACCGGGGCTGCGCAGCATCTCACGGATGGCGGCTGCGCCCGCATCTCGACTGCCCACCACAGCCACCCGCAGGCCCACACGGCGAGTGCCTCGCTGCCAGGCGAAGAGCCTCGAGTGGAATCGCAGGAGCCCCATGCCCATGGTGGCGAACATGCATCCGACGAAGACCACGGTCATGGGGACCCGCTCGAACTGGGCGCGCTTGCCCAGCGGATAGAAGGCAACCAACACGGCGACGGTGACCGCCGCCGAGAAGATCAGTTGGCGAGCCTCCTCGACGCCGGCATGTCGCCACATGCGCCCATAGAGCCCGAAGACATGGTTGGCCACGAGGGTGACCACCAGGGCGGTGACGAGGAAGGTGGCGAGGTGCTGCCAGTAGAGGCCCGGGGCTTTGTCCCGGAAGTAGATGACCTGGGCCACGCTGTAACCGGCCACGACGCAGATGGCGTCGAGGAGGGTGAACACGAGGCGTGACCTGACGCGGCTCGCCCTGACCGCGACGTTTCCCTTCTGGGGATCGGCCGACGAGGCTCCGACCCTTGCCTCCGGTAGCATGTCGAGCTCCCTCTCCGACTGAGACTCACCCATGCAGCAAAGCCCCCCGACTGCTCATACGTCCCGATGGCTTTCCGCCAAAAGCGCACTTGCCCTAGCGTCGCCGACACCGGAGCCGACTTGACCCCACGTGATGGCGTTCAGTCCTCGACCTCACCTTCGCCCGATGGTTCGATCCCCGGTGCCAGTGCATCGCCCACCGAAACTCCCACCGGGGAATCGCACATCGGCAGTGCACATACTCTCATCTCCGTCGAGGGCTCCGTCAAGTGTCCTCCCCCGGGCCCGTGGGGCCTCCCCTCCGGCAGAACGTGGCCGCGGTGCCGTCGAGCGAATGCTGGTTCGAGGGGACGGGGACCTTGACACTGCTCCGACTCCACCGCGACCGAACCCACGACCGGCCCCGGCGCCACCCAGGCCCGCAGAGCTCTCTGGTGGCCATCCCCAAAATTGGGTAGAAACCTCGCAAGCAGCAGTAACGCCCGTGACAGGCCGTTTGTCGGGGATGGCCCCGGGGTTGGCCACCTGACCACCGCTGCTGGCGCCCTCCCGGCGGCGCATCGTTGGTCGGCGTCCGAATGGTGGGCCAGTTGGGCCCGTCGGGCCATGCGGGGTCATCGCGGTCGCCGTGGCTGAGGTTTGCAGCATGCCTGCGAGGTCAGGGTGGACGGAGGGTGCCCGCAGTCGGCCTACGGGGTGATGTCCGAAATCGCGCCGCCGTTGATGTCCACGTAGAAGGCCCAGGTGTAGAATCCCTTTCTCGCCGCGGGCAGGAATCAGGAGAGTCATGGAGCCAATCGACTATGGGGGGGCGCTCCGGCGCAGTTGGCGGCTGTTGATAGCGCTGGCCATCCTCGGCGCCGTCGTGGCTGTCCTCGTGCCGGCCAGTCACCCCAAGAAGGTCAAGGCCGCCTTGCCCTATTCGGCGACGGCCCTGGTGGGAACACCGCCCAATGGCCCCAGCAGCCCCTTGAACGGCGCCGTGACGAGCGCCCAGATCGCCTTCCTGGGCAACAGCACGGCCACGCTCCAGGACGTGGCGGACAAGGTTGGGCTCGATTCCGTCCCGACGGCTGACCTTCCCGGGTACATGTCGGCGGCCATCACTGCCTCCGGCGCCCCCGGTTCGGCGCGTTCGGGGTCGGGTGGGTCGATCAAGAGGAACACGCCGACCGTCGTCCGCCTCACGGCGAATGGCGCCACTGCCGCCCAGGCCGTCCAAATAGCCAACGCCTATGTGGTTGTGCTGCAGGCCCACGTGGCTGAGGCGGCTTCGGCCCGGCAGGCGCAGAACCCGAGGTCAGGCGGTGGGGTCAACACCGGGTATACCGTGCTTCAGACCGCCACCGCGGCCACCCATGGCGCCAAGGCCAAGACGAGCTTGAGTGCCAGTCGCAAGGTCCGTGGCTTGGCCGGTTTGGTCATCGGCGCCCTCGTCGGGGCGGCCATCGTGCTGCTACGCGAGCTCGTCGACAAGCGGCTCCGGAATGCGTCGCGGACCGAGGCCAATTTCGGGTTCCCCGTCGTGGCCCAGATCCCCTCGGCCGCGGTTGGCCCCAGCGGGGTGATGCCTGGAGTGGCCCCGACGGTGGACGTGATCCGCGAGCCGGATTCACCCGGCGCCGAGGCATACCGGAAGTTGCGCGTGTCGGTGATGTTCGAAGGCCTGGCCTCGCTGTCCGGTCCCACCGACCCCTACGCCCTCGGCTTCGATGCCGGCAAAGGCGGCATGCCCACCGTCGAGCACCAGCCCGACGCAGCGGTGCCGGAGGTTGGCGATCGCCGTGTCGTCCTCGTCGTGTCAGCCGGCAGGGAGCCGTCCCGTCCGTATGTGGCCGCCAATCTGGCTGCCATCTACGCCGAGTCGGGGGAGCGGGTCGTGGTGATGAGCACCGGCGAGCTCGATGCCGGATCCAACGGTGCCAATGGCACGAGCGTGACCGGCGAGGTCCGGACCGAGGACGTCCAAGCCCATCTGGAGGCTTCGCGGCTCGAGTATGTGTCCCGTCTTCCCCTCACCCCGTTCATCACCCGCAGCGGGCAGTTGGTGACCCGGATGCCGGGCGTTCTCGAAGCGACCCGCCCGCTGTGCGACGTGATCATCGTGGAGGTGCCGCCGATCCTGGCTGTCCACCACGCCGAGGCTCTGGTTCGATTCGTCGACGTCGTCCTGGTCGTGGCGGAATGCCGGGTGACCACCTTCGATCACGCCCGGCGCGCCGGCGATCTGCTGCGGCGGATGGGAGCTCCGGTGCTGGGCGTCGTGCTGACCGGCACCCGTCTCGACCGCTCCGATATGCAACCGGCGTCGCTCCACAGCACCCCGGTCGCCGAAGAGGAGACCGCACGCGACGAGGGAGCGGTCGTGGCCATCGGCGCCGGAGTCGGGTACTCCTCTGCGCCGACTTCGGACAACCGGGCCTGACTCCGGGGCCAAACCGGCCTTTCTTTATGCTTGTCGCGGCCGGACTCCCATCCAGTCCGTTACCCGCCTTGGTGGTGGCGGCGCTCCTCTTCGCGGTCGGCCGTCTCGTCATCACGAGGGTGGCCTACTCCGAGGGCAACCCCTGGCTGCTCAAGGTGCTGATGATCAGCCTGATCCTCCACCTCCTGGCTGCGCCGGGACAGGTCTACGTCGTCAACCACTTCTACCATGGCATCGCGGACTGGAACCGGTACGTCCACCAGGGTGCGCTGCTGTCCTCCGACTTCCGCCACTTCAACTTCACCACCTCCAACGCCGACGTGCGCCAGATCGTCAATGACGGCTCGGTCAGCATCGCCGCCGGCATCGTGATGGCCATCGTCGGCGCCAACGAGATGGCCGCCTTCTTCGTGTTCAGCTTCCTCTCGTTTCTCGGTGCCATCTGCTTCTACAAGGCGTTCACCCTGACCTTCGCCCGGGCCGATCACCGCCGCTACGCACTGATGCTCTTTCTGATGCCGTCGCTCATCTTCTGGACAGCGGACACCAGCAAGGAATCGCTCATGATGCTGGCCCTGGGGCTGATCTCCTTCGGCGCGGCCAAATTCCTGGCCCGAAAGCGGGGAGGCTTCATCCTGGTCGCGCCAGGTGTGTTCATCGGGGCCTATGTCCGTCCCAATGAACTGCTCCTCGTGCTGGCCGGATTCGTCGTGGCCATGATGATCCCCACGGGCGGAGCCAGGAAGACGGGCTTCGGACTGAAGCGCTTGATCAGCCTGGTGTTCCTGGGAGCACTGCTCTACCTGGCCGTGGTGGTAACGATCAAATATCTCCATCATGGACTGAACACCAACTCGCTGCAGACCACCAACGCCCAGAACGGCGTCACCGGGAGCAGCGGTGGGGTGCCCTACTCGAGCAACTTTGCCTACTTCCCCCGCGACATCTACGAGGTCCTGTTCAACCCCTTGCCGTTCAACTCGCACGGGTTCGGCGAGCGGGTGGCGGCCCTCGAGAACACGCTCATCCTGGTGTTGATCGTGATGTCGTGGCGCAATCTGCGCATCCTGCCCAGGGCTGCTTTCGCCCGACCCTACGCGATGATGTGCTTGGTCTACACGGCGACGTTCGTCTATGCCTTCGCTGCTCTTGGGAACCTCGGGCTGATCGAGCGGGAACGCACGATGATGATCCCGTTCCTGTTCGTCCTGTTGTCGATCCCGCGCGGGCCGAAGCGAGCTCCGCCTCGCTACGAGTGGGAGATCCGGCGACGGACGCGTCTGGCCCTACGCCAGGCGGCCGAGCATCAGAACGCGCTCCAAGCCTTGCACCAGGCCCCACCCCATCCTTCCTGACCTGGTCCGCCGATCGACGACCTAGTCGTCGAAGGTGTAGGGCTGGAGCACGTCGTAGGTCTCGATGAGCCGCTCGACACCCCGCCGTTCGGCCGGCGACCACTCGACCGAATCGCGACTCCGGTTGGTGCTCGGCCAGACGATGGAGGCACACGCCTCGAGATAGGCCGGCTTGCTTTCGACACCCACGAACCGGCAGAGGTCGGCCAGCGCCGGCTCGGTATCGCCGGCAAAGTCCTCGTATCGCAGATCGACCAGTTCGGATGCGTCAAGCAGCGGTCGCACCGTCGCGACCGCCCGGCAGATCTGTTCGTACCAGGCGGTCGTCTGCGACAGCGACATGTTGTGCCGGCGGGCCTCGGTGGCGATGTTGTCGAACGGGTTCCGGGTCACGTGCACCACCCGGATCGGGACCTTGACCACCCGTCGTAACCGGCCCAAGAGCTGGGGGTGTTGGGCGATCTGGAGCACCGAAGCTCGGGCTCGTTTGTCGCCGATGACCTTGAGGCGCTCGTACCGGCCCTGGAACTGACCGGGGACCTCATAGCGGTAGCCGGACCACGTGCGCCCGATCTCGCCGAATTGCTGGTCGCGCTGGAGGAGCAGCGAGAAGAGCTGGGCGCGACCGAAACCGGTGGCGCACGAACCGGGCGGCGTCGAGCTCGTGAGCGATCACGACTTCGGGATGGGCATTGAGCAGGGTCGACACCAACGTGTGGCCGCTCCGGGCGTACCCGATGAAGAAACAGAAATGCTCGAGCTCCGCGAGGTCCGGATTCGCTCGCGCCTCCAGCAGTGACGACAGGTACAGGCCGGCCCATTGGCGTTTGGTCCGGGGATCGGGCAGGCGGTCCAGTGCCGGAGGAGCACCTCGTCGCCGTCTCGGGGTGGGCTGGGGGGCCGTCACGGATCGCACCGGGCGCCGGTCATCGAACGGCGCGCTTCGAACGGGCGGAGTCGAGCAAGGGCTGGAGGATGGTCATCCATCGCTGGCCGACCGCTTCCAGGCTGAAGTTGTCCAGGCCGTGTCGTCGGGCGGCCCCGCCCATCGATGCACGCAGGCCCGGATCGTCGAGGAGCTTGGCCGTCGCCTGCACCATGGCTGCGGCATCGTCGACCGGGACGACGAAACCGGTCGCTCCGTCCTTCACGATCGAGGAGACACCGGGCACGGCGGTGGCTACCACCGGGAGCCCGGCCAGGGCGGCCTCGATGAGGACGCCGGGCATCCCCTCGCCGGCCGGCCGGCTGGGGAACACCAGGACGTCCGCCGCACGGAGCTGCTCGGGGATGTCGGACCGGGAGCCGAGCATCTCGACGCCGGCCTCCTCCGCCGGACCAGTCAGTGCCTCCCGCAACGGTCCGTCACCCACCAGTCTGGCGGTCAGGGGAGCCTCCCGAGCGCGCAGGCCCGCAACGACCCGCACGAACTGGTCCGGGCGCTTGCCCTCGGTGAGGGCCCCCACGAAGACCACCACCGGCACCGAGCCGGATCGGTCCGGTGGGGGGTGGAAGAGCGCAGGGTCGCGACCGTTGGGGGCGAGGACCACCCGGTCCGGCGGGACCTCGAGTCGGTCGATGCACTCGCGGCACACCTCCTCTCCCTCGCCGGCCACGACATCGGCCCGACCGACCAGCTGTTTCCACAGCCGGAGCTGAGCCGAGCCCCGCGAGCCTGAATAGGTGCCGATGGCGTAGTACGCCATCGGCCGGTGCCGGCCGAGCATGGCCGGGACCAGGTATTTCAACGGCTCGCTTCCGTGTGCCACCACGACGTCGGGATCAGTTCGGCCGAGCGCCGATCGGAGACGGAGCACCACTCGAGGATCGAATCCGACCGCCGGAGCATCCCCACCGGGATGACCCAGCGTGGCATCGACCACGACTTCCGCCTTCCCCTCGAAGAGGCTCAGGACCCGATGATGTCGCTTCCCCGGCGTATCCAGGTGGTCGGCCAGAGCTCGGGCCTCGCGCTGGGCACCGCGGGCGGACGGCGTCGGGATCACGTGCAGTACCAAGGACACGTGATCCAGCTCGTTCGATCGGAATCCCTCGGTCATGCGCTCGCTCATGGCGGCCCCCCACCGCGGTCGGCCCCCGGGCCCGGGAACCCTACCAGCGCTGAAGGTCGAGCCCCTTCGCTACCATCATGAGGCTCGGTGAGGTCGTGTGGGCCCCGACGGTCGAGGGGCCGGTTGCCGGCGTGAGGGTGTCGATGCGAACCTTGGTGATTGCCGGCGACTACCCGTGGCCCGAGGACCGCGGGCCACGGATGCGCCTGGCCATGGTGCTTCGCGGTTTGCGGCGATGCGGACCGGTCGAGCTGTGCTCGGTGATCTCCCGGTTCCGCACCGACTTCGGGCCTCCCGACCCGGCTCTGGGACTGACCGACGTGGCCCGAATCGGCTTTGACAATCGAACGGTGACGGGCGTCGGCCTGTTGTCGACGCTCGCCAGGACGTCGATGCCGCTGGCCCTCCCATGGCAGGATCGGGCCTCGGTGGAGCGGGCCCTCGCCCGGTTCATGTCGGGCCGGTATGACCTCGTCTGGGTCTTCGGGGCGCGGCCCTGGGTCCTCACCGGTGAACAAGCATTCGCTCCGACCATCGTCGACCTCGACGATCTCGAGGACCAGAAGATCCTTGCCCGGCTCTCTGTCCCCCACCCCGCCGGGCTCAGCCGGCCTGCCCGGCTCAGGAGGTCGGTGGGCCGGGTGGTGGCCCACGAGGAAATGCGGCGGTGGCGACGCCTGTACCGGAGGACAGCCGAGCAGGCGGCGGCCATCGTGGTGTGCAGCCGCCTGGACGCCGGGCGGGTGCACCCGGGCCAGCGGGCCAGCGTGGCCGTCGTCCCCAATGGCTACCGGTTCGTCGAGCGACCGGTCGGAAGGTCCACCATCGGGACTCCCCCCACCGTGCTCTTCCAGGGACTGCTGAGCTACCCGCCCAACATCGACGCCGCTCGGGTCCTGGCCGACGAGGTCGGGCCGATGCTGCGGGCCCTGGTACCGGGCGTCCAGGTCCGGCTGGTGGGGGAGCACGGCCCCGAACTGATGGCGTTGCACGACCCCCCCCGAGTCATGGTGGTCGGCCGGGTCCCCGACATCACCACCGAGTTGGCCAGGGCCGACATCGTGGTGGTGCCCATCCGGTACGGCAGCGGCACCAGAGTCAAGATCATCGAGGCGTTCGCCCATCGGATCCCGGTGGTGTCGACCACGTTGGGCGCCGAGGGTCTCGGTGCGACCGACGGAGTCCATCTCCTGATCGGCGATGACCCGGGCGCCCTGGCCGAGGCGTGCGCCCGGCTGCTGCAGGATCCCCAGCTCCGGGACAGGATCACATCGCAGGCCCACGCTCTCTTCGTCGAATCGTTGTGCACCGATGCCATCGAGGAGCGCATCGCCAGCTTGGCTCGGGAGGTCACCGGTCACGGTGATCCGTGACCGCCGGGTGCCCCGGGGGGGAGGGCGGAGGGGTCAGTAACATGACCCCCGATGGAGGTTCTGGCGCTGTACCTACCTCAGTTCCACCCGATTCCCGAGAACGACCGGTGGTGGGGCACGGGCTTCACCGAATGGACCAATGTGGCGCCGCGCCCGCCCCCTGTTCCGCGGTCACGTCCAGCCTCACTTGCCCGCCGACCTCGGCTTCTACGACCTCCGAGTGCCTGAGGTACGCGAATTGCAGGCCGACATGGCCCGGGCGCACGGCGTCACCGGGTTCTGCTACTGGCACTATTGGTTCGCCGGGCACCGACTGCTCCAGCGACCGCTCGAGGAGGTGCTCGCCTCTGGGTCGCCGACGTTCCCCTTCTGCGTGGCCTGGGCCAATCAGAGCTGGTCAGGCATATGGCACGGGTCACCCGACAAGATCCTGATCGAGCAGACCTATCCCGGTGCCGACGACGATCTCGCCCACTTCGCCTATCTCAGGAAGGCCTTTGAAGACCCTCGCTACGTCACCGTCGGCGGTCGACCGCTCCTCTTCGTCTACCAGCCGGGCGGGCTCCCGCAGCCGGCGCGATTCGTCGAACAGTGGCAGAAGATGGCCCACGACGCCGGGCTTGGCGGGTTGTACCTGGTGGCGTCACTGGGAGAATCCAACTATCGATCCCACGTGGAGGACGGCTTCGATGGTGCCGTGCACTACGCCTTCCCCCTTCAGCGCACGCTGGCGGCGCGGGTGCGGGAGCACATGATGGCGAGAGGGCTCACCGCGGGCCCGAGGCACTACC
Organism: uncultured Acidimicrobiales bacterium; assembly: GCA_963710495.1. Classification (GTDB taxonomy): domain Bacteria; phylum Actinomycetota; class Acidimicrobiia; order Acidimicrobiales; family RAAP-2; genus Bog-756. The sequence continues at coordinate 254,891 of CAVQAI010000011.1, forward strand.
CGTACCCTGAGGTCCCAGTGGATCCACCGCCCACGCCGGGGCGCACCTTCCCGAGCGTCTACCCGAATTGGGACAACACGCCGCGTTTGGGTCGACTGGGCATGGTGGCGACGGGCGCCACTCCGGCGCGGTTCGGCGCCCACGTCAGACGGGCCCTCGAGCTGGCGCGCTTGAATCCCCCCGATGAGCAGATCATGGTCATCAAGTCATGGAACGAGTGGGCCGAAGGCAACTACCTCGAGCCCGATGCCGAGTTCGGCTTGGCTCGGCTCGAGGCCCTGGCTCACGAACTCGCCCGGGCGGGGATTGCGGCCCGCTGACGCCCGGTTTCGAGGACCCCGGCCCCCACAACTCGAGAGCCGATCGCCACTATTGGCACCGTCTCGAAGAGCTACCTGGCCCTCCGCCCGGCCCTCCCTGCCCCGCCCTGGCCCTCCGCCCTGCCCTCCGCCCGCCCGGCTGTCTCGACGGCCACCAGGGTGCACCTCCGAGGGGGCGACCAGGACGTTACGCCCGTCCACGGGGAAGGTACGTCTGCGACGGCAGTCGTGGATTGTCGACAGTCGCGCTTGGCCCCTTTTGTGTCCGGCGCGATATCGTATCCAGGGGACTACGCAGGACAATCGATCCGGAATTGTGGATCAAGGGGGCTAGTGTCGGCCGATGGCAGCGCTGAGTACGATGACGACGTCTTTCGGCGACACGCTGGTCGAGGGTGATATTGCCGCGATCCCGGCCGAGCCTCCGGACGACCTGCGGTACAGCCACCGGGTGCGCTACCGCGAGGCGATCCGCAATCTTTGGGCCGCCCGGGAGATCATCTACACCTTGGCGGAGCGGGACTTCCGCGCCCAGTACAAGCAGGCGTCTCTAGGGATTCTCTGGGCGTTGATCAGCCCGGTGGCGACCCTGATCATCTTCGTCTTCGTGTTCCAACGAGTGAAGGCGTTCGGCAGTGAGGGCCTGCCCTACGCCCTCTTCACGTTCGTCGGCATCCTTTGCTGGAACTTCTTCTCAACAGCACTTGGCAATGGCGGGCAGTCCTTGCTCAACAACAAGGCGCTCATGGCCAAGACCCAGTTCCCACGGGAGTGCTTCCCACTGGAGACGATGGGCGTCCAGGCAGTGAACACCATGCTGTCGTGGGTCCCGCTGGCCCTGCTCTTCGTCATCTTCGGCCGGGCCCCCAAACTCACGACGGTCTGGGTCCCGATGTTCATGCTCATCGAGGTGGTCTTCGCCGCCGGGATCAGCCTGGCCGTTTCCAGCATCATCATCCAGATGCGCGATCTCATGCAGATTCTCCCACTGATCACGTCACTCGGTCTGTTCGCCACACCGGTGATCTGGCCCTTCTCGGAGATCCCCACGAGCCACTACGTGGCGGGAGGTCATCGCGTCACCGTGATCGGGCGCCATGGCCATGTGTTCCACCATCTGGTCGGAGGGTTCACGATCAACCTCCAGATGGTGTACGGATTTTTCAACCCGCTCGGCCCCATCATCGACGGCGCCAGATCGACCATGCTGCTGGGCCATTCGCCGAATTTCTCTTTGATCGGAGTCGCGGCGTTGGGAGCCGTGTGCTACCTCGCCCTTGGCTACCGGATCTTCAAACGGTTGGAGGAGCACTTTGCCGACATTGCCTGACGGCGCGATCCAGGTCGAGCGCGTCTGGAAGAAGTTCAGGGCCGACAAGACGGTACCGAAGTTCTACGACCAGGTGCGACGCTTCGGAAAGTCCATCGCAACGGGAAGTCGGCACGATTACCGCTGGGTGTTGCGGGACGTCTCCTTCGAGGTTCCGCCCGGGGGAACACTGGCATTGATCGGGATCAACGGTTCGGGCAAGACCACGATGCTCAAGATCATCAGCCAGGTCACCTACCAATCAGCGGGTCGATGTGATGTTCGGGGCCGGATCGGAGCCCTGTTGAGCGTGACGAGCGGAATTCACCCCGAGCTCACCGGAAAGGAGAACGTCTACCTCTACGGAGCGGTCATGGGCATGGGGCGCCAGACCATCAAGAGCAAGTACGACGAGATGATCGAGTTTGCCGGACTGGCGGATGCGGTCAACCGGCAGGTCAAGTTCTACTCCCTGGGGATGCAGATGCGATTGGGGTTCACCATTGCCGCGTTCCTGGAGCCAGACATCTTGCTCGTCGATGAGGTGCTCTCGGTGGGGGACGCCAACTTCCAGCAGAAGTGCCTCAAACGGATCGGCGAGGTCGTCAGAGCCGGAACGACCCTGATGTACGTCTCCCACGACCTCGCTTCGGTCGAGGCGTCATGCGAGAAGGCGGTGTGGCTGGCCGACGCCGTGGTGATGGCGTCTGGACCAACCCGGGAGGTGGTGGGGAAGTACCGTGCCGCGGTGGAACAGAACGCCGCCTTGACCACGTCGACCGAGGGCGTCGTCGAGGTCCTCAAGGTGGAGATCGAGGCCGCCGACGGCGGACAACTCCGCTCCGAATGCGATCTGGATGTTCGGCTGACCCTCAACTCGCCGGAACCCCTCGAGGCCAACTTCTTCATAGGGGTCTCGCAGGGCAGCGCCTTCCCGATGTTCATCGTCCGCTACAGCGGCTCCTTCCCTGCTGGGGACTTCGAAGTCAAGTGCCGGTTGCGTCACGTGCCCTTGGCCAAAGGTCGCTACTCCGTATGGCCCGCCATGGCCGGCCACGCCGGTGGGAAGGGCAAGCCGTTGCTGCCCTGGCGGCCGGTGATGTCCTTCGACGTCATGGGGCCCGACTCCTACAAGCTGCCGGAAGGCGTCATGGTCCTGTCGCCGGTGTACGTCGGAGCCGATTGGGAGGTCAACTGACCGACTGCCCGGCTGGCCGACGGGGTCGCTCGTAGCCGCGTGGGGGTCCGGGCGAGCTGTGGGTCGGGCGAGCTAGGGGAAGAAGGCCTGCTGGCTCACCGAGCCGACGAGGCGACCGCACCGCATGCCGGCGGCGCGTGCCCACTCGTCACGTTCCGGTCCCGCTCTCACCAGGCGCGGCGCATGGAGGAGCATCCAGAGCCAGGTCTTGGCCGCACCGGTCAGATCGCGGTGGGCCCCGGCCGTCCGGTAGCGGCGATAGAGGACCGGGCCACAGCGGCCATAGGCGAAGGCCTGCCGGAAGACCTCCCCGAACCCCGATGCTTCCCGCTTGAAGATCACGGCGCCCGATTCGACGATGAACCGGAACCCGGCCAGCTGCAGGCGCCAACACAGGTCGATGTCCTCCCCGACGGCCATTCCTTCGTCGAAGCCCCCGACGGCGTCGAAGGCGTCACGCCGGACGGCCAGGTTGGCGCTCAGTCCCGCGGGCAGGAAGCCGAACTGCTGCATGGCGGCAGGGATGGGAGGTGATGGCGGGCGCCCGTTGAGCGACCAGAAGTCGAATATCCCGCCAACCGCATCGGCATCGCCGAGCGCCTTCCCGAGGGCCGCCAGCCAATCCGGTTGGACGAGGTCGTCGGCATCGCAGAAGGCCAGGAGCTCGCCCCGGGCCGCCCTGACCGCCGAGTTGCGCGCACCGGCTGCGCCAGGTGCGGTGGCGGCATCGACCCACCGGACGCGGTCGTGCCGATCCGCCCACTGCTTGGCCGTCGCCGGACTCTCGTCGGACGAGCCGTTGTCGGCGATGACCAGCTCCCAATCATCGACGCCCTGTTGCTCGACCAGAGCCTGCAGCTGGTCCTCGAGCCACGGCATGCCGTCGCGTACCGGGAGCACCACGCTGATCATCGGATCCGGCGCAAGCTCGTACCCCCGCGTCCAAGCCCGGCTCGGGCCGCTCGCCTTCCGGCGGTTAGCCTACCGTCGAGAGAACGATGACGGCAGATCCAGCACAGTCCGAGCGGCCCGTCGTCACGTCGGCCCCGCCCGGTGTGACCGCCGTCGTCCTCACCCACATGCGGCCACGACTGGCGGGGGATGTCGTCCGGTCCCTGGTGGACGTCGATGGGATGCCACCGGACCGGGTGGTGGTGGTGGTCAACGGCGAGGGCGGCCTCGATGACCCGGCCCTCGAGTCACGGGTGAGAACCGTCCAACTGAGCCGGAACCTGGGGCCGGCGGGAGGTTTCCGGGCCGGTCTGATCGAGGCGTTCTCGGATCCGACCACCGAATGGGCGTACCTGTGCGAGGACGACATCTGCCTCTTCGACCTTCCTGCGCCTCGTCTCGCCGGCGTGGTGGACCGTGTCCATTCCCTGACCCCGCCCCGCTCGGTCGGCGCCGTCGTGGCCTACGGCCGAACCTTCGTCGGCCGCGGGACCCACACCGTCAACGTGGTACCCCCACCTGGCATGCTCGGGGACCTCGTCCCCGTCGACGTCGCGTGCTGGGGCGCGACGCTCGTGTCGCGGTCGGTGTTCGATGCCGGGATACTGCCCGATCCGGAGTGGTACTTCGGCCTGGAGGACTTCGACTTCTTCTGCCGGGTGCGCGAAGCGGGGTTCGAAGTGCTCGTCGATGGCATCGCCGCCCGTCAGGTGGCTCTCGACCAGACACTGCCGGGCCGGGACCAGGCCCTTCAGGGCCGCCGGCCCACTGATCAGGACGAAGCGTGGCGCTCGTACTACCACGCCCGAAACTCGTTTTTCCTGGCCCGTCGGCATGGACGGCCCAGTTGGATCGTCTGGCAACTCGCCTATTCGGCCCGGCATCTGCAGCTCGCCCGCAGCCGGGCGCAGCGAGAGGCGATCGCCCACGGGCTGTGGGACGGTGCCCGGGGAAGGATGGGTGAACACCCCCGATACGGCCGCCGGATCGGGGAGTTCAACGGGACCGGTGGTTCAGCGCCGGAGGCACCGGCGACCAGTTAGGGTGACTACCCACGGAGAACTCGTACACCATCTTGAAGTGAGGATGTCCTGGTGGCGCTGGGGGGCGAATCAATGAGCGGAGTGGCACGCGTGTCGGTGGTGAGCCACCCGGGCGTGCGCTACCCAGCGTCGGGGAACGAGGCCCCGGCGACGGCGGCCGGGCTTCGGGACGGCGATGGATCAGAAATCCACACCATGGTCGATGACGCCATCCGGCTGGCTGGTGCCGCCGATGGGGCTGAGCGTCCCCTTCTTCGGGCCTGGATACCCGACGGTCAGCGCGTCTTCGTCCTTCCCAATCTGGTGATGCATCGTCGGACCGAGCGGGGGGAGACGATCCCCCGTTTCCTGGCCAAGTGCACGAACGCGTCGATCGTCCGGCCCCTGGTCGCCCGTGCCGTCGAGGCGGCCGGGGACAGCCGCTTGGTCAGCCTGGGCTCGGCCCCGCTGCAGTCGTGCGACTATGCGGCGGCCGCCCATGACGCGGGCTTCACGCCGAGCCCGTCGGACGACCCGAGTGAACTGGCCTCGGGAACCGAGCCGATGGACCTTCGTAGCGTGGTGACGGTCTGGAGCAAGTACGGCTCGCTCCAGGAGCGTCATGCGAAAGACGTCCCGACCGTCGAGGTGGACTTGGGCTCGCTGAGCTTTCTCGATGAGCTCTATCGAGCGAAGGCCAATGTCGATTTCCGAGTCGGTGACTACGCCCCCGAGGAGACCCTTTCGTTCCACGCACCGGGGAGGCACATCTACACGATCCATCGTGACGTGCTCGAGTCGGATGTGATCATCAGCGTTCCCAAGCTCAAGACCCACGAGAAGGTTGGCATCACCTGCGCGCTCAAGGGAACGGTCGGAGCGGTGACCCGAAAGGAGTGCCTGGCGCACTATCGCCACGCCAGCCGACACAGTCGCGGTGACGAGCTGGCCAGCCGGAACCCACTTCGGTCGCTGGCGGCCGACGTCGCGGATTGGTCGTTTGCCGCGCCGGAGACCGGCCTCGGCAATGTGACGAGAGTCATCGGGAAGTCGGCATTTCGACTCGCTCGAATCGGACACAACGGAATCATGGGCGGGGCCTGGTCCGGCAACGATACGGCCTGGCGCATGGCGCTCGACGTGGCGCGGATCCTTCGGTTCGCCCGCCCGGACGGATCACTCGCCACCGAACCCCAACGGTCTCATCTCGTCCTCGTCGACGGCATCATCGGCGGCGAGGGGCAGGGTCCTCTGTCGCCCTCGCCGGTTCCGGCCGGGATCATCCTGTTCAGCGACGACCCCGTGGCTGCTGATCTCGCCTGTGCCCGACTAATGGGCTATGAGCCAGATCGCATCGCTTTGTTGGCACGTGCGATGGATCCATCCATCGAGCTCCCACTTCGCAGCTGGAGTTCGTGCCGCGTCCAATGGGACGAGGAACCACTCTCGGGCATCGACGCCATCCCTTCCGCCCTGGGAAGGCCCTTCCGGCCACCCAAGGGCTGGGTCGGCGCCATCGAACGACCGCCGGAGGTCGCCGCCCATGAGTGACCGCTGCACGCCGCACTCCGAAGTCTCGACCTGACGTTTGTCCGACGCGTCGATGCCCCCACGATGACTCCCTCGTCTCCCCAACGGTCCTGGATCGACGCCGTGAGGACCGAGGTCTCGCGACGCTCCATGGACCACGCTCCGGCCCTGCTCAAAGACGTCGTTGCCAGTGTCGTCGGCGTGGCGCTGTTCAGGCAGCGCCGGGGACGCGCCTTTCGAGAATCGTTACGCCGTTGGCTATCGATGCAGCAGCTGTCGAGGGACGAACTCCTCAGAATCCAGACCCGCCGGACCCACGAAATAATCACTCATGCATCGACACGATCGCCGTACTATGCATCGAAATACGCCGGGGCCACATCAAGCGAGCTCGAGGACCTTCCGGTGCTCGAGAAAGAAGAGCTCAGGACGCACATTGCCGATATCGTTGTGCCCGAACACGGCCGACTTCGACACTATTATACCGGCGGGACGACGGGAAAGTCTTTGGTCGTGTACAGCTCGGCAGAGAGCGATGGAGAGCGGTTCGCTCGCCAAGAAGCCATGTGGGCGATGCACGGTTACAAGCTCGGCCGTGATCGGATTGCTTGGTTCTCGGGTCGCCATTTGATCGGGGCGAACGACCTCTCCGCCAATCGGTTCTGGCGGAACAACTTCCTCAAGCGTATTCGGTATTACAGCACCTTCCATATGGCCCCGCGCCACCTGCAGTACTACGTCGAGGACCTGGCGAGATTTCGGCCTTCATTTCTCTCCGGATTCCCGTCGGCAATCGGTGAGCTGGCGACGTTCGTCGAGATCACGGGAGCGGCCGAGCTGTTCGACGTTCGGGCAATCTTCACGACCAGTGAGACCCTGACCCCGAGCCAGCGTGACACGATGGAGCGGGTGTTCGGGTGTCCGGTTCGCAATCAGTACGCTTCGTCAGAGGGTGCTCCCTGGATCATGGAGTGTCCACAGGGCAGGCTGCATATGGATGTCACCAGCGGAGTATTTGAAGTCATCGATGGGGAAGACCGGCCCGCCAATGCCGGCGAAGTGCTGGTGACGAGCTTTTATATGAAAGAGACGCCGCTGATCCGCTATCGGATCGGTGACCGGATCGTCCTCTCGGATGAGCGGCACTGTCCGTGCGGCTGGGATTCCCCGTTGGTGTCGTCAATTGAGGGCCGGGCATCCGACTTCATCGAAGTCCCGGGGCGAGGAAAGATCTTCGCGTCTCAGATCGGCGATTGCGTCAAGCATCTTCACTGGGTGTTCGCCTTTCGTTGCCGGATCCAAGACGACCGTCTTCATGTCGAGATCGTCGCCGACCAGGAGCGCTTCGAAAAGGAGGACAAGTCGACGTTCCTGAGCAACATCCGGGAGAGGATGGGGGATATCGTGGTGGACCTGGAATATCTGGACGAGTTGCCACGGCTTCCAAGTGGAAAGCAGAGCGTTGTCGCAGCAAGCTAGTGCCAGTGATCGGTGCTGGCGGATCCTGCTCCTGATCAAGTGCCTTGACCATGGAGGTGCTGAGCGGCTTCTGGTCGACATGGCCGCCCACGGGGATCGCTCGTCATTCGACTACGAGGCGGCGTACGTACTCGACGAACACGACGGCTTGTCCTCGGCCATGCGATCGACCGGCACACCCGTCCATTCACTCGGGGCGACCAGCGACTGGGACTTGAAGTGGATGGCCACGTTCCGGCGGTTACTCATCGATGGGCGCTATGACCTGGTTCATTGCCATCTCCCGTACGCGGCCTCCTTGGGCCGGTTGATCGCGCAGACCCTGCCCCGGCATTCCCGTCCGAAGGTCGTCTACACCCAGCACTGCACGTGGGGTGAGACCGAGCTCCCGACCAGGATCCTCAACCGGGCGACCATCCACCTGGATGATGCATTGGTGACGGTTTCGGAATCCTCACGCCAAGCGCTCCCGAGATCCCTCCGACGGCACGCTCAGGTGGTCATCCATGGCGTGGACGTCCCACCCGACCGGCGCCACGCCACGGAGAGCCTACGTCGGGACGTGCGCGACGAGCTGGGAGTTACGCCCGACGAGGTGCTGGTGCTCACGGTCGCCAACCTTCGTCCCGAAAAGGGGTACGACGTCCTCCTCGAGGCGGCCCGAATCCTCCTCGCACGGGGCGCCCCGGTGTCGTTCGTCTCGGTGGGTCACGGCCCCCTCGCCGACGAGCTGCACCGAGCCCATGACGACCTAGGTCTCGGTGACCGGTTCCGGTTCCTCGGCCTGCGCCACGACGTCCTGCGCCTCATGGCGGGAGCCGACGTCTTCACGCTGTCGTCCCATCACGAAGGCATGCCCGTCGCCGTCATGGAGGCGTCGAGCGTCGGCCTGCCGCTCGTGCTGACCGCGGTGGGCGAGTTCCCACGCATCTTCACCGACGGGGTTGACGCGTTGATGGTCCCGCCCGGACGCCCGGACCTGGTTGCGGACTCGCTCGAGCGGGTGGTGCTGAACCCCGCCCTGCGAGAGAAGCTCGGAAAGGCAGCACTCGACCGGAGCGCGATGTTCGATGTGGCGTCCGCAGCCCACCAGATCGAGGACCTCTACCGCCGGCTGCTCTCCGACGTCCCGTGACCGAGGCAGGGGTGGCATCGACGTCCGGTGCCGTGCCGGGGGGTCCGGCGCACCGCAAGACCGGCTGCCGCGTGGTCACCACGTCCCTGACGGCGCGGCTCCTGCTCGCCAACCAACTGCGCGCCCTGGCCGACGAGATCGATTGGACGATCGTCAGTGGCGACGCCTACGACGATCCTCCTGACGGCATCGAGGTCGAGGTCGTCCCCATCCGGCGGGAGTTCGCCGCTTCCGACGTCGGCGCGTTCCTGCGGCTGTGGCTGTTCCTCCGCCAACAGCGATTCGGACTGGTCCAAACGCACACGCCCAAGGCGTCGTTCCTGGGGCTCCCGGCCGCCCGGTTGGTTGGGTCCCCTGCTATCTATACGATCCACGGCGCGCTCTACTTCGCCGGAAACGGCAGGCGAGCGAACCTCCTCGGATGGCTGTTCGAACGCTGGTGCTGCAGCTGGGCCACCGAGGTGCTGGTGCAGAGCCGTGAGGACGAAGCAGCCCTACCCGAGGCGAGGATCTGTCCCCGCCGCAAGCTGACATACGTGGGCAACGGCATCGCCCTCGATCGCTTCGTGACCCCGCCACCGGCCGCCCTGCGAACGGAACGCCCTGTGGTCCTGATGGTCAGCCGGCTGGTACTAGAGAAGGGCTGCGCCGACTTCATCGAGCTGGCCGCCTCGCTGGCCGGACAGGCTGACTTCGTGCACGTCGGGCCGTCGGAGCACGATCAGAGCGATGCGTTGCCCGAGGACGAGATCCGCTCGGCGTCCGATCGGGGCATCGTGACCTTCGTGGGCCCGGTGGACGACGTCCGCCCCTATCTGGCCTCGGCCGATCTGGTCGTCCTTCCGTCCTATCGCGAGGGCATCCCGCGTGTGGCTATGGAGGCGGCCGCCATGGGCCGGCCGGTGGTGGCCTACGACATCCGCGGCGTGCGGGAGGTCGTCGATCGCGGGCTCGGACTGCTGGCCCCCCGAGGTGACCGGCTGGGACTCATCGGAGTGGTGGAGAGGCTGTTGAAGGATCCCGACCGCCGTACCGAGCTCGGCGATCTCTGTCGCCGACGGGTGGTGGAGCGGTTCTCCGAGGACCTGGTGGTCGAGCGGCTCCGGGCCAGCTACAACATGGTGGCCGAGAGGGGCAGATGAACACGGGACCGGGGGACGAGATGAATCCAGATGAACACGGTGGCCGGGGAACCCAGATGAACACGGTGGCCGGGGAGGCGAGATGAACACGGTGGCCGGGGAGGCGAGATGACAAGTCGGGTGTGCATGACCGTCGACGTCGAGGACTGGTACGACGGCATGGCTGTGCTCGGCGTTCCCGTTTCCCGGCCTCACGATGCGGCCAGCGGTCTCGGAGGCCTCGCCGAGAGGCTCGAGGCCGCTCCCGAGGGCACCGCGGTCACGTTGTTCACGGTCGGCAGCTATGCCGAACAGGTCCACGACGAGTTGGCGACGTTGGTCGCCCGGGGCCACGAGGTGGCCAGCCACGGCCCCGATCATGGCCGCCTTCCGGACGACCCGGCTGACCTTCTCGAGTGGCTCCGTCGAGGCCGCACGATGCTCGAAGACCTGGTCCAGGTGGCGGTGCGCGGCTTCCGGTCGCCCCGGTTCGACGTTCCCGCCGGACTTGGTCTGGCCCGGTACCGGGAGCTGCTGGCGGAGGCGGGCTACGAGTACGTCTCGGACACGAGCACCCTCGGCGCCACGTCACCCCTGCGGGAACTACCGGTCCTGACCCGCCACCGGCTGCCCATCGGCGGCGGCAGTTACCAACGGATGCTCCCCGCCTCGTTCACCTCGGCCGCCCTTCGATCTGCCTCCGGGCCGGCGGTGCTCTACTACCATTCGTACGATTTCGGGGCCACGCTCCCGAGCACCGGAACCGTGCGCTCGGTCGCCGTCGCCAAGCAACTGGTGGGACGGACCAGAGTCGCCAAGGTGTTCTCCCGGATCCTGGGCCGGTACGGCAGCGAGGCGTGTGGTCGTGTCTGAGCGCGAGTTCCAGTCGTACTTCCAGGGGCGGGCCCGCCGATTTGCCGCCTTCTACTCGAGCGAGCCGGTCGCTCGGGTGATCGGGCGGGGCCCGCTCTTCGATCGGTTGCGGCTGGCGGTCGACCTTGCGGTCGCCATCGGCGCCAAGCGGGTGCTCGATGTGGGCTGCGGGAGCGGCCCGCTCTTCGCGCCGATGGCCGCCCATGGGATCCATGTGGTGGGCGTCGACCCAGCGGAGGCGATGGTGGCACTCGCCACCGAACAGGCCTCCGAGTTCCCCGGGCTCATCGAGGTGCGCCGGGGCCGGTGGGAGGACCTGGACGAGGTCGACTCCGCCGACCTGGCCGTGGCGCTCGGCGTCTTCGACTACGTCTCCCGGCCCGGTGAGCTCCTGAGCCGGCTGGCCGGGGCCGCCCCCCACGTCATCGGTTCGTTCCCCGCCCCCGGACTCCGCTTGCTGCTCCGCAAGGTCCGTTACGGGATGCGTGGTGTCGGCGTGCACGGGTACACGCCTGCTCGGTTCGATCAGTTGGCTGCAACCGCCGGGCTCGAAGTGGTGGAGCTCCAGCCTCTCGGCCGGGCCGGATACGTGGTCCATTTCCGGCGACAGGAGGCGGCACCTCGCTAGGTTTCAGCCGGCCGAGGTGCGAATGGGGGCGGCCGGTAGCGAGGCCGGCCGAGCTGAGGTGAGCCGTTTCGGGCTTGCGGCCGGCATCGGCACACTGCGAAGCGGGCCGCACCAGGCTGACCGAGGACGGACCGGGACCCGGGGGCAGAAACCTGCTCAGTCGGTTCGGCTCCTCGTGAAGTCGCTGTCGGTCCAGGAATTGATCGGAAAGAGCTCGAGCGCCCGGCGCAAGGTGGCGAGCTGCCCGTCATCGAGTCGCCGGTGCCACGAATCGGAGAGCTCGGATGCCACCCGGTTGATGACAAACCCGGAACCCGGGGCGTTGTGACCGTCCAGGAACGACTGAGGCGACTCACCCCATTCGAGACCGAGGTCGGCAAACAGCTGGCGGAACCCGGCCGTGGGATCGGCGCACAGGCCCTCGTGGGTTCGCAGGTGCCACTCGGGGTGGCGGGAGGCGGCATCCTCGACCGCCGCGGTGAGCAACCCGATCCTCCAGCTCATCCGTTCGACGGGGTCGGGGCCGGGGAGAGGCACACTCCAGGGCTCGAGATAGCGGGACCGGATCTCGGGCCGATTCTCCAGCGTCGAATTGCGCGCATCCTTGAGGTTCGTCTCCAACCAGCTGGCCAGCACGTTGGCCGGGTGGCGAAGCAGGAGGACCATCTCGATCTCGAACTCGGTGGCCAACCACTCGGTGGCCAGCTGGGCGTGGATGGACTTGGCGATGACGCGGCCGCGGTCGCCAGCGGGGCCGGGTCGGGGTGTTCGGGCCACCTGACCGGCCAGCCAGGTAACCGGGTCACGTCGTCCTTGGTGGATCCGGCCGGTGGTCCCCGGACTCAGTAAGTAGCGCGCCAGCCGCGACCCCCGACCTTCGGGCGCCCCGGACATGATCCAGGCCCAGAGGTGGCGGTAGGTGGGGGCCTGGTCGCCGGGCCGGAGAAGCGGGTAGCGGCCGACGACGTGCTTGGCGTGGATGGCGGCAGGGTACTTGTCCTCGTTGTCGGGCTCGAGGAGGGCGGTCGTCCCTGCCGCGCTGGCCAGGGCACGAAGCGTCCATGTCGTACCCGAACGGGGGAGCCCGACGATGACGATCGGCCGGGGTTCGGTCATCGGTCGCCGGCCCCGAGCATGGCGGCGGTCAGTCGCGCCCCGAGCCCGGGGTCGCGGCGGCGGGCCCCGACCAGGCCGGCTGCCGCGCCGACGGCCAGGACCGACCCGGCCAGCGTGGCCGCCACCGGTGTCCGGGAGCTTGCCGCCAGCCGCGCCCGCAGCCCGGGCCGCCCCCCGTCCAGCTGGGCGACCACGAGCTCGTGGTACTCACGGCAGGCAGCGGACATGGCCTCGGCGTGCTTGTCCAGGAATCGCTGCCTCCCGACCCGGTCGGCGGACCCGCCCCTGGTCACCCGGCCGCCGCCGTGCTGGTGGTAACCGTAGAGCACCTGGGGAACGGTACGGATGGGCCGGGTTCGGGCGCAACGGAGCCAGAGGTCCCAGTCCTCGCACGAGGGGAGCGCGGTGTCGACCATCAGGTCATCGGGGAACAGCGCCCGTCGGATGACCCCGAAGGGGAGAGCCACGAAGTTGAACCACAGGAGCTGGCGGTACCCATAGGCGAGGGGCCCTCGGTAATTCGCCGTCCGGCCGGTTGCTTCGTGGACCACCCGGTGCCACGAGGTGACCACCCCCACTTCGTCGTCGGCCTCGAAGACGTCGATGACGGAACGCGCCGTTCCGGGCAACCAGGTGTCGTCGTCGTCGCAGAACCCGACAAGGTCGCCACGAGCCACCGAGATTCCACGGTTGCGACTCCCACCCGGACCGAGCGGCTGATGGTTGCGCACCACCTGCACCCGTCGATCGTCCGCCAGCTCAGCCGCGACCTCCGGAGTATGGTCGGACGAGGCGTCGTCCACGATCACCAACTCGAGCTCGACCGTTCGCTGCTGGAGCACCGAACGCGCCGCCCGCTCCAGGCGCTCGGGACGATTGCGGGTGGGCATCACGACGCTCACGAGATGGGCCGGCATTACGCCCCCGTCCTCGAACAACGGAATCGAGCCCGATGGCCATCCCCGGTTTCCAGCACACCGAGCAGCCCCCTCACGGGCGCCATGATAACGAACATGGGTCGATCGCAGTCCTTGTCGCATCGCAAACGCCTGTGGCATGGTGAGCCGATGCGCCCTCCCCGCGTGGCCAGAGCCGCCTTCCGCGAGCTCTCGCCGAGGACGCGGAGTGCGGTACTTCATCGGATGGGACGCTTCGCCCCGTGGGAGGCAGGCTTCGACTTCTCCCCGCCACCGGTCGGGCCCGGAGAGCGTGTCGGCCCCCCGGATTTCGTCGGGATCGGTGTGCAGAAGGGGGGCACCAGTTGGTGGTACGAGCTCATCGCCGAGCATCCCGACGTCACTTCCCACCAAGCAATCCACAAGGAGCGCCAGTACCTCTCCCGCTTCGGAGCCGAGACCTTCGGGGCGGCGGAGATCTGGACGTACCACGGGTGGTTCCCGCGCCGGGCTGGGACGGTGACGGGCGAGTGGACACCCGACTACCTCGGATACCCCTGGGTCGCCGCCCTGTTGGCCCGCGCCGCCCCCGACGCCAAGTTGCTGGTGATCCTGCGCGATCCGGTGGAGCGCTTCCGGTCGGCGCTGTCGTTCCGCCTGAGCCAGGGCGCCTCGTATACGGAGGCTACCGTCGCCGACGCGGTCCGGAGGGGCTACTACGCCCGATCCCTGCAGCGGTACCTCGACTTCTTCCCGGCCGAGCAATTGCTCGTTCTCCAGTACGAGCGCTGTGCCATCGATCCGGCCGGTCAGCTCGATGTCACCTATCGGTTCCTCGAGTTGCGCGAATACCGCCCGACTGACCTCTACCGGCCGGTCAACGTCTCGGGTGAGAAAGTGCCGATCGATGCGGATGCGGTCCGGCGACTCGTCGACCTCTATGCCTCCGATGTGCTCGAACTGCGCTCACTCTTCCCTCATGTCGACCTGTCGGTGTGGCCGAACTTCGCCGGGATTCAGGCGTGACTGGAGCCTTGCCGGCGCTCCGATGGCGATGAGCGGATGGGACGCCCTCGTTGAAGGGCTGCACCGACTCCCAGCCCCGCTCCATTCGCTGTTGCCGTCGGCCCAGCGGGACGATATCCGTCACTGGTTGGGCCGGTACCGCCCCTGGGAGGAGGGTGCAGACCTGACAGCTCCGCCGCCCGAGCGAGGGGAGGTGATCGGTCCGCCCGATTTCGTCGGCATCGCTGCCACCATGGCCGGCTGTGACCGGTGGTACCGCATGATCGCCGATCATCCGGACGTTTCGGCCCGCCCGGACCTCGCCCCGGCCCGCCATTTCCTGTCCCACTTCGCCACGAGAGCATTCGGGGCGGCGGAGATACACCAGTATCACGGTTGGTTCCCGCGTCGGCCGCGTACCCTCACCGGCGAGTGGACTCCGGGGTACGCGGCCCTTCCCTGGGTGGCGCAATTGTCGGCGCGTGCCGCGCCCGGCGCCAAGTTGCTCATGATGACGCGGAATCCGATCGAGCGGGTCCAGCTGGATCTGGCGCACCGGCCCCTGGAACCGGGTTCGCAGCTCGGAACCGAGGTTTCCGACGCCATCGAGCGGGGCTTCTACGGGGCCCAGCTCTGCCGGGTTCTCGAGTCCTTCCCCGCCGAGCAGGTTCTCGTCTTGCAGTACGAGCGCTGCGTCGCCGACCCGATGGACCAGCTGTCGGCCGTCTACAGATTCCTCGGCCTGGACGATGGACATCGCCCGGGCGGTCGCCGCCTGGTACCTGAGGTGGGGCGGGTGCCGAAGCGCTCCATCGATCCCGGCACCACCTCGCGGCTGGTCACCGTCTACTCGGACGACGTGGCCCAATTGGCCTCGCTGGTCCCGACGTTCGACCTCTCGTGGTGGCCCGAGTTCTCCGGTCCCTGAGATGGGACGGTCACACTACTGTTCTCAGCAACAGTCGTTCGCCGCAGGGGCGAGTGCGGGACCAGGGGGAGTGCCATCGGTGCCTTGGCTCAGCCAGGCGGGCCCTGTGGTCAAGGCGTCGAGCGGGAAGAGCGGTCGGTTCGTGCTGATTCACCCCGGTGACCTCGAGGATGCAGTGACGTGACGACAACCGGTCGGCGCGTCATGGCCGTGGTGCTCACTCACAACGCACCCGAAACCCTCGAGCAATGCGTCCGGGCCATCACCGGCCAGACGAGCCCACCCGAGGCTTTGCTGGTGCTGGACAACGCCAGTCTCCCCCCAGTTCGGCTCGAGGGGCTGCCGGTCGGCGCGCTGCCCACCAGGGTCGTCCGTTCCGAGACGAATACCGGACCGGCCGGCGGTTATGCCCAGGCACTGGAAGTATTTCTCGAGTCGGGGTTCGGGCACGCCTGGATACTCGATGACGACATGCTCCCCGAACCGGACTGCCTCGATCGCCTCTGGGCCGTGGCGGAAAAGGACCCCGAATCCGCCTTCGTGTTCCCGATCTCGAGGCAACCGGACGGTTCGGTGTCGTGGTGGCCCTCGTGGTGCGGCTTCATCGTCGCCCGGCAGATTGTCGATGCCGTGGGACTCCCCATGTCGGAGCTGTTCTGGTGGGCCGAGGACACCGAGTACCTGCAATACCGGATACCCAGCCGTGGCTATGCACCGGTGGTCGCCTACGACGCCTTGGTCAACCACGTCGGGATCCGTCAAGGTGACGGTGCGCCGATGTGGAAGTACTACTACGAGGCCCGCAACATGCTGTATGTGCATCTGCATGTGAAGCGTCGTGTGGGCCGATATCCGCGGAACGTGGCCAAGCTCTTCGCCCGGGCGGTGTTTCGCGAGAGGGACGACCGGGTTCGCCGCCTGGCTGTGATGGTCCGAGGACTGTCGGACGGGGCCCGGGGGAGGCTGGGGATCCGATATCCGGTCGAGCCCATGAAGGAGCGGTCCTCCTCCTGACCGGGCCCGCCCGCTCGGCTCTCAGGGTCGAGGTGAGGTCGGGCCGGACGCCAGGTGAGCGAAATGGGGCCAGAGCTGGAGGTCGATCTGAGGGTGTCGGGCGGCCAGCGCGACAACGTCGGGCTCGTACAGCTCGACGAGCATGCGCTCGAACCCGGGCTCGACCTTCCGTTTCACCCTCGTCTCGTTCACCGCCGCGGTCAGGTGGGGTGGCCGGAAGGAGTCGTCCAGGCCCAGGAACCGGTACGTGAGGGCCAGTTGCTCGGCCGGCCACCGGCTGCACGCCTCGTACTGCAGGATGAGCCGTTCCGAGGGGCCGTATGCCCGTTCCCAAGGCTCGAGCTCGGCGGCGTAGAACCCACGGGCCAGCCCCCGGTACCGAACGTTGCGCAGGCGTCTTCGAGGCATGCGGCGGGAGATGTCCGACCGGTAACGGTCTACCGGATCGCGCAGGAGGACGAGGATCTTTGCCTGGGGTGCAGCGCGGCGCAGGACGGCGGGCAGTAGGTAGGAGAACAGGTAGGAGGGGGTCCACTCGCCGATGGTGGTGCCTTCGGGTCGGGGGAACCACTGGTCGTAGGCCACGAGGTCCTCGTCGGTGCAGGGTTGCTGCCCGATCCGGTCGAAGAAGTTGCGGTTGAAGAAGAGCACCTCCTTCCGCGGCGGCGCGTGGACATCGGGATGGGCCAGGATGAGGCTGAACCACCAGGAGGTGCCGGACTTGGGGACGCCGACTCCGACGAAGTCGGGCGGCCCCGTCCGCATCCCCGGCGGACAGGTGGGAGCTCGGGGCGCTCGTCCGTCCTCCCAGGGGGCGAACTTCCCCATGCGGTGGCGGATGCGAACCTGCACGGGGTCGGGAAGGGCGAGAAACGCCGAGCGCGCCAAATCGCCGGGGTTCACGAGGCCTCGATCGGTGGACGGCCGACCTTCACAGGCCGACACCGTACTCGCCGGGCCCCGTCACCCCGGCACCGACCGGATCACCTCCACCACACGGTCGAGATCACCGTCCGAGAGAGACGAGCCGCTCGGCAGGCAGAGCCCGTGCTCGAAGATGGCGGCACAGACCCGTCCCCCAACGGTCGGCGTTCCCTCGAACACCGGTTGGAGATGGAGCGGCTTCCAGGTCGGCCGCGATTCGATGTCCACCGATTCGAGCGCCAGCCGGACCTGCTCGACGTCGGCTCCGAACTGCACGGGGTCGATCGTGATGCACGTGAGCCACCAGTTGGGCTCCCCGTAGTCGGCCACCGGCATGAAGTCGATCCCCGGGACGTCGCAGAGGGCCGTCCGGTAGGCACGGTTGAGCTCACGCCGTCGCCGGACCCGGGCGTCGAGCCCTTTGAGCTGGGCCCGGCCCAGCGCGGCCAGCAGGTTGCTGAGCCGGTAGTTGTATCCGATCGCGGCGTGCTCATAGTGGACGAAGGGCTCCCGCGCCTGGTTGGCCAGATGGCGGGCCTGATCCACCAGGTCGGCAGATCGGCTCACCAGCATGCCTCCCCCGCTGGTGGTGATGATCTTGTTGCCGTTGAACGAGAACACCGCGGCCTGGCCGAAGGACCCGGCCGGCCGGCCCCGGTAGGTCGCCCCGAGGGCCTCCGCCGCGTCCTCGATCAGGGGAACGCCGTACTCCTCGCAGCGGGGGAGCAGGGCCTCGTAGTCGGCACACTGTCCGTACAGGTCGACGGTCACCACGGCGGCCGGCAGCCGTCCCTTGCGGGCCCGGTCGGCAAGCTCCTCGGCGACGAGCGCCGGGTCGATCGTCCACGTCGACGGCGAGCTGTCCACGAGGACCGGATTGGCACCGAGGTAGGTCACCGCCGAGGCGCTGGCGATGAAAGTGAAGGAAGGGACCAGCACGTCGTCACCGGGACCCACCCCGAGGAGGAGCAGGCTGAGATGGAGGGCGGCGGTCCCGCTGGACAACGCCAGGGCATGGTCGACCCCGATCCGCGCCGCCAGTTCGCCTTCGAAGGCGTCGAGGTCCGGGCCGGTCGGTGCGATCCAATTGGAGTCGAAGGCATCGAGCAGCATGCGCCGCTCGATGTCGCCGACATCGGGTGGGGAGAGG
The DNA here is from genome assembly GCA_963710495.1 of uncultured Acidimicrobiales bacterium. Taxonomy (GTDB): domain Bacteria; phylum Actinomycetota; class Acidimicrobiia; order Acidimicrobiales; family RAAP-2; genus Bog-756. The sequence goes on from CAVQAI010000011.1 coordinate 273,490, forward strand.
TAGATCCTCGTCACCGCCGGGCTCCTCGGCCGGGAGTGAGCGCGCCCGTGGCCCCGGCCGCGGCGATCAGCACGGCCGCGGCGGCCACGTCGACGACGATGGCCGCGGTCATCGAACCGAGATGGGCGGCGATCACGGCCCCGGTGGCCAGGGCGGCCTCCATCCCGGCGTAGGCCAGGCTGGCGGCCGGGCGAGGCCAGCCTCGGGCGACCAGCAGGTCGTAGGGGTGGCGGCGATCGCCGGCCATGGGTGACTGGCGTCCCCGGATCCTCCGGATCCCGGCGAAGGCCACTTCGGCCACCACCACCGCCACCAGGGCCAGCGCGGCCGTCCCGACGGGAGTGGCGACTCCCGGAGCCCAGCTGTAGGCGAGCAACACCGTCAGTACGGTGCCGAGGAGGTACGAGCCACCGTCGCCCAGGTAGATCCGGGCGGGAGGCCGGTTGTAGAGGAGGAAGCCGACGAGGGCGGCGGCCACGGCGACCGACAGGTGCCGGCCGGAGCCGTGGAGCACGGCGGCGAACCCCACGGCGGCCACGGCCACCACGCTGGCCGCCAGCATGTCGAGACCGTCGATCAGGTTCACCCCGTTGACGACCAGGATGGTCACGATGACGACGACGCCGGCCCCCACCACCCCGGGCAGGTGGAGCGGGACGGTGACCGCCACCAGGGCACCGACGGCGATCTGGCCGGCCAGCCGGAGGCCGGCGGGCAGGTCGACCACGTCATCGGCGACGCCGAGGCAGAGGGCGGCGGCCAGCGGCAGCAACACCGACGGTCGCCCGGCGATGGTGCCGACGATCATCCCGGCGAACACCGCCACGCCACCGAGGTACGGGACGGCTTTGACCTGGGGCTTCAGCGCCCCGGGGGCATCGACGACACCCAAGTGGCCGGCGACGACGATGGCCACCGGGGTGACCACAGCAGTGACGGCCAGGGCAATGAGTGCGATCGACCATCCGTTCATCCGGTCGCCGCTCTCGGCGGCGGCGGGCTACCCGCTTCCCAACGCATGAGCAGCGACTGGGTACCGGGGTGGAGTTCGAACCGCTCGCTGGTGACGAATCCCGCCCGCTCGTAGAGGGCGACCGCTCGCCGGTTGTCGGCGCCGACCACCACGTGGGCGGCCGGACATCCCCGGTCGACCGCCTCGTCGAGAAACGCCGCCACCAGCTGGCGGGCGGCGCCGCGGCCCTGCGCCTGCGGGTCGACGGCGACGGAGAGAAGTTCCGCCCCAGCCGGGCCGCGCCCGTTCGGGGATCCGTGGCGCAGGGTCTCGGCCACCCGGCGCCAGTTCCGGACCAAGGGACTGAGGGCAACCCACGCCGCCGGAACGCCGTCGCGAGCGAGGAACGAGCGGTAGAGACCCGCAACGTCGCTCGCTCCGGCGATGAACCCCACGGTGCGGTTCTCGTGCTCGGCGACGAGGAGGAAGGCCGCCGGGTACCGGTAGATCCGCCGGTAGAGGCGACTGAGGAAGGCGGTCCCGAGCAGGGACAAGAAGCCTTCGGTGATCCCCCCCACGTGCAAGGCGGCGGCGGTGGGCGCATCGGCGGGTGTGCCCGGGCGGATCCTGACCGCCCACGTCGTACCCTGTTCACCCGGGACGTTCGACCCGGTGCCGCCGGCGGGGGGCCCTGTCTCGTGGCGTCGGTCTGCATCGGGCCCCATCGTCGTCTCCCCGCCTTCGAGCGGCGTGCCGGGACCGAATTGGCCGGTCGCCGCACCTGGTCGAAACCCTGCGACCTGCTCGGATTCGCGGTCCATCGACTATATTCGCAGATCATGGAGCGGGGTAGGGCTGTCGCGGCTCTCGGCCAGTACCAACTGTCCCAGTTGCAGAACATCGAGGCCCAGTCGATCCACGTCATCCGGGAGGTTGCCGCCGAGTTCGAGCGTCCCGTGTTGCTCTTTTCCGGGGGCAAGGACTCGGTGGTCATGCTGCGGCTGGCGCAGAAGGCCTTCTGGCCGGGTCGGATCCCCTTTCCGGTCATGCACGTGGACACCGGGCACAACTTTTCCGAGGTCATCGAGTTCCGTGATCGGTGCGTTGCCACGATGGAGGCCTCCCTCATCGTGGCTTCGGTACAGGAATCGATCGATGCCGGCCGCGTGGTCGAGGAGCCGGGCCCGAACCCGTCACGCAACCGACTCCAGACCAGGACCCTGCTCGATGCCATCAACGAGCACCGGTTCGACGCGGTCTTCGGTGGGGCCCGGCGGGACGAGGAGAAGGCGCGGGCCAAAGAGCGGGTGTTCTCGTTCCGGGACGAGTTCGGCCAATGGGACCCGAAGAACCAGCGACCCGAGCTCTGGTCGCTGTTCAACGGCCGGCACCGTGCCGGTGAGCACATCCGGGTCTTCCCGCTGTCCGACTGGACCGAGCTGGACATCTGGCAGTACGTCGCCGACGAGGGCATCGAGCTTCCGTCGATCTACTACTCCCACCGGCGCCAGGTGTTCCGGCGGGACGGGATGCTCCTCGCCGTGGGAGAGCACGTCAACCCCCGTGACGACGAGGAGGTCTTCGAGGCCACCGTCCGCTACCGCACGGTGGGGGACATGACCTGTACGGGGGCCGTGGAGTCGACGGCCACCTCCGCCGGGGACATCGTGGTGGAGGTGGCGACCTCGCGGCTCACCGAGCGGGGTGCCACCCGGGCCGACGACCGGTTCAGCGAGGCAGCCATGGAGGACCGCAAACGCGAGGGTTACTTCTGATGGAACTGCTGCGACTGGCCACGGCGGGCTCGGTCGACGACGGCAAGAGCACGCTGATCGGGCGCCTGCTGTACGACTCGAAGGCCATCTTCGAGGACCAGCTCGAATCGGTCGAGCGGGTGAGCCGCCAACGCGGCGACGAGTACACCGATCTGGCCTTGCTGACCGACGGCCTCCGGGCCGAGCGGGAGCAGGGGATCACCATCGACGTCGCCTACCGGTACTTCGCCACACCGGCCCGCAAGTTCATCATCGCCGACACACCCGGGCACATTCAGTACACCCGGAACATGGTGACCGGGAACTCGACGGCCGATCTCACCATCGTGCTGGTCGACGCGCGCAAGGGGATCGTCGAACAAACCCGTCGCCATGCCTTTCTGGCCTCGCTCCTCCGGGTACCGCACCTCCTCCTCTGCGTGAACAAGATGGACCTCGTCGACTTCGACCGCGACACGTTCGAGTCGATCCGCGAGGAGTTCGCCTCATTCGCCAGCCGACTCGATGTCGGCGATCTGAGCTTCATCCCCATCTCGGCACTGCAGGGCGACAACGTGGTGCAACGGTCGATCAACATGCCCTGGTACGAAGGCGCATCGCTGCTGCACCACCTGGAGGAGGTCTACATCTCGTCGGATCGGAACCTGATCGATCCCCGCCTACCCGTCCAGTGGGTGGTGCGGCCCCAGAACACGAGCCTGCCGGACTACCGTGGCTATGCCGGTCAAGTGGTCGGGGGGGTGTTCAAGGTGGGCGATGAGGTGATGGTCCTGCCCTCGGGTCTGAGCACAACGGTGGCGGGCATCGACTCGTTCGACGGGCCGGTGGAGGAGGCATTCCCGCCGATGTCGGTGACGGTCCGTCTCGGCGACCACATCGACGTGTCGCGGGGTGATCTCATCTGCCGGCCGATGAACCAGCCCAACGTCGGTCAGGACCTCGATGCCATGGTGGCCTGGATGACGGAGCGATCAGTGAAGCCCGGCGACTTCCTGGCCCTCAAGCACACCACGCGCTGGGTGCGGGCTGTGGTGCGGGACATCCACTACCGGCTCGACGTGAACACGCTTCACCGTGACGAATCGGCGTCCTCGCTCGGCCTCAACGACGTCGGTCGGATGAGCCTTCGGGTCACCCAGCCGCTCTTTTACGACAGCTATCGCCGGAACCGCGAGACCGGCTCGTTCATCCTGGCGGCGGAGGACACGAACGTCACCGTCGGCGCCGGCATGCTGCACGGTCCCGACTGAGTCCGGCGATGGGTGAGTCGGCGAGCTCCAACGTCACCTGGCACTCCGGGCACCTCTCCAGCGCCGACCGGGCCCGTCACCTGGGCGCCCGAGGAGCGACGCTGTGGCTCACCGGCCTCTCGGGTTCGGGGAAGTCGACGGTGGCCGCCGGCGTCGAGGCGCGCTTGGTCAACGAGGGCCGGATCGCCTACCGGCTCGACGGGGACAACCTCCGCACCGGGCTCTGCCGTGACCTCGGCTTCAGCCGGGTGGACCGGGAGGAGAACGTCCGGCGCGCCGGCGAGGTAGCCCTCCTGTTCGCCGACGCCGGGGTGGTGGCCGTGGTTGCACTGATCAGCCCCTATGCCGAATCCCGCCGCCGGGCTCGCCAGCTCCACGAAGAGTCCGGGCTGGTGTTCCTCGAGGTCTACATGGCCGCCCAGGCCGATGTGTGCGCCCGCCGGGATCCGAAGGGGCTCTACGCCAAGGCGTCCAGTGGCGAGCTCGGATCGTTCACCGGGGTGGACGATCCCTACGAGGCACCCATCGCCCCCGACGTGGTCATCGAGCCCGGCACGGGCCTGGAGGACGCCATCGACACGGTTGTGTCGTCCCTGCACCGGGCCGAGGACTCGCTCGCCCCCAGGGGCACAGGCGAGTGAGTGAGCCCCGCGTCGTGGTGAGCCCCGGCCGAGCGGATCGCGCCTTCGCTCCGTCGCAATTCGACGCCGGGGGGCATCGCGAGTTGAATTGCGGCGACGGAGCGAGGCCCCGGCGATCTACCCAATTTTGACCATGCGGCTGGGCGGGAAGTCCGCAAGACTAACCGGCGACGTAGATCAGAACAACCGGTTTTGCACCGTAGTCGGGCTATACAGGGGTGGGGAAGATTCGACGAGGGCAAGGAATGAGGATGCGGGAGCGCGGTGGAGCGAGGGTGAGTCGGCGGCGAGCTGCGGTCGCCGTCGCTCTGTTCGCGGTTGGCGTGCTTCTCCTTACAGCCGGTGCTGCGGCCGCGTCTTCACTGGCAGGAGCCGTCGCCACCATCACCTTCTGGAACAACGACAACGTCGTGACCCTCGACACTCCCACCATGTGCCCGGCGACCAACCCGCAATGCGTGTGGAAGCTGCAGGTCAACGAACCGGATATCCCGGCCCAGACCATCGTCGGCGTTGCGACGGGAGCGTCGGGTGCGGTGCTGACCGTCGCCTACCCGACCAACTTCTGCGGAGTCATCCAAGCAGACGTGTTCGTCGGGCCCTCGCCGTGGCGACTCGTCGTGGGACACCAACAAGCCATCCAGACCGGGACCTGCTGTCCAAGCGGGACGACGGCCACGGCACAGGTAACGCCCACGGCGCAGGCGGCCCAGACGGCCCAGACGGCTGGTTCCACACCCCGACCGGGCCCGGCTCGGTCACGGCGCGACAGCGACGGCCCGCCGGCCCCGAACCGGTCATCGGACCACGACCTCGACCACCTCGACCACCTCGACCACCTCGACCGACGCAGGTGACGCCCCAGGCGTCGGCGCCGTCCGTGACCTGCGGTCCGATCACCGCGAATGTCCAGACCGTGCCGGCCCCCACCCAGCTGCCCTTCACGGGTCAGACGATGACCGTGCCGGCCACGGACGCCTCCACGCCGACCAGCACGCTGCCCTTCACGGGACTCGACGTGAAGCCACTGGTGATCGCCGGCACGGCCTTGGTCTTCTTGGGGCTGGGCATCGCCACCACCCACGAGCAACGCCTGCGATCACTGGCGCGGATCGGCTGCTCGGTCAGGACCGGTCGGTGTGTGACCTACTCCACCCGAGCCGCGCGCTGGTTCCTCGGGGAGTGATCGGCCACCTTCAGCACCGGCCCGACCAGGCTCAGGTGTAGTGGCTCAGGAGCAATAAGGCGGGGCCTACGGTTCGTCGACCGGGCCGGGCTCGGGCGTGGAGCTCGACAGAATCTGGTCGGCCGATGACGTACCTCCAGCCGCGGCGGGGGACTGGGGTGTACCAGCCGGCTGCGTCCGTAGGTTTCGGTATGTCAGGAACCCCGCAGCCACCAACGCCACAAAGGCGATGACCGCGGCGATGGCGCCTCGCTTGTGGTAGTGGCCGTGGTGTCCGGGCTTGCCTCCCGGTATGAAGCTGGGCAAATGGCCGATCGAAACGGTGAGGTATTCGACCGCCACGATCGCAGCCAGGATGCCAATGATTGCCAGGATAATTACCCATATCCATTTCATGCGAATGAACACTAGCCAACTAGAGCCCGGTTTGTCGTCAAAGGTAGGGTTGATCATCGAATATGCCTTCTGGAGCGTGACATTGCCGGTGATCCGTCCCGTCGGGATCCTCCGTTCGCCTGACCGACTCGAAGGAGCTCCGTGATTCCCGAACGCTTCGATCTTGGAGGGCGGGTTGCCGTGATCACCGGCGGCGGCACGGGGATCGGGCAGGCAACGGCTCTCGTGCTCGCTCAGCACGGTGCGGACATTGTGGTCGCCAGCCGCCGGGTGGAGAACCTGGAGGACACGGCCGAGCAGGTCCGAGCATCGGGTCGGCGCGCCGTGTCCCACAGGACCGACGTTCGCAAGCCACAGGACTGCCGCTCCCTCATCGCCCGCACACTGGACGAGTTCGGGCGCATCGACATCCTGGTGAACAATGCCGGCGGCAGCAAGAGCTTCCCGCTCGACGAATGGAGCCCCGAGGAATTCGACAATTCGATGGCTCTGAATCTGCGGAGCGCGTTCATCCTGTGCCAAGAGGCTGCCCGCCACATGGCCGCGCAGAGGGACGGCCGTATCGTCAACATCTCGTCGGTCGCCAGTGAGGTGCCCATGCCCGGGCTTGCTCCCTACGGAATGGCCAAAGCCGGGGTCAACAACCTCACCCGGACGATGGCGGCTCAGTTCGGCGACACCGGTGTCCGGATCAACTGCGTCTGTGTCGGATTCGTCAGGACCCAGGGGTTCGTCAGGGCGATGGAGGCCATCGGTCGTGACGCCGACGAAGTGGCCCGCGACGCCAGCGCCCTGGGTCGGGCGGGGACACCGGAGGAGATCGCCTACCCCGTGCTGTTCCTCGTGTCCGATGCGTCAGGATTCATCTCCGGTGAGACGCTCCACGTCAACGGTGGCCCCCCCGCTCGCGGGCCCTGGTGAGCCCCTGCCCGCGCTCGTCATCCGCGGGCGAGGACGTGGACGCTCGCCAATGCGGTGTCGCCGGAGATGATCCCGCCGGTGTTCACCGAAGCCGCCACCCGGGCGTCAGGAACCTGACGGGTGCCCGAGCGGCCGCGGAGCTGCTGCACGATCTCGACGATCTGGCAGAGACCGGTGGCGCCCAGGGGATGTCCGCGAGCGACAAGGCCACCGCTCGGGTTCACGCAGACGGCATTGCCCCCCGGGCAGGTGGCACCGGCGACGGTGGCCTGCCCCGCCTCGCCCGGTTGAAAGAAGCCGAGCGATTCGATGGCATAGAGCTCTTCGGCACTGGTGGCGTCGTGCACCTCGATCACATCGACGTCTCCGGGGCCGACCCCGGCCACTTTCCAGGCCTCCTCGGCCACATGCTCCAGCCGCTCGTGGTAGGTGAGCTCACCTGAGCCGGAACGAATCGTGCTGGCGAGCACCCGGGGCGTGTCGGGTCCGGCGCCCCAGACGAGCACGGCCGCCGCCGCCCCGTCGGTGAAGGAGGAGCACATCAGCCGGGTCAGCGGACCGGCGACGGTGGGCGCCTCGAGCACCTCCTCGACGGTCACCTCGGTCTGGAACTGGGCCAGCGGATTGGCCGCACCCATGCGCCGGCTCTTGACCGTGGTGGCGGCGATCTCGTGGCGAGTCGTACCGCGCTCGGCCAACTGGTGGCGGGTCCAATCGGCATTCTGTTCCATGAAGATGCTCCGGCCACCGAGCTCGGCCTCGAATACCCGCCGCTCGTCCCAAGGGAGGGCATCGGCGATCCCGGCCAACGTTGCCGCCCGGTCCCCGACCCACATCTTCTCGACGCCGACCACGAGGACCGGTGACTCGCCGGCGCCCGCCGCCATGACACCGACGTGCATGGCCGACGATCCTCCGGCACAGGAGTTGTCCACGTTGATCACGCCGGCCTCGTGCAGGTCGAGACCGCGGAGCCACGTCTGACCCCGGATGCAGCCCTGGCCGTTGAGCCGTCCACCCATGGCATTGCCCACGACCACGAGGCCGATGTCAGACGAGGGGAGGTCGGCATCGGCCAATGCCGCCCGCGCCGCCTCTGTGGCCATGCTCGCTGGATCGACATCCCGGCGGTTCATCGGGGTCATTCCCACCCCGATGACACCTACCTGATCTCTCATCCCTACCCCCCTTCCGGCACTACCGGAGGGACCGCCATCGTGCCACTGGCCATCGCTTCGGATCGTTCATCAGACTACTAGCCACCGGATTGCTGGGGAAGCGTGGCCGGGATGGGTTCCGGTGCGGGTTTCTCGGCCTCCGGGGCGGCCGATGGGGGCGCCGGAGGGGTGGCGGCATCCGCGGATTGAGGTCCGGCGGGCTTTCCGTCCCGCTTGAACAGCGTTCGTAGTGAGAGCCTCTCGACGTAGTCATGGCCCTCCCGCCGGTCCTTCCATTCCAGTGCCGGCTTCTCGATGAACAACCACGAGAGGGCCGTCATGGTCACGGTCAAGACGATTGCCACCACCACCCGGACCCACTCCGGCCATCCGCCTCCATAGTGATGAATGGCGAAGAAGATGGGCAGGTGCCAGAGATAGAAGGCATAGGACACGGTTCCGAGGATCACGAACCCCCGGAGGTTGAAGAATTTGCTGCCTCGCCATTTCCCGTCCACGAGGGCGAGAATGACGAACGCGCAGGCCAGGTCGATGGCATTGATCCCGCCGAAGAAGAGAAATGGCCCGACGGTGTTGACCGTCGGCAGGCAGATCAACAGGAAGATCGCTCCCAATGTGCCGCAGAGGGCAACTGCTCGCTTGGGTTCCTTCCCCCGGATCCACAGATGGGCGATCAGGCAGCCAAGCAGGATCCCATCAGCGCGGGTATCGGTCCGGATGAAGTCGGCATACCACGAGTTGACGCCGTGGTACATGAGCGCACGATGGACCGAAATGGCCACGATCAGGGTCACCAGGACTATGACGACGGTTCGGAGGCGGGCCCGGATGCTGAGGAAGTAGATGGTCACCCACGGCCAGATGAGGTAGAACTGCTCCTCCAGCGCGAGCGACCAGAGGTGCTGGAGGCCCGGCGCGATGTTCCCCCCGAGGGCGTTCGAGTTGAAGGCGAGCTTCCAATTCGAGTAGTAGAAGCCGACGGAAAGCAGCGATGTCCATTCCTCGTGATAGGAGACGCCTGACAGGTAGGCGAAGATGGATTGGCCGACCAGGACGGCGAGAAGTGGCGGGAGGAGACGGACGGCACGACGACGGTAGAACCCGGCGGTATTGAGCCTGTTGGTACGGGCCTGCTCGCGGAGCATCAATGCGGTGATCAGGAATCCGCTCAGGACGAAGAAGGAGTCAAGGGAGACGGTCCCTCCGGGCACGACCGCCAACCTCGGGATCGGCAGGATCACTTCGAGATGGGATACGAAGACGATGATCACGGTTGCGCCGCGGAGGCCGTCCAGCCCGACGACCCGTCCGACGCTGCGCGGTTCGACGGTGGTCCCGCGGCCCGCGGTGTCAGCCGTTGGAACGGCCTGGTCCGATGCCAGCTCCACGCCGGTTCTCTCCCCTCTCTGATCCGACCATCAGCCGGGACCACGCATATCGCCAGAGCCCCGTCCCATCGGGCTAGAGCGTAGCTTCGCCGATCGTCGTCGGATCTGTCGGTCACGAGCACTCGTGAGGCAAGATGGGTTGGAGCAGGGGGTAACGCTTGGCGAAGATGCCAGCCGGGGCAGATCGGAGAGGGCTCTCGACCGTCGAGAGGATGGGTCGAAGCTGAGCGAGCCGGGGAATGCGATCGAGCTAGATTCGGCTCCTGCCTTTTTGGGATGATCTCCCAGGCGACCCACCTGTGGGACTCGAGGTGATCTGTGAAGCACGAAACGGAGTTGGCGCCGCTGCTGGTTTCGTCCGACCTTGTCGGACCGACGGACGGAGACGGTGCCGACGCCAAGCCGGTAGCCAAGCCCCGGCATTTCGCAGGGTTCGACGGTCTGCGGGCCATCGCCGCCGTCTCGGTCCTCTTGCTCCACACGGCGTGGTCCTCGGGCTTCACCCTTCGATCGTCGCTGGGGCTCTACACCAGCCGGCTGGAAATCGGTGTCTCGGTGTTCTTCCTCATCTCGGGCTTTCTCCTCTACCGCCCGTTTGCCGTCTCGCATCTTGCCGGTCGTAGCAGCCCCAATGTCAGGAAGTTCTGGGTACGGCGACTGCTTCGCATCGTTCCCGCCTACTGGCTGGCCCTCACCGTACTGACCTATGTGTTCCACCAGGTGACCATGGGCCCAGGTGGCTGGCAGGGGGTGGTCACCCACTACTTCTTCCTGCAGATCTACTTCCCGGTCCAGTCGTACCACGGCATTCCCCAGGCGTGGTCGCTGTGCACGGAGATGACCTTCTATCTCTTTCTGCCGTTCTATGCCGCGCTCGTGGCGGTCGGGCGCCGGTCGCAGGCCCGGCAGCTCCGCCGTGAGCTCATCGGCGTCGCCGTGCTGATCGTGGTCAGCTTCGCGTTCCGCTACTGGACACTGCACATCCCACTCACGGTTGTTCGTCACGGGCATCTCTCCCCAGTCTGTGCTCCGCACTGCTTCACGGACCCACCGCTGTCCCCGCTCATGTCGTCATGGCTCCCGGCCTATCTCGACCTGTTCGCGCTCGGGATCCTGCTGGCGGTCATCAGCGCATGGTTCAGCGAACATGCCTCGGAGCCGGGGTGGCTGGGTCACCCATCGATGCCTTACATCAGCTGGGGGTGCGCCGCGTTCGCATTCTGGGCGGTCTCGCACGTGGTGGCGGATCGGCAGATCCTCTACGTGGTAACCCCGCACGTGAACCTCGAACGGCAGGAGCTCTACGGTCTCTTCGCGTTCATGTTGCTCCTGCCTGCTGTGTTCGGTCCCCAGGACCGAGGTCTGATACGCCAGCTGCTGCGTTGGTGGCCAGTGGCCAGCCTTGGCGTCATCTCCTACGGCATCTATCTCTGGCACCTGAACCTCATCGATCCGGTGATGAACCGGGTCGGCTGGCGACAGGGGGCGGTTCCGTTCTGGCTCCTTGCCATCACCGTGCTGGCGGTTACGGCGGTCTTCGCCTCCGCCAGCTACTTCGGGCTCGAGCGACCGATCCTCCGAATGAAGAACCGGATCGGCTGGTGGGATCGCAAGGGCCGATCGCAGGTGCCGACGATGGATGTCGAGGTGAGCCGGCTCTGACCATCGAGCGGATCCCTCAGCTCGAGCTGGTGGGTTCTTGGCCCCTGGCGCCTGGCGCGCTTCGAACGGTGACGCGCGCTCCTCTTGGTCGTTGATCTCTGTTCACCGACCGCGACCCGGAGGGCGCAGAGACCGGCCCAGCGATGGTGCACGCCGACCGGGCCCGTTCACCCGTAGACCACCACCGCTCGAACCTGCTCCGACGCACGCAGCCGATGAGCCGCTGGCGACTCGTCGAGCCAGGTCCGCGTTCCCCCGCGGCCGCGGAGAGGGTGAACAAACGCCGGTGTTACTCTTCACGGGTGCATGAGGATGTCCTGGTAGCAGGGCACAGGGGGGCCGACCTGGCGGGGTCACCATCAGACCGGGTGGACGCTCAGCCGGACCGCGAGCCGGCTGGTCATCGGCGCGGATTTGCCCACTGGAACGACGTCCTCGGACTGGTCTGGGTGGTGGGCTCGGGGATCGCCATCCTCGTTCCCCTCCTCCTCGACGGGAATATTCTCGGTCCATTCGACCTCTTGAGTCGATGGGGGGTGACTGCACAGCCCGGAACCCCGATTCACGTCTACCAGAACAGTGACCTCATCAACTCACTGATTCCATGGTGGAACACCGTGTGGTCGCAGGTGCACCATGGCCATCTCCCCCTCTGGAATCCCTACGGCGGACTTGGAATGCCGCTGGCGTTCAACTGGCAGTCGGCCCCGTTCAGCCTTCCGGCTCTCGTGGGCTATCTGGTACCCCTCCGATACGCCTTCACGGTTGGCGTGATCGTCAACATCGTGGTGGCCGGAACGGGCGGCTACGTGCTCGGTCGCGTGCTGAGGATGGGAACGATCGCTTGCGCCACCGTCGGCACGGTCTTCGAGCTCAGTGGCCCGATTGCCGCCTGGTTGGGCTACCCGTTTCCGGCCGTGCTCAGCTGGGCGGGTTGGATCTTCGCGTTCGGATTGCTCCTCCTACGGAGGCGCCATCGGGCCGGCTATATCTGTGCCCTCGCCGTGTGCATCGCGGCCTCTCTCTACGGGGGTGCCCCGGAGGGCTTCGTACCGCTGATGATGGCGTTCGCGGTGTTCTTCGCGGTCGTGTTGGTATGCCGGACGAAGTGGGGGGGTGGCTCCGGGCCTGTCCTCATGCCTGCGATCGACCTTGTCGCCGCCACGCTCGCGGGCGTCGCACTGGCTGCGCCCTTTGCCTTGCCCGGTCTTCAGGTCGTATCGAAGTCCATTCGGAGTGGGTCCGCCGTCGAGAGCTCGCTCAAGCTCCACACGCTCACCTATCTGGCGATTCCGGCGTTCGACGGCTTGCCCATCTTCCATCACGGCAAAGTGGTGATCTTCGGTCTCACCTACTTCTACACCGAGACGGCGATGTACGTCGGCGTGGGTGCACTCGTCCTGAGCGGTATCGCGTTGATCTCACGGCATCGTCGACCAGAGGTTCGTGGATTCGCCGTCGTCCTGCTCATGTGCCTTGCGGTTGTGTTCGTTCCCGGGATGAGCCGATTGGCAGGAAAGCTTCCCGTGGTCGGAGGAATCCAATGGGTCCGGTTGTTGATGCCGATGGCTCTGGCCCTCGCCGTGCTGGCCGGGTACGGAGTCGACCTTGTCGTTCGCTCCGCTGGTGCCCGGCGAGCGGCGTGGCGATTGGGAGCAGGGTTTGCCATTGCCGCGGCCGTCCTGGCCGGGTTGTGGCTGTTCGGTCGTGGGCACCTGAACCCGGCGCAGAGCTCGGTACGGGCCCACAGCTTCATCTGGCCCGTCGTCGAGACCGTCCTCGGCCTTGCCGTGGCCGGATTCCTGCTGGCGGTCGGTCGGATTCGTGGGTCCGGCGGAGGACACCCTGGTGCTCTCGGGGATCCCGTCACGGGCAGACCCTGGATTGTTCGATCATCGGGCGTCATCGCCGGTGCGGTGTTGCTCGCCGGGCAGACAGCCTTTCTCGTCAGTTCAGGCACCACGATGATCCAGTCGAGCCCGCACTCGTTCCCCCAAACGCCCGCCGCTCGGGCTCTGGTTCAATCGGTAGGGTCGTCGACCGTGGCCCTCGACAGTACGAACTGCGAGCTCGGGCTCACTCCGAACGTGAACGATGCGTACGGCGTTCACGAACTGCAGGTCTACGATCCGATCATTCCGGCCGACTACTTCTCCGCGTGGCCGGCCGACGTGGGCACACTGGACGGGGCCCGAGTCCTGAACATCTTCTGCCCTGTGGTGAACACTGCAGCCCAGGCACGCGAAATTCGGTGTCGGTTATGTGCTCACATCCGCAGGCAAGCCAGGTCCGACCGGAGCGGTCTACGTGCGGCGGTTGGGTGATGAGGACCTGTACCGCATCCCAAGTTCGGGGGAGGCGACCGTGGCTCCGTTGTCGGGGGGCGAGCTGCCACCGACCGGTGTGGTAGGCGAGCCCGTTGCGGTCAGCCACCCGAGCCCATCGCAATGGCACCTCACGACCTCGTCGGATGCCCCACAGGCACTCCGCCTGCATCTCACGAATACGCCCGGGTGGAATGCCACAATCGATGGAAAGCCACTGACGTTGCAACCATATGCTGGAATGATGCTCCAAGCTCGAATACCGGCGGGCGAGCACACCATCAACCTGCACTACTGGCCCCGAGCCTTGACCGAGGGGATCCTGTTGGCATCGGCGAGCTTCCTCTTCTTGCTCGGCCTGCTGGGATGGTCGTCCGTCCGGAAGCGACGAGCCCACCGGAACGACCCAGGGCGGGCAACGCAGAGCTCTTCGTTGACCAAATGAACGACGTCTGCTGCCGCCGGCGCCCCGACCGGCCGTCCCATCGTCGTCGTCCCGTGCTTCAACGAGGAGCATCGACTGGATGAGTGTGCGTTCCTCGACCTGGTTGCGGGCAACGACGTGCAATTGCTCTTTGTCGATGACGGGTCTGATGATGGCACCAAGGTCGTGCTGGAGCGGCTGGCACGGAAAAGCGAGGCCATCGGCCTTCTGGAGCTCCACCGCAATTGTGGAAAGGGCGAGGCAGTCCGTCAGGGGCTCCTACGGGCGGTGGCATCGGGTCCACCGATCGTCGGGTACTTCGACGCAGACCTGGCTACGCCTGGGTCCGAGCTCATCCGGATGATGACGGTCCTGGAATGCCATCCTGAGTTGGCCGCCGTGTTCGGGTCCCGGATCGCCCGGCTGGGGAGCCATATCGAGCGAAGCCCGTTCCGCCACTACCTGGGGCGCATCTATGCCACGGCTGCCTCGCTGGCCCTCGGGGTCGCCGTCTATGACACGCAGTGTGGCGCCAAGGTCTTCCGAGTCAATGACAACCTGAGGATGGCGATCCAGGCACCCTTCCGTTCATCCTGGTCATTCGACGTGCTGCTGTGCCAACGCCTGTTGGATGGTGCCCACGGTTTGCCCGGACTTCCGGAGGGATCGTTCCTCGAGATGCCACTGGAGCGTTGGACGGACAGGCCCGGCTCCAAGGTCGATCTGGCCGGAAGCGTCCGAGCCCTGGCCGATGTCATCAACCTCGGCGTCGTACGGCACTGGAGGATGCGTCGACCCGAGGATCCAGCGCCCGGGCGAACCACCCCCGACCCCGGTCCGCCGCCGTTCCACGATCAGTGACAGCTGAGCGAGGCGGCGTCCGCGCCGATGCCGGGCCCGAGAGGGAGTCGTCCGTCCCGGGCCGCAGCCGGCCGGCGAGCCGTCGACTCCTGACGGCTCTGGCCGTCCTGGGCTTCCTCGCGCCTGTCGCCCTGTACCTCTGGCTCATCCACCACTACGCGATCAACACGATCCGGGCAGATCAATGGAATGACGTTCAGATCGTCGGCGACTACTTTTCGGGGCATCTCAATCTGAGCGCCTTGTGGGCCCTGCACTACGAGAACCGGATCTTCTTCCCGAATCTGGTCGTCCTGTTGCTGGGCACGACCACCCACTTCAACATCCTGGTCGAGGAGTACGCCAGCGCCGTGCTCCTCATACTCTCGACGGGACTGATCGTCTTTGCCCACCGACGCCGGACGGGGCCGATCCCCCTGATTTGGTATGTCCCCGTGGCCGTCATCATGCTGTGCGTCGTTCAACATCAGAACACGCTGTGGGGATTCCAATTCGCCTGGTACCTCGTGCTCTTCGCCCTGGCGGTAACGCTTGCCGTACTCGACCGACCCGGGCTGACCTGGTGGTTCCTGGGTTTGGCCATCGGTGCCGCGGTGGTCGCAAGCTTCTCCTCGTTGCAGGGTCTGCTCGTGTGGCCGGTCGGTCTGCTTCTGTTGTACCTCCGGCGTCGTCCAGCCGCGTACCTGGTGGTGTGGGCGGGGGCGGCCGTTCTTGCCACGGCTCTCTACTTCCACAACTATGTGACACCGGCCGGCCAGAACGGCTACGTGTTCAGCCATCCCGGTGCCAGCATCCAGTTCTTCCTGATGTTGGTCGGCGACATCGTGGGTGTCGGTGTCGACCAGACCAATGGCATCGGAATTTCGGTCATCGTCCTCGGTCTGATTCTGGTGCTGGCCTCCATCGGCGTACTCATCGCCTACTGTCGGCGCGACGAGATCAGCGGAACACCGATCGCCGCCGCACTCATCTGCTTCGGTCTCCTCTTCGCCGGTCTGGTCACCGTGGGCCGCATCATGCTGGGGCTGGGCGGGGCCAGCCAATCGCGCTATCGAACATTCGAGTTACTGATCGTCGTGGGCCTCTACTTCGTCGCCCTTGACCAGCTCGTCGTCCAGGATGGGTTCGGCTGGAAGCGGGGGAGTGAAGCGCATTCGAGCTTTGATCCCCATTCGTCGTTGACGCCGCCGGACGGAGGTCCCGGTGGTGGCGCCGAATCGGGTCACCGCGACACGCGGTCGGTGGTGGGAGCTCCGAGACCGGACCCGGGCAATCGACTACGACGAAGGGGAGCCGCGGTGGTGGCTGCCCTGGTGGCCGTCGTGGTGGGCCTGCTGCTTGTCGTGGGCATTCCCGAAGGAGTGGCTGGCGCCCGCGCCGATCACGCCGCCCAGGTCAGGGCGGCGCGTGTCACGGTGAACATCGGGAAGTACCCCAACACCTTCGTGAACAGCTCGCTCAGCGTGTACCTCACCCCTTCCTTCCTTCGGCGAATGGCGCAGATCGCGATGGCGCACCATTTGAGTCTCTTCGCCACCGGTGATGCCGCGACGTACCGGGCGATGGGGTTGATCGTGGACCCGGGGAGCCCCATCACGGTCATCGCTCGCCCAGCGGAAGGCTCGGTCGTGCAGGGCCCGACCCTCATCAGCGCAACGGCCACGGACTATTTCGGCGTGACCGGGGTGGAATTCGAAGTCTCCGGACAGGGGCTTCAGGACCAGGTGGTCAGCCAGGCCAAGGCCTATCCGTACGGATGGCTGGGATCGTGGCCTACGACTGACGTGCCGGACGGGCAGTACACCCTCCGATCCATCGCCTTCAACCCGGCGGGACGCTCGACCCGCAGCGCCGGTATCGAGGTGACGGTTCACAACCACTAGGACGACGGGCCGGACTACGACAAGATCCCCCACAGCGTGGGCAGGTGGACCACGACCGACTCCGGTCGGGAGCTTGGCACGTTGATGATGATCCGGGGATCGGACGGCAGGTGGCAATAGCCGATCTTTCTGAGCGGCCGCCCGACCTCCGCCGCGAAGATGCTCGTGAAGGCGTTGAAGCTGATCGGCAAAGCAAGTTGCGTTGGCCCGGCGCATGCCACGTGGAAGCTGAGTTGCAGTGATTCGAAGGGGACTCGTGCCGGGCCTTGCACGGAGCAGGGGACTGCGCTCAGGGAGGCTGCTCCCTGTTGGTGACTGTGGAGCTGCCGGTAGAGAAGCGCATCGTCGTACAGCTCCGAACCGTTATCCGTGAAGACCTTCGGCAGGTACTCGTCGTAGAGGATGCCGCCGTTGAGCGTGAAGAATCCGCGGTAGCTTCGGTAGTCGATCTCCGCGGGAATGGCGGAGAGCCTGGTGCTCGGAAACTGACCAGGCTTGGCGATGATAGCGAAACTCTGCTCCCACGTGGACGTGACGGGAGACAGCACGATGAGCGAGCTCAGCCAGAGCAAGGGGGCCAAACGGGCGGTGAGGTGGGCGCGGTACCGACAGTAGACAGGATCGAACAGGAAGACGACGAGAACAACGCCCAGTGGCGTAATGAACCCCAACATCCGAAAGGGATAGTCGATCGCCTGCAGTGGGGACAAAATGCGATATACGAAGAGGCTGGCCGGGAGTTGAAGTAAGAGATAGAGCAGTAACGTAATGCTCAAAAAGGCCAAAACATAGCGATCCCAAACCAGGGGTATTCGTCGGACCAAAGTCCGCACGGGTTTGCTGAAACGACTGCACACCATGAAAGCGATGGCAATCACAATCGGTATCCAGATGGCGAAATCCATCTGGACGAATGTATGTGAGTTATTGCCGAGCCATCGATAAGAACTGTCGAAGAAGTACCGACCGAATGCGGAATAGTCTTGGGCAATACCTCCACCGTGGGTCACTTTGGTGCTGGGATCGTAGAAGCGGGCCATCCGAAGCTCGGCCAGAAACGTCGGCGCGAGGATCAGCGTCGTTCCACCTACCGCCACTGCGAGTCGGGGGGCAATGGCCCGGAGGCCCTGGACGCCGCCCTCGACGAGAAACGTCAGGAGGGCGACGATCAAGGTGAAGAGGGAGATGAGGGCAATGGCACTATGGGCCTCGACCAGCAGGACCATGATCGGGACGAGGAGCAGTGATACTCGCCTCCGCACCAGCAAATGCAGACACCAATAGAGCAGCCAGGGAACGATCATGAGGGCGGAGAACTCAGGGAGATCGCCGCGGGGCAGCCAATCGGTGAAGACGTAATTGGTGAACAGGTACCCGATTGATCCGGCCGTGATCAGCAGACGACTCCGGATGACTACGGCGAGCGCGCAACGCATTCCGTAGGCACCGATCACCAGGAATACCGCCACGGTCCCGACGAGGGTCGGTTTGAGCGCTCCTCCGAGAAGTATGTAGAGGACTCCAGCAACATAGAAGAACGCCTTCTGGTAGAAGAGAAGGACCGGACTCCCCATTCCAAGCGCGTCACTGCTGGACCAGACAGGAAAGAAGTCGAAATGCCGAAAGTGGGCTCCATAGAGCCGGACGAGTAACAGCTCTTCGGTAAAGGCCGATCCGAGCGGCCAGCCCGAGCGACGGCCGACAATCGACAAGATGAGCGCCGCTGCCAGCAACACCAGGCCGGCGAACGTCACCTCGAACACCCAGGCTCGGTTGAACAGTGCGCCAAGTCGTGCCGCCGAGTTTGGGGTGGAGGCTGACTCCTCACGACCTCCTTTCAGGCTGCCGCTCGCCGTCAAGAGGATCGCCGCCGATTTCGGGACATCCCGGGTGACGCTACCGGGACGGCTTGGGTGGATCAATGTCGAGACTCATGGCTCAAGGACAGGCCATTCGGCGTCGTGGACCAAGACCTCGAACCGGCTCCCTGCCCTCCTCGGCCTCCGGCTCTCTTGGCCGGAACATCCCATTGCGAACGGAGAGGCGGCCATGGCTGCGCATATACTCACGGGCGCCGACTACGTGTTGCGGGCTCTTGCCGACGATCTCTTCACGGGCAAGATCACTGGACCGAAGGTGATCGATTTCGTGCTATCAGACCACGCTCACTTCCCGATGTCGGACTGCAGCGAACGCGCCCTGACAGGAGCGGTACTCGCAGCCGTTCTCATGTCCGAGCAACGGTTCGGCTGGCCCTCGGTGCACGTCATCAGGTCCGGGGCGTGATCGCCGACTCCGTCGGAGCGTTGGAGCACCTTCTCCCGTGACGGTCGTCCGGTACGCAGGGGGGTTGGTACTACTGGGCGCCGCTTTTGTTCCCATTGGCGTAGCGGCCGGTGCCTGGCGACGACGCCTGTTGCCGGACTGGACGGGGTCCCTGGCCCGCCTGTCCGAACTCGTCATCGCCCTGGCTTCCGTCGTCGTGGTGACCGAGGTCGTCGGGGCCGTCCACCTGCTCACGCTCTGGGCAGTCGCCCCGGTCATGGCCTTGGCCGGGGTGGCTGGTTGGTGGGCCGCCCGTACGAGCGCCCATCCGGTCGTCGCGCATCACCCCGACGGGCCCGGGCAGAGGGGGGAGCGGGCTGAGCTTCCTCGCAGCGCGACGGCAGTATCCATCGTCGCCGTCAGCGTGGTGATTGCCGGCTGGGCGACCAGGACGGTTGATGCCGTTCACCACGGGATGTACACGGTCGACACGCTCTGGTACCACCTGCCATTCGCGGCCCGCTTCGTACAGCAAGGGACCATCGTCCCGCTCCACTATGTCGATTCCGATTCGGTCACGGTGTTCTTCCCGGCATCGTCGGAGCTCATCCATGCCCTTGGCATCCTGTTCATGGGCAACGACGTCCTGTCCCCGTTCATCAACCTCGCCTGGATGGGGCTGGCGCTGCTTGCCGGATGGTGTGTCGGTCGGCCCTTCGGCGTCGCTCCGGTCACGATGACCGGGGTGGCGGTGTTGTTGGCCACCCCCGGATTGGTCGCGACCCAACCCGGGGGCGCCTACGACGACGTGGTCGGACTGGCTCTGGTTTTGTCGGCAGTGGCATTGCTGGTGAACGGGTACTCCGCCGGGGGCAGCACCCGGTTGAACGCACAATCGATCGCCGCCTTGGCGGCAGGGCTGGCCCTCGGGACCAAATTCACGTTCGTCGCTCCCGTGGCCGCGCTCACGGTCGGCATCGCGGTGTTGGCCCAACGATCCAGGCGAGCTTCGGAGGTGGGACGGTGGTTGCTGTTGGTCGCCATCACCGGCAGCTTCTGGTACCTGCGGAACTTCTTCACCGTGGGGAATCCGATTCCCTCGCTGCATATCGGGATCGGGCCGATCACCCTTCCCAGGACGGCGACAACGACGAGAAGCTCGACGGTTGCTCAGTTCCTGCTGAACGGAAGCGACTGGCGACAATATTTCCTTCCGGGGCTTCGCCTGTCGTTCGGCCCGGTCTGGTGGGCTGTATTGGCCATGGCTGTCGCCGGGCTCGTCCTGGGCGTGGTGACAGGAAACGGGCGGATGGTGAGGATGCTCGGCTGGGTGGGCCTTGCCACCGGGGCGGTGTTCGTCGTCACACCGCAATACCTCACGATATTCGGTGCCCCCGTCTATTTCGTCGACAACGTTCGCTATGTCGATGCGGCACTCGCGATCGGATTGCTGTTCTTGCCACTGGCGCCCGTCGTCCAAACTGGTCGAAGGCTGTGGGTGGTACTGGGGGCCTACGTCGGGACGATCGCGATCACCCAGCTCGACGGCACGATCTGGCCTACTCCGTGGCTTGCGAAGCGCTTTGCATCGCCAATCCGGGGCGTGGATTCGCTGGTCGGACTATTGGTCGGCGTCGTCGTTCTGGCGGTCTGGTTGGGGCTCTGGCAGAGGCGGCGATGGCAATGGAGCCCATCCGGGCGCGACCTGGTTGCGGTCGGTCTCGTGCTTGCCGCGGCCGGATTCGGTGTGCAGCAGTTCTACCTTTCGAACCGCTACACGAACGGGGCGCCGGGCATCGTGAGCTGGGCTCAGCGAGTCACCCATGTCCGCATCGGACTCGCCGGTGACTTCACGCAGCTTCAGTACGGCTACTACGGGGCCGACTTGAACAACTACGTGCAATACATCGCCGAGCCTGGGCCGCACCATGGCTTCGCGCCGATCACGACGTGTTCGGCCTGGCGGAAGGCCGTCAATCGAGGCCACTACGACTACCTCATCACGTCGAACACCAACGATCGGCGACGGGACCTCTTCGACGCTCCGTCCTCCTACACATCGTGGACGGGCTCAGATCCTGCTCGCGGTCCTCATTCGCCGTGACACGGTGGAAGCTGCGGCCAACTATGGCGGCCCCACCACCTTCCTCGGAACGTCGCTCTTCCGGCTGAAAGGTGCAATGGACCCGAACGGTTGCTCGGGCTCTGCATAGGTGGGCCCGGCGTCCACCGAGGAGCCGCCAGATGGTGAGGGAGGGAGTGGCCGACCCTCTAGCCGATTGCAGGGCGAACGAGTACGCTGCGGCTTTGGGCTGGCCGGTGCACCCGGCACTGGTTCTGACAACGCCGTGACGAGCGTCGTTGACGCGTGAACAGATGGGGCTGGATTCGCCAGTGCAGAGTGCAACGATCGACATCGTGCTCCCGGTGCTCAACGAGGATCGAAGCTTGGAGGGCAACGTCTGCCGCCTGGTCGGCGAGCTCGGTTCGCGGCTCCCTTACCCGTGGACGATATCCATTGTCGACAACGGCAGTACTGACGGGTCATGGGAAGTGGCTCGTCGCCTCGCCCAACAGGTGCCCAATGTTCGTGCCCTCCGGCTCGCACGGCGGGGCCGGGGTGGCGCTCTCAAAGCGGCCTGGACGACGAGCTCTGCCGATGTTGTCGCCTACATGGACATCGACCTCTCGACCGACCTGTCGGCCTTGAGGTCGCTGCTGGATCCCGTCACCGACGGATCGGTCGACATCTGCATCGGGTCCCGGCTCGACCCGGGCTCGCAGGTGACCAGGAGCATTCGGCGAGAGGCCATCTCCCACATCTACAACTGGATTGCGCGGGCTGCGTTGCGCTACGGGGTTCGGGACGCTCAGTGCGGTTTCAAGGCGGTGAACCGAGCGGTCGTGGAGAAGATCATCCCGGAGATCAGGGACGACAGCTGGTTCTTCGACACCGAGCTGCTGGTGCTGGCCTGGCGGCAAGGGTTCCGGATACGAGAAGTGCCGGTCACCTGGGTGGAGGATGACGACTCTCGAGTCAAGATCGTCTCGACCGCCGCCGACGATCTCCGCGGCATCTGGAGGTTGGCCCGGCGCAAACACGCTGATGGATCGCATCCCGTCGGGAGCGACCATGTCGGCACGCCGATCGTCGAAGTCGTTCCTTCCTCTTCCGGGGTGCCGGCGGCCACGGATCGGCCCTCGACGGACAGAACACCCGGCCGATGAGCGGGGCCCAGCCCGCGCTTCCCGATCCGGGCGCTCCTCTCTCCGGGGCTCGAGAGCCATGCTTCGACCGGCACGCCCGGGACTACGAGCAGGCTGTCGACCGGTCGATCGCGTTCACGGGTCGGGGCGCCAGGTTCTTCGCCGAGCGAAAGGTGGCTCTGCTTCGGCGCCTGTTGAACGATCGGGGTCAGCAGCTCAGTGCGTCGACCGTGCTGGATGTCGGTTGCGGGACGGGGCTGACCGACCAGCATCTGGCGCCCGAGGTGCGGGCGTTGCACGGAGTGGACGTGTCGGACGAGATGTTGACGGAGGCACGCCGGCTCGTTCCGTCGGCGCGATTCGATCGATATGACGGCCAGCGCCTTCCCTTCGCCAACGAGTGCTTCGATCTGGTGCTGGCCATGTGCGTGTTGCACCACATCCCCGAAGCCGAGCGGGCGTCCTTTTCCGGCGAGCTGCTTCGAGTGACGCGCCCCGGTGGGCTCGTTGCCGTGTTCGAGCACAATCCCGCCAATCCGATGACGAGGCGAGCAGTCAGCGGCTGCGAACTGGACGCCGGCGTGGTTCTCCTTTGGCCGAGGCAGGTCTTGGATCTGTTGGTCGGGGCAGGAGCCACTCGTGGCCGCATCGACTACCTCCTCTTCACGCCCCTGGGAGGGACGCCGGGGATCCTGATCGACCGAGTCCTACGACGGATCCCACTGGGAGGACAGCACGTGGTTGTGGCCGAGGCTCCATCAGCCCCTTCAGGAACCCCGTCGGCGGGGAGTCGGGCTCGGCCTTGAGGTTCCGGAGAACACGCTCAGATGATGCAACTGGGCGACGCGAGCCTGTTGGCGGATGAACGAGGGCGAGTAGACGAAGTTCAGCTGGCCGAAGATCTGTCCGCCCGACGCATGATCGATGTTCCGGAGCACTCGGGCCGCTTTCACCTTGGAGGCATACGTCCGCTGAATGCCTTTGGTCCCGTAGTGGAGGCCGAACCCGATCTGGAGGACGACCACCGCGGCGATCGTCCATCGAGCAATGGGGAGCGAATAGGCGGCAGCCCACCGACGTGCACGCCCCACCGGGCCACCTTGCTCCAGCTCTCCGCCGCTCCTCGCAAGGTGTCCGGTGAGAGTGGGCCGCTCGAGCAACGCCAGGTAGATCCCGATGGGAACCAGAAGATCGAACGTCGTGTAGCGGGACTGAGCGGCGCCGTAGTAGCCGAAGATCCCCCGACCCACCGTCACGATGGCGACGAAGAGGAGACCGAAACAGATGAGAGCGACGCCGATGGGGCTCCCTCCCGTCGGCTCTCGACGAATGCCGTAGGCCACCAACGTTCCCAGCGCTAACAGCAGAATGACGACACCCAGCAGGAGGACAGCCAGATTCCCGGTCCTCGGCTCGGTGATGGACCCGGGAACACCGACGATGTCCCCCAGCGCATAGATGTAGAACCTCGCCGCCGATAGAGGATGATGCCATACGTATTGGCGGTGGGACGTGGCGTTGACATCGAAGTTGTAGAAGTAGATGACCGCCGAGGCAATGGCCAGGGCGAGCCAGGCCACGACGGAGGGCAGCGGCCGCCGTCGGTGGTAGAGGAGGACGAGCCCGGCCGGCCAGATCAACAGGCCCTGAATGGACGAGAAGCTCCCGACGATGGCGGCAGCCGAAGCGCCCAGAAAGGCGATCCAGGTCAAGGTTGGACGATCCAGGAGGACGAGGGCCACTGCCAGCGAGAGCATCACCAGGTACCAGGCCATTTGAAAGCCCCAGAGCGTGTTCTCGTATTGGACGATGGAGAAGGCCAACAGTGCGACGGGGCAGTAGTACAACCAGGGATTTGCCGGTTCGCGGCGCCGATGGGCCGCGATGACGAGCACCACGGCTGCGATCAGGAACAGGGCGCTGAGATACTCCTCGAGGCGAACGTTGTAGTGAGCGAGATGGGCGAGCGCCAAGACGATGAGGTTCGGAAAAAGTATTCGGTTCTCGTTGTGCTGAGCCCACAGTGAGCTCCAGTCGAAGAGATGTTGGTAGGAATGACCGATCACGACGAGGTCGTCCCATTGATCGCCGATGATCACGTCCAGGCTGTAACGGTGGACGACCCAAAGGTAGGCGACGAGGGGGGCTCCGAACCCAAGGACGGTGAGCAGCGTGACGAGTCGTGGGTCGATCCGGTCCACGACTCGGCGGGGGGCAGGCGAACGCTCCCCTGACGCGACCCGGGGCTCAACCACGACGCCGATCGAGGAGTCGGTCATGCTCGTTCTCCATACGCGCCATCAACGGCACGGGCATGGGATTGCATCGGGCATTCCTCGGCAGGAGGTCGTGGGGCACACGCAGTACGCCACGAGCGGGTGCAGATGCTCAAATCAACAGGCAGGGTCAGGCAGGGCGTCAATCCGGTGGGAGTCGAGTCCGCTGGTCACAGCGGGCACCAGCTGGTCCCTCGGGTCACGAGTCCTTGGTCCTGCGCAGCAGACGGTCGCGATAACCCAGGATCTTGCTGGCCGTCTGATCAGAGATTCCGAGGTGCCGCTTGGCCCAGTCGTAGGCACGCAACATTTGCGTGTCGGCCTTGATCAACAACGATCGGGCGCCGTCGCCGGGCCTCGGACGGTACTCGGTGGACCGGACCATCGGGTCCACCTCGACACTGAAGTAGTAGAGCGCAAGGGACCGCCGGGCAACGCCATTTGGACATCGCATCGGCTCGGGATGGCCGTGGAACGAACTGACATCGGTGGTGAAGATCAGGACTCGATTGAGCAGGGGCAGCACGGTCTCGACACACTCGGTCATGTCGGCCTTCCACAGCTCGAGTTCGCCGCCGTATTCGGGTTTCCAGTCTTCGTTCAGGTAGAGGAGAAGGTTCGCCCGCCGTTGCCATTTGCGGTTGTGCGGATGGACGGTGTAGTCGGCGTGAATATTCAGGAAGCCACCAGTGGTCGATTGGTGTAAGCCGCCCCCTTCGAGCGATGGATCTGCGACCAAGTCGTCGATCCCGATCAGATCACTGACAAATCGCACGAAGCGCGGTGAATGAAGCTCGTCGAGCACTCCTTGCAGCGTCGGACCCCACGTCTCGGGCTCTGTATTGCTGAACTTGCGCTCGTTGACGTGGAGGTAGTTGTTCCACTGATCGGGGTCGAGCGGCGGGAACTCCTCCATCGCGGCCTGAGCCACTTCCGGCTGGAGGAAGTTGTCGATCACGATGTGCGGGTACGGCTTTGCCGAGGCATAACTGGCGCGCAGGGAGGCGAGATTGTCCTCCAGCCGATCGAGATCGACCCCTTGTCCGGGTCGTTCACGCTGAGTTTCTGTCGTCATAGCGAAATGCACCCCAGTGGCGGCACGATATACCACGCCGCTGGTATCGACCATGGGTGGTTGGCCCCCGTTGCTGCCGAGACGAGCAGTGCGTGCCAATCTAGCGCTTGAGCCGCGACCCGGTCTGACCGGGGCCCCAGCACCCCCGGTCGGCGGTGATGCGCTGGACGGTGGATGCGCCAGGGTGCGGTGAAGGCGCTCGCGAAGGGGGAGACGGCCATCGCCAGCCGATATCGTTCCGTTTCCCTCGTCGTGCCCCCGCACCTGGGCAAGGTGTCGATGGGGGGCCGAGGCATCTCCGGCGCGGTCAGGCCTCGGATCCGAGCTCGCTGTCTGCTCCGAGCTCGCTGTCCGGTCTCGAGCTCGCTCTTCGTTCCGAGCTCGCTGTCCGTTCCGAGCTCGGCAGCTTCTGCGAGCTCGGCGTCGGCAATCTGCGCGAACAGCTTGTTGAGGATCATGAACTTGAGCAGCCAGAGGATGCCGAAGGCGGCGATGTTGGCGCCGACCACCAGCACGGTCCGGGCCAGGTGGTGGAGGTGGTGCGCCTCGGCGAAGTTGTGCGCCCACGATGACGTGATGAGCGCGAACCCGATCCCCGTCAGTGACATGACCCAGAACGGGAGTACCTCCCGCCACCAGTGAGACCGCCCCGACTTCTTCCAGACCCACCGGCGATTCAGGAAGTAGGACGGGAAACCGGCCATCACATTGGCGAAGAACGCGCTCCACACCTCCGTCCAGAGACGGAGGACGCCGAAGACGAGGGTCAAGATGACCAGCGAGGTCAAGGCAGAGATGACCGAGACCATGGTGTAGCGAACGACCTTCAGCCCTTGGGGACTCTGAGCGAGCCGCCATAAGCGGGCGAGGGATTCCTTCACCGCCACAGGCTACCTCTGGGGATTCCGTGCGGGCATGGGCTCGATCGTGCTGGAGCCGGCCGGGCCGTCGGGTGTCAGCGATCGCTCGGGTCTCCTCCCGTTCGATACACTCGCGCCGCGATGGGGCACGCACCCACTGATTCGCTCGGGGGCACCGTTCTGGAAGAGAGCCCCCAACCGGCGCCCCCGGCGACCGAGCATGCCACGGATGCCGTCCGGGCAGCCAGCGGATCGGTACCAGAATCGGATCTCGGCCGTCGCCGCTTCACTGTTGCCGTCCTCGTCGGCGCGGCGGCAGCCGCCGTGCCGTTCTGTTGGACGCTCTGGAGCTTGTGGGGATCGCCGGACTTCCTGCGCCATACCACCTACCAAAGCAACTTCTACGACCTGCAAACACGCGCCATGTTCCACGGCCACCTGTGGCTGGCCAACGGAGCGATCGGTATCGAGGCATTCGTACACGGCGGTCACCAGTACACCTACTTCGGGTTGTTCCCCTCCCTCGTCCGCATGCCGGTTCTGGCCGTCACGAGCAGCCTCGATGGAAAGCTGGTCGCACCGTTCATCCTGATCGCCTGGGTGGCCACCGGTGTGTTCTCCGCGTTGCTGCTGTGGCGGATACGGGTGCTGGTCCGGGGGAACGCAGTCATGAGCCGGGCCGAGGCGACCTCCTATGGCGTCTTGATGGCCACGTTTCTGGCGGGGACCGTGTTCATGGTGCTGGCGGCCACGCCGTATACCTTCGATGAGGACATCGCTTGGAGTATCTGCCTGACGACCGGGAGCATGTTCGCCCTGCTGGGCGTCGTCGAGCGGCCGTCATGGGGTCGTGTGGTGGCCAGCTTCGTCTTGGTGCTGGCGGCAAACCTCGACCGTGCCACGACCGGCTGGGCGTGTGTCGTCGGTGCTGTGTTGATCGCGGGATGGTTCGGCATCGGACGAGGGGGACGGAACAACCGGCGCTGGTGGGCCCCGATGCTGGGCGTCGGACTGGTCCCCCTGATCATCGGATGCGCCGTCAATTACTCGAAGTTCGGGATGCTTTTCGGCGTTCCGAGCTACGAGCAGATCTGGACGCAGGTCAATGCCTACCGGCGCAGCTTCCTCGCCGCCAATCACAATTCAGAGGTCGGGACCAACTTCGTGGCCTCTGATGTCCTGGCCTACCTCCGCCCGGACGGTCTCCGGTTCACATCGGTGTTTCCGTACATCACGCTGCCGGCGAGCCCGCCCGCCGCCCTGTCGGGGGTTCTCTTCGACCGGAGGTACCGGACCGCGAGTCTCACCGCGTCGATGCCGCTGTTGTCCCTACTCGGTTGTTGGGGGATGGTCACCGCCTTCCGGCCCCGGTCTGTTGGGAAGGTTGCCCTCACTCGAATCCTGCTCCTGGCCGCAGGGGCCGGAGGGGCGGCCTTGTTCCTGTGGGGGTACATCGCTTCCCGCTACCTGGGCGACTTCGTTCCGTTCCTGGTTCTGGCCAGCGCCGTGGCGATGGCCGACATCTGGCGTCGGCTGGACGGTCGGACCAGGCGGATGCGAATCGGTGCGGTCGTGGTGATCTCCCTGGTCGCGCTGTTCGGCATCGTCGCCAACACAGGAATGGCTGTCACGCCGAATGAAGAGTGGAATCAGTCACAGGTGCTCTCGTACGTGCAGGCCCAGACGAGCCTGAGCGACATCTCCGGGCACCCGCAGGCAGGGAACGTCGCACGGGTGGAGACGTTGCCCCAATGGGCCCCTGCCGGCCAGTTGGCCGTGGTCGGCGATTGCAACGGCCTCTACGTCTCCAACGGAGAAGATTATTCGACCATTCCCGACGAGGTGTTCCAGCGGGCGACCTGGATGACCGTCGAGTTGGGACACGTGTTCCAGCACACCTTCAGGGTCACCGTCCACCGCCAACCGTCAGGTCTGACGACCACCGTCCCGTTGGTGAGGGCCGGGCCGAACACCGTCTCGATGACGACGTCCGCCGTTGGCCGGACCGGTCGGGTTCGAGTCCGATTCGGTCTGGCCAGCCCGGGTCAACACGTGTTCGGGCCCTCGTTGTTCGTACGCCCGGGGTGGACGCAACCAGTCGTGGTCGTCACTGACCCGGTCAAGCACATGGCCACCGTGGCCATACCGACGCGATCCGTTCTGGTGAGGACGCTCACGGACGGACAACCCATCGTGGCCGCCGGAACCCTCAGCTCCCCGGCCTCGAATTCGGCGCTGTCCGTCGTCAATGGGACCGCCCAGACACCGAACGCCCCGCTCTGCCGGAGCATCGTCCATTCCTGAGACCGCTCGTCAGGCGGGTTGACTCCATGGACGGCTGGGGCGGATGCCCATGGCGACCTGTCGGGAGAGCTCGGCGCTGACCACCGGGAGGTCGGCGGCATGGGTGACGCCGACCAGCTTCGCATCAGTGGTGATGACCCGCACCGGAAGCCCGTGGCGGTCGGCGACCATGTTTGCCACCATGTCCGGGAGGAGGACCTCGGATTTGGGCGGGTCGCTTCCCGCGGCGATGTCGGAAAGCAGTCGTTCCTCGTCGAGGCCCGAGCTCTCCATCGCCGTGTCCACCACGTCCCAGATGGCCGATTGGAATCCCCAGAGGTTCACCGAAGTCGGGAGGTCGCCGTCGAGCTCCACCGGCTCCAGACCGTCCTCGGACCGGAAGCTCGCACCGTGGTCCGATCGGAGGATCTTCCGGCGTTCGGTCAGCCCGGTCAGATACCCCTGGTCGTCGACCACACTGATCCCCCGGGTGACCGGGTCGTCGGTCGCCACCGTCGCTCGCAACCGATACGCGATCAAGGCGTGTTCGTGGGCACCGGAGCCGAGTTGTCGGGCCAGTGACGTCATGGCCTGTTCGCTGTACACGTCGTCTGCGTTGGCCACTCCGAACGGTTCGGTTGGATCGAGCAACGCCCGGGCCGCCAGCAGCGCATGGACGGTTCCGAGTGGTAGCCGTTGCTCCGAAAAGGAGACCTTGACGGATTCCGGCCAACAGCGCTCGACGTGGTACCGGATGGCCGGCCCGCTTTCGGGATGGAGGACCATCACGATGTGGTCGAACCCCGCACTGAGCCCATCACTGGTCAGCAGGTCGATCACGGCCTCGCCGTTGGGCCCGATCGGTGCCAACGGTTTGCAACCGCCGTACCGACGTGCCATCCCGGCGGCGAGCACCACGAGCGCGGGCGACACAGCTGAGGTCAGGATCCCGGCCGAACCGGGGTGGGGTGCCGGACGACCGCCGTCTTCCGTCGCGACCCGATATCCCGGTGGCTCGCTGTGTCGGTGCGGAGTCTTCTCATGGTTCCGTCTCGGTTTGAATCCTGGATGACGAAGGCACGACGGTGCGGCGTCAGGGGACTCTCATCATGCCATCGGAGACGGGGAGGGCTGCGAATGGGAGCGCAGCGGTCAGCCCGCTGCCGCTCTGTGGTCGGGTGCTCACGGAGCCGCACTGCGCCCCGGCCGTCGGCCCGAAGAGGATGGATCGGTGCCGCCGGACACGGTCGGCTCGGCCGCGACCGGGGCAGCAGGCCTGCTGTAGCGTGACCGGATGACGTCAGACCCGAGGGGCCGGTGAGCGGCCGCCCGGACCTGGAGGTTCCTGTGCAAGTCATCGGGCGTGAGCGCCCTGGGTCGGACATCCGGCTCGAACGGCCGGCCCGATCCCACTTCGGGCCATGGCTGGCGCTGGTGGCAACCGGGGCCTTCGGGTTCCGTGTCCTGGTTCTGGCGCTGTCGCATGGGGAGCGCCTGACCGGTGACGGTTGGGAGTGGAGCCGCCAGGGAAACTTCAATGCCGCGGGGCACTGGTTCGTCAGTGGGTTCAACGGGAGGAGCCCCGATGCCTTGCGCCCTCCGCTATGGGCCCTGGTGCTCACCGTCTGGGCCTGGCTGGGCCAGCACACGTGGCTTCGGCAGCAAGTCCTGGCCTGCGCCATCGGAACTGCCACGGTTGTCGTGATCGGTCTGGTCGCCCGGCGCCTCGCCGGGAACCGTGCCGGCCTGGTTGCGGCCGGGATCGCGGCGGTCTACCCCGGCCTGTGGGTCTACGAGCGGGCCCTGCTCTCGGAAGTGATCCTGTTGCTCGAGATTGCCGTGATGCTGCTGCTCGTCTACCACTTCCACAGCAAGCCGTCGGCCGGTGGATCGGCCGTCCTCGGTGCCATGTGCGGGTTGTTGGCGCTCACGAGGTCCGAGCAGATCGCTCTGGTGCCCCTATTGGTGATCCCGCTGATCGTTGCGGTGAAGGACGTGGATTGGCGTCGGCGGGTCCGCTGGATTGCCTTGGCGCTGGTGACGCTGCTGGTGGTCGTGGCCCCATGGACGCTCTTCAACCTCCCGCGGTTCCAACGCCCGGTGTTGCTGTCGAACGGATTCGGGAGTGCCGCAGCCACCGGCAACTGCAACCTCACGTACTACGGCCCGGAGATCGGCTATGGGGACCTGCGCTGCATCCCGGTCTACGTGAAGGGTGATCAATCCGTGCGGGATGGCGAGGACGCGCATATCGCCCTCAACTATGCCGACCACCATTTGAGCAGGGTGCCCCTTGTGCTCTTCGCCCGCGAGGGGAGAGCCTTCGGATTCTGGAATCCGTTTCAGGAGGCGACGTTCTTCGCCAACTTCATGGGTACATGGGTGGGCGTCACGCGGATCGGCATCGTCAGTTACTGGCTCCTGTTGGTCCCCGCTGCGGCCGGTGGTGTCGTTCTCCGGCGACGTCGGGTCGCCATCTATCCGCTCCTGGCCTTCATCGCGACTGCGGTCCTCGCCGTTGCGCCGACCATCGGGGACATCCGGTACCGTGCCGCAGCCGAGGTCCCACTGGTACTGCTGGCGGCCGTAGCGATCGACGCCATGCTTCGCCACGTCGTGGGCTCGTCCAAGTCGACCGGTGCGGACGGATCGACGAGCGGGGGCGAGGATCCTTCCCGGCCGACCGGCGCAGGGCCGGAGGTCGCCATGTCGGAGCGCTGAGCCGCCGCAGCTCGTTCGCCGCCAGCCCGGAACGAGCCCAGAGGGAGGCAAAGGACCAGGCCAATGGCCCTTCGCTTGGGACGGGCATGCGTCCACATGGCTAGAATGCCGGGACGCTTCGCTGTATGCATCGAGTCGCGCAGTGGGGGGACTGGTCAGGGGTGCGCAGTGTCGAAGATCGATCCAGCTACCGGTCACAACGCCAATGGCTGGTCTGAGCGCGGTGGAGATCCGGAGGTCGCCCTGCTGATTCCGGACGACGATGTGGCCGAGCCCGAGCTTTCGATCGTCGTCCCGGCGGTGAACGAGGAGCTGACCATCTCCGAATTCGTGGGCTGGTGCCGGCAGGGCCTCGATGCCGCCGGGGTGCGCGGTGAGGTGCTCATCATCGATAGTTCGACGGATCGTACGGCCGAGCTGGCTCTGGCCGGCGGAGCACGCGTCCTGAAGACCCCGAAGCGCGGTCTCGGCCGGGCCTACATCGACGCCGGGGCGTACATCCGTGGCCGGTATGTCCTGATGGGGGACGCCGACTGCACCTACGACTTCCGGGACCTGGGCCCCTTCGTCGAGCGGCTCCGCCAGGGATACGAGTTCGCCATGGGCTCGCGGTGGCTGGGGACCATCGAGGACGGCGCCATGCCGACGCTGCACCGTTATGTGGGTACCCCGCTCACGACGTGGCTTCTCAACCGACTGTACGGCAGCCGCTTCACGGACATTCACTGCGGCATGCGGTGCATCAGCACGGACGCGCTCCAGCGCATGGGTCTGGCTTCCCAGTCGTGGGAATACGCATCCGAAATGGTCCTCAAGTCGGTGCTGATGAGGCTGAGGACGACCGAGGTCCCGGTCACGTTCTACCGGGACCGGGACGGTCGTGTCTCCCACCACAAGCGGGCGGGTTGGTCCTCTCCGTTCCTCGCCGCCTGGATCAATCTCCGCATCATGTTCGTCTTCCGGGCCCAATACTTCCTACTGAAGCCCGGTCTGGTCATGTTCGTCCTCGGCTTGCTGTTGACGCTGCCCCTGAGCTTTGGGTCCATCTCGATCGGTTCCTACACGTTCAGCCTCTACTGGCAACTGCTGGGGGTCACGCTGGCCGTGCTCGGGCTCCAGAGCTTGTTCTCGGGAATCCTGGCCCAGGTGTTCGTCGACTACTCCGGGAACGCACGAGCGCGCTGGAAAGCCACCTTCCGTTACACGCGTACGGTGCTGACCGCCTTCATCCTCTTCCTCATCGGGTTCGGCTTGCTGGGCGCCCTTGCCATCGGATACCTGGTCCTCGGGCACAAGCTCCCCGGCCCTTCGTCCGCGCTCGACCACATGGCGGTGACCGGCTTCCTGTTCGTGATTGCCGGGTTCTCCACGTTCTGTTTCACGTTGCTGCTCCACGCCACGGGTGTGAGATACGGCCGAAGGACGTTCCGCGACAACCGTGGCTGAAGCGCCTGCTGATGTTCCACGTCCGGTGACCTTCACTTCGGAGTACGTGGAACAGACGATCTCCGTCCTGCGGGCCCTCGACCAGTCGGCCGTCGAGGCATGTGCCTCGGGACTGGCTGACGTGCGGAGCCGGGGAGGCCGCCTCTTCGTGCTCGGCGTCGGTGGTTCGGCCGGGCACGCCTCCCATGCCGTCAACGACTTCCGCAAGCTGTGCGACATCGAGGCCTACGCCCCCACGGACAACGTTTCGGAGCTCACCGCCCGGATCAACGACGACGGATGGGAGACGGCCTTCGACGGATGGCTGCGGGGCTCCCGCCTCGACGAGCGAGATGGCCTCCTGGTCTTTTCGGTGGGTGGCGGGGATCGTGAGCGAGGGATTTCGGCGAATCTGGTGGCAGCCATGGAACTGGCCGGTGAGCGCTCGTCCGCCATCTTTGCCGTGGTGGGGCGGGACGGGGGGTTCGCCGCCAGGATCGCCGACGCGTGCGTGCTGGTCCCACCGCTCTACCCCGATCGGGTCACCCCCCACACCGAGGGGCTGTGCGCGGTGATCTGGCACCTCCTCGTGAGCCACCCGTTGCTGGCGAGGGATCCGACGAAGTGGGAGGCGACCACGTGAGGGCGTGGGAGCGGTCGGGGCTGTCACGGGTGTTCCTCGTAGGGGGTGCCGGGTTCATCGGGAGCCATTTCGTCGACCGTCTGCTGGCCCAGGGCGCCACCGAATCGGTCACCGTGTACGACAACTTCTCTTCGGGCCGGGAGTGGCATCTGGCCCATCATGCCGAGGACGCTCGCCTGCACGTCGTGTGCGGGGATGCCACCGAGCTGGATCAGTTGACCGAGGTGATGCGGGACAGCCAGACCGTGATCCATCTGGCGTCCAATCCGGATATCGCCCGGGCGGCGACGGATCCGTCCATCGACTTCGACTCGGGGACGGTACTCACCCACCACGTGGTGGAGGCGATGCGTCGCTCAGGGGTCCCGCGCATCCTCTATGCCTCGGGCAGCGGGGTCTACGGCGACCTCGGCGACCTCGAGGCAGACGAAGATCATGGCCCCCTCCTCCCCATCTCGACCTACGGGGCCAGCAAGCTGGCCGGGGAGGCGTTGATCTCCTCGTACTGCAGCATGTTCGGATTGACCGCCTGCGTGTTCCGCTTCGGCAACGTCGTGGGTCCCCGGCAGACGCACGGGGTGGGGTTCGACTTCGTCACCCGCCTGCTGAAAGACCCAGCTCGCCTCACGATCCTCGGCGATGGTGGTCAGAGCAAGTCCTACGTGTATGTGACCGACGTCATCGGGGCCGTTCTCCTGGCGGCCAGGTCGACCCTCGAGCCGCTGTCCGTCTACAACGTGGCGACCGGTGACTACATCTCCGTGCGCCAGATTGCCGACATGGCCGTCACCGCGGTCGGGCTGGAGCCGACCCGGACGAAGTTCGAATACACCGGTGGCGACCGCGGGTGGAAGGGTGACATCCCGGTCGTGAGGCTGAATACCGACCGCATCCGTCGTCTGGGCTGGAACAACGTCATGTCGGCGTCGGAGGCGATGCAGGCGTCGCTCGAGTCCATGGTCGAACACGTTCGTAGCGGACAGCTGTCGTGACGGATGGCGGCTCAATGTCCCGGCCGGCTGCTTTCCTCGACCGTGACGGCGTCCTCAACCGTGCCCTGGTGCGGGACGGCCGACCCTACGCACCGCGCTCGCTCGACCAGTTCGAGCTGTACCCCGAAGCCGCCGATGCCTGCCGGCGGTTGCAGGCCTTGAGCTACGCCGTCGTCGTGATCACCAATCAACCCGACGTCGCCCGGGGCGACCTCGATGAGCAGGCGGTGGAGGCGATGCACGGTCAGCTGCGGAGCCAGCTCGCCGTCGACGGCATCTACTCGTGTTTCCACGACGAGCGTGACGCCTGTGATTGCCGCAAACCGGCGCCCGGTCTGCTCCTGGCCGCGGCCGGCGACCTCGGGATCGACTTGGGCCACAGTGTCATGGTGGGAGATCGCTGGCGGGACGTGGAGGCCGGCCGCCGGGCCGGCTGCCGGACGGTGCTCGTCGACCGGCACTACCGTGAACGTCGCCCCACCGACGCCCCTGACTTTGTGGCCTCGGGGCTCACCGAGGCGGTACGGTGGATCGAAGAAGGTGTCGGTGACCAGGGGGTCGATGATGGTTGAGGGCGCAGACCTCGGAGTCAAGGTGTTCGCCGACGGTGCCGAGATCGGCCACATCCTCGAGTTGGCCGAGAGTCCGCTCATCGCCGGCTTCACCACCAATCCGACTCTGATGCGGAAGGCGGGGGTGGAGGACTTCGAGGGGTTTGCCCGCAAGGTGCTCGACCACGTCACCGACCGGCCGGTCTGCTTCGAGGTCATCTCGGACGACTTCGACGAGATGCGGGACCAGGCGCGCCGCATCTCAACGTGGGGCACCAACGCGTGGGTGAAGATCCCGGTGACCAACACCCGGGGTGAGAGCGCTGCAGGTTTGATTGCGGATCTGGCCGCAGACGGTCTCCAGCTCAACGTGACGGCCCTCTTGAGCCTGGAGCAGGTGAGTACCGTCTCCGCCGCCCTGAAGGTGAGCCCCGGGGGGATCGTCTCCGTGTTCGCCGGGCGCATCGCCGACACCGGTCGTGACCCGGTCCCGTTGATGGCCAGAGCGGTGGAGCTGCTGGCTCCGTACCCGGCGCTCGAGCTGCTCTGGGCAAGTCCTCGGGAGGTTCTCAACGTGGTTCAGGCCGCCTCCGTCGGCTGTCACATCATCACCCTGACGCCGGACCTGCTGGCAAGACTCTCTGGCCTGGGTCGGAGCCTCGGGGATGTATCGCTCGATACCGTCCGAATGTTCGCCCGGGATGCAGCGAGCTCGGGCTATCTCTTGTGATCCGCAAACGTCCGTGACGTCCGTCGACGAGTCCTTCATCAATGACGATTGGGATCGGCATTGGAGCAGCTTCGGCGACGCGGTCGTGGACAATCCTGCGACGGCCTACCGCAGTCGGCTGATCGCGAAGTTGCTCGGGCCGATCACTCCGGGTGCCGTGATCATCGAACTTGGATGTGGCCAGGGGCAGCTCTCGTTGCAGCTGGCGCGCCTGTATCCACATGCCAAGGTGACGGGGATCGACGTGAGCTCCGAAGGGGTGCGGCGGGCGGCGGAGGTTGCAAACGCCGAGGGCCTCTCGGCCCGCTTCGTCCAGCGCGATTTGACGCAACCTGGCGAATTGCCGGACGAGTTGCACGGACGCGGGACGGTCGCCATCTGCTCGGAGGTTCTGGAGCATGTCGACGAGCCCGCCGCGCTCCTCCGGAATGCATCCGAGTACCTGGCTCCTGGGTGCCGTCTGGTGGTCACTGTGCCGGGAGGCCCTCGTTCGGCATTCGACCGCCACATCGGGCACCGCCAGCATTTCACCCCCGTTCGGCTCCGCCGCGTGCTCGAGGCGGGGGGGTTCGATCACGCTGATGTCCGGCGAGCCGGGTTTCCGTTCTTCGACCTCTATCGCCTGGTCGTCATTCTCCGGGGTAGGCACCTGATCGCCGACGTGGAGGAGAACGGCGAGCAACGACTCGACGAAGGTGCCTCCGGTGCGGCGCTGCGCTTCTTCCGTCGGGCCTTCCGCTACAACCTCGACTCGTCTCCGCTGGGCTGGCAGGTGACGGCCGTTGCCCACCGTGTGGGTGCCCTCGGCCGGTGATCATCTCCCGGACGCCGCTGCGGATCACCCTGGGTGGCGGAGGTACGGACCTCCCCTCGTACTACGAGCGATTCGGAGGGCTCGTGCTGACGGCGGCCATCGACCGCTATGTCTACGTCGCCATCAACCGGACCTTCACCGATGACTATTTCCTGAAGTACTCAGCCTTGGAGCGAGTCCGCCGGATCGAAGACATCGACCATCCCATCATCCGCGAAGCCTTGCTCCTGCATCCGATCGGTCCCTCGATCGAGTTGGTCAGCGTGGCGGATATCCCGGCAGGGACGGGGCTCGGCTCTTCAGGCACGTTCACGGTGGGTCTGCTCAGGAGCATCTATGCCTATCTGCACCACCACGTGACCGCGGAGCAGATCGCCAGGGAGGCCTGTCACCTCGAGATGGATGTACTCGGCAGGCCGGTCGGCAAGCAGGATCAGTATGCCTCGGCCTACGGGGGCCTCGAATGCCTCACCGTCGAGCCCGATGGCACGGTCGACGTGGCGCCCATTCCCATCTCCACTCAGACGCTGCACGACCTCCAGGAGCACCTCTGCCTGTTCTTCACGGGTTACTCGCGCAATGCAGACGAGATCCTCCAGGAACAGCACGCTCAGTCAACCGCGGGTAACGCCGAGATGATCGAGAGCCTCCACGAGATCAAGGCGATTGGCGTTGCCAGCCTCGAGGCACTGCGGCAGGGCGACCTGTCGGCCTTCGCCACCCTCATGAACGACCACTGGGAGCACAAGAAGCGCCGATCGGCGTCGATGTCGAACCAGGCGATCGACTCGTATCACCAGTTGGGTCTCGACAACGGCGCACTCGGTGGCAAGCTCGTGGGCGCCGGATCAGGGGGCTTCCTCCTGTTCTACGCCAAGGACACCGACCAGTTGCGCCGAACGTTCCAAGCCAAGGGGCTGACCGAGGTCCGGTTCAAGTTCGACCATGACGGGGCCGTCGTCCTGGTGAGGGATTGAGATGCAGTGCGTCGTCCTCGCCGGTGGCCTCGCCACCAGGATGCGTCCGGCCACCGACACACAGCCCAAGTGCCTGCTCCCGGTCGCCGGGCGTCCCTTCGTCGACTGGCAGTTGGCCTGGCTGGCGGCCGAACAGGTGGACCGGGTGGTCCTCAGCATCGGACACCTCGGCGACATGGTCCGGCGCCACGTGGGGGACGGTGACCGGTTCGGAGTCGAGGTCGACTACGTGGACGAGCGTGACCGACCACTGGGGACCGCCGGCGCGCTTCGCCTGGCTGCCGACCACGGTGATCTCGATCCCACCTTCTTCGTCGTCTATGGAGATTCCTACCTGCCCGTGCGGCTGGCACCGGTGCAGGAGGAGTACCGCCGACGCGGGTTGCCCGTCCTCATGACGCTGTACCGTGACCCCGGTCGCCTCGAGCACCCGAACGCAGTGTTCGAGGACGGCCTGGTGAAACGCTATGAGAAGGGGCTGTCCGATCCGCCGCCGGAGATGTGTTTCGTCGACTATGGCCTGTCGGTCTGGCGGCGAGACGTCGTCCAGCGGATGGTGCCCGCCGGGGAAGTGGTGGATCTCGAGGTCCCCTTTGGCTTCCTGAGCGGCTCCGGGCAGCTCGCCGGCTACGAGGTCACTGAGCGCTTCTACGAGATCGGATCCCCCGATGGACTGCGGGATCTCGAGTCGCACCTCCTCTCGGGTGGTGTCGAGGGGATTCCGGGCCCGTCCCGCTTGCCGGCCACCTGGGTCTCGGAATAGACGTTTGGATCGATGGCGGCCTGGCCCAAGGAGCGCCCTCCGCTCACGGAGGAACAGCAGGCCATCATGGCCGACTGGATCAACGAGTTCCTCACGTCGGTCAAGCCGTCCCATTTCGGGTGGATCTCAGGCTTCGACCATCGCTTCACCGTTCGCTCGTATGCCCCGGGCGGACGGACGCTCGAAATCGGTGCCGGCACCGGCACGCATCTGCCGTTCGAGCCGACCGGCGACTACGTGGCGTTGGAAGCGTCCCCCGACCTAGCCGCACAAATCCCCCGACGCAGAGGGCTGACCGTCGTGGTGGGCGACTGCGAAGACCCGCTTCCCTGGGAGGACGGCACCTTCGATCGTGTCCTCGCCATCCACCTCCTCGAGCACCTGTACAACCTGCCGGCGGCTCTCGACGAGGTGGCCCGGGTACTTCGGCCCGACGGTGTGTTCTCAGTCGTCATTCCCTGCGAAGGCGGATTGGCCTACTCGATGGGCCGGCACGTCACCACCAAGCGGATCTTCGAGAAACGCTACGGAATGCCTTATGAGTGGATGATCCGGCAAGACCATTGCAACTCGGCCCCGGAGGTGCTCGCCGAGCTCCGCCGCCGGTTCCGGGTGCGCCGGAAGAGGTTCTTTCCTCTCGCGGTTCCGTCACCGGACCTGAATCTGCTGATCGGTCTCGAGCTCTCGAAGTGAGCGCCTACAGCGAGTAGTCGTGGATCAAGATCTTGATCACGAGCCACACCAGCATCGTGACCACACCCAGCAGCACCCAACGGAACGATCTCGCTCCGACACGGGGCCATCGCAGTAGGGCGATGGAGGCGAGAAGCAGGAACAACAGTGGGATGAAGTAGCGACCCTGGGCATCGGTGTAGGGCAACTTCACCGGTGTGCCATAGATGTAGAGCGTTGTCTCGACGAGCAGGACGCCGAGGACAGCCAGCACCGCGGGCAGCCAGGCAACGAGCCGGGCGCCCCCATCGAGCAGCCGCTTGGCACCGACCTGGAGTTGATAGACGTAGAACATCGTCACGGTGCCAACCACCACCAGGCCGACCGGCGCATAGGGATTGTCCATCCGTACGTAACCGGTCGAGAAGAAGAGCCCTGGGAGCCACTTGTTCTCGCCGGTGCCGACGAAGAAGGTGCGGGCGAGCACGGCGAGATAGCCCAGCGGGTCATGCGTGATGTATTTCGTCTGTGTGTTCGAGTTGACCCCATACAGCGGGGCAACCAACCCGTGACGGAAGCGAACCACTTCGTACCAGATGGCCGCACAGACCAGGATGATCGCGCCGGCGACGACCTTGATGGCCGCCGGGCGCACTACCCGATCGAGGAGCTCGTTGGGCACCAAGAACACGAGCGGCGCGAACACGAAGAGCGTCGGTTTCGTCAGGCACAAGCCGACGAGTGAACCGGCCAGAAGGCAGGCAGTTCCGAGTGTGGCCTGGGCGGAGAGGCGGCACCGCAGGGCCAGGGCCACCGACAGCGCCGCCAATGAGATCGCCATGGGATCGGCCGAATAGCTGGACGCCAGGAGGAGCGTGATCGGCAATAGGCCGAGGACGAAGAACACCGGTCGGCCAATCGGCGTCAGGCGCATCGCGAGGTAGAAGAGGATGATGAAACCGAGCAGGGACGCAAACCTGCCTCCGAAGAAGATGAGGGGCAGGGGCGCGCCGGCGGTGCGGAGGAACCAGACTGCCAGAAGTGAGGGAGCGTAGGAGAGTGGGCTGTTGGCGGCCGCCGTCCCGACACCGGTGAACACCGGGCTCGTCGAACACGAAGGTGTCCTCCAGTAGGTGGCGAACGAATACGAGCTCCCACTCGATGCCTTCGCCGAGAACTCCCTCAGGTAGGCGGTGACGCATTGCGGGATCTCTCCGCCCGGCTCACCATTGCGATCCGGGACGACGATGTTCCCTTGCGAGAGGGTCCACACTCGATTGAAGTGCGTTGCCTCATCGAGACCTTGACCGGGTGGTTGGGCCAGGACGAGGAACGTTCCGACCACGAATGCCAGGACGGCAAACAGGAACGGCAACTCCTTCAGCCTGCCACCGAGACGGGCGATGCTCAAAGGCAGGTGCCTCTCCGATGCCTGCAGGATTGCAGGGTCCGCGGTGACCATCTCGATTGTGTGTCCTCCATCCACCAATTGTGCTGGGACTGTCGGCGGCCCCGATGCCGCGAGCGACGTCGGCCGGCGGTGCCAGAGCGGATCCCGGCAACCTTCGCCTGATCGGCAACCATGACGGCAACCGGCGCGTCTTCAGCCCAGAGACCGGCCGCGTGGGGGTGTGGCTCAGCCTCCCCACCGGAGAACGGCACTGGCCCAGGTCATCCCCCCGCCGAACCCGGTGAGCAGCACGTGGTGACCCGGCTTGAGGCGGCCGTTGTCGAGTGCGTCGGCCAGGGCCAGCGGGATCGAGGCCGACGAGGTGTTCCCATAGCGGTCGATCACCACGGCCGCCCGTTCCTCGGGGATCTCGAGACGCTGACAAATGGCCGTGATGATGCGGCGGTTCGCCTGGTGGGGGACGATGAGGTCGATGTCACCGGGAGCGAGACCGGCTTCGGCCATGGCCCGCTCGGAGGACTCGACCACCACCCGGACCGCCTTCCGGAAGATCTCCTTGCCGTCCATGTAGAGAAAGCCGCCGTGGTCGCATTTCAGGAGATGGAGCAGGGAGCCGTCGGAGCCGAGGTTCCAGGAGAGCAGCTGTCCGGGGCCGTCGACCGCTTCGAGCACGACGGCCCCGGCACCGTCACCAACCAGGACGGCGATGGAGCGGTCGTCCCAGTCGGTGATGCGGCTGAGGGTTTCGGATCCGATGACCAGCAGGCGCTCCGCTCCGATGGCCAGCATGCCATGGGCCACCACCAGCGCATAGACGAACCCGGAACAGGCCGAGTTGACGTCGAAGGCCCCGGCCGGCACACCGATCCCGTCCTGCACTGTGGCTGAGGTGCCGGGCACGATCTGGTCGGGTGTGGTCGTGGCCACGATCACACCGTCGATTTCATCCGGGCGGCGACCCGCCTTGTCGAGGGCGGCCAGCCCGGCTTCGATGGCGAGGCCCGAAGTCGTGCCCCCGATCCGACGTTCCCGGATCCCGGTCCGCTCCTGGATCCAGCGGTCGCTGGTGTCCAGTGTGGCCGAAAGGTCCTCGTTGGTGACGATCTTGTCGGGTACGGCGATGCCCCAGCCGGTCACCACCCCGCCGCGAGAGGTCGTCATGGCTCAGCCCGCCTCGAGGACATGGATGCCGATGAAGCCGGCGTCGGTCGGTGATCCATCGAACCCGATCATCCCACCCGTGTTGGCCGCCACCGCCAATCGGGCGCCGTCGACCTGCCGGGGACCGGCGTCACCCCTCAGCTGGTCCACCAGCTCGACGACCTGGGCGATGCCGGTGGCACCGAGCGGGTGCCCCCGGGCCACCAGACCGCCACTGGGGTTGACGGTCAGCCCCCGGCCACCGACCGAGGTGTCGCCGGCGACGGTGGCCGGGCCCGCGTCCCCTGGCTTGAAGAACCCGAGCGACTCGAGGGCGAAGAGCTCCTCGGGACAGGTGGCGTCGTGCAGCTCGACCACATCGACGTCTTCGGGGGCGACCCCGGAGTCGTCCCAGGCGGCCGCGCCGGTCTCCGCCAGGCGATCGTGGTAGTCCATGTCACCGTTGCCCGAGCGGACGGTGCTGGAGCGGATCACCGGCGCTCCGGCGGCGCGTGTCGACGACAGCACCACGGCGGCGCCACCGTCGGTGAAGGACGAGCACATCAGCCGCGTCAGTGGCGACACGATGGCCGGCGAATTGAGGACCTCGTCGACCGTGACCTCCTCCTGGAATTGGGCGCGCGGGTTGAGAGCCCCGTGACGCCGAGCCTTGACCGCGGCCGCCGCGAACTGCTCGAGCGTCGCACCGCGCTCCAGCAGGCCCTCCGCCCACGAGGCGTTGAGGGCCATCAGGACGGATCCCGACG
The DNA here is from genome assembly GCA_963710495.1 of uncultured Acidimicrobiales bacterium. Classification (GTDB taxonomy): domain Bacteria; phylum Actinomycetota; class Acidimicrobiia; order Acidimicrobiales; family RAAP-2; genus Bog-756. The sequence continues at coordinate 315,903 of CAVQAI010000011.1, forward strand.
GGTTCTCCATCTTCTCGTGCATCCGCCTCCGGTCGGCGAGTGGCACGCCGTCCTCCACCCCGGCGAGCGTGGCGCGCCGATCGCCCGTCCACATCTTCTCCACGCCGACGGCCAGCACGGTCCCCGTCCCGGCCTTCGAGGCGAGTGATGCCATGTGCAGTGCGGAGGAACCTCCAGCACAGGAATTGTCCACGTTGACGATGCCGGCATTTCGGAGCCCGGCCCGGCCGAGGAAGGACTGGCCCCGAATGCATCCCTGGTCGAGCAGTCGGCCGGCAGTGGCGTTGCCGAAGACGACCAGGTCGACCCGGGCCGGCTCGATACCTGCTTCTGCCAGCGCATCGGCTACCACCTCGTGGGCCATGTCGACCGCGGTACGGTCCCTTCGGTTCATGGGGGTGGCGGCCGACCCCACGATGCTCACGGAACGGTCCACGGGGCCAGCCTACGGCTCCGTCGGAGCGCCGCCCGTGCCCACCGTCGAGAGGGCGGTCATGATGCGCTCGAATTGGGGCAGGGGGTCGTCATCGGTCACGTACAGGCAGACGTGGCGCGCCCCTGCTTGCCGGAACGCCGTCACCACCCTGGCCACGTGAGCTGCGTTGCCGGCCACCAGATGGCGGTCGAATGCCTTGGCCGGAATGGCGTACATCGAGGACATCCACCGGGTTCCCCGGTCCATGGCGACGTGCGGGTCGTCGTCCACGGACACGAACAGGGTCATCGCCGGGGTCACCGCCTCTTCGGGTCGACCGGACCGTTGCACCTCCTTGTCCAGACGCTCGAGGGCATGCTGGTAGGCGTCCGACGAGAGGAAGAGCGGCATCCAGCCGTCGGCGAGGCTGGCCGCCCTTCGCAGCGCCGCCTCGGAGGAACCTCCGACCCACACAGGCACCGGCGGGGGCTCGGGAAGCTGCCGATAGCTGGCGGGGCCGTCGGTGGCGTGAGCCGCGTCCTCCCCGGTGGCCCACGAGCGCCGGAGCTCGGCGATCCCGGCATCGAGGAACTGACCCCGGCGGTGGAAGTCGACGGCCGCCTGCTGGAACTCCCCCTCGTGGCTCCCCGCACCCACCCCCAGCACGAACCTTCCCCTGGTCAATGACTGGAGCGTGGCCGCTTGTTTCGCCACCACCGGTGCCTGGCGCAACGGGAGCTGCATCACACAGGTCCCGAGCGTCACGCGGCTGGTGGCGGTTGCCGCCAGCGCCAGGATCATCATGGACTCGAGGCACGGCCCGTGCCAGAAGAGATGGTCGCACGTCCAGAGCGCGTCAGCACCCAGCTGCTCCGCCCGACGGCAGGTTTCGACCACCCCGTCGATCGGGTCGTCACCGACATCGGGGGTCCCACGGGGTGGTCGGGCGGCCCATGCCGGCACGGTGTCCTGGGTGAAGGTCGGAAGGATGAGTCCGACTGGCCCCGGAGGGCTGGCAGGTCGCACCATGGGCACAAGGCATCGTATCCGCCACCTCGGGAAGGGTCGGTCACCCGAGGGGCCCCCACCCGCTCGGCAGCACGGGAGGTCCGATGGGTCGGCCCGGCACGCCAGACTGGTGTTTCGCCCGGGCGGACTAGCCTGGTCGAGTGGGCATCGAGGGAGCGGGCATCGAGGGAGCGGACGCCGTGGAAGGTGAGCAGGCCGGTGACACCGGAAACCAGGGTGTGCCGGCCCAGGCTCCGGCGAGCGACGAGGAGCGCCGGGAACGCCTGTCCCAGCTCAATGCCCTGATCGACCTGATGCGGCCGGCCGTCCAGGCTGACGGGGGCGATCTGGTTCTCGTTGCCGCCGATCCGGAGACCGGCGTGGTCGAAGTCCAGTTGCAGGGGGCGTGCAGCTCCTGCGCCATCAGCGCCTCGACCCTCCAGGGGGGCGTGGAGCGCATCCTTCGAGACCGGCTGCCGTGGGTGACCGAAGTGCAAGGCGGCGTCGACGACTCGCTCGATCCGTTCGAGAGCGAGTCGATGGGCCGTGGGGGGTACGTGCCGAGCTACTGATCTCGGCCGAAACCTGACTCCCTCGTCATGGCCGAAGGCCCCGGTGTTGAGAGGCGGCGTTTCCGCAATCCGCCGGCGGTTGCCGGCGGCCGATCGCGCTCAGAGACGGCGCAGCACCCGCAACGAGCCACACTCGCCGTCTTCGACGAACTCGCCCGAGTCGAGGGCCGCCCGCCAGATCTCATAGGGGGGCCGACCCCCGTCGGCAGGATCGGGAAAGACATCGTGGATGGCCAGCCAGCCCTTCTCCGCCACCATCGGCGCCCACCCCCGGTAGTCGGCCCAGGCCGGCTCCTCGCCGTGGCCTCCGTCGATGAAACAAAAGGCCAGGGGCGTGGACCAGTGGGCCGATACGGTCGATGAACTCCCGACGATGCCCACCACCGAAGCATCGAGCTCAGCCTCGCTGATGGTGGTCCGCCAGTGCGGGAGGGTGTCGATCCGTCCCGAGTTCGGGTCGACCAGAGTCGGGATCATGGTGCTCCCAGCCGACCTGGTTCTCCTCCGAACCGCGATGGTGGTCCAGGCTGAAGAGCACTGCATCCGTCTCCTCCGCCGCCGCTCCGAGATAGACGGTCGATTTGCCGCACCACGCTCCGATCTCGACGAATGTGGCCTGTGCGAATGAAGCTCCGGCCCGGAGGGCAGCCAGGTAGAGGGCCTTCCCCTCGTCGTCGGGCATGAACCCCGTGGCCGCTCGGGCCAGCGAGAAGAGGTACTCGCGGCGGCGTGCTCGAGACGCTGCATCCGCCCCCGGGGGGACGCTGTCCCGCTGGTCCATCGGCTCAGCCTCTCATGCATGCGAGACTGCAGGTGTCCCGCCCATCCGACGGGCAAAAGACCTGGTGAGCGCCGATGTCCTTCGAAAGTCGACCGTGATTGCGGACCTGGGACGTGTGCTGGGATCATTTGCCACCGTGGCCCATCGTTCTTTCGTTCTTCGGGCTCGGCGAATACGCTGTGTGACGGGCATGGATGAATAGCGGGGGCTGGCGTCAATGAGTGAAGCAAAGAACGCCCGAATCGGGATCCTTGTCGTGGCGTACAACGCGGCCACCACGCTGGCCCGGGTCCTCGATCGGATCCCGGAGGCGATCAGGTCGGACATCGAAGAGGTGATCGTCAGCGACGACCACAGCCAGGACTCCACCTACCTGGTGGGACTCGGGTACCAGCAGGTCTCCGACTTGCCGATCACCTTGATCAGGCAGCCCAAAAACCTCGGTTACGGCGGCAACCAGAAAGCCGGCTACGAGGTGGCCATCGACCATGGCCTCGACGTCGTGGTCATGCTCCACGGCGACGGGCAGTACGCCCCGGAGTCGCTTCCGGAGATGGTGGCTCCGATCGTAGATGGGGTAGCCGACGCCGTCTTCGGCTCCCGCGTCATGATCAAGGGCGCCGCCCGCAAGGGAGGCATGCCCCTCTATAAGTACGTCGGCAACCGCATCCTCACCCGCTTCGAGAATGCCGCTTTGGGCACCGATCTCTCGGAGTTCCATTCTGGATACCGCGCCTACTCGGTGAGCGCGCTGAAGCAGATCCCATTTCAGCGGAACTCGGACGGTTTCAACTTCGACACCCAGATCATCATCCAGCTGCACGACGCCGGCCTCCGCATCGCCGAGGTTCCAATACCCACCTACTACGGCGACGAGATCTGTTACGTCGACGGGCTGAGCTATGCCCGCGACGTTTCCAAGGATGTCGTCGCCTACCGGTTGCAGAAGGCTGGATTCGGGGATGGAAGTTTGATCGCTCTGAACGAGGAGTACCAGCTCAAGCCCAGTGAGGACAGCTCGCATGGCCGGATCTCGACGCTGCTGGCGGCGCGGCCGCCGAGCAAGGTGCTCGACCTGGGATGCTCCGGCGGGCGTCTGGCCGAGCGTCTCCGGGGCATGGGGCACCACGTCACCGGCGTCGACGTCCACGAGATTCCGGGCGTCGAGCAGCGAACCGATGCGTTCTTCAAAGCCGACCTCAATCAAGGCATACCCTACGAAGTCGGCTCGGGCTTCGACGTCGTACTCGGCGCTGATGTGCTCGAGCATCTCGTTGATCCTGGGGCGCTGATCGCCCAAGCGCGCGACATCCTCTCGCCGGACGGCGTCGCCTACTTCTGCGTGCCGAACATCGCGCACTGGTACCCGAGGACACGATCGACCCTCGGAGCGTTCGACTATGACCAGCGAGGAATCCTGGACTCGACCCACCTCCGGTTCTTCACCCGCCGCAGCATCCGGAGACTGGTGGAGCGCAATGGCTTCGCCATCAGCAGGATCGAGCCGGTGGGCCTCCCTCTCGACGCCATGGGCGTGGAGGGGGACAAGACCCGTGTGCTGCGGCTGATCGATCAGATGATGCTGGCCCTGTGGCCCACCATGTTCGGTTACCAGTTCATCGTGGAGGCCAGGCCGAACGCCTCATGAGCTAGCCGGCACAACGCGAATGACGTCTGCAGTCCGTCGTCGGCTGACCGGCCACCCCGCCCGGACCGCACGGAATGCGCCGATCCGACGCATTCGGTTCCGGATACGCCTTAGGCTCGGAATGGGCGTGCATAGTAGTGTGCGCCGTCTCGTTCCGGTTGGCTCAGGGTAAGCCGTCCAAGGATGCACATTGCGCTTCGCAGATAAGACTGTTGTGGTGACGGGGGCAGGGGGGTTCATCGGCAGCGCCCTGGTCGAGCGGCTCGTGTCCGAAGGGGCACACGTGCGAGCCATGCTGCGATACACCTCACGGGCCGGACGCGGCTGTCTGACCGACATCCCCGAAGCCGTCATGCGGGAAGTCGAGGTCATCCACGGTGATGTTCGGGATTTCGACGCGGTCCGGACGGTCGTACGCGACGCCCACGCCATCTTCCATCTGGCCGCGCTGATCGGCATCCCGTACTCCTATGAGCACCCGCAGGAGGTCATCGACACCAACGTCTTCGGGACCTCGAACATCCTCCTGGCCGCCCGGGACCTCCCCACGGTCGAGCGGATCGTCCTGACCTCCACCAGTGAGGTGTACGGCTCGGCGCTCCGCGTCCCGATCGACGAGGACCACCCCCTCCAGGCCCAGTCGCCGTACAGCGCCACCAAGATCGCCGCCGATGCCTTGGGGACCAGTTTCAACCGTTCCTTCGGCATGCCGGTCACCATCGTCAGACCGTTCAATGCCTACGGACCGCGCCAGTCGGCTCGAGCGGTCATTCCGACCATTATCAGCCAGGCCCTCGCCGGGAGGACTCTGGAGCTCGGCACACTGGAGACGACGCGGGACTTCACCTTCGTCGAGGACACCGCCCGGGGCTTCGTCGCGGTGGCGGCGGCAGAAGCTGCCGTCGGGGAGATCGTCAACATGGGCTCGGGTGTGGAGGTCCGGATCGGAGACGTCGTCACCAAGGTGGGCGAGATCGTGGGCCGCCGGCTCGAGGTGGCGGAGGACGACCGCCGCATGCGCCCGACGACGAGCGAGGTCTCCCGCCTCCTCGCCGACAGCTCGAAGGCGGCCCTCCTGGCCGGGTGGAAGGCCGAGGTCTCCCTGGACGAGGGGCTGCGCCGCACCTGCGAGTGGATCGAGCAGCATCTCGAAACGTTCCGACCGCAGGAGTATGCGGTATGAAGACCGTGCTTCTCGCCGGCGGGCTCGGCGTCCGGTTGCGCCCGCTCACCTACACGATTCCGAAGCCACTCCTCCCGGTCGGCGAGCGTCCGATTCTGGAGGAGATCGTGATGCGTCTGCGGGCCTTCGGCCTGCGCGACCTGGTGATCGCCGTGGGTTACCGGGCCGAGCTCATCGAGACGTACTTCCGCGACGGATCGCAGCTCGGCGTGCAGATCGCCTACGCCCACGAGTCCGAGCCGCTGGGCACGGCCGGGCCGTTGGCCTTGGTCCGTGACCAGTTCGGCGACGGGGCCGACAAGACCGACCCGTTGCTGGTGATGAACGGCGACCTCCTCACCGACCTCGACTTCTCGAGTCTGGCCGAGTTCCACCAGCGGGGTGGTTACGACATCACCGTGGTGACCCGCGAGTTCCAGCTCCGCCACCCGTACGGGGTCATCGAGCTCAAGGGCGATCGGATCACCCGGGTCATCGAGAAGCCGGCCGTCACCGACACCGTGAACGCCGGCGTCTACGTGCTCAACTGGTCGGTGTTGGACCTCGTCCCGAGCGGACGTGCCTATGAGATCCCGGACCTGCTCAACAAGGCCTCGGAGTCCGGCCTGAAGGTCGTGGCCCACCCGTTCGAGGGCGAGTGGTTGCCCATCGACGGGCCGGAGCAGCTCGAGGAGGCGGCCCGAACCGTCGACCTGCGCCCGTCATGAAGCTGTCCATCGTCGTCCCCGTCCGGAACGAGCACGAGACGATCGTCCCGATCATCGAGCGCGTGCTGGCCGTCGACTACGGGATGGCGAAGGAGGTCATCGTCGTCGACGGTGCCTCGACCGATGGGACCCGCGAGGCCCTGCTCGGGATGGAGGAGTGCGTCGAGCTGGTGTTGGTGCTCGAGGACCAGGCCAGGGGGAAGGGTCGCGCCGTCCGAACCGGCTTCGAGCGGGCCAGCGGTGACATCGTCATCGTGCAGGACGCCGATCTCGAGCTGGACCCCTCCCAGATCCCCATGCTCCTCGAGCCATTGGTCCGCGATGGGGCGCCGGTGGTCTTCGGATCGAGGTTCAAGGGTCGGGGAAGGGGGAGCACGCCGCTCGTCAGCTACGCCGGGAACATGTTGCTGACCTGGGCCGCCGATGTCCTGTTCCTGTCGCGGATGACCGACATCCTCACGTGCTACAAGGCCATGTGGGCCGAGATCGCCCAGGGTCTCGAACTGCAGTGCGACGGGTTCGACTTCGACGCCGAGATCACCTGCCGCCTGATGCGCGACGGCTATCGGATCATCGAGATGCCGGTGACCTACGACCCGCGCAGCGTCGAGGAGGGGAAGAAGCTGACTACCGGGGTCGGGTGGAGCGTTCTCCGGGCCATCCTCCGCGTCCGCCTCTCCTCGAGGTCGACCACGAACTGGACGTACTCGCCGGAGCCTTCCCGGGGCCAGGTCGACAGGTCTGAGGTCGTCGACGACGCCACGCGTCAGGGCTGATCGTTCGGGCAGGTCCCAGCCGGGGTGTCGTAGCGGTAGGCGTCCGAGGTCCAGCTCGAGTTGATCCATCCCGGTGCCGGGGGGGCCAGACCGAACATCGGGCGGAGCTGTTGGGTGATGGCCGCTCCGAGCACGGCCGCACCGGCCGGGCAGAGGTGGGTGTTGTCCGTCTTGCGGGCCCGGATCCAGCCTCCGGACACCGTGGGCAGCCAGGCCGAGTAGTGGCCGTCCAGGTCCAGGGACGAGGCCACCGGCAGATAGGTGACCTGTCCCGGGTACTCCTCGGGGAGGGTCTTGACCATCGACGTCCAGGCCCGCGTGTAGCGGGCCTGCAGGGTGGCGACATTGTTGCGGACGACCGGGTCGATGATGGCGTCGAGGCCCGCCACCCGCGGGAACTGGACGAAGGCGATCCCGTCGACACCGTTGCCCGGTGCCAGCATGGCCGTGATGAACTCGCGGATCAGGGCCCGGTATTGCTCCGGATGGTGGTAGGCGTAGGCGTTGTCCCACGACCACATGGCGATGATCAGCTGGGGGTGCGTCTGTTGGAGGATCTCGGTGAGGTCCCTGACGAAGTGGGTGTCGGTGGTGAGCCCCCAGCCCGGAAACGAATGGGTGGACACGGTCGCTTCCCCCGTGGCTTGGAGGGCGGCCTTGATGCCGAGCTCGGCGTCGACCATCACGCTGTCGCCGATGGTGATCACTCGGAGGGGCGTGGTCGGACTGATCTGCTGGCCGGCGCCAAGGACGATGGGTGGAGGGAGGGGGCGTGGCAGGGCGGTGGGGGAGACCACGCGGACCGAGGCGTAGTCGGGAGGTGCGGCGGCCGCCGTCGTGACGGGGGCGGTGCCGGCCACGATGGCCAGGGCGGTGAGCCCGACGGCCACCACCGTGGAGGCGGCGAAGGGCCAGCCCTTCCAGCGGTAGCGCCGGATGGGGCGTTCGATGAGGTAGAAGCTGGTGGTGGCGGCGAAGACGGTGGCGCCGAGCCTGGCCAGGAGGAGGCTCGCACCGTTCAGGCCGGTGGTGACATCGGTCATCAGTACGTAGGTGGGCCAGTGCCAGAGGTAGAGGCCGTAGGAGATCTGCCCGATCCAGCGCAACGGGCGGTTGGACAGGGCCGTCCCCAGCGGACCGGTGTCGGGTTGGGCCACACTGGCGATGACCACGGCGGCCAGCAGGCCGGCCACCACCAGGCCCCCCTGGTACATCCAGCCCGACGGGTTGCCGAGGTCGTCGCCGGCGGACACCCACAGGTAGGCGAGAGCCAGGGCGGCCGCCGGTCCGGCGAAGTGCAGCAACCGGCGCACCGCCGGCGGGTGGTCCGGGCGGTTGGTGACGGCCAGGGCCAGGGTCGCCCCGATCAACAGCTCGAAGGCCCGGGTGTCGGTGCCGTAGTAGATGCGGGAGGTGTCGGCGCCGCGATGGTAGAGAAGGGCCATCTCGAGGGCGGATGCGGCGGCCAAGGTGGCGGTGACCACGATCGCCGCTCCTCGGGAGAACCTGGCCTGCCGGGGCAGGGCCGGACTCGTGGCGGGGGTGCGTCGCCGGAGGAGGCGGAACATGGCCAGCGCCAGCAGTGGCCAGACGATGTAGAACTGCTCCTCGATGGCGAGCGACCAGGTGTGCTTCAGGGTCGAGGGGAGCTCGAACTGGGTGAAGTACGACTGGTGGGTGAAGATCAGATGCCAGTTGGCGTAGTAGAAGAGCGTGGCGATGGCGTCGGGGCGGAAGGTGGCGGTGCTGATGTTCGGCCCGCCCAGCCAGTCGTAGGCGGTCAGTACGAGCAACAGCACCAGGACACCGGGAAGCAGCCGCCTGGCCCGGCGGGCCCAGAACGACCGCAAGGCGATCCGCTTCCTCGCCATCCACTCACCGGCCAGCAGGCTGGTGATCAGGAATCCCGAGAGGACGAAGAAGAAGTCGACGCCCAGGTATCCGCCGTTGGCCCAGTGGAAGTTGTAGTGGTAGGCGACCACCCCGGCGACGGCCAGCGCCCGGAGGCCGTCGAGGGCCGGCATGTAGCGGTGCGAACCCGAGACGGACGGTACCTCGACCGGTACGCCGGCGGGCGATTCCGTCTCATGCGTCACCGGGGCCGGGCGCACGGTGGTCATCGGTGCACTCCGGATCGGCCACCGCCTGCTTGGTTAGTCTGATCGATCATGATTCCGGGTGCTACTGCTGACCGGCGCCGGTTCTGGCCGTGGTTGAGCGTATGGACGCTGGTCGGACTCGGGATCCGTCTGGCTTCAGTGTACGGCCGGCCCCACAAGACCCCGGGTGGTGATCCCGGGTATGCCTGGGGCGTCGCCAGGCTGCTGGTGGCTGGCAAAGGATTCATCGACCCACTGGCCTACAACTACCACAACCAGCACCTTATCCTGCAGACGGCCCAGTGGCCCCCGCTGTGGACGTTCGTTCTCACCGTCCCGATGTTGTTCGGATTCCACAGTTTCTTCGCCGCTCGGATCTGGTCCTGCTTCGTCGGCGCGGCCGCCATCGCCGTCTGCGGGCTGGCCGGGCGCGAGATCGCCGGGCGCGGGATCGCCGGGCGGCGGGTCGGGTTGATCACGGCGCTGATCGTGGCGGTGGACCCGAACATGTGGACCAATGCCGGCCTGGCCCTGTCGGAGACCCTCTCGCCTCTGTTGGTGGCCCTCGTCCTGTGGATGGCCTACCGGTTCTGGCGGCTACCGACCTGGGGAAACATCGCCGCTCTGGGTGCGGCCATCGGGCTCGCCGCCCTCGGGCGCGACGAGCTCGCCCTGCTCTGGGTGTTCATCCTCCTCCCGCTGGTGTTGCTGGTCCGCTCGGCGAGTTGGCGGCGCCGGATCGGCCTGCTGCTGGTGGGCGCGGCCCTCGCCGGTGTGGTCGTCTTCCCCTGGGTGGGGTACAACCTCAGCCGGTTCGACAAGGTGGTGACCATCAGCGACGGATTCGGGCCGACGCTGCTGTCGGCCAACTGCGGAGCCACCTATTCCGGGCCGATCGAGGGCTACTGGTCCTGGACCTGCGAGAAGGGCGTCCATCCCAACCTCAAGGTGGACGAGTCGGTGAACAACGCGGTCGACCAGTCCGTGGCGATGAAGTACATCCGCGCCCACGAAGGTGACCTTCCGAGGGTCACGCTGGCCCGGATCGGGCGCGGCCTCGGCTTGTACCATCCCATGGAGCAGGTCCGGATCGACTCGGTCATCGAGACGCGTCCCTACCATTGGTGGTTGACGGGCCTGTACATGTACTACGCCCTCTTCATCCTGTCGATCGGCGGGTCGTTCATCCTGCGCCGGCGCAAGATCCTGATCTTTCCGTTGTGGGCCGTCGCCCTCGACGTGCTCCTCGTCTTCGTGGTGAGCTTCGGGCAACCCCGCTACCGGGTGACCCTGGAGGTTTCGCTCAGCATCCTCGCTGCCGTCCAGATCGAGTGGCTCTGGAACCGGTTGCGGCCCGGGCGACGGGCCACCCCCGCACCATCCGACGACGAGTTACCAGCGACGATGCCGACGACGACCCCGGTGTCCGTCTAACCCCGGACTGAACGGTCTGGTCGTCCACCCGTTGAGTAGGCTCAGCGAACCATGACGACGACCCTGCCTGCCGCGCCCGACGCGGCGGTCGCCGAGCCTGCCGTCCGCCGGGGGCGGGCCGGGTATCACCTGGAGATCCTGCTGGTCAGCGTCTCGGTCCTCCTGACCGAGATCAGCTACACCCGGGTGATCTCGTTCAAGCTCTTCTACTACTACGTCTACCTGATCATCGGGCTGGCCCTCCTCGGTCTCGGCGCCGGTGCGGTGCTGGTCGCCGTGGTGGACCGGCTCCGGAAGGCATCCTTGGACGTGGTGCTGTTCTGGAGCATGGTGCTCGGTTCGGTGGCCACCGTCGGGGCCTACTGCCTGGTGGCCGTGATGCAGATCGACACCCTCCAGGTGTGGGACTACGGGACGGCCGGCTCGGTCGCCAACCTGGCGCTGATCATGGCCACCTGTTTCTGCGTGTTCATCTCCTTCGTCGGCTCGGGCGTGGCCATCGCCGTGCTGTTCGCCCGCCGGACCGAGGCGATCGGCGGACTGTATGCGGCCGACCTCACGGGTGCGGCCCTGGCCTGCGTCACCGTGGTGTTCGTGATCAGCAAGCTGGGGGCGCCGGCCACCATCATGCTGTCGGCTGCCGTGCTGGCCGCGGCGGCCCTGTGGGTGGGTCTGCGGATCAGTGGACGACTCGCCGCCGTGGCGGCCGGGCTGCTGACGGCGTGTGTGGTGCTAACCGCCGTGCCGGGACTGCTCCCCACCCAGCAGGTCGATACGAGCAAGCCCTTCGTGAAGCCGGCCAATCCGGCCATCGCCTCGGGTTGGGGACCGGTGTTCCGCGTCGATGTGGCCCACGCCGCTCACCAACCGGACGTGCTGAACCTCTTCCACGACGGCATCCTCGGTGCCGGGATCTATCGATGGGACGGGACGCGGGCCTTCCTGTCGGTCTACGACTTCCCCCAGGACTCGCGCTCGATACCCTTCTCGGTCCTCGGGGCTGCGCCCACCCACGAGGCGGTGATCGGTGCGGCCGGAGGTCATGAAGTGCTGGCATCGCTCTACTACGGGGCCGGGCACGTCGACGCGGTCGAGCTCAACCCGGTGACCGTGGACCTCGTCCGGAACCGGTTCGCCGACTTCGACGGGCACCTGGCCCAGAACCCGCATGTCGACTACATCAACGCCGATGGCCGTTCCTACATGGCCAGGACTGCGCAGCAGGACGATCTGATCTGGTACCCGGCGCCCGACAGCTACGCCGCCACCAACAGCGCCCTCTCCAGCGCCAACGTGCTGTCCGAGAGCTACCTCTACACCACCAACGCCATCGTCACCAACCTGCAGCACTTGACCGACCGGGGCGTCTTCGTCGCCCAGTTCGGCGAAGACGACAACGTGCACGACCTGCGGACGACCAGGTTCGTCGCCACCGCCCGCGAAGCCCTGCGCCAGCTCGGGGTGTCGGACCCGCAGGACCACATCATGGTGGCGGAGACCCAGACCCACTTCCTGGGGAACATCCCCCTGTCGACCATCGTGATCAGCCGGCAACCGTTCACGAGCGCACAGGTCGCCGGTTTCCTGTCGTCGGTGCAGCGGGTGCCGCAGACGACGGCGCTGTACGCACCGGGACAGGTGGTCCGGCCCAATCCGGTCAATTCGGTCGTCAGCAGCTCGCCCGCCCAGCTGGCCACCTTCTACCGGACGTTTCCCTACGACGTCACGCCGACCTCGGACAACGGCCCCTATTTCTGGCACTTCGCCCGGTTCGGCACGGTCATCGGGCACTACACGAGCTCGCTGAACAGTGCCGATCGTGAGGACTCGGTTGGGGAGCGGGTGTTGCTGCTCCTGTTGGCCATGTCCGTACTGGCCGCCCTGGTCTTCCTGCTCGCCCCCTTCGTCGTGGTCCGGTCCACCTGGTCGCGGATGCCGGCGAAGCGTTGGTCGTCGGTGTTCTTCGGCGGCGTCGGCCTCGGCTTCATCTTCTTCGAGATCACCCTGATGCAGCGCTTGAACCTCTTCCTGGGATTCCCCACCTACTCGTTGACCGTGACACTGGCCGCCCTGCTGCTCTTCACCGGCGCCGGTGCCCTGCTCAGCCCTCGCCTTTCCCGGACCCGCCAGGCCATTCCCGCGCTGCTCGGGGTCGTCATCGCCCTGGGTGTCTTCTACCTGTTCGGGATGCCTCCGCTGACGGACGCCCTGCTGTCGCTCCCGCTGGCGTTGCGGATCGTGGCGACCTTTGTCATGTTGGCTCCGCTCGGCCTCTGTCTCGGCATGTTCATGCCGCTCGGACTGCGAGCCGTCTCCGGGAACGGGGAGGCAGGCCGGACTTATGTGGCCTGGGGTTGGGCGGTGAACGCCTTCGCCTCGGTGGTCGGCTCGGCGCTGGCTACCATCCTGTCCATGGAGTTCGGGTTCGACGTCGTCCTCGGCCTGGCCATGGGCGCGTACGTCGTCGCCACCGGTGCCTGGCTGATGCTCGCCCGGCGCATCGGCTCCGAAGGTCCCGGTGATTCTTCGCTGGCCGGCCGTTCGCCGGTCGGACGTCACGCGGCGCCTCGCCGGCACGCCGCCCTCTCGCGCTAGGTGGTGGAGGAGCCGTAGCCGAGGGGCACGCGGATCCGCGCCGCCGGCTGGCGCCGCTCGACGGCATCCGGGCCTTCGCGGTGGCGACGGTGCTGCTGTATCACGCCGGGATCTCGTGGGTCAGGGGTGGCCTGCTGGGGGTCGACGTCTTCTTTGTCCTCTCCGGCTTCCTGATCACGTCGCTGCTGTGCGACGAGGGGGTGCGGACGGGGACGATCGCCCTGGGACGGTTCTGGGCGGGTCGGGCCCGGCGCCTCCTCCCGGCCCTGATCGTCCTCCTGGTCGGCGTGGCCCTCTATGCCCACTTCTTCTCGTCCTCGCTCGACCTCGGCTCGCTCCGCGTCGATGCCCTTTCGACCCTCGCCTACGTCTCCAACTGGCATTTCATCGTGGCCAACCAGGGGTACTTCGCCCGCACCGCGTTGCCCTCGCCGCTGCTGCACACCTGGTCCCTGGCCGTGGAGGAGCAGTACTACCTGGTGTGGCCGTTGATAGCCCTCCCGGTCCTCCGTTGGCGGGGCCCCCGCGCCCTGGCCTGGGTGGCCGCCTCCGGCGCCGCCGCCTCGGCCGGGTTGATGGCCGTCCTGTACCACGCCGGGGCCGGCGTCGACCGCCTCTACTACGGCACCGACACCAGGGCCCAGGCGCTGCTGGTCGGCTCGTTCCTCGGTGCCATCAGTGCACGGGGTACCTGGCGCCCCTTCTCCGAAGCTTGGAGCTCGACCCCGGCCGGGCGTCGGTGGGGGGCGGGGCTGGGGATCACCGGCGCCGCCCTCCTCCTGTGGGCCTGGCACACCTACGACGGGCAGGCTTCGTTCCTCTACTCCGGCGGATTCCTCCTCGTCGCCCTGGCCGCCGCCGCGGTGATCGCCCACGTCGTCGCCTGGCCCCGCTCGCCTCTCTCCCGCTTCCTCTCGCTCGTCCCGCTCACGTTCGTGGGCCGCATCTCGTACGGGTTGTACCTCTACCACTGGCCTCTGTACCTGGTGCTCGACCACGCCAACACGGGGCTCGAGGGGACCGGCCTGCTCCTCGTCCGGCTGGCGGCCACCACGGTGGTGGCGACGGGCTCGTACTACTTGATCGAGCTGCCCGTCCGCACCGGTCGCTTCTTCGTGCGCTCCCGCTCGCTGGTGACGGTGGGGGCCGTCCTGGCCGTCACCGTCGTCACCGTCGTGGTGACGACGGCGCCGACGGCGGCGGTGGAGGCCGCCCCGCCGAAGACCGTCGAGCCGGCCACGGCGGGACCGCCGGTCAGGACCCTCCTGTTCGGGGACTCGGTGGCGTTCACCATGGCCTACGCCATGGTCCTGAGCGGGACGCCGGGCATCGATCTCGACCCGCAGGCGCAGCTCGGTTGCGGGGTCATGTCGAACCAGCAGGCCATCTCGCACGGGTCGCCGGGCACGCCGCCGGCCTACTGCAGGCTCGGCGCCCCGGCCTCGCAGCAGTGGCCCGCCATCTGGCGGGAGCACGTCGACCGCTTCCGCCCGGAGGTCGTCGTCCTGCTGACCGGACGGTGGGAGGTGACCGACCAGCTGATCGGCGGCCGTTGGCTCCACATCGGCGAGCCGTCGTTCGACGCGCTGTTGCGGAGTGACCTGGAGCAGGCCGTGCGGATCGCCACCTCCAACGGGGCCATGATGATCTTGGAGCGACCCCCGTGCTTCGACTCGGGCGAGCAGGACAACGGCCAGCCGTGGCCCGAGGACACGACCGCCCGGCTCCGTGAATTCGATGCGGTCCTGGACCAGGTGGCGGCGGCCTTCCCCCAGACCGTCGCCGTCGGCGACATCGGGGACCGGATGTGCCCCGGGGGAGTGTTCACCCCGGTGGTCGACGGAGTGCGCATCCGCTCGAGCGACGGCATCCACGTCCCGGCCACGGTGGCCGCCGGCCGGTGGGCCGCCGGCGTGCTCGGGCCCCAGGTGGTACGGCTCGGTGACCTCCAGAGGAGGGGCCTCACCCTGACCGGCAGCCCGCGGTCGGCCCCCTGACGGCGGCGAACGGCACGACCGGGAGGCGGATCGTCCGGCCCATCGGACCCGACCATGCCCATGACCAGGGCCGTACCATTAGATAGGAAAACTAACTAAAATGGAGGCATGTCCGTCACCTCCGTACCGCCCGCCGCCACCGACACCGAGCTGGCGGCGCGACTGCGGGTGGCGGTGACCCGGCTCCACCGCCGGCTGCGGCAACACTCCGCCGAGGGCCTGACCCAGTCCCAGGCCTCGGCGCTCACCAGCATCGGCCAGCTCGGGTCGCCCACGCTCGGCGAGCTGGCCGCCCGTGAGTCGGTGCGGCCGCCGTCCATGACCCGCATCGTCGGGGCGCTCGAAGCGATCGGCTATGTCTCCCGGCTGACCGATCCGGAGGACCGGCGGGTGGCCCGGGTCACCTTGACGACCAAGGGCCAGGCCGTCCTCCGCCAGAGCCGTTCGCGCAAGACGGCCTACCTGGCCGCCCGGCTGCACCGTCTGCCGGCCGAGGACCGCCGGGCGCTCGCCGACCTGACCGGACTGCTCGAACGCCTGGCCTCGTCGGAGGAGCCGTGAGTGCCTTGCGGGCGGCCGGACGCCGGACGTTCCGGTCCCTCCGCATCCGCAACTTCCGCCTGTATTTCACCGCCCAGCTCATCTCCGTCTCGGGGACCTGGATGCAATCCGTCGCCCAGGCTTGGCTGGTGCTGCACCTCGGCGGGAGCGGTGTCGACCTCGGCATCGTCGTCGGGCTCCAGTTCCTGCCCATGCTGTTGCTCGGGCCGTTCGGAGGGCTGACCGCCGACCGGGTCGACAAGCGCCGGCTGCTGTTCCTGACCCAGAGCGCGGGCGGCCTGCTGGCGCTGGTGCTCGGCATCCTGGTGGTCAGCCACCAGGTGCAGCTCTGGCAGGTCTACCTGCTCGCCGGCCTCCTCGGGGTGGTGAACCTGTTCGACAACCCGGCGCGCCAGACCTTCATGATGGAGATGGTCGGCCGTGACGACCTTCCCAACGCGGTGAGCCTCAACTCCGTGGTCATGAATGCTTCACGGGTCATCGGACCAGCTCTGGGTGGGGTGATCATCACCCTCTTCGGTCTCGCCACATGCTTCTTCGTGAACGCCGCCTCCTATCTGGCCGTCATCGCCGGCTTGTCCATGATGCACACCGCCGAGCTGCGTCCGACGGGGCAGGCGGAGCGGGCCCGAGGGCAGATCCGCGAGGGGCTCCGCTACGTCTGGCGGACGCCCGTCCTGCGCAACACGCTCCTGGCTGTCTCGTTGATCGGTGTGATGGCCTACAACTTCACCGTGACGCTGGCCCTGCTGGCCAGAAGCACGTTCCACGGTGGTGCCGGGACCTACTCGCTGCTCACCTCTTGTATGGCCGTCGGCGCGGTCGTCGGCGGCCTGGCCGCGGCCCATCGGGCCCGTCCCACGCCCCGCCTGCTGCAGGGGTTGGCCCTGCTGTTCGGCGGGCTGATGGCCGCCGTGGCGTTGGCCCCCACCCTGGCCCTGGCGGCCGTGCTGATCGTGCTGATGGGGGCGGCCTCCATCGGCTTCCTGGCCACGGCCAACGCCAGCCTGCAGCTCGGATCGGAGCCGGCCATGCGGGGTCGGGTCATGGCCCTCTACGCCATGGCCTTCCTCGGCACGACACCGATCGGCGCCCCCCTGGTCGGGGCCATCGCCGAGTGGTCCAGCCCGAGGGTGGCCATCCTGGCCGGCGCGTTGGCCACCGTGGTGGCCGCCGGCCTGCTGACCTGGCGGCACGAGGTGGGTCGTCGCCAATCGGCCGGGCCCGCCGGGGCGGCGTTGGACGCCCAGGCCGGAGCGGTGGGGCAGGTGGCGACCGACGCGGCCTGACCCGGGCCGCGCTCAGGCCGGGGCCGGCGCCACGGGCCTGGGCTCCTTGGGCAGGCCGAGCACGCGCTCACCGACGATGTTGCGCTGGATCTCGGCCGTCCCGCCCCAGATCGTCTCCGACCTGGAGAAGAAGAACGAGGCCTGGAGATCGCTGACCGGGTAGTCCTCCCGGCCCCGGCGGAGCCGCACGTCGACGGCGTCGTCGGGAGATCCGGTCAGGATCTGCCCCTCCATCCCGAGGATGTCCATGGCCAGCTCCATGGTCTCCTGGTGGCACTCGGACCAGAACATCTTGTTGCAGGCGTTCAAGGCGGCGGCGTGATGGGTGCCGTTGAGCGCATCGGTCAGCGACCGGAAACCGTTGATCTGCATGATCTTGACCTTGCTCCAGGCGGTGACCAGGCGTTGCCGGATGAGCTGGTCACCGTCCCGGCCCGAATCCCGGGCCGTGGCGATGATCGTGTCGAGCTCGCGCTGGAACCGGCGGTGCCCGGTCGTGGCCGACGAGCCCCGCTCGAATCCCAGGGTGGTCATGGCCACCTTCCAGCCGTTGTTCTCACCACCGACCACGTTCTTCCTCGGGCAACGGGCATTGGAGAAGAACACCTCGTTGAAGTCGGCACTGCCGTCCACCTGCTCGATGGGACGCACCTCGATCCCGGGCTGTTTCATCGGGACCAGCAGATAGGAGATACCGGCGTGCTTGGGCACGTTCGGATCGGTGCGGGCCAGCAGGAAGATGTAGTCGGCAAATTGGGCTTGCGTGGTCCATACCTTCTGGCCGTTGACGACCCATTCGTCACCGTCGAGCTCGGCCCGCGTGGTGAGCGATGCCAGATCGCTGCCCGCATCGGGTTCGGAGAACCCCTGGCACCAGGCGATGCTGCCGTCGAGGATCCGAGGGATGAACTCCTGCTTCTGCTCCTCGGTGCCCCACTGCAGGATGGTGGGCCCGACCAGCGTGTCGCCGAAGAAGTCGGCCCGCAGCGGTGCCTCGGCCCGGGCGAACTCCTCGTTCAGCACGACCGACTCCATCAGCGAGAGACCCTTGCCGCCGTACTCCTTCGGCCACGAGGCGCAGATCCATCCGCCGCCGAACAACTTCTTGGTCCAGGCGCGGTTGAAGGCCTTCTTCTCCTCACGGGTCATCGAGAAGCTCGACGTGCCCCAGCCGTCGGGCAGGTTGTCCGCCAGCCATTGCCGGATCTCGAGCCGGAAGGCCTCGGTCTCCACCGGGTAGCTGAGGTCCACGACCCGACACTAACGGGTCGTGTCCGGGCGGCGTCACGGCGGTCCGCGCCGCCCGGCTGGAGACCGGGTCCGGCTCTCGGACAGCGCCCAGAGGGCCGTCTACGCTGGCACGGTCATGACCACCAGACCAGTGCAGACGAGCTCCGGGCTGGAAATCCTCCATCTCTCCAGCGTGATCAAACGGCCGCTGGTGGACGCATCCGGTGACCGGCTCGGCCGGGTCCGCGATCTCATCGTCCGGGCCGGGCAGTCACCCCACCCCCCGGTGGTCGGGCTGGTGGTCGACATCGGCGGGCGGGACCTGTTCGTGCCGATCGACAAGATCGCCTCCATCGAGCCGGGACGGGTGCTCTTCGAAGGCAGCCGGGTCGACCTGCGGCGGTTCGAGCGCCGGCCCGGAGAGCTCCTCTTGGCCCGGGACCTGCTCGCCCACCACGTGATCAACTTCGTCGGCGGACGTCTCATCCGGGCCAACGAGATCGAGCTGGCCAAGGTCGACGGCACCTGGGAGGTGGTGGCGGTCGACACGTCCCGCCGACCGCTGCTGCGCCGCTTGATCCCCGGCTACAAGCGGAGGAATGCCGATCCCGGGGCCATCGTGGACTGGGCCAGCATCGAGCCGTTCGTCGCCCACGTCCCCACCTCGCGGTTGCGCATCCCGTACCGGAAGCTGGCCAAGCTGCACCCGGCGCAGATCGCCGACCTGGTCGAGGCGGCCTCCCACGACGAGGGTGAGGAGATCATCGAGGCGGTCGGAGCCGACCGCGAGCTCGAGGCCGACGTCTTCGAGGAGCTCGACACCGAGCACCAGGTCGAGTTCATCCGGGCCCGGTCCGATGCCGAGGCGGCCCGCCTGCTCGCCACCATGGCCCCGGACGACGCCGCCGACCTCATCACCGAGGTCGACCAGGAGCGCCGGCTCCCCATTCTCGGGCTCCTGCCCGAGCCGCAACAGCGCAAGGTCCGATCCTTGCTGCGCTACAACCCGGAGACGGCCGGGGGGCTCATGAGCCCGGACTTCCTGAGCGTCCCCGCCGACCTGGCCGTCGCCGACGTGCTGCTCGCCATACAGCGGAGCACCGCCCCGCCGGAGGCGTTGAACGTGGTCTTCGCCGTGGACCGCCAGGGTCACCTGGTCGGATCGGCCTCGGCCGTGCGGATCATCCAGGCCGATCCCGACGTGGTCATCTCGTCGATCGGCCACAGCGAGCCCGTGCACGTGCACCCGGACTGGGATCTCGGTGCGATCGTCCGGACCATGTCCGACTTCAACATGGTCGTCGCCCCGGTGCTCGACCCCGGCCACGACCAGATCCTCGGTGTGGTCACGGTCGATGACGTCCTGGAGTTGCTCCTGCCCACGGGGTGGCGGCGCGACTTCGGCCGCACCGCGGTGGAGGACTGAGCCGTGCTCCGCCAGCGAAAACCCGGCACGGCAACGAGACGTGGTCGACCGTCCGCCGACGACGTCCCACTACCCGCCATCGAGCCCGACTCCGGCCCCACCAGAAGCGACTGCCCACCGAAGGAGGTGAAGCCATGCCCGACGAGGCCACCGAGACGAATCCGGCGAACCCCGCAGGTTCAGCCGTGTTGGACGAGGCGCACCTGGGTGACATCCGAGGCGCCTTCGGGACCATCCGTCAACACGACCTCGACACCCGGCGGTCCTGGGGGGCTCGGCTTCTCACCCTGGCGGCCATCATGGGGCCGGGGCTCATCGTCATGGTCGGCGACAACGACGCCGGCGGGGTCGCCACCTACAGCCAGGCCGGTCAGAACTTCGGTCTCACCCTGCTGTGGACGCTGCCCTTTCTCATCCCCGTCCTGGTGGTCAACCAGGAGATGGTCGTCCGCCTGGGTGCCGTCACCGGTGTCGGTCACGCCCGGCTGATCAATGAGCGCTTCGGGCGCTTCTGGGGGGCCTTCTCGGTCGGCGACCTGTTCATCCTGAACTTCCTGACCATCGCCACCGAGTTCATCGGCGTGAGCCTCGCCCTCGGCTACTTCGGGGTCAGCGAGTACATCTCGGTCCCCATCGCCGCCCTCTTGCTCGTCGCCATGACCGCGACGGGCAGCTTCCGGCGCTGGGAGCGCTTCATGTTCGTCTTCATCGCGGTCAACTTCCTGGTCATCCCCCTGGCCGTCTTCAGCCACCCCGCCGCCGGCCCGTTCTTCCACGACCTCGTCGTGCCGGGCGTGCAAGGCGGGTTCAACTCGACATCGGTGCTGCTGGTCATCGCCATCGTGGGCACGACGGTGGCGCCCTGGCAATTGTTCTTCCAGCAATCGAACATCGTGGACAAGCGGATCACCCCCCGGTGGATCAACTACGAACGGGCCGACACCGTGCTCGGGTCGCTGGTGACCGTCTTCGCCGCCTCCCTGCTCATGGCGGTGGTGGCCGCCGCCTTCACCGGAACGCCGCTGGCTGGCAAGTTCACCGACGCCGGTGGGGTGGCGACCGGCCTGCAGCACCAGGTGGGACATGCCGCCGGAGCCCTCTTCGCCGTCATCCTCCTCAACGCGTCCATCATCGGGGCGGCCTCGGTGACGCTCGCCACCTCCTACGCCTTCGGGGACGTCTTCGGCGCCCACCATTCCCTGCACCGGACGTGGCACGAGGCGAAGTTCTTCTACGGGGTGTTCACCGGCGTGGTGGTGCTGGCGGCGGGCATCGTCATCATCCCCGGTGCCCCCCTGGGGTTGATCACCACCAGCGTCCAGGCCCTCGCCGGCGTGCTCCTGCCCAGTGCGACGGTCTTCCTGTTGATGCTGTGCAACGACAAGGACGTGCTGGGGCCCTGGGTCAATCGGCCCTGGCTGAACGTCTTGGCCACGGTCATCGTCTCGATCCTGCTGGCGATGTCACTGGTCCTGATGACGACCACTTTGTTCAGCCACATCGACGTGACCAAGCTGGCGCTCGTCCTGGGCGGCGTGTTGGTGGCGGCGTACGTCGTCGGCGGGATCCTCTACGCCCGGTCCCTCCGGCGCCGACCGCCCGGCCCCGCCACCCCGATGGCCAACAAGGCCACCTGGCGCATGCCCGCCCTCAACTTGCTCGACCGGCCCCGATGGTCGCGAGGCCGGCTCGTCGGTATGTACGCGCTGCGCGTCTACCTGGTGGCTGCCGTCCTGATGCTGCTGGTCAAGGCGGTCCAGCTCGGGCTCCATTAGCGGAGCCGGGGTCTCCGGCGCTCATCGGGTGCGTGATTCGGGTGGCCCATCCATCGGGCTCGACTGTCCCGCCCATGTGCTGACCCGGTCGTGGCCGAGCCCGGCAGGTGCTCAGCCAGACGACGGGTCGGGGGAGGAAGGGCCCGACGCCCCTGACTGATGGGCGCGGCCGGAGAGCGCGGCCCGGAGCGCCCGGTACCACAAGATGGCGCGCCAGGCCCGTGACTGCTCGGTGTAGGCGATCTTGCCCTGGAGCTTGGCGATCTCGACCCGAAGCGGGGTGGTCAGCTCCTTCGCCTCTCGATCCTTGAGCAGGGAGAACTCAGGGAGTGGAGGCAACGGGAATTGTGATGCCACGGCAACCATGTAGGTCACCGGCTCGACCTGCTGCCGCTCCCAACGGTCGCCGTCCCTCCGTACGTACATCTCGTCCCGGGGTCCGTCCGGCACGGAGTCGAGTCGTTTCAGCGTCGAGCCGATCGTCGCGCTCTGGACCCACAGGTCGTAGTTGGAGAAGTAGCGGGAGAGTAGGTCTTCGAACTCGCTACGGCTCAGCTCCTTCACGTGGTACGGGTTGTGGTAACGGGCCTCCTCCGAATAGACCTCGCGGTCCGGTGTCGAGACCAGGAACAACCCGCCGGGAGCCAGAACTCGGTGGACCAGCGACAGCAGCTCGTCGTGCTCGGCGATGTGCTCGATGACCTCGAAACAGATCACCAACTCGAATGACGCATCGGGGAGATCGCCGAGCTCGAGCACCGAAGCTCGGCGGAACTCGAGATTGTCGAGCGGGTAGTTGTTGGACGCATGTTCGACGACCCGCGCATCGACGTCGACCCCGACCACGTGCTTGGCCTTCTCGGCCAGGATGGCCGATCCGTAACCCTCCCCGCAACCGAGGTCGAGAACCCGCTTGCTGTCGGCCATGTCGGCCGCGAAGAAGTAGCGGTGGAGGTGTTCGTACAAGACCTGCCACTCTTCGATCCAGGGAACGCAGCGCTCCCCGGTCCACTCGAGTGTTCGGTCAATCGGTCGGGGAGGGTTCGCCATAGCTCGGAGGTTGACTCGCGGCAATTCATAGTAGACGCTACCCGCAGTTCTACGGCGTAGCGAGCCGCCGGGGGGAGGGCTGACCCGGCGATCCGGGTCGGTCACCCGCTTGGCAAGCCCCGGCCGTCGACGGGTGGCGTCGGGTTGCGCTGAAGTACCTGGCCGGGGGAAGATCGGGCTTCCATGTGCCGGTACGCCTCGATTGTCCATGCCTAGTTTCGGGGTGAGGCGGCACAAGGTCAAGGGACCTTCGAGCCCCCCTCCCGTCCCGGAACGGATCGCCCCCCGTCCACCGTCTCCCGACGGACTCCGGATCGCCTTCCTCGTCTACCGGGGCAACCCGCGCTGTGGGGGCCAGGGGGTTTACACCCGCCACCTGACCCGGGAGCTGGTGGCGCTGGGCCATTCGGTCGAGGTGTTCGCCGGGCAGCCCTGGCCCGACGTGGACGAGGGGGTCGGCTTCACCCCGGTCCCGAGCCTCGACCTCTATCGCGAGCCCGACCCGTTCCGCATCCCTGGGCCACGGGAGTTCCGGAACTCCCACCCGTCCTCGATCGCCGCCCTCGAGTTCGCCGTGATGTGCGCCGCCGGCTTCCCCGAGCCGTGGACGTTCAGCCTCCGGGCCCGGCGTCTGCTGGCGGCGCGGCGCGGGGAGTTCGACCTGGTCCACGACAACCAGTGCCTGGGCAATGGGATCCTCGGCATGATCGACGATGGCTGGCCGTTGCTCACGACGCTGCACCACCCGATCACCGTCGATCGTCAGCTCGCTCTGAGCCATGCGTCGAACCCGTGGCAGTACTTCACCCAGCTCCGCTGGTTCGGGTTCTTGCGGATGCAGGAGCGGGTTGCTCGGGCACTGCCCCGCGTGGTCACCGTGTCCGAGTCGTCGCGGACGGACATCGCGGCCCACATGAAGGTGGCCTACGACCGGATGACCGTGGTGCCGGTCGGTGTCGACCACACCGTCTTCCGACCCCGCCAGGACGTGGTTCCCGTGCCCGGCCGGATCATGGTGACGTCGTCCTCGGACGTGCCGATGAAGGGCCTGGTGCCCCTTCTGGAGGCGGTGGCCAAACTGCGCACCGAACGGGACGTCGAGCTGGTGGTGATCGGCAATCCCCGACCCGACGGCCGCGTGGCCCGCGCCATCGACCGCCTCGACCTGGCGCCGGCGGTCCGGTGCGTTTCCGGCATCAGTGACGACGAATTGGCTCGGAACTACGCCCGAGCCCAGGTGGCCGTGGTGCCCTCGCTCTACGAAGGCTTCTCGTTGCCCGCCATCGAGGCGATGGCCTGCGGGGTGGCGCTGGTGGCGACCACCGGCGGGGCGCTCCCCGAGGTGGTGGGTCGTGACGGCGACACCGGGCTGTTGGTCCCGCCGGACGATCCCGGCGCGCTGGCCAGTGCCATCGCCCGCCTGCTCGACGACGACGAGCTCCGGGCCCGGCTCGGGGCCGCCGGCCGCCAACGGGTACTCGGACGGTTCACCTGGCCGGTGACCGCGGCCGGGACCGGCGCCGAGTACCGAGCCCTGATGTCCGACATCGCCCCACTCGGGGGCTCCCGGTGCTGACCGTCGACTACGCCCGCCTGGGCGTGCGGCCGGGGGACCGGTTGCTCGACCTCGGTTGCGGGTTCGGCCGTCACGCCTATCAGGCGGCCCGTCTGGGCGCCGCCGTGGTGGCCTACGACGCCGGCGCCGACGAGGTCCGAAACGTGGCCGACACCTTCGGGGCGATGAGCGTCGCCGGGGAGCTCGACCCCGAGGATGCCCGGGTCGGGCCGGTCCAGGGCGACGCCCTCGCCCTGCCATTCGGCGACGCCACCTTCGACCGGGTCATCGCCTCCGAGGTCCTCGAGCACATTCCCGACGACGAACGGGCCATGGCCGAGCTGGCCCGAGTGCTACGACCAGGTGGGTCGATGGCGGTGACCGTCCCCCGATGCGGCCCCGAATTCGTGAACTGGGCCCTGTCCGACGAGTACCACGACGTGCCGGGCGGCCATGTCCGCATCTACCGCCGGAGCCAACTGGTCGACCGGCTCGAGCGCACCGGCCTGCAGGCCGTGGGGAGCCACCACGCCCACGGCTTGCACGCCCCGTACTGGTGGTTGCGCTGCATCGTCGGGCCGACCAACGACACCAATCCGGCTGTCGCCACCTACCACCGGCTGCTGGTGTGGGACATCGAGAAGGCCCCGAAGGTCACCCGCTACGCCGATCGCCTCCTCAACCCCCTGGTGGGGAAGAGCCTGGTGGTCTACCTGGAGAAGCCGGTGACGTTCCGCCGAGACCTCCAGCCCGAAGAGGCGGGCTCCCGCGTCGGTGCCGTGGCATGAGGCCGATCCCCGAAGTGCCGGGCGTCATGTCCGCCGAGCAGGTGCTGGCCACGGCTCGGTCGATCGCCGGGCTGCAGCGCCCGGACGGCATGATCGAGTGGTACCCCGGTGGTCACTGCGATCCCTGGAACCATGTCGAGGCAGCCATGGCCCTCACCGTGGCGGGGTTCGATGTCGAGGCCGACCGGGCCTACCAGTGGCTGGTCGACACCCAGCTGCCCGACGGGAGCTGGTTCAACTACTACCTGGCCACGGGCATCGAGGATGCCCGGCTCGACACCAACGTCTGCGCCTATCTGGCCACCGGGGCGTGGCACCGCTTCGTCTCGACCGGCGATCTCGAGGCCCTCGAGAAGTTGTGGCCCACGGTGGAGCGGAGCGTCGACTTCGTGCTGCGTTGGCCGCGGCCGGACGGCGCCATCCGGTGGTCGCTCGATCCCTCGGGCTTCCTCGAAGAATTCGCCCTGCTCACCGGCTCGTCATCGATCTACCACAGCCTGCGCTGCGCCATCGCCTGCGCCGAGCACCTGGGCCACGAGCGGCCCGACTGGGAGTTTGCCGCCGGCCGACTGGCTCATGCCGTGGCCCACGAGCCGGCCGCATTCGCCCCGAAAGACGAGTTCGCCATGGACTGGTACTACCCGGTGCTGGCCGGCGCCTTGACCGGGGATGCGGCCCGTCGCCGCATCGAGCAGTGGTGGTCGATCTTCGTGATGGAGGGTCGGGGCGTGCGGTGCGTGTCGACCGGGGAGTGGGTCACCGCGGCCGAGACGGCCGAGTGCGTGCTCGCCCTCGACGCCCTGGGCCTCGACGGGCCGGCGCTCGAGCTGTTCACGTGGGCCCAGGGCCTCCGCAACGACGACGGCTCCTACTGGACCGGAATGGTCTATCCCGAGGAGGTCACCTACCCGCCCCTCGAGCGCTCCTCGTACACGGCCGGCGCCATCGTGCTGGCCGCCGATGCGCTGAGCCGGACCACCCGGGCGTCGGGGATCTTCCGCGGGGAAGGGCTCCCGAGCCATCTCGACCTCACCGAGCCCGCTCCCGAGGCCCCGGTGGAGCCGGCCGTGCACACGCCCGGCCCGCTGCGACCTCACTGACCGGAACCGTCGAGCCCGACCGGGCTGTTCATCTGCTCCGGCCCCGGGGCGATCACCGCGGTCGGGCTGGCCGCTCGTGGGGAAGGGCGATTCATCCGTTCGGCGGCGTCCCCGACCTTCGGCCGGCCAGATCACCCACCAATTGCTGGACGCGATCCCGGGCCACCGCCCACTCGTAGTTGCGGAGGTACAGGCTCTCGGCCGCATCCGTCAGCCGTTTCCGGAGATCGACGTCCACCAGAAGCTGTTGACAGGCCGAGGCGAAGTCCTCGGCGGTATCGGCCAACAGCAGGTGCACTCCGGGCTGCACGTCGAGACCATCAGCCCCGATGGTGGTCGATACGACCGGCACTCGATAGGCGAACGACTCGAGGATCTTCACGCGGGTGCCGCTCCCGATGCGGAGCGGGACGACGGCGATGTCGGCCCGGGCCAGTTCAGGTTCCATGTCCGGGACACTGCCGACCACGGTGACCGATGGTGGGCGATGCCAACGCCGGACCCCGGGCACGGTGTTGCCGACCAGCCGGATCTCGGCCCCCGGCACCTTGGCCCACAGTGAGGGGGCGACTTGGCCGAGCAGCCACTCCACCGCATCCATGTTGGGCCCGTAGTGGAGGCTTCCCTGGAGCAGGATGGTGGGTGGGTCACCGACCGCCTCGTGGTCCTGCCTCCGAGTCGGTCGCGGGTACGTGTTCGGGATGACCACCGCGTTCGGAATTCCGGACCGGCGGAGATCGACATCGCTGCTCAGTACGACCTTGTCGACCTGGCCGGCCACCTCGTGCTGAAAGGCCTGCCAGTCGCGGGCGTTCCGGGCCGCCTGGGCCGCCGCCACGCGCTGGCGGACGGACGGGATGAACCCGGGGCCCGGCGGCTGGCGGCGCAGGAGCTCCGCACGCTGGCGAGCCTTCTCGTCCTCGAGGTCCACCAGATCGATGACGGTCGGGCCGAGCCGGGGGCGTCCCATCCAGTCGAAGGTCGCCGCCGTACTGAACCACACGACGTCGTAGCTGTCGGCAACCCAGGATTCGAAGCGGCGACGAGGCACTGGATCGCCGGCCCGCATGACCACCTCGATGGGGACGCCCCGCCGCGCCAACCAAGCCGTCCTCCACTTCGAGCGCGCCCGGGGTCACCGGATAGGGCACCGCCTCCATCCGCTCGATGGAGACGGTTGGAGGAAGGACGGGGGTGGCCCGGCGAGGATCGTAGAGGGTGTAGAGGTCCGTCTGGCCCAGTGCCGCCACGGCTTCGATGATCTTGCCCAGTCGGATCGTGCCCCCACCCGTCGACGGCCAGGGGAAGTCTTCAGCCACCAGGAGGATCTTCATCTCGTCGCCTGACTCATCCGGAGCGCCCGGGGCGGCCGACATCGGGTGCACGCCTGCGTGCCTGCCCGGATGCCTCCCGGCGAGGACCGACCGCCGCCCATGACCCCGGTTCCGCTTTCTTTGGTCGCGCCGACGGCACTGTCGCGTTCACGCGGATCGGCGCCGCAGGCCCTTCAACCACATCTTCAGCCGGACCCACGGGAGTGACTCGATGTAGGCCGTCTTGGCCTGAAGAAAGCCGAGCGTCTCCTCGAGCTCGGACTCGACGGCGCTCACGTAGTCATCCTTCACGCTGAGCTCGGCCTTCGCCGATCGCAGCTCCCGGTCGGCCTGGGCAACGCGCTCGGTGAGCGCTCGACGCTCCTCCTCGAGCCGGTGGAGCTGATGCGAAGCATCGTCTGTCCCCGTCCCCGGCCCACTTGGCGCTGCATCGGCCATCGATGGAGGATACCGATGTTTACTGCCGCAGTCCGGTTGTCGGGTCCCGGCGCACGGGGACGATCGAGGAAAGGCTCGACCGAAGATCGGCATCCCCGTGCTCGGGCGAGAACCGCACGACCGGGACCTCCGTGCCGTCGGACCTGATGACCGGTGGCTGGCGCCAGCGAGTGCTGGCGGTGACGACCACCGCGTCCCAATCGGCGCCGGCGGTGGCCAGCACCTCGTCGACATCGGTCCGTAGGTCGACTCCGGTCGCAGCCCACCGGTCGGCCTGTGTCGATCGGTCAGCACCGGAATCGGGCTCGACGTCCATGACCGACGACACCACCGTGATCGCCCACCCGACCGCGCCGAGTGCCTCGACCGCATCCCACAGGCGCCGGGCGGAGCCTTCCGGCACTCCCTCTGCGACCAGCAACAGCCGGGGCGGAGATCCCCGCGCCCGGTGGATGGACCACTCGATGGCCGAGTCATCGAGGTGTTCGGGCCGCTCACCGAAGCCGGCCAGCTCCGATCGCCACTTTTCGACGAACTGCTGGCGATTGCGTTTCAAGAGGAACTTGCGGTAGCGGGCCGTCGTGCTCTGACTCTCCAGGTGGTGCAGGAGGGCCCGCGGTTCGTACACCACGCGGTATCCGTGCTCCCGCATCGCCATGCATAGGTCGACGTCCTCGAAATATGCGGGGTAGTAGCGCTCGTCGAACCCGCCGACCGCGTTCCAGGCCTCCCGGCGCACCATGAGGCCATTGGCCGACATGAAGTCCACATCTCGTAGGTAGCGGTACCGGCGCGTGCCGGCTGGGAGGCCGAAGCCGACCCGTTCGGTGGAGCCGTCGGCCCACAGCACCGACCCGGCCTCCTGCAACGAGCCGTCTTCCGAGAGGATCCGGCAGCCGACCGACCCGATCGTCGGGTCGAGCTCGGCGGTGGCCACCAGCTGTGCGATGCAGTTCGATGCCACTGTGCTGTCGTCATTGACGAAGAAGAGGTAGTCGCCACGGGCGATCTCGCCCGCCAGGTTGTTGCCTCCGCCGAAGCCCAGATTTGTCCCACTCCGGACCAGCACGATGTCGTCGCGTTCCTCAAGAGCCTGCCGGGCCGATTGCGACATGCCGTTGGCCACGACCACTGTCTCGGTCTCGCTCCACCCGCTGGTGGCGGTGAGGGCGTCGAGACAACCGAGAACGAGGGTGGGGTCGGACAGCACCGGGATGCAGATCGACACGCGGGGAGACGCAGGGACAGACGAACCTCTACGGACCAATCGGTTGTCACCCGCCCCGGTCACGACGTTCCCATCAGCCACTTCGGCGCCGAAGAATGTTCCATCTGCCCGGCCGGCACGATCTGGGCCGGGGCCTGCTCCGTCTCACCGAGCGTAGTCCCTCGTCGTGGCGGTCGTCTTGGCGGCGAGGTGAACGACGCCGTGAAGGGAGGGCCGTGACGGCAGGCGCCCGGTCGTGTCAGCCCCGAGCCAACTGCACGAACGAGTAGATGGCGAGCCCGGCCAGGAGCACGCCGCCAACCTTTCGGATCACGGCCAGAGGCACGACCCGGAGCAGGATCCGGCCGGCGAAGGCCCCAAGAGCGGCGACCGAGGCCAGGGCGAGGACGGCGCCGACGAATACCGCCGCCGGATCGTGGTACTTGGCCGCCAGGTTGGCGGTGATGATCTGGGTGAGGTCTCCGAACTCGCCCACGAGGATCACCGTGAAGGCAGTCCCCGTCGTCTTCAGTCCCACCCCCGCCGCGTCGACCTCGGAAGCGCCCTCGGCCCCGGCCTCCCGCTCGGGAACCAGCAGGAGGTAGGCCGCCCCGGCGCCGAAGAGGAGCGCGGTGATCGCCTCGATCCACCGGTGGGGGAGGAGCCGAATGAGCTGCCCGACGCCAACGGCGAGTGCCGCGTGGAGTGTGAAAGCGATCGTGGCGCCCAGCCAGACGAGGGCCGGCCGGTACCGGCTACCCATGATGAGCATGGCGATCATGGTCTTGTCCGGAAGCTCAGCCACGAAGATCAGTGCGAATACGGTGGCGACGGTCCCGAGGTTCACCCCGTGCATGTTAGGAACCGGGGATGTCTCCGGAAGGTGACGGTCCGGCAGGGGCCGTCACCCGCGGCCACCCGGTTGCGCCGGGCCGCTCGAGCGCCCCGGAGTGGTCTCACGGCGGTCCGAGCGGTCTTCCAACCCGGCATGGCCTCGACGACGCTCCCGGCGCCGGTGGAAACGGCGGCCGCGTTGTCCGGACCAAACCCCCAGGTTAGGATGACCGGACCACTGGGGGCTGACCGAACACGATACGCGGGTCGTCCGAGTCACAATCATCACTCGTTCTCTGAGCAACGGACCGCGAACTTGGCGATTCCTCACACAGCTGTTCCCGCCGCAGAACCGGCGCTCGAACCGGGGGAGACGGAAAGCGCCATCCGATCACGGGCGCGGCGCAAGGCAGTCGACGGGCCGCCGATTCGATCTCGGCGCCGGTTCGTCATCGCCGTTGCGGCCGGCACCGTCGTGGCCGCCGTTCCGTACCTCTGGGTCCTCTGGGACCTGTGGACCGGGACGATCGACACGCTGCGCAGCGCCCCGGTGGCCGGTGACTTCTACGACCTCCAGGCCCGCTCGATGATGCACGGGCACCTGGCCGTGCCGACGAACTCGATCGGGCCCGAGGCCTTCCTCCACGCCGGAAGGCAATACACCTACTTCGGGCTCTTTCCATCCCTGTTGCGGATACCGGTCTTCTGGCTGACCAACTCGTTGGATGGCCGGCTCACCGCTCCGTCGCTCCTCCTCTCCTGGGTGGTCACCGCGGTCTTCAGCGCCTTGCTCATCTGGAGAGTGCGGACGATCGTGCGCGGTTCGGCCCCACTTGGACGAGCGGAGGCCACGTCGTACGGAGTGGTCACCGCGGCGATCCTCGCCGGATCCGTGCTCGTCGTCCTCGCCGCCACGCCGTACGTGTACGACGAGGACTTCGCCTGGAGCATCGCCCTCACCGTCGGGGCCCTGTTCGCTCTCCTGGGCGTGATGGAGCGACCCACGACCGGCCGGGTGGCGCTGACCGGACTACTGGTGCTCGGGGCCGTGCTCAATCGGGCCCCGACCGGCTGGGCCTGTGCGATCGGGGCGCTCCTCGTCGCCGTGTGGTTCTTCCTCGGGCGCCACGGTGCCGAGAACCGCCGCTGGGCGGTACCAATGCTCGCCGTCGGTCTGGTGCCACTGGCCGTAGCCGCTCTGCTCAACCTGGCCAAATTCGGCTCACCGATCGGATTCTCCCTGACGCACCAGCTGTACACGCTCGAGAACGCTCACCGCCGCTATTACCTGTCCACGACGGGGGGGAAGGGCTACAGCCTCCGATTCATACCGAGCACGCTGCTTGCGTACTTCGGACCTGCCGGCATTCGCTACACCACGGTCTTCCCCTTCATCACGATGCCTGCCGCACCGGCGACGGCGGTCGGGGGCGTCGTCCTCGAGTGGCAGTACCGCACCTACAGCGTCACCGCATCGGCGCCGCTCTTCGTACTACTGAGCATCGCCGGGGTCGTGACGACCCTCCGACGAAGGGTCGGGCGGCTCGGCCTGATGCGGATCCCCCTTTTCACCGCACTGATCGGGTCTGCTGGAGTGGCGGTGTGGGGGTATCTTGCCGCCCGGTACATCGGCGACTTCGTCCCGTTCATGATCATCGCCAGCGCCGTGGGGCTCGTCGACCTCTGGCGGCGCCTGGACCGCCGGGCTACCCGGGTTCGACTGGCCCTGCTCGGTGCCGTGATCGTCCTCGGGGTCTATGGAATCGCGGCCAATGTGGGTGCGGCGATCACGCCCAACAACGATTGGAACCGCACGCAGGCGTTGCATTATGTCCAGGCGCAGAAGTCGATCAGTGATTCGACGGGCCATCCCCTGGTCGGCAACATCGAGCGTGGCTCGCAGCTCCCACTGTGGGCGCCCGCCGACCGACTCTTCATCGTCGGGGATTGCCAGGCCCTCTACGTATCGAACGGGATGGACTACTCCCACAATTCGCCCCAGCAGGCCTACGAGCATGCGGGCTGGAACGCGGTCCAATACGGCTCCCGGATCGTCTACGACGTCTCCCTCACGCTTCGGGCCCCGACCGCCGAGATGAAGGGGAAGGTACCGATCCTCACCATCGGTCGGGACACGATCTGGATGAGGACGGTAGGCCTGGACCAAGTCAAGTTCGGGTTGGATGATCCCCGCGGCACGACCACGGGACCACCGGCAGACCTGGTGCCGAACTTCGTCTATCCCTTCGAGCTCGACGTCGATCCATACATGCGTTGGCTGACGCTTCAGCACCTTCGGCAACACGTTCCTCAGCGCCGAGTGGCCGAACGGACCGGCAGCACCGGTCGTCGCAGTCCAGCCCACCGTGGGCGGGTATGCCTACTCGGTGGCGGTCAGTGAGCCCGTTCAGGACGTCAGCCTGTGTCGCAGCCTTCTGAGCCAATCAGAAGGCTCGCCAACTGTGGCCGCACGTGGACCGTCGCGGGCGCACGCCGCGGCTGCCCAGTGATGCGGGCTGGCCGGGTCGACGAGGAGCGAATGCCTCAAGACGAACGGGGGAGGGCCCTCCGGCCGGGGCCGGACGGCAACACCGCGATGGAACGGCGACGCAGGCTGGAACGGCGACAGAGCGTGGGAACGGCGACAGAGCGTTGGAACGGCGGCCGAGAGTATGGCGGACCAAGGTATGGCGGCCCGAAGTCCGGCCATCGAACGTAGGTAGGGTTGACCGAAGTGAGCCATTCCGACTCCGCATCGTTTCCCTTCCCGGCTCTCAACCTCCTTCACCGTACGGGACACAGTGGTGACGACGACCCCTACGGGACCTATGACCGCATGGGAGCCTTCCTGCGGGGCTTCATCGAGGATGCGTTACCCGACGACTGGACCTGGACCGGCCGCCGAGTGCTCGACTTCGGCTGTGGAGCGGGTCGTGTATTGCGCCACTTCGCCCCCGAGGCTGCGGACGGAGAGTTTTGGGGATGTGACATCGATGGTCCGAGCATCGAGTGGGCTCGTCGAAACCTCTGTCCACCGTTCGATCCGGACCACATCCTGCATTGCCCTGAAACTCCCGGGCTGCCCCAGGCGGACGGCTACTTCGATCTCATCTACGCCATCAGCGTGTACACCCACCTCACCGATGATTGGGCCGGCTGGTTGCTCGAGCATCACCGACTGTTGGCCGATGGGGGGCTGTTGCTGGCCACGTTCTTGGGGGAGACCGCGATCGAGAAGGTCGTCGGCGAGGCCTGGTACGAAGAGGGCATCGGCATGAACGCACTGAGAGCAGGAACACCCTGGGACCTCGGTGGCCCCGTCACCCTGCACTCGCCGTGGTGGCTCCGTGTCCACTGGGGACGCCTGTTCGAGGTCCTGGCCTTGGAGCCGGGGGGTGAGAAGCCGGGCTCCCATGGTGTCATCCTCCTGCGGCGCAGGTCGGTTCATCTGACCGTCGGGGATCTCGAGAGGTTGGACCCGGACGAACCGCGGGAGGTGTCCGCCCTACAGCACCATGTACGGCAGCTGACCAACGAGACGCTCCAGTTGAGACAGGCCACCCAGTATCTGGAAGATCGCCTCCGGGCGTTGGAAGCGTGTGAGGAGCGAATCGGCCATCTCCAAGACGAGGTGAGACGTACCACGGATCTGCTCGAGGCCGTCCAGGGCTCGGCGTCCTGGCGCCTCACCGCTCCGCTGCGAGCGGGGATCGATGCCCTGCGGAATCGGGCTCGGGCTCGAGGGCGAACGCGGCCTTAGTGCATGCAACGACGGGTTACCCCCTGCCGGGCTGATGAGCCGGTGAGACTCAACTCCGCCGAAACTGAAGCGTCGACGCCTGGGACCTTCCCCCATCGAACGCCCGGGCCGCGGTCAAGGCTCTGGCTGAGGACAACGTCCCAGGCTGAGGGGCCCAAGAGTTTCGGATTAGGCTTGCCAGGGTGATGGACTTGGGGCTCCGATCATGAGTCCGACGTACTACGTATATGTCAGCGACCGAGGCAATATCTTCATGACGGAGATTGCCGGGCTCCTGGCGGCCGGACTCGCCGATCTCGGGTACGAGACCGTGTTCCCCGCGCCCGGCCTGCCCGAGGAGGGCCAGGCCCGGATCAACCTCGTTGTCGCCCCCCACGAGTTCTATCCGCTTCAACGCGGCTACGACGAGCGGGCACTAATCCGAGCGGCCAAGGCAAGCGTCGCTGTCGGGGTCGAGCAACCGGGGACCAACTGGTTCGAGCTGGGTACGCGGTACGCCGGCATGGGTCCCATGGTGCTCGACATCAACCGCTACGCGGTGGAGGAGCTCGTCGGACGTGGTTACGACGCACACCACCTGCAGCTCGGCTACCACCCCAAGTGGGACAGATGGGACGGGGACCCGAGCCGCTCGCGGCCCACCGACCTCCTCTTCCTCGGATCGTTCACCCAGCGCCGGGAGTTTCTCCTTTCCAAATGGGCGACCGTTCTGTGGGACTGCCGAACCGACGTCCGCCTCTTCGAGTTCCCTCGGCCGATGAGCGAACCCCGAGGCCATTTCGTGGCCGGGCAGGCAAAATGGGAACTGCTCGCCTCCAGTCGGGTGTTGCTCAATGTCCATCGAAGCGATGTCCCCTACTTCGAGTGGGTCCGGGTCCTCGAGGCCGTGATCAACGGCTGTCTCGTGGTGACGGAGTCATCAACGGACTACGGACCCCTTGTGCCTGGAAAGCACCTGGTCGCCGCTCCGGCCGACGTACTCGGCGCCTATGCCGCCAGCATGGTCAACGACGAGGAGCTGCGATCCCAACTCGCCAATGAGGCCTATGACCTCGTTCGGACCAAGCTCGAGTTGACGACACTTCTCGGACCGATCTGTGCGCAAGTGGAAGAAGCCGCGCTCTCGGGTCCTGGGGTGAAGAGAGCGAAGAGGAAGTGGACGCCTCAGTCCAGATCAACCAACCAAGTTCGGCGTGCCTGGGTACAGGTGCCCGAATTTCGCCCATTGTCGAGACCCGAACGGGTGGTGGCGACCCGGGTCAAGGAGCTCCTCGACGGAGAGACCGAGTTGCTGCAGAGGGTTGAAGCCCTGCAATCCCGACTGGTCTATGGGTGCGACGACCATATCGAGGTGTTCGAGACCGATCCGTGGGAGGGTTTCCGTCCTGATGTGAGTGTCGTAATCAGCTCATTCAATTATGAGCACCTCATTTCCGAGGCGATGGTGTCGGTAACGAGCTCACTGGGCGTCGCGGCCGAACTCGTCGTGGTGGACGACCATTCCCGGGATAACTCGGTCCAGGTCATCCTCGATCAGATGGAAGCCTCGTCGTGGTTCCCGATCAAACTGGTGGTGAAATCAGCCAACTCTGGGGTGAGTGTGGCCCGAAACACCGCCTTTGCCGAAACCCGGGCAGACCGGGTCTTTGTCCTGGATGCGGACAACGTGATCTATCCGGCCACACTGCATAAGCTCTCGGCCGCACTCGACCGCTCGCCGGAAGCAGCCTTCTCCTATGGGATCATCCACACCGACGGATGGCACGCATTGCTGAGCCACCTCCCCTGGGACGTGAGACGCCTGACGGAATCCAATTACATCGATGCCATGGCCATGATGCGAAGGCAGGTTTGGGATGAGTTCGGGGGATATGACCCGCTGCTCGGTATTCGAGGCTGGGAGGACTACGAGTTCTGGTTGCGTCTCGCCGCCCGAGGACTCCACGCTGAGTTCGTCCCCGAGTTCCTCGGTCACTATCGAGTCCATGGAGCATCTCGCCAACAAACGGTGAATCTCGACACCTCTCCCCTCACCGAGGAATTCCGCAATCGATACCCCCTGCTTCCCTGGGACCAGGGCTGATTCCATTGAGGTGCAGATGATCGATCAGACCGATTCCGGCCACGATTCCCGGGTGCGAAGCCTCGAAGCGGAGATCCTCTCGATGCGACGACAGGTCGAGTTGCGCGATGAGCTGCTCCGAGTCCTGAACCGACGTCTGCTGCAACTCGAACGCGGCGAAATAGTCCCAGTGCCGATGAGTCAGATCGAACCGCAATCCCCGAGGGACGACGGCCCGTATCTCCGCCGTCTCGTCCGCTCGATGCTCGACACCGACCTGTTCCGGTGGGCACTTCCAGCCCGCCGGTTTCGTGGCCGGATCTATGCCCGGCGTCAAGGTTCGCCATGAGCGCCGACTCCTCCCGGCTACCGTCAGGCCTCGATCTTGGTGATATCAACGATGGGCGTGCCTTGGCGATCGGAAGGGTCCCGGCCAACAGCTGGGTGCTCGATATCGGACTTACCGACGTCTCGGTGGCCCAGGCCCTCACGGAAATGGGTTGCCGGGTGTGGGGTGTGGCACTCGAACGGGACAAAGGCGAGATGGCCCGGGGTGTGTGCGAGAAGGTCTTCGAGGCCGACCTCAACGCTCTGGACATCATCGAGCTCGTCGGGGATCAGAGGTTCGACATCATCCTCATGCTCGACGTGCTCGATGAATTGGTCAATCCGACCGCATTGCTGTCCGTGCTCCCGGGCGTGTTGGCCGACGACGGATGGGGAGTGATCTCACTCCCCAACGTCGCCCATGCGTCGCTCCGTCTGGACTTTCTCCAGGGACGCTTCGGCTTCTCGGACAGGGGCCCGGCCGGTCGGACGCAGTTGCATTTTTTTGACCGCCATGGGATCGAGGACCTTCTCCAGGAAGCCGGTTGGCAGATGTTCGACCTGGCCCGGGTGCTCCGGCCACTGGACGATTTCGGGTTTCAATCGGAAGGCGTGGATGCCGAGCTGGTCGGTCGGCTCGAATCGGACATCGAGGCGCTCACTCAAGCGTTCGTACTCGGCGTAGCACCGCTCGGGTCCTCTGCTCTGAAGAACCACCCCGTGCTGCCTGGTGCGGCCGCTCAGGCCACGCTGTTCCTAGCGATGAATCGAATAGCTGAACTCGAAGAGGAAGTGCGACAACTGAACAAGCATCATCTCCCGAATCTCCTGGATCAACTGGATGAGATACGTGAGAAGAGCCTCGAACGCAAAGGTAAGCTCAAGGACATTCTCGCCGCCATGCGAGAGTTCTCCGCCATGCGGGAATCCTGAGCGGACACGATGTCTGATGCGCACGGCCTGACCGGTCCGGCGATGCCCGGACCCTTCCCCAAGGGGCCTTGGGTAATTGTTGCGGGGATGCATCGCAGCGGTACATCGGCGATCACCGGTGCACTGGGGGAGCTGGGGATGTCCTTACCGCGTCCGGAGGATCGCATCGAATCGTCGCTGAGCAATCCGGATCACTGGGAGAGTAATTCGATCATGCTCCACAACGATGAGGTGCTGGACCGCCTCGGTGGGAGCTGGTCTGCACCGCCGGACCTCCAGCCGGATTGGGTTCACGAGCCGCAACTGGCTGGCCTCGCCGATCCTGCCCCGCTGTTCTCGAGAACGTTTCCGGAACCGGGTCCTCTCGTGTGGAAGGATCCTCGCCTCTGCCTCCTGCTGCCCTACTGGCGGCCTCGCATTCCAGAGCCGGTGGCCGCTGTCTTCATCTGGCGATCCCCGATTGCCGTGGCCCACTCTCTCCAGAATCGTGACGGGTTCACCCTCGTCCATGGCCTAGCCCTTTGGGAGCGGTACAACCGAGCAGCACTCGAGGGGCTCCGAGGGATGGATGTATTCGTGTTCGCCTACGAGGCTCTGATGCAGGACCACCGCGGCACCGTCGGTTCGATCGCGGAATGGCTCGGTTCGCTCGATCAGTTCGCAGCACGAGCCGAGCAATGGGACGTGGACAAGGCCGCCTCTCTAGTCTCCGACGAGCTCGTTCACCAGTCAATCGACGCGGGGAGCGAGGGGCTCCTGCTTTCCGAGCACCACTCGATGACTCAGCTCCTCTCTGATCTGGAGGGCGGGCACCGACCGTTCGACCCGGGGCCCCTCCTCGACGAATCGGGATGGATCATGGACGTTCTCGCCGACCGACGAGAGGCGAGACTGGCGATCAAACGGGAGGGCGAGTGTTGGGAGCGGGTGGCCGATCGAGTGCGCCGGGTGAGCCTTCTCGAGGCCGAGGTCGGGGCCCTGACGGATTCCCTGCACTCGGTTCAGGAGGGCTTGGATTTCGTTCAGGCCCAGCTCGGTCACCGGCAGGCAGAGCTCGAGCAGACCCAGACCCTCCTCGGGCAGACGCAGACAGAACTCGGGCAGGCGAGACGTGAACTCGCCAACCTGCGGGCCTCGACGAGTTGGCGCGTCACGAAACCCATCCGTTCGGTGTCAGCGAAAGTCCAGGGTCGCACGAGAGCTTCTCGCGGAACTCCCAACTAGCCCGCGCCGAGATCTCGATGAACATCTTGGTGGTCGCCGACTTTTTTCCCTGGCCACCACTCAACGGCGGCCTGATCCGCACGGCCATCACGGTCGAAGCGCTCGCCGAGCTCGGAACGGTGGACCTGTTCTCGTTCGTGGACGAACGCCAAAAGGGTCGCACCGTGCCCGCCCACGTGACCCTCAGGCGGCTCGAGACTGCGCCGCACCCGGCGATCGACCGGACGAACCGCTGGCGGGCGCGGTGGTTGGCTCGGGGAGGGGCGCCGATGGAGGTCGTGATGCGACAGGCCGACCGGGCGCCTCGACGAACATTCGCCGCGTGGGCCGACGATCGCTACGACCTCGTGTGGTTCAGGTGGCCGATGACGTTCGCTTGGCTGGGGCGGCCCCATCTTGGGCCCACGATCGTCGATCTGGACGGGCTCGTCGACGAGGGTGAGAAAGAGCGGGCGTCCCTGATGGCCGACGCTTCGACCTCCCGGTCCGGTGCCCGTTGGGTGCACGCATCGCTCGCCGGGTTGCAGGCCCGCCTCAATGCTCGGGACTGGCGTCATTTTCAGAACGCGGTGGCTGCCGAGGTCGATCGGGTCGTGCTCTGTTCGGACATCGAAATCCGGCGCTCAGGGATGGCGAATGCCAGCTTGGTGGTCAACACCTACCCGCGGCCACCGGCACCGCTCGGGCCCATCGTCCCGAGCGACCCCCCAATCGTCTTGTTCCAGGGGACGTTCGACTACGGCCCCAATGTCGATGGTGCACGCTGGTTGGTCGAGGAGATCGCCCCTCGCTTGCGGGCCCAGGTACCCGGGACGGTGGTTCGTCTGGTCGGGAGGACGACGCGGGCCGTCGAGGATCTGAACGACCCCCCGGCTGTCATCTCGGTGGGCGTCGTCCCGTCGATGGGCCCCGAGCTCGCTCATGCCGATCTTGCCGTGGCGCCGATCCGCTACGGCAGCGGCACGCGGCTCAAGCTCCTCGAGTCGTTCGCCCACCGAGTCCCGGTCGTGTCCACCACGCTGGGGGCCGCCGGGCTCGACGTCGAGCACGACGTCCACCTCCTGCTGGCCGACGATCCCGACGAGTTCGCCCGCGCCTGTCAGCGAATCCTGACGGACCCGGACCTTCGCGCCCGCTTGGTCACTGCAGCCCAACAGCTGTACCTCGAGCGATACGAGGCCGGTGTGGCCCGGGCGCAGATCCGGTCGATCGTCGGTGACCTCACGGGACATGCACCCGGAGACTGATACATGGAGCCTGATGAATGCAGTCTGGGCGGAGAACCCCGTACGGCCGGGTCTCGGCAAGTCGGAGCGGCTCGGAGGACGGGTGGGCGGTGGGGGCCAAACAAGGGAGCGACCTGCACATTCCCCTCCTGTGGTGCGGCCGGGCACAACGGGAAAACAGAAGATGTGCGGTAGCGTGACGTCGTGTCAGCAGGGGACCACACGGTAGCCGTCCGGTCCCGGCCGCCGCTCGTGGGGCGGGACGCCACTGATGGGCCTGGACCGAGGAGTCGGCGTCGGCTGGTGGTTGTCTTCCCCGCCCGCGGCGATCCCCTGTCCGGCGAATTGGCGATGCGCCTGGGTCAGGCGGCTTCGGTCCTGGGGTTGGATGCCGTCGTCATTTCGGCCTCGGACCTGCCCAATTGCGAGGCCTCGTGGATCGAGGAGAGAACTGCCCTGGTTGTCGATCCCGAAGCGTGCGCCTTGTCCGGTCGGGCTGTTCTCGCCCGACTGGCCGGCGCCGCTTTTCGGGGAGCGGTGGCGGTCGACGAGCTCGGCTCCGAGTGGTATCGAGAACCGGTCACCCTCGGTGTCGAATTCGATGTTGTCATCGATGTCGGTTTCGTGGACCGGCCTGCAACCCGTCCGGTCGGCACCATGCCACATCGGTTTCTCTTCAATGCGCCACTACCGAGCGAGCATGCGCTCATCGCCGATCGGAAGTCGCCTTCCGGCCGACCGCTGACGTGGTCGCTGGTCGCCTCGTGCACCATCGAAACGATCCGGCTGGCCGAGGATCTGATCTCGGCGTTCGGGCCGGAAGGTTTCACCTTCCTCCCAACCGCTCGTCCGGACCGCCCCGGGGGAGGCCTCGGCCCCGACGACCTCAGACGGG
The DNA here is from genome assembly GCA_963710495.1 of uncultured Acidimicrobiales bacterium. Lineage (GTDB taxonomy): Bacteria > Actinomycetota > Acidimicrobiia > Acidimicrobiales > RAAP-2 > Bog-756. The sequence goes on from CAVQAI010000011.1 coordinate 356,132, forward strand.
TCCTGGAAGGGACGACGCTCCACGTCTGGCCGGCCGAGCACGATGCCGCGTACCGGTCGTCGTCCCGGTTTTTGGATGCTGTCCTGTGCGGCGCGGTACCCTGCGCCATCGACAGAGGGACCGCTCCGATCCGGCTCGGAACGCCCAATGTCTTCACGAGCGTTCGAGACCTCGAGCACGAATTGACGAACCGCCCGATCGGGGAGCTCTTCGAAGCGAGCCGTACGTTCGCGCTCGCCCACGGTACGCTGGCCGATCACCTCAGCGAGCTCCTTCGAGATGTCTGACTCCGGCACCCGTCGCGCAGCACCCCGCCTCCCCCTCGGCGGGAAGCCGGCCCGTGAGCAATCGAACACCGGTCTCAGCGTCATCATCCCGAACTGGAACCATCGAAGCTTCCTGCCCCGTTCGATCCGAAGTGCCCGGGATGCGGTTCTCGCCGTGGGCGAGCTCGGCCATCCGGGCGAAGTCCTGGTCATCGATGATGCCTCGCGGGACGGCTCCAGCCAACTCCTTCGTTCACTGGCCGGCCTGTACGGATGGGAGGACGTGTTGACGGTGTTCCTCGACGAGAACATGGGGCTCGCCGCCGTCCGCAACCTCGGGATCGAGCTCGCACGCTACAGCCACATTCTCCTCCTCGACGCCGACAACGAAGTACTGCCCGCGGGGGTGGCGACCTTGTTCCGAGCCGCCGTCGACACCGGAGCAGCCCTGTGCTACGGAAATCTTCTCGATGTTCGACATGGCGATCCGGTGGGAATCCGTTCGAACGAACCCCCGACCCTCCATCTCACCGCAGACAACACCATCGACGCCCTGGCCCTCGTTGACACTCGCCAGGCACGAGAAGCCGGAGGGTACTACCGGGACCGGCGACTCGAGTCCTACACGGACCACGAGTTCGTGCTGCACCTCATCAGTGAGGAGCGCAGGTTGGTGTTCGTACCGACCGTCGTCGGCTACTACCACCTGCTTCCGATGTCGATGGTGTCCGACTCGAAGACCTCCCACCTCCTCCGGGACCAACGCAAGACGATCGGCCGGATGTTCTCCCAGGCCGGGACCCGCGAATGGGATCCCGAGCGGGTCGGAGACATCTATCATCCAGATCTCGGATACTTCGACGAGGGATGGAATTGATGGCCACGAACGTGAGCTTCGAGGGCGGGTCATTGGTCGTGCAACGATTGCTCGAAGGATTCGTCGACCGGATCCTGGCAGAAGACCCGGGCCTCCCGGCCACGACCGTCCGGTCGTCGTGCATGGCGCTCACCGACGCTGTCATCCTGTGGGAGCTACTGGGTGCCTCCGACGTGCCGGTGGAGGTGGTCGACGTCGGATCCTTCCTCGGAGTCTCGACGTTCCTGTTCGCGTCACACCCGGCCGTCCGGCAGGCGACCAGCGTCGACCGGCGCTCGGCGACGACCGGCGGGCTCGGTGAGGATCCGGGCAAGCTCGCCACCGTTGTCAGATCGGTTCTCACCGGCGATCCCGAGGCGGCGGCCAAAATGCGGTTCTTGGACCAAGCGGGGGAGGCCGGAACGGGGGGATCCGAAGCCAGCCCCGTCGATCTCACCGGGCCCGCCCCTGACGACGAGGCGACGTTCCTCGTCTTCGCCGACGGCGATCGGTCCTCGGCGCAAGTCTTCGCCGATCTCGAGTTTTTGGTGGCTGCACTTCCCGACTCCCTCATCATCGTGAACGGATGCCGCCACCATTCCGGGCCGTTCGTGCAGGCCGGCGTGGCCCGCTTCCTCGAGTCGCGGCCCGACGAGTACGACTTTCGGCTCTTGGCCGACCTCTCGCCGGGCTTGCGAGCCAGCAACCTCGGTGCCGTCAACCGTTCCCGGTCCGATGGTGCGCTACCCGAGTGGCTCAGCCGCCTGGTGGGATCCTTGAGCACGCGCCTCGATCCCCTCCGACAGCTCGAACGAGAGCAGGAGCTCATCGCCCGAATCGCCGCCTACCGGCGACAACTGGCCGAAGCAGAGTACGCGGTGCAGAGCCTGCATCGGAGCATCTCATGGCGACTGACGACTCCACTGCGGAGACTGAACCGCCGGTCCCGCCATGCCGTGGGCCGAGGCGTCGACACGGCCGAATGAGCCGGGCTCGGACGAGGGGGGACCGGTGACTCCGGCACCAGAATCAGGTGTGGTCGGCCTGGCCGACGCCGACGCCGACGCCGACGCCGACGCCGCCGACGCCGACGCCGACGCTGCCCAGCGCCAACCCGGGCACGGGACGGGGGTAGCGAGCGAAGTCACCGCCGAAGGGGCACGACGGTGGTGGCCGGCGGCGGTCTGTCTCGGCCTCTACGCCGTCCTTGCCGCTCTGGAATTCGGGCACTTCAACGGGCTCGGCTCCGATGTGATGACCGGGTCGCGGGCCGAGGACCAGATCGCCCAGGTGTGGTGGCTGGCGTGGGGACAGTACGCCCTGGCCCACGGCCACAGTCCGTTTTTCACCGATTGGCAGAACTATCCGGTCGGGTACAACTTCGGGGTCAACGGGTCCCTGCTGGCCCTTGGGGTGGTGTTTTCACCGATCACGACCGTCTTCGGGCCCGTCGTCAGCTGGAACGTCCTGTTGCGGCTGGCCCCCGTGGTTTCGGCGTTCTCCATGTGCCTGGTCCTCCGGCGTTGGGTCCGATGGTGGCCGGCGGCCTTCATCGGTGGGTTGCTCTACGGGTTCTCGGCCTACATGACCTTCTATGGGAGCGGGTACCTCTTCCTCACCTTCGTACCGATTCCACCGCTCATCTTCCTGCTCCTGCACGAGATGGTGGAGCGCCAGACCTGGGACCCGAGACGTACTGGGGTGTTCCTCGGCCTCGCCTGCGGCGTGCAGTACCTGATCTTCCCCGAGGTGCTCGCCAGTGCCGTCCTCCTCGGCGTCGTCGCCTGTGGGTTGTACCTGGTCTTCAATCGAAGGACGCTCACGACCAAGGTCCCCTATCTGAAGACGACTGGAATCTCGGCCCTTGTGGCCGGCGCTCTCTCGCTCGGGCTCCCGGTGCTGTTCACATTGTTCGGCACGCAGCACTCGAAGGGTGCGGTGGGTTCGCCGGCCAACCTGGCCCAATACCACGGCGACCTCCTCGGCCCGTTGGCACCGAGCCACTTCCTTCATTTCCGGACCACCCTCCTCGGATCGCTGGGGGCACAGCCCCTGACCCCGAGTATGTACCTCGGGGTCCCGCTCGTCGTCGCCATCGTCGCCATCGTGTATCTCCTGCGATCACGCGGCATCGTCGTTCTCGCTGGAGCCATGTGTGTCGTCTCGTTTCTGTTGTCGTTGGGCACGATCCTGTACGTCAACGGTCACGACACCCACGTACCGCTTCCGCTCGTCTTTCTGGCCTACCTGCCGATCACCGAAGGGTTCCAATCGACCCGCTTCTCGCTGTACACGGTCCTGTTCGGAGCGGCCATTCTGGCCATTGGCCTGGACGTGCTCCGACGACGGCTTGCTCGGTCCGGTCTCGCCGAGAGGTTGGCGGGCCGCTGGCGCATGTGGGTGGCCTCGGCCGTCACCCTGGTCATCGGAGTCGTGGTCGTGCTCCCCATGCTCCCCGCCCACACCCAACCGGTGACTCAGACGGCGGAATCGAGCTGGTTCACGTCCCCGGCCGCATCGGCGATCCCGGAAGGAAGCGTCGTCCTGGGATACCCATACCCAAATGCGCCGTACACGCCTCCGGGCCAGAGGTTGCTGGCGGCCAGCGCAAAACAGAACTCGGTGGCCACCCTCCTTCTGGATCAGGCCGTGTCCGGAATGCGCTTCAAGGTGATCGGAAGCTACGGATGGAGGCCCACCAAGGGGACCTATGACTCACCTCGACCGTCGCGGCTGTCACCCAATTCGGTGCAGGTGCTCTTCAACGTGGCCTTCTCGGGTTCGCCGAGCTCCGGTCAGGCGAAGACCCTGAAGGAAGCAAATCTCGTTGCCGACCTGCAGGAATTCCTGCGCCGCTACCACGTCGGGACGGTCGTCGTCCTGCCGCTCGGTCGGTCTCCGGGCATCGTCAGCGGCGTGGTGACAGCCGCCATCGGTGAGCCCTCCCACCAAGCCGGAGCGACGGTGTGGCTCGACGTTCAGCACCGGCTGAAGGTCCACACGCAGCAGTGATCTCGGAGGCTCCCTGCCCCGCCCACCCGTGTGCCGGCGCAAGCATGACCGACCGGACCGCGGCATCGGCCAGCGCCGCGACCATCTCGGCCGGTAGGCCGGGCGTGTCGGAACGGCCGCGAGAGGGCTGGCCATCGTGCTGAACGTGGTGACGGTCCACTGGCAATCGCCACGATGGCTGGCCATTCAGTTGCACTATCTCGAGCGCAATGTGGACATTCCGTGGCGCGTCTTCGCTTCGCTGAACGGGATCGACCGAGGGCTGTGGGATCCCTTCTATTTCGCCGCGGAGCTCGACGGGGATCACCCACAGAAGCTCAACGAGCTGGCGAACATCGTGGCCAGGGAGTCGGCACCGGACGATCTCCTCGTCTTCCTGGACGGCGATGCGTTCCCGGTCCGTCCCGTGGGCTCCTGGTTTGACCGCCTGCTCTCGGCTCATCCCCTGGCCGCCCTGCGTCGTGACGAGAACCTGGGCGATCCACAACCGCACCCCGCATTCTGCGTGACCACGGTGGGTTTCTGGAAGGAGATCGAAGGGGACTGGAGCGCCGGCTACATGTGGGAGAACGACGTGGGGACGATGACCGACGTCGGTGGGGAGCTGCTCGCCACCTTGCGAGAGCAGGACCTATCGTGGCGCCCGATCCTGCGGAGCAACACCAACAACATCCATCCGGTCTGGTTCGGCGTCTATGAGCACCGGATCTACCACCATGGGGCCGGATTCCGGCCACGCGTCTCTCGTCTCGACATCCTCCGCGCTCCGGACATCTACGCCACCGTGGACCCCACCGGACCGGCCATCGACTCTGGGCTCGAGCAACGCGGGCGAGCGCACTGGCGTCTCGGGACTCGGCCACGAATCGGTTGGAGGCATATTCGGCGTGCGCCCGCGGCGCTGTGGAATTGGCTGCGCCACCGTGAAGTCGCGCGATGAGCGGCGCCGGGAGCGACGACTGCGGCGAGACGAACGGCAAGCGGAGCGGGTCTTCTCCTGGATCGTCGAGGACGACGACTTCTACCTCCGATTGGACCGCGCTGCCGCCGATGACTAGGTCGGACAGGGCCCGGTAGGTCAGGATCCGGGAAGACCGAGGCCCCGGTGGAGCGTGCCGGCCAGGGCGGACCGCTCCCGGGTCCCGAACGAGACGTTGACGGCCAGGCGTTCGAGGATCTGCTCCACCGTCTTGCCCCCGGCGGGCAGCGGGTGGCCCCTGACGAAGCGGCTGACCTGCTCGGCCAGCTCGGGTGGGTGGCACAGGCCGCGCACGCCCTCCAGCATGCGGGGAAGGATGTTGGAGGGGAACATGTCGACCAGCATTCCCCACTCATCGGTGACCCGTCCCCAGATCTCCGGTCCGGTTACCCGGTTGGCCAGCAGCAACTGGACCAGGAAGGGCGCATTCTGGGTCCGGACCTCCGAGGTGGCGAGGTCGAAGGCGCGCCACGCCAGTGCCTGGTCGTTGAAGGAGGCCAGCGCATACAGATAGCGGACCTCCTCCTGCGGGTTGGCGGGGGCCCGGTAGCGGGCGAGGAAGCTGTCGAACTCGGCCGGGCCACCGTGGGCGGCCACGATGTCGAGGACGGCGGACTCGATGTCGGGGTCGAGCCCTCCCGGACCGGTGAACCGGCGCCGGGCCTCCTCCAGCACACCGTGATCGTCCCCGACCGTCCCGAGCGTGCGTAGCACCGAGGCGCGCAGCGACGGTGTGCGCTCGCCGTCGTCGTCGCCCGGTTCCCAGCCGAGGCGGGCGCCGAGGGGGCCGAGCAGGGCGCGGACCGAGGCGGCCAACGACGGCCGGTCGGGGTCGGGGACCACCCGCTCGAAGAGGCCCACCGCCCCGAGGACCACCGACCACACGCTCGGGTCGCCCTCGTTCGAGTCGGCCAGCGCCCGGGCCAGGCGCACCACGTCGGTCAACGGTGCCCTCCCGGCCAGGGCGGCGGCCCAGCTGTCCGACACCAGGTTGTAGCGCTCCAGCGGGGCGAGGTCGGCCAACCGTTCGGCCAGGAGCTCGATGGTGGCGGTGGGGTAGGCCACCCGGTAGTAGCCCGAGCCCCCGGCGTTGACCAGGTGGGGTTCACCTTCGCTGTCCCAGGCTCCGCCGGGGAGCTCGGTCCCGTCCATCAGGACCGCGGCCGGGCCTGTCTCGATGTCGCCGATGGGACGGGCGAGCACCGGCACCTGCCAGTCGGAGCCGATGGCCCCCCCGGGCTCCGCCTGGTACGAGAAGGGGACCTGGGTCAAGGACCCGTTCTCGTCGGCTTCGAGCAGCGGGTACCCGCCCTGGTCGATCCAGGTGGTCATGATGGCGCCCACGGCCCGGCCACTGGCGCCCTCCAGGGCATCCCAGAGGTCGGAGGTCTCGGTGTTGCCGTAGCGATGGGTGGCGAGATAGTCGCGGATGCCATCGCAGAAGACGTCCGGGCCGAGGAACTGCTCGAGCATCCGGAGCACGCTGCCCCCCTTCTGGTACGTGAGCACGTCGAACATGCCCTGGGCCTCCTCGGGCCGTCCCACCGGGAATTCGACCGGTCGGGTGGCATGCAGGCCGTCGACGGCCAGGGCCGCCTCGCGCTCGACCCCGAAGCTCACCCAGCGCTGCCATTCGGGCCGGAACGCATCCACAGCCAGCACTTCCATGAATGTGGCGAACGCCTCGTTCAGCCAGATCCCGTTCCACCACTTCATGGTGACCAGGTCGCCGAACCACATGTGGGCGATCTCGTGACAGACCACATCGGCCACCCGCTCGAGCTCGACTCTCGCCGCCTGGTCCGGGTCGACCAGGAGCACCGACTCGCGGAAGGTCACGCAGCCCAGGTTCTCCATGGCCCCGAAGGCGAAGTCCGGGATGGCCACCAGGTCGAGCTTGTCGGCCGGATAGGGCATTCCGAAGTAGTCGGTGAAGAAGCGCAGGGCGTGGCTGCCCACGTCGATGGCGAACGGCGTCAGGCGGCCCTTGCCCGGTGGGTGGACGACGCGGAGGGGAACACCGTCCACCAGCACCGGCTCGGTGGCCTCGAGGGGGCCGACCACGAAGGCCACCAGGTAGGTGGACATGACCATGGTGGGGGCGAACCGGATCTGCCGTTTGCCGTCGGGCCGTCGGGTCTCCTCGGTCACCGGGCCGTTGGAGAAGGCGGCGAGCCCCTCCTCGACCACCAGGGTGATCTCGAAGGTGGCCTTGAGCTCGGGCTCGTCGAAGCAGGGGAAGGCCCGGCGGGCATCGGTCGACTCCATCTGGGTGGTGGCGATGACGTGCTCCACGCCGTCTTCGTCGGCGAAGGTGGACCGGTAGAAGCCGTGCAGCTTGTCGTTGAGGATGCCGGTGAAGGTCAGGTGCAGGGTCGCCGGTCCCGTCGCCAGCTGTTCGGCGAAGGTCAGGGTGACCTGCTCCTCGTCGGCGTCGAGGGCGATCCCCGTCGGGGCCAGGGCATAGCCCCGGTCGGGATCGCTGTCGTTGAGCTCGGCGAACGTCACCTCGAGCTCGGCCGCGTTGAGGACCACCCGGTTCGTCTCCTCCTCGATGGAGACGTCGATCTCGACGTCTCCGCTGAAGGTGGCACCGACGAGATCGGGCACCAGGAGGAGGCGGTAGGCGTGGGGCCGGACCGACGTCGGCAGGCGGTACGGGACGGTGCCGGAGGCGGTGTCGTCGGCGCGGCCGGTGGCAGTGCCGGCACCGTCGCCGGCAGTGGAGTTGGGAGCGGTCATGGATGGCAGGCTACCGTCGCGCCGTGCAAACCGACGGTCCTGACCGGCGTGCGTTCGATGTGGTGGGGGTGGGCAACGCGCTGGTCGACGTGCTGGCCTCGGCCACCGATGCGGATCTGGTGGCGGCCGGACTGGTCAAGGGCTCGATGGCCCTGGTGGACCAGGAGCGCTCGGCATCGATCTACGCCACTCTGGGGCCGACCGTCGAGGCCTCCGGCGGATCGGCGGCCAACACCATGGCCGGGGTGGCCGCCCTGGGCGGACGGGCCGCCTTCCTCGGGCGGGTCGCCGACGACGGGTTCGGGCAGGCCTTCATCCACGACATCCGCTCGGCGGGGGTGGCCTTCGAACCGACGCCGACGCCGGCGGTTCCCGGCCGGACGGTCACCGGCCACTGCCTGGTGCTGGTGACCCACGATGCCGAGCGGACCATGGCCACCCATCTCGGCGTCGCCTCCGACTTCGGGCCCATCGACCTGCACGACGGCCACCTGTCCTCGGCCCAGGTCGTCTACCTCGAGGGCTACCTCTGGGAGCAGCCCACGGCCAAGGCGGCCATGCGCCAGGCCATCGAGGTGGCCCATGCCAGCGACGCCTCGGTGGCCCTCTCCCTGTCGGATCCCTTCTGCGTGGAGCACCATCAACGTGAGTTCCTGGACCTGGTCCGGGGTGACCTGGAGCTGGTCTTCGCCAACGAGGACGAGATCAAACTCCTCTTCGGGACCGACGACCTCGCCGCCGCGGTCGATGCGATCGGGGAGGCCGGGATCCTCGGGGTGGTGACCCGTGGCGCGGCCGGGTGCGTGGTCGTCTCACCGGCCGGGGTCCTCGACGTCCCGGCCGCCCCGGTGGACCGGGTGGTCGACACCACCGGTGCGGGCGACCTGTTCGCCGCCGGCTTCCTCTACGGGATCACGGACGGCCTCGCCCCCGAAGCGTCGGCCCGTCTCGGGGGGATCTGTGCGGCCGAGGTGATCTCCCACGTGGGTGCCCGTCCCCAGGCGGACATCCGGGTCATGGCGGTGGAGGCCGGGCTCCTGGCGTGAGGCCCGTCCTTCACTCGGGGCCTGCCCGGTCGCCCGGCGTCGCCCGGGTGGCTCGAGTCGCCGGGGCCGCCCGGTGGCCGGGGCCGGTCGGTCGGTCGGTCGGGCCGGTCACTCGCCGGGGTCTTTGACCGGGCGGAACTCGAAGGGCAGGTCCCCGATGCGCACCAGGACCGAGGCCACGGCCCGGCCCAGCGGGGCCAGGGCCGACTCCAGCAGTCCCGGATCCTCCAGCACGGCCTCCTCCAGCTGGCAGGAGCCCTCGTAGGAGACCTCCACGGCGCATTCGGGCTGCTCACCCCCATCCTCGCCGGCGAGTAGGCCACCGCCCTCCCGGGTGAGCAGCTGCTCGATGGTGGTCGACCCCTGCATCAGGGGATCGCCCCCCAGTACCTCGAGCGCGCCGGGCAGCACCCCGACCAGCGGGGCCGTCTCGGGGATGCCGCGCAACCCCTGGACCCGGAAGGCGATCTCCACCAGCACCTCGGGCAGCTCGTCGGGTTCCTCGCCGATGGCCCAGCTCCGGTAGGAGGTCTGGCTCCAGGTGGGCCAGTCGAGGCTCAGGTCGACCCGGATCCGCGCCGGACGTTCCTCACCGGGGAGGCTGTACGAGGTCTCGAAGCTGACGTCGCCGAGGAACACGTCCACCTGGAACCGCTCCTCGACCGCCTGGCGCTGCAGCAAGGCGGCCTCGAACGAGCCGCGGAAGGCCGTGACGAGCTGGGCGAATACATGGTCGAGCATGGCGGGGCAGAGGCTACCGTTCTTCCATGGCCGCCCCGCCCTCGCCGACCGAGCCGTCGCCGTGGCTCGACCGCCGGGTCATCGCCTATGCCCACCAGGGCGGAGCCTGGGAGGGTCCCTCCTCGACCCTGTACGCCATCGCCACCGCCCTCGAAGTCGGCGCCACGGCCGTCGAGCTGGATGTGCACGCCACTGCCGACGGGGTGCTGGTGGTGTGCCACGACCCGACCGTCGACCGGACCACCGACGGCTCGGGTCGGATCGCCGAGCTCACCTACTCCGAGCTCCGTGCCCTCGACAACGCCTATTGGTGGGCGCCCGGGGCGGACGTCTCACCCGGCCTCGAGCCCCATGGTTACCCGTTCCGGGGGCGCGCCCCCGAGGACCGGCGCTTCGGGATCGCCCGGCTCGAGGAGGTGCTGGACGAGTTCCCCGGGGTGCTCCTCAACCTCGACATCAAGCAGACGGCGCCGGCGGTGGCTCCGTACGAGGAGAGCCTGGCGAACCTGCTGCGCCGGTACGGGCGGGCCGACGACGTCATCGTGGCCTCCTTCCTCGACCAGGCCACCGACGCCTTCGCAGCGTTCGCCCCCGAGATCCCGACCTCGGCCGGCACCGGGGCGGTGGCCAGCTTCTTCCAATCGGTACGAGCCGGGGAGGAGCCGACGGCCATGCGCCACGTCGCCCTCCAGGTCCCGTTCGCCTACAGCGGCGTGACCCTCGTCGACGAGGCCTTCGTCTCGACGGCCCATGAACAGGGCCTGGCCGTGCACGTGTGGACCATCGAGGAGGAACCGGAGATGGAGCGCCTCTGCCGGTTGGGGGTGGACGGCATCATCACGGACCGTCCCTCAGCCCTCGCCGGAGAGCTCGAGCGGCTGGGCTGCGCCTGGCAGCCCGGTCCATGAGTGTGGGCTCAGCCCCGGCCGCAGTTGGGCTTGCGCCCGTGGTTGGCCTTCTTCTTGGCCCGGAGCTTGCGCTTGTTGGTTCGCTTCGACACAGGGAGGTGAGCCTAACGCGAACGGGGGCCCGGCGGCCGGCAGGCCGGGACCGATGAGCTGGTTGCTCCGTGAGGGCGATGTCCTGGCCGGGTGCGAAGTGGCGGACGGGCTGGCGGCCCGCAGCAAGGGGCTGCTCGGGCAGACCAGCTACGAGGGGGCGATGGTGCTGCCCCGGACCCGAGCCGTCCACACCTTCGGCATGCGGTTCCCCCTGGACGTGGCCATCTGCGACAAGGACATGGTGGTGATCGCCGTGATCCGTCTCCGGCCGGCGCGGATGAGCATCCCCCGGCGAGGTGGGCGAACGGTGATCGAGGCCGAGGCCGGGGCCTTCGAACGCTGGGGCCTCAAGGTGGGCGACCAGCTCGAGCTGCGGCAGTGACCCCACCGGGACGGATCGTCCTCGTCGGTACGCCGATCGGGAACCTCGGCGACCTGGCCCCCCGGGCCGTCGAGGCCCTTGCCGGTGCCGATGTCATCTACTGCGAGGACACCCGCCACTCGCGCAAGCTGCTCAGTCACGCCGGGATCACCGGCGTCACCCTCCGTTCCCTCCACCGACACAACGAGGCCGACCGCGTCGGCGAGGTGGTGGACGCCGCCGCCGCCGGGAGCACGGTGGCGGTGGTGTCCGACGCGGGCATGCCGGGTATCTCGGATCCTCCGACCCGGCTGGTGGCGGCGGCCGCCGCCGCCGGCGTGCCGGTCACGGTCGTACCCGGGCCCTCGGCCGTCGTCAGCGCCCTGGTGGCCAGCGGGCTCTCCACCGAACGCTTTTGTTTCGAGGGATTCCTGCCCCGTTCCGGTCGACCTCGCCGGGCCCGTCTCGAGGAGGTGGCCGGCGAGGTCCGCACCACGGTGCTCTTCGAGGCCCCCGGGCGCCTGGCCGCCACGTTGCACGACCTGGCCCGGGTGTGCGGCACCGAACGGCCGGTGGCCGTGGCCCGCGAGATGACCAAGATGCACGAGGAGGTCTGGCGCGGATCCTTGGGCGATGCGGCGGCCCGAGCCGAGACCGGGGCCTTCCGCGGCGAGATCGTGCTGGTCCTGGCGGGAGCCGCCCCGGGGGGCGACGTGGTCGACGACGAGCTGCTCGTGGCGGCGCTCGAGGAGCGGCTGGCCACCGGTCTCCGTCGCCGGAGCGCCGTCGACGCGGTCGTCGAGGCCTTCGGCGTGTCCCGACGCCGGGTCTACCAACTCGCCCTGGACCATCCCGGGCCGTCGGAGGGCACCGGAGGAGGAGCTGCGCCGGCCGTCGTCAACTCCGAACGGCCGGGCGCCCCGTCGGACGTCACGCCGGAATGAGGAGTCGATCACCGGGTCCACGTGGCCCAGGACATCATCGGTTCTGGCCGGCGAGGCCAACCACCAGCGCGACACCGAGCCCACCGGTTTCGATGGCTGCCCCGTCGCCACACTGGTGAAGGTCGGGCTCACCCCCTGATCGGATGAACGCGACGCCACCGCCCTTGCATGGACTCTTGACCGTCCACGTCGAGGAGCTCCCCCTCGGGGGACGAATGTCCAGCTGGCCAAAGTCGGAGATCGGGCTGATCCGGGAGCGGAGGGAGGGCGTCATCGGGAGATGGTCTCGGTCGTGGCCCAGGCTCCCTTGGGCCGCGAGCCTTTGTCCACCGACAATTCGTCTTGTACTGTTTGGCTCCGCGAGAGGGCACTAGGGGGTAGACGATGGGGGCCGGGACGGGCCATGAGGGCGCCGACGACGAGGCGGTGGTCCTGTGGCTGAATGAAATGCGTCCGCTCATTCGAGACCTTCTCTCCGCCACGAGCGTCGCCCATCCGGTCGTGGCGATGGGGCGCGACGGGGACGCATCGGCCGTCGAGGCGATCGACGCGGCCGCACTGGCTCTGTCCGAGTCGGTGCAGGCGGATCCCGGCCCGGACGCGGCCTTGACCGGCCGGATGGAGATGGTCGCCGCCCGATGCCGGTTTGCCGTGCTTGAGGTCCGGCTGGGCTCGGAGCGGCAAGACGAGGTGCGCCTCCGGACCACGGCCGACCGTCTCAAGGCCCTCAACGTAGAACTGGAAGAGTTTCTCGCCGTCTCCACCGGCGCGTAGTCGGCCGGGCGACGTCTCGATGGCTTCCATCGTCGACGAGCCCCGGGAGGCATTGAGCACCGCGTCACCCGACGACCCGCATCCCAGGCCTTCGATGTCCAGGGGTTACGTCCGTCGATTCCAGCTCGTGGCCGTGGTCGCGGTGGTGGGTGCGAGCGTGCCGTATCTCTGGGTTCTGTGGGATCTCTGGACCGGCTCGATCGACCCGCTGCGGAGCGACGAGTCGAAGATCGCACCCGGATCGGTGATCTACGACGTCCAGGCCCGGGCCCTGATCCACGGCCACCTGGCCCTGCCGCCCAACAGTATCGGCGACGAGGCATTCATCCATCATGGGCGCACCTACACCTATTTCGGGCTCTTCCCGTCCCTGATCCGGATGCCCATCCTCCTCGTCACCCATGCTCTGGACGGGCGTCTGGCCGGGCTCTCACTGCTCGCGGCGTGGGTGGTCACTGCGCTCTTCGTCTGCTTGTTGCTCTGGCGAGTTCGTGTGGTGATCCGTGGGGATGTTCCGCTCGGATGGGCGGAAGCCGTCTCGTACGGGTTCGTCGTCTTCTCGGTGCTGGCTGGTTCCGTTCTCGTGTCCCTGGCATCGACTCCCAACGCCTATGTGGAGGACGAGGCGTGGGGGGTGGCGCTCGCCTGTGGGAGCTTCTTTGCCCTGCTCGGCGTGGTGGAACGCCCATCGTGGGGCCGCGTCACGACGTGTGGTGTGCTGGTCCTGCTCACCAATCTCAACCGCGGCACCAGTGGCTACGGGTGCATCCTCGCCACGATCCTGCTGGCGGTGTGGTTCGCACTTGCCCGAGCGGGGGCCGAAAGGAAGCGATGGGCGGTTCCGGTCCTGGGCGCCGGTCTGGTTGCCGTCGTCGCCGGTTCTGCCATCGACTACGCAAAGTTCAACATCTTCTTCGGGTACCCGGTGTCGCAACAGCTTCTGTACAAGGTGTACGGCTTCGCCCACATCAACGGGGGCAAGCACTACAGCCTGCACTTCCTGCCCAGCCACGCTGCAGGCCTATCTCTCACCGGGAGGCCTCCGGGCCACGTCGGTGTTCCCCTATCTCACGGTCCCCGAGCTCCCCAACCAGCTCATCGCCCACACCCCGCTCTTCAACCGAGGGAACTCGGCCAGCGTCCCGGCATCGATGCCTCTGCTGTTCGGCGTGGGGATATGGGGTGTCATCAGCGTCTTTGCCCCGCGCCGTCCCCTCATGGTGCGTTCGCTCCGCGTCCTGCTCCTGGCCGCCGCGGCGACCGCAGGCGCCATGCTGATCTACGGGACGATCTACGAACGGTTCCTCGGTGACTTCATGCCGCTCCTGATCGTGGCCAGTGCGGCCGGCGCCGTCGACATCTGGCACCGCCTCGACGGCAGGAAGCACACGATGCGGACGCTGTTCGTAGCTGGCGATCGGTGTGCTTGCCCTGTTCGAATTCGTGGCCAACATGGGAATCGCCGTCGTGCCTCAATTCGGTTGGACACAGGTGCAGGCCGACGAACTACCTCACGTGTCGTGAAGGCCGCAAGCGACATCACCGGCCATCCACTGTCGAACTTCGTCGTCAAAGGGAGACAACTTCCCCACTCGGGCTCCGACCGGTACGGTCTTCATCAAAGGTCGATGTGAGCGCGCTCTTCATCTCCGATGAAGCCGCGCCGAACGGGTTGAGCAGCACCATGGTTGCCGGTGGGACAGGCGCCCAACCCACGACCTGTGCCACTCCCTCCTCCCCGCGGCCAAGGACGTGGCCTTCGGTACCGCCATCCTGAATCCTGGCAGCGGCGCGTACGTTGGAATCACATGTGCTGATCGTCGCTCAGACATCGGGACCGGGCGTGGTGTCCTCGGTCAGGTTCCTGCTGACCCGAGACACACCACGGCCGTCAACCGTGGTCGTGGATGGTCAGGGCGCCGGCGGAAGTTGGAGTTATGTTTGGAACACCGCCACGGAACCAAACGGAACGTACTCGCTGAGAAGCGTGGTCAGGACGGTTGACGGCTCGCAGGCGGTCAGCCCGATCGTCACCGTCACCGTCGAGAACCCCAATCGCTGAGGACCTGGCGCACATAGGGACGTAGCGGGAGCGCCATCGCCTGTTCGGGGCGGAACCAGCGGGCGATATCGGAGGACCCATTTGCCTCATCCCGGAGTGTCCCACGGTGGGCGTCGATCTCGAAGATGATCCGGACGGTGTGCAGGCTCGTCCTGTCGGGCAGCGTGAAGGTGTCCGACAGCACACCCAGGAGCGCGCCCACATCGACATCGAGGCCGGTCTCCTCGGCGAACTCGCGCTCCAGGCCGGTCACGGGGTCTTCCCCGTGTTCGAGCCCGCCGCCCGGCAGGAACCACTGACCGGCCACGGTCAGCGTCGGGGCGGCCCGGACCAGCAACACGTCACCGTCGCCACGACGGCACAGCCCGTAGATCGCCACCCGCTGCCGTCGTCCTCTTGGTTCCCCGTCGGACGGTCGTGTCCCCACCGATCGGTACGCTACTAAGCAGTGCCCCACTACTACGTCACCACCCCCATCTACTACGTGAAGGACGCGCCCCATGTGGGCCACGCCTACACGACGGTGAACGCCGACGCCCTGGCCCGCTGGCACCGCCTGGTGGGCGACGACGTCTTCTTCCTCACCGGCACCGACGAGCACGGCCAGAAAGTGGCCCGGGCCGCCGAGGAGCAGGGTCTCAGCCCGACCGCCTGGACCGACCAGCTGGCCCCCAGGTTCGCCGAGGCGTGGGCTTCGCTCGACGTGGTCAGCGACGACTTCATCCGCACCACCGAGCCCCGCCATGCCCGGGCCGTCCAGCAATTCCTCGGCCGCATCTACGACAACGGCCACATCTTCAAGGACACCTACCGGGGCCTCTATTGCGTCTCCTGCGAGCAGTACTACACGGTGGACGAGCTGCTCGACGGCACGCTCTGCCCGATCCATGGGTCGCCGGTCGAACACCTGGAGGAAGAGAACTACTTCTTCCGCCTCAGCGCCTTCGAACAGCCGCTCCTCGACTGGTATGCGGCGAACCCCGAGGCGGTGGTGCCCGAGTCGAAGCGCAACGAGGCCCTCGGCTTCATCAAGGGCGGGCTGCGTGACATCTCGATCACCCGGACCTCGATCGACTGGGGTGTCCGGGTCCCTTGGGACGAGAAGCACGTCTTCTATGTGTGGTACGACGCGCTGGTCAACTACCTGACCGCCATCGGCTACGGGGAGGACGACGTCCGTTTCCAGAGGTGGTGGCCGGCTGTCCATCACCTGATCGGCAAGGAGATCATCCGGTTCCACTGCGTGTGGTGGCCGGCCATGTGCATGGCGGCGGGGATCGATCCCCCGGCCCACATCCAAGTCCACGGCTGGCTGCTCCTCAGCGGCGAGAAGATGTCCAACTCGAGCGTCAACCAGATATCGCCGGATGACCTCATCGCCGAGTACGGGGTCGACCCCGTCCGCTATCACCTCCTCCGTGACATCCCCTTCGGCGCCGACGGCGAGTTCTCCTCCGAGGCCATCACCGCCCGGTACAACGCCGATCTGGCCAACAATCTCGGGAACCTGGTTTCCCGGGTGGTGACGGTCGTCGGGTCCAAGTGCGGCGGCCGGGGAACGGCGGCGCCGGCCGACAGCCGCCTGGCCCGGGCGGCGAATGCCGTCGTGGCCGAGGCCGCCGAGGCGTGGCAGGCGGGCCAGCCCCACGCCGGTCTCGAGGCCACCTGGCGGCTCATCCGTGAGACCAACGCCGAGCTCGAGGCCACCGAACCGTGGAAGTCGGAGCCGGGGGCCGAAGTGGACGGGGTGCTCGGCAGCGCCCTCGAGGTCCTCCGCATCGTCTCGATCCTCGTGGTCCCGGCCATGCCGTCGACCGCGGCCGAGATCTGGCGCCGGATCGGGCTCGGGGGATCCCCGGCCGACGAGCGCCTGCCCGGGGCCGGGCAGTGGGGCGGGTACCCGGCCGGACGCCCGGTCGAGAAGGGGCCGCCCCTGTTCCCCCGTCTCAGGGGGTAGTGGGTTGCCGACGACGGACGCCGTCATCGAGTGGTTCGACTCCCACTGCCATCTGCAGGCCGAGTTCGTCGAAGACGGTGGGGAGCGAGACGGTCCACACGCCACCCACCTGTCGGCCCTGCTGGCCCGGGCCGCCGAGGCCGGGGTGACCCGGATGGTCTGTGTGGGGACCGGGGCGGGATCGTCGGCCGAGGCCGTGGCCCTGGCTCGCCACCTGCGCCATTCCGACTCGGTGGCCCGGGCCGAGGGGATCGAGGTCTGGGCCACCATCGGCCTCCATCCCCACGATGCCCAGGATGGCACCGACGCCATCGAGGCGCTCCTGGAGGCCGAGGTGGGAGCGGGCGCCGACCCCCCGGATGGATCGCCGGACGGATCCCCTCTGGTGGTGGCGGTCGGGGAGTGCGGCCTCGACTACCACTACGACCATTCGCCCCGCCCCCGGCAGCGAGAGGCGTTCGCCGGCCAGATCGAGTTGGCCCACCGCCACGGCCTGGCCCTGGTCGTCCACAGCCGCGAGGCCTGGGACGACACCATCGGCATCCTGGCCGAGGTCGGGGCCCCCGAACGCACCGTCCTCCACTGCTTCACCGGGGGGCCGGAGGAGGCCCGCCGGTGTCTCGACCTCGGCGCCCACATCTCCTTCAGCGGGGTGGTGACCTTCAAGAACGCCGCCGACGTGCGGGAGGCGGCGGCCCTGTGCCCGTTGGACCGCATGATGGTCGAGACGGACACCCCGTTCCTGGCGCCCGTGCCCCACCGGGGGACGGCCAACGAACCGTCGAGGGTGCCGCTGGTCGGTGCGGCAATTGCCCAGGTCAAGGGCGTGGTCACGGCGGCCGTGGCCACCGCTTCGACCGCCAACGCCCGCGCCGTGTTCGGCGCCTGAGCCACCTCCGGCGGCCCCCGGGGGGATCCGATCGGCCGAGCCCGCCTCCCGGCCGGCGGGCTTGCGCTCCCGACCAGGTCTGCCTAACCTCAGGGCTGCGGCCGCTGTATCAGCGGTCGTTTTGTTTTGCGTCTCACAGTCCGTAGTACGTGACCCGTAGTACGAAGTCCGCTGTTCGAAGTACGCAGTCTGTTCGAAGTACGCAATCCGCTGTTCGCGGTACCGGGTGGTGTGTCGGACCCACTCGTCGGATCGGCTTGGAGGAGTCGCTCCCGTCCAACCCTCAGGGGGTGGACCCGTGCCCGAGGGCTTGCCCCCGGGTGCCGCCAACGAACGTCCCGCAAGGAGAGTGGAGTCCTGAGGACCAGCACCGTACTGGGAGGCCGTCCCGTCGCCGCCGTGCTCCTGTGTGGGGCGTTGCTCATCGTCCCCCTCGTGCTGATCCACGGTGATCCCGTGGCCTCGGCGACGGCGCCCGCCAAACCTCCTGCTCCCCACGCCGATTCGATCCCGTCGCACCACCAACCCTCCCGGTGGAAGCTCGCCTCCCACACCGAGTCCCCCCCACGGGCCCCTCGGCCCCGGACGTCTCGACATCGGGCGCCACCACCACGACGGTGCCGGCCGCCCCGGTGTCGGCCACGGTGCCCGCCCCCGGGCCGGCCGCCACCAGCGATCAGGTAGGCCGGCGGATGGCGGCGACCACCACGACCACGGCGCCCCCGACCACCACCGCGCCACCGGCGGTGGCGGCGCCAGCGGGTGCCATCCACTACGGACAGGTGACCTTCTACGACCATCCGGCTGGAACCTGCGCCAGTCCCTGGCTCCCGTTCGGGACGGAGGTCGAGGTGACCAATCCGGCCAACGGGTACACGGCGAACTGCGTGGTCAACGACCGCGAGGCCGACACCGACCGCTCCATCGATCTGGCCACGGCCACCTTCGCGGCGCTCGCCCCACTCTCCCAGGGAGTCATCGACGCCCAGCTGCGCTGGTGATCGGCCGGCGCCGGCCCGGTCAGCCGAAGAAGATCTCCGCTTCGGCGTACCGTTCCGGCGTCACCAGCTTGAGCGTGGCGGTGGCCTCGGCGAGGGGCACCAGCTCGATGGCCGTCCCGTGCAGCGCCACCATCTGGCCCGAGTGCCCGGCATGGAGGGCGTCCACCGCGTGGAGCCCGAACCGGGTGGCCAGCACCCGGTCGAAGGCCGTCGGGGTCCCGCCTCGCTGGATGTGGCCGAGCACCGTGGCCCGGGCCTCCTGGCCGGTCCGGGCCCGGATCTCGCCCTCCAGGAGCTGACCGATCCCGGCCAGGCGAGGATGGCCGAAGGCGTCGACCTCGGCCTGGGGGCGGGGGATGGTCCCCTCGGCGGGGAGGGCTCCCTCGGCGGCCACCACGATGGGCGCGTAGTGGCTGGCGAACCGGTGCTCGATGAAGCCGCACACGGCCTGGATGTCGAAGGGCCGCTCGGGGATCAGGATGACGTTGGCCCCGCCGGCCAGCCCGGAGTGGAGCGCGATCCAGCCGGCGTGACGCCCCATGACCTCGACGATGAGCACCCGGTGGTGGCTCTCGGCCGTGGTGTGCAAACGGTCGATGGCTTCGGTGGCGACGGTCACCGCCGTGTCGAAGCCGAAGGTGTAGTCGGTGGCGCCGAGGTCGTTGTCGATGGTCTTCGGCACCCCGACGACGGTCAGGCCGGCCGCTTCGAGCTTGGTCGCCACCCCGAGGGTGTCCTCGCCGCCGACGGCCACCAGCGCGTCCACGCCGAGGCGTTCGACCGTCTCGAGGACCCGGCGCTCACCGTCCTCGGCGGCGTAAGGATTCGTCCGGCTCGACCCGAGAATGGTGCCTCCCCTCGGCAGGATGCCTCGGACCGCCTCGATATCGAGGGTCATGGCGTCCCCATCGAGGGGGCCCCGCCAGCCGTCCCGGAACCCGACGAACTCGTCCCCGTAGGCCTGGGCGCCCTTGCGCACCACGGCCCGGATGACGGCATTGAGGCCCGGGCAGTCGCCTCCTCCGGTCAGGACTCCGATGCGCATGAGGGCGATCGTACCGAGGACCTGGGGGTTCTGGGCGACCGTCGGGGATAGGACGAGTGGCACACTGGCCGGGTGACCCACGGGCCGGCCGACATCCACGAACTGCTCGAGGCCAACGACCTGCGGCCGAGTCGCGCCCTCGGTCAGAACTTCGTGGCCGACGCCAACACCGTGCGGCGCATCGCCCGCCTGGCCGGGATCTCGGCGGGAATGCCGGTGGTCGAGGTCGGAGCCGGCCTGGGCTCGCTCACGCTGGCCCTGGTCGAGACGGGTGCCTCGGTGACGGCGGTGGAGGTCGACCGCCGCCTGGTGCCGGTGCTCCGCTCCCAAGTCGAGCCGGTCGGCGTGCGGGTGGTCGAGGCCGACGCCCTGGCCCTCGACTGGAGTGACCTGCTAGGCGCCTGTCCCGGGCCGTGGTCACTCGTGGCCAACCTTCCCTACAACGTGGCCGTCCCGGTGGTCATCGGAGTGCTCGAACGGGCGCCCTCGGTATCGTCGCTCCTGGTGATGGTCCAGCGCGAGGTGGGGGAGCGGCTGGTGGCCGACCCCGGAGAAGAAGCCTACGGGGCGGTGTCGGTCAAGGTGGCCTACTGGGCCGGCGCATCGATCGTCGGTCGGGTGTCACCGTCCGTCTTCATCCCGAAGCCCCGGGTCGAATCGGTGTTGGTCCGCCTCGAGCGCCGGAGCCGGTCGGCCACCGAGGGGCCGCCCGGTCCTGGCTGTCCCACCTACGATCGGCTCTTCACCGTGGTGCGGGCCGGGTTCGGGCATCGCCGCAAGATGCTGCGCCGATCGCTCGACGGTGTGGTCGACCGCCGGGCGTTCGAGGCCACCGGCATCCCGCCAACGGCGCGGGCCGAGGAGCTGTCGCTCGAGGCCTGGGAGCGGCTGGCCGTTTGGGAGCCGGCTGGCACGGGTGCGGGGTCAGCAGGAGCAGCTGGCACCGAGCCTGCCTCGCCGTGAGCTCCCATCGGGGTGACGAGTCCGCCGGCGTCGAGGCGGGGCCGGTGGAGGTCCTGGCGCCGGCCAAGCTCACCAGTTCGCTGCGGGTCGTCGGCGTGCGCCCCGACGGCTACCACCTGCTGGAGTCGGAGATGGTCAGCATCGACCTGGTCGACACGTTGGTCATGCGGCCGGGTGACCGGCTGAAGGTGACGGTCGGATCCATTGATGGCCTGACCGGGCTCGGAGAACGGACCGCCCGCGAAGGCGTGTCGGTCCCGCTCGGTCCCGACAACCTGGTCGAGCGCGCCCTCCGGGCTGTCGGCCGGCGAGCCGACGTCGAGCTGGTCAAGCGGATCCCGCCGGGGGCGGGCCTCGGAGGCGGATCGTCCGATGCCGCCGCGGTGTTGCGCTGGGCCGGCTGCACGGATCTCGACGTGGCGGTCGGGCTGGGAGCCGACGTGCCCTTCTGCCTGGCCGGCGGGCGGGCGATGGTCCGCGGCGTCGGCGAGGAGGTCGAGGCGCTGCCGTTCGACGATCGCGTCTACACCCTGCTCCTGTTGCCCTTCGGCATCGACACGGCCTCCGTGTACCGGGCCTGGGACGCACTGGCCGGCCGGGGCGGCGTATCGACGACGGGCGACGGCGACAACGACCTCGAGGCCGCCGCCCAGGTGGTGGACGACCGGCTGACCGACTGGAAGCGGATGCTGGCCGAGGTCAGCGGTCGGGTGCCGCGGTTGGCGGGGAGCGGCTCCACCTGGTTCGTCGAAGGAAGGCTCGGGGAGCTGGGGCTCGGCCGTCCCGTCCTGCAGTTGGGTGACGAATCGGCCCGGCTGGTCGAAGTGCGGGCGCTGCCGTCCCTGGCCTGACCCGTCCGCCGGCGCCGGGATGCGCGAGCGGGCTTGCCCGCTCGCCGGCTACTTGCCCGCCGCCCGCCGTTGCCAGCGGGTGGCCTTCAGCATCTTCTTGTGCTTTTTCTTGCGCATGCGCTTGCGCCGCTTTTTGATGAGGGATCCCATGTCGACGGGGGACCCTAGCCGACCAGGCAATTCGGCGCCATGAGGGCGGGTGGGGCCTCGGCCGTGCGGGTCAGGCGCCGTCCCCCGCGGTGTCGGGCGGGGGAACGACGGGGAGGCTGAACCGGAAGAGGGCCCCACCTCCTTGGGCCTGGTAGACGTCCACCGTGCCCCCCTCGTCGCGGGCCACCTGGGCGACGATGGCCAGCCCCAGCCCAGAGCCGGGGCGGCCCCTGGCGCTGGGGGCGCGGTAGAAGCGGTTGAAGATGTGGTCGATGTCGCTGGCATCCACCCCGGGCCCATGGTCCCGGACCACCAGCACGCCGTCGGCGCAGGTGACCTCGACCACCCCCTGGTCGGGGCTCCACTTGAGGGCGTTGTCGAGCAGGTTGTCCACGGCCCTTCCGATACGGGTCGACGACCCCGAGACCCAGGTGGGGGCCACCTTGGGTTCGAAGACGACGGCACGGCTGCGCCCGTGCGTCGTAGCCACGTCGACCGCGTCCAACACGACCTGGTCGAACCGGAACGGCTCGTCCGTGATGCGGGGCTGCTCACCGCGGGCCAACTCGGCCAAGTCGCCGACCAGGGTGGTGAGCTCGTCGAGCTGGGTGATGACGTCGTTGATCAGGACCTCCCGCTCGTGCGGGTCGAGCTCCTCGAGGCGCCGGGCCACCTCCATGTTGGTGCGCAAGCTGGTGAGCGGTGTACGCAATTCATGCGACGCGTCCAGCACCAGCTGGCGCTGGCTGTCCCGCGAGCTGTCCAAGGCGGCGAGCAGCTGGTTGAAGGCGCGCCGCAACCGGCCGAGCTCGTCCGCACCTCCGGGATCGAGCCGCTTGGGCATCGCCGTGGTGGCGTCGGCCGTCTCGGCCAGTTCCTCGACCGTCCCGGTCAAGCTGTTGAGCGGTCGGACCACGGTCCGGCCCAGGGCGAGACCGAGCAGGACTGCCGCCACCACGCCGAGGAGCACGATGACCCAGAGCACCTCGGCCAGGTGGTTGAGCTCGTGGTTGACTCCCGTGAGCGGTGCGGTGATCTGGAGGGCGCCGCCTCCCGCCGGCGTGGCCGCCGGTCCGAGGCTGGACTGGTACACGTAGCCCGGGGGCAGGGCAGAGACGATCTGGCGCACCGCCGTGCCGTTGACCGTGGTCGAGAAGAACGTGTCCGGGGCGTGTCCCTGGCTGGCGGCCGAGGCCTTGACCGTGTCGGTAATGGGCAAGAACTGGGTATCGCCCTGGTTGGTCGTCCCGCCGGCGATGGTCACCTGCGTGCAGACACCCGGAGTGGTGGGGCTGCACCCGTTGGGGATGGAATGCCCGGCGACCACGCCGCGCGACTCGGCACTCAGGTTGGTGTCCACCGAACCGACGAGTGAGTTGTAGGCCACGAGGTAGGTGGCGAGCGACGCCAGGATCACGACGATGAGGACGGCCGCGGTGGCGGCCACCACGAAACGGCTGCGGAAGGTCATCGTCGGTGCGTCGACGTGGGCAGTATCGGCGTCGGCGTGGCCGGTGCGGGCGCTGTCGGTGTGGGCGCGTCGGTGTGGGCGGTGTCACCGGGTCAGGGCTCGCGCAGGACGTAACCCACTCCCCGCGCCGTATGGATCAATCGTGGTTCACCGTCGACCTCGGTCTTGCGCCGGAGATAGCCGACGTAGACGGCCAACGAGTTGGTCCCCGAGTCGAAGGTGTATCCCCACACCCGGTCGAGGATCAGCTCGCGGGTGAGCACCTGGCGCGGATGGCGCAGGAGGAGCTCCAAGAGGTCGAACTCGATGCGGGTGAGGCTGAAGGCGCGTTCCCCGCGGTGGGCCTCGCGGGTGATCGGGTCGAGGCTCAAGTCGGCGAACCGGAGGACCTCGCCGGCGTCGTCGGGCCGGCGCCGGAGCAAGGCCCGCAGGCGGGCGAGCAACTCGGCCAGGGCAAAGGGTTTGACCAGGTAGTCGTCGGCACCGGCATCGAGACCCTGGACCCGGTCGTTGATGGCGTCGCGGGCGGTCAGCATGAGCACGGGAGTGTCGTTGTTGGCGGCGCGCAGTCGCCGGCACACCTCGAGGCCGTCCAACACCGGCAGGCCGATGTCGAGGATCACCGCCTCCGGAGGTCGGACGGCGATCGCCTCGAGTGCCCCGGGCCCGTCGACGGCCAGCGACACGTCGTAGCCTTCGAGGCGAAGTGCTCGGCCGAGCGCACCGCTCACCGCCGGATCATCGTCCACTACGAGCACGTTCATCGAGGTCGGAGCCTACTGGCGTCCTGCCGCCGGACCATGGCACGGGGGTAGCCTGGTGACTGGTGCGGAGCGGTCCGGCGTGCACCCATCCGAGGTAGTTCAACTGGCAGAACGCTGGCCTTTGGAGCCAGATGTTGGAGGTTCGAGCCCTCCCCTCGGAGCTCGGCTGCTGCCCGGGCCTCCCGTCGGGCCCGACGTCTCAGGCGCGGGCCTTGCGAGCCCGGCTCCGGAGCCTTCCCCGCGTGGCTCCGTCGAGCACCACCTTGCGAAGGCGGATAGCGCTCGGCGTCACCTCCACACATTCGTCGTCGGTGATGAACTCGAGGGCCTGCTCCAACGACAGCAGCAGAGGAGGGGTGAGACGGATGGCCTCGTCGGCCGCGGCAGCTCGGATGTTGGTCTGCTTCTTCTCCTTGGTCGGGTTGACGTCCATCTCCTCGTCGCGGGCGTTCTCGCCGATCACCATCCCCTCGTAGACCTCGGTGCCGGGACCGACGAGCAGCACGCCGCGCTCTTGGAGGTTCATGAGGCTGTAGGCCGTGGTCACGCCGCGCCGGTCGGCCACCATGGATCCGTTGCGTCGGTTCTTGAGCTCACCGTGCCAGGGCTCCCATCCGTCGAAGACGTGGTGGAGCACCCCCGTGCCGCGCGTCTCGGTCATGAACTCGGTGCGGAACCCGACCAGGCCCCGGGCCGGCACCCGATAGTCCATGCGCACCCAGCCGGTCCCGTGGTTGACCATCTCGACCAGCGTCCCCTTGCGAAGGGCGATCAACTGGGTGACCACCCCCAGGTACTCGTCGGGTACGTCGATGGCCACCCGCTCCACCGGCTCGTGCTTCTTTCCGCCGACCTCGCGGGTCACCACCTCGGGCTTGCCCACGGTGAGCTCGAACCCCTCGCGACGCATGGTCTCGACCAGCACGGCCAGCTGGAGCTCGCCCCGGCCCTGCACCTCCCAGGTGTCGGGGCGGGCTGTCGGCTCCACCCGTAGGGCGACGTTGCCGACCAGCTCGGCCTGGAGCCGGCTCGAGATCTGGCGAGCGGTGAGCTTCGACCCGTCTGCCCCGGCCAGCGGGGAGGCGTTGACCCCGAGCGTCATGGACAGGCTTGGTTCGTCGACCGTGATGCTCGGCAGCGGGCGGGGGTCGTCCGGGTCGGCCAGCGTCTCGCCGATGGTGATGTCGGCCATGCCGGCAACGGCGGCGATCTCGCCAGGACCCGCTTCGGCGGTGTCCACCCGTTCGAGGGCGTCGGTCACGTAGAGCTCGGTGATCCGGGTCCGTTCCACCGAACCGTCGAGCCGGCACCAGCCCACCATCGATCCCTTGCGCAGGGTGCCGTTGTGTACCCGGCAGATGGCCAGGCGCCCGAGGTACGGCGAAGCGTCGAGGTTGGCTACGAGGGCCTGCAATGGGGCATCCGGGTCGTAGCGGGGGGCCGGGATGCGGTCGATGATGGCCTCGAACAAGGGCTCGAGGTCGGTTCCTTCCCTCCCCTGCTCGGTCAAGGCCCAGCCGGCGCGGGCATTGGCGAACAGGATGGGAAAGTCGATCTGGTGCTCGTCGGCGCCGAGGTCGAGGAAGAGCTCCTCCACCTCGTGGACCACCTCGTCGATCCGGGCGTCTGCCCGGTCCACTTTGTTGACCACCAACACCACGGGCAGCCGGGCCTCGAGGGTCTTGCGCAGTACGAAGCGGGTCTGGGGCAAGGGGCCCTCCGAGGCGTCCACCAGCAGCAGTACCCCGTCGACCATGGTGAGCCCCCGTTCGACTTCACCGCCGAAGTCGGCGTGGCCGGGGGTGTCGATGATGTTGATCTTGACCCCGTTGTGGATGACGGCGGTGTTCTTGGCCAGGATCGTGATCCCCTTCTCTCGCTCCAGGTCCCCGGAGTCGAGCACCCGCTCGTTCACCGACTGGTTGGCCCGGAACGCCCCCGATTGCCACAGCATGGCGTCGACCAGGGTGGTCTTGCCATGGTCGACGTGGGCCACGATGGCCACGTTGCGGATGTCGTCTCGGGTCCGGATGTCGTCTCGGGTGCGGGTGGCCATGGCGTGAGCAGGCTAGTGGCCGGACCTACCCGCACCCGCCGCGGTCGCCTGGCAAGGCCCGATCGGCCGACCCGACCCCATCGTCTCGAATCGGCTCGATACCGTGACGGTATGAAGGGCGTTCCTCCCCACCGGTGGACGGCCGTGCTGCTCGTCACCGCGGTCGTCGCCGTGGCCTGCTCGGCCACGCCGTCGACCACGCCGCATGCCAAGGTGGCCACCGGTCCCGCCCACCCGGCGACCACCACCACGACCACCGTCCCACCGACGACCACCACCACTGAGCAGCCCGGATGGACCCCGGCCTCCGCCATCGGGGCGGCGATCGCCATCGACAACCGTTCCGTCCCCCTGCCCGACGGGAGCACCGTCACCCTGTTCCGCTTCCGGGCGCCCATGGTTCGTTTCGGCCTCCATGTCGGCAGCACCGATCCCCCGGCGACGGCGGCCGAGGTCGGGCCGGACAGCGGCTCGGCCATCGGCCCGCAAGAGGCTCCCGTGCTGCTCGCCGCCTTCAACGGAGGCTTCAAGGCCAACGCCGGGGCCGGCGGGTTCGAGCTCAATTCCCAGGTGCTCGTGCCGCTGCAGGCCGGCGCGGCCAGCCTGGTCTTCGACACCGACGGATCGGCCCATGTGGGTGTCTGGGGCCAGGGTCTCCCGCTCCCGGGCGAGCAGGTCTCGAGCGTCCGCCAGAACCTCCAGCCTCTGGTGGCGGGGGGCCAACCCAGCCCGGCCATCGGCGCCACCAGCGCCTGGGGGGCCACCTTGGGCGGCGGCGCCTCCGTCGCCCGGAGTGCCCTCGGTCAGGACGCTTCCGGCAACCTGGTCTATGCCGGGAGCATGCACGCCGTCCCGAGCGACCTGGCGCTGGCCCTGACCAGTGCCGGAGTGCTCTCCGCCATGGAGCTGGACATCAACCCGGAGTGGATCCAGCTGGCGTTCGCCAACTCACCCGGAGGGCCGCTGATGGCCGGCGTCCCCGGTCAGGACCGTCCGGCCGACCAGTACCAGGCCGGATGGACGCGCGACTTCGTCACGGTGTTGGCCTCCTAGCTCCATCTCGAGCCTGTGCTCGGGCCCGTCAGCGTGCCGTGATCTGGTTCGAGGCGGCCGAGTTGCTCCCGGTCCCGATGGCGTTGGTGGCCGTCACGGTGAAGGTGTAGTTGTCGCCGGCGCGGAGATTGCTCACCGTGATCGGGCTGCCGGCGCCCGAAGCGGTCTGGCCGCCCCGCACCGAGTTGGTCGTGTCGGTGGCCGTCACCGTGTAGCTGGTGATGGGCGAGCCGCCGTTCGAAGCCGGGGCGGTGAATGTGACCGTCGCGTTCTTCGACCCAACGGCCCCAGCCGTCGCCGTCCCGATGTTCGGGGCGCCGGGGACGGTGGCCGGGGTCACCGCGTTGGACCCGGCTGACTGGCTTCCGGTGCCCACACCGTTGATGGCGGCCACCTTGAACGTGTAGGCCGTGCCGTTGGTGAGGCCGGTCACGACCTCGGTGGTGGCCGTGGATACGAAGGTCTGAGCCGTCTGGGCCGCCGCCCCGATATAGGGGGTCACGACGTAGCCGGTGATGGCCGAGCCGCCGTTGCTGCCGGGCGCCGTCCACTTGACCGTGGCCTGGGCCGGGCCGGCGGTCGCCGTCCCGATGGTCGGGGCGCCGGGGACCGTGGGCGTGGTGACCGAGTTCGACGCCGACGACGGACCGCTCGTGCCGATGGCATTGGTCGCTGTCACGGTGAAGGTGTAGGCCGTGCCCGAGCTCAGGCCGCCGATGGTCGCCGAGGTGGCCGTCCCGCTCGACACCGACGTTCCGGTGCAGGCCGGGCAGGCCGGGCTGGGAATGACCGTGTAGCCCGAGACCGGTGACCCGCTGTTGGTCGGATCGGTCCAGCTGACCGTGACCGTCCCGTTGGGCTGGACCGCCGCCGCGGCATTGGTCGGCGGGGTCGGGACCGTCGGGATGGTCACCGAGTTCGAGCGCGTCGAGGGGTCACCGGTCCCGAGCGCGTTGATGGCCGACACCGTGAAGGTGTACGAGGTCCCGCTGGTGAGACCGGTGATGGTGGTCGAGGTCGCCGAGCCTCCCGACACCGACGTGCCCGTGCACGCCGAGCAGGTCGGGTACGGGCTCACCGTGTACCCCGTGATCGGTGACCCGTTGGCCGGCGGATCGGTCCAGCTGAGGGTCACCGACCCGTTGGCGTTGGCGGTCGCCGTCCCGATCGTGGGATTGGACGGGGCGGTGGCCGACGGATAGTTGGGGAGGCCGCCGGTCGAGGCCGAGCAGTACTGGGTGATGTAGGTGTCGGGGGCGGCCCCGTTGTAGGGCCCGATGAGGCTCGGGCAGATGCTCTGGCCGTAGTTGCCGGCGTTGTTGTTGATGTTTTGGAGGACCCAGGATGCCGTCGAGGGGACCAGGTAGCTCGGTGGTGAGATGAAGTTGAGCAGCGGGTCCCACGTGTAGTGCTTGATGTACCCGCTGGGCGAACCACCGAAAGTACCCACCGGCCCGCGGGCGAACTGCTGGATGGAGCCGTAGACGGTCAGGTTCCCCTCGGTGCCGCCCTGGTTGTAGTTGTTGACGACGAACGACTGGTTGAGGGCGAGGATGGCGGCGTCGATGGTGATCCCGTTGCTGCCGTTGGAGGGATCGCAGGTGGCGCCCGGCGTTCCGGCACAGGACGGGGCGATGGTGGCGCCACCTCCGCCCGTGGTCGAGGCCACGACCGGGCGCCCGATCTCGGCGTAGTTCTGGGCGATGAGCCCGAGCACGTCATTGGTGCCACTGGTGTTGTACTGGCAGAAGGTGGACCCGCCGTATCCGGGTTGAGACCAGTTGCAGTCGTTGTAGGTGATGTTGCCGTCGACGATGATGTTGTTGGCCGTCCCGATGGTGAGCTGCCCGGACAGCGAGCCGTTGACGAAGGCGTCCCCTTCGGCGTCGGGAGAGCTCGTCTGTCCGTAGTAGCAGCTGGTGCACCCACCGGCCGTGACCTGGGCGAGTGGCCCGTAGGACTTGGACGGGGTGAGAGTGTTGCTCTGGCCGAGGTTGGCCGAGGACGAGCTGGTGTAGTCGCCCCCGCTGTAGGAGGCCGAGAACGCCCCGGTCCCGTTGGAGGCCTCGGTGGTCGAGCAGGTGGCGGTCGAGGTGTAGGTCGGGGGGTTGGTGGCCGGGGTCACCGCCACCGGGTTCGACAGGCCGACCGCCGAGCAGGAGCCGATGACCGCCGTCTGGGTGCGGCCGGCCGTGGTCGTGGTCTGGCTGAAGGCCACAGTCGCCCTGCTGTTGAGCTGGTTGTTGACCGACTTGACGGTGGCGGTGAGGGTGACGGCCCGATTCTGCTGGGGCGGGTTGGGGTTCGAGGTGAGGTTGGTGGCGGTGTTGTCGATCGGGTTGTCGAACGGGTTGGCCCACTGCTGGGTCTGCCCGCTCGGCGCGGTCTGGACGAAGACGACGCCGTTGGCCGGCAGGGGCGCGGTCCCGTTGTTGGGGCAGTTGTTGAGGTTGGCCGCGATGTTGTTGTTGTCCCAGGTGTAGTTGGTCCCGTTCACCGTGACCGTGCTCTCGATGGTGTCCGGGCTGACCACCGTCATCTGCCCCACGCCACCCGCGGTGGTCGACAAGGTGATCTGGGTCGGGCCGGAGTAGAGACACCCGTTCTGTCCGGCGATGATGCCCAACTGCGAGTCACTGGCCGGCGGGGTCTCCACCGCGTGGTTGAACGAGCTGTTCGTCGTGTCGTAGAGGGCGACCTCGCCGACGGCCTGGCTGTTGCAGCTACCCGTACCCCCGCTCATGCCGTTGGCGTTGTCGACGAACTGGCAGCTCGGATCGGCTGTCGTCACCGGCGACGGTGCGCCGCTCAAGCCGAACGAGGGCGAGTTGGCCGTCGTGCCGTCCCCGCTGACGAACACGGAGTCGTTGGTGTAGACGGGGCCGAAGAGGTAGTCGCCCGGGCCGAAGTAGACCGGGCCGCATCCGACGTTCGAGTTGTCGATGTTGTAACCCAACTTCCAGTTGTAGTTGCAGCTGGAGTAGTTGCCGTTCGGGCTGTACGACTCGTAGTTGGACCACCAGACGTTCTTCAGGAAGCCGTTGCTCGGTGTCAGGCTGATGGTCTCCTGGTCGAACAGGTAGTGGTTGGTGGCCGCGTTGTCCTGTGCCGCTCCCGCCACCTGCACCGACAGGCTGGTCAGGGCGTTTGTGGTCGGGTCGAATGTCGGTTGGGGATTGCCGAAGGCGTAGTACTCGGCGTCGGCACCCGACGTGTTCGAGTTGGGCACGAAGTTCCACTCGCCGTAGTCGATGCCGCTGCAGATGCCCGAGGCGTTGGTGTTGCTGTTGCACTGGGCCAGGCTCGGGTTGGTGTTCAGGGCTGTCACGTAGGCGTTCACACCGGCTTCGAGGGCCCGATTGGCGTAGATCTCGACCGACTTGGCCTGCAGCAACGGGTCGGAGTTGATCACCGTGGACACCAGGATCCCGGCGATGAGGGTGGCCGTGACCGAGAGGGCCACCACGGCGACCAAGGCGGTCTGTCCCATGTCCGATGTCCCCGCCATCCGTCGGCGGAAGGCCGACCGTCGGCCTCGGACACGTCTGCACCCTGGTCCGTTGAACATTTCGCTCACCCCACTGCACTCGTGAACTGGTAGGGATAGGTCGTGGAGCTACCGGTGCCGGTCGGCGGGTAGCGGTAGACGATCGTCTGGTTCTCGACGTTGCCGTTGGGGCCCGAGCCCGGGCTCGCGACCATAAGGTCGATCCCCACGCTCTGGACTGCGTCCAGCGGGCAGGCGATGGCGGTGGTCGGATAGGCAGGTCTGCTCGCCGCACAGGCGGTGACGGTCTGGGTTGCGGTCGGGTAGTTGTAGGGGGCGCTGGCCAGACCGGTGATCAGGTTGTTCTGCACCTGGGTGGCGGTGAGGAGGATGCTGGTGCCGGTGCTTCCCGAACCGGCCGGCCAGTTCGGGTCGAAGATGCTGTAACTGAAGACGGGCTGGAGCGACGACGGGTTGTTCACGACATGGAGCGCGTTGCTGATGAGCGTGTAGTTGGCGGGGTACTGGCACGGCCCCGCCGAGCCGGCGATGCTGACCGGACAGGTCGACGTCCCGCTGTTGACGATGGGCAGGTACCGGCGAACCTGGAAGCTGCACGGGCTCGACGCCTTGCACACGGTCGAGGAGGTGACCGGATTGCCGCTCTGGTCGACCTCGAGGGCGACGATCTTGGCCGGACCCGCCGTCGTCCCGGCCGACGTCAGGTTGTTGAAGGCCGTCCCGATGTTCGAATAGAACTGCAGCGCGTAGTTGAGCGAATAGTTGGTGGCCCCCACCGAGTACTGGGCGAACCCCGGTGACGGTACGTTCGACACGGTCGCGGCCGGCTCCACCTCGGCCCGGAGCAGTGACTGCACCGGGGCCAAAGCCGGGAGTGCCTGGTTGTACTCCTGGTACTGGGTGGTGACCGTGGTCTGGATGTTGGTGACCACGCCCATGGTGATGGCCACCAGGGTGAGCAGGACGACGAGCAGGGTGGAGGCCAGCAGCACCTCGGTGAGGGTCATGCCGCGGTCGTCGCGGTGGCGCTCGTGCCAGCGGGTGACGAGCTGTTCCCGTCGGGAGCCGAGTCCCGGCCCGTTCCTCCGGTCGTGCCGGCCCGAGGGCCGCCCGAGCGAGGTCATGACAGCACCGGGACGGGGCCGGGTAGGAACGTCGTGGTCGAGCTGAACGGCGAGGCGACCGCGACGGTGACGGCGTTGGCCGCCACGGTGATCGTCCGGCCGGGCACCGCCGCGCCGTTGACCGAGTACGTGTAGGTGCCGTAGGGGACGGCGGCGTGGGTCTGACCCTGGGTGTCGGTGGTCGGCAACGTATAGGTGTCAGGCGAGCACTGTGTCGAGGTGAGGACGACCGTGGCCCCACCGACTTCGGCGCCGAGCGGGCTCACCACCTGCAGGGGGAGGACGCCCAACGGCACGATGGCCGACGCGGTTCCGCCGGGGGCGGCCAGCAGCGAGCCCTTCGAGGTCGAGGTCGCCTCGGACGGGCAATCACCGGCGGCGATGGAATACCCGCTGGCCAACGGGTAGAGGGGACTGGGAAGGCTGGTGAAGTTGGCCCCGCTGGCCTGGGTCTGGGTGACCTGGATGGTCCAACTGGAGAGCGTGGCGGGCGACGTCTCGAGCGGGATGCCGGTGACCGTGGCCCCGGGGAGCGACGAGGGGGTCTCGACGTTCCACGAGTTGTTGCTCGGCCCCGATGCGGTGACGATGACCGGACCGCTGCTGGTGGCTCCGGCCGCGGCGCAGGTCGTGCCACTCCCTGCCGTCTGGCAGGCGACGCCGGTGTAGTACAGGACCGGTGAGTTGGTCGGCGCGGTGGTGGCATTCCAGGTCCACGACCCGTTCAGCGAGCCTTCGAGCAGTTCGCCCGGAACGGACTGGCTGGCGGCAGTGGCTGCCACCACGCAGTCGGCGGTGTCGCCTCCAGAGGGGACACCGCAGGCCACCCCGCTGAGCGTCGAGACGGTGGTGGGGATGCCGCTCGCTCCGTTGGCCACTTGCGACCAGTCGTCGGGGTTGCCGGTGAGGTCGCCGGTCCATGCCGCCGGCCCACCGGCGGCGGTGCCGATGGCCACACAGTCACTGGCGGTGCACGAGAGACCGGTCACCGATCCCGTTCCCGTCGGGAAGGTGGACTCGTTGGCCCAGCTGTCCGGCCCGGTGGTTGCGATCGCCGCCGACAGGATGGTCGGGTCCGAAGGGCTCGTCGAGTCGCCGGTCCCGGTGGCCAGGCACTCGGTGGCCGTGGGGCACGTCAAGGTGCCCGTCGACTGCAGGTTGGGAGGCGTCGCCTCCAGGTTGAAGGTGGGAGTCCAGGCCGGGTTGGTGGCGAGGGTGGAGGGATCGCCGTCCAGGCGAAGCACGCCGGGCGTGGATGGTCCCCCTCCGATCGAGGCTGATTCGCCGGCCAGGCACGTGTTGGTCGTGGGCGCGCAGGCAATCGACGACAGCGACGTGAACGAGGTCGATGGCGGGCTGACGGCGACCCAGGTGTCCTGCAGGGGGCCCGTCTGTCCCACTGCGCCGGCGAGCAGCACGACGCCCGAGCTGGTCGTCCCCAGGGCGTAGCAACCGTTGGAGGTGGGGCAGGCAACGTCACTGATGCTGGTGACGCCGCCGGGCACCGTGTCCGAGTGGATCGTGCCGAGATCGGACGTGGTGGTCAGGATGACCCCGGTGCTCGATCCTCCGGTGACGTTGTCGCCGACTCCGACGCAGACCGAGCTACCCGACGTGCAGCCGACCTGGAAGAGGTTGGTCATGCCGGCCAGGGACGTCGACGACCAGGCCGACCCGTTCCCGCCCCACGCCGCCGACGCCTTGGAGGGTCCGTTGCCGTACGCCAGGCAGGTGAGCCCGGCGCTCCCGGGGCACTGAACGCCGGCATCGACGGCCGCCGCGCCCCCGTAGGAGACGGCGGTGTTGATCCCCTCGTCGAACGTGACGCTGACGGTGGTTTCCCCCGTGACGGTCACGCTCTGATTGGTGAACGTGTCTGACGTGTTCCCGTTGGTGTCGACGAAGGGTGGGGTTCCGCTGTAGCCGGCCAGCGCCAGGCTGGACGGCTGGTTGACTTGCACCGTGTAGGTCCCGACCGGTACCTGGGCGAAGGCACAGCCGTTGGCGTCGGGGTTCAGGCTCAGCGGGGAGCCGAGCGAACCACCCGACACGCTTATGGACACGGCCGTGAGGCGAAGCGCCGCCGCGTTACCGAAGACATCGGTTTCCCCCTGGTTGTTCACCTGCACGGCGAGGAACCCCTCGGTCTGGAGACCGGGCTTCGGGTAGTTGATGTTGGTGGTGTCGACCAGCGATTGCTTCCTGCCGTCCCAGTACACCGTGACCTGGAGCTGGATGACGCCGGGATGGCTGGGGCTGGGTGGCGCCCCGTCGGTGCACAGGTCGGATTGGCCCGTCTGGTTGACCGTCTGGAACGAGTAGTTGGCCTCGACGGTGTAGGTGGTGCCCGCCAAGGTCGAATTGGGGGCGATCGCCCCGGCCGGCGCCGTCGGAGTCTGCGGCGTATTGGTGATGACCGACCCGTCGGCCCGGGTCGGAGGCGTCGAGTTGGACAGGATCTCGATCCACGAGTCGGCCAGCTGCAGGGCGGCCTCCCGCTGGCGGGCGCTCGTGGCCCCGGCCAGCGCCGAGTTGAGTACGTAGGTGAGTGGGACGACGGTGATCATCAGCACGACGAAGGCCACCAGCACCTCGATGAGCGAGATGCCTTCGTCGGAGCGCGTCCGCGATCGGGCCGCTTCCCTCGAGGCAGTCCTCCGGCCGATCGTTCGCAGCCGTGACCAACGGGATGTGAAAGGTGGAACCATGGCTCTCTATGCAGGGTACGAATCCGCCGTGCACGCACATAGACGTAATTCCACCTACGACAGGGAGATCGACGCTTCCGAGGTTGAGCTTGAGCCGGTGGGCCCAGGCCCCGTCCGATCAGTCCGGCCCGACCAGAGGCGCTCCGGGCCGGGTCAGTCGCCCAGCAGGGGCACCTGGGCACCGACGTCGTAGACGAGGGAGCGATCGTCTGCCCGGCGCACGCCGGGAGTGGGGACATGGGAGACCAGGCGACCGTCCGGCATGAGATGGACAACCTCGGCGCCCTCCACCAGCACCAGGTGATCGGCGACAAGCCGACGATGGCAGCGCCACCAGACCGACTCGCTGCACATCACGACGGTTGGCTCGCCTCCGGCCAGGCGGACCAACTCCTCGATCCCGCTCCGGAAGCTCGGCGTCTCCATATGGTCGGCATAGGCCCGGAAGGCGTCGTTCCGGAGAGCCACGTGCTTGGAGCCGGACACGGGACGTCGCCGCCCACCCAGCTCGCCGATCCACTGGTAGTCGAGGCCGGCGGCGGGCAGCCACTGCTTCATCTCTTCGCGTCCGTATTGCGGGTTCCTTCGGCTGCCCGGGTAGGTCCGCACGTCGACCACACCGCCGAGGTCGGCGCCTCGGAGGAGTGCGACGAACGCTTCGGCCGCCTGGGTTCCGTGACCGACGGTGGTGAGCCGTGTCACCGTCATGTCACCAGGGTATGGCGCCGCCCCGGGCATTCTGCCGCCGGGACGGGGTCCGGCGAGGCCACGCTCGGCTCGGGACGCGGCCCGAACGGGTGCTCAGTACGACTTGGGCAGGCCGAGGGAGTGCTGGGCCACGAAGTTGAGGATCATCTCGCGGCTGACCGGTGCGATGCGGAGCAGTCTGGCCAT
Organism: uncultured Acidimicrobiales bacterium; assembly: GCA_963710495.1. Lineage (GTDB taxonomy): Bacteria > Actinomycetota > Acidimicrobiia > Acidimicrobiales > RAAP-2 > Bog-756. The sequence goes on from CAVQAI010000011.1 coordinate 391,350, forward strand.
GCCCCACATGTCGGCCAGTCCGAATTCGCTCGACATCCCGTTGCCGCCGTGGGTTTGGATGGCCTGGTCGAGCGCGGCCAGCGCCGCCTCCGCGGCCGAGTACTTGGCCATGTTGGCCGCCTCGCCGGTGGCGGCGGTGTCGCCGGCGTGGTCGAAGAGCCAGGCCGCCTTGTCGGTCATCAACCGGGCCAGCTCGACCTCGATCTTGGCTTTGGCCAACGGATGGGAGATCCCCTGGTGCCGGCCGATGGGTGTGCCCCAGACCTCCCGCCCGTTGGCGTAGTCGGCCGCCTTGGCCAGGGCGTAGCGGCCGATCCCGTTGGCCGTGGCCGCCGACAGTATGCGCTCGGGGTTGAGTCCCACGAAGACCTGTCGAAGCCCCTCACCCTCGGCACCGATGAGCCGGTCGGCCTCCACCTCGGCGTTGTCGAAGAACAGCGTGTACTGCTTCTCCGGTGCGGTGATCTCCACCGGGAGCACCTGGGCGTCGAGGCCCGGGGTGTCGGTGTCCACGACGAAGAGGGACAGCCGCCCGCGTCCGGTGTCGGGATCGACGCCCGAGCGGGTGACCACCAGGATGGCCTCGCACTCGTCGACGCCGGAGATGTAGTACTTCGACCCGTTGAGGCGGTAGAGGTCGCCGTCCTTGGTCGCCGTCAGCGACAGGTTGTGCGAATTCGAGCCGGCATTGGGCTCGGTGATGGCGAAGGCCATCTTGAGCTCCCCGGTGGCGAACCGGGGGAGCCAGCGTTGCTTCTGCGGCTCGGTGCCGAAGCGGGCGATCACGGTGGCACAGATCGCCGGTGACACCACGATCACCAGCAGGGGGCAGCCCGCCGCGGCCAGCTCCTCCTGCACGGCGGCCAGCTCGCTGATGCCCCCGCCCCCGCCTCCGTACTCGGCCGGGACGTTGACCCCGAGGAAGCCCGCCTCGGCGACCGCGTTCCACAGCTCCTCGGTCCGCTCGTCGGCGTGGGCCTTCTTCACGTAGTAGTCGTGGCCGAACTTGGCGGCGATGGCGCCGACCGCCTCGCGCAACATCTGCATCTCGTCGGATTCGATGAAGTCCATGGGCTCAATCCTCGCGCCGAGCGGCCAGGAGCCCGACCGGGAAGTCGACCAGCCTGCTCCGAACGTATTCGCCGAGGCCCTTGGCCTGGGGATCTGGCCGGGTGGAGGAGGCCACGCCCTCGCCCAGCAGGCCGACCACGACGAAGTTGAGGGCGAAGAGGTTGGGGAGCTCGAAGCGCTGGACCTCGAGCTCGTCCGCCTCGGGCACCAACGTGCGGAACCGATCGATGGTGAGGTACGACTCGAGCCACCGCCAGGCCGCCTCCGAGCGCGCCCACAGCCCGACATTGGCGTTGCCTCCCTTGTCCCCCGATCGGGCCCCGATGATGGTGCCGAGCGGCAGGCGCCGCGTCTCGGTCGCCGTATCCGGCTGGCTGTCCGGCGCGCCGCCCTGGTGAGGGGCCGGTCGCACGGCGGCCACCTCCGTGGCGTCGGGGGCCAGGGCCAGATCGGGCGTCGCGTCGGCCAGGGGCTCCCGGTGGGCGGCCCGGTCGGCGGTGTGGGGGACCTCCACCACTCGGCCGTCGGCCTGGACCACCCGGGGGATGACCAGCTCGGCCGGGAGCAGGGCGGGCCAGAAGACGCCGTAGTCGGTGGCCGGGGTGGGAGGTCCGGTGAGGTGGAGCCCCGGGTAGCCGGCCAAGGCCAGCTCGGTGGCCGCACCCGAGAAGCGCCGGCCGACCCGATCGGGGTCGGTGTCCTTGACGGTCACCCGCAACGTGGCGGTGGCCTCGGCGTTGACCGGGGCATCGACCTTGTCGGAACGGATGAGCCGGACGTCGAGCTCCTCCGGCCGGTCGGCGGACAGGGCCCGGTCCAGGGAGCGGAGGGTCAAGGCCGCCTTCTCCTCGATCTCGAGGCCGGTCAACACGAAGGTCATGGTGTTGCGCCAACCGCCGAGCAGGTTGAGGCAGAGCTTGACCTCGGGCGGGGCGGGTTCGCCCCGTACTCCGGAGATCCTGACCCGGTCCTGGGCCTCCTGGTCGAGGTGGATGGTGTCGAACCGGGCCACGACGTCGGGGTTGGCGTAGTGGGGACCGCCGATCTCGTAGAGGAGCTGAGCGGTGACCGTTCCGACCGACACCTCGCCGCCGGTGTCGGGGTGTTTGGTGATGATCGAGGAGCCGTCCACCGCCACCTCGGCGATGGGGAATCCGAGGTGGTCGACACCGCGCACCTCGGTGAAGAAGGCGTAGTTGCCGCCGGTGGTCTGGGGTCCGCACTCGATGACGTGGCCGGCCACCACCGCTCCGGCCAGGCGGTCCCATTCCGACGGCGACCAGCCATGGTGCCAGGCCGCCGGCCCGACGACCAGGGAGGCGTCGGTGATGCGGGGGCAGACGACCACGTCGGCCCCGCCGGAGAGGGCCTCGACCACGGGCCAACCCCCGAGATAGGCGTTGGCCGAGATCACTTCGCCCCGGGCCCCGGCCAGCGGGCGGCCGGTGTCGAGATGGGCGAGAGGGTGACCCGCCTTCCGCAGATCGGGGATGCGGGAAAGAAGGTCGTCCCCCTCGACGTGGGCCACCGACACCCTCAACCCGAGCCGCTCGGCGAGGAGTCGGACCTGGTCGGCCAAGCCCGCCGGGTTGAGCCCGCCGGCGTTGGTGACCACCTTGATGCCCCGGTCGATGCAGGTGCCGAGCACCTCCTCCATCTGGATGAGGAAAGTGTGGGCCCAGCCCTTGGAGGAGTCGCGGCGACGACTCTTCCAGAGGATGAGCATGGTGAGCTCGGCCAGCCAGTCGCCGGTGAGGAAATCGATGGGGCCGCCTTCGACCATCTCCCGGGCGGCGGAGAGCCGGTCGCCGTAGAAGCCGGAGCAATTGGCGATGCGCACCGGCTCACTCATGAGCCGACCCACCTCCCCGCGCCTCGGAGTCGCCGGCCAACCCGGCCAACCCGCCGGCCAACCGGCTTTCACCGTGCTGGCCGCGCTCGCCGCCGGCGCTCACGGACAGGGCGGCGTCCGGTTCGATGATGGCCAGGAGGCGGCCGGTCTCGACCTGGTCGCCTTCGGACACGTCTACTTCGATCACGGTGCCGGCCGTGGTGGCGTGCACGGCGTGCTCCATCTTCATGGCCTCGAGCACGACCAGGACCTGTCCGGCGGCGACCTCCTCGCCTCTGACCACTCCGACCCGCACGACCGTCCCCGGCATGGGGGCCTGGGCGGTGCCTTCGCCGACCCGCTCCTCGGGCCGGGGGAACCGGACGTGGCCGATCAACGCCGAGCTGCCGTCCGGGCCGTCCACGTAGCTGGTCGGGCCGACGCGATCCACCAGGTAGCGACGCGTGATCCCACCGGTGGTCAGGGTGACCACGTCGGTGTCGAAGGCCACCGCCTCGATCGGCACCGGGCTGCCGTCGACCTCGACCTGGCTGGGTGTCCGCCCGTACCGGTCGAAGCGATAGGCGACCCTGCAGACCCGGTCGCCGATGTCGTAGGTGACTTGCTGCGGGCGGAAGTGATTGTTGCGGAACCCGGAGGGGATGGTGTGCTGGACCGATGACTCGGCCCGGCGGGCGGCTTGGTCGGCCAGCGCGGCGGCCACCGCGTGGCGGCTGACGGCCTCGTCGTCGGCCAGCGGTGCGGCCAGCTGCTCGAGCCCGTGGCGCTCCAGAAAGCCGGTGTCGGTGCTCCCGGCCACGAAGGCGGGATGACGGAGCGTGCGGACCAACAGGTCGCGGTTGGTCGTGATCCCGTGGAGGCGGGCGCCGGCCAGCGCGCCGGCCAGTTTGGCCACCGCTTCGGTCCGGGTCGGGGCGTGGGCGACGACCTTGGCCAGGAGGGGGTCGTAGTGGGAGCTCACCGCCGAGCCCGACTCGACCGCGCTGTCCACGCGGACCGCCGAGCCCCCCGGGACGGCTGGGCCGGGTGCGCCGACCCCGCCAACCCCGCCAACCCCGCCGACCCCGCCGACCCCGCCGACCCCGTCGACCCCGCCGACCTCGAACCGGTGGAGCCGTCCGGTCGACGGCAGCCAGTCGCGGGCCGGGTCTTCGGCATAGAGCCGTGCCTCCACCGCATGGCCGCGGGGACCGTCGGCCACCGCCCGGAGCACCTCGGCCGGCATCGGTCTGCCGGCGGCCAGCAGGAGTTGCAGGCGTACCAGGTCGAGGCCGGTCACCGCTTCGGTCACCGGGTGCTCCACCTGCAGTCGGGTGTTCATCTCCAGAAAGTACGGATCGCCCTTGCGGTCGACCACGAACTCGACCGTTCCGGCGTTGACGTACTCCACGGCGCGTGCCGCGGCAACCGCCGCCTCCATCAGCTGGTCGCGCTGCTCGGTCGACACCGCCGGGCTGGGTGCTTCCTCGATGATCTTCTGGTGCCGGCGTTGGATACTGCACTCGCGCTCGAACAGGGCCACGATCTCACCATGGCCGTCGGCCAGGACCTGTACCTCGATGTGGCGCGGGTCGGCCACGTAGCGCTCGAGGAAGACCGTCCCGTCCCCGAAGGCGGCCAGGGCCTCGCGCCGGGCGGCCCCGACGGCCTCGGCCAGGTAACCCGAATTGGGCACGACCCGCATGCCCCGCCCGCCGCCACCGGCGGAGGCCTTGACCAGAACCGGCCATCCCAGGTCGCGCAGCTCCTCCGCATCCGGCAGCACGTCGCCGTCGACCGCCACCGACGGCAGCGTAGGCACCCCGGCGGCCCGCATCCGCGCCTTCGAGCCGATCTTCGAGCCCATGGCGTCGATGGCCTCGGCGGGCGGCCCGACCCAGATGATCCCGGCCTCGGACACGGCCCGGGCGAAGTCGCCCGACTCCGACAGGAAGCCGTAGCCGGGGTGGACGGCGTCGGCCGACGTGCGGGTTGCCGCATCGACCAGGAGGTCGGCGCGCAGGTAGGTGTCGGCCGGGGACACCCCCGGAAGGTGGACGGCCAGGTCGGCCTCGACGACGTACGGGCTCGACCGGTCGGCGTCGGAGTAGACGGCGACGGTTTGGATACCCATGGCCCGGGCCGTCCGCATGATCCGCCGGGCGATCTCGCCCCGGTTGGCCACCAGCAATGTGCGGATGCTGCCGACGGGCGCATGGGTGGCCACGGGTGCCTCGGCCTTCACATCCGGAACACGCCGTAGCCGCGTGTCCCGTGAATCGGTTGGTTGTCGATGACCGACAAGCAGATGCCGAGGACGGACCGGGTGTCCCGGGGGTCGATGATCCCGTCGTCGTACAGGCGGGCGCTCAGGAACAGGGGGAGGGATTCGGCCTCGATCTGGCCCTCGACCATCTCGCGCATGGTGGCGTCGGATTCCTCGTCGAAGGGGACGCCCCGCGCCTCGGCCGACTGGCGGCTGACGATGGAGAGGACGCCGGCCAACTGGGCCGGGCCCATGACCGCGGAGCGGGCGTTGGGCCAGGCGAAGAGGAAGCGGGGGTCGTAAGCCCGGCCGCACATGCCGTAGTTGCCCGCACCGTAGCTGGCACCGATATTGACGGTCAGATGGGGGACGGACGAGTTCGACACCGCGTTGATCATCATGGCGCCGTGCTTGATGATCCCGGCCTGCTCGTACTCCTTACCCACCATGTAGCCGGTCGTGTTCTGGAGGAAGACGAGCGGCAGGTCGATCTGGTTGGCCAGCTGGATGAACTGGGTGGCCTTGTGCGACTCCTCGGAGAACAGCACGCCGCGGTGGTTGGCCAGGATGCCCACCGGGTACCCGTGGATGGAGGCCCAGCCGGTGACCAAGCTGGCTCCGTAGAGAGGCTTGAACTCGTCGAAGCGCGAGCCGTCGACCACCCGGGCCAATACCTCGCGGGGGTCGAAGGGCACCTTGGGGTCGGCCGAGGCGATGCCGAGGAGCTCGTCGGGGTCGTGGAGCGGTTCCTCGGCCGGTTCGGTCGGTCCTGGGCCGAGCTTGCGATGGTTGAGCCGGCTCACGATCTGGCGCCCCAGCCGGATGGCGTCCACTTCGTCGACGGCCAGGTAGTCGGCCAGCCCGGAGACCCGGGCGTGCATCGAGGCCCCGCCGAGCTCTTCGTCGCTCGACTCCTCCCCGGTGGCCATCTTGACCAGAGGCGGTCCTCCCAGGAACACCTTGGACCGCTGTTCGATCATCACGATGTAGTCGCTCATCCCCGGCACATAGGCCCCACCGGCCGTCGAGTTTCCGAACACCAGGGCCACGGTCGGGAGGGCCGCCGCCGAACTGCGGGTCAGGTCCCGGAAGGCCCGGCCCCCGGGGATGAACAGCTCGGCCTGCGCAGGCAGGTCGGCACCGCCCGACTCGACCAGGTTGACCACCGGGAGGCGGTTGGCCAGCGCGATGTCCGAGGCACGCGCCCCCTTGCGGAACGAATAGGGGTTCATGGCACCGCCCCGCACCGTCGGGTCGTGGGCGGTGACGAGACATTCGACGCCCTCGACCACACCGATGCCGGTCACCGAGGACGCGCCAACCGTGTACTCGGTGCCCCAGGCGGCGAGGGCACCCAGCTCGAGGAATGCGCTGTCCGGGTCGAGCAGGAGCTCGATCCGCTCCCGGGCGAGCAGCTTGCCCCGTGCCTCGTGGCGCGTGACATACCGCTCGCCACCCCCGGCTCGGGCCAGGGCCAACTGCTCATCGACCTGCTCGATCGCCTCCGACAGAGCTCGAGCGTTGTCTCGGAAGACCTCGGCGTTCGGGTCGATGGAGGTGGTGAGAACGGGCATTCGGATGAGGGTCGGCGCTCGATGCGATCCGGCTCCGCGACGTCGGGTCGCATTGCCCACGCTGACGTGGGAAGAATAGGCGCCGTGACCGAGCGAGCGCACCGGGGTGGGAATGGGAGTCGTCCCACCGGCGCCGGATGGCGAATTCCATGGTGACCCGCTCCCACCCGGGCGGGACGGCAGGGCCGGTCGCGGCCCACCCGGCCGGGGACGGCGGCCCCCACATCGGCCGTCCGCTGTCGGCGGTGGTGTTGGCCGCCGGCGAGGGCACCCGCATGCGCTCCGCCCGTCCCAAGCCGCTGCACCGGCTCTGCGGGCGGCCCATGGTGCTCCATGTGCTCGACGCCCTCGCCGAGCTGTCGGTCCACCGTGTCGTGGTGGTGGTCGGGCACCGGGCCGAGTGGGTGACCAAGACGCTCATCGAGCACGCACCCGCGGGCATGTCCATCGAGTTCGTCGAACAGCCCGAGCAGCGCGGAACGGGCGACGCCATGGCCGTGGCGCTCACCGGCCTGCCCGACGACGACGTCGATGACGACGGCGATGTGGTGGTGCTCCCCGGGGACACCCCGCTGCTCCGGCCGGCCACGCTGGCTGTGCTGGTCCAGCGCCACCGGGCCTCCGATGCCGCCGCCACCCTGCTCACGGCGCGCCTGGACGACCCGACCGGGTACGGCCGGGTGGTGCGCGGACGGGACGAGCTCGTGGCCCGGGTGGTCGAGCAGGAGGACGCCTCCGGCGAGGAGCTGGAGGTCACTGAGGTCAACACCTCGATCTACTGCTTCCGACGCAGCGTGCTGGCCCCCTCCCTCCGGCGCCTGAGCCCGGCCAACGCCCAGGGCGAGTACTACCTGACCGATGTGGTCGAGGTGCTGTACGAAGCCGGTCACAAGGTCGCCTCTCTGGTCGTCGCCGACACCATGGAGGTGGCCGGGGTGAACGACCGGGCCCAGCTGGCGGTGGCCGAGGCCGAGCTGCGCGACCGGATCAACGAGCGATGGATGCGCCGGGGAGTGACGATGTGGGACCCCGAGCGGACCTACGTCGACGTCGACGTCGAGCTCCGACCGGATGTCGTGCTGCTCCCCGGTGTCATCCTCCAGGGGGCATGCGTCATCGGGTCGCACGCCGAGATCGGTCCCCACGCCCATCTGGTCGACACGATCGTCGGCGACGGCGCCCGGGTGGCCTCGAGCGTGTGCCGGCGCTCATCGATCGGCGCCGAGGCCCGGGTGGGCCCCTTCGCCGTGCTGGAGGAGGGGTCCGAGGTGCCGGCCGGCGGGTCGGCCGGGCCCGGGACGGGGACGGATTCGGGGGGGCGATCGGGCCGCGATCCGGCCGGCGGGGCGCGGTAGCGTCGTGCCCATGGAGTTCACTCCCCGCCGCCGCCTGGAGTTGATGTCGGGACGCTCCCACCCCGCCTTGGCCGGCGAGGTCGCCAAACAGCTGGGGGTGCAGCTCGGCGAGCCGAATCTGCGCGACTACGCCAACGGCGAGATCCACTGCCGCTTCGACTCCTCCATCCGGGGCAGCGATGTGTTCATCATCCAGACCCACTCCCATCCGGTCAACGATTCGCTGATGGAGCAGCTGATCATGATCGACGCGGCCAAGCGCGCCTCGGCCAAGCGGATCACCGCGGTGTGTCCCTACTACGGCTACGCCCGCCAGGACCGCAAGGCGACCGGCCGCGAGCCGATCACCGCCAAGCTGGTGGCCGACATGTTGTCGGTGGCCGGTGCCGACCGGGTGGTGAGCGTCGACCTGCACTCCGGCCAGATCCAGGGCTTCTTCGACGTCCCCTTCGACCATCTGACCGCCGCCCCGGTGCTCGTCGACTACCTGCGGAGCCAGGGGAGCGACGATCTGGTGGTGGTGGCGCCCGACGCCGGCCGGGTGAAGGTCGCCGAGCGGTTCAGCCAGCACCTGACCTCAGACTTGGCGCTGGTGCACAAGCGGAGGCTTCGTGGGGCGGCCAACCAGGTGGAGGCCCTCCATGTGGTCGGTGACGTCGAGGGTCGACAGTGCGTCCTCATCGACGACATGATCGACACGGCAGGCACCATCGTCGCCGCCGCCGACCTGCTGGCCGAGCGTGGCGCGGCGGACGTGTGGTGCATGGCCACCCACGCGGTGCTCTCCGACCCGGCCGTCGACCGGTTGAAGAACTCGGCCCTGACCAAGGTGGTGGTGACCAACACCTTGCCCGTCCCCCAGGACCGGCGCTTCGACAAGCTCGAGATCCTCTCGGTGGCCAAGCTCATCTCCGACGCCATCGATGCCGTGTTCGAGGACACCTCGGTCTCGGAGATCTTCGGTGGCGACAACCTGACCTGAGCTTCCCGTCGACCGGGACCCGCCCTTCGGGGTCCTGCCCGGACGTGCCTGGCCGGCCTGCCGAACGAACGCTCGTTGACCTGTCCGCCCGCGGTGGTGATAATGGCGCCACCTCGATCGGTGGCATCGCTCGACGCTCGAGGTGTCGATAGGGGGAAACCATGCGCGCTCTACGCCCGGCCTTCGGGTTCTTGACGGTGCTCGTCCTCGTCGCTTCGCTGTTGGCGGCCTGTTCCTCGGGCAGCGGCACGGCCACCAGCACCACCAACGGCGGAGGGGGATCTGGCACGGCGGCTCTGACCGCCTCCCAGCGCCCGGCCTACCTCGTCTACTGGGACCAGAACGAGGAGGTCGACTTCCTCTCCATGCCTTCGGGGACCACCGGCATCCTCATGCCGCCCTGGGACCTCAACGGCCAGGTGTGCGTCCTGCCCGACGGCTCGGCCCGATTCGTCGGTGGTTACGACCCGACCCAGCCGGCGCAGGACAATGTGGGCAGCCTCCTCCCGTACAAGCAGCCGCCCATCGGGGAGGAGCTCGACCGGCCCAACGGCTCCTTCAGCGGGCAGACCATGTACGTGCCGGGACCCTACAAGTACGCCGGCCAGACCATCGGGGGTGACTCCCCACGGGCGCCCGACGGCTCGTTCAACTCGGCCAGCACCTATACGGGCTGCGTCTTCGACCAGCACGGGAACCTGCTGGCCGACGACATCGCCACCGCCCAGGGCTCCTTCCCACCACCCAGCGACGGGCGCCTGGTCGAGTGGTTCGCCCCTTCCTACAAGCAGGCCTGCATCGTGACCGGGCCCACTGCCGGCGGCACCGGCCCACACCACGTCGACGGGACCGGGGGACTGAGCGAGCCCGGCATGCTGGCCCTGGCCAACAACGGGGACGTGCTGATGCCGGTGGCCGGCGCCCAGAGCGTCGTCCGGATCGACCACACCAGCCTGCCGGCCGGACCGTCCGAATGTCCGGGCGACCAGTATCCGGCCGGGCGGCTCAAGACGTCCGTCTTCTTCCAGGGCAGCGGCACCACCCTTCCCTTCCCGGCCGGCATCGCCAAAGACCCGACCTGCGACTGCTTCGCCATCAGCAGTTACTTCGGGAACCCGTCGATCCTGTGGGTGGACCAGAACGGCGCACCCGTCCCGGGCCATGCCACCATCCCGGGCGAGACCATCGCCCAATTGGGGCAGAACCCCAACGGCTACAACCCCTTCGGCATGGCCTTCGCCCCCGACGGCACCCTCTACTTCGTCGACATCCACATCACCTGCAAGAACAATGAATTGAGCAACTGCGGGCCGACCGACTACGGCGGGCGGGTCATGAAGGTCACCTTCGCCGCCGGCCAGCCCAGCGCGCCGACCACCGTGAGCGGCGGGTTCGACTTCCCGACCAGCGTCACCGTATGCGTGCCGTCACGTCAGAATTGCCCCTACCCGGAGGGCACCATCAAGCCGCCTTCGTCGGGGCCGTCGGAGAACCCCGAGCACGGCCAAGGGCCCTACACGACGGCGCCGGCCACCGCCGGCTTCGGCCATTGAGCCCCGGTCGCGGAGCCCGGACGCAGCCTCGCCTCACCGGCCGGCGGCAACGACCCGTCGCGGCGACTGGCGCGGCCGTTGTGCTGGTGAGCCTCGTCATCCTGGCCGGGTGCGGCGCCTCGACCGCCGCCCCGTCGGCTGCCCCGTCATCGACGGGAGGATCGACCGTCCCGTCCTGGGAGTGGCCCACCTACGCCCACGACGCCCAGCACACCGGGCACGGCCAGACCCTGCATCACCCCGAAGACGGCCAGGACGTTGTCGATGGCATGGACGTTCCCGACCGGTGACGCCGTCACGGCCACCCCGACGGTGGTGAACGGCACCGTGTACGTCGGGTCGTGGGACGGCTGGTTCTACGCCGTGGATCTCGAGACGGGCTCGCTCCATTGGAAGTACCAGCTCAAGGCGCAGCACGGGGTGACCCCTTATCCCGGCGAGCAGCCCCGCGATCCCACGTCCGACGGGGGACTGGTCACCTCGTCGGCCTGGTACGAGCCGGGCGTCGCCCACGTGTCGGGCGGCACGGGCCCGCCCCGGCCGGACCTGGTCATCTTCGCCGGGGGCTACACCCTCTACGCCTTGAACGCCGACACCGGGGCGTTGTACTGGGAGCACGATTACACCGGGCGTCCCGAGCTCCCGCCCGACCCCAACAACGACGGGACCCGCATCTTCTCCTCGCCGGTGGTGGTGGGAGGGTCGGTGCTGTTCGGCGTGGACACCGACGGTCAGAAGAACTCCCGCGGCTACGTGGTGAGCGCCTCGCTGGCCACCGGCGACCCGATCTGGGAGTACCAGGACGACATCGACACGGCCGGGAAGATCCTGAACGACGGCTGCGGCAACGTCTGGTCCTCGGGGACCGTGCTGCCCGCCGCCGGCCTGGTGGTCTTCGACAGCGCGGACTGCCAGTTCGCCGACCCGCCTCCGACCTCCGAATCGGTCTTCGCCCTGCACATCGCCACGGGCAAGCTGGCCTGGATGTACCGGCCGACGCGGCCCAGCCTCCAGTGCGACACCGACTTCGGGGCCACGCCGAACGCGGGCCTCTCATCCGACGGGGCTGCCAACTTCCTCGGTGTGGGCTCGAAGGACGGCACGTACTATTCCCTCGACCCGGCAACCGGTGCGCTGCGATGGAAGACCAACGTGGTGTTCGGCGGCTTCTCGGGCGGGTTCGTCGCCACCGATGCCTTCGACGGCACGCACGTCTACGGGTCGACCGCCCTCGGGGACTTCGGGCGCTTCGAGCACGGCACCCAGGTCCACTGCGATCCGGGCAATCCCCGCGACACGTCCGACCAGGAGCCCTCGGTGCATGCCTTCGACGCCGGTAGCGGGCACGTCCTGTGGCAGGCGACCCACGCCGCTTCGTTCGGAGCCACCACGGTGGCCGGGGGGATGACCTTCAACTGCCCCGCCTTCGGACCGGTGGTCCAGGTCCGGACGGCGGCGACGGGCGCTCTGCTCGACCAGGCGTCGATCCCGGTGACCTGCTGGTCGGGCATCGCCACGGTGGGGGATGCCCTGGTGCTCGGAACGGGCTCCTCGCCCCAAGGCTCGCCCGACGGCATCGTGGCGCTCACGCCGGGTGGCCGGCACCCGGTCACGCCGGTCCGGGGCTGAACACTCCTACCCCGGCACCCACCCCCAGCCCCCACCCCCGCACCTCGCACCCTGGTGGCTCCCCCACCAGGGGGGCGTCTATCATGATGGGCCGACAGCTGGGGACAACGGCTCCGGCCCGATCACCGGTCGGGCCGCTTCGCCCCCGGTCGTCAGCCGTTTCCAGCATCTCCCGAGGAGTTCGCGCATGCCCGAAGTCACCCTCGCCGCCCGATCGGGGCGCATCATCGGAACCCGGTCAACCCGCCGGCTACGGGCAGAGGGATGGATCCCCGGGGTCGTCTACGGCCATGGCGCCGACCCCATCCCCGTGTCGGTCGGGGCCCGCGAATTCCAGGTCGCCCTGTCCGGAGAGGCCGGGCTCAACACCCTGCTCTCGCTCGAGCTGGACGGGGACAATTACCTCACCCTGGCCCGCGACATCCAGCGCCATCCCGTGAAGCACACGGTGAACCACGTCGACTTCCTCATCGTGCGACGTGACGAGGTGATCAGCGCCGAGGTCCCGATCAACCTGGTCGGTGAGGCGATCGAGGTGCAGCACGGCGACGGCGTCGTCGAGCAGCAGCTGTTCACCCTCAACGTCAAGGCCCGGCCGGCCGACATCCCGCCGTCGGTCGACATCGACATCTCGGAGCTGACCATCGGGGGTTCGTTGCACGTCTCCGACATCGCCATCTCGCCCGGAGTCGAGCTCGAGACCGACATCGAGGCGACGGTCGTGGCCGGGCAGCCGCCGCGGGTGCAGATCTCCGAGGAGGAGGCTGCCGCCGAGGCCGCCGAGGAGCTCGCCGCCGAAGGGGGCGAGCCCACCGCCGGCGAGCCGGCCGGCGAGTCCGAACCCCCCTCGCCCGCTCCTTCCGAGGAGTAGGCCCTGTTCCGGCGGCGGGCGGCCACCGGCCGCCGCTCGGGGACCGCCGTCGACTTCCTGGTCGTCGGGCTGGGCAACCCGGGGCCGGAGTGGTCCGGCACCCGTCACAACCTGGGCGCCGCGGCCGTCACCCTGCTGGCCGAGCGCCACGGCGGACGCCTGCGCTCCGAGAAGGGCCTCCATGCCGCCGCCGGCCACGTCGATCTGGGCGGGCACCGGATCATGCTGGCCGTGCCCGAGACCTACATGAACGAATCGGGCCGGGCGGTGGCACCCCTGGTCCGGCGGGCCGGGATCGACGCCGACGATGCCGACTATGCCGACGGCGTGGCCCGCCAGTCGCCCAGCGGTATGCCGGCTCTCTCGTCGCGCCTCATCGTCGTCCACGACGAGCTCGACCTGCCCTCGGGGCGGCTCAAGATCAAAGCGGGCGGGGGCTCGGCCGGCAACAACGGGCTCAAGTCGATCGACCAGCACCTCCACTCCAACGACTACCTCCGGGTGCGGGTGGGCATCGGCAAGCCGCCGGGTCGCCAGCCGGGTGCCGACTACGTGCTGAAGCGTCCCGGTGCCGCCGAGCGGGAGGTCCTGGTCGCCGCGGTGGCTGAGGCGGCCGACGCCGTCGAGCTGATCGTCACCCAAGGCGCGGCCATGGCCATGACCCGGGTCAACGGCACCGGGTGATGCACTGGCCGGGACATGTCCGGTGCCGGCTGGGCCGAACGTCGAGGCGATGGTGGGGATCGTGGGTGCAGACCGGTACCCTGCTCGGGTGAGCCTTCGCTCGCTACCTCCGCTGCTCCGCGACGAGCCCGCCATGACCCGGGTGCTCGGCAGCCCGGGAGCCACGCTGGCGGTGGCCTCGCCGGCCCAGGCCTTCGTACTGGCCGGCCTGGTCCACCTCAGCGCACGCCGACCGCTCCTGGTGGTCACTCCCACCGGGTCGGCCGCCGACCAGCTGGCCCACGATCTGGAGGCCTTCGTCGGTCCTCGGGGGGATCGGCCACCGGGCGAAGAGGGGGCGCCCCGCGTCGAGGTCTTCCCTGCCTGGGAGACCCTGCCCTTCGAGCGGGTGAGCCCCGAGGTCTCGACCATGGGGAAGCGCCTGAGCCTTCTCTGGCAGCTGTCGGCGACGGGTGACCCCCACGACCTCCACGACGTCCACGACCTCCGCGATCTGCCGGACATCGTCGTCGCCCCGGTCAAGGCCGTGCTGCAGCGGCTGGGGCCCTTCCGGTCCGCCGCCCGCCCCGTCGCCGTGGCCAAGGGCGACCGCCTGGAGGTCGACGAGTTGGTGGCCCGCCTCGTCGGTATGGGCTACCGGCGCGAGTCGCTCGTCGAGCATCGTGGAGAGCTGGCCGTCCGGGGCGGCATCGTCGACGTGTTCCCGTCCACAGGCGACGAGCCGGTCCGCATCGACCTCTGGGGCGACGAGGTCGACCGGTTGACCCGGTTCGACGTGGCCGACCAGCGGTCGACCGGCGATCTCCAACGAGCAGAGCTCTTCGGCTGCCGCGAGCTGGTTACCGACGAGACCATGCGCAAGCGCGCCGCCCAGCTGGTGCGCACGGATCCGTGGGGCCGACATCAATGGGAACGGCTGGCTGACGGGGACACCTTCGACGGCATGGAGTCCTGGCTTCCCTGGCTGGCCGACTCCGAGGAGCTGATCACGGACCTCCTGGGGGAGGACGCCCTGGTCGTGTTGGTCGAGCCGCGGCGCATCCGCGGCCGGGCGGCGGAACTGCTCGACGAGGAGTCCGCCCTCGCCGGCGCGCTCGCTTCCACCTGGGGACTGGAGGCCGGCGCCGAGGCACCACGGCTGCACGTGGCGTTCGAACGCATGCTGGCCGAAACCCGCGCCGGGGTGGTCTCGCTGGTGCCGACGGCCGAGAGCCCCGACGTCCCACAGGTGGAGAGCCGCGGCTGGGAACCGATCCTCGGCGACGGCTCACGGCTGGCCGGGCAAGTCTCGACGCTGGCCGAAGCCGGCTATTCGGTGGTGCTGTGCACGCCGACCACGGGGGGAGCCGAGCGCCTGTCCGCTATTTTGGCCGAGGAGAGGGTCACCGTTCCGGTGGTCACCGCCGGTGCCGGTGCCGGTGCCGGTGCCGGTGTCGGCGTCGGCACCGGGGACATCGGCGCCTTGGCCACACCGGGGGTCCGCATCGTGGTCGCATCGGTCGATCGCGGCTTCGTCCTGCCGGCAGCCCGGGTGGCGGTGCTGGCCGAGTCCGACGTCACCGGTCGGCGCAGCCCCCACCGCCGGGCCCGGACCCGGGCTCGCCCGGTCGACGGGTTCTTCGACGACCTGGCCCCGGGCAGCTTCGTGGTCCACCGACAACACGGGGTGGCCGTCTACGGAGGCATGGCCACCCGGACCATGGGCGGGGCCACCCGCGACTACCTGCTCCTCGAGTACCGGGGTGGGGACCGTCTCTACCTGCCGACTGACCAGATCGAGCTCCTCACTCCGTATGCCGGCGGCGATTCGCCCACCGTGAGCCGACTGGGTGGCTCCGAGTGGCAGCGGGCCCGGTCACGGGCGCGGGCTGCCGTCCACGAGATCGCCGAAGAGCTGGTCGCCCTGTACCGACGCCGCCTCCAGATCGAGGGCCACGCCTTCGGTCCGGACACCCCGTGGCAGGCCGAGCTCGAGTCCTCCTTCCCCTATGTCGAAACGGCCGACCAGATGCGCGCCATCGAGGAGGTGAAGGGCGATATGGAGCGGCCTCAGCCGATGGACCGACTCGTGTGCGGCGACGTCGGTTTCGGCAAGACCGAGGTGGCCGTGCGCGCCGCCTTCAAATGCGTCCAGGACGGGTACCAGGCGGCGATACTCGTGCCGACGACGCTGCTCGCCAGCCAGCACGCCCAGACCTTCGCCGACCGCTACGCGCCCTTCCCGCTGAGGGTCGAGATGTTGAGCCGGTTCCTGACCAACGCCCAGGCCAAGGTGGTCGCGGACGGCCTGGCCGACGGATCGGTCGACGTCGTCGTGGGCACGCACCGCCTGCTGGCCGAAGACGTGAAGTTCGCCAAGCTCGGCCTGCTGGTGGTGGACGAGGAGCAGCGGTTCGGGGTCAGCCACAAGGAGTCGATCAAGGCCTTGACCGAGGGCATCGACGTGCTCACGTTGACCGCCAGCCCCATCCCGCGCACGCTGGAGATGGCGCTCACCGGTATCCGGGACCTCTCCATGGTCAACACCCCGCCCGCCGCCCGCCGCCCGATCCTCACCCATGTGGGCGAGCTGGACGAAAATGCGGCCTCGGAGGCCATCCGGCGCGAGCTGCTGCGCGAGGGGCAGGTCTTCTACGTGCACAACCGCGTTCGCGACATCGACGCCGTGGCCGAGCGCGTGCGGCGTATGGCTCCCGAGGCCCGGGTGGCCGTGGCCCATGGGCAGATGGACGAGGGATCGCTCGAGAAAGTGGTGCTCGATTTCTGGGAGGGAGGCTACGACGTGTTGGTGTGCACCACGATCATCGAATCGGGCATCGACATGCCCACGGTCAACACTCTGGTTGTCGACCGCGCCGACCTGTTGGGCCTGGGCCAGCTCCACCAGCTGCGGGGCCGGGTGGGCCGGGCCGGCCAGCGCGCCTACGCCTACCTCTTCCATCCGGCCGATCGAGTCCTCACCGAGCAGGCTTACGAACGCCTGCGGACCATCGGCGACCACACGGAGCTCGGCTCGGGATTCAAGATCGCCTTGCGCGACCTCCAGATCCGCGGGGCCGGCAACCTGCTCGGGCGCGACCAGTCGGGCCACATCGCCGCCGTCGGCTACGACCTCTACGTCCAGATGGTCTCCGAAGCGGTGTCGGAGCTCAAGGGCGAGCCTCGACCCCAGCCCGTCGATCTCTCGCTCGACCTGCCCGACGCCGCCCACCTCCCGCCGACCTACGTGGAGGCCGAGGACATCCGCCTCGAGGCTTACCGCCGGCTCACCGGGGTTCGCACCGAGGAGCAGGTCGACGATGTGCGCACCGAATGGATGGACCGCTTCGGCCCACTGCCGGCGCCGGCCGCCGCGCTGCTCGAGGTGGCCCGGCTCCGGGTCGAGTGCCTCCGCCTGGGCATCACCGAGGTGTCCGTGAGCCAACCCGGGCGCGGCATGACCCCCACCGGCCGTCGGGCGACGGTGAAGCTCGCCCCGCTGGCGCTCCCCGCCTCGGCGGAGGTCCGTCTCCGACGCTTGGCCCCCGGTGCCACCTACCAGCCCGATCTGCACCGCCTGTTGGCTCCGATGGCGCCGTCCGAGACGGGCAACTACGCACCGGGACTCGTTGCCCTACTCCGCGAGCTGGTCCCGACCGAGGCGTAGCCGGCAGGGCCGCCCGTGCCGCCTGGGCCGCCAGGTGGCCCGGGATAGCCGGCACGACGTGGCCGGCCGAGCCGCGACCGATAGCATCCCGGCCGTGATCCGCCGACTCCCCGGGGCTGCGGCCCTCGCTCTCCTCGCGACCGGGGCGCTGCTCTCCGCCTGCGACATCACGCCACCGGCGGCGACGGCCAACGGCACGACGATCTCCACCGCCACCCTCAACACCGAGCTCGCCACCCTCGAGTCGTCAGGTGCCGGCGGATGCCTCCTCCAGCTCCAGAGCCCGCAGCTCACCACCCAGGCCGCTCAGGGGTCGGGCGGGTCCGGGACGTACACCATGGCCTTCACCGACGCCGTGCTCAAGAACCAAGTGGGCGATCTCCTGGTCGAGGAGTACGCCACCTCCCGGGGGGTCTCCATCTCGTCGGGCGACTTGACCAAGGCCGGCTCCGACCTCGAGGCGACCTTCGGCGGCGAGGCCAGCTCGGCCGTGCAGCAGTCCGTGTCAGCGGGCACCTTGTCCCCGTGCCTGGCGGCGAACGGGAGCGCACTCACTGGAGCGCAGCTGCTCGCCGCCCTGCCCGGCTCGGTCCGGGACGAACAGATCCGCAGCGAGGCGGTCGACGAACGGCTGCTCGCCATGGGGAGCGATCTCTCCGACGCCGCCCTCTCCCAGTACTACGCGGCCAACCAGGCCCAATTCACGGCCGACTGCGTGAGCCAGATCGTCACCGACTCCCAGGCCCATGCCCAGCAGCTGGTGGCCCAGCTCGACGCCGGGGCCGCCTTCGCTGACGTGGCCAAGGCGAGCTCCCTCGACACCCAGACCGCGCCAACCGGGGGTGCGCTGGGATGCAGTTTCACCGAGACCCAGGTCGAGCAAGCTCTCCAGATGCAGAGCCTTCCCGCCGGGCAGCCGATCGGTCCAGTGCAGGACCAGACCACCGGCCGGTGGGTCATCTACGAGGTCACCAGCCAGTCGGTGCAGCCGCTGTCGGCGGCCAAGCCGGTCGTGCGCGAGGAGCTCCTGCACTCCACCAGCAACCTCAACCGCGTGAATCAGGAGATCGTGGGCTTCGCTCGACATTCGGACATCTCGGTCGACCCGAAGTACGGGACGTGGAAAGCGCTGTCCATCGTGCCCCCCCACGGGCCGCCTGACAGCTACCTGTTGCCGGCGGTGTCGACCGCCACCCTGCCGACCTCCGGCCTGGGCGGTTCGGGCGGTGGTTCGTCGGGCGCCTCGAGCTCCCCGGGCGCGACCGGCGCGGGCTGACCGGCCACGGCCCCGATGGCAGGCGGTGAGCCGGTGACCTTCCGCATCGACGTCGTCGGACTCGGCCCGGCCGGACCGGGCTTGCTCACCGCCGAGTCCGCCGAGCTCCTCCGCCGGGCTGCGGCGGTGATCGTGCGCACCCGGCACCACCCGGCGGCCGACGTCGTACCGCTGGCGCCGACGTTCGACCGTCTCTACGAGGAGGGCCAGAGCCTCGACGCCGTGTACCGGTCCATGGCCGACGAGGTGGTGGCCGAGGCGAAGCGTTCGGGATCGGTGGCCTATGCCGTCCCGGGGTCACCGTCGGTGGCCGAGTCCTCGGTGGCGCGGCTGGTCGGGCATGATGCGGTCCTCGCCGGGGAGGTCGTCCTGCGGGTGCATCCGGCCGTGTCCTTCGTGGACCTGGCCTGCACCCGGTTGGGTGTCGATCCGGTCGCCTCGGGGATGCGCCTCGTCGACGGCGAGTCCTTCGCCGTCGAGGCGGCCGGCGAGCGCGGCCCCCTGCTCGTGGCGCAGTGCTGGAGCACGCCTGTGCTGTCGGGCATCAAGCTGTCCGTGGATTCGGACGATCCTCCACCGGTCACGGTCCTCTGGCACCTCGGGTTGGATGACGAGCGGGTCTGGGAAGTGCCCTGGGCGGAGCTCGACCGGTCCTTCCGGCCCGACCACCTGACGTCGCTGTGGATCCCGCGGTTTGCCGCGCCGGTCGCCGCCGAGCTGGTACGGCTCGACGAGTTGGTCCACACGCTGCGACAGCGCTGCCCGTGGGACCGGGAGCAGACCCACGGCTCGCTGGCCAGGCACCTCCTCGAGGAGACGTACGAGGTGCTCGAGGCCATCGATGCCGTGGCTGCCATGGACGCGGCCGCCGACATGGACCGAGAAGGCATGGGCATGGACCCGGCCCCGACGGGGACGGAACCCGTTCAGGCGGCAGACGACGGCCATCTCCTCGACGAGGAGCAGACCGTCGCCCACCTCGAGGAGGAGCTCGGCGACCTGATCTTCCAGGTCTACTTCCATGCCGTCCTGGCCGGCGAGGCAGGTCGGTTCACCTTGGCCGACGTGGCCCGCAGCGTGCACGACAAGCTCGTTGCCCGTCATCCACACGTCTTCGGCGATGCGCAGCTGAACACGCCGGCGGAGGTGATGGCCAGTTGGGAGGTGCGCAAGCTCGCCGAAAAGGGACGGACCAGCGTCACCGAGGGCATCCCCGCTGCCCTTCCCGCCCTTGCCCTGGCGGCCAAGCTGCAGCGCAAGGCGCTCGCGGTCGGGATGGTCCTTCCCGGTGTGGCCGAAGAAGCAGCCAACGTGGCCGAGGGGCTTGCCTGGTTGGGGAATGCCGAAGGGGCGAACCGGGACCGCGGCGGCCCCGATCGGGCCGCCGCGATCGGATCCTTGCTGTTCTCGGCCGTCAACGTGGCGCGCTCCCTCGGAGTGGATCCCGAAACGGCGTTGAGAACCAGGGACGCGGCCTTTCGCAAGGCGGTCGAGGCGCACGGCTGAACGGTCACCCGTCGCCGTCGACAGCCGGCCAAGCCGCGCCGCCGCCACCGCGTCACCCGACACGAATTCCCAGGTCCGTGACGTCACGGATGGTAGTTTTTACCCTCACCGGCAACAGGAGTCCCCGCACGTGAGCGCCATCGAACAGATCATCGGCCGTGAGGTCCTCGATTCCCGCGGCAATCCCACCGTCGAGGTGGAGGTCATGCTCGACAGCGGGGCGGTCGGGCGGGCGATCGTGCCCTCAGGAGCATCGACGGGCTCGTTCGAGGCGGTCGAGCGGCGCGACGGCGGCAACCGCTACGACGGCAAGGGTGTCCTCGGCGCGGTGGAGAGCGTGAACGGTGAGATCGCCGGCCTGCTCGACGGCATGGAAGCCCTCGACCAACGGGCCGTCGACCTGGCCATGGTCGACGCCGACGGCACGCCCAACAAAGCGCGGCTCGGGGCCAATGCCATGTTGGGGGTCTCGCTGGCCACGGCTAAGGCGGCTGCTGCCGAGCTCGGCCTGCCCCTGTTCCGCTACGCGGGCGGCGCTGATGCGCACGTACTGCCCGCCCCCATGATGAACGTGGTCAACGGAGGCTTGCACGCCGACAACTCGATCGACCTCCAGGAGTTCATGATCATGCCAGTGGGTGCCGCCTCGTTTTCGGAGGCGCTGCGCTGGGGAGTCGAGACCTACCACGCCTTGGCGAACCTGCTGAAGGTGCGCGGCCTGTCCACCGCAGTCGGCGACGAAGGTGGCTTCGCCCCGGACCTGCCATCCAACGAGGACGCCGTCCGGATCCTGGTGGAAGCCATCGAGGCGGCCGGGCGCGCACCGGGGGACGACATCGCCATCGCCATGGACCCGGCCAGCAGCGAGCTGTTCAAGGACGGGAGCTACCTGCTGGCCGGTGAGGGACGGAGCCTCTCGTCGGCCGAGATGGTCGAGTACTGGTCCGACCTCATCGATCGCTATCCGATCGTGTCGGTCGAGGACCCCATGGCCGAGGAGGACTGGGAGGGCTGGGCGGCTCTGACCACAGCCGTCGGTGACCGGGTCCAAGTGGTCGGTGACGATTTGTTCGTAACGAACGAGGAACGACTGCGAAGGGGCATCGACAGCCACGCCGCCAACGCCATCCTCATCAAGGTCAACCAGATCGGAACGCTCACCGAGACCTTCGGGACGATGGCACTGGCCACCCGGTCCTCGTTTGCCTGCGTGATGTCGCACCGTTCGGGGGAGACCGAGGACACCACCATCGCCGACTTGGCGGTCGCCACCAACTGCGGACAGATCAAGACCGGAGCCCCGGCCCGGTCCGACCGGGTGGCCAAGTACAACCAGCTGCTGCGCATCGAAGAGACGCTCGGCGAGTCGGCCGCCTATCGCGGGGGTGACGCGCTCTCGGTTCGGCGGTCGACCCGGTGAGCCGGGGGGCGCACTCGAAGAACCGGGGAACGTTTCGGGCACCCCGGTCCTACGGCGCGGCGGCGACCGCGATGGCGACAGCGACGGTGACCGCGACTGCACGGACCGCACGTCGATCGCCCAGCGGCAGATTCGTCAGACCACAGCAGTCCGATCCGTCCCCGAAGGCCCGAAGGCCCTCCGAATCTCGGTCATCGGTGTCGCCGGATGGGGCGAACGCGTCGAAACGGACCCGGCCGGCGAAGTCGACCAAGCCCGTGCGGGCGAAGGCGAAGTCGACCAAGCCGGAGAGGACGAAGGCGAATTCGACCAAGCCGGAGAGGACGAAGGCGAATTCGACCAAGCCGGAGCGGGCGAAGGCGAAGTCGACCAAACCGGAGAGGGCGGACAAGGTCGGGAAGCGGGCCAAGTCGACCGATGTCGGGAAAACGGAACCCGACGCCATGGCGAGGCTCCGGACCATCGGCTCCACAGGACGAGAATCCCGCCGGGCAGGCGACGACGGCCCATCGTTGCCCGCCCGAAGGACCCGGCTCACCGTCGGCGTCGCCGCGGTGTTCGCGCTGATCCTGCTGGCTACCAGCTTCCCGTTGTCAGGCCTGCTCTCACAGCATCACCAGCTGTCCGCCGCCGCGGCCCAGCTGAACCAGTTGCGACGCACCAACCGGTCCCTGACCGAGCATGAACACCAGCTGAACTCGAAGGCTGCGATCCAACAGCTGGCGCGAGAGCGCTACCAGCTGGTGCTGCCAGGTTCGACGCTGTATGACGTGCTCCCGCCTGGTGGTCACACCACCAACACCACGCCTGGAGCTCCGATCAGCGGGGATCCGGGCACCCAACCGCCGGTGGCGCCGGCCGACGCCCCGGATCTCTCCCCCGACCCCAACCTCGGGCAGCCCGTGGTCTCCGGGGTGGGCACCACCGCCCCGACACCAAAGGGCGCCAGCTCGGGGGGATCCGCCGGTTCGGCCAGCCCGGGCCCGACGACCTTTTGGTCCCGGGTGAGTCACTCACTCGAATTCTGGCGGTGACTGTGCCGGCCGCGGCCGGGCGGCGTTCGAGCGAGCCGGCCCGATCCGATCCGTCGACCGCGTCGGGGGCGGCGGCGGATCCTGCCGCTTCCGTGGCCGACGTCGAGGTTGTCGCCCGCCAGCTCGGTCGCCCGCCGGCGGGTGCGTTCATTGTCGTCGTCCGGGCCGAGGAGGGTACCCCCGCCGTCATCGAGAACGCTCCGTTCCTGTTCGACGGGACGCCCATGCCGACGCGCTTCTGGTTGGTCGATCCGGGTCTGCGAGAGGCGGTCAGTCGCCTCGAATCCACCGGTGGGGTGCGCCAGGCCGAAGCCCAGGTGCCGACGGACGAAGTGGCCGACGCCCATGCCCGCTACGCCTCCGAGCGCGACGCACTTATCAGTCCCGACCATCGGGGACCGGTTCCGACCGGTGGTGTTGGTGGGACCGGACGGGGGGTCAAATGTCTCCACGCCCATCTGGCCTGGTGGCTCACCGGCGGCGACGACCCGGTGGGGGAGTGGACGGCCCGACGCATCGGTCTGCACCCGTCGACGACTGTGGCCGAGCGTCCCTGACAGCAGCTGGTCCAGCGGACGGCGGTCGTGGTAGCAAGGACGAATGGAGCCGGCCGGCCCTGTCGCAGCCATCGATTGCGGGACCAATTCGACCCGGCTGCTCGTCGCCGCCGCTGACGCCCACCCGCTCGAGCGGCTGATGCGCATCACCCGTCTGGGCGAAGGTGTCGACGCCTCGGGCAAGCTTTCCGCCGACGCCATCGAGCGGACCACGGCGGTCTTGTCCGAGTACCGCGAGGTGATGGACCGATCGGGCGTGGTACGGGGACGGCTCGTGGCCACTTCGGCGGTTCGCGACGCATCGAATGGAATCGATTTCCTCGAGCCGGCAGAACGGATCACCGGCCTCAGCGCCGAGGTCCTCGAGGGGACCGAAGAGGGACGACTCTCCCTGGCCGGGGCGGTGGCCGAGCTCGACCCCGACGATGGCCCGTTCCTGGTGCTCGATATCGGTGGAGGATCGACCGAGCTGGTCACGGGTGTGGGCCCGTCCGACCCCGAGCTCCAGGTCGTGTCCCTCCAGTTCGGCTGCGTGCGGGTCACCGAGCGCTACCTCCTGTCCGACCCGCCGCTCGAGGGCGAACTGGGGAGGGCAGAAGGGGCGGTCGCCGGCGCGCTCGAGGACGCCATCGCCGGACACCCACGCTTCCTTCGAGCCAGTCGATTGGTGGGGTTGGCTGGAACCGTCACGACCCTGGCCTCACTCGACCTCGGGCTCGAGACCTACGACCGCAACCGGGTGCACCACGCCGTCCTTTCGGCCGAAGCCGTCGAGCACTGGTACCGAATGCTGGCCGCCGAGGACCACCGGGCGCGTCTCGCCAGAGTCGGCATGGTTCGCGGGCGTGAGGACGTGATCGTGGCCGGCACCATGATCCTGACCGTGGTCATGAAGCGGTTCGGATTCGACCGATGCCTGGTGTCAGAGGCCGACATCCTCGATGGGATGGTGGCGGCCCTGCTCGCGGGTGGTTAGCTCACGCTGGAGGATGGAACGGCCACGGACCCGCAGGTCGTTGTACGTCGACAGCCGCTTTGGCTAGCCTTCGTGCGGTGGGGCCTCCATGGGAAGCTGATGTCACGGTCCTGGGCGGTTGCGGTCACGTCGGGCTACCCCTTGGTCTGGCGTTGGCTGAGTCGGGGCTGCGGGTCACCCTCTACGACACGAACCTGACCGCGGTCGATACCGTCCGGTCCGGCAAGATGCCCCACCTCGAGCCGGGAGCTTCGGAGGTGCTTACGAGGACGCTGGCTGACGGCTCGCTGTCGGCCTCGTCGGAGCAGAGCACGGTCGGATCGAGCGAGTACCTGGTCGTCGTGGTCGGCACTCCCGTCGACGAGCACCTCAACCCCGATCCGCAGGCCGTGGTGGCCGCGCTCGAGGAGGTGGCCGATCGCCTGTCGGATGGCCAGGTGCTGATCCTGCGCTCTACCGTCTTTCCGGGTGTGACTCGCTTGGTCGAACGCCTGATCGAACGCATCGGGAAAGCGATCGACGTCGCCTTCTGCCCCGAGCGAATCGCCGAGGGGAAGGCGATGGAGGAGCTCCGTTCGCTTCCCCAGATCGTGGCGGCACGCACCGAGACCGCCTATCGGAGAGCGGCCGACCTGTTCGGCCATTTGACCGAGACCATTGTCCGGGTCGAGCCCGAGGAGGCCGAGCTGGCCAAGCTCTTCACCAACTCGTACCGATACATCAAGTTTGCCGCAGCCAATCAGCTGTACATGATGGCCAACGACTTCGGCCTGGACTACGAGCGAATCCGGCGGGCGGTGGTGGAGGACTATCCGCGGGCGGCCGATCTTCCCGGACCAGGGTTCGCCGCGGGCCCGTGCCTGCTCAAGGACACCATGCAGCTCGCCGCGTTCAACAACAACAACTTTGCCTTGGGCCAGGCGAGCATGCAGATCAATGAGGGCCTGCCTCTGTACCTCGTCTCCCGGATGGCTTCGCGATACGACCTCGACGCCCTGACGGTCGGAATCCTCGGCATGGCCTTCAAGGGCGGATCCGATGACAACCGCTCCAGCCTGGCCTACAAGTTGAAGCGGGTCCTCAAAGTGCGAGCCAAGGAGGTGCTCACCACGGATCCGTTCGTGACCGTGGATGACGGCCTGTCCCCGTTGGAACAGGTGCTCGAGCGATCGGACGTCCTCGTCATCGGCGCTCCTCACGCCGCCTATGCCGACATCGTCGTGAGCCAGCCGGTCGTGGACATCTGGAACCTGCGTGGCAACGGGGTGGTGGTGTGAAACCACGCCTGTCGGTGGTGATCCCCGCCTACAACGAAGGCGCCGACATCGAGGACGTGCTGGGACGGCTGCTCGAAGCCGTGCAGCTCCCGTCGGAGATCGTGGTGGTGGTCGATACTCCCGAGGACACGACGATTCCCTACGTCGAGAAGTATTCCGGCAAGAACCCTCATGTCCGAGTGGTCATCAACGACGTGCAGCCCGGCCCGGCCCAGGCGATCCGCTATGGGATCGACCGGGCCGTTGCCGACGTGGTGGTGGTCACCATGGCCGACGGGTGCGACGACCCGCAACAGATCGACCAGCTGGTGCGGCTGGTGGAACGCGGTGTCGTGGTGGCGGCGGCATCGAGGTATTCGCGAGGCGGCCAACAGGTCGGCGGGCCCTTCCTCAAAGGGTTCCTGTCGAGGATGGCCGGCCTCTCCCTCTGGCTGTTGGCCCGGGTCGGGACCAGGGACGCCACCAACTCGTTCAAGGCCTACGACGTGCATTTCGTCCGAGAGGTCGGGATCTGCTCGACCTCCGGGTTCGAGATCGGGATCGAACTGGTGGCCAAGGCCCGCCGGGCCCGTCTTCCGGTGGCGGAGATTCCCACCATCTGGCTCGAGCGCCATCACGGGGTGTCAAACTTCAAGCTGGTGAGCTGGATTCCCCATTACCTGCACTGGTGGGGCTTTGCCTTCGGCCCTCGTCTCACCACCGAGCAGATCCGTGCCGCAAGACTGAAAGGAAGTGCATGAGCACTGTTCTCGTGACGGGGTCCGCCGGGTTCATCGGGGGCTATGTCGTCAAAGAGCTATTGGACCGGGACCATCGCGTGGTGGGCGTCGACAACTATTCGAAGTATGGACCGGTCAAGCGCTCCTACGACGACGACGACCGGTACCGCTTTGTCGAGGGCGATGTGCGTGATGTCGAACTGCTCGCGTCAGAGCTCATCGAGTGCGACCATTTCATCGCCGGCGCGGCCCTGATCGGTGGCATCTCCTACTTCCATACCTACGCCTACGACTTGCTGGCAGCCAACGAGCGCATCATCGCGTCGTCGTGCGACGCCGCGATCAAGGCTCATGAGCACGGCCGGTTGCAGAAGGTGACGTACATGAGCTCCTCGATGGTCTTCGAGTCCGCGGACACCTGGCCGTCCTATGAAGGCCAGGAGCATGAGATTCCGCCGCCCGTTTCCTCCTATGGTTTCCAAAAGCTGGCTGTGGAGTACTTCGCCCGGGCCGCCTACGACCAGTACAAGCTTCCGTACACCATCGTTCGACCGTTCAATTGCGTCGGCATCGGCGAGCGACGAGCCATCGGGGACGTCGAGATCCTCAGCGGGAACGTGAGTCTGGCCATGAGCCACGTGGTTCCCGACCTGGTGCAAAAGGTATTGAAGGGCCAAGACCCACTGCACATCCTGGGCGACGGCACCCAGGTGCGGCACTACACGTACGGTGCCGACCTGGCCGAGGGGATCGTGACCGCAATGGAGCACCCCGATGCCCTCAACCAGGACTTCAACCTCTCCACTGCCCAGTCGACGACGGTCCTCGAACTGGCCCAGGCCATCTGGGCTGGGGTCAAGGGCCCGGAAGTTCCCTTCAACTGGGTCTCGGATCCCCCCTTCGAGCACGACGTCAAGCGCCGGGTTCCCTCGGTCGAGAAGGCCAAGCGAGTGTTGGGCTTCGAAGCCACCACCAATCTCGAGAACATTCTGCGCGAAGTCATTCCCTGGATCGAGAAGGCGGTCGCTGACGGAACGATCTGAGGACGGGACGACTACGTAATGCCGTGGGAGCGTCCCGCGGTGGCCAAGCCGCACACGCTCGTGACCCGCTCGATGAAACGATCGGTCGACCCGTACTCATCTTCGGCATACGAACGACCCTGATCACTGAATGTGTCGCGGGACGGACCATCGAGGAGTGCCTCGATGCACCAGGTCAGCTGGGCGGGATCCGCGAACCACAGCCCTCCTCGACCTCGCTCGGCATGCTCCCGGGCGGGGCGGTTGTCATGGGCTATCACGATGGGCGTGCCGTAGAGCAGCGAGTCGATGCATTGGCGAGCGAAGAGCCTGCCCGGCCGGAGGTCGACGGTGAGGCGGGCCCAGGCCATCAGGCGCGCCATGTCGCTCGACCGCTCGACGGCCCACCCTTGGCTGAGACGGCCGTGGTGCCAGGCACAGAAGGAGTCGGAATGGGAGATCCCTACCGGGATATCCGGAAACCGAAGCCGGATGAGACGGCTGAGGTCCGTCTCTTGGTGTGCCTCCTCCGAGCCGGAGTCGGTGAGGACCAGGATGTAGCCCGTGTCCCCGACCCACGTGTTCGGTTCACTCAACGCGCTCTGGTTTGCGGCCAGGGGTGCGCCGATCCTGTGCACCCGCTCTCCGCCGCCGTGGAATTCGACGATAGAGGAACGCTCGTTCTCGGTCACGGCCAGTACCGTCGCGGCTCGGTCGAATACGGGATCGAAGTGGGGGAAGGACAGGCTGTTCGGGTCGGATCCCAAGGCGACCAGGGCAATCGGGGCTGTCGAAAAGCTCTGGTCGATTGCGGTCAGTGCGCCCACGTTCCGGTGCCCGGCCAGGACGATGACATCGGGCTGGAGGTCCGACAGGAGCGGGGCCGCGTCCCGCCAGGGATCGATGAGGTCCCGATCGATGAGCGCCCACAAATCCGAGGGTCGAACCGAAGCTCCCGCCGACGAGGTGCTCGTCATGGCCTCGACCAGGAGGTCCCGACGGAGCTCTGCGACCACATCGACGGGCGCGGCCAACCGGTGGACGGTGAAGACGCCATCGACCGTTCGTCCGGCAGTCCTTCCGTCAGGGGTGATCACATGGACGTCGGCCACACAGGCCAGTGCTCCAGCCACCTGCCTGGTGATCCAGCCGTCCTCGGTCTTGGCCTCCCAATGGGGGGCGAGCACGACCGCGCACAGGCGCTCGCGGGTGTCCACAGCGGGGTCAGAGGTAATCACTCGGCCCCACGCAGGGATCGCACGGATCGTATGGACGCCATGAGCGGCACGGGCGGCCTGGGCGTCATGGACGGGTCAGATCGACTCGGAGTCGACATCTCCCCTTCAGGACCGCCCGTTGCTGCCGCCATTCGAGGCCCCGCTCGGCGGCGGGTCCAGATGGAGCCAGAGGGCCAGCTTCGCCTGGTTGCTCGCTTCGGCCGCTTGCCGGAGGAGCATGTCGTCACCGAGCTGTCGGCAGCGAAGGGACAGTTCGTCGCACCGTTGCTCCAATGCCTCGTTGACTCGTACGAGATGAGCCAGGAGGTCACGCTCCTCACGGAGGTACCGGCCGAGTACACGATAGGTCAAGCGCCCGAACAGGCCTACGAGCCTGCCTCGCACGCCATGCCCTGCATCTTCGGCGCTGAAGGAGTCGGGCAGGGCCCAGTGATGGTGGAGATACTCCAGCGAGCTCCTGATTCGTGTCCGCTCGACCTCTTTGAAGCGCGCCGGATCATCGGGCGGTAGAGGCTCCCAGTAAAAAACCCGGTGCTGGGCCTTCAGATGTTCGAGAAACTCTCGGGGATCGAGCGCGGGCTCTGCCACGTTGTGCTCTCCTCGGCTTGTGCAGTCGAACAATAGTAGGCACGGGCGATGAGCCGAAAACGGGATCAACCCTTTGCCGGACTTCTCAGCCGATAGGGTTCGGGAGCGTCATGGCAACGGAGGACCGCGAACCCGAGACGGACCCCGACGCGGGCAGCTCACGGCCATCGCTCGTCGGGGCGCTGGGGTGGATGGCCGACCGATTGGTCGAGGCCCTCCCACACCCCGAACCCGACGAGGTCGCGCTCCCCTGGGACGTCGATGCCGGCTCCTCACCGCCCAGCTACTGGCACTGGCTACACCTTCGCCGTGCCTATCGGATCGAACATGGCGACACGGTGCCGGACCCGGCTCTCCCGATCGATGGGCCACTCCTCAGTGTCGTGGTCCCGATCTACAAACCAGCGGTGTGGTACTTCCGCGAGTGCGTGCTCTCGGTTCTCAACCAGTCGTATCAGCGCTGGGAGCTGTGTCTTTGTGACGACGGGTCACGCGATGCGGAACTGGCCGAGGCCCTCGAGGAGTTTGCCGCAGCGGATCGGCGGGTCAAGGTCGTCGCCATGGAGGCGAACGGTGGGATCTCCCGGGCAACCAATCAAGCCCTTTCCGTCGCGACGGGGGACTTCATTGTGCTCCTCGACCACGACGATGTGCTCGAGCCCGACGCGCTGGCTGAGATCGCCTCGGTGGTCATCACAGAGCCGGACGCCGACGTCATCTACTCCGACGAGGACAAACTCGATGAGCTCGACCGGCCCTTCATGCCGCACTTCAAGCCTGATTGGGACCCCGACCTGCTGCTGGCCTATCCCTACCTCGGGCACATCGTGGCGGTACGTCACGAGCTGGTGAATCGGATCGGACGCTTTCGTCCCGAATTCGATGGCAGCCAGGACTATGACGTGATGCTACGAGCGACCGAGGTCGCCAGACGTGTGATCCACATCCCCAAGGTGCTCTACCACTGGCGGGTGGTCGCCGGGTCAGCGGCGGGGGATACCGATGCAAAGCCATGGGCGCACCTGGCCAGCCGGCGTGCACTCGAAGACGCCGTTGCCCGCCGCGGCCTGGACGCCGACGTCGAGCCGGGCCCGTTCCAGGGTGCCTATCACGTGCGTCGTCGAATCCATGGATCGCCCTCGGTCAGCGTGATCATCCCGTTCCGCGATCAGGCCGCGCTCACCATGGGATGCCTCGATTCCTTGGAGACGGCACCGGGATACAAGATCGATGAGATCGTGCTGGTCGACAACGGGAGCATGGAGCCCGAAACGCGGGCGCTCCGACAGCAACTGGAGCAACGGCCTTCGGTTCGCGTCATCGACTATCCGGGAGCCTTCAACTGGGCCGCGATCAACAACGAGGCCGCCGCGACCTGCCGTTCGGACATGCTTCTCTTCCTGAACAACGACATCGAGGCCAGCTCGGCCGGTTGGCTCCACGCGTTGGTCGAGCTAGGCCAACGCCCCGATGTCGGCGCAGTCGGCGCTCGACTTGTGTTTCCGGACGGAACGCTCCAGCACGCCGGCGTCGTGCTCGGGCTGGGTGGCATCGCCAGTCACCTGTTCATCGGAATGCCCGAGGGTGGTCGTGGCTACTTCTCGTGGGATCGAGTCGTTCGCGGATACAGCGCCGTTACCGCAGCTTGCATGTTGGTACGGCGGAGCGTCTTTGAGGAGCTGCGAGGATTCGACGAGACCTTTGCCGTGGGATTCAACGACGTGGACTTCTGCATCCGGCTTGCCCAGGCCGGTTATCGGGTGCTGTTCACGCCTCACGCGGAGCTCACCCACTTCGAGTCCGTGACTCGGGGCCTGTCCGGGTACTACCGCGACTATCAAGCGTTCCTGGCCCGTTGGAGCGACCTGTTGCGGAGAGAAGACCCTGCCTACAACCCGAATCTCAGCCGTCTTGCCCCGTGGTGCCCGCTTCGTCCGCCCGGTGAGGACGAAGAGTGGCTTTCGTTGGTCGGAGGGTTGATTCAGCCGACACCGGTGTCCGACCAACCGGACGGCGCGCCGCCGGATTGACCGGGTCGTTCGGTGAGGATCGGTCCGGCGACCGGCCGGGCGACGCGCCGGAAGCCTAGAGCCGAGACTTCTGCCAGTAGACGGATCCCTGATCAACGGGGACGATTTCGTCATCAATCGAATTGGCCACCCGGAAATCGCGCACTGCCTCGCGACAGGGCTCGAACGTCAAGTAGTCGTCGATGATCACGAAGCCTCCGGGGGACACCTTGTCGTACAAGGCTTCGAGCCCTTGAATGGTCGATTCGTAGTAGTCGCCATCGAGGCGCAGCACTGCCAAACGGTCGATCGGTGCCGTGCCCAGGGTGTCCTTGAACCATCCCTTGAGGAAGTGCACCCGGTCGTCCAGCAGGCCATATCGGGCGAAGTTGGCCTGCACCTCCTCGAGACCGACGGCGAGCTCTTTGTAGCCGGAGAGGTCCATCGTCCCATCCTGGGCGAAGTTGGTGGTGTCCGGCGGAGGGAGGCCTTCGAACGAGTCGGCCACCCAGACATCGCGGGTCTGATCGCCGAGCGCAAAGAGCAGGGCCCGCATGTAGATGACGGCGCCCCCGCGCCAGACCCCCGCCTCGAGGAGGTCACCCGGGACACCTTGTCGCACCACCGACGTGACGCATTCCTCGATGCAATTCAATCGGAGCAGGCCGATCATCGTCTCGGCTTCATCGGGCCAATCCCATCCCGACTCTCGGAGGGAACGCTGTTCGGCCAATGCCTCATTGTCTCGTCCGGGGGCGTCGTTCATGAAGAGCAGACGCGTCAGGCATCCCTTGAGCAGCTCCAGATATCCGGTCCTCAGCTCCTCCTCGAGACCGATCGAACCACTGCCGTCAGTCCCCACAGGAGCCTCCCGGTGCCCGCCGCAAGCTATGGCCCCTCGGGGGACTCGACGCGACTCGCTTCCTTCGCGCCGGCCCTGAGGAACTCGACCTGTTCGTCCAGGGTGAGACACCATTGGGCCAAGGTCCTGTTCTGCTCACGTAGCTTCTCCAACTCCTTGTTGTAGAAGTCACGCCACGACTGCAGCCTTCGATCCGCGATCGCAAGGTACCCGCTGGATCGGTTCTGAAGCAGGACGAAGCTCTCGTAGAGATCCGCGTAGAGGTCCTCGATGCTCGTCGGATCCGGGATTTCGACCTCTTCGTTCGAGGAGTGATTGGGCAGCACCCCACCCAGCCGTTCGATGACATCCCGAGTCACCTCGAGGTATGCCCGGCCATTTCGTGAGTCCGGCTCGAGATGGGCTCCTTCGGCCCACTCGTTCCAGGCGTTGACGAAGACGACCCCCTCATCTCCTTGGGAGCGCATCTGGCTCCGAATGGCCTGTTCGAGCCAGACTCCGTATCGATCGGGGTTCGAACCGAGGAGGACGAGTGCTTCGCCTTTCCGGCGACGAGGGGTGTTGTCCCAATCCGTCGCCACGCAGGGATAGCTGATCCACCCCGGATCCGGTGCATTGGCATAGGCCGACGCAACCTCGGCGTAGTCGAACACGGTATTGCTCGGATCGCACAATGGGGGACGCTCGGCCGTTTCCACCAGGTCGTTGATCCCGTGGGGAACGAATTGAGCGCTGGCATCGAAACCGATCTCGGCCGGGTCGGCAACGTTCCCTCGTGTCTGGAAACCGACGATCCAGGGTTCAGGAATTCCGGCGCGGGCACACTCGTCACGCCAAATCTCCACGGTCCTCTTCGGTGCGGGGAGATCCTGCGGTCGATAGATGGTGAGAAGGGGACGCCCCTTGACCCGTATGTAGCGCTCGTCCCGAAACGCCTCGATCATCCAACGGATGTGTTCGACGTCGTCTTCCTCGTCGAACTCCTGCTCGATCACGAGTTCGTCCGCCGAGCCCTGCCATCGTCGGTACCAACTCTCGTTGGCCCAGCAGAGGCAGAATGGGAAATCTGGCTTCCCCGAGCGCAGTACCTCGTTGAAGGGGCGTTCGAGCATGCGACGGCCCTTGAACCAGTAGTGGTAGTAGCAGAATCCTGAGATCCCGTGCGACCGAGCGAGTCGAGCTTGCAGCTCGCGCGTCTCCGGAAGCCGCACGTCGTAGAAACCCAATTCCCCCGGAAGATGTGGCTGCGCATGGCCTGGGAACAACGGTCGGCTCTCGGCGACGACGCTCCATTCGGTGAACCCGGCACCGTGCCAAGCATCGTTCTCCGGTGTCCGGTGGAACTGCGGAAGGTAGAAGGCCACCCGGAGCGGCATACCTTCAGTCGGCTGATCCTGGCCGTTGGCGGCGTCGCTCATGGGGCGTCCCGTGGCGAGGGAGCACTCAACCCTCGATGGACGCGGCCGTAGATCCGGCGCGCTGGTGAGAGGAGGCGAAAGGTCTTGGTGTTGAGAATCGCCTCGGCTTGCTGCCGGTAGAGCTCGCCCTCGAGTCGGGCACCCTGGAGCTCTTCGAGGGCACGCTGCAGGGCTCGCTTGTTTCGGTCGAGCTCGTGTTGCAGTTCCTGCCGCTCCCGCTCCTGTTCCGACATCTCCTTGCGTAGCAGTGCTGTTCGGATCACCTCGTCGTGGGCCCGGTCAGCCAGCTCGTTGACACGATCGGCCAGCGTGGCGAGCGTCCGAGTTCCGTTGTCCTGCACCGCCTTCACGACGAACTGATAGGTCTCCGCTTCGGGGTCTTCGAGTATCGAGTTGATCGTCGGTTGAGCCACGCTATGCCGCTCGATCTCGAGCTCGGTCTGGAAGAGCGGCTTCACCACCCGGCGCGTCTCGATGGGAATGAGCCCTGCCTCTTTCACCAGGTTCTCGAGGTTGCGCTTGGTGAAGAACTGAATGTGCGTTCGGTCCAACAGCCCGGTTTCGTGATACGGGAACTCACCCTGCAACAGGGCCATCCTGACGTCCCCGTGCGCGATGTTGGGCACCGAGATCGCCACGATGCCGGACGCCCTCAGCACGCGTACGGCAGCCCGGATGGCGGCCAGGGGGTCCCGCAGGTGCTCCAAGACGTCCCCGAACGTGATGGCGTCGAATTGCTCGCCTTCGAGCTCCTGCCACAACGCTCCGGTGTCGAGATCCCCCACGACCACCCGCTCCGCCCACTTTTCGGCGATCGCGGCCGCGTCGGGGTCCATCTCGATCCCGACGACCTGGCAGCCACGGTCCTTGAGTGCTTTGGTGAAGTACCCGGTCGCACATCCCACCTCGAGGACGCGTTTGTTGTACCCGACAATGTCCAGCGTGGCTGCATGAGAACTGTCACCGTCTGGATCGACTGTCGTTTCATAGATGAACGCCAACCGGGATTCCCCTTCGTCGAGCAGGTACTTTGCGGAAAATAATAGCCCGGTCCTCCGGGCGATCCGAGGGATCTCGGCCCGCTCGGGACGGGCTTCCGCCGGCGGCCCCGACGGGCCGGCGAATGGCCGGCAAATCCGGGACGCGATGGTCCCTGCCTGCCAGAATACGGGGCTGACACCGATGCTGGAGGTTGCCGTGCCCGATCCAATTCATCCGGCGGTGGCCATTCTCCCCACCCAGAGCGGCAAGGGGTACCACCTCGTGTTCACGGACGGGGGCGTGTTCACCTACGGCGATGCCGTGTTTTTGGGGTCGATGGGCGATGAGGAGCTGAATGCGCCGATCGTCTCTGCGGCCGGCACCCCCACGCGTGAGGGGTACTGGCTGCTCGCCGCCGACGGTGGAGTGTTCTGTTTCGGCGATGCCGATTTCTATGGCTCGCCGGCATGAGTCGGATGGCTGCTGTTTGCTGATCAGGTGGTGGATGCGGGGCCCACGTCGATGCCGGTCACCTTCGTGCCTCCCCTGTCATCGATCGGGTCCACTCGAACTTCGGTGATGCCGGGCGGGATGTCGAGGGAGACGGCGGCCGCCGACGAGAGGAGGGTCGGTCTCAGTGCTGCGCTCGTCGCCGTAGCCACGAGGTGGGCCGGGTTGGTGCTCGAGCTGCTCCGGAGTTGCAATGTGACCGTTTGACGAACGGGGCTGGACAGGAAGATCGATCCCGAGTTGACCAAGGTTGGCTGACCGGACCCGCCCAGAGACCATCCTCCGCCTGGCTGGATACGAACGTTGGGGACCGAGCTGTGGAACCCGTCGATCTGCGAATCGAGCGAACCGGCGAACCGGGGGTCCACGGCGAGCGCAAGCGAGCCGAATTGGAGGTGTACCTTGCTGGCGTCGGCTCCGACGTAGCCGGTGGTCACCTGACGGAGCAGGATGCACGGCTCGAACGCAGGGTCTTCGTAGCGGCGAGTCACGTTCTGCACGTTCACGTTCTGGATATCACCGTGCCAGCCGGCCTCCTTCAGTGCGGGCCAAAGTGGGTACTCGGCAAAGATCCAATTGGCCAACCCGACCCGATGGCAGGACGTCTCCGAGATGGCAGCCGTAGTGGCTTGGTAGTCAGCCGAGGTCGCCAGAGTGTAACTCTGGAGGTTTGTGTCCAGAAAATAGGGCGCCAGCGAGTTCGCGGCATAGTCGGGATGGTTGAACGGTTCCTCGGCATTGTTGAACAATTGAGGCGTGCAGGTGACCAGCAAGAAGCAGAGCACCGCCCGCACCATCATCTTCGGCAGCTTCGTCAACGCGATGGCAATGACCGGAGACCAGGCGACGAACAGCGGTATCTGGTACCGGATGGCGAACACGCTCCACCGGGCGGTACTGGTGAACAGGAGGTACCCGAGCACGAGACCGAAGGCCGTCAACAAGGCCATCCGCCGCTTGCGGTCCCCGGTGGCGACCGCCGCGATCAAGATCACGAGGGACAGGCAGATGAGGACGATGTCCCAGGGATCGGCCCCAAAGTCCGTACTTCGATCCCACGTCGTATAGTTGGCCTTGGCGAACGCATTTGTGTACGTGCCGAGCGCGTAGTTCTGGTTGTTCGGATCCACCCCGAACTGATTGAACAAGCGGTGAAATGCGCTGAGCAGACTCGCGCTGATGTCGGTCTCGATACCGTTCTTCCCGTTGCCCATCATGAAGTTCGCCGCGGTACTCCGCACGACATTGGCGCCAGCTGCGGAAATCGTGAGATCGGTACTGATCGTGCTCCTGGTGACCGGCCCCGAAGGAGCACCGAAGACGGCCACGTTCTCTGCCACGAACGGAGCGGCCACGATGACCACGGCCGCACCCGAGGCGCCGACGATGCCGGCCCACCGCCGGATGGCCGGGGCAAAGCCACGTGTGTGTACCGTCTTGACGAGGTGCCTCAACAGGATGAGCGCAACGACCGGGCCGACGAGTATGAGCACGGTGCCCTTGGCCAGGTAACCGAGGCCGATGCCGACCCCCAACATCAGTGCGGGAAACCACCACGAACCCTCGGGCGGCCAGCCGAGGACGACGACGATCAGGCCGGCACCGAAGGCGGCGGCGAAATAGTCGTTCTCGGTGCTGGTCGCGGCAAGAATTCCCGACGGAATGGTTGCGCAGATGACCACCGCCACGACCTGGGTCCACCGCGTGCCGCCCAGCAGTCTGGCAATCTCCGACACCGCGACCAGACACACGATGCAAGCCAGGAGTTGGACATAGCCATCGAGTCGGTCAGAACCGACCAGGAGGTGAAAATGAGCCAGATTGAATTCAGAGAGCGGTGAAAGTTCGATTTGTGCCGGGTAGTGGGTGGCGAAGGGACCGATGCTCTGGTCCTGGATCCAGTGGACGACCCGGACCAGGTGATAGACGAGCGAGTCGCCATTCGACGGAAGAAACGACCATCCCAGATAGCCGAGGACGCCCAGAATGAAGGCGACCAGGCTCAGCCACACGACGTTCTCGGTACCGATCCGACCGATGCCGTTTTTGATGACTGATCCTGGGTGCGGATGGAGGGGAATGTTCCTGACGGCCCGATTGACCTCGGGCCACGACAGCGCCACCAGGATGATCAACAAGAAGCTCCAACCGATGACCAGTGAGCCTCGGGTGAAGTGATGCCCGATGCTGGTCAGCTGGGTGATGATCTCGAGCAACGCTTGAAATCCGACGTAGGCGACGACGAGGGCACCACGACGGGAAAGGCGCGACATGCCGAGGACATCTCTCCTCCGGGAGATGGAATGCCACAGCAATCCAAGAACCGCGGCGGGCAGGATGATCAGCAAAGTTATGAGTCCGGACGGCTAGGCGCGTGATTTACCGGAGGACCCGCCATCCCGAGCCGGCCTGGAGACCATGTCGAGCACAGAGAGCGTCATTCTGAATCGACGCGCCCGGACGCCCATCGAACCCACCTGTGCCGTCCAACCCCCCGGTGCCGTCGAAGCCCCCGGCGCCGTCGAAGCCCACCGTGACGGTCTCGGCCCTCAGGTCCCCTATGTGCAGCCCTGTTGCACCCCTGGAGCACCAGCCGCGAGCGTGTTGCAGGCAGGCGCGCACGCCAGAAGACGGTCGTCCAACGCGCGATGCGGCAACGATAGTCTCCCCCCTCTCCGGCACCGTGGCAGTGGGTCAACGGCGACGCCGACGCGGGTGGTCTGGTCGGATGCGTCACCGTGGGAAACAACCTTCGGGCCCAGTGTGATGCCATTACCCTCATCCGGATGCAGTTGTCGGCCGATCACCACCGGGTCCAGTGACGGGATCGGGCATTGGTCTTTTCGGGCGGAGCTTGACCTACGATGCCCACGAATGTCCCGTTCGTGCATCTTGGAAGCGTTGACCCTCCGGCGGCCGTGGTCGCCGGCCAAAAATGCCTGTTCCACCAGGCCAGTTGCCCGGCCACACCGTAGCCAGAGGAGCCCGGAGGGCGGATGAGTCCCAGCGTTCGAGCTCCGGCGGTCAGATCCCTCGAATTGCCGGGCTGGCGGATCCGCCTGGCCACATTGGTCGAAGGCGATTACGAAGCCTGGCTCGCCGTTCGGGTCCGTTGCCGGGACTGGCTCGTTCCCTGGGAGCCCAGGTCGAAGGGTGCGCCGCTGGCCCCGGAGGATGCGGCCAGTTTTGCCGCCCGGTGCGGAATGCGGGAGCGAGAACGCCAACTGGGGAGCGGATTCGGATTTGGAATCTTTGTCGAAGGGCGCTTCGCCGGCGAGATCACCCTCTCTTCGATTCAACGTGGACCTTTCCAGAACGGGTCGATCGGGTACTGGATCGACGAGGAACTCGCCGGCTCCGGATACATTCCCGAAGCGATGATCGTCACGCTGGAGTTTGCGTTCGAGACGCTCCGTCTTCATCGAGTCGAGGTAGCCATCATCCCGAGGAATCGTGCCAGCCGCCGCGTGGTCGAGAAGCTCGGACTGAGAAGCGAAGGTGTCGCCCTCGGCTTTTTGGAGATCAACGGCGAATGGGAGGACCACGTCCGCTATGCGATGACGGCTGAGGAGTGGACGACCCGGCGGACTGAGCTGCGGGCGACGTGGCTCAAGAGGAGTTGACGATCACCGGGCCCCGCCGTCACATCCGCTCCTTGTACCACCGCCTGAATATGAGACTGGCTTCAATGACCTCGGTGTAGCATCCCGACTCGTGGTCCGGACATCCGCCGACATGGTCGCGGGCCCGCGGACGGCGACTGAGGCCGACTCCGACCACCCGACCGCTGAGCCTCGAGAGGGGCCCAAGCACCGCAAACGCCGAGCCGGGCCCCCTGACGCTCTTCTGTTGCCCGCGGTACTTGTCGTTGGCTGCCTCATCACCTTTGCCCGTGCACCAACGGTGATCATCCATCCTCAACTATGGGCGGAGGACGGGCCTATCTTCTTCCAGGGCGCCTACAACCAGGGTTGGCATGTCCTCTTGCTTGATCCCCAAGTGGGCTACCTGCAGACGTTCTCGAGGATCGTTGCCGATGTCGGACTGCTGGTGCCCCTGACTTGGGTTCCGGCCCTGTTTGCGGCAGTGGCTCTCGTAGTGCAAGTGCTCCCCGCCGTGCTGCTGTCAAGCCGTCGGTACGCCAGGGCCGTGCCGGATCTTCGCGTTCGCCTCCTTCTGGCCGGCGCGTACCTGATCATTCCGAACTCCTCCGAGGTCAACGTCGATCTCACCAACGCCCAATGGCATCTGGCTGTGCTTGCCGCCCTGGTCGTGCTGGCCGTCCCCGCCACCGGGCTGTGGCGGGTCTTCGACGTCGCCGTGATCGTGCTCTCCGGCCTGACCGGTCCGTTCGTGTTGAGCCTGGTCGTGGTCGTGGCCGTCGTGTACGCCTATCGCCGCCAGGCGTGGACCCTCGTGCTCGGCGCTCTCGCCCTGGGTGCAGCTGCATTGCAGCTGTTCGAGCTGATCACGGCGCGCCGACCGCCCGTCGGCCCGCTGGGAGCCACCGCGTCGCGATTGGCGGAACTGCTGGGTGGCCGGGTGATCGGGGGGACCGTGCTGGGCACGGCCACCAGCACGTCCCGCTGGTTCAGCGGCCATCTGGTGCTGTACTCGACGATCTTCCTCGTCGGAGGGGCCCTGGTCGTGGGACTCTCGCTCTGGCGGGGACCGTTCGAGCTGAAGATGTTCAACCTTTGGGCCGGCTTGGCCTTGGCCGGTTCATTGGTGAGCCCGCTGGGTTCGGAGCATGGGTCGCAATGGCAGGCCTTGGTCAGGGACCCTGGGGGCCGGTACTGGCTGTTCCCCGCCTTGGCATTCGCGGCCGATGTGATCTGGGTGACGGGTCAACTGCGGACGCGGCGCGTCGCCGCGTCCGCGGCGGGGCTGCTTCTGGTCGCGATCGCGGCGTTCGGGATCAGGGAGGACTTCCACTATCCAACGATCACCGCACCGAGCTGGCCTGCGCAGGTCCATCGATTCGACCGTGTCGCACCCGGCCGTGCGTTCA
Source organism: uncultured Acidimicrobiales bacterium (assembly GCA_963710495.1). Classification (GTDB taxonomy): domain Bacteria; phylum Actinomycetota; class Acidimicrobiia; order Acidimicrobiales; family RAAP-2; genus Bog-756. Next base: position 431,216 of record CAVQAI010000011.1, read on the forward strand.
CCTTCCGTATCCGGCCTCCCGGCTGGACCATGACCCTTCGGCGTAAGTAGTAGGCCGAAGGGTCAACCGGATCGGATCCGGTCGGTCACCAGTCCACCTCCTGATGGCGCGTGACTATCCGTCGACTATCCGTCGACTATCCGTCGACTATCCGTCGACTATCCGTCGACACCCCTCACGACGGCGGGGGAGTGCCGGAAGAACTGCTCCACGTCCTGCTCGTAGCGGTAGGCCGGGCCGTTCGTGCCGGTGGAGCGGCGCAGGTTGTTGGCCCGGGCGAAGCTTTCGACCGCCCCCGCACTGGTGTAGCGGTAGTGGAAGCCGGCTTCGATGAGCCTTTTGTTGTCCACTCCTCGCCCGTAACGCATGACGCCCTCCATTTCGGGCGGGAACTGCAGCAGTCCGAGCTGGCGGAGCGGAGCGGCGAAGAACCGGGGCCGGAACGGCGAGAGGGGCACCAGGAAGGCGCCGCTGATCGACGCCACTTCGCTCCATGGGAGCTTGCCCGCGCCGGCCACGTTGAACACCCCGGGGATCCGGTTCCGGGTGACGTACTCGAGCGCCCGAACGACGTCGTCCTCTTCGATGAACTGGACCAACGGATCGAACCCTGCGATGCAGGGGAGGAGCCGGCGCCGGAGGTTCTGGCTGATCGGGGTGACGATGTCCGTTCCCAGCACGTTGGCGAACCGGAGCACGGACACCACCAGATGCGGGTTGTCGTCGGTGAAGTCGCGGACCAGAGACTCGACCTCGATGAGCGAGCGCTCGAGCCGGGTGCGCACCGGGCTCTGGCGCCGTGTGTCCTCGCGGAACCACGCCGGATCGCTCTCGGAGGCGCCGTACACATGGGTGGAGGACTTGACCACCACCTGGCGGACGGAGGATCCGGCGGAGCCGGCCGCGGCCAGCAGATTGAGGGTCCCGATCACGTTGATCTCGTGGAGCACCCGGCTCGGGACGTTGACCGAGTTGGTCTCGAGGAACGTGTGGACGACGGTGTCCACCTGGGTGGCCCGGACGATCCGGCTCAGAATCGAGTATTTCTGGTCGGAGCGCACGAATTCGGTGCGCTCGAGGGGGACCCTCGGCTCGTCGGCCCCAAGGCCGAGGATCATCTCGACGCCGGACTCGTTCTCGAGCGCCTGGGCCATGCGTCCACCCCAGAAGGTGTCGAGCCCGGTGATCAGCACTCGCCGTCCCATCGGCTCAGCCGAACCAGACGCTGCGACGCTCGCGCAGCATGTCGTGCAGCGAATCCTGGAGCTTGGCCCGGATGTTCTCGCCTTCGTCCATCACCTTGCTGCGTGAGTACCGACTCTGCCCCGGCGGGACGTCGAAGGTGACGGGATCGAGCACTCGCAGCTTGATCTTCGCCGGAAAGTAGGTCAGGTAGCCGAGAGGACCCATCAACAGGGCGTTGGCCGTCACCGGGAAATACGGGAGGTTCAGTACCTTGGCCACGCCGCCCAGCCGGAAGAGGATTGGCATGGACTCCTCGGCCCCGACCACGGCGATGGGGATGATCGGGACCCCGGCCCGCATGGCGATCTCCACGAACCCACCCCGCCCGAACCGGCGCAGCCGGTACCGGTCGGTATAGGTCTTGGAGGTGGCCTTGGTGCCCTCGGGGAACACCAGCGCCAGCTGCTGCTGATCGTGCAGGATCCGGTAGGCGTTGTCGGGGTGGGCCGGGACACCTCCCGTCCTCGACCACATCGTGCCGACGAAGGGGATGGTCCGGAAGAAGTAATCGGCGAGCCCGTAGACGGGCCGTCCGAGCTCCTCCTCGATCCCGTGCATGATGGCCGGTGCGTCCGGAGGGATGGCACCGGCGTGATTGGCGATCAGCAGTGCCCCACCGGCGTGCGGGATCTTCTCCAGGCCGTCCCACTCGACCCGGAACCAGTATCGGTAGACGGGGTCATACAGGCGCCGCACGAGGGAGCGCATGTGCTCGGAGCGGCCCCATTCGTCCACGTCGGATCGCCTCGGGTCGACCGGGGCTCGGTCATCCGTCACGATCGCCACCGGGAGGGTCGACGGTGGCGCCAACGGGACCTCGGTGGCGGTGTCCTGGCGGCTCGCAGTCGCCATCGGCCTGCTTGCCGCGGTGGCGTCGATCGATCCGTCATCGGCCGCATTGTCCCGACGGGAGGCCGCCCTCTGCGTGTCCGGCCGATCATCCGTCATCGGTGCATCGTACCGGGCGCCGCACCGGGGACCTCCGGTCGGTTCTGCTGCCCGAAATGGAAGGGAGGGTCGGGGTGTCGTCCCCGCTCACACGGTTGGGTCGGGATCCGACGCGGCTCGGAGCCGACCCGACAGAGGAGCGAGCGAGCCCAGCTGTTCGAGAGTGAGCGACCGGCGGAAGACCTGCCGCTCGGCGAACTCGGCTCGTAGGGCCGAGTACACGGTGGCCGCCCCCTCGTCGTCGACCAGGGGGAGGAGGGTGATGACCGTCGAGCGGTCCACCAGCACCGGTACCGGTGCCCCGTCGAGCGACTCGGAGACGACGCTGCACACCTGCTTGGTGAGACCGTTGTGAAGGGAGAGCGACGAGTCGCCGTCGACGACCACACTCGGCACCGGGCGCGCCGGCAGCAACCCGAAGCGCGAGCGGTAGACATCGACCAGCATGCCGATCGAGTCCTCCAGGGGATGGATGGTGCTGCCAGGCACATGTCTCCACTGCACGGGCACCTCGGTCACCCGCAGCCCGAGACGCCGGGCCCGGGCCAGGACCTCGACGTCGAAGGCGAAGCGGTCGATCGATACGAGGTGGAAGAGCAGGCGGGCGACGGGCGTGCGAAAGGCCTTGAACCCGCACTGGGTATCGTGCAGGCCGAGTCCGGTCCCGGTCGTCACCATCCAGTTGAAAATCCGGCCCATCACCGCCCGGACGGCATAGGTGCCGTCGACCATCGAATCGGGCAGAGCGCGGGACCCGATGGCCGCGTCGTGGGTGAGCAGACCGTCGAGGAGCTCGGGGACCGCTCGCGGGTCGATCGCCATGTCGGCATCCATAAAGGCGGTGTACGCCCCCCGGGCCAGGGCCACCCCGGCCCGGACGGCGGCGCCCTTGCCCTGATTGACCGGCAGGCTGGTGACCCGGTGATGGGGTAATTGGGCGAGCAGGCAGCGGGCGGTGCGGGCGGTGGTGTCGGTGCTGCCGTCGTCGACCACCAGTACCTCGGTGCGCTCTACATCCACGGCCCCCTCGGCTGCCGCAGCTTCGAAGCGCTCCATCCCGTCGGGCAGCCGATGGGCCTCGTTGAAGGCGGGGACGATGATCGTGAGGTCGAGTGTCATGGGCTTGTCGGTGGCCGGTTCAGCCAACTTCGGAGGGACCCTACCGGTGCACGGTCCGCCGTTTGGGTCGGTGGCGACCAGGCGGCCGCCTACGGCCGGGCCGCCCCGACGAGCCCCTCGTACCAGACCGGGTCGAAGGTCACGACGGTCCCGGTATGTGCGGCCTGGATGATGGTCCCGTTGCCGTATGCAGTGGGCTGGCCGTCGAGGACCGGTCCGACGTACATGACCACGTGATCGATGCCCGTGCCGTCGAAGTCGTAGAAGAGCAGATCACCGGGCTCCAGCTGGTCGAGCGGGACGTGCCTCGAGATCGAGTACTGGTCGGCGGCGGAATGGGGTAGCGACACCCCGGCATTGGCCCAGGCCAGCGCGGTGAGCCCGGAGCAGTCGACGCCGGCTGAGCTCTCACCGCCCCAGACGTAGGGCACCCCGAGGTACTGCATGGCGCCGTGCACGGCGGCCAGCCCGGCCGCCTGGGGGCTGCCGCCGCTCGAAAGGGTGGGCCCTCCGCCGGACCCGGCTGCCGACCCGGCTGCCGCGTTGGCCGCATTGGTCGCGCCGACGGCCGCCGCGCTTCCGCCGCTCACCGTGCTGGCCACCTGGGCCGCCTGGGCCGCCTGGGCGGCGGCTGCCTGAGCCGCCGCCGGTGAGGAGCTGTTGGCGGCCGTCTGGGCCGCGGTGGCCGCCTGGGCCGCCGCCTGCTGGGCCACCTCCTGGGCCAAGGTCCCCTTGACCTGGGCCAGTGTGGCCTCGGACAGCGCGTTGGCCGCCGCCGTACTCTGCTGGGCCTGACGTTCCGTGGTCAGCTGTTGGGTCTCGGCCTGCTGTTCGCTGACCAACTTGCTCTGGGTCGTAGTCAGCTGGCGCTGGCCGGCCTGCACCCGGGCCACGTCGGCGGCCAGGTTTCCGGCGTCGATCCGCTGGTAGACGCTGCGCGTTTGGGCCGTGCTGTCCGGGGCGGCGAAGAGCGAGGCCACCGCCGAGGCTGCCGAGTCGTTCTCGTAGGCCCCGATCGCCTCGACCCGGAGTCGCGCCCGGGCACCGGCCAGTTCGGACTTGGCGGCGTCCAGGGAAGCGGTGGTGGTCTGGAGCGAGGTCTGTGTCTGGGTCAGGTTGACGACCGCCTGGTTGTACTCCTCGTCGGTCTGGTCGAGCGCCTGCTGCTGTTGGGAGATCTGGGTCTCCAACGTGGCCACCTGGTCCTCGGTGGCATTGATGGTGGACTGCTGGGATCCGTCCGCACCCGTCGTCGATGTGGACGTGCCCGAGGACGGCGTGGTCCCGGCCGCCGGCGTGGCTCCGGTGGCCGGTGTGGCGGTCGTGGTCGGCCCGGAGGGCTGGGTCGAGGCCGTGGTCGCCGAGGCAGGCGCGGCGCCGGCCACCGACGAGAGGAGGACGAGGGAGAGCGCCGAGCAGAGGACGAGGCCGACGGCGCCCATCAGTGGCCGTGAAGGTCTCGACTGGATGAAGGAGGTCATCGCCCGGTTGGTCCCAGAGTGCGGCTGGTGGCCCGCCGTGCGACGGGCTGCGTGAGAGGGGAGCGGACGCGCCCGCCCGCCCGTGACCGATCGCCCCTTCTTCACCGCGGCCACTCCCTTCACGCTACTGTCCGCACTTCGCCCGTACCAAGGCGCCGGTTTCGACGGCGCCCGACCGTGTCCGGCGCCGGACCGGAGGCCCGCCGAAGGCGTCCGAACGGCACAGCCGATGGTCACGCCGGCCTGAGTCGGTAAGTTGCCAGTCTGTATCGGCAGCTCGTGCTGGCAACTGGAGGTCACAATCATGGACGGCGTGGTCGAGGTCCGGAGTGGCCGCCTTCAGGGGGTGCACCGGAGCGGCGTCTGGTCCTTTTCGGGCATCCCCTATGCCGCATCGCCCTCCGGTCCCCGTCGATGGCAGCCTCCCCAGGCCCCGACGCCGTGGGCGGGGGTTCGGCTCTGTGACGGGTTCGGGCCCATCGCACCTCAGATGCCGGGCGTTCTCGAGCTCTCGCTCGGCGGCGAGGCGGCCGAGCACTCCGAGGACTGCCTCAGCCTCAACATCTGGACTCCCGCCCCCGACAGCGGGCGGCGCCCGGTCATGGTGTGGATCCACGGCGGCTCGTTCCTTTCCGGCTCGGGGTCGCTCGGCCTTTACCGCGGCGGCATGCTGGCCCGCGAGGGGGACGTCGTTGTGGTGACCGTCAACTACCGGCTGGGACTGCTCGGATTCCTGGCCCACCCCGCCCTCGACGAGACGGGGCATACCTGGCTCGACGGTCGCGAGCTGGACCGGTTTCGGCAATTGGGGCCTCGCCGACCAGATTGCCGCCCTTCACTGGGTGCAGGAGCACGTCGACTCGTTCGGGGGCGATCCGGACAACGTGACGGTCTTCGGTGAGTCGGCCGGCGGCATGAGCATTTCGGCTCTCCTGGCGGTGCCGGCCGCCCGCGGGCTGTTCCGGCGGGCCATCGTGGAAAGCGGCCCGCCGTACACGCTCTCGGCGGACCAGGCGACCGGGCGGGCGGAGCAGCTGGCCGCCCATCTCGGTGTGGGCATGACCCGGGGCGCGCTCGAACGGGTCCCGGCCGATGCGTTGGTGGCCGCAGCGGCCGAGGTCGGGAGCCGGATGAACGGCCGTGGAGAGTCGGGCCTGCTCATGATGCCGGTGATCGACGGCGGACTGTTGTCCTCGGCCCCGGATGCTGCCGTCGCCGCCGGCTCCGCCTCCGACGTCGCCTTGCTCATCGGAACAACTCGTGACGAGACTTCCTTCTTCACGCTGGGAAACCCGCGATTCGCCTCCTTGGACGAGCCGGGGCTGCGCGACTGGGTCCAGGCGTTCTTCCCCGATCGCTCCGTCACAGACGCGGTCATCGCCGGCGTGCGCCAGGCCCGTCGGGAGCGAGGCGAAGCAATCAGCTCCCGTGACCTGTGGACGGCCATCTCCACCGAGTACCTCTTCCGCTGGCCCAGTATTCGCTTCGCCACCGCCCATGCATCCGCCGCCGACGGAGTCCGCACCCACTGCTACCTGTTCACCTGGCAGTCACCCGCCTTCGGCGGCGCACTCGGCTCGTGCCACGCGCTGGAGATCCCCTTCGTCTTCGGCACCGTTCACCTGCAGGGTGTCCAGATGTTCTCCGGGGCTGGCGACGAGGCGTTCGCGCTGTCGGCGGCGATGCGACGGGCGTGGGTGGCCTTTGCCCGGTCGGGCTGGCCGGACCCAGCGCCGATCGGTTCGGCCGCGCCGGCGGGGGCCTGGTCGACCTGGGACCCTGCTCGGCGTCCCACCATGGTCCTCGGACCCTGGCCGGGTAGCCAGGGGATCCGACGTCTGGTCGACGCCCCGAGGGACGAGGAGCTCGAGACGGTGGCTGCGGCGTGTGATCCGGACCGGGTCGGCGGGCCGGCGAGCGGTCGCCGCCTGGCGTGAGTGGTCGTCGGCCGTCAGGATTCAACCGGCGCCGGCGGCCACGGCGGCCGCCCAGGTGTACTGCAGTGGCGGGAGAGGACCTGACGCCAACGCCATGAGGGTGGCATCCGACTCCCACTGGTTGTTGAAGGTGCCGTAGGCCTCGCCGGCCCCCATCAACAGCGTGCCACCGTAGAGCGCCTGGTAGTTGCTCAGCGAGAGGACATTGTCCCGGTGACCCCAGCAGCCGGACTGGTCACTCGGAGTGCAGTTGATGTTGCCGCTGTTGAGCCCGTCGTCATACATCCAGAAGTAGTTGGAGCCGAGCGGGTTGCCGTTCTCTGCCCAGTTGCCACCCCAGGCGATGACGTGCATCCCGGGCGGCACCTGGCTGGGGCTGGGGTCGCTGTTCGCCTGGGCAGCTGCCTGCGCGTCCGCGCTGAAGGAGGCGACCAGACCGACGAAGGGCGGAAGCCCGCGGTCGACCCGCTCGATGTCCGTGATCACGAACAGTTGGTCCGCCGGCGTCAGCGATCCGAAATTGCTCGGCAGAGCCATCGGCCCGAGTCCCTCGGTCGCCCGCGCCCCGGTGGTGGCCTGCTTGACCTCTGCCATGCAGGTCGCACCGGTGTTGTGCGGGTAGCAGGCGGACAGGAAGTTGGGATTGGGCGGGATGTTCTGCGGCGGGTTGGCCGTGTTGGGGTTGCCCGGTGGGGCATTCACCATCGACCCGAACGAGGGAGCCCCGCCGAAGTCCGACACCTGGCCGTTGGTGGTCACGGTCCAGTAGCCGGAGCCGGGGAAGGCGGTGGCGATGGCCGCGGTGGGCGAGCCAAGTGGCGATGCGCCCGTCGACCCGTAGAACTGGGCGTCACCGAAGGTGAAGATGCCGCCGTCGGAGGCGACCAGCCAGTAGCCGCGGCCGTCCGGGGTCGACCCCATGGCCACCACGGGCTGGTTGAGGACGATGGCCCCGGTCGACCCGTAGAACTGGGCGTCACCGAAGGTGAAGATGCCGCCGTCGGAGGCGACCAGCCAGTAGCCGCGGCCGTCCGGCGTCGCCGCCATGCCCACGATGGGCCGGTTGAGGACGATGGCCCCGGTCGACCCGTAGAACTGGGCGTCACCGAAGGTGAAGATGCCGCCGTCGGAGGCGACCAGCCAGTAGCCCCGGCCGTCCGGCGTCGCCGCCATGCCCACGATGGGCTGGTTGAGGACGATGGCCCCGGTCGACCCGTAGAACTGGGCGTCACCGAAGGTGAAGATGCCGCCGTCGGAGGCGACCAGCCAGTAGCCGCGGCCGTCCGGCGTCGCCGCCATGCCCACGATGGGCCGGTTGAGGTGCATGGCCCCGGTCGACCCGTAGAACGGGGCGTCACCGAAGGTGAAGATGCCGCCGTCGGAGGCGACCAGCCAGTAGCCGTGGCCGTCGGGCGTGCGATCCATGCCAACGACGGGATTGACCCGTTGCGCACTCGTGTGGTGAATCGGAGTCGAGGCACGCGATGGGGACAGCGCACCGATGGAGAGTGCGCTCACCAACCCGGTTGCGACCAACACCACGGCTACGAACGCCGCCGCCGACCGCCGAGCGACCACGACCATGTCGTGAGCCGGCGGGCGATCGCTCGGTTGGGAATTCTCGTAACGTATCGAGTTGCGGGGCGGGATCGGTTCCACCTGTGACTGTGCTCGTGATGCCGATTCGTTCACCGCGCTGCGCCCTCGTGCCCTCCGGAGTCCTCCGATGGCTATCGACCGATCCCTGCCGCGCCTTTAATCCCGACGCGGCGGGTTCTCCCAGGTCGGCCCTCATTTCGACGTGCTCGAGCGAGGAGCGTCGCTTCGCTGACGCGGGGATGTGGGTTTGCTCACCTCTGCTCACCTGGTGAAGCTGCGCACCCAGGTGCGTGCACCTGGGTTGAGGAGGGCCGACGAGGAGCGCACACGATGCCATGGCCAAAGGTCGACCTAATCTCTGGATCGAGCCGAGTCGCCGCTCGGCGAGTGTTCGCTGTCAGGGGGACGTAGCCCAATCGGTAGAGGCAGGGCGCTTAAACCGCCTCCAGTGAGGGTTCGATCCCCTCCGTCCCCACAGCTCGAGGCTCGCTCAGAGCGAGCCGCCAATGGAAAAGCCGGGCCGTCACGGCGTCGATCTGACGCGGCGATCGGTGGTGGAAAAGGGCCACGGAGCGACCTGTCGTACGCCGCCTCCACGGCGCACCCGAGAACCGCGGATTGCGCACGCCTGCACCCTAGAGTGCAACAAGACGCCGTCGACGCCACCGCGGTATCGAGGCCGCACGGAAACCATGAGACGCGAGGACCATCACCGAACGCTGCATCTCCGGCTCAGTCGGGCGGCCGACATGTTCGAGATGCCGCAGACGGATCTGTTTTCCGAGTACCGCAACTTCCTGACCGGGGTCGACTTTTGTCTCAGCGAGCTTCGGAGCCATTCGAAGCGGCTGCCCGTCCGACTGCAGCTGGAGCTCCCGAGCTCCGAGATCGACGAGGCGACCGAGGGAAACGTACAACGAACTCTGCGTCGATACTGTGACCACCGGCTGAGCTACAACGACCGCGAGCGTCGGGCGGCCCGGCTCGACGGGCTGTCGTCGTTGAGGCTGGGGATTCCCGTCGCCATCATCGGATTGCTGGTGGCAGTTCTCGGTGCCCGAGCCGCGGGTACCAGTGGCAACAGCAACGTACTGCTCGACACCGGAGGTTGGGTACTGACCTGGGTCGGACTGTGGTACCCGCTCGACACTCTGCTGTTCACACCACTTGGCTACGGACGGGAGAACCGGGCGTTGCTCCTACTGCGGGACGCGGACGTCGCGGTCCAGCCCCGCGTCGGCGAGCTGGCCGGTTGACGCCAGGGGCGCCGCCCGTCCGATCCCGCTGGGCCGGCACGGCTCGGCCTCGGCCCATCTGACGCATGGAGGACGTCGAGGACTTGAGTCCGATGGTGACGGCGCGGCTGGCCGCCGCCGGTTGCGTCGCCGCCGACGAGGAGGCGGCAGAGCTCTTGGCCGCCTCATCGGACGAGGCCGCCCTCGAAGCAGCGCTCTGTCGCCGCGAACAGGGTGAGCCGCTGGCCTGGATCATCGGCTCCACCCGGTTCTGCGACCACGACGTCCGTGTCGATCCGGGCACCTATGTACCGAGGCCCCAGACCGCGGAGTTGGCCCGGCGTGCGGTCCGACTCATGGACGTGGCAGACGACGCGCCCGGTGATCGAGGTCAATGGCACGATCGAGGTGATCGGCACGATCGAGGTGATCGGGCGGTGCGTGCGGTCGACCTGTGCACCGGTACGGGAGCCGTGGCTGTGCACCTCAAGGCCGAGCGATCCGATGCCGTGACGATCGGCGTCGACATCGATCCCCATGCCGCCATCTGTGCCCGCCGGAACGGCGTGCCGACCGTGGTGGCCGATCTGAACGAGCCGAACCCGCCGCTGAGGTCCGGACGTTTCGACATCGTGACGGCCGTGCCGCCCTACGTGCCGACCGGCGAGCTTCGCTTCTTGCCTGTCGACGTGCACCGCTATGAGCCGCGGCAGTCGCTGGACGGGGGCAAGGACGGCCTCAGGCTCGTGCGGCGGGTGGTGGACTGGGGCGCGGGCCTGCTCCGGCCCGGGGGCTGGCTCTTGGTGGAGCTGGGCGCCGACGAGGACGTCGCCTTGGCACCCAAGCTGGCCGCTTCGGGGTTCGGCCCCGCTGACCGGTGGACGGACGACGACGGTGACCTGCGCGGGATCGCCACCCGGTTCGTGCCGACTCAGCTGAATCACCCTGGGGCCGGGCCGGCTCGGTAATGTCGGGTACCCGGCCGAGGAGGCGAGGACTCATGATCAGACGTGTCGTGTCAGTGGTGGCTTCGGGGGCGGCCAGCATTTTCGCCGCGTCGCTGGTGGTGGCGCTGGGGCTCCCCTGCCCTGCTGCCAGTGCGGCGGCACCCATTGCCTCGACGGTGACCGCCAGGCCATCGTTGGTCGAGCCCACCAGCTGGAGCACGGTTCCGACGCCCGCCACCGATCCCACCTCGTTCACCTTCCTCAACAGCGTTTCGTGCGTCGGGCCGACGTTCTGCGTGGCGGCCGGCCAGACCCAGGTCAGTGGCAACAACGCCCCTCTGGTCGAGCGCTACAACGGCAGCGCCTGGGCGGTCATGTCCGTCCCGATACCGTCGGGCGGGAACGGCTCGTACTTCACCGGCATCTCGTGCACGGGTCCGACCTTCTGCGCCGCCGTCGGCGTGCAGTACCCGGGCGCCTTCCAGCAGAACTTCGCCGAGGTCTGGAACGGTACGGTCTGGTCGATCGCCGCCACGCCCGACCGTTCCGCGACGGCCAACGGGTCCTTCGCCGGTGTCTCCTGTGTGACCGCCACGTACTGCCTGGCCGTCGGCGGTGACGCCGCATCGGGCACCGACGAGACGGTGGTACAGAGGTGGGACGGTGCGTCCTGGTCATTGGTCACCGACGCCCCCTCGTCCGCTTTGCATCCCGAACTGAGCAGCGTGTCGTGCCTGTCCACTTCCTTCTGCGTGGCAGTCGGCGCCAGCTTTGCCGGAACCGAGGTCCCTTTCGCCGAGCTGTGGAACGGAACTGCGTGGGCGATCACCAACACGCCGGTCATCGGCGGTGCCGTGCAGACGTCGTTCTCGACGGTCAGCTGCACGCTCGCGACCATGTGTGAGGCCGCCGGCTTCCAGGACAACGGCAGCTCGAGCGGGAACCTCGTCGAGCAGTGGAACGGCTCGGCCTGGTCCGTGCAGGCGGCTCCCAACCCTCCGCCTCCCGGCCTCGGCTTGCCTGCCGGCATCGATTGCTTCGGTCCGACGTCCTGTGTGCTCGGTGGGCAGGCCAGCCAGGGGTTGGGTAGCGGTCCGACCATGGTGCTCAGCTACAACGGAGCGACCTGGCGGCTCGGGAGCACGCCCCAACCGGGCAATCAGAGCTCGCTGGCCGACTCGATCCACGGGGTGTCCTGCGCGGCGGGCTTCTTCTGTGTGGCCGTGGGCGAGGAGGCGGACAGCGCCGGATTCCCCCAACCGATGGTGCTGGCCAGCCCCATCACCCGACCCGGCTATGACGAGGTGGCATCGGACGGCGGCATCTTCACCTTTGCCAGCACCGGGTTCTTCGGCTCGACGGGTGCGCTGACCCTCAACAAGCCGGTCGTGGGAATGGCTCAGTCTCCCGACGGCGGCGGTTACTGGCTGGTGGCCAGCGACGGCGGCATCTTCACCTTCGGCGACGCCCACTTCTACGGCTCGACCGGGGCCATCGCCCTCAACCGTCCCATCGTGGGCATGGCCGTCACCCCCAGCGGACGGGGCTACTGGCTGGTGGCTTCCGACGGCGGCATCTTCACCTTCGGGGATGCCACTTTCTACGGCTCGACCGGGGCCATGCGCCTCAACCAGCCCATCGTCGGCATGGCTACGACCCCGGACGGCGGCGGTTACTGGCTGGTGGCCGGCGACGGCGGCATCTTCACCTTCGGCGACGCCCGTTTCTACGGATCGACGGGCGCGATCAGGTTGAACAAACCGGTGGTGGGTATGGCGGCCACCCCGGACGGCGGCGGTTACTGGCTAGTGGCGAGCGACGGCGGCATCTTCACTTTCGGTGATGCCAGCTTCTACGGCTCGACCGGAGCCATGCGCCTCAACCAGCCCATCGTCGGCATGGCCCCGACCCCGGACGGCGGCGGTTACTGGCTGGTGGCCGGCGACGGCGGCATCTTCACCTTCGGCGACGCCCATTTCTATGGATCGATGGGCGCGGTCAAACTGAACAAACCGGTCGTCGCCATCGGGGCCTAGTCGGTTGGACCGAGCGACGCCTCCAAGAGGGACCCCGGATCACGATGGCGACCCCGGTGTCCCGGTGGCCGACCTGGGGCGAGTAGCCGAGGCCACCGACCGGTTCCTCTCGCTGACCGCCGACCTGTCGGATGTCGACATGGCCCGGGAATCGCTCCTGGCCGGCTGGACGGTCGGGCACGTGCTCACTCACGTGGCGAGGAATGCCGCCAGCCACGTACGGCGGGCCGAAGCGGTCGTCCGGGGCGAGGTCATCGACCAGTACCCGGGCGGGATCGAAGGACGCAGGACCGAAATCGAAAAGGGCGCAAGGCGCGGCGCGGCGGTTGTTTTGGACGACCTCGAATGGTCGTCATCGGCGCTCGCCGCGGCGTGGGAACGCGTGCCCGAGGATGCCTGGGGCGGCATATCCCGGGACGTCGCGGGCCGGGAGCGTCCGTTGTGGTCCTTGCCGGCCAACCGCTGGCAGGAGCTGGAAGTGCATCTGGTGGACCTCGGGATCGGCGTGACGTTCCGTGATTGGCCGGATGCGTTCGTGGCCGTCTGGTTGCCACGTCTCGAGGTCCACCTTTCCGATCGGATCCCGTCCGGCCACGACACGCCGGATCCGAGCACGCTCTCCGACCGCGAGCGGCTGGCCTGGCTGTACGGGCGCCTGGCTCCCCCCGGCTTCCCCGAGCTCACCCCATGGTCGTGAGGAGCGGGACACCGCTCCGACGGCCGCTCCGACGGCCGCTCCGACAGTCGGCCCGGACAGCCGCTCCGAGAGCCGGTTCGACAGCCGGTCCGACGGCGCCAACCGCTCGACGTTCCGCCCTCTGGGGTCCTGCGCCCCGGGCGCCGCGCTCCGTTCCGCCTCGTCAGCCTGGTTAGCATCGGCGCGCTCGCGGGGAGCGAAACGAGAAGGAAGAGAGCCAGATGGCCCACGACCCGGTGGTAGCAGAGACGACCCGGCTGCGGGACAGCCTCGAGCCCTGCTTCGTCCTCCCCGCTCAGGAGGAGCGGGCCGCTACCGCCCTGGCCCGGTTCCGTGGGGGTGCCAACAGGCTGCCCAATGTGTTGCTGATCCTGTTCGACGACGTCGGCTGGGGAGACTTCGGTTGTTACGGCGGGGGCGTGGCCGTCGGGGCACCCACCCCCAACATCGACGCGCTGGCCCGGCGCGGGATGCTCCTCACCTCCTGCTACTCCGAACCGTCCTGCACACCCTCGAGGGCTTCGCTGATGACCGGCCGACTGCCCATGCGACACGGCCTGCTCCGTCCGCCCATGTACGGACAGCCGGGTGGGTTGGACGGAGAGGTCACCCTGGCCGAGCTGTTGTCTGGCGGCGGGATACGTCACCCAGGCGGTCGGCAAGTGGCACATGGGCGAGAACGTGCAGTCCCAACCACAACACGTCGGGTTCGACGACTTCTACGGGTTCCTCTCCGTCTCCGACATGTACACCGAGTGGCGGGACCCCAACTTCTTCCCCGAGATCGTCTACAGCGAGGAGCGAACCCGGTGGGTGGAGAACCTCCCGTTCAACAAATGCTTCGTCCATGCCGAGCGGGCCGGCGAGACCGAAAACGTCGAAGAGGTCACCATCCCGGTCCTGTCACTTCTGGACGACAAGTGGGCGGCGTACTCGCTGGAGTTCATCCGGCGGATGGCCGAGCAGTCCGACGAGGTACGCCGTCCGTGGTTCCTCTACCACTGCACCAGGGGCGCCCATTTCGACAACTACCCCCACGAGCGGTTTCTGGGCTCCTCCCCGGCGAAGCACCCGTACAAGGACACGATCATCGAGCTCGACGACATCGTCGGCCGCCTGGTGGCCGAACTCGAGTCCACCGGCCAGATGGAGGACACGCTCGTGTTCATCTCGTCCGACAACGGCCCGGAGATGGAGACGTGGCCCGACGCCGCCTACTCGCCGTTCCGGAGTGCCAAAGGGTCAACCTGGGAGGGGGGCCAGCGGGTGCCGGCCATCGTCAGCTGGCCCGGCATGATCCCCGCCGGCCGGGCCTACCGACGGTCTCTTCTCGCAGATGGACCTGTTCAACACCATCCTCACGCTGGCCGGCGCCGGAGGTGCCGTCCCCCGAGGACCGGTACATCGACGGCGTCGACCAGACCTCGTTCCTCCTCGATCCCGACTCCTCTTCCAACCGGAAGTACCTGTACTACTGGCTGACCAATGTGTTCTCGGCTCTCCGAGTCGGGGAGTGGAAGTTCATGGTCGCCTCGACTTCCGACGACGACCGCGACTGTCTGAATCTGGGCGGATTCACCGGTGTGACCCAGAAGTACTCCCATGGCCGCCTCTACAACCTCTATCTCGACCCGAAGGAGAGCCGCAGCTACATGATCCGCAAGCTGGCCTACATCGACAGCTTCACCAGCGGCATCGCCCGGCACTTCTCGACCTTCGGAGCGTTCCCGCCAAAGCACCCCATCGCCGCCATGAGTTGATGTCGGTCGCCACGGGTAGAGCGAGCGGGCGTCCACGAGGACGTTGACCGATACCGACGGGTGAACAGATGAGACCAAGGATTGGGGCGTGCCAATGGGGTCGGAGCAGGTCGAGAGCGAAGGCGTTGGCCGTCGAGAAACGGCCGTCCTGCCGACCAGGGCGACCGGCTGGTGGCTCGGCACCCTCCTGGTGGCGGGCGCCGTGGTGCTGTCGGCCTGCGGTGGTTCGGGTTCGGGATCCGGGGCCACGTCGACGACTCGCCAGGGCGGCGCCTCGACCACGCCGGCCTCGCCCGCCGGCCAGACGCCCTCCACGGCCGCCGCCGTGCCGGCTTCGCCGAGCACGGGATGTGGGACGCCTGGCAGTCCGGGTACGGTCACCCTCACCCCGGTGGTGGACGGGCGGAGTCGGACGGCGATCCTCCACGTGCCGTCGGGTTACCGGTCCGCAAGCCCGGTCGCCCTGGTCGTCAACATGCACGGCAGCCAGTCGACCGCCCAGCAGCAGGTCGAGTTCACCGGGATGGACGTAACGGCCGACGCAAAGACCTTCATGGTCGTGTACCCGCAGGGCGCCATAGCGGCCGGCGCCGGGTACGAATGGAACGTTCCGGGCCAGCCTCTCTTCGGCGGCGCAGCGGTCCCGTCGTCGGCACCGAACGACGTTTCGTTCATCGAGCAGCTGGTGACCGATCTCGAAGCGAAGTACTGCATCGACCGGAATCGCATCTTTGCGACAGGATTTTCGGGCGGTGCCCGCATGGCCAGCCAGCTCGGATGCGATGCCTCGACCATCTTCGCCGCCGTCGCGCCGGTGAGCGGGTTGCGGTTCCCCTCACCATGTGACTCAAGCCGACCGATGCCGGTGCTCTCGTTTCACGGCACAGCTGACCGAGTCGATCCCTACAACGGCAACGGGCAGGCCTACTGGACATACAGCGTGCCCACAGCTGCACAGCGCTGGGCCACGCACGACCAATGCGCCTCGGGACCGACGAACTCCGATCCGGTGGCGGGGGTGACGCTGACGGCCTACGGCAACTGCTCGGGCGGGGCGGCCGTGCAGCTCTACTCGATCGACGGCGAGGGCCACGAGTGGCCCGGAGGGCCGAGGCAGTCGTCGGCCGTCACCGCAGTGCTCGGCCCTCGGAGCACCGCGATCGACGCCAATGCCACGATGTGGTCGTTCTTCATGGAGCATCCCTTGTAGCGCCTGGCCAGGAACGCCCCGCCGCTCGCGCCCGGAGGCGTAGAGTCGGTGGCGTGGTACACCTCAGCGGAGGCGAGTGGGTGCTGGCCGGCATCATCGCTGTGGTCGGGTCGGTCATCGGCTATCGCCTGTCGGAGAACGACCGTCGCACCCTCGGCAGGACTCCCTGGGGGCTCCCGTCGCTGCTGTGGGCGCTGTTCTGGTTCCTCTCGCTGCTGCTCGGTCTGGTGCTCTATCTCATTGCCCACTCCAGCGAGGTGCGCCGGGCCCAGCACGGTTCGCCGGCCCCTTATCCGGGCGCGGGACGGGCCACGGTGGGGGGCGCGGCGGCGGCACCGACCCTGAGCGTGGCAGACCAATTCCCCGCCTATCCCCGGCCGGCCAATATCCAGCCCGACCGGGCCGAGCCGGAGCCAGCCGCTCAGGGGGAAGGCGGCCAAGCCGTTCCAGCCGAACGAACCGCACAAGCCGCGCCGGCGCGGCCGCGGCACCGGCGACCGGGGTACAACCGGCGCAGCCGGCGTCGACGCGCTCGCCGCCAGCCTGGCACCCCGATCCGAGCGGGAGGTTCCACTACCGCTGGTGGGACGGCCACGAATGGACCTCGCAGGTCTCGATCGACGGCCGCCACCTGATCGACACCAATCCCGACCAGCGCATCGGTCCGTACCACTGAGATCAGCCGTGCCGGTAGGCGTCCGGTTGGTGGTCCGGGGCCGGGGGCGGGCCGGGGAGCCCGGTTCCACCCGGAGCCGACGGGTTCCGGACCGGACCGATCAGGCCTTGAACAGGAGTGCGCCGAGGGGGGACTGGGAATGACCGACCCCGGACGTCGAGGATCTGGCCGACCTGACCGCGCCGTTGGTCGACCCGGAGTTCTACGCCGGCGATCCCTTCCCGCTCTATGCCCGGCTCCGGTCCGAGGCGCCCCTGGCCTACAACGAGCCCGTCGGATTCTGGGTGGCCAGCCGGCACGCGGATGTCGTGACCATCTCGCGCCATCCCGACACGTTCTGCTCAGGCCGCGGGATCATGCTGTTCGAGATCGGGAGCGAGTACGCCACGCCGCCGACCATGATGCATACCGACCCGCCCGACCACACCCGCTATCGCGGCCTGGTGCAACCCGGGTTCCGACCCTCGTTCATGCGTGCGCTGGAGGAAGGCGTTCGCCGACGCACCGTTGCCCTCGTGGACCGCATCGAGCCGGGCGTGCCGGTCGATGTCGTCGGCCAGCTGACCGTGCCGTTGCCCCTGCAGGTCATCAGCGACCTGCTGGGCGTCCCCGAGGAGGAATGGCCGCGCTTCTTCCGGTGGTCCGAGGCGGTCATCCCCGGCGCCACCGATTGGTCCGAGGAGGAGCGGGCCGCACTCAGCTCCGAGATGGTCACCTACCTCCTGGCCGCGGCGGCAGATCGGCGGGCCAATCCGCGGGACGACATCATCTCGGAGCTCGGCGCGGCCGAAGTGGACGGGGACAGGCTGAGCGATGCCGAGCTGGCCATGTTCCTGGTCCAGTTGCTCGTGGCGGGGAACGAGACCACCCGCAACATGATGTCCGGCGGGCTTCTCGGTTTCGCGGGCGCCCCGGCGCAGTGGTCGGCACTGCGGAAGAAGGTCGTGGACCGTACCGGTGGGCCCGGCGGGTCAGGCGGGCCCGGACCGGACGGGCCAGGCCGGGCGGTCCCCGTCGCGGTCGAGGAGATGCTCCGGTGGACGACCCCCGTGGTGTCCTTCATGCGCACGACCACCCGACCGGTGCGGTTGGCCGGCCAGCAGCTGGGGGCGGGCCAGCCGATCCTCATGCTCTATGCCTCGGCGAACCGGGACGAGGTCGTCTTCGGCCCGAGCGCCGAGCGGTTCGATGCGGCGCGGGATCCCAATCCTCATGTCGCCTTCGGCTTCGGGCCCCACTTCTGCATCGGGGCCGTCCTCGCCCGTCTCGAGGGACGGATCCTCCTCGAGGAATTGCTGGCGCGGTTCGACTCGATCGATGTGGCCGGACCGGTGGTACGGACAGCCTCGCCCGTCATCGCCGGGATCCGCTCTGCTCCGATGGTGTTCGCCTGATCGGCAAGGGCTCCTCCGTGGTGCCGGATCAGGCGGTGTCGAGGGCGGCCAGCTGCTCGTCGGTGAGCTCGAGGGTCGCCGACCGGCAGTTCTCCTCGACGTGGGCCACCGACTTGGTGCCGGGGATCGGCAGCATGACCGGCGAGCGGTGGAGCAGCCACGCCAGTGCCACCGCCGCCGGGGTGGCGCCGGTCTCCTTCACGATGGCATCGGCCTCGCCGCCGGGGCGGGCCAGTCGCCCGGAGGCGATCGGGTACCAGGGGATGAAGCCCAACCCTTCGGCTTCGCAGTGGTCGAGGACTTCCTCGGAGGACCGGTCGGAGAGGTTGTAGAGGTTCTGCACGCTGGCGATGGGTACGGTGGCCCGCGCCGCCTCGATTTCCCCCACGCTCACCTGTGACAACCCGACCTGGGCGACCTTGCCCTCGGCGACGAGGTCGGCCAGCAGGCCGAATTGCTCCTCGGCCGGGACCTTCCCATCGATGCGGTGCAACTGGAAGAGATCGATCTGCTCCAACCCGAGGCGCCGCAGGCTCAGCTCGCACTGCTGGCGCAGGTACTCGGGACGCCCGACCGGCGTCCACTGCCCTGGCCCCTGCCGGGTCAGGCCCGCCTTGGTGGCGATGACCAGGCCCTCCGGGTAGGGATGGAGCGCCTCGAAGATGATCTCCTCGCTGACTTCGGGGCCATACGAGTCGGCGGTATCGATCAGGTCGACGCCCATCTCGACGGCACGTCGCAGCACGGCGACGCATTCCTGGCGGTCGGTCGGCTCGCCCCAGACTCCCTGGCCGGTGAGTTGCATGGCACCGAAGCCGAGCCGGTGCACCTCCAGGTCGCCCAAGCGGAACGTGCCGCTGGCCAGTACCGGGCGATCGGAGCGGTCGGTCGTCGGGGACGTCGTGGCCATGGTGCCTCCTCGGGACGGTTGAGTAGGTCCCTTTCTACCGGGAGCGCCGCCGCGACCCGGTCGTCATGATTGCGGTCCACCCCGGGCCGGAGCCTCGCCGAACGGCGGCCGTTCGAGCTGTTCCCGGATGGGGACGAATGGCGGCTGCAGGGCGTGGCGGCGCTGCCAGTTGGCCCCGTCCACCACCATGGTGTGCCCGCTGATGTAGGCGGCATAGGGCGAGCAGAGGTAGGTGGCGGCCCAGCCCAGCTCCCGCGGGAACCCGATCCGCCCGGCCGGCACCCGACCATCCTGTCCCTCGTACTTCCCGGGCACTGCGGCGATGGCCGCCGTCTCGTCCTCGTGAGGCATGAGTCCGGGTACCAGCCCATTGACCCGGATCCCGTAGGGGGCCCACTCCACGGCCAGCGTCTCGGTGAGGTTCTTGACACCCGCCTTGGCCGCGGCCGAATGGGCGAACCCGGGTCCACCGGTCCACGCATAGGAGGCGCCGACGTTGACGATGGCCCCGTCCCTTCTGGTGGGGATGAGGCGCCGCGCCAGCTCCCGGCAACACAGGTAGGTGCCGTTGAGGACGATGTCGACGACCGTGCGCCACGCGTTGGGGCTCATGTCCTCCGCCGGCACGGGGAAGTTTCCGGCGGCGTTGTTCACGAGCACATCGATGTGCCCGAGGTCCTGCTCGACCTCGTCGAAGGCCACGGCGATGCCTTCGGCCTGACGAATGTCACAAGGCACGCCGACGGCCCTCCCGCCGGCGGCCTCCACCGAGGCCACCCCTGCGGCCCGATGGGCTTCGTCCCGGCTGAGGATGCCGACCGATCCTCCGAGCCGGCCGAACTCGGTGGCGATGGCCTTGCCGAGCCCTGTGCCACCGCCGGTCACGATGACCACCCGACCCTCGTAGGTCCCAGCCGGCAGGGCCGCTGCGCCGATCGGTGGCGGCGGCCGGAGGCCTGGCGGGGTCATGGCGGGAAAGCCTAGGCCCGGGGCCAGCAACGTTGATCGGGTCGCCCGCCGCGGTCCGGGGCGTCATGGACGGCGAACGAGGCGATGCCGACCGGGCTCGACCGCGTTCGACCGCCGCTCGACCGCCGCTCGAGGGGGCTCGACGGGGCTCGGGGCGGGGTCGCCGGGGGTAGCCTCGTCGACCGTGGACTTCGACCTGTCACCCGAGCTCGCCGCCCTCCAGCAGAGCGTCAGGCGCCTGGCGCAGGACAAGGTCAAACCGCGGGCTCGAGAGATCGACACCACCGGGGAGTACCCGGACGACATCTTTGAGGCCTTCCGCCAGGCCGATCTGCTCGGGCTCTGCCTACCGACCGAGCTCGGGGGGTCGGGTGCGGGCATTCTGGGTCTGACCATCGCCATCGAAGAGGTGGCCAAGTATTCGAACGCCGCCGCCCTGATGCTCCTGCTGACCCGCCTACCGGTGGGTCCTGTGCTCATCGCCGGGAGCGAGGATCAGAAGAAGCGCTACCTTCCCGGCATCGCCTCGGGCGAGCTGCGCGCCGGGTTCGGGTTGTCCGAAGCCCAGGCCGGGAGCGACGTGGCCGGCATGTCGACCCGAGCAGTTCCCGACACGACGGCGGGGACCGTCGGCGGCTGGGTGCTCAACGGGACCAAATGCTGGATGTCCGGGGTGCGTGAAGCCGACTGGTACACGGTGTTCGCCAAGACAGGCGATCCCGCATCCCGCTCGCACGACTCGATCACCGCCTTCATCGTTGAGCGGTCATGGGATGGGGTCTCGGTTGGCCGGACCGACCACAAGATGGGGGTCCGCGGAATCGACACCGGTGAGCTCGTCCTCGATGACGTGCACGTCCCATCCGAGAACGTGATCGGGGAGGTGGGGGGATTCCGCTTGGCCATGCTGGGGCTCAATGCGATGCGGCCGATCGTGGCGGCCCGCGGCATCGGGTTGGCCGAGGGCGCTCTCATGTACGCCACGGAATACGTGCAACAGCGCGAGGCGTTCGGCAGGACCATCGCCGACTTCCAGGGGATCCAATGGGAGATCGCCAAGCTGGCCGTTGACATCGAGGCGGCCCGCTTGCTCACGTACCGGTCCGCCTGGCTCGCCGACCAGGGCAAGTTCACCAAGGAGTACGTTCCGTTCCTGTCGATGGCCAAGTACCACGCCACCGAGCTGGCGGTGCGAGCCTCGGGGTTGGCCGTGCAGCTCCTCGGGGCGGCCGGCTACATGGAGGACCATCCGACCGAGCTCTGGTACCGCGACGCCCGGCAGCTCACCATCGTGGAGGGAACCTCCCAGGTCCAGCTCGGGCTCATCGCCCGGGGTGTGCTCGCCCGCGACCTGTGGTGGGACTGATGGTGACGTCGTCGGATACCACTCCTCCCACCATCTCCGACCCGGCGGCTTCGGGACAGGACTTCGGCGCTTTGGGCGGGTGGCCCGGCCTGTTGACCTCGTTGCTGGTCGGGACCTCCCTCACCGCCCAGCAGGCCGAGACGGTGTTCGGTGAAGTCCTGTCGGGCCACGCCTCACCGGCGCAGATCGCCGCACTCGCCGTGGCGCTGCGGGCCAAGGGGGAGACGGTCGAGGAGATGACCGGGTTCGTCCGGGCCATGGTGGCCCACGCCGTTCCTCTCGAGCTGCCGGCCGGACTCGAGGTCATCGACACCTGCGGGACGGGCGGCGACCGGTTGCGCAGCATCAATGTCTCGACCATCGCCGCCTTGGTGGTGGCAGGCCACCGGCGCCAAGGTCTGCAAGCACGGTGGGCGGGCGTCCTCGTCGGCGGTGGGCGCAGCCGACGTGCTCGAGGCCCTGGGCGTGGTGGCCGACCTCGGTCCGCAGGGCGTGGCCCGGTGCATCGACGAGGTGGGCATGGGATTCTGCTTCGCCCCGCGGTTCCATCCGGCCATGCGGTTTGCCGCACCGGTCCGCAAGGAACTGGGGATCCCGACGGTCTTCAACTACCTGGGGCCGCTGGCCAACCCGGGCCGGGCGCGCTTCCAGGTGCTGGGCGTCAGCAACCCGGCGATGGCCGACACCATGGTCGGGGTGCTCGCCGCCAACGGGGCGAGGCGGGCCATGATCGTCTACGGCGACGACGGTCTCGACGAGCTCAGCACCACGGGACCTTCCACCGTTCACGAGCTCGTCCTGGGCGAGTCGGGGGTCTACCAGACCACTCGCTACCGGGTCGACCCCGCCGACTTCGGGTTGGCGCCGGCCACCATCGAGGGGCTCCGGGGTGGGGATGCGGCCGTCAACGCCGAGGCCATCCGTCAGGTGATCGGTGGCCGGGCTTCACCGCACCGTGACATCGCGGTGCTCAACGCTGCCGCGGCACTGGTCGTCATCGGTCAGGCGGCCAACCTGGCGGCCGGCGTCTCCCTGGCCGGCCAGGTGATCGACAACGGTCGGGCTCAGCGCGTGCTCGACGAGCTCATTCGAGTGTCGGTGTCGGCGGCGTCGGAGGAATCGGGAGGGTAGGCGCCGGTCACCCGCCTCTGCCCGTCTGGCGTCGGCCGGTCGGCCGGGAGCGCCTCGGTGGATCTTCTCTGGCGACCCCGCCGCCGCTTCTTCTTCATCCGGACGTTGAAGGGAGGCGACCAGGCCTCGATCAGGCGCGCCTGCTCGATCGAGGCGGTGAGCGGTCCGGGGCAGATGCCGTGGTGGACGGAGTGCAGCTGACGGAGCATCCGAGCCGAATCGGAACGCCGCGCGGCGGCGAAATGTGACCGCACTCCTCTCCGCAGGTCGTCGGCGCGACCGACGTAGAGGACCTCGCCGGCGGCGTTGGCGAACCAGTAGACGCCGGGTGAGTGCGGTAGCCGGGCGGTGAGCCGGAGCTTGCCCGCCTGGGGGTGTCCGACCAGTCGCGGCAGGTCGAGAAGCTCGGCGAGCCCGGTGATCCCGTAGGAGCCGGCCCGTTCCAGCAGGACATGGAGGAGGTCGCCGGTGGCGAGGACATCGTCGAGGGCCCGGTGCGTGGGTCGGTTGGGCAGGCCGAGGCCGGCGGCGAGCGTGGCCAGCTTGCAGTCGGTCACCGAGTCGCGGACCAGCCGTCGGGCCAGGGCCAAGGTGTCCACCGAGTAGTTGGGCAGTGCATCACGAGAAGTCGACGTCAGCGCGTGGTCGAGGAAGGAGAGGTCGAAGCGGATGTTGTGTCCGACCAACACGGCACCGCCGACGAACTCCAGAAAGGAGGGGAGCATCGCGCCGGTGGTCGGGGCTCCGGCCACCATGGCGTCGGTGATCCCGGTCAGGGCGCTGATAAAGGGCGGGATCCGCTGGTCCGGGCGCACCAGCGTCTGGAACGTGCCGAGCAACTCGCCGCCGCGGTACCGGGCGGCGGCGACCTCGGTCAACGAGGAGAATTGCGGTGAGCCACCGGTGGTCTCGACGTCGACCACCACGAAGGTCACCTCGTACAGCGAGGTGTCGAGGCCGTCGAACGATCCCCGGATGGCGGGCGTCATGGTCGACACTGTAGCGAACACCTGTTCGTTTATCGGTGGATGACACCCCGTTCCCCGACTACGTTGGACCTGGTGGCCGCCGAATCATCCTCGACCAAGGCGTCCGCCGGTGACCCCGCCGTGACGACCACCCCGGCGCGCTACCGCTGCGGGGCGTGCGGCAATCTGACTCGCTTCGACGTGATCGCCAGCCGACGCACCAGGGCATTCCACCATTACTCGGTGGGTGGCGAGCTGAAGATCGAGGACGTCGAGGTTCTGGACGAGTCCGTGGAGGAGGTGTCGTGCCGGTGGTGTGGCCATGGCGACGCAATCGAAGTCCTCGACGACGGGTCCCCGCCGGGGTCGTAGTCCCGACCGATCGTCAGGGATCCGGGGCGGCCCCCGAGGCGAAGGGCCGGGACGCACCGAACCCGCTGTCGGATCCGCAGTTCGTGGAGGGCCTCCGACCCATTCCGGCCGGAGTGGGTTCCGTTGCCGATCAGCCCTCGGCCGGGCTGCCGGCATCCGATCTCGTCGGAGTGAACCCAGCCGGGGAGGCGGCCGAGATCGCCATCGGGAGGTTTCGGGGTCGTATCCTCCTCGCCTTCTTGGCGACGAAATGCGACGGGTGCGACGTGTTCTGGACGGGCCTGGGAGGCACCGGGAGGCCGGAAGAGCTGGAGCAGTCGAGACTGCCGACTGACGTCACACCCGTCATCGTGACGAAGGGCCCCGCCACCGTTTCGACCGAGGAGGTGGCCCGGCTGGCCGCTCCTGATGGCAGTCGGGTGGTCATGAGCGACGAGGCGTGGGTCGACTACCGGGTGTTGGGGTACCCATTCTTCGTGCTGGTCGACGGCCCAACCCGCACCGTCGTCGCCGAGACGGTGGGCTTCGGTTGGGACGATCTGGTCGAGCTCGTGCTCGGTTCCGTTCGTTGAAGGGCTCCCACTGGCGCACGATGGAATGAGGTTCCAGGCAAGCGTCTGGCGTCCGGTCGGGACCCGGACATGTTCGCTTGCGGCGAACGTCCGGTACTGCGCCGCTCCCGGCGCGGCCACTCGATGGAGTCCGAAGCCCGCACCATGGACTACGCCCGCGACCACGGCTACCCGATCCCTGTCGTCGACCAGGTGGGGAAGGACGGGACTGAGCTGGTGATGGAGCGCATCGATGGACCGCTGATGATCACGGTCATGGGCCGGCGCCCTTGGGCCATCGACCCATTCGCCGCCATGCTGGCCGAATTGCAGCAAGGGCTGCACCGGATACCGGCACCGAGTGGGCGTCCGACGCCCCCTGCGGCCATGGTGACCAGTTGTTGCACCTCGACCTGAACCCGCTCAACGCGATCCTCTCGCCCTCGGGCCCGGTGGTCATCGACTGGGCCAACGCGGCCCGCGACGAAGAGGCCGTCGATGTGACGATCACCTGGCTGCTGCTTTCATCGGGTGACAACCCGGCGAATCGGCTCAAAGCCGCGGTGACCGACCGCTTCCGGGGCAGGCTGATCCGTTCCTTTCTGGGACCCTTCGACCGGGACCGGTTGCCCGCCGTGCTGCCCGAGGTCGCGGCGTGGAAAGCGGCCGACCCGAACATGACCGAGGCCGAGCGGCCGAGCGGCCGAGCGGGTCGCCGTGCGGGCCTTCGCCCGGCGGGAGGGCCGATCCGCGCTTCCGACCAGGTAGAGCACGGTTCCGCCCGATTCGGCCCGGCTCAAGTGGGGCTGGTCCGCCGTCGATACTTCCCATGTGGAGGCGCCGCCGGTCCCCAAGAACGACCTGGCCCGGGTCGGATCGCTCCGACGTCTCGGCCTGCTCGACACCGCCCCGGAGGAGCGGTTCGACCGGATCACGCGCCTTGCCCGCAAGCTGTTCGGTGTGGATACGGCGCTGGTGAGCCTGGTCGACATCGACCGCCAGTGGGCGAAGTCCCGGCAGGGCCCCACGCCCTCTGAGGCCGCCGAGACCCGCCCGGTCTTCCAAATTCACGACCTCCCGAGAGAATTCTCGTTCTGTGCCCATGCCATCGCGGGCCGGGACGTTCTCCAAGTTCACGACGCGACCAACGACGATCGGTTCTCCGACAACCCCTTGGTGGTGGCCGAGCCGCCGATCCGCTTCTACGCCGGGTGCCCCATCGCCAGCCCCGACGGAGCCGTGATCGGGACCCTGTGCCTGCTCGATGAATGGCCCCGAATCCTCGATCAGGTGGAGCTGGCCTCGCTGCGCGATCTGGCGGCCGTCGTCGAACAGGAAATCGCAACGACACGGCTTGAGGTGGACGATGACCTGACCGGGCTGGCCAACCGAAGAGGGTTCACCATGGTGGGCTCACAGGCGTTGGCCTTCTGCGAGCGCCAGGAAGTCGATGCCCTCGTGGTTGTCGCCTCTGTAGACGGGCTCGGTATCGTCTACGAGCGCGGAGGGACGGCTGCCGGTGATCAATTGCTCCGGTTGGCCGCCACCGCCATGGCCGACACCTTCCGGTCCTCCGACGTCGTGGGCCGCGTGAGCAACAATCAGTTTGCCGCTGTGCTCACCGGCTATCAGGGGGGCGAGACTCCGGTCGTCGACCGATTGCGTACGACGGTGGCTGCCAGCAATCTCGAGTTGGAGCGGACCACGTTCGGATTGTCGATGACGGTCGGCTCCTCCCGTTTCGACCATCGGGAACCCGAGATGATCGAAGCGCTGATGCACCGGGCCGAAACGTCGCAATCGGCGGAGGTGCGAGACCGTCCGCAGGCGGCACAGGCAGAAGGCGCCTGACCCACGGCCCACGGGGCTGGGTCAACAGAACCCCATTTCGTCACGGATAGGAATCACAACTCTTAGCTCTCATCGGTACGGGGCACAGCCGGCTCACACCGGCGTGTCCGATGCTCGACGTTGGCAGCATCCACCGATCAAGGAGCAGAACATGACGACCAGCAACGGACCGATGCCCGACACCCTCGATGCCGGAGATGATCCACCGTCCGAAGTACCCCGGCGCCGGCGCGGCGTCCGGGTCACGAGCGCGGCCGCCATCGCGCTTGGACTGGCCCTGGCCGGCGGTTCGGTAGCCGCCGCGACCACCACCAGTGCTCCTTCTCAATCCTCACCCTCCCCGTCAACCTCACCTTCCCCGTCAACATCGTCGAGCTCTGGACCACCAGCCGGGCGACCTCCCGGCGGGAGCCCTCCGCCGCGGTCGGGACGGTGAAGTCGGTGGGTGACAACAGCTTCACGGTCACCACCTCGAACGGCACGACCGTCACGGCCAACGTGTCCAGCTCGACGAAGTACCTCGACCATGACGTGACGACCCCGTCCCTGGCCAACGTGACGGTGGGTCAGCACGTGGCAGTGTTCGGAACCGACACCTCCAACGTGGTGACCGCCACCACCGTGGCCGTCGGCGCACCGCCGAGCGGCGGCCCCGGTGGCATGCCAGGAGGCCCCGGCGGGAGCCCTCCGGCCGCGGTCGGGACGGTGAAGTCGGTGGGTGACAACAGCTTCACGGTCACCACCTCGAGCGGCACGACCGTCACGGCCAACGTGTCCAGCTCGACGAAGTACCTCGACCATGACGTGACGACCCCGTCCCTGGCCAATGTGACGGTGGGTCAGCACGTGGCAGTGTTCGGAACCGATACCTCCAACGTGGTGACCGCCACCACCGTGGCCGTCGGCGCACCGCCGAGTGGCGGCCCGCCTGCGGCTGCCGGTGGAACGGACGGCAGCAGGCCTCCGGCCTGGTCGGGGAACGGCCCGTCCGCCTAGCGCCCTATACCCTCCATTCCCTCCGCCCCACCCCGCCGTCCCGTCCCGCCCGCCCTGGCACCGGTCGTATCGGTGCCAGGGCGGGGTCCCTCGGGAGCGCCGTTGCGTGGCGATCGATTCAGGGACATCACCACCGGGAACGGTGGTGACCATGTGCTCTCGGCCCTCCGATGGCAGCCTCTCGGCGTCCGAGGCAGAGTGGAGCACTGTGAACCAGGGCCATATGGAGTTCTGCACGAGCGAGCGGTGGCGGTCCCTCCTTCGGGACGTGATCCTGCCGGGAGCGCTGGGACGAGTGAGCCTTGGGTCAGAGGTGGTCGAGGTCGGCCCCGGCCCCGGATTCACGACCGAGGTTCTTCTCCAGTCCTGCAAGCATGTGACGGCGGTCGAAATCGACCCGGTTCTGGCCGATCGGCTGCGAACGCGGCTGGGAATGGATGACGTCGACATCGTCGTCGGCGACGCCAGAGCAACCGGCCTGCCGGGTGGGTCGTTTACCGGCGCGGCGTCATTCCACATGTTCCACCACATCCCGACCGACGACGACCAGAACCAGGTCTTCGCCGAGCTGGTCCGCATCCTGAGACCGGGCGGGGTGCTCCTCTTGGCTGACGGCTACGACGGCGAGGAAGTCCGCCAGTTCCACCAGGGCGACATCTATCACCCCGTCGACCCGGACACCCTCCCGGCCCGCCTGGGGGCCGCAGGACTGAGGGATGCGGACGTCACCACCCACGAGCTCGGTTGGATCTGCACGGCAGTGAGGCCGGAATGACGCCGGCGACCGAACGGGCAGCGCGTCCCGACGAGGTGACCCATGGACTTGGGTGAAGTCGGGGTCTGGTGGTCCGGCTCGTGGACCTTCAAGGCCGATCCATCCGTCAACGTGGCAG
Source organism: uncultured Acidimicrobiales bacterium (assembly GCA_963710495.1). Lineage (GTDB taxonomy): Bacteria > Actinomycetota > Acidimicrobiia > Acidimicrobiales > RAAP-2 > Bog-756. Next base: position 459,507 of record CAVQAI010000011.1, read on the forward strand.
CCGAACTGGAGAGCCTGGGCTACGGGGCGCTGTGGTCCTCCGGTGGCTTCGATCCGGGCCTCTCGCCTCGGTTCGGTCGTCTGCTCGACTCGACGTCGCAGATCAAAGTGGCAAGCGGCATCGTGAGCATCTGGATCTCGTCCCCCCAGGAGATCGCGAGCGCCGCGGCTGACCTCGAAAGCAAGTACCCCGGCCGCTTCCTGCTCGGACTGGGGGCGAGCCATGCGATCGCCGTCGAGAACTACTCCCGGCCCAGGCACCGCATGATGGAGTACCTCGATCTCCTCGATGCCTCGGCACCATCGGTGCCCGTCGATCGGAGAGTCCTCGCCGCACTCGGCCCCCGGATGTTGGCGCTTGCCGCGGAACGCGCCAGCGGGGCTCATCCGTACTTCGTCCCGGTCCAACACACGGCCCGGGCCCGGCAGGTCCTGGGACCGGATGCGTTCCTCGCCCCGGAGGTGACGGTGGTGCTCGAACGAGATCCGGCCACGGCGCGGTCGGTGGCGAAGCGGTTCACAGCCGGATACCTCACGCTGCCCAACTACGTGCAGAACCTTCTCACGCTCGGATTCGACGAGGACGATGTCGCCGGAGGTGGCAGCGATCGGCTGGTTGACGCCGTTGTGGCGTGGGGGGACGTCGATGCCGTGGTCGCCCGTGTGAAGGAGCACCACGACGCCGGTGCAGACCATGTGTGCCTTCAAGTCATCTCGGACGAAGAAGGGTTTCCGTTGGCCCGGTATCGGGAATTGGCCAGCGGCGGATTGCTGGCCCGTTGACCGATTCACCCGTCCGACGCCCCGGGAGCCATCGTTGTGGTCGCTCCCGTAGCCTGGCGTGATGCCCGACCTCTCCGAGCTGCTGGTCGACCTCGATGAGGAGTACGCCGAGACACGTGGCCTGGTGGCAGCACTCGCTCCAGACGACCCGAGGTGGGATCGGCCGACACCGGCGGCCGGGTGGGCCGTCCGGGACCAGATCAGTCATCTGGCGTTCTTCGACGACGCCGGTCGTCGGGCCGTGGAGGAGCCGGAGGAATTCGCTCGGGAGGCGGAGCTGGCCATGGCCTCCATGGCCCAGGCGGGTGATCCCATGGAACCCCACCTGACCCGCGGGCGATCGATGACGGGTGACCAGCTCCTGGCGTGGTGGGAGGACGCCCACACCGGGTTGGCCCGGGCGCTGTCAGGAGCCGACCCCGGCCTCCGGCTGCCCTGGTACGGGCCTCCGATGGGGGTCCTGTCGTTCGCCTCGGCCCGGCTGATGGAGACCTGGGCCCACGGTCAGGATGTCGCCGATGCGCTGGGCGTCGAGCACCGGGCCAGTGATCGCCTCCGCCATGTCGCCCACCTCGGGGTTCGGGCCAGGCCGTTTTCCTACGCAGTGCGCGGGCGCGACGTCCCGGCCGGCCGAATCGACGTGATCCTGGCCGGACCCTCAGGTGGGTCGTGGGAGTGGCAGGCGGGAGAACCGGTGGCCGACCGAGCGGGCTCGAGGACGGGGCTGTCGAAGGCGATCCGAAGGGCGCCAGACCCACTCCGGGTGTGCGGGGATCTGCGCTCGATTTCTGCCTCGTGGTCACCCAGCGGCGCAACATCGCCGACACCGACCTCGCCATCGAGGGAGAGGAGGCGGCCGAGTGGATGTCGCTGGCCCAGGCGTTCGCCGGACCTCCGGGCCCGGGTCGTCCGTCGTTGCACGGCGGCTGACGCACACGCTGACAACTCAGCCGACACCCGCCGGCGGGCTCTTCCGACGTCTAGCCGTTGGCGGCCAGTGCCTCGGCCACCAGGGCGGCGAAGGTGTCCACGTCCTCCTCGGTGGTGTCGAACGAGGTCATCCAGCGCACCACGCCGGAGCGCTCGTTCCAGACGTAGAAGGGGAAATGGTCCTGGAGCGCCTCGGTCACCCTCGGGGGCAGGGCGACGAACACTCCGTTGGCCTCGACCGGGTGGACCGGTACGACGCCCGCCGAGCTGATCCTCTGGGCCAGACGCCGCGCCATGGCGTTGGCCCACTCGGCATTCGATCGCCACAGTCCGTCGGAGAGCAGGGCGACGAACTGTGCGGAGATGAAGCGCATCTTCGAGGCCAGCTGCATCGATTGCTTGCGGATGTATCGGAGAGACGGGTCGTCAGGAGGCCGGAACGAGACGACCGCTTCCGCCCCCATGGCGCCGTTCTTGGTGCCTCCGAAGGACAGCACGTCGACCCCGGACCGTGCTCCGAAAGCGTTCAGGCCGACGCCCAAGAAGGCCGCCGCGTTGGCCAGCCGGGCGCCATCGAGGTGCAGGTACATCGAGCGGTCGTGGGCCCAGCTGGCCAAGGCCGCGATCTCGTCGAGGCGGTAGCACGTGCCGACCTCGGTCGCCTCGGTGATCGACAGCACCCGCGGTTGGACGTGGTGCTCGTCGTCGATGCCCCGGTAGACGTCCTGCACCGACTCCGGGGTCAACTTGCCGTCCGGCGTGGGCACGGGGATGAGCTTGCTCCCGAGGAACCGCTCGGGAGCGCCGCACTCGTCGGTGTAGATGTGCGCGTCGGCGGCGCAGATCACGGCCTCGAAGGGTCGGAGGAGCGACTGCAGGCCGACCACGTTGGACCCCGTCCCGTTGAAGGTGAGGAAGACCTGGGCCTCGGGGCCGAACTGTTCCCGGAACAGGGCGACTGCCTCGTTGGTGACCCGGTCCTCGCCGTAGCCGGGCGCGTGGTCCAGGTTGGAGGCGACCACGGCAGCCAGGACGTCTGGGTGGACTCCCGACCAGTTGTCACTGGCGAAGGTACGAGGGACCCTCGGTGGGTTCGGCATGCTCTCAGCCGCGGACCAGGGGCTTGTAGCTGGATGCGGTGGGGCTGATCCGCTTCGACGCCGAGTCGCTTCCTGCGGTCCACCTCGTAGTCGCTGAAGTTCCCTTCGAACCAACGAACTTCCGAATCGCCCTCGAAGGCCAGGACATGGGTGGCGATGCGGTCGAGGAACCATCGGTCGTGACTGATGACCACCGCGCATCCTGGGAACTCGACCAAAGCATCCTCGAGCGCACGGAGCGTGTCGACGTCGAGATCGTTGGTCGGCTCGTCGAGGAGGAGGACGTTGCCGCCGCTCTTCAATACCTTGGCCAACTGGACCCGGTTGCGCTCCCCGCCCGAGAGCCGGCCGACCTTCTTCTGCTGGTCACTCCCGGTGAAGCCGAAGCTCGCCACATAAGCGCGGGCGTGGAGCTCACGGTTGCCCACGACGATCCGGTCGACGCCTCCGCTGATCTCGTCGAAGACCGTTGCATCGCCGGTGAGCCCCTCCCTCGACTGGTCGACGTAGGCCAACTGGACGGTCGAGCCGACCTCCAGAGTCCCGGCGTCCGGGGTCTCGTCGCCGACGATCAGGCGGAAGAGCGTGGTCTTGCCCGCACCGTTCGGCCCGATGACTCCCACGATGCCGCCCGGCGGCAACAGGAAGGAGAGGCCGTCGATGAGCAACCGGTCGCCGTAGCCCTTGGTCAGCCCGTCGGACTCGACCACCCGTTCGCCGAGGCGGGGACCGGGTGGTATGGCGATGACCAAGGTGTCGGCTCGGCGATCGGCGACGTCGGATTCCGCCTTGGCCACCAGATCGTTGTAGGCGTTGATGCGGGCCTTGCCCTTGGACTGGCGAGCTCGAGGGGACATGCGGATCCACTCGAGCTCGCGCTCGAGGGCCTGTTGGCGGGCCCGGTCGGCCTTCTCCTCGCCGGCCAGGCGGGCCTGCTTCTGCTCCAGCCAGGACGAGTAATTCCCCTCCCACGGGATGCCTGCGCCTCGGTCCAGCTCGAGGATCCAGCCGGCCACATTGTCGAGAAAGTAGCGATCGTGGGTGACCGCCACCACGGTCCCCGGGTACTCCTGCAACGTTCGCTCGAGCCAGGCCACCGACTCGGCGTCGAGGTGGTTGGTGGGCTCGTCGAGGAGCAGGAGGTCGGGCTTGGACAGGAGGAGCCGGCAGAGGGCCACCCGGCGCCGTTCGCCACCGGAGAGGGTCGCCACCTCGGCCTCCGGCGGGGGAAGCCGGAGTGCGTCCATGGCGATCTCGAAAGTCCGCTCGAGGTCCCATGCCCCGGCGGCGTCGATCTTGTCCTGCAGCTCGGCCTGTTCGGCCAACAATTTGTCGAAGTCGGCGTCGGGGTCGCCCATGGCCGCGCAGACCTCGTTGAACCGGTCCACCAGGGCCTTGGTCTCAGCGACGCCGTCGGCCACGTTGCCCAGCACGTCCTTGCCCGGGTCGAGCTCCGGCTCTTGGGCCAGGTAACCCACGGTGAACCCGGGCGTAAGGCGGGCCTCGCCGGTGAACCCGTCGTCCACGCCCGCCATGATCCGGAGCAGCGAGGACTTCCCCGAACCGTTGGAGCCGATCACCCCGATTTTCGCCCCTGGATAGAAGGAGAGGTTGATGCCTCTCAGGACTTCCCGGTCGGGCGGATAGAACCGGCGAAGGTCACGCATGGTGTAGATGAACTGGGCTGCCATGCCGACCAGTGTGTCATGGTCTGCACTCGTTCCTCAGCCGTGTGATCGGGTTCAGTGACCGGTGGCACCGGAGCCTATGCCCCCGATCAATCTTCCGGTTGGCGGCGCTGTCCAACGCTTCGCTTTGGTTTCCTGCCAGCGCCGCCCCGGCGAATCGTCCGAAAGTCGGTCAGGCCGTTGGTTGAGCTTGGGCCTGCTCTGGACCGGAATCGCCTGATATCGGTGGGACGGCGAATGGTGCGGCAAGTGGGGTGTCGCCCTCGAGAATGTTGTTGATCGCCCGGCACGATCGGGTACAGGCACCTCGGTTGATGGTCTCCTCGTACCCGGCCACGCCACTCGAGGTCCCGATGTAGCGGTCAGCGATCGGTTCTCCGGCATCGGGAAGATGACGTGCTTGATGGCCCCGAGATCGCTGCCGACACCCCGAACCCAAGCTGCCCGTTCGACGGCCCCGAGTCCAGTCGATCGCATATGACCCCAATCGGGCCATGCCGAGCGCCGGCTCTCCTCTGATGTCCCGCCCCGCCGCTCGCCGACGGCTGAACACCCTGTTTGACGTGGGCCCCGTTTGACATGGGCCCCGTTTGACATGGTCCCCCGATACCCCGCGACGGCGGCGAGGAGTCGCCGAACGCACTCCCCAAATCAACTGTCAGTATGAGCGACTGTTCCGTTTGGCCGGGGTTCTGTTCCGGTTCCCGAATCCCCCAATTCCCTAGTCTTCCATTCGAATCTGAATCGCTGTGGTCGCCCACTGTTCAGTTGCGGTCTGCCAGCCGAGTCCGCACACAGACGCGGGGTGCGTCGGCGTCGCCTGACGCGCGAGCAACGTTGCTGGCGACGCGGGTGGCAATTCGGCGTGTGCAGCCTGTACAAGTCCAACCACGCATAGCGGTCGTAATGGCGCTCTAAGTCACCAAGAATCCGGCGCGATAAACGGCCTTGGTTCGCTAGTTCCGAGTGCATGCAGGGAGCAGATGACTACAGGCGACACCGCGTCAACGTCCAAGTGATCAGCGTCATCGTTGGGCTGCGCTGCGTCGGGCTACCTCCTCGATCGTCGGGCCGAAAAACCCAGTTGTACCAATGGAAAATGAGCCATCCCACTCGATGAACCGAACAAGGTGGCACGACACCGAACGGCTTGGTGCAAGGTAATCACCAAGGGGTCCAGCAAGGTTGCAGCTCAACACTCGGCCGGTGCTCGTTGGTCCACGATTCGATGGCGAGGATCACTGGGCCATCCGCCCGGCCATGGCGAGGAATGACGAAAGTAGTTGCACACCCAGTGCAATCAATGTTGCATCGTTTTCGACCCGCTCTTATGGTCCGCCCCTCATGATTCGACGCTGCATCGATGAGCCGGCCGGGACACAGGCAATGGCGGGAAGCGCACCGTGAAGCGCACCGTGAGCATTTTCGCCACGGTGGCCGGGGTGTCGGTGCTGCTGCTTCTCACGGCAGGGCCGTCATCGAGCGCAGTCTCCGGCGGAGACGGTCCGGGCGGCACGATCAACGTCGGGGCCTCCGGGACAGGGTCGTCGAGCGGCAGCTCCGGCGGTCCAGGTGGACCCGGGGGACCCAGCGGCGGGTCCGGCGGCGGGACGGGCGGTTCTGCCTGGTCGTGCTCGTACATGCCGCTCGGGCTCAACGATCAGGCTTTGCCACCGGGGGGTCCGACTCCCGGGGGCTGGTACTCGATGACCTGCAACAACGTAGTGACGGGCGCATCGTTCAACCAGACGCTGTGGATCTCCGGCCAAGCCCCCGCGCCGCCCACGCCTGCCGTCGATCCTCGTGCACTCGCCCTCCAAGCCGAACGATCGCTCCAGCTCCCGACGCCGACGGTCCACTTCAATCCCTCCGGATCTTCAGTTGTGAATCTTCCGACCTGGCTCTGGGTGGACGACGCGATGTGGCACCCGTATTCGGTCACTGCCTCCGCTGGGTTCGTGAGCGCCACCGCAGTGGCCACGCCGGTCTCCGTCACATGGACAATGGGGGACGGCAGCGTCGTGAACTGCGACGGTCCAGGAGTCCCGTTCGATGCAACCAGGCCGTCATCCCAGCAGACGACCTCGTGCGTCCACACGTATCGAATGACGTCGGCAGGTCAGGGGACCCCGACTGGCGATCCCGATGACGCCGCCTTCACCGTCCTGGCCACGGTCTCGTGGGCAGTCGAGTGGTCAGCTGAGGGTTCGCCGGGTGGCGGCGTCCTTCCCGGCTTGACCACATCGGCGTCGACCAGCCTCCGCGTCGAGCAGGTGGAGAGCATTTTCGGCACCGCGCTGGGTCCGGCGTCCCCTCGAAGGGCAACTCTGTGACGTCGATACTCGACCGGCCGACGTCGTCGGGCCAATCACGGCAGGACTTGCCGAACACGGTGCGGTTGCCACTCGTGCCGAGCAGCAGGAGGCCACTGATGACGGCCTTGTCCGCGCTGCTGGTCTTCGCCAGCATCGCCGCGTTCGCCAGTGTCTATACCAGGGCAAACCATAGGCAATCAGTCCTCATCGTCACGCAGACGATCGAGCAGGGTCAGCCGATCACTGGATCTGATCTTGGATCGGCGAGCGTCTCCATTTCGGGAGCGGTTCACCCGATCCCGGTCTCCGATCCGCAGCTACTTGCCGGCCGACGCGCGGCCGTCACGATCCCGTCCGGCTCACTGCTGACCATGGCCGACACGACGGCAGCGCAACCGATCTCCCCCGGGGACGCCGTCGTGGGGGTGGCGTTGAAGGCAGGGCAGCTCCCGTCGGGCGGCGTGGAACCGGGGGACCAGGTCATGATCGTCCAGACCGGTGCCCCCGGAGCCCCACTTGTGTCACCGGTCGAACCATCGGGCAGCTCAGCGGGCAACAGTGCGAGCTCGAGCCCGGCGAATCTCGGCGTCCTCGTGCCGCGCGCCACGGTGTTCGACGTCCAAATGCCGTCCGTCGGCTCCGGTGGGTCGAACGCATCGAGCTTGCAGGGCGCCTCGAGCTCGACCGGCGACTCCCAGCTCGTGTCCGTCGAAGTGTCCGACAGTGATGCCCCCACGGTGTCGACCTCGGCCGCGGCGGGTCAGATCAGCCTCGTGCTCATCCCGGCCGCATCAGGTGGTGCCGGTTCGGGCATCGGGAACGGGTCGTCGTGACCGTCGTTTCGTTTGCCTCGGTCAAAGGGGCTCCCGGAGTGACGACCCTCTCGTGCCTGGTTGCGGCGGCGTGGCCGGACGACCGTCGGGTGCTTCTCGTGGAAGGCGATCCGAGCGGCGGCGACCTGGCAGCCCGCTTCCGGCTGTCCGTCAGGAGGGGTTGGGCCTCCTTTGCCGCGTCCTCCCGTCGACTCGAGGGGGTGGAGCCCATCGCCGCACACCTGCAACAACTCCCCGGGGGTCTCGAAGTCTTGGTGAGTGGGAGATCCGGCGAGCCAGGTGGGGTATGTGGGGATGTCGTGTCGCTGTTGGCGAGTATCGGCGCATCCGTCGATGGGCGTCGGGATGTGATTGCCGATATCGGCCGGCTCCTTCCCCGGGAACGGGGCGCCGAGCAATGGCTGGATCGATCGACGGTGGTCGTCGTTGTGGTACGTCGCGATGCCGCCTCAGTGCTACATCTCCGTGACCGAGCCGCCGTGCTCCGGTCCCGCTGCCACGGTCGGATCGGACTCGTGGTCATCGGAACGGGTCCGTACTCCGGCCGCGCCATCGAAGAGTTCACCGGGATGCCAGTCTTGAGTGAGCTGCCCGATGATCCGAATGCCGCTGAGATCGCCAGTGGTAGGCCCGGCCGTGGATCTCGTCTATCGCGATCCTTGCTGATGATCTCCGCCCATCGTCTTGCTCGCATCCTCAGCAGCGACGATCCGCTCTCAGGACGGTCTTCGACTCCGTCGATCGAGAAATCGCGGAATTCTTCCCCGCCGAGCTCAGCGGAGGGGACTCCGCCCCCGCAGGGCCCGGGGTGTCGGAACCAGTCCAGAGGGCCAGAGCGACCGAAGCACCGTACGACGCTGGGTCGGATCGTCCGCCGACCCCTCAACCGCTCGAGGGGCAAACGGCGGCAGTCACCCGAGTCGACGGTGGACGGGGCACTCCGGTGAGAGACATCATGGCCACTGCCATTCGGGAACGGGTGGCCGAGGATCTCGCCTCTCCGGATGGGGCTGCGCTGACCGGCGACGACCGCCGCGAATACGCGCGTCGACAGATCTTCGCCCATCTCGATCTGCTCACGGCTCAAGCCGAGCACGGGTCGCACAGGTCCGAAAGCCGAGGCGACCACCTGGCAGATGAGGACGAACAGCGCCTGGCGCAAGGGGTGCTCGATGCCCTGTTCGGGATGGGGCGCCTGCAGTCGTTGATCGATGACCCGGACGTCGAGAACATCGATATCAACGGATGCGACCGGGTATGGGCGACGTTTGCCGATGGCTCGAAACGGATGATGCCAGCGGTTGCGGACAGCGATGAAGAGCTGATCGAGCTCGTACGCTCGGCCGCTAGCCGGTTCGGCCTCTCCGAACGGCGATTCGACCTGGCCCGGCCCGAGCTGGACCTACGCCTTCCCGACGGCAGTCGTCTCTCGGCCCTGATGGCGGTCACGGCTCGGCCAGCCATTTCCATCCGACGTCACCGGTTCTCAGACCTATCGTTGTCGGATCTCCGCGAGATGGGCTCGATCGACCACGGCCTCGAATCATTGCTCCGTTCGGCGGTCCTCGCCCGAAAGAACATCGTCGTCTCGGGGGCGATGAACTCCGGAAAGACGACCCTGCTCCGGGCGCTGGCGTCTGAGATCCCGACCCGCGAGCGGTTGGTGACCATCGAGCAGGCATTTGAACTCGGACTGGACAACCCACCCCACCGCCATCCGGACATGGTCGCCCTCGAGGCACGGCCGGCCAACATGGAAGGGGCCGGTCTGGTCTCCGTCGCCGATCTGGTCCGCCGTGCCCTGCGCATGAATGCCGACCGGGTGATCGTGGGCGAGGTACTCGGCGACGAGGTTCTACCGATGCTCAATGCCATGAGCCAGGGTCGCTCCGGTTCGATGTGCACCATCCACGCGGACTCGTCCGCCGGTGCGTTCCGCCGGGTCGCCTCTTACGCGGTCCAGGCACCGGAGCGATTGCCTCTCGAGGCCAGCAACTTGTTGTTGGCCGGAGCGATCCACTTTGTCGTGCACCTCGATTCCCAGGTGCAAGACACGCCGAAGCATGCGAGTGGTCACTATCAGCACGGGCCTCCGGATCAATACCAGGACGAGGAGACCGACGAGCTGGTACGGGTCGGGCAGCAGCATTTCGAGGCTGGGTCGGCCCGGGCCCGGTTCGTTACGTCGGTCAGAGAGGTGGTGGATGCCGAGGGAATGCAAGTCATCTCCAACGAGATCTATCGGCCTGGTCCAGAGCGCCGAGCGCTCGCGGCCTCGCCGCTGCAGCCAGGAACTCTCCGGGAATTGGCCATGTTCGGGTACGAGCCGGCCGGTCCGGCCTTCCTCGGCGCTGTGACGTGACCTACGGTCCCGCTTTGCTCTGCGGCCTCTTCTTCGGGCTGGGTGTTGTCGGGGTCACCACGTCCTGGTCGAAGCGGTCGTCCCTTCCGGCACCCGGGCCTTCCCGTTCTCGATTGGCCATACCCATGCGAACAATGCTTCCGCGGCTTGGACTGGCGATCGTGGCGGGTGCGGTGGCCCTACTCGTCACCGGGTGGCCGGTCGCCTTCCTGCTCGGCGCGGTGGCGGCGTACGGAGTTCCAATGCTCTTTCTCCGTACGTCGGGCTCCGTCTCGATCACCAAGATCGAAGCCATCGCCACCTGGACCGAGATGCTGCAGGGCACCCTGGCCGCTTCGGCTGGCCTGGGGGAGGCGATCATCGCCACGTCGGCCCTGAGTCCGACAGTGATCAGGAATGCGACCCTGAGACTTTCGGCCCGCCTGCGCTCGGGGATGCACCCGGGAGATGCCCTCATCCAGTACGCCGACGAACTGGACGACCCCTGCGCCGACCAGGTGGTGTGTGCCCTGGTCCTGGCCGTCTCCTCACGTGCCCAACGGCTGGGCGACCTGTTGGTCGCGCTGGCCGACGCAACGAGGGAGGAGGTCGCGCTTCGGCTCCGCGTCGAGACCTCCCGAGCTTCGGTGCGGAGCAGCGTGCGAACCGTGCTCGTGTTTTCGATCACGTTCGCTGTGGGGCTGACCCTCCTTGGCCACCGCTATCTGGCCCCATTCGGCACCGGGATGGGACAGCTCGTGCTGCTGCTCGTCGGCGTGCTGTACGCATCGGGCCTGACTTTGATGACCTCGCTGGCTCGACCACCGGCGCCCATCCGCTTGATCGGCGATGGGGTGTCGAAGCGATGAGTTTCGCCATCGCCGTAGGAACCCTTGTTGGGATCGGGTGCATCGGGATGATCCGCGGACTCAGATCCGAGCCGCCCACTCTTGAGACCATCGCCGCGACCCTCGATCACTGGCCGGATACCGGCGTCGCGCCCGACAGTGCGTACGGGCCGCCCGGGCCGCCCGGTTCACCCGGACCGCCCGGACCGCCCGGTTCACCCGGCCCGCCCCGTCCACCCGGTTCACTCATCAGGACCGGAAGCGCAGCGATCGTCGAGTTCGTGAACCGGTCGGCGTTGACCAGGGGACGTTGGCGGTCGTTGGATCCCAGTTTCGCCATCACCGGGGACTCGCCCGACCAAATTGCCTCGAACATGCTCGTTATTGGCGGGGCCGGTTTGCTCGCCCCCCCGTCACTATGGCTGGCTTCCCAGGTCGCAGGCCTGACCGCCATCCCCTTTGGGATGCCCGTTGTCGTCGCGCTCGTGGCGACGCCCATCGGCTTCGCTTCACCAGTTGTCCACCTCCTGAGCCGGGCCCGCGGGCGACGACACCATGCACGAATAGTCGTCGGCTCCTTCGTCGACCTGGTCGTCCTGAACCTGGCGGGGGGAATGGGGATCGAGAGCGCACTCCTGAGTGCGGCTCAGGTGAGCTCGGACTGGATGGCGGAGCGCATCTCCCGATCCCTCCTGTTGGCGCGGGAGGGCGGCCGGCCGTCCTGGGTGGCGCTGAGCCTGTTGGGAGAAGAGATCGGTGTTCCTGAGTTGGTCGAACTGTCGGCGACGCTCCAACTGGCCGGGACCGAGGGTTCGCGCATCCGCCAGTCGCTCAGTGCCCGGGCTGTGGCCCTACGGCGGCACGAGCAGGCTGACGCGGAGAGCGCTGCCAACACGACCACCGAACGCCTCTTTCTCCCCGGTGCACTGCTTCTCGTCGGCTTCCTGCTGTTCGTGGGCTACCCGGCGTTCAGCCGCATAGTCGGGGGTTTCTGATGGTTCCGACCCTTCCACGACCCAACGCCGTGGCCTCGAGACGAAGGAAAAGGGCTGACCTGGCAGAACCGTCCCTCGAGCACCAAGACACATCAACAAGAAAGGAAATCATGATGCCCAACCAGATCGTGGCCCTCTGGACCTACCTTCGAGCCCGCACCGGAGTGCCGGGCGAATGGGATGAGAGGGGAACTGTCGTGGAGAAAGTCATCCTCACCGCGATCTTTGCCGCGCTGGCCATCGCCGTCGGCGCCATCATCGTGGCAAAGGTCACCGCCAAAACGAACTCGATCAACCTCAACTGATGACGGGTCGTGACGACCTCCGCCTTCGTCGTGCCGCATGTCGTCACCCGGAGGAGTACGGCACCGTGGCCGTCGAGGCCGTGATCATCATCCCGGTGGTCATGCTGGTGCTGATGGTCATGGTGCAGATGGTCCTGTGGGCACAAGCCGCTCAGGTCGCCCGGCTGGCGGCATCGGAAGGGGCCAGGGCTGCAGTGTCGTCGGGAGGTGGGGCGGCCGTCGGTGCGAGCCGGGCCCAAGCGGTGTTGGCCGCATCAGGATCGGACGTCGAGTCCGCACACGCCGCGGGACAGCTCCTTCCTGGTGATCAGGTCAGTGTGACGGTGAGCGGTCAGGCTGTGTCGTTGCTTCCCTGGTTGTCTCTCCCGGTATCCGCTACCCAAGTGGGTCCGATCCAAGAATTTCGTTCATCCGGATGACGAAATGGAGTCGACGTGACGACCGCGGCAGCTCGACAGTCGAATTGGTGCTCCTGACGCCAGCGCTGCTCATTGTCGTTCTGACGATTGTCGCGATTGGTCGGCTCTCAGAATCGCGGCAGCAGGTAGCGGAGGCGGCCAGCGCCGGGGCCGAAGCCGCGGCCGTAGCTTCGAACGCCTCCGATGCCGTCTCAGGCGCCGAATCCGACGCGACCGCCGAGGTCTCCGGTCACCTGCGCAGTTGTGTACATCCCCTCATCGAGACGGACACGAGTCACTTCCACCCCGGTGGATTCGTAACCGTGACGGTCACGTGCGACATCGGGCTATCGGACCTGGTCATCCCCGGTCTGCCGCGGAGCACCAGCATCCGGGCGTCTTCGACCGCACCAATCGATCCCTACCGAGCAGTCGGATGAGGCCGGTCTCGTCCGGCAGGGGCCCGGACTCAACGAGGGTCGAGACATGGCACCGCGCCCGAAGGCCAATCGGTCTCACCAGGCGGGCCCGGCAGACCCGTCAGTCTGACAACGGCTCGATAACCGCATTCGTCGCCCTGTTATTGGTGGCGATGTTCGCGCTCATGGGACTGGTGCTCGACGGGGGCGCAGCCCTCAGCGCCCAACAGGCGGCGGTCGACGAGGCGGAGCAGGCCGCACGGGCCGGAGCAGGCGCACTCTCTGTCGACGCTCTACGTGCCGGATCGATCCAGATCGATCAGGTGGCGGCGGTCGCGGCCGCTGAGGATTTCACCGTGGCAGCCGGCCACGCGGGCACGGCGACGGTTTCCGCCGGCGTTGTCAGGGTCGAGATCCACTACCGCATTCCCACCGACATCCTGGGCATGGTCGGGATCACGACGCTGCCGGTGTCGGCGGTGGCGACCGCGGTCGATATCGCCGGCGTCACTACGGGGTCTCCGTGACTCAGTTCAGCCGGGACAAGCAACGGCGCGGCGCCCGGGCGCGCCTGAGGGCTTGGTTGTCCATTGCCGTGCTGACGGTCGTCGTCGTGGGCGTTCCCGTCATCTTGTTTACCGTCGCCAGCTCACCATTCCGGAGTGTCGGGTACTTGGTGGCCGGCAAGGCACTCACGTCTGCGCACCGAACTGATGGCCTGCAGCTGGCGACGCAGTGGTTGATACGGGGCGCGCTGCTGCTTGCGTGGATCTCATGGGCATGGGTGGCGGTGTGTGTGACTCTGGAGCTCCGATCCTGGATCACCGGTCATAGCCCCACTCGGCTACCAGCCAGCCGGACCATACAGTCCGCAGTGGCGTGCCTGGTAGGAACGGCACTGGCGGTGTCACTGATGAGCCGTGGTGTGTCAGCGGAGAACATCGCATCACCCGATCGGGCCATCACGTCCCTGGGTCAGCTCCCCGTCCTGGAGGGTCCGATCCGATTGGGAGCACGCTCGCCGACCTTTGTTCCGCCGATGACGGCTGATGTCGGAACGATCCGACTTCGTTCCGGCGGTCATGAGGAGAGCCCCGGCCGCCTGGCTTCGTCGCCGTCTGACTGGGAGCTCTCGCCTAGCGGTTTCGGCCTCAGGGAAGATGCCAGCATGATTGTGCCGCACGACCGTCGATCGCGTGAGCGGCCCGAATGGCGCGCACCGAGGGCCATCGTGTCGGACGCCATTCTCTACCGGGTCGTTCCGCGGGACACGTTGTGGTCTATCGCTGACGAGCAGCTCGGGTCGGCTCGGCGTTGGAGGGAGCTGGCACAGCTCAACTATGGGACCACCCAGGCCGATGGTGGTTCGTTGGGCCATGACCATTGGGTACGGCCGGGCTGGACGCTGCGGCTGCCCACCGAGACCGGAGACGCTGACGGGGCGTCGTTGGAGGCGCGAACGCCGGATGGCTCACGCCACGGGCGAGGCACGAGCGCTGGGTACGCTCACCGCTCGGATACCGTTGTCATGCCGGTATCGGGTGTCGCGGAGAGCAATGACGGCCTTTGCGCCCCTAAGGCTCGACATGCGCCCCACGCTCCAGATTCGCCGGCCACTCCGAGGCAACCCATTGTGCCGGTTGGAGTCGGTGTGGTCGGTGCAGGGGTCGCCAACATCCTGGACCGGATGAGACGGGCGCAGCAGCGTCATCGCCGAGAGGGTGCGTACATTCCTCTACCCGGCGCCGACCAACGGGCATTCGAGCAGCGGATCCGCGCCGGCGATGCGTTGAGTGTCACCCAGGATGTCGATCTGTCCCTGCGTTTCCTGGCCCACTGGCGGCGGGAGACAAGTCAACGGGCAGTGCAGATCTCGGGAGTCCTGGTCAATCCGGAGTCCATTGCGGTAGTCGTCGAGAACATGGATACCTCGGCCAAGCTTCCCGCCTCTGTAACTGTGGGGGACGACGGGCAATCCTTGCTATTTGACCGGCTCGAGCTTTTCGGCCTGGAGGAAGGCTTCCATGCCGTCGAAGCGGTTTCCGCTACCAGGTGGCCAGCAGGCGCGCAGCGCGCACCAGCGCCGGCGTTGGTGTGTGCCGGCCTCGGCGAGTCCGGAATTGTGATGATCAATCTGGAGAACCTGGGCTCGCTGGCGATACGGGGGGAGCGGGAGGCCTGTGATGCGTTCATTCGAGCGCTGGCCCTGGAGCTAGCCACCTCCTGGTGGTCAAACCAATTCGAACTGCTGCTCGTCGGTTTCGGGGCCGAGCTCGAGCGCTTCGATCGAGTGAACTCCGATAAGGATGTGTCGGCCATCCTCAGGAAGCTGTGCGTCCGCCGCGTCCGTGGGAGCGAACAGTTGAAATCCTTCGGCTTCGATCGGTTCTACGAGGCCCGCAGCACTACCCGGTCGGATCAATGGGACCCGATTGTGGTGGTCTGCGGCCCGGCAATGGATCAGGGCGACGTGGCTTCCCTCGTCGATGCCGCCTCCGACCCCAAGACGGGAGCGGCCATCGTGTTCTGCGGAGACGAAGTCGGGGCCACCCACGAGGTGACTCTGAACGGGGCACATCATGGGGCTTGGCTCTCCGTCCTCGGCTCGATGATCCTGCCCCAACAGATCGAAATTGAGGAGCTGGCTTCGGCGTCCTCGCTGTTGGCAACGGCGGCACGGCGCGAGTCGGTGCTCTCGTCGGACGAGCCCTATGTGAGGCTGCCTATCTCCTTGCCGGCCGCGGCAGGCGGTCGGGCGGTCGACCTGTCATCCGCCATTGGAGCATCCGAAACCGAAGGCAGTCGACCCATTGGAGCCGAAGACAGCCGACCCACCACCATCGACCAGGTCGACCAGGCCGACCAGGCGCCTGGGATCGCCACGGTCGAGGTGGCCGTGCTCGGCCCCATCGAAATCCGCGGGGCCGCCCGGGAGTTCACGAGGGCCTGGGCCAGGGAGCTGGTCGTCTACCTCGCCATGCACCCGAACGGCGCGTCGAACGAGTCATGGGCCACCGCTCTGTGGCCGGATCGGGTCATGGCTCCTTCCAGCCTCCATTCCACTGCGTCGGTGGCACGCCGCGCCCTGGGCCAGACACGAGACGGCCAGGACCATCTACCCCGCTCACATGGTCGGCTGCAGTTGTCGAGCTCGGTGACGACGGACTGGGACCGCTTCGTGCGGCAGGCTGACTCCCCTGACCCGGCACAGTGGCGATTGGCACTCGACCTGATCCGGGGCCGGCCGTTTGAAGGATTGCGGTCGACCGACTGGCCCATCCTCGAGGGGATCGGCCCGGCGATCGAAGCGGCCGTGGTCGACCTCAGCGGTCGATCTGGCAGGTGCCTACCTGACTGCGAATAGACCGCAGGACGCGCAGTGGGCAGCTCGCAAGGGACTGCTGGTGAGTCCATACGACGAACGGCTGTACCGGATGCTGCTTCGAGCAGCCGACCTGGCTGGTCATCCCGCTGGCGTCGAATCGGTGATGGCCGAGCTGATCAAGCTGGTGGCAGACGAGGTCGAGCCGTTCGACTCGATCCATCCCGCCACGGTCGATCTGTACCGATCACTCAGCCGGCGGCGGAGCATCGGTCCGGCCGCGCGCCACGGCAATGATCGGTGAGCTACGCCATCCGACGTCCGATTCCTCCGTCAGGTCGTGGATCACGTCTCGAGCATGACGAGGCGCGCTTGTTGTGACCACCTGAGCAATCAACTCGGAACGCGAGGTGCACGAGCCTGATCGTGCACCTCGTGCCTTATGGACTGTCGGATGGCGGCGGCCGTTGGTTCCGCAGCCGGTTGTGGAATGGGCAGCGCACGCGCCCGTTCTCCTGGGTGGTGAGGCCACCGGCGGCAAAAGGCAGGATGTGGTCGACATCGCAGTCGCAGGCCGGCTTGTCACAGTAGGGATGGGTGCACTCCCGGTCCCGCAGCTCGATGGCCCGGCGGGTGGCCCCGGTGAACAGGCGGGCCGTGGCCGAGACCTCGACCCGGCCCTCGGGCCCGAACACGGCCCGCTCGAACGAGGCCGCATCCAGCCAGGGGAGCAGGGACCCCGGGGTGAGGGCCAGGCCCTGGGCCAGCTCGCACACCCGTCCGGTCAGTGTCGGGTAGTCCACCAGCACGCTGAACAGGGGGGCGGGGCGACGCCCACCCTCGGGAGCGGTCCGCGAGCGGGTGGCCATCTCGACCAAGGCGTCGGCCCGGCGCTGGCCCGGGGTCCGGCCGAGCTCGCCGACCGCCGGGTCCCGTCCGAGCTCGGTGCGGGCCTCGGCCCAGTCGGCCTCGAACAGCTGGCGCTCGAGGCGTTCGAGCTCCCCGCCGACGATGGCCCCGGCGATGGGGTCGAGGGTGATCTTGCCCAGCCACCGGCCGCCAAAGCTGGCCTCGAGGTACACGTCACGCCGGGCGCGGGCCGCCTCGGCCTGCTCCTCGGTGCCGTCGGGGTCGGCCAACTGCTCCCAGTAGGCGGTGGCCCGGACGAAGGACTCGTAGCGGAGGGTGCGGGCCTGGTCGACCAGCATCGATTCGTCCCGGTGCAGGGCCGCCTCGGTGGCCGACCGGCCCAAGGCGGCGATGGTGTCCACGTGGGCCCCGGTGATCTCCCCGGCCGACCAGGCCTTCTCACAGGCGGGGAGCTGGCGCAGCCGGCGACCCCGGCTCACCAGACGCCGGGCCTGACCCTTCGGGAGCCGGCACCGGGTGGCGAGCCAGGCCGCCGCCGTCTGGGCCCCGTCGGGGGCCCAGGCCCCGGAGGCATCGAAGGCGGCCGCCGCCGTGGTCACGAAGGCCTCGAGGCGGGCCAGCTCACGCTGGAGGAGCTCCATCGACTCCCCATCGGCCCAGGCGGCCGGGCCCGACCCGACCAACCGGTCAATCGACGAGGAGAGGGCCTCGAGTTCCATGGACCCAGTCCACCACCCCGGTGTGACGCCTTCGGGCCCTGAGGAACGGGTCCCCGGCCATCCTCTGGCACCGGGATCGCAGGCCGCCGACCCCGGGACGACCCGGTGAGCGACCGGTGAGCGACCGGTGAGCGATCGGAGGCCCATGAATGTCCCGCTGTCACAACCGGATGCAACGATTGGCAGGCATCAGGAAGGATCGTTGCTTGGTCCCTCGTGCCTTGTTGGACTGGGATCCGAGCCCAGTCGTTTGATTCCTCGTCGACCCCGTGTCGAGCGGAGAGTCAGAGGACCAGTTCGGCCATCATCTGAAGGGTTTCGGAATTGCCCGCCACGAGGAGGGTGGTTGCGATGGACTCGCGCCAGCCCTCGAGGTCGTCGCGGATCTTCTCCTTCGGACCGATCAGGGCGGTGTCCTCGATGAGCGAGGTGGGGACGGCGGCGGTGGCCTCGTCTTTGTGACCGGCCAGGTAGAGCTCCTGGATCTTGCTGGCCTCGGCTTCGTAACCCATGCGGGCGAACACGTCGAAGTGGAAGTTCATCGACTTTGCACCCATGCCCCCGATATAGAGGGCGATGGACGGTCGCATCATGTCGGCTGCTCGCTCGATGTCGTCATCGACGATTGTCGGGGCGAATGCGATCACCTCGAATTCTTCGGCCGTATGCCGGGCGCCGGGCCTACCAAACCCTTCGGCCAGCGCGGGCTCGAAGGCCTTGACCGCATTGGGGGAGAAGAAGATCGGGAACCATCCGTCGGCGATCTCGGCGGCCAGGGCGACGTTCTTCGGTCCCTCGGCGCCCAAGATGATCGGGACGTCCTTCCGCAACGGGTGCACGATGGACTTGAGGGGCTTTCCCAGGCCGGTGCCGCCGGGGTAGGGGAGCGGGTAATGGGGACCGTCGTTGGTGACCGGCCCCTCGCGGGCCAGGACTTGGCGGACGATGTCGACGTACTCGACGGTCCGGGCCAACGGCTTCTCGAAGGACTGGCCGTACCAGCCCTCCACCACTTGAGGACCGGACACGCCGAGACCGAGGACGAACCGACCGCCCGACAGGTGGTCGAGGGTGAGGGCGGCCATGGCCATGGCGGTGGGTGTCCGAGCCGACAGCTGGCAGAGGGCCGTGCCCAGCCGGACCCGGCTCGTCCGTGAGCCGAGCCAGCTGAGGGGGGTCAGGGCGTCCGAGCCGTAGGCCTCGGCCGTCCAGACCGAATCGAAGCCCAGCCTCTCGGCTTCGGCGACCAGCTCGGGTGCATCGGCAGGGGGACCGGAGCCCCAATAGCCGAGTTGCAGTCCGAGCAACATGTCCTTCATGGCGTCCTCCCTGGAAACTGATCCCCGACCCTAGCGTCGGCTCCAGAGGTCGCCCATTCGGAATTCCTGCCTCGGCCCGCCATCGGAGCAGCATCTCGAGCGATCCCGATCGCCTACTGTGAGGCTCGGAGGGTCGTGTCGCCGTCTATGTCGGCACGCCTCAGCGCCGACACGCCAAGGACCGATCGACAGCCAGCCAGGAGTTCGGGGTTGGGCCTACGAATGTCACATTGGGCTGCCCCAATGCAACGAGGACAACTCGCAGCCACTACGAGTAGCTCGCCACCAGTCGCAATCAACAAGGCCACAGACAACGAGAAGGGTCCACGAGGAGGCGGTCGAAGCGCCATGACCACGACGATGCCAGAGCTCAGGGTGTTCGACGGGAGCCGGCCGTCCAGGTCGGGCGACCTGACCCTGGAGACGGCCGGGATGCTCCCGATCCCCGAGGACGCCCGTTACGGTGCCAGCTGGCGCAACTTCACGGTGTGGTTCGCACCGAACATGGAGCTGTCCGGGGTCTTTACCGGGACGCTGGCCGCCACTTTGGGCTTGGGGTTGTGGGCCGGTCTGGCCGCCATTGTCATCGGCGTACTCCTGGGCGCGGCCCCGGTGGCCGCTCTGGCGCTATGGGGCCCGAAGACCGGAATGGCCCAGCTTCCACTGGCACGCCTGCCCTTCGGAAAGTCCATCACCATTCCGGCTCTGGTGCAGTGGCTCTCGGCGGTGGCCTGGGACGGCTTGGTCGGCCTCTTCGGCGGAGAGGCGGCGCAGCTCCTCTTCCACGTGCCCTTCGCCGTCGGGGTCGTGGTGGTGCTGGCACTCGAGGGGCTCATCGGCTTCCTCGGCTACGAGTTCGTCCACGGGCTCCAAGCCTGGGGGGCCGGGATCCTCGCTGTGCTGTTCGCCCTTCTCACGTACAAAGTGGTCGAGCGAGGGAACTTCCCGGTGCACGGGACGGTCCACGGCGGGGCCGCGATCGGGACCTTCATACTCATGACGACCATCGCCTTCAGCGGCGGGTTCAGCTGGGCCACCTACGCCGCCGACTACAGCCGCTACATGGCGACCGACACGGCACGCCCGCCTGTGTTCTGGTTCACCTTCGCCGGGATGGCCGGTTCCTTCCTCTGGGTGTACACCATCGGTCTGCTCGGAGCCCGTTCCCTGACGAGTCAGACGGCTGCTGGGGTGAAGGCGCTCATGGGCGGCGGGGCGCTCGGGTATCTGGCCCTGGTGGCAGTGGCATTCGGCGCGGTGACCAGCAACGCCATGAACGACTACTCGGGCTCTCTGGCCGCCCAGGCCGGAGGGGTGCGGATCAAGCGGCACATCTCGGCCGCGGTGGGGACGTTCGTCGCCTTCTTCCTCATCCTCTGGCTGCATACCGGAAACCTCTCGGCGAAGTTCCAGAACGTGCTGCTGTTCACCGCCTACTGGATTGCACCGTTCCTGGCTGTGGTGGTCATCGACTGGCACGATCGGAGGAGCACTGTGGATCGCCGGACACTGGTCCACATGCTCCAGTGGCGGAACCTGGCCTCGGGGTGGCCCGCCCTGCTGGCTCTGGTGGTGGGCTTCGGCGCCATGGTCCCCTTCATGAACACGGGACTGCTGGTCGGCCCGGCGGCCAACGCCCTCGACGGTGCCGACATCTCGTTCGTGGTGGGGTTCGTGGTGGCCGCTGCCGTGTACTACCCCATGCGGAGGTTGGCCGCCCAGCCCGTGGGACTCCCCCAGGGGGATGCCAAACAACGACAGGCCGAGACCATCGCGCCGGCCGCTCCCGCAGCCGCGACCCCGACAGCCGCCGACCGGCACCGCAACGGTCGCTCCTGCAACAGCCACCCCCGCCAGAACGGAGACCGGGTGAGTTTCAGGCCATCTTGGCGATGAACTGCTCGGCGAACCCCTCGCAGGCGGCGAGCCGGGCGCTTTGGATCGCGTCGGGCGAGTCGCTCTCCCCGGCCGGCACGGCCATCCACGGTGCGCACAGGAGGTCGGTGATCCCGGCGTCTTCGAGACGACGGTAGAGATCGAGGTCGGGGAAAGCTCGCACGGCCACATACACCGCAAACGGCTCTTCAGCCCGCCCGGCCCGTTCCACCGCCTCGCGGATACGGGCCACCTGCGAGAACGCCTCGTCGGGGAGTACCGCGCCGGTGTTGACCCACCCGTCGCACAACGTCGAGGCCCGTCGGATGGCGGCCGGTGAGTCACCTCCACCGATGATCGGGATCGGCTTCGATGGCGAAGGGTTCATCTGGCAGGCCGGCACGTCGTAGTAGGGGCCGTGATACTCGACCCAGCCCCCCTGCCAGAGGGCCCGCAGGGCGGGGATCATGTCGTCGAGCCGCTTCCCGCGGGTATGGAAGTCCTGCCCGGTCTGGATGTACTCCTCCTCGCACCAGCCCACCCCGACACCGAGGCGGACCCGATCGTGGGTGAGCACCGCCGCGGTACCCACCGACTTGGCCACCGTGATCAGGTCGCGCACCGGGGCGATGTAGACCCCGGTGGTGAACGTGAGCTCCGTGGTCACCGTGGAGAGGGCGGAGACCAGGCACATCGGGTCGGGCCAGGCGGTCTCCTTGGCCCAGAAGGGGGAGCCGTCGGGTGCTTTCGAATAGGTGTAGCGCGACTCGAGCTGGCGCGGGTTGAACAGGTGGTCGGACAGGTAGATCCCGGAATAGCCGAGGCCGTCGGCCGCCACCGACAGGTCGATGGCCGACTCGATGGGTAGGAAGGTGACGGCCATGTGGAACCGCATGGCTAGTCCCGGCTCGGTCCGTGAGGTCTGGTCAACGGATTGGTCAACGGAATGGTCAACGGCCCAGCGGCGCCGACGGAGCGAACGCCACCGGGAGGTGCTTGACACCGTTGATGAAGTTGGAGCGCAGCCGTTGGACCTCGCCGTCCAGCCGGATGTCGGGCAACCGGTCGAGGAGCCGGTCGAACATCACCCGGATCTCCATGCGGGCCAGGTTGGCGCCCAGGCAGAAGTGGGGCCCACCGCCGCCGAAGGCCATGTGGTTGTTGGGGGAGCGGCCGATGTCGAACCGATCCGGCTCCGGGAAGACCTTCTGGTCCCGGTTGGCCGAGATGTGCCAGAACACCACCTTGTCCCCTTCGGCCACCTGTTGGTCGCCGATCATGACATCTGCGGTGGCCTGGCGCCGGAAGTGCATGACCGGGGAGACGTAGCGCAGCATCTCCTCGACAGCGGAGGGAAGGAGCGAGCGGTCGGACCGGAGACGCTCCCACTGGTCGGGATTGTCGAAGAAGGCCACGATCGCCCCCGACATCAGATTGCGAGTGGTCTCGTTGCCGGCCACCGCCAGCAGCAGGAAGAAGAGGTCGAGCTCCAGCTGGGACAGCTGGTCGCCTTCGATCTCGGCCTGCGTCAGCACGCTGAAGAGGTCCTCGTGCGGGTCGAGGCGCTTCTTGGCGCAGAGCTCGTCGGCGTAGGCGAACAGCTCCATCGCCGCCTGCCCCGGCGCGTCGGGGCTGGCCTGGTACTCGGGGTCGGCAGAGCCGATCATCGTGTTGGACCAGTCGAACACGAGGTGGCGATCCTCCTGGGGAACACCCATCAGGTCGGCGATGACCTGGAGTGGGAGCTCCGCCGAGATCTGCTCGACGAAGTCGGCAGTGCCCTGCTCACAGACGCCGTCGATGATGGAGTCGGCGGACCGGACCACCTTCTCCTCGAGGTCTCGGATCATCCGGGGCGTGAATCCCTTGTTGACCAGCCGGCGGTACCGGGTGTGCATGGGCGGGTCCATGTTGAGCATCATCATCCGCTGCTCCGCCAGAGCCTCCTCCTCCATGTCGGTGAAGAGGGCGGCGGAGCGGTAGGAGGAGAAGTGCTCGTAGTCGCGGTTCACCGTCACGCAGTCGTCGTAGCGCGGTGACCGACCAGAACCCCTCGGCGAACCCTTCCGGATCGAGGTGCCATTGGACGGGGTTCTCTCGCCGCAGTTGGGCGAACCACTCGTGAGGGACGGCCTGGACGAAATTGTCGGGGTCACACAGGTCGATGTCGGTTGTTCGCATGATGTCTCCCCCGGGTAGTCCGTGACGGGAGCCACGGGCTTCCGACCGGTGCGCGGTCTCGAGCTCGGTCTGCAAGCCGGTCGGCCCGAGCCCTGAGTTTCTAGAACGCGTATCAGTTATCATAGGGCACCGCACCCCGGGCCTCGACAGCTGTGCCGGTGCGCAAGGATGAGTGCCGGGCAGTGCAGAGCCGGGCCAGTGCAGAGGCAGAGGCAGTGCAGAGCCGGGCCAGTGCAGAGGCAGTGCAGTGCAGTGCAGGGGCAGTGAAAGGGGAACGCCGAGCCATGTACCTGGAGGAGACCTCGGAGCAACAGGCGCTGCGGCACGAGCTTCGGGCCTACTTTGCCGACCTACTGACTCCGGAGGTCCGCCAGGCGCTCGACTCCGAGAACGAGGGCGGTGAGGTCTCCCACAGCCTGGTGCGGCGGATGGGCAAGGACGGCTGGCTCGGGATCGGCTGGCCCAAGGAGTACGGCGGGCAGGGACGACCCACGTCCGATCAGTTCATCTTCTTCACCGAGGTCCAGCGCGCCCGCGCTCCGTTCCCATTCGTGACCCTCAACACGGTGGGACCGATGCTCATGCGGTTCGGGACCGACGAGCAGAAGAGCTTCTTCCTCTCGGGGATCCTGGCCGGCGAGATCCATTTCGCCATCGGCTACACCGAGCCGGGCGCGGGAACCGACCTGGCCTCGCTGCGCACCCGCGCTGAGCGCGACGGCGACGAGTGGGTCATCAACGGCAACAAGATCTTCACCAGCGGAGCCGACCAGGCCGACTACATCTGGCTCGCCACCCGGACCAATCCCGACGCGCCCAAGCACAAGGGAATCTCCATCTTCCTGGTGCCTACCGCGGCTCCGGGCTTCTCGTGCACCCCGCTGGTCACCGTCGGCGGCGTGGCCACCACCGCCTCCTACTACGACAACGTCCGGGTGCCCACCACAGCGCTCGTCGGGGAGCTCAACGAGGGGTGGCGCCTGATCACCGGACAGCTCAACCACGAACGAGTCGGGCTGGCCGCGGTCAGCGCGCTGGCCCAGCGGTTGTGGGTGGAGACGGCGGCGTGGGCCGTCGACCAGGGCGTCGCCGACGTCGGCTGGGTCCAGGCCGATCTCGGCCGCACCTTTGCCTTGCTCGAGGCCCAGAAGCTCCTCAATTGGCGGATGACCGCAGCGGTGGCCGCCGACACCCTTGGCCCGGCCGACTCCTCGGCGGTCAAGGTCTTCGGCACCGAATCGACGGTGGAGATCTATCGACGGCTGCTCGGTGTGGTCGGTGCCGGCGGTTACCTCAGCCCGGGATCGCCCGGTGCGGTCCTCCACGGCGAGCTCGAGCGGGCCGCCCGGCAGTCGCAGATCAACACCTTCGGAGGTGGGGTCAACGAGGTCCAGCGTGAGATCCTGGCCACGGCCGGACTGGGCATGAAGCGGGCGGCCCGGTGAGCCCTCCGGCCACCGGGGTGGAAACCGCCGAGCAGTCCTCCACCCTCGACGACGAGCTGCGGGCTTTCGTCGGGCAGCCGTCGGGACCGTCCACCCAGGCCCCCGATGCCGTCAATCTGCCCATGATCCGCCACTGGGTCGAGGCCATGGGTGACCACAACCCGGTCTACGTCGACGACCAGGCGGCCCGGGCGGCCGGGTTTCCGGGGATCATCGCCCCGCCCACCATGCTCCAGGCCTGGATCATGCGCGGTCTGCGGGCCTCGCTCGAGCTCGAGCTGGCCCGGGCGACCGGTGAGGCACGGGGGGACTCGCCCGTGGATCATCTGATGGGCCTGCTCGATTCGGCCGGCTACACCTCGGTGGTGGCTACCAACTGCGACCAGCACTACGTCCGGCCTCTGGCGCTCGGCGACATCATCGAGGTCTCGTCGGTCATCGACGACGTCTCGGCCGAAAAGGCGACCGGCCTCGGTGTCGGCCGCTTCGTCACCACCCGGCTCGAGTTCACCGACCAGGACGGGGAGCCGGTGGCCACCATGCGCTTCCGCATCCTCAAGTTCCGGCCCCGCCCCCCGGCAGCTGATCCCGCCGGGCCCACGGCCGGCCCGCAGGCCGAAGCGGTCCGACCGAAGCGGCCCCGCCCGGCCCTGACGCTGGACAACCGGTTCTTCTTCGAAGGGGCGAAGGAGCACAAGCTCCTCATCCAGCGGTGTACCAACTGCGGCGCCCTCCGGCATCCGCCTCGGCCCTCCTGTGCCGCCTGCCGGTCGTTCGAGTGGGACACGGTCACGGCGTCCGGCCGGGGGACCATTTACAGCTACGTGGTCAACCACTACCCGCAGGTGCCGGCGTTCGACTACCCGCTGGTGATCGCCCTGGTCGAGCTGGAGGAGGGCACCCGCCTCGTGGCCAACGTGGCCGGCATCACGCCCGACACCGTCTCCATCGGCATGCCGGTGGTCGTCGAGTTCGAGCAATTCGACGAGGACCTCACGCTGCCGGTCTTCCGTCCCGCGGCCGGATCCGACCCCGTCGGACCGGCCACCGCCGCGACCGGGAGCCGATGATGGACTTCACCTTCAACGAGGAACAGCGGGCCGTCCAGCAGGCGGCCGACGGGCTGTTCACCGGCCTGGTGACCCCGGACCGGGTGCAGGAGGTGGAGTCCGGCGACGAGCGATTCGACCACGAGCTCTGGGGCGAGCTGGCCAAGGCCGATCTGCTCGGGCTGCCCGTCCCCGAAGCCCTCGGTGGCGGTGGGTTCGGCATGGTCGAGGTGGCGCTCGTCCTCGAGGCGCAGGGGCGGGTCGTAGCGCCCGTCCCTCTGCTGCCCACGTTGGTCCTCGGGGCCATGCCGGTGGCCGAGTTCGGGAGCGAGAGGCTGCAGGCCGATCTCCTGAACGGGGTGGCCTCCGGCCGGACCGTGCTCTCGGCCGGACTCACCGACGTGGCCGCCGACATCGCCGCCGGCGGCCCGGGCCGTCCCGCCGTCCGCGCCGAGGCGGTGGATGGGGGTGTCTCCCTCTCCGGCACGGCGTTTGCCGTCCCCTCGGCCCACGTGGCCGATCGGGTCCTCGTCCCCGCCTCCCTCGACGGCGGTGTGATCGTGGCCGCCATCGACCCGAGGGCGGCCGGGGTGACCGTCGAGCGGGCCGTGACGACCAACCGGGAGGTCCATCCCCACCTCCACCTCGACGGCGTGCGCGCCGGGTCCGACCAGCTGCTGGCCGGAGGCGATCCTGGCCGTGGGCCCGAGGTCCTCGACTGGATGCTGCTGCGGGCCTGGACGGCGCTGTGCGCCCTCCAGGTCGGGGTCACCGAGGCGGCCGTGGCCCAGACCGCGGCGTACCTCAACACCAGGGAGCAGTTCGGCCGGCCGCTGTCGACCTTCCAGGGCACGATGCTCCGGTCCGCCGACGCAGCCATCGACACCGAGTCGATCCGGGTGACCATGTGGCAAGCCGCCTGGCGCCTCGATCAGGGGCTCGACGCGGCGCTGGCCGTGAGCGTGGCCTCGTGGTTCGCGGCCGAAGCCGGTCAGCGGGCCGTCTTCGCCACCCAGCACCTCCACGGCGGCATCGGCGCCGACATCTCCTATCCCATCCACCGCTATTTCCTGTGGGGCAAGCAGATCGAGCTCATGCTCGGGGCGGCGAGCGCCCACCTGGCCCGCCTGGGCCGACAGGTCGTCGACGAGCTCGAGGCGGGCCGGGCGGTGGTGGCATGAGCACCGGATCCGGGACCGGGACCGGATCCGCCGCACCGGCCCGGGCACCGGCACCGGCACCGGCACAAGCGCCTGCACCGCGACCGGCACAAGCACCGGTGTCGCCACAGCCCCACACCCGACGATTCGATGAGGTGGCGGTGGGGGACCAGCTGCCCGAGCTGGCGCTGCCCCTCACCCGGACCTTGATCGTCTCGACGGCCATCGCCTCACGCGACTACCAGGACGTCCACCACGACCCGGAGCTGGCCGTCCAGCGCGGATCGAAGGACATCTTCATGAACATCCTCTCGACCAACGGCCTCGTCGGTCGCTACGTGACCGACTGGTCCGGGCCGGGCGGGATCCTCACCGACGTGAACATCCGCCTGGGCGCGCCCAACTATCCCGACGACACCATGACCCTCACCGGCTCGGTGACCACCAAGGACGATGCCCCCGGGGCCGACGGGTACGGAGCCGTCGAGATCACCCTTCGCGGGAGCAACCGGCTGGGCGACCACGTGACCGGCACCGTCCGGCTCCGGCTCCCCTCTGGGGGAACGGCCGGGCGATGAGCGGAGAGCACCACGCCTACGCCGGCAGCACGGCGATCGCCGGCATCGGGGCCACCGAGTTCTCCAAGGAGTCCGGCCGGAGTGACCTCCGCCTGGCGGTGGAGGCGGTCGACCTGGCCCTGCGCGACGCCGGCATCGAGCCGGCCGAGGTCGACGGGATGGTCACCTTCAGCGCCGACACGAATCCGGAGATCGAGATCGCCCGCAGCCTGGGCATGGGCGAACTGTCCTTCTTCAGCCGCATCCACTACGGCGGGGGTGCGGCTTGCGCCACCATCCAACAGGCGGCCATGGCCGTCCAGTCGGGCGTGGCCGACGTGGTCGTCTGCTATCGGGCCTTCAACGAGCGGTCGGGTCATCGTTTCGGCACCGGGGTTCAGGACCGGGCACCGGTGCCCAACGCGGAGACTGCCAACTTCGCCTGGTATGCACCGGTCGGCCTGCTCACGCCGGCCCAATGGGTGGCCATGGCGGCCCAGCGCTACCTCCATGTGTCGGGTGCCACGTCCGAGGACCTGGGCCGGGTGGCCGTGGCCGACCGGCGCCATGCGGCGACCAACCCGAAGGCCTGGTTCTACGGGAAGCCGATCACGCTCGAGGAGCACCAGGCGTCCCGATGGATCGTCGAGCCGCTCCACCTGCTCGACTGCTGCCAAGAGACCGACGGCGGCCAGGCATTGGTGGTCACCTCCCTCGAGCGGGCACGAGATCTGCCCACCTCGCCGGTGGTCATCGAGGGGGCGGCCCAGGGAGCAGGGCCCGGCCAGGAGATGATGACCTCGTACTACGTGGGCGATCTCTGTGGGCTGGGCGAGATGGAGTCCGTGGCCCGCCAGCTGTGGCAGACATCCGGCCTGACACCGGCCGACGTGCAGACCGCCGTCCTCTACGACCATTTCACGCCGTATGTGCTGTATCAGTTGGAGGAGCTCGGCTTTTGCGCCAAGGGCGAGGCCAAGGAGTTCGTGCGCGACGGCAACATCGAGATCGGCGGGGGACTGCCGGTGAACACGCATGGTGGGCAGCTGGGCGAGGCCTACCTGCACGGCATGAACGGGATCGCCGAAGGCGTGCGCCAGGTGCGGGGCACCTCTGTGAACCAGGTCCCCGAGGTGCACCACGTCCTGGTCACCGCCGGCACCGGCGTGCCCACCAGCGGTCTCATCCTCGGGGTCGACGGCTGACCGACCCGGGAGTCGGCCGGGTCCCGCCTGGGAACCCGGCCAGGCGGGGCCCGAGCACCGGTGATTTCGACGCCTCGAATTCGTCTACCTATCGATGGACGATGCCGCTCTCCCGGAACGAGAGCCTGAGCTGCTGGCCCGGGTCGTGCTCGTCGGGCCGGATGGGAGCACGGTCGTCACTCGGCTGGTCGGCGGCCACCCCCGCGATCTCGCCGCGGTCGACGAGGTGGCCCGGATCGCTCTGGCCGCCCGCCGGGCACACGGCTGGGTTCGCCTCGAGGAGGTTCGCCCCGGCCTCCTCGAGCTGCTCGCGCTGACCGGCCTGCTCGAGCTGACCGGCCTGTTCGAGCAGGTGTACCCCGGCCGAACGGAGGGCTCGTCCGATGATTCTGGGACGAGCGAACCGTCGTACCTATCAACAGGAGGAGAGCCGATGCTGGACAGCGAAGCCCACCATCCAGATCAGCCAGATCCACACCGTCGGTGTCCCGGTGACCGACCAGGACCGCGCCCTTCGGTTCTACGTCGGGACGCTCGGTTTCCAGCCCCTTCGCGACGTACCGATCGGTCCCGGCAAACGCTGGATCGAGGTGGCCCCACCACAGGGGACGACCACCATCGCGTTGGTGGCCTCGGGCGACGGTGCTTCAGGCGGCGGTGCCTCAGGCGGCGGTGCCTCGGTCGGGGTCGAGACAGGGATCCGGCTCATCAGCACCGACGTCGCCGGTGACCATGCCGCGCTGGCCGCCGAGGGCGTGGACGTGGGGGATCTGCTGCGCTGGGAGGGTGTCCCGCCCATGTTCGCCTTCCGCGACCAGGACGCCAACCGCCTCGAACTCGTCGGGGAAGCCTGACGTGGCCGGTACTGCGGTGGCTGGTGTCGCGGTGGCTGGTGTTGCGGTAGCTGGTACTGCGGTGGCCGGTGTTGCCGAGCCACTAACATCGCCGACGGTGACCGTCAGCACCGATCGCGTCAGGACCGAGGACCTCGAACAGTACCGGCG
Organism: uncultured Acidimicrobiales bacterium; assembly: GCA_963710495.1. Classification (GTDB taxonomy): domain Bacteria; phylum Actinomycetota; class Acidimicrobiia; order Acidimicrobiales; family RAAP-2; genus Bog-756. Next base: position 489,167 of record CAVQAI010000011.1, read on the forward strand.
AGAGCTCACCGGGTACTGCTATCGGATGCTCGGGTCCGGGTTCGACGCCGAAGATGCCGTGCAGGAGACCATGCTCCGTGCCTGGCGCGCCGCCGACTCATTCGAGGGCCGTTCCTCGGTTCGAAGCTGGCTCTATCGGATCGCGACGAATGTCTGCCTCGACCAGCTGCGCGGGGCCAAGCGCCGCGCTCGTCCCACCGAGCTCGGCCCGTCACAGCCTCCGGTGCCCTCCTCCCTGGAGCGGGTGCTCCCGGAGGGCGCCTGGATCTCGCCCATCGCCGACCAGCGGGTGCTGCCGGTCGAGGCCGACCCGGCCGAGGTGCAGGCGGCGCGGGACAGCGTGCGCCTCGCCTTCGTGGCCGCCCTGCAACACCTGCCCCCGCGCCAGCGTGCCGCGCTCGTTCTGTGCGAGGTGCTGCGCTGGCAGGTGGCCGAGGCGGCTGAGCTCTTGGACACGACGACGGCGGCGGTGAACAGCGCCCTGCAGCGGGCCCGGGCGACGTTGGCCTCTCTGGACATCGCCGAGCAGACGTCGGTTGTCGATGCCGACCAGGCGGACCTGCTGGCCCGCTACGTCGACGCCTTCGAGCGCTACGACGTCGAGTGCCTGGTGACGCTGCTGCACGACGACGCCATCCAGACCATGCCGCCCTACGCCATGTGGCTGGAGGGATCGGCCGACATCGGTCGGTTCATGCTCGGCCCCGGACACGGCTGCCGCGGCTCGCGGCTGGTCCCCACCGCCGCCAACGGCCTCCCGGCGTTCGGCCACTACAAGCCGGACCCGGAGGGTGGGTATGAGCCGTGGGCGCTGGTCGTCCTCGAGATCTCCGGATCGAAGGTCAAGGCCATCCACTCCTTCTTGGAGGCGGAACGGCTCTTTCCCACCTTCGGCCTGCCCCCACGCCTGCCGGCGTAGCCGAAGGTAGGTTCGGGCCCGCGACGGCGAAGCACGCACCCTTCCGCTCGGTCAGATTGTTTGCCAGATGATGGACCAACGGTCACGCTTGTCCGATGGGTGATCTCGGAGCCGACACCGCAGTCCAGCCGAATGGCGAAGGACGCTTCACGGCCTGCCTGCAGCCGGATTGGGAGATATGGGGACCCATGGGCGGCTACGTGGCCGCATGCGCACTTCGAGCTGTCGGAGTCGCGAGCGAGCACCCGAAACCGGCCACGTTCTCCTGCCACTACCTGGGGGTGGCGGACTTCGCTCCGGTGGACATCCGGGTCGAGAAGAGAAAGGGAGGTCGAACCGCCAGTTCGTACCGGGTGGAGCTCGAACAAGACGGGCGTCCGATTCTCGAAGGAATGGTCTGGACCGTCGCCAGCGAGGTCGAAGGTCTGGAACACGACGAGACGTCGGCACCGTCGGTTCCCGGGCCCGACGACGTCCCAAGCATCACGGAGCTGGTACCGCGAGAGCGAAGGCCCCCGTATCCGTTCTGGGACAACCTCGAATCGAAGCCGCTCGATTTCGAGCTCGATTGGCCACCGAGCGGTCCGCGCCCGGCACGGTGGCAGTCGTGGTTGCGGTTCGTGCCCGCCAGTTCCTTCTCCGACCCGTGGGTGGATGCCGCCCGTTCTGTGATCCTGGTCGACCTTCCGAGCTGGCCCTCGGCGCACCGCCCCCACGCCTGGCGGAACCCGGCTTTCGTCGCCCCGACGCTCGATCTCAACGTCGCGTTCCATGCCCCGGCCGTGCAGCACGAGTGGCTCTTGTGCGACGGGCAGGCCCCGCTGTCGATGGGTGGGCTCTTCGGCTGGACAGCCCGGGTCTGGTCGGCCGGGGGCCAGCTCCACGCCTCCGGTGGAGGCCAATGTCTCTATCGACGGCTGCCCTCCTGAGCGCCCTCCGCCGGCCCGGTCATCGCTGGCAAACCCGTTGAGCCGCCGCGGCGCGCTGTGGGAGGGTGGATGCAGGGCCCACACAGGTTCTCGGCGCACGGCCGCGATCGGCGGGTCCGCGAGAGGAGATCCGATGGCAAAGCGCGTGGCAGTTGCAACACTGGCCGGGGCGGTGATCGCCGCAGTGACGTTGCTCGGGATCGGCGGGACCAGCTCTGCCGCATCGAACACGGGTCTCACGCTTCGCAACGGGCCCAACGTCGTGGCCGGCCAACAGTGGACATTCGAGGTGGACAACGGTGGTGGGTGCGAGCTCTTCGACATCGGGGCCAAGCACCAGTGGACCGACATCCATTTCCCCGATGACTTCGGCACCTACACCGGTGGCGGCAAGACGCTCGGGCTGCAGTGGGGTGACAAGTCTCTTAGTTTCGAGGGGCACTTCTTCGCATCGGCCAACGAGTTCGTCGGTCTCACGAACGGGAACGATGTCGCTCAGCTCGTCCAGGGCGATGTCTCGACGTGGGACGGAGTGCCCTGCTGAAGCACCAACCGGCGCCCTAGCTGCGCTACCCTCGGGGCGCTCTGTTTGATCGGGGACCGGGGTCGCCGACCAGCCAATTCGTCGACCGACCGATCGCTGGTCACGGTCTATCGAGCGGGTCAGCCTCGGCCGAGCAGCCTGAGGTCGTCCCATCCTGGTCCCGATCGGGTCAGGTCATGACAAGGAAGCCACCGACGAGGGCCCACCCGGGCGGCAGCGAGGCTGGCGTTCCGGTGATGCCGCCGGATACGACGCCAACGAGGTTGGCACCCGAAAGCATCGTTCCTTGCAGATTGGCATTCGTCAGGATGGCGTCAAAGAGATCGGCGCCGGTCATATTGGCATCGAGCAGGTCGGCGCCCGTCAGATTGGCGCCATAGAGATCGGCGTTGGTGAGATTGGCCGTCGGCCCGACCAGATAGCGGACCCTTGTCCCCACGAGGGACCAACCAGGCGGCAGTGAGGCCGGGGCACCCACGATGGCTCCTCCCGAGACAACATCGGTGAGCGTGGCACCGCCGAGGACCGTGCCTTGCAAGTTCGTGTGTTTCAGGGTGGCGCCCGTGAGATCGGCCCCGGTGAAAGTGGCACTTGTCAGGTTGGCCTTGAACAGATCGGCGCCCGTCAGATCGGCGCCCGTCAGATTGGCCCGCGTCAGATTGGCTTGGGGACCGACCAGGTAGCCGTCTCTGAGGATCCAACCCGACGGCAGTGAAGCCGGCGTTCCGGTGATGCCGCCGGATACGACGTTGGTGAGGATCGCACCCGTGAGGTCCGCACTCCCAAGCGTGGCACCGGTGACGGTCGCCTTGTTGAGGTTGGCGTCGCCGAGGTCGGTGCCGGTGAAGTTGACGCCGGTCAAGGTGGCCTTCTGGAGGTTCGCGCCCTCCAGGTCGGCTCCGGCGAAGTCAGATCCGGCCAGTTGACAGCGTGAGTAGTCAGCACCGGCATGGGGTGGAGTGCTGCAGCGACTCGGCGTTCGGGCAGCCGCCGGACCGGCCAGAGCCAACGTGGCGAGCGCAAACAGCGGCACCACTCCGAGCAGTCGCCGCATCCCGGGCCGACCAGACCTGCGAAATGACAGCATGGCGCCCTCCTGTTCCGATTGGGTGGAACCAGGGAACTCCTGGAGCTGATTTCTCGTTCCGGGCCGACGCTAGTACGCAGTCCGTAGGGAGTCCACCGGTTCCCAGTAACCTTCATCTCGTGATGGATCGGGCACCCTTGGCGGGAATGAATCGTGGACCCCTCGTAGGTGGAAGAGGTCGGGTGATGGATGGACACTTCAACCTTTCGACCCGGTCGTTGCTCTTCGTTGCGGCTCTCTGGAGCGCCCTTTTGCTCGTCGCTGCGGCCGTCGTCCGTGTCACCAACACAGTTCCTTCATTGACGAGCGGCCGGCCGATCACAACTCATAGGACATTGGTCGAGCAACACGGGCTCACCGTGCTCATTGCGGTTTCCGTACCGCTCGTGACCGTGGGTCTCGTTTCTGTTGTACTTTCCCGGCGGCACCACCTGAGCAAGCCGGGCACGGGCCCACTCGCCTGGGGACTCGCCAGTCTGCTCACTGCCATCGGCCTCCTTGGCGCCCTGCCGGGCGGGGTCTTGGTCCCTCCCGTGGGATTCCTCCTCCTGCTTGCCTGTATGCAGACCAAGCGACTCCGGACCAACCCGTCCACGCACGCGAACGGTCAGCCTGCCTGAAGGACGGCGCTACGCCACTTCGGCCTTCGGCAAGGGAGAACGGTCAGGTTCATCCTGGTTCCGACGTACCGGGAGACTTCCGGTTCTATCCGTGCGTGTTGTCGACGATCTCGGCCACTTCGAGATACTCGATGGTCGGCGCGACTCCGTACAGATCCGTCACGCGTTGGCGAAGGTCGTCGGTGAAGAAGCTCGCTGCGGCTTCCTGCGATTCCCAGACGTAGAAGTTCACCGCCTTTTGGCCCTTCTCGTCCAAGGTGAAGAACTTGAATCGCAGACCGGGCATGCTCTCGAACATTGCCCGGGCCTTGTTGGCGACCTCGACCACCCGGGATCGTTCAAAGCCGCCGTCATAGGCGAATACGACGCTGACACCCGTCATGCCACCAGTCATCCAATCTCCCCTTCCTCGAAGCGGGCTGCACTCTGCCGCCAGGATTCCACAGAGTTGGACATTTCGCACGATGTTCCGGCGGTGGGCTGTACATCAACGAACGGTGCCTCAGGTGAGACAACGCGGGTGGAAGGCCCGGCGTGCATTCTTCAGCGCTCGGCGACCGCTCGATCCAGTGCGTCGGCCTCGGCGGCCAGGAGTGGACGGTAGGTGGCGCCCGGTTCGGAGCGCCACCAGACGGGATCACGCGTGTTCCAGCCCTCGGCCCGGAGCACCCGCTTCAGCACCTTGGTGGTGGCGGTGACCGGAAGCTCGTCCGCGATCCGGATGTACCGGGGCGACCACTTGGTGCCCAGATCCGCCTGGGCGGCCAGGAAGGCATCGAAGGTTCCGGAGTCGAACGAGGTGCCCGGTCGCAACAGGAGGGTGGCCATCACCTGATCCCCGACCACGGTGTCGGGCACGGCGTAGACCGAGGCCAGCACCACGTCGGGATGGCGTTGCAGGAGCTCCTCGACCGGGGCGGCGGCGAAGTTCTCGCCGTCCACCCGCAGCCAGTCGTAGTCGCGGCCCCCGAAGTAGAAGAAGTCGTTCTCGTCCCGGTAGGCCAGGTCGCCCGTCCAGTACCAGCCGTTGCGGACCCGGGCCGCCTCGGCCTCGGCGTTGCGCCAATAGCCCTCGAAGCCGGTCGCCCCGGTCTGGGAGACCATCTCGCCGATGGCCTCGTCGGCATTGAGCAGCCGTCCGTCCTGGTCGAACACGGCCCGCGGGCACTCCTCCCCGGTCTCCGGATTGATGACGATGGTCCCCGGCAGGGCTCGTCCCAGCGCGCCACGGGGCGTATCCGGCGTGCGCTGCACGGTCGCCCCGCCCTCGGTGGATCCGTAGGCGTCCTGCACGGTGCAGCCGAACCGTTCGGCGAACCGGGCCACGTCGGCTTCGGCCGCCTCGTTGCCGAACGCGCGGCGCAGGGTGTTGTCGGCGTCATCGGGATGCTCGGGCGTGGCCAGGATGTAGGAGAGGGGCTTGCCCACGTAGTTGAAGTAGGTCACGCCGTAGTGCCGGACGTCGGGGAGGAACTGGGAGGCGCTGAATCGCTCGCGGAGCGCCGGCGGTCGCCCCGGCGGCCAGGGCCGGCGCCCATCCCGCCATCAGGGCGTTGGAGTGGAACAGGGGCATGGCCAGGTAGCAGACGTCGTCGGAGGTCAGTTCGAACATCTGTGCGACGATGCCGCCGATGCGCGCCAGGCGTCCCTGGCTGCAGAGGCACGCCTTGGGCGCGCCGGACGTCCCCGAGGTGAACAGGAGCAGGCCCAGGGTGTCCTCGGTGACCCGGTGTCCGCACGGGATCGGGGAGGGGGGAACCGGCCACCGAGGCAGCAGGTCCCGGTAGGGGGTCGTCCCCGCTGCCCCGTCCGGGGCGGGGTCGCCGGTCGGGGTCGTCGACCACCAGGATGCGGTCGGCGGGGAGAGCCGGACCGAGGTCGTGGCCTTCGACCAGCGGCCGGTACTCCGAGCTGGTGACCAGCAACTGGCACTCGGTGTGGGCCAGGTCGCGGGCCAGCTCGTCGCCCCGGTGGGTGGGGTTGCCCCCGACGAGGACGGCTCCGGCCAGAGCGGCCGCCCCCATCCAGAACACGTACTCGGGGACGTTGTCGAGCAGGAGCGCCACATGGAACGGTCCCGGGGCCGGAGCGACGCCAGGGCAGCGGCCCGCTCGGCCTGTGCCCGCAGCACCTCGGCGTGGGTCCAAGCCCGGTCGGCGAAGCGAGACCGTCGCCACGTTGCCGGCTTGGCGTCGGATCAGCTCATCGATGGTATGCATGGCTCCTCAGCTCGATTGCTCCTCGGTCGAGAGCCCCGGTCGGCCCCGTCGGTGCCAGGGCCGGACCGCCGGGCCGGATGTGGGTCGAAGGCTTCCAAGGCCATCGGCCAAGAGTACGCCGATCAGCACCTTTCCGGGCCTGCCAGGCACAATTCTGGAACACGTTGCAATTTAGCGGCGTAGCTGTTACCGTGATCCCGCGCAAAGCGCCGACCGAGAGGAGCGCCCCGTATGGAGTTCGGAGTTTTTCTCAACGGGTACGTGCCCGGCCCGGCCGCCCACGACCCCACATGCGAGCACGAGATGCTCCGGCGCGAGATCGGCGTACGTCATCGACGCCGACAAGTACAACTGGAAGTACGCCTGGCTGGGCGAGCACCACTAGCCTCACCGAGTACAGCCATATGTCGGCCCCCGAGGTGATCATGGGCTATCTGGCCCATGCCACCGAGCGGATCCACGTCGGGCACCGGCATCATGAACATCTCGCCCCGGGTCAACCATCCGGTGCGTTGCGCCGAGCGGGTCAGCCATGCTCGACCACATCTTCGAGGGACGGTTCGAGTGGGGGACCGGCCGGGGTGCGGGCAGCCACGAGATCGCCGCCTTCAACATCTTGGACAAGAATTCGACCAAGGCGGAGTGGAACGAGGTCATCCGCGAGATTCCTCGCATGTGGGAGGAGCGGGACTACATCTTCGAAGGGGAGAGCTTCACCGTCCCCTTCCCCCACAACATCCTGCCCAAGCCGTACAAGCGGCCAGGGCCATCCGCCGATCTGGGTGGGGTGCGGCAATCCGGGGACCTTCACGCAGGCCGGCGAGCTGGGCATCGGGGCCATCGCCTTCAACTTCGAGCCGATCTACAACCTGCGGGGCCGGATCGAGGCCTACAAGGAGGGCATCGCCAACTGCACCGAGCCGCTGGGCCAGTTCATGAACGACAACATGATGATGACGAACGCGGTCATCTGTCTCAGTGACCGGAAGAAGGCCCGCCAGGTCGCCCTGCGCCACGGCCGCGGCTATCTCTACTCCATTGGTGTGCAACTACCACGACACCATTCCCCATCAGGAGGGTGTCCCGGTCTGGCCCGAGCGCCCGCACACCATCACCGACGAGAGCATGCTCGACCACCTCATCGAAGGGGGCTGGCTGCTCTGCGGCGAGCCCGACGAGGTCGCCGAGCAGGTGGCCCGCTACCAGACCGTCGGCTGCGACCAGTTGGTCTTCGGCCTGCCATCCGATTCCTTCATGGAGGACGAGGTCCACGAGATGCTCGAGGTCTTCGGGACCAAGGTCATCCCCCAGTTCGACTCCGATCCTGTCCACTCGACCACCCGGTATCGCCAGACGGCGCAGCGCAAGTACAAGGAGCTCAACTTCCCCGTCCCCGACATCACCGTGGAGGAGCTCCGACCAACGCCTTGATCCAGCTGGACGGGTCCCGCACCCTCTGAGCGATCGGACACGCTCGACCGCTCGGTCGAGCATCACAAGGTTCGTCTCGGCCGAGTCCGAGGGTGAACGTTGACACTCCCGGTCACCCTTGTCCGGCCAGAGAAACCCGGTCACGCGGTGGGAAACGGTCCCCACGCATCGATGATCCTGTCCACCGTGGTCACCGTAGCGATGAGCGGAAAGGTCTGGTCGAGCACGGCGTCGGCGTACTCGGCCGGAAGTCCGGCCACGGCATCGCGGAGGACGACGACCGAATAGCCGAGGTTGACCGCCTCGATGGCCAATCCCAGTATGCCGAGGTTGACCGAGACCCCGGTGGCCACGACAGTCCGTACCCCCAGGCTGCGCAGCCAGGTGTCGAGCGAGGTGCCGGTGAAGGGCGAGACGCCGTGCAGCCGGGGCGAGACCATGTCGCCGGGCTCCGGTCCCAGCCCGTCGACCAGCTCGGTGGCGGGCGTGCCGGCCAGAAGGTGGTCCGGGTTGCGCACCATGGCCGCCACCAGCTGGCAGTTGACGAACGATCCGGCCCGGTCGGCCCGGAACTCGGCCGTGCAGTGGACGACGGGCACGCCGTGGGCGCGGGCAGCAGTCAGCAGGCGCACCGTGTTCGGGACTACGCCGACCTGGCGGGCGGCGTCGGCCAGCTGGGGGAAGGAGGTCAAGTCGCCGATGACGCCGCGCTGGATCTCCATGGTGAGCACAGCGCTGCCCACCGGGGCGGCTATCCTCGCCCAGGTCGACGGGCACGCGGTCAGACGCCCGCCGCCGTGCGGGCACCTCCGTGGTCGGTCTCGGCCGGTGTCTCGGCGACGACCTCCGAGGCCCACCGGTAGTCGGGTTTGCCGCTCGGCGACCGCACGATGGACTCGACCACATGGAGCTGGCGGGGGACCTTGTACCCGGCGATGGCCTCGCGGCAATGGGCCTCGATGTCCTCGAGGCCGGGATGCCGGTCGGCCCGTGGCTGGATGATGGCCGCTACCTCTGGCCCCAGCGGTCGTCGGGCGCCCCGACCACGATGGCGTCGTAGACATCCGGATGGGACCGGACGGCCGACTCGACCTCTTCCGGGAAGATCTTCTCGCCCCCCGAGTTGATGCACACCGAGCCCCGGCCGAGCAAGGTGACCGGCCGTCCGCCTCGACGGTGGCGAAGTCGCCCGGCATCACGTAGCGCACGCCGTCGACGGTGATGAACACCTCGGCCGTCTTGCCGGGTCGTTGTAGTAGCCGATCGGGATGTCGCCCCTCCGGGCGATCTTGCCGATGATCCCCGACCCCGGCGTGACCGGCTTCAGGTCCTCGTCGAAGACCACGGTGTTGCGAGCCCGGAAACGGCGGGCCCGCTCTTCATGGCCGTCTTGTCCTTGTTCAACGTCACCTGGCCTCGTTGCCCGGCTCCGCGGCCCGAAGGCGTCGACGATCACGTGTTCGGGAGGTACCTCCCAGCTCAGCCTTGACCGGCGCTGGAAGAGGGCTGCCGCGGAGGTGATGGCCATCAGGGACGAGGGGTCGTAGCCGGCCCGGTTCGTCGAGCGCCTCCCCATGGCTCGCCCATGGCGTCCCCGATGATCGTGACGTGTCGACGCCCTCGTTCGTGATCAGGCTCCCATACCGTGTGGGGGTCGAAGTGGGGCCCGGGATGGTCCGATTGCCGCCGAAGCTCAGGCCAATCACCGGCCATTGGGTGGCCCCGTGGATGAGCGGAGCCATGGGCAGGAGGTGACCTGGCCGGCCATGCCCGCTCCACCATCTCCTCAGGCCGCTCGACACACGTGTCGGTGTGGGGGTCGACCCGCCGCCGAGGGCGTAGAAGACGTCCTCGTGGCGCCACACCACCCCCTGGGCGGGCCCGTCGTCCCGCCGGTATAGAGGACGTAGTGGTCGTCGTGGAACGCGGGGCGAAGTCACGCTCGGGACGGCCGGCGACCATCGCCTCCTCGAAGGGGACCGTCCCCTCGGCCAACGGCACTCCCGACCCGTCCTCGATCCTCCCGGCGGCCGGAGCCCCGGCAGCTCGGGCAGGAGCTCGGCCACCTGCGGTCCGTACTGGGCCTGGTGTACCAGGGCCACCAAGTCGGCGTTGGCGAACAGGTAGCGGAGCTCGTCCTTCACGTAGCGGTCGTTGATGTTGATCCAGGCCGCTCGCAGCTTGAACACGGCCCACGCCGTCTCGACCCACTCGACGTTGTTGAGCGAGTAGATGCCGACGTGGTCGCCAGGCCCGACGCCCTGGTCGGCGAGGAAGTGGGCCAGGCGGTTGGCCCGGTCCTCCATCTCGGCGAAGGTCCGGCGCTTCCCCTGCGGCCAGCAGGTACTCCCGGTCGCCGAAGGCGTCCACGGCCGCCTCGAACAGGTCCGCGAGGTTGAACGTCATCGGCCAGTCGGTTGCAACACGTTTCTGTTAGGGCGGCAAACAGGCGCGGCGCATGGGGGACCCGTGCTGAGAACGGGATCGCACCCCGCCCGAGCCTGGTCAGTCGAGGGTATCCGGGGCGGAGGCGATGACCGGGACCGACGGCGGGTCCTCGGCCGGATCCGGGACCTCCTGGCTGCCCGAATGTTGGGTCCCCAACGACCCGGACCCACGCGGCGACCTCGGCGACCTCGGCGACCGCTTCCCGGACCGATCGCGCCAGACCGGGTCCGTCGAGGCCCAGCCGGGAGAGGATGCGGTCGGGCTTGTCCTGGGCGATGAAGGCGCGCGGGATGCCGAGCGAGACGACCGGCGGTGCGGCGCCGAGCGGGCAGCCGCGGCGCAGGGCCTCGGCCAGGTAGGTGCCCGCACCCCCCTGGCGGATCCCGTCCTCGGCGGTGATCACCACGTCGTGGCGGGCCGCATCGGCGAGCATGGCCGGGTCCGGATCGGAGACCACCCGGACATCCCAGACGGTCACGTCGATCCCGTCCGCGGCCAGCGCCGCCGCCGCTTCCTCCGCCGCGACCAGCAGCTTGCCCACGGCCAGGATGCAGGCCGAGCCGTCACCGGCCAGGACCTGGCGCGCCTTGAGGCCCGAGCCCACCGCTCCGGGAGGCCTCCACGGCGCCGGCGTCTTCGGGAAGCGGATGATCGAGGGGCCCGTGCAGCTTCAGCGCCTCCTCCAGCATGACCTCGACCTCCTCGGCGATGGACGGGGCGAACAGTGTGACGCCCGGGATGGAGAGGGCGAGGGCCATGTCCAGGACCCCGTGATGGCTGGGGCCGTCGTCACCGGTGATACCGGCCCGGTCGAGCACCATCACCACCGGCAGGCCGTGCAGGCCGACGTCGAGGTTCGCCTGGTCGAAGGCCCGGCTGAAGAACGTGGAGTACACCGCCACCACCGGGCGCATCCCGGCCATGGCCATGCCCGCCGCGGCGGTCACGGCGTGCTGCTCGGCGATGCCGACGTCGACGAACCGCTCCGGGAAGCGCGCTTCGAACGGGCAGGAGCCCGGTGGGCCCGGGCATGGCCGCGGTGATCGCCACGATGCGGGGGTCGGCCTCCGCTTGGCGCAGCAGTGAACGGGTGAAGGCGTCGGTGAACGTCGTGACCGGCAGCTCGGCGGCCTCGTCGACGGCCGATGTCCACCGGCCCGGACGTGCCGTTGTGCCCGGCCATCGAGGCGCACGCCGGGCCGACCGGGGCCGCGCGAACCGGGGGCGGCACCGCGGCCGGGCGCGCTCACCTTGAAGTCGTGGAGCCGTTGGATGTCGTCGTCCTCGGCCGGCGCGTAGCCTCGACCCTTCTGGGTGAGCAGGTGCACGACGATGGGCCCGCGCCACTCCGAGGCGTTGGCCAGGGCCTGCTCCACCCCGGGGATGTCGTGCCCATCGATCGGCCCGGCGTAGCGGATGCCCAGTGCCTCGAAGAAGGTGTGTGGGGTGACCACCTCGCGGAGCGCGCTGGTCAGACCGTGCACGCCGGAGTAGGCGAGGTCGCCGACGGCGGGAAGCTCGCGGATGAGGTGGCGGATGCGCTGGCGAGCCTGGATGTAGGCCGGGTTGAGTCGCAGATGGGTGAGGCTGAGGGAGAGCCGCGACACCGTCGGCGTGTAGCTTCTTCCGTTGTCGTTCAGCACGATCAGTACTCGCTCGCCGGAGTGGCCGAGGTTGTTGAGCGCCTCGTAGGCCATGCCTCCGGTCAGGGCACCGTCCCCGACAACGGCCACCACCCGCCGATTGAGCCCCTGGAGCTCGAAGGCGCTGGCCAGCCCGTGGGCGTAGCTCAGGATGGTCGAGGCGTGGCTGTTCTCCACCCAGTCGTGCTCGGACTCGGCCCGGTTGGGATAGCCCGACAGCCCGCCGCCCTGGCGCAGGCTCGAGAACGCGTCCCGTCGGCCGGTGACCAGCTTGTGCACGTAGGCCTGGTGCCCGGTGTCCCACAGGAGGACGTCGCGCGGCGAGTCGAAGGTTCGGTGAACGGCGAGGGTGAGCTCGACCACGCCCAGGTTGGAGCCGAGGTGGCCCCCGGTGGCGGTCACGGCATCGACGATGAAGGCCCGTATCTCCTCCGACAGGGTGGCCAGCTCCTCCGGAGTGAGCGTGCGCAGGTCGGCGGGGCTGTCGATGTGTTCGAGGATCATGGGAAGGTTGGCCTTTCGGCTCAGGCTACCAGCGAGCGGCCGAATAGCTCGGCTGACCGGCCCGCCCCGCCCGGCCTCCGACGATCCTCGTCGCCTGCGTCGGCATCCCGATTCGCGGTCGGGCCTGTCAGGCACAATGGTCGGGCAATTGCCTGTGCCCGTCGCCGAGATTCCGGGCCCATCCGAGGGAGGACCGATGCAAGCCGAAGTCAAAGGGAGCACCCTTCCGTTGTTGGAGATGGTTCTCGAGCCGGGGGAGTCGGTCATCTCCGCCCACGGCGAGCTCTCGTGGATGTCAGCCAATGTCCAGCTCACCCAGACCACCAACGCCGGCGGGCAGAAGGGCATCATGAGCGGTCTCAAGCGGGCCGTGGGCGGGGGCGGGATCTTCCTGACCAAGTACGAGGCCCAGGGCGGCCAGGGGATGGTCGCCTTCGGGGCCAAGCTGCCCGGGCGCATCTTCCCGGTCACCATCCAGCAGGGACAGGGCTATCTGGTCCATCGCCACGGCTGGGTCTGCGGCACCGATGGGATCGTCCCACCCATCGGCATGCAGCAAACATTCCGGGGTGGGATGTACGGCGGCGACGGGTTCATCCTCCAGCGTCTGGAGGGCCAGGGTCAGGCCTGGATCGAGCTGTCGGGGGAGATCACCACCTACGAGCTGGCCGCGGGACAGACGATGCTGGTCCACCCGGGTCACGTCGGGTTGTTCGAGGACCGGGTGAGCTTCACCATCACCCGGCTCCAGGGCATTAAGAACCTGGCCTTCGGTGGTGACGGGTTCCACCTGGTGGCGTTGACCGGACCGGGGAACGTCTCGGGCTGCCAGTCCATGCCCGTCCCCGTGCTGGCCCAGGCCATCGCCCCCTACTTGCCCACGGCGGACGACCACCCTGTCGCCGACGCCGGCATCGGTGGCGTGCTTGGCGGCATCATCGGGAAGAACCTCTGATCGCGGCGCTCTGATCCAGGTGCATTGATCGGGGTGCTCCGCTCACGGCGCGCTCATCCAACGCCGCCGGGGACAGGCGTGGGCTGACCCTTTTCGGGCCGGACCGGACGAGCGCCGGTGCGGCCACTCGCCTACCGGGCGTTGGCCAGGAACGACTTCCGGTCCACGACCACCCGGATGAGCTTGCCCACGGCCACCGAGCCCGGCACTCTCGGACACCGACAGGGTGAAGACCAGGCGGCGACCCTCGATCCGGTCGAGGGTCGCCTCAGCCCGAACCGTGGCGCCGATGCTCACCGGGGCGAGATGGTCGAACTGGACCCGTTTGGCCACCGACGTGGAGCTCTCGGGCAACTCGGCGTCGATGGCCTTGCAGCTGGCCTCCTCGCAGAGCACGATCAGACGGGGTGTGGCCAGCACCGGCACCGATCCTGTGCTCATGGCCTCGGCGGTGTCGGCCTCGGTCACCTCCATCTCGCGACGGGCGGACAGGCCGGTCCGGGGAGCCACGCCGGTACGATACGTGACATAGCAATCGCCGGCCAAAGCGCCGTGCCGCGCCACGAGGAGGCCGTTGTGATCGAAACTCCCGTACTCGAGAGGGTCCTGCACGGAGCCCTCGAGAGGCGGCGATTTCGCCGAGGTCTTCGCCGAGGACCGGGCGAGCTCGGCAGCCCGGCTCGACGACGGAAAGGTCGAGGAGCTCTCCTCCGGGCGCGAACGGGGGGCCGGGGTCCGGGTCGTCGTCGGGGAGACGACAGGATTCGCCCATACAGCCGATCTGTCCGAACCCGGACTGCTGGCGGCGGCCGAGGCTGCGTCGGCGGTCGCCCGCGATGGCGGCGATGGCCCCACGCGCGCCATGGCCCTCGAAACGGGAAATGTCGAGCCCGCGACCCCCGGTGACGGCCCCGACCACCGTGGGCAAGTCGGCTCGAAAGGCGACACCTTGGAGCTGCTCTGCCGGGCCGACGAGGCCGCCCGTTCGGCGGGCGTCCATCGCCCAGGTGCCGCCGGCTTACAGTGACAGCCGGCGGCGGATCCTGGTCGCCAATTCGGAGGGCCTGTGGCCAGGTGACGACCGGGTGCGGACCCGTTTCTCGGTTCACTGCGTGGCGTCGGGTGACGCCGGCCTTCAGACGGGCTTCACACGTTCGCGTTCACGCTCGGCTTCGAGGTGTTCGAGGACCACCCCGTCGAGGATGGCCGCCGAGCGAGCCGCCCGGCGGGCGATGACGAAGCTGTCCGCCGGCCGGCACCTTCGGGAGAGGTGCCTGTGGTCTGGCCGGGGGGCGTGGAGGCATCCTTTCCACGAGGCGTGCGGGCACGGGCTCGAGGCCGACCACATCGTGAAGGACGCCTCGGTGTACACGGGCCAATCGGCCAGGCCGTCGCCGGCCCCGTCGTCACGCTGGTCGATGACGACATCGGCTCCCATTGGGGGGCCTCCCGGTCGACGACGAGGGTCGGCCCACTCAGCGCAACGTGCTCATCGAGGACGGGGTGCTCACCGATTACATGTGGGACTACCTCCGGGCCCGAAGAAAGGGACGGGACTCGTCGGGCAACGGCCGGCGCCAGAGCTACCAGCACCTGCCGATGGTGCGGATGACCAACACCTTTCTCCTCGCCGGCACGAGGAACCCGATGAGATCGTGGCGCAGACGCCACAGGGGGTCTACGTCGCCGAGCTCGGCGGCGGACAGGTGAACACCGCTACCGGAGACTTCGTCTTCGGGATGAACGAGGCCTACCTCATCGAGAACGGCCGCATCACGGAGCCGATCCGGGACGCCAACCTCATCGGCAACGGCCCCGACGTCCTCCGGATCGACGCCATCGGCAACGACTTCGACATGACCCGGGAACCTGCGGGAAGGACGGCCAGAGCGTCCCGGTCGGCTGCGGGCAGGCGACCTGCGGGTCACCGGCGTCACCATCGGGGGGACGGCCGAATAGGAGCGCCAACGACTACCGACACCGCGCCCGGAGGGCCGAGGCGGACGGCGGCGGGCACGCGACGACCTGCTGGCGCTGGCCGACCGGGTGGCCGGATGGGCCCGGACCGGCGAGGACATCGAGGTGTACGTGGCCCGTGGCGACGAGACCGAGATCCGTGCCTATGCCGGCGAGGTCGAGTCCCTCACGTCGGCCACCTCGGCCGGGATCGGCATCCGGGTGGTCAGCGACCACAGGCTCGGCTTCGCCTGGGCCGGCTCGCTACGAGTCGGTGCCCGAGGAGACCCTGGCCGAGGCCCGGGACAATGCCGGCTTCGCCACCCCGGACGAGCACGTCGGCTGGCCGCGCCCGACGGGGTGGCCGCGGTCGACCTCGACCTGTGGGACGACACGCTGGGCTCGGTGCCCACCCCCGACAAGGTGGAGCTGGCCCTCGGCCTCGAGGCCGCCGCCCGGGCCGCCGATCCGCGTATCCGCCAGGTGGACCACGCCGACTACGGGGACGGGTCCGTGGAGGTGGCGCTGGTCTCGACCACCGGGATCCGGGCCTCGAGCCGAAGACCTCGGGCTACCTGTCGGTCGGGGTGATCGCCGGCGACGGCGACGCCAGCCAGACCGGCTGCGGCTTCAGCGTGGGGCGCGGGTTCGACGGCCTCGACCCGGAGGCGGCCGCACCGATGCCGTCACCCGGGCCGTGCGCATGCTCGGCGCGACCAAGGGTCCGTCCGGGCGGACGACCGTGGTCTTCGACCGCCGGGTCGCCACCACCCTGCTGTCGGTGGTCTCCTCGGCACTGTCCGGCGAGGCGGTGGTCAAGGGCCGCTCGTTCTTCGCCGGGCGGATCGGCGAGCAGGTCGGTGACGCTGCCCTGACCCTGGTCGACGACCCCACCGACCCGCGCGCCTACGGCGCCTCCGGCTACGACGCCGAAGGCCTGGCCTGCCGGCGCAACGTGCTCATCGACGGCGGCTCCTGCGGGCCTTCCTCTACGACACCGTCTCGGCCTCGCTTGCCGGCGTGTCGTCCACCGGTTCCGCGGTCCGCGGCGGGTTCACCGGCACGCCGGGCCCGGGCTGCCGGGCCCTGACCCTGGCCCCCGGTCGGGAGGGCTATGACGAGGAGGGCGTGCTGGCCAGGGTGGGGAGGGGCTTCGTCCAGTCCCTGACCGGCGTCCATTCGGGGGTGAACCCGATCAGCGGCGACTTCTCGGTCGGGGCCGAGGGCCTCATGATCCGCGACGGCCGTCTGGCCGAGCCGGTCCGCGAGATCACGGTGGCATCGACGCTTCAGCGGATGCTGCAGTCGCTGGTGGCCGTCGGGGCCGACGTCGAGTGGCTCCGGGCATCGCCGCCGGCCAGACGCTGGCGGTGGGTGACATGCAGCTCAGCGGCTGACCGCAACGGCCGGATCACGGTCGGCAGGTCGCCGCCGGAGGGATCAGCCGCCCTTGACCTCGGCAGTGGCCTTGGTGCAAGCGGCCAGGGCGCTCGGCGTCGACGTGTAGTAGATCGACCCGGTGATGGCCAGGCTGTACGGCCGGCCGGCGGGTCGGGGTCCCACCGTCCAGAGCGGGAGAACCCGTCCTGCGCCGAGGCCGTGACGACCGGAGCTACGGCCACTGACGGCCGATACCGCGCGGTGGACGAGGTCGCCCCAAGGACAGCACGAAGGTCTGGATCACGAACAGGCGGGGGAAGCTGTCGAGGCCGTTGACGAAGGCCAGCACCTGGCCGTAGTCACCGGTGACCGCCAGCGTGGTCGGCACCGTATCACGCCGGGCTGCCGTGTACCGGGGCGTCCGGCGCTGGCGGACGGCGGGGGGGGGCGGGCCGAGGTGCCGGCGGTCGACGTGGCCGGGGCGAATCCGCTGAACTGGGCAGGGTGACTCCGGAACTCGGAAGGAGCCCGTTGAACTGGCTCTCGAACGAGGACTCCTCGGCATCGATGTCGGTCGGGCTCTGGACACTGGGGACTGGGTGGTGATCTTCTGGAGGTCGGCGCACTGGTCGAGAGCTTCTGCTGCTCGGACCAGAGCGCGGCCAGCTTGGCCTGGAGCGCGGTCTCCTGGGTCTGGAGCTGGGTCTGCTGGGCCTGCAGGCTGGAGAGCTTGGTGTTCTCGGGCGAGATCAGCGCCACCCAGAGCAGCAGGACCACGACGAGGGTGCCGGCCCCGATCAGGAGGGGCACCCGGTATTCACGGGCGGCGTTCATTTGAGGCTCGCATTCTTGGCAGGCTGGCGTTGGGTGTGATGGAGACGGTGAAGGGAAGGAGATGGTCGAGTCGGGGTTCACCGTGGTCGCGCCCTGCAGCGGATTGGCGAACAGCTGGGAGCGGCGACGGCGTTGATCCAGGCCTTCGAGATGGACAGGCTCGGCCCGGGTCCGGTCACGCCCAGCTGGACGGTGCCGATGGCCGCCGACGTCGTGTGCTCGAAGCACGCGGGCTGGGGCGGCTCGCGGCGGCGGTGGCGGCGCTCGACGTGGCGCCGTCCCGGTGCCCGACGACCGTAGCGCTGTCGCCGGGCCGTTGAAGACTTGACCTGGGCACCGGCCGGCGTGATCGAGATCAGGTTGTTGAGCGAGGCCAGTCGATCGCGGAGTTGAGAACCGAGGCCCGGCGGGCGAGCCCGGCGGTGTAGGCCTGTTGGCCGCCACCACCGCGTCGTACTTGGGAGTCTCCGCGTTGAGGGTGTTGATGTTGGACTGCAGGGCGTTCACGTTGTTCTGGGCGTTGTGGACCTGGAGGAGCTTCCACATCCCCAATGCCAGCAGCAGGACGAGCACACCGCGGCACAGCCGACCAGCGTCCGCTCCTGGATCCGCTTGAGCCGGCCGTTGACCACCTCGGGCGGGAGCAGGTTGAACTTCTTCACCGCCTTGTCGGGCTCGGGCAATGCCAGGCCGATGGGCGTGGCGAGCACCGGCCGGACCTCTTCGGCCTGGGCTTCGGTCAGGTCCAGCTTCGAGGTGTTCGAGCCGGGCGAGCGGCGAGACGGTGAGCACCGGAGGCGACCTGGGCCTCGAGCATGGGAATGAGGCCATGAGCGCCGAGCCGCCCCCGGTGACCAGGACCCTCGACACCGGAGCCCCCGGAAGGGAGGCGAAGTACTGGATGAGTTCCGGATCTCGCCGACCAGGTCGACCATGGTGGACTCCGCGGCCCGCTCCGCCGATGGACTGGGTGTTCTCCTCGCCGATGCGCCGCTTCATCCCCTCGGCATCGAGGCGGGAACGTCCAGGGCCGCCGGAGATGGCCGCCGTCGTGGCGTTGCCGCCCGAACCGATGGTGCGGACGAACTGCGGGCGGCCCTGTTGGTGGACCACGACGACGGTCAGGCCGGCCCCGACCGAGACGATGGCCTCGGGCTGGTCGGTCTCGTCGGGGCCGCCGATGGCCCTGACCAGCCGGACGAGATGAGGTCGACGCCTGACGACGGTCAGACCGGCCTTGTCGACCGCCTCGATGACGCCGTTGACCAGGTCGGATGGGCCGCTGCTACCAGCACCCGCCGCATCTTGTCGCCTTCCGGCGACGTGTAGTCGGTCAGGATCTGCGACGACAGGATGGTCTGTCGGGCGGGAAGGGGATGACCTCCTCCGACTGGAAGCGGACCGCGCTGTCGACCTCGTTGTCGGGGACGAACGGCAGGTCGATCTCCCGGGTGATGGCCCGGAGCCCGGCGATGCCGACGATGACCGACGAGCTCGAGAAGTGCCCGTTGGCCCACAGCCGCTTGATCGCCTCGGTGACCGCCGCGCCGTCGCGGATCTCACCTTCGACCAGCGAGCCGGGGGCAGCCCCACCTGGCCGTAGGTGAGCAGCACCGGGCGCGAGGAGCTCACGTCGAGCTCGGCGGCGCGGACTGCGCTGGTGCCGATGTCGAGACCTACGACGAGCTGCGCCATGTTCTGCTCCTCGGACACCACCGCCTTGGTCTACATTGTTCACCCTGGTGCTCCGGTCCCCTCGGTGATCGTCATGAGGACGACCGTTGTCTCTCCGGTGCGATGCACCAGACCGTGAAGGGTCTATCGGATCGAAGGGGGCGACCTTGAGGCCTGTCTGGTAAGAACGGACCGGGAGTCGCGGACGGGGCGGCGATCGGGGGGCGCTGCCTCAAGCCGCTCGGACTTCAGCGGCGATCGGGAACTCCGATGACCGGTCGCTCTTCCACGGTCCGGATCGACCGGTCGACTTTCGACGGATCGGTATCGACGGCTGTAAACCGCTCAGCCAAAGCTGGCCGCGGGAACTGCCCGGTCCGCAGGATGCCCTTGCGCTCGAGGAGGCACCTTGAGGTCGTGCGGGTTGGTGGCGTTGTTCATGGCCTCCGCCAGGTCGATCGTTCCCTGTCGGATGAGATTGACGAGGGACTGGTCGAAGGTCCGCATCCCGTAGAACTCGCCGTCGGCCACGATGCCCTCGATGTCCCCGGTGAGCAGCGGGTCGAGGACCGGCTGCCGGATCCGGCCGTTGACCACCATCACCTCGAGGGCCGGCACCCGGCCCTTCCCGTCCGCCGTCGGGATCAGCCGCTGGCAGATGATGCCCTTCAGCGACCCGGCGAGGCTCGACCCGGATCTGGGACTGCTGGTGGGGCGGGAAGAAGTCGACGATGCGGTTGATCGTCTCGGTGGCGTTGATGGTGTGGAGGGTGGAGAGCACGAGGTGGCCGGTCTCTGCGGCCGTCAGAGCGGCCGACACGGTCTCCGGGTCGCGCATCTCGCCGACCAGGATGACGTCGGGGTCCTGGCGCAGGACGACCCGCATGGCCGAGGAGAAGATCGGTGTCGAACCCGACCTCCCGCTGGTCGATGGCGGCCAGGTCGTCGCGGTGGAGGTACTCCACCGGGTCCTCGATGGTGACGACGTGACACGAGCGGGTGTGGTTGATGTGGTCGACCATGGCGGCCAGCGTGGTCGTCTTGCCCGATCCGGTCGGGCCGGTCACGAGCACCAGCCCGCGCATCTCGTCGGCCAGCGGTCGACCGCTTCGGGGAGCCCGAGCTCGGCGACGGTGGACGGCATTGGGCTCCGGACCCGGCGCATGGCCAGCGCCACCGACGAGCGCTGGTAGTAGGCGTTGACCCGGAACCGGCCGGTGCCGGCCAGGCTGTAGGCGAAGTCGACCTCGTGGTGCTCGCGGAAGTCTCGAGGAGCGCCGAGGGGACATGATCGACTCGGCGATCTGCCATGGTCTCGTCGGCGGTGAACTGGCGGCTCGTCGTCCACGTGTCCGGAGCGCGCCGCGACGCCATCCCGGCGGCGCCCCGGCCTTGATGTGAAGGTCCGAGCCGTCCAGCTCGGCCAGGAGTCGCAGCAATCGGTCGAGATCGCCCTGGTCCACAGCGAGCCATTGTACGGGCCGGGTCGCGCATTGGCGAGGTTTATTTCGAATCGGCTGCTCTCAGGCACGATCGCCGGTCACGACAGCGGCGCCCGGAGGCGGCCTGAGACGATGGCTAGGTCGTGGCCGATTCCTTGGCCCCGGACGACGACCCGGTCCCCGATGACGACCCGTTCCCCGATGACGGCCGGCGGGAGAGGGCGTCGATGCCGGCTCACGCTTCGGTGGCGTGTCCTGGCCGGCGTGGCGGGAGCCGAAGTGTCACCGGCGCCCGAGCCGCCCTCCCCAGCCGTCGGACCCGGTACCGTCCGATGTGGTGCCGCTGGCTCCGTCGCCGGCCTTGGCCGCAGGTGCCGTCCGGCTGTCGGTCTTGTAGAAGCCGCTCCCCTTGAAGACGATCCCCACGCTGCCGAAGACCTTCCGCACCGGGGAGCCGCAGGTGGGGCAGGCCTCGAGTGGATCGTCGTGGAACGACTGCACGACGTCGAAGTTCCGGTCGCAGCTGTCGCAGTGGTACTCGTAGGTCGGCAAGTGGGCGAATCCTCTCGGCTCCGTCGCTGGCTGTTAGCAGTCTACCCGAGAGAGTGCCAATAGCCTCCGGAACCCCTGGTCTCCCGTAGACTGTGGGCCGTGATCCTCCGGCCGGCCCATGACTGACCGCGGCCTCAGCCACCTGGACCCGTTTGGCGGTACCCGGATGGTCGACGTCTCGCCCAAGGAGGCGACCCATCGCCGGGCCCTGGCCCGCTGCCGGGTGACCATGCTGCCCGAGACGACGGCCAAGGTGGCCAACAACGCCATTACCAAGGGTGATGTGCTGGCCGCGGCCCGGGTGGCCGGTATCCAGGCGGCCAAGAGGACAGCCGAGCTGATCCCGATGTGCCATCCGCTGCTCGTGGGTGCCGTACACGTGGATTTCACCATCGGCGACGACTTCGTGGAGGTCGAGTCCAAGGTGGAGGCAGTCGATCGCACCGGGCGTGGAAATGGAGGCCATGACCGCCTGCGCCGTGGCCGCGCTCACCGTCTATGACATGTGCAAGACCACCGATCGGACGATGAGCATCGGCCAACTGATGCTGTGGGAGAAGACCGGGGGGAGCTCCGGCGTCTGGAAGCGGCCGGCGGTTCTCTAGCGGTCCTCGGCCCGCGACCGGCGGAGGGTGAACTGCTTTTGCCAGAACGCCTTCTTGGACTTGGTACTGGCGAAGAAGTCAGAGCCGGAAGGCCTCCCACTCGGGTAGCTGCCGGCCGACTCGGACGCATGGGCCGTGCCCGGGCCGGCACCGACCGCCGGAGTCGTAGCTGCTACCCCGGTGTCGCCCGCCGGACGGGCGGCCAGGATGTCGTTGACCATGGCCGCCGACGCGGCGAAGTCGTTGCGCGGGGGGCCGTCCGGGACCGTCTGGGGGGGAGTATCAACTTCTGACAAGGGTCCGGATTCGATCGCAACCATGCGACGGTCCGCGGACTTCATTCGGGTTGAGACTGGGTTCGTGTTCATGACGTTTGCGATGAACCTCTCCGCTGTTCCGAGCGACCTCCCGTCGGATGCCGTTCCGTGGTGAAGCGGCTCCGGACTTGCCAGGAATTGGTCATCGTGCTCAGGTCGTAAATCCGGTAATCGACCGGATCGGTCCGATTCTTGAACCCGAGGGTGCAATTCCTGCACGATCCCGCCCTAGCGATACCGCCTTTGGCGGGCGATCCAGGACGGGATCAGACGCGGCACACCCATCCGATCAGCCTCGAACGGCCCCGATCAATCTCGAACGGCCCTGGTCAGCCTCGAACGGCCCTGATCAACCTCGAACGGCGGAGCGGAGGTCCCTCAACGACAACTCAGATGTGGCCTCGCCCCCGCATTGCGAGCAATGCTCGACGTGGCGCCAACTTCGAAGGAGGCGGGTCCCTTCCGGGTTAAGGAGCACCACGAAGGACTCGGATAAGGGATCGACTTCGACGCCGTAGCACGCCTGCCATTCGGTGGAGGCCGGTGCCGCATGGTGGTTGGATCCCTTCACCACCCTACGGAAGCGGGAGTTCTCCATATCGATGATCCAGGTGCTATGGCAGGACTCGATGATGATCTCTTCCACGGGCCCCAGTATCCCACGAATTGATGAGGCGGAAACCTTTTCCCCCATGTCGGTTGGGTGACATTTCTTCCCTGGCCCTGGTCGGGCGGTCTATCCTGCCCTGGCCTGGCCGCCACCGGGGCCTTACTTCCCTTTCCGTCGTTCAGATGGACTCAAGGCCGCCCCTATCGCAGTAGAGACAACCTAATCAAACGATATTCGTTGCCGGTATCCGGACGTCGACGGTGGTTCCGGCACCGGGAGCCGAGTGGACCATGAAGCGGGCGCCGATCAGGTGGGCCCGCTCGACCATGCCCGGCAGGCCGAAGGATCCGGACGCCTCCCGCGACCGACCGTCGGAGACGTCGAACCCCGCGCCGTCATCCTTGATCAGCAGTCGGATCGTCCCGGACTCGAAGTCCAGGCCCACCGCTACACGGCGCGCTGCGGCATGGCGCTCGACGTTGGAGAGGGCTTCCTGGGCGATCCGGAAGAGGGCCAACTCCGCTGCCGGAGTCAGCCGTTGCTCCGTCCCGGTGACCCCGAACGAGGTCTCGAACCCCTGGCGAGCGCCGGCCTCGACGACCAGCTGGTTGATGGAGGCCACCAGCCCGAGGTCGTCGAGGATGGAGGGCCGCAGTCCTTGGGCGATGGACCGCAGCTCTTTGACGGCACTTTCCACCAGGGTGCGCAGTTCCGCCACCGGTCGAGGACCGCCGCTGGTCGTCAGGGGGAAGGGACCCGAGGAGGTCGATCTGGCGGCAGAGGTGGATGAGGGATTGGACGGGACCGTCGTGCAGCTCCTGGGCGATGTGGCGGCGTTCTTCCTCCTGCCCGAGGACGACCCGTGCCGCATACGCTTCCATCAGGTCGTGGCGACGGGTCTCGGTGGTCACATCCTCGAAGACCACCTGCATCCGCCGGTCGTCCGCCGACCTCCCCATCGTGGTCACTGCCGGCCGGTAGAGCACCATCTGTCCGTCGACTTCGAAGGGAACCGGCTCGACCCGGTCCGAAACTGACGGGTCGGTGCCGTCATCGTCAGCTGCCGGACCGGCGATCAAGCGGGTCAGCACCTCCGCCGCGGCACCGGCGCCGATCATGTCCACCAGACGAACCGGGCTGGGCCCGGCCGACCCGTCGCCCGAAGGCGCGCTGCGCCGCAGCGTTGGACTCGACGACGTAGCCGTCGGCGTCCACGAAGAGGATGGGCGACTGGTTGGAGTCGAAGAGCTCGCGGTAGAGCGCCTCGGCACTCAGATGGGCCTCCCGGGCGGACTCCGCCATGCGCCGGGCCGCCCGCTCGGCAGAGACCCCCTGCCCGATGAGGAATGCCAGCGCATTCAAGAGCACCACCTGCAGGAGCTCTGCCCATGCCGCCACGAATTCGTGCCCATCCACATAGCCGATGAATCGCGGCACGGCGAGCACCGATACCCATGCCGCGGTGAACACCGCACCGCGCAGGCCGTAATGGAGGGCGGCGTAGACGACCGGGACGAGGAAGAGGGACAGGGTCGAGAACTCGACGGCCACCGAGGTCGTGTCGAGGTGGAACGAGACGACGGCGGCCAGCCTGACCAGGTAGAGCGCCAGCACGACGAATTGGAGCACCCAAAAGGCGGAGCTCGACCACGGCCGGTCGTTGGTAGGGGTGGGGCCCGATTCGGGTTCGGGCGGGGCGGGGGTCGCCTCCGGGACGGTCAGGTCGGGAACCGGGATGGGCTGCACCTCTTGGCCGATGGGCTGGCTACCTTCGGCGGGCTGTTCGGTGCGACCCGCCGCCACCCCACCCGCCGCCGCCCGACCGGCGGCCACCCGACCGGCGGCCACCCTGGTTCTCACGACGGGCCTGCGTCGTCGTGGGACGACCGGGAGAACAAGCTGTTGGCCAGGGCGTAGTGCACGAGCTCGGTCCGCGAGGTCGCTCCGATCTTCTCGAACACATGGTTGAGGTGGCCTTCGACGGTGCGGGGGCTGATACCCAGCCTCTGGGCGATGGCCTTGTTGGACATGCCGCGGGACACCAGGCGCACCACCTCCTGCTCCCGGGCCGTCAGCGGATGTGTCGAATCGTCAGGCGACCAAGCGGCGTCCTTCTCCCCGCGGCCCGACGGACCGGCGGTGGCCACCGTCGGGGTTTCGCAGGCGGCGCGGATGGAGCGAATCAGCTCCTCACCGGGTGCCGTCTTCAGCAGGTACCCGGCTACGCCGACGGCCAGGGCTGCCCTGACATAGGTCTGGTCGTCGTAGGCGCTGAGGATCAGGACGGCGGTGTCGGGATGCTCGCCCAGGATGCGGCGGGCCAGATCGATGCCGTTGACGTCGGGCAGTCGTATGTCGACCAAGACGACATCTGGTTGCAGGCTACCGATCACCTCCAGGGCCGATTCCCCGTCGGCTGCCTCGCCCACCACGGTGAACCCGGTGGCCTCGTCGAGGATGCGTCGGGTACCGGTCCGCAGGAGCTCGTGGTCGTCGACGACCACCACCCGGCGGGAGGTATCGCCTCCGTCGGTGGCATCTGGTGCTGGCCGAGGACCGTGTTGGCCCCTCGGCTCGGCGATGCTCATAGTCCAATCGTAGGGTCGTCATATGCCCGCGATGAAGGACACCACCATGCCGAGCACGAGGGCGGAGATCAACGGCGTGTCGAAGACCGGGTATCCGGGTCGCCGCGGAACCGGCCCACGTCGTCGCCCGCCCGCCGCCCACCGTGCTCCCTCCAGGCAGAGCAGGTAGGCCGCGAACCATGCGGCAATGCCGATGACGGCCGCGACCCACCCGAGCCCTCCGCACCAACATCCGGCGACCAGGAGGGCGCTGCGGCCGTAACCGAGCGGGTCCGAGCACTCCGGATCTCGAGCCCGGAGGAAGGACACAGCGGCAAAGGTGACAAAGGCGCCGATGGCCGCTCCGACGGCGATGTGCCAGGGCCCGTGCCATCCCGCGGCGACCAGGAGGACGACCAACGCCACCCCCGTGCCGATGGCCGCCAGCGACAGCGGGGCCCGCCTCCGACCGAACTCGATGAGGCTGATCGCCAGCATGGTGGCGAAGAGGGCGCAATAGGCGGCCGACACGAGACTCCCGCGCCAGCCCCAGGTGACCAGGGCGAAGCCGGCGCCGGTCCCCAGCTCCACCAGCGGATACCGGACGGAGATCGGTTCCCGGCAGGTGCGACAGCGTCCACCGAGGGCGACCCACGACGCCACCGGCACGTTCTCCCACCAGCGGAGCTGGGCGTGGCAGGCCGGGCAGAACGAGCGCGGCCCGGCGACGGAGAGGCGGCGGGGGACCCGGTAGACGACGACATTGAGGAAGGACCCGACGAGGAGACCGACGATGCCCGCCAGCAGCACCGTTGCCAGGAGATGCGGGGCTTCGCTGGATGTCATGACACCTATCCGAGGCTGATCGAGTGACAGGACCTGGCGTGAACTGGGCGTCCGGGCCACGTCCTGGCCGGTCCCCCGGGTGGGTGACAGGGTGTTGGCGAACCGGTGGGGTGAGAGCCCAGTCAAGCAGATCGTCCCGCCGGGACCTGGCACATTCGCCGTTTGGGGCTGGCCAGGCCCAGCGGGTCCCTCGCCCATCCCGACCAGGCCCAGAGCCGCAGATTGGGGTTCAATCCGGAGCGCCTGTCTGCCGATGTTTAGCGTGATGGGCGACGCCGGTGCCGCGCGGGTCATGGCGGAAGAGAACGATCTGGAGTTCGTTGACCTCGACACCTACGGGGTCGATCCCGCCGCGGGCGCGCTCCTCCCCGCTTCGCTGTCCCGCGAGCACCACGTGGTCGTGCTCAAACGACGATTCGGAACGCCGGTGATCGCCACCGCCGACCCCTCGGATCGGAGTATCCAGACGACGTTGCGCGACACCATCGGCCGGGATTTCATCTCGGTGGTCGCCTCGCGCGATCAGATCGCCGACTACCTCGAGCAGGTGTTCGGGTCACCGGAGGGTGCCGAGGCTCCGGGGAGCGAGCCGGATGGGGGGAGCAGCGACGCACCTTTCGGTGGCCTGCTGTCCGATCGCTCGGTGATGATCCCGCGGAGCTCCCGGAACCGGAGGCAGCCCGCCGAACGGCGTTCCGGCTTCGACCCCCTTCCGCTGACCGAGGAACGGTCGCCGAGTGGGCCGGATCTCTCGAGCGACGCGGGGATCGGGCTGCCCACGCTCGAGCCACCCCCTGGCCTTCCGAACCCGGAGACCGAATCGGCCGAGTCGCGTCCGGCCAGCTCCGACAAGCTGGCCGAACTGGCCCTCGCCGTCCCCGTCGTGGTGGACCCCGATGGTGTCGCCGAGGCGCCGGACACGGCGGCCGTGACCGAAGCCGGCTCGGACGAGCTGGCCGAAGCGGCCCTGACCGTCGCTCCGATCGCTCCCGCCGCCCCCGAGGAGCCGGAAGAGACCAGTGCCGAGTCGGCCGAGATTGCCGCCGATCTGGTCGCCGAGGCAGTCGCCACCTACCAGGAACAGCACAGTGAGGATGCTCGGTCCGAGACCGCCGAGGGTAGCGACTTTGCGGAGACCGCCCTGTTCCCGCCGCTGGCCAAGGCGCTGGTCGACGGCGGACGGGTCTCGCTGGAAGACATGAGAGGCGTGCTCGAGGAGCACGACAGAACCGGGGCGAGTGTCGCCCGCATCCTGACCGCGCAGAAGCTGGTCGATGAAGCGGACCTGATGTGGGGGATGGCCCAGGAGATGGGCCTCGATTTCGTAGACCTCGACGTCGTCGGGGTCGATTTCAACGAGATGGGCACCATTCCCGAGGCGACCGCACGGCACCACAACTTGATCGTCATCGGCAGTGAGGAGGGGACGCCGGTAGTGGCCGCCTCCAATCCCACCGACGTCTTCGCCATGGACGACCTGCGGACCATCATGGGCCGCAGTTTCAAGCTGGTGGTGGCCACTCGCTCGCAGATCGGCTCGTACATCGGCCGAGCCTTCAATACCGGTGCCGAAGCGGCCGACATGGCCGCCGAAGCGTCGCTTGGCTTCGACGGGCAGGTGGCTCCCGACGCGGGCGTCGACGACATCCAGGCCGTCACGGACGACGCGCCCATCGTCCGCTACGTCAACCTGCTCATCCTCCAGGCACTCAACGAGCGAGCTTCGGATATCCACGTCGAGCCCACCGGAGCCGAGCTCCGCATTCGTTACCGGATCGACGGCGTGCTCCACGACGTCTCCACCGCACCGCGCGCCATCGCCGCCGCCGTGACCACGCGCCTCAAGGTGATGGCGGACATGAACGTCGCCGAGCACCGCATCCCTCAGGACGGCCGGATTTCCCTCAACGTGGGTAGCAAGGGAATCGATCTCCGCATTGCCACCTTGCCGACCATCCACGGCGAGAAGGTGGTGATGAGGGTGCTCGACAAGTCGAGTGTGGTCCTCGGCTTCTCCGATCTGGGCTTCGACGACGACCTGCTGGAGATCTACCAGGGCCTCTACACCAAGCCCTACGGAACCATCCTTGTCACCGGACCGACGGGATCGGGCAAGTCGACCACCCTGTACACGACGCTGAGCGCCCTCAACTCGCCCGAGAAGAACATCATCACCGTGGAGGATCCGGTCGAGCTCCAGCTGCGAGGGGTGAATCAGGTCCAGCTCAACGTCAAGGCGGGCCTGACGTTCGCCTCGGCTCTCAAGTCGATCCTCCGGTCCGACCCCGACATCGTCCTGGTGGGCGAGATCCGGGACAAGGAGACGGCGGTCATCGCCATCGAGGCCGCGCTCACCGGTCACATGGTTCTGGCCACCCTCCACACCAACAACGCCGCTGCCACACCGATGAGGCTCATCGAAATGGGCCTCGAGCCGTTCCTGGTCACCTCCGCCCTGTCGGGTGTCCTGGCCCAGCGGCTGGCCCGCCGCCTGTGCACGCACTGCAAGGAGGCATACGTACCCACCGAGGCCGACATTCAAGCTGCGGGCTGGACGGCCGATGAACTTCAGGAGGTAGGTGGGATGTCCAAGGTGTTTCGGGCGGTCGGATGCTCGGCCTGCGCCAACACCGGCTACCGGGGACGGAAGGCCTTGGCCGAGCTCCTTCCCATGAGTGAAGAGATCGAACGGGCCATCATTGAAGGAGGATCGGTGGAGGACATACACAGGATCGCGGTCACGCAGGGAATGATGGCGCTGCGCCAGAGCGGTCTGCGCAAGGCCATCGAGGGCGAAACGACCCTCGAAGAGGTGCTGAGGGTCGTCGCATGAGCCCGGTGTCGGCCGAGAGCCGCATGCTGTGGTCGGATCGTCTGGCCGATGCCCTGGTCAAGGGAGGGTACGAGACCCAGGCCAACCTGGATCCCCTCATGGCCGAAGGGCGATCCACCGGACACTCGCTGGCCGAGCTCCTCATCAGCCGCAATGTTCTGCAAGCGGGGGTGGTGGTCGGGGCGCTGGCCCACCTGGCCCAGGTGCCAGCTGTCGATCTGGCCGCCATCGACGTCACCTCCGAGGCACGCGCCGCCATGCCTGATGACGTGGCCGGCGAGTACGGGGCCGTCCCGGTCCAGGTCGACGGTGATCTCCTCTCCGTGGCCTTCGCCGAGCCGCCTTCCGAGCACGATCTCGACACCCTGGGAGCCAGGGTCGGCTGCCGGATCAATCCGGTATTGGCCGATCCTGTGATCGTGGCCAGGTCACTCCACCGGAATGGCCGTCCCGAGGCCAATGGCTCGCTGGCCGAAACCCCGACCCGGATCCCGGAGTCGGTACCCGACCCGACGGCCACGGGCGACCCGGTCCCCGACGAAGTCGAGCCGTCAGCGGTCGCGGAGCGACTGCTGGAGAGCGGTCTCCCGGTGCCGGCCGACGCGAGCACGCCGATGCACGTGGACGACCTCCTCCGCTACGCGGTGGCGGTCGGCGCCTCGGACCTCCACCTGACAGCCGAGCAGCCGGGGGCAATCCGACTGCACGGCGCCATCCGTCAGATCGAGGGGTGCCCGAATCTGGGCAA
Organism: uncultured Acidimicrobiales bacterium; assembly: GCA_963710495.1. GTDB lineage: Bacteria > Actinomycetota > Acidimicrobiia > Acidimicrobiales > RAAP-2 > Bog-756. The sequence continues at coordinate 518,830 of CAVQAI010000011.1, forward strand.
CGAGATGATCCGGGACATGGTCTTCGGGATCCTTCCGGCTTCCCAGCGTGAGCGGTTCGAGGCCGAGCACGAGCTGGACACGTCCCACTCCATCGCCGGCGTGGGTCGATTCCGGGTCAACGTCTCGCTCCAACGTGGAACCGTGGCCGCTGCGCTGCGGCCGATCCCCCACGACATGCCGGAATTCGACACGCTCGGTCTGCCCGATGCCATCAAGTCGTTCACCGATTTGCGACGAGGGCTCGTTCTGGTCACGGGCCCCACCGGCTCGGGCAAGTCGACGACACTGGCGTCGCTGGTGGACATCATCAACCGCACCAAGCCATTGCACATCGTGACCGTGGAGGACCCCATCGAGTTCCTTCACCAGCACAAGCGGTCCATCATCACCCAGCGAGAGATCGGCGAGGACACCGATTCCTTTGCCGAAGCGCTGCGGCGGGTGCTTCGTCAGGACCCCGATGTGATCCTGGTCGGCGAGCTCCGCGACCTCGAGACCATCTCGACCGCGCTCACAGCGGCCGAGACGGGCCACCTGGTCTTCGCCACGCTCCATACCCAGGACGCGCCGCAGACCATCGACCGGGTGATCGACGTGTTCCCCACCAACCAACAGGAGCAGATCCGGGTGATGCTGGCCGCGACCCTCGAGGGCGTCGTCACTCAGCAGCTCATCGTCAACACCGAGGGAACGGCACGGGTGCCGTGCGCCGAGGTGCTGATGTGCACCTCGGCCGTGCGCAACCTGATCCGTCAGTCGAAGACCCACCAGATCTACTCGCTGATGCAGGTCGGAGCTTCCTTCGGCATGCAGACGATGGATCAGGGCCTGGCCCGCCTGGTCAAGGAAGGGCTCATCTCGGAGAGCATCGCCGTCGACCGCTCGTCCAACCAGGAAGACCTCCGCAACCACCTCAATTCGGATTGATCCATACGGCCAGAGAATCGGGACAACCATGGCAATGACGTTTGATTACAAGGTCCGCGACCGGGCGGGGGCACTGGTCGAAGGAGAGATCGAGGGCGACAGCATGGCGCTGGTCGTCCGGCGGCTCCGCGAGATGGGGTACATGCCGGTCTCCGTGGCACCCAAATCGGCGGTCAGCCTCAAGACCGAGATCAAGATCCCGGGCTTTTCCGACCGGATCAAGATGCGAGAGGTCGCGGTGGTCACCCGGCAGCTGGCCACCATGGTCGACTCCGGGCTGTCCGTGGTGCGCTCGCTGGGGATCCTTGTGGTCCAGGTCGACAACCCGGCATTGGCCAAGGTGCTCGGCGAGGTACGCCTCGATCTCGAGCACGGCTCGTCGCTGTCCGCCGCCTGCGCCAAGCACCCGAAGGTCTTCTCGCATCTCTTCTGCACCCTGGTCCAGGCTGGCGAGGTCGGCGGGAACCTCGACGAGGTGCTGGTGAGCCTGGCCGAGACCATCGAGAAGCAGGTCCAGCTCAACCGCACCATCCGGTCAGCCCTGACCTACCCGGCCGTCGTGCTCAGCGTCATGGTCATCATCTTCACCGCCATGATCGTGTTCATCGTGCCTGTCTTCAAGAACCTGTTCACCTCATTGGGCGGCAAGTTGCCCTTCCCGACCCGGGTGCTCATCAAGATCTCGGAGATCGTGACGAGCGTCTGGGTCCTGTTGATCATCGCGGTAGTCGTCGCCGGCATCATCGGTCTCCGCAAGTGGATCGCGACCGAGGAGGGAAGGCGCAAATGGGACCGGCTGGTCCTCAAACCTCCTGTCTTCGGGCCACTGTTCCACAAGGTCGCACTGGCCCGGGTCAGCAACACGTTGGCATCGCTGATCAGCTCGGGGGTGCCGATTCTCGAATCTCTTGACATCTGCTCCGACATCGCTGGCAATGTCACCGTCGGCGACGTTCTGATCGAGGCGAAGAACGGCGTCCGAGTCGGGCGACCACTCGCCGATCCATTGCGCGAGCACGAGGACGTCATCCCGCCGCTCGTCGTCCAGATGGTCGAAGTGGGTGAGCAGACCGGTGCCCTCGACGCGATGCTGAAGAAGGTGGCTGAGTTCTACGATCAGGAAGTCGAGATAACCGTCAACAACCTCACTGCTCTTCTCGAACCATTGCTGACGGTGGTCATGGGAGTCGGTGTGGGCGCCATGGTCATCTGCCTCTACCTCCCCATGTTCGACTACATCAAGCTGATCCACAACTAACCGTCGGGTGATTGGGGTGACGATGCTGCCAGCGCAGCCCTGCGTCGTTCCGCAAGCTTTGGATGCTCAGAGGACGGTGTCGGAGCGTATCCCCTGATATTTCATGTATTTAGAATGCCGTCCGTCCATTTCGTCATCTTCTACGATCTATCGACTTGATTGATATTGAGAATAGCGGCGCTGAAGGCCATTGCGAATATCGCCATTCAAGCGTTACATTGATTGAAGCGCCGAGCTGCATGGCTGAGGCGCCTGGCGGATGGCGGACGGACGTCTGGCTGAACTGCCTAAACGCGCTCGTAGCCTGGTAATGCGGGCATGTGCATAAGAGCACGAAGGGCTCAATCTTCTCTTGAGAATCTTGCCCGAAAAAATCCCGCTAAATCTTCTCAAGTTCCCTGTCCCGCCTGACGATGGATGCATCGGATACCGAGAGGTATTCACACATTGATGCAGTAATAACACGAGGAGGCAGTTTATGTTTTCCGTAATTCAACGCCTGAATGACAGGCGCCAGGATGTCGGTGAAGACGGCGAAGATGCCGGTTTCACCCTCATCGAGCTCATGGTGGTGCTGTTGATCCTGGCCATTCTGCTGGCTATCGCCATCCCGACGTTCCTCGGGGTGACCAAGTCGGCGAACGACCGGGCGGCGCAGTCCAACCTGAACTCTGCGTTGACCAACGTGAAGTCCTACTTCCAGCAGAACAGCCAGAGCTACACCACGGCTGCGACTCTGGTCGGCTCGATGGCCACCGAGGAGCCAAGCCTGACGTGGACGACCGGTAACTCGACGGTCAGGGCACCGATCAGCGTGTTCGTGGCTGCTGACGGGAAGGGCGTCATTTTGGCGGCCCAGTCCAAGAACAACCAGAACTGCTGGTACGCCGTGGACTAACTCGGCAGCTGAGACAAACGCAGTGCTCCTTACACGAACCTGGCGGGCTACACGACCCCCGCCAACGCTGCCGGCACCTTCTACGGGGTGCAGAAGGCCGCCGCGACGTGCAATGCCGGTTCTGCTTCCGGCGCTTGCTGCGGGCAACGTGTTCCAGGGCACCAGCTTCCCGCCGAGCCCGTAACCAGGGACTGACGGCTGAGGGGAGATCCCTCTCCCTCGAAGCCGACGGGAACAGTGAATGTGCCCCCCTCCGTCTGGAGGGGGGCACATTCGTATGGAATTCAAGTGTTCCTTGGCACTGTGCCGACGGGTCAGTCAGAGGTGGGACCGAAAGGATGATGGACCGTGGTGGTCGTCGAGCAGCTGATGAGCCGATCCCGCGGCGGACGGTCCGAATGTCGCCGGCGGACGGTTGACGGCCCTGCTCGGGTCACTCCGTCGACGGTTGTGGCCTTGTGTCGGAGCCGTCGTGATGCTCGGTGTCGGCCTGCTCGTGATGTTCGGCTGGGAGCCGATCGTGGGCCACCGCAGCGGATGGTTCACTCCGGTCGACCTCTGGGGGATCTTCAGGGGTGCTCACTACGTCGGTTGGGGATATCTCGGAGGTGTCTACACCTACGGGACCGGCGTGCTCTCGCTGCCAGGTCTCCCGATCGTCCTGGCTCCGGTCGCCATGCTCTCGGGACACCTCGGACTCACCGAGTCGTACTCTCCGTTCTTCCTCTCCCATCCGTCGGCTGCCCTGATCTTGCAGCCTGTCGTTCTCCTGCTGACGTCGACGGTCCTGTTCGCCGCCGATGCTCTGGCCGAGCGCCTGCACGTCCCTTGGACTCGGCGGCGCGCTCTCTGCATCGTCGTCACCTCGTGGCGATACCGATGGCCGTCCTCTGGGGGCACCCGGAGGATGCCCTGGCGATGACCTTTGCCCTCTACTCGATGCGGGCGATGCTGGATGGCAGATGGTCCCGATGCGGGTGGCTCCTCGGCTTCGGGATCGTCTTCCAACCCCTGGTGGCGGCGATGTTGCCGTTGATCATCGGTGCGTCACCGAGCGGACGGCGGCTGCTGGTGGCCCTTCGTTCGGCCGCCTTGCCGGTGGTATTGATGGCGATCGCGCTGGCGGAGAACCCGAGCGGTACCTTCAGGGCGGTCCTGCAACAGCCCGCCGTCCCAGAGCAGAATCACCCGACACCCTGGCTGGCGTTCGCCCCGAGGGTGCCGAGTCTCGTGTCGAGAACGATTCACACGTTTTCCGCCGCGAACATCAACGGGCACATCGTCGTGCACGTGACGACGAAACTCGGTCCACCGGTCGTCGTCGTGTCGGGGGGTCCCGGGAGGACGATCTACTTCGTGGGATGTTTGCTGCTGGGTGTCGTCGTCTGGCGCAGGCCTCAGCCACCGGTGCGGCTCGTCTGGCTGGGCGCCGTCGTGCTGGCCGCCCGTTGCGGGTTCGAAGCCGTGATGTGCCCCTACTACCTGGCGCCTCCGATCATCCTCGGTCTGGTGATGGTCGCTCGTTTGAGTCGACGACGGTTCGTCGTGGCAACCGTTGTAGCCTTCGCGATCTCGGTCTACGCCTACATTCATTTGAGCCCGTGGGTCTGGTGGCTGCCCATACTCGCCGGCCTGATCGTGGTGATGGGCTTGGCCTACCCTTCGGACCTCGTCGGACCGGATCGGGTCACGGAGTACGCGATGCCCGCCGACCGCAGTGCCGGTACATCCTCGGCAGCCGAGCAGGTCGGTGTTCGCGAGCTCGCACTATCGGATTGACGGGCCCGCCACGGTGTGAGGTGGCGCCGTGGCGTACTTCCGATGGATGGCGTCACGCTCGTGGGTTCACGCACCGGTGCAGGATCTTGACGGCACCTTCGGGACCCCTGCTCAAGGGCGGGCTCCATCTGCTCGATAAAGGACTGACAGGCGGGCGCGGAACGGAGCACCATCGACCATGAACCTGGGGGGACTAGAACCACTGGGAAATCGACATGGAATGACGCGGTTGGGTGATCTCCTGGCGCGACGCAAATGGCCGCTCACGCTGTCCGCGGGCATGTTCTCGTTGGGCATGCTCTACATGCTCTTCTGGAACCACGTCGTCAGTCATGGGCACTACTGGACTGCGTCGGGAGACTTGTGGGGAATCTGGCGTGCGGCTCACTATGTCGGGTGGGGCTACGTCGGCGGTGTCTACGACACCTCGACCGGCTTCAACGCGCTCCCGGGGATGCCTGTTCTGCTGGCACCGGTGGCGATGCTGAGCGGGATGCTCCACCTGACCGAGTCGTTTCCGCCCTGGGTCGTTCAACATCCCAGCGCACTCCTTCTCCTCGACTCGATAGAAATTGATTCTGACGTCGACGGTCCTATTCGCCGCTGATGCCCTGTCTGAACGACTGGGCGTCACAGCTCGAAATCGGCTCATCGTCCTTTTTCTGGTGGCGGTCATTGCCTGGCCGGTGGCGGTTGTCTGGGGGCATGCGGAAGACGCCCTTGCCCTGGCGCTTGCCTGCTATGCGCTCTTGGCCGTCATCGATGGTCGGTGGGTCCGGTGTGGCTGGCTCCTCGGCCTCGGCGTCGTGATCCAGCCCTTGGTGGTGCTCCTGCTTCCCATCGTCATCGGCACGACTCCGGGAGGCCGGCGTGTCCGCACGATGATCAGTGCATCCCTCCCGTCGGTCTTTCTCGTGGGAGTCGCATTGGCCGGAAACCCGACCCAAACGATTCGTGCTGTCATCGAGCAACCCACGCCCGCGTCGGTCAACCACGCCACGCCTTGGGTGTACCTTGCTCCCCACGTGGCGGATCCATCCTCGCAACAGTTCAACCGCGCCGGACTCGTCCCGGCGGTTGGCCACTCTGGTGGCTACGCGGTCCGAGGGCCTGGCAATCCGGTGCTGGTCTCTGGCGGAGTGGGAAGGTTGATCGACGTGGTCCTGGCGGTGATGGTCGGTCTGTACGTCTGGCGGCGGCCGCAGCCGGAGGAGCGGTTCGTATGGCTGGCGGCAGCAATGCTGGCCTCCCGGTGCCTCTTCGAGGCTGTCATGACTCCCTATTACCTTGCCCCGCCCTTGATCCTGCTCCTCGTGCTCGCTGCCCGGCAGGGTGGGAAGCGGTTTGTGGCGGCCGCGGTCGTGGGCCTCGAGACCACTGTCTTTGCCTACCACCATCTGAATCCATGGTTCTGGTGGGCCACCGTCGTGGTCGGTATGGGCGCGGTGCTGTTGCTCAGCGCTCCCTTCCCGATCGTCCCGCACCGCAAGAGCGATGACCAGCCGTCCGACGAATTGCTCTGACCCAATGCCACGATGGAAGAGGCGAGTCGAAGCCATGACGAGCCGCTCCTGCCTGCGAGGCTACGACGTGAGGCCGCACCCGCCTGATCGAGGATCGGCGCCGGACCCACCCTCACAGATGCGGGGCCCAAGGACCCGTTGGCTCCGTCACCATGTTTGGAGCAAGCAGGGTCACTCCTCCCAACAGAGACATCCTCGTGTGTTCGCAGTCGACCACCGCGGCTACCGGATTCGCTTGGAGTCGAGCCTCGCTACATCGGACCGGCCGTGTGCTTCCGTCCCGGGAGGTGCTCCCGGGAGGTGGCCAGCGTCGTCAGTGCTTCGGCCACGACCCGACGCGTGTCGGCCGGGTCGATGACCGCGTCGACGAAGCCGCGTTCGGCCGCCTGCCACGGCGTGAGGAAGCGTTCGGCGTACTCCTCCTGCAGGGCCTCTCGCTGGCGTGGCTCCACGCGCCGATGGAGGATCTGGACCGCGCCCTCGGCGCCCATGACCGCGATCTCGGCTCCCGGCCAGGCGAAGCACAGGTCGTTGCCCAACCCCTTCGAGTCCATGACGATGTAGGCACCGCCGAAGGCCTTGCGGAGGATCACGCACACCCGTGGGATGGTGGCCTCGGCGTAGGCGAAGGCCAGCTCGGCTCCGTGGCGGATCATCCCTCGCCACTCGAGGTCCTTGCCGGGGAGGAAGCCCGGCGTGTCGACCAGGGTCACGAGAGGCAGGTTGAAGGCGTCACAGAAGCGGACGAACCGGGCCCCTTTCTGCGAAGCGGCGATGTCGAGGGTCCCGGCCAGGGCCTGGGGCTGGTTGGCGATGAACCCAACCGTGCGTCCGTCGATGCGACCGAAGGCGGTGACCAGCTGCGGGGACCACCTCGTCCACAACTCGGTCAGATCGTTCTCGTCGGCCAAGGTGGCGGCCACCCGGCGGACGTCGTACGAGCTCGTCGAGCGGGTCGGGATGATCTCGCGCAGTTCGTCCACCTCGCGGTCGGCCGGGTCCCCGACCCGGACCCGGGGGGCCGGCTCGTCGGCATGGGCCGGGAACAGGCCGAGCAGCTGCTCCACGTGAGCCAGCGCGTCCGCCTCCGAGGCCACCTCGATGGCGCAGAGACCGCTCGAGCGGACGTGCACGGCCGTGCCGCCGAGCTGCTGGATCCCGATGCGGATGCCGGTGAAGTCCTCGACCATGGCCGGCCCCGAGACGAAGGCGAAGGCGTCGCTGGTCATGATGACCAGGTCGGCCAGGCCGAGCAGGAAGGCGGGCCCGGACAGGGCCGGTCCGGTGACGACGATGACCACCGGGACGATCCCCGAGCACGCGGCCAGGGCCCGGGCCGCCTGACCCCAACCGTGCAGCGAGGCCACGCCCTCGGAGACGTCGGCCCCGCTCGAGGACAGGACCAGCACCACCGGAATGCGGAGGTTCAACGCCGAAGTGGCGGCCACTCTGATGGTCTTCCCGTCCTCCATCGAGAGGGCGCCGCGGCGGAGCGAGGACACTGTCCGCACCACCATGGCCGGTCGCCCGGCGAGATCCTCGACCCCGGCGCGGATCGTGCCGGTGACCAGCCGCCGTACGTACGGGCCAGCGGGAGCCTGGAGGGTCACGGGCCCATGCTAGGGAGCCGGGTGGTCGGCGTCCGGACTTCTACCGGGGCGGTGCGTGGGGCGGGTCGCCCTCGGGAGGGTCGCGGTTGGTCGAGGGCTGTCCCGACAACCCGCGATGGGGACGGCGGGGCGGAGGGGGCGGACGGCCCGGATCGGTGCCGGGCGCCGGGGGCCCCTCGGCCTGCTCGGCCGACTCCGCCTCCTCGCTCACCGGCCCGGTCGCCACTCCCGTTGTCCGTCGCCGATCGGCCCGCTCGAACTCCCGCTCCACGTCGGCCCAGACCAGCGGCTCGGTTCCGTCGAACTCCTCGTCCGAAACCGGTGCCCGGGCCAGGACGACCCCACCGACCGACAGCAGCACCAGCAAGAGGGTGAGCTTGGAGATGAACCCGGCGATCTGTTGGTCGTTGAGCGGTCGGAGGCCGATGGCGGCGTGCGACTTGGCGAACTCGGGGTACAGGGCGTGGTTGGAGAAGATGTAGATAAAGGAGAGAAATCCGGGGACCACCGCCTGGAGCACCAGGTAAGCGAAGCGGACGACCGGCCGGAGCCTCCCGATGCCGGGGACCCGCCCGAGGACCGGCAGCCACAGGACCAGGCCGGCCAGGACCGTCACCAGATCCATCGCGGCCCGGGCCAGCAAGGACGTCGACTGGGCCCTGACCAGGGAGGGCGCCATCGACCCCACCACCAGCACGGTGACCGTGACGATGGCCACGGGCGGCCGCTGCAACCTGGTCAGCACGCCGTCGACCAGGGCCGGCCGGGTCACCCGGCGCAATACGTCGTAGGGGAGTCCGAGCAGGAGGAGCGGCGCCACGGCAAGCAGAAGGAGGAGCCGCTGCGTGACCAGGGCGGCCAGCGACCAGTGGGCGGCCAGGTCGGCCACCGGCCAGGTGAGTGCCACGGCCGCCACCGCCAAGGCCCCGGCGAAGCTGGCGACCTGGCGCCGGGTCCACGGGATGGGTACGTCGGCCGACCGCGACAATCGGGTGTGCCCGACGACCACCAGGCCGGCGAACGATGCCAGTACCAGCCAGGCGACGAGATGGGGCTGCCATGCGTAGGGGCCGGAGGTCACCCCCACGGTCAGCTCCCGGCCTTCGGGGTCCTAGATTGACCCCGATGCAGCGGCTGGATCGACTGGAGCGTGTCACCGACCTGTTGTTGGTGTTGCTGGACACCCCGCGCCCGCTGAGCCTGCGGGAGATCGGCGAGCGGGTGCCCGGCTATCCCGACGCCCATGGTGCCCGCCGGCAGGCCTTCGAGCGCGACAAGCGTCTCCTGCGCGACGAGGGGGTGCCGGTGCTGGTGGTACCGATCGGCGGTGAGGAGCAGCTGGGCTACCGAGTGGATCCCGACGCCTACTACTTGCCGGACCTGGGTCTCGAGGCTGAGGAGCAGGCCGCCTTGAACTTGGCCGTCGCCGGAGTCCACCTGGGTGAGCCTATCGGCCGCGATGCCCTCTTGAAGCTGGGCGCCGCCGGCGAGTCACCCCTCCTCTCGTCGTCGGCTGCGCCCCTGGTAGACCTGCAATCGGTCGACGGCCTGCCGGCCCTCCCGGCCCTGTTCGACGCCATCCGACACGCCGCCGAGGTCTCCTTTTCCTACCGGGGCGAGCGACGCCAGGTGGACCCCGCCGGCCTCCGCTTCCGCCGGGGCCAGTGGTACCTGGTCGGGTTCGACCGGGACCGGGACGAGGCCCGCACCTTCCGAGTCGACCGCATTCAAGGGACGCCCGAGCCCGGTCCGCCGGACTCGACGCAGCTCCCGCCCGGTTTCGATGTCGGCGCCGCCTTTGGGCGCGATCCCTGGCAGTTCGGCGGGGGAGAGGAGGTCGAGGTCGACGTCCTGGTGGATGCGGCGGTGGCCGGCCGGGTGGTCGCCGAGCTGGGAGCGCCGGCCGTGGTCGAGGAACGAAGTGACGGTGCCGTGGTCGTCCGGCTGACCGTGACCGACGAGGAGGCGCTCATCCGCTGGGTCCTCGACTTGCTGGACCATGCCGAGGTGATCGAGCCGCCGGCGGTGCGGGACCTTCTGGTGGGGCGCCTGGAGGCCTTCGCCGCGGCCGGGGGACGGGAACAGTGAGTGCGGCCCTCGACACCGCGGTCCGGCTGCGGCGGTTGTTGGCCATCCTGGCCTGGTTGGCCCAGGTGGGCGAAGCGCCCATCAACCTGACGGCGGCCCGGTTCGATCTGGCGCCCGAGGCACTCGTCACCGAACTGGAGATGGCGGCCTGCTGCGGGGTCCCCCCCTACACGCCCGACCAGCTGATGGAGATCGTGGTCACCGACACCACGGTGTCGACCCGGGTCGGGACGGCACTGACCCGCCCCCGGCGGCTCAGCCCGGCCGAAGGTTTCGCCCTGGCCGCCTCGGCGCGGGCCCTGCTCGCCGTGTCCGGCAGTGACGAGGGCGGAGCCCTGTCCACCGCGCTGGCCAAGCTCGACCGGGCGCTGGGCGGCGAGCAGCTCGACGTGGAGCTCGATGCGCCGGCGTTGCTGCCTCTGGTTCGTCAGGCGGCGGCCGAGGGCACCCGGCTGTCCATCTCCTATTATTCCGCCTCGACCGACCGGGTCTCCGAGCGTGAGATCACCCCGCTTCGTCTGTTCGCCTCCGAAGGCCACTGGTACGTCGACGCCCACTGCTCGGCGGCGGGGGACCTGCGCCGGTTCCGGGTGGACCGCATCAACCGGGCCGAACCGGCCGGGCCCGGGGCCGAACCGGCCGGGGCCGGGATCGAAACCGATGGGAACGGGGCCGGCGGGTCGAGGGTGCATGGGGGCGACGCTCCCGAGCCGTCTCCCCCCGGGGAGCCCGACGCCGCGGCGCGGCGGGATCTCGAACCATTCGTCCCCGGTCCGGACAGTCGGAAGGTACGGATCTCCCTCGATCCGACGACGGCCTGGCTGGTGGAGTCGATCCCGGGTGCCGGGCCGGTCGAGCCGGTGGGAGACCGGGTGGAGATCGAGGTGTTCGTAGGCGGCGACGCCTGGCTCGAGCGCCTCCTGCTCCGATTGGGACCCGACGCCCGGGTGGTCGATCCACCCGAGTACCGCACCCTCGCCGCCGAGGCGGCCGCCCGCGTGCTCGAGCGCTACCGGTAGCCCTTCGGCGGCCGGCCCGGTAGCCGGCAGGGTTCCGGCAAGGTCGGTGCCCGGCGGGGGCGCAATACCGGCCGGGTGCAGTTCCTCCGCAGTCGGCCCGCTCGCGCCGACGGCAGTGATCGACGCCAGTGACGACGCCAGTGACCACGCCAGTGACGACGTCACCGGGCCGTGACGCGTGGTTCTCCGGATCCACGTCGTCCGTGCCGGCGGCCATGCCTACTACGTCGAGGACCTGGTACCCGGCCGGGCCGAGGGGTCGCTGGTGGCCGGCGAGGAGCCGGGCCACTGGTGGGGCGGGGGCGCAGCGGCGATGGGCCGTCACGACCGGGTCGAAGCCCAGGAATTCGCCGAGGTCCTGGCCGGGCGCGATCCCCACTCGGGCGTGCCGCTCCGGGCCCGGCGGGCCGATCGGGCCGTGTCCGGCTATGACCTCACCTTCGGGGCCCCCAAGTCGGTGAGCCTGCTGCACCTGTTGGGCCCCGGGGAGATCGCGGCGGAGACGGGCTCCGCCCACCGGGCGGCGGTGGAGGAAGCCCTCGGGTACCTGGAGCGGGCTGCGGTCGGGGTCCGCCGCTTCCGGTCGGGAGAGGTCGTCCGTCTCCCCTCCACCGGGATGGCGGCGGGCGTGTTCCTGCACCGGACGAGCCGCGCCCTGGATCCCCACCTCCACACCCACGTGGTGACGGCCAACGTGGCCCAGGGGGTGGATGGGCGCTGGTCGGCGGTGGACAGCCGGCGGGTGTTCGCCCACGCCCCGGCCGCCCAGGCCGTGTACCACGCCCGGCTCCGGCTGGAGATCGGGGAGCGGCTGGGTGGTTCGTTCGAGGTGTCCCGCTCCGGCCTGGGTGACGTGGTGGGTGTCGATCGCTCGCTGCGGCGGCTCTTCTCGCAGCGGGCCGCGGCCATGGACGAGTACCGCCACCGACCGGCGGGAGGCCGATCGTGGCGGGCCGCCTATTTCGCCACCCGTCCGGACAAGGACCGCACGGGTACCGTCGAGTCGCTGCGGGCCGAGTGGCGAGACCGGGCTGCCACGTTCGGGTTCGATCTCGGCAGCCTGACCTCGGTGGTCGGGCGCAGACTCCAGAGCCGCGACAGCCCGGCTCTCGTCGACCCGGGGCGGATGGCATCGGCCCTCGAGGCTTCGGCTCGGCGTGGCCGGTCCCTGTCCCGCCGTGACCTCGTCGCCGAAGTCGCCGCGGCTTCGATCGGCGGTGCGTCGGCCGAGGCCATCGAGTCGGCGGCCGACCGGCTGATCCAGCACGGCGAGGTGCCGACCGCGGACCGGCGGCCCGACCGGGCGAGATCCGGTCGTGGGGTGGTCGGTCCCGAGCCCCGCTGGCCGGCCGGACAGCTCGTCGGCGCCCTCGAGCCGGCATGGAGTATCCCGGTGGAGGCCGTTCCCGACGCGCCCCGGCACCTCGCCGGGGACGGCCTGACGATCCCGGGGCTGGATCCCACGCTGGGCCTGGATCGCCCGCCCACCGGGACCTACCAACTCGGTCGGGCATGAGAGCTCCGGCCCTCTACCGCTCCCAACCGTGCTCGTCCCGGTGCCCGGCGTCGACGTGTCGCTCGGGGAGGCGATGGTGGGCGCGACCGAGGCCCCGGAGTGTTCGCCAAGGCTCGGCCAGATGGGACGGGGCCAGTTCGATCCAGCTGGCCTGGTTCCGCTCGTCGAAGGCCAATGCGTGCTGCGGTGTGCCCCGGGCGATCACGTCGACCGGCAGCCGGCGCCGCCATTGGGTCGAGACACTGGCGCCGTGCTGTGGACGGCCGCCACTGACCAGGTCGATCCAGGGACGGTCCGATGCCGCCTGGCCCCACGAGAGCGTCCGGGCCGGGATCTCCTCGTCGCCGGCCAGCGTCGAGAGCGCGTCGAGCGTACGGACGTCACCGATTCCGGGGAGCACCACGGTCGTGCCGAAGAGGGACGGGAAGCCGTCCGCATGGTCCGGCCACCGGTGCCGGGCCTGGGACAGGTCTTGCAGGCAGGCCAGTGTCAACAAGCCTTGGCCGCCTCCTTCACTGATCATGGAGGGGAGATCGGGGATGGGCGCGATGTTGGCCAACTCGTCCAGCGCCAGCAGCACGGGTGGGCTCGATCCGGTCCCGCCCGGCCCGTCGGCCCGCGCCGCGAAGGTCGCATGGCGAAGGTCCTCGATGAGGCCGACGACCATGGGCGCCACCCCGGCCTGCAGATGAGCGGGCGCCGAGATGTAGATGGTGTCGGCGGAGCGCACGAACCCGGCCGGGTCGAAATCCGGGTCGGAGGTGACCTCGAGGGCGGCGTCGGAGCGGAACCCGGAGAGGGCTCCTGAGGCAGTGGACCAGATCCCGCTCAGCTCGCGCTCGTCGGTGCGGATGATCCCGTCGAGGAGATTCCGACCCAGCCCGGTGGCGTGGCCCGGCTCCCCGCTCAGGATCTGCAAGGCGGGGAGGGCCTGTCGACGATCCACCCACGTCAGGACGGTGCGCATGTCGACGTCGGCCAGGGCACCGGCATGCAGCAGGGGAGCCAGCAGCGCCTGGGCCCGCTCTTTCCAATGGGAGTGCTCTCCTCGGACGGCCCGGTGGCCTCCCGGCGCCGAGCCGACCTCGACCAAGGTCCGGGCCTGCGACAGCGCCCCCGTCCATGTCGTGCAGGACTGCAGCGGGGACCAGCGCATCGGGGCGAGTCCACCGCTGCGTCCGACCGATCCCGTAGGGTCGAAGAGTAGGCAGCGTCCGAGGGCTGAGCGAGCGGCCACTGTGGCATCGAGGACGTCGGGTTTGGTCGACGTCGACACCACCGGCCCGCTACTCGCCAGCACATTGGGAATGATCAACGAAGTCGTCTTTCCCGAACGCGGCGGTCCGAGGACCATCACCGACTGCTGCGGTCCGGCGAAGCACCAGCCGTGTTCGGTGTGCCCGAGGTACGCGCCATGACCGGCGCCCTCAAATGCGGCCAATACGGCGCGATGGCGCGTTGTGAGGCGAATTTCGGGTGTTGAGGAAAAAAATTTCTTTGCGGCCAATTTCCGCTCACTTGTGCTCACGACAACCGTGGCGGACATGGAACTCCGCGATCGCGGCGCGCACGGCACCGCGCAATTAATTATTGCAATCAAACGGTTTTTTGTCCATGGATGACGAACGTGGTTTGTGATTCGTCCTATCGCGCGGCGTCATGAGTGGTTTGCAGCCGACGCGTCAGACGAGCGCGATCGGTGTCGTTCAGCGCGACGGTGCTTGACCTGGCGGCAAAAACCCATTTTGCTGGTAGGGGTTGCGTATCGCTGCGGAGGTGATCGTGAACAAGTCGCAACTCGTCAAAGCAGTCAGCGACTCGACGCGTTCGAGCCGCAAGACTGTCGGACGCGTTGTGGATGTTTTGTTCGACACCATTGTCACCGAGGTTCGATCCGGACGGAAGGTCACGGTGATCGGGTTTGGGGCGTTCAACCCGATCGACCGGAGTCCCCGTGTGGGCCGGAACCCGAGGACAGGCGCAGTGGTGCCCATACCAGCGTCGAAGGGAGTCCGGTTCGCCACCGGTTCGGCGTTCAAATCGGCGTTGAACCCCAAGGAGGAAACATCCATGGCAGTGAGAAAGGCAGCAGCCAAGCGGCCGGCCCGTAAGAGGCCGGCCAAGAAGACGGCAGCCAAGCGGGCATCGGCCAAGAGGGCGGTGAAGAAGGCCCCGGCCCGCAAGCGGCCGGCCAAGAAGAAGGCAGCCGCCAAGAGGGCTCCGGCCCGCAAGCGGACGGTCAAGAAGAAGGCCACCGCCAAGAGGGCTCCGGCCCGCAAGCGGACGGTCAAGAAGAAGGCCACCGCCAAGAGGGCCCCGGCCCGCAAGCGGACGGTCAAGAAGACCGCAGCCCGCAAGCGCCCGGCCAAGAAGACGGCAGCCAAGCGGGCCCCGGCCCGCAAGGCGGTCAAGCGGGTCCGCCGCTCACGGTAGTACCCACTGGGACGGCGCACCTGCGCCGTCGTCGAGTGCGACGGTGGGGGCCTTCGGGCCCCCACCGGTAGCGCCGGCCGGTAGGGGATCTGTCGATCAGATGTCGCCGACGAGCCGGAACGCCTCGGCCGAGGGCAAGCCGCCGATCGAGCCGTGCTGAGCCAGCTGGCGGCGTACTTTGGAAGCGAAGCCGGCGGCTCGAGCGTCGGCATCCCCGGCATTCCGGGCGTCGGCACCGGCGATTCCCATGGTCGATTCGAACTGGCTCCGGTGGCAGAGCAGGGCTTCGACCTTGGACGCTTCGAATCCTCGGGCGTCCTCGAGGTGGTTGGGTGCGTCGGCCTCCCACAGCAGCAGCGTCTGCGGGCGGTGGGGAGCGAGCCCGAGCTCGGGGAAGAACTGATGGTCGCGGGCGGCGACCAGGGCGTCGACGGTGATGAAGCCTGCGGCTCGGTGGTCGGGATGGAGCCGGTACCGCCGCCACGGGTCGTGGCCCAGGATCACGGTGGGTCTCACCTGTCGGATGAGGCCGGCCAGCGCCCGGCGTTCCTCGGCCCCGTTCTCGAGCTCCCCGTCGACCCGCTGGAGGAAGGAGATCCGGTGGGGCCCGGAGGGGTGGTCCTGACCGCCGTCGACCACCAGCGCCGCCGCATGGCACTCCTTCGCCCGGACCGAGGCGAGCGAGGCCGGATCCGCCCCGGGCTCCCAGGTGCCCTTGGACCCGTCGGTCAGCACGACGTAGTGGAGCCGGGTGCCCCCTGCGGCCCAGCGGGCCAGGGTGGCCCCGCATCCGAACTCGATGTCGTCGGGATGGGCGCCGATGGCCAGGGCGACGGGCGGGGTCGGCAGACCGGTGGTGATCGGCTCCGAGGTCAGCAGGTCCCCGACCGGAAGCCCGCTCGGACCAGGCGGGAACGCGCCGTCATCGCTTCGCTCGACTTCCGGCGGAGTCACCGGGCAGGCACACCGGGGGCGGCGACCGGTACCACGTCACCAGGTTCGTCGATGTCCCAGGCCAGGTCGGGCCGGTCGAGCACCTGCAGCGGGAGGCCGAGCCGTTGCGCCTCGGCCCGATGGCGGGCGAACGAACCGGGGCCGTACGAGAACTGGAACCCGGCGCCGGCCGGCAGTGCCATCACGTTGGTGCCGTTCCCGTAGCGGTCGGGGACGAGGGTGACGCCTCCGCCGCCGTTCACCTCCGGGAGGGAGCGGGCTCGGGGCAGGTCGGCATGGGCCACGATGACCTCGATCACGCCGGCCGAGCGCAGATGGTCGACCCCCGCCTCGACCGCGCCATTGAGGCCCCGGCCCGGCTCCCACACCACCAGGGCGCCGAGCCCCCTGGCCCATTCGGCCACCGTCCGGTCGTCGCACACCACGGCGACCGGTAGCGGAAAGGCGGCGTGCACCACTTGATCAGCCATGGCCCGGGCCAGCTCGGCTCGCTGGCTCCCGTCGAGGGCCCGATGCAAACGGCGCTTGGCCAGAGCGAAGGACTTGACCGGGATGAGCACCGCACGCGGCCCGAACTGCAACGGATGGCCGGGCAACGAGGACCGATGCGGGTCAGCCACTGCGCCAGTGTAGGCGGCTCGGTCGATCGCACTCCGATGTGACCCGAGGGCCGATCTAGGGTGTCTGCTGTGACGGGGGATGCCGGAGAGGCGCCGTCGCGCCTCGAGGCGCAGGCCCGGGTGGAGTCGCTCCTGCTCGAGTTGGGTTGCTCCCCCGAAGAGATCGAACAGGCCATCGCCGATGACGTCGTCGACCTGCTCGTGGTCGATCGGATGCTGATGCCCTCGTCGCGTCGCCTCACGCAATCCGAAATAGCGGACAGCACGGACCTCCCCCTCGAAGTGATCAGACGGCTGTGGCGGGCCCTCGGCTTTCTCGACGTGGGGGCCGACGATCTCGCCTTCACCGACCTGGACGTCGAGGCCGTCCAGCTGTTCCAGTCGATGCTGGCCGCCGGCCTGGCCGATGTCGACTCTTCCATCCAGAGCGCCAGGGTGGTCGGGCTCTCGATGGCCCGGATCGCCGAGGCCGAGACGTCGCCTGGTTCGACCCCGTTTCTCAGCCCGTCGGGCGACAGCGTCATCGATGCCGACCAGTTCGCGCGGCAGGCGGACCTGGCGCTACCGGCCATGGGGCGTCTGCTCGAGTACGTCTGGCGGCGGCATCTCCAGGCGGCCGTCAGACGGGCCATGCTGCTTCGCGGCCGGGGGTCGGCCGTGGAGCTGAGCCCGGTGACCGCAGTGGGCTTCGCCGACATGGTCGGGTTCACCGTGCTCAGCCAGCATCTCGGCGACCAGGAGCTCACCGAGGTGGTGGCCCGTTTCGAGGAGCTGGCCTACGACACGGTGGTCGCCCTCGGCGGCCGCGTGGTCAAGATGATCGGCGACGAAGTGATGTTCGTCGTCCAGTCGGCGCTGAGTGCCGCCGAGATCGGGCTGAGCCTGGCCGAGGCCTACGCCGACGACGAGCTGCTCTCCGACGTCCGCGTGGCGCTGGCCGTCGGCCCGGCCCTGTTGCGGGACGGGGACTACTACGGTCCGGTGGTCAACTTGGCCAGCCGCCTGGTCGGGGTGGCCCATCCCGGGACGGTGCTCGTCTCCGACGAGTTCCGAACAGCGCTGGGCGCCGACGCCGACCGGTTCGAGATGCGGCCGCTCCGGCCCCGCATGCTGAAGGACATCGGCCGTATCCAGGCCTGGAAGCTGGCCCGGGCCGGCCACGAGCCCACCACCGACCGCCGGCGCGCCGTGCGCTGGGAGCGTCTCACTGCGGTCCTGCGTGAGCTCGACGAGCTGCGCGACCGCGGCGAGCAGCTGGTCCTACGGAGCGCGTCCCGACGGTCGGCTGCCGAGGCGGCCGATCCCGAACGGGCGGACTCGGACCGAGTCGGTTCAGATCCGGTCGAGGCGGGCGGTGGCGATCCCCTCGGCCCCCAACGCGAAGGACCCCTGGAAAGGAGCCAGCGGCCCTCCTCGTAGGTCGACCAGCCAGCCGGTGTGCTCGGAGATCTCGACGGTGGTCGGCACCGGCCGGGGGTTGAACACCCGCACCTCGAGCAGGCCGCCCTGGCGGCGCACCGACGACACCTCGGCCCCCCGCACGGTGAGGACCGAGCCACGGTCGGCACGGGCACCACCGCCGAACGACGGCACGCACACCAGGGGCACCAGCACGTCCTCCGCCATTCGGTAGGGATCGAGCTCACCCACGGCGATGGCATAGCGCACGTCGACCGGTCCGATGAGCTGCGGGCCCTCGAGGGGCGTCATCGGTCCGGCGGTGAGCGGGCGGGTGCTCATGCCCAGGCGGGACAGCATGCCGGTCGAGCGCAACAGTGTGAGCGCCAAGGTGCCGGCCGTATCACCACCGGCGCCTCGGCCCGGTTCGATGTCGATCAGCTCGTACTCCAGCAGACCTTCGTGCACCACGGTCAGCCCGCCGGCCGAGACGAACCGGCGGGAGGGAAATGTCGGGGTGCCCGTCTCCTCCTTCCCGCCCTCTGCGGTGAGCCCCCGCTCGACGACGGTGAAGGCACTCTCGGCCCGCGATGTCCGGGCCCGCCGGGGCAGGGGGAAGTGGGCTCGCAACCGGTGGTCCCTCGACGGATTGTCGAACGACGTCCGCACCCGGACCACCGGCTCGTCGGCCCGCAACTCCAGTCTGGTCCGCACCGGCACTTCGTGGCTGCCCACCCGGGACTTGGAGCCGTCGTCGACTCGGGCGGGCCAGGCGAACGTGGCGGTGATCGTGACTCGGGCCCGGACCGGTCCCCGTTCGTCGACGACCACCGACACCGACACGGGGGTATCCACCAGGACGTCGACCGCCGGCGGCGAGTAGTTGTAGGTGTCACCGTGGTCTCCGCCGTCGACCAGTCGGCCGAAGCCGGGCCGGCCGTCGATGGCGAAGGTGCCATCGGCCGGGTCGACGGCCACGGTGACGAGGCCGTTGCTCAAGGTCACGGACCCGGTGGGATCGTCTTGTACCGCCACCGGGTTGGTCAGACCGGCCGGCGCCAACCGGGCCCAGCCGAGCCCCGGGACGGGCTGCTGGCGGGCGAGGACCCGCCGAACCGGGGGCTGCTCGAGGGCGAAGCGCACCTCCGTGTCGGGCCGGGCCGTGAGACGGGTGTACAGCTCGCGCTTGATCTCTTCGATCGGGACACCCTCGCGGGCCTCTGTGCCGATGACGACCCGGATGTCGAGACCGGTCTCGTCCTCGCTCAGGGACGCCTCGGTGATGTAGGTGTCGGTGTCGAGCCGAGCACCCTGGACGAGCCCGAGCATGCTGCGGACCGTGATGCCGTCCAAGGTGATGGTGCCCGGCAGGCCGGTGCGCTCCGACAGCACCTGCACGTCCGGGCCGGGCTCGCCGGCGGCTGTCACGACCGCTTCGACCAGGCCGCCCCGGTCGACAGCCGTCGGGTTCACCACCACCGGACCTGCCGACGCCATGGACGCGGCCAACGCGTCGAGGGCCTCGCCGGTCAGCGCCTCCCCGATGTGGCGGGCTTCGGCGTATCGATGGAGTACGGCGTCGACGACGTCGTCCACCGAGCAGGCGCAGATCGAGTCATGGGCCGAGTTGCGGATCATCTGGGTCCAGGCCAGGTCGAGGAATCGTCCCGGCCAGTTCTCGGCCGGCAGGAAGAGGGCCGAAAGGGGCTCGGCCAGCTGCTCGAGGGCGCGCTCGGCCCGGCTGGCCGCTTGCTTGACGTCGACGCGGTTGGAGGCCACCCCCATCAACAGGTTGGCCCGGGCCCCCGAGCGGAGCTCCCCCTGCCAGGCGGGGAGCCCTTCGCCACCCGCCTGTGCGAGGTACTCGGGGAGCGACGTGATGGCCAGCTCGAAATCGGCCTGCATCTGGTTCGCCTCGGTCACCACCCGCCCGAGCCAGGGCTGGGGGCGTTGGTGATCCGTCCCGTTCATCAGCAGCAGGGGATCGTCGGGCGTCAGGAATCCATCGACCTCCTCGAGATGGGTGCGAAGCCGCCGGACCAGTGCTTTGGCGTCATCGGGCAGGGCGGCGCCATTGCCATAGCCGGCGACGAGGTACTCGGCTCGGACCGTGGAGCCGTCCGGCGCCGACCAGAGGAAGGCGGTCCGGTCGACGGCGGAGGGCACCCCCCGCCACACCACCGCGTGCTTCATACCGGCCAGGGTGAGGAGCTGGGGCATCTGGGCGACGTGGCCGAACATGTCGGGCAGATAGCCCACGTCCATCACGCCTCCGAAGGCGCTGCCGCGTCTGATGCCGGCTTGCAGGTTCCTGACCAGCGTTTCGCCCGAGACCAGGAACTCGTCCATCAGGATGTACCAGGGGCCGACCGTGATGCGCCCGGCGGCGGCCAGGGAGCGGAGCCGACCTGCGTTCTCCGGCCGCACCTCGAGATAGTCGTCGACCACCGCCAGCTGGCCGTCGAGCAAGAAGTGGCGGTAGGCGCTGTCCCGCTCCATCTGGTCGAGCAGGCCGTCGACCAGGCGGACCAGCTTGACGCGAAAGGTCTGGAACGGCTCGTACCATTCTCGGTCCCAGTGCGTGTGGGGCACGACGGCAATCCGCCGCGGCCGACCGCTGTCCCCTCGTGTCCCCGATCCGACGGTGCCCGGGGTCTCCCCGGCGGTCACGACCCGATCTGGCCGTACTCCGCTTCGTAGGCCTTCAGCTCGCCCGCGATCCGCTCGATGTCACTCTTGGACTGATCGGTGCCGCGCCCGACCTGCTCCACCCAGACCGCCGCACCGAGGTCGCGCAACAGGCCGTCGGCCTTGTGCTTGGCCTGGGCGGCGTCGAGCTTGGCTTGGCCTGCCTTGCTCGCCTCGGTGGCCTTGGCCAGCCCGACCTCGGCCGAAGCCTTCACCTTGTCCATGAGTCCCATGGTCCGTTCCTTTCTGCCGACACCCTGCACGCCGGTCCGTTCTGCCGGCGGGGGCCCGCGAGCCGGCCCGTCCAGGATGTGGGCGGGTGGCTCCTTCCGGCCCCACCGGTGTAGCAGAACCAGACCGGTCCCGAGCACCGGCCCGCCTGGCGGCGGCTGGGGTGCCGGCGACACCGGGGGCCACGGGCATGGGCTATGACTGGGCCTCCGTTCGTCCTGCCCAGGCGGCAGGACCGGTGGATCGAAGGAGGTCGTCCCTGCGCCCGTGGCGTGATCACCTGCCGGCCGGTGTCGAGCCGGCGGCCGAGGAGCTGGTGTCGGCCGGCACCCTGCCGGCGGCCTGGTCCGCCCGCTGGCGCGGCGCGCCCGATGCCCGCCTGTGGCTCGAGGGCCGGGACGGGGATGATCCCGACCGGACGCGGGGCCCGTCGGCCGGCGGTTGGTGGACGGCGGGGGAATTCGAAGCGGCCACCCGCCGAATGGCCGGGCGTTTCCGGGGCGCCGGGCTTCAGCCGGGGGACCGCCTCCTGTGGTCGATGGGCTCCACGGTCACCGGCCTGGTGGCCCACGTCGCCGCCCTGCGCGCCGGACTGGTGGTGGTCCCCGCCAATGTCGCCTACACCGACCGCGAGCTGGCGCACATCGTGACCGATGTCCGCCCGCAGGCCGCCGTCGTCGAGGGCTCCCAACGGCAGGAGGCCGTCCACCGAGATGTCCGGCGACTCCGGCCTGGTGGTGGTCGGGCCCGACGTGGGTCTGCCCGAGGGCGACGAAGGCAGGCTCGATGCAGCCGAGCCCGACGACCCGGCCCTCATCCTCTACACCTCCGGTACCACCGGCGCCCCCAAGGGGGCCGTCCTCCGGCACCGGAACCTGCTGGCCGGGGCCGAGTCGGTCCGGCTGGCCTGGCGCTGGAGCGACGCCGACCGGCTGGTCCATGCCCTGCCGGTCTTCCACGCCCACGGGCTGTGCGTCGGGATCTACGGCACGCTGCTGGCCGGGTCGTCGGCCGTGCTCCTGCCCAAGTTCGACCCGGCCGCGGTCATCGACGCCGCCCACCAGGTCGGGGCCACGCTCTTCTTCGGGGTGCCCACCATGTACCACCGGCTGGTGGGCTCGGGCCGCGCCGGCGACCTTCGGGCCCTCCGGCTCTGCGTGTCGGGCTCGGCCCCCATGTCCGTCGAGCTGCACCGGGCTCTGGAAGTGGCGCTGGGCTCGACCGTGCTCGAGCGCTACGGGATGACCGAGACCCTGATGGACCTGTCCAACCCCTACGAGGGGTCTCGCCGTCCGGGGACGGTGGGGTTCCCCCTTCCCGGCGTCGAAGCGCATCTGAGCGACGAGGGCGAGCTGTCCGTGCGAGGGCCGAACGTCTTCGACGGGTACTGGGAACGGCCGGCGGCCAACGCCGAGTCCTTCACTGCCGCCGCCGAGGGCTCGCCGTGGTTCCGGACCGGCGACCAGGGCACCGACGAGGACGGGTATGTGGTGATCCACGGTCGGAGGACGGAGATGATCATCTCAGGGGGGTTCAACGTCTACCCGACCGAGGTCGAGGACGTACTGCTGACCCATCCTGGCGTCGCCGAGGTGGCGGTCACCGGCACCGCGTCGGCCGAGTGGGGCGAGGTGGTCACGGCCTGGATCGTGGCGGACGGCAGAGCGCCGTCGGTCGATGACCTGGATGCGTTCACCGGAGCGGCACTGGCCCCCTACAAGCGCCCACGACTCGTCCACGTGGTCGACGAACTGCCCCGCAACGCCCTGGGCAAGGTGGTGCGGAACCACCTCGGGCGCCAGGCGGGCGGCTAGGTTGCCGGTGATGCCGACACCGTCCCGCACCCGCCGCCGCCGTGGTGGGGCGGGCGGGGCGAGGGACGCGGCCGGTGAGGGCCCACGCGGCGGGCGCGGCGAGGTGACTCCGGACGACCGGGTCGAGCGAGCGCTCGGCAAGGAGGGCTTCGGGATCGTCGCCGGCCTGGACGAGGTGGGCCGGGGCGCCTGGGCCGGCCCGGTGTCGGTCGGTGTGGTGGTCTTCCCACCGGACGTGCCTCCCCCGGACGGCGTGCGCGATTCCAAGATGCTGACCGAGGACCGGCGGGAGGCCCTGTTCCCACTCATCGCCGCCTGGTCCACCGAATGGTCGGTGGGCCACGCCGGGCCCGAGGAGTGCGACCGTTGGGGCATGACCGTGGCGCTGCGACTGGCAGCCCGGCGGGCCCTCGCCACTCTGCGCCGGTCACCCCACGCCGTGCTCATGGACGGTTCCTTCGATTACGTGAGCGATCCTTCGGAACCGGCGCCGCTGCCAGGGATCACCGAGGTGCCGGTACTGCCGGAGGATCCTCCCCACGTCCGGACGGTCGTACGGGGTGACGCCCAGTGTGTCTCCATTGCCGCCGCCTCCATCCTGGCCAAAGTCACCCGGGACCGGATGATGCGGTCCCTCTCCGTCAGCTTCCCGCCCTTCGACTTCGACCAGAACAAGGGATACCCCTCACCCGTCCACAAGACCGCCCTGGCCGGGTTCGGCCTGACCTCGGTGCATCGCCGGTCGTGGGCCTTCGTCGACAGCATGGCCTTCCGCTGAGGTCGCTCCGCTCGGGCCGGCGCCGTCCGAGCCAGCGCCGTAGGAGCCCGCGCCGTCCGAGCTGACGCAGAACCCTTCTGGTCACCGGGCCGGCCGGCGCCGTGGTAGCCACGCCCGGTCCGACGGGGCTCGCCGCTCGGGTGGGGACCACCCTTCAGGTGGGGACCGGCTCCTTCGGTAGTCCGAGCACCCGTTCGCCGATGATGTTGTGCAGGACCTCGTCCGAGCCACCGGCCACCCGTATGCCGGGTACGCCGAGGATGAACTCGGACCAGGCGTAGGTGCCCCAGGTGCCCGTGTCGGCCACCAGGGCCGGACCGAGCAGCGAGGAAAGCAGGTTGCAGATCCGGACCATGTTGGCCGTCAGCGACAGCTTGGCCATCGACAGCTCCGGGCCCGGCACCTGCCCAGCGGCGAGGGCGGCCATGGAGCGGAGCGTCGTGAAGCGGGCCACCCGTTCGTGGACGATCACCGAGGCGAGCTGCTGGCGGATCAGGGGATCACCGTCGCGGCCCAAGGCCCTGGCCACTTCGATCAGCCGGGTGGAGGTGGGCAGGGCCGTCCCACCGCCCCCACCGCCGATGGCGGCCCGCTCGTTCATCAAGGTGGTGAGCGCAACCGTCCACCCGCCGTTGACCTCGCCCAGCCGATGGGAGTCGTGGACCCGCACCTCGGTGAAGAACACCTCGTTGAACGAGGCGCCGCCGGTCATCTGGCGCAGGGGCCGGACCTCGACCCCCGGTGCGTGCATGTCCACCACGAATCCGGTCAGACCGCGGTGCTTGGGCAGGTCCGGGTCGGTTCGGCAGATGATCTCCCCGATGTCGGACAGGTGCGCCCCCGACGTCCACACCTTCTGACCGGTGATCAACCACTCGTCGCCGTCACGGACGGCCCGGGTCTGCAGGGACGCGAGGTCCGAGCCGGCCCCCGGCTCGCTGAACAGCTGGCAGGCGACGATGTCCCCGCGGTGCAGCTTGCGGAGGTAGGCATCCTTCACATCGTCGGTGGCGTGGGCCAGGATCGTCGGCGCCACCATCCCGAGACCGATGCCGAACACGGCCCGAGAGGGCAGCCGGTACTCGCCGGCCACCCGGTCGTAGATGCGTTGATAGTCGCCGGGCAGTTCGCGGCCTCCGTAGGCGATGGGGCCGGTGATCCACCCGAACCCAGCGTCGAATTCGGCCTGCGCCCACGACCGGGCAACGTCGAGGTCCGCCTGCTCCTCTTCGGGCGTCCTCTCGGGGAGGAGGCCGACCCGGTCCGATCCCTGGCCCCAGACGAACCGCTCCCGGGACCGCTTCTCGGCGTGGCCGTCCAAAAAGGCGCGGGCCTCGCCTTCGAACTGCTCGGGGGCGTCGGTCATGGTGACTCTCCTGCATCGTGCCTCCGGCTGACCCGGGAGCGCCGACATGGTAACCGTGGTCCCAACTGGCGGCTCCCGGTCAGGCCGGTGACGACGGCGAGGTGGATCCGGCCGGGGATGCCGCGCCTGGCCACGCGGCCCGTGACACCGCCGAGCGCACCATGGCGGCGAAGCCATCGGGATGGGTCAGGTGGGCCCCATGGGAGGCACCGGCGATCTCGAACAGCTCGGCCCCCGGGGTGTTCTGGAGCAGCCAGGCCACGGACTCCCGGTGACGGGGGGCCGAGCGCTCTCCACGTCCGAAAGTCGCCGGCACCGACAGCGCCGTCACGTCGAAGGGGGCCTCGGGACGACGGATGGCCGCCAGCTCGGCGGCGAGGGCCGGCCCGTCGGCCCGGCGGTCTGCCTTGGCCCGATCGGGGAGCCGTTCCCACGCGGCGTCGCCGACCATCCTCCGGAAGAACCGCTCAGCCGCCGCCCCGGCGGGATCGGGATCGTCCGGGTCGGCCTCGACCGGCGGTCCCGGCCGGGTCGGATCGGATCGGTACACCGGCAACCAGGGCATCGGCGGCTCATAGGCGACCACGGCCAGGACCGAGCCCCGGGACTCCGGGCGGAGCGCAGCGGCCAAGGCGACATCCCCCCCGTAGCTGTGCCCGACGAGCACCGAAGGCCGACTGTCGATGATCGAGGTGAGATCGTCGACGTGACCGTCGAACCCCTCGGCCAGGGGCTGTGCTTGGCGCGACCGGTCGTAGCCGCGGCGGTCGTAGACCACGGTATGCAGATCGGGGAGGCGGCGCACCACCCGGGCGAAACTGGCGGCCCGATCGAGCGAGCCGTGGACCAGCACCACGAGCGGCGCGTCGGACCGGCCCGCCGGCACCTGCTCGGTGACGACCAGCCCGCTCGGTGCGGTCATACGTTCGGTCCGGTCATGGGGGCCACAGCCTTCCAGCTGGTGCGCGGCGCTGCCATCCGCCACCGGCACCATCTGCCGGTGCGCGCCCGACCGGCCCGTGCCATCCGCCACCGGCAGGGCCCGGACCGGCGAAGCCGCGTGGCCCGCTGTCACACCGGGGCGAAGGGTCGGCCCCGGTAGGCTGGGGCCATGCGCCAGGGCGAGAACGGCGAGGGTTCGACGACGCCGGACGGCTCGCGTGTGGCCGCCGGGGCCGGGGCGTTCGGGCCTAACGCCTGGCTGGTCGAGGACATGTACGAGCGGTATCTCTCGGACCCGACGTCGGTCTCCGATTCGTGGCGGGAGTTCTTCGCCGATTACCGCTCTCCGGAGACACCGGCCCCGGCCGCCGTGTCTGCTTCCCCGGGTCCGCCGCCCTCGACTGCGTCGCCCGCGACCCAGCTGACCGCGCACCCGGCAACCGGCGATCCGGGTGCTCCGCTGGTTTCGACGCCTGCACCACCATCGGCCGGCCCGGTGGTGGTCCCCGAGGCGACGTCGCAGGCCCAGCCGGCGCCCGGGCGGGAGGAGCCGAGCACATCGGATGGGACCGATCCCACCGTCCCCCTCCGGGGTGCGGCCGGTCGCATCGTGGCCAACATGGAGGCATCGCTCGGGGTCCCGACCGCCACCAGCGTCCGCGTGGTCCCCTCCAAACTCTTGGAGGTCAACCGGACCATCGTCAACAACCAGCTGGTCCGCACCACGGGTGGCAAGGTCAGCTTCACCCATCTCATCGGGTACGCGGTGGTCAAGGCCTTGGGGGCGGTGCCCGCCATGAACGCCACCTTCGTGCCCGATGCCGACGGGAAGGGTACCCCCGGCGTGGTCCACCATCGCCACGTCGGCCTGGGCCTCGCCGTCGACGTCGAGAAGGCCGACGGGAGCCGGACTCTGCTCGTTCCCTGTATCACCGATGCCGACACGCTGGACTTCCGCGGGTTCGTGGCTGCCTACGAGGAGCTGGTGCGAAAGATCCACACCAAGCGGATCGGGCCTGACGACTTCACGGGCACCACGGTGACCCTCACCAACCCGGGAACGCTCGGGACGATCCAGTCGGTGCCGCGGCTGATGCCCGGCCAGGGCCTCATCGTGGGCGTCGGCGCCCTCACCGTTCCTCCCGGCTTCGAGGCGGCCGACCAGCACACCTTGGCCGAGCTCGGCATTGGCAAGACCGTGACCTTGACCTCCACCTACGACCATCGCATCATCCAGGGAGCCGAGTCGGGCCTGTTCCTCGCCTACGTGTCCGAGTGCCTGACCGGCGAGCACGGCTTCTACCACGACGTCTTCACGTCCCTCGACATCCCCTACGAGCCCGTGCGCTGGGAGGTCGACGCCAACACGAACTACGACGAGGTGGCCGGCCATCCCCGCCTGGTGAAGCAGGTGCACGTCCAGACCCTCATCAACATGTACCGGGTGCGCGGGCACCTCATCGCCCATCTGGATCCTCTGGACGCCGAGCCTCCCGAGCTCCACCCGGAGCTGGACCCGCTGCACTACGGGCTGACCATCTGGGACCTGCCGCGCCAATTCGTGGCTGATGGCCTGGCCGGCAAGGACATGGCGACCCTCGACGAGATCCTGCACATCCTGCGCAACGCCTACTGCCGGACACTCGGCGTCGAGTACATGCACATCCAGGACCCGGCCCAGAAGCAGTGGATCCAGCAGCATCTCGAGGGCGTGCCGTCCGTCCTCACGCCGGTGGAGCAGCGCCACATCCTGGACCGGCTCAACGCGGCGGAGGTCTTCGAACGGTTCCTCCACTCGCGGTACGTGGGACAGAAGCGGTTCGGACTGGAGGGCGCCGAGTCGGCCATCGTGCTGCTCGACACCCTTCTGCAGGAATCCGTGGCCGAGGGGCTCCACGAGGCGGTCATGGGCATGGCCCACCGGGGCCGGCTCAATGTCCTGGCCAACATCGTGGGCAAGTCCTACGGGGAGATCTTCGAGGAGTTCGAGGGCAACCTCGACCCGGAGTCCGTCCAGGGATCGGGTGACGTCAAGTACCACAAGGGGGCGACGGGGACCTTCGTGGCCACCTCGGGAGGATCGATCCCGGTCACCATGGCCTCCAACCCCTCCCATCTCGAGGCCGTGGATCCCGTGGTCGAGGGCATGGCCCGGGCCAAGCAGGACGCCTTCGGGGGAGAGCGCGGTTCCGGCCCCGAGTTCGAAGACGGGACGGGTGACCCCTTCCCGGTGCTCTCCGTGCTCCTGCACGGCGATGCCGCCTTCTCCGGCCAGGGGGTCGTGGCCGAGACCCTCAATCTCTCGGGCCTGGCCGGTTACCGGACCGGCGGCACCGTGCACATCGTGATCAACAACCAACTGGGGTTCACCACCGCCCCCCAGGCGGCCCGGACCTCGGTCTACCCGACCGACGTGGCCAAAATGGTCCAGGCGCCCATCTTCCACGTGAACGGAGACGATCCCGAGGCCTGCGTCCGGGCGGCCCGGCTGGCCCTCGGCTTCCGCCAGGCCTTCCACAAGGACGTGGTCATCGACCTGGTGTGCTACCGCCGTCACGGGCACAACGAAGGGGACGACCCGAGCTACACGCAACCGCTCATGTACGCACTCATCGACGCCAAACGGTCGGTGCGCAAGCTCTACACCGAGTCGCTCGTCCGCCGCGGGGACATCTCGTTGGAGGAGGCCGAGCAGGCGCTCGACGACTTCTCGGCCCGGCTCCAGGCGGCGCTGGACGAGACACGGGCCGAGGCCGAGGCCGAGACCGCCGGCGGCCCGGTTCCCGTCCTGCCCGAGTTCGTCGTCCCCGACCTCGACGTCCCGGCCGTCCCCACCGGGATCGACGCCACCCTGCTGGCCAAAGTGGCCGAGGCGGTTCGCACCGTGCCCGAGGGCTTCGTGATCCATCCGAAGTTGGCTCGGCAGTTCGAGCAACGGGACAAGGCGGTGGCCGACGGCGAGGTCGACTGGGCCCTGGCCGAGGCCCTGGCTCTCGGCTCGCTGCTGGTCGAGGGGACCAATGTGCGCCTCACCGGGCAGGACACCCGGCGGGGCACGTTCTCGCAGCGCCATGCCGTGTTGGTCGACAACACCAACGGGCGGGAGTTCGTGCCGCTGGCCGCCCTCGGGAGCGGGAGGTTCACCGTCCTCGACTCCCTCCTGTCCGAGTACGCCTGCGTCGGCTTCGAGTACGGCTACTCGATCGAGGCCATCGACGACCTGGTGGCCTGGGAGGCCCAGTTCGGCGACTTCGGCAACGGCGCCGAAGTCATCATCGACAACTTCCTGGTGGCCGCCGAGGACAAGTGGGGCCAGAAGTCGGGTCTGGTCCTCCTGCTCCCACACGGTTACGAGGGGCAGGGCCCCGAGCACTCCTCGGCCCGGCTGGAGCGCTTCCTCACCATGACCGCCCGGGGCAACATGCGAGTCACCGAGCCCTCGACGGCCGCCCAGTACTTCCACCTGCTGCGCTCTCAGGTCCGGGGTCCCGAACGCCGCCCCCTCATCGTGCTGACACCCAAGTCACTGCTCCGGTCACGGTCGGCCCGGTCGCCGGTGACCGAGTTCACCGGGGGACGCTCCTTCGCCGAGGTGCTGGACGACCCGGCCGCCGGCCGCGAGGATGCCGATCCCGCCGCGGTGGGCCGGGTGGTGCTGTGCACCGGCAAGGTCGCCTATGACGCCCTGGGGCGCCGGGACGAGCTGGGTGCGGCCGGTCGGACGGTGGCGGTGGTCCGGGTCGAGCAGCTCTATCCCTGGCCCACGTCGGCCATCCGCCGGGTGCTCGACCGGTACAGGGGCGCCGATGAGGTCGTGTGGCTGCAGGAGGAGCCGGAGAACATGGGCGCCTGGAACTTCGTCCACGGCCGGCTGCACCGCCTGCTGCGGGACACCCATACCCTGCGCCATGTGAGCCGGGCGGAGTCGGCCAGCCCGGCCTCGGGCAGCCTGGCTCTCCACCGGCTCGAGCAGTCCGACCTGCTGGTCCGCGCCGTCGGGTAGCCGGAGTGGCCGGCCCCGACCCGCATCGGCTGTCAGGTCAGGAAGTCGTGGGCCAGGGCCATCCACATGCCGGTGGAGAGGTGCAGCGACTCGACATCGACCCGCTCGTCGACCCCGTGGAACATGGCGCGGAATTCGTCGAACCCGATGGCGCGGCTGTGCAGGCCGAATCCGTAGGCCACGCTGCCGAGCCTTCGGTGGAACCGGGCGTCGGTGGCCCCGACGCTCAGGCCCGGCACGGTTCGGGCACCCGGGTAGAAGACCTGGCTGGCTCGTTCCAACGCATCCCACAGGGGCGTGTCGATGGGGGATGTCGTCGCCGCGTCCTCCGACTGGAACTCGATCTCCACGTCCTCGGCCAGTTCCCCGATGACCTCGTCGAGCATGGCCCGGACATCAGTCGTATCCCAGCCGGGGAGGGAACGGATGTCCACCTCCAGCTCCACCCGATCGGGGATGACGTTGATCTTGTTCCCGGCTCGCATCACCGTGGGCGCGATGGTGGTGTGGGTGCACGCATGGGCCTGGCGGGCCAGGCCGAGTCGGGGCAGCTCCTCACAGAACTGATCGATCCGTGATGGGTCGAGCATCGGCTCGATGAAGTCGGCGGGGAGCCCCATGCCGCTGATGAAGCGGGTCCACGCCTCGTGCATCTCGGCCTCGGGCCGGTACTCGTCGATGCGGCGGACGAGCTCGGCAGCCTTCACCAACGCGTTGTCGGTGCGCAGAGGTTGGGAACCGTGGCCCGGGGTGCCCCGCACGGTGAGCTTGCACCAGAAGGCCCCCTTCTCGCCCACCATGACCGGCAGGCGAGTCACACCGTCGGCCGCGTCTACCGGGATCCCACCGGTTTCGGTGATCACGTAGTCAGAATTGACGTCATCGGCGGCGTTCCGGCAGAGCCATTCCGCGCCGTGGGTCCCGAGCGCCTCCTCGTCGGCCACGGCCACATAGGTGAGCGAACCGGCCGGCCGGAACCCGTCTCGGGCCAGATGGCGCAGCGCGGTGGCCATGGTGGCGGTGAGGTTGAGCATGTCGATGGCGCCCCGTCCCCAGATCTCGCCGTCCACGAGCTCCCCGCCGAAGGGGTCGCGGCGCCAGTCCTCGGGCGTGGCCGGGACGACGTCGGTGTGTCCGAGAAGGGTGAGGGACGGGGCCGCCGGGTTCGAGCCCTCGATCTTGGCCACCAGGGAAGTCCGGCCCGGTTCGGGCTCGTAGACCTCCATGTCCACTCCGGTCCCCTCGAGATAGCCGCGCAGCAGGTCGGCGCTGTGCCGCTCCTGTCCGGAACCGACCGTCCCGTCGTTCACGCACCGGTTGCGGATCAGGTCCTGGAGGAGGTTGGTCGCCTCGCCCGTCCGGGCCTGGTCATCGTCCACCGGCGCATCCTAGGGACCCTGTTGTCGTCCCTGGCCAAACTGGCCCGGGACCAGGGATGGGCCTTCCCGACCAGGGCAGATGGTCGCCCGACCTGGGCAGATGGTTGACTGTCACTGGTATGGCACTTGATCGACAGGAGCGACGACGGATCGTCATCGACGGGTCCAATATCGCCACCGAGGGGAGGACCGCCCCCAGCTTGGCCCAGTTGGACGAGGCCATCCGGAGCTTTCTGGAGGAGTACCAGGGTTTCGCCAGCGACGATGTGACGGTCGTGGTCGACGCCACCTTCGGCCACCGCATCGATCCTTCGGAGCTTCCCGCCTTCGAGCAGGCCATCGACCACGGGGAAGTGATCACGCCACCGGCCGGTGCCGTCGGACGCGGGGACGGCTTCATCCTGCGCATTGCCGAAAAGTCGGGCGCCCTCGTGCTTTCGAACGACTCGTTCCAGGAGTTCCACGCCGAACGGCCGTGGCTGTTCGAGCCGGGACGGCTCATCGGGGGAAAACCTGTCCCGGGGGTGGGCTGGGTCTTCACGCCGAGGACCCCGGTGCGCGGCGTGAAGAGCAGGGCGGCCACCACCCGATCGAGGCGCGATGGCGCCGCCGAGTCGGACGCCGCCGGTCCGGACGGCCGCAAGGGCGGGGCAAAGAAGAAAGCGGCGAAGGCTACGAAGGCCGCCCCGTCCCCCAAGGCCGACAAGGCGACCAAGGCCGACAAGGCCACCAAAGCCGACAAGACAACCAAGGCCGACAAGACAACCAAGGCCGACAAGACAACCAAGGCCGACAAAGCGACCAAGGCCGACAAAGCGACCAAGGCCGCAGAAGGCCGACAAAGCGACCAAGGCCGACAAAGCGACCAAGGCCGACAATGACGAGAAGCCGGCCAAGACCGGGGCGTCATCGACCAAGACCGCCAAGGTGGCCATGTCGGCGAAGCCGACGAAGTCGAAGAGGTCCGCCAAGGCCGGCGTCGGTACCGAAGACGACACGGTGAGGAAGTCCAAGGCGGCCAATGCCAAGACAGCGGCGGACAAGGGGTCCAAGCGCAAGGGAACGGCGGCCAAGGCAGGCAGAGCCGGGCCCGCATCAGATGGAACGACGGCGTCCAAGTCGGCCCCGGAGAGCCGTGACGGCGAGGCGACCGGGGCCGCCGCCGAGGCTGCGTCGGCCCTCAACGACCCGGTGACATTCCTGAACTTCGTGGCGAACCACCCGGTGGGGAGCACGTTCGACGGCACGGTGGTCTCCTTCACCTCGCACGGCGCCCACATCGACGTCGGCGGGATGCTCTGCCATGTGCCGCTCCGAGGCCTTTCCGACCCGCCCCCAACTCGCGCCCGCCAGGTGCTGGCCAAGGGCGAGACCCGGCCCTTCGTCCTGGTGTCCCTCGACGCGGCCCGCCGTCGTGCCGCCCTGGCGCTGCCCGGAATCGCTCCGGGCTGAGTCCGGGAACGACCGCCGCCCCTCCTCCCGGACCGTTTATCCTCGGCACTCGTGCGCGCCGAGGACTACCTGCCCCACCGACCGCCGTTCCTCTTCGTGTCGGAGCTCAGCGCCCTGGAACCGGGCCAGTCGGCCTCGGGGAGCTGGCAGCTCACGGGTGACGAGCCGTTCTTCGGCGGCCATTTCCCGGGACGCCCCACGCTCCCCGGCGTCCTGATGGTCGAAGCCTTGGCTCAACTGGGTGGGGTCGCCGTGCTGGCCGACCCGCGGTTCGCCGGCAAGCTCCCCCTGTTCGGCGGGATCGAACACGCCCGGTTCCGCCGTCAGGTCGTCCCCGGCGACCGGCTCGACCTCGAGGTCACCCTGGGCCGGATGTCGGCCCGGGCGGGAAAAGGCACGGGCCGGGCAAGTGTGGCCGGAGAGCTGGCTTGCCAGGCCGAGCTGCTCTTCGTGCTGGTCGACGCGTCGGCCGCCGAGCCGGCCGGAGCCTGAGCGAACCGTGCGCATCGCCACGTGGAATGTCAACTCCCTGGGGGCCCGCCTCCCTCGGGTGGAGGAGTGGCTCGGCTACGCCCAGCCGGACGTCTTGTGCATGCAGGAGACGAAGCAGGCCGACGCGGCCTTTCCGCACGGGGCGTTCGCCGCGCTGGGTTACGAGACGGTCTCCCACGGGGACGGCCGGTGGAACGGCGTCGCCATTGCCAGCCGGGTCGGGCTGTCCGAGGTCTCGTCCGGCCTTGGTTCCGGGTACGAGGCGCAGGGAAGCCGCCTCATCGCCGCCGATTGTGGTCAGGTCCGGGTGGTGTCGGTCTACGTCCCCAATGGCCGCAGCCTGGACAGCGACCAGTACCCGGCCAAGCTGGCCTGGTTGGCCCGGCTGCGCGAGCTCCTGGACGAGACGAGCTCCCCGGAGCGTCCCCTGGCCGTCTGCGGCGACTTCAATGTGGCCCCCGAGGACCGCGACGTGTGGGACCCGGCCGAGTTCGTCGGGGCCACACATGTGAGCGGTCCCGAGCGGGCCGCCCTCGGCGAGCTGCTGTCGTGGGGACTGGTGGACGTGTTCCGCCGTCTCTACGACGAGGACGGCCTGTTCACCTGGTGGGACTACCGGGCCGGCAATTTCCACAAGCACCGCGGCATGCGCATCGATCTCATTTTGGCCACCGAGGTGCTGGCCGGGCGAGCACGCTACGGGCTCATCGATCGAAACGCGCGCAAGGGCCAGAAGCCATCCGACCACGCCCCGTTGTTCGTCGACATCGAGGTCGGCTGAGGCCGAAGCTGAGCCCGGCTGAAAATCGGAGCCCGCTGGATCGGAGCCCGCTGAATCGATCACTCAGCGCCGGAGGACGGCGCGCAGCTCGGCGATCCGCCGGCTGGCCTGGCCGGGTGCCGGTCGGCCCAGCCCGGGACGGGCCACGCGGGCTACGGCGGCCAGCCAGGGCGAGGGGTCACGTTCTCGTCGCCGGCCGGTTCCCGTGCGTCGCATGCGGGCCCAAGAACAGTGGAGTTGCCGCGAGGCCCGGCTGAGGGCCACGTAGAGGAGCCTGCGCTCTTCGGCCCGGGCGTCTTCGGCCGCGGCGTAGGCGATGGGGACGTATCCGTCCTCGAGGCCGACCACGAACACCGTGTCCCACTCGAGGCCCTTGGCCCGGTGGAACGTGGCCAGCTCGACCGCGTTCCTGTCGGCCGGGGGAGCGACGCGCCGGGTCCCGCCGGGAGCCGGCCCTGCCGCCCCCGGCACCGCTCCGGTCCTTCCCGGCGGTTCGGCGGCGAGCGCTCCGTCGTCCACCTCCAGCTCTTCGTCGGGGCCCGACGCCGGACCTGCCCCTGCCCGTTCCGTGTCCTCCGGGGCGGCGGCCGTCCGGTGGGGGATGCCGGCTCCGGCCAGCGCCCGGCCCACCACCATGAGCTGCTCGTTCGTACGGGCCAGGACGGCGTGATCGCCCCACGGGCGACCTCCGTCGGCGCTGTCGAGGATGAGCGTGGCCACCCCCTCGGCTTCGGCATCCTCGTCGTCATAGGCGGTGACCAGCGGCATCGGCCCGTCGGCGGCCGCGGATCGCAACCGCAGGACCGTGCCGTCACCAAGGGCTTCGGCGGCGGCCCGCACCACCTGGGGCGTCGAGCGGTGGTTCTCTTCGAGGCGGAGCACCTCCATGGCGGGCACCTCCTCGGGTAGGCGGTGCAGGAGCGTGGGGTCCGCACCGTTCCAGCCGTAGATGGCCTGGTTGGGATCGCCCACCACGCACAGATCGTTGCGGTCGCCGGCGAGGGCGCGGATGAGGCGGAACTGGGCCGGGTTGACGTCCTGGAACTCGTCGACCGACAGATGCCGGTATCGCCAACGAGCCGCCTCGGCGAAGGCCGGGTCGGTCTCGAGCACGCCGGCGGCCAGACCGAGGAGGTCGTCGAGGTCGACGGCGCGCCGGCGACCAAGGGCGCGCTGGTAGGCATCGAACGCCTCGCCCACCTGCTCCGCCGAGACGACCGCCTCGCGACGGGCTCGGCGGGCACCCTCGGCGTAGGTGTCGGGCCCGAGGCCACGGGACTTGGCCCAACCGATTTCGGTGGCCAGCGCCGATGCCAGGGTCGGATCGCCGACGGCGTCCCGGATGAGCCGGTAGCGCTCGGCGCAGACCACCGGCAGGGGTGTGCCCGCGTCGAGGGCCTGACGCCGCAGCAGGGTGAGCGCCAGCTGGTGGATCGTGCCGGCTCGCACGCCCGGGCTTGGCGCGCCACCCCGCGTCGCCGGAGTGGACACCGGGACGCTGTAGCGCTTCAGCCGGTCGCGAAGCTCGCGGGCCGCTCGCCGGGTGAAGGTGCACACCACGGTGTGGTCCGCCTCGGCCGAGCCGTCCCGGATGCGCCGGGCCACCCGCAGGGTCAGCACGCTCGTCTTTCCCGACCCGGCGCCGGCCAGGATGCACAGGGCGGGGGAGGGACAGGAGACCCCCAGCCGCTGGTGCTCGGTCAGCCCGGCCACCGCCTGGTCGAAGGCGCGACTGGCCTTCGGCGCTCGTGCGCCTGGCTCCGGTGGCTCCACGGGAGCTGAGGCTATCGGTAGGGTATGCCAGTGCTGGAGTCGTTCGCCGACGGTCGTCTGTTCGGCGAGACCTGGGGGTCCGGGACCCCCACCGTGCTGGCGCTCCACGGTTGGCGCCGCGACCACCGCGACTTCGGCGGGGTGTTCGGGGCCGAGGAGTCCGTGGGGTCCGAGGAGTCCGGGGCTCCCGGCGTCGTGGCTCCCGACCTGTTCGGGTTCGGTGCTACTCCGCCGCCACCCGAGCCGTGGGGCTCCGAGGAGTATGCCCGTCACCTGGTGCCCCTCTTCGACGATCCCGAGGTGCTGGCCGACCGCATCGTCCTCGTCGGTCACTCGTTCGGAGGTCGGGTCGCCATCCGGCTGTACGGCCTGGTTCCCGATCGTGTCGAGCGCCTCGTGCTCACCGGCGTGCCGCTGCTCGATCGGGCCGGGCGGCGGCCCCGCCCCTCCGCCGGCTACCGGGTCGTACGGCTGGCCCATCGGCTGGGGCTGGTCGGCGACGCTCGACTGGAGATGGCGCGCCAGCGTCACGGGTCCCCCGACTACCGCGCCGCCGAGGGCATCATGCGGGCCGTATTCGTCCGGGTGCTGGCCGAAGAGTACGCCTCGGACCTCGGGTCCATCACCTGCCCGGTGGACTTGGTGTGGGGCGAGGACGACACCGAGGTGCCGCTCGAGGTGGCGGCCCGGGCCGAGCCGCTCTTCCCGGCGGCCAGGCTGATCACGCTGCCCGGGGTCGGGCACCTCACGCCGACCGAGGCACCGGAGGCGCTGCGCGACGTGGTCACCGGCCGGTCGGTGTCGAACCGCTGGCGGCCAGGGGGGCGCGTCGTCGCCGACCCGACCCGCGACGCCTCGTGATCGACGGAGGGGTTCCTCACCCGCTCGCTCTGCTGGGGACGGCCCGATTCCACACCGGCGTGGCCTGGGTCACCGTGGCCTGCTGTCTGGCGGCCTCCGTCCCCGCCGGGCTCCGCTGGTTGCGCGTGGCCCAGCGGGAGCACTACCTGACCGGATCGGTACTGCGCTTCGCCGGCCGATGGTGGGGCTCGTCCATCCTCAACCGGGCCCTGGCTGTCCTGGCCGTGGCCGCCGCCGCCGCCTCGTTGGCGTGGCCCGTCGTCGGTGTGGCCGTGGCCGCGGTCGTGGCCCTCGGCCCGTCGGGCCTACCGGTCCGTGGCCGGACGGCCCCGCTGGCCTGGACCCGCCGGCTGCGCACGCTGGCTGCCGTGGCGTTTGCCCTGGTGGTCGTGGTGGTGGTCATCGGGCTGGTCACCGGGCTCACCGCGCCACTGGCGGTCGTGGCCGCCCTGGCGGTGCCCGCCCTGGTGGATCTGGCCTGTGCGGTCACCGCGCCAGTCGAGCGTCGCTTGTCGAAGCCTTTCGTCGAGGCCGCCACGGCCCGACTCCGGCGGGTGCACCCGGTCGTGGTCGGGGTCACCGGCTCGTACGGGAAGACCTCGACCAAGGGCCATATCGCCCATCTGGTGCGCCCCGACCGGTCGGTGGTGGCCACCCCGGCCAGTTTCAACAACCGGGTCGGGCTGGCCCGCGCCGTCAACGAGCACCTGGCCGACGGGACCGAGGTGTTCGTGGCCGAGATGGGAACGTACGGGCCGGGGGAGATCGCCGAGCTCTGTCGCTGGTGTCCGCCGGACATCGCCGTGATCACCGCCATCGGGCCGGTCCACCTCGAGCGCTTCGGGTCCGAGGAGCGGATCGTCGAAGCCAAGGCCGAGATCCTCGGCCGGGCGGCCGACGTGGTGCTCCCGGTCGACGACGAACGCCTGGCCGCGTTGGCGGAGCAGGCGGCAGCCGACGGCAAGCGGGTGCTGCGTTGTTCGACGGTCGATCCGGCGGCTGACGTGGGTGTGCTGCGCAGCTCCGACGGGGACGGGCTGTCGGTGTGGGTGTCCGGTCGGAGCCTGGCCGCGCAGACGGCGGTCCCGGAGGGTGTGCAGCCCACCAACCTGGCCTGCGCCATCGGTGTCGCCCTCCTGCTCGGTGTGGAGCCGGCCACCATCGCATCCCGTCTGGGTGACCTGCCCCCGGTCGAGCATCGGCTCGAGGCGGGCCGCGCCGCGTCCGGCGCCACCATTTTCGACGACACCTACAACGCCAATCCGGCCGGGGCGGCCGAAGCCCTGGCCGTCCTCGGCCGTTGGGCCGGCAACGGGAGCCCGGCGGGCCCGTCCGGTGGGCTCCTGAGGGTGGTCGTGACCCCGGGGATGGTGGAGCTCGGCCCGCGCCAGGGCGAGGAGAACCGTCGCTTCGCGGCGGCCTGTGCCGCGGTGGCCACGGATCTCCTGGTGGTGGGCCGCACCAACCGGAGTGCGTTGATGGCCGGGGCGACCTCGGGGGACGGGGCGCGACTGACGGTGCAGTCGGTCGACCGTCGCGACCAGGCGGTTGACTGGGTCCGCCAGCACCTCGGACCCGGGGACGTCGTGCTGTACGAGAACGATCTGCCGGACCACTACCCTTGAGCCGGCCGGGCCGGACCGCCCAGGTCGGACGGCCCCGTCACCACTCGTCCATCGGAGGTTCGCCCCAACCGTGCCCGAAGTCGCCGTCATCTTCGGAGGCCCGTCACCCGAGCACGACGTCAGCGTGCTGACCGGCTTGCAGGCGGCCCGGGCTCTCGCCGGTCGGACCGACCGCCCGCCGCCTACGGTCCGGTGCCTGTTCTGGTCCAAGACCGGTGATTGGTACGAGGTGGACCCGAGTCTCGAGGCCGAAGCATTCCTCGACGGTGTGCCGCGCGGCGCGGTCAGGCTTCAGCTGAGCATCGGCCCCGACGGCGGCTTCGCCGAGCAGGGAC
Source organism: uncultured Acidimicrobiales bacterium (assembly GCA_963710495.1). Taxonomy (GTDB): domain Bacteria; phylum Actinomycetota; class Acidimicrobiia; order Acidimicrobiales; family RAAP-2; genus Bog-756. The sequence goes on from CAVQAI010000011.1 coordinate 557,374, forward strand.
GCCGGGGCAAGGGGAAGGGAGTCACCTTCGAGGCGGCCCTGGTGTGCTGTCACGGCGGCCCGGGCGAGGACGGAACCCTCCAAGCGGCCCTCGATCTCGCCGCCATCACCTACGCCGGCCCGACCGTGGCCGGGGCGGCCATCGGCATGGACAAGCTGGCCTTCGGAGCGTTGGTCACGGCGGCCGGGTTGCCGGCGCTGCCACGGGTGCTGCTCCGGCCCGGCGGTGACCCGCCGGCCTTCGAGGGGCCCTACATCATCAAACCGAGGTTCGGGGGCTCATCGATCGGCATCGAGGTGGTGCTCGACTTCCCGACGGCCCGGGCCCGGTTGGCGGTCAACCGCCATCTCCGGTTCGGGGCGGTGATCGAGCCGTTCCGCTCCGAGCTCTCCGACCTCCAGGTGGCGGTGCGCTCCTGGCCCCAGCTCGAGCTCTCGGCCGTGGAGCGTCCCATCCGTACCGATTCCTCCTCCGACATCCTCGACTACCGCGACAAGTACGTGGCGGGGGAGGGCATGGCCGGCGCGCCCCGCGAGCTGCCGGCCGACATCCCCTCCGAGCTCGAGAAGGAGATCCGGCAGATCTCCGAGCGGGTCGCCGACTTGTGCGGCGTGCGCGGGATGGCCCGCATCGACTTCCTCACCGACGGCAGGAAGGTGTGGGTCAACGAGATCAACACGGTGCCCGGCTCGTTGGCCCGCTACCTGTGGGTCAGCCCGCCCCTGCCCTTCACCACCTTGCTCGACGACCTCCTGGCCGAGGCCCGGGAGCGACCGACCCACGCCTTCACGGCCGAGGGCGCCGACGGAACGGTCCTCCGCTCGGCCGGTTCGATCGCCGGCAAGCTGGGCTGAGGCGGTTGGACGGCAACCGTCTCCAACTCCAGTCCGGTGAGGAGGTGCTGATCGACATCCGGCCTCACTGGTCGTACGTGACCGGGCCGCTCCTCTTCTCGCTCGTCATCATCGGGATCGGGGTGGCGTTGGATGTCGGTGTCCCTCATACGTCGGTGGCGTGGCACTGGGTCGAAGGTGCTGTCGTCGCCATTCCCTGCGTGTGGCTGGCCCTGCGGGTGGTCCGATGGCGGACGACGAACCTGATCCTCACGTCCTTCCGTATGATCGAACAATGGGGCGTGCTCTCGCGGCGCCAGGCGGAGACCCGGTTGAGCCAGATCGAGTCGGTCACCGCGGTGCAGTCCCTCGGGCGGCGGCTGGTCGGCACCGGGCAGCTCGAGCTGCGCATCCAAGGGCTCGACGAGGTGCGGATCATCGACGACGTCCGCAAACCGGTGGTCTTCAGCCGGGTGATCAACCGGCGGATCCGACCGCCCGAACCGGGCTCGCCCTGATCGGGGGAGGGAGAGTCTCCATGACAGGCCCAGCTGGAAGCTCACCCGGCCCGGCCAACCCGCTTGGGTGCGCCGAGTCGTGGCCAGGTCGATGATGGCGCGGTCACGGTTGCCGCGCCGACCGCCGGGCCACCGTGCCGTCGACGGCCATCACCCGCCATGCCGGGATCTCCAGGTCAGTTGCAAGGAGCGCAGCGGGGCGGCAGAGGGCGACGACGCACCCGCCGAACCCGGCGCCGGTCAACCGTGCCCCGAGGACTCCCGGTATGGCGATCAGCCGCTGGACGAGGGTGTCGACGTCGGGGGTCGAGACCTCGAAATCGTCGGCCAGGCTCTGCTGGCTCTGTGTCATCAGCGCGCCGGCTCCGACGGGGTCGTCGGAGCGGAAGGCCTCGACCATGTCCCGGACCCGCTCGCACTCGTTGATCACGTGGCGAGCTCGACGGCGGAGGACCGGATCCCCGACCGCGGCGAGATCAGGCGGTCCGGCCAGCCCCAACGGGCCGATCACGGCCGCCGCCGCCCGGCATTCCGCCACCCGGTCGATATAGGGCGCTTCCTGCAGGCTCCGGGCCCGGCCCGAGTCGACCACCACGATGTCGGTCTCGGTGGGAAGGGGGACCGATCGCGTGTCCAGGGAGGAGAAATCGATGAGGAGGGCATGGCCTCGTTCGCCGCCGGCGCAAACCAGGGGGTCCATGGCGCCGACCGGGACGCCGCAGCGGTGCTCGGCTGCCTGGCACAGCGAGGCGATCGAGGCGGGCGTGCCGGTCACACCGAAGACCTCGGCCGTGGCCACCAACAGAGCGGCGCTCGAGGCCAACCCCGAACCGACGGGAAGGGTGCTGTCGATCCGCAGTACGCCTCCGGCGTCAGGTGGCACGAGCGTGACCAGGGCCGCGACCGGCCGGGCCCATCGGGGCTCGAACTCGCTTGGGTCGAGCCCGGTTCCTCCTTCGACGGGCAGCTCGGCGGAATCGTCGAAGGCGGTCGAGTCGACGGTCAAGGTCCGGCGGTCGGCTCCCGCGTCGACCACCTGGAGCTCCCACTCGACGGTGACACCGAGGTCGATGGCCATCGGCAGAGCCAAACCGTGGTTGTAGTCGGTGTGGTCACCGATCAGATTGACCCGGCCCGGAGAAAAGGCCCGACGGACCGGCGGCCCGAGGCGCGGGGGCGGTGGAGGCCGGTTCAGGGTGTCGCCCGACCCATGGACCTGAGGAACGGCGCGTCCCACAGTTCGGGGTGGACACGGGCGATGAGGTCCGCCTTCTCGTCCATGATCTCTGTAAGCAGCTGCACGTCGTCTATGTCGGGAGACTAACCCGAGGCTTGTGAGACGACGGCGCGACTTGACGCGTCACCGCTCCGATAGGGCCCCCGGCGAAGGGAGTGGACCCGTGCCCGAGGGGTTGTCACCCCGTGGTCGGCAAGGAGTTCGCGGCACAGCATGACGATCACTCCGCCGGGAGAGATGAAGGTCACCCAGCAGTGACGATTGTCGAGGCGAGCCTCCTGGACGTGGTCGCAATGTTGGCGGCCTGGTCGGGATTCGCATCGGCCAAATAGGGAACCGAGTCGTCGCTGCAACTGGCCAATGCATCGGCCACACGCATCGAAGCCGGTCGTGAGGTCGAGAACGGCCTGGCCACCCAGAACTTTGCTCAAATCGATGCCTGGTTCACCGCCCGGGCGGTCGGAAATTACACAGGCGTGATCGGGGCGGAGCGGAGATTCAGACCCTGGTACACGGTCCGCCGACCGCGGCACGCCATTTGACCCAGGACCGCCAACCGGGCCAGCATCCCGCTATGGCGATCTGCACGGGCAAATGCTGCGTCCCACGGGACCGAGCCCAGTCGGCGACGTCCCCGGTCGGTGGCCGATGAGCGGCCCGCTCGACGGTATCCGCATCGTCGAACTGGCCGGAATCGGACCGTCACCGTTCACCGGCATGATGCTGGCCGACGCCGGTGCCGACATCATCCGGGTCGACCGGGCCGACCGGGCCACGTACCCGCCGAAGGAAGAGCCCCATGTCGACATCATGAACCGGGGCCGCCGGTCGGTGGCGGCCGATCTCAAGCATCCCGACGGCGTTGCACTGGTGCTCCGGCTGGTCGAGCGGGCCGACGGGCTCACGGAAGGATTCCGTCCCGGTGTCGCCGATCGCCTGGGCCTCGGTCCCGAGGACTGCCTGGAGCGGAACCCCAAGCTGGTATACGGCCGAATGACCGGATGGGGGCAGGAGGGTCCCCTGGCCAAGGCGGCCGGCCACGACATCAACTACATCGCCCTGGCCGGAGCGCTCGAACCGATGGGGCGGGTCGGACAGAAGCCTTACCCCCCGCTCAACCTGGTCGGTGACTTCGGCGGGGGCGGCATGCTCCTGGCCTTCGGGATGGTGGCCGCCATCCTCAGCGCCCAGCGCACCGGCCGCGGCCAGGTGATCGATGCCGCCATGATCGACGGTGCCGCCTCGCTCATGGCCATGACCTACACGCTGATCAATTCGGGGATCTGGCGAGACGAACGCGGCACCAACCTGTTGGATACCGGTGCCCCGTTCTACGAGGTGTACGAGACGTCCGACGGCCGGTACATGGCTGTGGGCGCCATCGAACCCCAGTTCTACGACGAGCTCATCCGGTTGATGGGGCTGGCCGACGAGGACCTGCCGGACCAGAACGACCGTGAGGCGTGGCCGGCCATGAAGGAGCGCTTCGCCGCGGTGTTCACCACCAAGACCAGGGACGAGTGGGAAGCGGTGTTCGAGGGCAGCGACGCCTGCGCCTTCCCGGTCCTCACGCCACGGGAGGCACCGCAGCACCCGCACCACCGGGCCCGCGGCACGTTCACCACGGTGGCGGGCGTGGCTCAGCCGGCCCCGGCTCCCCACTTCCGTGCCACCCCCGGCTCGGTCCGTTGGCCACCACCCAACCCTGGCCAGCACGGCGATGCCGCGCTGCTGGACTGGGGCCTGGCCAAGGAGGAGGTCGAAGAGCTGCGGGCGGCGGGGGCCATCCGCTGAGGCTCACCCCGCGCCGGCCGGTTTCTCGGTGGCGCTGAGGCTCGGCCTCCGGATCAGAGGTTGACCACGGGGCAGGTGACGGTGCGGGTGATCCCGTCGATGAGCTGGATGCGACCCACCACCATGCGGCCGAGCTCGTCGACGGTGTCGGCCTCGGCGCGGACGATCACGTCGTAGGGCCCGGTCACTCCCTCGGCGGTCACGACCCCGTCGAGGGAGACCACCGTTCGAGCCACGGTGGCCGCTTTCCCGACCTCGGTCTGGATCAGCACGTACACGTTCACCGGCATAGCACCCTCCCCGAGCGGCCGTCCGGGCTACGGAGGCATGCTATCGCCACCCGCGGCCCGGCAATACCCTGGTGAGGTGGTAGTTCGCCAGCGTGTCGACCGGGTCCGCCGCCTGGTGCGGTCGGCCATCACCGACCTCTTCGACCAGCGCAGGCCATTCGGGCGCCTGGCCCTGACCCATGTGCTCATGACCGCGGGGGACACCATGTTCGCCGTTTCCCTCGCCGGCTCGCTCTTCTTCTCCATCTCGCCCACGGCGGCGAAGGACAAGGTGCTGCTGTACCTCCTCTTGACCATGGGACCGTTCGCCGTGGTGGCCCCGGCCCTCGGTCCGGTCATCGACCGCAGTCGAGGGGCGCGTCGGGCCATGGTGGTGGCCTCGGCCGTCGGCCGGGCCGTGCTCTGCCCGTTCCTGGCCCGCGACATCCATTCGTTGTTGCTGTTCCCCGAGGCGTTCGCCATGTTGGTCCTCTCCAAGGTGTACCTGGTCACGAAAGGGGCCCTGGTCCCCGAGATGGCCGCCCTCGGCCTGTTGGACGAAGGCCCGACTGTGTCGGACGGGCCGGCGGTGCCGGACCCCGTCGAGCTCGCTCCCAGCGGGGCCGCCCGGCCAGCCAACCGTGACGTCCCCGAGCGAACCCCGCCCTATGGGACCCCGGTCATACGCGTCGACGATCCGACTACTGGCACGCCCCGGATCGAAGCCGACCTGGCCACGCTCAACGCCCGTCTGGGGCTGCTGGCCTCCCTGTCCGGGTTCGCCTTCGCCTTGCCGGCGGTCGCCATCCTCAAACTCGGCAACGCCGCCGCCGTGCTGTGGTTCTCGGTGGCGGTTTTCGCCGCCGCGGCCGCCGCCGGGGCCAGGCTGCCGGTTCCCTTCGCACGTGGCCCGTCGGGCGGGCGGCGCGGCGCCACCCGATCAGCCCGTCGCCCGGTGACGGCTTCGACCCCGGGTACTGCGGTCCAATGGGCGCCCGATATGGACCCGAGGTGGATGGAGGACCAGAACGACCTGGCCGCCTTCCGGCCCATCGCCGGCACCGAAGTCATCCTGGCCCTCATGCCCATGTCGGTGCTCAAGGCCCTGGTCGGGTTCACGACCTTCCTGTTCGCCTTCGGTTTGCGCCGGGCCGGGGCCGCCACCTGGTGGTTCGGCTTCGTCCTCGGGAGCCTCACGGCCGGGGCCCTGGTCGGCGTCCTGCTGGTGGCCTGGATCAGGCGGGCATTGCACGAACAACAGATGTTGGCCGGCTCACTGTGGCTGGTGGTGGCCGCCACCACCGTCGGCGCCTTCTTCTCGTCGTGGTGGTACCAGGCCGTGGTGGCCTTCGCCATCGGCCTGGCCGGGGCCGTGGCCAAGCCTTCGTTCGACGCGCTGGTCCAGCAGCACGTGGTCGAGTCCAATCAGGGACGTGCCTTCGCCCGATTCGAGACGCGCTTCCAACTGATGTGGGTGATCGGTTCGTTCGTGCCGGTGGTGCTGTCGCTGCCGGTGTCGGCGGGCGACCTGGTCATGGCCGTGGCGGCGGCCTTCGGCGCGGTCCTCTACATGAGCTCCCGCCGCACGGTGCGAGCTTCGGGTGGCGCCATCCCCTGAGCCACCGGGCGCTCCTGAGCCGCGGCGTCCCTCAGCCGCGGCCTTCCTCGTCGGGCGGGGGAGGCCCGGCGGGACCGAGCGGTCCTGGCCGGCCGCCTCTCAGCCGAGCCGCTGCTCGAGCCGGTCGACCTCGTCCCGCAGTTGCTTCGGGAGCTTGTCGCCGAACCGGGCGAAATGCTCGCGGATTCCGGGCAGCTCGGCCCGCCAATCGTCGGCGTTGACGGCCAGGAGCTTCTCCATGTCCTCGTCGGAGACGTCGAGACCCTCGGTCAGGATGGCACCGGGGGCGGGGACGTACCCGATGGGTGTCTCGGTGGCATCGGCCGTCCCCCCGACCCGTTCGAAGACCCACTCGAGCACCCGAGAGTTCTCGCCGTACCCCGGCCACAGCCATCGCCCGTCTTCGTCCTTGCGGAACCAGTTGACGTAGAAGATCTTCGGCAGCTTCTCCGGGTCGGCCGAGGCGCCGATCTCCAGCCAGTGGGCGAAGTAGTCGGCCATGTTGTACCCACAGAAGGGCAGCATGGCGAAGGGGTCCCGCCGCAGGTTGCCCACCGCACCGGTCGCGGCCGCCGTGGTCTCCGAGGCCATGATCGATCCCAGGAACACCCCGTGCTCCCAGTCACGCGACTGGAAGACCAGCGGGACCACCGACGCCCGACGCCCGCCGAAGAGGATGGCGTCGATGGGCACCCCGGCCGGGTCCTCCCACTCGGAGGCGATGGCGGGGTCCTGGGAGGCCGGGACGGTGAACCGGGCGTTGGGATGGGCCGCGGGAGTGCCGGAGTCGGGCGTCCAGTCCTCGCCCCTCCACGAGGTGGCGTGGGCGGGCGGCTCGTCGGTCATGCCTTCCCACCACACGTCGCCGTCGTCGGTCAGCGCGGTGTTGGTGAAGATCGCGTTCCCCGCCAGGGTGAGCATGGCATTGGGGTTGGTGTGGCTGTTGGTCCCGGGGGCGACCCCGAAGAACCCCGCCTCGGGATTGATGGCATAGAGGCGGCCGTCGGTCCCGAACTTCATCCAGCAGATGTCGTCGCCGACCGTCTCCACCTTCCATTCGGGGAGGGTGGGGATCAGCATGGCCAAGTTGGTCTTGCCACAGGCCGACGGGAAGGCGCCGGTCACGTACCGTGTCTCCCCGGCGGGCGAGGTGAGCTTCAGGATGAGCATGTGCTCGGCCAGCCAGTGATCGTCGCGAGCCATCGCCGAGGCGATGCGCAGGGCGAAGCATTTCTTGCCCAGCAGGGCGTTGCCCCCGTAGCCGGAGCCGTACGACCAGATCTCGCGGGTCTCGGGGAAGTGGACGATGTACTTGTTCTCCGCATCGCAAGGCCAGGGCGAGTCCTCGGCTCCGTCCACCAGGGGAGCGCCCACCGAATGGAGACAGGGCACGAAGTCGCCGTCGGCGCCCAGGACCTCGAGGGCGCCCCGTCCCATGCGGGTCATGATGCGCATCGAGACCGCCACGTAGGCCGAGTCGGTGATCTCGACTCCGATGTGGCCGATCGACGATCCGAGTGGACCCATGGAGAACGGCACCACGTACATGGTCCGTCCCCGCATCGAGCCGCGGAACAGGTCGGTGAGGGTGGCCCGCATCTCCGCCGGGTCGCGCCAGTTGTTGGTCGGTCCCGCGTCGGACTCGAGAGCGGAGCAGATGAAGGTACGGTCTTCGACCCGGGCCACGTCACCGGCGTCGGAATGAGCCCAGTAGCTGTTCGGCCGTTTGGCGTCCGACAGCTTGGTGAAGGTGCCGCTGCTCACCAGCCCCTGGCACAGCCGGTCGTACTCCTCGGCCGACCCGTCACACCATTCCACCCGGTCGGGTTGGGTGAGGGCAGCGACCTCGTCCACCCAGGCGATCAACTTCTTGTTCTCGGTGGGGGGCATGGCCGGGCGCTTCCTCCTTGGGTTCCGTTCGGGTCCAACCCTCGGACCGTGCCCAGCACGGCAGCCTGTCCACGGGTTTTCCACCGATTCTACTGGCGGGAACCAGCTCCTACCGGTGGCGATTCAGGTCAATGGTAGGCAAGGTGCGTGCAGACACCCAACTCCGGAGGGCCGTCGAGGGCTCCGAACCGCCCGGCAGCGGAGTTCGCCGTCATCAACGCCTTGAAGGCCAGGTTCGAGGCGGCCGCCCGTTCCGCCGATCCAGGCGCCGAACTCCCGCCCGCCGGCCACACCTGGATCGGTGACGACGCCGCCGTGGTCACGCTGGGCGGTGCCTTCGGGTCGGCTCCGGTCCTTCTGGCCACGGACCTGGTGATCGAGGGGGTGCACTTCGACCTCGCCCACGGGAGCGTCGCCGATGCCGGGTACAAGGCCCTGATGGTGGCGGTCTCCGACCTGGCCGCTATGGGAGCCCGCCCCCGCTTCGTCCTCGTGTCGGTGGGCGCTCCGCCGGGCACCGACTTCGAAGGGCTCGGTGCCGGCCTGGCCGCCGCCGCCGTGGACTGCCGTTGCCCGGTCGTCGGAGGCGACCTCTCGCAGGCGCCATCGCTCGTCGTCTCGACGGCAGTGGTCGGCTCCCTGGTCGGGGAGGACACGTCGGGCGGGCCCCTCCTGCGCTCGGGAGCGCGGCCCGGCGACCAGGTCTTCGTGACAGGACCTCTCGGCGCCTCGGCGGCCGGATTCGGCTCCTCTCGGCAGGACCCCTCACCCCGGGCGAGCCCGCCGAGGGGCTGGCCCGAGCCCATCGGCGTCCGGTGGCACGTCTCGACGAGGGGGAGACCGCTCGCCTGGCCGGCGCCGGTGCGGCCATCGACCTCTCCGACGGACTGGCCGCCGATGCCCGGCACCTGGCCGAGGCGTCCGGCGTGGGCCTCGTCCTGGTGGACGTCCCGGTGGCCGAGGGGGCGACGCCCGACGAGGCGCTCCAGGGGGGTGAGGACTACGAGCTGGCCATCGCCACCGGCGCGCCCGACCGGTTGCTGGAGTGCTTCGTCCACGCCGGCCTGCGCTCACCCCTCCCGATCGGTGTGTGCACGGCTGATCCGGACGAGCTGACCCTCGACGGGCGTCCCCTGCCGGCCGGTGGCTGGGAGCACCGGTTCTGACCAGGGATCAGGCCGGAGGGGCTGGCCCTCAGGCCCGGGGTGCGGCGCTCAGGCCGGGATGTCCCGGACCGGTCGTTTGGTCACCTTGCCGGCGCGGATGCACGAGGTGCATGCGTTGACCCGCCTCGGCGAGCCGTCGACCATGGCCCGGACCCGCTGGATGTTCGGGTTCCAGCGCCGCTTCGTCCGGCGGTGGGAGTGGCTGATGTTCATTCCGAAAGACGGCCGTTTGCCGCACACCTCGCACACCGCTGCCATGACGCTCGGGCTTCCTCTCCGATCGTGGGGTAAGCGGCAAAGATTAGCATCCTGGTGATGGTGGTCCTCGACGCGCTCGGAGCCGCGGAGCTGCGCCAATTGGTGGAAACGTTCCGAGACGGGCTCCGGTCCCACCAGGAGGTCATCAACCGTCTCAATGTCTATCCCGTGCCCGACGGCGACACGGGCACCAACATGGCCTTGACCCTCGAATCGGTGGCGATGGAGCTGGCCGGTCTCGAGGCGCCGGACCTCGACGTCACCTGCCGGTCCATCGCCCACGGGTCGTTGATGGGCGCCCGCGGCAACTCGGGGGTCATCCTCTCCCAGCTGCTCCGGGGCATCGCCGAAGGGCTCAACTGCCCGTCGGCCCGACCGGGACCGATCGAGTGGGCCGAGGCCCTCACCATCGCCGACCGGATGGCGCGTGAAGCCGTCATGCGCCCGGTGGAAGGGACCATCCTCACCGTGGCCAGGGGTGCTGCCGAGGGGGCGCGGGGGGCGGCCGAGGCCGGCAAGTCGTTGTACGACGTGGCCGAGGCTTCGCGGACCGGGGCCGCCGAGGCGCTCGAGCGGACGCCGTCGCTCCTCCCCGTTCTCGAGAAGGCCGGCGTGGTCGACGCCGGCGGCACCGGCCTCCTGCTCCTGTTCGACGCCTTGCTGTCGGTGCTCGACGGCCGGTCCATGCCCACCCCGCCCGACCTCCCCGCCACCAACTTCGGCCCGATCAACCCCGAGGCCCCCGGCATGGCGTTCGCCGCCGGGGAAGGGGTGGGCGAAGGCCAACTGGCCAGCTTGCGCTACGAGGTGATGTACCTGCTGGAGGCGCCCGACGAGACCATCCCGTCGTTCAAGGAGGTGTGGGCCGGCATCGGGGACTCGATCGTGGTCGTCGGAGGCGACGGCACCTGGAACTGCCATATCCACACCGACGACATCGGCGCCGCCCTCGAGGCCTCCCTCGACGCCGGGCGCCCCCATTCCATCCGGGTCACCGATCTCCTGGAGGAGGTCGAGGAGGAGCGCTGGGTGCGTGAAGGTGCCGGCACTCTCGGGAGCGGGCCCGCCGAGACCCCGCCCGGTCCCGCCCCCACCACCGGCGTGGTGGCGGTGGCCACCGGCGACGGGGTCGGGCGCATCTTCCGGTCGCTCGGCGTCCAGGGCCTCATCTCGGGGGGCCAGTCGATGAACCCCTCCACCGCCGAGCTCGTCGAAGCGGTCGAAGCCGTTCGCTCCGACGAGGTGGTCATCCTGCCCAACAACAGCAATATCCGCCCGGTGGCCGAGCGGGTTGACGACCTGAGCCACAAGCGGGTGTGGGTCGTCCCGACCGAGACCATCGTCGAGGGGTTCGCCGCCCTGCTGGCCTACGATCCTGAGTCCCGCGGGGAGGTCAACGCCCGGACGATGGAGGCGTCGGCCTGCAAGGTGGTCCCCGGCGAGGTCACCCGGGCGGTGCGCGACTCGGACTCGAAGGTGGGACCGATCGCCGAGGGAGACTGGCTGGGGCTTTCCCGAGCCGGCATCGAGGTGGTTCGACTCACGTTGTCGGATGCGGCTTGCTCGCTGCTCGACGTGCTGGTGCTCGACTCCCACGACCTCGTGACCATCATCGAGGGTGAGGGATCGGGTGCGGCCGATACCCGGCGGATCACCGAGTGGCTCCGTGAGCACCGCCCGGCGGTCGAGACCGAGGTGCACCACGGGGGCCAACCGCTGTACCCCTACCTCTTCTCCATCGAGTGACGGTCGGCCATCCGGTGAGGGCACGTGCCTCGGCGGTGGGCGTCACGGCCAGGCTGGCCGCCGGGTGAGCGCGCCCGCCCCGACCAACCGGAGGGCGACGGCCGCTCCGCCGTCGGACAACGTCCCCGGCCGCAAGCTGGGTCAGCTGGCCGAGCTGCCTGTCTCGGTGCTCCGGGGGGTGGGAACCACGGCGGCCCGGGACCTCGCCGAGCTGGGAATCGAGTCGGTCCTCGACCTGATCACCCACTACCCGCGCCAGGGCCGTTACATCGACGGCACCCGGCTGGTCGCCATTGCCGACCTCACCCCGGGATCCAAGGCGTCCGTGCTCGGACGCGTGGCCCGGGTCGGCCGCCCGAGCTCGGGCTACGGGCGCGGGCGCAGGCGGTCGCCGGTCCGGGTGGAACTGGAGGTGACCGACGACACGGGCCGGATCCAGGTGGTCTTCTTCAATCAGTCGTGGCGGGCGCGCCAGCTGCCGGTCGGCACGGTCGCCCTCTTCTTCGGTCCGGTGGCCACCTACCGGGGCGAGCTCCAGTTGAACAGCCCGACGGCTGAGGTCCTGCAGTCGGCCGACGACCCCGACCGGGCCGACGACCCCGACCGGGCCGACGACCCCGACGGCCGTCTCGGGGATCCGGTCTCAGGCGAGCGCTCCGGCCGGGTCTTCCCGGTCTATCCCCTGACCGAGCGGGCCAAGCTCACCTCGGCCCGCCTCAGCCGCTATGTGGGTGAGGCGCTCGACCGGGCCGGTCCCTTCGCCGACCCGTTGCCCGAGCGTTTCCGGACGGTCGACGGGCTCATCGACCGCACGACGGCCTTCAACCAGATCCACCGGCCCGCCACACTGGACGAGACGGAGCCGGCCCGACGCCGGCTGGCCTTCGACGAGCTCTTCCGGTTGCAGCTGGCCCTCGTCCTGCGCAAGGACCGGTTGCAGGAGGACGCCCGCGGCATCCGCCACCGGATCGCCCGTGACGACGACGGGCCCACCTTGGTGGACCGGTTCGTGCAGGGATTGGGGTTCGAGCTCACCGCGGCCCAACGGCGAGCCATGGCGGTCATCGCCGACGATCTGGCCGGCCCGCTCCCCATGCACCGGCTGCTCCAGGGTGACGTCGGCTCGGGCAAGACCGTCGTGGCGGTGGCCGCCCTGCTGGTGGCGGTGGAGGGTGGACACCAGGGGGCCCTCATGGCCCCGACGGAAGTGCTCGCCGAACAGCATGCAGCCGGGGTTCGGGCGCTGGTGGGCGGGCTGACCGTCCCCGACCCCAGCACCCTGACGGGCGAGCGACCACTTCGCGTGGCCCTGCTCACCTCGAGGACGACCGTCGGCGACCGGGCGGCGATCCTCTCCGGTCTGGCCGAGGGCTCGGTCGACGTGCTCATCGGGACCCACGCCCTCCTCACCGACGAGGTCACGTTCGGCTCACTCGGCGTGGCGGTCATCGACGAGCAGCATCGTTTCGGAGTCGAACAGCGCGCCGCGCTGCGGGAGAAGGGCCGGGGCGACGACGGTCTCGGTCAGGATCCCGATCTCCTGGTCATGACGGCCACGCCCATTCCGCGTACGGCGGCCATGGTGGTCTTCGGGGACCTGGACATGACCATCATCGACGAGCTTCCCCCCGGGCGCCTGCCGGTCAGCACCACGTGGGTGCGGTCCGGCCGTCAGAGGGACCAGGCGTGGCAGCGGGTTCGCTCGGAGGTGCGGGTCGGGCACCGGGCCTTCGTGGTCTGCCCGCTGGTGGAGGGTTCCGAGCGCGTCGAGGCGACCTCGGCGGTGGCCGAGGCCGAGCGCCTGGCCGGGGACGAATTGGCCGGACTGCGGGTCGGCCTCCTCCACGGCCAGCTCCCGGCAGCCGACAAGGAGCGGGCCATGGCCGAATTCCGGGCCGGCACCGTGGACGTGCTGGTGGCGACGACCGTCATCGAAGTGGGCGTCGACGTCCCCGAGGCCACGGTCATGGTGATCGAGGACGCCGACCGGTTCGGCATCGCCCAGCTCCACCAGCTGCGGGGCCGGGTCGGCCGGGGGAGCGACCCGTCGTGGTGCTACCTGCTGTCCGACAGCGACGCGCCTGAGGCCGCCGCCCGGCTGTCGGCCATGGAATCCAGTGTCGACGGCTTCGAACTGGCCGAGGTCGACCTCGGGCTGCGGGGCGAAGGGACGATCCTCGGCGCCAGGCAGAAGGGTCGGAGCGATCTCCGGCTGGCCAAACTGGTCTCCGACCGGGAGCTGGTGGTGATGGCCCGCGACACGGCCGAACGGCTCGTCGCCGAAGATCCCGGCCTGGGGCGCCACGACTTGCTGGTCGACGAGCTCCGTCTGTTCCTCGACGAGATCGAGACCGAGTTCCTGTTCAAGAGCTGATCGCCGGGGCCTGCTCTCCCAGGTCCGGAGGACGGTCGTGCCGGGCGTCGGCCCGGCCGGTGCCGGAAGTGGTGCATACCGTGCCCGGTAGGCTGGTCGTGTGCGTGTGATCGCTGGTGAGCTGCGCGGCCGGCGACTGACTGCGCCCGGTGATCCGGCGGTTCGGCCCACGTCCGACCGGGTGCGCGAAGCGGTGTTCGACATCCTCTACAGCCTGGGAGGTGTCGACGGGATGCAGGTGGTGGACCTCTTCGCCGGTTCGGGTGCCATGGGCATCGAGGCGCTGTCGCGGGGAGCGTCCTCGGCCACCTTCGTCGAGCGCGACACCGGCGCGCTCGACGCGGTCCGTCGCAACCTCGCCGCGTGCGGTCTTCCCGACGCCGAGGGGATCGGCGACGCCACGCTGATCCGGGCCGACGCAGTCGCCTGGTTGGCCACCACCGCCTCCCGGTACGACCTGGCCCTGTGCGATCCTCCCTACGGCTATGCCGCGTGGAGCGACCTCCTCGTCCGGTTGCCGGCCGATCTCGCCGTCCTCGAATCCGGTGGGCCGATTCCGGCTGTACCAGGGTGGGGGGTCGTAAGGTCCAAGCGCTATGGAGGTACCATCGTGACCGTGGTCCGGCCGGAACCGGCCACCGCGGCCCGGCCGAAACCGGTACGACAGGCCTCGCCGGAATTGGTTACCGAAAGAGGTGTCTCGTGAGGATTGCGCTCATCCCGGGCTCGTTCGATCCTGTGCACAACGGCCACCTCGAGGTCATCGAGCGCGCCTCCCGGCTTTTCGACGAGGTGGTGGTGGCCACCCTGCGCAACCCCCAGAAGAGCGAGGCTCTCTTCGACCTGGACGAACGCCAGGAGATGCTGGAGGAGTCCCTCGCCCACCTGGACAACGTCCGCATCGTCTCCGTGTCCACCCTGGTCGTCAACGTGGCCAAGGACGTGAATGCCAGCGTCATCGTCAAGGGCTTGCGGGCCGTGTCCGACTTCGAGAACGAGCTCCAGATGGCCCAGATGAACAAGGAGCTGTCAGGGGTGGAGACCCTCTTCATCCCGACGAGCTCCGCCCATTCGTTCATCGCCTCGCGCCTGCTCCGCGAGGTGGCCCGTTTCGGGGGCGACGTGACCGCGTTCGTGCCCAAAGTGGTGGCCGTGCGCTTGCAGGAGAAGTTTCGGCCATGAGCGAGCTGTTCGACGATCTCGAGCAGCAGCGCGCCGCCGGTGAGCAGCACGACGGTGAGGCGCTGATCCGGGCCGCCCTCGATATGGTCCAGACGGCCAAGGCCATGCCGCTGTCGGCCTCCGTGCTCGTCTCGAGGGAGGAGCTGGCCGAGCTGCTCCAGGGGGCGTTGGACCACATGCCGGACGAGATCCGTGAGGCGCGCTGGCTTCTCAAGGAGCGCGACGAGTTCCTGGCCGAACGGGAACGGGAGGCCGAGGCTCTCCTCGAGGAGGTCCGGGTCCAGGCCGAGCGCATGGTCCAACGCACCGAGGTGGTCCGCCAGGCCAATCACGTCGCCCAACGGATCCTCGACGACGCCAACGAGGAGGCACGCCGGCTCCGCCACGAAGCCGAGGACTACGCCGACCAGAAGCTGGCCAGCTTCGAGATCGTGCTCGACCGGACCATGAGGACGGTGCAGGCCGGACGGGAGAAGCTTCAGGTCACCCCGGTCCCGAAGGTCGAGATCGGAGAGGGCGGCAGCACCAGCCTGGCGCCGAGCGTTCCCGGAGGAGGGCAGAACGGCGATGAGCCGGAAGGCTTCTTCGACCAGGATCTCGCCTGATCCGCCGGGGCTACCGGACCCGGCCGGGCCAGCCGTCGATGCGCCCGCCGGCGAGCCGGCCCGGTCCAAGCCCTTCGTCGTGCCGGTGGCCGTGCTTCGCCGGACCGTCGGTGCTTCACGCCACGAGGTGCGCCGGGGAGTGATCGAAGGGCTCGGGGCGGTCAGCGTCGCCGTGCCCGAGGGCGAACCGGTCGTGGTCGATCTCAGCCTGTCGTCCTACCCCGGCGGGATCGCGGCTCGGGGAACGGTCAGCGCGTCCTGGGTCGGCGAGTGCCGACGGTGTGGGGGCACCGTGTCCTCGGTCGTGACCGGTGCCGTGCGCGAGCGCTTCACCCCCGAAGGCGGCACCGACCGGGACGAGGATGCCTATCCGCTGGCCGGGGACGAGCTCGACCTCGAGCCCCTGGCCCGGGACACCGTGCTGCTCGAACTGCCGCTCGCCCCCCTGTGCTCCCCCGACTGCCGCGGTCTGTGCCCGCAGTGCGGCACCAACTGGAACCTCACCAGCTGCGACTGCACGAAAGCCGGTGACCCACGTTGGTCGGCCCTCGACGCCCTGCGCGAATCCGGGGAGGGCGGTTTGGCCTAGGATGCCGGGCCTATGGCTGTCCCCAAGAAGAAGACCTCCAAGGCCAAGAGCCGCAGCCGCCGTGCCTCCAACTGGGTCCTGAAGACGCCGGCCCGCTCGGTCTGCCCGCAGTGCAACAGCGCCAAGCTGCCCCACGTCGTCTGCCCGAACTGCGGCTGGTACAAGGGCCGCCAAGCGCTCGACGTCGACTAGCCGACTGATGACCCGGCGCACCTCACGTCCGACCGGTGAGGCGTTCACCGCGCTGCCGGTCGCCGTGGACGCAATGGGTGGGGACCGCGCCCCCGGCGAGATCGTGGCCGGAGCCCGGCAGGCGTCAGAAGACGCCGGCATCGCGGTGACCCTGGTCGGCCGGCCGGGGGACATGGGCGACATCGGCACTCTCCCCTGCATCGCGGCGAGCGAGGTCATCGGGATGGACGACGACCCGGGGCAGGGTGTCCGGCGCAAGAAGGACTCCTCGCTGGTGCGTGCGGCCGAGGCCGTCCGCGACGGGCGGGCCATGGCCATGGTCTCGGCGGGCAACACCGGGGCCACCATGGCATCGGCCCTCCTGCGGATGGGCAGGCTCCCCGGGGTCATCCGACCGGCCATCGCCACGCCGGTGCCCAATCTCGAACGGGACTGGCCCACGGTCCTCCTCGACGCCGGGGCCAATGCCGAGTGCACACCGGCCATGCTCCAGCAGTTCGCCCAGATGGGCGCAGCGTTCGCCCGAAAGCGCTACGGCGTCGAGCGCCCGCGGGTCGGCCTGCTCTCGATCGGAGAGGAGAAGTCGAAGGGGTCGCAGCTGGTCAAGGAGACCAACGCCCTCCTGATGGACCATGCCGCCGGCACCGAATTCGACTTCGTCGGCAATGTGGAGGGTCGCGATTTCTTCGGCAAGTCGACCGATGTGGTGGTCACCGACGGCTTCACCGGCAACGTGGCCCTCAAGACGATGGAGGGTACGCTCCGGTTCCTCATCGGGGCGCTCGGCGAGATCCTCGGACGACCCGAGTTGCACGACGCCGCCGAGGCCTTCACCCCCCACCTGCTCCCGTTGGCGGCCAAGCTCGACCCGGACAACATCGGCGGGGCCATGCTCCTCGGGGTCGACGGGGTGTGCGTCATCAGCCACGGGTCGTCGTCGGCGGTGGCCATCGTCAACGCCATCACCGTCGCCCACGACCTGGCCGCGGCCGGCCTGGTCGACGCGCTGGCCGACTCGATCACCGGGGATCCCTCCGGTCAGCTCCAGAAGTCGGAGAGCAGCCCGACGTCGGCCGACGCCTGACGGGCCCCCAAGGCCAGGGCGCCGGGCACGGCGCCCGGTGACATCAGCTCGAACATGTCGACCTCGGCCGGCGTGCGGAGGAGGACGTCGGTCCCGCTCGCCTCGAGGTCGGCGACCTCCCGGGCACCCCCGCTCGGCGTCATGGTCATCATTCCCTCGTTCATGTCGCTCCCGTCGGTCAGGGCGAGGACGAGCACCCGGCGGGCTCCGGCCAGCAGGTCGAGGTGCGTGCCCGTACCGCTGACCCCGCCGTCCATGCAGCGCCGGTCCTCGATGGGCTGGGGCGGAAAGACGCCGGGGACTGCGCTGCTCGCCGCCACGGCGCGGGGGACGGCCACCCGGCTGTCCCGGCTCACGACGCACCGCTCGCCGGTATAGGCATCGACGCACGTGATGCGGAGGGTCTCGGAGGTCCAGCGTGTCACGCCCAACACGAGGGCGATGTTGCGGCGCACGGTGGCGGCCGAGGGAGTGGCCGCTGCCATGGCGGCAAAGCCGATCTCCTGCACCGTGTCGGGCTCACCGTCACTGGCCTTGAGGAACAAGCCGAGGGCCCGCTCCTGGCTGGGCCGGAGCCTGGAGACCGGGGCCATGGCCGACACGAGGATCGGCGCCTTGCCCAGGAGCGAGACTTGGGCGTGCAGACGGTTGAGACGGCCGACCGTCAGGGCCGAGGCGACCAACGAGCCGGCCGAGGTGCCCACCACCCGGTCGGCCGAGGAGAGGTCGATGCCCCGGCCGGCCAAGGTCTGCAGGTAGCCAAGCTGCCAGGCCACGAAGAACAGGCCGCCTCCGCCGAGGCTGAGTCCGCGCCCGACGCCGTCGCCGTAGCGGGCCCCGAACGTCCGGGGCACGGCCAGATCCGGCAACGCCGCCTGGCGGCCGCGGCTGAGGGTGGGCACGTGGCGACTTTACCGGCGCCGGCACCGGGCCCCGACGGGCCGGATGCCGGCTTCACCCGTACCGGCTGAGCACGGCCATCGGCTCAGTGCCGGAGCAAGTCCTTGGCGATGTGGGTGACCTGGATCTCGTCGGTGCCGGCGTAGATCTGGAAGACCTTGGCGTCTCGGGCCAGCTGTTCCACCCGGAATTCCGCCATGTACCCGTTCCCGCCGAAGAGCTGGACGGCCTCCATGGCCACCTCGGTGGCGGCCCGGGCGGCATAGAGCTTCATGGCCGAGGCCTCGGCCAGTGTGAGTGACTTACCGGCGGCGGACACCTCGATGTGCCGGAAGACCAGGTTCTGCACGTTCAGGCGGGCCACCTCCATGTTGGCCAGCTTGAGCTGGATGAGCTGGCGCTCGCCGATGGGCTGGTTCCAGAGCATGCGGTTGTTGGCGTAGTCGACCGACAGCTTGAGGCACTCCTCGATGACACCGAGCGCCATGGCGGCCAGCCCCGCCCGCTCGGTGACGAAGTTCCCCTTGGCCGACTCACGCCCCGTCCCGGGCCGCTCCTCCTCGCTCTCACCCAACAGGTGGTCGCGTCCGACCCGCACATCGGAGAGGAACAGCTCGCCGGTCGGCGACGAGTGGAGGCCCATCTTCCGGAAGGGCTTCGACTGTTCGAAACCGGGGGTGCCGCGTTCGAGCACGAAGGTCAGCACCTGGCGGTCGCGCAGTGGAGTGTCGGAACCGTCGTCGAGCTTGGCGTAGAAGACGACGGTGTCGGCGTACGGGCCGTTGGTGATGAAGGTCTTGTTGCCGTTCAGGACGTACTCGTCACCGTCACGGCGCGCCGTGGACTTCATGCCCCCCAGCGCATCCGAGCCGGAGTCGGGCTCGGTGATGGCCCAGGCCCCGACTCTCTCTCCGGTGAGCAGGTCGAGGCCCCAGCGCTCCATCTGGGCCGGGGTGCCCTGCTTCATGATGGTTCCGCCGGCCAGGCCCACGCTGACCCCCATGGCGGTGACGATTCCCGGGCAGTAGTGGCAGAGCTCGATGATCGGGATCAGGGTCATGGCCGCCGTGCCACCGTCCCCGCGCCCGCCGGCCCGCTGGGACTCGTCGCCGCCCGACTGGTCGGCCGAGCTCCGGGCCGGCTCACCGGAGCGCGCCGCCTCCTTGCGGGCCACCTGCTGCTTGAAGCGGTCACGGGCCAGCTGGTCCATCCCGAAGGTGGCGTACAGCTTGCGGATGATGTCGTAGGGGGGCATGTCCCCGTGCTCGAGGGCCTCGATGTTGGGGACCACCTCGGCTTCGACGAAGCGCCGGACGGCGTCCCGGACCATCAACTGCTCCTCGGACCATTCGTACATGGGGACCCCCTGTCCCTCGCTGCGTCGGGGACGGCCGCTCAGGGCCGTATCGGACGGCCGGTTCGAGGCTATCCGAGCCCCGCGTACAGTCGGGACGTGCAGCTGGGTCGAAAGACGGACCGGAGCGCCTTCGAGCGCTGGGGCGGCGAGCCCTTCTTCACCGCCCTGGTCGACCGCTTCTACGTCGGCGTGGCAGCCGACCCGATCCTCCGTCCGCTGTACCCGGAGGACCTGACCGAGCCCAAGGCCCACCTGGCCCTCTTCCTCATGCAGTACTGGGGAGGGCCGAGCCGCTACAGCGAGGAGCGGGGCCACCCCCGGCTGCGGATGCGCCATGCCCCCTTCGTCATCGGCCCGGCCCAGGCCGAGGCTTGGCTCGGTCACATGACCGCCGCCGTGCACGAGTCCGGCCTCCCCGACCGCGACCAGGCCGAGCTGCTCGACTACCTGACCATGGCGGCCCAGACCCTGATCAACGCCCCCGTCTGATAAATAGCCTGGTCACAGATGTAATTTGGTGGGGATGAGGGCCGGGGCGCCCGGTCGTCGATGGCCGGACGGGACGGCCCGGCGGTGGTCGGATCGGATCCCCTCCGACGGGGGGAATGTCGCGTTCCGGTAACATAGGTCCTGGTGACGGGCTTCGGCCCGGCCGGATGTGACCACCCGGCGTGGCTGTGACGGCGGTATGTCCGCCTCGGCTCCGTCGGCAGGACCCCTCGGCCGGTCGACCGGTCCGGCCACTCAGGGCTCCCACCAGGGCAGCTCCGCCATCCGTCGGTGCTCAGGCGCGCCGGCCCAGACCCAGATCAGCTCCCGACGACCCAGGAGACGCCGTGCCCGCCGAGACCCATGTGGAACAAGCTCCACTCGACCGCAGCCAGGTCCTCGAGTTGATCCGCGACCTGCTCGCCGACATCTTGGAGATCGAGCCGTCGGCCATCGCCGAGTCCTCGTCGTTCGCCGAGGACCTCGATGCCGACTCGCTGGCCTTGATCGAGCTGGTCGAAGGGCTCGAAGAGGAGCTTGGGGAGCGTTCGGTCGGATTCCGCATCGATGACGAGGACCTCGAGGAGCTCCGCACCGTGCGGGACGCGGTGGACTACGTCTGCGCCAAACTCGGAGGGGCCTGAGGCGCCCGATGGCGCCCTCGACCGTCTCGGGATCGCCCGGGGGGAACCACCGGCTCGCCGGTCGAATCGACTATCGCTTCAACGACCCGGGCCTGCTCGACCAGGCCATGGCCCATCGGTCGTGGTGTGCCGAGCAGGGCGGCCTGACGTCCAACGAGCGGCTCGAGTACCTCGGTGACGCCGTGTTGGGCCTGGTGGTGGCCGAGTACACCTTCCGGAACCACCCCGGACTGTCCGACGGGGTGATGTCCAAGGTCCGTGCCGCGGTGGTCAACACCCGGGTGCTGGCCGAGGTGGCCCTCGAGCTCGGGGTGGACCAGGACCTCCGGCTGGGCCGGGGTGAGGACCAGTCCGGTGGTCGGACCAAGGAGTCGATCCTGGCCGACGCCACCGAGGCGGTGATCGGGGCCGTCTACCTCGACGGCGGGCTGGCCGAGGCGGAGCACCTCATCTTCTCCCTGCTCAGCAAGCGGATCGATGCGGCCGTGGGCGAGCCGGGGGAGTCGGACCACAAGAGCCGCCTCCAGGAGCAGACCGTCAGCCTCGGCCAAGGGGTTCCCCAGTACGAACTCGACGGGTTCGGACCCGACCACGCCCGGCGGTACCAGGCCACGGTGTACGTTGCTGGCCGGCGCCTCGGATCCGGGGAGGGGCGGTCCAAGAAGGATGCCGAGCAGGCAGCCGCCCAAGCGGCGTTCGGATCGTTGAAAATCGAGAGAGGCGGGGGGGATGCCTGAGCTTCCCGAGGTTGAGACGATCAGGCGCGACCTCCAGTCGGAGGTCGTCGGTCGGAAGATCAAGTCGGTCGAAGTACGCAACGGCCGAACGGTGCGGCGCCATCCGAGCGCCAAGCACTTTCGCGCCCGCCTGGAGGGCCACACCATCAAGTCCGTCGACCGGGCCGGGAAGTACCTGCTCCTGGGCCTCGATGACGGGCAGACCCTGGTGGTCCACCTCGGCATGAGCGGTCAGCTGCAACGGGCCAAGAGCGTGAAGGAGGCGAAGACGCCCCACACCCACGCCGTGCTGACCTTCACCCAGGGAGGCCAGCTGCGCTTCGTCGACCCGCGGACCTTCGGCGAGCTCTTCGTCTCGGCCGCCCCGGCCGAGGGTGAGCAGGCCCTCCCCGAGCTCTCCCATCTCGGCTTCGATCCGCTCGAGGACGTGATGAGCTGGGAGAAGTTCTGGGTGCTGCTGTCCCAGCACAAGTGCGGGCTCAAGGCCCTGCTGATGGACCAGGAGTTCGTGGCCGGCATCGGCAACCTCTACGCCGACGAGATCCTCTTCGCCGCCGGGCTCCGCTACGACCGCATGTCCAACTCGCTCTCCTCCCAGGAGGTGCGCCGCCTCTACCGGGCCATGGTGGAGACGCTGGCCGAGGCGGTGAAGCGACGGGGCTCGTCGTTGGCCGACGAGCAGTACCGCGACCTCTTCGGCGAGATCGGCGACTACCAGGATCAGCACCAGGCCTATGACCGAGAAGGGCAGGCCTGCCGCCGCTGCCGCGGCACCATCGTACGGATCAAGTCGGGCGGGCGGTCGACCTACTTCTGCGAGCACTGCCAGGTCTAGGTCGCTACTCGGCGATCTCCAAAGAGTCCGCCGCCATCCTCCACGGGGGCCGGTACCGGCCGGTAGGGTGAGCCTCCGGTGTTCCTGAAGTCCCTTTCCCTCAAAGGATTCAAGTCCTTCGCCGACCCGGCTGTCCTCGAATTCGAGCCCGGTATCACCGTGGTGGTGGGCCCGAACGGGAGTGGCAAGTCGAACGTGGTCGACGCCGTCGCCTGGGTCCTCGGGGCCCAGGGGCCGCGGACGTTGCGCTCCGCCAAAATGGAAGACGTCATCTTCATGGGCACCGCCAACCGGCCGTCGCTCGGGCGCGCCGAAGTGGCCCTGACCATCGACAACTCGGCCGGCAAGCTGGCCAGCGACCTGGCCGAGATCACCATCACCCGCACGCTGTTCCGGTCGGGGGACAGCGAGTACGCCATCAACGGGGCGCCCTGCCGGCTCCTCGACATCCAGGAGCTGCTCTCCGACACCGGGGTCGGGCGCCAGCAGCACGTCATCATCAGCCAGGGGCACCTGGACGCCATTTTGGAGGCGCGGCCCGAGGACCGCCGGGCCGTCATCGAGGAGGCGGCCGGCGTGCTCAAGTACCGCCGCCGGCGCGAGCGCTCCGAACGCCGTCTGGCCGCCACCGAGGAGAACCTCGAGCGCCTCTTCGACTTGGTACGCGAGGTCAAGCGCCAGATCCGGCCGCTGGAGCGCCAGGCCGCCGCCGCCCGCTCCTACACCGGGCTGGCCGATGAGCTGAAGGCCGTCCGGCTCTACGTGGCCGGGACCGAGCTCAGGGCGCTCGACGAGCGCCACCACCTGGCCAGCGACAGCCAGACCCACCTGCTCGCCGCCGAAGCCCGGCTGGAGGGATCGCTCTCCGAGCTCGACGCGGACACCGAGCGGACGGCGGGCGAGATGTCGGCCCAGCGCGAGGCGGACCTGGCATCCGCCCTCGGCCGGGCCGAGGGCATGGTCGAGCGGGCCCGGGGTCTCGCCGGGGTGCTCCGCGAGCGTCAGCGGTCGGTGGCCCTGGCCCTCGATGCCGCCGCCGACGCCGACGTCGTCTCCACCCTGGAGGCCGAGAGCGCCAGGTTGGCCGAAGACCTCGAACGCGCCGAGGCCGAGGCGGCCACACTGGCCCCCGATCACGACGAGGTGGCCATGAGCGAGGCCGCCGCCCGGGAGGAGCTCGAGCGGCACCTCGAGGCGTGGGGGGACGGCACCGCCCTGCGCCAGGCCGAAGAGGCGGTGACGGTCGCCCGCGGCCAGCTCGCCTCGTTGGAGGCAGCCCTCCAGCGCGACCGGCGCTCGGTCGAACAGTTGGCCGCCCGGTTGGCCTCCGCCGATCGGCGCGCCGCCCACCTCGGGAGCGAGGACGGTGAGCTGGGCGAGCGGTTGGCCGGGCTGGAAAGGGCCCGGGAGGAGCTCCAGGCCACCGTGGCCGGGACCGAGTCGGCCCACGGCGACGCGGTACGCCGTCTCGAGGGGGCCGAAGAGGCGCTCCGCCAGTCCGAGCAGGAGCTCCACCGCTCGACGGCGAGGGCCGACGCGCTGGAGCGGGCCTTCGACGAGGCGCGTGGCGCGGCCGGCGCCGAGCTGTTGGCCGGGGTGGACGGCGTCGTCGGCACCCTGCTCGACGTGGTCGAGGTCGATCCGGAGTGGCAGCATGCCTTCGAGGCGGCGGCCGGGGCTGCGGTGGCGGCCGTGGTGGTCTCGGGACGCGAGCCGGCCAAGGCCGCACTGTCCAAGCTGCACCAAGGCGGCGCCACCGGGGCGGTGCTGGCCCTCACCGATGCCGCTCCGTCCGGGCCGGCACCCGAGTTCCCCCCCGGAACCGAGTCCGTCCGGGACCACGTCCGTCCCCAGCGCGGAACCATGGACCTTCCCGGGCTCCGGGCGGTGCTCGACCGGTTGTTGGCCGGGGCGTGCTGTGCCATGGAGGGTTGGTCGGAAGCGATCGACCTGGCCCTGGCCCGGCCCGATCTGGTGGTGGTGACCCGTGACGGCGACCGGTTCTCGTCCACCGGCTGGCGGGTGCGGGCCGCCGGCGGGATGGTCACGGCCGCGGTGGTCGAGGAGGCCAAGGCCCGGGCCGAGCAGGCGATGGCGACCTCGACCGAGGTGACCGCCGAGCGCGCCGCCGCCCACGCCGCCGTCGAGGCCACGCGCCGGGCCGCGGCCGAGGCGGTGCGTTCCGACGATCGCAACGAAGCGGCCCACCAGACCACCCGGACCGCCCGTCAGCGGGTGGCGGACGACCTGACGGTCATGGCCGCCGAGCTCGAGGAGCTCGGGTTCCAGCGGGACGAGCTGGAGGAGCGCCTCGGTCGCGACACCGAGCGGTGTGCGGCCCTGCGCGAGGAGCTACCCGATCTCGAGGCCCGCCGGGTCGAGGCCGCCGAACGGGCCGTGGCAGCCCGGCAGGAGCGGCGGCGGATCGATGAGCGCATCGCCGAGGCGGCCCGGCAGCGGAACGAGTGGGAGGTCCGCTCGGCCGGGCTGGTCGAGCGCCGCCGCGTGCTCGACCAGCGCCTCCAGGAGGTGGAGCGCCGACTGAGCGGGCACGCCGACGAGCGCCGCCAGGCGGCCGAGCGCCGCAGGCGGTTGGAAGCCAACGGCACGGCGGTGGAGCGGCTGCTCGGTGTGGTGGGTGCCGCCGAAACCCGCCTGCAGGCGGCTTTGGCCGAGCTGCGGGAGCGGTACCGGCTCCAGCTCGAAGCGGTCCGGGCCGGCGGGGCACGGCTCGAGGAGCTGCGCCGGCGACGGGCGGCCGAGGAGCACGAGCTGGCCGCGGTCCGGGGACGGATGCAGAAGGCCGAGGTCGACCTGGTCGAAGCCGGCATCCGCCGCGAGTCGGTGGTCGAGTCGCTCCGCCGCGAGCAGGCCTGCACGGCCGAGGAGGCCATGGCGGCGCCGGCGCCCGACCTTCCCGAGGACACCGACCCGCTGACCCGCATCGAGCAGCTGGAGGGCCAGCTTGCTGCCATCGGGCCGGTCAACCCCCTGGCCCTGGAGGAGCTTTCGGAGCTGCACGAGCGGCATCAATTCCTCGAGTCCCAAGTCGAGGACGTGCGCGGCGCCCGCCGCGAGCTCCACCAGGTCATCCGCACCCTCGACGATGAGATCATGCACGTGTTCGACGCCGCCTTCGCCGACGTCAACGAGCATTTCTCGAACCTCGTCTCCACGCTCTTCCCGGGCGGCACCGGCCGCCTCTCGCTCACCGAGCCCGAGAACCTCCTCGACACCGGCGTCGAAGTGGAGGTCCGTCCCGCCGGCCGCAACGTGCGACGCATGTCGCTGTTGTCGGGCGGCGAGCGCTCGCTCGTGGCCCTGGCCTACCTGTTCGCCGTATTCCGGAGCCGCCCCTCGCCCTTCTACCTGATGGACGAAGTCGAGGCGGCCCTCGACGACGTGAACCTGCAGCGGTTTCTCGGTCTCGTGCACGAGTTCCGGGGCGAAGCGCAGCTCATCATCGTGAGCCACCAGAAGCGCACCATGGAAGCGGCCGACGCCCTGTACGGCGTCACCATGGCGCCCGGCGGCTCCTCCAAGGTCGTGAGCCAGCGGGTGCCGCGCCCGGAGCAGGAGATCGGCGCCAGTGGCTTGGCCGGCTTCCCCGGGGAGAGCGGCGAAGGCGCGAGCCCCGAGGGCGAGAACGGTATGGATCCCCGACCTCAACCGGTACCGGAAGTGCCGGCGATGCCGGAAGGGCCGGCGATGCCGGAAGGGCTGGCGGCGCTCGAGATCGAGCCGGCCGGCCGGATCGACGTGTGACGACAGCCCTGATCGCATCGATGGGCCCGATGTTCATTGCGACGCTCAGCGCGGGCTCGGCCCTCGTGGCCAGCTCTGACGTGGTCATCGCCCTGGCCGTCGGCATCCCCGTCCTGGTGATCGGGGGCGGCGTGGCCGTCGGGTTGCGGCTCCGAGGCCGGAAGAGCCGGGAGGGCCGGGAGGAGCTGGCCGGGGCCGAGGCCGAGGCCGAGGCCTCCGTTCTCACCGAACCGAAACCGACCCCCCGGGCACGGGAGGCTGTCGAGGCTGCGCCGCCCCCGACCGAGGCGGTGGCCCCCACCGCACCGCCCGCACCGGCCCCCGCCGAACCGGCCGCCCCCGCCGAGCCGGTGTCCTTCCGCAGCCGGTTGGGCAAGGCCCGGGGTCTGCTCTCGGGCTACCTCGGCTCGGTCCGGACCAAGGGGAAGATCGACGCCGGCACCTGGGACGACCTCGAGGAGGCCCTCATCCGGGCCGACGTCGGGGTTGGGGCCACCGACCGTCTCCTCGGTGATCTCCGGGCCCGGGTCAAGGACGGGGAGGTCGCCGGCCCCGACGCCCTCGTCGAGGCCCTCAAGGCGGACCTGGTCTCGTTGCTGTCGACGGCGGACGCCACGCTCGCCATGCCCGGACCGGCCGGGCCCGGGGAGGGGGCGAACGGCGCCGACGACCGGCCGGTCGATGTGTGGCTCTTCGTCGGTGTCAACGGCGTGGGCAAGACCACGTCGGTCGGCAAGGTGGCGAGCCGGATGGCGGGTTCGGGCGCCAGCGTGCTGCTGGCGGCCGGCGACACCTTCCGGGCCGCGGCCGCGGAGCAGTTGTCCATGTGGGCCACCCGGGCCGAGGCCGACATCGTGCGGGGAGCGGAGGGAGGCGACCCCAGCGCGGTGGTGTTCGACGCCGTCCAGCGGGCGGCGTCCAAGGGCCACGGGGTGGTACTGGCCGACACGGCCGGCCGGCTCCACAACAAGGTGAACCTGATCGAGGAGCTGAAGAAGATCCGCCGGGTGGCCGACCGGCCTCCGGGGAAGGTGCGCGAAGTGCTCCTCGTGCTGGACGCCACCACCGGACAGAACGGGCTGGCCCAGGCCAAGGTGTTCCTCGAGGCGGTCGAGGTGTCCGGAGTGGTGCTGACCAAGCTCGACGGTACGGCCAAGGGTGGGATCGTGGTGGCCATCCAGAGCGAACTGGGTCTGCCCGTCAAGCTGGTGGGTCTGGGCGAGGGGGTGGACGACCTCGTCGACTTCGATCCGGTCGCCTTCGTCGACGCGCTGTTCTGAACCCACTGTCCGGGCCCTCCGGGCCCTCCGGGCACTCCCGACCCCCGTTTCCCGACCCTCCGAGAGGCTGTCGTTCGCCCGCCGTCCTGTAGCCTGAAGCACTCATGTTCGAGAGCCTGACCGACCGTTTCGAGGGCATCCTCACCCGGCTCCGGAACCGCGGCCGGCTGACCGACGCCGACGTCGACGAGGTCCTCCGCGAGATCCGCACCGCCCTGCTCGAGGCGGACGTGGAGATCAGCGTGGTCCGGGGCTTCACCGATGCCGTGCGCAGCCGGTGCGTGGGTCTCGAGCTGTCCAAGGCCCTCAGCCCCGGCCAGCAGGTGGTCAAGATCGTCGACGAGGAGCTCGTCGCCATCCTCGGCGGCGAGACCCTACGGGTCACCTATGCCGGCCGCCCGCCCACGGTCGTGCTGCTGGCCGGTCTGCAGGGATCGGGTAAGACGACCACGTCGGCCAAGCTGGCCCGCTGGTTCAAACAACAGGGTCGCAACCCCCTGTTGGTCGGTGCCGACCTCCAACGTCCAGCCGCGGTGGAACAGCTGCGGGTCCTCGGGCAACAGGCCGGGATCAGCGTGTTCAGCGAGCCGACCGACCCGGTGGCAGTGGCCGCCGCCGGGGTCGAGGAGGCCCGCCGGCTGGGCCGAGACGTCGTCGTGGTCGACACGGCCGGCCGACTGGCCATCGACGAGGACCTGATGGACGAGATCCGTCGGATCTCGGACGTGGTGGACCCCCACTACACCTTCCTGGTCATCGACGCCATGACCGGGCAGGATGCGGTGTCCACGGCCGCCGCCTTCCACCAGGCGCTCACCCTCGACGGGGTCATCCTCACCAAGCTGGACGGCGATGCCCGGGGTGGGGCGGCCCTCTCCGTCAAGGAGGTGGTGGGCCGGCCCATCGCCTTCGCCTCGACGGGCGAGAAGCTCGACGACTTCGACCAGTTCCATCCGGACCGGATGGCCGAGCGCATCCTCGGGATGGGCGACGTCCTCAGCCTCATCGAGCAGGCCGAGCGCACCATGGACAAGGAGGTCGCCACCAAGGGAGCGGCGGCCATCCTCGAGGGCCGGTTCACCCTCGAGGACTTCCTCGAGCAGCTCCAGCAGGTCCGGAAGATGGGGTCCGTCTCGGGGATCTTCTCCATGCTGCCGGGGGTGCCGAAGGACTTGAAGGAGCTCTCGGCGGCGGTCGACGACCGTCAGATCGACCAGGTCGAAGCCATCATCCACTCCATGACGCCGGCCGAGCGGGTCGAGCCGAACATCATCGACGGCTCGCGTCGGGTCCGCATCGCCCAAGGCAGCGGCACGGCCACGTCTGACGTCAACGCCCTGCTCAAGCAGTTCAAGGAGATGCGGAAGATGATGAAGGGCATGGGCAAGGGCGGCGGCAAGGGTGGTCTGGCGGGGGCGATGGGGGGCCTCGGCGGGATGCTCGGGGGCCGTGGGCCCAAGTTGTCGCCCGACGCACTGGACCAGATGGCCGAGTTGGGTGCGGCCGGCGACATGCCCGGGTTCCCCGGCGCGGGCGGAATGGGCGATGCAGGCTTCGGTGGGGCCGGGGGCGGTCCAGGGATGGCCCGCACCGGCGGGCGGAACGGCGGCGCCGGTCGCGGCTCGTCCAAGGCGGGGGGGAAGGGCCGGAAGAAGGGGAAGGGCGGGGGCCGGGTGACGCCCAAGGCTCGCTGAGCCGGGCGCCCGAACGGCGTGGCCGAAGCCGCTTCTGGGGGCCTGATTGCAGGTCACCCCGGCTTTGGTGGGAGACTGTCGGTCGCCGTCGACGGCTGGCACGCCGTGAAGGGTGCGTCCGAGGCCGGAACTGCAGGAACGCAAGAGGAGAGATCGTGGCCGTAAAGCTCCGCCTGGTGCGGATCGGGAAGAAGAAGCAGCCCACCTACCGCCTGGTGGCGGCGGACAGCCGTTCGCCCCGGAACGGCCGGTTCATCGAGATCGTGGGCACCTACGCGCCCCGCGGCAAGTCGGCGGCCGAGCCCGACGCGGTCATCGAGATCGACAGCGCCAAGGCCGTCAAGTGGCTCTCGGAGGGGGCGCAGCCCACGGAGCGGGTGGAGAAGCTGCTCAAGCAGTCCGGCGCGCTTGACGAATTCGCCTCGGCCAAGGCGGCCAAGTGACCGACGAGATGGCGCTGGACTCGGCGGACGATGTGAACACCATCGACGACGTCGATCTTCACGAGGACGACGACCTCGGCAACCGGGTGTCCGGCGGCACGCCCCTGTCGGTGGTGACCTACCTGGTGAACTCCATCACGTCCGATCCCGACTCGGTGGTGATCAACACCGAGGAGCGCGGCAGCTCCGTCCGCTTCCGGATTCACGTCGCCCCCGACGACATGGGCCGGGTCATCGGCCGACGTGGCCGGGTGGCCCAGGCCATCCGCACCGTGGTGGCTGCGGCCGGGGCGCGGGACGGCGTCAGGACCAACGTGGACATCGAAGACGACTGAGCTCCACCCGTTGCCGCCCGGACCCAACGACCGTCCCGGCGGCCACGGTCCTGCCGGCCACGGTCCCGGCGGCCACGGTCCCGTTGACGAGGATCCCAGTCCCGCCGCACCGTCGCACCACCACACGGCTGAGCCCACCTTGCTCGAAGTCGGGCGCATCGTGAAGCCCCACGGCTTGCGGGGCGAGGTCATCGTGGCGCTGACCACCAACCGTGAGGAGCGGGTGGCTCCGGGTTCGTGGATCCGGGCCGGCGACCGCCAATTGCGGGTGGACCGCGCCACGCCGCACCGGGGTCGGTTCATCGTCAGCTTCGAGGGGGTGAGTGGCATCGACGCAGCCGAAGAGCTCCGTGACCTCCGCCTGTTCGCGCCGCCTCTCGAGGACCAGGATGTCCTCTGGGTCCACGAGATGATCGGGTCCCGGGTCGAGGATGTCGGCGGCCGGGTGCTCGGAACGGTGGAGGCGGTGCAGGCCAATCCGGCGAGCGACCTGCTCGTGCTCGACGGCGGTGCGCTCATCCCGCTGCGGTTCGTGGTCGACTCCGACCCCGGGGAGCTCATCACGGTCGACGTCCCCGACGGCTTGGTCGACCTGGCCTGAGATGCCCCGCTTCCGGGCCGGGCGATGAGGATGCGATCATGAGTATGCGATGGGCGAGGATGCAATGAGGATCGACGTCTTCACCATCTTTCCGGTGGTCATCCAGGACTACGCCGGCTCCTCCATCCTGGGGCGGGCCCAAGCCGAGGGCCTGCTCGACCTGCGGGTCCGCGACCTGCGGCAGGCGGCCACCGACCCCCACCGGTCGGTCGACGACACCCCCTTCGGCGGCGGACCGGGCATGGTGCTCGCCCCCGAGCCTGTGTTCGGCTCGGTGGAAGCGGTGGAAGGGTCCGAGGGGCTGCCGCGGCCGCTCATCCTGCTCTCGCCCTCCGGCCGGCGGTTCGACCAGCAAGCCGCCGAGGGCCTGTCGCGGCAGCCAGGGGGGTTCTCGCTGCTCTGCGGGCGCTACGAGGGCGTCGACCAGCGGGTGGCCGACCACCTGGCCGACGAGGAGCTCTCGGTGGGCGACTTCGTGCTTGCCGGCGGCGAGCTGGCCGCCCTGGTGGTGGTGGAGTCGGTGACCCGGTTGCTGCCCGGCGTGCTCGGCAACGACGAGTCGGTGACCGAGGAGAGCTTCACCGGTGGCCTGCTCGAATACCCTCAGTTCACTCGGCCGGCCAGTTTCCGCGGGTGGGAGGTCCCCGAGGTGCTCCGGTCCGGCGACCACGGCCGAATCGACCGCTGGCGGCGGGCCCGGGCCCTCGCCCGTACCCTCGAGCTGCGGCCGGACCTCATCGCGGCCCGGGGTGGCCTGACCGAGGAGGAGGTCGGGCTCCTGGTGGAACAAGGTGAAGTGCGACTCCTGGGTGATCACGGCTACGATTGTTGAGCTTCGTCGGTGCCGGGGTTACCCGGTCCGGAGTCGAAAGCTCGGCTGGTGGCCTCGGTCGCCAGGCTCGGGGTTCGGCGGCTCGCATGGCCCGGGCGAACCGGGTGCGGGTCCACTCTCAGGCTCGAGTGGGTGGCGGCCGGCGAAGGAGAATTCGACCGATCCCTGGAGGGACGCGCCAGATGAACCCGACCGACACCATCGATCGCGACAGCCTTCGCGACGACGTTCCCGACTTCCGCCCCGGGGACACCGTCAAGGTCCACGTGCGGGTGGTCGAAGGGACCCGCGAGCGGATCCAGGTCTTCCAGGGCGCGGTGATGCGCCGCCAGGGCACCGGCGTGCGTGAGACGTTCACCGTGCGCAAGGTCAGCTTCGGGGTGGGAGTGGAACGGACCTTCCCGGTTCACTCCCCGGTCATCGCCCGGACCGAGGTGGTGTCCCAAGGCGACGTCCGGCGGGCCAAGCTGTACTACCTGCGGGAGCGGCATGGCAAGAGGGCGAAGATCAAGGAGCGCCGGACTGCGCATTCCTGAGCCGGCGCCCCGTTCCCGTGGGAGGGGCCTCACATTTTCGCCTCGTCCCGTGGCCCGTTCGGGCGACCGGGCACCGGA
The DNA here is from genome assembly GCA_963710495.1 of uncultured Acidimicrobiales bacterium. Lineage (GTDB taxonomy): Bacteria > Actinomycetota > Acidimicrobiia > Acidimicrobiales > RAAP-2 > Bog-756. The sequence continues at coordinate 589,255 of CAVQAI010000011.1, forward strand.
CGGTGACCGGTACTCTCGGTCGAGGTGGCCGGATGTCGTGAGCGACCATGAGTGAAGAGGATCTCGAGCGTTACGAGTCCGAGATCGAGCTGGCGCTCGTTCAGGAGTACCGGACGGTCCTGCCCCTCTTCTCGTACGTGGTCGAGACCGAGCGTCGTTTCTACCTGGCCAACGCGGTCGAGGTGACCGTTCGCTCCGACTCCACTCCGGCCTGCTTGGAGGTCGTGCTGGAGGACGCCTGGGTCTGGGACATGTACCGGCCGGCGCGATTCGTTCCGTCGGTGAGGATCCTCACCTTCCGCGACGTGAACCTCGAGCGGCTGCCCGAGAAAGACCTGTGACCGCGGTCGTCGCGGAGCGTCCTTTGGACTCGGACCGGCCCGATCGCCGTACCTCGGGTCGCCCGTCCTTCGGGGATCGGCGCCGAGCGCTCGGAGCGCACGGCGAATCGCTGGCCGCCCGATGGTACGAAGGCCGCGGTTATGAGGTCCTCGAGCGCAACTGGCGCCGTCGAGAAGGCGAGGTGGACCTCATCGTGCGGCGGGGGAGCACCGTGGCGTTCTGCGAGGTAAAGGTCCGCTCGAGCGACCGCTTCGGGACCGGCGCCGAGGCGGTCCCGGCCGCCAAGCAGCGCCGGGTCCGGCACCTGGCCACGTTGTGGTTGGCCGAGCGAGATCTGGCCCCGGCTGGGGTTCGCCCGGCTCCGGCTCGCCCGGCCTCGGCCCGTGAACGGGTGGAGCTCCGCTTCGACGTGGTCTCGGTCACCGCCGGTCGGGTCGAGGTCATCCTGGACGCGTTCTGAGTCCCGGCCGGCGCCACCCGCAGAACCGGCCCCATTCACCGTTTCTCCTAGGCTGCCCCCCATGTCGAACGAGCTCGAGACCCTGATCGTGGAGCGGAAAGACGGCGTGGTCACCGTCACCATGAACCGCCCGGCCCGAAAGAACGCGGCCAACGGCCTGATGTGGCGAGAGCTGCTGGCCACCTTCGACGATGTGGCCACCGATCGCAACGATCGAGTCATGGTGCTGACCGGCGCCGGTGATGCCTTCTGCTCAGGAGCGGACCTGGGCGACGCCGGAGACGTAGCCGGGCGGCCCGGTGATCCCTACCTGGTCCAGATGCGCGCCCTCGGTGACGTCGCCTTGCGGTTGCACCGGATCCCCAAACCCACGATCGCCAAGGTGGGTGGCGTGGCCGCCGGCGCAGGAATGAGTATGGCGCTCGGTTGTGACCTCGTAGTGGCGTCCGAGTCGGCACGCTTCTCCCAGATCTTCGCTCGGCGCGGGCTGTCGGTCGACTTCGGCGCGTCCTGGCTGCTGCCACGCTTCGTCGGGCTCCACCGGGCCAAGGAGCTCGCCTTCTTCGCCGACATCATCAGTGCCCAGGAGGCGGCCGAGTTCGGAATCGTCAACCGGGTCGTGCCCGGCGGCGAGCTCGACGAATTCGTGGCCGACTGGGCCGAACGGCTGGCGGCCGGGCCCCCGTTGGCGCTGTCCATGATCAAGACGATGCTCAACAACTCGGCCAACCTCTCCATGGACCAAGCGCTGGAAGAGGAGACGCGCTCCCAGGCAGTCAACTTCTCAACGGCCGACACGATGGAAGCCATCAGTGCCTTCAAGGAGAAGCGCGACCCGCAGTTCCGGGGGCGTTGAGGCTGGCCCCGGGGTGTGGGCGGGCCTTTCTGAGGCGTTTGAACGATCTCAGTGGTCGAGGGTCCGGTGGTCACCTGCAGCTCAGGTCGAAAGGAGCCCCGCCCGTCGTCAGCGCAGCTGGCCGGAATCAGGCGGACCGGGGGGCTTCTCGTAGGTTCCTCGCAAGCGAACGCGAGGTGTCGATGTGGTCGGCGAGATCTTTGGCCTAGACGGTTTGATCATTCTCTTTCTGATTCTGATACTTGTGACCCTCGTGCTTCCGATCTGGGCGGTCGTTGAAGCGGCGTCACGACCATATGGCGCATTCACTGCAGCCGGATCGTCCAAGGTGCTGTGGATCGTGCTGATCATCGTCTTCTGGCTATTGACGTGGATCGTCGGCATCGTGCTCTCCGTCGTCTACCTGGCTGCCATCCGACCTCGGGTGAGGGTCGTGACCGCATGAAGCCCGTGCGCCCCGATCGGGGCCAGCAGAAGCCGCTCCATCGTCGACTCTCGGATCTCCGCCGGTCAGATATTCGGACCGACACAGGTCTGCGGTGGCCGGCTTCGTGGAAGGAGGCGCCGCCGTCTGATCGCCAGCGGTGGCATTGGGCTCTGCTTGTTCCGCTTTGGCGACGATCAGTGCCACCGCATCGGTCGGGTCGGTAGCGCCTTGGGGGATCGGGGCATGTCGCGGCGTTGAGCAACCTCGGTTGACACAGCGTGTGTTGATGTGACAGCCGCTCTCTAGCGTGCACGGTGCTTCGAGCGGCCGCTCGCACCCTGTCACCCGCGGCCCTCCCATCCTGGATCCCTGATGAGGCGCGACGATCCGAAAGCTCGATGAGCTGAAGGCGCGATGAGCCGAGCAGGGACGTCCGTCGGAGGCGCCATGATCGCCGCCATTCCCTCCGTTGTCCTCGTCGGGGTCGACGGCAAGCACATATCCGTCGAAGTCCACGTGTCCAACGGTCTTCCCGGGTTCACCGTCGTCGGCCTTCCCGACGCCGCCATCCGTGAGGCCCGGGACCGAGTCCGGGCCGCCCTGTTGTCGAGCGGCCTCCCGTGGCCGCTCCGCCGGGTGACGGTCAACCTGGCCCCATCGGGCATGCGGAAAGGAGGATCGGGGCTCGACCTCCCGATCGCCATCGGTGTCCTCGTGGCTTCCGGCGAGCTCGATCCGTGCGCCATCGAAGGCACGGCCTTCGTCGGTGAGCTCGGCCTGGACGGTTCGCTCCGCCCCGTTCCGGGCGTGATGGTGTTGGCCCAGGCAACCGCGGCGGCCGGCGACCATCGACTGGTCGTTCCTCTGGAGTGCGCGGCCGAAGCCCGGCTGGCCGGAGAGGGCGAGATCGGTGGGGCCGCCACCTTGCGAGCGTTGGTCGAACGGCTCCGAGCCCGCCTGCCATGGCCCGCGGAACGGCCCGGAGCGGCAAACGGCGCAGCCCCGTGCTCGGAGGGTGACCTCCCGGCTGGCGGCGATCTGGTCGACCGCGATCTGGTCGGAGGTGATCTCGTTGAGGTGAGGGGCCAGCGGCTCGCCCGCCGGGCACTGGAGATCGCCGCCGCCGGCGGTCATCACCTGTTGTTGGTCGGCCCACCCGGTTCGGGCAAGACGATGCTGGCCACCCGGCTGCCAGGACTCTTGCCGTCCCTCCCTCGTTCGCTGGCCCTGGAGGTCATGCGAGTGCACTCGGTGGCCGGGGTTCCCCGCTCGCCCTCGGGCCTCGTCGATCGACCACCGTTCCGTTCCCCTCATCACGGAACGTCGTCCGTCGCCATGATCGGTGGCGGATCCCCCTGGATGCGTCCGGGCGAGATCAGTCTCGCCCATGGAGGGATCCTGTTCCTCGACGAAATGGGGGAGTTCTCCACGACCGTGCTGGAAGCACTTCGCCAGCCGCTCGAAGAAGGCGTTGTCCGGGTGAGCCGGGCGCGGGGCACGACGACCTTCCCGGCGCGCTTCATCCTGGTGGGGGCGATGAACCCGTGTCCGTGCGGCGAGGGTGGAACTCCAGGCGCCTGTCGTTGCTCCCGGGCCGCCCGTCAACGCTATGCCAGGCGGCTGTCGGCACCCCTCCTCGACCGTTTCGACATGTCTGTTCGCGTGGACCGGCCGGACGTTGACGGCCTCTTGGGGTCGCGCCCTCCCGAATCCAGCTCGCTGGTCTCGGTGCGTGTGGCCGCCGCCCGTCGGCGGGCCGTCGGGCGCATCGGCCGCATCAATTCGGAGCTGCCGGCATCGGAGCTCGGACGTGTGGCGCCGATGACCTCGGCGGCAACCGAAGTGGTCGAGCGGCAGGTGCGGGCGGGCGCGCTCAGCGCCCGCGGGCTCGACCGTGTCCGGCGACTGGCACGGACCATTGCCGACCTGGACGCGGTTGGGCGCGAGATGACAGGTGGAGTTGGTGGGCCCGACGAGGGTGGAGGCGTCACCGGCCAGGATCGGGACGTGATCGACGCGGACCAGGTCCACGAGGCGCTTCTCCTCCGTTGCCAACGCCAGTACCTGCTCGGTGACGAGCCGTGACCGGGCTGGAGAGGGACAAGGCCTGTGCCGCGGCCCTGGCCGGCCTGCCCGGTATGAGTCCGAGGCGGCTGGTCAAACTGTTGGACGGCTTCGGCCCGGTGCTGGCATGGCGAGCCGTCGAGGCCGGGACGCACCCGGCCGATCCCGGCCGGCGGTTCGCGTCAGCGGCCCGCCGAACGGATGTTCACGAAGTGGGGGAGGACTACGCACGTCTCGGGCTGCACGTGCTGCTGGCCGACGGGCACGGTTACCCATCGGCGTTGGTCGGCGACCCGGGAGCACCCGCCCTGCTCTTCGCCCTGGGCCACCCGATGGTGCTGGAGGGCGGCCCTCGAGTGGCCATCGTCGGGACCCGCTCGGCCACCCCTTACGGCCGACGGGTGGCATCCGAATTGGCCGGCGCCCTGGCGGCCGACGGGGTGGCGGTGGTGTCCGGTCTCGCGTCGGGCATCGACGCGGCCGCCCATGCCGGGGCGCTCCGTGCCACCGGAGCCGACGTGGCCCCGGCGGTCGCCGTGGTCGGAACCGGACTGGATGTTGTCTATCCGTCGTCGAGTCGCGAGCTGTGGGACGAGGTGGCCGTCCGTGGTGTCGTGTTCTCGGAGGCGCCCCTCGGCACGCAACCGCATCCCGGGGTGTTCCCGGCTCGGAACCGGATCATCGCCGCACTCTCCGACGTCGTGGTCGTCGTCGAGAGCCATGTTGGTGGTGGCGCGCTCTACACCGCTGAAGCGGCGGCTCGCCGTTCGATCCCGGTCTGCGCCGTCCCTGGTTCGGTCCACAGCCGCGCCTCGGAGGGCTGCAACGCTCTGCTGGTCGATGGGTGCATTCCCGTACGGGACGCGGCCGACGTGAAGGTGGCGCTGTCACTGGTCCGGGCCGGGAAGAACCTCGCCGGGATCCGGACCCTCGGACGTGCTGCTTCGGGCCAGGCGGCGACGAGTTCCGGCCGTGAAACACCGGCTCGATCCAATGCCGGGCGAGGGCCGTGCGATCAGACCGAGCACGGTGGCGTGGAACCGCTCACTCCCTCCCAGAAGGCCCTCCTCGATGCAGTGGACGACACACCCACCGCCTTCGAGACCATCCTGATCCGGACTGATCTCGGCATTTCAGTGGCGGCGGAAGCGTGCGATCAGCTCGTGGAACGTGGGCTCCTTCGCTCGGGCGCCGGCTGGTGGTCCACGCCCTGAAGTTCAGCGGTGGCGGGGAGATCCCGCACCGGGATAGTTCAGGAGGGTGGGAAGCCCCCCTGTTGCCATCCGATGGCACTGGCAGAAACGGGACCCGGCGCCGGCGGCGACGAGAGTTGGGGGGCGGTGCAGCTCGTGAGGCCCGTCTGGGCGCCGTACCAGGTGGCAGACCCCGATGCCTTCCAGATCAGCCAGCAGACGCTGTCCGACGACCGGTCGGCGAGCGTGATCGCTCCGGAGCCGTTCCCGTCGACGGCGCCGCCGGCGTCCGTGGGCCCGGTGGTGGCGCCGTCACCACCACCCCCGGCGGCGAGACCCGGGATGCTCGGAACCCCCGCCCCGCCGCTCGACTGGTCGCCACCCCCAGCGGCACCGGTGTCGGCCGTGCTCACCGCGACGCTGACCGTCGTGGGACCCGTCGACGGCCCGGTCACGAACGTGATCGCCGGGTTGGACTGTTGGAGCTCGGCCGCGTTCACCCCCGAGTATCCACCGGCGGCGGCTGCCGCCGATTCGGCCGAGGTGAGACCGGTGGACAGCGACTGCTGGGCTTGGAGACGGTCAGCCATGGCAACCCCGGGGGCGCCGCTCAACCCGGTCGAGGACGAGCTACCCGAATGCAACGTCGAGCTGAGGAGCAAGGCGCTTCCGGCGGCCACGATCACCAGCGACAAGACGATGGCGATCATGGAGAACCCGTCCTCCCGCGGTTGACGGACGCGTTCTCCAATTCCCGGATGATTTGCCCGATGGTGGAGCATGGCTGCCTCTCTCCCTACTGCGGTAGATCGGCACCCAAGGGGGTCGAGCTTGAGCCGGTACCTGGGGGCTCCCTGGAGCGTCCCGGGAGGTGGAGCCCGGCGGTGAGGGCCGCTGGGGCCGACGAGGGGCCCGGCCCTCAGTCCGCGGGCTGTCTCACGATCCTGTCGGGGCGGACCCGGTATTTCACGCGTACGTCGCCGGGCTGCCGTTTCGGGTATTTGTCCACTCCGAGATACTTCTTGGCCAGCGCATCGATGTGATCTTCGGCCCCCTCCTCGGTTTGCTCGACCGAACCCCGAACGAGGAGGACGTTGTACGGATCATCGGGATCCACCACGGATACGGCGACTGCGGGGTTCCGCTCGAGGTTCCTCGCCTTGGCTCGCCCCTTCACCGAGTTGAAGACCAGGTCGCCCCCTTCGATGTCGATCCACACGGGCGATAACTGAGGTCGTCCCTTGGGGTCGACCGTGGCCACGTTGGCGATGATCGGGCGCTCGACGAGATCTCGTGCCGACTTGCTGAGGGTGGTGGTCGGGGTGGTGGTCGTCATGGCTGGGCTCCCTTGTGAGTATTCGGTGGCGGTGTCGACCGCCTGGGACGGGGGACGGGTTCGAAAGCCCCGCGCTCTGGGTCAGGTTCGGGAGCCGAGAGAGTTGCAGGGCCCAACATGGCGTGGTGCACCTTGGACGCGCCGATGACATGCAGCAGCGACCCGGCACCGGGACGACGACGAAATCGATCGGATCAGCTCTCATTTCGAACTCGACCTCGATCGTACCGGGACCGCCTGCAACGTGCGCGGGCTGTGTCGTCTCCACACTCCCGCCGGAGGAGGGTCCAGTCGGCCCTGCCCTCGAGGCGCCGATGCGGAGGCCGGCCGTCTCGCCATCGGAGACTCGGAGGACAAGGAAAGGTCGGGGCCGTCGATGTGGGGTGCCGGCGCGGGAGAGGGTTCAGCGACGATCGGCTGTCGTTCGGGGCAATCTGCCCGGGCGCCACCGATGACCGGGAAGCTACGCTCATGCCTCCTACCCGAGTTGGGGGATCGTGTGCCGGAGCAAGTGCCCACACTGGAAGCCTCCCGAAGGGAGCTTGATGCGCTCGACGAATCACTCGTCCACGTGCTGGCCCGGAGGTCGCAGGTCATTCTCGACGTGATCCGGTACAAGCGAGCCAACTCGATGACCGTGGTCGATCGGGATCGTGAGGACCAGATGCTGGCGAATATCGAGCGCGTGGCCAGTGCAGAGGGTCTCGATCCGGGAATCGCCCGGCACGTCTTGCGATCCGTCATCGACGCGTTCACGCTGCTCGAGGTCGAAGAGCTCGGACCGGATCTCACCTGAACGACGATCCCCGTCCGTCGGAGGTACTCATCGCGTGGCCGGAGGCTCACTGCTACCGTGCGGCTGGTGCGTATCGGGGCCCACGTCAGAGCGGGAAAAGGCCTGCTTCCTGCGTTGGAGCATGGTGCCGACATCGGAGCTGAGGTCATCCAGATCCACTCCCAGAGTCCCCGGATGTGGAGACCGTCGCGGTACGGCCCCGAGGTCCTGAACGCCTATCGGGAGGCACAGGACCGGCACCCGTCGGTGACCGCGACCTTTTGCCACGCCACCTACCTGATCAATCTGGCCACGTCCGACCGCGACCTGGCGACCAAGTCTCGTTCGTCTCTCGAAGCGAATCTGGCCACGGCTTCGGGCATGGGTTCGGACGGGCTGGTCCTCCACATCGGCAGTCATCGCGGCGCCGGCCTCGAGGCGTCGATCCCCCGCGTGGCGGACGCTCTGGTCCGAGCCCTCGATTCGTTGCCGTCCGGAGCTCGCCCCGGAGATCGGGGAACCCCGATCCTCCTGGAGAACACGGCGGGCGCCGGTAACACGGTCGGCCGGTCCTTCGAGGAACTCGCCTCGGTCATCGACGCCACCGGCGGTGACGAACGGTTGGGGGTGTGCCTCGACACCCAGCACCTGTGGGCGTCGGGCGTGTCTTTCGGGACGTTGGAGGAAGCCGACGCGCTCGTGGATCTGGTTTCCGACACCGTCGGGGTGGCTCGCCTGCGGTGCCTGCATCTGAACGATTCCAAAGTCCCGTTCGGAGCCAACCGTGACCGGCATGAGAATGTGGGCGAGGGGGAGATCGGCGCGGCGGGATTTGTCGCCCTGCTGGGACACCCGAAGCTCCAGGAGCTCCCCGCTGTCCTGGAAGTCCCCGGAGCCGGTCACGGGCCACGAAGGCAGGACGTGGACCGGGCTCGGAGGCTCTGGCAGAGGGGACTGGCCCGTCGCAGCCGACGCTCCTGAGCGGAGTCACTTCTCTGCTGGTCAGAGGAGTCGATCCACCTAGCTGGGCGCGGTCACGAACTGGCGGAGTTTGCCCGAGGGAAGCCGGTCGATGTGGTCGACCTCTGCGACGGTGACGTCCGGATCGACCAGGCCCGCCTCTTCCAGCACACCCAGGATGCGACGACGAAGGTGCTCCGTCTCGACGAACGGCTCGATCACCACCCGGACGGCCACACCCCGCCGGGTCTGCTGGAACTGGTACTCGATGAGCCCCGGCTCCTCCTCCACGGCGAAACCCAGGATCATCGGGTAGACGCGCACCTCGTTGCCGTAGTCGAACACCTGGTCGTCGCGACCGGTGAGTGCCGAGATCCTCCGGTGGGCAGAGCCACAGGCGCAAGTGCCTTCATGGACGGTCAGACCATCGGCGATCTCGAAGCGGATGAGTGGCTGGGCGAGGTTGTAGAGATTGGTGACGTAGATCTTGGCTGCGGGCGCACCCGGGGGGACGATGCGGCCGTCGAGGTCGACGGGCTCTACGACGACGAGGTCGTCGGGAAGATGCATCGCCCCTCCGGCAGGGCACTGGAAGGCATAGATCCCCTCGGAGAGGCCCCAACAATCGTCGATCTCGACGCCCCAGGTCTGGCGGACGTCCTCCCGGGTTCGCTCGGAGAGCATCTCGCCACCCGATTCGACATAGCGCGGCGCGATGTGGAGCCGGTTGACCTTCGCCTCATGGACCAGTAGGTCGAGCGCGCTGGGGTAGGCCTGCAGGAGGGCGGGCTGCGCAGCTTCGAGGATCGGCGATCATGCCGGGGATCGGGGTGGTCATCGGGAGCTGAAGGGAGGGATCACGCGGGTCGGCCAGGAACGAGCTCATGGCGCTGGAGAGCGTGGTCTGCCCACTCCCGAGCAGGTTCACCGTGGCCGACCCGGGTGGCCGCGGGCTGCCGTCGAGCATGGCCGTGCGCGATCGGCTGGCCATGAGCCCGAGCGTCGTCCATCCGTCCCAGTCGTAGAGGTAGGTGCCGCGGAGGCCGCTCGATCCCGAACTGGCGATCGCCCGGTACTGGTCGAGGAGGTAGTCGTCGCCCCCCTGGTCAACGGCCCCGAGATGGCGGTCGACCAGGTCGGCGGTCAAGCGGCGGTCGGTCGTCACCTCCGAGAAGTCGACCATCATGTCCTGCTTGGTCATGACCGGGAGCTGCGACAACTGGGTCTCGGTGAACTCGTCTGGGCCCACGTCGGCAAGTCGCTTGGCGTGGTACGGGGAGTGCTCCTTGGCGAACGCCAACAGGACGCGCAGGGCGCGCTCGCGCTCGGTGTCCAGCCGGTCCTTTCCCCAGCGCAGCCGCCGAGCATGAGCGAGAATGCCCGCTGCAACGGTGGCCCGGTGGCGTTCCCGACGTCGTGCTCGAGCGCCCGACGTGCCCCCACCCTCGATCCCACCGTTGCCGACCGGATCGCCCGCCCCGACCGCCCCGACTGCGGCGCTCACGACGCCCCGATGCCGCGAGTCCCCCCGCACCGAAGGCGGCACCTGCTGGCCCCTGTCGGGTGACGAACCCCGCAAGACCTCACGAGGCTCCGACCACGGCCTCCGCCACTGGGGCGTGGAGAGTCCGCACATAGAGGGTGTCGAGCATGCGTGAGCGGCCGCTCAGCCGATCGGTCCGCGCCTCGGCGTGGATGATGGTGCACCCCGCCGCTCGGGCGTCGACGATCCGGCGGGCGGTGAGGGCTCGACGCATCTGCCGGGACTGATGACGCGGATGGGTGGCGTCGAACCCGATCCACGCCAGCGGCCCGTCGATGACCATCGCCCCGGTGCACAGCAGGCGATCGTCGACGAAGGCCCCGTAGTGGGCGAACCCGTCCCTTCCGACCGTGCCGGCGAACCACGGTCGGAGTGATACCGGTGCCTGCCAAGCACCCCAGGCGCGCACGTTGAGGGCCGCCACTCGCTCGGCGTCGGCCCCCGTGAGCAGCCGAACGTCACAGTCTTCGGAGGGGACGTCCAGGTCTTCGATGCGCCGCCAGACCTTGGTCATCTGCTCCTCCAGCGGGTGGAGATCGGCCTGACGGAGCCATTCGGCGACGTCTGGGGGAGCGGCGATCGGCGCCAAATCGACCTGGAAGTTCTTCTGCCCCAGGCCCCGGTAGAAGGCGACGATCGCGTCGAGGAAGTCGGGAGTGGCGGGAGTTTCGAGCCCGAGGCCCACCACCCGGTTGAAAGAACCGGCATCGACCGCCGTGAGCGCGGGCAGGGGCACCGGTCCGCTCCGGTCGATCACCGCGCCCAGCGGGTCCCCGGGCTGTTCCGCCGCGACCTCGACGCAACGGGCCCACACCTCGGCCTCGTGCATCTCGACCAATGACGCGACGGCCTGTTCGTCCTCGTCCGTCGTGACCACCTCAACGAGCCTAGAGGCCGGCGTGTCGTAATTGATGGTTCCTGGTGCGTCGAGTTGTTCCGGTCCTGCCCTGTGCGCTCGAGGGGCTGCACCTCGCCTGTCCACCTGTTCCTGACCGATCCTTCGGGACCGGCCGAGCTCAATCGGTCCTGCGGGTAGGACGGGCAGTCGACGGGCAGCCGACGAGCGGCTCGGACGGTCGCCGCGCTCTGCGCACGCTAGGGTCGCAGCGCGTACCGGGGTATCCGATCGAGTGTCCGGAACGAAGGGACGAGACCATGGCCCAGGAGACCCGAACCGAGACCGACAGCATGGGCGCCATCGAGGTTCCCGCCGACCGCTACTGGGGTGCCCAGACGGCGCGGTCGCTCGAGCATTTCTCCATCGGAGACGACCGGATCCCCGAGCCGGTGATCCGGGCAATGGGGATCATGAAAGAGGCGGCTGCCCAGGTGAATGCGGACCTCGGCAAGATGGCACCCGACAAGTCGGCGTTGATCGTCACCGCGGCCCGGGAGATCTCGGACGGCAAGCTCTACGACCACTTCCCATTGAGTGTCTGGCAGACGGGGAGTGGCACGCAAACCAATATGAACGTCAACGAGGTGATCGCCAACCGGGCCATCGAGCTGGCCGGAGGTGTGCTCGGGTCCAAGGATCCGGTCCACCCCAATGACGATGTCAACATGTCGCAGTCGTCGAATGACACCTTCCCCACGGCCATGCACGTCGCCGCCGTCGAGGAGATCACCCACCGGTTTCTGCCGGCGATCCGCCAGCTACGCAGCGTCCTGCAGGCCAAGTCGGAGGCCTTCTCGGGCATCACCAAAATCGGCCGCACGCACCTCATGGACGCCGTCCCGCTCACCCTCGGGCAGGAGTTCTCGGGATACGTGGCTCAGCTCGACGCCGACCTGCGCCGGATCGAGGGGACCCTGGACGATCTCTACGAGCTCGCTGCCGGTGGGACGGCGGTGGGCACCGGCCTGAACACCCATCCCGAGTTCGGCACCCGGCTAGCTTCGGCCATCGCCGAGCTCACCGGACTACCCTTCGTGACCGCGCCGAACAAGTTCGCCGCCCTGGCCGCCCATGACGCCCTCGTGATGACGAGCGGCGCGCTGCGCACGTTGGCTGCCTCCCTCATCAAGATCGCCGACGACATCCGGTGGCTCGGGTCCGGTCCCCGAAGCGGCCTGGGCGAGCTCATCCTCCCGGCCAACGAGCCCGGTTCGTCGATCATGCCCGGCAAGGTGAACCCGACCCAGTGCGAGGCGATGATCATGGTGTGCATCCAGGTCTTCGGGAACGATGCCGCGGTGGCCATGGCCGATTCGCGGGGGAACCTGGAGCTCAATGTGGCCAAGCCGGTCATGATCTACAACCTGTTGCACTCGATCCGGCTCCTCACCGACGCGTCGTCGTCCTTCAGCCGTTTTTGCGTGGAGGGGCTCGTTCCCGACGAGGAGCGAATACGTCGCCATCTCGAGAACTCCTTGATGCTGGTGACCGCCCTCACCCCACTGATCGGTTACGACAAGGCCGGGGAGGTGGCCAAGCGCGCCTACCAGGACGGGACCACCCTTCGTGAGGCGGTGGTGGCCCTCGGCTACGTCACCGGCGAGCAGTTCGACGAGGCCGTCCAACCGGAGTCGATGACCCATCCCTGAGCAGATCGGCCTCGCCGAGGCTGACGCCGACCTGGCCGGGGTCGAGCCAGCCGGCGCCGACATCGACCGGTCCGGCATCGACTTGTCGGACATCGATCTCACCAGCCTTGTCCCCTTCGCCGGCGGCTTCCCCGATGCCGAGCCGAAGCGGCCGAGCACGCCAAGGCCTTGTACGCCGGCACGGGGCGGGCTGGATGTCCGAGGCCTGGTGACCCCTCTTGGCCGGCGGCGCCGGCCGTATACTCCGGGTCGGCCCGACCCATCGGTCCTAGCCAACGCCGGAAACTGACACCCAGGGACAGCCGAGGAAGCGCATGACCACCCAGCCCACCGATCTCGCCATCGGACTCACCGACGGCACGTTCTACGGCGGTGACCCGTTTCCCGCGTTCGCCTGGATGCGTGAGCACGCCCCCGCCTATTTCGACCATTCGGCCGGCGTCTGGGGGATCACCCGCTACGCCGACATCAAGGAGATCTCCAAGGACCCCGACACATTCTCCAGTGCCGGAGGCATCCGACCCGACAGCGATGCCCTCCCGATGATGATCGACATGGACGCGCCCGAGCACGTGAGGCGACGCCGCCTGGTGAGCGAAGGCTTCACCCCGGGCCGGATCCGTGAGCGTGAGGAGGAGATCCGCTCCATCTGCGACGGCATCATCGACCGGGTCTGCGAACGCGGCTCGGCCGACTTCGTCTCCGAGATCGCCGCCCCGCTCCCGATGATTGTGATCGGGAACATGCTCGGGGTCGCGCCCCACGACCGCGACGAGCTGCTGCGGTGGTCGGACGACATGCTGAAGGCGCTCGGCTCGCCTGATCCCGGAGCGATGGACCGGGCCGCGCTGGCCGCCGCCGAATACGCCACCTACATCACCGCCGTCGCCGAGCAGCGCCGCCGGGACGGCCAGAGCGGCGATCTGGTGGGCACGCTCGTCCACGCCGAAATCGAGGGGGACCGCCTGGATGAGTCGTCGCTCATCTACGAGTCGCTGCTGATCCTCATCGGTGGGGACGAGACGACCCGGCATGTGATCAGCGGAGGAATGTACGAGTTGTTGCGCCACCCGGACCAATTCCGGGCGCTCCGCGACGATCGGGCGCTGCTACCCGGCGCCGTGGAGGAGATGCTGCGGTGGGTGTCGCCCATCAAGAACATGGCCCGGCAGATGACCCGGGACGTCGACCTTCACGGTGAGGTGCTCCGCCAGGGCCAGAAACTCCTGCTGCTCTATCCCTCCGCCAACCGTGACGAGCGGGTGTTCGACGACCCCGAACGGTTCAACATCAGGAGGAGCCCCAACGACCACATGGCCTTCGGGTTCGGCGCCCATTTCTGTCTGGGCAACCGGTTGGCGCGACTGGAGTTGAGCGCCATGTTCGACCGCCTGCTCGACCGCTTTCCCGATCTGGCGCTGGCCGAAGCAGACGAGCCCCCCAAGCGGGCCGCCAACTTCGTGTCCGGCTATGAGTCGATGGACGTCGTGTTCACGCCGTCGGCTCCGGTGGGAGCGTCGGCGTAGCCATGAGTCGGGCGGCCCGATGAAGGAGCCGGTCCTCGACCCGGCCGAGGTGGAAGCGGCGTTGGCGGCGCCCGATGGGCCGACGTGGCAGCTCATGGGTGGGAAGCTGGTCAAGGTGGTCCAATGCGCCAGCTTCCCCGGGGCGCTGGAGTTCGTCGGGGAGGTGGGCCGACTGGCCGAGGAGGCCAACCACCACCCCGACATCGACATCCGTTACCGGTCGGTCACCCTGGCGCTGATGACCCACGACTCGGGTGGCATCACCCGCCTCGACCTCGATCTGGCCCGCCGGATCGACGGGGTGCGGGCCGGGTTGGCTGCCGATTCCTGACCTGGGGCTGGCTGCCGGCGATCACGGGTCGACCGCCACGGACGGGGTCAGCTGCCCCTGTCGGTTCGCAGAACCAATCCACCGATCGGGCGAAGCTGTGGCCGTCAGCCGATCGGCAGGTCCCACAAGGGGAACCAGCGGTCGAGGTCGGCTTCGACGGTCAGGTCGTCGGCGACGAGGCTCCGCAGCTTGAGCTCCTGTTCGAGGTTTCGGTGTTCCTTGCCGTCGGGCACGAACGGGTAGAAGGTCCCTCTCTTGAACAGGTACACCAGGTAGGCCGTGGACGGGAGCACCCGGCCCGGTCCGGCCGTGGTCTCGGGCATCACCTCGGGCGTCTTGGGCATCTCGGGCATGGCCTCGGGCCCGACCGGCGTACCGGATGCCCCCACGTCGCCCCCCGGTGATCCCGCGGCCGAGCCGTCCAGCTCGGCCAGGCCGAACACCGAGCAGAGCAGTTGCGGCCCCCACCCCGAGTCGGCCAAGGACGAGTTGACCAGGTGGATCTGGGTGACCAGCTCCTCGATGTCGGCGCTCTCCACCACCAGCCAGTGGTAGCCGTAGCTGTCCTGGGCTTTGCGGAACCCGCTCGTGGCGTCCATGGCCAGCAGCTTGACCACTTCGGCTTGCATGTCCTCGAAGCCCTGGCCGGTCGGGGGTTTGAAGCACACGCCGGCGTGGCCCGAGCAGGACATGCCCGCTGCGCTCTGCAAGGTGATCGAGGCCGAAGGCAGGGCGAACAGGGCGTCCAGGTTCGACTGGACCGGCTTGGTCCGGCCGAGCAGCGTGTTGAGGAGTCCCACGGCCTCAGCCGGCCGCGGGGACTCCGCCGCCCGCCCGAACCAGGCTCACGACGGGCGGCCCAGCTCGGCCTCGAGCTTGGACAGCTGAGCCAGGCGCTGGTCGAGCGAGGGGTGGGTGGAGAACAGCGTCGACAGGCTCACCCCGTTCTTGGCGATGGCCGGGGTGAAGTAGAAGGCGTTGAAGCTCTCGGCGGCACGGAGGTCCCGGGACGGGATGCGCGACATCTCGCCGGTGACCTTCACCAGGGCGGAGGCGAGAACGGAAGGCTGGCCGGTCAGCAGCGCACCGGAGCGGTCGGCGGCCAGCTCGCGGTAGCGAGACAGGGCCCGGGTGAGGAGGAAGCTGATGGCGTAGACCACCACGGACACGACCAGCACCGCCAATTCCACCAGGGCGGCGTTGTCGTTGCTGTTGTTGTTGTTGTTCCCGCCGAACCCGCCCATCATCCCAGTCCAGAACATGATCCGGGTGACCAGCCCGGCGACCACGCCGAGGAAGCTGGCAATCGTCATCACGGCCACATCCCGGTGGGCCACATGGGAGAGCTCGTGGGCCAGCACCGCCTCGAGCTCGGGCTCGTCCAGCCGTCGCATGAGCCCGGTGGTGGCGCACACCACCGCGTTGTTGGGACTGCGACCGGTGGCGAAGGCGTTGGGCACGTCGGTGTCGGCGATGGCCACCCGGGGCTTCTTCATGTCGGCCAGGGCGCACAGTCGGTCGATGGCGCCGTGCAGCTGGGGGGCCTGCTCGGGGGTGACGATGTGACCGCCCATGCCGAACAGGGCGATCTTGTCGGAGAACCAGTACTGGGCGAACAGGAGGGCGGCGGCGAGGACCAGCACCACCGCGTAGGAGATCCCGACGGCGATGAGCAGCCCGATGACCGCTCCGTAGAGGACCACCAGCAACAGCCCGGTGGTGAACATGCGGAGCGTCAGTCCGCGGTCGGAGGGGATATTTCGTGCCGTGCTCATGACTCAGTTCCGTCCCTTGTCCGTTCGGACGCCGTCCTCGGACTGGGCCAGCAGCCCCTTGGTCTCCTCCAGGGTGGCGTCAGGGAACGGTACGACCAGGTCGGAGGGGGCGAAGGCATCATCGGCCAAGGGCTCGCCCACACGTCGAACCTCGGCGATGAGGGCGCCGAGGCTCCGGTTGAAGGCCTCCTCGTCGTTGGAGTCCACCGCCTCGGCCAGGGCGGAGTCCAGCTTCTCGAGGGGTCCGCGCTGGTCCTCGGAGACGGTGTACTGGCCTTCGCCGAGGATGCGGACGATCACGACGACTCACCCGGCTCGGGAGCAGAAGCGGGAGCGGCAGCGGGCGCGGGCGCGGCCTCGGCCGCCCCGAGCTGGGCCGCCGGTTGGGCCCCGGTGCCGACCTCGGCCTTGAGGGCGGCCAGCTGGGCGTCGACGGCCGAAGTAGTCGACGCCTGGTCGAGCTGGGACTGGATGTCGTCGACGGGGTTGGTGAGGTCGGTCAAGGCCCCCGAGGCCAGCAATTCGTCCATGGCTCCGGCCCGGGCCTGCATGCCGTCGATCTTGTCTTGGGCCCGCTGCATCGACATGCCGGCGTCGCTCATCGACTCCGAGATGCCCGACACCGCCTCGCCGATCTTGGTCTGGGCCTCGGCCGCCGTGTACGAGGCCTTCATGGTCTCCTTCTTGGTGCGGAAGGCGTCCACTTGGGCCTGGAGCTTCTGGGCGGTGGCGATCAGCTTCTGCTCCTGGCCGGTCACCTGCTCGTGCTGGGTCTGCAGCTCGGAGAGCTGGGCGGCCAGAGCCTCTCGGCGCCCCAGCGCCTCCCGGGCCAGGTCCTCGTTCCCCTGGGTCAGTGCGGCCTTGGCCTGTTGCTGGAGCTTGTCCGCCTGGCCCTGGAGGCCCGACGCCTGGAGCTCGATCCGCTTTTTGGCCGTGGTCACGTCGGCAACGCTCCGGCGGACCTTCTGCAGGCTCTCGAGCTGCTTCTGGTACGACAGGTCGAGCGACTCCCTCGGATCTTCGGCCTTGTCGAGGAGCTTGTTGGTCTTGGCCTGGACAATCCCGGACAGACGCTTCATGACGCTCATGCTGGTAGCCCTTCCTCGCTCTCCGGTGTGAAGCTTAGGGCTTCCCTGCCCGGTAGCGTGATCGGCGTGTCCGAGCCGCTCTGCCTGCTGATGGTCCATGCCCACCCCGACGACGAGTCGTCGAAAGGGGCCGGGACGGTGGCCCGGTGCCACGCGGAAGGCATCCATACCGTGCTCGTCTGCTGCACCGGCGGGGAGGAGGGGGACATCCTCAACCCCGCTCTCGACACGCCGGAGGTGCGTGCCCGCCTCGCCGACCTTCGCCTCGAGGAGTTGGCCGACGCGGCTGACATCATCGGGTACGACGAGGTCGTCATGCTGGGCTATCGCGACTCGGGCATGCCCGGCACGGAGTCCAACGCCAATCCCGCATCCTTTGCCCAGGCGCCGCTCGACGAAGCGGTCGGCCGGTTGGTGGCCATCGTGCGCCGCACCCGACCGCAGGTCATGGTGATCTATGGGGACGAGCAGTCCGGCTACCCCCATCCCGACCACCTCCGGGTCCACGAGGTGGGCCTGGCCGCCTTCCAGGCGGCGGCAGACCCGGAACGTCATCCCGAGGCCGGCGAGCCCTGGCAGCCGGCCAAGCTGTACTACACGGTCTTCTCGGCGGCCCGCTTCCGTGAGATCCACCAGAAGTTCGAGGAGCTGGGGCTGGAATCACCGTTCGACGAGCAGTGGCGCAAGCGTTGGGAGGAGATCCCGGCCGAACCGATCACCACCTCCATCGACATCTCGGACTTCGCCGATGTTCGTCGCAAGGCGTTGTTGGCCCACGCCACCCAAGTCGATCCCAACTCGCGCTTTTGGTTCGGACTACCGCCCGAGGTCATGCGCTCGATCCATCCGGTCGACGACTACCGGCTGGCCGCCGTGGCGTCGCCGGCGGGGATCGACTACCTGTCAGCCCCCCCCGACGCCACGACCACGGCCCAGGGCACCGAGACCGATCTCTTCGCCGGCCTTCGGGAACGGGTGGCCTGGTGAGGAGCGGCCCACGGGGCGGCTCGAGCGGCGCCCGGTGCTGGCGGTGCCGGTGACCGCCTGGTTGTCGCCGGAGTGGTTCGACCAGGCCCGACCGGTCTGGGCCGAGGCCCCGGGCCTCGACGGGCTGTCGGGGCGGATCCAGTGCGAGATCAACGGCGGCCCGGAGGGTGATGTCTCCTGCTACTGGGAGTTCGACACCGGCCAACTCGGACGGGCCGAGGTGGGCCGGATCGAGGACCCGGATGTGAGCCTGACCGTCGGCTGGGATGACGCCGTGGCCGTCCAGCGGGGCGAGCTCGACCCGAACGTGGCCTTCATGCGGGGACGGCTGAAGGTGAACGGATCCATGGGCGTGATGACCCGGCTCTTGGCCATGGCCCACACGCCCGAGTGCCGCGAGCGGCAGCGAAAAGTCGCCTCCATCAGCGGATTCTGAAGGGCGTGATCCGCCCGGACCCGGTGCCACCGAGGTAGGGGAGATGGATGACGCCGGCGCTCTGCAACAGGATGACCGTGACCGCGGCGACGAGGAAGACGACCAGGGCCACGACCAGATATGGCTTGGCCCGGGCCCACCGCGAGACCGCGGGCCGGGCCCGGCTGCCCTGGCGCCGGTCGTTGCCCCGTACGGGCCTGGCCACGAGCGTCAGCGAAGGCACGCCGGACAGACCCTGGTGCCGGACGGCGAAATCGGTGATCCGGTTGGAGAGCTCGATGGGGTCGGCGCCGGGTCGGAGGAAGCGGTAGGTCCCGAACGGGGTCTGGATGGCGATGACGGCGCCCGGTTCGGCCTGCGGAAGGGGGCGGCCGGGCGCCAGTCGGTCGTGGTCGGCCAGGGGGGTCAGGCTGTTCGGACGGGGCTGTGGTGCCACCCACCAGGCCGGGACGGTTCCTCCTGACCAGGGCTCGACCACGTGGGTGGCGACCGCCGACCATGGGAGGACCCGGGCCTCGGCGCCCGGCGTCCTCACCACCCCGATCCCTTCGTCGGTGAGGACGATGGCCTCGATGGCCACCGGATCGTTGCCCGCCGTATCGAACAGGATGACGCCGTCGATTCGCAGCTCCGGGCCGGACGACCCCAGGGAATTCACCAGCTCGCTGGCGGTCTTCGTTCTCGGCTGGCGTCGGTCGGCCACGGCGTCTCCCATCCGGGCCAAGGCTATCGGTGGCCTTCGGGCAGGCCGGGGTTCCGAAGGGACCCGCCGGTCAGGGCTGCCGCATTGCTTGGCGGAGTGGCCGGTAGCCGATGGGCGTCACCCCAGCATCGGCGATGGCGCGGTCGAGTCCGCGCTCGGCGACGAGCAGGACGTGGTCGGCCACGCGCTGCCGCCAATCGCCGTCGATGGCCCGGAGCTCGGGTGTGTCGACCGCCGGCCGCAGGGTCACTTCGGTGAGCCCCGGCTCCAGACTGGCCAGCAGCCGGAGGAAGGCCGCCCGGATCCCCATGGAGGGGAGGGTGGCGAACCGGTCGGCGAACAGCACGCCTTCTTCCGCGGCCAGGTGGCGAACGGGGAACCCGACGTTGGGCTCGGCCTCGGCTCCCAGCAGGCGCAGCGGTAGGGCGAAGTCCACGGCCAACTCGAGGTACACGTCGAAGAACTCGGGCCGGAGGAGTAGGGCGTCGAGATGGGCATCCAGGTGGCTGATGTCGAAACCCCAGAGCACGGCACGCTCGATCTGAGCGCGGCACTCGCGCCGGACTTCGTCGATGTCGGCGTGGTCCCAGACGTCGGAGACCGTTCGCGGGAAGCCACCGTCCCCGTCCAGCAGCGAGGGCGCCTGGGTGATCGGTCCCCAGCGGTAGAGGTTGTGCTCGGCGTTGAGGGTGAGCCGGACCCCCACGTCCTCGCCCCGGAAGCGAGAGGCCGACTCGCGCGCCCAAGGGGCCGGCACGATGAGCGATGCGCTTGTGCCGATCCCGTCGCGGAGGGCCTCGTAGACACCGACGGTGGCGGCGTGACAGAAACCGAGATCCGCACAGTTGACGATGAGCAGCTTGGCGTCGGGTCCATATCCGAGACGCTCGGCAACGGTCGGCACCCACCCGACCGTAGCGCCCGTCGACGTCAGGCGGCGCGGCCCGCTTGGTGGTGATCGGCCTCCCCGGCGTGCCCACCGCGCCGGCCGGCGGTGGCGGCGAGCCGGGCCCGGGCCGCAGCGATGCCCTGGAGCCCCACCGTGCGAGTGTGCTCGTCGATGCGCCAGTCGGTGACCGGGCCGGCCGCCGTCCCAGGGGTGACGACGCCCTCGGATTCGGGCAGGGGGAGCTCGGGCTGTGAGGTTCGAGATCGGTGTCTGCGGGCCGGTGCCATGGGTGCATCATGCCGGGAGGGTGTATTACGGAGGCCATGGGTGATGGAACCTCGACGGACGGAGCCTCCATGCCGGGCCGCCCCCGATTCGGGATCACCGTCCCGTTCGACGGTGTAACCCTTGCCGATCACCGCAGGTGGTATGAGGAATTGCTGCGGCTGGGGTACACCGACGTCTGGTCGGCCGAGACCGACGGGGCCGACGGGTTCTCCCCGTTGGCCCTGGCCTCGGCCTGGACCCCCGAGTTGCAGCTGGGCGTGGCCATCCTCCCTGTGTACACGCGTGGGCCCGCCCTGCTGGCCCAGAGCGTGGCCGCCCTCTCCGAGGCGGCACCCGGGCGGTTCACGGTGGGCCTCGGGACCTCGTCGGACGTCATCGTGAGCCGGTGGAACGGCATGGCGTTCGACGCGCCCTACGGGCGCGCCCGGGACACCATCCGGTTCCTCCGGTCCGCACTGGCCGGGGAGAAGGTCGACTGCGAGTACGAAACCTTCCACGTGCGGGGATTCCGACTGGCTCGGCCGGTCGAGCATCCGCCCCCGATCTTTCTCGCCGCCCTTCGGCCGGGGATGCTTCGGCTCGCCGGTCGTGAGGCCGACGGGGTGATCCTCAACTGGTTGTCGGCCGAGGATGTGGCCACGGTCAAGCCGGAGCTCGGGGCCGACATCCCGGCGGCCGCCCGCATCTTCGTCTGTCCCTCCGAGGACACCGAGATGGTCCGCGCCGTCGGCCGACGCATGGTGGCCGCCTACCTGAACGTCGGCGTTTACGCCGCCTTCCACCGTTGGCTCGGGCGGGGCCCGGATCTCGAACCCATGTGGTCGGCGTGGCAGGCCGGCGACCGGAAGGGGGCGCTGGCCGTCATCCCCGACGAGGTCGTCGACGCCCTGGTCGTGCACGGGTCATTCGACGAATGCCGGGCCCACGTGGGCCGCTACGTGGCCAACGGCGTCGACATCCCGGTGATGGCGGTGATCGCCCTCGACGTCCCGTTGGAGGAGGCCGTCACCGGCCTCGCCCCTCCGTGGACGAGCGATCCCGTCCCGGCCTCCCCGCAGTCCGGTCAGTCGTTCCGGTAGCGGGCGACGATCTCGGCGTCCTGGTCCCTGACCTGATCGGCCATATCCCGGCCGAAACGCACCAACTCCGATGCCAGGCGGGGATCGGACAGGGCCATGATCCTCACCGCCAGCAACGCCGCATTCCGCGCCCCGTTGACCGCCACCGTCGCCACCGGGATGCCTTTGGGCATCTGGACCATGGCGAGCAGCGAGTCGAGCCCGTCCAGATTGGCCAGCGCGATGGGAACCCCCACCACGGGGAGGGGCGTGGCTGCGGCCACCACGCCGGCCAGGTGGGCGGCTCCTCCGGCGGCCGCGATGATCACCTGGACGCCGTCGTCGGCTGCACCCCGGGCGAAGGCAATGGTGTCGTCGGGTGTGCGGTGGGCCGAGAGCACCCGTACCTCGACGCCCACTCCGAACGAGCGGAGGGTCTGGACGGCATCGTCCATGATCGAGGCGTCCGATGAGCTACCCATGATGATGGCGACAGACATGCTCCGTATTCTGCCCGACAGGACTGGGTCGAGTCGGCACCATCGCCACCCGGTCCGGTAGGAGCGGGTTCGGCCCCGGGCCGGTACGGTTGCCGGCTGTGTCGAACGTCGACACCGGAGAGCGGGCGGCCGGAGGCCGACGGGTGACGGGCGACAGGGAGGCACCGTGAAGTTCGGCGTCATGGTCGACGATGGGATGTCCATGGACAAGCTGGTGGACCAAGTCGCCCGGTTGCGCGACGCCGGTTTCGACACCGCCTGGATGAGCCAGATCTTCGGCTACGACGCGCTGACCGCCCTGGCCGCCGTCGGTCGGGAGGTCGGCGGTATCCGACTCGGAACGGCCGTTGTCCCCACCTTCCCTCGGCACCCGGTGATGTTGGCCGGGCAGGCGTTGACCGTGCAGGCGGCCACCGACGGTCGCCTGACGCTCGGCATCGGGCTCTCCCACCAGCTGGTCATCGAGAACGTCTTCGGGATGTCCTTCGACCGCCCCGCCCGGCACATGCGCGAGTACCTCTCGATCCTGATGCCCCTGCTCGAAGGGGAGCCGGCCAACTTCCGGGGCGACGTCCTGAGTGCGTCCACCTTCGGTCCGCTTCAGATCGCCAGTCCACCTCCACCCGTGCTGGTGGCCGCCCTGGGCACGGCGATGCTCGGCCTCGCCGGCCGGATGGCCGCCGGCACCGTGACCTGGATGACGGGTCCGGCCACCGTCGAATCCCACATCGTGCCCACGATCAGGGCGGCGGCCGCCGAGGCCGGCCGGCCCGAGCCACGGGTGGCGGTGGGCCTACCGGTGTGCGTGACCGGGGACCGGGAGGCCGCCCGGGAGAAGGCCGCCGAGACCTTCGCCGTCTACGGCCAGCTGCCCTCCTACCGGGCCATGCTCGATCGGGAAGGAGCCTCGGGACCGGCCGATGTGGGCCTCATCGGGCCCGAAAGCGAGCTGAAGGCCCAGCTGCGCCGGTTGGCCGACATGGGTGTCACGGATTTCTGCGCCGCGCCGTTCGGGTCGGCCCAGGAGGTCAGGGCCTCAACGGAGGCCCTCGCCGGACTGATCTAACGCTCAAGTATAGAGTGAGACTAAACCCTCAAGTATAGAGTTAACCCTGAGGTAGATAGTTAAGGTTGGGGACATTGTTCCAGTTAAGGCGGCCCTTCCTCCGTGCTTCGGCGGAGTACGGAAGACGGCCGGGGATGGCGCAGGGATGCCCGATCCTGGTCGGTCACAAGGCAGGTTCGGGCCGCGGCGAGGAGAGCTCGGGCCGAACCAGGCTCAGGAGCCGATCCGCGTGTATTTGAACTCGTTGACCTCCGGGTGGTCAGTGATGAGTCCGATGACGCGGTCGACGGTGCTGATCCCCAATTGCCGGTCACCTTGAGGGCGAGTCATGAGTCGCACGAACACGGCTCGGTCCCCGACGATGAACGTGGGAACGCCGAAGACGTGGAGGTCGGTGACCGCCCGTTCGTGCTCGTCTCGGATCGTTTTGGCCGGCCATCCGGCGTCTACCTCGGCCAGTACGGCGTCTGGGTCGGCGCCGCCGCGTTCGAGTGCCGCGGCGACCACCTGCCTGTCCCGTAGGTCCCCGCCGTCGTCATGGCGGGCGGCGAAGAGGGAACGATGGACCGGGCGGAAGACGTCGGGATATCGGTCGCGGACCACCACGCCGGCAGCCAGAGCCAGCAGGTCCGGCTGCTGAGCCGGGTCCTCCCAGGAGGGCGTCCCGCCCTCTGGGACGTGGGTCTGGTTGAGGAAGAACGGGGTGAAGGTGACCGCCCAGGGTGCTCCACCCTCGAGCCCGTCGAGAACGTGTTCGTGACCGTTGCGGGCAAACGGGCACCGGTAGTCCCAGGTCACGGCAAAGGTCGAGACAGCACTCATGCAGGGGGAAACCCCGGGCCGGCCGATTCCATTCCGTCCGGTGCCGGAACCGCCGTGCTTCACGATCCGGCTGGGGCCTGCCGGGGAGTCGAACCGGCAGCGTACGAGCTTCAGAGAAGACGACGGCCGACGAGACCGAGGGCCGTGCCGATCACCGCTCCGCCGAGGACGTCCGAGGCGTGGTGGGCCCGGAGGTGGAGCCGGCTGAGGCCGACCAAGGTGGCCGCGGTCAGAAGGAGCACGTTGCCGGAACGGTCGCCCGGTCGGCACATCACCGTGGCCGCACAGAAACCGGCCAACGTGTGACCGCTCGGGAAACTGCTCGACGTCGGTTCCCGGACCGGTACGACGCCGGCGGTGACCGTGATCCCCGTGCTGTCGGGCCGCGACCGACCGACGGATTGCTTCAACGCCGAATTGAGGAGCCGGGACTCGATGCCGGCCACGGCGAGGGCGCGAAGCGAGCGGGATCGCTCGGGCCCGGGCCGGCGGGCGCGCCAGGCGGTCGTGGCGGCCCAGATGAAACCGTGGTCGCCGAGCCCGGTGATGACCTTGGCCGCTCCGTCCAGACCCGGCCGCCCCCGGTAGGGCTCGAACCATGCGTCGACGCGTTCATCCATGGTCCGCACGCCCGCCCGGAGCGCGGACATCCAGTCGTTCGCCGGCCGTGGCCCGGCGTGATCCGCGCCGGTCTCGGAGGGAGCCGGCTGGCCGGAGCGGGGGACCGTCGACGGGGCCGGGCCGGATGCCGGTTCAGGCCACGCCGAGAAGAGGCCGTTGTGTAGCTCCGTCACGCCGCTCCGCCGACGGCCACACCGACGGCGAGGGTCGCATCGTCGGGATTGCCACCGTAAGCCGGGCAGAAGTCACGGAAGTTGCAGTAGTTGCAGAGGGGGGAGGGATGAGGGCGGAAGTCCTCGTCGTGGCAGGCCCGCTCGATCGCAGCCCACACCGCCGCCGTGCGTTGCCGCTGGCCGCGCAGCGACTGCTCGGAGGGTGCCGTCGAGATGGCGATCGGCTCCCGGAGATGGAGCAGGCGCACCTCGACCGGCCGGCGCCCGAACACCTCTTCGCACAGCAGGGCATAGATGTGCACTCCGACCAGCTTGGACTGCTCGTACGTCGGGGAGGGAGCCCGTCCGGTCTTGTAGTCGACCACGATCAGCTCGCCTTCGGGCGTGAGGTCCAGCCGGTCGATGATGCCGCGCAAGCGCAAGCCGGCCAGCCGGGCCTCGAGGAGGAGCTCGATCCCGACCGGCGTGACCTCGTTGGGGTCCTCCAGGGCGAAGTAGTTCTCGACCAGGCCCCAGGCCTCGGCCCGGAATTTCTCGGCCTCGTCGGCAGAGAGGGCGATCACCGAGAAGTCGGGATCGCTCTGAAGGGAGGCCCACACCGCGTCGAACTCGATCGCCGCCGCCCGGGGGGTTCGCCCGCCCCGTTCGTGGTTCCAGAAGAGGCGCTCGAGCACCTGGTGCACGAGGGTGCCCCTGACTGTCCAGATCGTCGGCTCCTCGGGCAGGCGGTCGATGGCGCTGAACCGGAAGGCCAACGCGCAGTCGCGGAACGACGTCACCTTGGACGGGGACAGCGACCGCGGCGGTTGGAGGGGCACGGAGGCAGCCTACGGCGAGGGTGTGTCAGAAGCGGGGTTCAAGGCCCGGGCCACCGAGACGGCCACCGCGTCCGGTCGCTGGAGCGGGCCGAAATGGCCGAGACCCGGGAACACCTCGATGGTCGAGTGCCGGAGCCGGGCCGCATCAGCCTCGAGGTACGACGGGCCGAAGGCGTCGGTCCGTTCTCCGCAGGCCAGCGCCACCCGGCAGCCGATCTCGGGCAGGTGGGCGTAGGCGCCGTGGGAGGCACCATGGGCGTAGACCATGGCCTCGTCCTCCCGCCTGCACCGCAGCCGGATGGACCGACCGTCGCCGCCTTGGGCGGCGAGGGATGGGTTCGAAGCCGGCTTCGACGTACCAACGGAGTACCTCGGGATCGAGGTCGGCGAAGGGCGGCTTGGAGGAGAAATTGACGAATGCGTCCTCGGCTGAGGGGAACGAATCGCGACGCCGCCGGGCCCCCGCCGTCAACGGGTTGTCTTCGAACCAGGGTGGCTGGCCGCCGGCCGCGGACGGGCAACACCACCGGTTCGAAACAGTAGAGCGATCCGAACGTGCCGGGGCGGGCCTGTTCGGCCAGCAGCAAGGACGCCCCACCGCACGAGTGCCCGAAGCCGGATGGCGAGTCCAACCCCAAGTGGTCCACCACGGCCAGCACGTCGGTGGCGAACCCGGACCAGGCGAAGTCCCCGTCCGTCGGGCGATCCGAACGGCCGTGCGCTCGCAGGTCGAGCCCGAAGCAGTGGAAACGCTCACCGAGATGCCGAGCGAGTGGAGTCAACACCTCGGCACAGAACCCGGTGGCGTGGACGAGGAGCAGATCCGGCCCCCGGCCGCCGAAGTCGTAGACGGCGATCTCGACACCGTCGGGCGTCTGGCACCGGCTCTGCCTCGGCCGATCGGCGTCGTCGACCGTGCTCACGCCACGTGACGGTACACCGGCGGGTCATGACCGGGGCATGCCGGTCCCAAAGGCGCCGAAACGGGGCCGTGGAGGGACTAGACCTGAAGGGGTGACGGGGCGGTCGTCGGACGGGAACCGATGAAGGGCAGGCTCCGATGAGCCCGCCTCGGCGGGCGGCCGGGTCGCGCTCCTCACCGCGTCGTTCGGCCAAGCAGGCCGAGCCGCCGATGCCGCCTGCCGCCGAACACCTCACCCGCTCGGAGACCTGGAACGGCCTGCGGGCCGGCGACCCGGTGATGGTCTCCGGGTTGCGCATGCGCGGGGACGACTGGGAATTCCGCGCCCACATCCTCAATCGCCGGAACGGGACCGAATCGATCGAAGTGGTCGGGGGCCGGGCGGGAGACCGCGTCGTCCGCTCGTTCCAGCCGGAGCGGATCTTTCCGGTCACCGGCTCGCGCCGGGCCCGCCCTGGCCCCGGTGGCTCCCCGTCGGACCCGCCCTCGCTGGCTGCGGCTCCGCAGTTGCCGTTGGGATGACCCGCCCCGAGGCGAGGCGATAGGCACCGCCGATCGCGCCGCGGCCGCCCGCCGATAGGGTGCTCACCGATGGCGACGGTGATCTTCTTCCATGCCCACCCCGACGACGAGGCCATCGCCACCGGAGGGACGATGATCGGCCTCGCCGACGCCGGGCACCGGGTCGTCTTGGTCACCGCCACCCGGGGCGAGCTCGGTGAGAAGCCGGAGGGACTGCTCGGGCCGGGCGAGTCGCTCGTGGAGCGTCGACGGAGCGAATTGGACGAGGCCTGCCGCATCCTCGGGGTGGCCCGCCAGGAATTCCTCGGCTACCTCGATTCGGGCATGGCCGGAACGCCCGACAACGACCGTCCGGGGAGCTTCGCCACGGCCGACATCGATGAGGCGGCTGCGTCCCTGGCCCGTCTGCTCGAAGAGGAGACGGCGGACGTGCTCGTCGTCTACGACGAGCACGGAGGGTACGGGCACCCCGATCACATCCAGGTGCATCGGGTCGGGATGCGAGCCGCCGAGCTGGCCGGAACACCGATCGTCTACATGGCCACGATGAACCGCGACTTCATGGTCGAGCTCGCCAGCCGGACTGACGAATGGCAGCCACCCGAGGATGTCAGCCAGGGCATGGACACGATGGGGGAGCCGGCCAGCCGGATCACGACCGAAGTGGACGTCAAGCCGTGGATCGCCGAGAAGCGAGCCGCCATGCGGGCCCACGCCAGTCAGATCCCCGAGACCAGCTTCTTCCTGTCGATGCCGGACGAGGCCTTCTCGATGGTCTGGGGGCAGGAGTGGTACATCCGGGTGCGTCCCGAAGCGGCCGCGTCGAGGACCGCGTCCGCCGCGGGATCTGCTCCGGAGCCGTCCGTCAAGGAGGCCGAGCTGAAGCTGGTAGCCGTGCCCGACGGCGTCACCTCCCCGTGACCACCCATCGGGTGCTGCGGGTACACGGCGGCCGGCTGGTGGTTCCCGAGCGCCGGCTCGAGTTGGAGGAGGAGCTCGACGCCGTCGCCGTCGAGGGATTCGACCTGGTCAACTCCTTCACGGTCGATGACAACGTCTATCTTGTGCTCCGCCGCACCGATCCCTGAGCTCACTCCGCCGCACCGATCCCTGAGCTCACTCGGCCGCACCGATCCCTGGGTTCAGCTCCGCCGCACCGATCCCTCTCCGGCTCACCGCGGGACCCGATGCTGCCCAGGATGCCCGGGCCGCTCGTGATCAGAACTCGGTGACCGACTGGATCGACACCACTCGGTTGCGACCGGTCTGCTTGGCCCGGACCAGGGCCTGATCAGCCCGCTCGATCATCGACGAGGTGTCCTCGATCCCGTCCCAGCTGGTGAGCCCGGCCGACAGGGTGACTCCGAACTGCGAGGTGGCATCCCGACCCCCGTCGCGCAACTTGTCCAGCAGGTGATGAGCTCCGAGGATGTCGGTGTCGGGCATGACCAGACAGAATTCTTCGCCTCCGTAGCGAACCACGAAGTCCTGGCCCCGGATGTTCGACACGACGAGGGCGGCGATCGACCGGAGCAGGGTGTCACCGGCCACCTGTCCGTGAAGTTCGTTGTAGTGCTTGAAATGATCGAGGTCGATCAGGGCCACGCTGAGGGGTGACTCGGAGCGCAGGGCGTGCTCCATCTCGATCTGGATCCGCTCGTACAGGGTCAGTCGGGTCGGCAGGCCGGTGAGGGAGTCGGTCCGGCTCTCGGTGCGGACGCCGCTGGCGAAGTTGGCCCGGCTGGTCGCCCGGAGGAAGGCGCCCGCCACGGTCTCGGCGGCGTGGGCCACGGCATGGTCGGCGTGCTCGTCCGGGTTGCGTCGCACCACCATGAGCAGCTCGCCCTCCGCGGCAGTAGCCGATGGGCACCACGCACAAGTCGTCTCCGAGGACCACCCAGTCGGTGCGGAGGGCCTCGGCCACCTCGGGCAGGCTCGCCGGGTCGGCCGACACCTCGGCCTCACCTTCGGGCCAGGTGGCCAGCGACACGAAGCGCCCGGGGTTGCTGTGCCGGGTGAAGACCGTGATCCGTTGGGCCGGCAAGACGGTCGGGACCAGTGGCAGGCCACGGCGGAGGATGTCCTGGATCGGGTCGGCCGTGGTCGGTGGGTCTTGTGACCCGACCTCCCTGAGGGCGGCGTTCAAGGCCCCGACGGACCGGCGAGAGGTCACCCGTCGGGTGAGCGAGGCGACGGCGAGCGAGGTGAGCCCGGTGATCAGGACGACGGTCGATCCGTAGATCAGGGTGACGGCCACCAGCTGATCGCCGCGCAGCCCCCCGACCCAACCCACCACCACGACCGCGCCGATCGTCGTGGCGTCGATGGCGATTCGCATCCTCGGGTCACCGATGATGCTCATGAACACCACGATCACCAGGCACAGGGGCATGAAGGTTCCGAACGGGTCCGACGTCCCGAGCTCGAGCAGGCCGATGGTGGCGATGGCCAGGCAGGACAGGACGGTACCCGTGATCAGCTGGGATCTGATGTGCGCCGTGCCCCGGGTGAGCGCCATGAACAGGGCGAAGTAGAGGAGCGACGACGAACACGGAGGCGATGGCGGCGGCCAGGTAGCCCCACCGGAGCTCCTGGTGGTACAGCAGGGCGACCCCGAGGAGCACGGGCAGGGCGGCGAGCTCGGCGATTTGGCCGGCGACCAGGGTCTCGCGGAGATGCTGGGTGGGGCGGGAGCCTTCGAACCTCACGGCGGGGTTATCGGCCCCGGTTCGGTCCTCCTTTACCTGGCGGGCTCTTCGGCCGGCCGGCCCGGATCACCCGGCCAGCAGGCAGACCCCGAGGTCCGCCTGCCCGTTCGGGCCCGTCCGGTCATCCCGAAGGAGGCCCTGGACCCGGCGCAGCCGCCGCCTTCAGGGGGCGCCGGGGGAGCATGCCGGTGAAGAACAGGGCGACCACGATGGCCAGGGCCACCAACCACAGGGCACTGCGAAGCCCGTCCAGCCGGGCCGATTCGTTCTCGGCCACGATGGCGTCTTGGGCCTGGCTGGAGAGATCGGTCTTGGCCAGGGCCGCCCGTAGGTCGGCGTCGGAGACGAACGGGATGCCGCCGCTCATCTCGACCGACACCTTGGACGAAACCTCGGGCGGCACGGCGGGGTTGTTGGTCACCCCCTGGATGAAGCTCGTGGTGAGGCTGCCGATCAGCACGGCCCCGACGAGGGCGGTGCCGAGCGAGGCCCCGAGGTTGGTGAAGGTGTTCTGCAATCCTCCGACTTCGGCGCTCTGATCGTCGGGGACGGCCGAGACGGTGACGGCGCCCAGTTGGGAGGCGAGCGCACCGATGCCGAGCCCGACCAGGGCCATGGGGATGAGCACGATGGCGGCGTTGGCGCCCGGGCTCAGTCCGCCGACCAGGACCAGCACCCCGGCCAGCACGATGAGCAACCCGACCCGCACCACCCGCCGAGGCGGGGCCGTGGGGAGCAGGCGGGGGACGGCGAGCGCGGCGAACAGCAAGGCGAGCGAGAGGGGGAGCAGCCGGGCCCCGGTCTGGAGGGCGTTCAGGCCCAGCACCACCGAGAGGAAGAGGGGGACGACGAAGAACAGACCCGACTGCACCATGAACTGGAAGAAGAAGGCGATGAGACCACCGGACAGTTGCACAGTGCGGAAGATCGACGGCCGGAACAGCGGCTCGCCGCCGGCGCGCTCGAGGTGGCTCACCCAGGCCAGCAGGGCGGCAATCACCAGCAGCCCGGCGAGCACCAGCCAGACGACGGGCGACACACCCAGCCACGCCGGACCGTTGGGCTTGGGCTTGACCCATCCCCAGACTCCTGACTTGAGGACGCCGAAGACGGTCAGCGAGAGGCCGACCACCGAGAGGACGGCACCGATCACATCGAACGCGCACCCGACGCTCGGGGGCCACGTCCCCGAGCTTGCGCAGTGACAGGAGGATGACGAGGACGATGACCACCTCGCCGGCGAACACCCAACGCCACGACGCGAAGGTGGTGACCGCACCCCCGATCAGTGGTCCGGCCGCCACGGCGATGGCACCGGCGGCGGCGATGACACCGTAGGCGGCCGACCGCCGCTCCGTCGGGAAGTTGCCGGCCACCAGCGCCACGATGGCCGGCAGGATCAACGCGGCACCGAGCCCCTCCAGCCCGGACCAGCCGATGATGAGCACGGTGAGATTCGGTGCGAGCGCGGTGGTGAGCGATCCGCAGCCGTAGACGACCAGGCCGATGCCGAACGCCCGGCGCCGGCCGATGAGCGCGCCGATCTTCCCTCCGGTGATCATGAAGGCGGCCATGACGAGGGTGTAGAGGGTGATGGCGGTCTGGATGCCCGAGACGGTGGTGCCGAGGTCGTTGGCCACCGATTTGATCGACACGTTCATCACCGACGTGTCGAGGGTCATCAGGAACTGGCCCGAAGCCAGGATGAGGATCACGACGGAGCTCGCCGGCCGGATACCGCCCTCCGTCCCCGAACCGACGTCGCTCGGGACGCTCCGGGCCGCGCCCGTCGCCGATCGCCCGTCCGGCGAAGCGCTGGGTGGGCGGGCCATCGCCGGAACCTACCCGCTCCGGGAGGGGCGTGCCCCGAGCGGACGGACGGCTACCGAGGCAAGACAGGCGCTCAGCGCCAGGTCCGCGCCAGCTCAGACCAGCCGTCGCTCCGTGGCCCATTTGGTCAGCTCGTGGCGCGTCGACAGCTGCAACTTGCGCAAGACGGACGAGACATGGGACTCCACGGTCTTGACCGAGATGGTCAGATCCCTGGCCACCTCTTTGTAGGTGTACCCCCGGGCGATGTGGCGCAACACCTCCCGTTCCCGGGGCGAGAGCTGGTCCAGCTCGGGGTCCAGGCCCTCGACGCCGGCGGTTTCGCCGGGACCGGTGGCGAAGGCGTCGAGCACGAACCCGGCCAGGCGGGGTGAGAAGACCGCATCGCCCGCCCCGACCCGGGACACGGCCTGGAGCAGCTCGGGGCCGGAGATGGTCTTGGTGATGTACCCCCGAGCCCCGGCCCGGATGACGGCGATGACGTCCTCGGGGGCGTCGGAGACCGACAGGGCGAGGAAGCGGATGTCCGGGTGACGGGCGTGGACCCCGCGGAGCACCGCTTGGCCGCCGCCCCCGGGCAGATGTACGTCGAGGAGCACGACGTCGGGAACCCGCTCGTTGATCAGGTCGACGGCGGCCCCGACCTCGTCGGCCTCGCCGACCAGCTCAACCGCGTCACCGAGCTCGGCCCGCACCCCGGATCGGAACACGGCATGATCGTCGACGAGAAAGAGACGGAGGCGCTCATCGGTCACGGGGACGCGCTCCCTTGGCCGTATGCCTCGCCGCCGACGGCGGGCGGGACATGGACAGCTCCACCTCGGTCCCCTCGCCGGGTGAGGACCGGACCATTGCCGTTCCCCCGAAGCGGGCCATGCGGCCCCGGATCGACTGGGCGATGCCCTGGCGGTCCCCGGGGACCAGAGCCGGGTCGAATCCACAGCCACGGTCGCGGACGAAGCAGGTGACCGAGTCCGGCTCGACCTCGGCGTAGACGGAGACCTCGGTGGCGCCCGACCACTTGGCCGAATTGACGGTGGCTTCCCGGGCCGCTTCGAGCAACGCCCGCAGGCCGTCGCTCAGGTCGCAGTCGCCGACCACCACGATCTGGACGGTGATCCCGTGATCGGCCTCGACCTGGCGCTGGAGGGCGGCGATGCCCTCGACCAGGGTGGTGGCCTCCTCGCCGACCCGGCCCGGTGGCCTTCCGTCGAACAGCCACGACCGCAACTCCCGCTCCTGGGCGCGAGCCAGCCGGACCACGTGCTTCGGATCGTCGGCCGAGCGCTGGATGAGGGCGAGCGTCTGCAGCACCGAGTCGTGGACGTGGGAAGCCATCTGGGCGCGTTCCTCGGCCCTGGCTCGAGCCTGGCGCTCGGCCATCAGATCGCGGACCAGGCTCAGCCACCACGGGCCGAATACCACCACGATGGCGGCGACGACCATCAGGGAGCCGGTCACCGGCCCGAACGCCGTCCTGCGGGGCCCGAGGGCGATGACCAAGAGCCCGGCCAGGCCGAGCAGCACCCCGGCCAGGATCCTCAGCCACAGGGACCACCGGCGCCGGCGACCGCCACCGGTGCTGAACATGGGCACCAGGTCCTCGGTGATCCAGATCCGTTCCGCCTGGCTGGCATTGCGCCGGATCAGAATACCGGCCGCCGCGGCCAGGAAGAGGGGCCAGCTGATCGAGCCCAGATAGGCGATGTGACCGGCCGACGCCAGGATCTGGGCGGCCACGAACACGGGTATGACGGCGATGACCAGCCGGATCCCGCGCCAGTCCGAGATGGCCCGCGAGAAGATGGTGGATGTCTCGCCGTCGAGCGGCACGAGGAGCCAGATCAGGGCATAGACGAGGATGCCCACACCGCTCCCGAGGGACAGCAGGACGAAACCGATCCGGACGAGGGTGACGTCGATGCCGGTGGCACGCGACAGTCCGCCGCAGACTCCGGCCACGACCCGGGTGTCGGTGCTGCGCCTGACCGGCAGCCGCAGCCGTCGGTGGGCGCGTCCGCCCTTCCCACCGTGCCGACCCCAGTACTCGCCGCGCCGGCCCCAGTACTCGCCGCGCCGGCCCCAGTTCGCCCCGTGGCGGCCCCAGTCGCCGTAGCGCTGCCATGGCTCCGGCTGGTCGGCCGCGTTCGACCTGTCCGGGTACGAGCCGGTCGGAGGGTCGGCATCGGAGCGGCGTTCGGACCCGGCCGGGCGCACGGCGCCTGTGGGACCCCGCCTGGCCGGCTGGTCCTCGGTTGCGCCGGTCGCAGTGGAGCGCGGATCGGTGGAATCGGCGATATCCGATGATCGCGCAGTACCCAGGAGCCCGACCATCGGGGAGATCCCTGACCGGAACATGGTCCGGATCAGGGTCAGACCGGGGTCATTCCCGATTCCCCCGGGAGGCGAGGCGGATCAGGATGAGACCATGAACGCCGAAGGAATCCCGACCACAGCCCCAGAGCCCGACGGGCCATCCGAGCCTGACGGGCCATCCGAGCCCACCGGAGCGGGCCCCGGGCCGGCCCCGGCCTCCAGCCGGCCCGCCACCACCGACCGGCGCCCCGAGCGCCTGCACCGCAGCCGCCAGGGCCGGATGATCGCCGGCGTGGCCGACGGGCTGGCCTACTACTTCGACGTCGACCCCACGGTGGTCCGGGTGGCCTTCGTCGCCCTCGCCCTCTTCGGCGGGCTGGCCGTCCCGCTCTACCTGGCCGGGTGGCTCCTGATCCCCGAGGAGGGATCCGATAGCTCGGTCGCCGAGGAGTTCATGGGCCGTCACCCGGCTCTCTGACCGCCGCCAATCGCACCCACCACCCGCCCGCCCCGACTCCACCAACGCCGACCCGCCCGCCCCGACCCGACCGCATCGAGAGGACTCGTCATGCGCTACCGATGGGACCCCATCTACCCCGAATACCGGCGCCGACCCTCGACTCCCGACGCCGACATCCGAGCCTCGGACGCCGAACGCGCCGAGGTGGCGGACCGACTGTCACATCACTTCGCCGACGGCCGCCTCGATCAGCCCGAGTTCAAGGCGCGCCTGGACCGGGCCATGGGGGCGACGACCCGCGGCGACCTCGACGGCCTCTGCGACGACCTCCCGCCCCTCCCCGAGGAGGCTCCGGCGCCGCGTCGCCACCGTCATCTGCTCCGGGCCCTCGTGTTCGTGGTGCTGGTCGCCGTCGTCCTGGGATCGACCTTCTCCATGGCCCACGTTGCATGGGTACCGGCCGTCTTGTTGGCGCTTCTGTTGTGGCGTGTCCTGGCCGGACACCACCGGAGGCACATCTCGCTCTCCCAGGAGCACTACGATCGTGGGGGTCCGAGGCTCTAGATGCACACCCACGGACTGCCGACAGTACGAAACGCCCACCGAACATGACCGACCCGGCCTCGGGCCCCGGCTCACCGTCCGACTCCCGCTGACACGGCAGCCGACCGCTGCTCGGACCGGACGGGCGGCAGATCCGCCACATCCACGAGTGACCGCTGCGTCCGGACCGCGCCCCGATGCGGCGCACCGACCCGGGCCCCGACGAACGGAACACGATGACCATCACTGATCAGACCGCACCCGGAACCCAGGCCCAGGCCGCACCGGCGGCACGCGCCATCGACCTCGAGAAGATCTACGGCAAGGGCGAAGCGGCGGTGCACGCCCTGGACGGCATCACCATCGAGTTCGAACGTGGCCAGTTCACCGCCGTCATGGGCCCGTCCGGCTCCGGCAAGTCGACGCTCATGCACTGCATGGCCGGGCTCGATCGTCCGACATCGGGACGCACGTTCGTCGGGGACCAGGAGATCGGCCTGCTCGACGACAGTGACCTCACCCGCATGCGGCGGGACCGGATCGGCTTCGTGTTCCAATCCTTCAACCTGGTCCCCACCCTCACCGCCGACGAGAACATCACCCTGCCGGCCGATCTCGCCGGACAGAAAGTGGACCAGGCCTGGTTCGACTACCTGGTGTCGCAGCTCGGGATCGCCGACCGCCTCTCGCACCGGCCCAACGAGCTCTCCGGCGGCCAGCAGCAGCGGGTGGCCTGTGCCCGGGCGCTCATCGGCCGACCCGACCTCATCTTCGCCGACGAGCCGACCGGCAACCTCGACTCCAATGCTTCGAACGAGATGCTCACCTTCCTCCGCCAGTCGGTGACCGAGTTCGGCCAGTCGATCGTGATGGTCACCCACGACCCCCACGGCGCCGCATTCGCCGACCGTGTGGTGTTCCTCGGCGACGGCAAGGTCGTCGGCGAGCTGGCCTCGCCGACCGCCGACTCGGTGCTGGAGCACATGAGGAAGGTGAGCGCCTGAGATGTGGAAGGTCACGGTCAAGGGACTGCTCGCCCACAAGCTCCGCCTGGCGTTGACCGGGCTGGCCATCGTGCTCGGTGTGACCTTCATCTCGGGCACGCTGGTGCTGACCGACACGCTCCACAACACGTTCAACACGCTGTTCGGCCACATCTACCAGAACGTCGACTTCGAAGTTCGAGCCAAGGCCGCGTTCAACAGCAACAGCGCAGGCGGGGGAGCGCAGCGCAAGCCGATTCCCGAGTCGCTCCTCGCTCCGGTGCGGCACGTCCCGGGTGTCGCCTACGCGGCTGGGAACGTCAGCGGCTACGCCCAATTCGTCGCCCCGGACGGGAAGGCCGTCAGCACCGGGGGAGCGCCCACCATCGGGCTCTCCTTCGACCCGAACCCGCAGCTGTCCTCGCTCCAACTGGACCATGGCACCGCCCCCACCACGCCCAACCAGGTGTTGATGGACGAGGGGACGGCGCAGAAGTACAACTTCAAGGTCGGCGACCATGTCCGGATCCTGCTGGCCGGTCCGCCCCAGACCTTCACCATCTCGGGGCTCGTCAAGTTCGGCACGGCCAACAACCTGGCCGGTGCCACCATCGCCGCCTTCGATCTGCCCACGGCCCAGAACCTGTTCAACCAAGTCGGGCAATTCAACGCCATCGACGTCCTCACCACGCCCGGCGCGGACAAGGCCGGCGTCCAGCACGCCATCGCCCAGGTGCTCCCCCCCGGGACGGAGGTCGTCACCGGCCAGACGGTGGCCAACGAGCAGACCAACAACATCAACCAGGCCCTCGGGTTCTTCTCGACCGCGCTGTTGGTCTTCGCCTTCATCTCGTTGTTCGTCGGTGGGTTCACCATCTTCAACACCTTCTCGATCCTCGTCGGACAGCGGACCCGTGAGCTCGCCCTGTTGCGGATCGTCGGGGCCAGTCGGCGACAGGTGTTCCGATCGGTGCTCCTCGAAGCCGGCATCCTCGGGCTGGTGGCGTCGCTGGTGGGACTCGGCCTCGGGGTGCTCGCCGCCATCGGGCTCGAGGCGCTGCTCTCGGGATTCGGCATCACCCTCCCGTCGGGACCGCTCGTATTCCAAACCCGCACCGTCATCGCCGCCCTCCTGGTCGGCGTGGGCGTGACGATGATCTCGGCGATCAGCCCGGCCCGGCGGGCTGTCCGCATCGCCCCGGTCGCCGCCATCTCCGAGCACCAGGGCCAGGCGACCGAGTCGTCCACCCGCCGGTTGGTCCTGGGCGGTGTCTTCGCCGTGGTCGGCATCGCCCTGCTGACGGTGGGGCTCACCCAGCCCGCCATCCAACTGGTCGGTCTCGGGGCGATCGGCATCTTCGTGGGCATCGGGATGCTGGCACCGGTGGTGGCCCGTCCCATGGCCAGCGGGCTCGGCCGCCCCCTGGCCGCCCTGTTCGGCATCTCGGGCCGGCTCGGACGTGAGAATTCGATGCGCAGCCCACGCCGCACGGCCCAGACGTCGTCGGCCCTCATGGTCGGCCTGGCCCTGGTGTCCACCATCGCGGTGTTCGGCGCCTCGCTGTCGAAGTCGGCCACCAGCAGCGTCGACAACGCCATCAGCGCCGACTACATCATCACCACCTCCGGCAACGGCGGCGCCGGCGGGTTCAGCAACTCGGTGGCCGCCGCCGGGTCCCGGATCCCGGGGGTGACCGCCACCTCGACCGTCTACAGCCGGGAGTTCCAGTTCCAGAACTCGGTGGTCAGCCTGACCGCCGTGTCGACCGACCAGCTGTCGAAGACGATCATCCTGCGCATGGACTCGGGAACGGGTGCGCCGGCCCTCGCTTCGGGGCAGCTGCTGATCGACAGCACGACCGCCAACACCAAGCACCTCTCGGTCGGCTCCGTGGTCCCGGTCAAGTTCGCCCAGACCGGGAACACCACCATGCGGATCGGAGGGATCTTCAAGCCGAACGCCCTCATCGGTAGCTTCCTGGTCGGCGACGGGTTCTTCCTGTCCCACTTCAACGACCCCCTGCCCGTTGCCGTCCTGTTGCAGAGCTCCAACGGGCCGACCATCACCGGTGCGGTGAACCGGGGTCTCAGCGCCTATCCCAACCTCAAGATCCAGACGCGGGCCGAGTTCGAGAAGTCCCAGCAACAACAGGTCAACCAGCTCCTCGGTCTGGTCTACGCCTTGCTGGCCCTGGCCGTCATCATCGCCCTGATCGGTATCGTGAACACGCTCATGCTGTCGGTGTTCGAGCGCACCCACGAGATCGGTTTGTTGCGGGCGGTGGGGATGCGGCGCCGTCAGATCAGGGCGATGATCCGGTCCGAGTCCGTCATCATCGCCGTGTTCGGGGCCATCATCGGGATCATCGTCGGGGCCCTCCTCGGGACGGCCTTCTCGGCGTCGTTGAAGCAACAGGGCATCACCGACATCGTCATCCCCATCACCAGCCTGGTGGTCTTCCTGGTGCTCGCCGCCCTGCTCGGGCTCGGGGCGGCGGCTTGGCCGGCCCGGAGGGCGGCGAAGCTGGACGTGCTGGCGGCCATCGCGTCC
Source organism: uncultured Acidimicrobiales bacterium (assembly GCA_963710495.1). Taxonomy (GTDB): domain Bacteria; phylum Actinomycetota; class Acidimicrobiia; order Acidimicrobiales; family RAAP-2; genus Bog-756. Next base: position 627,674 of record CAVQAI010000011.1, read on the forward strand.
GAGTAGCGCAGCCACGGCCCCGGTCGTCGGTTCGGTTCAGGAACGGCTCACGGCGCCGGGGGGCGGTTGGCTGCTTCGAGGTCGAGGAGCCAGGCCTTCCGGTCGAGCCCGCCACCGTATCCGGTGAGCGAGCCGTCGGCCCCGATGACCCGGTGGCAGGGGACGATGATGGCGACGGGGTTGCGCCCGTTGGCCAGTCCGACCGCCCGGACGGCAGCCGGGCTCCCCACCCGGCGGGCCAGCTCGCCGTAACTGATGGTCTCGCCGTAGGGGATGTCCCGGAGTGCCGACCACACGCGCCGCTGGAATTCCGTACCGGTGAGCTCGAGCGGCACGTCGAAGCCGGTGCGGTCGCCGGCGAAGTACTCCTCGAGCTGGACGGCGACGTCGGCGAACCAGGCGTCGTCCCGCTTCCCGCCCGGCGGTGCGACCCGGGCGTGACGCTGCCCGTCCATGGCCATGCCGGTGAGAAGCCCGTTCGAGGCGGTCAGGGTCAACCGGCCCACCGGGCTGGCGACGGTCGTGGTGATGACGTCCGTCTGGGTCGGTCGGGTCATGGTTGGGGTCATCGGGCTTCCCTTCATGTCGTGATCGGTGGAACGGGTTCGGATGTGGGCACGGATGCGTCGGCAGCGAGCCGGCCGCTCAGGCCGGAGGTGGCCAACGGTTGATCGGGTGCTCGGCGGTGGCCCAGAGATACTGGACGGCGTAGGCGCGCCAAGGACGCCACCCGTCGGCCCGCCGGGTGAGAGCGGCCGGTGAGGATGGGAGCCCGAGGGACGACGCCGCCCGGCGCACACCGAGATCGGTGGCGGGAAAGGCGTCGGGATCGCCGAGGGCCCGCATGGCGATGATCTCGATGGTCCAGTCACCGATGCCGGGCAACCGGCCCAGGACGGACCGCGCCTCGTCCCGGTCACCGCCGGGACCGAGATCCAATTGCCGCTCCAGCGACCGGCACAAGGCGTCGAGGGTTCGCCGGCGGCCGGCGGGCAGGGCCAGATCGGCACCGAGGACGGCGGTGGGTTCGGGGAAGAGGTGAGTGAGCGCCCCCTCGGGATCGGTGACCGGTTCGCCCACCGCCGTGACCAGCCGGGCGGCGTGGGCCCGCGCCGCGGCGATCGAGATCTGCTGCCCGAGGACGGCCCGGACGGCCAGCTCGGCGCCGTCGACACAGCGCGGCACCCGTCGCCCCGGCACCTTGGCCGAAAGGGGGCCGAGGACCGGGTCCGTGGCCAGCCGGGTGTCCACGGCGATCGGGTCGGCATCGAGGTCGAGCAGCCGGCGGCAACGGCTGATGGTGGTGGTCAGATCCCGGAGGTCGGTCAGCACGGCCCGGCACTGGATGTGATCGGGCGTCGGGGTGAGCTCGACGATGCCGGGCCCGTGGGCCAGGCGGAGCGTGCGCCGGTAGCACTCGCCTCGCACCTCCTCGACGCCGGGCACGGCGGTGGCGGCCAGATGACCGAAGAGGTTGTCGGGCGTCAACGGCTGGCGGAAGGGGAGGCGGAGCCGCAGCGAGGTCGATCCGTTGGCGACCAGGCGTCCCCGTTCGGCCACCCGGCGACGGAGCCCGGTCGGAGACGTGGCGAACACCGCCCGGACGGTGTCGTTGAACTGGCGGATGCTTGAGAATCCCGCCGCGAAGGCCACCTGGGCCATCGGCAGCGTGGTCGTCTCGATGAGCACCCGGGCGGTCTGGGCCCGCTGGGCCCGGGCGATGGCGATGGGGCCGGCCCCGACCTCGGCCATCAGCAGGCGCTCGAGTTGGCGCACGCTGTAACCGAGCTGGGCGGCGAGGGCCGGCACGCCGACCCGGTCCACCAATCCGTCGGCGATGAGGCGCATGGCGCGGGCCACCACGTCGGCGCGGGTGTCCCACTCGGGCGAACCCGGGGTGGCGTTCGGCCGGCACCGCTTGCAGGCACGGAACCCGGCCCGTTGCGCCGCCGCCGCGGTGGGGTAGAAGCGCACGTTGGCCGGCGACGGGGTCCGGGCCGGGCAGCTCGGCCGGCAGTAGATGCCGGTCGAGGTCACGGCGGTGAAGAACCACCCGTCGAAGCGGGGATCGCGTGACTGGACGGCCCGGTAGCAGCCCTCGAAGTCCTCGATCATGCGGCCACGTCCTTCGTCACAAAGACACTCTGACCCACCGGAGGTCCCCGGGCTAGCGGGAAATCGACACGACGGTCGAGGGTCGGTTCGCCCGTCCCCGACGGCCCCGGCCACTCGGGGGACCCTCCGAGTCGGCCGGCTGTAGACGGGGCCCTCCGTCCTTACTTCGGGGGGAAGAGCTGGTCGAAGATCCCGTCGACGCCCGAACCATGGAGGATCATCCCCCCGTCGGCCACGATGTTCTGCCCGGTGATGAAGCGGGCCAGATCGGAGCAGAGGAAGACCACGACATCGGCGATGTCCTCGGGCTCCCCGATCCGGCCGAGGGGCGTCGTGCGTTCGTATCGCTGGCGCTCGTGAGGGAGGAATTTGAGGAGGGGCTCGGTCAGGGCGGTGCGGATCATCCCCGGTGACACCGAGTTGACCCGGATGTCCGGGCCGTACTCCAGGGCCGCGCTGGCGGTGAGCGCGGCCACGCCCGCCTTGGCCGCGGCATAGGGCGCCTCGCCGGCGGCCGGCCGGACGCCGCTGATCGACGCGGTGGAGACCACGCTCCCGCCGCCCGCGGCGCGCAGGTGGGGGATGGCGGCGCGGAATCCGAGGTAGACGCCGGTCAGGTTGACGGCCATCAGCCGCTCCCACTCCGCCGGCTCCCATCCGTGGAGCGGGGCCTGGTTACCGATACCGGCGTTGTTGAACAGGATGGTGATGCCGCCCATGGCCTCCGAGGCCTCGTCCACGGCGGCACGCAGGCCGTCGGGGTCGGTGACGTCTGCCTGGTGGGCGGTGGCCCCGATCTCCTCGGCGCATCGTTGGGCCGCCTCGCCGTCGACATCGATCACCGCCACCCGGCTTCCCTCCTCCACCATCCGCCGGGCGGTGGCCCGCCCGATGCCGGACCCGCCCCCGGTGACCACCGCACGACCGCCCTCCAGCAGTCCCTTCGCCATCCGTCCTCCCACCCGTCCGAGGCCCGATCCGGGGCCCGCTCGGCGGCCTGGCCGCTTCGACCGACGACGCGCCGCGCCGCGTGGGCCTGCCCAGCCGGGCCGCACCGTCAGCAGTACGGTACTCACCACGTTGCGCACCGGTGCCGCTGCCGACCAGGGTTGCAGGTGCCGACGGCGCTCGATCGGGGGAAGGAGCCCACCTCATGACCAGGCGAGGGAGGCCCGGCACCAGGGCCGATGGTGCGCCGGTGCCGCGCCCGTGAGGAAGCGGGCTCGTTGGAACCCACTGGCCGGGGTGGGCCGGTCGTGGGGGCATTTCGTCCGTCGGCCTCGGTCGGCGCAACTCCGCACGGTGGCGATCGTGGTCGCGGTCCTCCTCGGCGTCGGGATCTGGGTGGGGACGGCGCCATCCAGCTCGTCGCCGGCAGCCACACCGAGTGGGGGCCTGTCCGGAGGCGGCTCCGAGGGGGCCGGTCTGCAGGGGGCCAGCACCTCCACCCGCGGGGTGACCGGCAAGTCGATCGACGTCGTCTTCCCGGTGGTGTCCCTGAATTCCCTCGCCGGTCAGCAGGGCTTTGCCGAGGACACCGAGTACGGCGAGCAGCAGAAGGCCATCGAGCTCTACGTCAACCAGGTAAATGAGGAAGGGGGGATCAACGGCCGCCGGATCAACCCCATCATCGCCAACTTCGACCCCGCCAGCGAGACCGACATGCGGTCGCTGTGCAAGACCTGGACCGAAGGGTCACCGGCCGCCTTCGCCGTGGTGGACGGGCTCGGGGCCTGGACCGGGGACAACCAACTCTGTGTGACCCAAGAGGGTCACACACCCTTCATCGGCCAGTGGAGCACCGTGACCAACTGGACGACCCTCGGCTCGCCCTACCTGTGGTGGACCGGACCCGACCAAGCAGCCGTGTTGCGCGCCGTCGTGAGCTGGGGGCTGAGCGCCCAGCTGCTCGGCGGGACGCGCAAGGTGGGGATCGTGGTCGGGGACCGCGCCTCCGACCAGTTGGCGCTCAACGACTACCTGCTGCCCGATCTGCAGCGCGCCGGGGTCACGCCCGTGGTGGTCAAGACCATCGCCTCGGACCCGGCCCAGACGGCCACGACCAATGTTGAGGCACCGCTGGTGGTCCAGGAGCTCCGGACCGACGGTGTCGACTCGGTGATCCCCCTCATCCCCTTCAACGTCTTCTACCCGTTGCTCCATGCCGAGACGGCTCAGCAGTACTTCCCCAAGCTGCTCCTGAGCGACTACGAGTCGAGCATCCAGGTTGCCCTCGGCCTGCTGCCTGCGCCCTATGCCCAGGCTCTCGACGGCCAGGAGGGAGTGACTACCGAAACATTGGGTGGGGTCGACGACGACCGGCCTGAGGCCCAGGGCGGCTACGACCCCGGTGTCAGGAGTTGTTTCACCACCTGGCACAAGGCCTATCCCCAGATCCCTCCGGGGAACCTGTCCTTCTACCTCGAGGAGCAGGGACCGGTGGCCGGATGGTGCCAGGCGGTGCGACTCTTCGCCACCGCCGGCTCGCGCCGCCGGGCCAGATCTCAACCGTCGCACCTTCGTCACCGCCCTGTCCCAGATCACCGGCTTCCCGGGTGCCTGGACGCCCGTGCTCAGCTTCGGCCCCACCAAGCACTACGGGCCGACCCAGTATCAAGTGGTGCGGCTGCATGTGAACTCGCCGGTCTCGTCCCAGTGCAAGCTCCCCAAGAACAGCATCCCCCAGATGACGTGCTGGGTGAGCGTGCGCCCCTTCGTCCCCCTGCCCACCAGCTAGGGCGTCGGCCGTCGCGGTCCGACCCGCCGTCGGGGCGACAGCGCGGCGTCGGCATTGCGGGCGGCATCGGGGTCGGCGTCGTCGCCGGCATTGTCATCGGTGTTGTCGCCGGCCCGGCACTGGTATACCAACGGGGATGGAAATGGCCCTCGTCGGTGCAGACCAGGGCCAGCGGTGGCACCGCCACGGTTGGTGCGCCCGTCACCCCGGCCTCGACATGACGCCGGCCCTCGCCGCCACCAGCGCTGGCGGCGAGGGCTAGGGATGCCCGACCCGGCCGCTGAACCGGAGGCGTGGTGGAAGCGGGCGGTCCTCTACCAGATCTACCCGCGCTCGTTCCGTGACTCGAACGGGGACGGCAACGGGGACCTGCCCGGCATCATCGAGCGCCTCGATCATCTGGAGTGGCTCGGGATCACCGGGCTCTGGCTGAGCCCGGTCACGGTGTCGCCCGACGCCGACTGGGGCTACGACGTGGCCGACTACGTCGACGTCGATCCCGACTTCGGGACCCTGGACGACCTCGACCGGCTGATCGCCGAGGGCCGCCGGCGGGGGATCCGGGTCCTCCTCGACCTGGTCCCGAGCCACACCAGCGAGCAGCATCCCTGGTTCGTCGATGCCCGCGCCGGCCGCGAGGCCAGGTACCGGGACTTCTACGTCTGGGCCGACCCCGGGGCCGAGGGCTCGCGGCCCAACAATTGGGTGTCGAGCTTCGGCGGTCCCGCCTGGACGCTGGACGACGCCACCGGGCAGTACTACCTGCACAACCACCTCCCCGAGCAACCCGACCTCAACTGGTGGAACGAGGAGGTGCGCGCCGCGTTCGACGGGGTCATCACCTTCTGGCTCGACCGGGGGGTGGCCGGGTTCCGCATCGACGTCTGTACCGGGATGGTCAAGGACGCCGAGCTCCGGGACAACCCGCCGGCCCAGGAGACCGACCCGTTGGATGTGCGCATCTTCGGGCAACGGCCGGTGTACAACAGCAATCGGCCGGAGGCGCACGACGTGATCCGCCGCTGGCGTCGCATCGCCGATGGCTACGAGGGCGGGTTGCTCCTCGGGGAGACCCCGGTTCCGGAGCCGACCACCCTGGCGGAGTACTACGGGGCGGGGGACGAGCTCCATCTGGCGTTCAATTTCCCTTTCATCAATGCCCCGCTCGAGGCCGAGGCGATGCGGGACGTCGTCCGGGCCACCGAGGACGCGCTGCCGGCGGGAAGCTGGCCGGCCTGGACCGGTTCCAACCACGACATGTCCCGGTTCGCCACCCGGTGGGCGGCCGGTGATCCCGACAAGGCGCGGGTGGCCCTGTTCGTGCTGCTCGGGCTGCGGGGAACGGCCGTCCTCTACCAGGGGGACGAGATCGGGCTGGGCGACGTCCCCGTGCCGCGTGACCGCCTGCGGGACCCGCTGGGTGTCGCCTACTGGCCGGCCTATGCGGGCCGCGATCCCATGCGCACGCCGATGCCATGGGGTCCCCGGCCCGGGCGGCGGGTTCACCGACGCCGACGTGGAACCGTGGCTGCCCTTCGGCGACCTCCATGCCTGCAACGTCGAGGACCAGCGGGACGACCCGGCGTCGATGCTCACCCTCACCCGTGATCTCATCGCGCTTCGTGCCGACCGCTCCGAATTCGCCGGCCCGTACCGGGCCCTCGACAGCCCACCGGGGACCTGGGCCTGGGCGCGGGGCGGAGGCATCGTGGTCGTGGCCAACATGACCGACACCGAGGCGGTGTTCGGTGATGTGGACGGGACGGTGCTCATCGGGTCGGACCGGCAGCTGGACGGTCGATCGGCCCGGGGCGGCCTGCGCCTGCCGGGCTGGCGCGCCGTGGTGGTCGAACGCCGCTAGACCGGTCCGTCCATCGACCAGGCGAGGCCGCCGGCCAGGTGGCGGAGGTAGTCCGGGTTCTCCCAGGCGTGGGGAAAGTGGCCGAGCGAGGTGGAGAAGACTCGGCCCTCACCCTCGGTGAAGCACCACGAGAGCGGATAGCCGAACGCCGGCTCCGGCGAGCCACCGGGCGCGTCGGGGTCGAGCTCGTCCTCCCGGGCCCGCAGCAGCACCTGGGCGTCGGGGCGCAGGTCGCGGAAGCGGTAGACCTCGTCGCGCCAATGCCACGTGGGACCGAGATGGGTGACCGCCGGGTGGGCAGGTTCGACCACGTCCAGCGTGCACCACTGGGTCCAGGGATGGCCGTCGAACCGGGCCCCGACCAGGAGGCCGTACTCGTGCCATCCGTAGCAGGCGTCGGTCGCCGAGTGCACGGCCACGACCGAGGTCGGTGCCGGCCCGCACGCCGTCGAGCAGGGCCGCCTTCTGATCGGTGTCCCACGGGGTCTCGCCGATGGTGAACAGGGCCACCACCCGTGCCGCCGCCAACGCCGGAGCCTCGACGGCGCGCACGTCCTCGACCCGGTGGAAGTCGAGTCCGGCGGACTCGGCCAACTCGGCCCAGGCGGTGGCCGACTGGTCGAGCACCCCGTGCACACCGGCCGGCCCCTGGCGGTAGGCGGCGACCTGGGTCACGTACAGCAGGGTCGGCGGAGGCACGGGGCGAGCCTATCGATGCATGCTTCGCGACGCCGATGTGGCGAGCCGGTGGCCCGACGCATGGCGGGCTTGACCGTTAGTGTTCGGGCATGGTCGAGCAGCCCGGGGGAGGGCCGCCACGTCCGTGGACGTTGAGCCGCCGGCAACTGCTCGGTGGGAGCCTGGTCGGCGCGGCCGCCGTGGTGACGGGGGCAGGGTCGCCGTCCGTCTCGCATCCGTTCGCCGCCGACGCGGCCGACGCCGCCGCCGATGCCGCCGATGCCGCCGCCTCGATCGGCGAGGCCGGGGCGTCCGTCTGCCTTGACGGTCGACGGCCTGGCCGTGCCCATCGGGCTGGCGTCCGACGACGTCTACTTCGCCTGGCAGCTGCAGGACATGCGCCGGGGCGCCCGTCAAAGCGCCTACCGCATCGTGGTGGCCGGACCGGTCGGCGGGCCGGGGCAGGCCACGACCATCTGGGACAGCGGTCAGGTGGCCTCCGCCGAACAGGCCTTCGTCGCCTACGGCGGACCGGCGCTGGCGCCCGACACCGCCTACCGGTGGACCGTGCAGACCTGGGACGGCGCCGGGGCGGCGGGTCCGACGTCGGCGCCGTCCGTCTTCGAGACCGGGCTCGCCAACCGGGACTGGCGGGCCTCGTGGATCGGGCGGCTCACCGACGCCACGACCGAGCCCGACCAGTACACCTATGCCCGTCGCGAGATGACGCTGCGCCGGGGCGCCATCGTCCGGGCCAGGGCCTTCGTCTCCGGGGACCAGCAGTACGAGCTCTACGTCAACGGGGTGCGCGCCGGCAAGGGCCAGGCCTACAGCTATCCCGACTCGATGTACTACGAGACGCTCGACGTGACCGGGCTGCTCCGGCCGGGGTCGGCCAACGCCCTCGGGTTGGTGACCAACTGGCAGGGACCGACCAAGGGCCATCCGGCCGGCAAGCACGGCGTGGTCGCCCAGCTCAACGTGCACTACGCCAACGGCGACACCCACGTGCTGGTGACCGACGGCCGGTGGCGGGTGCCTGAAGGGGCCGTGGCTGCCCGGGACCCAGCGGGACCTCGAGGGCGATCTGGTCGACTTCACCGAGAACATCGACGGTCCGGCCGAGCCGGTCGGCTGGCTGCTCCCCGGGTTCGACGACCGCTCGTGGACGCCGGCCACCGTCTTCGGCCGGGCGCCCACCGCGCCGTGGACCCGCCTCGTCCCGGTGCGGACCAGGATCGTCGAGCAGCCCGTGACGCCGGTGTCGCTCACCACCCTGTCCTCCGGCGCGGTGGTGGCCGACTTCGGCAAGGTCTACGCCGCGGTGCCGACGGTGAGCTTCCATCACGGGGTGGCCGGGCGGACCGTGACCATGCGGGCGGGATACCTCCTCGACTTCCCGGTGGCCGGCCAGCCGTTCACCGGGGTGCCGGGGCAGGTCTCGACCACCCACGGCACCCAGCACACCGACATGAGCTACAGCTACGTCCAGCGGGGTGGAGCGGAGGAGTTCCACCCCTTCGACTACCTGGGTTTCCGCTACTTCCAGATCGACGATCCGGGCGAGGTGCTCGCCCCGGCGGACGTCGTCGCCCTGGCCCGGCACACCGCCCCGCCGACGCTGCCACCGGCCACCTTCACCTCGGACCAGCCCCTCGTCGACACCGAGTTCCAGCTGGGCGCCCACTCGGCCCTGTTCACGGCCCAGGAGCAGTACATCGACACCCCGACGAGGGAGAAGGGCTCGTGGCTCTACGACGGGTTCAACGAGTCCGCGCACGGCCATGGCCGCCTTCGGCGAGCAGAACCTCACCCGCAAGTCGCTGCTGGAGTTCGCCCAGTCCCAGGCGCGCTACTGGCCCAACGGCGCGGTCAACAAGATCTACCCCACCGGGCTCGGCGCGCTCGACATCAACGAGTCGACCGAGGCCTATGTCGAATGGGTGTGGCAGTACTGGATGTACACCGGAGACCGGGCGCTCCTGTCGATGGTGTACGGCGTGCTCGGCCGCATCTCCGACTACGTCCAGCGGTCGGTGGCGCCCCGGACCGGCCTGGTGACGAACCTGCCGGCCACCAACGTCTACTACAGCTACCCGGTGGTGACCCGGCTCAACGTCCTCGGGGTCAACGTCTTCCGCCGCACGGCGGCGGTGGCCGCGGTGCTGGGGCGGCCGGCGCCCGAGGTGGCCCGCCAGCAGGCTCGGGCCGCCGCCCTGACCTCGGCCATCAACCGGCGGCTGACCCGGCCGGACGGGACCTACTTCGACGGCCTCGACGCCACCGGCAACCCGACCCCGACCGCCTCCCAGACGGCCAATGCCTGTGCGGTCAGCTACGAGGTCGTGCCGGCGCACCGGGTCGGCTTCCGTGGCCCGCTACGTGAGCAGCCTCGGCATGCAGACCCCGCCGCAGAACGCCCCCGAAGTGCTGCGCACCATGGCCCTGGCCGGCCTCTACGACGACCTGGCCACGCGCCTGTTGGACGCCACGAGCGACGGGTGGGCCAACATCCTCGCCCGCGGGGCCACCTTCACCTGGGAGGTGTGGAATCCCTCCGACCTGATCGGGGACAGCATGTCGCACGGCTGGGGCTCCCCGGTGACGCTCGAGATCCAGCGCTCGCTGCTCGGGGTGCAGCCCATCCGGCCCGGGTTCTCCAGCCTTCGCCGTGTCCCCGCCGACCGGTGGGCTGCAGCGGGCGAGCGGGACGGTGCCCACGCCTCGCGGCCCCATCACCGTCGAGTGGGCCCGGTCGCGAGCGGACGACCCCGCCCTCTCGCTCGCCCTCACCGTCCCGCCCAACACGGAGGCCACCGTGCCGGTCCCGGGCCTGTCGGCCCGGGACGTCACCGAAGGAGGGCAGCCGGTCGACCGGGTGGCCGGGATCCGCTTCGCCGGCACCGCTCGCGTCTGCCCGCCTGGAGGTGGGCGCCGGTACCTACGCCATCCGGACCGCCCCGTCCTCGTGACGGGCCCGAGCCCGTCGACCCCCCTCCGCCGGCGCCGGGCGAGCCGGGTGGCGTGCGCCGGAGCCGTCGCCCTCGGCGCGACGCTGTGGGCCGCCTGCTCTGCGGCCACGTCGGGCGGGTCGGCACCGGCCTGGCCCGTCCACCGACCTGACCGCCGACCAGCTCGGCGAAGGGGCGGCCCATGCCTGTGTGCCCGGCGGCCAGGGCCGGGCCGACGTGGCCTGGTCGGGACTGGCCAACCCGGTCTTCTCGGACGCCGACGGCGGCGGCGAAGGACCAGGCCGTCGTGTGGTCGGGCGGCACCTGGCACCTCCTGTTCAGCTACGTCACCCTCGATCCCTCCGAACCCGGTGGCGTGCGCTGGGACATCGCCACCGCCACCAGCCCCGACTGGGCCCACTGGTCGCCGCCGTCGCGGTGGCCCCGGCAAGACGGGGTGCTGGGCGTGGCCTCGCCCGACGTGGTGCGCAGCCCGTCCGGCGGCTATCTCGTGACCTATCAGTCGGACCCGGGCTCGTCGGCCTCCCCCGGCGTCCAGGACCGGCTCTATTACCGGAGCTCTCCGGACTTGCGGACGTGGTCGGCGCCGCATCCCCTGGCCGCCGCGTTGGCCCCGGCGCCCGGGGACCGGATGATCGATGGCGCTCTGGTCTTCACCGGCCGTCAGTTGCTGCTGGGCTTCAAGTACTCGTCGCCCACCCAGGCGCAGGTCTTCGAGATCGCCCGGTCGACGAGCGGCCTCCCGCAGGGCCCCTGGGTGCTGGTGGGTCGCCCGGACATCACGGTCAACGGTGACACCGTCGAGAACTACGAGTTCGTGGTGTTGGACGGCCGGTGGCACCTGGTCGCCACCTCGAACGTCCTCGACCAGCCCTGGCTGTTCACCTTGGCCGGCGACCCACGCTCCGCCTCGGGCTGGTTGCACTGGACGGGCGGTTACCAGCTGAGCGTCCCCTCCGAGTCGTTCAACTCCGGTCCGGGCATCTCGAGCGTCACCTTCGAGCACGCCAATTCGGCGTTCGTCTGCGACGCCCGCCAGTTGCCGGGCCACTACGACTACCTGTTCTACGCCGGCAGCCCCGAGCTCACCCGGTTCGGCGGCTGGGGTCACGCCGAGATCGGCGTGGCCCGCAGCACCGACCTCGTCCACTGGCAGGTGCCGCCCGGCTGATACCGGGACGACCGGTCGGCGGTGCCGGCCCCGGGTCGCGCCGCATCCACGATGCCATACTCTCGGGGTGGGTGGCCGAGCGAGCGCAGATCCGGGGATGGGCCGGTGACGGCGCGCCCCGAGTCGGCGTCCCTGCCCGAAGGGTTCTCCTTCGGTGTGGCCACCGCCGGGTTCCAGATCGAGGGAGGGTACAACGGCCCGGGTGAGCCGGCCAACAACTGGGCGCGGTTCGAGTCCGGTGGCCGCATCGAGCCCTCGGGGAACGCCTGCGGCTTCTGGGCCGAGCCCGACCAGGCACTGGACCGGGCCGCCTCCCTCGGCTGCGACACCTTCCGACTGTCGGTCGAGTGGACCAGGCTCGAGCCCGAGGAGGGGCAGTTCGACGGGGAGGCGCTCGACCGGTACCTGAGCATCCTCGACGGGTGCCACGAGCGTGGCATGGAGCCCTTGGTCAGCCTCCACCACTTCACCCACCCCTCCTGGTTGGGCGAGGAGTTCTGGCTGGAGGGCGACGCTTCCGAGCGCTTCGCCGCCCACGTCGCCCGAGTGGTCCCGGCCCTCGCGTCGCGCTGCAATCGGTGGGTCACCATCAACGAGCCGAACATCGTGGCGCTCATGGGCTGGATCGCCGGGGCCTACCCGCCCGGCAAGCAGATGGCGGTGGCCGACGCCTTCACCGTGCTCGACAGCCTGCTCACGGGCCACGTGCTGGCCCACCGGGCCATCCACGACGTCCAACCCGGGGCCATGGTGACCGTCAACACCAGCTCCTCGTCGCTCTACGAGCACGACCGGATGCTGACCGATCTCCTCACGGCCCGGGCCGCCGGGGTGGACCGCCAGGACGTGGATGCCTGGATCGACGAGCGCCGGTCCCTCCACGATGGCCTCTTCCCACCCGACGGCGCGGGCGAGTCACTGCTGCGCCGGTTGTTCGCGGCAGCGTCCCCCTACGGGGAGCCGGATCGCCGGCGGTCGGTGCTCGACGGTCTGGTCCGGTCCCGCCTCCGCACGCCGCCGCGCCGCGTCCTCGACGCGGTCTACGGGGGGCCGCACACCCGCCCGATCGATGCCTGCGGGTTCGACTGGTACGACCCGGTGGCCAGCCATGCCACCCGACTCCCCGGGCACGTGACCTCCGGCGGCCGGCAGTGGGAGCCGTCGCGGGCGATCTGGGACGTCGTCCCCGACCCCGGTGGCCTCACCCGGTGGTGCGGAGACCAGAGCGACCTGCTCCCCGGCCTCCCGCTCTGGGTGGTGGAGAACGGGCTCTGCAACCGGGTCCGCAACGGACGCTCCTACCCGCGGCGGGACGGCTGGAACCGGCCCCGGTACCTGCGCGAGCACGTGGCCGCGGTGGTCGACGCCGTCGCCGCCGGAACGCCGGTGACCGCCTATCTCCACTGGTCGTTGGTCGACAATTACGAGTGGGGCAGTTACGAGCCGAGGTTCGGGATCTTCGGCCTGGACCGCTCCCGCGGTCCACGCGGCTTCCGCTGGCTCGACACCGACGCCGAGGGACGTGACTCGGCCGGCGCCTACCGCCAATTGATCAGCTGGGCCCGCCAGGGTGCCGTGGGCCCGCCGCCTTCGGTCTGACCCTGCGGCCCGCGGCAGGTGCTGGGTAGAGTGACTGCCATGTCAGGGTCGTCCCGCACCCGCCGTTAGGAGCCATCTCGTGCAGATCACCATCATCGGCGGTGGCAGCTATCAGTGGACCCCGGAGCTACTGGCCGACCTGTTGGGCACGCCGTCACTCCACGGGGCGCACATCGTGCTGGAGGACATCGACCCGGTCCCGCTGGACAAGATGGAGGCACTCGGCCACCGGGTCGGCGAGGCACTCGAGGCCAAGGCCACGTTCGCCACCACCACCGACCAGCGCGTCGCGCTGGAGGGCGCCGACTTCGTCATCATCACGATCTCGACCGGCGGGTTCGAGTCCATGGCCGCCGACCTCGACGTGCCGGCCGGCTTCGGCATCCGCCAGTCGGTGGGCGACTCGGTCGGGCCGGGGGGCATCTCCCGCTCGTTGCGGAACATCCCGGTGCTGGTGGGCATGGCGAAGGACATGGAGGAGATCTGTCCCGACGCTTGGCTGCTCAACATCACCAATCCGATGACCTGTCTCACCCGCGCCGTGTGCCGTCAGACCGGGATCAAGGCCGTCGGCCTCTGTCACGAGGTCGGCAACTGGTCCATGGACCTGGCCATCGCCCTGGGCCGGCCGGCCGAAGCGGTCCGGCCGACCGTCGCCGGCGTCAACCACCTGCCGGTGGTCACCGCCCTGGACGTGGACGGCGAGGACGGGTTCGCCATCCTGGCCGAGATGGTGGCCGAGGCCGGAGGCCTGGCCGCGCTGACCCCCACGCCGGGTCGTCCGGAGGCGGATGCGTTCTCGCGCCTCGACTTCGTCCAGCGCCACGTGCTCAAGCTCACCCTGCTCGACAAGTGGGGCGCCCTGCCGGCGGCGGGCGACCGCCACGTGGCCGAGTTCGTCCCCTGGGTGCTGACCGAGGCGTCGGGCTGGGGTGGCGACTACAACATCGAGCTGACCTCGATCGCCCGGCGGGAGAAGCATCAGCAGGAGTACATCGCCGACGTGGACGCGTGGCTGGGCGGCACCAAGGAGCTGCAGACCTGGGCGTCCGGCGAGCTGCCCGCCCTGGTGATCGACTCGCTGGTCAGCGGAACGCCCCGCCAACTGCCGGTGAACATCCCGAACGCCGGTCAGGTATCCGACGTCCCGGCCGACGCGGTGGTCGAGTCCATCTGCACGATCGACGACCGGGGCGTGCGCGGCCGGGACGTCGCCGAGCTTCCCCCCGCTTACGCCGAGCTGGTGCGGCGGCACGTGGCGGTGAACGAGCTCACCGTGGCCGCCGCTCTGGAGGGTGACCGGTCGCTGGCCGACGCCGCCTTCTTCCTCGATCCCCTGGCCGGTCGCGGTGATCTCCACCGCACCGAGGAGATGGTCGACGAGCTGCTCGCCGCCACGGCGAAGTGGCTCCCGCAGTTCAGTCGCTGACCCCTGACCCGGTCCGCACCAGACGATCGCCAGGTCCGTCCCGGCACGAGGAGGAATCGCATGCAAGTCGGCTTCATCGGCCTCGGGGCCATGGGGCTCCCCATGACCCGCCACCTGGTGGAGGCCGGTCATGAGGTGACCGTGGCGTCGCGCAGCCAGGGCCCGATCGACCGGGCCGTCGCTCTCGGCGCCCGAGCGGGCGGGTCGCCGGCCGGGGTGGCCGCCGCCAGTGAGACGGTGATCCTCTGCGTGCCGAGCTCGCCCCAGGTGGTCGAAGTCCTCGACGCCATGCTTCCCGGGCTCCGTCCCGGCCAGGTGGTGGTGGACTGCTCCACCATCGACCCCGAGGTGGCCCGGGCCCAGCACGAACGGGTCACCGCCGCGGGGGTCGGGTTCCTCGACGCCCCGCTGTCCGGTGGCACCGCCGGCGCCGAGGCCGGGACCCTCACGGTGATGGTCGGGGGAGAGGTGGACACGCTGGAGAAGGTCCGGGCCGTTCTCGACGCCTTCGCCGCCCGCATCGTCCACGTCGGCGGCACGGGGATGGGCCAGGTGGTCAAGCTCTGCAACAATTTGATCTACGCCGCTCAGATGCTGGCCACTTCGGAGGCCACCGCGCTGGCGGTGAGGTCGGGTGTCGATCTCGACAAGCTGCTCGAGGTGCTGGTGCACTCGACCGGTGACTGCGTGGCCGTGCGCACCCGCCTGCCGGTGGCCGGCGTGGTCCCCGAAAGCCCCGCCTCCAACGGGTGGCGGCCCGGGTTCATGACCGACCTGATGGCCAAGGACCTGGACCTGGCTCTGGGCTACGGCGCCAGCGTCGGTGTCCCCCTGACGGGGACGGCCATCGCCCGCCAGGCCCTCACCGCGGCGACGACGGCCGGTTACGGGCGCGAGGACTTCTCGTCGGTGGCCAAGGTGATCATGGCCCTCTCCGGGCTGTCGTGACCGAGGGTGGCGCGACCGGCCGGCGGTTGGTCGTCCCCGCGCTCGTCCTGGCCGCCGACCACCGTGCCCGCGGTGTCATGACCACGGAACGGTATGCCGACTACCTGCAGGCGCTCGGCGCCGCCCTCCCGCATTGCGACGGCATTCTGGCCAGTGCCCAACCGCTGGCCGACCTGGCCACGACCGGAGCCATCCGACCCGAGCACCGCACCTATCTCTCGCTCAACCGCACCGGCCTGGCCGGCTCGGCCTTCGAGCTCGACGACCGCCTGGTGGCGAGCGTGGGCCGGGCCGCCTCCGACGGGTGGAGCGGGGTCAAGCTGATGACCAGGATCGCGCCGCAGGATCCCGGCGGGGCGGCGGCGCTCGAGCTCCTCGGCCGGGTGCTGGAGGAGGCCCGCTCCGCCGGGCTGGAGGCGCTGGTCGAGCCCATCCTGTGGCGCGCCGGGGGCATGTCCAAGGAGGTCGGCGACATCGTGCTGGCCGCGGTCATCGCCCACGACATGGGGGCGCCGCTGCTGAAGGTGCCGGTGCCCGACGCACCGGTCGGCTCGACCCGGGTGGCGGCGGTGCGCCGGGTGGTCGAGGCGGTGGGCGTTCCGGTCCTGTTCCTCGGCGGTCCGCACGGCGGGGGCACGTCCGACCGGGTTCTCGACGAGGTCCGCGACGTCATGGCCGGCGGTGCCGCCGGGCTCGCCATCGGCCGCACCGTCTTCCAGGAGCCGTCGCCCGCCTCGATGGCATCGCAGTTGGCGGCGATCGTGCACGCCCGGTGATCCTGACCATCGACTCGGGCACCAGCGTCACCAAGGTGACGATCTGGGACGGCGACGGCCTGGTGGACACGTCCGGGATCCGGCTCGCCACCCGGCACCCGGTCCCCGGTCGGGCCGAGCAGGACCCGATGTCGTGGTGGGCCTCGGTGGTGGTCGCCTGCGACGAGCTCGGCCGGCGCGTCCCGTCCGCCCTCGGGTCGGTCGAGGTGGTGGGGTGTACCGGGGCGCGCCAGACCTTCGCCCCGATCGACCGGGGCGGCCACCCCACCGGGCCCGGGATCCTGTGGTCCGACCGGCGGGCGGGGCGGGAGGCGGAAATGCTCGCCGCCCGGACCGGGGTCGAGCCGGGCGCGCCGTCCCCGGCCGGGATCGTGCTCGATGCGGCATCGGTGGCGGCCAAGCTGGCCTGGCTGACCGACCACCGGGACGACAGCCTCGAGGCGGCGGCGTGGCTCATGACGCCGAGGGATCTCGTGGTCCGGCACCTCACCGGGACGGTGGCGACCGACGTCACCATGGCTTCGCGGTCGGGTCTCTACGACATGGAGGGTGAGCTGGTCGAAGGACTGGCCGGCCCGGTCGAGTCCAAGCTCCCGCCGGTGGTCGCCCCCGACCACGTGGTCGGCACGGTCCGTCCGGAGGCGGCCGACGCCACCCATCTGCCCGTCGGGGTGCCCGTGGTGATCGGGGCCGGAGACCGGGCCTGCGAGGTGCTCGGTGCATCCGCCGCCGCCGCGCGGCCCATGGTGAGCTGGGGCACCACCGCCAACGTCTCGGTCCCGGTGGGCGGGCGACCGGGCCCCCCACCGGGCATCGTCGCCTCGAGGGGGGCCGACGGCGGCTGGCTGCTGGAGGGCGGACTGTCGGCCGCCGGTTCGCTCCTGGAATGGCTGGCCCGGCTCACCGGCCGTCCGCCCGATGACTTGGCCACGGCGGCCGAGGGGAGCCCGGCGGGAGCACGCGGCCTAGTGGCCACGCCGTGGCTGGACGGTGCCCGGGCGCCCTGGTGGAAGCCGGAGGCGGCCGCCGCATTCGTCGGCCTCGGCCCGGCCCACGGACCGGATGATCTGGCCCGTGCCCTGTTCGAGGCAGTGGGATGGGACGTCGCCCGCTGTCTCGAGGCCGTGGCGGCGCGCCGACCGGCGGGACCCCCGGCGACCGAGCTCGTCCTGGCCGGATCGGGGGCCGCCTCCGGCGCCTGGCTCGAGGTGCTGACCGGGATCACCGGGCTGGCCGTGTCCTACCGCCGTTCGGGCCAGGCCGCCTCCGCCGGCGCCGCCCGGCTGGCGGCCATGGCCGTCGACCTCGACTGGGACCTGGACCGGGCCGATCCGACCGTGCGGCGGGTCGAGCCGGAGGAGACGCGGACCGACCGGTACCGACGGCTCCGACGGCGCGCCGACGCGGTGGCCACCCGGATCGTCGACCTCGACCCGGCCCCGATCGAGGAGGTGCCGTGCGGCTGACCCTGGCCTACGGTGCGAACGGCCTCGACATCGAGGTCCCCGACGACGCCACCGTGGTCGAGGGCGCCGAGGCGGCGGCCCTCGGGGACGAAGCGGGAGCGGTCCGCCGGGCCCTGGCCGCTCCGTTGGCCGGCCCGCCGCTCGACCGGTTGGTCCCGCCGACCGGGCGGGTGGTCGTGGTCTTTCCCGACATCACCCGGCCCATGCCCAACACCACCGTGCTGCCGCCGTTGCTGGACGAGCTCGAGGCGGCCGGCGCCGGCCCGGACCGGGTCGAGCTGCTGTGTGCCACCGGGACCCACCGCCAGGCCACGCCGGTCGAGATGGCCGCCCTGGTCGGCGACGAGCTCCTGGCGCGTTATCGGGTGCGCGATCATCGGGCCGACGACGGCGACCACGTGTCGGTGGGGGAGGTCGACGGGGCGCCCGTCCTGCTCGACCGGCACTACGTCGAGGCCGACCTGCGAGTCCTCACCGGGTTCGTCGAGCCCCACTTCTTCGCCGGATGGAGCGGCGGCCCGAAGGGCGCCTGTCCCGGTCTGGCCGCGACCGAGACCATCTTCGAGGCTCACAGTCCCCGACGGATCGCCGATGCCCGCTCGACCTGGATGACCACCGAGGGCAACCCGGTGCACCAATTCGTGCGGGCGGCGACCGACCTCTGCCCGCCGGCCCTCTCCCTGGACGTCACCATCGACGGCCGGCGCCGCCTGACGAGCGTGTTCGCCGGTCCCTTGCCCGACGCCCACCGCCAGGCGTGCGCCTTCGCCGGCGCCCGTGTGTCGCGCCCCGTGGAGGGTCGTTATGACGTGGTCGTGGTCACCAACGGCGGCCACCCGCTCGACCGCAACCTCTATCAGGCGGTCAAGGGCATGGCGGCGGCCGAGCGCGTGGTCCGCGACGGGGGCATCATCATCATGGCGGCCGCCTGCGGCGACGGTATGCCGGAGGGCGCCTTCGCCGACATCCTGGCGGCCGGCGCGTCTCCGGACGAGCTGGCCCGGCCGGGGGGACGCGCCCACCAAGATGGCTGGCAGGCACAAGTCCTCGGCCGTGTCCTCCGCCGCGCCGAGGTCTGGATGTACTCGGACGGGCTCTCCGAGGCGGACCGCCGCGCCGCGTGGTTGCGACCGGTCGGAGACCTGGCCGGCGCGCTACGTGAGGCCATGGCCCGCCAGGGGCCGGGGGCACGGCTCTGCGTCCTGCCCCAGGGACCGTTGGTGGTGGCTACACCGCAGGAGGAGGTCGTGCCGGGCTAGCTGCACGTTCTCCCATGTCTGACGGCCGCGTCATGGATAGTGTGTGACTTCAATGGCCGACCAGGTGCTCTTCGACTTCGCCGTCCCCGATGAGCTGCTGGAAGAAGTGGTGGCAAAGAGCAGGGACTCCGAGGCCATCGCCGACATCGACATGATGCCGGGGACCGGAGAGGGCAAGCCCCCGCCCCTGATCGGGATCCTGCAAAAGAGCGGTTTTGCTCCCCTGGTGCTGCTCACCGCCGCCGCCCTGGTCCCCGGAAGCTTCAACAACGGTATTGCCCTCATCGGCACCAACCTCGAGCATTCCTTCCACATCCACGACGCCGCCCTCGGGGCGGTGACCTTCGTGGCCTCGGTGGCCCAACTGCTCTGGGCGGTCCCGCTCGCCCTGTGGGCCGACCGGGGCAGCCGCAAGGTGGTTGCGGCCGTGGCGCTCCTGACCTTTTCGGTCTTCGCTCCGTTGATGGGGCTGGCGCCGAACGTGTGGGCGTTCACCTTCCTCTACCTGGTGGCCGCAGTGGGGTACGGGGTCAACAACACGGTGCACAACTCCTACCTGGCCGACGCCTACCCGACCGAGGGGCGGGGGCGGGTGTTCAGCTGGCACAATCTCTCCGACCCGTTGTCCCAGACCGTCGGCATCCTGGTGTTCGGGTACACCGTGGACTTCACCCACAGCTGGCGCTGGGGCACGTGCGTGGCGCTGGCCGGCATCCCACTCGGGCTCGCTCTGTTCACCCTGCGCGAGCCGGACAAAGGAGCCAACGAGCAGAGCCACATCCTCAAGTCGTCCGGTATGGACCTGCACTCCCAGCAGGCGGCCGCCCCCCGGGTTCTGCTGGGGTCGGCGGTCACCCGCCTGCTGCGGATCCGGTCCATCTACTACGAGCTGGTGGCGGTGGCCGTGCTCGGGTTCGCTGGAGCCGGCGCGCCGCTGTTCGGAAATCTCTACTTCGTCCGGCACTGGAGGCTCGACACGGCGCAGCGCAGTGACATCTACTCGATCATCGGGTTGGCCGCTTTCCTCGGGCTGCCGGTCGCCTATGTACTGGGTGACCGGTTCTTCCGCCGGGCGCCGGAGCGGCCGCTGGTCATCGCCGGGATCTGCATCACCGCCTATGGGGGCCTCTTTGTGACGTCCCTCTACATGCCGAAGCTGTGGATGGTGGTCACCCTCCAGTTCCTGGCCAACGCGGCCGTTTCGCCGCTAGCCATTTGCATCTTCCTCACCCTGGCCGCCACCGCCCCACCGGAGATGCGCACCATCTGCTTCGCCATGTTCGGCGTCTACTCCCTCGTGTTCGGCGCGTTCGGCGGCGCGGTGATCCTGGGCGCGGTCAGCGACGCGGCCGGGTACCTGCGCGGCCCCACCGTGGCCCTCACCCTCATCGGCCCGGTCTGCGCCATTGGCGGCCTGCTCCTGTTCGTCGGGTCCCGCCACGTGAAGCGCGACATCACCCTGGTCATCGAAGACGTGCTCGAGCGGTACGCCGAGGGGAAGCGACGCCAGTCCGGTGTGCCCGTCCCCGCCCTGCAGGTGCACAACCTCGATTTCTTCTACGGGACGAACCAGGTCTTGTTCGACGTCGACATGGAGGTGGCCCAGGGGGAGATCGTGGCCCTGCTCGGCACCAACGGTGCCGGCAAGTCGACCCTGCTCCGCGCCGTGTCGGGCCTCGACCACCCGCACCGGGGGGTCATCAGGATCTACGGAACCAACTGCACCTACCTCGAGCCCGAGCAGATCATCGACCAGGACGTCGCCCTGCTGGTGGGGGGGAAGATGACCTTCCCCGGTCTCACCGTCCGCGACAACCTGCGCATCGGGAGCTTCTCCTTGCGCCACCAGGGCAAGCGGGCGCGCACCGCTCGGGACGAGGCCATGGACCGCTTCCCCGAGCTGGCCGGCCGCCTCGACCAGCCGGCCGGCACCCTCTCCGGGGGCGAGCAGCAGATGCTGGCGCTGGCCCGGGTGATGATGACTGAACCCAAGTTGCTGCTCATCGACGAGCTGGCCCTCGGCCTCGCCCCGAAGTCCGTCGACCGGCTGATGGCCATCGTGCGGGAGGTCAACCGGCAGGGAACGACGGTGGTGATCGTCGAGCAGAGCGTCAACCGGGCCATGAGCCTGGCCGAGCGGGCCTACTTCCTCGAACGCGGCGAGGTTCGCTTCGCCGGTCCCATCGCCGAGCTCCTCCAACGCGACGATCTGCTGCGCCCCGTCTTCCTCGGGGCGGCCGCCACCGGGTTGCACTAGCGGGCCGCATGTCCGTACCGAGCTTCGTTCTGGTCAATGGCATCATCACCGGCCTCAACTACGGGCTGCTGGCCCTCGGCCTGGTGCTCATCTACCGGACCAACCGGGTCCTCAACTTCGCTCAGGGCCAGCTCGGAGTGGTGGCCGCCGTCTTCCTGGTCAAGTGCTACTACGACTTCGGGTTCAACTACTGGTTCGCCCTGATCCTGGCCCTGGCCCTGGCCGCCGCCGTCGGTGCCCTGTCCGAGCTGCTGCTCCGCCGCCTCTTCAACCGGCCACGGATGCTTGTCATGGTGGCCACCATCGGCCT
Source organism: uncultured Acidimicrobiales bacterium (assembly GCA_963710495.1). Lineage (GTDB taxonomy): Bacteria > Actinomycetota > Acidimicrobiia > Acidimicrobiales > RAAP-2 > Bog-756. Next base: position 649,252 of record CAVQAI010000011.1, read on the forward strand.
CAGCCAGGTGCTGTTCGTCTTCACCGCGCTGCCGTTCATCCGGCCCAAAAACCTCTTCCGTCCCTTCCCGGTGCCGGTCGACATCTCGTTCCGGATCGGCACCTATCTGTTCACCTCGGGCCAGGTGCTCACCTTGATCGTCGCTCCACTGGTGGCCATCGGTCTCGCCGCCTTCGTCAAATGGTCGCCCTGGGGTCTCGCCATGCGGGCCATGTCGGAGAACGCCGACTCGGCCCGGCTGTCGGGTGTCTGGGTCCGCCGCACCTCGACGGTGGCGTGGACCCTGGCCGGCGTCCTCTCCGCCTTCACCGCCATCCTCGCCTCGCCCGGGCAGACCTCGACCCTGACCGAGGTGCTCAGCCCCGAGCTTCTCCTGCTGGCCCTCACTGCCGCCCTGGTCGGAGCCATGGTCAACCTGACCGCCGCCTTCGTGGCCGCCATCGGCGTCGGCGTGGTCCAGGAGATCCTGGTATGGAACCTCTCCAGTACCACCCAGGTGGACCTGGTGTTGTTCGCCATCGTGCTCGCCGTCCTGCTCGTCCGGATCGCCGGGCTGCGGGCCGGGCCGCGCGGCGGGGAGCGCAGCACGTGGTTCGAGAGCACCCGGCGCCAGATGGGGACCGCCAGTGCCCTCCGCCGCCGCGTCGGGGCCAGCGGGGTCGGGCTGACCCTGGTGGCGGCCATCCTCCTGCCCTTCGTGCTCAGCACCGGTCGCACCTTCCTGCTCTCCCAGATCTGCATCTACGCCGTGATCGCCCTCTCCCTGACCGTCCTGACCGGGTGGGCCGGACAGGTGTCGCTCGGCCAGTTCGGCCTGGTGGCGTGCGGCGCCCTGATGGCCGCCCATCTCGGCTCCAGCGTTCCCCTGGTCCTGCTCATGCCGTTCGCCGGCGCCGTCACCGCCGTCATCGCCGTGGCCGTGGGCTTGCCCGCTCTCCGGGTGCGGGGCCTCTACCTGGCCGTCAGCACTCTGGCCTTCAGCGTCTGGTTCATGGGATCGGTGCTGGCCACCCCGTGCTGGACCGTCCCCCTGATCAACCGGCAGCTGTGCACCGGATTGCCGAACCCCCAGTCCACCCTGGTGGGGAGACCGACCTTCCTCGGCATCGGGCTGGGCTCCGAGCGGGCCTTCGCCTGGTTCTCGATCGGCGTGCTGGTGCTGTCGGTCGTGATGGTCAGGCTCTGGCGGGACCGCGGCGTGGCCCGGCGGCTCATCTCGGTGCGGGACAACGAGGTCGGGGCGGGGGCCATGGGGATCCCGCTGGCCCGCAGCAAGTTGCTGGCCTTCGCCCTGTCGGGCTTCATGGCCGGTTACGCCGGAGTGTGCCTGGCCTTCGCCACCGAGCGCATCTCGACCAGCACCTTCGACCCCACCTTCTCCATCCTCGTGGTCTCGATGGTGGTCATCGGGGGGCTCGACTCCATCCCCGGCGCCTTGCTCGGGGCCGTCTACCTGGTCGGCCTTCCGGCCATGTTCGGGACCACCCCGACCATCCAGTTCCTCACCAGCGGACTCGGACTGCTGGCCTTCGTCCTCTACCTCCCGGGGGGCCTGGCCGAGCTGCTCCACCAGCTGGGTGACGCCGTCACCCTCGGCATCGAACAGCTGAGGCACCGAGGTGACGTCCCGCCCCCGGGGGGTGAGGCGGCCGGGGAGTCCGGCCTGCTGGTCGACGAGGTCGTCGGGTGAGCGCGCTGAAGGCGGCGAAAGCGGTGAAGGCGGATGCCCGAGCCGGGCCGGCCTTGCTCGAGCTGGCCGGGGTGGTGGTGGCCTACGGCGGGCTGCGGGCCGTCGACCGGGTCGACCTCTCGGCCGATCCCGGCTCGATCGTCGGTCTCATCGGGCCCAACGGCTCGGGCAAGACCACCTTGCTCGACGTCATCTCGGGTCTGGTCACCCCGGAGGAGGGCTCGGTCCGGCTCGACGGCGAGAGCCTGGTCGAATACCTGCCCGAGGAGCGCGGATCGCTCGGCCTGGTGCGCTCGTTCCAGGACTGCCGGCTCTTCCCCGAGCTGTCGGTGGAGGACGTGCTGCTGCTCACCCAAGACGCCGAGCGACCGGTGGGCGTCCTCTCGTCCACCCTGTACCTGCCGTGGGCCACCCGGGCCGAGCGGGCCAAGCGACAGGCGCTGGACCAGGTCATCACCGCCTTCGGGATCGACCGGTTCCGCCACCACCGCATCGCCCACCTGTCGACGGGCACCCGGCGGGTGGTGGATCTGGCCTCCATCGTGTTGGCCCATCCCCGATTGCTGCTCCTCGACGAGCCGACCGCCGGTATCGCCCAGCGGGAGGCGGAGGCGTTCGTCCCCCTGCTGCGGCGGCTCCACGAGGTGGTCGACACCACCATCGTCCTCGTCGAGCACGACGTGCCCCTGGTCTTCGAGCTGTGCACCAAGGTGGTGATGATGGAGTCCGGGCAGGTCGTGTCGGCGGGCACACCGGAGCATGTGCGGAGCGATCCGCGGGCGCTCGCCGCCTACCTGGGGGCCAGCGACGAGGCCATCAGCGTGTCGGGGCCGGTGCCGACGGCCAAGGGCCCGTCGGCCAACGGGGACGCCCCGGACGCTTAGGGGAGCGTCAGCGCTCGGGCATGGCCGGTCCGTAGGGCACGTCCCCACGCAGTGTGACCCGGTTGGCGATGCGGGTGGCGTCGCCGTAGTCATCGATGGCGTAGTGGAGCGTGGCCCGATTGTCCCAGAAGGCCACCGATCCGGCCCGCCAGCGGAACCGGCACGTCAGCTCCGGTTGCTGGCAATGGCGGTACAGCATGTCCAAAATGGCGTTGCTCTCGTTCTTCGACAGGCCGAGGATGGTCTGGGTGAACTGAGGGTTCACGAAGAGCCCGTTGCGGCCGTTTTCGGGGTGGGTGCGCACCACCGGATGGAGGGCGGGCAGGAGCTTGTCGTGCCACTGGCCGTGCCATTCGTACCCGCCGCGGGCGTCGACCTCGGCCGCGAACCAGGGATCGAAGTGGATGGCGATGAGCTGGTCGCACAAGGCGCGCACCGGTTCGGCCAGCCGGTCGTAGGCATCCTGCAGGCTGGCCCAGGTCGTGTCGCCACCCACCTCGGGCGCCTCCAACATGTAGAGGATCGAGCCGAAGGCCGGCTCCTGCAGGAACGTGATGTCGGTATGCCACCAGCTGGCCCGGTCCTCGCTCCCGTCGATGACCAGCACCTTGTGATTGTCCTCCCGGGCCGGGATGACCGGATGGCCCTCGGTAACCTCACCGAACTGGCGGGCGAAGGCCTCCTGCTGGGCGGGGGAGAGGCTCTGGTCGCGGAAGAAGATCACATGGTGGGTGTTGAGCGCCTGGCGGATGTCGGCCACCGTCTGCTCGCTCAGCGGCGCCGAGAGGTCGACGCCTTCGACTTCGGCGCCGATCAACGGGGAGAGCGGGCTGATCGCCAACTCGGTGGTTACCGACATGACGGCTTCACACGTTCATCGTGGCGTGGGCGCATCTGCCCAGTGTGCCGCAGGTGTCGGCCGGGCTCAACCGGCCGCTCCGGAGACCGGGCTGGACCGGCTGTGGCAACCTGGCCCCGAGCCGGCCGGGGAGTGACCTCGGCCATCCGAGGGAGGCCCATGACGATCCAACCGCCGGACCGGAACTTCTCGCCCTGGTTCCAGGCGGTCAGCCGCCTCATGACCACCGAGCAGTCCGACCCGCTGCCCGACGGCGACCTGGCTGCCTTCTCCGCCTGGCGCGACCGGTTCCACGAGCGGCTGACCTCCATGATGGCGCCCTGGCCGGAACCGGTCCCCCTCCGGCTCGATTCGGAAGAGGAGCCGGTCGAGGGTGCTGGGTACCGGCGTTTCCGGGTCGTCTTCGACAGCGAGGCGACCATGTCGGTCCCGGCCTACCTGCTCCTTCCCGACGGCCGCTCGGCCCCCGGCTCCGGGGTGCTGGCCCTCCACGGCCATGGCCCGGGCAAGTCGCGGATCTGTGGCACCGAGACCGATCCCGAGCCCGACCTCCCGCCGGGCGGGGACTACGCCGCCGAGCTGGCTCGACGCGGCCATGTGGTGCTGGCCCCGGACCTTCGCTGTTTCGGTGAGCGGGCCGACTGGAACCCGCCGGACCACTACGGCTGCGACACCAACTTGGTCCACCAGGTCATGGGCGGGTGGAGCCCACTCACCCAGAACGTGTGGGACATGCAGCGGGCGCTCGACGTCCTGGCCGGCCATCCGCTGGTCGACCCGGCCCGCTTGGGCGTGGTCGGCTTCTCCTATGGGGGGACGCTCGCCCTCTTGGTGGCGGCCTGCGACACCCGGGTCGCCGCCGCCGTGGTGGCCGGGTACTTCTCCTCGTGGGGAGAGGCCCACAAGGTCCCCTGGAACATGTGCGGGTCCCAAGTGCTGTGGGGGATGCTCGGACGGATGGAGCACGCCGACGTCGGCGCCCTCATCGCACCCCGGCCCTTGTTGGTCGTCAACGGTCGCGAGGATCTGCTGTTCCCGGTGGCCACGGCCGAAGCCTCGGTGGTCCGCCTGCGCCGGGTCTACGAGCACTTCGGCGCGGGCGACCGCCTGGAGCACTACATCTTCGAGGGCGAGCACCAATGGGACGGCACCCGGGCCTACCCCTTCCTCGACGAACGACTCGGCACCCCGACCGGCGTGGCCACCTGACCCGACTGTCGCCCGCCCGTCGATCAGCTGCGGGCTCAGGTGTACGGGGACAGCAGCCGGGCCGAGTCCCGGTCGAGGAAGATGGTGGCCTGGGGAGCCCGGCGCAGGGCCGAGGCCGGGCACGATGTCGTCACCGGTCCCTCCAGCGCGGCGCGCACCGGTTCGGCCTTCCGCCCCTCGGGCACCACGGCGAGCACACGCCGGGCGCGCAGGAGCGCGGGGATGGTGACGGTCAGGGCCCGTTCGGGCACGTCGTCATCGCGGGCGAAGTGGCCCTCGTTGACCTGCTGGCGCCGACAGCCCTCGTCCAGCACGACCACCTTCACGTCCTCGGGGTCCTCGAAATCGGCCACCGGCGGGTCGTTGAAGGCCAGATGGCCGTTCTCGCCGATCCCGAGGCAGCACAGATCGAGCGGGAACTGGCGGAGCAGCTCGGCATACCGGCGGCACTCCGCGTCGGGGTCGGCGAGGCCGTCGAGGTAGTGGGCCGACCGGGGCCGGGCCGGTTCTACGATGCGCCGGCGGATCCAACGCTGGAAGCTGGCGGGGTGCTCAGGCCCCATGCCGACGTACTCGTCCATGTGGAAGACGAACACGTCGCCCCAGGGGACGTCGTCGGTGGCGGACACCAGCTCGTCGATGAAGGCGAGTTGGGAGTTCCCGGTGGCGAACATGGCGTGGGCCACGCCGTTGTCCGCTACCGCCCGGCGGATGACCGCCGCCGCTTCCTCGGCCGCGGTGCGGGCCAGGGCCGTGACGTCGGGAAAGATGCGTACGTCCGGGCCCGATGGAGGCTGCTGGGTCCCGGCCGGCATGGGGGCACTGTAGATGGCGGCGACGGGTCGGTGATTCGGCGGCCCAGCTGAGCAACGCCTAGTGGCGCCCGAAGCCGAGAGGCCGCCCCGGCAGCCGCACCACCCGAGCGTCCGGCGCCGCGACCTCGTCGGCCAGTCCGTAGTCCACCGCCTCCCGGGCCGACAGAAAGCGCCCCCGGGCCGCGTCGTGACGGACCTGGTCCTCTGATTGCAGGCAGGTCGCCGCCACCCGGGAGCAGAACGCCGACCACTGGTCGAGGTGGGCTGTGGCCAGTTGCTGGAGCTGGCGGGCGGCGCCCTCGGCCTGGGTGCGCGGCTCGCACAACCGAATCCGGCCGTGGGGCGAGAGCGTGCGCCGCGAGCAGACGGCGAATGCTCCGACCGCCGGTCCGGCCACCTGGCCGAACCCCATGGCTCGCACCGGGACGCCGCTGAGGTCGATGATGTCCATGAGGGCCAGGGCGGCGCCCACCGTCCCGTCGTCGCAGTCGAAATGGAGGTGCACCGGTTCGTCGCCGATGGCATCGAGGGTCATCAGGGCCGCGCCCACCTCGTTGACGGCGGCGTCGTCCAGGGTGCCCGACACGGTCACGATCCGTCGCTCGAACAGCTGACGGCGAATCCAGTCCCCGGGCTCGGGCATCCCCGAGACGCTGAACGGCAATGGCCCGTCGGATCCTCGTTTCGGTGCGCTCACGGTGCCTCCTCCACGGTCCACCGGAGCGTCCAACCGACGGCCAAGGCGTAGCGGTCGACGGTCGAGATCAGCACGTCCGACGCCCCGGTCTCGAGCCTGGCCACCGCCGACTGGGACGTACCCATGCGGGCGGCCACCTGGGTCTGCGACAACCCGAGGGCGTGGCGCCGGTCGACCAATTCGTCGGTCAATGCCTTGCGGCGCTCGGACATCTCCCGGAACCCCGGGAACAACGGTTGGTGACGTCGCTCACCCATCGCGGCCTCCTGGACTGTTGCCGCCTAACTCGTTGGCGAGATATCATCCATGATATATCACTGAGCTCCGACCGGTTGGGATCGGGGTTCGACCACCGGAGCCCGACCGGTGAGGATCGGGCCGGAGCGGACGGGGAGGTACCCGATGGAGCTGCACCAGTCGCTGATCCCGACCGTGCTCGAGGAATCGAGCCGGGGCGAGCGGGCCTTCGACATCTATTCCCTGCTCCTCCGGGAGCGGATCGTCTTCCTGGGCCAGGAGGTCGACGACCAGGTGGCCAACCTGATCATCTCCCAGATGCTCTATCTCGAAGCGCAGGACCCGGAGAAGGACATCTCCCTCTACATCAACTCGCCCGGCGGGGCCGCCTATGCCGGCATGGCCATCTACGACGTGATCCAACATGTCCGCCCCGAGGTCAGCACCATCTGCGTGGGGATGGGCATGTCGGCCGCGGCCATGGTGCTCTGTGGCGGGGCACCGGGGAAGCGGTTGGCGCTGCCCAATGCCCGCATCATGATCCATCAGGGGAGTGCCGGAGCCCGAGGTGCGCCGAGCGATATGGAGATCCAGCTGCGCGAGGTGCTGGCCACCACCCGCCGCATGGCCGAGATCATCGCCCACCACGCTGGCCGTTCCGTCGAGCAGGTCTCCCAGGACATCGACCGCGACTACTTCATGACGCCCGAAGAGGCGATGGACTATGGGCTCATCGACGACATCATCTCGCCCCGCCGAGGGCTGCTCGCCCCCCAGTTGGAGGCCGCCCGCGGCTGAACCCGAGGCGGGGGAATCGACATCGAGCGGACCGTGCAGTGACCTTGGCTCCGCGCCTACGACGCTAGGAAGCACGCTTCGGCTCGACACCCGGCGCCGCCAACTTGTGCCAGGACCGCTCGACGATCAGAGGGTAGGTGTCCAGGTAGTACCGGAGGGCGCCACACGCCTGATGGATCGCCGCACCCCGGCTGCGGGCGAGCGCCGCGTCGTCGACGCCCAGGGCATCGAGGAACACTCGACGGGAGTCCTCCGTAAACAGGGGCGACCAAACAACCTGAATGTCGACGGCAGGGTCACCGGCGCACGCTGATCCCCAGTCCACGATCCCGAGGAGATGGCCGCTCCTCAGCAGACAATCTCCCTCGATGTCCCCATGGACCCAGACAGGGGAGCCCACGCGCAAAGGGGCGGCCAGGGCCTCTTCCCACACTTCCCTGGCGCTCCTGGCGTCGATCAGGTCGCTGGCGTACTCGATGACGCGAGAGCCTCGTCGTCGTATTGCTGCAACGGCCGAGCCCGGTTGTGGGCTGGCGGGGGCGCCGTCAACAGGCACGGTGTGGAGTGCCCCGACGACGTCAGCAAGATCGAGCGCGAAGCGGACCGGATCATGCATCCGGGGCAGGGAGGCGAACCACAAGGTCGGCGCCGAGACGCCAGATGGCGTTGTCGGTGCCCCATGGCTCGATCATTGTGAGCTGTCTGTCGGCGATTTCGGGGAACTGAGTGGCAAGCAGGTGGCGGACGACCGCTTCATCCACCTCGATCTCGTCATCGTGCATGCGTTCCGGCACACAGGCAGTCTGGTACCTTGCGGCCGTCACGTCGCACATCCGAATCCTCGGAGCTGGCGGCTCACCCCTCCGGCAGCGAGCTGGAGCCCAGGCGGGACCACCAGCCCATGCCCTGAACTGGATCTCTACGATGTCTCGCGACAGCGTCGCTTGTGTCTCGCGACATCACAGCGAGCGGCTGAAGGGAATCGAACCCTCGTCATCAGTTTGGAAGACTGAGGCTCTACCATTGAGCTACAGCCGCGGGCTACTGGCCGAGCACTATAACAAATTGGCTATCTACCAGGACTTTGTGGGCATCCCCCGGGCCGGCCACGGAACCGTGACCGGAGAATCGTCCGACCCAGTCAAACCAGGGGTCCGCCCTCCACCCACACGACCGCACTGACGGCGGGAATCACCTAGGGGACGCGCGCCCGTGTGTGGTGGCAGAGCCGATGGGAAGGTGCGGAATGTCACGATCTGCCGAGTAGGCGTCCCGCCGGACGCCTACTCCTCCGGCCAGCGCGGCTGGTCGATCGTGAACCCGACGGGACTGCCCCACCGGTTGCGGTGGGAGACCTCGTGGACCGGTCGCCGGGGGGCGACGCCCCATCGCCCGGTCGGATAGCCGAAGCTCACACAGCAGGCCATGACCCAGTGCTCGTCGCGCGGAACGCCCAGGATGTCGAACACCTCGTCGGGGTGGAAGACGCCGAGCACGACCGTCAACGAGCTCCCCACCCCTTCGGCCCGGGCGGCCAGCTGGGCACTCCAGATTGCCGGAAAGATGGACCCTCCCGTCGGATCGGCCTGCACGAAGCCGAACAGGTAGAGCGGCACCTCCTCGAAGTGGTCGGCCAGCCACTGCGCCGACCGCTGCACCTTCAGCGTCTGGATGCTGGACTCGGCCTCGGGGTCCTCCCGGGCCGTCGCCAGCCGGGCGGCGTAGATGGTCCGCCAGAGCTGCTCGATCGAGTCGCGGTAGAGGGCCCGATCCGCCCGAGGACGTGCGGGTCGTCCGCCAGCAGGAACCGCCAGTTCTGGGCGTTACCGCCGGTGGGGGCCCGAATGGCGGCGTCGAGGATGCGGGCCTGGACGTCGAGCGGCACCGGGTCGGGACGGACGCGCCGCATGGCTCGGGTCGTGTACAACGCTTCGTAGACGTCCACGTGGTTCTCTTTCGGGTCGCGATCGGCGGCGGTACCCACCGCCGGCGGCGCCGGGTGGCGCCACCGTAGACCCGGCTGCGCCGAGCCGTCGATGCGTGGGCGAAAGGTCGTGGCCGCGGAGACGAACGGTTGGGGGGAGCGTTCGCCGCCCGGGCCGGCCGCCGCCAGTGGTATGACCGGGGCATGCCACCGGGGAGTCCCGGTCGTCGCTCGCGGATGGTCAGTCGCGACACGACCTTCGAAGTAACCGCCGGCGCCATCGCAGCCGGCGGGGGTTGCGTGGCCCACGCCCCGGACGGCCGTGTCGTCTTCGTGCGTCACACCCTGCCCGGTGAACGAGTGGTGGCCCGGGTCACCGGTGAGTCCTCTTCCTTCTTCCGGGCCGATGCCGTCGAGGTCATCGAGCCTTCTCCCACCGGGTGGTGGCCCCCTGCCCGCACGCCGGTCCGGGCAGGTGCGGCGGCTGCGACTGGCAGCACGCCTCCCTCCCTGCCCAGCGGGCCCTCAAGGAGGACCTGGTCGCCGAACAGCTCCGCCGGCTCGCCCGCCTCGACCGTCGGGTGCCGGTCGAGGAGGTCGACGGGGCGCCCGACGGCCTGGGTTGGCGCACCCGGGTGCGGTTCGCCGTCGACGACTCGGGACGCACCGGGTTCCACCGGCACCGATCGGACGACATCGAACCGGTCGAGCATTGCCCGATCGCATTGACGGCGATCAACGACGTCGAGGTGGGCTCGGTCCATTGGCCAGGGGCGCGCCACCTCGAGGTGACGGCCTCACCCGGCGGTGACCAGGCGGTCGTCTCGGTGGAGCCCGGTCGGGCCGGGATGGCCGGCCTGCCGGAGGTGGCGGCCACGGTCGTCGTCCGGGGACGGACGCGGGAGAAGCCGGGCTCCGTGGGGTTCGATGTGCTCGGCCATCGGTTCGAGGTGAGTGCGGGTGTGTTCTGGCAGGTGCACCCCGGGGCCGCTGCCGTGCTCACCCGCTGTGTGCTCGACGGGCTGGCCCCGGACCCGGGTGATCAGGTGGCGGACCTCTATGCGGGGGCCGGTCTGTTCACCGTCGCCCTCGCTCGTGCCGTCGGCCCGAGCGGCTCGGTCGCTGCGGTGGAGCGCGGCGCTCGGGCCTGCGCCGATGCCCGCAGGAACTCGGCCGGCTTCGATCAGGTCACCATCCTCCGGTCCGAGGTCACGGCATCCCTCGTCGCCGGCCGACTCGGCCACCCGGACCTGGTCGTGCTCGACCCGCCCCGCCGGGGAGCCGGAGCCCCGGTGATCGATGCACTCGACTCCTTACGCCCCCGGCCGCGGGCACTGGCCTATGCGTCATGCGATCCCGCCTCGCTCGCCCGCGACCTGCGCATCCTGTTGGAAGCGGGTTGGTCGGTGTCGGCGCTGCGGGCCTTCGACCTCTTTCCGATGACCGCCCACGTCGAGGTTGTCGCGATCCTCACCCCGCCGGATCAGCCCCGCCCATCGTGAGGCCAGACCGGCCGGGTCGGTCAGATCGTGGCGCCGCCACCGGGCGCCGAATAGGATGCCGGCCCGGTGGCCGACGCCGTCTGCACCAGCCCGAGGCACATCTCGTCGGAGGATCCGTCGCCCCACGTCACGAACCGCGGCGGCAGCTTGCGCAGCTGTGGCAGCTCCTGTCGCAGGGTCGGGTCGTAGGTGCAGGTGACCCCGATGGTGTCGCCGCGGTGGGTGAGCACGGGCGTCTTCAGGGTGTAGGAGCGCTGGTAGTTGAAGTCGTAGTTGGTCACGTTCAACAGGGTCTGGGCGTGGGACGTCCCCGGGTCCAGCACGATCTTCATGCCCCGTCCCAGCAGGTGCATGTGGACACCGAGGCGCACGATCTCCTGTCCGCCCCGCACGCCCCAGCTGCACGAGGTGGTGTCGCCCGGCGGGAGGGTTGGCCGGGTCGCGGCCGCAGATGTTCTCCAGGACATTGACGAAACCGGCGGCAGAGCTCCCGAACCGCTGGCTCAGGTCGGCCAGGCGAGGCGGTGCGGCTGCACAGCGGGTCCGCTGACGCCCGCCGGGCAGGGGATGTCGGGAGGCGCCGGCATGAGCTGGAGCGACAGGGGCTTCAGGGGCGTGGAGGCCGGGACGGTGTTGAGGGTGAGCTTGGCCTTGACCGGCTTGTCACCCTTCAGGAGGTTGTAGTGGACCTGCATGATGACCATGCTCCCGGCCGGGAGCTTCACCCCGGTGCCGGCCGGGAGCACGTCCTTGCCGTGGCCCGGGGCCCAGGCCGTCAACCAGGGCGTCTCCCCGATCGACTCCAGTCCGGTCCCCGGCAGTGCGGTCTCACCGAAGCAGGTCCAGCCCTTGCCACCCACGTCGGCCGCCTGGGCGGCACTGACGACCCCGGGCGGGACGAGGAACAGGATGGCGTGATGGACCTCGTTGCTGTTCGGGAAGAACTGGCTGGAGACGATGAACGAATTGGACTTCACGTGGGGGTTGACCAGCGTGCAGTGGTAGTCGTCGGTGGCGCCCGGCGGAGCTTGGGGGGTGTAGGAATGGGCGGGCTGCATGCTGAGGGTCGTCACCGGCGGTGAGGCGCCGGCGGTGGTGGTCAGGACGGCGGTGGTCAGGCCAGTTGCCACCAAAATGCCGACCAGGATCAGGCGCGCCGAACGGGACTTCATGAGGCCGAGCCTACCGACGCCCGGGCCGGTTTGCCCGGTCAGGGGGTCGGCATCCCGATGACGCCAGCGCTCCGAGTCACGATGAGTCACGCCACGGCTCGGGTCACGGTGAAGGAGACCGGCTGGTGGGCGAAGGTGGCGGTCACGTGGAAGCGCCACGTACCGGCGGCCAGCACCACCACGGCACTGAAGTGGCCGGGGCCGAGCTGGAGCACAGGCCGGGGCGTCGCCGCGCCACCCGTCACCCCGACGGTGACCAGGGGCTTCATCGGTCGGAAGTCACGGCCGGGGCCGGTGAAGATCACGTGGAATTGATTGACGCCGGCCCCTCCCGGCGAGAGATAGGCCTGGGCCGAGCCGCCGTCGGCCAGCGAAATGGTGGTCACCGAGGGGAGCAGGGGGAGCAGAGGCTGGCCCCGGGCGGGGGAGAGAGCCTGGCTGATACCGGTCAGGGCGGCGAACAGGGCGATCGGGACCAGGATCGAGACGGCGATGGCCCCGCGGCCCCGGGTGAGCCGGGGCGTCCCGAGTGGGCTGCCGCTGCGGCCCAGGCGGGCGAGACGCAAACTGTTCAGCACCACGATCACGCTGGACAGTCCCATGGCCACCGCCGCCACTAGGGGGTCGAGGAGCCCGAAAGCGGCCAGGGGCAGGGCCGAGACGTTGTAGCCCATGGCCCAGGCGAAGTTCTGCACGATGATGCCGTAGGTCGACCGGGCCACGGCGATGGCCTGGGGGACGCCCTCGAGGTCGCTTCGCAGCAGGGCTGCGTCGCTGTTGGCCAGGGCAGCCTCGGACCCGCTGCCGATAGCGCATCCCACGTCCGCCGCGGCCAGCGCCGGGGTGTCGTTGACCCCGTCGCCCACCATCAGGACCCGTTCACCCCCGTTCCGCCGCTCGGTCAGGGCCTCGACCTTGCCGGCCGGTGAGAGGTCGCCCCGGTAGTCGTCGATCCCCAGTGGGCCGGCCACGGTGGCCACGGCGGCCGTGCTGTCGCCGCTCAGGATGGCCGAGGGCAGACCCATCGACTGCAGGTGGCTCACGGCGGGCGACGCCTCGGGTCGGACCGGGGTGGTGACGGCGATGGCCCCCACCGCGTCGCCGTTGCGCAGCACGGCGACCACCGTCTCGCCCCGACCGGCGCGCTCCTCGATCGGCCCGCGCAGGCATTCGGGGAGGTCGACTCCGGACAGCCGCCGTACCTCCACCCGGTGCTCGCCGATCCGGCCGGCGACCCCGGATCCGGGGACCGAGCGGACGTCGGTTGCCCCCGGGCCCGGGCGGGCCCGGGCCACGATGGCCGATGCGATCGGGTGCTCGCTCTCCGCCTCCACCGCCGCCGCCCAGGCCAGCAGGTCGTCCTGGTTGGTACCGGGCACGGTGGTGACGAAGGTCACCTCGGCCTGGCGCTCCGTCAGCGTTCCCGTCTTGTCGAACACGACCTGGTCGACCTTGGCCATGCGCTCGAGCACGTCTCCGCCCCGGACGAAGATGCCCAGGGCGGCGGCCCGGCCCGTCCCCACCATGACGGCGACCGGTGCGGCCAGGCCCATGGCGCAGGGGCAGGCCACCAGCAGGACGGCCAGCCCGCTGAGCACGGCCCGCCCGAGGTTGCCGACCACCAGCCACCAGGCCAGGAAGGTGAGGCCGGCGCCGAGGAGCACGGCCGGGACGAAGATGGCGCTGATCCGGTCGGCGATCCGCTGGAGGGGAGCCTTGTCCCGTTGGGCCTCCTCGACCAGGCGCTGCAGACGGGCGAGCACGGACTCGGCCGCCGCCGCCTCGACCCGGACGACCAGGACGCCACTCCCGTTGCGGGTCCCCCCGGTCGCCTGGCTGCCCGGGCCCCGGTCCACGGGCAGCGGCTCACCGGTGAGCATCGACTCGTCGACCGGTGACCACCCGGCCACCACCGTCCCGTCCAGCGGGATGGGCTCGCCCGGCCGGACACGGACCAGCGCCTGGACCGGCACGCTCTCGGGGGCGACCAGCTCGCCCTCCTCGTCCTCGATGGTCGCCACCACTCGGGCGACCGGGGGTCGCAGGGCGAGCAGGGAGTGCATGGCCGCGGTGGCCCGGGTGCGCGCCCGCGCCTCGACGGCCCGACCGGTGACCAGGATGGCCACGATCAGCGGGGCCATCACCCCGTGGAGCCGGGCGGCGAACGCCCCGCTCCCTCCGAGGTGGAGGTGTCGGCCCCCGAAGGCGACGGCTTCGACGGCGCTGACCGCCAAGGCGGACAGCGTGCCCAGCGCAATGAGCGTGTCCATGCTGGTCGCGCCGTGGCGGGCCAGGCGGGCGGCATCCCGCAGGAACGGCCATCCACCGGCGAGCTCGACCACCACTCCCAGGATCAGCACCGTCCAGCCGGAGAGGGCCGTCTCCGCCGAGGTGAGCGAGACGACGAGGGCTATGAGCGCCAGCGGCCAGGACACGGCGGCGCGTAGGCCCCATCGGTCGGGATCGTCGCGGCGGATGGACTCGTCGGCCAGGTCCTCCACCGGGGCGGCGGTGTAGCCGGCCTCGGACACCGCTCGGCATAGGTCCTCGGTGTCGATGCGTTCGGGGTCGTAGGCGACGAAGGCGCGGTCGGTGGCCAGATTGACCGCCGCGCTGGCCACGGCGGGGAGGCGGGTCAGGGATCGTTGGATCCGGGTGGCGCACGCCCCGCAGTGCATGCCGCCGAGTTCGAGCTCGACCGTGGTGAAGCGCTGCTCCGGCGGTGTGGCCACGTCGGTGGGCTGCGGGGGGGCGGTGGTCACCGGACCGAAGTCCTGCTCAGCTCGACGGCGCGGCGGCGTAGCCGGCCCCGGCGATGGTCCCGGTGAGGTCGTCCACGGTCAGCCGGGTGGGGTCGTACTCGATGCGGGCCCGGGCCTCGACCAGGTCGACCGAGGCGGTCCGCACCCCGTCCCGTTCGGCCAGGACCTCCTCGATGAGGGCGGCGCAGGACTGGCAGTGCATCCCGGTCACCCCCAGTTCGGCGATGGCCGAACCTTCCGGACCTGGCGACGCCATCAGGCGGCCGGCCGGGCCGGCCGGTACAGCTCGCTCATGTCACCAGCGTATTCCCCCGTCGGCCGCCGGCGACCCCGCCTCAGACCGTCGGCCTCAACCGTCGATCAATCGCTGGAACTCCTCGTCATGGACGCCGGCCGCCTGCTTGTCGGCGAGCGACTCCAGCCACTGCTCCGCCGGATCGCTCTGCATGGCCGCCACCATCTGCTTCGGGATGGCCCGCATCACGTAGTCGGTCGGCATCTCGGGGTCGTGCCGGTCCCGCCGGGCCAGCGCTGCGCCGATGAGGGGCTCCCACCTGGCTGCCCGCGCCCTGCTGCCCTCTTCGTCCCGTTCGGCGAATTCGGGCAGGACCTCGGTCCCGAAGAGCTCGATCGACTCCATGATGTCCTCGTGGCGGTTGTGACCGGCCTGCATCACGAAGATGAGCTGGTCGACCCCGGCAGCCTCGTAGCGGCGGAGGAACTCGCGGAGCTGGGCCGGCGTCCCGATGGCGCCCCGCAGGCCGGTGTGGTCACCGGCCGCCGCTTTGGCCCCGAGGGTCTCCTGCTTGGCCGCCAGCGCCGCCTCCGGCGAGTAGCCCATCTTCCCGCGGCGCTCGAGGAACTCCTGCCAGACATCGGTCCTGGCCGGGACGTGGTCGCCGAACACGTAGAAGTGGGCCAGCGAGTACCCGAAGAAGTTGGCGCCCTCGAGCCCGCGAGCCAGCGCTTCGTCCTCGCTCCGGGCGCACATCATCGGGGTCACGCAGGCCACTTGGGGGTTGACCGCCAGCCCGACCGGGACGCACCGCTCCCTGAGCACCGCCTCGTAGTCCTCGACCCACTGCTTGGCGTCCTCGGGCTCGACGAAGGCGAAGCTGAGGGCCCCGATGCCCTTCTCCGCCGCCAGCAGGATGGTGTCCCGGCGGCTGCACGCCACCCACAGCGGTGGGTGGGGCCGCTGCACCGGCTTGGGCACCACGTTACGGGGGGGCATGGAGACGAATGCGCCGTCGACGCCGCCGAACGGCGTCTCGGTCATGCAGCGGATGGCCACCTCGAGCCCCTCGAGCCAGGCTTCCCGCTTGGTCACCCGGTCGACGCCGAACCCGGCCAGCTCGGCCTCGGATGACGACTCGCCCGTGCCGAACTCGACCCGGCCTTCCGACACCAGGTCGAGCATGGCGATGCGCTCGGCGATGCGGGCCGGATGGTTGTAGCCGGGGGCGGTCTGGACCACACCGTGGCCGATCCGCATGCGCCGGGTCCGCTGGCTGGCCGCGGCCAGGAAGACCTCGGGCGCGCTCGAGTGGGAGTACTCCTCCAAAAAGTGGTGCTCCACCTCCCACAGGTACTGCACGCCCAGCCGGTCGGCCAGCTCGATCTGCTCGAGGGCGTCGGTGATCAGCTGCTGTTCGCTGGTGTCGCTCCAGGGACGAGGGAGCTGGTGTTCGTAGAAGATGCCGAATTTCACGGCTGCTCCCACCGGATGGAGTCCGGGCTGTCGGTCGGGAAGGTGACGTTCATCACTGGGTCACAGACGTCCGGTTGTCACGGACGTCACGGTTGTCACCGACATCACCATCTCCTCAGGCGGAGCCGGGTCCGGCCGCCTGGGCCCGAGTGTAGGGGGGAGCTCGGCCCGGGCGCGGCCGGCGGACCGCTCGGGATCAGCCGACCACGGCGTTCCCGGGCGAGCCGGTGAGGAGGTCCTCGGCCTGGGTCCGGTCGAGCGGTCGGGCGAGGAGGAAACCCTGACCGTGCCCGATGCCCAGGTCCACCAGTCGGCGGACTTGGCTCTCGTGCTCGATCCCTTCGGCGACGACTTCCAGACCGAGTTGGCCGGCCAGGCCGATGATGGCCGCCACCAGGGCCGAGGCCGTGGCATCGGTGTCGATCAGGGGATCGACGAACGACTTGTCGAGCTTCAGGATGTCGATCGGGAAGCGCCGGAGGTGGCTGAGCGAGGAACGGCCGGCCCCGAAGTCGTCGACCGCCACCCGGGTGCCGATGGCCCGCAGCTCGGCCAGGGCCCGGATCGTCTCTTCGGGCTCTTTCATGAGGACGTTCTCGGCGACGTCGAAGATCAGTCGGCGCGGGTCCAGCCCGCTCAGGGCCAGC
Organism: uncultured Acidimicrobiales bacterium; assembly: GCA_963710495.1. Classification (GTDB taxonomy): domain Bacteria; phylum Actinomycetota; class Acidimicrobiia; order Acidimicrobiales; family RAAP-2; genus Bog-756. The sequence continues at coordinate 666,159 of CAVQAI010000011.1, forward strand.
GCCGTCCGGACCTCGTCGACGAGTTGGGGCGAGAGCAATTGGCGCTGGGACAGATTGACCGAGAGGCTCACCTCGGCCCCCGGGCGCGAGGCCCAGGCGGCCACCTGTTCGCAGGCCTCGACCAGGATCCAGCGCCCGAGCGGGACGATGAAGCCGGTCTCCTCGGCCACCGGGATGAACCGGAGGGGGTTCACGTGTCCGAGGGTGGGGTGGTTCCACCGGACGAGGGCCTCGAAGCCCTGGAGCTGCCGATCGGGCAGCGAGAGGATCGGCTGGTACTGGAGGAAGAACTCGGATCGGCCGAGCGCCCACCGGAAGCCGGTGGTCATGTCGAGTCGTTCGACCATCCGGGAACGCATGGACGGCTGGAAGACGGCCACGCAATTCTTCCCGCGCTGCTTCGCCTCGTACATGGCCGCGTCGGCTTCGCCGAGGAGCTGCTCGGTGGAGGTGCCGACCTGGCCGTAGGCCACGCCCACGCTCATGGAGAGCGCGATGGCGTTGCCTTCGAAGTCCGGAGCGTCCCGGAGCACGCTGACGATGCGGTCGGCGAAGTCGACGGCCACATCGGGGCGTTCGATGTCCACCATCAGGACGGCGAACTCGTCACCACCGATCCTGGCCACCGTGTCACCGGGCCGCACGATCGACGAGAGCAGCCGACTGGCTCGGACCAGGACGCCGTCGCCCACATGGTGGCCGAGAGTGTCGTTGACCGTCTTGAACCCGTCGAGGTCACCGAAGCACAGCGCCACCGAACGGCCCGAGCGGGGTGCCGAGGCCAACGCGTGCTCCACCCGGTCATGGAGCAGCACCCGGTTGGCCAACCCGGTGAGCTCGTCGTGGAAGGCCAGGTGCCGCAGATCCGTCTCGAGGGCGTCGCGCTGCCGGTGGGACGCCTCGAGGGCCCGGGCATGGACCTCGATCTCGTCGGTCTGCCGGGTGATCCGACCGATGAGCCACATCATCCGCAGGTAGATGAGGGCGAAGACGGCCAGGCACAGCCCGGCCATCACGGGGACACCCACACTGGCGTCCAGGCCGCTGGCGATCAACAGGATGCTCGGCGGCACGAAGCCGGCGAAGGCGACGGCCGGCATGCGTCCCATGCCGTTCGGCTCGCGCCGGTAGATGTTCGGCACCGGCTTCGGCTCGACGATGCCGACCTCGGCGATGGACGGATGGAGGGCGGCCACGCCGACGAGCACGTAAGCGAACAGGAAGCCGGCCACGGCGGGCTCGCTCCGGAAACCATGGAGCACGGCCAATCCCTCGCCGAAGCCCGACGCGGCGACGAGGAGCAGCCCGGTGGCCAGGATGGGGCGGAACGGGCGGTCGACGGTGCCGAAGACGAGGGATCGCAGGACGAGGAACACGAGGATGGTGCCGGCGACGGGACCGGACAGAAGGGCCAGCCGGCCCCCGGAGGAGAGCGAGCTGTTGCCGGCATAGGAGCCCATCAGGAAATACCACGAGATGGCCAAAGCCCCGAGGGTGATGATCGCCGCGTCGGCCTCGTCCTCACGGCGCCGGCCGCGGCCGGGTTCACGCCCGATCCGAGTGGCGGCGGCAAAGAGGCACAGGTAACCCGCCAGGTAGGCCAAGGTGGCGGCGGAGAGGTGGGAGCTCGGACCGTGTGGCGGAATCTGCTCCAGGCGGGCCAGCAGATCGCCACCGAGGTCGGCCGCCATCCCGAGGGCGAGCAGGTACCAGCCGAGGGGGTCGCCGGGCCGGTGGACCCGGATGCCGGCGAGGATGCAGAGCACCGATCCGACCCCCACGGCCGGCAGGAGATAGGCCTCACCGGTGGTCCCGGGGACGAGGAGATAGACGGCGACCAGGCCGAGCCCGATCCCCAACGCATATCTCCACGCATACGCCTTCACCCGCATCACTCCCATGCTCTTTGGTGCTGGTATCGGCTCATTGCCGACCGTGGTTGAGTGCCGGTCGGGAGGGGGCCGCTTCGCCGGATCGGCCGATGCGCCCCCGGGTGAGCGCCGCTACGGTTGACGTCCGTGCCCACCTCCGTCGAGCGGACTCCCATGGTGGATCTCCTGCGTGGGGAGTTCGACGCCATCGCCGCCCTCTGCTCGACCCTGGCCAAGGAGGACTGGGATGTGCCGACGTGCCTGCCGGGCTGGACGGTCCGTGACGTCCTGAGCCATGTCATCGGGACGGAGGCGATGCTGTGCGGGGAGCCTCAGCCCGAGGCCGACGTCTCCCATCTCGACCACATGCGAAATCCGATCGCCGAGGCCAACGAGCACTGGGTCGAGTCCATGCGGGCCTGGAGCGGCCCGGAGATGCTGGCCCGCTTCGACGACATCACCGGTCGCCGGATGGGGGCGCTGGACGCCATGACCCAGCAGGACTTCGATGCGCCATCGTGGACGCCGGCGGGCCCGGACGAGACCTACGGGCGGTTCATGCGGATCAGGCACTTCGACTGCTTCATGCACGAGCACGACATCCGCTTCGCGGTGGGTGCGGCGGCGCGCCAGACGGCGGGTGACGTGGGTTCGGCGCTGGACGAGGTGTCGACCGGGCTCGGCTACATCGTCGGCCGGCGCGCGGCACTGCCCGACGGCTCGACCGTCCGGATCGACCTCAGCGGGCCGGTGGCCCGTACCTACTTGGTCAAGGTGGAGGGCCGGGCGGCGCTGGTCGACGCGTTGGACCGGCCGGCCACCGTCGGTATCGGTCTTCCGGCCATGCTCTTCTTGCGTCTGACCGGGGGGCGTGACGATGGGAGCAATCCCGCCGGCGAGGAGATCACTTTCTCCGGGGACCGGGCCCTCGGGGAACAACTGGTGGCCAATCTCGCCTTCACCATCTGAGCCGGCGGCCCGGTCGGTGGGGGTGGGGCCTGACCGCCGGGGACGTGGATCCGAGGATGAGGGTCAGGGCGGAGCCTCGTAGGTGAGCCGCGGAGGCTAGCTCAGGGGATGAGGAGCACCCGCCCGAAGGCCTGACGGCTGTCGATGTAGGCATGGGCCTCGCCCGCCTGTTCCAGCCGGTACCGCCGGTCGATGACGACCCGGAGGCGACCGGCGCCGATGTCGTCCAGATGGCCGGCGATCATGACGTGGGCCCGGGGGGCCAGGAACAACTCGGCGCCGAGGAAGTACCCGACGAGGGTCTGGTTGTTGGGGCGGAGGGTCGAGATGTCCAGCTTGGCCGCGGGGTCCCGGCCGGCGTCGCCGAAGGAGACACATCGCCCCCGGTAGGCCAGGCAGGACAGGCTCTTCTGCAACGTCGGCCCTCCGACGGCGTCGACGATGACGTCCGCACCGCGACCGTCGGTCAGACGACGGACCGACTCGGCGAAGTCCTCCGCCGTGTAGTCGATGCCGTGGTCGAGCCCCAGCGGGACGAGGCGGTCGAGGCGGTCGCGGCTCGAAGCCGTGGCGAGCACGGTGGCCCCGGCCCGCTTGGCCAGCTGGATGGCGGCGATGCCCACCCCGCTGGCGCCGGCCTGGATCAGCACCGTCTCCCCGGCCTGGAACCGCCCGAACTCGAACAGGCAGTCGTCGGCCGTGCCGAACGGTACCGGGACGCATGCCGCCTCTTCGGTGGTCAGGCCGGCGGGGATGAGCCAGCAGAACGGCTCGGCCACAGCCCGGAGCTCGGCGTGGGAGCCGTCCACGCCCACCGTGACCACCCGGTCACCCGGGCTGAGGGCGACGACGCCCTCGCCGGTGGCCACCACGGTGCCGGCGCACTGGTACCCCACGATGTGCGGAGCTCGGGGGATGTCCCCTCCGAGGCGATTGAGGGTGTCGCCCCCCTCGATGCTGACCGCCTCGACCCGGACGAGGACCTCGCCGGGCCCGGGGACCGGATCGGGCACCTCCTCGTAGCGGAACACCTCGGGCCCGCCCGTCTCGTAATACACGGCAGCCTTCATCGCGCCTCCCGGCTGGTGGAACCGCCCACCCTAACGTCGTACCGCTCGGCCAACCTCCGGGCGGGCGCCCGATCACCCGGATCGGTTGAGGCGGGCGAACATGCCTTTCTGGGCCGAGTAGAGGGCGGGGAACTCGGCGAACAGCCGGTCGTAGACCTGGCGGTGGGCCGGGTCGGGCCGGTGGACGGCCTCCACCGGGACGAGGGCGGCGACCTCCTCGGCGCGCACCCGGCCCAGGGCCAGGCCGGCCAACAGGGCGCTGCCGCGCAGGTTGGCGTTCCTGGCGTCGGCCACCTGCTCGATGGGGCGGCCGAGAACGTCGGCATAGATGGAACACCAGAGAGCGGAGGTGGCGCCCCCTCCCACCGCCCGGATGGAGCCGAGCGGCTGTCCCACGAAGCGCTCGAGGGCCCCGGCCAGCCATCGGGCGTTGAAGGCCACACCCTCCAGGACGGCGCGGGCCATCTCCGCCCGGGTCGTCCGCAAGGACAGGTTGTGGAACCCGCCCCGGGCCGAGCGGTTGGACACCGGCGACCGTTCGCCGGCCAGCCAGGGCGTGAAGATGAGACCCCCGCTGCCCGGTTCGGCTCCGCCGGCCAGGGCGGTCAGTTGGTCGTGGGAGGCCGGCTCATCTGGTGAGAACCAACCGCGGAGCCAGTCGAGCGCCGCTCCTCCCGAGTCCTGGTTGTTGGCCACCAGGTGGAGACCGTCGACGAAGCCCGGCACGGTGACCATCTGCCGGATCGGGTCCGTCTTCTTGGCCGGATGAGGGCAGCTCATCCAGCTGGTGGTCGAGACGGCCAGATGGACCTGGTGGGCGAGGACGGCCCCGGCCCCGGCCGCGGCGGAGTGGAGGTCGGGCGTGCCGGCCACCACCGGGATCCCAGGGCGCAGCCCGAGCGCCCCGGCCACCTCGGGGAGGACTCCGCCGGCCACGCTGCCTGTTCGGATCAGCGGGGGAAGCTTGTCGGGGGGCACCCCGGACATGGTGATGAGCTGGGGGTCATAGGCCACGCGCCGGGCATGGCGGTTGTCGGTGAGCCAGGCCCCGGCCATGGACGCGGGCGTGGCGGCGGCAACTCCGGTGAAGCACATGGAGAGATAGTCGACCGGCTCGAGGTACCACCGCGCCGCGGCGGCCACGTCCGCCAGCTCGTGCTCGAGGTAGAGGATGTGCCCGATGGGATCGGCCCCCGAGGTCGATGGCGCCCCGCCGTTATGACGGATCCACCGGGCCAGGGCCACCGGGGCATAGCCGCCCACCGGGCCCCCGACCGCCCTGCGGACCAGCGGACCACCTCGGCAGTCGAGCCACAACAGGCAGTCGCCGACCGGGCGCCCGGCGGCGTCGACCGGCACGGTGCTGGCCCACTGGCCGGTGCACGACACCGCCACGATGTCCTCCGCCGCCACCACGCCCGAGTCGACGGCCCGCCGGGTGGCGCCGCCCACCAGCTCCCACCACTGGGCCGCGTCCTGGGTGGCCCCGCCCCCGGCCGATCGCCGGGTGACGACCGGGAGGTGCTCGTGAGTGGCGATGGTCCCCGTGAGCGAGACCAGGCCGACCTTGGGGCCACCGGTGCCGAGGTCGACGGCGACGACGTAGAGGTCGGCGGCGGCGCGGCCGGAGGGCAGGGTCACTGCGCGGCGAACGGCTGGCGTGGCGCTCAGTCGGCGGGGACGGACTGCTGGGTGTCCATCATGTCGGCCATGACCGCCCGGATGAACCCGTCCGCCTCGTCGGTCATCCCCCCGAGCACGCCGCCGTAGACGGCGCCCGTCTTGGGTGCCTCGTCGGCGTGCTCCCGGGCGTAGGCGACGGCGTCGGCCAGGTCGGCGGCGAAGGTGCCGGCCACACCCGGCTGGGTTTGGGGGCGGGTCACGGCCATGTGCAGTGCGTTGGGGTACTGCTGGCCGTTGAAGCGCCACCCCCGGTCGCGCATGAAGTCGTTGACGTGGTAGATGTCGAACTGGTCCGAGGTGAAGCTGAACAGGAAGGTCGGCTCGCCCAGGATCGACAGTTCGGGGTGGGACCGGACCGCCTCCTGCATGGCCGCGGCGGTGGCGAAGATCTCACGGGCGTAACGCGCGTACCCGTCCCGACCGAGTTGGATCATGGCTGCCCAGGTGGCGGCCAACAGCCCGCCCGAGCGGGAGCCCTCCATTCCCGGCGAGCAGTACTTGCCGCCGCTCCAGTCGGTGACGAAGAAGTACTGGGCGTTGCGGAGTGCCTTGTCGCGGAAGGTGAGCACCGATGTCCCCTTGAAGGCGTAGCCGTACTTGTGGGTGTCGGCCGACATCGACGTCACCCCGGGAAGCCGGTAGTCGAACACCGGGATGGGGTAGCCGAGCTCCTGCCCGAAGGGGAGGATGAAGCCGCCGAGACAGCTGTCGACGTGCAGCCCGACGCCGCGGCGCACGGCCAGCTCCGACAGGGACTCGATCGGGTCGATCGTCCCGTAGCCGTAGTTGCAGGCCGATCCCACGATGGCCACCGTGTCGGCGTCGACATGCTTCTCGACCCAGTCCACGTCGACCTGGGTGCTGACCGGGTCGACCGGTGCCACCCGGAGCTCGATGCCGAAGAGATGGCACGCCTTGTCGAAGGCGGGGTGCGCCGTCTCCGGCTTGATCACGTTCGGGCGCCGGACATCCCGTGCTTGGGCGCCGTGCTCGCGGTAGGCGAGCATGGCATGGCAGATGCTGCCGGTGCCGCCGGTGGCGACCAGGCCCACCGGTTCCCCGTCGGCCACCGCCTCGGCGTGGAGCAGGTCGAGGGTCATGGCGATGATCTCGGCCTCGAACTTGGTGGCGCTCGGGCACATGTCCCGTTGCAGCACGTTCACGTGGGCGAACAGGCCGAAGGCCTCGTTCATGAAGTGGTAGTGGTCGTGGTCGCCGCAGTACATGGTGCCCGAGCACTTGCCCGTCTCCCAGGTGGCGTCCTCCTCGCCGGCCATGGTGCGCAGCGCGGCCAGTACCTCGGACCTCGAGGTCCCCGCCGTGGGGAGCCGGCGGTGCACGTCGAAGCGGCCCTGGTAGGGGAAGGTGCTCATCGTTGGGACTCCTCCTGGGTCGGCCCCGGTCCGCCCGGGTGAGCGGACGGTAGGGTCAACAGCGTGTCGGTGCCCGTGCCCACTGCCGAGGCGGTCAACCTCCTGCCACCCGACGCCGAGGAGGTGGTGCTGTTGAGTCGCGGGATACTCGGGATTATCGCTCCCCACGGGGAGGCCCGCCAGCTGTCGCGTCTCCTGGCCGAGGCGATCGTCCCGGCCATGACCGGCTTTCCCTTCGCCGTGGACGTCCCACCGCTGGCGCCGGCCGAGTTCGCCCCGGGGCTGGCCCGACGGGACGCCGGCTTCCGCACCCGCATCGTCCAGCTGGTGATCCTCCTGGTGCTCGTCCTTCGGCCCATCCCGGCCGACGTGGTAGACCGGGCCGACGAGTTCGCCCGCCGGCTCAGTGTCGACGAGGGCATGTTGGCCGTGGCCCGGGAGTTCGCCACCGGCAGCCTGGGCCTGGCCTCCATCGACTTCGAGCGGAACGGGTACGGCGCGGCCTGGTCCGAGACGGACGAAGCCGCCCTGCATGTCTCGTCCCGGCTCGGTGCCGCCTGGGACCCGGCTGTCCACGACCCGGCCCTGGCTCGGCGGTGGCAGGAGCTCGAGGACCTGCCCGGGGGCACGATCGGGCGCCGGGTGGCCGACTTCTACCGGGCCCGGGGATTCGACTATCCCGGCATCCCGGGCTCGGCGCCGCCATTGTTGGCCCAGCACGACTGGGTCCATGTCCTGGCCGACTACGGTACGACCGTCGAATGCGAGCTCGAGGTGTTCGCCTTCATCGCCCGGGCCAACGACGACATGCGGGCCTTCTCCTTGCTGGCCATGGTGGTCTCACTGTTCGAGACCGGCTATCTCCGCGCCGGTGCCGGACTGTTCGAGTCGGACACCGGACACCTCTCGCGGACCGGCGTGGCCACCCGGTTGGCCGACGCCATGCGGCGGGGGGCCACGTGCACCGGCAGCATCGACTTCCTGCGCACCGACTGGTTCTCGGTCGCCGATCTCCCCCTGGAGGAGGTCCGCGCCCGCTTCGGGGTCGTGCCCAAGGCGCCCGCCGCGGTCGAGCACGGATCGGTCGGCCCCTGGGAGCCCGGGGGGATCAGCCCGTTCCAGTGGGAGGCGGGCCAGGCCTTCGCCGCCGGCGCCGGGTTGGCGTATGACTCCTTCGGAGCGAGCGTGGCGCCCTGAGCCGGCGTCGCCCGCCCGGCCCGGTTCATCGAATCGGGTCCCGCACCGTCGCCGAGCAGCGCGGCGTGGGTCAATCAGCGGCGTGGGTCAATCAGAGGTCGAAAGCTGCCGATAGAGGGGCATGGGGCGGCTGTCGGGTGACGGGGTCATGGCGCAGGAAGACCTCGGGACGCGCCAACTCGGCCGGATCGCCGCCGGGCTCTGGGTGTTCTCCGCTCTGTTCGGCATGGTGGCCGAGGTGGCCGTGCCGGCGGTTCCCGGCTCGTCGCACCTGAGCACCGTCATCATCGGCGGGATCTCCATCCTCGGCGGTGTCGGCATCTGGTTCGTGCCCTGGGAACGGTGGAGCCGCCGCATGCTGCTCTGGCTGGTCCCGCTGGCCTTCGCCGTCATCGGGCTCAACCTCACCCTGGCCAACGGCAATGCCTATCTGTACGCCATCACCTTCCTCATCGTCTACGTCTGGATCGGCCTGGCCCAGCCGCGTGGTACGGGGCTCTGGCTGACGCCGTTGCTGATCGTCGGCTACCTGGTTCCCGTCCTGGATCTGAACGGCCGCGAGTCGGCCCTCGGTCTGGCCTCCGCCCTCTACGTGGTGCCCTGCTGTGTGTTCGTGGGCGAGGCGGTGGCGTGGGGCGTGACCCTCCTCCGGCGGTCGGAGTCGGCCCTGGAGGAGTCCCGCGAGCGGTACATGGCCTCCTTCGAGGAGGCGCCCATGGGCATCGCCATCTACTCGGTCGAGGGCATCCTCCTCCGGGTCAACCGCTCGTATGCGGCGATCTTCGGGTCGGCACCGGAGGCGATGAAGGGCCGGCTGGTCCTCGACCTCATCCATCCCGACGATCGGGCTGCCACGCAGGCCACCCTGGTCGCCCTCCTGGCCGGTGACGTCGACAGCTGCACGGAAGAGAAGCGCTACCTGCCGGCCGACCGCCCCGAGGTCTGGGTGTCGGTCAGCTCGTCATGCGCCCGGGACCGCTCCGGGCGCCCGCTCTACGTGATCGCCCAGATCGAGGACATCACCGAGCGTCGGGCCTTGCGCGAGCAGCTGGCCCACGCCGTCGTGCACGACCAGCTGACCGGCCTGCCCAACCGGGTCATGTTCATGGACCGGCTGGAGGCCTCCCTGCTCCGGTTCGCCAAGGGTGGCCGGGCCGTCGCCCTCATGTTCCTCGACCTCGACCGTTTCAAGCTGATCAACGACGGGTTGGGGCATGATGCCGGCGACCGCCTGCTGAAGCGGGTCGGGGAACGGCTGCAGGGGGGCCTGCGGACCGACGATCTGCTGGCACGCTTCGGCGGCGACGAGTTCACCGTGCTGTGCGAGGTGGACGACGCCGACGAGGCGCTGGCCATCGCCCGGCGACTGAAAGCGGCGATGGACCGTCCCGTGGTCGGGACCGAGGGGGAGCAGTTCGTGTCGCTCAGCATCGGAATCGCCCTTTCGACTCCGGAGGTGACCGTGCCCTCGACGCTGCTCCGGCAGGCCGATGTGGCCATGTACCGGGCCAAGGACCGCGGTCCCGAGCACATCGCCCTCTACAGCGTCGGTGATCAGCTGGTCACCGTGCGCAGCCTGCAGACCTCCAACGACCTGCACCGCGCCCTCGACCGTCTCGAGTTCGACGTGCACTACCAGCCGTTCGTGGACATGCACACCATGACCATGATCGGACTGGAGGCCCTGGTGCGGTGGCGGCACCCGGTCCGGGGGCTCCTCCTGCCCGGGGAGTTCATCCCCGCCGCCGAGGAGTCGGGTCTCATCGTCCCCATCGGTCGATGGGTCATTCGGGAGACGTGCCGTCAAGCGGCGCTCTGGGCGGCCCGACGCGACGAGGCCGACCAGGACCGTCATCGGCTCAATGTGGCGGTCAATGTCTCCAGTCAGCAGCTGGCCGACCCGAGCTTCGAGTCCATCCTGGGCGAGGCGCTGGAGGACTCCGGCCTGAGCGCCGATCAGCTCTGGTTGGAGATCACCGAGGGGATCATCCTGCACGATCCCGAGGCCGCCGCCGCCACGCTGCGCCGACTCCGGGCGCTGGGCGTGCACATCGCCATCGACGACTTCGGCACGGGCTACTCGTCGCTGAGCTACCTGAAGCGGCTGCCCGTCGAGATCCTCAAGATCGATCGGAGCTTCATCGATCAGCTGGATCACGACCCCGACGACCGATCCATCGTGCGGGCCATCATGGCCCTCGGCGCGTCCCTCGGGCTGGCCGTCATCGGGGAGGGGGTCGAGCGGTCGAGCCAGGCCACGGAGCTCCGGGAGCTCGGGTGCAACGTCGCCCAGGGCTTCCTCTACGGCCGGCCCCTGCCGCCCTCCCAGATCGGTACCTTTCCCACCGACGACCTGTCCGGGTGGGTGGCGCGAGCCGACCTGACCACGGTGTGACCCGGCCGACGGGCGTCGCTCAGGGGCGGCGCCCGACGGGCATGAGGTCACCCGTTCCCCACTGGTCGAGGGTGTTGAGCTGGACCTGATCGCCGGTGGCCTCGACGATCCGGTTCCCGCCGATGTACAGGGCGGTGTGGTACACGCTGGTCCAGTCGGTCTGGCTGTAGCCCCAGAACACCAAGTCGCCGGCGCGCAGGCCGGTCATCGGGACGGGCAGACCGGCCGTGTGGTACTGGTCGTTGGCCACCCGGGCGAACGTCACGCCGTCGGCATGGCTCCACGAGGCGAGGACCAGGCCCGAGCAGTCGTAGCCGACCGGTCCGTTGCCCCCCCAGATGTAGGGCTTCCCGAGTTGCTGGAAGGCATAGAGCACGGCGCGGTCCCCCGGGGTGGTGGGGGCGAGCAGCACTGCCGTGGTCGGAGCAGTCGGCCCGGCGTCGCCGAACCCCTCCTCGGTGCCGCTCTGCTGCACGATCCAATACCCGTGCCCCGAGCCGGTGGGCATCAGGCGCTGGACGGGATCGCCGGGCGTGTTGGCCCCCGACCCGTAGAAGGCGGCATCCCCGAAGGTGAACACCCCGCCGTCGGCGGCGACCAGCCAGTAGCCGTGGCCGTCGGGGGTCGGGGCCATCCCGTTGATGGGCTGGTTGAGCCGGAGCGCCCCGGTCGAGCCGTAGAAGACGCCGTCCCCGAAGGTGAACACCCCGCCGTCCGAGGCGATGAGCCAGTAGCCGTGGCCGTCGGGGGTCGGGGCCATGCCGACGATGGGCTGGTTGAGCCGGAGCGCCCCGGTCGAGCCGTAGAAGACGCCGTCCCCGAAGGTGAACACCCCGCCGTCCGAGGCGACCAGCCAGTAGCCGTGGCCGTCGGGGGTCGGGGCCATGCCGACGATGGGCTGGTTGAGCCGGATGGCCCCAGTCGAGCCGAAGAACCGGGTGTCCCCGTAGGTGAACACCCCGCCGTCGGCGGCGACCAGCCAGTAGCCCGCCCGATCGGCCGAGGGCACGATGCTCACGATGGGCTGGTTGAGCGGTCCGGAGGGCGAGCCGTAGTCGGCGGCCCCGAAGGCGTAGACCGCGCCGGACGGGGTGGCCATCCAGAAGTTGCTCTGTTGCTGGCCGGTGCCGTGCGCCTCTGCGGGCGTGGCGTCGGCCGGTACCGGCAGGGGTCCGGCCAGCACGCCGATGAGGGCCAGGCCGGCAAGGCCCGCCGCCCAGCGCGCCATGCGCCTCCGTCCGTTCCGCATGTGTGCCCCTCGTCCCTCGCCCCTCGTCGTGCTCGGACCTCCCGCCTAGCACGCTAAGTGACTATCGTGTCACTTCAAGTGACAATCGGGCAAGGCCGCGCCGGCGTTTCGCCTGCTTTCGGGTGCGGCCCGGTCAGGCGGAGGGCGCCCGCAGCTGCTGTCCGGCTTCGACCGGCCTCAGCACGAACTCGGCCAGGTCCGGGGCCCGGGTCCATCGCCAGTAGTCGACCAGCCGCCACGGCGAGAGGATGTAGATGCGGCCCTCGGCGTTGCGGTACCAGCTGTGGCGGATCGACGGGTGTGACCACACCATGGTGTCGAGCTCGGCCTGCAGCCGCCGGTTGTAGTCGTCGTGCACGTCGGCCCGGCACTCGATCGACCCACCGCCGGCCATGACCGCATTGATGCACCCCATGATGTAACGGATCTGGCACTCGGCGTGGAAGATGAGGCTGCCGCCGTGGGCCAGATTGGTGCCCGGGCCGTACAGGCAGAAGAGATTGGGGAAGTTGGGAACGGTCATGCCCAGGTAGGCGGTGGGCCGGTCCCCCCACTGCTCGGCGAGCACAGCCCCGCCGCGGCCCACGATCTCCATGGGCCAGAGATACCGGTTGGCGTGGAATCCGGTGGCGTAGATGATGACGTCGGCCGGATGCTCCGACCCGTCCTGGCACCGAACCCCACCCGGTGTGATCTCGGCGATCGGGTCGGTGACCAGCTCGACCTGGTCCTTGACCAGCGCGGACAGCCAGCTCCCGTTGTCCTGCAACGTACGCTTGCCGAGGCAGACGTAATCGGGGACGACTTTGGTCAGCAGGTCGGGGTCGTCACCGATCTGGTCGGCCATCCACTGGGTGAACATCTCCCGGGCGGCATCGTTGACCGCGCTGATCGAGCGGCTCTGGTCCGGCCACGCGGGATCGACCCGCATGGCCGGCAGGCCGCCGTCACAGGCCGGCCAGAACAGCAGGAAGCGGTACCAGCGGGCGTAGTAGGGCAGGTGCTCGAAGGCCCACCGTGCCCCCGGACCGACCCGCTCGTGATAGTGGGGGTTCGGGAACATCCAAGGCGCCGTCCGCTGGAAGACGGTGAGGCGGGCCACCTCGTCGGCGATCGTCGGCACGATCTGGAAGGCGCTGGCCCCCGTCCCGATCACCGCTACCCGCTGGCCGGCCAGCTCGGTGCCCTCCGCCCACTCGGCCGAGTGCAGGGAGACACCGGCGAAGGTCTCCTGTCCCGGGATGTCGGGGAGCTTCGGCCGGTTGAGCTGGCCCACCGCGCTGATCACCACGTCGGCCTCGAGATCCTCCACGCCGCCATCGGCTCGGCGCAGCCGGACCGACCACCGCGCCCGCTCGTCCTGCCACCGGGCCGAGACGACCTCGGTCTCCAACCGCACGTGGTCGGCGATGCCGAAGTCGTGCATGCACCGGTCGAAGTACGCCTGCAACTCGGGTTGCCGGGCGAAGAACTCCGACCACTGGTTGTTGGGCGCGAAGGAATAGCAGTAGAAGTGGTTGCCGACGTCGACCCGGCAGCCCGGGTAGCGGTTCTCCCACCAGGTCCCTCCGACTCCGGCGTTCTTCTCGACGACGGTGAAGCCGATACCGGCGCGGGCGAGGCGGATGCCGGCGAGCAGACCCGACATGCCGGCGCCGATCACCAGCACGTGGAAGTCCTTGCGGACTTCCGGGGGGAGGTCGTCGGCCCAGTGGAGGTCTCGGGCGTCGGCGCCGTCGAGCTCGAGCTCCTCCAGGATGAGGGGGACGTATTCCTCGGGGACCTCTTGGGCCACGAGGACGTTCATCATCTCGTGTACCAGTGCCGGACCGGGAGGCGGGGGGAGCACGCCGCCCGAGTCGCGGTAGGCGATGATGGCTTCGAGCGCCTGGGCCCGCACGGCGGCCTGGTCCTCGTCGCTCATGAAACCCTGGACCTCGTTGAGATAGATCCCGACGGGGCGGTGCGGGCCGCGCAGGATCGACGGATCGCCGGTCATGTGGACGACGGACATCATCAGCGCCGGGACGCTGACGTCTCCGAGGGCCCGGGCGATGGCGTCGTCGTCGTCGGTGATGGCGGTGCGACCGGCGTGATCGGTCCGGTCCTGAACCATCGAATGACCCTAGGGCATGATGGGGGATCCACCGGAGGAGCAAGGACCGATGAGCCACCCAGGGATCGCCATGATCAGCAGCTTCCTGTCCGACTCGGGCTTCGGATCGGGAACGATCGTGGAGCAACGGGACGTGATGGACCGGGCGGCCGGGGCCCTACCGCCGCCCGACGGTGTCACCGTCGAGACCATGGTCCTCGGCGGACGGGGGGCGGAACGGCTCACGCCGGATGGCGTCGTCACGGACGGAACGATCCTGTATCTCCACGGGGGCGGCTATTGCGCGGGGTCGGTGGACACCCACCGGGGCCTGGCCGGGCGAATCGCGCTGGCCGCCGGTTGCCCGGTGATCACCCTCGACTACCGGCTCGCCCCCGAGCATCCCCATCCGGCCGCCCTGGAGGACGCTCTGGCCGCCTACCGCCAGCTGCTGGGGGACGGCCTCCGGCCGGAACGCACCGCCATCGCCGGGGACTCGGCGGGCGGCGGGCTGACCATGGCCACGCTGGTAGCTCTGCGAGACGAGGGCGGGCCCATGCCCGCCGCCGCCGCTTGCCTCTCGCCGTGGGTGGACCTCACCCAGACGGCGGAGTCGTACGCCAAGGTCGGCTCGGACGACCCGATGGTCACCAAGGCCGGGCTGGATGTCTATGCCGAGGCGTACCTGGCCGGGGCCCCGGCCACCACGCCACTGGCCTCCCCCTTGTACGTCGACGACCTGAGCGGCCTCCCGCCGGTGCTCGTCGAGGTCGGGGAGCGGGAGGTATTGCTCGACGACGCCACCCGCCTGGCCGAGCGGTTGCGCGACGCCGGCGGGAGCGTCTCGTTGACCCTGTGGCCGGAGCTCATCCACGTGTTCCAAGCCTTCCCCGGGTCAGTCGTGCCCGAGGCGGACCGGAGCATCGGCGCCATCGGCGCCTTCCTGGCCAAGCACTTCTCCCGGGCCGGTGCACGCGCCGACCGGGGCTCGGCCGACTGAACGGAGCTCGACGATGCAGGACTTTGCCGGAAGGACGGCGGTGGTGACCGGTGCCGGGAGCGGGATCGGGCGAGGGCTGGCCCTGGCCTTCGCCGCCGAGGGGATGCGGGTTGCGGCCGCCGATGTCGACGGTTCAGACCTGGCCGAGACGGCGTCGCTCCTCGAGTCGGGCGATCGCCCGGTGGACGTCATGACCGCGGTCTGCGACGTGAGCCAGGGCGACCAGGTCGTGGCCTTCGCCGATGCCGTGTTCGAGCGTTTCGGGCAGGTCCATCTGCTCTGCAACAACGCCGGGGTGTTCGTCGGCGGGTTCATCTGGGATCGCCCGTCGGCCGACTTCGAATTCGTGCTCGGTGCCAACCTCTGGGGGATCCTCAACGGCATCCGCGCCTTCGTCCCTCGCATGCTCGCCCAGGGGACCGAAGGCCATGTGGTGAACACCTCGTCGGTGGCAGGGATCCTCGGCGCACCGTTCGAGGCGCCCTATTCCGTCTCGAAGTTCGCCGCCTTCGCCGCCACCGAGTCGCTCGCCCATGATCTGCAGGCGGTCGGCTCGAGGATCCGGGCCTCGGTCCTCTGTCCCGGCATCGTCGACACCAACATCGTCGATTCGGACCGGCACCGACCCGAGCACCTACGGACCGAGTTCACCGACGACCAGAAGTTCGTGACCGACTACCTCGGGAAGGTGGTGGCCGGAGGGATCGCACCGGCCGAGGTGGCCGCCATGGTCCTGGCGGCCATCCGGAACGAGGACTTCTTGATCCTCACCCACGATGCCTACCGTCAGGCGCTGGTGGAACGGGCCGAGGCCCTGGCGGCGCGGCGACTTCCCGATGTGGCGGAATTCATCTGAGCGCGGCCGGACCATCGAGGCGGCCGTGATCCGGGCAGGCCATCGATCACCCGGTGGTGGCGATGCCCCCGTCGACGGGGATCACGGACCCGGTCACATAGGCGCCGGCGCGAGAGGCGAGGAAGATGGTGACGCCGGCCATGTCGTCGGGCCGGCCGATCCGCTTCATGGGCGCGCTCGCCGCGATCTGCTCGCCGAACGCCTCCAAGGTGGCGGCCATCATCTTGGACTCGAAGGGCCCCGGCGCCACGGCATTGACCGTGATCCGCGGGGCCAACCGCTTGGCCAGGTGCCGGGTCAACTGGTGCACGGCGGCCTTGGAGGCCGAGTATGAGTAGGTCTCGAGGGCCGGCACATGGATCCCGTCGATGGAGCCGATGTTGATGACCCGGGAGGGCTCGTCGGGGACGGACGCCGCCTCGAGCAGGGGGAGGAAGAATTTGGTGGTGTGGAAGATTCCCTGCACGTTGAGGTTGAGGACCCGGTCCCAGGAGGCGGCGTCGTGCTCGACCAACGGGACGCCCCAGGTCGCCCCGGCATTGTTGACCAGCACATCCACCCGCGGGTGGGCCTCGGCGACCGACTCGGCCAGTCGGCGTGCCCCATCCTCGTTGGACAGGTCGGCGACGACGCCCGAGCAGGCCCCGAATTCGGTGAGCTCCTCGACCGTGGACTCGACGGCCTCCGGCTTCCTCGATGCCACCACCACCTCGGCCCCGGCACCGACGAACCCTCCGGCGATCATCCGGCCGATCCCCCGCGTGCCGCCCGTGACCACCACGGTCTTCCCGGACACCGAGAAGAGCTGGTCGAGCGCGGTCGGGGCCGGGTCGTCGCTCATGGGGGGTGACGGTACCCCAGACCGGGGGAGCGGGCCGACCGCGCACCGCACCCGGAGGGAGGGGCCTCCATGCACCTGGCGCTGACCGAGGCGCAGGGCGCTCTCCAGCGCGAGTTGCGTTCCTACTTCGCCGCGCTCGTCGCCGAGATGGGCGGTGCCGAGAGCGAGGAGCCGTCGTACACCCGTTCCATCCGGAGGATGGGCGAGGACGGATGGCTGGGCATCGGGTGGCCACCGGAATACGGCGGCCTGGGTCGCGGTCCGGTCGACCAGATGATCTTCGTGGAGGAGTCCCACTGGGCCGGTGTGCCACTCCCGCTGCTCACCCTCAACAGCATCGGCCCGACGCTGATGAGGCTCGGGACCGAGGAGCAACGGAGCCGCTGGCTGCCGGGCATCCTGCGGGGCCAGGTCCATTTCTCCATCGGCTACACCGAGCCGGGGGCCGGCACCGACCTGGCGTCCCTGCGGACCCGGGCCGTGCGGGACGGCGACGAGTACGTGGTCAACGGCGAGAAGCTCTACACCAGCGCCATCCAGTACGCGGACTACGTCTGGTTGGCCGTTCGGACCGACCCGGACGCACCGAAGCACAAGGGGATCTCGGTCGTGGTCGTGCCCACCGACGCTCCGGGATTCCACTGGGCGCCGCTCCGGACCATGGCCGGGGAATTCACCAGCGCCACCTACTACGAGGACGTCCGAGTTCCCGCCGACAACCTCGTCGGCGCGGAGAACGAGGGATGGAAGATCATCACCAACCAACTCAACCACGAGCGGGTGGCCATCTGCCCCGTCTCGGGGATCTTGCGCGACTTGGCCGACGTGCAGGCCTGGGCCGCCGAGACCAGGCAGCGGGACGGGCGCCGGGTCATCGACCAGGAGTGGGTCCGCATCCACCTGGCCCGGGTCCGGGGCCGGGCCGAGTACCTCAAGCTCATCAACTGGAAGGTGGCCTGGGCCGCCGACAAGGGACTCGACCCGGCGGATGCCTCGGCGACCAAGGTCTTCGGCACCGAGTTCGCCCTGGAGGCCTACCGCCTGCTGATCGAAGTCGTCGGCCAGGCCGGCTACCTCCCCGAAGGATCGCCCGGGTCCGTGTTGCAAGGCCGGCTCGAGCGCAGCTCGCGGGCGCAGACGATCTTCACCTTCGGTGGGGGGACCAATGAGATCCAGCGGGACCTCATCGCCATGGTCGGCCTGGGCATGCCGCGTGCTCCCCGCTGAGCCGGCCCTGCCTCCACCGGCCGGCCGGTGACGCGGCCGAGCGGGGCGGGGCCCTACTCTGGACGGAGGACCTGAGCGAGGAACCACTTCGCCAGGACGGCCGGGGAGCGGACATGGACGACCACGAGATCATCACCCGCATCGGGAGCCTGGCCGACGAGGAGATGCGGCTCGAGGAGCTACATGTGGGCCAAGGCCTCTCCCCGGAGGAGGAAGAGCGCCGCCAGTCGCTCGAGGTCACCCTCGACCGGCTCTGGGACTTGCTTCGCCAGCGTCGAGCCCTGCGCTCCGCCGGGCGAAGCCCCGACGAGGCCACGCTCCGGACCGAGGGTACGGTCGAGGGTTACCGCCAGTAGGGCGCCGAAACCGCCGGCGGATCGGGCCCGGTCACGGCCCGCCTAGTGCGGGGTGAGGTCGGCGGCGGTGGGCAGCGAGAGCTGGATCCCGCTGAAGTCAACCGATCCGCCCAGCCGGGGCTGGGCGTAGGCCACCGTGGTCGCCACCAGCTGCAGGTCGAGGTGGGCGCCGGGCCGGCCGGCGAAGACGACCATTTCGAGCGGGACCGTCGTCGTATGGGTCGTGCCGTCGAGGGTCACAACCAAGGGCGTGACCTGGTTGCCCACCACCAGCCCGGTGGCACCGTCGACCAACTGGGCGAAGACCCGGGTGGGCCGGGTGCCCGGCGGGGCGTTGCCCCGGTAGGTCAGCTGCAGGTGGGGGGCCCCGACCACGACGGTCGACCGGTTGCCGAAGCTGACGGCGACGTCGACCGCGTTGGAGGCCCGGGCCGGGGTGATCGGCGCCACCAGGCCCCCGATCGCCTGGGAGACGGGGGCAGGGCTCGGGAGCGGACCGGAGCCGCCGGTGGGTACGAGTGAGAGCGTTCCATGGCCGCCGGCCGTGATCGGCCGGGCCTGGGGCAATGGCCAGGCAGGGGCCGAATAGCCCGTGCCGTTCTGATCCACCAGACGGAAACCGGCGCCGACCTTCACGGATGCATCGCGTTTGACGTACCGGTCGAGCCAGGCAATCGACGCCGTCGCCGGCAGCTCCTGGTCGCCGGCGGGGGTCAGGCAGACGCCGTGGCCGCCGCAGAACCAGAGCATCGACGTCGGGACGTGGTCGGCCCGGAGGATCTGGTAATTCTCCACCCCCTCCTGAAGGGTGAACAGCGTGTCCACCGTGCCTTGGACGATCAGCGTCGGGACCGTGATCCGGGCCACCAGGGCACCGGGCCCGCGGGCGGCGAACCAGGCGCGCTGAGCCGGGGTGATCGTGCCCGTCGCCTGGCCCGTCTGCTTCGCTTCGATGACCATCGGGTCGACGTGGTCGGCGCCCGAGAGGTTGCTCAGGATGTCGGACCAGCCGGACTTGACCGTGTTGGCCTTGTCGAGGCTGGTGACCAGGGAATGCCAGGCAATGGTGGGGACGATGGCATCAACCCGGCAGTCGGTCGCCGCCGTGACCAACTGGATGCCGCCTCCGTAGGATCCGCCGACCATCCCCATCCGGGGATCGCCCGGCGCGTCGAGCTGCACCCCAGGTTGAGCGGCGACCCAGGTGATCAGGGTGCTCACATCGCGCGCTTCGACGTTCGGGCTGTCGACCTCCGAGGTTCCCCCTGATTGTCCGAAGCCACGGGGATCCCAGGTGAGCACGTTGTATCCGGACTGGAGCAGATCCTTGATGGGCAGGGCACCGAGCACCCCGTTCCCGGTGACGTCGGTGTCCCCGGGCAGGCTCCAGCCCGGTCCCATCAGGACGGTGGGCGCCCGCTCCCCGCCGGCGAGGTCGGCGGGGAACCAGTGGGCCCGGATGACGGTGCCGTCGAACGAGGTCACGTTCCAGTCGCTCGGCACACCGGCCACCGGTGTCGCCGTCACGGGCCTCGTGGCGCCGGGTTGGTGGCACGGGGTCGGCGAGGATGAAGCCGCCACGTGGGCCCCGGGCGGTGAGGCGGCGGTGGGGGAGCTCGAGCACGAGACCAGGCCGACGACCAGGGCTCCGAGCAGCCCGACGACGGCGCCACGACCGCGCCCGAGCCCGGCGATCAGGCCCTGCTTCCCCCGGCTGTCCACCACCGGAGTGTCCCATCCGCCTCCGGTCCGAGCAATCGGCTCGATCCCGGATCGGCTGGCGGCACGGTCGAGGAGGAGCCGCCCCGGCCCGGGCCCGTGTGGACCAGGCGCAGTCGGATGGGAGGCCCCCTATGGGGAACTTGGCTGCTGTGAGCAGGGCGAACGCGCTCTTCCGGCCATGGCCGGCCCGACCACCAGGGCCGACGGCCGAACGATCGGGTCTGCCAGGCAGAGCCGATGTTTAGATCGGGCCCAGTGGGGTATCGAATCCGACGAAGCCGCATCCGTCAGTCCCAGACATGGGTGTTTCGACCCCAGCCAGCACGGGTACGGTCAAAGAAACGTCGAGTCCGTCGAGCGGGGATCCGCCGCCCTGCTCCGGACCCGGCGTTTTTTTCGTTGCGACAGAAGGGGCGGAGCCTACCTCAGGACGACCGACGGATAGAGGGGGTGGGCGGCCAGCAGTTGGGCGGCCCTCCGTTGCGTGCGTTCGGCGACCGCCGGCTCGAGGCGGTAGCCAGCTCGGGAGCGGTTGCCCGTCGACGACGTCGTCGCCGACGTTGCGGTCAGGACGGCGACGATCATGTCGGCGATCTCGTCCATCTCCGCCGTGCCCATGCCCAGGGTGGTGAGGGCCGGCGTTCCGAGCCGTATGCCTGAGGTGTACCAGGGGCCGTTCGGATCCCGGGGGACGCTGTTGCGGTTGGTGACGATGCCCGCTTCCAGCAAGGCGGCCTCGGCCTGCCGGCCCGTCACGTGGAAGCCGGTGACATCGATCAGCACGAGGTGATTGTCGGTACCTCCGGTCACCAGGTCGGCACCACGCCGTTGCAGCCCGTCAGCCAGCGACTGGGCGTTGGCCACGACCTCCCGGGCATAGGCGGGAAATGAGGGGCGGCGAGCTTCGGCCAGGGCCACTGCCTTCGCCGCCATGACGTGGGGAAGGGGGCCACCGAGCACCAGGGGGCAGCCCCGGTCGACGAATTCGGCCAGTGCCCGGTCGCACAGCACGAGACCGCCGCGTGGTCCCCGCAACGACTTGTGCGTGGTCGAGGTCACGACGTGGGCATGTGGGACGGGGTCGTCGTCCCCGGTCAGGACTCCACCGGCCACGAGGCCGGCGAAGTGGGCCATGTCGACCATCAAGGTCGCATCCACCTCGTCGGCGATCTCGCGCATGACGGCGAAGTTGACCAGCCGGGGATAGGCCGAATAGCCGGCCACGATGATCAGCGGCCTGAATTCCTGTGCCAGCAGGCGGATGGCGGAGTAGTCGAGCAGGCCCGTCTCCGGGTCCGTCCCGTAACTCCGCTGGTCGAACATCTTGCCCGAGATGTTGCGGCGGAAGCCGTGCGTGAGGTGGCCGCCGGCATCGAGGGCCATGCCGATCATCCTCTGGTCTCCGAGTGCGTGCCGGAGGGCGGTCCAGTCGTCGTCGGAGAGGTCATCGACGTTCCGTGCCCCGGCCGCGGCCAGCGCCGGCGCCTCGACCCGTTGGGCCAGGGTCGCCCAGAAGGCCACCAGGTTGGCGTCGATTCCCGAGTGGGGCTGGACGTAGGCGTGATCGGCGCCGAACAAGGCCCGGGCATGATCGGCGGCGGTCCGTTCGATGAGGTCGACGTTGGCGCATCCCGCATACATGCGCCTGCCGATGGTTCCTTCGGCGTACTTGTCGCTCAGCCAGTTGCCCATGGTGAGGAGGACTGCGGGCGACGCGTAGTTCTCGCTGGCGATCAGCTTGAGCGCGGCCCGTTGATCGGCGAGCTCCTGGCGGATGGCCGAAGCCACGATGGGCTCGACCCCGGCGATGAGGTCCAGAGCGGCGTTCCAGGCGACCTCTTCTGGCGCTGCCGAGTGCGATGGGGCGGGATCTTCGGGCACGGGGGATTCCTCCAGGTCGATCGAAGGCACCCAGGCGCGCGGCTCGACGTCATGTCGACGGGACCGCTCCCCGGTGGTTCTCCACCCAAACGCCAGTCGTGGTCCGCTGGGAAGCGTATCGGCGGGAGCGAGGTCCTGCTTTCCGGCCGGCCCCCCGTGGGGGACGCCCGCCCGGTTCCTCCTCGCAAATGGCCCGGTGACCTGCCCCTCGGGGATGGCGCCTAGACTGGCGGGCCAGGCCGGGCAACCGTTCGGCCGTTGGACAACCACCTCGGGGGTGACAGGCTTCGACTCTGGTCGTCGATGTGGGAGAAGCGAGCCGTGGTCTCCGGAGCCACGTTAAAGAGCCGGAACCAAAAATAAACGCCGAGCCTCAGCTCGCGCTCGCTGCCTAAGAGCAGTGACGTCCGACCGGCCTCAGTCCTGCGGGTCGGTATCGGGCGACATCAAGCAGGGCTTACCTGACAGATTGCGTCGACTGGTCGTCAGGGACATCTGAGTCGGATACGGAGCGGTGCAGTCGCCGGTTGTGGTGCCGCTCCCGACAATTTCCAACCGGCTGCGCTCGGAGAAGGCCCACTGAGAAGCCGGAGGACGCGGGTTCGATTCCCGCCACCTCCACGATGGCCTGACTTGTTTTCCCGCAGGTCAGGCGGTTTCGCATTGAGACAAACGCCGACGTTCGAACCCCTCAGTGATCCCATGTCAGGTCCAGGGCGTGGCTCGGCCTTGCACGCCTCTCAGTTATTGACCCGAACTGTTCGTGGGTGCGGACTGCCAGACGAAGAGGCGTCGATCGGGCCTCTGGGCTGGTGATGCGGTCGAGGGTGTTCTCTGCGTACCGCCGGTACTTCGTCCGGTAGGCAACGTCGATGGCATCGTCCTTGTCGTGGACCTCGAGGAGGGTGACGTCCTGGTCGACACCCCCGGCACAGATGTGACCCTCGTGTCGCTGTCTGGCACCGCGATACCAGTCGGAGTCTGGGCCATTGACCGACCGGACGGAGAGGTCCTCCCCAAGCGGGACGACCCAGATGGTCCGGGCGCTGCTCAGGGTGCCGTCGGGTCGCATCGACGCGACCTCGAGCCCCTCAGCGGTCCCGACCTTGTTCAGTTCGTCTGCGGTCCAAGCGGGCATGGAGTGATTCCTTTGAGGCGGGCGAGCCGGGATGCCCAGGGCAACGGCCTCTCGTACCCATTCGACGCCCACGGTCGCCTCGGGGGAGGTCCTCATGTCCCAGGTACCGACAGGGCCCCCCAAACTCACCAACCCACCCGTACTGTGGAATCCATGGACCGGCAACTCGCTGCGGGTCATGGCCGAGGCCGTGCGCTGGGGCAAGCGCGGAGCCCGGATCAACACCATCAGTCCCTGCATCATCTTCACCCCGCTCGCCCGGGACGAACTGACCGGTCCGCGCGGTGCAGGCTACCGAAGCATGATCGAGCGGTGTCCGGCCGGCCGGGGCGGCACCCCGGACGAGGTCGGGACCGTCGGCGCCCTACTCATGGGGCCCGAGGGTGCGTTCATCACCGGAAGCGACTTCCTCATCGATGGTGGTGTCACCGCGTCCTACTTTTACGGCGACCTGGCAGAGCATGCTCAGAAGGGAGAGCAGAATCATGAAGCACATCAACCTGGGAACCCTCGAGGTCGCCCGCATCGGCCTGGGCGACCATGGGCATGTCCACCGCCTACACCGGGGCCGGCGCGGACGACGCCGAGTCCATCCGCACCATCCACCGGGCGCTCGAGCTCGGGGTGACCCTGATCGACACCGCCGAGATCTACGGGCCGTATCAGAACGAAGAGCTCGTCGGCCAGGCCATCAGCGGCCGGCGCGACCAGGTGGTGCTGGCCACCAAGTTCGGCATGGTCTCCCACGCCGGCGATGGTCCCGGCACCCTCGACAGCTCACCGGCGAACATCCGTACTGCTCTCGAAGGGTCCCTCCAGAGGCTCGGCGTGGACCACATCGACCTCTACTACCAGCACCGGGTCGACCCGAAGGTGCCCATCGAGGAAACCGTCGGCGCGCTCGCCGAGCTGGTCGCCGAGGGCAAGATCCGCCACATCGGGCTCTCCGAGGCCGGCCCGGATACCATCCGCCGGGCCCACGCCGTCCACCCGATCACCGCTCTGCAGACCGAGTACTCGCTGTGGACCCGGGACCCCGAGGCCAGGACGCTGCCCGTGCTGCGAGAGCTGGGCATCGGCCTCGTGGCCTACTCGCCGTTGGGCCGGGGGATGCTCACCGGGAAGGTGCGCTCGATCGACGAACTGGCCGACACCGACTTCCGCAGGACCAACCCGCGCTTCACCGGCGAGAACTTCCAGCACAACCTGAGCAGCGCCGACGAGGTCCAGTCCATTGCCGACGAGGTCGGCTGCACTCCGGCGCAGGTCTCGCTGGCCTGGCTGCTCGCCCAGGGCGACGACATCGCCCCGATCCCCGGAACCAAGCGGGTGTCCCGGGTCGAGGAGAACGTCGCTGCCGACGAGATCCAGCTCAGCGGCGACCAGCTCGACCGCCTCGACAAGCTCACCCCCGCGGCCGGCGATCACCACAGCGAAGAGCAGATGCGGCTGATCGAGCGCTGACGAGACAATCTGGCGACATCGGCGGCGATCCGACAGGGAACATAGTCCCAAGAACCTCCAACAATCCCAGGTAAGACCTTGAGGGTTGTTGGAGGTGTGCCAGTCGCGTCATACCGCTCGACAAGAGGTGAGCCCAGGCGATGGCATCTCACGCGGATGCCGGAGGGCCGTGGTCTCGTCGGGAGCTCGAGGTTCTCGGTGCGATTGTCGCTACGGGACAAAGCTCCCTTCCGGTTCCCGTTGGCCTCTTCGGCCTCAGTTTGGCAAAACGCCGGCCGTATCGTTCAGGAAACCACGATCGGCACTTCGGCCCGGTCCATCGTGGGCAGAAGCGGACTAGGCACCACTGATCCCCTTGCCGATCAAGATCGCCCCGAACAGCAGATAGATGACCGCCATGGTTGCTGCACTGTTGCGGTCGAGCCATGCCTTCCAGCCGTCGAGCACCCCCTCCGACCGATCGCCGAGCACGAGCACGGTGATGATCGGTGCCGCTACACCCAAGGAGGCGATCACGACATAGACGGCGATGACACCGATCTGCTGCCCGACCGACAGGTTGGCCAGAGCGATGGTCACGGCCGCGGCAACACCCACCGCGATGTTCTTCGGGTTCAGGATTCCAACCGCGATGCCGACGGCCAGCGACTTGCCCGGCACGAATTCCTCGATCCCGTTCATCCAGTTGGGCGTGTCGGGGACCTCCTCGGGACGGGGCCGGTGGCGGAACTTCCGTACGGCGACGACAACCAGGGCCACACCCAAGACGAGCAGCACCACCGAGGCCCCGTGCGTGCGGTCGGAGCTTCCCGAGAGGTCGAGCGCCCCCGCCAACGCCGTCGCAGCAGTCAACACCGCAGTGACACCGACGACGAACCCAGCCAGGTACGCCGAGGCGTTGACTATCGGCCTCTTGCTGAACAACAAGAGGATCGCCGCAATGATGTTTATCGGCGACACGGTGACCACGACGGCGAGAGGAAGGACTTCGCCGACGACGTTCCTCATCCTGGAGCTCCGTCTCCCATGTCGGTGTCAAGTTAGTGGGTCCAGTTCGTGGTGACGCCCGTCCGTCGGTACCGGCGGCGATGACGGTCCCGTCGTGTCTCGACTCCGTCGACCATTACGGCCGCCGGCCAGCCTCGCGGCGCCGAGGGCTCAAGCGAACCACTGGGTCACTCCGGATCCGAGCTTGGGGCTGGCGGATCTGCGGCCGTCCGGGGGGGACGGGCCGAGACCACCACGACGCTCTGCAGCTGGCGCCGGGCGACAGCGAGACCGGCTTGGGTCCCCTCGGGCATGATGAACTGCATGCGAGATCCGTTCCGCCGGGTGAGGATCGGCTTGGTGGCACTGGGACTCGTGCTCGTGGCGGGCACCGTCGGATACCTTCTGCTCGGCTTCGATCTTCTCGACGCCCTGTACACGACGGTCAGCACCGTCACGACGGTGGGGTTCAATCCTCCGCATCCACTCGGTGCCGGGGGCAAGGTCTTCACCATCATCCTGATCCTGCTGGGCGTGGGAACGGCGCTGTATACGTTTTCAGCTGTTCTGGAGGTGCTCATTGAGGGCCACATGCAAGACCTTGTGAGGAGGCGGAGGATGGATCGGGACATCGCCCGAATGGACAGGCACGTCATCGTCTGCGGCTGGGGGCGGGTCGGGCGAGAAGTGGCACGGTTTCTGGCCAACGCAGACCAGGACGTCGTGGTCGTCGACCGCGACCCGGAGCGGCTGCATGAGGTGCCCTATGCGTCCGTTCAAGGCGATGTGACCGACGACGAGACGCTGCATCGGGCCGGCATCAACCGGGCGGCCGCCTTGGTGGCCGCGCTCGACACGGACGCCGACAATCTGTACGTGACGGTGGCCGGTAAGTCGCTCCGGCCCGACCTTCAGGTCATCGCCCGGGCACGGAGTGAATCGTCGGAGCCCAAGTTCGTGCGCGCCGGGGCCGACCGTGTGGTCAATCCCCAGCAGCTGGGGGGCGATCGGATGGCCGCCTTTGTGATCCAGCCCCACGTGGTGGACTTCGTCGACGTCGTCATGCACGACGGAACGCTGGAATTCCGATTGGAGGAGGTGACCGTATCGACCGGCTCACCCATGGCCGGCGACACGCTCGGATCGGCTCACCTGCGCGATCGCACGGGGGCGCTGGTGCTGGCCATCCGGAGGCCTGGAGCCGGCTTCCTGACCAATCCGTCGCCGGATGACGTGATCGAGGCGGGCGACGTCCTCATCGGCGTGGGCACGGCCGAGCAACTGGCAGCACTGGCGGCGCTGACGACGTGACCTTCACTCCTCCGGGCCGCGGCTTTGGGCCGACCGATCGGCCCTGTCCCACGGTTCGAGGATGACGCGGACCCGCCATTGGGTGAGCTGCGCACCTGCCGGAGGCTCCCGTGAAGAGCCGGCATTCCTGCCTCAGGCGCTGGCGTATACCTCGCGGATCTCGACGGTCAGGGGCGTGACACCCGGTAACGGTGGAAGGGGATGGTTCAGAGCCTCCTCGGCCTGCATCTGGTCTCGAAGACGATGACGGACATCCCGACGCCGCCGATTGGCTCGAGCCACAACCCACGGACGAAACCGGGCGCTCGGGGCACGACGGAGAGCCTCAGGTCCGCCAGTGCCTGACGAGCGACCTCGGGGTCGTCGATGCCCACGGTGGCCACCACGGCATGCATGGGTCGATCCTTTCACGGTGGCCGTCGCCCTGGGCCGGGCCAAGGATCTCAGCAGCCCTGGCCGCCTCCCGTTGCCGGTTGGGCCGAGCAGACCCGACGCCAGGGGGCCGGCGATCATCGCCGGTCCCCTCCCGCCTCGACCTCGACGTGGCGAACCTCCAGGTCACCGCCGTCCCATCGCCGAGGGATCGTGCTGGTGGTCAGCTGACGACCAGCTTGATTCGGCCTTCTGCACCATCTGGCGGAACTCGGCCGACGTGAAGCGGCACGGCACCAGACAGCGCTTGTGGCACATCGTGCACCGGTACTTCTGGCGCAGCCACTCCGATGCGGGTGAATCCGCCCAGGCCATGGCCACAGGATCGGCAAGTTGTCGCCGGTGCTTGACGGGAACCCGGGTGCGGACGGCTCGTCACCGACACCGGCTCCGATGTGTGGCCGAGCGCAGATTAGGGTTCAGCGACACCTCGTGGGGCCGGAGCCCAAGCCCCGGGTCGGGCCGGGCGGCGGTAGCGTCGCCCCACCGGGTGCGGATGCAGCTTGGAACCAAGCAGAATGCGGCTTGGAGCCAAGGAGTACGGGCCGGGGAACTCGAGGATCGGTGACCGTCATGCGAGGAACTCCGGAGCGGAGGCGGTGGCCTCCACCGAAGCAGAGATCGAGCCGCCGGGACGGTCGGCGCATGGCCACACCGCCGAGAGTGGCGCGGGCTCTTGCCATCGGCGCAACGGGCCTGGCCATCGCCGGGTGTTCCAGCGGCAGTTCGGGGCAGTCCCCGGCCACCACGACCGCGCCGGCCTCGAGGGCCGCCAACTCGTCCTCGGCCGGTGCGGCCTATCTCGCCGATGTCGGACCGGCCGACGCCGCCCTCGGCGCCTTCACGGCCAAATCCCGCGCCTGGACGGCCTCGACGCCGATCGCCCAGGCCGTGTCCGACGCCGCGCCGGCCGTGACCGCCTTGGAGACGTTCGATGCGGCCTTGCGGGACCAATCCTGGCCCCCGGGCGCGGCGTCGGGTGTGCAGACGTTGCTCGGCGAGGACGCCGCTGTCGTGCGAGATCTCGAGGGGATCGCGACCATGGGCCGTCTGGACCCGTCGACCTGGATGCAGAAGTTCACCAGGGACTTGGGGGTCGACTCTTCGGCGGCGGCGTCGGTCAGACGGGAGTTGGGGCTACCACCGGCGAGTCCGATCGGTTGACCTGCCGGTATCAGCCGGCCCGGCCCTTCGAGGCGGCCCGGGCCTCACGGGCGGCCTCCCGATCGGCGTCCCGGCTGGCGATGGCGTGGCGCTTGTCGTAGCGCCGGCGACCTCGGGCCAGGGCGAGCTCGACCTTGGCCCTCCCGTCCTTGAAGTAGATGGAGAGCGGCACCATGGTCAGCGACTGCTGCTGGGAGCGTCCCATCCATTCGTCCAGCTGACGTCGATGGAGGAGCAGCTTCCGGCGGCGGTCGGGCTCGTGGGCACCGAAGCCGTTGGCCTGCGCGTACGGAGGGATATGGACCCCGAAGAGCCACATCTCCCCGTCGACGATCCGGGCATAGGCATCCTGCAGAGCGATCCGGCCGGCGCGCAGAGACTTGACCTCCGAACCCTGCAGGACCAGCCCGCCCTCGGTCGTCTCCAGGATCTCGTAGTCATACCGGGCGCGCCGGTTGGAGGCCACCACCCGGTTGGGCTCGGGCCGGGCGGCTCCGGTCGGCCGGGAACCGGAGCGAACCGTCTGGCGAGGGCGCGATTTTCCGGCCACGGGAAGGAACGTAGTCGCCCGGTCGAGGCCCCGAGTCCTCTAGCGTGCACACGTCATGCTCTCCCTCTCGAGATCGGTGCACGACCAGATGGTGGCCCACTGCCTGGTCGGCATGCCCGAGGAGGCGTGCGGCCTGGTGGCCGGGGACCCGGCTACCGGCGTGGTCGCGACCTGCTATCCGACCCGGAACGTGGCCGCCTCGGCCAAGCTCTACACCGTCGATCCGAAAGACCATCTCCGGGCCGATCGGGAGGCGGAGGCCGCCGGTCAGTCCATCATCGGCGTGTTCCACTCCCATACCCACACCGAGGCGTACCCGTCGCCGACCGACGTCGCCCAGGCTCCTGACCCGACCTGGCACTACGTGATCGTCTCCCTGCGGGACACCGAGCCGGTAACCCGGAGCTACCGGATCGTGGACGGCCAGGTCACCGAGGAGCCGGTGCGGCTGGCGCCCAACTAGAATCCGAACCGAAGAAGTCAACTTTTGCGGACCGGGCGCCGGGCCGTGGGGGCCCCACGCCTCGACCCACCGAAACCACCCGGGGCCGGCCGACGATCCGGATCACCGGCGGAGCGGCGTCTGACCGCAGTGAGCGTCACCATCGAATCAGAGAATCAGAGGAGACTCAGTGACCGTCCAAGTGAATCTGCCGACCCTCCTGCGGCCCCAGGCCGGTGGGGCCAAGACCGTGGCGGCCGGCGGTTCCACCGTGGGCGAGGTCCTGGCCGCCGTGGTCGAGCAGTTCCCCGGACTGGCCGGCCAGGTGGTCAACGACGACGGGTCGCTGCACAAGTTCGTCAACGTGTACCTCAACGACGACGACGTCCGCTACCTGTCGGCGCTCGACACACCGGTCAAGGACACCGACGAGATCTCGATCCTGCCCGCCGTGGCGGGTGGCGCCGGCCGGGACACGGTGCCCGTCCTTCGATGACGCTCTACGGCTCCATGCTGGAGCTGATCGGGAACACCCCGCTGGTGGACATCTCCCAGCTCAGTCCCAACCCTGACGTTCGGATCCTGGTCAAGCTCGAGGGGCAGAATCCCGGGGGCTCGGTGAAGGACCGGATCGCACTCGCCATGATCGAGGAGGCCGAGAAGGACGGGATGCTCGAGCCGGGCCAGACCCTCATCGAGCCGACGTCGGGCAACACCGGCATCGGAATGGCTCTGATCTGCCGGCTGAAGGGCTATCACCTCAAAGTGGTGCTGGCCACCAACGTCTCCATCGAGCGGCGCCAGCTGCTCGAGTCGTGGGGGGCCGAGATCATCGAGTCGCCCGGCGCCGAGGGGTCGAACGGGGCAGTGCGACGGGCCCAGGCATTGGCCGCCGAGCACCCCGAGTGGGCCTTCCTCTACCAGTACGGCAACCCGGCCAACCCCAAGGCCCACTACGAGGGCACCGGACCCGAGATCTGGCGTGACTGCCCCGAGGTCACCCACTTCGTGGCCGGGCTGGGGACGTCCGGCACCCTTCTCGGTGTCGGCCGCTACCTGAAGGAGCGGAACCCCGACGTCAAGGTGTGGGCCATCGAGCCACCCGCCGGCGAGATGGTCGACGGGCTCCGCAACCTCGACGACGGCTACATCCCTCCCATCTTCGTGGCGGGCAACGGGGAGGAGCTCCTCGACGGGAAGAGGATCGTCCGGCCGCGTGAGTCGATCGAATGGACCCGCCGGCTCATGGAGGTGGGGATCCTGGCCGGGCTGTCGTCCGGGGCGGCCTTGGCCGGGGCGGTGAGGACGGCCGGGTCCATCGACCGGGGCGTGGTGGTGGTGGTCTCCGCCGACGGCGGGTGGAAGTACCTGTCCACCGGGGCCTGGACCGACGACCTCGACGTGGTCGAGGAGCGGGCCAAGCGGATCACCTTCTTTTGAGCGGTCCGCCCTCTCGGTCCCGGGAGGGGACGGTCCCGACGGGCCCGGGCTCCGGCCCGCCCGCCCCCGGGGCGCTGTCGCTCACCGTCCTCGGCTGCGACGGGAGCTGGCCTGGCCCCGGGGGCGCCGGCAGCGGCTACGTGGTGGCCTCGGACCGGACCCGCCTGCTGGTCGACGCCGGACCGGGCACGTTCGCCCTCCTCCAGCGCCATCTGGACGTGTCGTCCGTCGATGCCGTGGTCATCTCCCACCACCACCCCGACCACTGGTCCGACCTGATGGTGATGGACAGCCATGCCCGCCGCGCCCTCGATCGCCGCGGCCTCCCGGTCTACGCCCCGGCCGGCGTGGCCGAACGGGCGGGCTTGGACGGTTCGCCCAATCTCGAGTGGCACCGGGTGACCCATGGCGACTCGATCGTGGTCGGCGGGCTCGGCCTCACCTTCCGCCGGACCGACCACAGCTTCGAGACCCTGGCCCTGCGCATCGACGGCGATGTCAGTGCGCTGGGCTACTCTGCCGACACCGGTCCGGGATGGCCACTGGCCGAACTCGGGATCGGGCTCGACCTCGTGCTGTGCGAGGCGACCTACACCAGGGAGCACGAAGGCACTGCCCGCCATATGAGTGGACGCCAGGCGGGGGAGCAGGCACGCAAGGCGCGAGCCCGGCGTCTGGTCCTCACCCACCGCTGGCCGACCGTCGACGAATCGGCCGTCGCGGAGGAGGCCGAGACGACGTTCGAGGGCCGGGTGGAACAAGCTGCGTCGGGGAAGGGATTCGTAGTGTGAGTGAGGACATGGCCAGCCCGCCAGACGGCGAGGCTCGACGGACGGGCGGTCGACGAATTGCGGCCCGCCCGCTTCGAGCGGGACTTCACCGTCTTCGCCCCCGGATCGGTGCTCGTCTCCATGGGACGGACCCGGGTGCTCTGCACCGCCTCGGTGGAGGACCGCGTCCCGCCCTGGATGCGTGGCCGGGGCAAGGGATGGGTGACCGCCGAGTACTCGCTCCTCCCCGGGTCGACGGAGGAACGGGTCACCCGCGAGGCGGCCAAGGGAAAGCTGTCCGGCCGGACCCAGGAGATCCAGCGGCTCATCGGTCGCTCCCTGCGCTCGGTGTGCGATCTGGTCGCCCTCGGGGAGCTCCAGGTGACCGTGGACTGCGACGTGCTCCAGGCCGATGGGGGCACCCGGACCGCCTCCATCTGCGGCGCCTTCGTCGCCCTCCATGACGCCATGACCCGGCTCGTGCAGCGGGGGGACCTGAAGTCCAACCCCTTGACCGAAGCGGTGGCCGCGGTGTCGGTCGGCGTGGTCGACGGGGTGTGCATGCTCGATCTTCCCTATGCCGAGGACAGCCGGGCCGAGGTCGACATGAACGTGGTGATGACGTCGTCCGGGCGATTCATCGAGGTGCAGGGAACGGCCGAGGGCATGCCCTTCACCAAGGGGGAGCTCGACGAGATGTTGAGTCTGGCCGAGCACGGCATCGCCCAGCTGCTCGACCTTCAGGCCGAGACCTTGGCCGAACCCCCGGCGCCGCGCTGAGTGATGCGGGCGTTGGAGCTGGTGCTGGCCACCGGGAATCCCGACAAGGCCACCGAGATCTCGGCCATCCTCGGATCCGTCCCCGGCCTGGTCCTCCGTCCCCGGCCGGCGTCCGTACCCGAGATCGAGGAAACGGGGGACACCTTGCTGGACAATGCCCGGCTGAAGGCGTTCTCCCTGGTCGAGTCCACCGGCATGGCCGCCGTGGCCGACGACACCGGGCTCGAGGTCGATGCCCTGGGCGGTGCCCCGGGCGTGTACTCGGCCCGCTACTCGGGTGAGCACGCCACCTATCGGGAGAACGTGGAGAAGCTCCTCGCCGAGCTGGAACGGCACGGGGCGGCGGCGCCCGAGCGCCGCCGAGCCCGTTTTCGCTGCGTGGCGTTCGTCGGGTTTCCGGACGCCGGCGAGGTCTGGGCCGACGGTGAGGTGCTCGGCACCGTCGCCACCGCGCCGGCCGGCGACGCGGGTTTCGGCTACGACCCGGTCTTCGTGCCCGACGGCCACGGTGGGCGGACCTTCGCCGAGATGACCCCGGAGGAGAAGCACGCCGTCTCCCACCGGGGACGAGCCTTCCGGGCCCTGGCCGACCGGCTCCGGGGGGCGTGAGGTCCTCCGGCCGGGCGGGGCACACCGCTAGCCTCGGGTGCCGATCGTGTCGATGGAGGCGCCGGTGAGCGACGGAGCGCAGGGGCCGGGGTGGTGGCTGGCCTCGGACGGGAAGTGGTACTCGCCGGAACAGGCCCCGGGCTACGCCTCCACCGGTTCGGTCCCGGGGCCGTCGTACGGCAGCACCTACGGTCCACCGGGAGCACCACCCGGCTACCCGCCACCGGCCTTTCCCCCGAGCCCGGGCCCGCCGGGTTACGCCTACTCCGGCGCCGGTGGGCCCTACGGGTTCGTCCCCGTCCCGAAGACCAACGGGCTGGCCGTTGCCGCCATGGTCTGCTCGTTCTTCTTCTGGATCTACGGGATCGGGGCCGTCCTCGGCATCGTGTTCGGGTTCATCGCCCGCTCACAGATCAAACGGTCCGGGGGGACGCAGCAAGGCAGCGGGATGGCCCTGGCCGGCATCATCATCGGCTTTGCCGGCATCGCCATCGGGATCGTCCTGGTGATCGTGCTGGTGGTGGTGGTCAACCACTGCGAACACAACGGCACCTGCACCACGACCACCTTCAACACCGGGGGCTGAGCAGGCGACCCGTGGTCAGGCGACCCCGTTGCCCCCGACTCCCTCGATGTCGGGTGGGGGGGCCCAGGGGTCGACGGTGATGGGTGGGGGCAGGATGGTCACCTCGGCCAGGCCGGTCGGCTGGTCCGGGGGGGACCCCCCCGAGCGCTCGACGGAGCCGGCCGCGTCGCCCGGGGGCGCCTCGGCGGGCGGGATGATCGGGTCGGCCGGCAGCCCTTGGTTCAGTCCGGACTCGGGTGGAGGCGCTCCTCCGGGACCCGGGTCGGGGTCGTGTCCGTCGGTCCGGCCCGGCGTTCCCACCGTGATGAGACCGGCGGACTCGAGGTCGCGGAGCACCCGCAGTCCGGCAATCTGCTCCCCGCCGATCTGTTCGAGGACGGACTTGACCGACCGACCGCTCGTCCCGACGGCCGTCAGCACGCTCCACTGGTCGTTGCGGATCCGGATCTCCGGCCCGGGCGGGTTGGGGGCGAGGGTGACCACGGCATCCAGCGGAACCACCGACTGGAGCTCGCGCCATTCGTCCACCTGGGGACCGACCTCCTGCAGCACGGCGGCGACCGGCACGGTGGGATGGCCGCTGGAGGAGACCACCCCGGAGATGAACGAGAACTCGCCCCGTGTGATACGGGCCAGCTCGAAGACGGCCTCGCCGATGGTGGTCGCCGAGCCGACTCGGGCATTGGCCAGCTGACCGTCGGCGAGCCACAGCCAACCCTCGACGTCATCGCTGACGGCATGGAGCTCGCCCGTCTGGCTGGTGGACGCCAACAGCGTCAGCACGTCGGCCAGCGTGAACGTGGAGAGCGATCCGGTCAGTGACACCGAGGACTTGTCCCGGGCTTCGCTGGGGCTCATGCTTGCTTCCTTCCCGTCCACGGCCATCTCGAGCACCGACGGCCGGGTGAGGTCGAGCGTCGCCTCGCCGGTGGCAGGCCTACCGCCGGTCTGCGCCGCGGGTGGATCGGGCGCCCGCTCGAGGGTACCGGCGGCCGTGCCCGCCGCTGATCCTGCCGGGGACCGTCGCCATCTGTTCATTCCGGCACCCTTCGAACGCCATTCGTCAGGGTCACGTTAACCGCCGCGGTCGGGATGATCCATAGGTGGTCCCACCCGACCCGGGACGGGCGCCCTGGGCCACCTCCACGGCTCCGGGCTCCGCCCGGGCCGGCCGTTTCAGGCCATGATCTGGGGTCATGACCGATCCCTCGGGCCAGTCGACCGCCACGGGCTACGGCGACTTCCGGCACCTCCGGTTCGATCATTCCCGTCCCGGGGTCCTCCTCATCACCATCGACCGGCCCGCCGTGCTGAATGCGGCCGACGAGCGGCTCCACCGGGAGCTCTCCGAGGTCTGGCCGGTCGTCGATGCCGACGAGACGGTCGGGGCATCGGTGATCACCGGCGCGGGGCGAGCCTTCTCCGCCGGGGGCGACTTGGCCATGGTGGAGCGGATGACCACCGATCAGACCGCCGTCGTCGAACAGTGGCGCGACGCCAACGCCGTGGTCGAGTCGATCCTCACCTCGGTCAAGCCCATCGTCGCCGCCATCAACGGCGTGGCCGTCGGCGCCGGGCTGGCCGTCGCCCTGCTGGCCGACGTGTCGATCATGGCCACCTCGGCCCGGATCTCGGACGGACACACCCGGCTCGGCGTGGCGGCCGGCGATCATGCCGCCCTCCTCTGGCCACTCCTGTGCGGCATGGCCAAGGCCAAGTACTACTTGTTGACCTCGGACTTCGTGGACGGGCCGGAGGCCGAGCGGATCGGCCTGGTGACCCGGTGCGTTCGGGACGAGGACGTGGTGACCGAAGCGTTGGCCGTGGCGGACTCGCTGGCCGCCGGGAGTCGCACGGCGGTGCAGTGGACGAAGCGGGCGCTCAATCAGTGGCTCCGGTCGAACTCCTCGGTGTTCGGGGAGTCCCTCGCCCTCGAGATGCTCGGCTTCCTCGGCCCCGATGCCCGCGAGGGCCTGGCCGCCCTGAAGGAGCGCCGCCCCCCGACGTTCCCCTCGACCACCACGGAACGGTGACCGGGCCGGGACCGCCCGGGCTCGACCGCGCCGGGCTCGAACGCGCCGGTCGGGGTCAGGCCACCGTGACGAGGGTGCCGATGGGGGTCAGCGGGTAGACCACGGCGGCATTGGCCGGCGGCATCTCCACGCAACCATCGCTCTGGGGATAGCCGTAGCCGCCCCGGACGAAGCCGTGCAGGGCGTCACCACCGTTGAAGTAGCTCACCCACGGGATGCCCGGGTCGCTGTACTTCGATCCATCCGGATTGGTGCCCGTCATGGTCGTCACCCGATAGCGAAGGTAGACGGGGAACGTGCCGGACACGGTCGGTGCCGCCGACACCCCGGTGTTGGCCCGGGTGGTGTACACCGGCGCACCATTGCTGTAGACGGTGACCGTCTGCGGAAGGCTCTTGTCGACCGAGACGTAGTCGTAGGGGGCAGGGTTCACCGCTCCGGCGGCGGCGTCGGCCAGCAGCTGGCTCCACACCGCCGGACCGGCCGAGCCGTCCGCCTTCATGTTGTGCTGGGACTCGAAGGCCATCACCGCCCCCTGGGTGATCTCGTTGGGCGTCCCGACGGTCCACAGGCTGACCAGCGAGGCCGGCTCGGTCCCGCGCCAGTTGAACGATCCCTGCTGGGCTTGGGCCGCCTCCTGCGGGGCGGTCAGCTGGTCGGCCGGCGTGAAGGTCACCGGCAGGTACCCGAGTTGGGCCAAGAGCTGCTGCAAGCGGAGGGTGCTGCCCGGCGCCACGGTGAACTGGGCCGTCGCCGGGTCGGCCAGTGACCGGCCCGAGGCGCTGACCACGCCACCGGTACCGGCCGGCACCGACACCGTTTCAGTGGCGGAGGGCACGAGCGGACCGGTCGGCACGAACATGAAGGTGTCGGGTGTCGCCAGCTGCCACGACCCCGGAACGACGGGCGTGAGGGCGGGCGTGGGGGAGTGCGGGTTCAGGGCGACCGAGAAGCGGACCGAGATGGTGGCGTCGCTCGGCACCCCGCTCGAGCCGGCCACCGGGCTCATCGAGAGGACGTGGAGCGGCCCGACGCCGGCGTGGCTGGGGGCCGGGTTCGGGTTCGGGGAGGCCACCGCCCGGTTGGCCGGGCCGCGCAGCATGAATGCCGCCGCGGCCACGATCACCACGGCCAGCGTGGACAGCGTGATGGCGATGGTCCAGCCGCTGCGTGGTCCGACACGCGGCCTACGGCGCGGCGATCTGGAATGTGCGTATCCGGCTGGCATCCTCATCCTCGCTTGAATACTGAATCTACCAGCTGAAATGACGTTTAGGCCGCCACATCGGGCCGTTGGTGCCACCGGAGCCCACCCGCCGGCGAGCTCAGTCCGGATTCTCGTCCGACCCGGCGACGCCGACCCGTTGCCGGATGACCTCCTCGACCTCGCCGATGAGGCGTGGGTCGGTCAATTTGCCCCCGTCCGGACCGCGCACGTAGAAGGCGTCGACCACGGCCGACCCGAAGGTGGACACCTTGGCCGAGATCACATCGAGGCGGCACTCGAGCAGGGCTCGGGTGATCCGGTGGAGCTGGCCGACCACGTCCTCGGCCCGAACCTCGACCACGGTGGCGGCGGCCGAGGCGTTGTTGTCCACGGTGACCTGGGTGGAGACCAGATTCGGTGAGGCCATCCGGCGGTCTCGGCGGTAAGTGTGGGCCAGTTGGGCCAGCTGGGTCTCGACCGGCAGGGTCCCCTGCATGACCGAGCTGAGGTCGTCGGAGAACCGGGCCGGCGACGGCCAGCGCCCGCGGGAGGGCTCGACGGTGAAGAGCTCGACGGCCACGCCGTCCTCGCCGGCAACCACGGCCGAGCGCACGTTGAGCCCGTGGAGGGCCAGCACCCCGGTCACCTCGGCCAGCAGCCCGACGTGGTCGGGCGCCACCACGGTGACCGTGGGGTCCTCGATGGACAGGGCCGGCGCCCCATGGGAGCGGACCGTGTCCATCACCAGGCGCAGCTCGTCGGTGATCCAGGGCGTCGACGGTGTCACCGGCTCGCCGGCCAGCCGCCGTCCGGTTCGCTCGACCAGCTCGGCGACCAGACCCGCCTTCCAGGACCCCCAGGCGGACGGGCCGGTGGCCAGGCTGTCGGCCTCGACCAAGGCGGCCAGCAACTCCAGCAGCGAGCGATTGCCCACCTCCTTGGCCACCCGCTCGGCGGTGGCGGGATCGTCGAGGTCTCGCCGAGTGGCGGTGTCAGGGAGCAGGAGGTGCAGGCGGACCATGGCGACCACCGTGTCGACGTCTTCGTCGCTCAGCCCCATGCGGCGCGCCATGTCGCCCGCCACGGTCATGCCCACCTCGGTGTGATCTCCGGGAAAGCCCTTGCCGATGTCGTGGAGCAGCGTTCCGATCAACAGCAGGTCCGGACGCTGGACCCGGTGGGCCATGGTGGCGGCGTTGGCCGTCGCCTCCAGCAGATGACGGTCCACCGTGAAGCGGTGGTAGGGATTGCGCTGGGGTTTGTTGCGCACCGCCGCCCACTCCGGCAGGTAGCGCTCGAGCAGGTGCCGCTGGTCGAGTGCCTCCAGGGCGGCGATCGCCGCCGGCCCGGTGGCGAGCACCCGGAGAAAGGCGGCCAGCAGCTCCGGAGACCACGGAGCCTCGGGCGCCGGCGCCTTGCGGCCGAGCTGGTTGAGCGCATCGCGCGAGATAGGCAGGTTCTTCTCGGCGGCCACCCCGGCCAAACGGAGGGCCAGGCTGGGGTCCCGGCCCGCGTCAGCCGCTTCCCCGAGGAGCACCTCGTCCTCTCCGACCACGATGTCCGGGTCGCCCGGCACAGCGGCCGGGACATCATCCGAGGCTCCGCCGCGGCGGCGGCGAGCGCGGCCGGTGGGCCCGTTCGCCCGGGACCAGGCCCCCCGCCGGCGCCAGGCGTCGTCCCCCTCCCAGGCCACGGTCCGGCCGGCGGTGGCCACCCGGTGCATGAGGGCATCGGCGTCCGACTCGCCGAGGTCGACCGCCAGCTGATCCTGGTCCTGGAGGAGGAGCCGGTTCTGCTCGCGTCCCGCCCGCCGGTGGAGTTGCACGCGGACGGCGGTCAGATCGGCCCGGGCCTTGTCGACGGCCACGGTGTCCACATAGTCGGCCAGCACCCGAACGGCGAGCATCAGGGCCAGCAGCGCGTTGACGTCGCGCAGACCTCCGTGGGACTCCTTCAAGTCCGGTTCGAGGAGGAAGCCCACGTCGCCGTAGGCCCGGTGCCGTTCGGCCACTTGGTCGGCCAACACCCCGAGCCATGGGGGCTTCTGCCGGGCCCAGCGGTCCCGCGCCCCCTCGATGACCGGCTCGGCCACCTTGGGATCCCCGCAGACCACCCGGGCATCGAGGAGCCCGAGGGCCACCCGGAGATCGCTCCCGGCCAGCTCGAGCGCCTCGCCGGGCCGTCGGACGCTGTGGTCCAGCGAGACGCCCTCGTCCCAGACCGGGTACCAGATGCGGTCGGCCATCGACGAGATCTGACGCCGGTTCCGGTGGACGAGGACGACGTCGAGGTCGCTGTAGGGACAGAGCTCGCCGCGGCCGTAACCCCCCACCGCCACCAGGGCGATCCCCCTGGTGTCCCCGTCGGCCGCCCGGTCGAACAGCTCGGTGAGCCACTCGTCGGCCGCTCGGGCGTAGGCCCGGCAGAACTCGTCCCCCCGGAGCTCGCTGCGATCGAGCAGGGTCTGCCTCCGGTCTCGCAGGGACACGGCCGGACCGTACCACCGGCGCCCAGGTGGACAATCGCATCCCATGACCGGGGCGACGTCCGTTTTCGGCAGGTCAGGGTTAGTCTGTGTCCATGGAAGAGCAGCAGCGAACCGGCCTGAGCCTGTTCGACGGCGTGCTGATCGTCGGTGGGGGGTTGATCGCCCTCTTCGTGGCGTTCGCCGTGCTCAGTTTCGTCGCCGGGATCATCTGGTTCGTGATCAAGCTGGCCATCGTGGTGGCCCTGATCGTCCTGGTCGCGAAACTGGTGTTCCGCCGCCGGGCCTGAGCCCCCGTGGCCGGGACAGCCATCGGGCTGCCGCGTCCGGCCCAGGCCCGAGCTGTGGCATCCGGTCCGGCCGCCGCCGTCACCGCATCAGGGATTCGAACAGCTCGATGTGCTCGGTCACCATCCGGTTGGTGGAGAAGTAGCCCTCGACCGACAGCCGGCAGTCGCGGCGGTCGAGCTCGCCGAGCCGTCCGAGGGCCTCGACCATGGCGCCGTCGTCCTCGCAGAGGAAGCCGGTGCGTCCGTGGTCGACCACCTCCGGCGCCGCGCCCTCCTCGAAGGCCAGCACCGGGGTTCCGCAGGCCATCGCCTCGAGCATGACCATGCCGAACGGCTCGTTCCAGCGGATGGGGAACAGGAGTGCCGATGCGCCGGCCAGGAGCTCCAGCTTCCGCTCGTGGGAGACCTCACCGAGGTAGCGAGCGTCCTTGCCGAGGAGCGGCTCGACCTCCTCGGCGAAGTACTGCAGCTCCCACGGTTCGCGCATCTTGGCCGCGATGAGGATCCGGATGCCCGCCTTGCGGGCGATCTCCACGGCCCGGTGGGCTCCCTTGTCCCCGGCCATGCGACCGAGGAACACGACGTAGGGACCGTCCTCGTCCCCGCGGCCGTCTCCCATCGGGAAGTGGGCGGCGTCGACCCCGTGGTGGATGACCCTGGCGATCGGGATCTCGGGGGCGGCCCGGCGCTGTGCGTGTGAGATGGCCACGATGGGCACCCGTTCGGCGTTGACCCGGTAGATGTCCTTCAGCTCCTCGTTGAACGGGCCGTGGATGGTGGTGGTCACCGGCAGGCCCGGGAAATGCGCGGCGTAGAACGGGCCCATCACCGTGTGGTCGTGGACCACGTCGCAGTCCCGAACGGCTTCGTAGGCGTGGATCACATGGCGGATCTCCGGCACGGCCATGCCGATCCGGGTGCCCTCGGCACTGGGGAGGACCGACCGGCGGGGCACCGGACAGGTGGAGTCGCCGGTGGCGAACAGCAACACCTCGTGGCCGGCGTCCTGCAATCCGCGGGCCAGTTGATCGACGACCAGCTCGATGCCGCCGTACAGCAGTGGGGGGATTGGTGTCCACGGTGGGGCGATCATTCCGATCCGCATGATGAGATTCAACCATCCCGGCAGCGGACGATAGGATCGCCGGACGCCAGGGCGGCGTGGCCGAGTGGTTTAGGCAGGGGCCTGCAAAGCCCCGTACGGCGGTTCGATTCCGCCCGCCGCCTCCAGGCCCGGGCCACACGTCGGCAAGGATGGGGTGGACGGCACGACGTCTTCCGGCACTGATCTTTCGGCTTCCGTCGGGCCGGTCGGGGCCGCGATCCAAGTGAGCTGCATGGTCCCGAGGACATCCCACCCGCCCCGCTCCGAGCTCCGCGGTCCGTGAGGCTGGACACCGTCATCCACGACCCGGGAGGCCGCTGGCTCCGCAAGGCGGGGCGCACCGCGGTGGTCATGTCGGCGAGCTTTCTCGTCGGCCTCCATGTGGTGGGCAATTCCCAGTTCGCCGTGGTCGCCGCCTTCACGGCCGCGGCCGTGCTCGGGATCGCCGACTTCTCCGGGCACCGGGTTCAGCGCATGCGGGCGACCGCCGTCACCCTTGTCGTGGGCGCCGGGCTGCTGGCGATCGGGACCGCCGTCTCCACCGACACGATCGCCGCCTCGTCGACCATGTTCGTGGTGGCCTTCGTCGTGAGCTTCTCCGCCGTCTTCAGCGGGTACTTCGCCGCCGCCTCGAGCGCAGTGGTGGTCTTCTACGTGGTGGCGACCGGCGTCGAAGGACCGACTTCGGTGATCGCCCCCCGTGAGGCCGGGCTGGCGTTCGGCGGAGCACTCTCGTTGCTGGCCGCCGGATGGCTGTGGCCGTCCCGAGCCACGGCGGAGAGCCGGGTGGCGCTGGCCCGCGTCTATCGGGAGCTCGCCTCCCAGGTCGCCGATCTCCGCGCCGCCGTCGGCTCCGATGGGAAGTCGGAGCCCGACGATGGTGGGGCCGGTTCCGAGGCCGGGGTGCGGCTGGCTGAGTCGATCCTCGCCGCCGAGCGGGCCATCGCGGCCGGCTCATGGCGGCCGGACGGCCTGGCCAGCCCGCACAAGGCCAGGATGTACATGCTGCAGGGAGGCCGCCGGATCGCCGGGCTTCTCGAGGTCTTCCACGGCCTCTCGCACCCGGACGTCGCCGGCCTGGAGCCGGTGACCGGCCAGCTCTTGGACGAGGTCGCCTCGCAGCTCGACGGGTGCGCCGACGGGGTGGCCACCTATGGCCGGGTCCTACCCGAACCCAAACGGATCGAGGCGGTCCGGGAGCGCTTCACCGTGGCCGGTCATCGACGGTTCGCCGACCATCTGGCCGGCGGCCAGGGTTCGGACCAGCTGCAGACGTTTGCCGCCTGGTACTTCGTGCTGCAACAACTCTGCTGGGGGGCGAGCCTGGCCTCGATCCACTGCCGGGCGATGCACGGCGCCCCGTTGGAGGCGTCGGTCCGCTCGGAGCAGTCGGCGCTGGTCGAGACCCTCGCCGACGGCCCGTCGGTGGCCAAGTGGATCCGCCGGGCCCGCCGCAATCTGTCGCTGCGCTCGGTCCATTTCCAGAACAGCCTCCGTTTGGCTGCCGGCCTGGCGCTCGCCCGCCTGGCCGTCGGGGTCCTCGGCCTCCAGCACGGGTTCTGGGTGGGGTTCGCCACCCTGGTGGTGCTCAAGACGAGCGCGGCCGGCACCCGTTCGACCGCGGTCCAGGCGGCAGTCGGGACCGCCATCGGATTTGCCGTCTCGAGCGCGCTGGTCACGACGCTCGGTGTGCACGAGCTCGTCTACTCGATCCTGCTGCCCATTGTGGTCTTCGCCGCCTTCTACCTGCCGGTGGCGGTCAGCTTCGTCGCCGGTCAGGCCTGCTTCACCCTGGTCATCGTGATGTTGTTCAACCTGTTGAAACCGGCCGGCTGGACCGTGGGGTTGATCCGGATCGTGGACGTCCTGGTCGGGGCGGCGATCGGTCTGGCCATCGGCATGGCCATCTGGCCCCGGGGGGCCTCCTCGGAGCTCTCCGGGGTGGTCGGTCGTCTCTTCACCGTCGGTGGGGACTACGCCCAGGCCACGGTGAGCCGGATACTCGGCCGGTCGCCCGCCGGTGGGCGACCCGACGATGCCGGCACGGCCCGGTGGAACACCGAGGTCGGTGTCGCCGTTGTCGACGCGGAAGACGTCTTCTCCCAGTACCTGTCGGAACCGCACCAGTCGGACGCGCCGGTGATGGCGTGGGCGTCGCTGATCGCCACCGCGCACCAGCTGTGGTTCGGTGCCAGCCTCGTCGCCCTGGTCCCCGATACCTTCGGTGCGGCCCGAAGCACACCGGAGGTGCGCAGCCGCCTGCTGTCGTCGACCGCGGCGGTGGCGGACGGCTACCGCACCCTGGGGGCCCAGCTGGCCGGCCGGGGCGGCTGGAACGGGATCGTCGAGCCCGGGCCGGTCCGAGGCGCCATCGACCGCTCCAATCCGGACGCCACCATGACGCGCCTCGAACTGGAGGCGTGGTTGGCCGAGCTGGCCCTGGACCTCGAACGGGCCGAGCCCGTCCTCGGTGAGTTGGGTTACGGCTCCGG
Source organism: uncultured Acidimicrobiales bacterium (assembly GCA_963710495.1). Lineage (GTDB taxonomy): Bacteria > Actinomycetota > Acidimicrobiia > Acidimicrobiales > RAAP-2 > Bog-756. The sequence continues at coordinate 709,229 of CAVQAI010000011.1, forward strand.
TTCGCCCCGCCCGGAGCCGACCCCGTCGACTGCCGGCGGATGACGCGGCGCCCGACTCAGAGGGCCGGGGGCGTGGCGTAGTCCCAGATGAGGTGCGAGTCCTCGTCGGCCGCCAGGAGCAGGTTGGCCGGGACGTTCTTGTCGATATGCCCGATGAGCCCGCGGTAGATGCCGTAGCCGACCAGTTGCTGGAGTCGGGGTGGGAAGGTACGGACCAGGTCGGTCGGCAGGCCGAGCTGCTGGTTCTCCTGTTGCCGGATGTAGCCGGCGCAGTAGTTCATGGCGATGCCCACCCGGCGCTCGGTGGTGGTGTTGGCCCCGCCGCCGTGCCACAGGCTGCCGTGCCAGACGAGCACGCTGCCCTTCGGCATTTCGGCGGGGATGGAGTCGTAGACGGTGACCAGGTCCGGGGACTCCGCCGCTCGGTGCGATCCGGGGATGATCCGGGTGGCGCCGTTCGCCTCGGTGAAATCGGTGAGCGCCCACATCGTGTTGCACACCGTGGCCGGATGCGGTTTGGGCAACGGGAGGACCTGGTCGTCGGCGTGGATGGGCTGCGGGGTCTCGTCCGGTCCGATGGCGATGGATGACAGCGACGAGATCAACAAGCCGTCGTCGAGCACACCCTCGCAGACCGGGAGAATGTCCGGGTGGATCGGAACCTGCTGGAAGTTCGGACCGTGGGCCAGCAAGTTGTAGATCCGGGTGGTACGGGCCCCCTCGAACAGGTTGTCGGCCGGCACGATCCCGAGGTCGCGCTCCAGCCGGAGGAGGTCCTCGTTGAGCGCATCGATCAGGGCGAGGTCGACGGCGTCTTGGATGATGGTGTAGCCCTGGTCGTCAATCTGGTCGATGTGGGCTTGTAGGTCGGGAGCCATGGCATCCCCTTCACGTCATCGGTCGTCGACGAGCCTATTCTGCGGACGTGAGCCGCAGGAAGGCGCGACCAGACAATCGGTACGAACTGCTCACCTGCGGGTGGAAGGGTCACGCGCTGGTCGGGACGGACGCCCGGACGGTCACCGACGCCGATGCCGCCCTGGTCCGCGAGCGCGGGGGCTTCCGCTGGTACCGCTGTATCCGATGTGACGCCTGGTTGCACGGCCAGATCCCACCCGAACCGGCGCGGGAACGGGTTCCGTCCCGGGACGAGATCGAGCTCCCCGCCCGGGGCCCGAAGCTCCGAGACCGGTACGTCCTGCGGCTGATCGCCGTGGACCGGGCCATCCACGTGGTGGTGCTCGGAACGCTCGCCTTCGTGCTGTTTGCCTTCGCCCGTCACGACAGTTCCCTCCATCGTGACTACGTGAACATCATGAACGATCTCTCCGGCACCAGTCCGGGGGAGTCCCAGATCCGAGGGGTGCTCGGGTACCTCCGGAAGGCATTCGAGTACTCACCCCACCGGCTCATCCAACTGGCGTTGGTGGCCACGGCCTACGCCGCGCTCGAAGCCAGCGAGATGGTCGGCCTGTGGTTCGCCAAGCGGTGGGCCGAGTACCTGACCTTCGTGGCCACCACGGCCTTGGTCCCGCTCGAGATCTACGAGCTGAGTCTGAGCATCAGCGTGTTCAAGATCCTCACCTTGGTGATCAACTTGGCCATCGTCATCTACCTGCTCCTGGCCAAGCGCCTCTTCGGTCTGCGAGGCGGCCACCGGGCGGTCATCGCCCGGCGGGCCGAGCTGAGCGGCTGGGCCGCCATCGACCGGGCGACACCGAGCTCGCCGATCGACGTGATGGAGGGTGTGAGCACTCCCTGAGGGCAGCTCCGTCGGGCCCGTGAGCAGGTCGATCGACCCTGTCGACGGGGCCGTGAGTCTCGGGGGCCGGGTGGTATCGTCCTCCCTCACGGGCCGTTGGCGCAGTTGGTAGCGCACTTGCATGACGCGCAAGGGGTCGTCGGTTCAAGTCCGGCACGGCCCACCGTGTGATGTGTCGAGACATTGACACCAGCGCTCGACGTCGGCAATGGCGCCGAAGCTGTGGAGGACCAGCTGTCGGTCTTCTGGGAAAAGGCACCTCGACCGACAGCCGACCGCCGGGCGGGATGTAGGGCCCTGCTCACGGAATCCTCACACCCGACCGGTTTACTGGTCATGGCGACGAAGGGTTGGAGGTTCTTCCATGTTCAAGAAGGTCATGATCGGTACGGCCACGATTGGATTGCTGACACTTGGCGGCGTTGGTGGAACCTCAGCAGCGTCGGCAACTGCACCGTTGTCAGCAACCGTTCCCGTCACCGTCTTGGATGGTCAGGGTTCCACTCAGGGAGCGCGTCCCACCGTGGAGGTCCGCGTCGGCAACTCCAATCCCGTTCCGGTACTGCTCGACACGGGCTCGTCGGGCCTCCATATTTTCGACACCGCGGTCAACACGGGCGCTGGCTCGGGAGTCACGCTCACTTCGAAGCCGGCAAACATCACCTATGCGGGAGGTCACAGATTCACCGGCGTCGTCGCCAACGCAGTGGTCACGATCGGGTCGTATGCGAACCAAGCTCCCGGTGTCGTTGGCCGACGTCCAACGGGCATTCTGTATTCCGAGTAAGCCCACCTGCCCGGCGTCCGGCGGCATTCCCGGATTCGAGCAGTCGGGCGTGTACGGCATCCTTGGTATCGGGACCCAATCGAGCGGCGGCGGGATTACCAGCCCGATTTTGGGTATGCCCAGATCACTCGGAAAGAAATGGAGCCTCCACCTGGCGGGCAGAGCGGGAACCCTCACGCTCGGAGCCAGGCTTCCCACCCGACGTTCCGCCACGACCATTCAGATGAGACAGATCGGTTCGTCGTCATCGGGAAGAGCGCTTTGGGCGGACAGCAGTCTGCCACTGTGTCTGCGAGTGGGTCAGAACAGCGCGTGCGTGCCTGGATTATTCGACTCAGGGACCTACGCCATGCAGATTTCGGGGCCAGTCCTGGATCGAGCACCGACGATGACGGGAACCGATCACGTCGTGGTTGGGACACCAGTGGCAGTCGCCCTCAGGGGAGCCAAGACCCCGTTCTGGACGTTCGTGGCCGGTAGTACCAAGTCGGCGAACCTTGTCACCGTGAAGACCGGTCGAGGGCCTTTCGTCAATACCGGCGTCCAAGCCTTCTTTGACTTCACGATCACCTACAACGAAGCCAACGGTCAGCTACTGCTGTCGGAGTAGCCTCACCATCAGGACTGAGGGCGTCACCGTCATTTCCGCCCGCGGTTGGCCCTCAGGCGTCACGGTACCTTTGCCCGCGATTGTCAGAAACCGGTGGATTTGTCGATGGCCTCGGTTGCCGCGTCCTGCATCTTCGCCGGGTCAAACGCCTCGGTCTCCTCGTCATCCGCCCGCTTCAAGTCGCGACCGTCCGAGGGCGCGGTTTCAGGCAGACGCTGAACTTTGCCGGTGAATGGAGTCTCCGGTGGCGGATCGTGCCCTTCGACTCCGCCATCCCGAACCAACGCGGTTGGGGTGCCATCGGAGTACCAACGGGCTTCGTGGCGACCGAACGGATCGACGAACCAACCCTCCGCGTTCATGGTTGCCAGTGTATGGCCCAAATCAGGGAATGCCAGCCCGCGTTCCCCTGGTCCGAGGAGTCGACATCCCTAGGGTCTCTCGAAGGACGCACCGGCGAGACGGCCAACGGAGGTGACACGAGGCTCTGGTCCGGAGGCATCGGTGACTCGTTCTACGCCAACTGTCGCGGTTGGACATCGTCAACGGAGCAGTCCGCAACGGGACAAGACTCCCTTTGCCCTACTGCGGGGTGCATACTTCGCATCGAGTTGCTGCCGTCATCCGGCTTGCCGGCGGTCTCGCCTGCTATGCAATGGCCAGGAGTACGGCAACGTACGTCGCATAGCCGACGATGATTATCGATCCCGACCACCGACCGAGCCCCTGCCCGACATAAGCCAGTACCAGAGTGAGTGCCGTGAGGCCCAGATACCATCCGCTGATGAAGATCTCCTGACCCGACACCGTAGACAGTCCGACGAATACGGCCGGAAGTAGAAGACCGATTGCCACGTTCAAGGTGTTGCTGTTCAACCCAGTGCTGAGTGCCGCTTCTCCTCTCCCATTCCGTGCCAGGTATACAGCCGCCACAGCATTGGGCAGACTGGTCACCGCGGCCAGAACCAGCCCACCGACGACAATCTCCGGCACTCCGAAGTGAATCCCGAGCGTTGAGGCACCACGCTCCATCGCCACGCTGGCCACCACGACCACGACAAGGGAGACGCCGGCTATGAGGGCGTCGAATGGAGTGCCGCTCGGCGGGCGAATCGCCACAGCGAGCTCCAGTTCCTCCTCATCGACGGCCGAGACGAGCCACCGGACCGCTCGGCTCGGTAGGGGAACCCTGCGGAGGCCTCTGCGATGTGAACCAAGTAGAACGATGTAAGGCACCAATACGATGAGGATAAGGACGAGACCGCCGACAGGGCTCACGAGTTGGGTGATTGTGATGAGACAAACGAAGGCCACCCAAATCGCAATCGCACCGCCCAGCAGAATCACCCTGCGGTGAAGGCGAAAGCCACCGGCGACCACAGCTCCAAGACCCAAGAGAGCCGCAAGATTGAAAACGTTTGAGCCGATGACGACTCCGGCACCCACCGCCTTTTGTTGGTGAGCAAGGGCAGTGACCGATGCCGTGATTTCTGGAGCATCGGCAGCTAGTGCTGCGACCATACCGAGCAACGCCTCCGAAAGGCCGAAACGCTCTCCAACCCGTTCAAGTCGAGTCACCAACACCCAGCTCATCGCCAGGCTGACGAAGGCCCCGAGCGCGAACTCGCCGATTGAGACTCCGATGCCCACGTCGGCTCCATTTCACGACCAAAGACAACTTGCCGACCAGGCTTCCCGGCTCCCCGAGAGTGCAATCTACCAATCGGTCACCCGGTCACAGCGGTATGCAGGGTTGCCCCTAACGCCGCCGCCGGCGGTCGAGACTTCACCATCCCCGACGAGCCGCTGCGGGCAGTGGGTGTCCCGACGTCATGGCCGCGGGGATCGACTCGGACCTGACAATCCGCCACTTGGTTGGGGGATCTCGTCAGCGTGGGGTGGGTGCCCGAGCCAGGTCTGCGAGCTGTGTCCGGGCCTGACGTGCGAACCATGTTGGGCTCGGTCGTAGGCCCGCTGGTGGTCAGAGCCGCTGGCAACACGTGTCGCGATTTCTTGTCAAGATGGCTGCCAATTGAGCCGATGGAGGGGCCATGGTCCGGTTTGGCTCAGAGAACTGCGGCGCCGGTCGCAGGCTCTCCGACAAGGTCAGCAGGCTTGTTCGAAGCCTGAGTGGGTTGGCGACCCTCGTCGGATCGGTATAGAGCGACGCCCGGCGCACCTGATGGCTGCGGAGCGACTCAGCAGCGCGTCGGACGTGGCACCTAGTTGCGAGAGCGAGGTCGCAACCATGCAACCGGAAAAATTCACCACATTCCCCGGCAAGTGCTTCCGTTTTGTCATCGGCCCCAACGGACGCGCCCGGCATTGCTCAAACGTCGCAACGGAGACAGGTCAGTTCACCGACGCCAAGGGGATCGTCTGGACGGTCGATGCCTGCGCCGAGCATGCCAAGGACACCTGCTTCCGCGCCGTCATCACCGACGCCAGGGTGCGCAGCTACAAGGCTGCACCCGAAACAGGCACCTGAACAGCACACCTCACGCCGCCAACGAGCATTCCCCGGCTCAGTGGTGATCAGGGGCATTCACGAGAGCACGCCGGTCCATCAGCCGCTCCATCGGGGCTGGCCTTGACCGGACGATCGACAACAATGGTCGAGGCTGGGCTTTCGACTCGATCCATCTCCAATCCACATCGCAAGACGAGCTCCGCCGTGCTGAAAGGGCTTGCCCGCCGGCGCCAGCTCGTTCAACGAAGTGCATGTGAGCGGCCCGACCTGCCATGTCGGGCAGTCAGATCAGGAGACATCGGTCGGCCGCACCGAAGCGGCAAGGTCCTCGGCGGAGACGCGGCGGTTGTCACACAAGGAGTGGAGCTCAGCCGGACGACCAGCCCGGATCGCGGCCCAGGAGGCCGAGCGTCCGGTCCAGCATCGTGGCCTCGGGTGGGACCGCGACCGCCGGTCCGAAGGCCTGGCCGCGGGCGGCATCGTTGCCGGACCCGAATGTGTGGCTCACGAGCTCGTAGAGGGGCTCGAGGGTCTCGGGATCCACGTCGAAAGGTTGGTCGGTCGCTCGGGCCAGGTCCCATCGGTGGATGACGACCTCTCCGAGTGCGATCGTCCCGGCGACATCACCCGGCAGGTTGCCACCCCCGACCGCCGTCTCCCCGGTCCAGGCGGCCGGGTCGCGCCAGGCCGTGGCCAACTGCTCCAGTCGTCGTGGGATCGAGTCTCGCCAATCGGGACCGAGATTTGACGCGTCCCCGGATGGTCCCATGGTCGATGCCTCACCGCCGCGCTTGCTGGCGGCGGCGCCGAAGGCCATCGTGAGCCCCTGAATGTGATCGAGGAGGTCGCCGACGGTGTACGCCGCACATGGGGTGGGGCGTGGCAGGTCGTAATCGGGGACGGCCTGGATGGTGGTGGACAACCTGGCGGTGGCCGGACCGAGGTCGATGGTGGTCATGGGGATATCTCAGGGCAACGCATCTCGGCGACATCCTTCCAGATCCCTGGTCGGATGGCGGGCTCGCCACGGCCGTCACAAACCCCACCCCGAGGGCGACTCGACCTAGAATCGCCCCACTCGACCGCAGCGGTCGGAGGCAGGGGGAGATCGATGGCGATGCGCCGAACGACTGTTCGTACGATCCGGCGTTTGGGCTCGGGCGTCCTGGCCGGCCTGCTCATCACCGGGGTACTGGCCACCGCCGGGGCCACCACCACTGGCGCCGCCTCGGGAGCCAACGGGAAGGGCCGGGGCCGAGTGTTGTACGTCGGGTCGTTCCACGGGGTGGCCACTCCGGCGTCGGCCACCTTCTCCACCATTCAGGCGGCGGTGAACGCGTCGAGGGGCGGGGACTGGATCCTGATCGCTCCCGGTGACTACCACGAGCAGGGGGATATGGGCGCCAATGCGCCGAGCCCCGCCGACCTGTCCGACGGCTGGTACGGCTCGGTCGACATCAGCCGGCCGAACATCCACCTGCGCGGAATGGACCGGAATTCGGTGATCGTCGACGGCACGAACGCCTCGGCCGCCGGGTCGTGCAGTGCGGCCCCGGCCGATCAGAACTCGCTCAATGGCGACGGGCGCAACGGGATCGTCATCTGGAAGGCCAACAACGTGAGCGTCGACAACCTCACCGTGTGCAACTTCCTCGCCGGTTCAGGGAGTGCGGGCAACGGGATCTGGTGGAACGGCGGTTCCGGCTCCGGCGCCATCGGGCTGGTGCGCTACTCGGGCAGCTATCTGACGGCCACGTCCACCTACTTCGCCAACAGTGACCCGAGCCACCTGAACGTGTGTGGTACCTGCTCGCTGTACGGGATCTTCTCCTCGGATTCGACCGGGCCCTCCCACCTGAGCCAGCTCTACGCCAACAACTTCTCGGACTCGGGAATCTACGTCGGGGCCTGTAAGCGCGCCTGCAATGTGACGATCGACCACGCCTGGATGGAGAACAACGCCCTCGGCTACTCCGGAACCAATTCGGGCGGGAAGATCGTCGTCCAGAACTCGCAGTTCGACAACAACAAGGACGGGTTCGACACGAATACCGCCCTGACCGGCGATCCGCCGCCCCCTCAGGACGGACGGTGCTGGGCCCAGACGAGCCCGATCACCGGTAGCAACAGATGCTGGGTGTTCACCCACAACATGGTCGATTCCAACAACAACCCCAATGTCCCGATCTCGGGAACGGCGGGCCTCGGCCCGACCGGCACGGGGATGACGATCTCCGGTGGCCGGTACGACACCATCACCGGCAACACCTTCCTCGACAACGGTGCCTGGGGTGTCGCCTTCGTTCCCTATCCCGATGGCAATACGACATCGGACGGCCGAACGTGCGTCGGCACCAAGGGATTCGTGGCGACGTCGCTCAGCATCTCCGGGCTGTCGTGCCTCTACGACCCGCAGGGGGACGCGTTGTCGAACAACAGGTTCTCCGGCAACGGGACGTTTGGTAACGCCACCAATGCCGACTATGCCAACCTGCTGATCGCTGGTGGGCAACCGGCCAACTGCTTCACCGGCAACACCCGGTGGGACTCGACGTTCACCCACCAAGTGGGTCCGGCCGTCAGCGCCAATCCGGCCCAGACGTCGGCCACGTGCGGTTCCCGGACACCGGCGGCGGGTCTGCTGGGAGGCAATACGAACTTGTCGCTGCTCCTGCAGCTGGAGTGCGACTCCGGGCTCCTGACCGGCGCGACCTGCGCGGGTGCCAACTACCCGCAACCCACCGCGGTGGTCATGCACCCGCTCCCCACCTTGCCCTCGATGCCAAACCCGTGCGCCGGCGTACCGACCAACCGGTGGTGCCCGTCCGGCAGCCCGGCCGCTGCTGCTCGGAGACGCTGAGTCCCCACCGTCGGGGAACGTCCGCCACTCGGTGCGACGTTCGCGCCACCCCTTGCAGTGGTGCTGGACCTGGGCGACGCGCGCTCGGTACCGTCGAAGCGTGGTATCGGGGCAGGCAGGGGCGGCGGGCGTCAGCGTGACGTGTGAAACGGACGAGGGTTGTGTCGAGCTTCGTCTGTACGGCTCGGACCCTACGATCCCCCCGTCCCTCTGGATCGGGATGTTCGACCCGGCGGGCGCGCTTCGTCGGACCTGGATTTCCGATGGTGTCGATCTGACGCACCACGCTCTGCAACGTTGGCTGCGTCCGATCGTCGGCTACGAGGTTGCCCGTCGGCTGGCCCGCATGGCCCTGCACGCCCGGGCGCGTGCGGCCGAGGATCGGGGTGACGAGCGGATCGTCCGCCTGAACGGGTCCCGGGTGGCCAAGGCCAGCTGACTTCGCTCGGCTCGATGTCGTCGGAAGCGACACGCGAGCCATCCGGCATGCACCGGTGGCCAGCATGATCGATCGGTCCCCACGCCGCTCACCGCTCCCGAGGTCAGGGAAACGCCGGGCCGTCAGGGATGGTCAGAGGGGATGAACGGTCGAAGGAGCACATCGTTACGGACGCCTCGTCCGGGGTGGCGTGGCGAGCCGGCACGGTTGTAGCCCACACACCACAGCTCGCGGTCGGCGAGGATCGGCCAGATGGCGCCCACCCGCCGGTGCACGGCTCGTCTGCGCTCGCCGATCCGGAACGCGGTCCCGCCCCCCGTTCCCCACCCGACCACGACCCGGTCCGAGCACCGGACAGCCCGCCGGAGCCAGCGGTCGTTCTCCCCGTGCGTTTCGCCGACCGCCGTCTCGAGGTGCAACCCGGTCTGGTGGGTATCGACCAAGGCGAAGAGGTTGACCAGGATGTAGGCGCCGCCACCGTTGGCCACGCAGATGTGGTGGAGCTTCCGGGTCGTCGGATCGTCGCGGTGAGCATTCGCGCCCGACGGGTTGAGCAGGACGAAGGCGAAGCAGGGCAGTCGGGGCTCCCAATCCCTCCCGAGCGAGTACCGGTAGCTCCCGTCGGCGCTGAACCGGGCCCGGCCGCGGACGCCCTCGAGAAGTGGCCACACCGCCGGCCCGTTTCCGTCCGCCGGGGCATCGGGGATCGACAGGTCGGCCGGGTGCGGTGCCCGAGGCGGCTGGCGCACCGACTGCGTGGGATCATGGGACATGCAGGCGTCTTTCGACCAAACGCTCGCCGGCGTGGCCGGTACGCGCCTCGAGTGGGGGCAGCTGCCCCCCGAGGTTCGCCGATCCATCGAGCGCCGACTGGGTACCGATGTCGAGCGCGCCGACTCGCAGCCCCGCGGCTTCTCGCCGGCCTTCGCATCCCGACTGGTCCTCCGTACGGGTGGGCGGGCCTTCGTGAAGGCCATCGCACCCGATGCCGAATCGGGGGCGCCCGGCGGCCACGACCTCTATCGACGAGAGGCACGGATTGCCGCCCACCTGCCCGAGGGGGCGCCGGCGCCGAGGCTGTTGGCCAGCTGGGAGGAGCGGGGCTGGGTGGTCCTCCTCTTCGAGGACCTGGACGGACGTCACCCCGTCCTTCCCTGGGATCGGAACGAGCTGGAGTCCGTGCTCGATGCCCTGGCCGTGCTCGGCGACGGGCTCACTCCGAGCCCGGTGGAAGCCCCGCCGGCCCAGGTGCCCGGAGGTGGGGAGGGGTGGATCAAGCTGGCTCGCGACCCCACCCAACTCGGCCGGCTCGCCGGCCTCGACCCGTGGGTGGGCGCCAATCTGGATTTGTTGGCGGCCATGACCACACCAGGGCAACGCCTCGTCGGGTCGACCCTGCTCCACGGCGACATCAGAGCAGACAACATCCTCCTCACCGAAGAGGGGGTGGTCTTTGTCGACTGGCCTCACGCCCAGGTAGGTGCCCCCTGGGTCGATCTCGTCCTCTTCCTTCCCAGCGTCGCCATGCAGGGCGGTCCCGACCCGGAATCGCTCTTCTGGGAACACCCCTCGGCACGCCACGCCGATCGGGACTCGGTCATCGCCGCCCTGGCCGGTGTGGCCGGCTTCTTCATTCATGGGGCGACCGAGGATCCGCCACCCGGACTGCCCAACCTGCGCCGGTTCCAACTGGCCCAAGGCATCGAGGCGGCCGGCTGGCTCCGACGGATGATGCGCTGACGGGCCGCCATCGGCGAGACGGTGGCGAGCGTCGCTCAGGAGCTGTCGGGGTGGGCGGCGAGCCATCGACCGGCGGTGTCCAGTTCCTCGACCGAGGGCAGGTGTCGCCAACCTCTCCCGGGCGCGTCGAAGATCAGGTAGCCGCACTTCCGGCAGGTGCCGACGGACTCGAGCCCGCCGGGATCGGCGGGATGGTTGGCATCGAGCCGCTCGCCGAGCCTGACCGCCTCGAGCGCCAGTTGGCCGGCGTGGTGGTCCCGCTGTGGATGTTGGGTTGAGGCCATGGGCACCGTTTGGGTCGAGGACTGGTTTGCAGCGTAGCCAGCCGGTCCCTCCCGACGGCGGGCCGATGGCACTGCGGGGGACGCCGATCGTCCTGCCACCGGTGGCCTGGTGGCCTGCGTCGTTGGCTTTCGGACGAGCGGATGGAGGACAATGGTGGCCATGGTGTGCCCGTGGAGCTGGAGCCGGTCACCTCGCCTTGCGATCGGGCGCTGAGCCCGGTGGACGGGAACAAGGCGGCCCGCTCGCACCTCAGGGTGACGATGGCTGACGGCGCCGAGGCCGTCGACGCCGATCCGTTGGCCGACCTCGTCGTCGACCTGGTGCTCGAAGCCATGGGTGTCGATCCGGCCCGGGTGGGTGGGAACCGTGTGGGCCCGGGCCCCTTCGAGCGCTCCGGTTCGACTCGGGTGCTGGCCGTCCAGCGGGCCGCCCCCGCTGTCGAGCGTCTCGAGTCCCTGGCCGCGGTGGCCGATGCCGCCCGGCGCTACCGCAAGGCTGTGGCCAAGGGCAAGCGGGAGAAGAAGGCGCGCAAGCGATTGTTCGCGGCACTGCTGATGTGGGAGGAAGCGCAACGCGCCCCGCGCCGTGAGGCTCGGCCTCCGGCGGAGACGCCGCCCGGCCAGGGCGAGGACGTGTTCGACTACGCCGGCAGGACGGTGATGTTGAGGGCGAACTCGCCGGCGCGGAGACCGGTCCCGTGGGCCGAGCTGGAGGTCCCCGACGCGACCTGGATCCTCCAGTGGGGATCGGTGGCTTCGAAGGTCGCCCCCGAGGCGGTGATGGCGGTCGCGGTGGGCCCGGCCCCGGTCGAGCCGGTCACCGGGGTGGTGCCGGACTGGTAGTTGCTGATCGTGTAGCCGGCCGACTGCAGCTTGGACTCGTAGGCCATGGTGCCGGCACTGAACGTCCCGGTGACGGCGAAGGCCACGTCCCAATTGTTGTCAGCACCTCCGCCGGCGAGCACCCGCGACGAGTCGGGGGTCGGAATGTTGCTCGGGAAGCCGGCCGGCAGTGATCCCTTGGCACCGGAGAAGGAATGTCCGAAGACGCTCCCGCTGACTCCGTTCTTCGACACGTGCAGGCTACATGCGGACAGGAGCACGGCGAGGCCGAGCCCGGCGACGGCGAGCAGGCGACGGAGCGACCGGGAGCTCACCGTGGTCGCCACGGCGGTGGATGCCGGTTGTGCTGTCGTGGGCCGGGTCCTCTGCATCTGGTGGCCTCTCCACGCCGACTTCGCCGGGACCGGGTGCCGGTCCGGGTTCGAGAAGACCCTACTGTTGCATCCGGCCAGAGGTGGGGACGAGCGGGTCACGGTGTGATCGACTCCTCCTCGACGGTCTCGCCCGGGAGGTTCCATGACCGATCTCACCCAGCACCACGTCGACCCCGCCGACGAGCAGCGCCACCAGCCGGGATCGGAGCTGTTGTGGAACGAGTCCTACTACCTCGACTTCGTGGCCGAGGACGGAGCCATGGCCGGATACGCCCGCATCGGGTTGTACCCCAATCTGGGCGTCACCTGGTGGACGACGACCATCGTGGGGACCGATCGCCCGTTGGCCGCATCGATCGCCTACGACCTTCCCGTGATCGGCGGGAACGGACTGGCACTCGACGCGGGTGGGTTCGACCTCGACCTCGGCGTCGACGATCCGCTCACCCGGATGAGCCTGCGGGCCACCGCTCCGGCCGCGCTCCACGAGGACCCGGCCGCCGTGTACCGGGGGGAGCCGGGCCGTCCGGTGAGCATCGGGCTCGACCTCACCTGGACCAGTGACGGGGTGCCCTACCACTACGACCTCACCACCCGGTACGAGGTGCCCTGCCTGGTCTCCGGCTCGGTCAGCGTTGGCCACGAGCGTTTCGCCGTCGAGGGGCACGGTCAGCGCGACCACTCCTGGGGGGTGCGGGACTGGTGGGCGTTCGGGTGGTGCTGGAGCGCAGCCCGGCTCGATGACGGCACCCGGGTCCACGCCGCCGACATCCGGATCCCCGGACAGCCGGTGGCCTTCGGCTACCTGCAGGTCCCCGGGCGGGTCGACCCCGTGTCCGATGTGGAGGTGACCGAGGTGCTCGGCGACGGGGGAATGCCGGTGACGGCCCGGGCCCTCATCGAACCGGGCCATCTCGACCTGCTCATCCAGCCCCTGGCCTACGGTCCCTTGCTGCTGGTGGCACCGGACGGCCGGACCAGCCGGTTCCCCCGGGCGGTGGCGAGGTTCGCGGCGGAGGACGGGCGCCTCGGCACCGGGTGGATCGAGTGGAACCAACCGGATCCCCCGAGGACCGGACGGTAACTTCGGCGGGTGCGCCTGGCCCTCCTTCCCTCGCTGGTCCCGTCCGACTACGACTTCGTCCATCGCATTCGCACCCGTTTCGCCGAGACGGACGCCATGGGCGTCGTCCACCACGGCGCCTACGCGGCCTATCTGGAAGAGGCGAGGGCCATGTTCCTGCGGCAGTCCGGCCATCCCTACACCGAAGTGCGTCAGGCCGGCATCGACTTCCCCGTGCTCGAGCTGTTCGTGAGCTATCGCCGCCCGCTCCTGTTCGACGAGACGGTCGACGTGCGTCTCCGAGTGGGCCACCTGACCCGCGCCACCTTCCAGATCGCCTATCTGTTGGAGGTCGACGGCGAGCCCCGATCCACGGCGGTGACCGTGCACGGCGCGGTGGACGCCTCGGGCTCCCCGGCGCGGCTTCCCGGGTGGCTCGACGCCTTGGCCGGGAGCGCCCGGACGGGCTAACCGTCCGAGGAGGCGGCGCCGCCCGAGCCCCCATCCGTGGTCATCTCCCGGACCCGACCCCGTATGCTGCACCCCAGCGGTCTTTGTGCCGCAGCACGGGGCCGCCCGCCCTGTCCCATCGATCCCGACCGAAGTGGAGAACGACCATGGCCATCGCTGTCGGCGACAGGATCCCCGATATCCGAGTCATGACACCGGGCCCGGACGGGCCGGTGCACGTGCAGACCGGTACCGTCCTGGGCTCCGGGAAGGTGGTGCTCTTCGCCGTGCCGGGGGCGTTCACCCCGACGTGCTCGGACTACCACCTCCCGAGCTACCTGGTCCGCCATGACGAGCTCGAGGCCAAGGGTGTCGACACCGTTGCCTGCATCTCGGTCAACGACCCGTTCGTGATGGCGGCCTGGGGCGAGGACCGCAAGGTCGGCGACCTGGTCCAGCTGCTGGCCGACGGCAACGGTGAATTCACCAACGCCGTCGGGTTGGAGATGGACGGGAGCGGCTTCGGGTTGGGGACCAGGTCACAGCGGTACGCCATGGTGATCGATGACGGCGTGGTCAGTGGGCTCTTCGTCGAGCCGGGTCCCGGACTGACGATCAGCGCGGCCGACGCCGTCTTGGGCGAGCTCTGAGCGGTCGGGCTCTGACCCGTATGGCCGGCTTGTGGATCTGAGGGAGGCGCTCCGGACGACCGGGGCAGTGCGCCAGTTCCACCGGGACGGGGTGGACGACGCCACCCTCTACCGGTTGCTCGACACCGCCCGCTTCGCCCCCAACGGCGGGAACCGGCAGGCGTGGCGGGTCGTGGTGGTCAAGGACCCCGAGCTGCGGCGGGCCATCCGGGACAGCTACCTGCCCGGGTGGTACGAGTACCTCGCCCAGGTGGGCGACGGGCTCACCCCCTGGGCGGTGGTGAACGACCGGGATTCCGAACGGCGGGCCATCGCCGGAGCTCCCGAGATCGCCCGGGCCGCGGCGGAAGGACCCGGTGGTTTTGCCGAGCACCTCGACGAGGTCCCCGCCTTGCTGGTGCTGTTGGCCGACCTCAGCCGGCTGGCTGCGGTGGACCGCGACTCGGGTCGCTACACCCTGGTGGGCGGGGCCTCGATCTACCCCTTCGCCTGGAGCATCCTCCTCGCCGCCCGGGCCGAGGGCCTGGCCGGCGTGCTGACCACCATGGCCGTCAGGAGCGAGGCCGCCTTGAGGGGCCTGCTCGGCCTCCCCGATTCGGTGGTGGTGGCGGGGGTGCTGGCCCTGGGCTCACCGGTGCGCCGGCCGACCCGGCTGCGCCGGTCCCCGGTCGAGAGCTTCGCCACCGTGGACCGGTTCGACGGCCCGCCCCTGGTGGCCCGGTGAGCTGCCGGCGGGGCTCGTCGCCCGGCCCCGGGGCTACCCCATGAAGGTCCGGATCGGCGTGGGGATGGGTGCCGCCTCGGGGGCCGACGCGGCCGGCTTTGCCGGCATGGTGGGCGACCTCGACGAGCTCGGGTTCGACTCGATCTGGATGCCGGAGGTGTTGACCGCTCCCACGCTCGACCCGCTGGCCGCGCTGGCCTTCGCCGCCGCCGCCAACCCCAACGTGAAACTCGGCACCACCATGCTCCTCCCGGGTCGCAACGTCGTCAGGCTGGCCAAGCAGCTGGCCACCATCGATGCGTTGTCCTCGGGCCGGTTGCTGGTCACCTTCGTGCCTGGGTTGCCCCGCCGTCACGAGCGGGAGGCGGTCGGGGTGCCCGGAGCGGACAAGGGCGACCTGATGGAGGAGATGATCCCGCTCCTGCGACGCTTGTGGGCGGGGGAGCAGGTGACCCACGACGGTGCCAGTGGGCGTTTCGAGGACGTGGTCCTGGCCCCACTGCCGGTACAGCAACCCCTCGAGGTGTGGACCGGGGGCATGGTGCAAAAGGCCCTGACCCGGTGTGGCCGGCTGGCCGACGGGTGGCTCCCTTCGGCCTGCACACCGGCGGAGGTGGCCCGGGGGCGCGAGGTCGTCGACGAGGCGGCCTCGGGGGCCGGGCGCTCGATCAGCCCCGAGCATTTCGGTGTGTCGGTCGCCTATGCCGCTCGCCCGCTCGACGCCGGCATGACCCGGGCGCTGTCCACCCTTCGCCGCGGTGTCGACCCGAGCGAGGTGGTGCCCGTGGGGATCGGAGGGCTCCGCGCCATGATCGAGTCCTTCCTCGAGGCGGGGTTCTCCAAGTTCGTGGTGCGGCCGCTCGAGACGCCGACCGACTGGCGCGCCGAGCTCGAGTCCTTGGCCGCGGGCGTCCTCGACCTTCAGACGTGACGCGGGCCCGACCCGTCGAGCTGGAGTTCACCGCCCATGACGACCCCGGGCTCCTGGCCCGGATGGGCGAGATCGCCACCCACCGCACCGGCTGGATCAATGTGGCCCCGATCATCGACGAGGAGCACACCCCGCCCGAGCCCGGCCCTTTCGCCTTCCTGGGTGGTTCGACCCACAAGGTGCCGACCGCCACCTGGATGCCCGGGCGTCGGGCCGGCAACGGGACGGTGAAGCCGACCACCGTCGGCTTGCAGCATGCGGTCGGGCCCCGGCTGGCCTGGAAGCTCCGCGACATCGGCATGCCCGTGCCCGAGGGTTGGCGGGTGACCCAGGACCATCCCAGACGGGGATTGGTGCTCCTGGTGCCGGCCGACGCCGACGATCGGGCGGTGATGGACTGGCTGCTCAATGCGGCCACCTTTGCCTGCGCCGTCCCGACCACCGGCCGATGGATCGCCTCGATCCATTCCGGGCTGCCCTAGGTGCGGAGCGGTTCGCCCACCGTCTCGGCCAAGGTGGGTGCGACGGCGGCGGCCGGGGTGGGCGCGCCCTCCGGCTTCCCGTGGTCGACGCGGCCCGGTACGGGTCGCCAGATGAGGCCGGCGGCGCCGACGGCCAGGCCGACGGTGACGGCCACGGTCACGAAGGGCAACCAGGCGGCCACGGCGAAGGCCGCCCCGGCGGCGGCGGCGGACACCGCCGTGCAGGCCGTCTGGCTGGTGGCGAACAATCCCTGAAGGTGACCGACCTCGGTCGGTGCGGAGTCCTGGGTGAGAAGCGACTGGACCGCGGGCATGGCCGCGGCGAAGCCCATCGCCTCGGTCGCGCCGAGCACCACCAGGAGGGGAACGCTGTGGATGAAGGGGTAGGCGGCGCAGAATGCCGCCGACAGGGCGAGGCCGCCGAGCACGAGGGCCCGTCGGTCGACATGGTCGGCCAGCCAGCCACTCGGGCGGGCGGCCAGCACGAACGGCACGCAGAACAACGTCCACGAGATGCCGATGGCCAGGCCGGAGGCCCCTCGGGCCAACAACAGCAGCGTCCAGCAGACGTCGTAGACGCCGCTGATGAGCCCGATCACGCCGGCACAGAGGAGCGCCCCGGACCGGGCCCGTCCCTCCCGCCGGCGCCGACCGGCGTCCCCGGGCGGCTCGAGCCTCGGGGGCGGGGCACCGGGGGCCGGGGCGTCGAGGCGGAGGGCGGGGACGCATGCGCCGAGCGACAGCAGCCCGGAGGCGAGGAACATCACCCGGATGTGCTGGACACCGAGGATGCTCCCGACCAGAGGACCGATGGCCATACCGGTCAGCTCGCCGGCGTAGACGGCGGCGAAGGCACGGCCCCGCCGGACGAGGGGCACCGAGCTGGAGATGAGAGCCAGGCCGGCCACCGTGGCCGCCCCGGCCCCGGCTCCCTGGAAGGCGCGGAGGGCGATGGCCGCCGTGGCGTCGATGGGCAACAGGAAGCACAGGCTCGCCCCGCTGTAGGTGATCAGGCCGCCGAGCAGTACGGCCCGGGCCCCGATCCGGTCGGCGAGCCGACCCAGCGGGTACTGGCTGAGCACCCCGGCGACGTAGAAGGAGGCCATCACGGTGCCGGCCAGGGCGTCGGAGCCGCCCAGGTGACGGATGTACAGGGGCAGCATGGGCACGATGGCGGTGGCGCCCATCCATTGCAGGACGACCACCAAGGTGAGGGTCCGGACCAGTCGGGTCGAGCCGTCCGGCGCCGACGTCACCGGCGGGCCCCCCGGTTCGGGCCGGGTTCGGGATCCGTCCCCCGGTTGCCGAGATGCCAGCCGCCGCACCACGTGCACGGGTAGGGGTGGAGATCGGCGCCGGACTCCAGCCGGAGCCGCAGGGCGGAGCGGTTGGCCTCGTCGGCCGTCGGGAAGCGGGTCTTCTCCTGCCCGTCGGCGCGCCAGTGCTCCCGACCGAGGTCGCCCCCGGGTGCCGACGGCCCCGGGGAGGGCCTCCGCCGTCGCGCTCGGGCCATCCGGCGCGACTACTCGACGTAGACCGGGGGGCGCCTGTCCTTGAAGGCCGCGCTGGCCTCGGTGAGGTTGCCCGTGTGTCCGGCCAGCAGTTGGGTGCGGTTCTCCAAGTCGACGGCGGCCGCCAGGCTGCCGACCTCCAGTGAGGCCCAGATGGTGTCCTTGGTCAGGGCCAGGCCGAAGGGGCTGAACCCGCACATGCCCTCGGCCATGGTCACCGCCTCGGCCACCACCTCGTCATCGGCCACCACCCGGGAGACGAGGCCGATGCGCGAGGCCTCCTCGGCATCGACCCGCTTGCCGGTGAGGAGGATCTCGGCCGAGTGGGTGGTGCCCACCGCCCGGGGCAGCAGCCAGCTCACCCCGAGCTCGGTACCGGTCAGGCCGTTGCTGATTCCCGCCCCGCAGAAGACGGCGGAGCGGCCGGCCAACCGGATGTCGGCGCCGAGCGTCAGGCACATGCCTCCGCCGTAGGCCGGTCCCTTGATAGCGGCGATGATCGGTTGGGGGAGGGCCCGCATGGCCGGGACCACCCCGCCCATGAACTCCATGGCCCGCATGCCCAGCCGGTGGCGGCCGAGGCCCTCGGTACCGGGCGGCTGCCCGGCCTGCTCCAGCTCGAGCCCCGAGCAGAAGGCGCGGCCGGCCCCGGTCAGCACCACCACCCGGCAGCTGTTGTCGGCTCCGACCTCGTCCAGGGCGGCGTACAGGTCGGACACCAGGGCGAAGGACATCGAGTTGAGACGGGCCGGGTTGTCGAGGGTGATCACACGGACGTGGGGGCGCACCGATCGGACGGAGACGAGGGCCATGGCCCTAGCCTCACCGACCCGAGCGGTCTGCCGCCACTCGGGTCCGGTTGGGCCAACATGACCCTGTGCCGATGGAACCGTTCAGCGCCTTCGAGCCCTACGGTGGCGGCCGGCGCCCCGAGCGGGTTGGGCGGCCAGTTGTTGGTGGCCACGCCCCGCCTGGCCGACCCCAACTTCTCCCGTCGGGTGGTGCTGGTCCTCGACCACGGCGACCACGGCGCATTGGGCGTGGTCATCGACCGACCGAGCGGGGTGGCCGTCGGCGAGCTCCTCCCGCAGTGGCATGCGGTGGCCACCCCACCGGCCGAGCTGTTCGTCGGAGGCCCGGTGGCCCGGAACGCACTGGTGGGGGTGGTCCGCTTGACCTCGGGCGCCGTCGCCTCGGACGCCGCCCGGGTGGCGCCTGCTGGTCGATGCCGAGCGACCGGTCGGGACGGTGGACCTGACCGTCGACCCCGCCCTGTTCACCGGCTCGATCGTCGGGGCCCGCCTGTTCTCCGGCTATGCCGGGTGGGACTCGGGCCAGCTGGAGGCGGAGATCGAGGAGGGATCGTGGTACGTGGTGCCCGCCCGGGCCCCCGATCCGGTGTCGGCCGATCCCGAGGGGCTGTGGCGCCGGGTGCTCCGTCGCCAGGGCGGGGCCCTCGCCGTGGTGTCCGGCTATCCCCCCGACCCGGCCATGAATTGAAGCCGGCAGGGTTACCATCGTCGGGTGGAACACGCCCGCCCGCCCGACCGTGCGCCCGGCGACGGCGGCCGATGTTCCCGGGCTGGCCGACATGCTGGTGCGCGCCTTCGCCGACGACCCGGTGGCCAAATTCATGTTCGCCGGGGAGCGGCGGCTCCGGCGGGGCCTGCATTCCTTCTTCACCTCCCAGCTCCGCCGCCAGTACCTGCCCTACCGGCAGGTGTACACCACCGACCAGTTGGACGGGGCGGCGATCTGGGGGCCACCCGAGCGCCGGCGCCAGGGACTGCGCGAGCTGGTCCAACTCCTACCGACCGCACCGTTCCTGGCACCCGCGGCTCATCCGGGCCCTGCGGCTGCTCTTCGAGGTGGACGCCCTGCACCCCAAGGAGCCGCACTGGTACCTGGCCACCATCGGGACCGAGCCGGAGCGCCAGGGACACGGGAGTCGGCTCGGCGCTGCTGCAGTCGGTGCTCACCCGAGTGGACGAGGACGGGCGCCCCGGCCTACCTCGAGTCGTCCAAGGAGCGGAACGTCCCGTTCTACGCCCGGTTCGGGTTCGAGGTCATCGACGAGCACCGCTCCGCGGCGGGGGGCCCGCCCATCTGGCGGATGTGGCGCGAGCCACGACCACCGGAGGGCTGAGGGGCGGCCACCGCCGACCTTCGCCTCGGGGGTCGGTCAGTCGTCGACGTAGACGCCGTCGGGCCGGTCCTCGGGCAGGGCCACCACGGTGGTCGAGCAGCTCGTGCAGGGCACGGGTCGGCGCCGAGGGGAGCCCGCGGCTGCGTTGGGCCACGCCGACCCGGCGGCGGGGCAGGCCCTCGATGGCCACCGGGTGGAACTGGGCCCGCAGGAAGGAGGGAATGGCGGTGGCCGGGAGGATGGCCGGCCCGTACCCCTCGAAGGTGAGCGAGGCGATGAGGCGCAGCCCGTCGATCTCGGCCGCCGGAAGCAGGGTGATCCCGAGCGGCCGGGTGACGGCGTCGAGCTCGTCGCGGAAGGCCGTCCCCGGCAGGGGGAGGAGGAGCTCCATGTCGGCCAGGTCCTCCAGCGCCAGCGGGGCGCTCGGGGTCGGCCATGGCGTGACCGTCCGGGGCACGACCAGCATGAGGTCCTCCTCGAAGAGGAGGCCGGGCCACCAGGTCACGGCCGGAGAGCGGGAGGTGGAGCACGGCCAGGTCCAGCTGGCCGCTGGCCAGCTGGGGCTCGAGCCCGGTGGTGTTGCCCTCCACCACCACCAGCCGGAGCTTGGGGTGGCGCTTGCGGGCCACGTCCATCAGCCGGGGGACCAGCCACCGGGCGGTCGTCCCGATCATCCCGACCCGAACGGTGCCGGTCACCTCGTCCTTGCAGGCGGCGACGTCGGACACCAGGGCGTCGAGCTCGGAGAGGATCCGCCGGGCCCGGGCCACCACCACCATGCCCTCCTCGGTCAGCCGGCCGTCGGCCCGGTCGACGAGCGGGCGTCCCGAGCTCCCGCTCGAGGCGGGCCACGTGGGCCGAGATGTTGGACTGCACCGTGTTGAGGTGCTCGGCCGCGGCGGAGAAGGTGCCGTGATCGCTGATGGCGGTCAGCGCCTGCAGATGCCGGAGCTCCATCGCTAAGATGATAGCAGATATCGAATATAAGCTGCTTGACTGATTGCTCGCGAGTGTTATACGATGGACTGCAGACCACAGGATCAAAGGAATCCCCCTCCTATCCTTGTTGAGTCAGTGCGAAGGGACTGCCCTTCCCCCCTCGGCGGTCCCTTTGCCGCGTCTGGGCCATGGTCGACCAGCCACTTCGATCCGGGAAGGCCACCGCTCGACCCGGGCCGCCGGCGGTAGCGTGAGGTCTGTGACCGCTCCCGTGGCGCCGTCTTCGTCGACCTGGACCGCACGCTGATCCGCTCGGCCAGCGGACCGGTCTTCCAGGAGGCCATGGTGGCCGAGGGCGTCCTGCCTCCCGGGCGGCGCCTGCCCGGCGACCGGCTCATGTACGGCTTCTACAACCGGTTCGGGGAGACGGTGCCCTTCATCGGCCTGGCCCGGGCCGCGGCCCGCGTCATGCGCGGCCGGTCGGTCGAGGCCACCCGCCGGGCCGGCAAGCGGGCCGTGGAGCCCCTGGTCGACCTGGTCCAGCCGTGGGCCCTCGAGGTCCTGGCCGTCCACCGGCCGAAGGGCCGGGCCCTGGTGCTGGCCACCACCTCCCCGGTGGACCTGGTCTCGCCCCTGGCCGAGGCGCTGGGGTTCGACGATGTGGTCGCCACCCGCTACGGCGAGGAGGAGGGCCGCTACACCGGCCGGTTGGAGGGCCCCTTCGTCTGGGGGGTGGGCAAGCGAAGGCCGCCGCGGGCCGGTGGGCGGAACGCACCGGGATCGACCTGGCCGCCTCCCACGCCTACTCGGACAGCTTCTTCGACCTGCCCCTCCTGCGGGCCGTCGGCCATCCCCACCCCCTCAACGCCGATCCCCGTCTGGTGGCCGTGGCCCTGGCCCGCCGGTGGCCGCTCGAGCACTGGGACCGGGCCCCCGGCATCCCCTCACTGGTCGGCTTCGAGCCCTACCACCTGGTGCGCCCGTTCTTCCGGCCCGAGGCCTTCCCCTACGCCCGCTTCTCGATCGAGGGCGTGGAGCACGTCCCGCGGGACGGGCCGGTGCTCCTGGCCTCCAACCACCGCAGCTACTTCGACGTGGCCGCCATCGGTCTCGTGGCCGCCCGGCTGGGCCGGCCGGTGCGGTTCATGGCCAAGCAGGAGGTCTTCGACGCCCCGGTCGTGGGTCGCCTGGCCCGGGCCCTCGGTGGCATCCCGGTCGAGCGTGAGCAGCGACCGACCGGTCGAGCCCAGCCCGATGCGCCAGGCCGCCGCCGCCCTGCGGGCCGGCGAGGTGGTCATCGTGCTGCCGCAGGGCACCATCCCCGCGGGGAGGCCTTCTTCGATCCGGTGCTCCACGGCCGCACCGGCACGGCCCGCCTGGCCGCCGAGACGGGTGCCCCGGTGGTGCCCATCGGCACTGTGGGGGACCGAGCGGGTCTGGCCGCGGTCCTCCCGGGTGCCGGACATGACCGCGCTGGTCCACCCCCCGGAGGTGACGGTGACCGTGGGATGCCCGGTGGCCCTCGGCCTGGACGACGCGGTGGCGGACACCGCGCTCGATCATGGAGGCCATCAGCGACCTGTTGCCGGCCGAGGCCCGGGTGGCGCGCATCCCGACCGAGGAGGAGCTGGCCCGGACGCGGCCGCCGGCGTGACCGTCACCGCCCGCCCGCCCCGCCGGGCGTTGCCCGGCGCGCGCCGCCGTGGCGGCGGAGGCGGTCAAGGCGTCCAACTGGCTGTCCCGTGCGCTCGGCCGGGGCCGCGGGACCGTGGCGGGGGGCCGGGTCGGGCTGGCCATCGACCCGGTCTGCTGGCCACCCTGGCCGAGGGCCGACCGGTGGCCCTGGTCACCGGCACCAACGGCAAGACCACCACGACCCGGATGCTGGTGGCCGCGCTGGCCGGCGGCCAGGCCCGGCCGATCGCCTCCAACGACACCGGGGCCAACATGCCGGCCGGCCACGTCGCCGCCCTGGTCGGATCACCGCCGACACTGCCGCCGTGCTCGAGGTCGACGAGGGCTATCTGGGACGGCTCATCGGCCGACACCCGGCCCCGGGTGGTGGTCCTCCTCAATCTGTCGCGGGACCAGCTGGACCGGATCTCCGAGGTGCGCATGCTGGTCGAGCGGTGGAAGGAGGCGCTCGGCTCGACCGACCCGATGCCCGGCGGCGACGGGCCGACTGGTGGTGGCCAATGCCGACGACCCGATGGTGGTCGTGGGCCGGCTCGGCTGCGCCGACGGTGGTGTGGGTCGGGGCCGGCCAGGTCTGGCGCAACGACGCGGTCGGCTGTCCCGTCTGCGGGGGCGGCATCGTCTTCGAAGCTGGGGGGCGGGTGGGCCTGCGACCGTTGCGGGTTCGCCCGGCCGCGGCCCGACGCCTGGGTCGAAGGGTCGGTGTCTGGTGCTGACGGACGGGTCCCGGCACTCGCTCGACATCGGGCTGCCCGGGCAGTTCAACCGGGCCAACGCGGCCATGGCCGCCGTGGCCGCCGGCTCTGGTCGACGGCCATGGCCCGGACCTCCCCGGCTGGACCGGCGCGGTGTCGGGCGCCCTCGACCGCCTGGCCGGGCTCGACGAGGTGGCCGGCCGATTCTCGTCCGCCGTCCGCCGGGGTCACGAGTGCGCCTCCTGCTGGCCAAGAACCCGGCCGGTTGGACGGCCATCTTCGACCTGCTGGAGGAAGCGCGGCCCGGCCGACGCTGCCGGTGGTGCTGTCGGTCAACGCCCGCACCGCCGACGGGCTCGACACCAGCTGGCTCTGGGACGTGCCCTTCGAGCGGCTGGCCGGCCGAGCGGTGGTGGCCACCGGTGACCGCCGCCTCGACCTGGCCGTGCGGCTGCACTATGCCGGTGTGCCCCACACGGTGGTGGCCGATCCCGGTCGCAGCTGTCGACCGGGCCATCGACGACGTCCGGGAACCTGCCCCGGTCCGTGCCATCGACTTCCTCGGCAACTACACCGCCTTCGCCGAACTGCCGCGCCCGGCTGTGAGCCGGGCCGACCGCAACTCGGCGCTGGCCGTCGCCGTCGTCTACCCCGACCTGCTCGGTACCTACGGGGACGGCGGCAACGGCCTGGTGCTGGCCCGCCGGGCGGCGTGGCGGGGCATCGACGTCGAGCTCATCCAGGCCGAGTCGGGCCGGCCCCTCCCGACGGCCGACATCTACTGCATCGGCGGGGGCGAGGACGGCCCCCAGGTGCGGGCGGCCGAGTCCCTCCGGAGCGACGCCGGCTTCGGTCGGGCCGTGGCGGAGGGCGCCGTGGTGCTGGGGGTCTGCGCCGGCTTCCAGCTGCTCGGCCGGAGCTTCCCCGACAGCCACGGCCGGCCCCACGACGGTCTCGGGCTGCTCGACGTGACCACCACGCAAGGGCACCGGCTGCGTGCCGTGGGGGAGCTGTTGGCCGAGGTCGACACCGGAGCGCCCCGGCTGACCGCCCGACCGACGCCTGCCCCCGCTCACCGGGTTCGAGAACCACGGCGGCCGCACCACGATCGGACCGGACGCCCGGCCGCTGGCCCAGGTGGTCCGGGGGGTCGGCAACGGGACCGGCGACCGGACCGAGGGGGCCTGGGCCGACCGGGTGCTCGGCACCTATCTCCACGGGCCGGTCCTGGCCCGCAACGCGGCCCTGGCCGACCTCCTGCTCGGGTGGGCCCTGTCCCGGCCGGGCACGCCCCCGGTGGCCCTGGACCCGCTCGACGACGGCGAGGAGGAGGCGCTCCGGCGCGAACGCCTGGCCGCGGCCGAGCGGTCGGTCCGCCCTCCTGCACCGGAGGCGGGCCCGGCGCTGAGGCTCCCGCCGCCCCGGGATCACGGGCCGGGCCGGGTTCAGCGGCCCCGTCGGGGCCAGTCCTCCAGCTCGCCGTCGGCCGCGCCCTCGGTCAGGAGCGGGGAGAGCGACCACGAACGGCGCCAGGCCGACGCATCGGGGCCCTGCAGCGCCGGGGTCGTCCCGGCGCCGCCTGCTTGCGGGCCGTCCACCAGTCGGTGCGGACCTCGTGCGGCCATGGTGGCCACGGCCGCCTCGATCCGGACACCGAAGCGGCGGGCGTCCTCGTCCTCGTCGGGCCACAACGGGCGTGCCGAAGGTGACGGTGGTCCGGGTGCGGCGCAGGCCCTTCCGCCCCTTGGGCAGGATGTGCGCGGGTGCCGTCCAGGTGCACCGGCACCACCGGTCGCCCGGTGCGCACGGCCAGGTAGGCCGCGCCGCCGGTGAAGTCCTGCCCCCACCCGTCGGGGGAGCGGCCCCCCTCGGGGAAGATCACCAGGTTCCACTCGTCGTCCAGCAGCTCGGCGGCCAGCTCGGCCGAGCGGCGGTTGACCTTGGTCCGTTCGATGGGGATGGCGGCCAGCAGGAACGACCAGGCGTCGGCCTTCCAGCGCCGGTCGAAGAAGTAGTCGGCCGCCGCCGCCACCACCGTCCGATGACGGAAGCGCAGGGGGAGGCAGCTCAGCAGCAGGGGCGTGTCGACATGGCTGGCGTGGTTGGCGGCGAAGATCACCGGCGGCCTCGAGGGTCCGGTGAGCCCCTCGTCGCCCCGGATCAAGCGGGGAGGCCACGATCCGGGCCAGCGGCCGGGCCACGTTGTCGAGGACCATGGCCCGGGCCAGGCGGACCGGGTACCGGCGGGACCAGGCGGTGTCGTAGTGCGACGCCCGAGCTCGGGCTCGGGCGGGGGCCGGGGGACCGACTCGGGCCAGCTCGGGGCGGCCAGGGGGAACCGGGCCCGCCCGATCCGGGAGGCCAGCCAGGCGGGTCCCGGCGAGCGCGGGGCGCCGCCGCCGCCGCCATCCGGTCCGGCCCCCGTGGGCCGAGCTCGGCGTCGGTCCGCACCGCCCGGCTGCTCCGCAGCGAGTTGGACGTGCCCCGCCGGGCCGTCACTGCACGTCGGCCATGAGGATGGGCGGGGCGTGCAGATGGGTGAGGGACGGCGACGGGCCGACCACGTCCTGGGCCATCTCCAGGGCATCGGCCAGGGTGGACGCCGCCCGGAAGCCCAGCCGGTGGACGGCGGCGCTCGTCGCCGCCCGACGACGATCACCGCGCCCAGGTGCTGGAGGGCGTGGGCGCACCAGTACCACATGTAGAAGGGATGGACGCCGTGGTAGGCGTGCCCGGTGCGGTAGAGGTGGATGTACCAGGGATCGGTGGCGAACGACTCCTCGAACCGGTCGGCCACCTCGATCGGATCGGTCGTCTCGGTGAGCACCTGCTCGAAGAAGTCGATGTAGCTCGGATGGTGGACCGGGTTGAACTCCCACGGCGTGGGGTGGGTCATGATGAGGACGCCGCCCTCGCGGACCAGGGGCTTGCCCCGGTACAGGTTGAAGAAGTAGCCGAGGCCCAGGCAGGCCACCAGGATGGGGTTGAGGATCGAGTTCACGTTGTAGGGGCTGATGTAGGGCAGGCCCATGGTCAGGATGTCGGTCTGGCCCTCGACCGCCACGCCCTGCTGGGCCCAGACGTTGTCGGTGGTCAGCTTGTGCACGGCCTCCACCTCGCCGGCCTGGACCGAGGTCATCCGGTGGGGTGCCTTGCACCGAGTGGAAGATCTGGCGGGCCAAGCGGGACGGGGTGCGGTCCAGCGCCTTCGACGCAGGCCAGGTAGCCCAGGCGGTCCTGGGCGCCCCACTCCCACTCCCGCTTCTGGAGGAAGGCGAATGCCGGCGGGAAGGTGTCGTTGTTGAGGGTGGTCTCGATCTGGAACACGTTGACCCCGCTGTCGGCGATGAGGCGGCCCATCCGCCAGTTGGAGGAGTGCAGCTCCGAGCGGTGCTGGTCCATGAACGAGCGGCTGTGCTGCATGGTCAGCGGGTTGTGGTGGTGGCGCAGGCTCCGGTAGCTGGCCAGCCCGGTGGCCACGCTCTTGTGGCCGCCGTCCATGGCCACCAGGTTGATGTTGACGTAGACCAGCAGGTCGCTCTCGGCGGCCCGCCGGTTGATCTCCACGTCCTCGCCCTGGTCGGTCAGGCCCAGGTGGACGAGGGCGTCGGGATCCTCGGCGTCGTGCTGGGTCAGCAGGCCGTTGGGGGCGAAGGCGTCGTAGATGCGGTCGCCGAGGGCGTGGCGGAGCTCGGCCTCGGTCATCCGCCGGTGGAGGGCCAGGGCCACGATGAGCTGCGACGTCGTCCACCCCGGCGTCGGCGGCCATGTCGAGGACCTGCTCGATCACCAGCTGGCGGATGTCGGGTCGTTCCATCGGCGGCAGGGGCAGGGAGATGTCGTCGAAGGCGATGGTCAGCTTCATGCCCGGGCGGAGCAGCGCCGGCAGCGGCTCCTGGTCGCCGACCGGGTTGACGAGCGCGGCCCGGATGGCGGCCGAGGCGTCCTTCAGCGGGTCGATCGGTTCGGGCGCGTAGATGACCCGGCTGCCCTCGGGCAGGCGCTCGAGGCTGAAGCGCTCGCCCGCGCCAGAAGAGCGTCGGCGGGGTGGAGCGGTCGACATCGAGCACGAATCCGGGCCTGGGGCTCATCGGATTCTTCCCTTCCGGTTGGCGGAGATCGAAGACCACCTTGACCGCGCCCCGGCGACCGGCCGCGCCGGCGTGGGCGATGGCCTCCTCGTAGCGCTCGAGCGGGTAGGCGGCGCTCACCAGGGAACCGAGCCCGGCCTCGGCGACGAGGTCGATGGCCAGCTCGAAGGTGCGTACCGGGGCCGGCGGAGCCGGGGAGGGTCTCGGCCCCGTAGGCGTAGGCGCCGACCAGCGTGAGCTCGCGGTGCCACAGCGGGGCCAGGTCGATCGAGACCCGGCCGGGCATGCCCACCAGCACGACCCGGCCGCGGGGCCGGACCATGGCCAGAGCGTGGCGTCAGCGACTCGGACGTGCCCACGCAGTCGAAGACCACGTCGGCGCCGTCGGTCAGGCGCCCGGCCAGCACCAGCGATCCCGATCGGCGACGGACCGCCCGGGCCAGCTGGTCGGGGTGCCACCACCGGGTCGGCGCCGAGCTTCTCGGCCAGCTGTCGTTGGTGGGGGTGCTTGGCCCCCACCATCACCGTGCACCGGTCGCCGCGGCCGGACCAGGTGGTGGAGGGCGGCCACCACGGCCAGGCCCAGGGTGCCGGCGCCGACGACGGCCACCACGGTGTCGGCTTCGGCACGCCGGCCGACAGCACGGCATGGACGGCGCAGGCGGTCGGCTCGACCATGACCGCGTCCTCGTCGCGAGAAGGCGTCGGGCACCGCGTGGAGCTGGGAGCGAGTGGGCGGCCAGGCCGGCGGTGGACCAGCCGCCGCCGGTGTCGGCGCAGAACCCGGTCTGCAGGCCGGGGTTCGATGTCGCCGAAGGCCACGTTCCCGCACAGGCCGGTGTGGCCGCCGGCGCAGTGCGGGCACGGGGGATCGGATGTGGCGGGGGGCGCAGCCGAGCACCGGCTCGATGACGGCCCGGGTGCCCGGGCTCGAGGGCGCGGCCGGCATGGTCGGTGCCACCGTCGTCGAGCACTCCGACCACCTCGTGGCCGGGGACGAAGGGGAAGCTGACCATGTCCTCGAAGTAGCGGGAGCTGCGCCCGTCGAGGGTGGCCAGGTCCGAGCCGCAGATGCCCGAGAGCAGCGGGCCGGAGGTGGAACCAGTCCTCACCGGGAAGCTCCGGTGCGCGTCGGCGTCGAGCAGCTGCAGCGGTCCGATGCCGGCCCCCCGGCCCGACCCGAAGCAGCGAGGCCACCCGGGAGGCGGCGAACCGGGGGAGGTTGCGCTCGAGCGACCAGCGCCTTCATCGGCCCGTCACGCCCGAGCGGGGCTCGGCGGCCGGCGCCGGCCCCGGTGACGCCGGCTCGGCCCCGGCCGGGCGAGCCCCGGCGGTCGACCGGCCCGAGGGGGAGGAGCGGCGCCGAGCGCCCCGTCGGCCTTGTGCCAGTGCTCGACGTGCCAGCCCCGCCGGCGGGCGATGGCGGCCAGCTTGGCCTCGGGGTTGACCGCCACCGGGAAGCCCACCGCCTCCAGCATGGGCAGGTCGCTGGCCGAGTCGGCGTAGGCCATCGACTCCTCCAGCCGGAGCCCCTCGGCCTCGGCGTAGTCGGCCGAGGACCAGGGCCCGGGCCTCGCCGATGGGGGGCAGCTCCTCGAGGCGGCCGGTGAACCGGCCGTCGGCCTCGCCCAGCCGGGCGCAGACGATGTCGTCGAAGAGCGGGCCGCAGCGGCTCGACCACCAAGTCGAGGGCGCCGGTGATCAGCAGGGTGCGGTGGCCGAGGGCCCGGTGCTGGCGCACCCGGGCGATGCCGGCCGGGAACGACTTGGCCAGCAGCAGGTGGTGGAAGAGCTCCCAGCCGTCGTCGCGGAGCCGGTCGGCCGGGGCGCCCTCGTAGCGCCGGTAGAAGGAGCGGAGGAAGTCGCCCCGGTCGCGGCGGTCGAGCGACGAGCAGGGAGGGCGCCTCGCGGACCAGGTCGGCCACGAAGGCGGCCCGCTCGGCCGGCCGGGAGGTGCCGCGAGGCCAGCCAGGCGTAGGAGTCGACCACGTTGGAGGCGATGAGGGTGTTCTCGAGGTCGAAGGCGGCCAGATGGCGGTCGGGGGAGAGGATGGCCTGGCGGGCCCGTTCGGCCCGGCTGTGGCTGGGTCGACCGGCCCGGCGCTGGTGCGGACCCGGGCGTGCTCGATGACCGAGGGCAGGTGGACGTCGCGGACGTAGGACGTCCCAGTCGACGGCGGCCGGGTCGAGGCAGAAGGCCTGGCGGTCGTCGTCGTCCATCCGGTCCCACAGCGCCATCAGCCGGTCGACCCGGTAGCGGGCCTCGGTCTCGGTGTAGGCGCCGTACAGCTCGACGTAGCCGAGGGCCCGGTCGGCCAGCAGGTGCTGCTCCTCCAAGCCGGCCATCCACGTCCGCCTGGCGGCCGCGGATGGGCAGGGACCCGACCACCTTTTCGGCCAGGTCCATGGCCTTGCTGGCCCGGGACAGCTGGCGCTGCACCCGTCCCCGGCCCGGGAACGACCACGCCGGCACCACGATGGGCTGGCCGTCGGCGTCGTAGAGGGGGTGCTCGGTGAACCAGCCCTGCACCAGCTCGACCAGGCGACCGTAGCGGAAGGGGTTCCGGACCCCGGAGGCGACGTGGTACACGCTCGGGCCCCGGATACGTCATCGGTCGGGCCCGAGGAGCGCCTCGCCGGCCACGGCGATGATGGCGGCCACCACCAGGTCGACCGGGATCACGTCGGTCACCCCTTCGGGCACCCCGGGGAACTCGCGCAGCAGCCCGCGGGCGTAGGAGACGATGATCGGCTCGGCCATGCGGAAGCCCCGGATCCAGCCGGGCCGCGGCTCGGCCAGCGCCGACTCGATGATCGAGGGGCGGATGATGGTCATGGGCAGGGTGTCGCCGTACTGGGAGACGAGGGCCCGCTCCCCGAGGGCCTTGGTGTAGGGGTAGGCGTCGGGCCAGCCGAGGGACTGGGCCCGGGCCTGGCCCGATGTCGACCATCTGCTTCTTGACCCAGTCCTCCCGTAGCCGTTCGGCCCGCTCGGCCAGCAGGTGGAGCCCGGCCGCCGCCGAGCTCGCTCCGGGCCTCCTTGGCGAACGCGGCCAGACGGTCGGGCTGGCGGGAGGTCGGCGTCGGTGTCCCCGCGCTGGCGCCGGGCCGCCTCGACCTCGGCGCGCCAGTCGACGTCCACGGTGAACGGGTTGCCGTCGAGCAGCTCCTCCTTGGCCTCGCCCTGGTGGGTGCCGGCCACGTACGCCGTCGACACCGGGATGAAGTGGCGCGGGCCCGGTGCGACCCTGGCCTGCGGCCCGCTGCCCGGGCCGTCACCACGGCCGCGGCCACCCGGGACGGCCCGAGCAGGTTGACCTCGACGGCGGTGTCGAGGGGCGAGTCGAAGCTGACGGCGGCGGCCGAGTGCACCACGATGTCGCACTCGGACAGCGAGCTGCACGACCGTCCTCGTCGAGCCCGAGACCGTCGGTGGCCACGTCGCCGGCGACGGCGGTGACCCGGGCGGAGACGGCCTCGGCGTCGAAGCGGTCGCCGTGGAGCTCCCGCGAGGCGGTCGAAGCAGTCGTTCTTGAGGATCTCCCGGGTGGCCCGCTGCCATGGGGGTGGCGCGGCGGCCCGGACGGATCAGCAGGACCACCCGGCTGTCGGGCACGGTCCGCAGGAGCCGCTCGACCAGGGCCGTTCCCAGAAATCCGGTGGCGCCGGTGACGAAGAACGGCTGGCCCGCCAGTGCGTCGCGGACGCGGGTCACCAGATCTGTCTACCATATGGTAAGTGACCGAGTCGAGCACCGGCCGCAGGCCAGCCCCGGACGGGGCCGGAGCAGGCCCCCGGGGCCGGCCGCGGGCACGGGCACGTCGACGTCGGCGGCCGGCCCGACCACCTCGGAGCGGATCCTCGACGCCGCCTTGGCCTCCTTCGCCACCCGGGGCTACGAGGCCTCGTCGCTCGACGCGCTGGCCGACGGGCTCGAGATCCGGAAGCAGACCATCCTCTACTGGTTCCCCTCCAAGGAGGTGCTGCTCGAAGCGGTCATCGACCGCAGCGCGGTCGAGCTGTCGAGCCGCGCTGGAGGAGTCGTTGGCCACGGCCGGTGGGGGATGGGCGCGGGTCGAGGCGGTGGTGCGGTCGGTGTTCCGGCTGGCCGCCCGGCGGCCGCGAGCTGCTCGGCCTGGTGCGCGAGATGGGCCGGCTCGGGCACGCCGGCCGCCACCCGCATGGTCAGCGCCCTCGATCCGCTGGTGACCCGGGCGTCCGAGTTCCTCGAGGCGGAGATGGACGCCGGCCACATGCGCCGGCACGAGCCGCGGCTGCTGCTGTTGGCCATCTACTCCACGGTCATCGGCATGGTCACCGAGGTCGAGGTGCGGCAAGGCCTTCGGCGAGGAGCCCACCGCCCGTTCCCTGGTCCGGCGCCGGAACGAGATCCTCGAGCTGCTCCGCTCGGCACTGGTGACCGAGCCCGGCTAGGGCCCGATCAGTCGGGGGCCTGGGCCGCTTTGCGCTCACGCCGGGAGGGTTTCGGAGCCGGCGGTGGCGGTCGCTTCGGCGTGTAGCGCTTGTTGGCCTCCGGTCGGGCGGCACTGCCGGGCCGGCCCTTCTTCTGGGTGGACGACTTCCCCCGTGGCGTCCCCCGGCTGGAAGCGCCTCCCCCCGAGCGGGCGGCGGCCGGCCGAGCGTTGCCCTTCGACTCGGCGCGCGCCGCCCGCGCCTGGGCCGACGCCTCCTTTTGGATCTTGTACGAGCGGTACAGGAGCCAGATGGCGAGGGCCAGGAACGGCAGCGCCAGAAAGAGGGTGGAGTTGGAGAAGAGGAGCCCGATGAACAGGGCCACGAATCCGACCGGGGCGCGACGCCCGAGCAGCGTGGCCCCGAGCAGCAGGGCCCCGCCCACCAGTCCGATGATCATGACGCGTCTGAGGGCTCAGCTGGTTCTTCTGCCGGTGGAAGTGGGCGCTGTTCTCGACCAGGTAGACGACGATCCCCAAGGCCACGGCGGCCCCCGACGCCACGAACGAGAATCGCCGCTCGCGATCGTCGAGCCGATCGATGGACCATTTCGTGGTGCGGACCGAACCGGCCGCCGGCGCCCGGTTCGGCCGGTCGCCGGATGCGGGCCCACGGCTCCGCCCCACCTCCGTTCGGGCCGATTTGGAGGTCGGACGGTCCTCGTCGGCGGCTTCCTCGTCCTCCCCGTCGCCGGGGAGTTCACGGTCGTCGGGAGGGCGCGCCATCGGCCAAAGGCTACCGGCCCCGGCCCCGCCTGCCCCACCCGGGGGACGGGTTGGGTTCTGCGGTGTCCGTGATGATGGTTCGTCCGGTCATTCGACCGAATCGTCGGCGAGCACCAGACGCATGCCGGCATTGGCATCGGGATCGACCACCCAACCGCCGCCTGGCGCGATTCCCATGGCCGCGGTCGGCTCGTCGGGGCCGATGGGTCGCGCATCGGCGATCCCGTCCGGTTCCTCGACGCCGAGGCCCAGATGATGGACCCGTCCCGACCGGCCTCCCAACCACTCGGCGAGCGGTCCGGTACCGGCGGGTCCATCGGGAGCCACCAGGCGAAGCCCGACCGGGCCACCCCAGCTCAGGTCGAGCCATCGGAGACCGCCGTGGCCACCGGCTCCGACCGTCTCGCCCCCGAGGAGATCGGCGAACAATCCAGTGGCGTGGGCCATGTCGGCCACCGCGTGGGTGATCCGCAGCAACGATGCCGGCCCGGCCGGGGCGCGGTCGATCGGCGCGCTGGCGTCGATCGATCGGGTAGTCGTCGGGCGCCGGGCTCGTCCATCCGCCGCCGGGCGCCTGGGCCAGTTGGACCACCACGCCGGTGGCCTGCTTGGGATGGAGGAATGCCTCCATCCACTCGGGATCGCTCAAGTCGATGCCGATGGGCTCCCATCCCGGATCGCCGGGCCTGCTCGATGGCCGAGCCGATGTCGGCCACCTTGAAGGTCAGGTGATGGGGACCGGGGCCGCTCGACCGCAGGAAGCGCTCGAGGAAGTCGTTCACCGTCGTGTCGTAAGGCATGAGCAGTTCGACCCGAGCGTCGTTCCCGAACCGCACCTGTCCGGGTGCGAACCCGGCGCCCGGCCCACCGGAGTTCCATTCGGCGCCGAGGTCGGTGGCGTACCGGCCCCAGACGTCCTGCCAGCGGTGGACGGCGTGGGCGACATGGTCGAGGACGACACCATCGATTGTCTCGGGCACGGCCAAAGAATGCTCGCCCCCGGTCCTCGGTGTCGAAACGGCCGCCACGGCGGCCGGTTGTGACCGTGACCTCCGGACCGGTACCGTCGAGGCCATGGACTTCCGGACCGAATCGGTGGTCGGGCTGGCCAACCAGGTTCGCCGCGGGGAACGCTCCGCCGGCGAGCTCGTCGGCCACGCACTGGACCGGATCGCCGCCCTCAACCCGACCATCAACGCCTTCGTGGCCCTCGACGAAGAACGTGCCCGCGCCGCCGCCGCCGCGGTCGACGCCACGGTGGCCTCGGGCGGGGATCCAGGCCCGCTGGCCGGGATCCCCATCGGCGTGAAGGACCTCGAGGATGCCGCCGGGTTCGTGACCACCCACGGGTCGGCGGCCTTCGCCGCCGGCGATCCGGCCGCGGCCGACTCGCCGCTGGTGGCCCGGCTGGTCGCCGCCGGTTGTGTGGTCGTCGGCAAGACCAACACGCCCGAGCTCGGATGGAAGGCGGACACCGACAACACCGTGTTCGGTGCGACCCGGAACCCCTGGCATCTCGATCACACGCCGGGTGGTTCGTCGGGCGGCAGCGCGGCGGCCATCGCGTCGGGCATGGTGCCCCTGGCCACCGGTTCCGACGGGGGTGGATCGATCCGAATCCCTTCGTCGTGCTGCGGCCTGTCCGGTATGAAGCCCTCGCTCGGTCGCGTTCCGAGTGGGGGAGCGTCGCCGCCCGATTGGCAGAATCTCTCGACCAAGGGGGTCATGGCGCGGCGCCTGGCCGATGTGGTGGCGGCGCTGGATCTGGTGGTCGGGCCCGATCCCAGCGACCTGCGATCGTTGCCGCGCCCGGAGGCGTCGTGGGTCGCTGCGCTCGACGACCCGAAGCCGCCTCGACGCGTTGCCTGGTCCCCGACGCTCGGCTACGCCGAGGTCGATGCCGAGGTGCTGGCCATCTGCGAGCGAGCCGTCGAGGTGCTGGCGTCGTTGGGCACCGAGGTGGTCGAGGTGGATTCGGTGTTCCCCGCCGATCCGGTGAACGAATGGCTGACCTTGTCCGGCGTCTACAACCTCCGCACTTTGACGGGATTTCGGGGCGCGCCGGTCTGGGCCCAGCTCGATCCGGTGCTGGCCATGACTCTGGACGGTGCTGAGCGGGTGACCGCGCTGGACGTCGTCAGGGCCGACGACGCATGTCACAACCTCAACCTGCGATTGGTCGATCTCTTCCACGACGTCCGGCTGCTGGTCACACCGACGGTGGCCGCCCTCCCACCGCCCCGCTCGCTCGAAGGGCAGGGCATGGTGAACGGGAGGCCCGACTACAACTGGGTCAAGTTCACCTATCCCTTCAACATGACCCGCTCGCCGGCCGCGTCGGTCTGCGCCGGCCTTTCCTCGTCGGGACTGCCGGTCGGGTTGCAGCTGGTCGGGCCACAGCATGCCGACCTGGTCGTGCTGCGGTCAGCGGCGGCGTTGGAGGATGCGTTGGTATTCGACCGTCTGGCGCCGGAGCCCGCACAGCTCGTGCCCTGAGGGCGGGGGATTCAGATGGGGAGCAACGGGAGCAGGAGTCCCGCCGCGATCCGGCGGACGGATCCTTTGAGCTTTCTCGGGACCAATCGGTGTCCTTTCGTGACCGGTCATGGGAGCAGTCGGTCGGTGAAAAGTCAGAAAGCCTGAACTGTGCAGTTCAGGTCAGTAGGAGTGCGGCCCGGCAGCGCTGGTGGTGCAGCCGAGGTACCGGTCAGACGGGGGCGCATCGACCACCCCGGAACGTGAGGAACCGTCGAAGGTCTCGCCGGCAAGTTGGCCCAGCGGGTCGGTCAGACCTAGTCCAAACGCACGACTATCTTCATGCGTTTCGCCGTCTCGGCGAACTCGTCGTCCAGGTCCCTGGCGCTCCTCCGGGGAAGTAGGCCGCTTGCCATCATTCGTCTGAGCAAGTCGTTGTCCAGCGCCGTCAGCGCTTGCAACGACCGATAGGCATCGCGGCTCAATCTGGTGCGCTTTGACGCTCTTTTGGTTTCGTTGACAATCGACAACCGTGGCGCATGTCCCTCACCGACGAAGGCACAAATTCGTGAAACGAATGCGCTGGAATCGCGGGTCCATTCCGCCACCGCCAGCCTGCTCTCGAGGGCTTGGTAACTCCGACTCAAGACCGCTGAGTCTTGAATATGTGAGCCAGCATCCGGAGGAGGATCGGGATTCCGTTGAAGAAGCAACTGACGGGCCATGGCGTTGTGGGTGATGGGCCAGGCCTGCTCGGAGCTGAGGAACACGTCGATGGGACTGTCCGAAATCGCCAGCACCTCAGATCCCCAGCTCCCCCAAGAGTGGCGTTCCTCCACGGACATCGACTGTAGGTATCGATACAAGCTCAGTATGCGACTTCTGGGTTCCCGAACCAGTGTGGCCAGGGCTCTGCAGCCGGACGCGTTGAGGTTCGCCGCCGAGTAATGACCCATTACCAGCTGATGGCGCCCACAGGCAGCAGCCATTTCGTCGGGTGACGTCATGCGCCCCTGCGATGATGCCGGAATGCACGGATCGAACCCTCCAAAATGATCGGAGTCAAAGTAGCCGGGCCCCAAATAGCTATCGTGAACGCCGTTCGCAAGAGCATCACGCACGGCTGTTCCCCCGCATTTTGGTACATGCACGACACCAAGTGCGCCCATCTCAATTCGTCCTGATCTGGCCGGCCGCCACTGAGCGCATCGCCCGAAGGATACGCCCGGATGGTCCTGAATCCGAGCGACGATCGGACTTGGGCAGGCGGCAACGATCGAGGTGAGCTGAGCACAGGTTCCCGATCCACGAGTGGCGACTCCCGGAGTTGCCAAGCCACTTCAAGCCATGCGGCATGAATCAGGACCACGGGTGCCCGTCCGACCCGGGTCACTCCAGAGCTGTCGGTGCTTGACATGAGCTGCCGAAGTGTCGGTCTGACGGAGCGAGAGGCGAGGCGGAGTGTCAGGTACTCTGTGGGCCGATGGTTCGTCGGTCTCGGAGCGTTGCCCGCTGTGGGTTGCGTCTTCAGGGCAGGAAGCAGTGGGACATTCAGTAGTGAGAGATCAAATTCCTGTTCAGAACCATGAACTACGGGCGTTTAGCTCAGTTGGTTAGAGCGCAGCCTTCACACGGCTGAGGTCGGAGGTTCGAGTCCTCTAGCGCCCACCCGCGACGAGAACGTACATCGTTACTCGAACTCGTAACCGTGCTGGTCCGTCCAGCTCGAGGTCTGCCGGACGGACCGAATTCGCCGCTCGTTGGTGACTCACCGTCACACCGGATGCGTACCGTGCGGGCCGTGAAACCGAGAGCGCTCCTGGCGCGCCTCCTGGCAGGGACCGTCACCAACGTCACTATTTCCGACGCGCAGAAACTGCTGGTAGCTCTCGGATTCGATGAGCCACGGGTAAGGGGCAGCCATCACGTCTACGGTCGCCATGGCATTCCTGAGCAGCTCAACCTTCAGGACCGCGACGGACAAGCAAAGCCCTATCAGCTCCGGCAGCTGGTTGCTCTTGTCCGGCGGTACCATCTCAGGATCGAGGAGGACGAGTGAATCCCGCTACCTACGCGATCAACGTGTTCTGGAGCGCCGAGGACGAGGCCTGGGTGGCCGACGTTCCCGACCTCGATTATTGCTCTGCAACTGGCGACACCCCCCATGAAGCAGTCTCTGAGGTTGAGGTGGCGATCGAGGCGTGGCTGGAGGCCGCCCGTACGAGCGGGCGGCCGATCCCGTCACCCTCCGTTCGTGCCGTCCGCGCCTGAACTGCTACTCAGGTCGATCCCCTGACCCAGTCAGTCCCCAGGAGCCGTTCCGCACGTCAGCGAAGTTCGAATACGAGCGACTACGGCCCACCAGGTCAGAGGCAATTCTTGCGGTAGCGGGCGAAGAAGCCGCTGTGAAAGGCTCCGGCATGGCCGGACACGAGGTTGCAACGGTCCCGCCCCAGGCACCCACGGAGGATGCGGAGACATCGGAGACGGCAGTCGTCGATCAGTCGCGTGTGCCAAGACCCGTCCTATGGGCAATATTGCTGTTCATTGCCGGCATTGCCGGTCTCTTGTACGCCTGGGGAATCGACCACGATCCTCTCGAGCCGTACTACGAAGCCGCAGTGCGAAGCATGTCCCTGAACTGGCACAACTTCTAGTCCTCAAAAGGGATGGAAGCGCCCACACGCGAGCGCGGCAATCGACTGGTCAGAAAGGTTCGAGCAAGTTATCCACACGCCGGGAGGCACTACTGGGATACCCCTTCGGAGGGCCATCCGCCTTCGGTGACCCGGATGATCGTCTTGCCGGGGGTGCGCCGGTCGGGGGCGAACGCAGCAGGCGCCTCAGCGAGCGGCCGTACTGCCCCAACGATCGGCTTGAGCCGTCCGTCCCTGAGCCGCTGTGCGAGGTCCGCGAGCCGGGAACGGTCGGTTTCGACGACGAAGA
This sequence comes from uncultured Acidimicrobiales bacterium, assembly GCA_963710495.1. GTDB lineage: Bacteria > Actinomycetota > Acidimicrobiia > Acidimicrobiales > RAAP-2 > Bog-756. Next base: position 747,394 of record CAVQAI010000011.1, read on the forward strand.
AGATGGCGCGCCCGTCCTTGGGCAGGACCGTGGGTTCCCTGATGGTGGTGACGAGCGTGCCGCCGGCGCGAACCAGCGCAGCCGAGCGGTCGAGGATCTCGCCGCCGATCACGTCGAACGCCACGTCGACTTCCCCGGCGTCTTCCAGTGTGTCGGCCTCCAGGTCCAAGAAGCGTTGTGCTCCCAAGCCGAGGACGGTGTCACGATCAGTTGCCCGGCCCGTACCGATCACGACGGCTCCGACCTCGCGGGCGAGCTGCACGGCGATCGAACCGACACCGCCCGCCGCCCCGTGGATCAGGACGGTCTGGCCTGTCGTGAGATGAGCGTGGTCGATGAGCGCCTGCCATGCCGTCAACCCGGAGATCGGCATGGCGGCGGCCACCGTGTGGTCGATGTCAGCTGGAAGAGGAGCGAGGTTGCGGGCCTCCACCGCGCTGTACTCGGCCAGGGAGCCGTTGCGGGTCCAGTCGCACAGGCCGAACACCCGTTGGCCGACGCTCAGGCCCGTGGTCCCATACCTCAGCTCAACGACGACTCCCGACAGCTCGTGGCCGGGCACGCTCGGCGTCCGGTCGCGTCCGGCGCGGTCGACCCAGGTCGATGACCACTCCAGTTCACCGGGGGTGAACCCAGCGGCATGTACTCGTACGATGACGTCGTTCTGGGCCGCGTGCGGGTAGGGCACATCCGTTAAGGAGAGTCCACCGACGCCGGCATCGTGGTCTCGAACGGTGATGGCTTGCATGGCAGCTCCCTTCTCTGACGGGATTTGGCGACGTGTGCTCGGTGGGCCGAAGCCAAAACTAGGCCGTTGTCCGATGGCCTTGACGCCCTATTTCAAGAGTGTCCCCGTTCGCCGGAACTAGGGCGATGCCAGTCAGGCTCCTTCGGCTCTGCTCCAAGAATGGTTCCGTGAGATGATGTGCTCCCGTGAGGCTCGAACCACCCGAGCGAACCCGGGTGTACCGCAACCACCATCTCGACAGCACCCGTTGGGACCACTTCGTGCCACGTGACGACGACATCTTTGTTACAACTGCGTACAAGGCCGGGACGACGTGGACGCAGCGCATCCTCGCTGCCCTGATCCTCGGACCAGAGCCCCTGCCTGCGAGATTGACCGAAATTTCGCCGTGGATCGACTCACGGTTCATGGGACCTCTCCAACCGATTCTCGATCGTCTCGAGGCACAGCGTCATCGAAGGTTCATTAAGAGCCATCTGGCCGCTGATGGTCTGCGGTTCTTCCCACGGTCAAGGTACATCGTCGTGGGCCGTGACACCCGCGACGTCTTCATGTCGTTGTTCAACCACTATTCGTCCTACACCGACATGATGTTCGAACTCTTCAACGACCCGGAACGGCCGGGGCCAGAATTCCCTCGTTGCCCGGCGACGCCACGCGAGTTGTGGCCTCGGTGGGTGAGTGAGGGATGGTTCGAGTGGGAAACCGACGGCTGGCCATTCTGGTCACATCACCACCATTTATCGACCTGGTGGGCGGTACGAGAGCTTCCCAACGTGTTGCTTGTCCACTTCGGTGATCTCAAAGCCGACCCCGAGACTGAGATGCGGCGGATCGCCGATTTCTGCGCCATAGATGTCAGCGAGGATTCCTGGCTTGCTTTGCTGGCAACAGTCGGACTCGACGCCATGCGCGATGAGGCACGTCACTTCGACGACCGGATGGCGATGGTGTGGAAGGGCGGCGCAGACAGCTTTTTCTACAAGGGCGACAGCGGTCGATGGCGCGGGGTGTTGAACTCCGACGATCTCGCCCTGTATGAGACCTCCGCGTCGGCTCTCGATCCGGCACTACGAACGTGGTTAGAGGGAGGCCGCCACGCCGTTGGGATCTGAATGTCACATGATGGAGTTGACCCGCTTCGGTAGACACGGGTTTATGGGATTCAGGCCACCACGAGGGCGGCTTCGTAGTCAAGCGGGCTGAGATGGTCGAGCCCGGCTTGGGCTCGTTCTCGGTTGTAGAAGATCTCGATGTAGTCGAAGAGGGAGCTCCGCAGTCGAGCCCGGTTCATATAGGTCAAGGGTCCGTGGATCCAGCTCAGCTCGCGCTTGAGCGTGGCCCAGAAGGTCTCCATGGCGGCGTTGTCGTAGCAGTCCCCGGTGGATCCATAGGAAGGGACGAGGCCGAGCTCGTGGAGCCGGTTGGTGAAGTCGAGTGACGTGTATTGACTGGGTTCAATCGATCGAAGCAACACCGGCTTTCTGCAGCGAGAGTAGATGCTCATCGAAGGCTTCGGCGGGTGTCTTCCATCCGAGCGTCTTGCGGGGTCGGCCGTTGAGCATGGCCGCAACCGCGTCGATCTCGTCAGCGCTCCAGCGCGAGAGGTCGGTGCCCTTCGGAAAGTACTGACGCAGGAGACCGTTGGTGTTCTCATTTGTGCCGGCGTTGCCAAGGGCTGCGAGGGTCGGCGAAGTAGACGGGGATGCTGGTCTCGACCTTGAATGCTGCGTGTGCCGAGAGTTCCTTGCCTCGGTCCCACGTCAAGGATCGCCGGAGTTGCTCCGGGAGCGTGGTCATCTTGGCGGCCAACGCGTCCTTCATGGTGATCGCTCCATAGCCGGCAAGTGCGGGCCCGTTCTTGGGGGTGTGCTTGTGCCGATAACCCTCTTCTCGAGGCAGATGAACCAGCATGGTGAATCGGGTGGTCCGCTCGACGACGGTCCCGATGGCCGAGCGCTCCAAGCCGATGAGGAGGTCACCTTCCCAGTGTCCGGGAACGGCACGGTCGTCCGCTTCGGCAGGCCGCTCGCTGATCATCACTTCCGGGGTGACATGGCCCCCGGGCTTCTTCTGTGATCTCGCCCGTGGCACACGTAGTGCTCGGCCGGTCCGCAGACACGCGACCAGCTCGCGTTTCAGCGCACCACGGCATTGGACGTAGAGGGCCTGATAGATCGCCTCGTGGCTGATCCGCATGGTCTCATCATCGGGGAAATCGACACCCAGGCGCTTGGAGATCTGCTCAGGGCTCCAGCCCTTCACCCATCGGCGATCGGCTCGATGGGGTTTGCCCTTCCCGTTCCACTTCGGACCAGGTGGACCGACGAGTCGACCATCAGGGGTTCGCTGCACACCGGACAATCGCTCCTGGACGTAGTCGCGCAGCGAATCGTTGGTGGCCAGCTTGGCGATCTTGGGCCTTCGAGCACGACGCTCGGCATGCCACTGCGCGGTCGAGGCCTTGTAATCGAGACGCCACGTCCGCGTCGAGGCATTGCGACGCAATTCGCGTGAGATCGTCGATGGGCTGCGGTTCAAGCGCCGAGCGATCTCTCGGACACCGAGCTTCTGTGCCCGGAAGATGGCGATCTCCTCACGCTCTGAGAAGGACAAGTAGCGGCCAGTCACCGTCGGAGGCAGGCAAGGGTTCACCCCACCAGCGTGACGGAACCACCTATACGCGACGGGGGATGAAACGCCGGCTTCGACTCCGGCATCGTCGGACTTCAGGCCGCGAGCGATCGCCGCCCAAAACTTGACCCGGTCTTCACGCCAAGCGATGCCTGGCCTTCCAGGTGAGGGAACGTGCCCTCGATAGAGCTGGACCGCCCGCTGTCGCTCTCGCATGGTCGCCATCTGTCACCTCCGCTGTCGAGGTGTTGCGACGACCAGTTGATTTCACCTTGGCACCCCTTGTCGCTGTGGTGCAGCGGGGGGATGACCGGGTCCCGGCGGGCAACCGCCATCGAGACGGCCTCGATGACCAGCTCTGAGGTCTGAGGGGTGCCCATGGACCAGCCGACCAGCCCTCGGTGCGTTGACCGGTTGAGGACACACCGGTTATGCCCTGCCCTCGACCGGCTTAGACCAGTCAACGCCTGACCAAGCAACACCCTGGCATACCCCAGGAGGACCGCAGAAAGACACCCGGGACCCTGAACAACTCCTTGGAAGCAGTTACGCTTTGCGCATGCCAAGGCGTACCCTCGAAGAACTGTCCTGGGACGAGTGTTTCACACTGCTCAGTCGAGAGACCGTCGGTCGCCTCGTATATATGGATGATCTAGGACCAGCCGCAGTTCCGGTCAACTATGCCGTCGCTGGTCATGACATCGTCTTCCGTTCTGAGGACGGAGGCAAGATACGCGAATTGCGGGAATTCGATGCTGCCTTCGAGGTCGATCACATCGACGAAGCCAGTCACTCGGGATGGAGCGTCCTCGTGCGTGGCACCAGTAAAGAGGTCGGATTCGAACGCCTTCCCGAACTACTGCGGCAGATCCACGGCGGCGTGCCGACGCCCTGGAAGAAGGGCATCCACAAGATCTGGGTGGTCATCACACCAAAGACAGTTACCGGTCGGCGTTTGGCCGACTTCGCTTCGGAGGAATTCTTTTGAACCGAACCACCCTTGGCTCACTAATTGTCATGGCTCGATGGCCATAATCTCGGGGCCGTGGCTCAGTTGGGCGGTGACTGAGGTGAGCGACCCGCATCCTCACTCCTTGGCCCGCACCCACTGATAGATGGTCGGAGCGACAGTCCGCATAATGGGTGCGACAAGCGGTAGCGCGGCCGCATTTATTTCCAACCTCGGGGCAGGGCGACGCCAGGTAGCCAAGTAAGTCTCGCTCGGAAGAGGCATAGCGACCTGGTCAGTGGCCGTGTTGCCGCCTCTCTCTTGCCTCGCTCTTGACCGACTCCCGGAGCTCGAGCATCTCCTGGCGATGCCGGTTGCGAAGCTCATGCATGTCACTCTTCACCCGGCGCCGAAAGTCGTGCACGTCACTGTGGAAGCGTTCCCATGCTGCCTGTCGGCTCACGCCGAACGTTCCACCGATCACTTCCCATGTCGCGCCCGCAGCAACGGCCTCTCCGACGAGCTGGGCCTCCCACGTAGAGAGCAGACCGACAAGGGCACGCGAAGCGCCGAGCGCTGCGAGCGGATCAGGGTCCGTTGTCGCCGCCTCCCATGTTGCGGTCATCAACGGCGGAACCTTGCGCGGAATGTCGGGTTCGTCTTGTGTTCCGGCTTCAGTCATGTGTCAAGGCTACCCTGACGCCCCGCCTCTTGTCAAGCAAACCTTGACCAGACCACCCGACCGCAATAGGGTCGATAGCGAGGGGGTGCTGGGATACCCACATCGCCTACTGTGCACCGCAGCGCAAGTTGACCCGAGCCACACCGCTCTCCCACCCCATATCTTCAGAGGCGGAGGGAACTCCATGTTCGCGACCGTGATCCACCGTATCCATGACCCTAAGGGCTTTGAGGCCGCCGAGGCTAAGGCGCTCGAAGCTGCGTTTTGATGAGATAAGTGCTCGCCTCGGTGCGCACCGAAGACGAACCACCCTCACCGCCGATCACAAAAGAGAGAAGACACCATGCCGACCGTAATCGGGCACCACGACATCTCGAAGGACAAGGACCACTGGCTGAACTCGCCCAAGCGAAGGGAGCTCTTCGGCCCACTCGGCGTCACCAACATCAGGACGTTCGTGAGCCCCGACGATTCGACGAAGGTGGCGGTTCTCATGGACGTTCCCGACATGGATGCATTCGCGTCCGCCATGCAGTCAGGGGCTGCTGCCGAGGCCATGGAGCACGACGGGGTTCTGCCCGAGACGCTGGTGATCCTCGTCGAGGGATAGACGAGCCAGCGTTCGACCACCTGGCCCCCGGTCCGGGATTGGGTAGACGGGCAAGCCCTGGTCGTAACAAATGTGTGTCACCTATCGCCGTAGCGGGATAAGCAGACCGCGGTAAGGGGCACCTATGCTGCGAGGTCTGTGCGGGTCGTGGTCACGGGATCGAGCGGCCTGATCGGGCGAGCCCTGTGTTCCTCTCTAGGCGGGCAGAGCCACGACGTGGTCAGGGTTGTGCGCCGTCCGGTTCGACCTGGTGAGCTCGCCGTTCGCTGGGATGTCGAGGCCGGCACGATCGATTCCGGTGGCCTCGAAGGTGCTGCCGCGGTGGTCCATCTGGCCGGCGCAGGTATCGGCGATAGCCGCTGGAGTGACGCTCGCAAGCGAATGCTCGTCGAAAGCCGTACCCGCTCGACTGCGCTGCTCGTTGGCGCGCTGGCTGATCTGGATCGCCGGCCTCGGGTGTTGGTGAGCGCTTCGGCAATCGGGATCTACGGTGACCGTAGCGACGAGATCCTCACCGAGCAGAGCCCACCGGGTGACGACTTCTTGGCGTCGCTCTGCGTGCGTTGGGAGGCCGAAGCAGCCCCCGCCGCCGAGGTCGGTATCAGAGTGGTCTGTGCTCGCACCGGCGTCGTACTGAGTGGACAAGGAGGTGCGCTCCCCAAGCTACTGCCGTTGTTCAAGCTCGGCCTGGGCGGGAGGTTCGGGTCCGGGGCCCAGTGGTGGAGCTGGATCACCCTCGCCGACGAGGTCCGGGCGATTGAGTGGCTGCTGGAGAACGACGTGCCTGGGCCGGTAAATTTGACGGCCCCGAACCCCGTCACCAACCGCGAGTTCACCCGGATCCTCGAGCGCGGTGCTGTCCCGACCGGCCCGACTACCTGTGCCCAGGTTCGGCCCGAGGCTGCTGCTGGGGTCCGAACTCGCCGACGCCCTTTTGTTTGCCAGCGCCCGGGTGCGGCCCGCAGTCCTGGAATCGAACGGGTTCGCCTTCTCCCATTCCGACTTGGAGGCGGGTCTGCGAAACTTGCCGAAGCCGCCCGCGTCGTGAGGCAGGCGCCACAGCATCAAGTGAGGGATCACGCCGAGACGGGGCTCAGACGCGGTAGCCGCCGCTAGGTCGCTGGCGACCATCCCCGAATCACTGACGGCGGCACCTTCGTCCCTGCCACCTATCGCACCGGGTCGGTGGGACACGTTCTGGACCTCGCAGCGGCCCAACGCTTGCTTTCGCGAGCGACATACCCGCGAGGATCCGAAGAGCTCATCGGGTACATTTTCCGGGCCAGTGAATGTTCAGCTCGGTGTGATTGTCTCCCAGGCGAGGTCTTCTGCACTAAGGACATCGGGCAGTATTCCGGATGCCCCCTCAGGTGAGAGCCAGACGGTCGCACGAAGCCAGAGGGCGGCAGCGATCGCCTCGAGGTTGAGCACGTTGAGCCTGGGATGGCGGCCGGCCACAGTTACCATGATCGGAACGACGTGACGCGGCCAGGACAGTCCGATTTCCTCCGGAAGCCGCAACATAGAGGCGATCGCTCGTTGCTGCTCGCCTGGCGCAAGATCTCGGAACGGTCCGGACAGGTGGCCGCCGGCCCCTGCCACCGCGGCGCGGCACGCCCGGTAGTACCAGTACGACGTCGTGTGCAGCTGCGCACCGCGCCGATCCAGGCCAACGAGCAATTCCTCGATCAGTAATCGATCATCGAGGACGACATCCACTACTGATCGGCGAGATCGGAATCGGCGATGGCCGCAAGTCCTGTGTCGTAGCGCTGGGCGAGAACGCGCTTCAGCTCGGCCTTGGCCCGATCCATTCCACCGGGCAGTATCAGCGCGGCGTCCCCGAGGTCGACGAAGGCGACGTCGCCACCAGCCTCGATACCCCAACGATGCCGTAGTTCGGCGGGAAGGCTGGTCTGACCTCGGTTGGAAACCTTTGCATGAACCACTGGTGTAGGCACGGATGCATTGTAACAGGTGATCGATTACAAAGCGCCTCAGGCGATGTCGGGCACGAGCCGTCCGGGTCGGACGGCGAGATCAGGCCAGTTCGAATAGGACCGACTACGGCCCACCGGTGTTCTGTTTCGGGATTCTCCTAGTTCACTCACAACGGCGTCGGTCATGCCAGCCGCTGCCGGGAGCCTGTCGTCGGCCGGGGAGTGTTCATAGACGGCAAGCGCAAGCGGTGAATTGGCGACGCCTGGGTTACCACGCTGAGGAGCTGGCCTAGGGGTCGTCGGCTAGTCCGAGCCGTCCAACGAGTGCTCGAAGGCAAGCGCTTCCTCATAGTGATACGGAGGGATCTGGCGGTAGCGTCGGCGGTAGAGGGAGAGCGCCTCGGGCTGCACCGGACCGGTTTCCAAGCGGAGAGTGGAGTAGCCCAGGGTTCGGGCTTCGTCCTCTAGGCCGGTGAGGATCACGGACGCGTACCCTTTCCTGCGCTGGCCCGGAGCTGTCCACATCCGTTTGACTTCACAGGTGCCGGGGCCGAGCCGTCGTAAGGCCCCACCCGCCACGGTCGAACCGTCCCCGATGACAACGACGAGAAACACGCCGTCCGGCGGCTCGACGTCCCCGGGCGCCAGCGAGCCCATTTCCTGGGCGTAGAGCTCGAGGGAATCCTCCCCGTAGCGTCGCTTCTGCTCTACCGCCCACCCGCCAAGCACGGTGGTGGCCTCGGGGTCGGTCATCCGAACACGGCGAAGCTCCATGCAGACGAAAGGTACAGCCCGTCGTTTGCTCCGGCGGGGTGGACCGGGTCGTCCTCGTGCTGCTCCGGTTCGGAGGCCCCGACTGACCGGGCTCGAAGTCGGAACGCAGCGTTGGACCTTATGGTTCGGGCGTGACCGCGAACCTTTCTGACGCCAATCCCAGGTCCTGCGTCATGCGAGCCCCGCCCTTCGTGTAGAGGGCATGGACCCGAACTTCGTACTTCACCCCATTCGTGAGGCCGGTGATCGTGCATTTCGAGGCCGTCACGCCGAGGACTCGGCAAGAGGGGCCGTGATCCGCTGTCGTTGCTTCGTAGCCATCCGGGAACCATGGAAAGAAATCGTTCGTCTCCGGCTGCCATCTGACAACCGCTCGTCCATTTCCGGGGTGGACCGTGATTCCTGCAGGTGGAGGCGGACGCATCGGAGGGGGAGGTGCCCAGGCCGGAGCAGTGAAAAGCAGACTGGCCGGGCCCACGACAAGAACCGCCAGGGCCAACCGCCGCAGAGGTCTCGGCATGACCGCCTCCTCATATTTGACTATCGACAGTAAATGCCTTCGGAAATCGGATGTCAACGTTCGCGGGCACACTCCAACCCCGGGCCACTCACAGTTCATTCCAAAGTGAGCAAGCCAGAATGGCCGGACCGCTCCACTCCCCTTGGAGCGGACGTGCCGGGTCCGTGGAGCGGTGAGCAGGCAGCCCCGCTCCGGGCCCATGGCACGAGGTCTGGAGCGGCAAGGATCAGGCCTGGGTGGCCGACGTTCCGGACCGCGACGATCGCTCTGCCATGGGCGATACTCCCCATGAAGCCGTCGCCGAGGTCGATGCGGCGATCGAGGCGTGGCTGTTTGGTTGGGGGCACAGAACCAGGACGCTCAGCCACCGGCCACGGTCGCCATCTGTTGACGTCCTAGTGTCACGACGGTCGGCCAGATCCTCGATGCAAAGACGTTGCCGCCGCCCAGGGTGAAGTGGACGCCGTCGGACTCACGAACTTGCACACCGTCGAAGTACTCCTCGTATTTCCCCCCCGGGCAGACCATGGCGTTGAGGTCGAGGAGTGAGGTATGTGGGGATGCGGCCGCCACCTGTCGGACGAGGCCGTTGTAGATGGACAACCGTTGCCGCGAGTCCTCGGGCCAGGGGTTCCCGTCTGGCTGTTCGCCGGTGTCAAAGCAGGGAGCAGTCATCAAGACGACCTGGGCTCCCCCCGAGCCTGCCAATCTGACCGCGTACTCGAGCTGGCTCCTGACGTAGGTGGCGTAGATCGGGTTCTCGATACTGGTCCAATTTCCCTTGTACGTGCGGTTCGCCACTTCCCACCGCCCAGCCAGAATCATCACGACGTTTGGCTTGTCCTTGGCGATGTCGGTCAGCCAGATTCGAGGCCACAGGTCATCGGCGCACTGGGGGGCCATGGGGGAGTCGACCCCTTGGAGTTGGTACTCGGAACCGTTCGTGACGCCACAACCGAGGATGCCGGCATTCACGGCATCGACTCCGTAGGACCCTTGGTACTCGCCGAGGCCGAGGTCGAGGGTGAAGGCGAGCGAGTCGCCAACGACCAGCACTTTGACCGGGCCTCCGGCACCGACCGCCGCGGGATCCCGGTCCTTGTTCGACACACTTGCGGCCAAGGTGGGCGTGGTCGTGGCGGCAAACAGGGCGATCACCACGGCGATCGAGGCGGCCGGCGTGGCCAGCCAGACCTTCCAGCCCGACAGGAACGTCCTCTGCCGGACCGGCTGTTCGACGAGGTAGAACGATGCGGTGGCGATGACCACGGTCACACTGAACCGCAATGCGAACAATGGATACCCGGTCAGGCCGGTTCGAGCGGCATCGATGTACATGAACAGCGGGAAATGCCACAGGTACATTCCGTAGGAGATCCGGCCCACATAACGCAACGGAGAGATCGAGAGGCATCGGGCAAGACCTGAGCCTTGTGAGCAGACGACGCTGAACAAGATGGCCGAGGTCGCCAGAGCGGCGAGTAGGAACCCCCCGCGATAGGCAAACGGATCGTTGGACGACACCACTGTCCACAACAGGGCGCTCCCGGCCACTCCGGCCAGGCCGACGGCCAAGACGAACCGCCTGCCGGTCGCTGACCGGACGGCCCAGGCCGGATCCCCGCCGAGTCGGAGACGCACCGGATCATCATCGGCGGGGACAGTCCCGGTGCGGCGGCGACGATCGGCCCAGAGCGACAGGGAGACGGCCAGGGCCGCCCCCACCAGAAGTGACTGGGCTCGGGTGTCGGTTCCGTAGTACAGCCGATTGACGTCGGTCGGCGAGTAGAGAATCGCCATTTCGGTGGCCGAGGCCAATGCCCCCAGCACGCACATTGTCAGCAGGGCGACTTTGCTCCTCCAGAGCTTGAACACCGCCAGGACGATCAGCGGCCAGATCAGGTAGAACTGTTCTTCGACGGCCAGCGACCACGTATGGGTCAGCGGCGAGGTGAGTCCGGTCTGGACGAAGTAGTTCGAGCCGATGGCGATGAAGTGCCAGTTGGCGAAGTAGAAGAGGGTCGAGATCCCATCTGCCCGAAGGTGGGTGTAGGTGCCAGGAGGTACGAGAAAGGCCGCGTACAGGGCCACGCCCAACAGCAGCATGAGCAGGGCCGGAAGGAGGCGCCGAGCCCGCCGGGCCCAGAAGGCCCCGAGCCGGATCGTCGCCCGTCGCTGCCATTCGGTGATGAGGAGCGACGTGATGAGGAAGCCGGAAAGCGCGAAGAACGTGTCGAGGGAGTAGAAGCCCCCTGAGGTGAGGAATACCCCACCGTGATATCCCATGATGACGACGATGGCCACGCCACGGACTCCGTCGAGCGCGGGGATGTAGGAAAGGTTCGGTCCTTGACGAGGAGCGTCGGGATCTGCCGGCCCGCGTGGGGCCTCGCCTCGCTGGCGTTCTCGGTCGATCACGACGAGAGGTGCCCGCAGCAAGCGTGGAGGTGATCTGCCGCCATCAAGGTTCGGAGGCGGTGTGGCGCATGAGCTCCATTCCTGAGCTCTCGAGCACTGCCCAGCGCTCGGGTCATCTCAGCAGGGTAGCTCGCCGCCAATCGCTTGGGCCGGCAGGCATCCTCTCACTCTTGCCGCGATGGTCTCGATTCAGCCGTGTTGCCCGGCCACGGGCGAAACGGCGGCCGAGTGCAACAGCTCGGTGGCATCGGCTGAAAGGAGGAACCCACTGGCGCGTTCCTTGTGAATGGCGCGGGCCCAGGCCGAGACGAACTGGCTGTGGGTGTTGTAGAGGCTGGCGAGGTGGGTGGCGCGGAACGGCACGGTGCTGCCGAAGAGCGAGCAGAAGCCAGGGCTGTTGCCGATGCCGGCCAGTGCCGCGATCGGCGCGCCTACTTGTGGCGATCGTGCACCCCCGATGGCGTTGCCATTTGCGTCACGCACGAACACCACCGGCGAGACATGTGTGGTCGCCAACGGTGGCGCCCTGGGGGGCGGCGTACCCTTGACGACCCACCGGTTGAGCCAAGAGACCGCGGCGTCGAGCACCCAATGTGTCCCGCCGGTGTTGATCGGCAGGTTGCAGGTGAACCCACCCGGCGGAGTGCGCGTCGGGTTCTCCATGGCAGCCAGGTTGTCGACCGCGCCCTGGCCGTTGCCGATGTCGTCGGGCCCGATGGCGAGACCGTAGTAGTCGAAGTGCGAACTGCCCGCCACCTCCCAGAGCCGGAACCGCTTCGGGTTGCCGTAGAACAGGCGGTCGGTCAGGTTGCTGTTGGAGACATCGGTTTCGGTCTCGAACTCGAAGACGGGAACGTGGAGGTCACTGCGGATCGTCGTCGGGGTTGGAGCCACAGAGGCGGTCTGCGGTGCTTGGGAGAGCGGTGCGCCGGTACCGAATTGGCTGTGGACCAGAAGTCCGTTGTAGACGCGGGCGATCGGCTGGACCGCGTCGATGTAGGTCATGAGGCGACCGGCCGACTGCGACTCACCCGCCGCGATCAGCCGGCGAGGTCGCAGACCGCCCAGAATCCGCGCTGCGTCCTGGCGGACGGCTCGGCCGGCTTGGGAGAAGACATCGTAGGAAAAGCTGTCGCCGGGGTGCGACAGCGACGAGTACTCCGCCGGATCAGTGGTCTTGGCCGAGTCGACGCCGACTTGCTGGGCGGAAACCCCGACCCAGGCGAAGCCGTCCCGGACCAGTTCGTTGTGGGACAGCGTCCACTCCGGGCTGTCATCAGTCCCACCGCTCACGTTCAGCCATTCGACGACGACCGTCCCGTTGAACTTCTTCGGGTTGATCGGGCGGTAGACGGCGATCCGAGTGTTGTAGGGCGCGCTCACACCGGTCGTCACGTCCCACTTGCCATCGCTGGTCAGGGGCTTCACCGGCACGTACGAGCGCGCTGTGCCGGAGAGGAAGTACTGGGACCTCTCGTAGCCGACTCGAGACAGGTCGAAGCTCGTGCCATACAGGGTGCCGTTGAAGGTGGGAGAACCGACCGGGATGGGCCCGGTGACGGCGACGCTCGGAAGTGCCGCTGCGGCTCCCGCGGGCAGGAACCCGACGGGAAGGGCGAGCAGGCTCAACAGCAAGGCGCTGGTCAACGAAGCCGAGAAGGCAATGCGGTGATGGCTCATGTGATTCCCTCCCGCTGGTGGTCCCTAGGCTGGTTGAACGGCCGGCCGCCCGCCCTGGTACTGACCCTGGGGTCGACCGGGGGGTCAGCGCTTGGCGTAGTTCCCGAACCCCTGCCAGTCGATCACGACACAGGGCTCATCGCCGACGGTCCACGCATCGTGCCCCGGCTCCATGGTGGCGAAGTCCCCGGGGCCGTATTCCATCTCTTCGCCGTTGTCCATCACGACCTTCATCCGGCCGGAGACGAAATAACCGGTATGCGCAGCCTGGCAGCTGTCGGTCTTGGCGATGGGCTTGACATGCTCGGACCATTTCCATCCGGGTTGGAAGGTGGCCCGACCGACGGCACCCCCTTCTACGTTCATGACCTGCAACTCACCCTTGCCGTTTTCGAACGGTCGTGTCTCGTCGGGTGAATCAAAGCTCCTACGGATCAAGCTCGCCATGTCGGGGACCTCCTCGGTACTCACACCCAGGGCACGGTAACCCCAGACGAGGGCTCTTTCAATCGCCATTCAATCGCGATTGAAAGAGCGACGACGGAGCTTCGATGGCGACGCCGTAGCCGGTGACAGAACGACGACATACAGGCGTGAGCGCCGGTCTCGTTGCCGTTCAGGGTCGGCCCGACCACGCCGGCAACCGGCCTTCGATGTCGGTCACCGGTGCGAGTCCCACGAGTCCGCGGCCGGTCGCTCGGAGACAGGGGTGCCGAGCTGTGGTGAGCTGGGGGACGACTTGGCGCCAGTCCGAGGAGGTGGGAAGGGTATGAACGGTGGACCGGTCGGCACCATCCGCAGCCCGTTGACAGTGATACTGCTGTCGATCATCACGATCGGCATCTACGCCCTCTACTGGGAGTATGCGTCCTTCAAGGAACTGAAGGCGTACTCGGGCGAGGGGATCGGCGGGGGACTGGGGCTGCTCTTCGCCATCCTCTTGAGCATCGTGAACGCCTTTGTGCTGCCGGCCGAGGTGGGGCGGCTGTACCGGCGCCTCGGGCAGCCCGAGCCGGTCACCGGGCTGACCGGGTTCTGGGTATTCCTGCCCATCGTGGGGGGCATCATCTGGGTGTTCAAGACCCAAGGTCGCTTGAACGACTACTGGGAGGCGCAGGGCGCCACCGCCTAGCGGCATCGAGGTATGCCGCCGGCGTCAGTCGAGTCGTCCCATCGCGCTCAGCCATTGGAACGTCGCCGTCATGCCGTCGTGGAGGCTGACCGGCGCATAGCCGAGACGTTGGCGGGTCTTGGTGGTCGGGCCTCGTGACACCGGATCGGCCGCCGCCTTCGAGGCAATGGCCATCAGGGTCGGTCCGAACACCTCCACCAGTTCCGGGCGGCCGGTGGGGTCCACGTCCTCGACCCGATGGTCGACACCGGCCAGCTCACAGAGGCAGTTGCATCCGCCGGCCGTGCTGGTGATGTCCTCGGGCCGGCCGTCGAGCATGTAGCGCTCACCCGACACGCCCCGATCGAGGGCGAGGATGCATCCCCGGGCCACGTCCTCGGCCAGCACCCAACTGAGGGGGAATCGCAGGTAGCGCTGGAGACGACCCCGCAGGGCGGCCAGCAGCACCCGGTTGTAGCTGGTTTTGGCCAGGGCGTTGGTGACCACCGGGGAGGGCCCGTAGATAGCCCCGGGATGGGTGGTGACCACGTCCTGACCGGCCGCGGCCCGGGCCATGGCGTCCTCGAAGGCCATCATCTTGGTGACGGTGTACGGGTCGGAGCCGGGCTCGCTCGACACCGGCGCGTCCTCTCGGTCGACGTCCGGGGAGGTGTCGAAGAAGGTGCCGGTGCTGAGGGCCACCACCCGGCGCAGGCCGAGCGCGGCGGCGGCATCGAGCACGTGCCTGGTGCCGTCGGCGTTGACCTCCTTGAAGGCGGCCATGTCCTGGTTGGCCCCTCCGAGGAGGGCGGCGCAGTGGATGGCGGCGGCGGCCCCGTCGGCTGCCCGGCGCACGGCGGAGGCGTCGGTGATGTCGCCGGTCACGATCTCGACCCCCAGGTCGACCAAGGCACCGGTGTCCGCTCCCGACCGGGCCAGGGCACGCACCGTGTCTCCCCGCTCGAGGAGCAGCCGGCAGACGTTGGCGCCGGCCAGGCCGGTGGCACCGGTGACCAAGACCGACTCGCTCACACCGCACTCCCCGTCACCGGCCTGCTCCCGTCCCGGGTCCACCGGCCCCTGTTCGGCCGTGCGGCGGCGAAGTTATTAGGCTGCCGCCGTCGTGTCCATCGATCCCGCTTCAGCGCTGTTGACCGATCGGGTGGCGGTCGTCACCGGTGGCGGCGCCGGCATCGGCCGCGGCATCGCCCGGGGGTTCGCCGCCTTCGGGGCGAAGGTGGCCATCTGGGAACGGGATGCCGACAGCTGCGCCGACGCGGCGGGCGAAGTCGGGGGGTTCGGCATCACCACCGACGTCCGCCGGGCCGACGAAGTCGATGCCGCCCTGGATCGCACCCGGTCCGAACTGGGCCCGGTGACCATCCTGGTCAACAACGCCGGCGGGGTGTTCTCCTCCCCGCTGCTCGAGACGTCCGAAAACGGCTGGGATGCGCTGTACCGGGCCAACTTGAAACACGTCATGCTCTGCACGCAGCGGGTGGCCAGGATGATGGTCGATGGCCGGACCGGCGGGAGCATCATCAGCGTGACGTCGATCGAGGGGACGCGAGCGGCACCGGGCTACGCCTCCTATGCCGCGGCCAAGGCAGGAGTCATCAACTTCACCAAGACGGCCGCCCTGGAGTTGGCTCCCCACGGGATCCGGGTCAACGCCTTGGCCCCCGACATCACCCTCACGGAGGGCATGGTGGCGGTGGCACCGCCCGGGGCCGAGGCGCACTTCGGGCACACCATCCCGATGGGCCGACCCGGCCATGTCGACGAAGTGGCCGGGGCCGCCGTGTTCCTCGCCGGCGACCTGTCGCGTTATCTCACCGGGGAGACCCTTCACATCGATGGCGGCACCCACGCGGCCGGCGGCTGGTACCACCATCCGGAGACGGGGACCTACGTGCTCGGTGCCCAGTAGGGCCGGCTGTGTGGTCCGCGGGCTCGCCGTCTAGCGGTGGGCCGCTTCCGGCGCCCCCACCCCGAGCCCGTCCACCAACAAGTTGAGCAGGCGTCGTGCCCGGTCGGGCCGGGCGTGGTCGTCCGGGACCATCCAGATGCCGCGCAGGGCGCAGAGCAGGTCCTCGGCTTCCAGGTCGCCCCGCATCGTGCCCGCCTTCCATCCGGCCGTGAGCAAGCGTGTCGAGGGCGGTGAGGAGCTGGTCGCGGGTATCGGCCAGCGGGCCGGAGCCGTGGTCGACCACGGCTCCGAGGGCTTCGGCCATGTCTCGCTTGGCTGACACGTAGTCGACGAACCACTGCATCCACTCCCGCAGGGCCACCGCGGCCGGGAGCGTGCCGAGGAGCCCGCTCACCGCCGTGCACAGCTGGTCGATCTCGTCGCTGTAGGCCTCCACCACCAGTGCCTCCCGGGTGGGGAAGTGGCGGTAGAGGGTGCCGATGCCGACGCCGGCCTCACGGGCGATCGCCTCGAGGGTCACCTGCTCGTCCGAGCGGGCGAGCATCGAGACGGCCACCCCCACCAGGGCGTGGCGGTTCTGGCGGGCGTCGGCCCGCAGCCGCCGGCTGGTCAGCGTTTCCCCACTCGGTGGTCTGGGTCTCGGCGCCGTACGAGTGCGGGGCTGAATCGGAGGCTCCTCCGGATCATCGCTCATGGTCTGGTGGTGAGCGGAGGCTCCTCCGCTTGAACAAAGCTAGCGCGGCCACGAGCGGGTGACGCGGTTAGGAGCGAGCCGGAGGTGAGGACGGTGCCGCCCCGGCCGGGCGGAATCAGGGCCCTCGGCGCTCGGCTGACGTCAGACGCTGACCCCGGATTGGAGACGCTCGGTGGCCTCGAGGTACTCCTCGACCATCGAGTAGACGACGTCTTTGGCCTTGCGCACGCTGGTGGCCCTCCCGATGACCTGACCGCAGGGATTGAAGTTGACGTCCCTGGCCTGCTCGGGATAGCGGTGCCCCCGGGACACGGCTTCGATGGCCACCATCATCTGGAGCGGCATCGGCAGGGGATCGGGTGTGTCCTCCCGCTCCCAGGCGTCGGTCCAGTCGTTCTTCAGCATCCGGCACGGCTTGCCGGTGAAGGACCGGGACCGCACGGTGTCGCGACTCGAGGCGGCCAGGTAGCTCTCCATCTGTTTGGGAGGGATGTCCGCCTCCTCGACGGTGAGCCACAGGGTGCCGGACCAGACCCCCTGGGCGCCGAGGGCCAGGGCGGCGGCCATCTGGCGCCCGCTGCCCACCCCGCCGGCGGCCAGGACCGGGATCGGGGCGACGGCATCGATGACCTCGGGCCAGAGGACGATGCTGCCCACGTCGCCGGTGTGGCCGCCGCCTTCGGATCCCTGGCAGATGATGAAGTCCAGCCCGGCGTCCTTGTGGCTGAGCGCGTGCTTCACCGAGCCGGCGAGTGCCCCGATCATCAGCCCGGCCCCCTGGACCTTCTCCACCACATCGGGTGGGGGGGTGCCCAGCGCGTTGGCGATGAGCTTGACGTTCGGATGCCGAAGGGCCACCTCGATCAGCCCGGCCGCATGAGCGGCCGTCCACCCGACCATGCCGTTGGGCTGCCGTTCGTCGGCGGGGATTTCGGGGACGTGATGGTCCTCGAGGATCCCCAGGGCGAAGTCGCGGTGGCCCGGCGGGACGAGCCCACGGATCTGCTCCTCGAGCTTGTCGGGGTCCATCTCGTCCATGCCCTCGTACTTGGCCGGGATGACGATGTCGACGCCATAGGGCTTGTCCCCGACGTGTTCGTCGATCCAGCTGAGCTCCACCTCGAGCTGTTCGGGGTCGAATCCGATGGCACCGAGCACGCCGATGCCACCGGCATTGGTGACCGCCGCCACCACGTCGCGGCAATGGGTGAAAGCGAAGATCGGGAACTCGATTCCCAGCTTCTGACGGATCTCGGTGTTCATGGTGCGCTCCGATCGGTGGTCTTCTGTTGCGGGCGGACGTTCTTCCTCGATGTCGACTTTTTGGTGCCCTGGCCGGTACGACCCGGCGTTCCCGGCGCGCTCGAACGCTTGGGCCCGGGCCCTGACGGGGGCGGATGTCCTCGCCTCGGGCTGGTCCAGGCCGACCAGGGCGGCGAGGCCGCGTACGGCCAGCTCGTCGCTGACCGAGCTCGGTTCGAGGGTGCGCTGCATGGCCAGGCCGACCAGCAACGCCCTGAACAGCACGGCCAGCTCGCCGGCGTCGGTCGACGGGTGGGCGCCGACCGCGGCCGTCCACTCGCGGAGGTGGCGAGTGCTGAAGCGGCGGGCTTCGGCCCGGCGGGAGCGTAGGACGGCGGCGACCTCCGGGTCCCGGGCCGCCCGGAGCCAGAGCTCGTGCTCGAGAAGGTGCCAGCGTTCCGTCTCTTCCTTCGGCCCGTCGGCCACGCTGGCCCACACCGCGGCGAGCTGCTGGCGCGGCGATTCGCTCACGGCCACCTCGGCCAGCAGCACGGCGAGCACCGAGTCCTTCCACGAGTCGAGCAGGGCCAGCAGGAGCCCGTGCTTGCTGCCGAAGTGGGCGTAGACCGACCCGGACGTGCGCCCCGCCGCCTCGGCCACCGCGTCGACGGACACCGCGTCGACCCCCTGCTCGGCGAAGAGGTCGGCGGCCGCCGCCAGCAGGCGTGCCCGTGTCTCGGCTCTTCGTTCGTGCTGAGTCTGGGGCACGTCTCGGCTTCTTCCCCCGGCCCCGTCCGGGACCATCGGGGCCAACCTACTTATATCGGAAGCGTTACGCAACATGCAGGAAGGCCCGGCCAGAGGGGTGTCGCCACGTCGTAAGGTGGGGAGCGAACCGAAAAGGGGGACGCCATGCCGTCGATGACCCGGATGGACCGAAACGAGCTCTACATCGGAGGGGGGTGGGTTCCCTCGACCGGCTCGGGCACCCTGGAGGTGATCGACTCGGCGACCGAAGAGGTCATCGGCACGGTCCCCGAAGGCACGACCGAGGACATCGACCGGGCGGTCGAGGCGGCCGCCGCCGCGTTCCCGTCCTGGTCCGCCACACCCGTGGCCGAGCGTACGGACCTGCTCACCAAGGTGAGCACGGTGCTCGGCGAGCGGATGGAGTCGATCGCCGATCTGATCGCCCATGAGGTCGGGATGCCGCTCACCTTGTCCCAGCTCGTGCAAGTGGGACTGCCGGTGGCGTCGTTCGGCTCGATGGCCCAGGTGGCGGCCGACTTCACCTGGGAGCAGCCGCTCGGCAGCTCGGTCGTCGTGCGGGAGCCGATCGGTGTGGTCGGGGCCATCACCCCGTGGAACTACCCGCTGCACCAGATCGCCGCCAAGGTGGCCCCCGCCCTGGCCGCGGGCTGCACGGTCGTGCTCAAGCCGAGCGAGGTGGCTCCGCTCAACGCGTTCGTGCTGGCCGACATCTTCGACGAGCTGGGACTGCCCGGCGGGCGTGTTCAACCTGGTGACCGGCGTCGGCCCCATCGTCGGCGAGGCCTTGGCCGCCCATCCGCGGGTGGACATGGTCTCCTTCACCGGCTCGACCCGGGCCGGGCGTCGGGTGGCCGAGCTGGCCGCCGCCAGCGTGAAGCGGGTCGCCCTGGAGCTCGGCGGCAAGTCCGCCAACGTCATCCTGGCCGATGCCGACCTGAGCAAGGCGGTGCCCGACGGGGTCTTCAAGTGCTACATCAACTCGGGCCAGACCTGCAGCGCGCTCGACCCGCATGCTCGTCCCGCGCGAGCGCCTCGCCGAAGTCGAGCAACTGGCCGCCGACACGGCGCGCACGTTCACCCCCGGGGACCCCTTCGATCCCGCCACCCGCCTCGGGCCGCTGGTCTCCGCCGTGCAGCGGGACCGGGTCCGCTCCTACATCGACAAGGGCGTCGGCGAGGGGGCCACACTGCTCACCGGCGGGTCCGAAGCACCGGCCGGGCTCGACCAGGGCTATTTCGTCGAGCCGACCGTCTTCTCCTCGGTGACCCCCGACATGGTCATCGCCCGCGACGAGATCTTCGGGCCCGTGCTGGCCATCATGCCCTACGACTCCGAGGAGGAGGCCATCGAGATCGCCAACGACACCGACTACGGGCTGGCCGGGGGGGTGTGGTCGTCCGACCCGGAGCGGGCCCGGGCGGTGGCCGGGCGGCTGCGGGCGGGGCAGGTCGAGGTCAACGGCGGCGGCTTCAACCCGATGGCGCCCTTCGGCGGCTACAAGCAGTCGGGGAACGGACGTGAGTTCGGGGCCTTCGGGCTGGAGGAGTACCTCGAGGTGAAGTCGCTCCAGCTCTGACCGGCCCCGGTCACCGTTCGTCCCGCCTCACAACCCGATCTGGTCCTCGAGGAGGCCCAGGCGGATCTGGGCCGAGTCCGTGTAGGTCTTCTCGCCGATGAACACGTGCTGGGTGCCCGTGTACATGTCCCGGAAAGCGCGCTCGAGCCGGCTGCCTTGTCGGATGGCCGAGGTGCCGGCGGCCAGATGGGCCCATTGCACGATCTCGCGGCTGGCCTCGGTGGCATAGGTGGCGGCCACCCGCATGTCGGCCCGCATCTCGGGGGTGAGGTCCTGACCCGCTCCGATCGCCGACTCCACCTCGCTGAAGGTGGTGGTCACCAGCAGGGAGGCCGCCCGCCACATGGCCTGGTGATGGGCCAGGTTCCGCTGGAAGCTCGCCTTGTGGGCGATCGAGGCCTCGTCGCCCATGCGCACCTTGGTCAGGGCCAGTTCGGTGACGTCGTCGATCATGCTCTTGGACACGCCGAGGGCCCACGAGGCATGTCCGGCCGCGGTGATCGGCATGAGACCCATCTTGAAGGCGGGTGACCCGCCTCGCCGGGGTGTCCGGCAGAACAGGTCGTAGGTCCGCCCCTCAGGGACGTACAGGTCGTGCACCTCGTAGTCATAGGACCCGGTGCCCTTCAGTCCCTGCACGTACCACCCGTCGGTGAAGACGATCTCGTGGTGGGGGATCACGGCCACCTTGAGCCGCGGCAGCCCGTTGTCGGCCATCACCATGGTCGCCGTCGGTCATGGGGATGAAGCCGGCGGCCACGTACTCGGAGTGCCCCGTTCCCGAGCCGAAATTCCACGAGCCGGTCAGCCGGTAGCCGCCGTCGACCGTCTCGGCCACGCCGTTGGGGAAGAACTGGCCCCCCATGGTGACCCGGTTGCCGTGGTCGGTGAAGACCTCGGTGAACCCCTCGTCCGGCAGGTAGGCGGCGGAGGCCGCCGCCGAGGGGAAGTTGGCGATCCCGATCCACCCCACCGAGGCGTCCTGCCAGGCCAACTCGACCCAGGTGTCGATCATCCCGGCGAAGGTCGGCTCGCTCCCGCCGGCTTCGGCCGGATTGAACCATTGCATGAGCCCGCTGTCCCACAGGGCGGCGACCGTCCGCTTGGTCAGCGTGCGGTCCTCTTCCGACGCGGCCGCCTCCTCGGCCACCACCGGGCGGAGGGCCCGGGCCGCTTCGGGACCGTTGACTGTCGGGGATGGCGGCACGCCGTGGCTCCTGGTGGGGTCGAAGATGGTCCGGTCGGCTTGCATGCGATCACATCGCCCGCAGCTCGGCAAACCCGTCCGCTCAGGTCGGCAGGTGCGAGAGCATGTGGTGGCTCACATCGCCGACCAGGTCGATGAAGTAGCGCCGCTCGGTGAAGCGCCAGCTGGGCTCCGGAACGGGCGAACCGGTCGTGGTAGCGCCCGGCCAGGATGGGCTGGAGCGGCAATCCTTCCACGGCCTGGAGGACCATCCAGTAGGAGCGGGCCGACGCCTCGCCGGCCTCGGCGTCGACCTCGAGGATGAGGTTGGTCGTCACGTGCTTCGTCCTCGGTGTCCCGTCGGCGTACCGGCGGGTGGTTGCCGTGAACATTCCCGCCATGGCGTCGCGGCCCCGCAGGAGGCTTTGGTCGGTCCCATCGCCGATGCCGGCGTCACCCAGGAGGTCCGCCACACCCTCGAAATCGCCGGCGTCGATCAGCTCTGCGTAGCGGGCGATGAGGTTGGCGATCAGCGTGTCGTCGGCCACGGCGGCTCCCCTCGGTCAGGCACCAACGGCGTGGATCCCCCCGTCGACGTGCAGGATCTCACCGGTGGTCATGGGCAGCAGGTCGGAGAACAGGGCGGTGCAGGCCCGTGCCACCACCTCGGTGTCGAGGACGTCCCAACCCAGCGGCGCCCGCTCGGACCAGGTGTCCTCGAAGGTGTTGAAGCCGGGGATGGACTTGGCCGCCATGGTCTTGACCGGGCCGGCCGCCACCAGGTTGACCCGGATCCGGTCGGGCCCGAGGTCACGGGCCAGGTAGCGGGCAAGGGATTCCAGCGCCGCCTTCGACACGCCCATCCAGTCGTAGGCGGGCCAGGCCACGCTGGCATCGAAGTCCAGGGCCACCACCGATGCCCCGGGTCGCCCGTCGGTCCCGGCCGCCACCAGCAGCGGCCGGAAGGTCTCGACCAACGCCTTGAGCGAGTAGGCCGAGACGTGCAGGGCTACCTGGACCTGATCCCAATCGGCCTGGAACATGTCCCCGCCGAGACATTCCGGGGGCGCGTACCCGATGGCGTGCAGCATCCCGTCCATCCGGTCCCAGCCCGCGCTGAGGGTGATGGCGGCCTCGGCCAGCTGCTCGGGCTTCGTCACGTCGATCTCCAGCACGTCCGCTTCGACGGGGAGCTTGCGGGCGGTCCGCCGGGTGAGGGACAGGCCGCGGCCGGCTCCGCTGAGCACGACCTCGGCGCCCTCCTGTTGCGCGCCGCGTGCCACGGCAAAGGCCAGCGACGCGTCGGTGAGCACCCCGGTGACCAGTATGCGCTTCCCCTCGAGGAGTCCCATGACCGGGTCAGGTTACCGTCACCGGTTCATCCGGCCCGAACCACCTGTGCAAGGGTGGAAGCATGGAGATCGGGATTTTCGGCGGGACGGGGCCGGCCGGCCGCGGGCTCGCCGTCCGCCTGGCCGTCGCCGGCGCCGAACCGGTCATCGGCTCACGCGATCCCGATCGTGCCGCCGCCGTCGCCGCCGACCTGGTCCGAGCCTGGCCGGACCGGAAGCTCCGTATCACCGGCCGTTCCAACCGCCATGCCGCTTCGTGCGATCTGGTGGTGGTGGCGACCCCGTGGGACAGCGCCATCGCCACGGTGACGCCACTGGCGACCCTGCTGGAGGGGAAGGTGGTGGTGTCGATGGCCAATGCCCTGGTCAAGGAAGGCCGCGCCTTCGTCCCCCTCATACCGCCCCGGGGCTCGGTGGCGGCGTCGATCCAGGCCGCCCTGCCCGGGGCGCTGGTTTCGGCCGCCTTCCACCACCTGCCCGCCTCGGAGCTGGAGAAGCTCGACACCCCTCTCGGAGCCGACGTCCTGGTCTGTTCGGACCACGGCGATGCCACCGCCGACACGCTGGCCCTGGTCGACCGGATCGAAGGGCTCCGCGGCGTGGACGCCGGCGATCTGGCCCAGGCTGCGCCGATCGAGGCGTTCACCGCCGTGCTGATCACGGTCAACATCCGCCACAAGGTGCATGCCACCGTGCGGCTGTCCGGCCTGGGTGACCGCTGAGGGCCGACCGGCCGATACGGTGAGCGGCGGAGCCGGTGACGTGGGAGGAGCGGGAGGCGTGGAGCTGTACGACACGGCGCGGCGTGCCGTCGCCCCTCTCGAGCCCGGTCAGGTGGTCACCCTGTACTCGTGTGGGATCACGCCCTATGACTCCGCCCACCTCGGCCACGCCCAGGTCTACCTGACCTTCGATCTCCTCCAACGCCGCCTGCGCGACCTCGGCCACGAGACCCGCTGTGTGCGCAACGTCACCGACGTCGACGACGACATCCTGAACAAGGCGCGCGCAACTCGGGGTGCACTACCTCGACCTGGCGGCCGAGGAGATCGCCCGGTTCGACGCCGACATGGCCGCCCTCGGCCTCATCCCGGCGTGGTCGGAGCCCCGCGCCACGTCGGCGATCGCCGAGATCCTGACCCTGATCGGGTCGGTGCTCGACACCGGCCACGCCTACCAGGCCGCCGGCGCCGTCTATTTCGACGTGACCAGGTTCCCCCGGTTCGGCGCGATCAGCCATTTCGACGAGCCGACCATGCTGGCCATGGCGGCCGAGCAGGGCGGGAGGCCCGACGACCCCAACAAGCGCCATCCCCTGGATTTCGTCCTGTGGCAGCCCTCGCTCCCCGACGAGCCCGCCTGGGAGTCGCGTTGGGGGCCGGGCCGTCCCGGATGGCACGTCGAGTGCTCGGCCCTGGCCCTGCGCGAGCTGGGGGAGACGGTCGACGTCCACGGCGGTGGACGTGACCTGGTGTTCCCCCATCACGAGTGCGAGACGGCGCAGTCCGAGTCGGTGACCGGCAAACGCTTCGTGCGTCACTGGCTGCACGTGGGGCTGGTCGGGCTGGGCGGCCGGAAGATGTCGAAGTCCCTCGGCAACCTGGTCTTCGTGGGCGATCTGCTGAAGGAGTGGGAACCGGCCGTGGTCCGCCTGGCGCTGCTCGGCCACCACTACCGCGCCGACTGGGATTGGACCGACGAGGACCTCCACGCCGCGTCGCGTCGGCTCGCGGCCTGGCGGGCCGCGCCGGTGGTCGGAGGCGATGGTGCCCACCGACGGGGGACGGCGGTCTGTCGCTGGTGCGTTCGTTCCTCGACGCCGATCTCGACGCGCCTCGTGCCCTGGCCGCCCTCGACGCCGAGGCCACGGCCGGGCGACCGGTGGTCCGGGGGGCCGCCCTGCTGGGCATTACCCTGTAGTCCTGCCGAGCGGCGGTCGTCCTGTCGACAGGCGGACGAGCGTCACGATCGAACGGTCACGACCCGATGGAGGAAGGCAATCCCATGGCTGGCGTCAGCGTTCGACTGCCGGATGGCTCGACCAAGGAGCTCGGGGAGGGCGCCACCGCCCGCGAGCTGGCCGAGTCCATCGGTCCCCGCCTGGCCAAAGCGGCCCTGGCCGCCACCGTCGACGGCGATCAGGTGGATCTCGACGCCCCGTTGCCGGACGGGGCCGAGGTGAGTGTGATCACCACCGACTCCGAGGCCGGGCGGGCCATCCTGCGCCACTCGACCGCCCACGTCCTGGCCCAGGCCGTGCTCCGCCTGTGGCCCGGCGCCCATTTCGCCATCGGCCCGGTCATCGAGGACGGCTTCTACTACGACTTCGAGCTGCCCGGCGGGGCCACCTTCAGCGACGAGGACCTCGAGCGCATCGAGGCCGCCATGCGCGACATCGTGGCCGAGGACCAGCCCTTCGTCCGCCACGAGCACTCCATCGAGGAGGGACTCGCCATCTTCGAGGGGCAGCCGTTCAAGCGCGAGATCATCGAGGCGGTCGGGGCCGGTCACGACGAGGTGGACGCGGCCGCCGACGGGACGGGCGACGGCCAAGGTGTCGACGTACTGGAACTCGCCGGTGTTCACCGACCTGTGCCGAGGGCCCCACGTGCCGTCGACGGCCGCGCCTCGGCCACTTCGCCCTGATGCGGGTGGCCGGCGCCTACTGGCGGGGTGACGAGCACCGGCCGCAGCTGCAACGGATCTACGGGACGGCCTGGGAGTCGGAGAAGGCCCTGGCCGACCACGTGCACCGCCTGGCCGAGGCCGAGCGGCGGGACCACCGTCGCATCGGAGCCGAGCTGGATCTCTTCTCGTTCCCCGATGAGATCGGGTCCGGGCTGGCCGTCTTCCACCCGAAGGGAGGCACCGTCCGGCGACTGATCGAGGACTACTCGCGGCGGCGCCACGAGGCGGCCGGGTACGAGTTCGTCTACACCCCGCACATCACCAAAGCCGGGTTGTTCGAGACGTCGGGCCATCTCGACTGGTTCGCCGAGGGGATGTTCCCCCCGATGGAGCTGGACGGAGGCCACCAGTACTACCTGCAAGCCCGATGAACTGCCCGTTCCACATCCTGGTGTTCAAGAGCCGGCAGCGCTCCTACCGCGAGCTGCCGCTGCGGTTCTTCGAGTTCGGGACCGTCTACCGCTACGAGCTCTCCGGGGTGGTGCACGGGTTGACCCGGGTCCGGGGCATGACCCAGGACGATGCGCACATCTTCTGCACCCGAGAGCAGGTCGCCCAGGAGCTGCAGGCGGCATTGTCCTTCGTCCTGTCGGTGCTGCGCGACTTCGGGCTGACCGACTTCTACCTGGAGCTCTCCACCCGGCCGGAGGACAAGGCCGTCGGTTCGTCCGAGGAGTGGGACGAGGCGACCGAGGCGCTCGAGGAGGTCACCCGCGGCATGGATCTCGACGTCGTGCGCGACGAGGGGGGAGGCGCCTTCTACGGGCCGAAGATCTCGGTGCAGGCCCGCGACGCCATCGGTCGGACACACCAGATGTCCACCATCCAACTCGACTTCCAGGAGCCGGCGCGCTTCGGCTTGGAGTACATCGGTGCCGACAACGGGCGCCACCGGCCGGTGATGATCCACCGCGCCCTGTTCGGCTCGGTCGAGCGGTTCCTCGCCATCCTCCTGGAGCACTACGCCGGCGCCCTGCCCACCTGGTTGGCGCCGGAGCAGGTGCGCGTGCTCGGCGTGCGCGACGACCACGAGCCCTACGCCCACAAGGTGGCCGACCGGCTGGCCGCGGCCGGGGTGAGGGTGTCGGTCGAGCCCGCCGACGAGCATCTGAAGGCCCGTATCCGCAAAGCCAAGCTCATGAAGGTGCCTTACATCCTGGTGGTGGGGGATGACGACGTCCAAGCCGGGACGGTCGGCGTCAACCGGCGGGGCAGCGAGCGGCCCGACCGCGGCGTTCCCCTGGTCGACTTCGTGGAGCGGCTGGAACACGAGATCGGTGAGCGCCTCGTTCCCGAGCCCACGTGAGCCTCGAGCACCTCTGGGCCGGATGGCGAGGCGAGTACGTCACGTCGGTGGGGTCGGTCGAGCCGGCGGTCGTCGGGGGGACGGACCCGGCCCCTCCCGACGACCCGAACGAGTGCGTCTTCTGTCGATTGGCGGCCAGCGGCCCCCCGTCGGCCGACAACGGGGTGGTGTGGATCGGGGCCGATACCTTCGTGGTCCTCAACGCCTATCCCTACGCCACCGGGCATCTGATGGTGCTGCCCCGGCGCCATGTCGGCACGCTGGCCGAGCTGACCGACGACGAGGGGTCGGAGATGTGGAGGGCCATGCGCACGAGCGCCGCCGCCCTGGAGGCGGCGTTCCGACCGGACGGGATGAACCTCGGTGCCAACCTGGGTCGGGCCGCCGGCGCCGGCATCCCCCGGCACCTGCACTTCCATGCCGTGCCCCGGTGGTACGGCGACACCAATTTCATGACCGCCGTCGCCGGGACGAGGGTCCTGCCCGAGACCTTGGCCGTGACCTGGGAACGGCTGCACCGGGCCTGGCCCGGCTGATCGTTCCGGGGTCGGTGGAATCGACCGGGACCCGTGAACGTTGTTCGGGTGGATGGCCGGGACGGGAGCCGGTGGCCGGCCGGGCCGGCCAGACATCCGGTGAGGAGCTGGGATGCAAGTCAAAGAGCTCGGGCACCTGGTGCTCTACGTGCGGGATCTCGACCGGTCGGTGGCCTTCTACCGCGACCTGCTCGGCTGGGCCCCGGCCTTCCCGTCCGTTCCCGGCGCGCCGGCGGCTGCCTTCAGCTCGGGCCGAACCCATCATGAGCTGCTCCTCATCGAAGTGGGACCGGGAGCGGCGGGCCCACCGCCCGGACGGCGCACTGGTCTGTACCACTTCGGCCTCAAGGTGGGTGACACCGACGAGGAGCTGCGGGAGGCATTGGCCCGCCTGCAGGAGGCCGGGGTCACCGTCGTCGGGGCCAGCGATCACACCGTGACCCACAGCCTCTACGTCCTCGACCCCGACGGCAATGAGATCGAGCTCTACATCGACGTGCCCGGGGTCGACTGGAAGGCCGAGCCCGAGCTCATCATGGCGCCGATCAGGCCGCTCGACCTGTGACCGGCGGGACGCTCCGGCGGCGGGGCCGTCCTGCCGTCGGCTCCGTGCTCATGGCGGAAAACTCCAGCAAGCAGGTGGTAGAGTCGAGGCGACCCTTCTGGAGGAATGGCCATGTTTGACGGGCGATGGCGGGGCGCGGTGGACCGGA
This sequence comes from uncultured Acidimicrobiales bacterium, assembly GCA_963710495.1. GTDB lineage: Bacteria > Actinomycetota > Acidimicrobiia > Acidimicrobiales > RAAP-2 > Bog-756. The sequence continues at coordinate 775,455 of CAVQAI010000011.1, forward strand.
AGACCGGTCCGATCGGCCGCCGGCTGCAGCAGCTCGGTGTGACCGCCGACATGCTCACTGCCACCGGTCTCCTCTCGGCTTCGGCCACGGCGGTGGCGGTGGCCACGGGCCATCTCCACCTGGCCATCCTCTTGCTCATCCTCACCGGCCTCCACGATCTGCTGGACGGTCCGGTGGCCAAGGCGTCCGGGACGTCTTCGACGCGGGGAGCGTTCTTCGACTCGGTGACCGACCGAGTGGCCGATGGCGTCATCCTCGGGGGTGTGGCCTGGTACCTGGTCTCGACCCATTCGGGCCATATCGTGCTGCTCCCCTTCGCCGTGCTCGGCGCCACCTCGCTGGTCTCGTACCAGCGGGCCAAGGCCGAGTCGCTGGGCATCTCCGCCCGGGGCGGACTGATGGAGCGAGCCGAGCGGATGATCCTCCTCGGGGTTGGCTTTCTCTCGCCGGTGCTCCTGATCCCGGTCCTCTGGGTGATGCTGGGCCTCACCCTGGCGACCGCGGTCGGCCGTTTCGTCAAGGTCTGGCGTCTGGCCGAGGCGCCGGAGCCGAGCACCGCCCACCGGCGGCACCGCCGGCCGCGCCTGACGGCGCGGGTCGGGGGCCGGCGGACCTCGATGTCCCCGTCGCGGTGGCGGGCCCGCCGCCAGGGCGAGTTGGCCAGTCGGTCCGGGCGGACCTGGCGGGCCCGGCATGCGCGCCAGGGTCCCCGCCAGCGGGCCGGGCGCCGCCACTCCTGATCCGTCGACGACGGTAGGAGGCGGGGGCACGTGATCAAGGATCAGCTGGTGTTCCGCACCTACACCACCTTGAGTCGGGGACTGGCGGCGCTGCCCGAACCGGCAGCACTGGTGGTGGCCAACGCGGTCGGGGATGTCCTGTACCGCGTCCGCCATGAGCATCGGCGCATGGTGACCAACAATCTGCGGCGGATCCTCGATGCCGATACCGACGATGGTGCCGATGCCGACCAGGCCGCCATCCTCGACCGATGGGCGCGCCGGTCGTTTCGGGCCTACGCTCGCTACTGGGTGGAGGGTGCCCGGCTCGGGAGCACCGCGTCCGCCGAGGTGGAGCAGCGGACGTTCGTGCAGGGCCTGCAGTATCTGGTCGAAGGAATCGCGGCCGGCAAGGGCGTGATCATGGCACTGCCGCACGTTGGGAGCTGGGAGTATGGGGGCGCATTCTTGGCCACGCAGGACCTGCCGATGACATCGGTGGCCGAGCGGATCGAACCGCCGGAGCTGTTCGAGTTCTTCGTCGAGCAACGGGGGGACATGGGGCTGACCATCGTCCCGCTCGACGGCTCCTCGGGAGGCGCCATCGTCTCCACCCTGCGTCGCGGCCGTCTGGTCGGGCTGCTGTGCGACCGCGACCTCAACGGCACGGGTGTCGAGGTCGAGTTCTTCGGGGAGAAGACGACCATGCCGGCCGGTCCGGCCACCCTGGCCCTGCGGACGGGCGCCACCCTGGTGACCGGCGCGGTCTACAGCGGGCCGGGGAACGACCACCGGGGCATCGTCGATCCGCCGATCGACACCACCCGCCGGGGATCGCTGCGTTCGGACGTGGCGCGCATCACCCAGGAGATCGCCCATCGCTTCGAACGGGAGATCCGCCGGGCCCCCGACCAGTGGCACGTCTTCCAGCCCTTCTGGTCGGCGGACCGCCCCGAGGACCGGGCGTGACCAAATTCGAGAGCCGAGCCCTCCCGCTCTTCGAGCTCTTCGGGCCCGAGGCTCTCACCGCCGAGCCGGAGCCCGACCTCCACCAGCCCGGCCCGGCGCCGGCCGACGGGCCCGGCCCCGCCCCCTTCGGCGGCGAACCGCGCTTCCATTCCGTCGGGGAGCAGGAATCCAACGTGGCGGCCGTGCTCGACGCCCGCGGACGGTTCGTCTACGTCAGCCCGGCGGCCGAGCGGTTGTTCGGATACGACAACGGTGACGCGGTGGGGCTGGACGCCTTCTCCCTCTTCGATGGCTCCAGCGCCGATCAGGTGCGCTCCCTCTTCGACGACCTGGTGGCGGGCCGTCGACTCTCGGTCTCCCTCGAGATGCAAACGGTGCGGGCCGACGGCCGGACGATCGACCTCGACGTGATGGCGGCCAACCATCTGCACGACCCGGTCGGCGGCGTGGTGGTCACCGTCCGGGACGCCAGTGAGAGCAGACGCCTCGAGGAGGCGATGCTCGATGTGGACCGCCGCCAGGCGACGATCATCGAGTCCCTCACCGACGGGGTCATGATCGTCGACTCCTCCGGCACCGTGGTCCGGGTCAACGTGGCGTTCGAGGTGATGTTCGAGTCACCCCGGGTCAGGCTGCTCGGCCGCCGCCTGGGGGACCTCCTCGCCGGGGGGCATGCGCTCGGCCTCGAGCTGGTCGACGCCGACGGGAACGACATCGACCTCCGGGACCATCCCATCGCGGCAAGCTTGCGCGGCGGTCGGCGCTCTGTCGGGGTGGTGCTCGGGTTGAGGCGGACGGGACGTGCCCCGATGTGGGTCCGGGCCAACGCCCAGGCCATGGTGGACCGGGACGGCGCGGTCACCGGAGCGGTGGCCTCGTTCTCCGACATCACGGCCACCCGTCGGGCGGCCGCCGAGCTCCGCCGTGGGGAGCAGTTCCTCCAGGTGCTCCTCGACACCCTCGACGAGGGGATCGTGGCCTGCGACGCCGAGGGAAGGATCACGGTGTTCAATCCCTCCGCCCGTCGGCTGCACGGCCTGCCCGAGGGGGCGGACCCGATCGGCGAGATCCCGGCCGATGAGGGCCTGCGCCACACCGATGGGTCGCCCATCGCCCCGCGGGAGAACCCGTTGATCCGGGCGATGTCCGGGGAACAGGTGCGCGAGGCGGAGATCGTGCTCGAGTCCGACTCGGGGGACGGGCGCAAGGTCAGGGTCAACAGCCAGGCCCTGGTCGACGACGAGGGCCGGCTCCTCGGCGCCGTGGCCGCCATGCACGACGTGACCGAGCAGAAGCGCAACGAGCAGCGGCTGGCCGAAATGGCCCTCCACGACCCGCTCACCGGACTGGCCAACCGCACCTTGCTGGCCGAACGGTTGCAGGCGGCCATCGATCGGATGGTCGAGCGCGTCTCGAACCCGGCCGGCCCGGCCGGTGGCGAGCCGGCCGGGCCCCGGGGGACGGGCGACCAACCCGGCGTCGCCGTCTTCCTGCTCGATCTCGACGAGTTCAAAGAGGTCAACGACCAGCTCGGCCACGACGTCGGTGACGATTTGTTGATCGCCGTGGCCCGCCGGCTGGCTGCCATCGTGCGGCCGTCGGACACCGTGGCTCGCCTGGGCGGGGACGAATTCGTGGTGGTGTGCGACATCGAGAGCGGCGAGGACGAGATGCTCCGCATCACCGACCGCATCTCGACCGTGTTGGCTCGGCCCTATCGGGTGGCCGGTCGCACGATGAGCGTCCTGGCGTCGGTGGGGGGCGTCTTCGTCGACAACCCGGATACCGACCCCTCGAAATTGCTGAGCCGGGCCGACGACGCGATGTACGGCGTCAAGTGGACTCGGCGCCGGCAGCGACGTTCTGCCGCGGACTGACCGGTTGGGCGCCGAGCCGGAGCGCGGGGGGACGGACTCGTTGCGGGTGGCCTTGGTCTGCCCCTACAGCCTGTCCCGTCCCGGTGGTGTCCAGGGTCAGGTGGTCGGCCTGGCCCGCGCCCTCGGGCGCCGCGCCCACCGGACGACGGTGTTCGCCCCGATGGAGGCGGCATCCGACGCGCCATCCGGGATCGAGGTGGTCCCCGCCGGCCGGCCGGTGTCCGTGCCGGCCAACGGCTCGGTGGCGCCGGTGGCCATCTCGGTGAGGGCCGCCATCCGGGCGCGGCAGGCGGTGCAGGACGGTCGGTTCGACATCGTGCACGTCCACGAGCCCTTTGCCCCCGGCCTTCCCTATGCGCTCCTGGTCGGCCGGCGGTTGCCGCCGATGGTGGCCACGTTCCACCGCAGCGGCGGAAGTGTCCTCTACCGGGCCCTTCGCCCGCTCACCGCCCGCCTGGCCCGGCGCCTCGACCTGCGCTGCGCGGTGTCGGAGGCGGCCCTGGCCACCGCCACCGAAGCCCTCGGCGGGACCTTCGAGCTGTGCTTCAACGGCGTCGACGTGGGCTCCTTCGAGGGGGTCGAGCCCTGGCCGAGCGAACGCCCGGCCTTCCTGTTCCTCGGCCGTCACGAGGAGCGCAAGGGCCTCGGGGTGCTGCTCGAGGCCTTCGACCGGGTGCGGGCCGGGCCGGCCGCCGGCGCCCGAGGCGGTCCGGGACCGGAGCTGTGGGTCGCCGGGGACGGGCCCGAGACGGCCGCGCTCCGCCGCCGTCATCCCGACTCGGCCGACGTTCGATGGCTCGGTGTCCTCTCCGAGGAGGAGAAGCTCAGGCGGCTGGTCGGGGCGCGGTTGCTCTGCGCACCGTCACTCGGCGGCGAGTCCTTCGGCATGGTCCTGCTCGAGGCCATGGCCGCCCGGACCGTGGTGGTGGCCAGCGACATCCCCGGTTACCGCGAGGCGGCCGGCGGCCATGCGGCGCTGACGCCCCCCGGTGACGCGGGCGCCCTGGCCGAGGCCCTGGCCCGGCTGGTGATGCCGGGCTCGACGGAGGGCGGCGGGGGCGACCCGGCGCCGTCATCGGGTCGCGGTCCCGGCCCGGAGGACCGGGAGGCCTGGCTCGACGCCGCTTCGGCGTGGGCCTCACACTGGTCGATGGAGCGGCTCGCCGAGTGGTACGAGGGACGGTATCGGGCGGTGATGGCCGGGCCGCCCGGGTGAGGCGCCCTACACTGCTCGCACGATGAGTGGATCCCGACGGCGACCCACGGGCGGCTCCGATCGAGAGCGGGGCGGTCGAGGCGGAGCGACGGGCGGGCACGCCGCGCCGAAGGCCGCCCCCGGCGGGCCGGCCCCGACCGGGCCACCGGCGCCCGAATCGGTCGGTCGGGGGACCGAGACCGAGGCCCGTAGCGTCAACCGCAACCGCCACCGGGCCCTGGCCCTCGCCGGGCTGGTCGGCCTGGTGCCGGGCGTGGTGGTGGCCGTGGTCCTGGTGCTGGCCGGTCAGGCCGTCGTGGCCGTCGCCGCCCTGGTCGTGGTGGCGTGCGGGACGGCCTGGTGGACCTGGAGGTCGGCGCCGGGCCGGGTCGCCCGGGCGGTGGGCGCCCGACCCAGCGAGGAGGTCGACCATCCCCGGCTCCACAATCTGGTGGACGGCCTGTGTGCGTCGATGGGCCTTTCCCGCCCGACCATCTTCGTGGTCGAGCACGACGTGCCCAACGCCATGGCCGTGGGACGAGATGCCTCGACGGCCTGTCTGATCGTCACCTCCGGCCTCGAGCAGGCGCTCTCGCTCGTCCAGCTCGAAGGGGTGCTGGCCCACGAGCTGGTGCATGTCAAGCGCGGCGACATCGTGCTGGCCGGGATGGCGGCGGTGGCCCTGGCGCCCTGGTCGCTGGTCGTAGGCGTCTCCCGTGCCGGTGACCAGGTGCATGCCCTGGTCGGCCCCGGGCGTGAGTTCACCGCCGATCAGCGGGCCGCGGCGGTGGTCCGCTATCCCCCGGGGATCGGCTCCGCCCTCGAGATGATGGCCGAACGACCCGGGGCGCCGGCCGCCTGGCCGCCGGGGGAGGGGCGCACGGCCGCCCTGACCCGCTGGCTGTGGATCGACCCGATGGTCGGAGCGGCGTCGGCACCGGGAGTGGGGAACCTGGACGACACCCGGGTTCGGGCCGAGGCTCAATCGCTCCTCTGAATCTCCCGGCTCTTCATCTCCCGGCTCTCATCCGGGCACGACTCGCTCGGCACGTCGGGCCGACCGGAACCGGCCGGGTCAGCCGGAAGCGTCGCAGGGATCGGCCTCCCCGGGGCTGAGGGCCCATTCCGACCGCGTGTCGTAGAGGTGGTCACGGAGGCGGCGGAGCAACGAGGCGAAGGTCTCCTCCTCCTCGGGGGTGAACAGGTCGCGGAGCACCTCGTTCACGTGACCGATGTGCTCGGGGACGGCCCGGTCCATCAATTCCTGCCCCGCCGGGGTGAGCACGGCAAAGGCGCCCCGGCGGTCCTCGGGACAGGTCCGCCGGGCCACCAGGCCCTGTTGCTGGAGGCGGTCCACCGAGCGGGTCAGGCCGCTCGGCGTGAGGGAGGACTGGGCGGCCAGCTCGCTCATCCGTAGCTCGGAGCCGGGGGTCCGGGCCAGCCGGATGAGGACGTCGAAGGCTTGGTTGGAGAGGGACTGCTCGGCCTCCAGGCGACGCTCGAACACCCGGCGGAGCCCCGCCGCGGACTCGAACAGCAGTCCCATCGTCGTCAGTCGTTCGTCGTCCGTCGCCGTGCGTCCCATGACGCCATCTTACCCGAATCCGGAGAAGTAGTTGCATTCGCAAATAAAGGTGCTATAGTTGTTGGTACAAGCAACGATCTGGGGTCCCGTCGGGGGACCGGATCGAGACCGAGGAGGTCGCAACATGGCAACGCAAACAGACACCGGCAACCAAACAGAAGTGACCAGCAGGATCGTCGACGGCGCCGAGTGGCCGGCGGTCGGGACCTATGCCATCGACCCGTCGCACACCGAGGTCGGCTTTGCCGTCCGTCACATGGCGGTCTCCAAGGTCCGGGGTCGATTCAGCACTTTCGAGGGCACGCTGCAGATCGGTGAGGACCACCAGGATTCGAAGGTCTCGGTGACCATCGACGCCCGAAGCGTGGACACCCGGGACGAGAACCGGGACAACCACCTCCGGACCAACGACTTCTTCGACGTCGAGAACCATCCCACGTGGACGTTCGAGAGCACCGGGGTGAGGGCCGTCAGCCCGACGGCGTGGAAGGTCGACGGGGATCTCACCATTCGTGGGGTGACCCGGCCGGTGACCCTGGATGTGACCCTCGAGGGCGTCGTCAAGGATCCCTACGGCAACCACCGGGTGGGTTTCAGCGCCTCGACGTCGATCAACCGTGACGACTTCGGGGTGTCGTTCGGTGCCGTCATGGAGACGGGTGGTCTGGTCGTGGCCAAAAAGGTCGACATCCAGATCGAGGCCGAGGCGGTGTTGCAGGCCTAGTCGGGTGACCGGCTGCCCCGCCCGGATTCCGGCGGGGCAGTCCCCCGGCGGCCGGGCCGGATGGTCAGGCGGTCGAGGGACGGTCGTCGATGCGGCCCGGCCCGGCAGTTGGGCACCGGCCCGTCACCCAGTGCTGATGGGGACGGCCGAACGACCGGTCGTGTTGAACGTGGGGAGCCAGACGGCAGTGGCGGCCAGCAGCTCCTCGGTCATGGCGAGGAGCTGCTCGTAGGGCAAGTGCCCGGCCAGCTTGTCGGTGAGCATGGCCTCCACCACCCGGGTGTGGTCTCCGGTCAAGGCAGCGTCCACGGTGAGCTCCTGGGAGGCCACGATCTGGCGCAGGTGCTCCCCGAGCACGGACCCGACCCGGGCCGTGTCCCGAGGGCGGACCCCCGAGGCCCCGGTCACGCCGATGCATTCCACCACCACGTCGTCGGGCAGGTTCTCGACCTGCCCACGATTCGGCAGGTTCATCGGCAGATGGCGCTCTTCGCCGGTGGCGATGCCGGCGATGAGTTCGGCCACGAGCTCTCCCGATGGCCAAGGCGGGACCGAGTCACCCTTGAGCAGTTCGAGCACCTCCCGGTCGTCCGCCTCCTTGTCCTGCTGGTGGCCGCGCAGGCCGTAGTGGTGGACACCCCAGTCCCGCCCGAAGTCCGAGGCTGGGGTCACGAATCCCGGGAAGAACTCGACCACGTGGGTGTCGGAGGCGCCGGGGAGGACCCCGAAACGGCGGAAGAGCTCGAACTTCACCCGATTGTTGGCGATGACGTCGGCTTTCGTCCACGACTCGCCGGTCGACACCTTCTGCCAATGCATGCTTTCGACGGGTGCCATCCAGATGGGGTCGTCTCCGTGCTCGGCCGGGTCTTCGAGCAACGATCGCAGCATGGCGAACCCATCGGCGCCGTCGATCCGGAGCTCGGTGACGAGGGGGAGATGGTTCACTCCGGCGGCAACCGGGTCCACCTCGTGCATGGGCGCGTCGAACAGCAGGCTCAACACGAACTTCAGGCCGACCAGCTCGTTGCACAGCCCGACCACCCGGATGCGTGATTCGCGCCCGACGCTGCGGCACAGAGCCGTCAGCGGATTGCTGACGTTCACCAGCAGCGCGTCGGGACAGTGCTGTTCCATGGCTCGGGCGACGTCGGTGACGACCGGGACGCTGCGCAACGCCCGAGCGATGCCGCCCGGTCCGACGCTGTCGCCGACCGGCTGGCGGATGCCGTAACCAGCCGGGATCTCGAGATCGTGTCGCATGCTGGCGAAACCGCCGACGGACAGGGCGATGATCACCACGTCCGCGCCGGCCAGGGCGTCGGCAAGATTCGTCGTCGAGCGAACGGACAATCCGATGCCCCGGACCTTGACGATGTGGTCGGCGACCTCCATCATCAGCGGCAGCGACCCCGGGTCGATGTCCATCAGGGTCACCGCCACCTCATGGAGCGCCTCGGTGTTCGCGAAGTCCACCAGGAGCTTCGGCGTCCAGTGCGTGCTGCCCCCGCCGATGATGGTGATCCGCGGACTGCTCACTCCGGGAACGGTACTCGCTCTCCATGGCCGAGCGAGGGGGATCTCCCGCCGCGGCCCGGCAGGCAGAACCGCCGTCTCCTCGGGTCGCCCGGCCCGGATCCGGAATCGCCGGCCGCCACGCGCCCGGGTCGTCCGGGTGCGTGTCGTACCCCGACGACGGGGCCGGGGTGCCGGGGTCACGGTGCGATGGGCCAAGGCGGGCCGATCGGGGGCGGAGGGTAGGATGAAGAGCATGGCTGAACCCGCGATCGAGCACGCCAGCTCGGGCAATGCGCATGCGACCGGTACCGTCACCGTGAAGCGCGGCCTGGCCGAGATGTTGCGGGGCGGGGTCATCATGGACGTGGTCGACGCCGAGCAGGCCAAGGTGGCCGAGGACGCCGGGGCGGTGGCGGTCATGGCCCTCGAGCGGGTGCCGGCCGACATCCGCCGGGACGGCGGCGTGGCCAGGATGAGCGACCCGGCGCTCATCGAGGGGATCAAGCAGGCGGTGACCGTCCCGGTCATGGCCAAGGCCCGCATCGGGCACTTCGCCGAGGCCCAGGTGCTCGAGTCACTCGGTGTCGACTACATCGACGAGAGCGAGGTCCTGACCCCGGCCGACGAGGCCCACCACATCGACAAGTGGGGGTTCACCGTCCCCTTCGTCTGCGGAGCGACCAACCTCGGGGAGGCACTGCGCCGCATCGGCGAGGGGGCGGCCATGATCCGGTCGAAGGGCGAGGCGGGCACCGGCAACGTCGTCGAGGCCGTACACCACCTGCGCTCCATCCTGGGCGACATCCGGAACGTGTCCCAGGCGGACCCGGCCGAGCGTTACGGGTGGGCCAAGGACCTGGCCGCACCCCTCGGGCTGGTGCAGGAGATCGCCGCCACCGGCCGACTGCCGGTCCCCCTGTTCTGCGCCGGCGGGATCGCCACCCCGGCCGACGCCTCGCTGGTGATGCAGCTCGGCGCCGAGGCCGTGTTCGTCGGTTCGGGGATCTTCAAGAGCGCGAACCCCTCCCGGATGGCCCGGGCCATCGTCGAGGCCACCGCCCACTTCACCGACGCCGACTTGGTGGCCAAAGTCTCGACCGGCCTGGGTGAGGCCATGGCCGGGCAGGAGATCGACGCGCTCGGCGTCCACCTGGCCGAGCGTGGTTGGTGACCCGGGCCCCCGCCCGGTCGGCCCCGGAGGCCGGGGATGACCGTGGGGGTCCTCGCCCTCCAGGGTGACGTCCGTGAGCACACCGTCGCGCTCGGCGACCTCGGGGAGCCGGTCCGTCCGGTCCGGACCCCGGATGACCTGGATGGCATCACCGGGTTGATCCTCCCCGGCGGGGAGTCCACCACGCTGTCGATGCTGATCCACTGGGCCGGGCTGTTCGAGCCGCTGGCCGAGGCGCTCGGCGAGGGCTTGCCCGTGCTCGGCACGTGCGCCGGGATGATCCTCCTGGCCGAGGAAGTGCTGGACGGCCGCCCGGATCAGCGTGGCTTCGGGCTCATCGACCTGACTGTCCGCCGCAACGGCTTCGGGCGCCAGGTGGCCTCGTTCGAGTGCGACATCGAGGTGGTCGGCCTGGGTGACGAGGCGCTGCACGCCGTGTTCATCCGAGCCCCGGTGGTCGAGCGGGCCGGGCCGGCGGTCGAGGTGCTGGCCCGGCTGCCCGCCGCGTCGGCGGCGGGCGACGCCGGCGGCCGGCGCACCGAACCGGTGGTGTGCCGGCAGGGATCGGTGCTGGTGACCTCGTTCCACCCGGAGTTGACCGGGGACCGTAGGCTGCACCGGCTGTTCGTGGAGATGACCAAGGCAGAGAGGCGCTAGTCGTGTCGGGACATTCGAAATGGGCGACGACCAAGTACCGGAAAGGGGCCCAGGACTCGGCCCGGGCCAAGGTCTTCGCCAAGATCATCCGTCAGCTCGAGGTGGCCGCCCGCGAGGGGGGCAGCGATCTGGATTCCAACGCCAGCCTCCGCACCATGTACGCCAAAGCCCGTGACGCCTCGGTTCCCATGGACACCATCGAGCGGGCCATCAAGCGCGGCTCGGGTGAGCTCGAGGGCGTGCGCTACGAGCCCATCTCCTACGAGGGATACGCCCCGGCGGGCGTGGCGGTGATCGTCGAGTGCCTGTCCGACAACCGCAACCGGACCGGTGCGGAGGTTCGCAACCTCTTCAGCAAGAACGGCGGCAGCATGGCCGAGCCCGGCGCGGTGAGCTGGCAGTTCGAGCGCAAGGGGGTCATCGAGCTGGCCCGCAGCCTCGATGAGGAGCGGGTGCTCGAGGTGGCCATGGAGGCGGGAGCCGAGGACCTCTCCGACGAGGGCGATCGGTGGCTGGTCACCACCGCCCCCGGCGATCTGATGGCCGTGCGGGGAGCCCTCGAGGAGGCCGGCCTGCCGCCGACCGCCTCGGAGTTGTCGATGGTCCCGACGTCGACGGTGGCGGTGACGGCGGACTCGGAGTCGAAGCGGGTCCTCCGGCTCATCGAGGCCCTGGAAGACCACGACGACGTGCAGAACGTGTACGCCAACTTCGACATCCCCGAAGCGGTCATGGCCGCCTTCGACGGCTGAATTCCCGACCACCGCTCCGGCTCGGCGTCTTCGCGGTGGTCGCGGGGGATCCCCGTGGCCGGCGGTCGTCGAGGCTAGTGTCGAACGCGTGTTCGTCCTCGGGATCGATCCCGGCCTGTCGCGCTGCGGCTACGGGGTGGTGACCCGGCGACCGGGCGGTCTGGCCGCGGCGGCCGGTGGGGTGATCTCGACCGGTCCCGACACGCCGTTGCCGGTGCGGCTCGCCACCCTCTTCCACGAGCTGGTCGAACTGGTTGCCGAGTTCCGCCCCCAGGCGGTGGTGGTCGAGCGGGTGTTCTTCCAGGTCAACGCCCACACCGCCATGGCCACCGGCCAGGCCGCCGGCGTGGCCTTGGTGGCCGCCGCCCAATCGGGCTGTGCCGTCGCCCAGTACACGTCCAACGAGGTCAAGCAGGCGCTGGTCGGGTACGGCGGGGCGACCAAGGAGCAGGTCCAGCGCATGGTGGCATCGGTGCTGGCCCTGCCGGCACCCCCGAGCCCGCCCGATGTGGCCGACGCGCTGGCCCTGGCGGCCTGCCATCTGACCACCGAGCCGCTGCGCCGGGCGGTGGCGGCCGCCGCCGGTGGGTCGTCGTGATCGGCTCGCTCCGTGGTGCGCTGGTGGACCGCCCCGGGCCGGGTGAGGTGATCGTCGACGTGGGCGGAGTCGGCTACCGGGTGTCGGTGCCCACCTCGTTGGTGGCATCGCTCGGCGGTTACGGGAGCGAGGTGTCGGTGCACGTGCACACCCATGTGCGTGAGGACGCCATCGTGCTCTATGGGTTCGCCCATGCCGACGAACGGCGTTGCTTCGAGGCGTTGCTCGGTGCCCACGGGGTCGGTCCCTCGCTGGCCCTGTCCATCCTCTCGTCGATGTCGCCGGCCGCCTTGTCCACGGCGGTGCTCGAGGACGACGTCGACGCGCTGTGCGTGGTGCCCGGCGTCGGCAAGAAGACGGCGGCCCGGCTGATGCTGGAGCTCAAGGCCCGGCTCGACCTGCCGACCCTCGGGGGCGGGACCGACGACGGGGGCTCTCCCCGCGGCGAGGTCCGGGCCGCCCTCGTCGGGCTCGGGTACGGGCCCGACGAGATCCGGGATGCGATCGACTCGCTGGACGCCGACGGGTCGGTCGAGGAGATGGTCCGTTCGGCCCTGCGCGAGTTGGCACGCGACCGATGAGCGCCGGGGCCCGGCGCGAGCTCCTGTCCGAGGACCGCACCGGCGAGGGCGGGTCGAGCGGTGGTGGCCCGGAGGGCTCGAGTCGCGAGGTGGACGCCGTGGCCGGCCCGGCCGAGGAGGCCGAGGAGGCCGGCCTGCGCCCTCGCAGCCTGGGGGAGTTCATCGGCCAGGGCCAGCTGACCGAGCACCTGCGGATCGTCATCGAGGCGGCCCGTCAGCGCCATCAGCCCGTCGACCACCTGCTCTTCGCCGGGCCGCCCGGCCTGGGCAAGACGTCGTTGGCCGGCATCGTCGCCACCGAGATGGGGGTCGGCCTCCGGGTCACGGCCGGCCCGGTCCTCGTCCGGTCGGGCGACCTGGCCGCGCTCCTCACCGACCTCCAGGAGGGCGACGTCCTCTTCATCGACGAGGTCCACCGCCTGCACCGCTCGGTGGAGGAGATCCTCTACCCGGCCATGGAGGACTTCAAGCTGGACATCCTCATCGGCAAGGGACCGACGGCCCGGAGCATCCGCCTCGACCTTCCCCGCTTCACCCTGGTGGGCGCCACCACCCGCACCGGTCTGGTGGCCGGTCCCCTCCGCGACCGGTTCGGGTTCGTCGGTCGGCTCGACCACTATGACGTGGACGAGCTCCACTCCATCGTCCTCCGCTCGGCGTCGATCCTCGGGGTGCCGATCGAGCCCGAGGGTGCCCGCCGCATCGCCGAGCGCTCGCGGGGCACGCCGCGCATCGCCAACCGGCTGCTCCGGAGGGTGCGGGACTACGTCGAGGTGCGGGCCGAGGGCACCATCACCGCAGTGGCGGCCGTCGACGGCCTCGAGGTCTTCGGCGTCGACGAGCTGGGCCTGGACAAAGTCGACCGGGCCATTCTGGACGTGCTGTGCCGCCGGTTCGCCGGCCGGGCGGTCGGCCTCACCACGCTGGCCCAGTGCGTCGGGGAGGAGCCCGACACCATCGAGGACGCCTATGAGCCGTACCTGCTCCAGCAAGGTCTGGTCCAGCGGACGGCGCGCGGCCGGGTGGCCGCGCCGCGGGCCTGGGCCCATCTCGGTCTGGCCCCGGTCGAGAACACGCTGCTCTGAACCGGTCGGGCCCGACTTCGGCCCGCATCGCCGAATCCCGGCTGTCGCACCGGGGCGGGAGCCCGACCGGGGTCTGCCACCATGGTGGCCATGTCGGAGCTTCGTCTCGAGGACCTCCCGCCGGGCGCCGCCACCCGAGGCCCGCGTCGGTCCGGTCCGTTCGACCCGGCCCGCCTCGGCTCGCTCCCCATGGACGCCTACGACTATCCCCTGCCGGTGTCGGCCATCGCCCAGTGCCCGACCGAGGACCGCGCCGCCGCCCGACTGCTCATCGGCCCGGGGCTGCTGGGCAACGGTCGGCCGGTGGACGCCACCGTGGCCGACCTTCCCCGGCTGCTCCGGCCCGGCGACGTCCTCGTGGTGAACGACACGCGGGTGCTGGCGGCCCGGCTCCGGCTGGTCAAGTCCTCAGGCGGCCGGGCCGAGGTCCTGCTGCTCGAGCCGGTCGCCCCCGGATCGTCGACCTGGGAGGCGCTGGTGCGCCCCGGACGGCGGCTGCCCGAGGGCACCCAGCTGCACGAGGAGTCCGGGGGCCCGGCCGTGGCGGAGCTGGGGCCGGCCGCCCCCAGTGCGGGGGGACCGGCCGACGGGCGTCGCCTGGTCCGGCTATTCGACTGCTCGGTGGTCGAGCGGTCGGGGAGGGCACCGCTCCCGCCCTACATCCACCACGGGCTCGACGATCCCGATCGGTACCAGACGGTGTATGCCCGCCCCTCCGAGCTCGGCGAGCGGTCGGCGGCCGCCCCCACCGCGGGGCTCCACTTCACCGACCAGTTGCTGGAGGCCTGCCGGCGCGCCGGGGCCACCCTGGCCCGGGTGGACCTGGCCATCGGGATCGACACGTTCCGCCCGATCACCGCCGCCACCGCCGAGGAGCACGTGATCCATTCGGAGCGCTACGACGTCCCGGCCGAGACCATGGCCGCCTGCCAGAGGGCCGACCGGGTGGTGGCCGTCGGGACCACCGTCGTCCGGGCCCTCGAGACGGCGGCCGCCACCGGCGCCCTCGCCGGGCGCACCCGCCTCTATATCCACGGCCGGTTCCCCTTCCGGATGGTGGACGTCCTGGTGACCAACTTCCACCTCCCGAGGTCCAGCCTGTTGCTGCTGGTCGAGGCCTTCTACGGCCCGGGGTGGCGGGAGCTCTACCACCAGGCCTCGGTCCGCGGCTACCGGTTCCTGTCGTTCGGCGACGCCATGGTGGTCGGCCGGGCGGCCGGACGCCGGTAGGTCGGTCATGCGGCCGGCGCGGTTGGAGGTGACCGGTGTCGACGGTGCGGCCCGGACCGGGCTGGTGCGCACCGCCCACGGGGTCTATCCGGTCCCGGCCTTCATGCCGGTGGGCACCCGGGGGGTGGTCAAGGCCCTCGACAGTCGCGACCTGGAGGCACTGGGTGCCGACGTGGTGCTGGCCAACACCTACCACCTGGTCCTCCGGCCCGGCGCACCGACGGTGGCCGGCCTCGGGGGGTTGCACCGTTTCATGGGCTGGTCGGGCCCGACCCTGACCGACTCGGGCGGCTATCAGGTGCACTCGCTCGGGCCCGAGGTGGACGACGACGGAGTCTCCTTCACCTCGGTCTACGACGGCGCCCGGGTGCGGCTCACCCCGGAGGCCGCCGTCGAGGCGCAGGCCCTGATCGGGGCGGACATCCAGATGGTGCTGGACGTCTGTGCCACTCTGCCGGCGTCCCGACCGGTGCTGCGTCAGGCGGTCGAGCGCACCGTGGCATGGGCGGCCCGGGCCCGGGCCTGTCACGCCCGGCTCGAGGGCAAGCCCGAGGGCCAGGCCCTGTTCGGGATCGTCCAGGGCGGGACCGACGTGGAGCTCCGGGCCGAGAGTGCAGGCCGGACGGTGGAGCTCGACTTCGACGGGTATGCCATCGGCGGACTGTCGGTCGGTGAGCCGCGTCCCGCCATGCTGGAGGTGCTGGCCACCACCGTGCCCGCCCTCCCGACCGACCGGGTCCGCTACCTCATGGGGGTGGGCGACCCGGTGGGGATGATGGAGGCGGTGGCCCTGGGGGTCGACCAGTTCGACTGCGTGGCACCCACCCGGATGGCCCGGCACGGCACCATCTTGACCACCGACGGCCGGCTCAATCTCCGGAACGCGGTCCATGGCACCGACGAGCGTCCCCTCGATCCCGAGTGCAACTGCTCGACCTGTGCCCGCTGGTCGCGCGGCTACCTGCGTCACCTGCTGGGGGTGGGGGAGCCGACGGCGTGGCGTCTCCTCAGCCTCCACAATCTGGCCTTCGTGCTGGGCCTGATGGCCAAGGCCCGGTCGGCCATCGCCGACGGCCGCTTCGACGTCTTGCGCAAGCAGGTCGCCGAGGTTTGGGGAGGCTGAGGCGGCGGTGCCGGATCCCCGCAGGGCTGGACTAGTGTCGGACGCCTGTGGGCGCCGCTAACTCTCCTCCGTCTCGCCCCTGATGGCGGTGCACGCCCTCGCGGCCATGCTGGCTGCCAGCGCACCGGCCAAGTCCTCGAGCAGTAGCGGCAGCCCCACCCTGCTGATCTTCGTCGGTATCGCCGCTGCCTTCTACTTCTTCATCTACCGTCCCCAACAGCGCAAGTCCAAGGCGGCCCGCGAGCAGGCCAACAAGTTCGACGTGGGGGACGAGGTCGTCACCGCCGGTGGCCTGGTCGGGTATGTCATCGACATCGACGGCGACCGGATCACGCTGGAGACCAGTGTCGGGGCGTCCTTCGTCGTGTTGAAGCAGTACGTCCTGCGCCGTCTCGAGCCGGCGGAGTCCGAAGCCGGCGAGGAAGAAGCCGACGACGAGGCGGAGTACGAGGATGACGAGGCCCATGACGGGGCCGAGCTCGAGGATGGCGACGACGATGTCGAGCACCATGAGGCCGAGCACCATGAGGCCGAGCACCATGAGGAAGACCACGATGAGACCGAACCCGAGCCGTCGGAGGAGGCCGAACCGACGGCGGGCGGTGACGGAGGCGCGAGCGGTTCGGGTCGGGCCGGTTCGTCCCGCGGGCGCCGCCGGCGAAACCGTCCCGGCCCGGAGCCGGCCGATGGTGACGGCCCTCCGATCATCTGACCGGCCATGAAGAAGCGGCGCTCGCTGTGGATCAGCCTGCTCTCGGTGGTGGCGATCATCGTCATCGCCCTGAGCGCCACCCTGGCCGCGGGATGGTCGCCCAAGCTCGGCCTCGACCTCGACGGCGGGCTGTCGGTCGTCTACCAGACCCACCACCCGGTCAATCAGGACCAGCTCAACACCATCGTGACGATCCTGAACAACCGGGTGAACGCCGGCACCAGCGGCGCCACGGTGGTGAGCCAGGGCGCCAACGAGATCGCCGTGTCGGTCCCCGGGGTGAAGAACTCCCAAAAGCTGCTCGCCACCTTGGGTAACACCGCCCAGCTCCTCTTCCGGCCCGCCCTTTGCTACGCGCCCGCCTTCAGCGTGGCCAAGGGGGCAAGCCCGTCGACCGGGCCCCTGCCCACCTGCTCGTCGTCATCGGCGCTGACGCAGGCCAACCTGCAGGTGACGCCCAACTCCAGCAACATCAACGGTTACACCAGCAACACCAACATCCCGCCCGACTCGCAGTTCACCAGCTTCCCCTCGACTCCGTCGACCAGTGACAACAAGAGCGAGACGGTCCTCCTGCCCGGCACGGCCGCGTCGGGCGGGGGCCGCTACGTCCTCGGTCCGGCCGGCCTCACCGGCACGGCCGTCCATTCGGCCACGGCCCAGCTGGTCAACGGGCAATGGGCGGTCAACCTCGCCCTGACCAGCGAAGGCTCCACCCAGTGGGACACCATGGCCCAGCAGCAGTTCCATCAGATCATCGGCATCGACCTCGACGGCCAGGTCATCTCCGCCCCGATCACCCAGCCGTCCCAGGCCTCGTTCACCCCGTTCAACGGCCAGGTGCAGATATCGGGCAACTTCTCCGAGGACCAGGCCAAGACCCTGGCCACCGACTTCACCTACGGCGCCCTGCCGGTCAAGCTCGACCGCCTCACCGTCGAGACGGTCTCGCCCACCCTGGGCAAGGCCTCGCTCCAGGCCGGGCTGTTGGCCGGGCTGGCCGGCCTGGCCCTGGTGATGCTCTACATGATCTTCTACTACCGCCTCCTCGGGGTGGTGGTGGTCGCCGGACTGGCCCTCACCGGGGCCGCCCTGTGGGCGATCGTCGCCATCATGGGCCAGACGCTCGGCACCACCCTCGACCTGGCCGGCATCATCGGCATCATCGTGTCCGTCGGGATCACCGTCGACTCGTACATCGTGTACTTCGAACGCCTGAAAGACGAAGCGCGGGCCGGTCGAACCATTCGGACCAGCGTGGACAAGGGGTTCGCCAGCGCCTTCCGCACCGTGCTGGCCGCCGACGCCGTGTCATTGCTCGGCGCGGCCATCCTCTATTTCATCTCGGTGGGCCCGGTCAAGGGGTTCGCCCTCTTCCTCGGGATCTCGACCGTCCTCGACGTGGTGCTCACCTACACGTTCACCCGGCCCGTCGTCATCCTGCTCGGTCAACGGCGCACCGGAGATGAGGCGAGGACCATGAGCATGGCGAGCGGGCTGGGCGTCTCGACGGTGGCGGCGCAGTGAGCCCGGCTGGCGGCCAGGGCGACGGCGACGGCCGCGACGGTCGGCCCGACAGCGACGAGAGTTCCCTCGAGCTCGAGGAGGCCTTCGACGAGGAGCTCGAACACGCGGCCGAGGAAGCCGGGCGCACCGGGCGCGGCGAGAAGGGCCACAACGTCTTCGTCCGCCTCTACCGGGGTGAGACGTCCTTCGACTTCATCGGCAACCGCCGCTGGTGGTTCGGGGCCTCGGCCGTCATCATCCTGCTCGGAGTGATCTCACTGAGCACCCGGGGACTCAACCTGGGCATCGACTTCAAGGGCGGTCAATCGTGGTTGGTCACCTCACCTTCCCTGACGGTGGCCAAGGCGACCTCGGCGGTCGAGTCGGCCGGGGTGACCCAGCCGACGGTGGTCCAGCTGACGAACCAGATCTCCCACACCAGGCAGATCGAGGTCCAGGCCGACCTCAACTCCAAGACGCCCGCGGAGCGGACGACCATCGAGAACGACGTCCAGGATGCCCTGGCCCGGGCGGCGAACACGTCGCCGTCGAACGTGAACTTCAACGACGTGGGGGCGAGCTGGGGCAGTCAGGTCACCCGGAAGGCCATCGAGGCCCTCATCGTGTTCTTCATCGCCGTGGCCCTCTACATCTCGGTCCGGTTCGAGTTCAAGATGGCGGTGGCCGCCATCGTGGCGGTCGTCCACGACATCCTGGTGACGGTCGGCATCTACTCCCTGACCGGGTTCCAGGTCACACCGGACACGGTGATCGCCGTGCTGACCGTGCTCGGTTACTCGCTCTACGACACCGTGGTGGTGTTCGACCGAATACGGGAGAACGCCAAGGGTCTCGGCGCGTCCGGGCGGATCACCTATTCCGACATGGTGAACCTTTCGATGAACCAGACCCTGGCCCGGTCCATCAACACGTCGTTGGTGGCCATCATCCCCGTCCTCTCCGTGCTGGTGGTCGGCTCCTTCATCCTGGGGGCCACGTCCCTCCAGGACTTCGGGCTGGCGCTGGTCATCGGCCTGACCAGCGGTGCCTACTCGTCCATCTTCATCGCCTCGCCGCTCCTCGCCTACATGAAGGAGCGCGAGCCGCGCTACACCACCATCCGCGAACGGCTCGAGACCCGTGGTGATCGGGCCGGCGTCCTCACGCCCGCAGCCGCGGCGGCCATGGGCCGGTCGGCCGGCGGCGGGCGGGGGCAGCGGGCCAGACCGCAGACAGGGGTCATCCGCCCGGGAGCAGCCTCGGCCTCGAGACGAGCCCGGGGCAACGGCGCCGGCAACGGGGCCGCCGATGCCGCCGTGGCGTCGGGTGTCTCCTCGGGAGCGGCCCGGGCATCGGCCGGCTCCGGCCGGCCGGGCTCGGGGTCGACCCGCCCTCCGGGCAACCGACCCCCGCCGCGGCCACGGAAGGGCCGGGGCAAGGGCGGCAAGGGCAAGCGGCGCTGACGGCGGCGTGCCGGGCTGGGGTACCGGGGTCGGGCGTCGTGGTCGGGGCCCCACGGTCGCCGTCTGACCGGGGAGGGTTCGAGGGGCCGGACCGGAGCCCCTCGAGGCCGCCATCGAACCCGACCGGGGGTACTGGTCGGCCGCTGACGACAGGTACCGTGTAGGGATGGCGTTGGCCGCACCCGTTCCGGCTGGGGGGACTTCCACCGCCGGACACGACTACCTCGAGGGCTCCTCGCTGCCACCCGACGTGGCCGCCCTGTTGGTGCCCGTCATCGAGTCCCTTCTCCGCCGGCACCCGGACGAGGACACCGCGCTCATCGTCAGGGCGGCCGAGACGGCCAGCGTGGCCCATGCCGGACAGCTCCGACGGTCCGGTGAGCCGTATGTGACCCATCCGGTGGCCGTGGCCGGCATCGTCGCCGACCTGGGTCTCGACGCCCAGACCGTGGCTGCGGCCCTGCTCCATGACGCCGTCGAGGACACGGGCGTGACCACCGAGGTCCTCGAACGCGACTTCGGACCGTCGGTGGCGCTCATCGTGGACGGTGTCACCAAGCTCGACCGCCTCCAGTTCGACTCCAAGGAGGCCCAGCAGGCCGCCACGGTGCGCAAGATGTTGGTGGCCATGGCCAACGACTGGCGGGTGCTCATCATCAAGCTGGCCGACCGGCTGCACAACATGCGGACGCTGGCGGTCATGCCCGAGTGGAAGCAGCGGCGCACCGCCCAGGAGACCCTCGACATCTATGCCCCCCTGGCCCACCGGCTCGGCATCCAGGAGGTCAAGTGGCAACTCGAGGACCTGGCCTTCGCCACCCTCCATGCCAAGCGCTACGCCGAGATCGAACAGATGGTGGCGAGCCGGGCCCCCCTCCGCGACGAGTTCCTGGCCCGGGTGCTGGTGGCGGTGAGGGAGCGGCTGGCTGCCTCCGGCGTGAACGCCGAGGTGACCGGCCGGCCGAAGCACCTGTGGAGCATCTACGAGAAGATGGTCGTCCGGGGCAAGGAGTTCGACGATCTCTACGACCTGGTCGGGATCCGGGTCATCGTCGAGTCCGAAAAGGACTGCTGGGCGGCGCTCGGTTCGATCCACGCCATCTGGCCTCCGGTCCAGGGACGCTTCAAGGACTACATCAACTCGCCCAAGTTCAACCTCTACCAGTCGTTGCACACGACGGTCATCGGGCTCGACGGCAAGCCCATCGAGGTGCAGGTGCGCACCCACGAGATGCACCGACGGGCGGAGTACGGCATCGCCGCCCACTGGGGGTACAAGGAGAGCCCGGTCCGGCCCGAACGGGTGCTCGGCCCATCGGGCCGGCCGGTGAGAGAGGGCGGGGCCACCATCATCGACAACCGCACCCGCGCCGACAAGCCCGCCAAGGAGGCCAAGCGCGGCGTCGGCAAGGTCGGCAAGAAGGAGGGCCGCAAGGGTGCCTCGGGCGGGGTCCGGCGGGCCGGGTCGCCGGCCGAACGGGACCGAAAGGCCCAGTTGGCCGCCCTGGCCAAGGAGACCTCGTCGACCACCGCCGAGATCGAATGGATGCAGCGGATCGTCGACTTCCAGAACGAGACGACCGACCCCATCGAGTTCCTGGAGGCCCTCAAGCTCGACCTCGAGGAGGACGAGGTCTACGTCTTCACGCCGAAGGGCAAGGTCATCGCTCTGGCCGCCAATGCCACGCCGGTCGACTTCGCCTATGCCATCCATACCGAGGTCGGGCACCGGTGCATCGGGGCCAAGGTCAACGGCCGACTGGTCCCGCTCGACACCCGGCTCAGCTCGGCCGACACGGTGGAGATCTTCACCTCCAAGGCACCGACGGCCGGGCCTTCGCGCGACTGGTTGTCGATGGTGGCCTCGTCCCGGGCCCGCACCAAGATCCGTCAGTGGTTCTCCCGGGAGCGTCGAGAGGATGCCATCGAGCTGGGTCGCGAGGAGCTGATCAAGGAGCTGCGACGCGAGGGCCTGCCGGTGCAGAAGCTCGCCTCCGAGCACGCCTTCGACGATGTGGCCGCGGCCATGAACTACGCCGGCGTGGACGCCCTGCATGCCGCCATCGGCGACAGTCGGATTTCGGCCCGGGCGGTGGCCCAGCGGATCCTGCGCGACCTGCGCGGCGGGGTCTACGAGGAGCAACTGCCGGTGACCGCCCGCCAGCAGCCCATTGCCCCACGACCGGGCCGGGGCTCGGCCGTCGGTGTGTACGTCGAGGGGCTCGACGACCTCATGGTGCGCCTGTCGCGGTGCTGCACGCCGGTGCCCGGCGACGAGATCGTGGGGTTCGTGACCCGGGGTCGTGGGGTCTCCGTGCACCGGGCCGACTGTGCCAATGCCGCCTCGCTGGCGAGCCGCTCCCGCGAGCGGCTGATCGAAGTGGAATGGGACCACCGGTCGTCCGGGGTCTTCGTGGCCACGATCGAGGTGGTGGCCATCGACCGCTCACGGCTGCTGGCCGACGTGACCAAGGTGGTCTCCGAGCACCATCTCAACATCGTCTCCGCCAACACCCAGACCGATGTGGACCGGATCAGCCGGATGCGGTTCGACATCGAGCTGGCCGACCCCGCGCATCTCGAGTCGGTGCTCAATCTCATCCGGCATCTGGATGCGGTCTATGACGCTTACCGCATCCTCCCCGGCAAGCGGGGCTGAGCGCACCGATGGCTGACAACGAGCGTGTGGCGGCGCGCGCCCCCACCGGCACCCACGACGTCCTCTGGCCCGAATCGGTTCGCTGGGAGGCGCTGCTCGCCCGGTTCGCCGGCCGGGTCGAAGGGGCCGGCTACGGCTTGGCCCACACCCCGATCTTCGAGGACGTGCGGGTGTTCCGCCGGGGGATCGGCGAGGGCAGCGATGTGGTCGGCAAGGAGATGTACGAGTTCGAGGACCGAGGTGGTCGCCGCCTGGCTCTCCGGCCCGAGGGAACCGCCCCCATCGTCCGCGCCTTCGTGCAGCACCGGCCGCCACTGCCCTGGAAGGCGTGGTACGCCACCCCTGCCTTCCGCTACGAACGCCCGCAGGCGGGGCGCTACCGCCAGCACCACCAGCTCGGGGTCGAGGCGTTGGGGCCGGCCGACCCCGACCTCGACGTGGAGGTCATCGCGCTGGCTGACGGCCTGTTCCGGTCACTCGGCCTCCGCCGCTTCACCCTCGGGATCAACTCGATGGGTGATGGCACGTGCCGGCCCGGTTACCTCGACACCCTGCGGGCCTTTCTGGGGCAGCGACCGGACCGGCTGTGCCCGGAGCATGCCGAGCGCATGTCGGCCAATCCCCTGCGGGTCCTCGACTGCAAGCGGCCCGAGTGCCGCACCGCCACCGCCGAGGCACCGCGGTTCGTCGATCACCTGTGCGACGAGTGTCGGAGCCACTTCGAACGGGTGCAGGCCGGCCTCGACGCCCTCGACATCCCCTCTGCCATCGATCACCGGTTGGTCCGCGGCTTCGACTACTACACGCGCACCACGTTCGAGTTCTCGTCCGACGCGCTCGAAGCGGCCCAGAACGGAATCGGCGGCGGCGGCCGCTACGACGGGCTGGTGGAGATGCTCGGCGGGCCGGCCACCCCGGGCATCGGTTTCGGCGTCGGGATCGAACGGCTGCTGTTGGCCTGCGACGCCGAGGGGGTGTTCCCCGTCGACCCGCCCGCCCTGGACGCTTTCGTGGTCGACGTGACCGGCGGCGATGCCGCCCGTGACCTGACCGGCGAGCTGCGGGCGGCGGGGCTGCGGGCCGACCGAGCCTTCGACGGGCGCTCGATGAAGTCGCAGCTCAAGTCGGCCGACCGCTCGGGGGCCGAGGTGGCGCTGATCGTCGGCCCCGAGGAGAAGGCGTCCGGGGAGGTCACACTCCGCCCGCTGCGGGGGCCCGGCGAGCAGCAGCGGGTGAGGCGGGCCGAGGTGGTCGGCGCCGTCCGGCGGGCGGCCGGTGGAAAGGAAGGCGTTCGTTCCGGAGCCGACGGTCGCGAGCCGGACGTCCGGCCCCCTACTGTGTCGGAGACCGAGTAGTCGGACCTGGGATCGCCCGCCGCCGACCGTCGGCTGGTCGATCACCCGGGCCGGCGAGGGCCCGAACCGACCGGGCACCGCACCGCGGTGGTCCGGTTCGCCCGGAGAGCCGACCACCGCCCAACACCCGAAAGGACCTCCCCGTGACCGCCCAGCCATCGCCGGACCGAGCGACCTCGATGCGCACCCGGATGTGCGGGAGCCTGCGGCGCGACGACGTCGGCTCATCGGTGACCGTGTGCGGCTGGGTGGCCCGGCGGCGGGAGCACGGCGAGCACCTGGCCTTCGTCGATCTCCGTGACCACACCGGGCTGGTGCAGTGCGTGGTGCCGGGGACGGTCGACGTTCGCAGCGAATTCGTGGTGGCCGTCGGGGGCGTGGTGCGGGCCCGGCCGGAGGGAACCGTCAACCCCGAGCTGCCCACCGGGGAGGTCGAGATCGGCGACTGCACGGTGACCGTGCTCAACCGGGCCGAGCCGCCCCCCTTCGCCGTGGACGACCGGGCCGAGGTGGACGAGGTCACCCGGCTCCGGTTCCGATACGTCGATCTGCGCCGGCCCCACATGCAGGCCAACCTGCGCACCCGGGCCACGGTCAACCGGGCCCTGCGGGCGGCCATGGACCGTCAGGGGTTCGTCGAGGTCGAGACGCCCCTGCTGTGGGCGCCGACCCCCGAGGGCGCCCGCGAGTTCAACGTGCCGAGCCGGCTCAACCCCGGCTCCGGCTACGTCCTGCCCCAGAGCCCGCAGCTGGCCAAGCAGCTCTTGATGGTGGCCGGCATCGACCGCTACTTCCAGATCGCCCGGTGCCTGCGCGACGAGGACCTCCGCGCCGACCGGCAGTTCGAGTTCTCCCAGCTGGACGTGGAGGCGTCGTTCGTCGACCAGGAGGACGTCCTCGGTTTCGTGTCCGAGGCGGTCCTCGACGCCGCCGAGGCGGTCACCGGCGAGCGTCCCGAGTCCGTGCCCCGCCTCACCTGGTCCGAAGCGATCGACCGCTACGGCAGCGACAAGCCCGACCTCCGCTTCGGGATGGAGCTCATCGATCTGTCGGCGGTCTTCCGCACCACCGGCGTCAAGGCCTTTGCCGCCCCGTGCGTGAAGGCCATAGTGGTCGAAGGCGGGTCCACCTACCCCCGCTCGAGGCTGGACGCCCTCACCGATCGGGCCAAGCAATTGGGCGCCAAAGGCCTGGCCTGGTTCCGGGTGACCGGCGAGGACTCCGCCGCCGCCGGCGCCGAGGCGGGTCGGGCTCCGGGCCTGGCCCTCGACTCGCCGCTCGACCGGTTCCTCTCCGACCACGAGCGGGCCGGGCTGCTGGCCGCCACTGCCGTGACTCCGGGTGACCTGGTGCTGGTGGTGGCCGACGAGTACCGGCCGGCCTGCAGCGTCCTCGGGCAGCTCCGCCTGGAGGTGGGGGGGCGGCCGGTCAGCGAGGGCCCCTACCGGTTCCTCTGGGTGGTCGACTTCCCGCTGTTCGACGGCGTGGACGACACCGGGCACCCGGTCGCCGCCCACCACCCCTTCACCATGCCCCACGTCGACGATCTCGACCGACTCGAGTCGGACCCCGCCTCGGTGCGATCGCAGGCCTACGACCTGGTGCTCAACGGCTGGGAGCTGGGCTCGGGCAGTGTCCGGATCCATCGCGAGGACATCCAGCGCCGAGTCTTCGCCGTGCTCGGCATCGACGAGGAGGAGGCCCGGGCCCGCTTCGGGTTCCTGCTGGGTGCCTTCCGCTACGGGGCGCCACCCCATGCCGGCTTCGCCGTGGGCATCGACCGGCTGGCGGCCATCTTTGCCGGCGAGGACAGCATCCGCGAGGTCATCGCCTTCCCCAAGACCCAGTCCGGGTGGGATCCGATGACCGGAGCCCCCGAGCCGATGGCGCCATCGGTGCTGGCCGAGCTCGGGCTGCGGGCCGTCCCGCCCCCCGAGTAGGTGGCGCGCCGTGGCCGGTGACGACCTGTTCTCCGGGGCGGCCGACGAACGCCTTGCCCAACGGGCCCCGCTGGCCACCAGGCTGCGGCCCCGCACCCTCGACGAGATCGTCGGGCAGCGCCACCTGGTCGGGCCGGGAGCACCGCTGCGGCAGCTCATCGAGTCCGACCGGCTGACGTCGGCGATCCTGTGGGGCCCCCCGGGCACGGGGAAGACCACCCTGGCCACGGTCATCGCCGAAGCCACGGCCAAGCACTTCGTCGCCCTGTCGGCGGTGAGCGCCGGCGTGAAGGACGTGCGCGAAGTGGTGGACGGAGCCCGCCACCTCCTCGGCGAGCAGGGACGCGGCACCATCCTGTTCCTCGACGAGGTCCACCGCTTCAACCGCGCCCAGCAGGACGCCCTGCTGCCCTCGGTGGAGGAAGGCCTGATCGTCCTCATCGGCGCCACCACCGAGAATCCCTTCTTCGAGGTCAACGCCCCGCTCTTGTCCCGGTCGACGCTCTGGCGCCTGGAGCCCCTGTCCCCGGACGAGCTCGAGGAGGTGGTCGAACGGGGTCTCGCCGCCGAAGGGGCGACCGCCGACGACGAGGCGCGGGCGGCCCTGGTCGGGATGGCCGACGGCGACGCCCGGGCGGTCCTCACCACCTTGGAGGTGGCCGTGGCCCTGGCCGGTGGCGCGCCCGTCTCGGTCGAGCACGTGGCGCGGGCGCGGGCCACCCGCCTGCACCACTACGGGGAGGACGACCACTACGACCAAGTGAGCGCCTTCATCAAGTCGGTCCGGGGATCCGATCCCGACGCCGGCCTCTACTGGTTGGCCCGCATGTTGGCTTCGGGCGAGGATGCCCGGTTCATCGCCCGGCGGCTGGTCATCCTGGCCAGCGAGGACGTCGGCGAGGCCGATCCGATGGCCCTGGTGGTGGCCGACGCCGCCGCCCGGGCAGTGGAGTTCGTGGGCCTCCCCGAAGCCCAGCTCAACCTGGCGCAGGCCGTGGTCCACCTGGCCTGCGCCCCGAAGTCGAACCGGGTCATGGTGGCCCTCGGCCGGGCCCGGAACGACGTGGAGAGCGGTCCGCGGGGCTCGGTGCCCAACCACCTGCGGGACGCCCACTACAAGAGCGCGGCCAGCATCGGACACGGCGAGGGGTACCAGTACCCCCACGATCTCCCCGAGGCGTGGGCCGAGCAGCAGTACCGGCCGGACGGGGTGGCCGGGAACGTCTACTACGAGCCCAGCGACCGAGGTCACGAGGCGGTGATCGCCGAGCGGCTCGAACGGCGGCGGGGTGGGGGCGGCGCCGGGTCGACCGGGGGCGCCGACGGACACACCGTTCCGAACTAGGCCAAACTGTCGCCCATGGCGACGCAGCGAAGGGGCCCGTCGTCGACGGCGCTTGCCGTCTTTGTCCTGGTGGCGGTCGGCGTCTTGGGGATCGGCGCCCTCGGGGCCCAAGGCGTGGCCGGTGCGGCCGGCCCCTCCGGACGGGCCGGCCCGTCGGTGAGGCTGGCCGGGGCGCCCAGCCTGCCCAAGGGGGCATCGGTCCTCGGGCCGACCAACGGGGTCCAGACGATCACCGTCGACGTGTCGCTCCTGCCCCGTGACCGGGCGGCACTGAATGCCTTCGTGGCCGCGGTGTCCACGCCGGGCTCCCCCCGGTTCCGGCACTACCTGGGTCCCGGCCAGTTCGCCTCGACCTTCGGGCCCACCCCCTCGGCCATCGCCGCCGTCCGGGAGTGGCTGTCGGCCAGCGGTTTGCGGCCGGGCGTGCCGACCCCCGACGGGTTGTTGGTCCCCGTCACGGGGACGGCCGATCAGCTGGCCACCACGTTCGGGGTATCGCTGGTCGACACCCATCTCCCCAACGGACGGGTGGCCCGCTTCGCCCCGACGGCACCCTCGGTCCCGGCCGCGCTGGCCCCGTTCGTCCAAGGTGTGGTCGGTCTCAGCACCGTCGGCCAGGTCCAGCCCCAGCTGGTGGCGGCGACCAAGGGTCCTCCGTCCCGCCCACCGGCGGGGGCGGTCCCGCGGCTCCGGCCGGCACCCCCCGGATCGACCGCACCCCGCGCCGCCCCGGCGCCGGCGACCTCGGCCGCACCCCGGGTCGGGCCGGTGCCGTGCGCCGCCGCCAGCCAGACGGGGGGCTACACCGCCAACCAGCTCGCCGCCACCTACGGCCTCAGCGGGCTCTACGGTGCCGGCCTCACCGGGGCCGGCCAGACCATCGGCATCTACGAGCTCGAGCCCTACCACCCGAGCGACATCGCCGCCTATGAGGCGTGCTACGGGCTCGCCAACCCGGTCACCGACGTGCCGGTGGACGGCGGCGCCCACGGCGCGCAGCGGGGCGAGGCGGCCCTCGACATCGAGGACGCCCTCGGCCTGGCCCCCGGGGCGGCGATCAAGGTCTTCTCCGGTCCGATGGGCAGCTCGGCGGCGGCCCTCGACACCTACTCGGCCATGGTCAACGACCCGACCGTCAAGGTCATCTCGACGAGCTGGGGACTGTGCGAGCCGGAGATGGCGTCCAACCCCGGCCAACAGGCAGCCGAGTCCTTCCTGTTCAGCGAAGCGGCGGCCAACGGCCAGACCGTGGTGGCGGCTTCGGGGGACTCGGGATCGACCGACTGCTACGCGCCCCCCGACGACCTCGACACATCGCTCAGCGTGGATGACCCGGCCGACCAGCCCGACGTGACCGGTGTGGGTGGCACCAGCCTGCTGAGCCCGGCCTCCCCGCCCGCAGAAACGGTCTGGAACAACTTCACCGGAGCCGGCGGGGGCGGGGTCTCTTCCAATTTCGACCAGCCCAGCTGGCAGGTGGGCCCGGGCGTGGGCTCGTCGCCGGCCCGCGCCCAGTGCGGAGCCGTCGGCCGTTCGAGCTGTCGCCAGGTGCCCGACGTGTCGGCCTCGGCCGACCCGCTCCGCGGCTACGCCTACTTCTTCAACGGCGCCTGGGGGCTGATCGGCGGAACCAGTGGCGCCGCCCCACTGTGGGGGGCGATGACGACCGTGATCGACCAGGGCCTCGTCGCCGCCGCCGGGCTCATCAATCCCGAGCTGTACGGGGCGGGATCCTGTGCGGCCTCGCCCTTCAACGACGTGACCGCCGGCAGCAATGCGCTGGTAGCCGCCAGCAACGGGCTGTATCCGGCCACCCCCAACTACGACGTGGCGAGCGGATGGGGATCACCGTCCGCCGTCCGGCTGCTGTTCGATCTGGTGGCCAACCCGGTGTGCCCGGTGGTCACCTCGGTCCGCCCGAACAAGGGCGTGACCGGCGGGGGCGACACCGTGGTGGTGAGCGGGTTCAACTTCTCCGGGGTGAGTGCGGTCCACTTCGGCGGGATACCGGCGACCTCGTTCGTCGTCACGTCGCCGGGCAGCCTGACGGCGCAGGTCCCACCCGGGCCGGGCGGGGGCGCGACGGTCGACGTGACGCTCACCAATGGCGGGGGCTCGAGCCGGACGGTCTCCGCCGACCGGTACACCTATGCGGTCCCGGGGTACTGGTTGACCGCCTCGGACGGCGGCATCTTCAGCTACGGCCACGCCGCCTTCTTCGGCTCGACCGGCGGGATCGTGCTCAACCGGCCCATCGTCGGTATGGCGAGCACACCCGATGATCAGGGCTACTGGCTGGTGGCCTCCGACGGCGGCATCTTCACCTTCGGCGACGCCCCCTTCTTCGGCTCCACCGGCGCGCTCCGGCTCAACCGGCCCATCGTCGGCATGGCCTCCACTCCCGACGGCGGCGGCTACTGGCTGGTGGCCTCCGACGGCGGCATCTTCACCTTCGGCGACGCCCCCTTCTTCGGGTCCACCGGCGCGCTCCGGCTCAACCGGCCCATCGTCGGCATGGCCTCCACTCCCGACGGCGGCGGCTACTGGCTGGTGGCCTCCGACGGCGGCATCTTCACCTTCGGCGACGCCCCCTTCTTCGGGTCCACCGGCGCGCTCCGGCTCAACCAGCCCATCGTCGGCATGGCCGCCACCCGGAATGGCGGCGGCTACTGGCTGGTGGCCTCCGACGGCGGCATCTTCACCTTCGGCGACGCCCCCTTCTTCGGGTCCACCGGCGCGCTCCGGCTCAACCAGCCCATCGTCGGCATGGCCACCACCCTCACGGGTCGCGGCTACTGGCTGGTGGCCTCCGACGGCGGCATCTTCACCTTCGGCGACGCCGGCTTCGATGGGTCCGCCGGGGCGATCCGGCTGAACCGGCCCGTCGTCGGCATGGCCGCGGCCTGATCTGCCTGTCCCTTCCCCGGTCCTCAGTTTTCTGTTTCGTGTCCGGTGTCGCCGGCGTTCATGAGCAGGCCTCCCGGGCGCATCGATGTCTCCGGGAGGTCCCGAGCGGAATTGGCGAGGGGCCGGACCCTCGCTCGGCCTCAGCGGGCCTCGGCCCCCAAGGAGGGGCCCGGGAGGCGACCACGTCGAGCTCCGACTCCCTCGCGCCACCTCCGGCCGGCCCACCCGTCGGCTCGCTCGACGACCGGAGCCAGGGAGACTCACCGTGTCGGACGCATGGGCCCCGGTGGGCACGCTGGGGCGTCGTAAGCTGCCAGATCATGTCTGCCGGGGAGATCGCCGTGCTCGTCGCCAGCATCGCCTGCTGCGTTGCGGTGATCGGACTGATCGTCGCCGTCGTATCGCTGCGGCGGCAGACCCGTGCCCTGGAGTCGGTGGCCGAGGAGCTCGGCCGACGGACCGTTCCCCTGGTGACCGATGCGCAGCGGGCGGTCGACCAGGCGGCGACTGAGCTCGAGCGGGTGGGGGCCGTGCTCGATTCGACCGAGTCGGTGCACGCCACCGTCGACTCGGCCTCCAAGCTCGCCTACCGGGCCTTCGCCAACCCGGTCGTCAAGGTGCTGGCCGTGCGAGCAGGGGCGGCGACCGGTCTCCGTCGGCTGGCTTCGGGTTCGGCTCCACCCGCGGCCAATGGGACGGATGGGGACCGGGGCCGGAACTCCCGCAACGGCGGGCGCTGAGGTGCCCAAGCGGACCTTCTGGTTGGTGACCGGCGTGGCCATGGGCGCCGGCACGTCCTTGTGGGCCGAGCGTCGGCTCCGGCGCTCCGTCCAGCAGGCCGCGGCTCGACTGCAACCGGATGCGCTCGTGGCCGAAATGGGCCGGTCGGCCCGCCAGGCCGCCGAAAACACGGGCGACCGGGTCAAGGAGGCGCTGTTCTCGGGGCGCGAGGAGATGCGACGGCGCGAGGACGAGATCTGGGCGGAGTTGGCCGCCCGAGGTGTGGAACGGGAGTACCCCGAGGACGTCGCGGTGGCACCGGCTCCCGTGCACCGGAACCGTCCGAGCCGTTGGTCCGCCACGGGACGAGCGACGCGGGGCCCCGCAACGAAACTCCCCCTCCACCTGGGCAAGTAGAGTCCGAAGTCGTGACCACCGGCTCGGTGTCCGGCGCCGATCAGCTCCGTGCCGCCTTCCTCGACTACTTCGTCCAGCGCGGTCACACGGCGGTGCCCTCGGCCAGCCTCATCCCCCACGACCCCTCGGTGCTGTTCACGATCGCCGGCATGGTGCCCTTCAAGCCGTTCTTCGTCGGTGACGAGGGCCCCCCCTGGCGCCGGGCGACCTCCGTGCAGAAGTGCTTCCGCACCGTGGACATCGAGGTGGTCGGCACGACCGAGCGTCACTGCACCTTCTTCGAGATGCTCGGCAACTTCAGCTTCGGCGACTACTTCAAGGCCGAGGCCATCCCGTATGCCTGGGAGCTGGTCACCGAGGTTCTCGGCATCGACGGCGATCGGCTCTGGGTCACCGTCCACGAGGGCGACGACGAGGCCGAGCAGATCTGGGCCGATGCAGTGGGCATCCCACCGGAGCGCATCCAGCGCCTCGGCGACGACAACTTCTGGAAGATGGGGGAGACCGGTCCCCGCGGGCCGAGCTCGGAGATCTTCTTCGACAAGGGTGCTGCCTATGGCTCCGAGGGCGGGCCGGCCCACGGAGGGTCCGAACGCTACGTGGAGCTCTGGAACCTGGTCTTCATGCAGTACAACCGCAACGATGACGGTTCGGTCGAGGACCTCCCCCGGCCGAGCATCGACACCGGCGCCGGCCTCGAGCGGATCCTGCCCGTGCTGGAGGGGGTCGACTCCATCTTCGACACGGATGTCTTTCGGCCCATGACCGAGGCGGCCGAGTCGATCACGGGCCGGATCTACGGCCGGGACGAGAAGGCCGATGTGGGACTGAGGATCCTGGCCGACCACGGACGGTCCATGTCGATGCTGATCGCCGACGGGGTGTTGCCTTCCAACGAGGGCCGCGGCTACGTGCTGCGGCGGGTGATCAGGCGGGCCGTCCGCCGGGCTCGACAGCTCGGGGTCGACGAGCCTTTCACCACCCGGTTGGTCGATGCCACGGTGGCCGTCCTGGGGGCCGCCTACCCGGCGCTGGTCGAGCAACACCGACTGGTCGCCGACGTCGTGGATCGCGAGGAGAACGGCTTCCTCCGGACGCTCGCCACCGGCTCGGGCCTGCTCGAGGAGCAGCTGGCCGCCGGGGCCGAGCGCATCTCGGGCGAGGTCGCTTTCCGTTTGCACGACACCTACGGGTTCCCGGTGGAGCTCACCGTCGAGATCGCCGAGGAGGCCGGGGTCGGTGTGGACCTCGAGGGGTTCGAGGCGGCCATGGAGAACCAGCGCCGACAGGCCCGCGCCGCGGCACGCAGTGGCCGGCAACTGGCGAGCGACGAAGCGTACCGATCGGTGCTCGACACCGAGGGGCAGACCGTCTTCGTGGGCCAGCGGCCCGACGGCTATGCGGCGCCGGCCCGGGTCGTGGCGGTGCTGGCCGACCGCGACCCGGAGCACGCCGGCCAGGCCGAGGTCTTCCTCGACCGCACCCCGTTCTACGCCGAGGGCGGGGGGCAGGTGGGGGACATCGGGACGATCGTCACCGAGACGGGCACCGCCTTCGTCTACGACACGGTCTCGGCTCTGCCCGGGCTCACCTCGCACCGGGCGCGGATCACCGGGGAGTTGTTTCCCGGCCAGGATGCCCTGGCCACCATCGATGGCCCGCGCCGGGACGCCCTGCGCCGCCATCACACCGGAACCCACCTCTTGCACGCCGCCCTGCGGCGGGTGCTCGGCGATCACGTGCGCCAGCAAGGTTCGTTGGTCGCCCCCGACCACCTGCGGTTCGACTTCAGCCATACCGGTTCGGTGGCCCCCGAGGAGCTGGCCGAGGTGGCCGAGCTGGCCAACGCCGACGTCCTGACCGATGACGACGTCATCGTGGAGGAGACGTCCCGGGCCGAGGCCGAGGCCATGGGGGCGCTGGCCTTCTTCGGCGACAAGTACGGCGAGCGGGTGCGGGTGGTGCGGGCCGGTCCGCATTCCATCGAGCTCTGCGGGGGGACCCACGTCGGCGCCCTCGGTATGATCGGGCCGATCACCGTCACGGCGGAGTCGTCCATCGGTTCGAACACGAGGCGGATCGAGGCGGTCACCGGGCCGAACGCCTTCGAGCGGTACATGGCGCGCGAGGGTCTCCTGGCCGAGGCCGCCGCTCTGTTGCGGACCGAGCCCGAGCACGTGCCCGAGGCCATCGACCGCCTGCTCGAGCGCCAGCGGGCCGCCGAAAAGGCCCTCGAACAGGCCCGTAGCCGCGAGCTGCAGTCGGAGGCGTCCGCCCTGTCCGCCACCGCCGAGGGCGGGGTCGTGGTGGCCCGCCGCGACGGCCTGTCGGGAGACCTCCTCCGGAATCTGGCCCAGAGCGCTCGGGCCACGGCCGGTCTCCGAGCCGTGGTGCTCGGAGGCAGCCCCGATGGGGAGAAGGCAGCCCTGGCCGTGTCGGTCGACCGCGACGGCGCAGGGGACCAGAACGCCGGTGAGCTGGTTCGGCGGATCGCGCCGTTGGTCGGTGGGGGCGGCGGAGGCTCGCCCGAGGTTGCCACGGCCGGTGGTCGGGACCCAGCCGGGATCGACCGGGCCCTGGACGAAGCCCGACGAGCACTTGCCGGCGGGTGACCGTTGATCCACTCGTGACCAAGGAGGCAAGGGCCCACCCCCCCGACCGTCCCGGCCGAGCCCTCGGGCTCGACCTCGGATCACGACGCATCGGGATCGCCGTGACCGACTCGGCCGGCACCATGGCTCTGCCCCGGACGACGTTGGAACGGAGCGGTGACGGCGAACGGGACCGTCGGCGTCTCGTCGACTTGATCCTCGAGGAAGAGGTGACGACGGTGGTGGTCGGCCTTCCCCTCTCGCTCGACGGATCGGACGGTCCGGCCGCCGCCGCGGCGAGGCAGGAGGCGGAGGCGCTGCGAATGTGCCTGGCCGACAGCGGGGTCGAGGTGCAGCTGTTCGATGAGCGCCTCACGACCGTCTCGGCCCATCAGGCCTTGGCTGCGGGAGGCGTGCGGGGGCGCGACCGCCGGGGCGTCGTCGACCAGGCCGCCGCGGCGGTGATGTTGGCAGCCTGGCTCGAGTTTGCCGGCCGCCGGTGACCATGGACGGACGTGACGGGTCGGGGGGACGAGAAGGCGGACCCGACACCCCCGGCGGATCGGGCACGCCGGGCGGATCTGGCACGCCGGGCGTCGGCACGCCGGGCGGACGGGCCCCGGGCAGGGAGCCGTCGAACGTTCCCGAGCTGTCCGATGCTGAGGTGGGACAGCCGCACATCTACGGCACGGCCGAGGGGGAGGGGGACGCCGCCAGGATTGATCCCGGGGAGCCTGAGGACTTCGCCGCCGACACCGAGCCGGAAGGCCGTCGAGGCCATGCCTGGCGGATCGCCGCCCTGGTCTTCGTCGTGGTCGGCGTGGCCGTCATCCTGGGCGGGTACCTCTGGGTCAACAGCGAGGCCAACCCGTCGGGGCCACCGGGTCCCCAGGTGATCGTGACAGTTCGGTCGGGGACGGGTGCCAACCAGCTCGCCTCCACGCTGGCTACCAAGGGGGTGATCGGCAGCTCCCTGGCCTACCGGATCTGGAGCCAACTGCACAGTCCCCCGTCGATCCTGTCCGGCTCCTATGCCTTCCACCGGAACTCGTCATTCGCATCGGTCAACGGGGTGATCTCCGCCGGGCCGAATGTCTTCCCGCTCGAGATCCCGCCCGGGTTCACCGTCTCCGAAGTGGCCGACCGGGTCGGCCAGTTGCCCGGCCATTCGAGGGCCGGCTTTCTGGCCCTCGCTCAGGGTGGCACGGTGCATTCCCCCTGGCAGCCCGCCGGGGTGAGCAGCCTCGAGGGACTCCTCGGCACCGGCTGGTACGTGGTCGTCCCCGGCGAGAGCGACACCCAGCTGCTCACGACGATGATCGACCGGTTCGACCGTCAAGCCGACACCCTCGGGTTGGCCAACGGGTCGGCTCAGCTCGGATTCACGCCGTACCAGATGGTCACGGTGGCCTCCATCGTGGAGAAGGAGGGGGTCATCGCGAAGAACCTGGGCCCCGTAGCCCGGGTGATCCTCAACCGGCTCCACGCCGACATGCCGCTGCAGATGGACTCGACCGTGCTCTACGCCGAAGGACGCGACGGCGGCCCGGTGACGACCGCCGACCTCCAGACCGTCACCCCCTACAACACCTACACCAACAAGGGCCTCACCCCGACTCCCATCTGCTTCCCGTCCAAAGCCGCTTTGCAGGCCGCCCTCAACCCGCCGCCTGGCTCGTGGCTGTACTTCGTGGTGGTGCAGTCCGACGGGACCGAGGCCTTTTCCGACACGTTCGCCGAACAGCAGGCGAACGAGGCCCTGGCCAAGCAACGGGGACTGCCCTGAGCGCCGGCCAGACCGGACCGGTGCCGGGCAGGAGGACGCCGTTGTCGGCGGCCACCACGGTCGTCGGCGTGATCGGGGACCCGGTTGCCCACTCCCTGTCGCCCCTCCTGTACAACACGGCCTTCGCCGAGCTCGGGATCGACTGGGTGTCGGTCGGGTTCCGGGTCCCGGACGGTCTTGCTGCCGACGCGTTGGCCGGAGCCCGGGCCATGGGCATCCGCGGCCTCTCGGTGACCATGCCGCACAAGGAAGCGGTGGCCGGCTTGGTGGACCGGATGTCCCCGGTCGCCGAACGGCTGGGCGCGGTCAACTGCGTCGTCCTCGGAGCAGGTGAAGGTGACGGTGGGACGGGCCGCGGCCGGGACGAGCGCGGCCGTGCCGAAACCCCGGGGGAATGCTCGGGTGACAACACGGACGGCCCTGGTCTGGTCGCCGCCCTGCGACGGGGCGAGCATTTCGATCCCGGGGCCCGCCGCTGTCTGGTGGTCGGAGCCGGGGGGGCGGCTCGGGCCGTGGTCGCCGCGCTGGCCGACGCCGGTGCTGCCGAGGTGGTCGTGGTCAACCGCACGGCCGAGCGCGGTGCGGTCGCCGCCGCCCTGGCCGGCGCGGCGGGCCGGCCCGGAACGGAAGTCGACGCCGCCGGCTGCGACCTCGTGGTCAACGCCACCCCCCTCGGGATGACCGGGGCCACGGGCGCAGACGGCGCGTGGCCCATCGACCCCGAGCTCCTCCACCCGGGCCAGACCGTCATCGACCTGGTGTACCACCCGCCGATGACACCGTGGCTGGAGGCGGCCCGGGATCGGGGCGCCACCGTCGGGAACGGCCGGGGCATGCTGGTCCACCAGGCCGCCCTGCAGCTGACCGCCTGGACCGGCCTCGAAGCGCCGGTGGAGGCCATGTGGGCCGCCGTCGGCCCCCCCGACGTGGTCCAAGGGAAGGTCAGGTAGCGGGGCGACGGCCCGGTCCGCCGGCCGGCCGGGTCGGGGCGGGCCGACGGGCGCCCCGGACCAGGATCGTGCGGCGCCTAACCTGTGGCCCGGAGCCCCGTGGTGAACACCGTCCCTGCGAACATCGCCGTCCGGCCGAGGCACCTGTCGGCACGGTTCGACCTGGTGCTGGCCGTGACGACCCTGATCGTCGCCGGGGTGGGGCTGGTGATGATCTACTCGGCCACCCGCGGCAAGCTGGCCCTGAGCGGTGTGGACCCGCACTACTACCTGAAGCGTCAGGCCGCCTTCATGATCATCGGGCTGGCGGTGATGGTCGCCTTGGCCCTCTTCGACTACCGGCGCCTGGAACAGATCAGCACCGTGCTCTACGTCGGCATCGTCCTGGCCCTGGTGGCGGTGCTGGCCACCCCCGCCCACCAGGGATCCCAGCGCTGGTTCTCGCTCGGCCCCCTCCAGCTCCAGCCGTCCGAGTTCGCCACGCTCGTGCTCATCATCGCAATCGCCACCTACTGCTCGCGGCGTCCGGACGGCCTCAACTTCCGGGATCTGGTGCGGATGGTGCTGATGTCGGCGCTACCCATCCTGCTGGTCATCAAGCAACCCGACCTGGGCACCGCCATCCTCATGGGAGTCATCCTGATGGTGATGCTGGCGGTGGCGGGCATGCCGGCCCGGTACCTGCTCCTGCTGTTCGTCGGGGCGGTGCTGGTCGTGCTCATCGCCCTCAACGTGGGGCTCCTCCAGCACTACCAGATCGAGCGGTTGACCAGTTTCATCTCGCCCAACGGCGCCAGCCAGTCGGCCACGTACAACGTGACCCAGGCGAAGGACGCCATCGCCGTCGGTGGCGTCTTCGGGCAGGGATTGTTCCACGGTGCGCTGACCAACCTGGCCTATGTGCCCTCCCAGCAGACGGACTTCATCTTCTCGGCCGTGGGGGAGCAGGTCGGCTTCGTCGGTTCCGGCGTCCTGCTCCTGCTCTACGGGGTCATGGCCTGGCGGGTGCTGCGCACGGCTCAGCTCGCACGCGACAGCTACGGGCGACTGCTGTGCTCGGGGATCTTCGCCCTCCTCGTCTTCTCCGTCTTCGAGAACGTGGGCATGAACATGGGCATCATGCCGGTCACGGGAATCCCGCTGCCGTTCCTGTCCTATGGCGGCTCGGCCGTGATCGGGTTCTTCGCCGCCATCGGGATCGTGATCAATGTGCACCAGCGAAGCGTCAGATGACCGGAGGGGCAGCGGACCGGGCCGAGCAGACCGCTCCCCGGTCGGTCCGGACGGTCGCTGAGGAGACTCCTCCGACGGACGACGAGGTCCCGGCTGCCGACGAGGCCCCCTCCACCGACGAGGCCTGTCCCACCGACGCGGCCTCTTCCACCGACGAGGCCTCTCCCACCGACGCGGCCGCCGTCGAAGCCGACGACACCCAGCCGGCACCCGAGGTCACCCCACGGGGTTCGGACGACAACCCGCGGGCGCCGGATTTCCGGACGGCGCTGGTGAGCGGGATCTCGGTGGACCTTCCCAACCAACATCCGACCGTGGTGCTGCGGGAGTCCGAGTCACCCAGGCGCCAGCTCTCGTTCTCCGTCAGTCTTCAGGACGGGGTCGTGCTCTCTCACGTCATCCGACGCATCCCCACGCCACGCCCGCTCACCCACGAGCTCTTCAGCGAGGTCCTCGCCGGGTTCGACATCGACATCGTTGCCCTCCGCCTGGTCGGCCGCCGTGGCGCGATCTACTTTGCCGAGCTCGATCTACGAGGACGGAGCGGGCGATCGGTGCACTCGTGTCGACCCTCGGACGGCCTGGCGGTGGCCTTGATCCAGCCGGTCCCCGTACCCATCCTCATCGACGCCCGGCTGTTCGAGGAGAGCGGTGACGTGGTGCCCGGAGCAGCCCCGCGGCCGTCTTGACGCCGCGTCGCCCGTCCCCCTCCGCCCGCAGGCCTCAGGGGGTGCCGCTGAGCAGGCGCCGTCGCCGCTCCTCACTTTCCTCGTACTCGGCCTGATCGGCGGCGTCGAGCGCCGCGCCTCCCTCGTCGGAGATGCGCATGAGCAGCGCGATGAGGACGTAGTTGGCAATCAGGGCCGAACCACCGTAGGAGACGAAGGGCAGGGTGATCCCGGTCAGCGGAAGCAGGCGGACCACCCCGCCGATGATGAAGAAGGCCTGGAACCCGAGGATCATGGTGAGGCCGACGGACGTGAGCTTGGCGAATTCGGAACGGGCGGCCTGTGCTGTGCGCAGCCCGGCTCCGACCAGCAGGAGGAAGGCCACGATCACCATGGAGGAGCCGAACAGTCCCATCTCGTTGCCGATGACGGCGAAGATGAAGTCCGTCTGCGGATTGGGGATCTGGTAGGCGCCGAATCCAAGCCCGAGCCCCGAGCCGCCGATCCCGCCGCTGCCGAGGGCGTACCAGGCCTGCCGCAGTTGATCGCCGGGATCGAACGGCAGGATCTTCCACGGGTCGAGCCAGGTTTCCACCCGGATGTGGGTCTGGCTCAGGTACCTGCCGGCCAGATAGGCCCCGACGGCAAACAGGATCACACCGAGCACCAGGTAGCCGGTTCGGCCCGTGGTCACCCACAGCATGCCGATGAACAGGGTGAACAACATGGCCGAGAAGCCGATGTCGTGCTCGAGACTCATCACGCCGATGGCGAACCCCCAGGCCAGCAGAATCGGGACCAGGGGCCGAGGGTCGATCACCAGACGGTTCCCGAACCGGGCTGTCGGGATGGTGAGGAGCTCCCGCTTCTCGGCGAAGTACGAGGCGAAGAAGACGCAGAGGACGATCTTGGCCAGCTCGACGGGCTGGAACTCGAAGTGGCCGAGTTTGAGCCAGAGCCGGGCACCATTGATGTTGGCCCCCAAATGGGGCACCAGGGGCACGAGAAGCAGCACGACGGCCACAGCCAGCAGGAGGTAGCGGTAGCGGTCGAGATCGCGGGAGCGGCGGATCACGGCCAGGGTCATGACGTAGGCGGCCACCCCACCCGCCGTCCAGGCGGCCTGCAGGGGCGCGAAGTTCTCGGCCTTGCCCAGGTCGATGCGCAGGATCATCACGTAACCCAGCCCGTTGAGCAGGAAGGCGATGGGCAGGATCACCGGAATGGCGTTCGGGACGAACATTCGGTTGGCGATGTGGGCGACGCCCCCCAGGCCCAACATGACGAGCATCAGCGGCACCACATCGGCCGGCGCCTTGGCGGTATTGCCCACGATCATCAGGGCGTAAGCGGCCACGATGATGACCGACGCCGCCACCAGCAGGCCGAGCTCGGTGCGCCGGCGGGCCTTGAAGGCCCGGTGTACCCGCCTGGTGGTCGAGCCCCGCAAGATCATGGCCGGCACCTGGGCGAGCCTATCGGCGAGTGGTCGGGAGGCGGTGGAGGCGGTGGCTCCCGGGTCGGCGCGTCCGAGCCCGGGATACCATGCGCTGCGATGGGATCGAGCCCGCTCACCTGCCTGCGATGACCGACCCCACGGCGGTCAGGACCGGGCAGCGGAGACGCCTCTCCGGTGGTGTTTGGGATGCAGGAACGGTGGGGACCGCCGTGGAGCTCGACTCCGCCCCTGACCCGGCGAGGGCCGCTCCGACCACCGACGAGAGCCGGTTCATCAATCGCGAGCTCTCGTGGCTCGAGTTCGGCGCCCGGCTGCTGCAATTGTCGGAGGACGACCGGGTCCCGCTGTCCGAACGGGTCAAGTTCTTCTGCATCTTCTCCGAAGGGCTGGACGAGTTCTTCCAGGTCCGGGTGGCCGGCCTGGAGGACCAGATCGCGGCAGGCCTGCGCACCCGCTCGCCTGACGGGCTGAGTCCCCACGACCAGTTGCGGGCCGTCGCCGCCCGGGTCGCCGAGCTGGTCGAATGGCAGAGCCGTCTCTTCCGTGAGCAGTTGACCCCCGCCCTGGCGGCAGCTGGGCTCAACCTGGCACCCTGGTCCACTCTCGACCGGGAGGATCTGGGCGACCTGACCGAGGTGTTCGACCGCCACATCTTCCCCATCCTCACCCCGCTCGCCGTCGACCAGGCCCATCCCTTCCCCTACATCTCCGATCTGTCCCTCAACCTGGTGGTCCGGGTGGTCGACCCGGTGACCGGTGAGGAGCGGATCGCCCGAGTGAAGGTGCCACCGCTCCTGCCTCGATTCATCGTGCTGCCCGACGGCGTCCGTTTCGTTTCGGTCGAGCAGGTCATCGCCGCCCATCTAGGCGCGCTCTTCCCGGACATGACCATCGCCGAGCACCACGCATTCAGGGTCACCCGGAACGCGGATGTCTCGGTGGACGAGGACGAGGCGGAGGATCTCCTGACCGCCGTCGAGCTCGAGCTGCGCCGCCGTCGCTTCGGCCAGGCCGTCCGTCTGGAAGTCGAGGCGGGCACGGCGCGCGACTTGCTGGCCATGCTGTGCGCCGAGGTCGACGTGCCCGAGGGCAATGTGTACGTGACCGACGTGCCCATGGACCCCGGCGGGCTGCGCCCCCTGGTGGAATTCGACCGGCCGGACCTGACCCCGCCGGGGAGCGCTCAGGTCACCTCGCCGCGCCT
The DNA here is from genome assembly GCA_963710495.1 of uncultured Acidimicrobiales bacterium. Lineage (GTDB taxonomy): Bacteria > Actinomycetota > Acidimicrobiia > Acidimicrobiales > RAAP-2 > Bog-756. Next base: position 816,154 of record CAVQAI010000011.1, read on the forward strand.
GGCCGCGGCGGTCGACCTGTTCTCGGTGCTGGCCGAGCACGACGTCTTGGTCCACCACCCCTACGAGTCCTTTGCCACCTCCGTCGAGGCCTTCGTGGCCGCCGCCGCCGACGACCCCGATGTCGTGGCCATCAAACAGACCCTCTACCGCACCGGGGACGACAGCCCGGTGGTGGCCTCGCTGATCCGTGCCTCGCAAGTGGGCAAGCAGGTGACCGCCGTGGTCGAGCTCCAGGCCCGCTTCGACGAGCAGGCCAACATCGCCTGGGCCCGGGCCCTCGAAGAGGCAGGAGTGCAGGTCATCTACGGTCTGGCCAGGCTGAAGACCCACGCCAAGATCTCCTTGGTGCTGCGGCGGGAGGGCGACCAGCTCCGGCGCTACAGCCACATCGGGACGGGCAACTACAACTCGCGGACCGCCCGGGCCTACGAGGACGTGGGATTGCTGACCGCCGCTCCGGAGGTCGGGGCCGACCTGGGCGAGCTGTTCAACCTGCTCACCGGTTCAGGGGAGCAACCGACGTTCCGCCGCCTGGTGGTCTCTCCGGTGTCGACCCGCTCTGCCCTGATCGAGGCCATCGACGAAGAGGCCCGGGCCGGCCCGCTCGGTCGGATCGTCCTCAAGACCAACGGCCTCACCGATCCGGCGGTCATCGACGCCCTGTACCGAGCTTCACAGGCCGGGACCGATGTCGACCTCATCGTGCGTGAGCGGTGCTGCCTGCGCCCCGGTGTGCCCGGGCTCTCCGACCGGATCTCGGTGCGCTCCATCGTCGGGCGCTACCTCGAGCACTCGCGCCTCTTCCGATTCGGAGGAGTGGGGGATCGCCCGCTCCGGGTGTGGATCGGATCTGCCGACCTCATGGAGCGCAACCTCGACCGGAGGGTGGAGGTGATCGTCCCCATCGATGATCCCGAGCTCCAGCTCAGGGTGGTGGACACGCTCGACCAGGCCCTGCGGGACGAGGCCAACTCGTGGGTGCTCGGGCCGGATGCTGTCTGGACCCGCGTGGCCGGACCCGGGCCACTGGGCTTCAGCGTGCAGGATCACCTCGAAGGGCAGGCTCTCGAATCCCTCCGCCAGCGCCACGACGGCTCGCGGAACCGACCCGGCGGCCTCCGGGTCGCGCCCGGAGCGACCCGTTCGGAACCAATTCGGCCGGCCGGCCCGCCGGCCAGCGCCCCCCCGCCGTGGTGGCGACGGGTGCGCCGGCGGGGACTCTGATCGCGGGCCCGGCGTCGGCCGTCCCGCCCCGGATCGTCCCGGCGTGCGCCATCGCCACGTCCGGCATCGCCACGCTCGGCGTCCCGACCTCCTTCGCACCCCCTTGGACGATCCGGCGGTGGATGAAGCGCTGGAAGCGCTGATAGACGGGGCGACGCTCGAACTCGAGGGAGGCGTAGGCCAGCCCTCCGAAGGGGATGGGCAGCCAGAAGTTCACGGCCCGGTAGGCCAGGACACCCGACAGGGCCGCGCCAGCCGTCGGTCCGAAGCCGGTGATCATCGACACCAGGACGAATTCGACGACGCCGAGGCCGGCGGGCGTGACCGGGATGGCGGCAATGATGTTGGCCAGGCCATAGGCCACGAGCAGATCGATGGGGGAGATGAAGTGACCGAAGGCGGCGACGAAGACCCACAGTGATGCGGCGTCGAGCAACCAGTTGGCCGCCGCCCAGCCGATCGCCCGCCGGGTCAGCGAACGATTTTCGGTGAGGACGGCGAAGCGGGCCGCCAGCCGCTCGACCAGGCTGGTGGTCCGATCGGCGTCGAGAAACCGGATGCGGCCGGCGACCCGACGGATGACACGGCTCGCCCGCTGCTGACCGCGGGTCAACAGATAGAACAAGCCGCCGAAGGCGCCGAGCAGGACGACGCCGACACCCACCGCCACGAAGACCAGGATCGAGGCCGACTGCGATTGGCCGCCGTGATGGCTGGCCGGGGCATGGAAGCCGTGTGTCACCAGGAAGGCCACCAGCGAGAGCCAGAACATCACATTCAGCACGACCGCGGAGCCGATGCCCTGGGTGCCGAGAGCGAACCCGGCGTCCGAACCGGTTACCCCCGACTGGGTGAGCAGGCGGTACCCCAGTGCGGCGCCCGGTGCGGTCCCGCCCGGCGAGACGTGGCTGAGCGCCAGTGTCGACATGTTGATCCGGAACAAGCGGAAGCGCTTGGGCCCACCGGCCGGGAGGACGCTGTGGGTCAACTGGGTATAGGCGGCGAGGGCGCCGATCTCGAGGAGGAGGCCGATGGCCAGGTAGCCGAAGTGGATGTGGGCCAGCGAGTTGACCTCGGCCCGGTGACTGGCCAGCAGGGGTAGGGCCACGTAGAAGACGAACAGGAAGATGAGTACGGTGCCGACGCTCCAGCGCACCTCACGGTGGGCGAAAGGACCCTTGTGCCACCGGCGGCGGTGAATTTGGGACGCGTCGACCACAGGCCCGACCACCATGACCTCCATGTTGACACGCCCGGGGCCGCGAACCTGACATGCTGGCGGCGTGGTGGAACCGGTTAGGAAGGCACCGGGCGACGACACCCTGACCGGGTTGGAACCCGAGGGCGGGGAGAACGGCGACCATCGCGGGGCCGTCCCGGTGCGCCACGCCACCGATCAGGAGGAGCCGGACCCGGTGAGCCGTGTCACCGGTCGCCACCAAGGCGAGCCGGTCACTCATGTCACCACCGGCGAGCCGGCCACGGTGGTCAGCGAGACGGCGTCCGAACGTCTCGACCGCGACATCGGGCCCGACGCACCCCGACGGGACCGCCTCTTCGCGGCGGCATCGGCCAAGGGCGTTCCGCTGCGCACCATCCTGGCCATCGACGCCGTGGTCATCGCCACCTGGGTGCTGTACCGACTCATCGGTCGCCTGCGCGAGATCATCCTCTGGGTCTTCATCGCCGCCTTCATCGCCCTGGTCCTCAATCCCGTGGTCCATTTCCTGCAGCAGCATCGGTTCCGCCGGGGCACTGCCGTCGGCGTCGTCTTCGCCGGCGCCGTCCTGGCCTTCATCGGACTCCTCGGTCTGTTCGGCTACCCGCTCGTCAACTCCCTCACCCACGTGGCCAAGAGCCTGCCCACCATGGTCCAACAGCTGCAGAAGGGCCACGGCTGGTTGGCCCACACCCTCCAGCGCTTCCACCTGCTGTCCTGGGTCCAGAAGAACGCGCCCAAGCTGGAGGCGGCGGCGCACAACCTGAGCAAGCCGGCGCTGGCCGAGGGCACGAACCTGGGGAAGGCCGTGTTCGGGACCATCCTCTCGCTGACCACCATCGGCTTCCTGTCCTTGTTCATGCTCCTCGAGGCACCCAACCTACGACGGAGCTTCCTCGGGACCTTGCGGTCCGACCGGCGCCAGGTGGTCGAGGACATCGCTCATCAGGTGTCGCGACAGGTCACCTCGTACGTGCTCGGCACGATCGCCCTCTCCCTGATGTTCGGCGTGGTCATCCTGGTCACCCTCCTCATCCTGGGGGTGCCCTTCGCGCTGCTCATCGGGTTGTGGGTGGCGCTGGTGGCGATGATCCCACTGGTCGGCGGCCTCATCGCCGCGGTGCCGAGCGTGCTCATCGCCCTGCTCCATTCCCCGACCGACGGATTGGTCGTGGCCATCGTGTTCGTGGGGTTCCAGCTGGTCGAGAACCACTTCATCTATCCGGTGGTCATGAGCCGGTCCGTGCGTATGAACCCTCTGTGGGTGTTGGTCGCCGTGCTCGTCGGGGCCAACCTGGGTGGCGTGTTCGGGTCGACCCTCGGGGCGCTGACCGGGGCGCTGGTCGCCATCCCGGTCGGCGGTGCCGTCCAGGTCACGTTCCGCGAGATCTGGGGCCGCACCCGGGCCGTCGGGCCCACGGCCGAGCTTGCCGGTGTCGGGGGCGCCACCGGTGTCGCCGCCGATCCGTCCGGACACGAAAGTCCGGCTGGCAACGCCACGCGACCGGTCGACGACGCCCTGCCGCCCGACGGCCAACCCGCACCGACTTCCGGGCTCGCCCCGCCCGTCGGCAGCCCGACCTCGGCTGCCGATCCCACGCCCCCGGCCCCTCGTTGACCTGCTCCTGCCCGGCAGGCTTCGGCTCGTTTCGGGGACGCTGGAGCCCGCCTGGACGGTTGGACCGAGCCTGTGGCTGACAGGCGCAGCCGACCATGCCGACCGCCTGGTCAGGGGAACTCTCTCGTAAGCTAAGCGGATGGACGTGCTGGTGGTCCTGCCCACCTACAACGAGTCCGAGAACATCGACCGCGTTCTCCGCCGCATCCGGCGCACCCTGGCTTCGGCCACCGTGCTGGTCGTTGACGACGGCAGCCCCGACGGAACGGCGGACATCGCCGAGCGGGTGGGCAAGGAGCTCGGGAACATCGAGGTGATGCGGCGCCACCAGAAATCCGGACTCGGGAGCGCCTACCGGGCGGGGTTCCGGTGGGGGCTGGACCGTCATTTCGACGCTTGTGTCGAGATGGACGCCGACCTGTCGCACCAGCCCGAGGCATTGCCCGACCTCGTCGGAGCCCTCGGCTCCGGTTGCGAGCTGGCCGTGGGCTCCCGGTACGTTCCCGGGGGCGTCATCCCCAACTGGGCCTGGCACCGGCGCCTGCTCTCCCGCGGCGGGAACGTGTACGCCTCGGCGCTCCTGGATCTCGGCGTGGCCGACTCGACGTCGGGCTTCCGGGCCTACGCCGCGTCGGTGCTGAGCCGGATCGACCTCGACCTCATCCGGGCGGACGGCTACGGGTTCCAGATCGAGATGACCTATCAGGCCAAGCGGGCCGGGGCCGCCATCACCGAAGTGCCGATCCGATTCGTCGACCGGGTCGACGGCCAGTCCAAGATGTCCACCTACATCGTGGTCGAGGCCTTCGCTCTGGTGACCTGGTGGGGGTTGCAACGGCTGGCCCACGGGCTCCGGAGCCGGCCCCAGCCCGCCCCGACGTGATGGCCCGACCGGGCCCCGGCGCCGGTCGCATCCTGGTCGTCGACGACGAGCCGTACATCACCGACGTGGTCAACGCCGCGTTGCGCTTCGAAGGCTTCCTGAGCGATGAGGCATCGACCGGAGCGCAAGCCCTCGAGAAGGCGCGCGCCGGGCCCTACGACCTCATCGTGCTCGATGTCATGCTGCCCGACGTCGAGGGGTTCGAGGTCTGCCGCCGGCTGCGGAGCTGGGGGATCTCCACCCCGGTGCTCTTCCTCAGCGCCCGCGATTCGACCGCCGACAAGCTCGTCGGCTTGGCCGAAGGAGACGACTATGTGACGAAGCCGTTCAGCCCGGACGAGCTGGTCGCCCGGGTCCGGGCGGTGTTGCGCCGGAGCTCCCCCGACGGACAACAGCTCACCAAGGGACGCATCGGCTTCCGCGACCTGGTCATGGACACCGCCACGCACGAAGTGTGGCGCGGTGAGCACCGCATCGAGCTCACCGCCACCGAGTTCAACCTGCTCAGATATCTGGTGCTCCACAGTCGGCAGGTCTTGTCCAAAGCGCAGATCCTCGCCGCCGTCTGGGAGGACGGCTTCACCGGCGATTCCAACATCGTCGAGATCTACGTCTCGTACCTGCGCAAGAAGATCGACAGCTATGACCCGCCGCTCATCCACACCATCCGGCGGGTCGGCTACAGCCTGCGGGAACCCCAACAGTGAGGCTCCGCCGACGCCTCATCGTCAGCATGATCGCGGCGGTGGCAGTCGGTCTCGCCGCCGTCGATCTGATCACGCTCACCTCGCTGCACTCCTACCTGTACGGCCGGGTCGATGACCAGCTCAACGCGGCGTCCCGCCAGTTGACCCCGTTCATCGCCCGGGAAGAGATACGCGGGCTGGTGGTCACCCAGCCCACCATCGAGTCGAGGGTCAGCCCCGAGATCTACCTGGAGCTCCTCGACCAGAACGGCAAGGTCATCCTGGCCCGCCCGTCGCGCACCTCCTACCAGAACGACCCGGCCCCGAAACTGCCCACCCCGTTGCCGGAGCACGCCCTTCCCGACCCGGACGTCCCCGGCCAGAGCGCCCAGATCTACCACCCACGCTCGGGGTCCATCACGGTCGGCTCGACCGCCGACGGCGCGCCGAACTACCGCCTGCAGGCGACCGCGCTACCCGGGGAAACCCTCGTGGTGGCCACGCCACTGGGGTCGGTCGATGCCACCTTGCGCTCACTGCGCAACATCGAGCTGGCCGTGTCGCTCGGCCTGTTGGTCGCGCTCTTCGTCCTGATGACCGTTCTCATCCGGATCGGTCTGCGGCCACTCGAAGACATGACGAGGGAGGCGGACGCCATTGCCGCCGGTGACCTCACCCGCCGGCTCCAGCCGACGGAGGGCGAAGGTGAGGTGGCTCGGCTCGGCCGGGCCCTCAACGCCATGCTGGCCCAGATCGAGACGGCCCTGGCCCAGCGGGCCGAGTCCGAAGAACGCCTGCGCAGCTTTCTGGCCGACGCCTCGCACGAGCTGCGGACTCCTCTCACGTCCATCCGGGGCTATGCCGAGCTCCTCCGCCGTGAGGTGCTCGAGGACCGATCCAGCCGGGACCGAGCCCTGTCCCGTATCGAGCGGGAGGCCGCCCGGATGGGAGCGCTCGTCGGGGACCTGGCCGTCCTGGCCCGAGAAGGAGAGGGCCCCGAGCCGATCTGGGAACGGGTGGACCTGGTGGCGGTGGCCGCTGACGCCGTCGCCGACGCCCGGGCCCTCGATCCGGGCCGTCCCATCGAGCTGAGCGCCGAGGGAGCGGTGGCCGTTTCCGGTGAGAGCGCCCGACTGGAACAGCTCGTCCACAACCTGGTCGGGAACGCCCTGGCCCACACCCCGGCCGGCACTCCGGTCAAGGTGCGGGTGGCCACACAGGGCGGAGAGGCGGTGCTGGAGGTCGAAGACCTCGGTCCGGGGATGGGCGCCGAGCAGGCCGCTCTGGTGTTCGACCGCTTCTACCGGGGCGGCACCAGCCGCCTCGACGGAGGCTCGGGCCTCGGCCTGTTCATCGTCGCCCGCCTGGCCCACACGTTCGGGGGCCGGGTCTCGGTCGACACCGAAATCGGTCGGGGCTCGACCTTCCGAGTCGTGCTGCCCCTCTACGATGCGAACGACGGTCGGACGGCGCCGGGCCAAGACGGCGTGCCGGCCGGCGACATGGAGCGGGACAGCGACGGCGCGCCGGGGCCCGACACGGCAAAGGAGCGTGAGGATGCTGGCGTGGATTGAACGGGGCTCGGGGCCGCCGCTCCTGTTCCTCCACGGCCAGCCGGGCACCGGTGCATCCTGGGATCCGGTGACGGCGCGGCTCGAGTCCGAGTTCCGGGTTCTCGCCCCGGACCGGATCGGCTACGGGTCCTCGCCGGGCGAAGCCGTCGGGCTGGCGGCCAACGCCGAAGTCATGGCCGAGTTCCTGAGGGAGCGTGAGGCCGTTCCGGCGACCGTGGTGGCCCACAGTTGGTCGGGGGGCGTGGCGGTGCTGCTGGCCAGCCGGTACCCGGGCCTGATCGAGAGCCTGGTGCTGGTCGGAGCGGCATGCACGCCCGACAGCATCGGCACCCTCGACCGGTGGCTGACCCTGCCGGTGCTGGGTGAGGCCCTGACGGTGACCGGCCTGGCCGGCATCGGGTCCATCCTGCCGGGGGTCAGGCGGCTGGTCCTCCCGCTCGTCCCCACCGGGGTGCGGGACCGGGTGGCCGCCGCCCTGCCCGATCGGAGTGTCATGGCCGGAGCCCGTGGCGCCCTCGGGCGCCACCGGCGGTCGTTCATGATCGAGCAACAGGCGTTGGTCGACGAGCTCCCGGCGGTGACCGACGCCCTCGGGTCACTCCGCCTCCCGGTGGCCGTGGTCTGCGGCGAATGGGATCTGGTGGTCCCGCCCCGGGCGGCAGCCAGCCTGGCCAGTGCCGTGCCCGGGGCGCGGCTGACGGTCGTCCCCCGGGCCGGTCATTTCGTGGCTCGTGACGACCCCGGTGTGCTGGCTGCGGTCATCCGTGACACGGCCCGGCCGGCTGGCTCGAGCGGTGGCGCAGCCGTCACCTGACGGCCCGAGATTGCCGCCGGGCGTCCGGCATGGCCAGCCTGAACCCCGGCGCCAGGGCGTCGAACACGGCGTTGAACTTGAGATTGGTCTCGGCCAGCTCGGTCCGCGGGTCCGATCCCTCGACGATGCCCACGCCGGCCGCCAGGTGGGCCGTCCGGTCCCGGATCGAGGCGGACCTGATCCCGAGCACCCACTTCCCGTCGCCGGCCGCATCGAGGTAACCGACCGGGCCGGCGTAACGGCCCCTGGACCGGGGCTCGAGCCGGTCGATGAGGGACCGGGCCGCCTCGGACGGGACACCCCCGACGGCCGGCGTCGGGTGGAGGGCCCCGACCAGCTCGAGGGCGGACGGAGCCGCCCGGCCGGGTATCGGGGCCAAGGTTCCGGCGAACGAGGTTCCCAGGTGGATGATGTTGTGCAAGTGCACCAAGTGGGGCCCGGACGGGACCTCGAGCTCCGAGCAGAGGGGACCGAGACGGTCGGCGATGGCGTCGGCCACCAACCGGTGTTCGGCCCCGTCCTTCTCGGAAGCCATGAGCTCGACCGGCAGAACGGACTCCTCCGTCGCCTCGGGCGATCGATTCGTCGTGCCGGCCAGCGGACGGCTCCGTACCCGGAGGCCGGCCCGTTCCACGAGCAGCTCGGGGCTGGCGCCGACGAACTGTCCCTCCGCACCGGGCATGGAGAAGACGGCACAGTCCGGCTCGAGCCGGTGCCAACGGCGCAACAACCCGGCGATGTCGATGGCGTTCCCGGCGGTCAGCTCCATCTGGCGGGCCAAGACGACCTTGGCCAACCCTCCGCCGTGGATGGCGGCGAGGGCCTCGTCCACCATGGCTTCGAACGACTCCGAGGAATCCTCGGGCGAGCGCGGCGCGATGTGCGTGGGGGAGGTCGGCGGTGCGGTCCGACCAGCCGGCTCGCCCGAACCGGAGCGCAGCCAAGGCCGGAGCCCTTCGGGACCGGTGGGGAGCTGCGCCCGTTCATGCGCCACCGCCGTGAACCACGCTTGGCCCGAGGCCTCGATGGCGATGATGACCTGCGGGATCGTGAGCGAGGCCGCCGCCGAGCGGTCGAAGGGCAGGGCACCGAAGGCCACGACCGGGCGGCCCACCCCGCCGCCCTTCCCGACTCGGCGGCCCGGCGGACTGCCTGCGGCGGCCTCGGCCGGTCCGATCCGGTCGTCGCAAGGCACGGAAGCCAGATGGCGGCCGACTTCTTCGAGGTCGGCCGGGACCTCGAGCCCGCCGGGCAGGGGAAGGGCAGCGGCGCAGCCGAGGCCGACCAGGACGCGACCCTCGCTGACGAAGACGATCCCGTCCGCCCCGGCCACGGCGAACGGGTCGAAGTCCGGATCGGGCTCGAACGGGAAGCGGGCTGCGACCAGATCCCCCGGGTGGGTCATCGGAGCCCCCGGCGAGTGGCGGTGATCAGCTGGCTGAGCCCGCCCGACACGGGGCGGCAGTTGACGGTCGAGAACCCAGAGGCATCGAGCATGGAGCGGAGCTCCGCCCGGGGCGGCAGGTAGGCGGTCGACTTCGGCAGGTAGCGGTAGGCGTCGGCATCGGAGACGAGGCCCCCGATGAGCGGCACCGCCTGGTGGAACCAGATGCGGTGACCGGCCCGCAGGGGCCCGCGTTCGGGTTCGGACACCTCGAGGAGGCTGATGCGACCTCCCGGCCGGACCACCCGGCCCAGTTCGCCGAAGACCGCGCCGAGATCGCTGAAGTTGCGCAGGGCGTAGCCGCACGTCACTCCGTCCACCGACCGATCGGCCAGCGGCAGGCGGGAGCCGTCGGCCTGGGCCAGTGGCGACCCGGCGTGGATGGCCGCCAGCATCCCGGCCGAGAGGTCCACCCCGAACGGGCACAGCCCGGCGCGGTCGAGGAGGACGAGGAAGTCCCCCGTGCCGCAGGCCAGGTCGAGGACCCGCGAGGCTGGTGGCAGCCCGAGGGCACGGACCGCCTGGCGTCGCCACCGAAGGTCGAGCCCGAAGGTCATCATGCGGTTGACCAAGTCGTAGCGGGGGGCGATCACGTCGAACATCGCCCGGACCGTCTCGGTCTTCGCCTCACCCGTCGGCAGGTCCGTGGCCAAGCTGGGCGCCACCAGGCCGACAGCTCCCGGCCCGTTCGGTCCGGTCTCGATCACCGGGGCAGCGCCATGTCGGTCTCGTCCGTCCCGACCACGGTGTCGGCGACGCCATCGGCGTCCGCTCCGATCTGGTCGTGCACGGCTCGGCGTTCCGCCGGGGACCCCACCCGCTCGACATGGTCGAGGGCCGCCTTGACCAGCGTCCGGGTGAAATGGTGCCCTACCAGGGCGTTGACCGCCGGCAGGAGCTCGGCGTAGGCCTGGAGGAGTCCCTCGACGTCCGGCTCGCCAGAGGTCGCCGTCGGGGAGGGCCCGCCCGTCTTCGGCGACCGGCCCTGCCGGAGCGGCTCCCGGATGTGGGCCGAGAACATGGCCACGGCCTCGGCGGCCACCGCTTCGGTGGCCTGGTGGTGGCGGCGGGCCAGGTCGAGCAGGGCCGAGAGGGGGATGCCCCAGTCGAGCAGCGTCAGTCCGGCCCGGGCGGCCTCGACGTCCTCCTGGGTGTAGCGAGCGTCACCCCCGATCCGCCGGGGGACCAGCAACCCCTCGGCCTCGACGGCCTTGAGGACCGCCAGCGGCACCCCGGTGGCGTCGGCCAGCTCGGCCAGCGTGAGCGTCCGGTCACCGGCGGGCCCGTCGCCCGGGTTCCCGGTCGGTCCAAGGGAGGGCACCGGTCCCGCCGCGGTCCGCACCGGTCCCGAATGGTCGTTGACACCGGACAGCTCGGCCAGCAGGGCTTCGTCGGCGGCGTCGAGCTCCCCCGATACGAGCCGGGCGATGGTGGCCAAGCTGAAGCCGCGTTGTTGCAAGGCCCGGATGCGCTCGAGTCGGGCCTCGTGGGCATCGTCGTACCAGGCGACCCGGCCCTCCCGGCGGGGCGGGTCCAGGAGGCCCTTGTTCTGGTAGTAGCGGATGGTGTCGACCGAGACCCCGGCCCGGGTCGACAGCTGTTCGACCCGCATCTCCATGGGCTCATTCTAGGAGTGATCGCTCGTATTGTCCGAGCGAATGGTCATCGGGCCGTTGGTGGCCGGTCGGCACCCGTCGGTCCAGGTCCGTGCGGTGCGCCCACCCGGCTGCCGGGCTGCCGGTCAGTGGAAGTAGCGGTAGACGACCTGGGCGACGCAGCTGGGCTTCTGCGACCCTTCGGTCTCGAAAGTGAGGTCGAGCTCGACCTGCACGCCACCCGAGACGTCCTCCACACCGGCCACCGCCACCCCGAGCCTCAAGTTGCTGTCCACCGGCACCGGAGCGGGGAAGCGGACCTTGTTGCACCCGTAGTTGATGCCCATCGACGCCCCCTCGACCACGAGGACCTCCCCGAGGTACACCGGGGCCAACGAGAGGGTCAGGTAGCCGTGGGCGATGGCCTTTCCGAACGGACCCGTGGCGGCCCGTTCGGGGTCGACATGGATCCACTGGTGGTCCCCGGTTGCCTCGGCGAAGAGGTTGATCTTCTTCTGATCGATCCGGTGCCATTCGCTGTAGCCGAGGTGCTGTCCGACCAGATCGTGGAATTTGTCGATGCCCTTCACGGTGGTAGCCATGCACCGACTGTAGGGGAGGGACCCGAGAGCGGACCAGCGCAGGGGAGCGCCCGGTTCGCCCGTCGGGGTGCCCGGTGCAGGTGAGGCATTCCTTGCTCGTGAGGTCAGCACCTCCTCAGCGATGGGTGCTCGGTACGCTGATCTCGTGGCACTCGAACACCATCATCGGAACCTGCAAGGAGGAGGGGCGCGCGCCGCCGTCTTCGGGATCAGCGACGGCCTCGTCTCGAACATCGCCCTCATCCTCGGAATGGCCGGAGCCCACGCCTCGGCGGGCGCCGTGCGGCTGGCGGGATTGGCCGGCCTCATCGGCGGCGCGTTCTCGATGGCCACCGGCGAGTACGTGTCCATGCGTGCCCAGTCCGAGCTCATGCAGCGCGAGCTCGATGTCGAGCGCGAGGCCATCCACCACGATCCCGAAGACGAGCGCAGGGAGCTGGCTGCCATCTACGAGAGCCGAGGCCTCGATGCCGGGCTGGCCGAAGAGTTGTCGGGGAAGATGATGCGCAGTCCCGAGCTCGCCCTCGAGACCCACGCCCGCGAGGAGTTGGGGATCAACCCCGACCAAACCGGGAACCCCTGGCAGGCCGCGGGCTCGTCCTTCGTGAGCTTCGCCATCGGAGCGGTCGTTCCGCTCCTGCCGTGGCTCGTGGGGCAGGGATCGACCGCCACCAGATGGTCGATCGTGCTCGGGGCGTTCGCCGCGTTCGGCGTGGGGGCCGGCCTGGCCCATTTCACCGGTCGATCGTGGCTGTGGTCGGCCTTCCGCCAGCTGCTGATCTCAGCCATCGCCGCCACGGTGACCTATTCGATCGGGCACACCATCGGTCTCGGGTGAACGCGTCTCAGACGGTGCCGACGTAGGCCCGGTCGACGTGATGGTCACTGAAGCCCATCGATCGATACATGGCGGTCGCCTGCCGGTTGCGCCCGTCCACATAGAGCATTCCGGTTCGCAGGCCGCGTCCGGCCAGCCAATCGAGGCCCGCCAGCGTCAGCGCCCGACCCCAACCGCGGCCCTGGTAGTCCGGGTCGACGCTGATGACGTAGATCTCGCCCATCGGGGGATCGGTGCCGGCATGCACCTTGGTCCAGCAGGATCCGGCGATTCGCCCGTCCGCCTCGAGCAGCAGGAAGCCGGCCGGGTCGAACCACGGCTCCCGCTCGCGTTCGAGCAGCCGGGGCAGCTCCCACTGGCCCTGTTCGGGGTGGTCGGCGAAGGCCCGGTTGTTGCTGGCGAGCCACGCGGCCTCGTCGAGCCCGGGCCGGAATGGTCGGGTCGAGATCGTCGCCGCCTTCCCCCCCGACAGGTGTCCGGGCACGGGGAGGGGGCACCGCATCTGGACGAGGTCCCGCTCGATGCGCAAGCCGTGGGCCGAAGCGCGGGCGTCATCGGCGGGCAAGGCCCGGGCCGCCCAGTAGCGCAACGTGCCACCTGACCTGGTCCGGACCTCGCCGATGGCGGTGGCCAGCAGGGCGTCGGCGATCGTCGAACGGGCCTCGGTGGCGGGATCGACGACCAGCTCGACGGCGTAGACCCGCCGCGACCTGTTGCCCTCGATCTGGGCGTACCCGCTCAGACCCGGTCGCCCGGCCTGGCGGGCGACCACGCCGACGAAGAGATGGTCAGCACCGGTCGGAGCTCCGCGCTCGGACGCCTGGAGGAGGGCCAGCCGCTTCTGCTCGCTGAGGGCGGGATGGCCGCGCGCTTCGGAGGTGCGGTGGAGGAGTGTGGTGATCTCTTCCTCGAGCGTGGGTCCCGGCGCGGTCACGACCGTCAGGTCCAGGTCCTCCATGCGTGCACGCTACCGGTAGTCTGCTGCCGATGGCCCGACCACGATCCCCGGCCGGGCGCGCCAGGACGGCCAACGCGCGGCTCGCCGAGATCTATCCCGGGACGGCCAACGAGCTGTGCGCGCTCGAACATGACGGCCCCTTCCAACTACTCGTGGCCACGATCCTGTCGGCGCAGTGCACCGATGAGCGCGTCAACATGACCACCCCCGCGCTGTTCGCCCGCTATCCCGGCCCGCTGTCGCTGGCCGCCGCCGACCGGATCGAGCTCGAGACGCTCGTTCGCCCGACCGGATTCTTCAGGTCGAAGTCGGCCAGCCTGGTGGGTATGGCGACCGCGTTGGTCGACCGGTTCGACGGTGAGGTGCCGAGCGCCATGTCCGACTTGGTGACCTTGCCGGGTGTCGGCCGCAAGACGGCCAATGTGGTGCGAAGCGTGGCGTTCGGGCTCCCGGGACTGCCGGTCGACACGCATGTGCTGCGCCTGTCACGGCGTCTCGGCCTGACCGACGAGACCGATCCGGTCAAGGTCGAGCTGGCGCTGAACGCCCTCGTGCCGGCGGCGGAGCGGGGCTCGTTCAGCCTGCGCCTCATCTTGCACGGACGGGCCATCTGCCAAGCGCGCCGCCCGCGCTGCGAGAGCTGCATCCTTTCCGACTTCTGTCCATCCGCCACGGTCCGCGCCGTTGCGGGCTGACCGAGGTGCGGCATGAAACTGGCGCAGGAGCTGTCAGTTATCACCGGGCGAACATCGACAACCCACCACGACCGGGAGCGACGATGACACCACCTGTTGTCATCGTGATTGTCATCGAATCGGTGGTGCCGCTCCTCGGTGAACGTCGCCCGTCGCTACCAGGATCTTCGGAAACGAATGCGTCCGAGGTCGGCGGAAGCCGGAAGTGGCTGACTGGTAATGGTGTACAAAACGTGATGTTCTGGTTACTTCGGAACCGGTTCCCGCCAACTGGTTCCGCTGAGCGGTGTTCGGGATCCGCCGCCCGACCCGCTCCCGCGAAGGCACCCTTCGGGGTGCCTTTGCGCGTCCCTGGATCGCCACCCATGGAGGGGCCCCGGGGCGAGGCGGGCGGGCGGACGCTCAGCGGCGTCCAAGGTGCTTGGCCAACCGGGCCAGGCGCCGGTTGGCGGTGGTGAGGGCGCGCTCGATGGCGAACAGCTCCCTCGCCGTCTCGCCGTCCTTGGCCGTGTGGGCGGCGTCGGCGTGGGCGGTCACCCGGCGGGTCAGCTCGTCGAGGGCGGTGGCGAGGGAGGAAAGCTCTGCTGCGGGGGACGGCATCGGGCGATCATGGCATTCGTCGGACCGGTGATCACGTCCCGGGGCGGTCGGCGCCATCTGAGGCGGTCGGTGGAATCCCCGGCCGGCAGGGACGGGTCCCGGCCGGAGGCCGAATTCGACAATTGGTCCGGTAGAATCAGCTTCCAATGGGACTTCGTCGCGTTGATGCCCGCGGACTCGACGGCCGACCCCCGTTGGAGGCGGTGCTGGCGCGGCCGGCCGACGGGCCGGACCGGGTGTCGGCGGCCGTGGAGTCCGTCCTCGCCGACGTCCGCCGGGACGGTGACCGGGCTCTGCGGCGTCTGACCCGGCGGTTCGACGGAGTCGAGGTCGAGGAGCTCCGGGTGGCCCCGGCGGACGTGGATGCGGCTCTGGGACGAATTCCGGGCGATCTCCGGGAGGCGCTCGAACTGGCGCACGAGCGGATCGCCGCCTACCACGTGCACGAGTCCGGCGGTAAGGAACCGGACGACTTCGAGTCGGGCGGCGTCACCGTCCGCCATCTGCGCCGGCCGGTGGCCCGGGCCGGATGTTACGCACCCGGCGGCCGGGCCCGCTATCCGTCGACCGTCCTCATGTGCGCGGTGCCCGCCCAGGTCGCCGGCGTGGAACGCATCGTCTTGTGCGTGCCCCCGGCGGCCGACGGCCGGGTGGACGACGCCTCGCTGGCCGCGGCCGCCATCGCCGGTGTCGACGAGGTCTACCGCGTGGGTGGGGCCCAGGCCATCGCCGCCATGGCCTTCGGCACCGAGTCGATCGCACCGGTCGACGTGGTCGTCGGACCGGGGAACCGCTACGTGGCCGAGGCCAAGCGCCAGGTCTCGGGCGTGGTCGGTGTCCCCTCTGCTTTCGCCGGCCCGTCCGAGGTGGTGGTCATCGCGGGACCGTGGACACCACCCGCCCTGGCCGCCATCGACCTGGTGGTCCAAGCCGAGCACGGGCCCGACGGATCGGCCTGGTTGGTGACATGGTCGGAGCTCGTGGCCGACGCGGTGGACCGGCAAGTCGACCGCCTGGTGGCGAGCTCGCCCCGCCGAGCCGACTTGGAGGCGACATTGCAGACGGGCGGGCACGCCGTGTTGGTGGACGGGCCCGAACAGGCCTGCGCCGTGGCCAATGCGGTGGCTCCCGAGCACCTCGAGATCCTCACCGACGACGCCGACACCTTGCTGCCCCTGGTCGACTCGGCCGGCGCCGTCTTCCTCGGGCCGATGTCGCCGGCCAGCATGGGCGACTACCTGGCCGGACCAAATCACGTGCTCCCGACCAATCGGTCCGCCCGGTTCGCCAGTGCGCTGCGGGTGGATGACTTCGTGCGCCACATCCACGCCGTGACGGTGACCAAACCCGCGCTCGAGGCCATGGGACCGGCACTGGTCACGCTGGCCGAGACCGAGGGGCTCCCCGCGCACGCCGAGTCGGTGAGGATGCGATGCACGGACTAGGGCCCATCCGCCCCGGGTTTCCCTCCGTCCGGCCCGACCTCGGCGCGCTGGCCGGGTACCACTCGGCCCAGGCGGAGGTACTGGCGCGCCTCAACACCAACGAGTCGCCCCTGCCACCGCCGCCCAAGTGGTTCGACGCCTTCCGGGAAGGCATGGCGGAGATCGAGTTCAATCGCTACCCGGACCGCCACGCCGCCGAGCTGCGCCGGGCCGTGGCTCATCTGCACGATGTGCGGCCTGAACAGGTATTTTGTGCCAACGGTTCCAACGAGATCCTCCAGCTGCTGCTGTTGGCCTACGGCGGGCCCGAACGGACGGCCGCTCTGTTCGAGCCGACGTACTCGCTGCACCGCCAGATCTCCCGGGTCTGCGGCACGGAGGTGGTGTCGGGCCGGCGCGACCAGGAGTTCCGCCTGGACCTGGACGAGGTGAAGCGGGTGGTCGGCGCCTACGACCCGGTCATCACCTTCCTGTGTTCGCCCAACAACCCGACGGGTATCGCCGAGACGCCGGAACAGATCTCATCCGTGCTCTCGATCTCGTCCGGACTGGTGGTCGTCGACGAGGCCTACGGCCAGTTCGCCCCCACGTCGGCGCTCGACCTCATGAGGGCGGGTGGCCCGGGCACCGATCGCATGGTGGTGGTGCGCACCTTCTCGAAGACATGGTCACTCGCCGGGTTGCGACTCGGCTACCTGGTCGCCGACCCCGACGTCGTCTCGTCCTGCGAGCTGGTGTGCCTGCCCTACCATCTCGACGCGGCCAAGCAGCTGGCCGGACGCCTGGCCCTCGACTTCGGGGCCGAGATGGAGATGACGGTGGCGATGTTGCGTGAGGAGCGAGCCCGGATCGCCGCCGCCCTGGCCGAGCTTCCGGTGCAGACCTGGCGGTCGGACGCCAACTTCATCCTGTTCCGACCGACCACGATCGATGCCTACGAGTTGTGGTCCCGGCTCCTCGATGACTCCGTGCTCGTGCGGGACTGCTCGCGCTGGCCGGGGGTGAGCGGTTGCCTAAGGGTCACCGTCGGGCTGCCGTTGGAGAACAACCGCTTCCTCGCCGCCCTCACCAAGATCCTTCAATGACGCTTTCGACGTCCGCCGGGCACCGGACGGCCTCGGGTCAGCGGCGTACGAAGGAGACGGCCATCGATGTGGCGCTCGCCGTCGACGGTTCTGGGGCCAGCGAGGTCTCGACCGGTCTCCCGTTCTTCGACCACATGCTCGGTCAACTGGGTCGCCATGGAGGATTCGACCTCACCGTGGCCGCTCGCGGTGACCTCGAGGTCGATGCCCACCACACCGTGGAGGACGTGGGGATCGTGCTGGGCGAGGCCCTGTCCGCCGCGCTCGGGGACAAGGCCGGCATCCGTCGCTTCGGCTCGATCGCCCTGCCGCTCGACGAGGCGCTGGTCGAGGTGGCCCTCGACCTCTCCGGACGCCCCT
The DNA here is from genome assembly GCA_963710495.1 of uncultured Acidimicrobiales bacterium. Lineage (GTDB taxonomy): Bacteria > Actinomycetota > Acidimicrobiia > Acidimicrobiales > RAAP-2 > Bog-756. The sequence goes on from CAVQAI010000011.1 coordinate 833,795, forward strand.
ACTTGGCCTACGACATCGACTTCCCTCCCGATACCAAATCGCTCGGCTCGCCGCCCTTCGACCCGCAGTTGGCCGAGGAGTTCTGGCGGGCCTTCGCCACCGCCGGGGCGTTCACGCTGCACGTGCGGCGGTTGTCGGGGAAGAACACCCACCATGTGGTGGAGGCGTCCTTCAAGGGGGTGGCCCGGGCGCTCCGCGACGCGGTGCGCTTCGAGGGCGGCGGGGTCCCCTCGACCAAGGGGACCCTGTGAGGATGGCCGGGCGGAGGGTGGCCGGTCGCCTGGCCTCCACGGCGTCCGTCGAGCCGGCTCCGGTGCGCGGCCGGTCGTGATCGCCGTCCTCGACTACGGCATCGGGAACCTGCGCTCCGCCGAAAAAGCGCTCCAGCACCTCGGGGCCGATGCCGAGCTCATCGCCGACCCGGACCGGGCCGCCGGGGCGGCCGGGATCGTCCTCCCGGGAGTCGGTGCCTTCGGTCGGTGCGCCGAGGCGCTCCACCAGAGCGGGCTGGACCGGGTGGCCACCGATGCCATCGATCGGGGCGTGCCCTTCCTGGGGATCTGCGTGGGGTTCCAGCTGCTCTACGAGGGTTCCGAGGAGGATCCGGCTACCGCCGGGCTCGGCGTGCTGGCCGGCAAGGTCCGCCGGCTGCCCACCGGGGTGAAACACCCGCAGATGCAGTGGAACCAGCTCGTCCCCGTCGGCGGCGACCACTTCGACTCGGGCCTGCTGGCCGGGGTGCCCGCCGGGGCCTGGGTCTACTTCGTGCACTCGTTCGCCCCCGAGCACACGACCGACACCTCGTCGATCTGCGACTACGGGGGGCCGGTGACCGCCTCGGCCGAGCGGGACCGGGTGTGGGGGACCCAGTTCCACCCGGAGAAGTCCGGGTCGACCGGCCTCGACATCCTGGACAACTTCGTGCGCGCCGTCGCCCGTCGGTGATGGAGCTCTACCCGGCCATCGACATCCGGGCCGGTGGCGCGGTGCGGCTCATGCAGGGCGACTTCGACCGCCAACAGGAGTACGGCGACCCGGTCAGCCTGGCCCAGCGCTTCGTGGCGGGCGGCGCCCGGTGGCTGCACGTCGTCGATCTCGACGCCGCCCGCACCGGGGAGCCGGTCAACCGGCGCACCGTGCTGGAGGTGGCCGCCGCGGTCGACGTCCCGGTCCAGAGCGGTGGGGGCGTGCGCACCGACGATGACGTCGAGGAGCTGCTGGACGGGGGCGTGGCCCGGGTCGTCCTCGGTACCGCCGTGCTCGACGATCCCGCTACCGCGGCCAAGCTGGCCGGCGCCCGCCCCGGCCGTGTGGCCGTGGGCCTCGACTACCGGGTGGTCGAGGGCGGGCAGACCGAGGTGGCGGTCCGTGGCTGGGAGCAGGGCACCGGCCGCACCGTCGAGGACGTGCTCGGCCAACTGGCGGACACCCGGGTGGCGGCGGTGATCGTCACCGCCATCGACCGGGACGGCACCCTCGCGGGCCCCGATCTCGAGGGTCTGCGAGGGGTGCTGGGCTCCACCGAGTTGCCGGTCATCGCCTCGGGCGGGGTCGGCGGCGTGGCCGACATCGAGGCGTTGGCCGGGCTCCAGGCCTCCCCGGGCCGGCGCCTGGCCGGCACCATCACTGGGAAGGCGCTGGTGGACGGTCGGATGACCGTGGAGGAGGGGGTGGCCGCGTGCGCGTCGTTCGGGTGATCCCCTGCTTGGACGTCGACGCGGGCCGGGTGGTCAAGGGGGTCAGGTTCACCGACATCTTCGACGCCGGCGACCCGGTGGAGCTGGCCGCCCGCTACGACGCCGAGGGAGCCGACGAGCTCGTGTTCCTGGACATCACGGCCTCGTCCGATCGCCGACGGACCACGGTCGAGATGGTGTCGCGCACCGCCGAGGTCGTCTTCATCCCCTTCACCGTGGGCGGCGGCGTGCGTTCGGTCGAGGACGCCCGCCAGCTGCTCCGGGCCGGGGCGGACAAGGTCGGCGTCAACACCGCGGCGGTGGAGCGGCCCGAGCTGATCACCGAGTTGGCCACGGAATTCGGCAGCCAGTGCGTGGTGGCGGCCATCGATGCGCGGCGGGTGGTGGCGGGCAGTCCAGGGGGTCCGGACGGCGCCGCCCAACCGGCGGGCCCGGACCGGTGGGAGGTGGTGACTCACGGAGGTCGCGTCCCGACCGGCCGGGACGCGCTGGCCTGGTCGGAACGGTGCGCCGACCTCGGTGCGGGTGAGGTCCTGCTCACCTCGATGGACCGCGATGGGACCGGCGACGGGTTCGATCTCGAGCTGACCCGGGAGGTCTCGTCGCGGTGCCCGGTGCCACTCATCGCCTCGGGCGGCGTCGGTTCGCTGGACCACCTGGCGGCCGGAGCGAGCGAGGGAGGAGCCGACGCCGTGCTGGCCGCCTCGATCTTCCATCTCGGGGAGTTCACCGTCGGCGAGGCCAAGGCGCACCTGGCGGCGGCAGGCGTCACCGTGCGCCCGCGGTGAGCCGCGCCGGCGGTCGGCACGAGGCCTGCGGCGACCGGGCCGCGGCGTCGCTGCGGTAGCCTTCCCCTGTGGCCACCACTACCTCCGAAGCGACGGCGAACAGCCACAATGGCGACGGGAGTGCGTCCAAGCTGGCCATCACCGTGCTGGCCGACCGGGTCCTCGTCCAGGTGGCCCAAGCCGAGGGGGAGCGCCGGTCCCGGGCGGGCATCCTCATTCCGGCCACGGCGCAGGTGTCGAGGCGGTTGGCCTGGGCCGAAGCGGTTGCCATCGGGCCCCATGTCCGTTCGGTCAAGGTCGGTGACAACGTGTTGTTCAATCCCGAGGACCGCTTCGAGGTGGAGGTCCAGGGTGAGGAGTACGTCATCCTGCGCGAGCGGGACATCCACGCCGTTGCCAGCACCCGTATCGACGGGGGCACAGGCCTCTACCTCTGAACTGCGGGCTCCCGGCCGGAGGGTCCGATCCCGCGCATCGACAACCCCACAGGGAGCAGCACCGTTGAGCACCACCCGGACCCGATTCACCGCCACTCCGCTCGACTTCACCGAGGACCAACTGGCCCAGATCGACTACAACCGCGACGGGCTGGTGGGTGCGATCGTCCAAGACGCCTCGGACGGGGCCGTACTCATGTTCGCCTGGATGAGCCCCGAGTCCCTGCGCCGCACGCTGGAGACAGGGCGGACGTGGTTCTGGAGCCGCAGCCGGCAGGAGCTGTGGTGCAAGGGGGAGACGTCGGGAGACCGCCAGTACGTCCGCGCCGTGCACTACGACTGCGACGGCGACGCCTTGTTGGTCACCGTGGACCAGGACGGGGTGGGCGCCTGCCACACCGGCAACCGGAGCTGCTTCTATCGCGCCTTCGGCCACACGCCCGTGGACGGTTGACCCCGGTGCCCGGAGAGGACCGTCCGGGGCCTGACGGCCGTGGCCGGGTCCACCGAGGCCGGGTCCGATCGGTCGGGTCCGGGGGCCACGGGTTTTCGCACCCTGGCCCGCAAGTACCGGGTGGTGCCGGTCTGGCGGGAGTTGCTGGCCGACACGCTGACGCCGGTGGCCGCCTACCTGCAGATGGTGCACGGCTCGGACCAGTCCGGCTTCCTGCTCGAGTCGGTCGAAGGGGGCGAGCGGTGGGGCCGGTACTCCTTCGTCGGGCGCCGGCCCCTGGCCGTCATCACGGCGCGCGACAACCGGGTCTCCACCGAGGGCTCGATCGACCTCGACGCGGTGACCGACGGGCGGGTGAGCGGCACCGGCGGCGTGTTGGCCGCCCTGGAGGCCGTGCTCGACACCTTCGACGCGCCGGATCTGCCCGATCTGCCCCCGCTGCACGCCGGCCTGGTCGGATACCTCGGCTACGACGTGGTCCGGGAGGTCGAGCACCTCCCGGGCACGCCCCCTGACGATCTCGGCCAGCCCGACGCCATGTTGGCGGTCATCGGCCAGGTGGCGGCCTTCGACCACTGGCGCCAGCGCGTGGTCCTCGTCGACAACGTGGTCATCGATCCGGAGTGGGGCGACACCGAGCTCGACCAGGCCCACGAGCGAGCCCTGACCCGGCTCGACGAATTGGGGGCCGACTGCTTCCGGCCCCTCGAACAGCCGGTGCGCCCGCTGCCGAGCGACCGCGGCCGTCCTGCCGACGTGGCCCGCACCATGTCGGACGGGCTCTTCGAGGACGCCGTGCGGGCGGCCAAGGAGTACGTGGTGGCCGGCGACGTCTTCCAGGTCGTCCTGTCCCAGCGCTTCGACCTGCCTTCCCTGGGTGCCGACCCTTTCGACGTGTACCGGGTCCTGCGAGTGGTCAATCCGAGCCCCTACCTCTACTTCCTCAAGTTCCCGGAGGTGACCGTGGTGGGCGCTTCGCCCGAGCCCATGGTCAGGCTGCGGGACGGCACGGTCGTCTCTCGCCCCATTGCCGGTTCCCGCCGCCGCGGGGCGACCCCCGAGGAGGACGGGCGTCTCGAGGGCGAGCTGGTGGAGGACCCCAAGGAGCTGGCCGAGCACGTCATGTTGGTGGACCTGGCCCGGAACGACGTCGGCCGGGTGGTCTCGTTCGGCACCGAGGTCGTCGACGAGCTGATGGTGGTCGAGCGCTACAGCCACATCATGCATCTGACCTCGCAGGTCTCCGGCCGACTGGCGCCCGGCAAAGGGGCGATCGACGTGCTGCGGGCCACGCTGCCGGCCGGCACACTGTCCGGTGCACCGAAGGTGCGGGCCATGGAGATCATCGACGAGCTCGAGCCCACCAAACGCGGCGTCTACGGCGGGGTGATCGGATACCTCGACTTCTCGGGCAACCTCGACACCGCCATCGCCATCCGCACCATCACCGTGGCTCCCGACGGGAGCGCCTCGGTCCAGGCCGGCGCGGGCATCGTGGCCGACAGCGACCCGACGGCGGAGAACGCCGAGTGCGCCGACAAGGCCGCCGCGCTGCTCGCCGCCGTGTCCATGGCCCGGGCCGCGACCCGACCGTGAGCACGCCGGCCGCCACCGGCACCCCTGGCCGCCGGCCCGATCATTCGCTGATCGAGCAGTACGAGGCCGTCCGATCGGGGGCCGCGGTCCGTGCGCTCGAGCGCGACTTCGTCTCGGTCAACGGCGACGAAGCCGAGGCCTACCTCCAGGGCCAGTGCAGCCAGGACGTGGCGGGCCTCCCGCCCGGTACGGGCACCGACGCCTTGCTGCTCAGTCCCCAGGGCAAGGTCGAGGCGGTCATCCGGGTGAGCCGGACCGGGGGCCCCACCGACGCCGACGCGTTCGTGATCGACACCGACCCGGGGTTCGGCCCGGCCGTCGTGGCCCGCCTCGAGCGGTTCCGGCTCCGCACGCCGGTCGACATCGCCCCACTCGACGGCTGGGCCTGCGTGGCCGTGAGGGGCTCCGGGGCCGGGAGCGCGGTCGTCGGGTCCCCCTCCCTCCTGCTGCCGGTGGACTGGCCGGGGTTCGCCGGGCTGGACCTGCTCGGCCCGGCGCCGGTGGCGTTGTCCGACTGGGTCGATGTCGGCGGCCGGGCCGTCCTCTGCGGGGACGATGCCTGGGAGGCCGTGCGGATCGAGGCCGGGATCCCGGTGGCCGGTCGCGACGAGGTGGAAGGGGCCATCCCGGCCGAGACTGGCCTGGTCGATCGCACCGTTTCGTTCACCAAGGGTTGCTACACGGGCCAGGAGCTGGTGGCCCGGCTGGACGCCCGGGGCTCGAAGGTGGCCCGCCGCCTGTGCGGCGTGGTCGCCGACCCATCGACCGGCGACGGGAGCGGAGAGGCTGGGCTCCCGGTCGGGGCGGTCGTGCTGAGCGCCGACGGCGCCCACGAGGTGGGACGGCTCACCTCGGTGGCGTGGTCCCCAGGGCTGGGGGCGAGCGTGGCCCTGGCCATGGTGCACCGGCGCATGGAGGCCCCGGGGCCGGCGCTGATCCGCTGGGAGGGGACGAGCGGGTCCGAGGAGCGCACGGTCGAGGTACGACCCCTCCCGCTCCGTGCCTGACGACAGGTGCTAGACCTTCCCTCTGACCCGGGGGCCCGCTGACCCGAGGGCCCTCAGACCGGACGAGGGTGGTCGACGAAATGGCAGACCAGGATTCCACCGACACCGTGGGCGCAGCCGGCGCCTCCACGGGTCCGCCGGAGCCCGACAGCCCGCTCGGCCTGGACTCCGAGCGCATCACCACCTCGACCCGCGACCCGCAGGAGATGGCCGGGCGGCTCGAGGGGTGGCTGGCCGGGGTGGTCCCCGCCGCCTCACCGTCCATCACCGAGGTGACGAGCCCCGAGAGCAACGGCATGTCCTCGGAGACACTCCTCTTCACCGCCCGGTGGGAGGAGGGCGGCGGGCCGGTGACCCGGCGGCTGGTGGCCCGGATCGAGCCGCCGGCCACCGACCACCCGGTCTTCACCACCTACGACCTGGACATGCAATTCCGGGTGATGGGCCTGGTGCGGGCGGAGACCACGGTGCCCGTGCCGGAGACGTTGTGGTACGAGCCGGACCCAAGGGTGCTCGGCGGCCCCTTCTTCGTGATGGAGCGGATCGACGGGCTGGTCCCGCCCGATGTCATGCCCTACACCTTCGGTGACAACTGGGTCTTCGACGCCACCGAGGCCGATCGGCGGGCCATGCAGGAGTCGGCCATCGAGGCCCTCGCCGGGATCCATGCCATCACCCCCGATCGCTACGACTTGGGTTTCCTGCAGCTCGACCAACCCGGCGCCACCGCGCTCGACCGCTGTCTGGGCCATTGGCGCGACTACCACGACTGGGTGGTGAAGGACCGCCCGTCCCCACTCCTCGCCGACTGCTTCACCTGGCTGGCGGACAATCTCCCGACCGATGTGAGCGCTGATGCCCTCTCCTGGGGCGACGGCCGAATCGGCAACATGATGTTCCGCCACCACAAGGTGGTGGCCGTGTTCGATTGGGAGATGGCCGCGGTGGCCCCGCCCGAGGTGGACATCGGGTGGATGTGCTACCTCCACCTGTTCTTCCAGGACCTCGCGGTCCAGATGGGCGCGCCGGGGCTCCCGGACATGTTCCGGCCGGTGGACGTGGCCGCTTCCTACGCCGCCCACGCCGGACGTCCGCCCGGCGACCTCACCTGGCACATCGCCTTCGCCGCCATGCGCCACGGCGTCATCATGCGGCGGGTGACGGAGCGGTCCATCCACTTCGGCGAAGCCGAGTCACCGGACGACATCGACGACTTGATCATCCATCGGGACTCGCTCGCCAAAATGCTGGAGGGCACCTACTGGGACGGCGTCGCCCTCTGAGCTCGGGGGGGGACGGCCGGTGTGGTTGCCGGCCCGACCACCGGGGTCCGTCCGGCGTTCAGACGCCCAAGCTGCCCCGGGCGGCCCGCTCGAACACCCTGAAGGGCAGGAGCCGCTTGCCCATGATGCCCACCCGCTCGTCCAGCCGTCCCACCGACACCCGTCTCGGCGGCCGCCGGGCCTCGAGGACCCGCTGGACCACCGCCGCCACGCGGTCGGGCTCCACACCGTTGACTTCGTCCTCGGCCATGGTGTCGATGGCCTTGGTCGCCGCTGCGGCGTAGGCGGCCTGGCCGGCCGGCCGGGCGACCTGCCGTCGCCGTTGGGTGAACTCGGTGGCCACGTTGCCCGGCTCCACCAGGGTCACGTCGATCCCGAAGGGCGCCACTTCGTAGGCCAGGGCCTCGGCGTAGCCCTCGAGGGCGAACTTGCTGGCGCTGTAGAAGGCCTGGAAGGGGAGCCCGACGACCCCACCGATGGAGCTCATCAGCACGATCCGGCCCCGGCCCTGGCGCCGCATGAGCGGCAGGGCGTAGCGCACCACCCGAACGGTTCCCCAGAAGTTGGTCTCCAGCTGGGCCCGGGCTTCGTCCATCGGGGTGTCCTCGACCGGTCCGGCCAAGCCCCATCCGGCACAGGCCACCAGCCCATCCAGGCGGCGATGCTGGCCGGATCGGTCGGCTTCATCGGCGGCTGGTCCGTCCTGTCCGCCGGCCGCGCCGAACGCGCCGAACGCGCCGAACATGGCTGATGCCACCGACTGGTCGTCGTCCACGTCCATGACCACGGGTCGCCAACCGCCGGACGACGTTCCCCGGCGGGAGGCTCCGAGCACCGTCCACCCGGCATGGTGCATGCGTTCCGCGCAAGCCTGGCCGATGCCGGCAGAGGCGCCGGTGACCAGGAGGACGTCAGCCATGCCGGCGCCTCACTCGGGTGCCGACTTCCCGCTCACGGCGGCTCCGTCCTCGGGGAGCGGAGACGTCCCGCCCGGCTCCGGGAGGGACGGGACGCGCCGGTCGACCAGGGCGGGCGGGACCGGCTGGGGGAGTGCCACCGGCCGCGGGAGGGCGGCCGGGTCGTGACCGGACCGGCCGGGCGGGGGCGGGCCGGGCGAACCTGATCGCAGGGCGACCACCATCCTCGTACCCCATCCGCCGGGCAGGGGCGACTCGGCCCGCACCGTCGCCCCCATGGCCGCGGCCAGCTCGGAGACGATGGCCAGGCCGAGGCCCGACCCCACGCGCCGCCCGCTGACCCGGTCGGAGACGAAATGCCGCTCGAACACCCGGGAGAGCTGGTCCGAGGGGATGCCGGGACCGTCGTCGGCGACCCAGATGACCGGCCGGCCGCCGGCGTGGCTCGTCCCGACGTCGATCCGTCGGTGGGCGAACGACGAGGCGTTCTCGATCAGGTTGGCCACGATCTGGCCGAGCCGGTCGGGGTCGGCCTCCACCCAGAGCGGCTGCTCGGACGCGGGGTCGACGACCAGCTCCAGCCCGAGCTCCCCGGCCCGGGGTCGGAACCCGTCGGCCACTTGGCTGGCCACGGCGGCGGCGTCGACGGTCCGGATGTCGAGGGAGAAGCGATCGGCGTCGAGGCGGGCCAGGTCGAGCAGGTCCTGGACCAGTCGCTCGAGCCGGCCGGATTCAGCGCTGATGACAGCGGCCGCGCCCGGCGGGTCGTCGGTGGCCCCGTCGATGATGGCATCGGCGTAGCCGCGGATGGAGGTGAGCGGAGTGCGGAGCTCATGGGAGACGCTCAGGATGAACTGGCGCTCCTGGTCCCTGGCCCGGACCAGGTTGGTCCCCATGGCGTTGATCGACTCGGCCAGCTGCCCGAACTCGGGGTCGACGTGGCGGCCGACTGGGACGGTCGCATCGAGGTCCCCGGCGGCGATCCGCCGAGTGGTCTGCACCGCGGCGACCAGCGGCCGGGTCAGCTGCCGGGCCAGGCCGGCGGCGACCAGGGCCGCGATGACCAGCGCTCCCGCACCCACCAGGACGAAGTACCGCAGCCCATTGACCGGATTGTTGATGTGCCGGGTGATGACCAGCACGGGGACGAAGGCGGTGACCGTGGGCAGGGTGGTGGGCACGGCCGAGTACGCCAGCATGCCGGCCGTGTGGCCGGAGATCTGCTGGCCCTGCTGGAGGCGGGGGACGTCGAGTTGGGCGGCGGTGATCCCCGAGGGCAGTTGGCCGACGATGCTCCCGTTGGGATAGACCCGCACCACATCGATGCCGGCGAAGGATCCGGCACCGGCGATGATCCTCAGGTCGCGGCGGACGCCGGTCAGCGTGGTGGTGTGGTCGGTGGAGATGATCTCGGCGCTGGCCTTGGCTTGGCCGGCCAGCTCCTGTTGGGCGCTGCTGATCACGGCGCGGCGGATGAAGAAGAAGCTGCCGACCGAGGTGACCACCAGTGTCGCCGCCACCAGCACCATGATGGCGACGGTCATACGGCGTCTCATCCCAGTCGGTAGCCCACGCCCCACACCGTGGCGAGGGGCAGATCGTCTCCGAGCTTCTTCCGGAGCTGTCGGACATGGACGTCGACCGTCCGCTCGTCCCCGTACCAGTCCGCGCCCCAGACCCCACTGAGGAGCTGACGTCGCGACAAGGCGAGGCCCTGGTTCTCGGCGAAGTAGGCCAGCAGGTCGAACTCGCGGGTGGCGAGCGGGACAATGGTGCCGTGCCGGCTGACCTCCCGCCGGCCGGTGTCGATGGCGATGCCGTTCAGCTCCACCACGGAGGGGAGGCGGTGGGAGTCGGCCAGCGCCGTACGGCGCAGGATGGCGTGGACCCGCGCCACCAGCTCGCGGGCGGAGAACGGCTTGGTCACGTAGTCGTCCGCGCCGAGCTCGAGGCCCAGCACCCGGTCGACCTCGTCGTCGCGGGCGCTCAGGATGAGGACCGGGGTGAGGACGGCCGACTCCATACCCTTCGGGCTGAAGGATTCCCGACGGAGGCGACGGCAGACGTCGAACCCGTCGAGATCCCCGGGTAGCCCGATGTCCACGATGACCAGATCGGGTCGCTCCCGCTCCACCAGGGCCAGGCCGGTCTCGCCGTCGTCGGCCTGCAGCACGCGGAAGCCGTCCCGGCGCAGGTACATGGCCACCAGGTCCGAGATGTGATGGTCGTCCTCGATGACAACCAGCGTTTCCTCGCCGCCCATACCCACCAGCCTGCCACCGCCTCCGCCGTTTCGTCCGACACGGTTAGGGAAGTGTGAGCTGCCGAGGCGTCGGTCGGGTGCCCGAGAGGTGCCGCACGGGCTCCGGCGCCGGCGCCGGCCCGCTGGAAGATGGCCGGCGGACGCCCGTTGGTAGCATCGAACAGCCATGCCCGCCTATTTGGAGACGATTCTCGCCGCTCACCGGGCTGACGCCGCGCTCGACGGACGTGACCCGGGGGCGGCCGCCGAGGAGGCGATGGGGGCCGGCCCGGCCCGCCCGTTCGCGGCTGCCATCCGGGAGGCGGCGGCGCGGGACGGCATGGCGGTGATCTCGGAGATCAAGCGGCGTTCGCCCTCGAAGGGCGACCTCGACCCCGATCTCGACCCGGCCGAAGTGGCCGCCGAGTACGAATCCGGGGGGGCGGCGTGCCTGTCCGTGCTCACCGACGCCGCCTTCTTCGGCAGCCGGCCCGGCGATCTCGGCGCGGCCCGGGCGGCGTGCTCGCTGCCTGTCCTGCGCAAGGACTTCACCGTCGGTCCGCTCGACGTGTGCGACGCACGCCTCATGGGGGCCGACGCCGCTGTTGCTGATCGTCGCGGCCTTGACCGATCCCGAGCTCGAGTCGTTGCTCGCCCTCGCCCGCCGTCTTTCGCTGGCGGCACTGGTCGAGGTGTACGACGCCGACGAGCTGGCCCGGGCGGTCGGAGCCGGGGCCGGGCTGATCGGGGTGAACCAGCGCGACCTCCGCACCTTCGAGGTCGACCCGAAGCGCGCCCTCGAGCTCGCCCCGTCGATCCCGGCGGAGGCGGTGGCTGTCGCCGAATCGGGCATTGCCGGGCGGGACGACGTCCGCCGGCTGGCCCAGTCCGGCTACCACGCCGTGCTGGTGGGGGAGACGCTGCTGCGGTCGCCGGACCGGCGGGCGGCCGTGACCGACCTGATCGGAGTGTGACGTGCTCCCCTTCGACGGCGCCGGCCAGCAGGACGGGGTCTTCGTCAAGATCTGCGGGATCACCTCCGAAGCCGACGCCCTGCTGGCCGTGGGTATGGGCGCCGCCGCCGTCGGGTTCGTCTTCGCGCCTTCGCCCCGGCAGATGTCCGCCGCCGCCGTCGCCGACATCGTGAAGCGCCTGCCCCACGAAACGGTCACGGTGGGGGTGTTCCGGGACGAGGCGCCCCAGCGGGTGATGGAGATCACCAGCCAGATCGGCCTGTCCGCCGTGCAGCTCCACGGGTTCGAGTCGGTGGCCGACACCCGGTGGGTGGCCAGCCGCGCCCGGTGGACGATCAAGGCCTTCCCCGCCGGGCACCCGAACATCGGGCGCTTCGACGAGTACGGTGCCGACCTGCTCCTGATCGACGGGTCGAGCCCGGGGTCGGGGGAGCTGTTCGACTGGCGCCTGGCCGAAGGGGTGGCCGACCCGGGCCGGCTCATCGTGTCTGGTGGGCTTCGCCCCGAAAACGTCGGGGGCGCCATCACCCACCTGCACCCCTGGGGTGTGGACGTGTCCAGTGGGGTCGAGGCGTCACCGGGGGTGAAGGACCCCGTCAAGCTGCGTGAGTTCATCACCGCCGCCCACCATGCGGCCCGGGCGGCGGCCGCGGCGGCGGTGGAGGGGGCCGAGGCGCCGCGGTCCACGACGACCGCGGCGGGCGAGGACGAGGACCCGCCCGTCCCCTTCGACTGGCAGGACGAGTAGTGCCGCCGGCCATCATGGGCGATCCCGGTCCGAGCGGGCGGTTCGGCCGGTTCGGCGGCCGGTTCGTCCCCGAGTCCCTGGTGCCCGCCTGCCTGGAGCTCGAGAGCGCCTTCCGGTCGGCCTGGTCCGACGACGGGTTCCGGGCCGAGCTCGACGCGCTGCTCCGAGGGTACGGTGGACGGCCCACGCCGGTCACCGAGTGCGCCCGGCTGTCCGAGGAGCTCGGCCTGCGGATCCTGCTCAAGCGGGAGGACCTGGCCCACACCGGGTCGCACAAGCTCAACAACGTGGTGGGACAGGGCCTGCTGGCCCGGCGCATGGGCAAGCAGCGGCTGATCGCCGAGACGGGCGCGGGCCAGCACGGCGTGGCCACCGCCACCGCCGCCGCGCTGTTCGGGATGGAGTGCACCGTCTACATGGGCGAGGTGGACACCCATCGCCAGGAGCTCAATGTGTTCCGCATGGAGCTGCTCGGAGCCGAGGTGCGCCCGGTCAGTACCGGCAGCCGGACCCTCAAGGACGCAGTGAACGAAGCGCTCCGGGCCTGGGTGGCCGCGGTGGAGGACACCCACTACTGCATCGGATCGGTGATGGGGCCCCACCCCTACCCCTGGATGGTCCGCGAGTTCCAGCGGGTCATCGGCGACGAGGCCCGGGAGCAGTGTCGGGACCTGCTCGGCGGCGACCCCGATGTGGTGGTGGCCTGCGCCGGCGGTGGGTCCAACGCGGCCGGCATCTTCGCCGGGTTCGCCGATGCCACCTCGTCGGCGCTGGTGGCCGTCGAGGCGGCCGGGGGGGCCGCCCTCACCACCGGCATCCCCGGAGTGCTGCACGGGATGCGGAGCGCGCTCATGCAGGACGAGGAGGGCCAGATCCTGGAGGCCCATTCCATTTCGGCCGGGCTCGACTATCCCGGCATCGGCCCCGAGCACGCCCATCTGGCCGAGGTGGGCCGGGCCCGGTACGAGTGCGCCGACGACCGGCACGTGCTCGATGCCTTCCAGGCCCTGGCCCGAACCGAGGGCATCATCCCGGCCCTGGAGGCGGCCCACGCCATCGCCTGGGTGTTGGCCCGGGCCGGGACCGACGACCTTCCGACGGGCTCGACCGTCCTGGTGAACCTGTCCGGGCGGGGGGACAAGGACGTGGCCCAGGTGCGCGAGCTGTTGCGGTCGTGACCGCCGGCCGACTGGCCTCGGCCCTGACCGCCGGGAGGGATGCCGGGCGCAAGCTCCTGGTTCCCTATGTCACCGGAGGGGTCGACGACCAGTGGTTGCTCACCCTGGAGGCGGTGGCCGACGCGGGGGCCGACGCCGTCGAGGTCGGGATCCCCTTCTCGGACCCGATGATCGACGGCGCCACCATCCAGGAGGCGTCGCTCAAGGCGCTCCAACGGGGCACCACGCCCCACGGGGTGCTGGCCGACCTCAGCCGGGTCGACGTGGGGATCCCGATCGTGGTGATGACGTACTACAACGTGATCTTCCGGGCCGGACACGACCGCATGGCGGGCCTGATGGCCGACTCGGGGGTCGACGGGGCGATCGTCCCCGATCTCGCCTTGGAGGAGCTCGAGCCCTGGGCCGGGGCGGCCGACCAAGCCGGGGTGGCGACCGTCCTGCTGGTGGCACCCTCCACCCCGGAGGAACGGGTCTCCAAGTTGTGTGGCCGTTCGCGGGGCTTCATCTACGCCGTGGCCCGCATGGGGGTGACCGGTGAGCAGTCGGCGCTGGGCGCCACGGCGCGCCAGGCGGCCGAGCGGGCCAAGAAGGTCAGCCAACTTCCGGTCTGCGTGGGCATCGGGGTGTCCACCCCGGAGCAGGCGGCGGCGGTGTGCGAGGTGGCCGACGGCGTGGTGGTGGGCTCGGCCCTGGTACGCCGGCTACTCGAGGGCGAGGGGCCCGACGGGCGCGGCGGCCTTCGTGGCTTCGTTGCGCCGGGCGCTCGACGCGGTTTGACGCCGTGAGACCACCTTTGACCCTGTCTGACCCTGTCTGACCCTGCCTGACCCTGTCCGACCGGGTATGGCTCGGCCCGATCGCCGGCGGTCAGGTCCCGTTGGCCATCCGACGGCGGAGCATCCGGTAGAGGGCACGGTGCAGGGGTTGGCGCCGTCGGCCGGCGTTCCGCTGCTGCAGCCGCCGGCGGATGAGCTCGCGCCGCTCCTGGAGGTCCTCGAAGGTGATGGGGTCGGTGTCGTCGGGGAACCCCATGGCCGCCCGGTAGCCCTCGAGGTCGATCGGCCCCTGGGCCAGCTCGACCCCCACGTCACGGGCGATCTGTTCACCGTGGTGCTCGTTGAAATAGGTGACCACGGCCAGGATCTCGCCCAGGATGTCGACGTCCGGGGCCATGGTGGCCATGGCCCCGTTGAGGAAGAGGATGTCCTTCACGAAGAGCATGAGCTCCTTGGGCATGCGGGCCCCATAGCCCAACAGGGCCTTGGTCACCTCACGCAGCTCGTCGACCATCTCGTCGGCCGACAGGGTGGTCGGATCGATGGGCGGCCGGTCGAGGCCGAGATCGCGGATGACCGACTCGACGTCGGAGTCGGCCGGCAGGGCCCCGAGGTCGCGGAGTGCCTCCACCTGCACGGTGAGGTTGTTCGAGGTGGCGCCCATCTGCAGGCGCAGGAAGGCGAGACGCTTGCGTTGGTCGAGCCGGCCGGTGATGCCGAAGTCGAGCAGCGCCACCGTGCCGTCCGGCTGCACCAGCAGGTTCCCGCCGTGGAGGTCGCCGTGGAACACGCCGTAGAGGAGGGCCCCTTCCAAAAAGGCGATCAGACTCGAACGCAACGCGGCGGCGGTGTCGATTCCGGCCGACCGCATGCCCTCCGCATTGCCCCATCGGAACCCGTGCAGGTGCTCCATGACGAGGACCCGGCGGGTGACCAGCTCGGGATGGGGTCGGGGGACCACGATGGACCGCTGGTCCACTCGGGCGAACACGGCGGCGATGTCGAGCATGTTCTGCGCCTCGAGCCGGAAGTCGAGCTCCTCGACGATGGTCTCGGCGAACAGGTCGACCAGGGCGGGGGGGTTGGTGAGGGCGGCCACGGGAATGCGACCGACCAGCACGGGGGCGAGGAACGACATGGCGGCGAGGTCGAGCCGGACCGACGAGGCCACATTGCGCCGCTGGACCTTGACCACCACCCGCTCCCCGGTGCGCAGGGTGGCCGCGTGCACCTGGGCGATGGAGGCCGACGCGATCGGGCGGCGGTCGAACGAGAGGAAGACCTCGCTCAACGGGCAGCCGAGGTCCTCCTCGATCGTCCGGCGGACCACCGGGAAGGGCTCGGGTGGCACCCGGTCACGCAGGAGTCGGAACTCACCGACCAGTTCCTCGGGGAAGATCCCCTCGCCGGCCGAGATGATCTGTCCGAGCTTGATGTAGGTGGGCCCGAGGCGTTCGAAGGCTGGGCGCAGGCGACGGGACAGCCCTGCCCGTGAATTGACCGTGCCCCGTTCGTGCTTGGCCCAAGCCAGCACCGCCCCTCCGATCCGCCACGTCACCGAGGCCACCCGGGCGCCCGGGGGACGCGGCGCGGGCGCACCAGTTGGCGGGCGAGCCTGGCCGCATCGCGGCGCAGCCCGTCGATGCCTCCCTCGCTCTCGGGGAACCGCCAGGCCATGCGGTCCGGCTCCACCGTCCAGGGCCCCCGTGCCGTGAAGGCGCCGATGGTGAGATCCGGGCGGTCGATCCCGTCCGGACCCGACATCGGATCCGTCTCGGATCGTTGCAGTTGACCGACCATGGCACTGCAACGCTAGGGGGCGCGGACCGAGCGCGGTACGTCAGGCGGAGGCTCCCGCCCGACGCTCCGGGCCGTCACAAGCCGAAGAACCACCTCGAAACGCCCGACACACGCCCACCGACGGCGGCAACGGGTCCCAGGCCCGCAATCTGGTGGAGAACCCGCCGACGCCGCCGAAACGGGCGAAGAATGTCCAGTCCGAGGAGGAGGAGACTCAAACCGAGGACGAGCATCGACGCGAGATTGATCCCGGTGAAGGGCAGCTGTGTTGGGCGGCCGCTGCTCGACGTGTCACCTGTCCCGCTGGAGGTGCCGGGGGCAGCGGCAAGGCTCGCCGCACCGGCACTGCCCGAGGCAGGGGACGTGGGCTGGCTGGTTGCCGGCGGGTTCGTCGCCGGAGGAGCTGACGAGGGTGCACCGCCCGTAGCAGAGCTGCCCGGGGTGACCACCGACGTGAGGGCGGCGGCCTGACCGGGCCCGTTCGCATTCACCGCGTGGATACGGATGGCGTGCGGGATGCTTCCGTTCGTGATGCCGGCGATGTGGCAGCTGTCAGGCCCCGGATTGGGAGCGAGGCACCAGTGCGCTCCGCTATAGGTCGACGCCAGGTAGTAGAGGATGGGAGAACCTCCGTCGGAGATGGGCGTGCTCCACGAAACGGAGACTCCACCAACGCCGGCGACCGATGTTGCGGTTGCGGCGGTGGGCGGGCTCGGCCGTGTCGCCGCGGCTGAGGCCCGGTCTGACTGAACGACTGAGCCGAGCGCGGCCATGAGCAAGGGAAGAGCCACGCCAAGAATCAGCCCCAGTCGCTTCATAGGCCCCCACTCCGCACACCGGCTGTTTCGGGGCCGGCGCCGCAATTCAACACCCTCCAGCGGCTGATGAGAAGTTGGTTTCGCCCATGGACGTGGACGGACAGCATCAGGAGGTCGAATGGCCGAGTCCGAATGTTCGGATCGCCGTTCAGCGCCGGGGCAGAACCGGTCCGGTCACAGGACGGGCCCAGGTGCGACCGATCTCCCTCTCGCGGCTAAATGGGCCTTGACCAGGAGCAATGACCCATGCAATGCGGGGAGAACCCGGCGGCGCCGGCAGTTGACCTGTCTTCGGTGGTGTCGCTTGGACGACCGTGCGAAGGTCGCTCAGACTATTTCAAGGTTGCTCAGGTTGCTCAGGTTGCTCAGGTTGCTCAGGTGGCCCCAAGGTGGCGTCAGCGCGGGCCACACCAGATCAAATCGGCGCGCTGCGTCGGGGGCGAGAGGGAGCGTGGCTCTGGGCGTGGATGCACCGGCGATGGTCGAGCTCGCCGATTTACTCCTGGCGAAGTCGATCGGTTACGGCGGTGTGATGACCAGGCAGCCGTTGTGGCCGCCGAAGCCGAACGAGTTGGAGAGGACCGGTCCGGGCTCCCAGGGCCGGCCGGGGCTCGACACCACATCGAGGTGGATCTCGGGGTCGGGCTGCTCGTAGCCGGCGGTCGGCGGGATGAAAGCGTGCTCGATGCTGAGGAGGACCGCTACGGCCTCGATGGCGCCGCACGCGCCGAGGCCGTGGCCGGTGATGCCCTTGATGGAGGTCACCGGCGGCGGTGCCGAGCCGAACACCTTGGCGATGGCGTCCGACTCGGCGATGTCATTGAGGGGCGTCGAGGTGCCGTGGGCGTTGATGTGGCCGACCTGGTCGGGTCTGATGCCGGCGTCCTCCATGGCCAGGGTCATGCAGGCGGCGGCACCGGAGCCCCCGGGGATGGGGGCGGTGATGTGATGCGCGTCGGCGGTACTGGCCGAGCCGGCGATCTCGCCATAGATGCGGGCGCCGCGGGCGACGGCATGGTCCATGGCTTCGAGGATCAGGGCGCCGGCGCCCTCGGTCATCACGAACCCGTCGCGTCGGATGTCGAACGGTCGCGACTGGCCCGAGCTCGAGAGGGCGGTCATGTTCCCGAAGGCGGCAATGGCCACCGGCGTCATCCCGGCCTCGGCGGCGCCGGCGATGGCCACGTCACATCGGCCCGACGCCACCAGGCGGGCCGCATACCCGATGCTGTGGGCGCCGGCGGCACAGGCGGTGGTGACGGTCTCGGAGGGGCCGTGCCAGCCCATGCGTATGGAGACCGCCGCCGCTCCGGCGTTGGACATCATCATGGGAACCAGCCGGGGCGAGACCCGTCGCGGGCCTTTCTCGGCGAAGACCTGGATCTGGCTCTCGAGGGATTCGAGGCCTCCGACCCCGGTCCCGATCACCACCCCCGACCGCCCCGGATCGGCGTCGAGCTCACCCGCATCCTCCACGGCCATCGAGGCGACAGCCACGCTGAATTGGGCGAAGCGATCGACCTGCCTGGCCTCCTTGGCCGTAAACCATCGTTCGGGGTCGAAGTCCCGGACCCGCCGTTCGCCCTGCGGTGGGTCACCGAGGAGCCCCGACCACAACGACTCGGAACCGACACCACAGCAAGAGACCACGCCGATGCCCGTGACCGCCACACGCCGGCCGGGGATCGCACCCTGCGAGCCGGTGCCGAGCAGCATCAGAGCTTGGCGGTGATCAGGTCGTAGGCCTGGCCGATGGTCTCGATCCCCTCGAGCTCGGTTTCCTCAACCGAGACGTCGAATGCCTCTTCGAGCGCCATGACCAATTCCACCAGGTCGAGGCTGTCGGCTTCGAGATCTTCGGTGAAGCGAGCACCCTTGGTCACCTTGTCCTCGGGCACCTGGAGCACCTCGACCGCGCACTCCTTGAACTTCTCGAATGCCTCATCGTTGTCCACGCTGGCTCCTTTTCGGGTTTCTCGGGTTGTCCTGCCGCAATGGGTGAAGGTGATGGTCGTCCCCGGCCCCTTCGATTGGCAAATTCGCCCAGGTCTCCGTCGTCCCTCACCGCGTCGTCGCCTGTCACCTACCGTCTACCAGCCCATGGCCAGCCCGCCGTCCACCGGCAGGACCGTGCCCGTGATGTATGCCGCGCCGGCGGAGGCCACGAACCCGACAGCCTCGGCGACCTCATCCGGGCGGCCGACCCGTCCGAGCGGCACCTGGGCGGCCAGCCCCTTCCTGCGTTCCTCCCCGAGTTCAGCGAGCATATTCGTTTCGACCAGTCCGGGAGCAACCACGTTGACGGTGATCGACCGACCGGCCACCTCACGGGCCATCGAGCGGGCCATGCCCACCAGGCCGGCCTTCGAGGCGGCGTAGTTCGCCTGGCCGGGAGACCCGATGAACGCACCGACCGAGGAGATGAAGATGATGCGCCCTCTCCGCAGTCGGATCATCTTGCCCAGTGCTCGCTTGGTCACCCGGAAGGCGCCCGAGAGGTTGGTGTCGAGGACGTCATCCCAGGCTTCCTCGTCCATCCGGAGCACCAGGTTGTCGCGGGTGATCCCGGCGTTGGCCACGAGCACCTCGACCGGGCCCCAGCTGTCCTCCACGGCGGCGAATGTCGCCTCGACCTGCTCGCCGTCCCGTACGTCGCAGGCCAATCCCATCAGGCGGTCGGGGCCGTAGTGGTCACCCGCGCCATCCTCGATCCCGTGATCGCCGGACCTCGAGGTCACCACGACCCGGTCCCCGTGGGCCAGGAACCACTGGGCACAGGCCTGCCCGATGCCGCGAGAACCGCCGGTGACCAGCACCACCCGTCCCGCCTGGGAGTCGACCGAGGCGCGCCCGGTGGCGGTCACGAGATGCTCCCCGGGGTCCGGATCCAGGCGACCGGCTGGCC
The DNA here is from genome assembly GCA_963710495.1 of uncultured Acidimicrobiales bacterium. Taxonomy (GTDB): domain Bacteria; phylum Actinomycetota; class Acidimicrobiia; order Acidimicrobiales; family RAAP-2; genus Bog-756. The sequence goes on from CAVQAI010000011.1 coordinate 853,418, forward strand.
CTCGGCCACCCGCTCGCCACGCACCGCCAGCCACCGTATGAGGATGCCTTCGAACGGCGTGCGCACGTCGTTCGGCCCGACCGTGCCCACCCGGTCGCCGACGGTCAGGATCGAGCCGGGCTTGGCGCCGTTGCCACTGCCCGGGGCGGCCGTCGCCTCGGCCAAGGCGGTGCTCTCGAGCGCCGCGAGCTCGACATTCGGCTCGAACACGCCCGGCGCCGGGCTGACGATCACACGCTCGGAGGTGTAGAGATGCTCGCCCTGGTGGGCCGGGGCCGATGCCGACCACTCGTCCGAACCGGCCACCGTATCCATCAGCTTGTCGAGGTCGTCGGGGACGGCGACGCTCACCCCCCGCACGTCGGGGATGGTGCGCCGGACCATGCCGGTGAGCACGCCCCCGGGGCCGAGCTCGGCCAGGACGGTCACGCCTCGACCGGCCAACGCCTCGAGGGACTGCCGCCATCGAACCGGGCTGCACAGCTGCGCCGAGAGCAGTCCGGGCCAGTCAGCGGGATCGGTGTGGACCCGGGCGTCGACGTTGGCCACCACCGGAACCTCGGGCGAGTGGAACTCGACCTCACCGAGGGTGGAACGCAGCCGGGCCCGGGCCGGCAGCATCAGCTGGGTGTGGAAGGCGCCCGACACCGGGATGGGAAGGACCTTGCGGGCGCCGAGCTCACGGGCCCGTTCGGTGGCCGACGCGACTCCGGGCTCGGTGCCGGCGATGACCACCTGACCGGGCGCGTTGTAGTTGGCCACCCAGACCTCGTCCTCGGCCCGCTGGCAGGCGGCGTCGGCATCCTCGTCAGCGATGCCGATCAGGGCGGCCATCGTGCCGGGTTGTTCCTCGGCCGCCGCCTGCATGGCCGCGCCCCGCTCGAGGACCAGGCGCGTCCCGTCGGCGAGGGAGAGCGAACCCGATGCGACCAGCGCGGTGTATTCGCCCAGGCTGTGGCCGGCGCAGGCGGCCGGGAACAGGCCGAGACGCTCGACGGCATCGAGCACCACCAGGCTCATCACGAACGTGGCCAGCTGGGCGTTGTCGGTGCGGGTGAGCTCTTCCATGGGGGCGTCGAGCAGGAGGGAGGTGAGGTCCTGCCCGGCGATCTCGGAGGCTTCGGTGGCCACCTCCCACGAGGGATGCTCGACCCAGGCGTGACCCATCCCGGACCGCTGTGATCCCTGCCCGGGGAAGGTGAAGGACAGCACCTGCCGATTCCTTTCGCGTGGTGGAGTTGCAGGCTCCTCACCTGCGTTCGCCGTGGCCGACAGTGTGGCACGGAGGTGGCGCCGGACGTGATTACTCCCGGGTCAGTGGGGCACGGTGGCGGAGCGTACGACTGGCTCGGCGGCACTGCTTCGACGGGTCAGTCCCGCACTCGAGGAGCACCGCTCGATGCCATCCAGGCCGCGGACGGTGCTGCCGCGCTTCTCTACCGGCTGTGCGGTGAGCCGCCTCTCCCCGGCCCCAGAGGTTCACCGGCTCAGGATCGACTCAGGGCCGGGCCAGGAGGCCGACCAGGCGGCCCGACCGACCGGGATGGCGGCCGACGGGTTCCCTCCGTCCTCCTCGTGACCAGTGGGAATGGGTTCCACAGAAGGGCATGAAACGACATGAAGAGGGACCGGATCGCCGTCATGGCCGGGGAATTTGAAGGGGTAGGACGGGGGACAGGAAATGAGACCCGAGGCAGGGGGCGCGGCAGATCGGCGGTCAGCTCCAGGCTGACCATGCACGGGGCACCCTGTCTGCAACAGTGACGCGGTGTTCGTCACCAGTCACGTTCTCTCGGGAGTCCTCATCGGCCGGGCGGCACGGGGTCGGCCGGCCACGGCCTTCCTGGCCGGCATTGGCTCCCACCTGGTGCTGGACTCGATGCCCCACTGGGGATGTGGGCTCATGAACGAGGAGTCCCATGAGGAGTTCCTGGTCATCGCCAAGCGGGATGGCGTGCTCGGGCTGGGCGTCATCGCCGCAGCTGTGGCCGCGGTCGAGCGGCGAGACCGAGCTGCCACCGTCGCGGCTGTGGCCGGCGCCGTGCTCCTGGATCTGGACAAGCCGTGCAAGTACTTCTTCGGCTTCAATCCCTTTCCCCGGCCGGTCATCCGCCTCCATTCTCGGGTCCAGAACGAGTCGCCGGACGGCATGGCCAAGGAGTTCGCCTACGGGAGCCTTCTCGCCATGGCGGACGTTCTCATGCTCTCCTTGGGGCGCCGAGCAGCGCGCCGCGGGCCAGTTGCCATCCCACGGGGATGACGGGGAGAGCGGCGGTGAGCACGGTCCCGAGGCGGTTACGGCGCCGTTGAGCTGGTGGTGACCGGAACCCCGTTGGGGACGAGCTCCACCCACGTATTTCCTGGCTGGAGCGGGATGGTTGTGCCGTCCGAGGCAGTGAGCGTGGCCGGCTGATCGAGATTGGAGCGGTTCCAGCTCCCGGTGATGGCTGCTCCGCCTCGGAGGACCACCAGCGGCCCGGAACCGGTAGCAACCACCTCCACCTCGCGAGCCCCCCCGGCGCTCTCGACCCATGGCCCGGTGAAGGTTTGGACGGTCATGACGACGACGTTGGCCGCTGACGTCTGTGTACCGTCGATCAATGTGTCCGGGGTGCCCGAGTAGAAGCGAAGGTAGCCGTTCGAGGATGGGTTCCATTTCCAGGTCACGTTCGACGACGAGGAGAACGGGACGTGCACACTTGACCCTGAACCCGGCACGGCTCCTTTCGGCAGCCCTGTGCTGTACGAGAAGATCGGGGCGGGTGGCGTCGTGTCGGACGAGTTGAGGGCCCATACCGCCGCTGGCTTGACGAAGGTGGAGTACGGGGCATACCGGCCGGCCGGATGGATCGCCGTCGCCGCGGCGGCGCCGAGGATGTTCTCGTCGATCAGGTTGGCGTGGCTCAACAGGGACAGCACCGGGTCGATCCCGCCGGCATGAGCGAACATCGGATCGGAGAGCTGGGAGAGGATGCCGACATCGGGCTCCCGCGCCGAGCGCACATCGCCGACGAGGGCTGGGGCCTGACACTGGAACACCGCGACCAGTCGGGTGATGGCTCCTTCGACCGGCTCTTCGAAGACCACGTCTGCTTGGTTGAGCCCCGCCGAAGGCCGATCACCCGAGTAGTTGCCGACCTTGACCGCCAGGGCCGGTCGGGCGGGCACCACGCCTCCCGGAGCCGCCTCCCCGGTCAGAGGGCAGGTCGGCCCGGAACTGGGTGAGGTCGACGAGGCGCTGTTGCGCGTGAGCAGGATGGCTGCGGCCACACCGGCCCCCACCACGATCACACCGGCCAGCACGAACCACCACGTTCGCCGCCGGCCGGACCCCCGCTTTCGCAGGTCCTTTCGGGACATGATGGTGGGCTCGACGGGCCGGCCTCTGCCCGCGTCGGAAGGCGTCGAGGCGCGGGGCATGGGCTGACGTTACCGTTCGAGTCGGTCCGGGAGGGGTATGTCACCGGAGCTGGAACGGCGCCTGCCCGTTGCTTAAACAGGTCGTCCGGGGGCCCACACCAGCCCTCCGACCCGCTCAGCTGCTCAACGGCTCAGTCGCTCAACCGGCCGATGCATCGTGCAGGAGTATCGGCTTGAGCATCGGGGCGCAGACCGACCGATCGAGGATCTCGTTGGTGCTGCGCAGGCGCCGGCTCAATTCGACCGCCATCTTGTCCACGACCGAAGGCACCGACCTCTGGAGCGACCAGAACTCGGGCCGGGAGAAGACGAGGAGGGACATGTCTGTATCCGCCGCCACCGTGGCACTGCGCCTGCCGTGGTCGAGCAGGGCCAGCTCCCCGAAGAAGGAGCCGGGCCCGAATTCGGCGAGCCAAAGCCCTTGCCGGGTGGCCGTGGCCCGACCTTTCACGATCACGAAGAATTCCAGCCCCACCTTCCCTTCCTCGACCAGGACAGATCCGCGCCTCACCTCGACCGACGTCGTGAGCGAATCAATTCGGCCGAGCTCCGATCTGGTGCAGGCGGAGAACAGGCCCACGTGCCTGAGTATCTCTGTTGGCCGGTCGGCGCGCCTCTTGAGGGCAATCATGTTCATCGGTCCCTTCCATTGGTCGACAGCTGGTGGGGTGCAGAACGATCGGGTGCCGGTTTGGCGCTTCCGGCGGGGTGGGTGACGGCCGGCCGCCATTGATCCGGCTCTGATGGGGTGGTGCCGCCGCTCCGGATCTCGGGGGGTGAGATCCGGAGCGGCCAGCCGGTTCCCGCCGAACAACCTGCACTTACGAGCCAGGTTCGACTGGGCGCCCCAACCCCTCCGAGGAGGGGCCGGAAACAGCCACGATGCGTCCGTCCCGCATCGGGCCGCCGCGAGTCATCGACGGTGATCCGTCGGCTGCGGCTTGCACCGCGTTGCCGAACCAGCGTTCCGTCAGTCGTGACAACAAGTCGGTTGGAGGTCCCGGCCGTCTGTTGCATGACCATCACCGCCCTCCTCCTGTCTCCACTTCCGGCGGAATGTGCTGGTGCGACCACTGTGCACCTGAGTTGTCTCGCTGTCTGTCACATTGGCGACAGCGGCGACGAATCCGCTGGTTGAGGGCCGGGATGACGGGGAGCCAAACGTCCAACCTGGGCCGGCCACCGGGCCCGGGTGTCCGGCCTGGTTCCGGACGTTCAGAAGGTGAGGACTTGGGTCAGGGCCTCGCGGTCGAGGACGTGGAGTCCTCTGGATTGCATGCTGATCCACCCCAGCTTGTGGAACTCGCGGAGGCAGACATTCACGCGTTGGCGGCTGGCACCGATGTTGGCGGCGAGTTGGGACTGGGTGATGTTCCCGCCGGCCGGTCGCTGCCCGGCCGGCTCCTGCTGGAGAAGGTACTTGGCCACGCGCTGTCTGAGGTCGAGAAAGACAAGGTCGGTGGCTACGCCGGTGATCCGGCGGACCATCTGCGACAACCGTTGCAATAAGGCGATGGCCAGTACGGGGCGCTCGGAGATGAGATCGACGATCACTGAACCGGGCAAGCTCAGCACGACGCTGTCTTCAGTCGCCTGGATCGTGGCGGAGCGAGGCCCGCCCGAGAGCACGCCGACCTCGCCCATGGTGTCACCGGGCAGCACAGTGTTCACGATGAACTCGGAGCCCTCTGCCGAGTAGGCAAGGACCTTCATGTGCCCCGAAGCCAGCACCAGGATCGAATCAGAGGGATCGCCCTCGAGGAACAGGATCTGGCCCTTGTCGATCCGCCTCCGGCGACTTTGTCGGGCCAGGTACCTGCGATCCGATTCCTCCAGCACACCGAGAACCGTTGCACCCGCAAACGGGTCGCCCGCGAAATCGTCCTGCTGCTCGGGCTTCTCGGTCATCTGTTTTGTGGAAGACGCTCTAGCCGAATGCGGCGCTGAGCAAGTCGGCCCATTGCGCCTCGAGTCTCTGCACCAACTCGTACATCTTGTCCGGCTCCATGGCGGGTGCCTGTTGTATCACGTCGATGTTGGCCCATACGGCCGCGCCGAGCTTGCACACTGCCTCGAGGTGTTCGCACGCCGGAACCGTCGGGCTCTGCGGTCGTGTTGCAACGGCGGCGGAAAGGGTTGCGGGGAGCCTCCAGAGCTTGCTCTCCGTCGTCCAGTTGCCGGAGAGGCCGTCGATCATCGGACTGTCGAATCCCCCGAGCATGGTGACGGGTGTCGTCTTGAAGATGACCACTGGCTTGCACAGGGCATAGGCGATCGACGCTTCGACGGCACTTCCTTCGTCGGGCACTCGCCCGTCCACATTGAGTACGAGGGATCGGCATCGCTCGACGGCTTGATAGATGTCGACGGCGAACACGAGCTTCCGTGTCAATTGGATGACGTTGTTGACCTGGGCGAGCGGCAGGTTGATGCCCTGGGTGACCGTCCGCATCACCCCGGCGACTTCAACGCCGTTCTTCTGGGCAAGGTAGGTCTCGTAGCCGGCGCGCTTGAGCTCCTTGGCGATGCGCTTCTGCATGCGCCTGTCCTCTTTGCTGAACATCGGTCCGGCGCAGAAGACCGGCGATCCGGGCAGTACTTCCGCCGAGGTGGTTGTCATGTGGGCCTTCCGTTCTCTAGTCGGTACATGGTCTGGTCACGGTATGGGCAGCGCGACGTGGCGCTCGTCGGGAGGGGCAAGGAGCCTTCGGGCGGCCACCTGTGGGGCAGTGTCGGAACCGTCGCCCATGGCACCCAATGCCTCGCCGAGGTGGCCGCGCACTTCTGCCTGAAGTTCGTCGTCCTGGCCGACAAGACGGGCGAAGTCGGTCGCGCTCAGAAGCTGGAACGACGCGGCTCCGGATACCTTGGCCGATGTGATGCTCCTCCGAAGGAGCGACACGGCGTGCTCCGGGTCTCCCACTGCCGCCGTGGCCATGGCTTTGACCCGGATGAGCTCGGGCTCGTAGAACGCCTGGCCGGCGTCCTCGGCCGCGGCCAGCCCGGCGTCGGCGGTCAGTAGGGCCCGGTCTGGGAACCCGAGGGTCCGTTGCGCCTCGGCCAACATGGCGAGACCGACGGGACTTGCGCTTTGGTTGCCGATCTCGATCAAGACCCCGAAGGCACGGTCCAGGTCGAGCAGACCTGCCTGATTGCCCAGCAGGGCGCGCTGTGTCCCGAGGACCAGCAACGAGAGCGAAAGCCAGAACGGGACACCGAGCTCTTCGCAGAAGACAACGTTCTCACCGGCTACGGCACACGCCTGTTCCGCCTCGCCCCGGAGGAAGTGGGACAGGGCCAGGGCATACCGGGCCATGGCCTGGGTCATCGATGACGGTAAGGCCTGGGCTCGCTGGTCGGCATCCGTGGCGGCGGTGAGCGACGCATCGGGACGGCCGAGCCACCATTGCGCCCACGAGGCCATGCATCGGGCCAGCACTCCTTCGTCGTGCCCCACCCCGTAGGTGATGGTGAAGAAATCGCCCTCCTCCTCCAGGGCGATCCCAGTCGTCAAGTGGTGGAGGGAACGATCGGTCTCGCCCCGGAGAAGGTAGCCCACGCCGAGCGTGCAGTGACCTCGAAGTGCAGCGACCCTCGACCCGGAATCCTCTCCGATGGCGAGGATCCGATCGGCCATCTCGATGGTGAGGTCGAGTCGCCCTTGGTCGAACCAGTAGGTCGCCACGCCGTTCATGGCCGACGTCAGCTCGTCGACGTCCCCCATCTGTTCGGCCAGAGTCATGGCCGCTTCCGAGTACTTCAAGAAATCCACGTGCCCGAGCCCAGTGGTGCCCATGATGGCGTTGTTGCACAGGATGTACAGGGTAAGCAGAAGTCGGTCTCGTTCGGGCCACACGTCGGCATCCCGAAGGATTTGGATGCCTGACTCGTAGTGGCTCACTGCCTCCTGCAGGGCGGCCTTCTCGACGGCAAGCCGGCCGGCGGCCGTATACCACCGAGCAGCATCGTTGACGTTGCCCGCCGCGAGACAGTGATGGGCGAGGAGGGCCGGTGACTCCTCGGCCACGAGCGGGAACTGGTGGGTGAGGACGTCGCTCGCCCTGCCATGGAGATCGCGTCGAGTGCGACGGAGCACGCTGGCGTGGGCCGCATCCTGGATGAGTGCGTGCCGGAACGAGTACCGCCGTCCCTCGGTGGACAGGCTGGTCGACAGGATGCCGGCGGCCGTCAATCGATCGAGCGTGTCGATCAGCTCGGTTTGATCCACCTCGAGAAGCGCGGCGAGTACCGCCACCGAGAACTCACGGCCGAGCACCGACGCCGCCTGTGCCGTGAATTTGGCGTCGCCCAGACTGTCGAGACTCGCTAGCAGGACACTCTGAAGGGTCTCCGGGAGCGCACCGGACGGATCCGACCCATCGGCAACGCTGCGAACCAGCTCTTCGAGAAAGAGGGGTATGCCGCCGCCGCGTTCGGCCAGCACGCCGAGAGCCTGGGACGGAAGGTCCAGCCCGGCGGCCAGGTGAGACACCAGTTGGAGGCTGTCGGTGGAGCTCAGCCGGGAGACCGGTATCTCGGTGAACGTAAGCGGCTGCCACGGCGTCGGCAGGGGTTTTCTCGAGGTGACGATCAGGGCCACCGGCAGCCGGGTCGCCCGTTCGGCCAACCGGGCGAGCAGTTCAACGGTTGTCGGATCGGCCCAGTGCAGGTCCTCGGTGACGAGTACCAGAAGCGACTCGGTGGCGAGGGCAGCGGCCCATTCGGTCAGGGCTTCGAGGGTCCGGTGTCGTCGGACGTCGGGGCTCAGGCCTTCGAGCACCTGGTGCGTATCGGCGCCCACACCGAGCAGGTCGGCGATGAACGGCATGGCTTCCGCTGATCCCGCCCCTAACGTCTGAAGCGCCGTCCCGAGCTTGGCCACCTGGGCCTGGGTCGAATCCGTCTGGTGAATGCCGACGAGCCTTCGGATCCCGAGGATCACAGGCTCAAGTGGGGTAGCCGACGCCAGCTCCGAGCACTGGAACTCCAGCCAGCGATGGGGACGCTCGGCCAGGGCGTCGAAGAGGGAATGGAGCAGGGTCGACTTACCGACCCCGGGCTCTCCCCGGACCAACACCACTTGGCAACCCTCCGAGGTGGCCAGGTCGACAGCGTGACGAAGGGAGGCAATCTCGGTTGACCTCCCGACGACGGCCCCCTTGCCGAGGGTATGTCTGGGCTCGACGGATTCGATCGCCCCGAGTACCTGCCAGACTCGGAAGTGGCGCCTGATGCCCTTGAGCTCGGGCGTACCCCGGTTGGCCAGTGAATACCGACCCCGCAGGAGTCGGACGGTCATCTCGCTGGCGACAACCGACCTTGGAGCGGCAAAACCCTCCAGTCGTGACGCGATGTTGGTAGAGCTGCCGAACAGGGATATGTCCGCTCGATCCGGACCGCCCATGGAACCGACGACCACCGGGCCGGTGTGGATGCCCACTCTTGCCTCGAGTGAGTCGGCACCGAGCTGTCTCGCAGCCTGACGGTACTCGACGAGATGGTCCAGAATGGCCAATCCGGTCATCACCGCCCGGTCGGCGTCGTCCTCGTTGGCCACGGGCGATCCGAAGTAGGCGAGGATCCCGTCCCCGAGGAACTGGGCGACCACGCCACCGAAGCGGTTGACGATCTCACGAGCCATTTCCTGGTACCCGAGAATCAGCTCACCGAAGTCTTCGGGGTCGAGCTCTTCGGCCAGCGCCGTTGAGTCGACCAGATCGCAGAACAGCACCGTTAGCTGACGCCGCTCACCGGCCATCCTGATCGGTCGCGCGCGGAGGTACGTCGGCACCGCATGCTGCACATGTCGAAACCGATCCGGCGGGCTCGCCGCAGTCCGGGCAACTTCGCTCCAGCGGATCCCTGCCGGGAGACGTTCCTGCTGGTCTCAAGGAGTCACCGCCGCCGGCTCGCATCGATCGATCAGCCTTCACATGCCACGGCACGAAAGGTCGACGCACCGGGCATATCCGCGCGCCCGAAACGGGCCTTCCGGGTTGGTCCCGACGCCGACTCGTCTGCTCATTGGCAACCCTCGTTTGCCCAACTACCAGCTCCTGCTGGGAAACGTTAGTCAAACGACGGTCTACTGGCACTTCCGGACTTCGCGATGACGCTGTGAGGTGATCGGACCTGACGATTCGCGCTTGTTGCGAGGTGACTCTGTTGCTCCACCGGATAGGCCGGCAGGCTCGAGTCCGGCCTGGAATGCCGTGCGTGGGACGGGAACAGCCAGGATCGGTGCCCGGGGCGGGAGTCGAACCCGCACGCCCTTTCGGGCAGTGGATTTTGAGTCCACCGCGTCTGCCATTCCGCCACCCGGGCTCGAGCGACCAGGGGAACGAGGGTACCCGACGTCCACCCTGGGAACCGACGTAGCCAAAACGTCGCACGACGTGGGACGTAGGCTCCGCTTCATGGCCGCCGGCAGGGGAACTGCATCCCTCCGTACCCGTTGGCAGGAGCTCGGGTTCGGGTGGATCGGTCAGGCTGGAAGCGGTCGACCTGTGGATGGTCGAGCTGCCTTTCGTCGAGACGGTGACCACGGCCAACGGTCAGCACCGGCACCGTCCGCTCGTCCTGGTCCAGTTGGCGGCGACATCGGACAACGGCCCGGTCGAAGGGTGGGGGGAGTGCGCCGCCTTGGCCGACACGGCCTACGACCGGGAGGACGTGTACCACGCTTTCGACAGCCTGCAACAGACGCTGGTGCCCGGGCTCGGCACTCTCGCCCCCAATGGCGGGAGACTGCCCGGGACGGGCGACCTCTCCGACCTGCGGGAGTCGGTGCCCGAGAGCAACATGGCCTTCGCCGCCCTCGAGATGGCGGTGGCGGATGCGCACCTGAGAGCCGAGGGCTGCTCCCTGGCCGGATTGCTCGACGTCGAGGACCACGACGTCGAGCTCGGCGCGGTGGTGGGCATCCTGGGGTCGGAGGACGAGCTCGTGGGGCAGGTGACCACCTTGGTCGAAGCGGGGTATTCGCGGATCAAGCTGAAGATCGGGCCCGGTTGGGACGTCTCCCCGGTGGAGGCGGTGTCCCGGGCACTGGCGGACCGAGAACCCCGGTCGGGACCCATGGCGACACCCGCGGTCCGCCTCCAGGCCGACGCCAACGGCTCGTACACCGACGCCGAGGCAGGCCGGCTGGCCGAGCTCGATCGATTCGGGTTGCTCTGCCTCGAGCAACCTCTCGATCCGGCCGACCTGGTCGGTCACGCCCGACTCGCCACCCGCCTGCGAACTCCGATCTGTCTCGACGAGAGCGTGCGGTCGGCACAGGAGATCGCCGCAGCCCTGGATATCGGCGCCTGTTCCGTCGTCTGTCTCAAGCCCGCCCGTCTGGGCGGACTCGGCGAGGCGCTGGGCGTGGTGGAGAGTTGCAGGGCCGGCGGCATCCCGCTGTGGTTGGGTGGGATGTTCGAGTCCGGCTACGCCCGCGGGGTGAACACCACCCTGGCCGCCCTGCCCGGGTTCAGCTGGCCCGGCGATCTGAGCCCTGCCCCCTCCTACCTGGTCACCGACCTGGTCCCACCCCCCGACCTGAGGAGGGACGCCCATACCGCCGCGCTGGCGGCACGACCGCCGGCCGGACCGGGCATGGGTGCTCCGCCCGACCTGGACACAGTCGAGCGACTGGCCGTGCAGCACGTCCGAATCGGCCGGCCCTGATCTCCCTCGACCGGGCCAGGGCCGTTGAACCGAATCCGTCCCGACATCCGCCGACCAGGACCGACCCCCACGTCGATGCCGCCGCTGGTCCGGAGTGGGAACTGGGCCGACCGTCCGCCGACATGCCTAGAATTCCTTCTTCATGCGACGGGCCACGATCGAGCGGAGATTGCGTGATGCGCACCAGCGATTGGTGCGCGCCCGCCAGGAGCTGGCCATTGTCGACGAGCAACTGCTGGTGGTCGATGAGGAGGCCGACGACATCCGAGTCCGGGCCCTCGTGGCCGACTCACCGGCAACGGCCAAGGAGCATGCCGAGGCCAGCCGGCATGCGGCAGTGATGCACGAGACCCGGGATGGGCTGGCCGAGCAGATCGCCGACCTCGAACGTCGGCAGGCCGAGCTGCTCGACCAACTGGTGGTCGGACCGGCTTGATCGAGCACGCCGTCAAGAGCAGGGTCGACATCCAAACCATCAGCGCCGATGGCCGTGAACGAGTTGGAAGGACCGAACCGCAAATGACCAGACGCGTGGTCATCGCCGAGGACGAGGCGATCATCCGGTTGGATCTGAAGGAGATCCTCCAGGACGAAGGTTACGACGTGGTCGGCGAGACCAGCCGCGGCGATGAGGCCGTGGAGCTGGTCCGGGCCCACCACCCGGATCTCGTGATCCTCGACATCAAAATGCCGGGCTCCGACGGTCTCGAGGCGGCCCGGGCCATCAACGACCAAGGGCTGAAGGTGGCCGTGCTCATCCTGACCGCCTTCAGCCAGCGCGACTTCATCGACGAGGCGAGGGATGCCGGCGTGGCGGCCTACCTGGTCAAACCGTTCCAACGGATCGAGCTCATCCCGGCCATCGACCAGGCCATGTCCCGTTGCGAACAGGAGTGGGCCATCGACGACGAGGCGAAGCGGATCGAGAGCGACGGCCGTTCGGGCCCGTCGGCCAGCGCCGAGGACAAGCTCGAGACCCGCCGACTGGTGGACGCGGCCAAGGTGTCGCTCATGGAGGGCTCCGGTCTCAACGAATCGGAGGCGTTCCGCTTCATCCAGAAGACCGCCATGGAGAGTCGCTCCCGCATGATCGACATCGCCCGACAGGTCCTCGACGACGGGCTGGAGCCGTAGCCCGGCGCCGGCCGGCAGCGACCATGGCCGAGAACCTGGACCGGAGACCGCTGCTCCTCCTCGACGGGATGTCGTTGGCCTTCCGGGCCTACTACGCCCTGCCCCCCGACCTTGCCACCACGACGGGTGTCGTCACCAATGCCGTGCACGGGTTCGCCTCCATGCTGGTGTACCTGGTCCGCGAGCACCGGCCCGAAGGGATCGTCGTGGCCTTCGACCTTCCCGGTGGGACCTTCCGGGACGAGATCGCCACCGACTACAAGGCCGGACGGGCCGATACCCCCGACGACCTCTTCCCCCAGTTCGACATGATCCGGGCGTTGCTCGGATCGCTCTCCATCCCGGTGGTCGGCGCCGAAGGGTTCGAGGCCGACGACGTCCTGGCCACCTTGGCCACCGAAGCGCGCGATCGCAAGCACCCGGTCGTCATCGTCACCGGGGACCGCGACTCGTACCAGTTGGTCGAGGACCCCTACGTCCGGGTCCTCTACAACAAGCGGGGAGTGAGCGACTACGCCCTCTACGACGAGGCCGGGATCGAGCAGCGGACCGGCGTGCGACCGGACCACTACGCGCTGCTGGCCGCCCTGCGCGGCGATCCGTCGGACAATCTTCCCGGGGTGCCGGGCGTGGGCGAGAAGACGGCGGCCAAGTTGGTCAACCAGTACGGGGATCTCGACACCCTCCTCGCCCATCTCGGCGACCTCTCCCCGAAGCTCCGGGACAACCTCGGCCAGCACTTCGACCAGGTGCGCAGCAATGCCGAGGTGATCCCGCTGGTACGGGACGTGCCGCTCGACGTGCACATCGACGACTTGGCCCTCGGGGGTTGGGAGTTCGAGAAGGCCCGGAGCGTCTTCGCCGGGCTCGAGCTGAAGGCGGTGTGGGGCCGACTCTCGTCGCTCATGGAGGAAGGGGCCCTGGGGTTGCCCGCCGACGGGGTGCTGCCGTCCGGCACGGACCTGGCCGGGGGTGGGACCGGGCCCGTCGGCCCGACCGGATCCGGCCCGGCCGGCTCGGAGCCGGACTGGCTCGACCCGTCCACGACGGCCGTGCCCTCGACGCCGAGCCAGGCGGTCAAGGACATCGGGCGGGTGGTCACCGCCGCCCGCCGGGCCACCGGGAACGTGGCCGTCCAGGCTTCGTGGGTGGGGGACCCCGGTCGTTCGCCCTTGTTGTCCCTGATCGTGACGCCCGAATCGCCGCCGACCGAGGACGACGGCGAGCGCGACCGGCTCGGGACCCCGCCCGTTGTCCAGCTCGGCCGATCCGCCACGCCCGCCGACGCCCGAACCGACCGCGACGGAACGTCCGTGCTCGGCGAAGCCAAGGTGCTCGCCGCCCTGGCGTCGGCCTTCGGCCCGGGCGGGGTCGGGGTGGTCGCCCACGACGCCAAGGAGCTCATGCGCTCGCTCCTGCCCCTCGGGGTCGACATGGTCTCGCTGGCCATGGACACGGCGGTGGCCGCCTACCTGCTGGATCCGTCGGTCGACCACTACCGGTTGCCCGATCTGGCCGCCGCCCATCTGGGCGTCGAGCTGGCCGGCGCCAGCGGCGGCGAGGGGCAGGGCGCCTTCGCGCTGGAGACGGCCGACGCCCCCGAGGCAGACGGCGACGTCTCGGCCACCGATGACGGGATCGGCGCAGATGGCGGCGGGGGAGGGATCGACGCCGAGGCCGTGCGTGCCGCCCTGGTCCTCGCCCGGCTGCGCGCCCCGCTGCGGGCGGCCTTGGAAGCGGTGGGGGAGTCCGATCTCTCTGACCGGATCGAGCAACCGCTCGTCCGGGTGCTGGCCCGGATGGAGGTGTTCGGCATCGCGGTCGACCGGGCGGTGCTCCGATCGATCGCCGCCGAGCTGGCCGAAGAGTGCCAATCCCTCGAGGCCACCCTCCACGAGCTGGCCGAGGGCCCTTTCAACGTCAACTCGGTCCCCCAACTGCGCTCGGTCCTGTACGACCGCCTCGGCCTGACTCCGTTGCGCAAGACCAAGACGGGCTTCTCGACCGACGCACGGACCCTCGAGCTCCTCCGGGACCAGCATCCGATCGTCGAGGTGTTGCTCCGCTACCGGGAAGTGGAGAAGCTGCGGTCCACCTACGGCGAGAGCCTGGCCAACGAGGTCGCCCCGGACGGCCGGATCCACGCCACCTTCCGCCAGACGGTGGCCCGGACCGGGCGCCTCTCGTCGGACCGGCCCAACCTGCACAACATCCCGGTGCGGACGGAGCAGGGGCGGCAGTTCCGCCGCGCCTTCGTGCCCTCCCCGGGGCGGCGGTTGCTGGTGGCCGACTACGACCAGGTCGAGTTGCGGGCCATCGCCCACCTCTCGGGGGACCCGGGGCTCAGCGCCGCGTTCGCCGCCGGCGAGGACATCCATGCCACCGTGGCGTCCCGGGTCTTCGGCGTCGAACCGGAGGACGTGACCACGGCCCAGCGGTCCACGGCCAAGATGGTCTCCTACGGCCTCGCCTACGGCATGGAGGCCTTCGGGCTCTCCCAGCGGCTGGCCGTCCCGGTCGAGGAGGCCCAGCTGATCCTGGAGTCCTATTTCACCGGCTTCCCGTCGGTGCGCAAGTACATGGAGCAGGCGGTCAACGAGGCCCGCCTGGACGGCTACACGGTGACGGCCTTCGGGCGCCGCCGGCCCCTGCCCGATCTGGCGGCCTCCAACTACCAGGTGCGCCAAGCCGCCGAGCGCCAGGCCATGAACGCCGGGATCCAGGGGCTGGCCGCCGACCTGTTCAAGCTGGCCCTGGTCCGGCTCGACGGCGGGCTCGAGGAGCGGGGACTGGCCTCGCAGCTGGTGCTCCAGGTCCACGACGAGGTACTCGTCGACGTGGATCCCGACGAGTCCGACGAGGTGGCCGAGCTCACCGAACGTGCCCTCGTCGGTGCGGCCGACTTGAGCGTCCCGCTCCAGGTCGACATGGCCTGGGGCGCCTCGTGGGCCGAAGCCAAGGGAAGTTGACCGCCGCTCGTCCCTCGGGAGCATTGGGGTACGCTTGTCCCCCGGCCACCTCGGTGTGGCCGGTGTCTTTTGCCAGCGCCGACGGTTCGGCTGCGGCAGATCTGTCCGGAAAGCGAGCTACCTAGTCCATGTCCACTACTTCCGACGTCCGATCCGACGGTACGGCCCTCCTCTCGCCCGAGGCGATGGGCACCTTCGACGAAAACGGTACGTACGTCCCACGACCCGTGACCGAGGACGACCTCGGCGGCGCATCGCTCGAGGACGCCATGGCCGGCACCATCGTCGAGTTCGAGGACGGTGACCTGGTCGAGGGGACCGTGGTCAAGATCGACCGGGACGAGGTGCTGCTGGACATCGGGTTCAAGTCCGAAGGCGTCATCCCGGTGCGGGAGCTCTCCATCCGCAACGACGTCGACCCGTCGGAGATCGTGAAGCTGGGAGAGCCCATCGAGGCCCTGGTGCTCCAGAAGGAGGACAAGGAGGGGCGCCTCATCCTCTCCAAGAAGCGGGCCCAGTACGAGCGGGCCTGGGGCACCATCGAGAAGCTGAAGGAGGCGAACGAGGTCGTCACCGGTCCGGTCATCGAGGTGGTGAAAGGTGGGCTGATCGTCGACATCGGCCTGCGCGGCTTCCTGCCGGCTTCGCTGGTGGAGTTGCGCCGGGTGCGCGAGCTCCAGCCGTACGTGGGGCGGACCATCGAGGCCAAGATCATCGAGCTCGACCGCAACCGCAACAACGTGGTCCTCTCCCGACGGGCCTGGCTGGAGGAGACCCAGAAGGAGCAGCGGGGCGAGTTCCTGGAGAACCTCAAGCCGGGCGAGCGGCGCCGGGGCGTGGTCTCGTCGGTGGTCAACTTCGGCGCCTTTGTCGACCTCGGTGGGATGGACGGCCTGGTGCACGTGTCGGAGCTGTCCTGGAAGCACGTGGACCACCCCTCCTCGGTGGTCTCGGTCGGCGACGAGATCGAGGTCGAGGTGCTCGACGTGGATCTGTCGAAGGAGCGCATCAGCCTGTCGCTGAAGGCGACCCAGACCGATCCGTGGCAGGAGTTCGCCAACAGCCACCAGGTGGGCGAGCTGGTCTACGGCCGCATCACCAAGCTGGTGCCGTTCGGGTCGTTCGTCCAGGTGGGCGACGGCATCGAGGGGCTGGTCCACATTTCGGAGATGGCCGGCCACCATGTCGATCTCCCCGAGCAGGTGGTGACGCCGGGCGAGGAGCTGTGGGTCAAGATCATCGACATCGACCTGCAGCGCCGCCGGATCAGCTTGTCGATCAAGCAGGCGGCCGAGGGAGGTGAGGTCTCCGAGGAGTACCGCGAGGCCTTCGGCGAGCATGCCTACGACGCCGAGGGGAACTATGTGGGCCCCTTCGAGTTCGCCGAGGCCGAGTTCACACCGGAGACCGAGGCCCAGGCGGCCTGGGCGGACTACGTCGCCGAGCACGGCCCGGGCGAGGGCGCACCCGAGGAGGGGTCGGCGCCAGGACCGGCGGCACCCGAGGCGGCGGCACCCGAGGCGGCCGCACCCGAGGCGGCCGCACCCGAGGCGGCCGCACCCGAGCCGGTGGCCACAGAGCCGGTGGCGACAGACGAGGCGGTGGCGACAGACGAGGCGGTGGCGACGAGCGTCACCACGACCGACGGGACCGAGGCCCCAGCCCGCGAGGGCGGCGCGCCGGCCTGACCCCGGGTTCCGGCGGGACCCGGTTGGCGGGGGATCCGTTGCCTCGCCCCGGTGAGGACGGCCCGGTGCCCCTGGTGGAGCCGTCAGGCGTCGACTTGGCTCGGGACCGGCTGTGGGGCGGGCGGGACGTCGGCGGTGGCCTGGACCGCGTCGGTGGTCACCCCGTTCGTGTCCTTGCCGACCAGCGGGAAGTGGCAGGCCACTTGGTGCCCCGGGGCGATCTCGCGCAGCGGCGGTTCCTGCTCGGTGCACAGGTCCTGGGCGTAGGGGCACCGGGTCCGGAACCGGCAGCCCGAGGGCGGGTCGAGGGCCGAGGGGATCTCCCCGGTGAGCCCCCGGTGTTCGGAGCGGTGGTCGGGGTCCGGTTCGGGAATCGAGCCCAGGAGCGCCTCGGTGTAGGGGTGGGCCGCGCTCCGGTACAGCTCGTCCGAAGCCGCCACCTCGACCAGCTTTCCGAGGTACATGACGGCCACCCTGTCGCTCACGTTCTTCACCACGGCGAGGTCGTGGGCGATGAAGACCATGGTCAACCCGAACCTGGCCCTGAGATCGGCCAGCAGGTTGAGGATCTGGGCCTGGACCGACACGTCGAGGGCCGAGACGGGCTCGTCGCAGATGAGGAGGTCGGGGTCCATCATCAGGGCGCGGGCGATGCTGATGCGCTGGCACTGCCCGCCGGAGAACTCCTGGGGCCGGCGATCGCCCGCCGTGTCGGGGTCGATCCCCACCGCGTCGAGCATCTCTCGAACCTTGACGGCGCGCTCCTCCTTCGTGCCCCGGCGCCAGATGTTGAGCGGCTCGGCGACGATGTCGCGGACCCGACGCCGGGGGTTGAGCGACGAGATCGGGTCCTGGAAGATCATCTGGATTTTGGTTCGGGCGCTGCGCAGCTCCCGCTTGGACAGCCGGCTCAGGTCCTGGCCCCGGTAGACGACCCGGCCCGACGTGACGGGCTGCACCTGGACCAGGGCCCGGCCCGTGGTCGACTTGCCGCAGCCGGACTCGCCGACCAGTCCGAGCGTCTCACCTTTCATCACGGTGAAGCTCACCCCCGACACGGCATGGACCCGCCGGTGGCCGCTACGGAATTCCACCACCAGGCTGTCGACCTCGAGCACTTCCTCGCCCGGCTGGGCCGAGGGGATCTCGGAAGGGCTCGAGGCTGCCTTGCCGCCGGGGGCGGAGGCGGGGCTGGTCACAGCGAGCGGACCTCGGCCTCGGGATCGATGGCGGTGTCCGCCGGTGTGCCCGGCGTCCCCGACCCGTTCGGGGCGGGCGACGGGAGAGCGCTGCCGCCGTCGGTGCCGACGGTGGCCGGGACGACCGGAACTCCGGAACCACCCGAACCGCCCCCAGCGGCCGACCCGGGCGGCCCGAGCCGAGGATCGGCCCCGGGTATCCGACTGGAAGGGGCGGTGGGGATGCCGTTCACCAGCGGGAACCAGCAGGCGAAGAGATGGTCGGGCGTGCCGGCGGTGCGGAGTGGAGGCTCGCTCTCGCGGCACTTGTCCTGGACGTAGGGGCAACGGGGGGCGAACCGGCAACCGGAGGGGGGATGGATCAGATCGGGCGGCCGTCCGGCGATGGCCCGGAGCCGGCTGCCGCTCGGCTCCGAGAGGCGGGGGATGGAGTCCACCAGGGCTCGGGTGTAGGGCATGTGGGTGTCGGCGAACAGGGTGGGCGTCGGCGCCTGTTCCACGATGCGCCCGGCGTACATGACCACGATGTGGTCCGTCCGGCTGGCCACCACGCCGAGGTCGTGGGTCACCAGGATGACCGCCATGTGCCGCTCGCGCTGCAGGGCGGCCAGCAGGTCGAGGATCTGGGCCTGCACGGTGACGTCGAGCCCGGTGGTCGGCTCGTCGGCGAGCACCAACCGCGGCGCGCAGGCCAGGGCGATGGCGATCATGACCCGCTGGCGCATGCCCCCCGACAGCTGGAACGGGAACCACCGGATCCGCTCCTCCGGGGAGGGGATGCCCACCGAGTGGAGCAGCTCGATGGCCTGAGCCTTGGCCTCGGACCGGTCCATGCCGAGATGCAGCCGGAGCGACTCGGTGATCTGCTTGCCGATGCGCTTCACCGGGTTGAGCGCCGTCATCGGGTCCTGGAAGATCATGCTCAGCTCGGCGCCCCAGACCTGGCGGAGCTGGACCTGGCTCATGGCCGTCAGCTCGTGGCCGACGAAGGTGACCGTGCCGCTCTTCAACACGTCACGGGCGGGGAGCAGACCCATGATCGAACGGGCCAGCACGGTCTTGCCCGATCCCGACTCGCCCACGATCCCGAGCGTCTCCCCGCGACGGACCGTGAGTGACACGCCGTCGACCGCTCGGACCGTCCCCCTCGAGGTGCGGAAGGCGGTGTGGAGGTCATCGACGACCAGCAACGGCTCGGTCGGATTGCCGATGTCGCCGAACTCGACGGACTGGGCGTGCCGCCGGGTGAGCGAACGCAGGCTCACAGGAGGCCCTCTCGGATGTCGAACCGCTGGCGGAGCCGGTCACCGATGAGGTTGATCGACAACAGGAGCAAGAACATGGCCAGCACCGGCCACATCATGATGTAGGGATTGGTGTTGAGGTTGTTGTTCGAGGCGCCCTCCGAGATCATGTTGCCCCACGACGGTGAGGGGAGCGGCACCGACAGCCCCAGGAAGGCCAGCGAGCCCTCGATCACGATGACTCCGGCGATGGTGATCAGCCCGAAGGTCACGGCTACGGGTATGACGTTCGGGAGGATCTCCCGGAACACGATCCGGGTGGAGCCGGCTCCGAGTGTCTTGGCCGCGATGACGAAGTCGCGATTGGCGAAGGACAGGCTGGAGGCCCGGATGACCCGGTACAACAGGGGAATGGTGGCCACGCCGATGATGATGGTGATCTTCGGGAGGGTCTGCCCCCAAAAGGCCACCACCGCGATCACGGCCACGATGGCCGGGAAGGCCAGCAGGACGAACGCGCCGGCGTTGAGCGAGATGTCCAGCCGGCCGCCCTTGTATCCCGAGATCAGGCCCAGCGTGCCGCCGATCACCATGCCGATGGCAACCGCGCCGAACCCGACCACCAGCGACACGCGCGAGCCGAAGATGAGCCGGCTCAGCAGGTCACGACCGAGGTCGTCGGTGCCCAGCAGGTGGTGGATGCTGGGCGAGGCGTTGATGGCGGAATAGTTCTGGAAGTCGGGGCTGGGCAGGGGGAGCAGGTTGGCCACGATGGCCAGCACCACGACCAGCCCGACCCAACCGAGGGCGATCCAGAAGAGAAAGCCGAGCGGCCGGCGGAGCAGGATGTCGTCGCTGTCGAGGCTCTCGCTCTGGCGCGACACCACCAGTTCGTCCACGGCGGCCAGGCCGGGGACGGTGTCGGCCAGCAGCGCACCCGAGGTCCGGGTGGACGTGAGCTCGCGGTCGTCAGGCATCCGTCATCCTCTCGTCACGCGGGGATCGACCACGGTGAAGATGAAGTCGATGACGAATTGCAGGATCACGTAGACGACCGCCACCACCAAGGTGATGCCTTGGACGACCAGGTAGTCGCGCTGGTTGACCGCCAGGACCAACGAGTACCCCAGACCGCTCAGCGCAAACAGGTACTCGACGATGAACGTGCCGGCGATGAGGGCGCCGATGTTCACCCCGGCCGCGGCCAGCAGGGAGAACGACGAAGGCCGGAAGGCATGGCGCCACATGATCCGCCGGGAGGACAGGCCTTTGGAGCGGGCCATGGTGATGAAGTCCTCCTGCAGCGTGCTGATCAGGTCCGAGCGGAACAGCCGGTAGTAGACGGCGATCGAGCCGGCGGTGATGGCCAACGACGGCAGGATCATGTCGTGCAGGTTGGCCCCCGGGTTCTGGGTGAAGGGCACGTACCCGGTGGCGGGGAACCAGTGGAGCCCGACGGCGAAGATGGCCACCATGACCGGAGCGATGACGAAGGGGGGCAGGGCCAACATCCCGAAGGTCCCGGTGGTGGCCACGTTGTCCAGAGGACGGTTGGGCCGCCGGGAGGTCACGAGCGCCAACGGGATGGCCACGGCGAAGGCGATGACCTGGGAGATGACGATGAGCTCGAGGTCGATGGGCCACCCCGTCGAGATGATATGCCGCACCGACTCGTGGTTCAGGTAGGACTGCCCGAGGTTGCCGTGGAACACCGCGGTCAGCCAGGTGAAGTACTGCTGGAAGAGGGGCTTGTTGAGGCCCAGCTGCTTGAAGAGGACGGCCCGGTTGTGGGCGGTGTCGTTGGGCCCGAGGATGGTCACCGACGGGTCGCCCGGGAGGAGGTGGACGAGCAGGAAGATCAGTACCGAGATGATGAATGCCACCACCACCAGTTGGAGCAGTCGGCGGATGAGGTACTTGATCATCGTGGGGTCGGAGCGCGGCGGCGGGGTCCGGACACCTATCCCTTGAGCCAGACCTGGGTCGGGAAGAAGATGCCCTCGTCGAAGCCGTAGCCCGGCTTGTTGGTGTCGGGGAGGGTGGGATTGTTGAAGTTCTGGACCCGGTCCGCCGCCACCTCGGAGAAGAAGAACTGCTCGATCCACAGGTAGGGCAGCTGGAGGCCGAGCTGCTCGTTGACGGTCCGGTAGGCGGCCACCCGGGTGGACTGGTCGGTGGTGTGGCGCCCCTGCAGCATGGCCGTCTCGAGCGTCGGATCGTTCATCCTCGTGAAGTTGAGCCCGATGCTCCCGACCGGGGAGATGGTGGTGGTGCTCCACCAGACGTAGTTGAGATCGGGGCTCACCGCTCCGAACTGGTAGGAGGTGACCGCCTCGAAATTGCCCAGGATGAAGTCGTTGATGACGGTGGCCTGCTCCTCCTCGGAGATGGTCACTTTGAAGCCCACCTGCTGCCACATCTGTTGGACGGCCTGGACCTCCTTGATGGCCACGGGGTCGGGGATGGTCTTGAGGTTGATGGCCGGCGTTCCGTGCTTGGACTTGTATTGGTTGACCAGGGCGGTGGCGCCGCTCGGGTCGAAGGTGGGGAAGGCGGTCTTGCTGTAGTAGGGCGAGTCGGGCAGGAAGATCCCGGTGGCCGGCTGCTGGGACGGTCCCCCCAGGACCTTCTGCACGTCGGGCTGGTTGATGGCCTTGGCCAGGGCCTGGCGGATGGAGAGGTCATTGGTCGGCGGGGTGGCCAGGTTCAACATGATGTAGGTGAAGGAGGGCTGGCCGATGACGCCCGTGCGGGTGTCGACCAGTTGGAATCCCGACTGGCCCTCGAAGTTGGTGATCGTGCTCGGGGTGGCCGACTCGATCATGTCGACCCCACCGGAGCGGAGGGTCGACTCGCGCTGCGAGCTGTCCGGGATGGGCTTGAAGGTGATGCTGTCGAGATAGGGGAGCCCGCTGCGCCAGTAGGTCGGGTTCTTGGTGGCGGTGAAGAAGCTGTTCTGCTGCCATTGCGAGTAGATGAAGGGCCCGGTCCCCACCGGCTGGAGGACTCCGGAGCCACCCGAGTTGGCCTTGTCGATCATGGCCTGGCCCACCACGTAGCCGACCTGGGTGGTGAGGCCGGCCGGGAAGCTCGGGTTCGGACCGGTCAAGGTGTAGACGACCGTCATGGGGTCGGGGGTGGTGACCGAGGCGACCTGGGCGAGGGCGGTGCCGGTCAGCGCCGAGGCCTTGAGCGCCTTGTAATTGGAGGCCACCACGGCGGAGGTCAGGGCCGACCCGTCGTTGAACTTGATGTTCGGCCTCAGTGTCATGGTCCAGGTGTCGAAGGTGGCGTTGGCGGTCATCGACTTGGCCAGGTACGGCTGGATGCTCCCGTCGGCGGCCACCGCCATCAGGGGGTCGTAGACGGCGTTGGCGTACAGGTACCCGTTGGTGTCCCAGTGGTTGTTCGGCGGGTAGAACCCGTCGATCTCGGCGATGGTGCCGACGGTGAGCGACCCGCCCCGCTGGGGTGTCCCGGTGCCGACCCCGGGTTTCGACCCGGTGCCGCTGGTGGTGGTGGGCGACCCCGAGCTGGAGGAACAGCCGGCCAGCAGGCTCGGCACGCCGGCTCCCAGGGCGACGGCCCCGCCGGCCACGGCGCTGCGGGACAGAAAGCTCCGTCGGCTGAATTCGCTACCTGATGTCACCATCTTCCCCCTGGCCTCATCCCCTCTCGAACGGGTCAACGACCCGTTCCAGGAGGCGCACTCTACCCACAGGCACGACTCACCGTGGGGGCACGTTACCGCCAAGTAGGTGCTGGTTCCAGGGGATGGGCGGGACATTCGCGGCCATGCAGAGACCCCACCCGTTCGCCGGCGCTGGT
Source organism: uncultured Acidimicrobiales bacterium (assembly GCA_963710495.1). GTDB lineage: Bacteria > Actinomycetota > Acidimicrobiia > Acidimicrobiales > RAAP-2 > Bog-756. Next base: position 876,571 of record CAVQAI010000011.1, read on the forward strand.
TACCATGCGAGCCATGGACGTAGCGCCGCCGGGGCCGGCCTCGGTCGTCGAACCGGCGATGGGGGGCGGGACCCCGGGCGGGACCGGCGGTGTCGCCGGGACGGTCGCCCCGGCGCGGCCGACCCGGCGCGAGGTCGGGGCGGATGGTTCGGTGCCGGAGCCGGTCGACGACCGCGCCCAGGGGAGGCCTTTCAGCCGGCGGACGATGAACCTGCTCACCGCGCTGGCGGTGCTGGTGGTGGCGTTCACCGTCGTGCTGCGGTTCTGGACCACCTCGGACCTCTGGCTCGACGAGGCCCTGACCGTCAACATCGCCCGCCAGCCCCTGCACCTGATCCCGTCGTTCCTGCGCCGGGACGGCGCACCGCCTCTCTACTACGTGCTGCTCCACTTCTGGACCTCCTGGTTCGGCACATCGGACATCGCCGTGCGGTCCCTCTCCGGAGTCATGGGCCTGGCCACGTTGCCATTGGCCTGGTTGGCCGGTCGGCGCCTGGGCGGCCGGACGGTGGCCTGGGCCGCCACCCTGCTGGTGGCCACGTCGCCGTTCGCCGTCCGCTACTCGACCGAGGCGCGCATGTACGCGCTGGTCATGCTCCTCACCGTCCTCGGCTACCTGGCGCTCGACGGTGCGCTCCGTCGCCCGGGCTTCGGCAACGTGCTGGCCGTCGGCGTGGTGACGTCGCTCCTGCTCTACTCGCACTACTGGTCGATGTACCTCATCGGGGTCGTGGGCCTCTGGCTGGCCTGGCAGGCGTGGAGGGGACGGCCCAGCCTGCGGCCCGGGGCGCGGGCCTCACTCGTGGCCATGGTCGTCGGCTCGCTGACCTTCCTTCCCTGGCTGCCCACCTTCCTCTACCAGTCGCACCACACCGGGACACCGTGGGCCACCCCGGCCAACTTCGCCGCCATGGTCAACGCCGTGGCCTCGTTCGCCGGGGGCGGCACCAACGGGGGCCGCGCCCTGGCCCTGATCTTCTTCGCCCTGGCCGGCCTCGGCGTCTTCGGGGTGGCCACCGACCGGCTGCACATCGAGCTCGACATCCGTACCCGGCCCCTCGGCCGGCCCCTGGCCATCGCCATCGTGGGCACGCTCGGGGTGGCCATCGCCGGGGGGTTCATCACCAACAGCGCGTTCGACGCCCGCTACGCATCGGTGGTCTTCATCCCCCTCATCCTGCTGGTCTCCCTCGGCTTGGTGACCTTCGCCGACCGGCGGGTGCGGGTGGCCGTCCTGGCCCTGGCGGTGGTGGCCGGGCTGGCCAGCGCCATCCCCAACATCACGACCAACCGGACCCAGGCCGGCCAGGTGGCCGCGGCCATCGCCGCCCAGGGGAAGCCGGGAGACCTCGTCGCCTACTGCCCGGACCAGCTCGGACCGGCCGTGAACCGCCTGCTTCCCGGCGGTCGCTACCGGCAGACGACCTTCCCGCGGGGCACCGGTCCGGTCTTCGTCGACTGGGCCGACTACGCGGCGGCGTCGCGGGCCGGCTCGGCGGTCAACTTCTCGCTGCAGCTCGAGTCGGCCGCAGCCTCCAACCGCCAGATCTTCGTGGTGTGGGCCCCCGGGTACCAGACGCTCGGGACCAAATGCGAGGGCATCGTCCAGACACTCCAGGGCGATCCGCGGTTCCGGGCCACCCAACTGGTGACCGGCGCGCCCCAGACCTTCTATCAACCCATGTGGCTGGTCCGCTTCACGCCGACCGCACCCTGACGGGTGGCCGGTATCGCACACGGGATCGCCGGCCCGCCCCCACCCCCGAGCGGGGCGGCTACCGGCGGAGCCACCACCGGTGCCACCGCTGGCCCCGCCACCACCGGCCCAGGCACCACTGCATCAGCCATCGCCCCGGGAGCGTCTTGGTCGGCCCGGTCGCAACGGGCCCGGGCCGGTTCCCGGGTCTTCGCCGGGGCGCTGGTGGACGTCCTGCCCGCCTGGATCGTGGCCCGCGGGTTGGTCGTTGCCAGCCTGGCCCTGGCCCACGGGATCGTCGGCACCGTCCGGCCGGGCAATGCCGGTGCCCGCCTTCACGTGCAGCAGGGCCTGCTCACCTGGGACGGCGGGTGGTACCAGTCGATCGCCGCCCACGGCTATGCCGCGTCGGGGCTGCAATCGGTGCGCTTCTTCCCGGCCTTTCCGTTGGCCGGGCGGGTCCTCGCCTGGGTGCCGGGCGTCACCCCGGGCGTGGCCCTGATCTTCCTGTCCAACGCTTGCTCGCTGGCCGCCATGGCGGCCCTGTTCCTGCTGGTGCGCAAGGACTTGGGGCGCGACCTGGGCCCGGACCTGGCCCGCCGCTCGGTCTGGCTCCTGGCCCTCGCCCCGGCGGCGTACTCCCTGGTCCTGGGCTATGCCGATGGGCCGCTTCTCCTCTGCTCGGTGGTCGCCCTCTTCGGGGCCCGGACGGGACGCTGGTGGTGGACGGCCCTGGCCGGCCTGGTGGGGGGCCTCCTCCGGCCGGTCGGGATCCTGCTCGTCGTCCCGGCCGTGGTGGAGGTCTGGCGGCAGCGGAACGTCGGGACCACGCCGGTCGGGTGGGTGGCCCGGGCGGCGGCCGTCCTCGGGCCGTTGGTCGGCACCGGGTCCTACCTGGCCTGGGTGGACGGCCAGTTCGGGGATCCGTGGCTGCCGTTCCGGCTGCAGCAGCAGCTCGGTCACCGGGGCGCGGTCCGCCTCCCGCTCCCGGCCATGTGGCACAACCTCTTGTCGGTGGTCCACGGTCACCATCTGGGCAGCGCCTCCCATGTCCCCTGGGTGGTGCTGAGCATCGCCTTGGTGGTCATCGCCTTCCGGCGGCTGCCCGCCTCCTACGGTGCCTTCGCCGTCGCCGTGCTGGTCGTGGCCCTGGCCAGCTCCAATCTCGACTCGTTCGAGCGGTACGCTCTGGGGGCGTTCCCGCTGGTGGTGGCGGCCTCGACCCTGACGGGCCGCCGTCCGGTCGAGCTCGCCGTCCTGGTGCTGTCGGGGTCGGCCATGGCCGGGTACGCCGTGTTGGCCTTCCTCGGCATCGTGGTCCCGTGACCGGGCTCGGCCGCCCAGGGCCCGGCTCCGCCGGCGTCAGCCTGGTTCCTTCGCGGGGGGAGGCGGACGTGTGGTTCCCCCCGATCACGGAGTCGACCCACTAGCCTGGCCAAGCGAGGGGCAGTGGGGGATGTGCCCGTCGGCAGGGCACGGTGCTCCCGGCCCGGAGGAGGCGGGCCGGGAGGAACCGGGGTGACGTCTCACGTCGGGTATCCGGCCGATGCGGGCGGTGGTGGCCGCGGGCCTGGGCCGGCCGCCACGGCCGAGCGAGCGAGATGACCGGAATTGGGTAAGGACCAGGAAATGACCCGGATGACCGAGATGAGCGAGCCAGGAAGAACGGACACCAGCGCGTGGCATTAGCGTCAGGCCGGGTGCGGACCGGGCGGCGGGCGGAGAATCCCGACCGGCCACCGGGTCGACGGCCGGTGCTCGTCATCGGGGGCGGTCCGGCCGGGCTGACCGCGGCCCATCAATTGGCCGAGGCCGGCGATCCGGTGGTGGTCGTCGAAGAGGACTCGGTGGTGGGCGGCATCAGTCGTACCGTCCTGCGGGACGGCTGGCGCTTCGACATCGGGGGCCACCGCTTCTTCACCAAGGTGCGGCCGGTCGAGGAGTTCTGGCACAAGGTGCTCCCCCCGGAGGACTTTCTCCTCCGTCCCCGGATGAGCCGCATCTTCTACGGCGGGAAGTTCTACGACTATCCGATCAAGCTGGGCAACGCCCTGTCCAATCTGGGCCTCATCGAGGCGATCCGCTGTGGGCTCTCGTTCCTCTGGGTCCGGCTGCGGCCGCCCAAGGACGTCTCCACTCTGGAGGGGTACATCGTGTCCAATTACGGCTGGCGCCTCTACGACCACTTCTTCAAGACCTACAACGAGAAGCTCTGGGCTGTGTCGGCCTCGGAGATCTCCGCCGACTGGGGTGCACAGCGCATCAAAGGCATGTCGCTCTGGACGGCGGTGTGGGAGCCGATCCGGTCCTCGTTGCGTGGCCGGCACCGGGACCGGTCGAAGCAGGTGACCAGTCTGATCGAGGAGTTCCAGTACCCGAAGTACGGGCCCGGCATGATGTGGGAACGGTGCGCCGAGCAGGTGGTGGCCATGGGCGGTGCCCTCCGCATGGAGACCTCGGCGGCGACCCTCCATGTCGAGAACGGCGCGGCGGTGGCCGTGACGGTGCGGTCGGCGGACGGGGAGGAGCGGGTCCCCGTCTCCCATGTGATCTCGTCCATGCCGTTCACGTCGCTGGCCCGCATCGTCGACCCCCCGGTGCCGGACGAGGTTCTGGCGGCCGCCGACGATCTCCGGTACCGCGATTTCCTCACGGTGGCGCTGGTGGTCCCCGAGGAACGGGGCTTTCCCGACAACTGGATCTACATCCACTCGCCCGAGGTCAAGGTGGGCCGGATCCAGAACTTCGGGTCCTGGTCTCCCTACATGGTCAAGGACGGGCGGACCTGCCTCGGGATGGAGTACTTCGTCTTCGAGGGGGACGAGCTCTGGACCAAGCCGGACGACGAGCTCGTCGCCCTGGCCATCGAGGAGCTGGGCGCCATCGGACTGGTCGACCCGGCCGACGTCGAGGCCGGGTACGTAGTCAGGATGCCCAAGGCCTATCCGGTGTACGACGACGTCTACCGTGACAACGTGGACGTGATCCGCCGGTGGTTCGAGCAGCATGCGCCCAACGTGCATCCGGTGGGCCGGAACGGCATGCACAAGTACAACAACCAGGACCATTCGATGTACACGGCGATGCTCACGGTGGAGAACATCCACGGCGCCGACCACGACATCTGGTCGATCAACGTCGAAGAGGAGTACCACGAGGTCGACGGGGCGAAGGCGAGCGAGGGGAGCGGCGGGACCGGTCGGGATGCACCGGTGATTCCCCGCAAGGCTGCGACCCTGGATCGCGCCGCCGTCTAGGCGGCTGGGGACCGGCCAGGTGTCGCGCGGGAGGCGGCGAGATCCGGCATGAGCGGCGCCGACGACCTCCCCCCGGAGACCGAACCCTCCGATCCGGCCGGACCGGAGCTCCAAGCCGTGCTGGACGAGGTGGAGACCGTGGTCGAACCGGTCACCGAATCGGTTTCGATGGCTCCGGCCGTGGGCATCGCCGTCGCCGGCGGACCGATCATCACCCTCCCCGACGGCGCCCCCGACACCCCGGGCGCTCCCGACACGCACAGCACCACGGCCAAGGCGAAGGTGCCCAAGCACGACTCGGTGATCTCCGGCCTCACCCAGGCCGGGCCCGTGGCCGTGGCCGGCCTGCTCGTCAACGGTGTCGCCGTCCTGGTCGTCGTGGTGGTGGCCCGGCTGGTCACCCCGGCGTCCTACGGCGCCATCGCCCAGTTGCTCGGGCTGTTCTTCATCCTCTCGATGCCGGGCTCGGCCGTGCTGGTGGGCGTGGTCCGCCGGGTGACCGCCCTCCAGCGCGCCGGCCACGCGGGCATGGTGCGGCCCTGGGCCGGGCGGATCCATCGCATCGTGCTGGCGGCCATCGTCGTCGAGGCGGTGATCGTCCTGGCGCTCCAAGGTTGGATCGCCCGGCAGCTCTCCCTGCCCAGCAGCGCCGGGGTGGTGCTCATCCTCGTGTCGGGGGGCATCTGGATCCTGCTGTCGGTGGATCGCGGCTTGTTGCAGGCCCACCGCGGCTATCGGGCTCTCGCCGGTAACCTCCTGGTGGAAGGCGGTTTCCGCAGCGTCTTCGTCATCGTCTTCGTCGGCGCCCACCTGGGTGTGGCCGGGTACGCCCTCGGAGTCTTCATCAGCGAGACACTGGCGACGATCCACGCCCGTTGGCTCGCCACCCGGGTCTGGTCCGCCGAGCCCGAGGTCTTGGACCCGGCTGCGGTGGACCCGGCTGCCGACTCGAGCCTGATCCGGCGGCGGCTGGTGGCCGACGTCTCGGCGGCCTTCGTCGGCCTCGCCCTGCTCGGCCTCCTGCAAAACGTCGATGTCATCCTGCTCGGCCGGTTGGACCATGCCAACGTGGGTCCCTACGCGGCCATCTCGGTGGCATCGAAGGCCCTCGTCTTCGGGGCCCTGGCCCTCGGCGCCTACCTGCTCCCCGAGGCCACGATCCGCTGGAACGAGGGCGGCCACGCCGTTCGCCAACTCGGCGTCACCCTCATCTTCCTCGCCGTACCCGCCGCCGTGCTGCTGGGGATCTCGTTGCTGGTGCCCCGTTGGTTCCTCACCCTGGTCTTCTCGGCCAAGCTGAGCGCGGCCGCACCCGCTTTCGCCACCCTGGTGGTCGCCATGATGTGCCTGTCGTTCTCGGTCCTGGTGACCAACTATCTCTTCGGCACCGGCTCCCGCTGGATCGTGTTCCTCCTGCTCGGTGGGTCGTCACTCGCCGTGGTCCTGGTGGCCATGGCCGGTGGTCGGACCACCCAGACGGCCCGAGCGGACCTCATCGCCCAGGCCGTCCTGGCGGCGGCCATGGCCGTGGCCTTCGCCCTCATCCATCGCAGACACCGTGGGCGGCACTGGTTCTCGGCCCCGGCGCCACCCCGGCACCGCACCGCCTCCGCTCCGGGGTCGGCCCCCGCCAACTGAGCCGACGGCGGAAAGCACCGGTACACTCGGCCCTTCATCGGGAGAGAGGGCGCCCGAAAGCCGACGTCGGAGGCGAGTGGGGATGAGGCGTGGAACCGGGGAGCCCGATCCGGTAGGGGACGCCGGCGGTGCCGTCGGACCTGGACAGAAGCCCGCCCCGACCGAGTCGCCACCGGCCCGCCCCGGGCGCGCCGCGGCCGAGGATGAGGCTGCTCCGGTGCCGCGGCTGATCCCGGTGCCGGGGTCGGACGTCCCCAACGGACGGCAGGGCGCCGCCTTCCGGGCCGGCCGGGCCGCCTCGACGGTCCGTCCCGGGTCGGAGGTGCGGCACGACCAGTCGAGGTTGCCTCGCTTCTCGGACCTCAGCATCGCCGAAATCGCCGACCGGGCCGGTCTGAGACGCATCGACGTGATCGCCTGGCGGGACTACGACGACGAAGAGGCGGGTGGCTCGGAGCTGCATGCCCACCGGGTCCTGTCGGCCTGGTCGGACGCCGGTCTCGACGTGTCGATCACCACCTCGGCCGTCCCCGACCAGCGGGCGGTGATCCGCCGCAACGGCTACCGGGCCATCCGGCGGGCCGGTCGCTACTCGGTCTTCCCGCGCACCATGCTCTCGGGTGCGGTCGGGCGGGTCGGCAACGGCGACGGCCTGGTGGAGATCTGGAACGGCATGCCGTTCTTCTCCCCCGTGTGGGCCCACTGCCCGCACATCGTCTTCCTGCACCACGTCCACGCCGAGATGTGGAAGATGGTCCTGCCCAAGGGTCTGGCCGAGCTCGGGTACGCCGTCGAGCACCGCGTCGCCCCACCCTTCTATCGGAAGAGCCGCATCGTGACGCTCTCCAATTCGGCCAAGCGGGAGATCGTCGAACGGTTGCACATCCCCCCCGAGCGGGTCTCCGTCTCGCCGCCGGGCGTCGAGCCACAGTTCTTCCCGGGTGGTGAGCGGTCCGATGTCCCGCTGGTGGTGGCGGTCGGCCGGTTGGTCCCGGTCAAGCGGTTCCACCTGTTGATCGAGGCGCTCGTCGACCTCAAGGCCCACCATCCCGGGTTGCAGGCGGTCATCGCCGGAGAGGGGTACGAGCGGCCCGCTCTCGAGGCGCTGATCCACCGGTCGGGGGCCGGGTCGTGGATCTCCCTGCCCGGCTACGTACCCGAGGCGGAGCTCATCGATCTCTATCGGCGAGCCTGGGTCCTCGCTTCCACCTCGCTCCGCGAGGGGTGGGGGATGACCGTGACCGAGGCCGGCGCCTGCGGCACCCCGTCCGTCGTGACCAGGATCGGGGGGCACGAGGACGCGGTGCTCGACGGTCGCACCGGCATCCTGGCCGACAGCCGGGACGACCTGGTGGCCGGGATCGACGCGCTGCTCCGCGACGAGCTGCTTCGCCGGAGGCTCGGCAGTGGGGCGCAGGCCCATGCCGCCGGGTTCACCTGGGAGGCCTGCGCCCGGGGAGCCCTGGTGGCGCTGGGGGCCGAGGCCCTGGCCCGCCAGTAGGGCGCAACCGGTCGATCCACCCGGCCGGCCCATCCGGCCCGGCCATCCTCGGATCAACCCGAGGCATCGGGCACCGGGGCCCGGGGAGGGGAGCCGCTCTCGACCGCGTCGCCGTCATCATCCGTCGCCTTCCGACGGGCGAGGACGGCCTCCACCACGGCGTCGGCGGCGAGGAAGACCACTCCGGCCCACGCCCATTGGCTGGCCGTCTGGAGCGGAACCGGCCAGTTGCCACCGGGCGGCACGGGGGTGGCGATTTGGGTCACGACGACGTAGGTCCCGGCCGCCACCAGACCGGCCACCGCCGCGATGCCCAGCACCATGCGGAGCCGGGGCACCAGTAGGACCAACGCCGTGGACACGCCGACCACCAGACCCACCAGGGGGGTGGCGATGGCCGCCCCGGCGGCGCCGGTGATGCCCCCGGTCGCCAGGGCCACCAGCGGGGGAGCGGACGGGGCGTCGGCATGGAAGGGTCGAACCAGGGAGGCGCCCCCCGGGGGACCGTCGTACCCGGCCCGCCGGTCGTCCCGGCCGCCGCGCCGGCGCTTCCACTCCCACGGCGCGAGGACCAGGACCAGGCACAGCACGATGGCCAGGGCCGAGATGACGAGCGCCAGGTTCACCCGGCGCTGGGGCTGCCAGCGCAGGACCACCGAGACGGTGTCGTGGTGGAGGGCCGGGCCGAGGGCGGCGGGATCGAGTCGCCAGCCGTTGGCGTAACCGTCGATCAGTGCCGGTCTCCCCAGACTCCCGCCACCGGTCACCGAGGCCGTCCATCCCGAGTTGATGCTCTGCCCGAGCACGAGGTCGGCGCCACCCCGCGGGCCGGCCCTGCCGTCCAACCGGCTGACCGTCAGATGCACGGTGGTGGCGGTCTGGCTCTGGACGTGCACGGTGGGCGGGGCGGTGGCCGGCGGGGCCTGGAGGGTCGTGGCGTCGGCCGGCGGCATGGCCCCGCCGCCGGGCGCGGAGTCCAGGGCCAGCTGGTCGATGTCGAAGCCCGAGGTCTGGCCCAGGGTCGAGCGCAGGATGTGGGGACCGGCCCCGAGGGCCAGGCCGCCGGCGTCGGGCCCGCAGGGGGTGACGGTGAGGGGTTGGCGCGACAGTGCGCTCGACGTCGCCCCGCTGACCGACACCCACAGGGGCTGGCCGTCGACCGAGAGCAGGTCACCGCGGCAGCTGGCCGGGATGGTCGGGGGCAGGGTCCCGGCCTGCACACCGGGGATGCCGACGTCGGCGATCCCGATGGGCATGGCGATCGGGGTCTGCGAGTAGTAGTTGGGCGTGTTCTCGATGCGGACCCGGTCGACGGTGATCCGTACGTTCTGGCCGGTCAGGGGCGGGAAGGTGATGGGCACGTCGGCCACCGACCCGGGGACGGCACCATCGGGGATCGGGGGCAGCGCCACCGTGGCGGACGAGCCGTCGGCCGACACGGTCACCTGGGTGGGGACGGAGTGCTGGCCGTCGGCGGCGATCTTGAGGTCGAGGTGGTCGAAGGTGACGGGCCGGGGCAACACGTACTGGAGCCACTGGCCGGCCTGGTGGGTCACCCCGAACCCGGGCTCCCAGAGGGTGGTCGGGTCGTCGTCCAGGGTGGCGACCGCCCCGGCCCGAAGGTCACCGGGCAGGCGGCCGCGCGAGTAGGCGGTCACCGGTCCACCGGGCGGGCTCGACCGACCCACCAGCCGGTCGATCTGGTCGTCGGGGATGAGCGGGGAGATGCGGGCCGTCCCCGTCACCGAGAAGGCCCGGGCCGTCGGCAGCCAGAAGTTCCGGGCCAGGGAGGTCTCCACGTCAGACCGGGGTGGGGCGCCCGAGCTGCGGAGCCGGGTCATGATCAAGCTGAGCCGGTCGAAGATCGAGGCCGGGCCGGCCGCCCGCAGCAGGTCCTCGGGCATGGTGATGGTCTCGTCGGCCGACACGCCCGGGATCCTCAGCTCGGCCAACCCCACCGAGCTGCGGGAGCTCACCGGTGTCATCCGGTTGGAGACAGCCACGCCGCCCACCGTCAGGCGGAGCGTGGTGAAGGCGCGGGCGGGAAAGTTGATCACCTGGCCGGCCGGCGTGCGGGAGCGGGAATCGAGCGGGACGACCACCGGCCGGCCTCCGTCGAAGGTGAGGGTGACCTTGGTCATCCACCGGTCGGGGTCGCCGGTCTGGGGCTGCACGACATCGATGGTCCCGAGGGTCCGCCGGTGGTCGAGCGAGACCTGCCACCACTGGCCCAGCTGCTGGGCGAAGGAGTCGTCCAACCACGCCGTCTGGGTGTTCCCGTCGAGTGCGGCGGACGGCCGGTTCTCGGGCAGGTAGCTGATGGACGACCCGTAGGAGGAGGCGGTGACCGAGGCCACGCCGGTGATGCGGGAGGTGGTCTGGGCGTCGGCCGGGGCGCCGGGGAAGAGGTTGATGGGGGCGTCGGTGGGGTCGGCCGTGTCGGGTCCTTGGGCGGCCGTCTCGGTGTAGCCGGTGTTCTCGTTGAGCGAGTTCCAGCGGTACCCCTGCTTGCGATTGGTGTCGGTCACCACCAGGTCGGCGGGGGCCCCGAGGGTGCGCCGGCGGAGGGAGGGGTTGAGGTCGAGCGTCCCGGCGTAGAAGATCGTCGGGTTGTTGCCGAGCAACCCGACCGAGGCGGCGTTGACGATGCCCGAGGCGTCGCCGTCGACGACCAACGGGTGCGCCGTCGAGTCGGCCCGCACCACCGGGCGGGGCTGGGCCACCGTGTAGCTGGTGAGCGGGGCCGGCCAGCCTTGGTTCGGGGGACGGGCGAGCGTGGCCTCGTCGAAGTGGGGTATCAACGGGACGTTGGGGGTGGGCCGGCCGTACGTCACCGGGTGCGAGAGCCCCGGGGGGGTGGTGGACAGCTCGGACGCCACCTGTTGCGGGTTCGGCGTGTCGTAGCGCTCGTAGGCCTGGTCGTACTGGACGAGCACGTCTCCCGCGCTCATCAGCGAGGACAGCGGGCCGATCGTGTTCCAGTCCATGGTCCCGTCCTGGAGCGGCGTGTCCACCGCCTGGAGCAGGTCGGCGGTGGCCAGCGAGCCCATGATCTGCTGCTCGTGGGTGACGAACGGCCGGGTCATGAGCCCGGGGTAGACGGTGTCGATGGTGTCGCCCCAGCGGTAGGCGGCGAAGTTGTTGCCCGGGATGGCGTAGACCCGGGTACCCGGATGGGTGTGGTCGAGGGTGGCCGCGGCTTGCCGTACATAGGTGGGCGGGACGGCGGGCTGGGTGAAGCCGTCGGCCACGATGCCCCCGGTCCACAGCGGCGTCGAGGCGGCCGCCACCGCCGCCACGGCCAGCCCCCCGAGGACCAGGCCGGTGCGGGGAAGGCGGGCCACCACGGCGCTCACGGCGGCGCCGAGGAACATGGCCAGACTGAGGAGGATGACCGGTGAGGCCCGGTCGGTGGAGCGCATGGCCAGCCCGGCGGTGGTGTCGACCATGATGGCCTTGAGGACCGACCCGACGGCGGAGGGATCCGTGTACGGGTTGGGGCCGACCGCCAGCACCATGCCGACCACGGTGATGAGGACGAAGTACCCGCGGTAGCGCCACCGCGAGAAGACGGCGGCGGCGAAGGCCAGCACCGGCACGATGAAGCTGGCCGCGATCAGCCAGAGGTTCTGGGTGTAGGCCACCGAGGTCTGCGTCCAGGCACCCACCCGGTCGGATCCGTAGAAGTACCAGTAGCCGAGGCCGCGGATGATCTCCGACGCCAGCGAGGTACTGCTGGTGGCCGGGACCGTCTCGGTGTACTTGAGGACGTTGACCCCGTAGGCCGCCTCGACCTGGAGGCCCACCGCCCACCACAGTGAGACGAGGGCGGTCAGCAGGCCGGTCTTCCAGGCCACGCCCCAGGCCCGTCGCCAGGTCGACTCCCGGGCCACCAGCACGGCGTAGGGCAGCCACAGGGCGGGAGCGATGCCCACGTACAGGACCGAGCTGGCGTTGATGCCGCTGACCAGTGCCACCACGAGGGCGAAGAGCGCCGGATAGCGCCACCCTCCCCGCCGCAGGGCCAGGATGACGAAGGCGACCATCCAGGGCAGGCCGGCCCACGGCATGAGGATCACCGAGATGCGGCCGGCGTACTGGAGGACGTACGGGGTGAACATGAAGCCGACGGCGGCCACGTACCGGCCGGGGCCGGTGAGGCCCAACGTCCGCCAGAGGTAGAGCACGCCGGCCCCGGCCCCGAAGAGCAGGGCGGCCATCCACAGCCGCTGGGCGACCCACAGCGGGAGGTGCAGTTCGGCGGCGGCCCAGTAGTAGGGGCCCATGGGGAGGAGGTAACCGATGTTCTCGTGGGTCACCGTCCCCAGGGCCACGTTCGGGTCCCACAGCGAGACGGCCTGGTCGTACGTACCGGCCCGGGTCGAGATAGAGATACGTCTTGGTGTCGTCGACCACCGTGCCGGGCTGGGAGGCCAGCATGGGAACGAGGGCCAACAGCCCCACCAGGGCGTAGTCGAGGACCCTTCGCAGCCGGTCGGACGGTCGCCAGCGTCCGGGGAAGGAACTCGGGCGGACCTGGTCCGGGAGCGCGACAGGAGATGGTTGGAGCTCCAACACGAGTGCTCGGTAGTGTAAACAACCAGCGAGTGGCCGTGGCATCGTGACGGGAGCCGGACAGGGGCCGGTCCCTCGGTCGTACCGCCAACTGCCCGATCGCAGGGAGCCCGCCTTGAGCATGCACCATTCCGACCTGGCCGAGCGAGGTTCCGGCCGGAGCCCGTCGTCCCGACGGCTCACCGGCGAGCGCCCCCTGGAGGGGGTCACGCCCGATTCGCTGCTGGCCCTGCACGCCGCCGGCTACCGGACCGTCATCGAGCGCCTGGGGCCCGGACCGATGCTGGACGTGGGCTGCGGCCAGGGCTTCGAGTCGGCCCGGTTCGTGGCGAGCGGCCGCCGGGTGCTCGGGGTCGACTACAGCGCCGAGGCCGTCAGCGCCGCCCAGCGGCCGGTGGGCGCCCCAGGGGCTGCTGGTCGCCCGGATGGACGCCGGCGCGCTGGGCCTGGCCGAGGGCCACTTCCGGTGGGCGTGCTCGTCACACCTGATCGAGCACTTCGAGGACCCCGAAGGACATGTCAGGGAGCTGGCCCGGGTGCTGGCCGACGACGGGACCGTGTTCTTCCTGACCCCGAACGCCCCGGCCGACTTCGAGAACCCCTTCCACGTCCACCTCTTCGAGCCGCCCGAGCTCCATCGGCTGCTGTCCCGTCATTTCGACGACGTCAGCGTGCAGGGGCTGGACGCCGTGCCGGCGGTGAAGGCCGATTTCACCGCCCGCCGCCAGAAGGCCGACAAGGTGCTCCGCCTCGACGTCCTGGATCTGCGCCACCGCATCCCGCGCTCGTGGTACGTGGGGATCTACACCCGGGTGTTGCCCCTCGCCTACAAGCTCATGGCCCGGGGCGACTCCGGGGGGACGACCGGCATCACGGCCGACGACTTCTTCGTCACCGACCAGCTCGATCGGACCACCATGGTCCTGTTCGCCACGGCCTCCCGGCCGCGGCGAGCGGCCTGAGCGGGCCGGCGGTGCTCGCCGTCGGCCTCACCGGCGGGATCGGGGCCGGGAAGTCGACCGTCGCCGACCTGCTGGTGGGCCGAGGGGCCAAGTTGGTCGACGCCGATCTCATCGCCCGGGAGGTGGTCGCTCCCGGAGGTCCGGCCTACCAGCCCCTCATCGACCGGTTCGGGCCGGAGATCCTCGACCGGGAGGGGCGGATCGATCGTCCCCGGCTGGCCCAGCTGACCTTCGGCGACCCCGACGCCTTGGCCGACCTCAATGCCATCACCCATCCGGTCATCGGCGTGGAGATGATGGCCCGCAAGGACGCCCATGCCGGAGGGGAGGACATCGTGGTCCTGGACATCCCCCTGCTCCGCCCGGTCCACCGGGAGATGCTCGACCTGGCCGCGGTGGTGGTGGTCGACGCCCCCACCGAGCTGGCCCTCGAGCGCCTGGTCACTCTGCGCGGCATGTCGCCCGAGGATGCGGCGGCCCGGATCGGCTCGCAGGCCGACCGCCGGACGCGCCTCGACGGTGCCGACCTCGTCATCGACAACACCGGGGACCTCGACGAGCTCCGGGCCGAGGTGGACCGGGTGTGGCGGGCCTTGGTGGACCTGCACCGGACGTCGTCGGGGCCGGGGGAGTCGGCACCGGCGCCCACCGCCTGACGGCCCGGGGGCGGTGTCACACCCTCCCGGTACCATCGAAGGGTGCCCGACTTCCAGGTCATTTCGCCGTTCCGGCCGGCCGGTGACCAGCCCCAGGCCATCGCCGGGCTGGTCCAGGGGCTGCAACGGGGTGATCGCTACCAGACCCTGCTCGGGATCACCGGGTCGGGCAAGACGGCCACCATCGCCTGGACGATCGAAGGCGTGCAGCGGCCCACCCTGATCATCGAGCCCAACAAGTCCCTCGCCGCCCAGTTGGCGGCCGAGCTCAAGGAGCTGTTCCCCCGGAACCGGGTGGAGTACTTCGTCTCCTACTACGACTACTACCAGCCCGAGGCGTATGTTCCCTCCTCGGACACCTACATCGAGAAGGACTCGTCGATCAACGACGAGATCGACCGCCTCCGGCACGCCTGCACCTCGTCGCTGCTGCTCCGGCCGGACACCATCGTGGTCGCCTCGGTCTCGTGCATCTACGGCCTCGGCTCGCCCGACGAGTACCGAGACCGCATCGTGGCTCTGCGGCCGGGGGAGGTGCACGAGCAGCGCTCGCTGCTCCGGCGCCTGGTCGAGCTCCAGTATTCGCGCAACGACATGACCCTCTCCCGGGGCCAGTTCCGGGCCCGGGGCGACACGGTGGAGATCCATGCGGCCTACGAGAGCCAGGCCGTGCGCATCGAGTTCTTCGGCGACACCGTCGAGCGCATCCGTCCCTTCGACGTCACCACCGGGGAGATCGGGGACGAGCTCGACGAACTGGTGGTGTTCGCCAACACCCACTACGGAGCGGGCGACGAGCGGATGCAGCAGGCGGTGGCCACCATCGAGGTCGAGCTGCGGGAGCGGCTCGCCGAGCTCACCGAGGCCGGCAAGCTGCTCGAAGCCCAACGGCTCCGCATGCGCACCGAATACGACCTGGAGATGCTGGCCGAGACCGGTGTGTGCAGCGGGATCGAGAACTACAGCCGGCATCTCGACGGGCGGGCCCCGGGCGAGGCGCCCTTCACCCTGCTCGACTTCTTCCCCAAGGACTTCCTGGTGGTGGTGGACGAGAGCCACGTGGCCATCCCGCAGTTGCGCGGGCAGTTCGCCGGCGACCGGTCGCGGAAGGAGACCCTCGTCGACCACGGGTTCCGCCTTCCGTCGGCGGTGGACAACCGGCCCCTGCGGTTCGAGGAATTCCTCGAGCGCACCGGCCAGGCCGTCCTGTTGTCGGCCACCCCCGGCCCCTGGGAGCTCGAGCACAGCGCCAATGTGGTCGAGCAGGTCATCCGCCCGACCGGCCTGGTCGACCCCGAGGTGGACATCCGCCCCACCACCGGGCAGATCGACGACCTGCGCGAGCGCATCGACGCCACGGTGGCCGACGGCAACCGGGTCCTGATCACCACCTTGACCAAAAAGATGGCCGAGGACCTCACCGAATACCTCGCCGAGCAGGGGGTCCGGGTCCAGTACCTCCACTCCGACGTGGACACCGTGGCCCGGATCGAGCTGCTCCGCGAGCTCCGGCTCGGCACCTTCGACGTGCTGGTCGGGATCAACCTCCTCCGCGAGGGCCTCGACCTGCCCGAGGTCGGTCTGGTGGCGGTCCTCGACGCCGACAAGGAGGGCTTCCTCCGCTCGGCCCCGTCGCTCATCCAGACCATGGGGCGAGCCGCCCGCAACGTGAACGGGCGGGTGGTCATGTACGCCGACCGCATCACCGATTCCATGACCGAGGCCATCGGCGAGACGCAGCGGCGGCGGGCCCGCCAGATCGCCTACAACCAGGAACACGGGATCGACCCGCGGAGCATCACCAAGTCGGTGACCGACATCCTCGAGCGGATCCGCGGCGAAGGCATCGGTTCGGCGGCGATCAGCGCCGGTCCGAACAGCCGCACGGCGGCCGAGCGGGCCCGGACGATTCGCTCGGGCGGGACCCCGCCGCTGGCCGCCGCCGCCGACCGGGCCCGGTCGCAGGGTCCCGATGCCGACGAGCTCTCCACCCTCATCCGGCGCCTCGAGACCGAGATGAGCCGGGCGGCCGAGGAGCTGCGTTTCGAGGAGGCGGCGCTGCTCCGGGACGAGATCGCCGAGTTGCGGTTGCTCCTGGTGCGCGACCCGGTGGACGGCGCGCTCGTGCTCCAGGCCGACGAAGGGGAGGTCGACGACACCGGGGCCGGGGGCGGGCCCGAGGGCGCCGACGCCGAACGCCCCGGTTCGGGGGGCACCAACGCCGAGCCGGTCGGCGTCGAGATCACGGCCGGTCCGTGACCGCCGGGCACGCCGTCGCGCCCCGGTATCCTCACGCCCATGGCTGACCGACTGGTGGTGCGCGGCGCGCGCGAGCACAACCTCCAGGACGTCTCGCTCGACCTGCCCCGCGACCGGCTCATCGTGTTCACCGGACTGTCCGGCTCGGGCAAGTCGTCGCTCGCCTTCGACACCATCTATGCCGAGGGCCAGCGCCGCTACGTGGAGTCGCTGTCGGCCTATGCCCGCCAGTTCCTCGGCCAGATGGACAAGCCGGACGTGGACTTCATCGAGGGGCTGTCGCCGGCCATCTCCATCGACCAGAAGTCCTCGTCCCGGAACCCCCGCTCGACGGTCGGCACGGTGACCGAGGTCTACGACTACCTGCGGTTGCTCTACGCCCGGATCGGCAAGCCCCACTGCCCCAATTGCGGCCGGCCGGTGGCCCGCCAGAGCCCCCAGCAGATCGTCGACCGCATCCTGGCCATGGACGAGGGCACCCGGTTCATGGTGCTGGCCCCGGTGGTGAGAGGCCGCAAGGGCGAGTACACGGCCCTGCTGGACGACTTGGCCAAGCAGGGCTTTGCCCGGGCCCGGGTGGACGGGGCCACGATCGAGCTGGCCGACCGCCCGGGGCTGGACCTGGCTCGCTACGAGCAGCACACCATCGAGGTGGTGGTGGACCGGTTGGTCCGCCGCAACGACATCCGCCGGCGTCTGACCGAGTCGCTGGAGACCGCCCTCTCCCTGGCCGACGGCGTGGCCGAGGTGGTCGTGGTCGACGCCGACGGGACCGAGGAGGAGGCCATCACCTTCAGCCAGCACCTGGCCTGCACCGACTGCGGCCTGAGCTTCGAGGATCCCTCCCCCCGGAACTTCTCGTTCAACTCGCCCTACGGTGCCTGCCCGGCCTGCACGGGCCTCGGCACCCGCTACGAGGTCGATCCCGAGCTGGTGGTGCCGGACCCGACCAAGTCGCTGGCCGAGGGGGCCCTGGCGCCGTGGTCGGGCGCCCGCAGTGAGTACTTCTCCCGCCTGCTGGCCGGCGTCGCCGACCTGGGCGGCTTCTCGCTGGACACGCCCTGGGAGAAGCTGCGCAAGGCGGACAAGAAGCTCGTCCTCTACGGGGCCGGCAGTCGGCAGGTCCACCTTCGCTACCGCAACCGCTACGGGAGGCAGCGCTCGTTCCACGCCCTGTACGAAGGGATCGTGCCCTGGTTGGAGCGGCGCCATACCGAGGCCGAGTCCGATTTCCTGCGGGACAACCTCGAGGGCTACCTGCGGGAGGTCCCCTGCCCCGAGTGCGGGGGCGCCCGCCTGCGTCCCCAGTCGCTGGCCGTCACGGTCGGCGGCTACTCGATCTTCGCCCTCTGCTCGCTGTCCATCGGCAAGGCGGTGGAGGTGGTGGCGTCGCTCGACCTCTCCGAACGGGACCACCTCATCGCCGACCGGGTCTTCCGCGAGGTGCGCGAGCGAATGCAGTTCCTACTGGACGTGGGGCTCGACTATCTGACCCTGGCCCGCTCGGCCACGACGCTGTCGGGGGGCGAGGCTCAGCGCATCCGGTTGGCCAGCCAGATCGGCAGCGGCCTGGTCGGCGTCCTCTACGTGCTGGACGAGCCCTCCATCGGCCTGCACCAGCGGGACAACAAGCGGCTCATCGGGACGCTCAAGCGGCTGCGCGATCTGGGCAACACCGTCATCGTGGTCGAACACGACGAGGAGACCATCCGGGTGGCCGACCACGTGGTCGACGTGGGGCCGGGCGCCGGTGAGCACGGTGGTCGGATCGTGCACTCCGGCCCGGTCACCGGCCGGGGCGGCCTCGAGAGCAACCGCCAGTCGATCACCGGCCAGTACATCTCGGGGGAGCGCTCGATCCCGGTGCCGGCGGTACGGCGGCCGGGCAGTGGCGAGGTGCTCACCGTGGAGGGGGCCCGCGAGCACAACCTGCACGACATCGACGCCGAGTTCCCGCTGGGCCGGTTGGTGGCGGTGACCGGCGTGTCCGGCTCGGGCAAGTCGACGCTGGTCAACGACATCCTGTTGCGCTCCTTGGCCAAGCAGGTGCACCGGGCCAAGATGTCGCCCGGTTTGCACCGGACCATCCGGGGGGTCGAGCACGTCGACAAGGTCGTCGAGGTGGACCAGGCCCCGATCGGGCGCACGCCCCGGTCGAACCCGGCCACCTACACCGGTGTCTTCGACCACATCCGCAAGTTGTTCAGCCAGACCCAGGAGGCGAAGGTCCGGGGCTATCTGCCCGGCCGCTTCTCGTTCAATGTGAAGGGGGGCCGCTGCGAGGCCTGCTCGGGGGACGGGACCATCCGCATCGAGATGCACTTCCTCCCCGACATCTACGTGCCGTGCGAGGTCTGCCAAGGGGCGCGCTACAACCGCGACACCCTGGAGGTGACCTTCCGGGGGAAGACCATCGCCGACGTGCTCGAGCTCTCCTGTGAGGAGGCCCTGGCCTTCTTCGCCCACCAGCCGGCCATCGCCCGGCATCTCCAGACCTTGGTCGACGTGGGACTCGGCTACATCCGGCTGGGCCAGCCGGCCCCGACGCTGTCAGGGGGTGAGGCCCAGCGAGTCAAGCTGGCCTCGGAGCTCAGCCGGCGGTCGACCGGCCACACCCTGTACGTCCTCGACGAGCCCACCACCGGTCTGCATTTCGATGACGTGCGCAAGTTGCTCGACGTCCTGAGCCGCCTCG
Organism: uncultured Acidimicrobiales bacterium; assembly: GCA_963710495.1. Classification (GTDB taxonomy): domain Bacteria; phylum Actinomycetota; class Acidimicrobiia; order Acidimicrobiales; family RAAP-2; genus Bog-756. The sequence goes on from CAVQAI010000011.1 coordinate 895,810, forward strand.
TCGACCAGGGAAACACGGTCATCGTGATCGAGCACAACCTGGACGTGATCAAGAGCGCCGACTGGATCATCGACCTCGGTCCCGAGGGCGGCGACCGGGGCGGGAGGATCGTGGCGGCGGGGACACCGGAGCAGGTCGCCACGGTGCGCTCCAGCTACACCGGTCAAGTGCTCGCCCCCATGCTCGACCGCGCTCATACCAACGGCAAGGCGCGCCGGGGCGTGGCGGCCGACACGACGAAAGCTCCGGCGGCCAGAAAGCGGGCTCCCAACGGTCGGACGAAAGCGGGCGCCGGGACGGGGCGCCGCCGGTAGCTCGTGACCAAGGCAGGGCAACCCAGAACTACGACTTGTCCAGTTGACGCAGACCGATGTCGCTCTCTCTGTTGACGAAGCGGCATCCACCAAGAGGTTGATCGCACCCGGCTAGTTGTTGACGGTGATCGTGATTGCCGTGCTGTGGCTGGTCCGTCCAGTCGCGTCGTAGGCAACGCTTTGTAACGTGTAGCTACCATTGGCCACACCGGTAGTGGTCCACCTTGCTACCCATCCGAAGTACGACAAATGACCGATGCCGATCCGCCTGGACTGCTGCATACTGTTCGTTAGGAGGAAATCGACTCGGGTGACGCGCATGAATTCCGTTGCTACGGCCGCAAGCACCGCAGTGCCCGATAGCTGCAGCACCGTTCGCAGGACGGAGCACGCGCGTCAGAAATGGTGGAGGAACGACTCGCTGAATCTGGAGAGACTCTCCCGAGCATGTTTTTCCAGGCACAATCGAGATTGTCCATTTTGCTCGGGAGGGAGACGCCTGCGGTACGGCCCACAAGGCTGTCAGCTCGACCAGTCTCTGCTCGTTGTAACCAGTGCCCGAGATGTAGACGGTGGCGCCCTTGGGCAACTGCGAATGGATCTGGTGGTAGATGCATTCTTGCTGAGTGTTGACAAATGTCCCGCTCGAGACCGACTTCCGACTCAGTTCCGCTGCAGTTACATCCAAGCCGTGGTTCGCAACCGTAGCCAACGCGGAGAGGCACACAAGAGCGATAAAGACCCGAGCACACTGGACGACGAAGCCACGTCCATTCGACGAGTGTCGTGATTCGGCGGCCATGTCGGACACTGCCTGCTTGTCCTCGGCGACGGTCACTTGTCGAGGGGGGTGAACCGGAATTTGACGAGCGCCTTCACTGCTCCGAACCCGTCACGCCAAGTGATCTTCTTACCCTCATCCGGCTCGCGGCCGGCATAGGAGATCGGGACCTCGTAGATCCGATAGCCGCGCCGCATGACCTTGGCAGTGATCTCCGGTTCGAACTCGAAGTTGTCGGACTCAATGGTCAGGCCCTCGAGCACTCTGCGATCGAAAAGCTTGTAACAAGTCTCCATGTCAGAGATGGTGGACGAGTACAGCACATTGGTGAGGAGCGAGAGGAATCGGTTACCGATCCAGTGAAGGGGCAGCATGTTCTTCCGCTCACCGGTGAAGCGACTGCCGTAGACCACGAGAGACTTGCCCCTCAGGATGGGGTCTAGAAGACTTGGCCAGTCGGCCGGGTCGTACTCGAGGTCGGCGTCCTGGATGAGAACCAGGTCCCCCCGCACCGCCTGCATCCCCGTCCGGATGGCGGCACCCTTGCCGCGGTTCCGTGGGTGGCTGATCACCCTGACCGTCGAATCGCCTGTCGCGGCTAACACCCTGTCGGTGCCGTCGGTCGACCCGTCGTCGACCACGATGACTTCGATATCCAACGGGAGCATGACGGCCCGGATACGACGAATCACTTCGGCGACCGTGGACCGCTCGTTGAACACGGGCACGATCACCGAAAGCAGCGAGTAGTCGAAAACGCCGGGAACGCCGCCCGCCGGGTCGCGCCCTCTCGCATCAGGCATGGAATCGGCCTTCTCGATCTGCAGCCCTGAGCAGCGTGGCCGTCGTATCAACCATTGTCATCAACCCTGTCGGCAAGTGGCACCGATGCGCTCACACCTGCGTAGGGCACGTCGCCGACCTGGAGGGCCGGAGATGAACTTGGCGGAGCCCGCTTGGTGGGCTCCTCGCCAAAGACGACGATCAGCCAGATTGCAAGCTCAGCGTAGAGAGCGATCTGAGGAAATATTGTCGTCCGATCGACGCTTGTCTGCAACCACCAGTGGATGGAGATGGCGCCTAACAGATAGGTGGCAAAGATGGCCGCCAAACCCAGCAGGCACGACGCCCATAGCCAAAGTGGGTTACCTAGGCCAAGGTTCTCTCGGTACGTACGCAGGAACAAGCTGCCTGCGACAAGAACAGTCAAGGCAACCGGTAGGACGGCAAGGTGTCCGGCCATACCCCCGACCGTGGCACTCGCTCGGACGCTCAGTGACTCCTTGACTACAGGAGCACCGAAGAAGACATTGGCAAGGCCAATTTGGTGGACCAGTCCGACCCAGACCAGTCCAGGCAGGATCGGCACCACAACAAACAATGCTCGCTCCACCCAGGACTTCATTGACTGCCAACGCACGACTGTCCTACGCACTTGGCGATCCGGGTCTTCCGTGGGTCGTCGAAACCAGGCCAACGAAGGTGGTCGGTATCGAAGGCTGATCAGAACCGCCAGGGTAAGAGCCGTGACGAACCCTTCGTTCTTGGTGAGGCTGGCAACCATTACGCAGATCCAGGCAACGACGAGTGCTTCTTTGCTGGTGGGTAGTGCGAGACCCCAGACAACTGCACCCAGTGCGGCTGCCGACCACAACAGGTCGGCATAGCCATTTACCGCATAGCCTCCAGCGACGGCAAAGCCCGCCACACAGACTCCTCCGGCAGCGAGAAGAGCAACGAGGCGTGTCAGCGGGCCACCCCTGCTTCCGACCACTGCCACACCTACTCCCACAATTCCTACAGCGCAAGCGTTGAGAAGCGCCGTGACCCGAACGGCAAGGAGCAACTCATCCCGACCGAAGACGGCGAACGAGAGAGCGCCGGAGGCCGGAATGAGCGGAGGGTAATCCGGGTTGGTGGTGACGAACACAGGGTTCTGGAGGCCAGAAAGGAGCGCTCGGTGACCTCCCGACACCAACAAGGTGTGGCTGAGCCAGATCACGTTGGCGTCGTATCCAATCATCGGAGCCCGCAGGCCACTCAGCGGCACGATCAAGGCTCCGATCACAACAACTGCCGTGAGTACGTACCATTCCCAGGGCATGATTGAGTGCACCGGCGATGGAGTTCTGACAACGAGCCACCACAACGCAGCAATATTGACGATGACGGTCAACAACACGTACCACGCAAGCAGGGAACCCCCGATACCCAGCTCGCACTCGGCTGCCACGGCAGCCGTAGCAGCGCCAATGAGCGGGGCGAGGAAGATCACCACCGGTGAGCGTCGCACGGCGATCAAGGCCGGCAAGAGTCCGGGCAGCCCGAATACGACAACCACGACAATCAATGCGTTGATCATTGTTATGGAACCTTCAGATACGTCCGACTTCGAGCAATTCGAGGCGCAATCGGCTTTGTTCAGCCGGGCGGGAGGGCTTGGACATTGGCGGAGGTGTGATCCCGATCGGAGTCCGGAACAGTCGGGGTTCGGCGGGAGGTACCCGAAGCTGCGCTGCTGGTCGATGAAGAACCACTGCCAGCATGAGGTCGATTGCGGTGATGATGCCCGACGGCGACCGCGATGATCGTCCGGGAACTCGTCGTATGGTTCCCAATCCGGTCGGCACGGAATCAAGGCTAGAACCAACAGGGGAACCGGCGGGAGGTGCCAGTCACCGGCCGCCGGTACCGCTTCGAGCCGTCACACCCGCCGCAGTGGCACCTTCAACGCCTGTCACACGGCGGATCCGGCTCTGCAGCTACCCTTCGCCTCAGAGCATCGTGAGTCACCCTGATGCACCGCTCGGATAGAGATCTTGGTGGAGCCCATCGATCTAGGCCAGGACTCAGGATCTACCCGGGCTCAGGTGGTGGCGAGCATGCGCTCCAATGCCACCCGGGCCCAGCCGGCCGTCTCGTCGTCGACGGTGATCCGGTTGCGGACCTCGCCCTCGACCAGCCCCTCGAGGACCCAGGCCAGGTGGGCGGCGTCGATGCGGAACATGGTGGAGCAGGGGCAGACCAGGGGGTCGAGCGAGACGACCGTCTTGTCGGGGGACTCGTCGTTCAGCCGTTTGACCAGGTGGATCTCGGTGCCGACCCCGATCACCGAGCCCGGCGGGGCGTCCTCCACGGCCGTGATGATGGAGTCGGTGGAGCCGACCTGGTCGGCCAGCTCGACGACGTCCCGGGCGCATTCGGGGTGGACCACCACGATGCCGTCGGGATGCTCGGCGCGGAAGGCCTCCACCTGGGTGGGACGGAAGCGCTGGTGCACCGAGCAGTGTCCCTTCCACAGCAACAGGGTGGCGCCTTTGAGGGCCGGCTCGTCGAGCCCGCCCCGGGCCTGGCGCGGGTTCCACACCGCCATGTCCTCCTCGGTGTAGCCCAAGGCGAAGCCGGTGTTGCGTCCCAGATGCTGATCGGGGAAGAACAGGACTTGGCGGCCCCCGGCCCCCCCGGCACTCACCGGTCCGAGGGCCCAGGTCAGGACGGCCCGGGCGTTGGACGAGGTGCACACCACGCCTCCCTGGCGACCGACGAATGCCTTGAGGGCGGCCGACGAGTTCATATAGGTGACCGGGACGACCCTGGCGATGTCGGTGACCTGGCCGAGCGTCTCCCAGGCGTCCTCGACCGAATCGATGTCGGCCATGTCGGCCATCGAGCACCCGGCATTCAGGTCCGGGAGGATCACCTGCTGGTGGGGCCCGGTCAGGATGTCGGCCGACTCGGCCATGAAGTGGACACCGCAGAACACCACGAATTCGGCCTCCGACTGGCCGGCCGCGATGCGGGAGAGCCCGAAGGAGTCACCGCGGGCGTCGGCCCAGACCATCACCTCGTCGCGCTGGTAGTGGTGGCCGAGGACGATCAACCGGCGGCCGAGGGTGGCCTTGGCCCGCCCGATCCACTCGGCGAGCTGATCCGGAGGCGCGGTGGTGTATCGCTCAGGGAGGGCAGTCTGGAGCCGGAGCATGTCGGGTGTTACCCCCTTATGGAGCGCTCCGGTGATGGCCGGCGGGGACAGCCTGGTCGCCCATCCGCGGGGATGTCGGCCCCGAAGCGGTGATGTCGCCGGAAGCCAGGCCGGCGTTTCCTCCCAGTCTAGGCCGGTCGCCGGCTTCCGGTGCGGGGCCGGGCGCCTGTGTCGCGCCGCCGCCCCGGCACGGCACACTGGAGGCGTGATCACCCGCCCGTCGCCCGGAACCGTTCCCGATGCCCCGGGGTCCTATCAGTTCGTGGACGCCGAGGGCCGGGTTCTGTATGTGGGCAAGGCCAAGTCGCTACGCCAGCGCCTCAACTCGTACTTCCAGGATCCCGCCGGGCTCGGGCCCCGTACCGCCCAGATGGTGAGCCAGGCCGACCACGTGGAATGGATGGTGGTCGACTCGGAGGCCGAGGCCCTCCTGCTCGAGCACAACCTCATCAAGCGGAACCAGCCACGGTTCAACGTCCGGCTGAAGGACGACAAGAGCTACCCGTGGCTGGCCATCACCGTGAGCGACGAGTGGCCCCGTCCCGCCGTGGTGCGGGGGCGCAAGCGGCGCGGCGTGCGCTACTTCGGGCCGTACGCCAACGTGGGCGCCATCCGGGAGACCCTCGACCTGTTGCTCCGGTCCTTCCCGGTCCGGACCTGCTCCGACACGAAATTCCGGCGTCACCAGCGTCTGGGCCGCCCCTGCCTGCTGTACCACATCGAGCGCTGCTCGGGCCCGTGCGTGGGTGCCGTGGACCACGAGGAGTACGACCGGATGGTCGCCGACCTCGTGGCCTTCCTCGGCGGCGACACCGCACCGCTGGTGCGGGAGCTGGAGGCCTCGATGCGCGATGCCTCCAATGCCCTCGAGTTCGAGCGGGCCTCGGTGCTCCGGGACAAGCTCGAGGCCATCCGGGCCGCCGACGCCGTTCGTCAGATGGAGCTCGAGCACGGCGAGGACCTCGACGTGTTCGGCCTGGCCGGCGACGAGCTGGAGGCCGCCGTCCAGGTGTTCCATGTCCGGTCGGGCAAGGTCATCGGCCGCATGGCCCTCTTCGTGGACAAGGTGGAGGATCTCAGCCCGGGCCAGCTCATCGAGCGGATCCTGGTGGACGTCTATGCCGAGCCGGCCTCGGGGGTGCCCCGCCAGGTGCTCGTACCCACCATGCCGGACGATGTCGGGGCGCTGACCGACTACCTGACCCGGCAACGGGGAGGCCCGGTGGTCGTCAAGGTGCCCGTGCGCGGTCCGAAGCGGGACCTGCTCAAGACGGTCGAGCAGAATGCCGCCGAGGCCTTCGTGCGCCACCGGCTGCACCGGACCTCGGACCACAACAGCCGGGCCCGGGCCCTGGAGGCGCTGCAACAGGAGCTCGGCCTGCCCGACGCCCCGCTGCGTATCGAGTGCTACGACATGAGCCACCTGCAGGGCACCGACTACGTGGGATCGATGGTCGTCTTCGAGGACGGGCTGCCGAAGAAGAGCGACTACCGCCACTACCGGGTCTCCTCGGTCCCGGGCAACGACGACTACGCGGCCATGGAGGAGGTGCTGACCCGGCGGCTGACCTCACTGCTCGACGAGGAGGAGGCCCACGGCCCGGGGACCGCGGCGGTCGACTCCCGGAGCGAGCCGGCGCTCCCGACCGACGGGCACGGTGCCGCCTCCGCCGATGGGGACGGCGGCCCCGAGCCCGGACGTCGACGCCGCTTCGCCTACCCGCCGCAGCTCCTGCTCCTCGACGGCGGACTCGGCCAGCTCAACGTGGGTGTCCGGGTCCTCGATTCGCTCGGGCTGACCGAGCGCATCCCGATCGCCGCCCTGGCCAAGAGCTTCGAGGAGGTCTACCGGCCGGGGAGGGCCGAGCCCATTCGCCTGTCCCGCCAGTCGGAGGCGCTCTACCTGCTGCAGCGCCTGCGCGACGAGGCCCACCGCTTCGCCATCTCCTACCACCGCACCCTGCGGGGCAAGCGGATGACCGAGGGAGCCCTGGACGGCGTGCCCGGGCTCGGCCCCAAGCGGCGGACGCGCCTGGTGGACCAATTCGGCGGCCTGAGCGGCCTGCGCCATGCATCGAAGGAGGAGCTCCTCGGCCTATCGTGGTTGCCGGCCGTCGTGGGCGCGGCGGTGTTCGACAGGCTGCACACCCCGCTCACCGCCGGGAGGCGGACCGGCGAGCGTACGTCCGGAGGACGAACAATGGTGGACCGGTGAGCGAGTATCTGGTCGTCACGGGGATGTCCGGCGCCGGTCGTTCGACGGCCGCCGCCACCCTCGAGGATCTCGGGTGGTTCGTCATCGACAACATGCCCTCCTCGCTCATCTCCAAGGTCTCCGAGCTGGTCGACGGCACCGGTTCCGAAATGGAGCGGGTGGCCTTCGTGGTCGGCCGCAGCGGCGTGGACCACGAGGACGTGCTCCCCGCCCTGCACGGCCTGGCCACCGGCCGGAACCGGGTCCGCATCCTCTTCCTCGACGCACCCGACGACGTGCTCATCAGGCGGTTCGAGGGCACCCGCCGACGGCATCCCCAGGGGCGCGGCGTGGCCGACTCGATCGCCGAGGAGCGGCTGTTGCTCCAGGGGCTGCGCGACTCGGCCGACCTGGTGATCGACACCGGGGAGCTCAACACCAACCAGCTGCGCACCCGGCTCATGGAGGTCTTCGCCACGGAACAAGCGGGGAGCGCCATGCGCACGTCCCTGCTCTCGTTCGGTTTCAAGCACGGCGTCCCCCTGGATGTGGACCTGATGTTCGACTGCCGATTCCTGCCCAACCCCTACTGGGACGAGACCCTGCGGAGCCAGAGCGGGCTCGACCCGCCGGTCCGCACGTTCGTGCTCGACCGCCCGGAGACGGCCGCCTTCCTCGACAAGCTCGACGACCTGCTGACCATGTTGATCCCCGCCTACATCCGTGAGGGCAAGTCCTATCTGACGGTGGCCATGGGGTGTACCGGCGGCCGCCACCGGTCGGTGGTCCTGGCCGAGGAGGTGGCCCGGCGCCTCGGCAGCCGGGGCATGCCCACCACCGTCTTCCATCGGGACGTCGACCGTTGACCCCGGGGCAGGGTCGACTATGACCCCGGGCCGGATGGGAGCGGGGAAGGCCGACGTGGTGGCCGTCGGGGGCGGACATGGCCTGGCCGCCACGCTGCGCGCCATCCGGACCTACGCCGGCGAGGTCACCGCGGTGGTGTCGGTGGCCGACGACGGAGGGTCGTCGGGTCGGCTGCGGCGCATGCTGCCCATCATCTCGCCCGGCGACCTGCGGCGCTGCCTGGTGGCGCTGGCCGAACCGGGCTCCCTGTTGGCCTCCACGTTCGAGTACCGCTTCGCCGAGGACGAGCTCTCCGGGCACGCCCTCGGCAACCTGGTCCTGGCCGGGCTCCTGGAGGTGACCGGTGACCCGGTGGCCGCCCTGGACGAGGCGTGCCGCCTGCTGGGCGTTCGGGGCAGGGTGCTCCCGGCCACCACCGACCCGGTGGTGCTGAAGGCCGAGGCGGAGGGCGGCCACGTGGCCGGCCAGGTCGCCGTGATGGGGACCGACAACATCCGCCGAGTCTCGCTGGTCCCCTCCGACCCGGCGGCTCCGCCCGAGGCGGTGGCCGCCCTGGAACGGGCCGACCAGATCGTCCTCGGGCCGGGCTCCCTGTTCACCAGCGTGCTGGCGGCGACCGCCGTGCCCGAGATCCGCGCCGCCCTCAACCGCTCGGCGGCTCGCAAGATCTACGTCTGCAACCTCCGCCCCGAGGTGCCCGAGACCGAAGCTTTCGACGTCGCCCGGCACGTCGAAGCGCTGGTAGAACACGGTGTGAAGGTGGATCTGGCCCTGTGCGACCCGGCCGGGATGGCCGTCGGCCGGCCGGGCGTCCCGCTGGTCGAGGCCAGCCTGGCCCGGGCCGGGGGCCTGGCCCACGATCCGGAAAAACTGGCATCTGCCCTGTCGGATCTGCTCGGATGATGGGTGCAGCCATCGGGATGCCCTAGCGTGGGTGCAGGTCACAGCAGATGAGTGAGGCAGGGAGGGAATGAGCGTACGGATCGGTATCAACGGCTTCGGACGCATCGGTCGTAACTACCTACGGGCGGTCCGGTCCCTCGGGGCTGACGTCGAGATCGTGGCGGTCAACGATCTGACCTCGGCCGACACCTTGGCGCACCTGTTGCGCTACGACTCGACCCACGGCCGCCTGGGCTGCGAGGTCAAGGTGGTCGACGGCTCGATCGTGCTCGACCGCGGTCCGATCGCCGTGCTCGCCGAGCGGGATCCGAAGGCGCTGCCCTGGGACCGGTTGGGCGTGGACGTGGTGGTCGAGTCGACCGGCCTGTTCACCACCCGGGCCGCGGCCAGCGCCCACCTCGAAGCCGGTGCCGCCCGGGTGATCGTCTCCGCCCCGGCCACCGACGTCGACGCCACCTTCGTCATCGGCGTGAACGACTCCGAGTTCGACCCGGCCAAGGACTTCGTGGTCTCCAACGCCTCCTGCACGACCAATTGCTTCGTCCCGATGGTCAAGGTCCTCGACGACGCCTTCGGGGTCGAGAGCGGCCTGATGACCACCGTGCACGCCTTCACCAACGACCAGAACCTCCTCGACTTGCCCCACAAGGACCTCCGGCGGGCCCGCTCGGCGGCGGTCAACATCGTGCCCGCCTCCTCGGGCGCGGCCCGGGCAACGGGGCTGGTGCTGCCGTCGATGAAGGGCCGGCTGGACGGTGCGGCCCTGCGGGTGCCGGTGGCGGACGGCTCCATCACCGATTTCACGGCCGTGATCCCCGGCTCGGTCACCGTCGAGGAGGTCAATGCCGCCTTCGCCCGGGCCGCCGCCTCGGGCCCGCTGGCCAAGGTGCTCGACTACACCGAGGACCCGATCGTCTCGTCCGACATCGTGGGGAGCCCGGCGTCGTGCACCTTCGATGCCGGGCTGACCATGGTCATGCCCTCGGCATCGGGGATCACCTTGGTCAAGGTGCAGGGTTGGTACGACAACGAGTGGGGCTACGCCAACCGGCTGGTCGATCTCTCGTTGCTGGTCGGCGGGGCCCGGCCCTGAGCCAACCGGTGCAGGGCACGATGAGCGGGGGGTGACGGGGGATGCAAGCACATGACGACAATCCGCTGCTGGACGGCCTGCCCCTGCTGCACGATCTCCCCGAACTGACCGGCGCCAGCGTGCTGGTGCGGGTGGACTTCAATGTCCCGCTCCGCATCCCGGACGACGGGCCACCCGTGATCACCGACGACTTCCGGATCCGGGCGGCCGTCCCCACCTTCGAGTACCTGTTGGAGCGAGGGGCCCGGGTGACCGCCTGCTCGCATCTCGGCCGGCCCAAGGGCGCGCCAGAGCCGCAGTGGGACCTCGCGCCCGGTGCGCGAGGAGCTGGCCCTCCTGGCGCCCAGGGTCGAGCTGGGGGAGAACCTCCGGTTCGATCCCGGGGAAGAGGGCAACGACCCCGACTTCGTCGAGAAGCTGGTCAACGGGCACGATGCCTACGTGAACGACGCCTTCGGCGTCTCCCACCGCCGCCATGCCTCGGTGATGGGGCCGCCGACGCGCCTCCCCAGTGCGGCCGGCTTGCTGCTGGAGCGGGAGATCGAGGGTCTCGGCAGCCTGCTCGGGTCGCCGGCCCGCCCCTTCGTCGCCGTGGTGGGCGGGGCCAAGGTGGCCGACAAGCTCGGCGTCCTGCGAGCCCTGCTCGACCGGGTCGACACCCTCGTCGTCGGCGGTGGGATGGCCTTCACCTTCCTCGCCGCCGCCGGCCATGCCGTGGGCGCGTCGCTGGTGGACCACGACCACCTGAAGGAGTGTGCGGAGCTCCTCGAGGCCGGCGAGCGGGTCCTCCTCCCGTCCGACATCGTGGCCCTCGAACCGGGGGCGCCCTTCGGCCGCGGCTGCGACCAGGGTGAGACCCGGACGTTGCCCGACGAGCTCCCCGACGGCTGGCAGGGCCTCGACATCGGCCCGGATACGGCGGCGGCCTACGCCGAGGTGGTCCGGTCGGCCGGCACCGTGCTCTGGAACGGGCCCATGGGCGTGTTCGAAGACGCCCGGTTCGGGGCCGGGACGGCCGGCGTGGCCCGGGCGATGGCCGACTGCCCGGGCTACAGCGTGGTCGGCGGCGGCGACAGCGCCGCGGCCGTGGACGAGCTGGGACTGGGGGACCGGATCGACTTCATCTCCACCGGTGGGGGCGCCGCCCTCGAGCTGCTCGAGTACGCCGACCTTCCCGGGCTCGAGGCCCTGAGGGGTGCACCGAACGCCCCGGTCGCCAAGCGGGGGACGCAACCGGAACCACCCGGGCGGTGAGCGACGCCAGGAGTGGACGCCGACCGCTCATCAGCGCCAACTGGAAGATGAACCTCGACCACCTCGAGGCGCTCCACGCCGTCCGTGATCTCGGGCTCCGTCTGCAACCGTCCGACGTGGCCGCGGTCGACGTGTCCGTGCACCCCGCCTTCACCTCCATCCGAACGGTGCAGTCCGTCGTCGAGCCGGAGGACATACCGGTGGCGCTCGGGGCCCAGGACTGCGCCACCGAGGACTCCGGGGCGTTCACCGGTGAGGTCAGCGCGCCCATGCTGGCCAAGCTGCATGTCCGGTATGTGATCGTCGGCCACTCGGAGCGCCGCCGGCTCTTCGGCGAGACGGACGAGCTCGTCCTGGCCAAGCTCAAGGCGGTACTGCGCAACGGCATGACCCCGATCTGCTGTGTCGGGGAGACCGAGGACGAGCGCCAGCGGGGCGTGACCCATGAGCGGTTGTCCGAGCAGGTGGGCTCGGCGCTCGGCCCGCTGCCCGCCGAGGCGGTGGCCGGCATGGTCGTCGCCTACGAGCCGATCTGGGCCATCGGGACCGGGCTGGCCGCCACTCCGGAGGACGCCGAGGAGGCGTGTGGCTGGATCCGTCAGGTGGTGGCCGGCCAGGCCGGGGCCGAGGTGGCCGAGGCGATCCGGATCCAATACGGCGGGTCGGTGCAGGCCGAGAACACCGAGTCGCTGGTGAGCTGCCCCAACGTGGATGGGGCGCTGGTCGGGGGGGCGAGCCTGGACCCGGCCGCGTTCACCGGCATCGTGCGGGCCGCGGCCCTGGCCGTGAAGTGAATTTGCTAGCGTCTGCAGCGACCGGGAGCTCCAGGAGGAAGACCGGGTGTTGACCGCCATCATCGTTGTACTGCAGGTGCTGACCAGCCTGGCCCTCATCTTCCTCATCCTCATGCACAGTGGGAAGGGGGGCGGTCTCTCCGACATGTTCGGTGGGTCCGTCGGTTCCGCCGCCGCCGGCTCGACGGTGGTGGAGAAGAACCTGGACAGGATCACCGTCACGGTGGCGGTGATCTTCGCCTTCACCAACCTGATCCTCATCCTGCGTCTGCAGTGAGCCCCAGCGGCGCCGAGCCCGTCGAGCGCCGGCCCCAGTTCGCCTCGTTGTGGCGTGAGTACCGCGGCCGTTGGGCGCTGCCCCTGGTCATCATCGTCATCATCGGCCTGGTTGCCGTCGTCGACCACCTCGGATCCAACCGGATCAGCCAGGTCGACGCGGCGAATCCGTCGGTGCTGGTGGCGGCCAGCGGGGGACAGGCCACCGTCGAGCTCGACCGGCCGTGGTCGGGACTGAACCCCAACACGGCGGCGGGGTCGGCCTCCTCCACGCCCACCCTCATGGCTTCGGTGCTGCCGAGCGCCTACAACCTCACGCCGAAGCTGGTGCCCCAAGTCAACAGCGACCTGTTGTCGAGCGTCGAAGCCACCTCGACGTCACCGCTGATCATCCAGTACGTGATCAACCCCCGCGCCGTCTGGTCGGATGGGGTGCCCGTCACGGCCGACGACTTCGTCTATGCCTGGAGATCGCAGCGTGGCGACGGCGTCGATGTCGACGGGAAGCCGGATCAGATCGCGTCGACCCTCGGGTACCGGGATGTCAGCTCGATCACCGCCAGCCACGGCGGCCGATGGGTCACGGTGAGGTTCTCCACCCCGTTCACCGACTGGCGGGTGATGTTCTCCCAGATGGTGCCGGCTCATATCGCCCGACACGCCGGATGGAACCACGGGTTCGAGACGTTCGACCCGTCCGTCGATCTGTCCGCCGGCCCCTTCGTCCTGCAGTCGGAATCCGGCGGCGGGCCTGCCGTGCTGGTCCGGAACCCGAGATGGTGGGGGACACCGGCGACGCTCGACCGCGTGGTGGTCAACGTCGCCGCCACCCAGGCCGAATGGGCGGCCGCGCTGGCCGCCGGCAACCATACGGTGGTTCAGCCCGAGTCGTTCGACCTCGGGTCCGTCAACCAGGTGACGTCCTTGCCGAACACGCAGAGCATGATCCGGCCCTCACTGGGATTGCTCGACCTCGAGTTCAACGTGACCGCGCCCATCACCTCCCAGATCGCCGTCCGCCAGGCCGTCGCCCACGCCATCGATCGCACGGATCTGCTGGCGCAGACCTTTGGCCCGATCGATGCAGATCTGGTTGTCAACGACGATCACTTGGCGGTGGCCTCCCAGTCGAGCTACGACCCTTCCCCGGTGTCGGCCGGGTACGACGTCCGCGACCTCGCCACGACCGACCGCCTGCTGAAGAGCCTCGGTTACCACGAGGACCCGGAAGGCAAGTACGTCGATACCGCCGGGGCACCGTTGACCCTTCGGATGGCCGTCGAGACGAATCAACCGTGGACGAATGACGTGGGAGCCCAGATCACCGCACAACTGCGGACCGTCGGCATCACGGTGGAGACGGTTCCGGTGGACGGCCCCGACGGTCTGGCCCGGGCCGCGGCCGCCGACGGGTACGACATGGCCTTGGTCGTCCGCACCAGCAGCCCCTACAAGACGTCCACCGCCGACTGGTACTCCGGCACGGTCGGGGCGACCGGGACGGCCGGGTCCGAGGACTGGAGCAATTACGACGACCCTTCGGTCGACCAGCTGTTCATCAAGGCCGCCGGCGAGCTCAATCCCACGACCGGGCAGCTGAGCTACGGGCAGATCGACGATCGACTGTGGAGCCAGATGGTCGCCCTTCCGTTGTTCGGCGAGCCGGCATTGGTGGCCAACGGCGTGCAGATGGCGAACGTGCAGTACAACGCCAGCGCGGTTGGGCTCCTCTGGAATCTCTCCACCTGGACGGCCCTGAAACCGGGAGCGCCGGGCCACCCGGGCTGAAGTTCGGTGACCCGGGCCCGAAGCTCGGCGCGCTACCATGCCAGACGCCCCGAGAACGACTTCGGAGCCACTTGGTCGGAGTGGCGGAATAGGCAGACGCGCTAGCTTGAGGGGCTAGTGCCCGCAAGGGCGTGGGGGTTCAAGTCCCCCCTCCGACACACTCAAGAGCCCACCCGGTCTGGACTCCGCGACGACGCGACGTTCGTCCGTTGTACGTGATGGTCAGGCCAAGCCTGCCGTACACCTCGGCCTTATCGAGCGTCCCGGCGTCGGCCAATACCTGGTCATGTCGCCGAGCTCCACGATGAGCCAGACGCATGTCCGCTCTTGAGCGCGGCTGTGCGTCGAGAGTTCGCGTGGAACGAGGAACCAGGGCCGACGGCCAGACGACTTCCGGTGGGTTTTGTCAAGTTCGCCTGTATTGCTGAATGGCGAGTCTTCGCACGAGTCCGGTTCGCTGATCAGGTCCAATGGACTGCCAGCACGTCCTGCTGTATCGCCACCGCTGTGCCAACCAGCCCAGCCAAGGGGAGCAAAAAGCGAACGGGAAACGGCCACCGCTCGAGACCCAGCGCCGCCAACCCGCCGATGGCCACCAACCCGAAGTAGGCATAGCGCGCCTGGTAGGTTCCGGTCTGAAATGACACGACCCAGACGGAGAGCAGCGCGGCGATGACTAGGGCACCCAGGCAAAGGAGCGTGCGCGGTTCCACATGCCGCCCGACCAGACCTAAGAGGGCGCACACGACGGCAATTGTGATGGCCATGTTGACATCCCACGGCCAATGGGACCGGTTCCATCCCGACTGGTACCAGAACGATTGAACGATGCGGTTTGGCACGCTCACGAAGACATGTTTCAGCGGGTCGACAACCTTGTAGGTACCAATGAGTCCCGCACCGAGCCCGTTCGTCCTGGCCAGGTATCTAATGGTGGCCGCGTGGCTAGTGGGTCGCCGTAGCGGACAGTGTTTTGGACGAGGTACCAACTGCTCGCTAGCAAGGCGGAACCCAGTCCGATCACAGCGAACCGGACACGTTTCGCCCATCCGGGAGCCAAGCAAGCCAAGGCCAGGACGGCCAGGCCGAGGGTCAAGGTCGAGAGCTTTGTAGTGATGAGAAGCCCAAAGACCACGCCCACCCACATCATTCGCCAAGAGCTTGGGACCTTGGCATAACGGAGCGAGAGGAAAACGAGGACCGCTCCTAGGAGGTCCACCAGGTTGTCGTTGGTAACGAACGATGACAGGAAGACAAATCGGGGAAGGAAGGCAACGAGCGAGGCGGCTACGACAGGTGTCCAGGGATCCTGAGTGATAAGCCGAACGCTGAGATAGGCGAACAACACGGTCAGCACGCCGAGGATGATGTTGGGCAATCGCAGCCAGAGGAGGAACTTGTGGTTGGCGGCACTGTGATGTGTGAACCATTCTTTGGAGCCAAAAAAGATTCCTGGATTCAACTGTCCTCGGAAGGGAGCGTGGACTGGCACGTCAGCCACCTTCTGCCACCCGGCCATTACCAGGTAGTAGAGCGGGCCCTGCTGGGCCTCATCGCCCGAGCAGGAAAGTAGAGAGTCCTGTCCTGCCGAAGGTTGGCAGGTCGAACTCATCCCGTACCAGTGCCCGCTGACCAGCGTCTCGATGTTCTCTACGTGCCCAGGTTCGTCGGACGACTCGTAGGCGGGGGTCTTTACGGCGATTACGATTCCAAGGAATACAAAGCCGATCATGACGGCGGCCAACACGACCGTCGGCCAAGGGTTCCCTGTTCGCCCCGAGGTGCCTTCCACCTTGCGAGCATCAGTCGTCGCCTGAGGGGTTATGACCACTCGCTAACTCTGGCACTTTTGGCCGTGGGAGGCGGGGCCAGTGCCGCCCCCAGGTGGCGGCCTCCCCCGTCGACCCGAGCCTCTTGTTTGGACTGGTGCTGACAGGGACAAAAGTCTGCCGTTGTGTTCGGCTGAGGAACACGAGCGCTGTAGTTACGGCCGTGAGCTAAAGCGAGTTAAGTACTTGCTGTTCAGCAAGAGCAAGATGGGGACGGAGAGAAGGAGAAGCAACCTGATCTCGATCGAGACCGTTCGAGCGAGCCTAAATCGCAGATGATGAGATAGTGGCAAATGAGTAGGCCGGCCGCCATTTGCCACTATCGAAATATTCTGTCGCCAGGCGTGATATGGCTTCCAGGAGTTGACGCGGATGGTTAGTGACGGAATGGTTAAGGGCCATCCGGATATCACGACGATGTGCGCCCCGTGGCGGTGGCCATCGACGAGGTCGAACGTGGGGGGGCTCGCCGGCACGGCTCAGAATCTGTACCTCGAAAGACTCGTTCCGGTTGCCATGGTGGTGCCGCACGTCGGCCACCACCGCCTCTCGGTCTTCGAGGTGCCCATGGCACGAGCAAACTCCGGTTTGAGCCCCTGGAGAGGTCCTGAAGAGATGGCTTACAAAGCCCGCAAAGCGCACTCCGTCTTCCAGACTGCGCAGTGGGTTGAAGGCCCACGTTCCCTTCGACATCCGTATCATCCGGGACAATGCCCGCCAGGTTGGTTCCGAGACGGTGCGCGAACTGCTCCGACGTCAACCCTTGGTCAACGGACATCTTGAGGCGGGCAGTGGTATCAGCAGTTTGGAGTTGCCGTCGGACGGTTGGGCAACATGGGTGGTTCGGTTGGGTCCAGCGCTTGAAGTTGAAGTTTGGTCAGGCGGTGCTGGGCTCGGAGATCCAGAATGGATGGGTCCGAAGCATCGACGTGATCGGAGCCTCGCCAACATCTGACGTCAGAGCTCGAGGAACGTGGTGACGAAGTCGGTTCCGGTGACCTCGGGCGAGGTATCCGATTTTGGCTCGCCGGCGGCGGCTCCCAAGCGGTTCGTCGACAGTTTGGACCCGAGATTCGTCAACCTCCTGACCGTCGTCGGATTCGCACTGCCAGTCGCCGGCTATTTCTGGTTCCTCCATCGTTACAGCGTCAATGTGATCCTCGGGGACCCGTGGGATGACATCAACGTCATCAATCATTCCTACACCGATCTATTCGACTGGAGCTCGCTTTGGGCCCAACACAATGAGAATCGAATCTTCTTCCCGAACCTGATCGTTCTCGTACTGGCGTATACCACCCACTACAACGTCCAGGTGGAGGAGTACCTGGGCGCCATCATGCTGACTGCGTCCACCGCTCTCCTGATATCGGCCCACAAGGCTCGATCACTAGCCATACCCTGGCTCTACTACTGCCCGGTTGCCATCCTGATGTTCTCCTTCGTGCAGCACGGGAACACGCTCTACGGTTTCCAACTTGCCTGGTTCCTGGTGCTCCTCGCCGTTGCAGTGACTCTCACCGTACTGGACCGTCCAGTCCTCACCTGGTGGTGGCTGGCTGTTGCCGTCGCAGCCGCGATCGTGGCCAGTTACTCGTCGTTGCAGGGGCTGATCGTGTGGCCCATCGGCCTGCTCCTTTTGTATTACCGGCGCCGTTCCGGGTCTTTCACGATCGCATGGCTCTTCGCCGCCGTAGCGACCGTGGCGGTCTATTCGATCAACTATGTTGCGCCGACTGACACCGCGTCTGCCATCAGACACCCGATTGCAGGCACCGAGTTCTTTCTCGTGACTGTCGGTGACGTTGTCGGCATAAACGTAAGTGGCGCCAATGCAATCGGCGTCGCCGTAGTGCTCCTGGGTCTAGTGATCGTTCTTGCATCACTTTGGACACTGGTCTACTACTGCCGCAGACGTCACACCGAGAGCGGGAGCCCTATCGGGGCGGCGCTGATCTGTTTCGGGTTGCTGTTCGGCGCAACGGTCACCCTAGGACGGATATCGGAGGGGTGGGCTGGTGCCAGTCAGTCGCGTTACCGGACATTCGACCTGTTGATACTGGTGGGACTTTACTTTGCGGTCCTCGACCAGCGCGCCTTGAGATGGCGAGCGGATGAGCCGGTCCAGCAGCCTGACGGCTCGAGGGGAGCGCGCCCGTCGAGGGTCTGTCCTCCTCGCGGGAGTCGTCGGGGCGATCCTATGCCTCCAGATCGGCATCGGTGTCCCACAGGGCCTCGCCGGTGCCAGGACCGATCACGCTAACCAGGTCTTCGCCGCCCGGGTACTGGTCAACATCAACAGATACCCCGACACCTTCATTGTCGTATTGGCGCCGTTCTATCGAGCGGGGTTCATCCGTCGGATGGCCCATGTCGCAGAGGTACACCGTCTCAGTCTGTTCGCCACGAACGCCGCCGAAGAATACAAGGCCCAGGGCCTAATCGTGGACCCGTCGCCTCCAACTACAAGGGTGACGACACCCCTCAACGGCGCCGTACTGAAGGGATCACCGTTTCTCAACGCGGTCGCGTCTGATCAATTCGGAGTTGCCAATGTCAAATTTGAAGTCACCGGGGAAGGACTACATGAGGCCGTAATCAGTGGCTGAGCGCTTCCGATACGGATGGGGAGGATTCTGGAACACTAAGACCGTGCCCAACGGGCGTACACGCTGGAGAGCGTCGCGTACAGCGGTGATGGACGCATTGCGCACAGTCGGGGCGTCTCAGTTGAGGTTGAGAACCACTAGCTGGATCCTCGGGATTCCAGATGACGATGCTAGTCAGCCTCAATTGCTGGTCCTCCTCTAACTCAGTATCGAGTCACCCAGGCTCGATGTGACACGTCGCATCTGTTCGT
>CAVQAI010000012.1:0-790088 GCA_963710495.1 uncultured Acidimicrobiales bacterium
AACGTCGGTACCGGTGCCGGCGAGGTCCCTGAGGCGCCCCACACGCGAGGGGACCGACGTTGGGAACTTCCCTTCAGCTTCGTGATAGCCGCCTAGCCCCTAACGAATCCTCTTTGAGTCAAGAGGGTGATTTTCTGGGAATTTGGGCGCGTCGAATCAGGCCACCAATCGAAGCCGTGAATGCCTAAAGTTGGGTGGGTCCGGGAGTGACTTCGCCGAAGAGCCGGTCGTCAGGGTACAGAGCCGGTCACGCAGGCCACGAGTCGTTCCCGCTTGTCCTCCCGGGCCCCTTAGTGCTGGGCGTCGAGGATCAGGTGCCGGTAGACGGTATTGGAAAGGGATGCTTCCGCACCTCGGTACGAGCTCCCGAGGGTCGCTTCTTGTTCCACGCGGTGGACGAACTCGTCGAGGCTGAGCCCGGTCGACACATGTCCCGCGACAAGCTCTTTGCCAGGAACGCGGAACGCGTCTATCGCTGCTTGCCGGCGCCCCGGTCGTCTGCCCGGTGGGCGTCCCCGACAAGGCACTATTCCGGCACCGTCGACCCGCCCCGGTCCGGTTGGACCATCATGGCGGCATGGAAGCAGACGTGATCGTGGTCGGGGCCGGGTTGGCCGGCTTGACGGCGGCTCAGCGGCTGATCGAGCTCGGCCGCGCCGTGGTGGTCCTCGAGGCCAGGGACCGGGTCGGGGGTCGAGTCGTGAACGTGACCACCTCGGACGGCACCGTCGTGGAGTTGGGTGGCCAGTGGGTCGGCCCGACCCAGGACAGGGTCCTGGCCCTCGCCGAGGACCTGAAGCTCGAGCTGTTCCCCACCTACAACGAGGGTGAGAACGTCGTGGTGTATCACGGGCGGAAGCAGCACTACACCGGGGCCATCCCCAAGCTCCCGGTGCCCGTGCTGGCCGACGTGGGCCAGGCCCAGCTCCGTCTCGACCGGATGGCCCGCCAGGTGCCCCTCGACACCCCGTGGACGGCACGGCTCGCCGATCGCTGGGACAGCCAGACGCTCGAGGGGTGGGTGCGACGGAACATGGGCACCCGGGGAGGCCGGGAGATGCTCCGCCTGGGGGTGCGAGCCGTCTTCGCCGCCGAGGCCCGCGACCTCTCGCTGCTCCACTTCCTCTTCTACAGCCATTCGGGCGGCCTGCTCGACCGGCTGTTCAACGTGAAGGACGGAGCCCAGGAGTCCCGCATCGTTGGTGGGTCCCAGCTGCTGGCCCTCGGGCTGGCTGACCGGCTCGGGGACGCGGTGCGGCTCGGCACGGCCGTCCGCCGAATCGAACAGGACGACGACGGGGTCACGGTTCAGGGCGACCAGGTCTCGCTCCTCGGCCAGCAGGTCGTGGTCACCGTCCCTCCGCTGTTGGCGGGGCGGATCGTCTACGAGCCGGCGCTGCCCACCATGAGGGAGCAGCTGACCCAGCGGATGCCCATGGGGTCGGTCATCAAGTGCATGGCCGTCTACGACGAGCCCTTCTGGCGGGCCGAGGGCCTGACCGGTCAGGCCACCGACGAGCTCGGGCCGGCCCAGCTGACCTTCGACAATTCGCCTCCGTCCGGGACACCGGGGGTGCTGCTCGCCTTCGTCGAGGGGACCCACGCCCGGCATCTCTCGGCGTGCAGCTCGGAGGAGCGCCGCCGGGCGATCGTCGAAGGACTGGCCCGGTGCTTCGGGCCTCGAGCCGCCGCGCCCGAGGAGTTCGTGGAGCTCGACTGGTCGGCCGAGCAGTGGAGCGGGGGCTGCTACGGAGCCCACCTCCCACCTGGCGTCCTGTCGGACTTCGGACCGGCCCTCCGTCAGCGGTGCGGGCGGATCCACTGGGCCGGAACCGAATCGGCCAGCCTGTGGGCTGGCTACATGGACGGTGCAGTGCGCTCGGGTGAGCGGGTGGCCGTGGAGGTGGAACAGGCACTGGCGGCCTGATGTCGGAGAAGCCGCGACAGACTGGGCGGGGCGATATGCGACACCCTGTGCGCCATCTCCCCGGAGGGAACCCTCTTTGCCAAGAAATCGGATCGGCCGTCCGGGAACGAGAAGGTCGACACAGTGAGCGGCAAGCCACCTCTGCGCGCAACGAACGATCGGGTCCCCGTCCCCCGGCACTGCCAGGCCGGGCGGAGGCACTTCAAGTCTGGCGCTCGGAGCCCGACGGGTCGGGAACCATCAGCCATGCGACCTCGGAGGGGTCAGAAGGTAGTAGAGGCCCCGTCGCCGGTGGCCGGAACGGCGGCAGTCCGGGATCCAAGTAGGTGTGGGCCGGCTGGGAAGAAGGACGTGCGGCGCGGTGTTGTAGAGCAAGAGGTATTCGAGCCTCCTGCAGCATCCGCAAGGGCCCCCGGTTCCCCCCCGGGGGTTCTTCGCGTCTGGCTGATTAGCATCAGCCCCGTGGTCGTGATCCTGGTCCTTCCGGTGATGGGCTTCATCTGGCTCCGTCGCCGCCTCCTTTTCCGACGCGAGGCCGGGCTCCTGCTCGAACGGTCTGTGGCCGAAGCTCAGGCGGCGGTCCGGCAGCGCGAGATCATCGAGGAGATGGAGCTTCAGTTCGCCGAGCGGCAGTCTTAGCCGGCAGCCAGTTCCGGCCGCGGCCCGGAGCGTGGCTGCCATTCCCAACGCCCCAGGGCCCCGACGCGCCGCTCGCGGGTTGAGCAGTTCCCGCCCCCTCATGTTGGCTGACCCATGTTGGAATGACCTGAGAGTGTTAGGAGTCAGGTGTGGGTCGGACAGCGAATCGTTCATGGCGTTTGCAGTTAGGACGTTGACTCGTGGTGCCGCAAAGCCTCGCCGAAGAAGAGTTCCCAACATCGAGCTGGAATGCCAGTCAGACTGTGTGCCCCATGAGCCCTCCGGACACCAAGTACGTAGCCGTCGGGGATGCTGACGTTGCCTACCAGGTCCTCGGAGAGGGACCTGCCGACCTCCTCTTCTTCAACGGGCTCGGCAGCAACGTCGAAATGGCGTGGGAGGACCGCGACATTGCCGACTTCCTCAGACGGCTGGCGTCGTTACGCCGCTTAATCTTTCTCGATCGACGAGGCACCGGGGCATCTGACGGTGTGCCGCGTAACGCCATACCAACATGGGAGGAGTGGACAGAAGACATCGAAAGCGTCCTCAACGCGGTCGGGTCCGAGCAGACATCCATTCTCGCGACGGTCGATGCTGGCCCGATCGCGATCCTCTATGCCGCTGCACATCCCGAACGGGTCGATTCCCTGGTGCTGTGCAATACCACTGCCCGATATCTGGTCGCTGACGACTATCCGATCGGTTTCACACCTGATGCGCTCGATTTCGTCATCGAGTTCCTCCGGACCCACTGGGGCACGCCGGAGTTTCTCTCGCTTGCTGGTGCAGCTGGCCCGGAAGAAGACCCAGTTCGCCGCGATGCTCTGGCTCGGCTCTTCCGGTCGTCGGTCACCCCGAGAACCGCGGCCGCACAGTACGACTACCTGCTTCGCAACCTCGATGTTCGCCCGGTGCTCCCGCTCCTCGGGGCGCCCACGCTGGTCCTGAGCGCCGACAATCCAAGCTTCCTGCCCATTGCTCATGGGCGTTATGTGGCTGAGCACATTGAGGGATCCAAGTTCGTCGCGTTGCCGGGGCAAGACATGTTGATCTTCAGTCAGCAGGACCTAGTGTTCGATGAGGTGGCCGAGTTCTTGACCGGTACGAGACCAGTAACCGATATCGACCGAGTATTGGTTTCTGTACTCTTCACCGATATCGTCGGATCAACCGAACGTGCAGCCTCGCTTGGTGATCAACGGTGGCGGTCCCTGTTGGATCGTCACGATCAAATTGTCCGCGAACAGCTTCGGATCTTTCGAGGTCGGGAGGTCAACACGACGGGAGACGGCTTCGTCGCTTCCTTCGATGGTCCAGCTCGAGCCATCCGTTGTGGCCAGGTGATCATCGATGCCACTCGAGCCCTCGGCATCGAGCTGCGCATGGGTCTCCACACCGGTGAATGCGAGGTGAGAGGCAACGATCTGGGCGGCCTCGCCGTTCACATCGCAGCTCGCGTCGGTTCTTTGGCCTCACCGAGCGAGGTCCTTGTCTCGGGCACCGTCAAGGACCTCGTGGTCGGCTCAGGCATCGAGTTCAATGACCGAGGTGAGCACGTGCTGAAGGGGGTGCCGGGGAGCTGGAAGCTCTACGCGGTCTCTGGTTGAACCGCAACTCCAATCAAGTTCGTTCTTCGACTCAGTCACAGAATGAAACGACCGACGTAGCCCCAACGAGTCGTCTCGTCTTAGGACCCACAACTCCCGCAAATCGTAAGGACAGACTGGCCCCGTATCACCCCGGATATGTACCGCCATGCAAGTTGACTCGAGCCCGACCCCAACCCGTCATCTCGTCGAACGTCGGTACTGGTGCCGGCGAGGTGGCCGAAGCGCCTTGTCCGCGAGGGAACCGACGTTTGGAGTTGCCATTCAGCTTCGCAGTGCCGCCTAGTCGGCGCACGTCTCCCGTTTGATCGGGTCTTGGGCACACCCAATCAGGGTGCTCCGCCGTCGCCTGGATCGCCCCTGACAATCGCCGCAGGCTGTGGGCGCGACGAGGTTTAGAGCTCGTCATCGAGCATGAAGGCCTCGACGTTAATGAGCTTGCCCGATCCGTCGATGCCGAATGCCCGATCCTGGCCAGCTGACGCATAGCACGAGAGGCACGTTCCGACCCACGGATGAACTTGGCCGGCCACATCCCGCCATCCCATCCCGACTGCTGTTGAAATAGGGCCACCGCAGGCTGGACAGACGCGGTCATCTGTCATGGTCGGAGTCTAGGCCGCTAGCAACTAAGCCCTACCCCCAATCGCCCTGTGACACCCTGAATGCTCGGCGTGGAAGTACCGCATGGCGTTGGAGCGCAAACCCAATGAAACCGCAGTTCGGTGGCCGGGGTCCCGTCTAACTCCCTTTCGGATCTTTAGCCGGCACATTCCGGGTGACCGGAACTCTTGCACGCAGCAAAGTGTGTGAAGCTACGGATCAACTCGAGCCCTTTGGGAACGGGAGAAGTCAAATGAGTTGGGACCCCTACGAGAACCTTCCACTTGCTGCTTCCCTCTCAGTCACCAGCGCCAACCTGTGGGAAGGCGAGACACCGGCCACGCCTCAGGTCAGCGGCCTTAGTCTTTTGGCAACCACGAAAGGGGGACAAACATGGCTGAAAGCGTTTACAAGGTCATCGAACTCGTCGGAACTAGTGAGGAGTCCTGGGAGAAGGCTGCTAGTGCGGCGGTAGCGCAGGCGGCAGGGTCACTTCGTGACCTTCGCATTGCCGAAGTGGTCGAACTCGATCTCCAGATCGAGGATGGGCAGGTCAAGACCTACCGAGCCAAAGTGAAAGTGTCATTCAAGCTGCGAACGCGACCCTGATGGTCATATTAAATGCCTCTGGTTAGCCCCGATCGCCTGATATGCCCTGCCCCGACCGTTAGGCCAGTCAACGCCTGAGCAAGCAACATTCTGGGGCACCCGTGCGGACCGTCGAAAGAATCCTTAAACCCTGAACAATTCCTTGGAAGCAGTTACGCTTTGCGCATGCCAAGGCGTACCCTCGAAGAACTGTCCTGGGACGAGTGTTTCACACTGCTCAGTCGAGAGACTGTCGGTCGCCTCGTATATATGGATGATCTAGGACCAGCCGCAGTTCCCGTCAACTATGCCGTCGCTGGTCATGACATCGTCTTCCGTTCTGAGGACGGAGGCAAGATACGCGAATTGCGGGAATTCGATGCTGCCTTCGAGGTCGATCACATCGACGAGGCCAGTCGCTCGGGATGGAGCGTCCTCGTGCGTGGCACCAGTAAAGAGGTCGGATTCGAACGCCTTCCCGAACTACTGCGGCAGATCCACGGCGGCGTGCCGACGCCCTGGAAGAAGGGCATCCACAAGATCTGGGTGGTCATCACACCAAAGACAGTTACCGGTCGGCGTTTGGCCGACTTCGCTTCGGAGGAATTCTTTTGAACCGAACCACCCTTGGCTCACTAATTGTCATGGCTCGATGGCCATAATCTCGGGGCCGTGGCTCAGTTGGGCGGTGACTGAGGTGAGCGACCCGCATCCTCACTCCTTGGCCCGCACCCACTGATAGATGGTCGGAGCGACAGTCCGCATAATGGGTGCGACGAGCGGTAGCGCGGCCGCATTGATTTCCAACCTCGGGCCACCTAGGCGACGCAGCACGAGCGAGGAAACCTGTTCCTCGGTACGCCGGACAGCGGCCGGCGGCATGCGCATGCCGCCGTCATTCACTGCTGACAGTCCCATCTCGGTCGGGACCCACCCCGGGTAGACGACATGGAGGAAGGCCCTATCCGGGCGCACTTCATAGGAGAGGCTCTCGGTTGCCGCGGACAGTGCCGCCTTGCTTGCCGCGTAGTCCCCGGCACCCCGCCCCGGAACCCTCGCGTCGTCGGAACTCATATTGGCAATGGCTCCGAAGCGCCGCAGCCGCATACCGGGCAGCACGGTTAGCATGCCCGCGTAGGGGGTGACGAAGTTCACCTCCATGACAGCGCGGATAGACTCTGTGGTTACCGGCTCGGTGCGGATGATCCCGCCGACGCCGGCGATGTTGAGCAGGATGTCGACTCGGGCGTACTCCTCCTCCACCCGCTTCAGCAGGTCAACGAACGAGGAGACATCCGAAAGGTCGCAGACCCGGTAATCCGAACCTGGACTGCTCAGCCGCATCTCCTCGGTGAGCGCACGCAGCCGCTCTTCACGCCGGGCAACCCCCACGACCACCGCTCCGGCCCGAGCCAGGTCCACCGCCAACCGGCGACCGAGCCCCGCGGAGGCCCCGGTGACAACTGCCACCTTGCCTCGAGGGTCCATGGCCGCTCGCCGACGCATGCCCACCACGGCCGTCACGGTAGTTCGTCACAGTCAATATCGTGGCCCATTCCGTGTCAAAGGTGGGACGTTCAGGTGGTGCGAGTCAGGCACCTACGGCCGCCCCACTCCCCACTCCCCACTCCCCACTCCCCACTCCCCACTCCCTGCTTCGCGTTCAGCGCAACGTCGGGTCCCGTCTCGGCGAGGTAGCTGAGGCACCTCGTCAGAAGGGTGACCGACGTTAAGCCTGAATACCGGGAAGCTGGAACCGGCGGCAAGCCGCTGTGCAGGCGCTGCTCGCCCACCTAGCGACGTTCGGGCGGAGGAGTGCCGCTTGGCGACGGGAACCTGCCGAAAGCCTCTGGTTGACGCTTCGCGCAGACGGGCAGAATGGCCTTAGCCACGACTTGGCTAATCGAGGGCATGACAATGGAGAACCTCATGGTCAACAGAAATCGAAGGGACCGGGACGACGGTGCGGAGCGCCTCATCGAATCGCTTGCGGGTGCGGAGAAGTCAGCGCTCGAGGCGGTGCGAAAGTTCCTTGACACGGTTGACGACGCATTCCCTCACCTGGGCGAAGGCGGTGGCCAGCGTCAGAAGATCATCGACTCGGCATTCAAGATGACAGAAGAGCTGGTTGGAGCATCAAACCAGCTTGCCCAGCGGTTGGTGAAGGTTGGTGGATCTGCTGCCAAGCGTGCGCCGGCCCGCAAGGCTGCGGCGAGCAAATCGGCGGCTCGGAAGACCACTGCCAAGCGTTCACCGGCCCGCAAGGCTGCGGCGAGCTGACTCTGTTGGCCCTTGATCATGAACCCAAGTCGGAGTAGAACCGAACTGGCTAATTGGCTCAGCAATCCACGAATCGCCATTTGGCTATGGCGGTCCGGCTGGGCGAATCGGCGCATGCGCCCGAAGGCTCCCGGCTCAGTCCGGGGGACCCTCGCGTTGGGGACCCTGTGGTTCGGGCGTTCACGCAAGTGATCGCGATACGTCGCGTCCGCCACTCCCCCACTTCGCTCTTCACCTGGCTCCACGTCGGTTCGGGTCCGGTCGGGGTCCCTGAATGAGGCACCCCGTAAGCGAGGAGACCGACGTTTAGAACTTTCGTTCAGCTTCGTAGTTGCCGCTTGAGCCAGCCCTGAGACTGCTCCCACGCTGGGGCGGTTATCTTCTGCCCCGACCGACCCTCACCAGGGTCCTTGGCCGGCCAAGTGGTCGCCCAAGGACGAGTTCCAGACGCGGCGACCGATCATCGGCCCCAGTTGGCGGTCCTCCACGAGATTCTCCGCCGTCCTTGGCATTGGCCACGAGTTGGGCTTGTGGTCGCAATGAATGGCGCTCTCCGCGAAGATGAAGGACATGACGAAGATCAGCGGATGGGTGGCACCAGGCTTCGAAACGGTGTACGAGGCGTTCAAGGCCAACTTTGACGATGGCTTGGAAGCTGGAGCCGCCTTCAGCGCCTATCACCGCGGGGAGAAGGTGGTCGACCTGTGGGGTGGTGTCGCCGACACAAGGACCGGGCGTTTATGGGATGAGGACAGCCTCGTTCTTGTCTATTCGACCACCAAAGGGATCACCGCGATGTGCGCGAACAAGCTCATTCAGGAAGGTGCCATTGACGTGGCTGCGCCAGTGGCGACCTACTGGCCCGAATTTGCGCAGGCTGGCAAGGAGAATGTGATCGTTGCCGACCTGCTGTCCCACCGGGCCGGGCTTGCATGGACAGACGGCTCTCTGTCCTTCGAACAGGCACTGGCATGGGACCCCGTCATCAGGGCCCTTGAGTGCCAGGCACCCTCATGGCCGCCTGGGACCGCCCATGGCTACCACGCCACGACCTACGGTTGGTTGGTTGGCGAGGTGGTGCGCCGTGTCAGCGGCTGCAGTCTCGGGAGCTACCTGAGGGAGCAAATTGCCGGCCCGCTCGGCGCGGAGTTCTTCGTGGGCCTCCCAGCGTCCGAAGAGCACCGCGTAGCTCGTCTGGTCTCGTTCCTCGAGTCTCTGGAGTCGGGACTCACTCTGCAGTCACTCGATTCACTCGGAGGGACCAGCTCCGACGCAAGCAAAGTCGCCGAACAGGCCGCGTTCTACTTGGCTCCCGACGGACCGCTCTTCAAGGCCCTTGACGCGCCGGGTGGGGCGTTGTCGGATCCAGGCGTCTGGGACGACCCCCGCCTGCATGCGGCCGAGATTCCGGCGGCCAACGGGATCTGCGACGGCCGATCCCTTGCTTGTCTTTACGCAGCTTGCGTGAGTGAAGTGGCAACCCCGTCCGGCGAGACATTCCGCATTCTCACCCCAGAACAGCTCGATCGGGCTCTTCTCCCACAGACTGAAGGGCCGGACGTCGTGCTCATGGGGCTGGACATCCAGTGGGGTCTCGGTTTCATGCTCAACCGAGGGGTCATGGGATCGGCAGGATTCGGTGGTCCGCGCTCGTTCGGGCACTTTGGGATGGGTGGCTCGGTTGGTTGGGCGGACCCCGATCTTGAGCTGGCGATGGGCTACGTCATGACCCAAATGGAGATCGGTACCACGGGGGACAAACGCAGCTTTCGTCTATTGCAGGCCTCGGTCCAAGCGGCTCGCCAGGCCTCTTGAGCGGCCAACACTTGTTGTCGAGTCCAGCGACACGGAGTGTGCAGACTCAAACGTTGCCCGCAGGCTGCCCGAGGCTCTGGCGTGACGACCGTCGAAACTCTTCGCCGGACCCAACCTATCTTCGTCGTGTGAGCTCGACTGACCACTGGAGACGTCCATCGGTAACACAGGATATGCATCGCCACCTAGGTTGATCCGAGCCACGTCCACTCACCATTCCCCCACACCATAGCGAGGTTAACGCTGGTGCTCACAAGACCAAACTGGGTATTGGCCGTTCTCATTTTAAGTGCTGGATCAATCCTTACTGCATGTGGCACTACATCGTCGTCGGGGAGTTCCACGACGATGCCCGCTTCCACGGGTGCTGTCCACCAGACCCTGAGCATCATGGTGACCAATGACGATGGCGTCGGTGCGCTAGGTATCAATGCCGTGGTTCAAGGTCTTCGGACCCTGTCCGATACACAGGTGACCGTTGTTGCTCCCCTCACAAATGAGAGTGGGACAGGCGAGAAGACCACGCCGACGAGCGCGGGGGCCTTGGTGACATCAAAAGCACAGACGGCGAGCGGGTATCCGGCCACGGCAGTGCATGGGTACCCTGCTGACACCGTGATCTGGGCCGTGAAGGACGACGGGTTATCGTCCAAACCAGACCTTGTGGTTTCGGGCATCAACCTCGGCCAGAACCTTGGCCCTTTGGCTGCGTTGTCTGGAACGGTCGGAGCCGCCCGCGAAGCTGTTTCACTGGGCGTCCCGGCGCTGGCTGCGAGCCAGGGCGTCGACGATGGCTCGCCTCCCGACTACTCCCAGGCGGTTCCGATTGTCGAGAACTGGGTGGAACAACACCGAGCACAGCTGATCTCTCATTCCTATGCCTCACAACCGCCTCAAGCCAGTCTCAACGTTCCGACCTGCGTTGGCGCATCGGTGCGGGGCCCCGTGACCACCGTGTTGGCCGCGTCCGGAAATGCGAGTAAGACGACAAACGTCGATTGCAACTCGACCTCGACGTCGTATGCCAACGATCTCGAAGCGTTTGAGATCGGTTTTGCCACGCTCACCCCGCTCTATCCGCCTTCAGGGTGAGTCATGGCTGAAAAAGAACGCCGTACGGTTGCGTTAGGTCTGCCCCACAATGTCGGGTAGGTGGGACACCAGAGTGCCCGAGTGGGGACCTCGGTGATGCCGTCGAGCGCCGCTGGCGATATGGTTCGACGTGTGTTCGAAGGCCAAAACGATGCGATCGACAACCTCACATACCTCGTGGCGGCGCCCGAGCCGACGGTGGCAATTCACCGACTCCGCCCGAGGAGACATTGCCCGCAGGGGAGTCATCGCCTCCTCCTACTGAGCCAAAGGCCTTTCTTGCAGGCATCTGATCTCAGATGTCTGACGAATCGTTTCAACGATGTCAAGGTTCGCCATCTGACTCTCGCCCTCTGATTTTCATGACCCACCGGAACAACGTCATGGCCGACGAGGCTTGGCCATGAACTCACGGTCAAACTGTAATCGGCAACTCAATTCCAAAGTTGCGGTGCTTTGGTCGGATCCCCGAGATCCCGATCACTGCTACGGCCGGCAAGGTGATACGGGTTACAGGCGGGATTGTGCCGGCAGTCAAAGATGTCGGTGCCTGCTCCACCTTGGCCAGAGCAACCCCACGATGGTGATTTACAACGTCCGGGACGGCTCAGATGCGCGATCTCGTCGACTCGGGTTTCCATGGTTTCGCTCCTTTCGGGGTGGGTTTAGCGAGACGTCATGGCCGAAGACCTACAGGGGCAGGGGATGGCTGAGGACCCCCGCGCCGGGCAGTCGGCCGGAGAGGGTGCGAATGAAGTCCTGCACGTCGATCTCGACGCGCTCGCCGGCGACGCCCTGCGTGAACTTCCCGCCTGCGGGTCCCTCCAGCACGAGCTCGAAAGGTTGGCCGTGGATTCCGGCCCACTCGGCCACGATGTCGGCGACGAGGCGGCCGTCATGATCGGCCGTCAGCTGCATAGGGCGGTCGATGGCCGCATGAATGTCGATCCGATGGGCCCAGACGTCCCGCGTGAACCCAACGTCGAGCAGGTACTTGAGGGGGGCCCATCCGATCGGCGGTCCGAATGGAAGGGGGATGTAGCGGGCTGGAGGCGGCGTGCGCCACCGGCCCTTGACCGCCTTCGGGCCCACCGCTGCAATCTGCACGACGAGCTCGTCGTTCGAAAGTTGGTTGCGCTCGCGAATCTGCAGTTCGTTCATGCCGTCGACCCAGTGGTGCGAATCGATCTCCTTGTTGAGCGGCATGCCCCGCCTCAACTGGTGGACGAACTCTCCGACTGACGCCTGGGATTCACCCGAGCCGAGGACGTGCAGCACCATCTTGCGAACGTCCCATCCGGTGCAGTCCGTAGGCGTAATCCACTCCTCCGGTGTAAGGGACGCGACCAGGTCCGCGAAGCGGGTGAACTCCTCCTCGGCCAGGACCCGAGCCTCGGGACGGGTGATTCGGTTTGCCATCATGAGCGGCTGCTCCTTTCGAGCACGTCGTCGACATACAGATCGACGAGACGGTTGAGATGACGGATCCAACGGTTGCCACCGGGGTCGTTGCTCAGCTGCGCCTCCATCAAGCCGGCGACCATGGCCACGATGCAGTCGATGTCGCCCTGTTTGGTGACGCCCGCCTCCTTGATCAACTTGTAGACCCGTCCCAACACTTCCTCGGCGAGGACGTAGGACGTAGGCGAAGGCGTGAATCCCGGTACGTGGCGCTCGAAGAGCAGCTCATACCGCGCCGGGTCCTCGAGTGCGAACGCGACGAACTCGGCCAAGAACTTCTTAAGGGCCACGCGTGGATCGCGGGGGAGCTTGACCAGGTCGAGCCGCTCAATCAGATGCCGGTTTCCGTCAGCGAACATTGCGTCATACAGTGCCAGCTTCGAGTCGAAGTAGGCGTAAAGCGATGGCTGGCGCATCCCGATCTCGCGGGCCAGGGCGTGCAACGACACGCCAGCGATCCCGTGCTCGCTGGCGAGCTTCCACGCCGACTCGACGATCGCGGCTACCTTTATCTCTCGTCGCTGCATGACCTTGTCCGGCATCAGCCGACGATCAACGAGCACCCGTTTGTCTATCATCGATAGTTACTCTAGCTATCGATGATAGGTAAGTCAAGAGGTACCGAGCCCAGCTTGGAGACAGCCTTGCTCTTTGGATCACCGAAGCCCTGCCCCAGATCGCCGGGAGCGAGGCTGTCGCACGAATCCTCTTCAGCCGAAGGGACGGTCCATTTTTGAGGTCATTTCCGTAACGGCCAGCCCGTCGAGTGGCTTAGACGGCAACGTGGTGGACGAACGTGCGTTCGCGCAGCGCTCGAAGCGATTCATGCAACAGCCTCGAGCGGGGCGTTATTGAGATCTCAGCTGCGGAGGCTCAGGCGGCAACTAAGTGGCAATCGGCTCCTTGCTGAAGAATTCGGGGCTCGGTGAGGTCCTCGACAACGTCTAACGGCCGACATGTTCCTTTCCCTGTGGCACCCTTCCAGCACTTTTAACGCTCGATCAGTCGCATCTGCTCTTCGCTGTGGTGATCCCCGGCAGCGGGGTGAGCTTCTCGAGGCGGTCAAGCTGTTCGCCGCTGAGCTGGATCCCATCAGCACCTATGTTCTCCTCGACCCGTGACAGTCGCTTCGTTCCTGGGATCGGGACGATGTCGTCGCCCTGGGCGAGCAGCCAGGCCAACGAAACCTGCGCCTGCGTGCATCCGACCTCCTCGGCAATGGACTGGACCTCATCGGCACCGGCCAGGTTGTGCTGGAAGTTCTCGCCGGTAAAGCGCGGGTTGGTCCTGCGAAAATCGGTGTCGGCCAGATCGTCGATCGAGCGCACCTTCCCCGTGAGCATCCCACGGCCCAAAGGCGAGTAGGCCACGAAGCCGATACCCAGTTCTCGCAATACCGGCAGCGTGCTGGTCTGGGGGGTCCCGAGTCCACAGCGAGAACTCGGACTGCAGCGCGGTGATCGGATGGACGGCGTGGGCCCGGCGGATGGTATCCGGGCCGGCCTCCGAAAGTCCGATATGTCGGATCTTGCCCTCACCCACCAGCTCGGCGAGCGCGCCTACGGTGTCTCCGATGGGCACCTTCGGGTCGACCCGGTGCTGGTAGTAGAGGTCGATATGGTCCACACCGAGCCGCTGGAGGGACCCTTCGAGGGCAGTGCGGATGTTTGCCGGCGAACTATCGAGGTTACCGGGGCCACCTGTCGCGTGGGAAACCATGCCGAACTTGGTGGCCAGCACCACCTGCTCGCGCCGGTCGCTGATGGCCTGACCGACGAGCTCTTCGTTGGTGAACGGCCCGTAGATCTCGGCGGTGTCGATCAGAGTCACCCCGAGCTCAAGCGGTCGGTGGATCGTGCGAATGGACTCGGCGTCGTCCGTGCCGGCTCCCGTATAGGCGGTGGACATGCCCATGGTGCCCAGCCCGATGCGACCGACCTCCAGGGTTCTCAGGGTGATGTGCTTCATGAGTCTCCTCTCCTTCGTGGCAGGTGCTCGAGCATCGCACGACCCTCGTCGTCGTCATCACCACTCGTGTTTTACACTGGCTTGACAATCCAGTGTTTTCCCCGTCTACGGCGCCGACAACGAACACACAAGTTCGCTGGCCCGATTCGCCAGCTCGACGAGCGCAGCGACCATCTCTGTGACCACCCCGGAGTCGCGAGGCACGGGGTCCTCGCCGAACTCCCCGATCCCACGCAGGCCCGGAGGCAGCTCGACCTGGATACCTCGTGCCGAGGACAGATTGACCGGGTTGTCGGGATGAAATCCGAGCCGCACTCGGCCGTTGGCCACGTGATAGTCGGCGAAGCGGTCATGCAGAAGCTGGCGAGCCGCGCCAAGCAGGTCTGCATTGAGCCCACCCACGATGATCCCCCTCAGCGGTCCGCTCTGGTTGTCCCGAACCGCCGGCCCGTACGGCTCGATCACTAGGCCGCGCTCGGGATCGATCCACAGGGCAAATCCATCGCGTCCGTATCCGTGTACCGAAATGGCGATGTCCACGTGTTGCAAGAACGCTCGCAACAGCATGGAGTGCTCTGGCTTGTGCCGCCGCGACGTGAGATGCACCCGCAGCCCCGCTGGTTGGACGACACTGTAGTAGGACGCGCCGGCTTCCTCAGCCGCCCGGCTCGCGATCTGGTCGGTGCCCCGATCCTGCGATCCGCCGTGCAATGCCATGAAGCCAACGGCGGAGCGTAGGACGCACTCCTCCCTAACCCCGGGCAGGGTCAGGAGCTCTGCGAGATCCATTCCCTTAGGTTGCCACGCATCCTCCACGATCGTGGCGGGTCACAATGGGTGGGGCGGCAATGTCAGTAGCGCTTTCGCCAGTGATCAAGGGCGATCTCGACCCGACGACGCTGAGTACGCCTCTAACGACACCTCCCCCCCTGAGAAGAGCCAACGAGTGCTCGGAATGGGGATTCCTGCGATGCCGATTGTTTTTTGGGACTCGTTCAGTCCATGACGCTTCTGTTGGAAACAATCCCCAGCTGCTCAAGCTTTGACGTGAGCTCCAGGATCATCTAGGCCCGTCGGCCAACGTTCTTCTCCAATCCGACGTGCGCAGTCGAGGAAGGCACCCTTGCACGTCGTGCTCAGGCCTTCGTCGATCTGTGCGGCCTTGCTCCTTTGCGTAAGCGTCTCAGAGCGGGCACCCTGTGTCAGTTGGGGATTGGGTGCTGCCCAGCGACTGGTCACGCGTGTCGCGTGTAGGAAGCACGATGTCGAAGGAGTGGTGGTGCTGACGGAGCTGCCGAGAGTCGTAGCGGACAAGCCGGAGCGGCCAGATCTCGGCGACGTCGCGGCGTACATGCGTCGGACTGACCCTTGAGATCGCGATGGACGAAACGACATGGACGCCTGAGCGGGCGACGCAGATGAGCGGCCTTTTCGATTCACTGGCGTCGGCGTGGCCCGAGCGCGATCGTCCTGAGCGCCACGATGCGCTCCGCGATGCCCTCGCAAGAGGTGGCCCGTTCCCAGGTGGCTTGTGCCTAGAGGTCGGTGCAGGAACGGGAAACGCGACTGGCGACCTGAAAGCCGTGTTTGACGGTGTCGTCTCGACCGATCTGTCCCAGGCGATGCTCTCGCTGGCTTCGCCGAGGAGCCGACAAATCCAGGCTGACGCGTCCGCTCTGCCGGTACGCGCCGACTCGGCCGCGGTGCTCGTCCTTGTCAACATGTTCTTGTTCCCCGCTGAGGTAGCGCGTGTAGTGAAGGCCGATGGGGTGGTGCTATGGGTGAGCACGAACGGCGACGCCGACCCCGATCTACCTGTCGCCTGCTGATGTGCTTGAGGCTCTGCCGGGAACGTGGCACGGCATCAGCGCGCAGGCAGGATGGGGGACATGGTTGACTGCCCGCCGAGATACCACGACGGCACGCGCCGTGCCTGCGCACCGTTCCTCTCGTTGAAATCGATTGATCTGCACCGCGGCCGCGCCGGCGCCATAACTGCCGAGGTCGCGCCCGCCGGGGACGCAGTCCCAGAGCAGCACGCCGGAACCAGAGCGCCCTTGGAGACACCACGCCGACGCAGCTCGCTCTCAGCCTGCTCTGGAACCTTCACAAACGCAGCCTGACGGAGCAGTTAACGCACTTCTTGGGATCACGATTCAGGGACGCCGCCTCGTCGCTTGGAGTCACTCGTCGCTGTCAGCTAGAGCCGCAGGGGCACGTGCACCGCACCGTCCTCAGCTGCTCGAGCTGGGCGCACCAGGATCTGACCGACGGTGATGGAGCCGCCTCAAATTCGTCTCAACCGCACCGTCAAGAACAGGAGATGCGCAACCGCCCGCGCCCTTCAGATTTGGCTTGATACATCGCAGAGTCCGCTCGTGAGATGACCGTTTCGTACGTGTCAAATGTTTCAGGAAACATCGTAATTCCTATGCTGGCGCCAATGGAAAGTGTGAGGCCATGAACGAGAAACGGGTCGTTCATCGCTGAGAGAATCCTCTCGCCGACCTCTGCCGCTGCATCACGGCTCGTCGCATCCTGAAGAACTAGTCCAAACTCGTCGCCTCCGATCCGGGCGACGGTGTCTTCATCCCGGACAGTGAGCAACAGGCGCTCGGCCACGGCGCGGAGCAGCTCGTCACCAACCTTGTGACCGTGAGCATCATTGACGGCTTTGAACCTGTCGAGGTCAACAAAGAGCATTGCTAGACAGCCCCCATTCCGACGTGCAATAGCCAATGACTGGGTTACTCGATCTTCGAAGAGGCGGGAGTTGGCAAGCTCGGTTACGGGGTCATGCAGAGCTTGATGGCGCACTTCTTCGAGCAAGGCGACACTGTCGAGCGCAGTGGCCGCCAAGCTTGCGACACCGCTCAGGCGCTCTCGCAACGAACCGTCCGACGCCGGGCCACGGCCGTTGGAGCTCACGCAGAGGACACCAAACAGCGTGGTTCGTGCGATGATCGGAACGACGACACCAGAGATAAGGCCTGTCAATGACAGGATGGACGAAAGAGCGGGGTTAGACGTCTTCGCCACGAACGTCGGCGCCGACAGTGCGAGCAGTCGGCGCGCTACGTCCTCGCTACGCATGGCCGTAGCTTCTGGTACGTCCATTCCGAGCGGACTTCGAGTCGCCGACGCGACTCGGGCGAGACGGGCATCGCCCTCGTCCCACAACAGCACGTGAGCCTCGTCACATCCCGCTATCTCGGGCGCAGCCTCGGCTAGCTGCTGCGCCACCCCCATTCGGGATGACTGCTCGGCAAGAGCCATACCCAAGCCAAGAAGAGCGCTTAGCGTGATATTGCGATCACGAGATTCAGCGAGGGCGGCGGCCGTCTCGAGGGCCGCTGCGGCGTGACCGGCATAGGCCATGAGTAGCGACCGCTCTTGGGGTAAGAAGTGGTAGCCCTTGGGATAGAAGACGGCGAGCCGACCGAAATGCCGGCGGATCGACTTGATGTCGACCACGATGCGGGATGCATCGTTCGAATCATCGGCACGCAAGACTTCGTCTGCGGCGATCTCGGCTTCATCCTGTGTGAAGCCCATATGATGGATCCGCTGAGCCGAGTCACCAGGCAGCTGTGCCACCAATAAGTAGCGAGGGGCCCGAACCGCAACACCCGCTTGCCTCGTGACTGTCTCCAGCATTGAATCAACGTCCCGGATCGAAGCGAGCTCTTTGGCTACGATTTCCAAAGACTCGTTGCGCTCTGTGAGGGCTTGAACTTGTTCCGTAAGGATCTCGACTTTGCGTTCGAGGCCGATCTCCGCCGACGAAGCGGGATCCCATTCCAGCTGGATGAGGCAGCGAGGATCGCCACGAGTCTGGCATTCAGACTCGTGGACACTCGCCTGTTCCATTCCGAACAGAACCGAAAACTGTGACAGAGCGCCCAACGTATAGCCGCAGAACAAAGGGTCTCGATCGTAATCGGGTGTGATTACGCTAATGACACCGTGGTTCTCACCAACCTCGACCACCTCTGAATGCGTGATCGTGGATTGCTTGGCCGAGATCGCCGGGTATACGCGAAGTAGCTCTGCGGGGGACCCGATGGATCGCAAGAGGGCCAAGACCTCTGTACCGGCGTATTGGCGGAACACCTCTGCACCAGCCTTGCGACCGATATGGGGATCATTGAGCACGTTGGCTGCAGCTCGAAAGAGGGCAAGGCCCTGCTGATAGGTGCTCCACCCGCCAGCACGCTGGAGGTCCGCCGCAGATCGACTCTCCCCGGCCTCCGCCAGAATCCGTGCGACTCCGTCCTCGCCGGCCTCCCGTCGTATGACGGCCAGCAGCGCTCCAAGCATCGAGTTCGCCAATTCTTGGGAAGGTCCGACATCACCCATCTTCATTGGATCGACCAGCAATCCTCGGATCTTGACCCCAGGTCCGGGGCATTTTTCGGTCTCAGACGGAGGTACCCCAACGCCTCATGAGGTTCGCAGTCGAACTCTGGTTCGCAGTCGACGACCCCTGCGATTCTCTTGGCCGAACAGCAGTACTTGGGCGCTGTCAATGGACTCGGTGGGGACTTTGCCGCCGTGCCAATTCCGTCCTACTGACACTCGGCAATGTGGCTTGCAACGAGCTTGAGGGCGGAAACACTGTGCAGCAAACGGCCAACGATCCCATCGCGGCGGTCAACGATAACCCCGGTTTCGGCCTGACCTACGGTGACATGGGCGCATTATCGGCGCGGCCACCCAGACGCTGTGCCCCACCTTCTCTGGCCAGGCACAAGCGTGGGTGAACGGACAGAGCCGACAGTTCAACTCAAAGCTCGAGTCCAGCTTGGCCCCCGGTTCGCCGGGGGCCAAGTCGCGCTCGCCCAGCCATGTACACGGATCAGCTCCTACCGACTCCAGACGGCAGACGGCCTGGTCATTGCTCAGCTTTAGAGGCTGAGAAACAAGACACACGTCCTCAGCCTGCGTGCTGAGGCACCACTCACCCAAGTCCATCGGGACAATCCCATGCGACACTCATCGCGCAAAGCAGAGAATCCTTCACGCGGCACATCAGACCTGTCCCATACCGCCACATGGGGGCGTGTGGACAAGTGCCCAACGATCTAGCGTTAGGAAGTGGCACACACCGGATGGGAGGGAGACCTTGGGCGACCCGTTGGCAAGAAATCCGTCATTGGAGAACCTCGATGTACTGGTAGGTGAGTGGGATATGGAGCTTTCCCGTACATCGTTTCTACCCGACCCTGATGACAAAGTCCTCGGACACGTCAGCTTCGAATGGATCGAAGACGGAGCCCTCCTTCTCATGCGCCAGGGTGAATCTCCGCCGCCCAGTCGTCCTTTGGCACGCTGGGTGATCGGTCGGGACGAAGCCAGCCCCGATTACAAGGTGTTGTACTTCGATAGTCGCGCTGTGTCTCGAATCTACGAGATGAGTTTCGGCGATCGACTGTGGAAGGTGTGGCGCAACAGCCCAGACTTCTCACAGCGATTCGAAGGTCAGCTCAGCGAAGATCACGACATCGTCATGGCGCGCTGGGAGAAGTCCCTTGACGGGGAATCCTGGGAGCACGACTTCAACGTCATTTACAAACGACGCAAATAGCTATTGCAATTGGGAGTGTCCCAGACCACCGGGAGGGTCTCACATTCCGGCACGAGTGGGGCACCCTCCTCACTGGACGATGAGCGCCCGTCGACGAATGATCACTTCCGAGCAATACGCTTGGCATGTTGACTAACGAGGGAGTCGAGTCACATGTTGAAGCAGCGGAACTATTGGGTCTACAGCATCGGCTGTTTCCTGGTGTGGGGCATCCTCCTTGCACTCGCCGTCGCCAAGGCGAAGAACGGAACATTCCACAACATTCTGCTGGTGTTCGCTGGCTGGGCCTTTTGCTGGGTGTCGGCAACGATCGCCAGATTCGTGTATCCACCACCCAAGCGATGGCTACAACGGAGCGAATCGCCGGTGCAGTAGATCACTGCGGATGCCGCCGAGCACACGGCCGGGCCGTTCGGAAAGTAGGAGATCAACAGATGTCCGCAACGCTGAAGTTGACGCATAAGGCAATCGGAGCGGAGGTGCGTCGTGGCTCGTACGATGTCGTGGTCGACGGTGAGCGGGTCGGTTCGGTCGAAATGAACGACACGATCGAGATACCAGTCGAGCCTGGAGATCATACCCTGCAGGTCCGCAATGGTCGAAAGTCGAGCAGTGCTGAAACCTTCGACGCCGCCGAGGGCGAGATCGTCGGCTTCCGGTGTACCGGAAAGAGGTTCTTGCCGATCTTTCTTGCGTCCTTCATCGTTCCCAGGCTGGCACTCAAGCTCGTTCGCAATTGAGTCGGCGTCGCCGTCGTGGCGCTGACCAACACGTCGGGGTCTGGTCTTTAGTGGGTGCTAGTCCCAGCCCTGGTATCCCCAAACAAACACTCGAGGCAGTCGGCGGCGGGTGCCAGCCACGTCGCTGGAAACTGGGCAACTTCGATTTGGCCTTTGTTTGTCACGTCGCCCCCGCTCGTCCTCGCTGAACTTCACCACCAGCCCACCTCCTGATCGACGACACCAATGTTCGCCAATCAGGCAGGTGTTGCGTTCATCCCCTGAATTCGCAGCACGAACAGGGCACCCGTACCCGGTGGTCGAGCGAAGGTCGTGGATTACGAGGTCTTCAACTTGGCGGCCGATACGCAACGAAACCCTGTCCGACGGTAGCTCCAAAGAGGTAGTTATCGGCGAAAGCGGGTTGGGCAAAGAGGGGTGCGTCGCCTGAATCCAGTGTGGCGAGTATCCGACCGTCGGAGGCATCGAGCAAATAGATCGCGTTTGGGACCCCGGAGTAATCACAGGTCGCCACAGCCAGGACGTGTGACCCATCAAGAGTCGGAGTGCCAAGGATTGCACCGGGCAGGCCGGTCTGCCACACCGGGGCGCCGGTCGCGGGGTTCACCTGTTGAACCGACCCTTTGTACACGGTGCCGCCGATGGTGGTGAGGTTTCCCGAGAGGAAGAGCTGGGTGGTGTTCTGATCCCAGACGGCAGACGAGCTGCAAATGGAGAGGTATCCGACCTGCTGCGGCGGAGTGCCGAGCGAGTCGGTCCACACCGGTCCGGCCGACAGCGCGGAGGCACGCAAGGCGTAGAACTGGCCGTTCTTGTTGCATGCCCCGACCATCTGGGTTGGGACTCCGCCCGGGTTGGCCGTCCAGGTGGTCGGGGAAGATCCGAAGTCTCCGTCCCCAACCTGTTGGGCCGGGGGGATGGTAAAGATGTCCTTTTCCTTCAGTGTCCGAGGGTCCAGTCGAATGATCGAGTCGGATCGACCGATGGCCCCATTGGTGGCCTGATTGCCGGTATCCACATAGACCGAGCCGTTTCCTGTGACCAGGGTGCTACTCCAGACGTCACCGCCGAGATCGCCAGCCTGGTTGGAATGGAAGGTGGCCAGTTGCTGACCCGAAGTCTGGCTGTAGGACTTTTCGCCGCCCCTGACCAGGGGAAAGTCACAGCCGGAGGCGACACCGACGTAGATCGTCCCGTTTGCCACCGTGGGTGAGGACCAGTTGAAGTAGTTGTTCACTTTTCTCGACGGTATGGCGATGACACTGCGCCACAGCTGGGCCCCGCTGTTTGCGTTCCAGGCGTAGAGGTAGCCGTCGGGGGCCGCCACGTACACGGTAGGTTCACCGGTCAGGGGATCGAGGGCAACGGTGGCGGTGGAGACAAATCCCTGAGGTTGCTCGGGCCAATTGCAAGTGAGCACAGGCTGCTGTTTGGTCATGTGGCTCCAGATCACTGCTCCCGTGGTCTCGCTCAGGTCATAAAAACTGCCGTTGTCAGATCCGAAGTACACGTTGTCGTCGTAGACGATAGGGCTGGAGTAGATCTGGCCACCCAAGTGCCCCGGGGGTACAAAGCTCCAGGCATGTTGCAGCGAGGCTGCGTTGGAGGTAGTGATAGCCGTAGCGGCAGCGTTGAACGAACTGTGCTCGTTCCCGAACAAGTAGGCGGGCCAGTTCATGGAGTTAGCTGCCGAGGCCGACCCGGGCGTCAAGAGGGTCATCCCTGCCAAGAGCCCGGCCCCTAGCGGTGTAATCCACCTCAGCCTTCGTGCTGACAACTGACTGATCCGGTTCGAGAGGCGGCGGTCAATCCGACCGCGTCTCCTAGAAGGCATCTCCTTGGAGAACCAGGACATAGACCGCCGACCTCCCCGATGCGCTTCGCCTTGCGCAACCGAGACGGTGGTTTAGCATTGATCGACACCCGCTTCCACTGCGAATCCGGGACCCATCGCCGGGAGGATTGAGTTACTCGCACTCAGGTGGCCAAGCGATCGAATATGGCCTGCCCCCGAACGTCACCTGTGGGCGTGCGGATAACCCCGCGGTGTCCGAGTTCCATCCGCGGAAAGACCTCCGGCCGGAGCCAGGGTGTTAGGCCTCAAGCTAAGACGTTGAGCCGTCCTGCATCGCCTGCATGTTCTCCATCATGACCGCCTCGGCCGCATGCAGCTCTTCGCTAGGCCTGAACCACAAGAACTCGGTGCCGGGCTCGTTCTTCACCGGGACATGGCCGGGCGGCGTGTAGAAGGCGGCGTCAGCCTCGAAAACCTCATCATGGTCGGCGTACCGAGCCGTCATCTTGCCCCTTCAAGACGTAGCCCCAATGCGGGCACTGGCAGCGGTCGTCCGGGAGCCCCTTCATCAAGGGCGTCGCATCGATGCCTTCGAGGAGCGACGTGAAGCTCACGGTGTAGCCGTCGAACTCGTCGCGTAGATCCACCACCGGGCCAGCACCCCGATGTTCTCTTGAGAGCTTCGGCATCTCCATCGCCTCCTTCGTTTGCGTCGTGGCGCGGTTAGATCCCGAGAGGTCACGCCGCCCACCAGCACATCTAGCAAGGAGGACGAAGGGGCCCGGATCGGACAGAACTGCGCACAGGAGATGACGGGCGGGAGTGAGCAGAGGGGGCGTGTGTGGGTGCCGGGGTTGTCGCTGCTCGCAATGGTTGTCTGCCCCGCAACAGCACATCTCGTGCTAGATGCAGGTGTCTCATCGCACACTTGCAGATTTGAGGATTACCCTTGGAAACGGAGAACTCGACCGATGAGACCCTATTTAGGAGCATCAGATGCAGAGAGTACTGATGGTCGTGCAGCACCCGGTGAAGGACTATGACGCTTGGCGGATCGAATATGACAGAGCGGAACCGATACGTGAGAAACACGGGGTCACCGACGCCACCGTCTTTCGGAATGCCGATAATCCGCACGAGATCACTGGGCTGCACTGGTTTCCCTCGGTCGATAAGGCGCGGGCCTTCGCCGCCGATCCCGATCTGAAAGACGCCATGGTTAGGGCGGGTGTGAGCGGACCACCCCGGATCGAAATCAGCGTCGAGGTGTAGATACCTACCGCCGGCGACCCGGCAGATGTATCAAACACCTCTTAACAGCCACTATACTGTCTGTTAACCGACTAGGGTGACACTACAGCGAGGATAGTGATTATTGACCGAGCCTTGCTACAGAGCTATCTTTTTGGCTCTTAGACCTAATCTTGAAGGTAACAATCACTATTATGGCTGATGAGCAGGTCCGTAGAAGCACCGATGAATGGGAGGCCGTAGTCGGAGCGGAAGTCCGTGCTGCGCGGATCGCCACGAACCTTGACCAGTCGGAACTGGCAAGGCGTGCCGACGTGAGTCTCGGCGCGGTGAAGAATCTCGAAACCGGGAAGGGATCCTCCCTGAAGACCCTGGTCCGTGTCGTGCGGGCACTCGGGCGCACCGAGTGGCTGGAATCGCTCACACCTCCCATCACGGTCAGTCCGGTTGCGATGCTCTCCTCGAAACGCCCGACGACGCGCCCTCGCCAACGCGTTTCCCATCGAAGAGCATCCGCCAAGCGTGAAGACTGATGGCGTACCAGCCTGTTGACGTCGTCGAAGTACTCGCATGGGGCGAACGCGTCGGTGCAGTCGCCCTTGACCCGGCGACTGGCTATTACGTCTTTGAATATGTGTCTACCTGGCAAGACCGCGGCATTGAACTGGCGCCGACAACGATGCCCCTCGACCAGAGCCGGTACGTGTTCCCCACGCTGTCGGTCGAGACCTTCCATCGTTTGCCGGCAATGCTCGCCGACGCGCTCCCCGACGCCTTCGGCAATGCGCTTACCACGGCATATCTCGTGAGCGAAGGGGTACCGACAGCCGCAATCACGCCGCTCGACCGCCTTGCCTACCTCGCGTCGCGCGGCCTAGGAGCACTCGAGTTCCGACCTCCTCGGGGACCGCGCCCTCGCAAGGCGACTGCGATCGACCTCTCCGAATTGGTACTCGCGGCCCGTTCTGCTGTCTTTGGTGCATTCGACTCCGAGGAGCACATAACCGAATCGGTCCGCCATCTGATCGCAGTAGGGACCTCCGCGGGCGGCGCACGCGCCAAAGCTGTCGTGGCCTGGAATC
The DNA here is from genome assembly GCA_963710495.1 of uncultured Acidimicrobiales bacterium. GTDB lineage: Bacteria > Actinomycetota > Acidimicrobiia > Acidimicrobiales > RAAP-2 > Bog-756. The sequence goes on from CAVQAI010000012.1 coordinate 24,439, forward strand.
CAACCACTGGTGAGGTGAGGTCTGGGCAGGTCCCGGCAGATCCTGGATTCGACCAATGGCTGTTGAAGCTTGACGGCGTCGGGGTCGATCCCGATCTCGGCGAGTCGACTGACTACGGTCGCATCGAGTACGCCTACTCGCTAATGGCGAAAGCCGCCGGTATCGATATGACGGCCTGCCGACTACTGCACGAAGGCGGTCGGGCGCACTTCATGACTCGGCGTTTCGACCGCCTTGAAGATGGCAGCAAAGTTCATATTCAGAGCCTCTGCGCAGCCGGTCATCTTGACTTTCGACTCGTTGGGGCCCACGACTATGCCCAGCTCTTTGAGATCGTCGAACGCCTCGGCCTTGGACGGGAAGCAGCCGCTGAGGTGTTCCGTCGGATGGTCTTCAACGTGGCCGCAGCAAATTGTGACGATCACACCAAGAATTTCTCCCTCTTGCTGCCCGAGAACGGTGCCTGGCGGCTTGCCCCGGCGTATGACGTAACGCACGCGCACAACCCGCAGAGTCACTGGACCGCCCAGCATCTGCTGGCTGTGAACGGCCAGACGCTGGCGATAACGAGATCGGATCTATCTGAGGTCGGCGACCGATTCGAGGTGCCAAACGCAACCGCGATCATCAGTGAGGTTCTTGACGCTGTCGACTCCTGGTCAGAGTGCGCCGGACGTGCAGGCGTTGGTCCACAGGCAACGGATGAGGTGGGTGAAGACATTCTGAAGATGGGTGCGTCATTGCGCTGAATGACCGGGTGCGCGCCGGGCGCGAGGAGGCGAGCGGAGCCGACGGGGCAGGTTTCCGCGGTCGACCTCAGCTCAGGAGGCTGCGTCAGAGGGCGACCGGAACCGGGACCTCGACAGTTTTGATCAACTGAGATTCACACGAGGGCCGCCCCGCGCCCAGCGGACAGGTTCATGTTTGGCGGGATCACCGGGGATGGCAATCGGCAACCATCTCGATACTGTCAAGTCCCAGGTGACCTCCACCCGATCTTCCCCGTTGCGCCCCATGGTGCCGGCACGGTTGCCCGTGGACACGCTTGGACCCCGCGGGTCTACGCTGGCCACACAACCTCAGGTGTTGTGACGGAACGGGGGTGAGATGGTGAGCACAGCGATCTTCGACGCTGACAGCCATTTGATGGAGACCGCGGACTGGCTGGGTTCTTTCGCTGATCCCCAGGTACGAGAGCAACTCTTGCCACTCGTTCTTGACGGGGCAGGGGCGAAGGCGACTGAGGTGATGTCAAAGCTCCCGGAATTGTGGGACGAACAGCGCCACCAAGAAATCGGCCCGGAAGTGCTCTCCGGGCCCAAGGGTTGGCTGGCCCCGGGCGCTCTTGACCCTCAAGTCCGCTCCAGGGTGCTCGATGCGCTCGGGATCACAGCACAGATGGTCTTCCCGACTTTTGCCCTCGTCCAATTTCCGCGGAGTGAAAATCCCGACATCCTCTACGGGGGCACCCAAGCTCTCAACCGGGCCATGACCACATTTTGTGCGGAGGACTCACGCCTCAAAGCTGTGGGATTTGTGCCCCTCAAAGATCCCGATCGAGCGGTCCTGGCACTCGAAGAGGCGATCGAAGAAGGGGTGGCGGCAATTTGGCTACCGTCCGATGCACCCGGAGACTTCTCACCTGCGCACACTGACCTCGACCCGCTGTGGGCCCGGCTCGCAGAGGCAGGAATACCGTTCGTTTTGCATGTCGGAGGCGGGAAGCTGTTGCCGAAGGCATTTCACAACAACGGCCTTCCCCGTCCTCGTGACTGGTTGGGTGGCGGTGAAAACCTCCGCGCCAAGGACTTCCCCGTCGTACACCACTCCCCCGAGCGATTCCTCGCTTGCCTGGCCCTCGATGGTGTCTTTGAACGCCACCCGACATTACGAGGAGCGGCCATCGAGTTGGGGGCGACATGGGTGCCAGGACTGTTGCGAAACGTCGACTATGCCCACAGATCGTTTTCGAAGTTCGAACCGACGTTGAAAGCCCTACCACTACTACCGTCGGAGTATCTGCGTCGGCAGGTGCGATTCACACCCTTCCCATTCGAGGATACCGCCTGGTTGCTCGAGCAATGTGGGCCTGAGTTGTTCATGTTCTCGACCGACTATCCCCATCCCGAAGGCGGTCGGCGGCCGTTTGAGATATTTGGTGACGCTGTATCGACGTGCGACGAATCGACTCATGAGCGATTCTTCTGGCGGAACGGGGCCGAACTGCTCGGGTTGGTCTAGCGGACCGGCCAGGAACACCGGAGTGCCGGGGGTTGCCCTGCATTAGAGCCGCCGGGGGCGGGACGGTTGCCAGCATGCCCGACGCCCACACCTTCACGTCGGTCGTCGGGGCGAGCGACCCCGGCCCACGTCAATCGGACGGGACGTCACATCAGAGTTCTGAGTACGTCAAATCGCCGATCGCGAACTGCGCTCGGTCCTCAGCTTGAGGCTGAGATCGTGCCCGGGAGATAGGCAGGTTGGATCATCCGAGCCGATCAGCCGGTAGTCCCAGGCCCGGCGCGCCCGACTTGTTGTTGTGTTCGGCGATCCAGGCGAACCGCCATTGCTCATTCTTGAAGCCGAGGCAAGAATCCGACACGACGGATCAAAGCAGACGAGCTGATGAGCTCACTCGCACCCTCGAGTCGCCTTGACGTCTGCGCTCGGTACCGGCATCGTTGGACCGTGAACAACGAGACCAACTCCACAAGGACGGCCGGACCCGAGGCTTTAGGGAAATCGGCGGTGGCACGAGACCGCCAGGAGGTCGCTCCGGGCGTCCACTTCCTTGCCGGTTTCGGCAACACCACGATTCTCGTTGGAACCGATGGGGCGGCAGTCGTTGATCCGGGACTTTTCACGAACGGTCCCCGCGTAGTCGAGGAGTTGAGGCGGCTCACGGATCTTCCCGTTCGCTATGTGATCTACACGCACGGTCACTACGACCACACGTTCGGTACTCCAGCCATTCTCGATGACGCTGCATCGAGAGGGCTCGAGCCACCCGAAATCGTGGGTCATGTCAATGTCGCCAAGCGGTTCGAGCGGTACGCCAAAACGGCGGGGCATCTGGCCGCGACATTCGATGCTCAGTTCGCCAACTGGGGTGCAAACGGGGGAGACGTCGTCCGCAAAGCTCGGTACTTCCCACCGACTCTTGCTTACGAGGACCGCCTCCTTCTCGATGGACTTGGCGATCTAGCACTGGAGTGCCGGCATGGGCTCGGCGAGACGGACGATCACACCTGGATCTGGATCGCCGGTCCCAAAATCATCGTCGGTGGGGACTTCATCGTGTCGTCTCTTCCTAACGCCGGCACTCCGTTCCGAGTGCAGCGCTACGTCCTGGAGTGGGCGGAAACCCTCGAAGAGATGGCGGATCTCGAACCATCCGCCATCATCTCCGGTCATGGGGGTGTCTTCCGAGATCACGCCCAGGAGATGGTGCTCACGACGGCCAAGGCGCTCCGCGTCCTCGACGGAGAGGTTGTTCGCCGCCTGAATGCGGGTCAATGGCAAGAGCAGATCCTCAACGAAGTTGAACTACCTGAGGACCTCGCATCGAGCTCGTACCTCCAACCCCTCTACGGATGCACGGCGTTCGTGGTTCGCGATCTCCTACGGCGCTATATGGGTTGGTACGACGGCAACCCTTCGATGCTCTTCCCGAGCACCCGGGCCGAGATCGCAAAGGAAGTGGTGGCCATTGCCGGGGGTCCCGATGGGATCCTTGAGCGGGCGCGAGCCCTGCACGAGTCGGACGAAATTCAGGACATTCAGCGGGCTCTTCACCTCGTGGACTTTGTCCTGTTCGACGGCTCCGGGCTTGTGTCGGAAGCCCGCAGCCTGAAGGCGGAGCTCCTCGAGGCCCGTTCGAGGCAGGAGCGATCCTTCGTGGCGCACAACATTCTCGCGTCTGCGGCAGCCTTGGAGCGAAGCGGTCAGCCATCCGTCTGACCCCTGTCGGTTGGCGTGGAGGTTCTGTTCATAGGACACGCCAAGGGGTCCCAATTGCTCGAGGTGGGGACACGAGAGTCCGGCCGACCCTTCGAAGGCGGATCCCCAAGTGGTGGCTCACGAAAGAACCCCACCTCAATAGAGGCGGGGTTCTTTCGTAACGATTTTCCGGACCAATGCGGCACTTCGGAAATGAGCGGGGTGCGGCGATCGCGGTAGTAAGCAGCCGACGCTAGGCGGGCCGGAATCTGCCCCCCCGATCCGGCAACTTGTTTAGATCCACCTTGGGAGTCCGAGGGTCTGAGATCGTCGGACGTTGAGCTCAGTGGGTTCGCTCGCTATCCGGCTGCCGTCGTCTCTGGCGTTCTGGCTCACGAACGGCCTGCGACCCGCTGGGTTCACCCGGTGAGGAAGTGGCTCAAGAGAGGTTTGCTCAGCCGGTAGTTGCATTGCCCTCCTCACCACGCCAACCACACGTGAGGAGGAACTGTGCAAGACGTATTGATAAGCGTGGACCCGCACAAGGCCAGCAACACCCTGGCCGTGCTCGACCCGGCGACCAAGACCCCGATCGATGGAGCTCGGTTCGCCAACACCACGAAGGGCTATCGAGCGCTGATGGCCTTCGCCCAGCGATGGGACAACCGTCGCTGGGCGGTCGAAGGGTGCCATGGGGCAGGGCGGTCGTTGGCCCAGCGCTTGGTGGCCGCCGGGGAGGTGGTGCTCGATGTGCCGGCCAAGCTGGCCGCCCGGGTGCGGGTGTTCTCGACCGGCCATGGTCGAAAGACCGATCGGGATGACGCCATCTCCGTCGGCTTGGCCGCCCTCGATGGCGAAGGCGTGGCCCCAGTGGCCGAGGACGGCGCGACCACGAGCCTCCGACTCCTGAGCGACCGCCGTGACGAGCTGGTGGCCCTACGCACCCAAGCCGTCTGCCGGCTGCACCGGCTGTTGGTGGAGCTCACCCCCGGAGGCATGGCCAGCGAGCTGAGCGCTAAGAAGGCAGCATCGGTCCTGGTCAGGTTGCGCCCCGAAGGTGAGGTGGCCCAAGTCCGGTTCCAGCTGGCTTCCGAGCATCTGGCCGACATCGAGGCCATCGATGCCAAGCTCAAGACGAGCGGCGCCCAGATCACCGCCCTGGTGCAGGCCACCAGCACGAGCCTGGTCGACCTCTACGGGGTCGGGCCGGTGATCGCCGGACGGATCTTGGCCGAAGTGGACGACGTGACCCGATTCCCGACCAAGGACCACTTCGCCTCATACAACGGAACCGCCCCGATCGACGCATCCTCGGGCGACCAGGTCCGTCACCGCCTGTCACGGGCAGGGAACCGGCGGCTCAACCACGCCCTCCACATGATGGCGGTGACCCAGCTGCGTCAGACGGAGACGCTCGGACGGGCCTACTACGAGCGCAAGCGGCTCGAGGGCAAGACCCCGAAGGAGGCCCTGCGCTGCCTGAAGCGCCGGCTCTCCGACATCGTCTACTACCAACTCGTTGCCGACAGCCGAGGCAGAATCGAGGGGTGCGGATCACCTACAACCGCCACGCCGACGCCGTCTACGTCCATCTCACCGAAGAGGAGCTCCCACCCGGTCCGACGGCAAGCATCAAGGCCCAGCCGCCCGAAGGCATCCAAGCGTTCGTCGTACTCGACTGGAAGGACAACCGCCTCGTCGGCATCGAAGTCCTCGACGCAAGCTCCCGGCTCCCGCAAGACCTCCTCGACGGTGCGGAGACCATCGACTGACAGGCGCAGTTCCCTCGTCTCTTGACAGAGAGGAACCGTTCTGGGGCACCGATTGCCGGTGCTAATGCGGCGTGTTAGACCGTTTGCAGGCGAAATAGGTACGGCTTGGAGGCCCTCACGGGAGGTCGGCATGCACCGAATCGGACGGCTGACGGTCGCTGCCTTTAGTTTCGTGACGCTGCTTGGGGGGCTTCTCCTCGGCTCGGCCATGGCCACTCCGGCGGGAGCATCCACGACGATCGGACAAACGGGGGCCGACGCGTCCATAGGCTGTTTCGGCGGTGCCACCTCCCAGGTGCAGGTTTCCACTGGATCGGGCGTCCCCAGCTACGTCGTACCGAGTGGGATCAACGAGCTCACCTCGTGGAGTGCCCAGGGTGATTTTAGGAACACGATTCTGGCCTTTGAGGTCTGGCGACCTACGACCGCCCCCAGCACGTACGTGTTGGTGGGAGTGAGCCCGCCGGAGACGGTCCTTGCCAACACCCTCACCACGTTTGCTCTGACGCCGCCGATTCCCGTGCAGCCCGGAGATGTCTTGGGTCAGTTGAGCACTGAGTTTTCCGACTTCTGCTTTGTGACAGGATCTGGTCCGCCGGGGGATGTCGTCGGGTCGGCGCCGACCGATCCGACGACACTGCCGGTACCGGGGACGACCGTCGAGTTCACGGATCGAGCCTTCGCCGAGCTCAACATGGCTGCTGCCGGGATCTTTGTGTCGATGCCGACTCCGGTTATCACCACTACGTCGCTCCCGGCTGCCACTGTGGGGATTCCCTATTCCTTCCAGCTTCAGGCCACCGGGGGAACTCCGCCCTACACCTGGAATAAGTACGGCCCGGTCGGAAGCGGTACCTTGCCGATCAGTCTCCGCATCTCAAAGAGCGGTCTTATCTCCGGTATTCCCAAACGAGCCGGTACATTCACCATCGTTGTCAAGTGTCTGGACACGACTCACTCGCACAAGACCCAGGCGACGCAGGAACTCACACTCGCCGTCAATCCATAGGCGGTTTCCACACGCCCGAATGTGCCTGGTTGAGACTTCTTGGCAGACGCTCGACTGGTTCGTAGCGTTCAGAGGTCCAGACGGGATAGCTCTCGATGTGCCTGCCGTCAGCTCGGTCGACTGGCTTTCTAACGAGTGGCTCCCCGGCTGGACCTTGCCGCGGGTGGCTCGAAAGAGGAACGTGCACGAGATCCCAACCAGGAGTGCCCCCGCGTCCCTAACCGACGACGAAGGAGGAGCTGATGACGGTGATCATCGGGATCGACCCTCACAAGGCATCCCATACGGCCGTGGCCATCGGGCCGGACGAAGAACGACTGGCCGAGATCAAGGTCCGGGCCACCTGCCAGCAGACGGCGCGGTTGCTGGCCTGGGCGGAGCCTCTCGGTGAGCGCACCTGGGCCGTCGAGTCCGCTGGAGGGCTCGGCTACCTGCTGTCCCAGCAGTTGGTCGGAGCCGGTGAGCGGGTCCTCGATGTGCCGGCAACGTTGGCCTCGAGAGTTCGGGTTCTCGGCACTGGGAGGTCGAACAAGAACGATCCGAACGATGCGCTCTCGGTGGCCATCGCCGCCCTCCGCTCCCCGGGCCTCCGTTCGGTCGAGATCGGCCGACCATCGGGAGGTGCTCCGTCTCCTGGCCAAGCGGAACCACGAGATCGGGAGGCTTCGCAACATCGTGGTGTCCCGGCTGCACGCCGCGCTGGCCAACCTCTCACCAGGCGGAATCTCCAAGGAACTCAACGCTTCTGACGCCGTGCGGCTGTTCAACGACTTCCAACCGATCACCCCGGTGGAGCGGGTCCGATACGACCTGGCCCACGAGCTGCTCGACGATGTTGAGCGACTCGATGTGCAGCTGAAGGAGTCGCACCGGCGCATCAAGACGGCGGTGAAAGCATCAGGAACGTCGCTGACGGACCTCTATGGGGTCGGCCCCATCCTGGCCTGCGAGCTGATCGGGTACACCGGCGATGTGTCTCGGTTCACCAACCGAGACCAGTTCGCCTCCTATGCCGGTGTGGCCCCCATCGAGCTCTCCTCGGGAGGCAGGACTGTCCATCGTCTGAGCCGCCGAGGCAATCGCCTGCTGAATCACGCCGTCCACATGGTGGCCATCTGTCAGATCCGCCAGACGGACTCCGAGGGGCGGGCCTACTTCGAGCGCAAAGTTGCCCAGGGCAAGACCAAGAGGGAGGCCATTCGGTCGCTGAAGCGACACGTCAGCAACGCCGTCTATCGGCAGCTCCTCATCGACGCACAGAAGTAGGGGCCCGGGAGGACAAACGGGAACGACTCGTGGCCTGCGTGACCGGCTCTGCACCCTGGCGACCGGCTCTTCGGCGAAGTCACTCCCGGACCCACCAAACCTTAGGCATCTGTGTCCTCGAGGGCACGTGGACTCAGCGCGCCCGCAAGTACCTGGAAACACCCTCTTGACTCAAAGAGGATTCGTTGTGGGCGAGGCAACTTTCGCGAGCACGGACAAGACCGAGCCTCCAGACCCCGCTGAAATCCGAAGAGCCACCAATGCACGATGGCCGGCGAATCGGTCCGAAACTGTCGAGCTATGCCAGTCCAGGCACGACGGGCTCCTATAGAGCCGTTTGCTACTTGACCAGAAGTGGCTTGAGGGCCGTTATCGAGCCGTCGGTTCCGATGCACACAGCGCCCTTGGCCGAACCCGGGAGCGCCTTGAGGCCGTCCCCGGTGTCGGAGGTGACCGTGGCGGTGAAGCTCTCGGCGGTGGGTTCGCTGGATGCGTTCTTGACGTAACCCGGGCACTTCTTCGCGGTCGCAGGAGTCAACGTTGGAGCTCCGATCGTGATACTTCCACCAGAGACCCAAGGAATGGTCCCGCCGGCTGCGAGCGTTAGAGAACTCACGGCCACCGAGCCGCCCCCGGTATGGCCCCCGCTGCACCCGCTCACCGACACGGTGGTAGCCGCATTCCCCGTGAGTGTCGTGCACACGATGTTGCTCGACGTCCACGAAGCTTTGACCGCCTTCAACAGGGTGATCGAGCCGTCCGTCCCAATGCACACCTCACCGCTGAGTGTCGCTGGGACCAGTATGCCGTCACCGGTGTCCCCGGTTATCGTGGCCGCGAAGCTCTCGGCGGCCGGTTCGCTGGATGCGTTCTTGACGTAGCCCGGGCACTTCTTGGCGCTCAGGGGAGTGAGCGCTGGCGCACCGATCGTGGTGGTCGTACCGGAGACCCAAGGGATGGTCCCGCCGGCTGCGAGCGTTAGAGAACTCACCGCCATCGAGCCGCCCCCGGTGCGGCCCCCCGTGCACCCACTGAGAGTAACGGTGCTCGAAGCGTTTCCGGTGAGCGAGGAACACTGGAGCTTTCCAGCTGCACCAGCCGTGCCGGCGAATCCCAGGGTGAGACCGGCGATCGGTATCAGAATGGCCGCAACCGTTAACAATATTCGTCGCATGGCTTCCCCTTCTTTCGTTCCGGGGATTATCCGAACGGGCATCCCCTCCTGCGTGGCCAACCGTACCTGGGGCCAACAAGCGTTCGCTTGTTCCTGGGAATCACCTTTGATTCACCTGAGAGTGCTTGGCATCGGTCCAGATCAGCGCCAGGTCTCGACGCCGGACGACGTAACACGAAAGGCCGCCCACAAGAGGGTCCACCCCTGTCGATGACCCCGAGGCGGCAAAGACTCTGACTCCGTTTGGTCGAGGCCCATGCCCCAACAGTGCGCATTTGGAGCTCAATTCAAATCGGCCGCGCTGACAAACGATCCGCGAGCTGCTGCTGTTGAACTCGCAGAGCTGCCCGCAGCCGCTCGCGCTGAGACTCGACGGGCCCGGTGGGTGCTCGAGGTCGTCTCCGTCTCATCCAAGTCAGCCTGACCCCCCGGTCTTCCCTTCGGGGCATTCGGCCTCCCGGTCGAGCGGGCCCGGCGAGCCTTCGAGCCTGAAAGTCAACAGAAAGTCAAGAGGATTGACAGCGGGCTTTGACGTGCCGCATAGCTCGTTGCTGTCTCGTCAGAAAATCCCTAAAGGTCCACCGGATTGCGGCCGATCCACGCACTAGGGGAGCACCTTCAGGCTATGGAAGGGGGGCCCCTTGAGGCGATGGATCACTCCAGCATTGGCCATCACACTGTTGGTCACGCTACTGGTGGCTTCACCCACGCCGGTCGGCGCCGCGGGCCCGCACTTCGCCCACATCAAATTCGCCGATCAGGCGCACATGGTCACGTTGGCCATTCCCACTCCGGCCTGCCGACACGTCGCCCACACCACTTCGTGTAACTGGGAGCTGTTCGTCGACGAACCGGATCAACCGGGCCGGCCTGTAGTGGGCGCTGTGTTCGGCACCTCGGGCGTCCTGTCGGTGCCGTATCCAACGTCGTGCGGCGTCCTGCAAGCCGATGCGCTCGTCGTGGGATCGCCGCCGCACAAGGAAGTGGGATACCGGCATCAGATCAACACCTGTCATTGTCTTCGCCCGCTCACTCCGCAAGGGACACAGTCCGCCGCCACGGACCCGCAGTTCGCCCACATCAAATTCGCCGATCAGGCGCGCATGGTCACGTTGACCATTCCCACCCCGGCCTGCCGACGCGTCGCCCACACCACGTCGTGTGAGTGGGAGCTGTTCGTCGACGAGCCGGATCAACCGGGCCAGCCCGTGGTGGGCGCGGTGTTCGGCACCTCGGGCGTCCTGTCGGTGCCGTATCCAACGTCGTGTGGCGCCTTGCAGGCCGATGCGCTCGTGGGATCGCCGCCGCACAAGGAAGTGGGATTCCGGCATCAGATCAACAGCTGTAACTGTGCACCCTGATTGACACCGTTGTTCATTTCTCGAGGTGGCAGGGAGGTGGCCTCCAACGTGGGTGCCCAAGCCGTTGTAGTTGGCCCTCAGCACTGACACTTCGGGGGCTAGGCAGTCACGATCGTTGCCGCGAGTGCCATCCGATGGTCCTTCGACCACGGCGGTCCCAAGGTTGCCCGCGGGCCGCGAAGCACCTCGCCTGCTCGCTCACCCAGAATGCGGGCGGCTGCATTTTCGATGTCCTTGGAGCTGTAGAAGTGGACCACCCAGTCGCGTTCGCGTGCGAGCTCGGCCATCACCTGGCAGTACATGACGGAGTCGGCGCGGCTCTCGTATGGCACGCGGCGTTGGACGGCGATGTCGTGGGGAAAGTCATCAGGCCAGGCCCGAACCGACGTCGAAACGATCGGTTCAGGCGACGCTGCCGCGAGCTCGTCCAGAGCTGTCGATGTGGCCCGGACCACCGACGCTCGCACGTCCGCCACCAACGCCGCCAGAGCCAGATCATCGAGTCGCTCCACCGATCGATGAAGGGCGTGTGGGCCGCCCCGGTGGTGGATCGGTGCCGTCGGCAGGCCGGGCTCGATCAACTCGATTCTCCGCCGGTCCACGACCTGGTAGTCCGCCGAAGCCGTGACGGCCACGGCCCAGCCGAGGTGATGGGCGATCCCGAGTCGCATTCGCCAATTCTGCCCGGTCAGGTGGACGCCGTACGTCTACACCTACCGTGATCCGAGCAGCAATTCAGTCACAAGCTGGTCGAGTCGTTCGTGACCATAACCGGTGCCGGCGATCTTGTCCTCAGAGTAGGTACTGGCCACACGTTCGTAATGCGGCCAAAGCATCAACACCAAGGCCGCCTTCGGAGGTCGGCTCGTTGATGTCCTGCCGGCGAGCGGTCGCCAGGGCCCTCGTAATGTCCGCGTCGGCATGGAATCGGTGAACCTTCTGGCGGAGGATGAGGTAGGTCCGCATGCAGCCCAGGGCGAAATCCCAGATGCCGTCGTAGTCTTCGGTGCGGTAGGGGTGGGCGTCGAAATGACGCATGCCTGTCCAACCGGCATCTTCGAGCACCATCACCGTATAGAAGGCGTCCCGGATGCCCTCAGACCCGAAGCGGAAGTCCTGGTCGAACTTCCCGATGCGCTGGGCATTGAGGTCGATGTGGAACAGCTTGTCGTGCCACAAGGTCTGCGCCACTGCATGGGAGAACGAGAGCCCACTCATCGTCTCATGGGCGAACTCCGGATTCAGGCCGACCATCTCCGGCCACTCCAGTTCGTTGATGAAGGCCAGGGCATGGCCGACGGTGGGAAGCAGGATGTCGCCGCGGGGTTCATTGGGCTTGGGCTCGAGGGCGAAGCGCAGGTCATAGTGCCGTTCCCGCACGTAGGCGCAGCAGAGATCGACGGCCTCGGCGTAGCGGTCGAGAGCACCGCCAACATCCTTGGCGGCGTCGGATTCGACGCCCTCGCGTCCACCCCAGAGGACGAAGGTGGTTGCCCCCAGCTCCGCACCTAGGTCGATGGCATCGAAGGTCTTGGCCACCGCCATGCGCCGCACGGCCGGATCGTTGGCCGTGAAGGCGCCCTCCTTGAACAGGGGATGGGAGAACAGATTGACCGTCGCCATGGGCACCTTGAGCCCCGTGACGTCGAGCGCGTGTCGGAAGCGCTTGAGGATGGCTTCACGATCGGAGGCCGAGGTGCCCCAGGGAACCAGGTCGTTGTCGTGAAGACTGACGCCGTAGACACCGAGGTTGGCGAGACGGTGGACCGTATCGACGGGGTCGAGGGGCGACCGGGTCTCGTGGCCGAACGGATCGCGTCCCGGGTTGCCGACGGTCCAGAGGCCGAAAGTGAAGTGGTCTTCCGGAGTTGGTTCCAAGGATTCGGGCATCGGAATGGACTCCTTCGGCTCGAGCATGGTTCAGCGAAGCCATCGAGCTGCTCGTGACCCTACCGAGCTCTTCTCCGCAATCTTGCCGGTGGCAGCGCCGTGGTCGGCCGGCGACCGCGCCCGGCCGCAGGCCTAGCCCCTGGCCTCCACAAACCTACTCCGGACCTCCTCCGACGTGACCGAGCTGGCTCCCGGGGCCGTGGTCTCACCTGCTCGCAGAGCCCAAGCCTCAGCGACTTCTGTGGGATCCGATCCGGTGGCGAGGACGGCAGCCTGCACCGCGGCTCCGGCCGTGACGATCTCGTTGTCGTACGGGACGGTGACGGGCCGGCCGGCCAGCGTGGCCAGTATCTGGCGGTAGGCCGAGGAGCGGGCTCCGCCGCCCAGCAGGACCAGCCGGCCGACCCGGGTGGGCACGCCAGCGGCCTCCAGGGCGTCGAGTCCCTCCAGCAGGCTGCACACCACCCCCTCGAAGGCGGCCCGGGCCAGAAGCTCACGGCTCACCCCGGAGCGGATGCCACTCAGGGTTCCGGTCGCATCGGGACGGTTCGGGGTGCGTTCCCCGACCAGATAGGGCACGAGGACCAGGCCGTCGCACCCCGAGGGAGCGGCGAGGGCCAGATCGTCGAGTCCGGAGTGGTCCACGGAAAGCAGTCGGCTGATGGCCGCCGTGACGAGCGTGGCGTTGAGGGTGCAGACCAGCGGCAGGTAGTGACCGGTGGCATCGGCGAAGCCCGCTATGGCCCCGGTCGGGTCTTGAACCGGCTGCTCGCTCTGGGCGAAGACCGTCCCCGAGGTGCCGATGGAGATGGCGACTTCCCCCGGCCGTAGTCCGGTCCCGAGAGCCCCGGCCATGTTGTCACCGGTACCGGCCGCTACCGGCGTGCCAACCGGCAGGCCGAGTGCGGCGGCGGCCTCGGCGGTAAGTGAACCGGCCTGATCCCATGGGCCGAGTACCGTCGGCAGAACGCTGGCCCAGTCCGTATCACGGTCGACCAACTCGAGCAGGTCGGTCCGGTACTTGTCTCTCTTCGGCGACCAATACCCGGTGCCGGAGGCGTCGCCCCGGTCGGTGACGAACCGACCGGTCAGGCAGTAGGTGAGCCAGTCGTGCGGCAACAGGACATGACCGATCCTGGCGAACGTGTCGGGCTCGCACCGGCGGAGCCAACTGAGCTTGGCGATGGTGAAGGCCGCGTACGGGGACGCTCCCGCAGGCTTCGGACCACTCGGTAGCGCCAAGTCGGGCCACGAGGCGGTCGGCGTCTTGGGCCGACTCGGTGTCGTTCCATAGTTTGGCTGGGCGGAGCACCTCACCTTGACGGTCGAGAACCACCAGTCCGTGCTGCTGTGCGGCGACCGCCACCGTGACCACTTCGCTGGCCCTCCCTCCAGGTCCGGCTGACCCGAGAGCGGCCGCCATGGCGGTGGCAAGCGCGGCCCACCAGGCGTCCGGAGCTTGTTCACTCCGAGGCGGAGCGGCAATCGGGTGAGCAGCCCGCCCTGCACCGATCACCTTCCCGGTCACGAGATCGCGTAGCTCCACCTTCGTCGACTGTGTGGACGAATCGACCCCGGCCACCAGCGGCATGCCGGTGACGCTACAGCGCGCTCAGGCGGGGACCGGAACCAACCCGTTAGCTCTGGCTACGGCGCCAATCCACGCGGCGCTGGGCTTGGGGCGACGGACGAATGTTCTCGGGTCGACACTGTGGAGCCCGAACTTGGGCCTGAATCCAAGGGACCACTCGAAGTTGTCCAACAAGCTCCACACGAAATACCCACGGATGTCCACGCCGTCATCGAGGGCCCGCCGCACCCCTCGCAAGACCTCCGAGATATAGGTGATGCGCTCGGTGTCGTTGTCGGTGGCGATCCCGCTCTCGGTCAGGAGCACCGGTATCCCGGTAATGGCCGCGGCACGTCGGGCGCAGTGCTCGACCCCCTGCGGCCAGTACTCATAGCCCATTTGGGTGAGAGGGACGCCTGGCTCGTTGGGAGCCTGGCCCTCCGGTCCGAAGTGAACGCGCGAATAGCACTGGACGCCCATGAAGTCGTCGCCCGTGGTGGCCCGCATGAACCGGTCCTCGAGGACCTCCTGGGCGGCGGCGAGGATGTCCTCTCCCCCCGGGTCAGCCACCATCTCATCCATGGACAATGTCAGTCCCACGGGGAACGTGCCCGGACCTGACCGCAAGGCATCCACCGCCAGCCGATGGGCTCGCACCATGGCATCGTTGACCGCCAGATGACGGACGAAATCGTCCTTCACCCCGGGTGGCGAGGAACCCAGGGCATAGCCCATGACCCCGATCAGGTTGATCTCGTTGATCGTGCAGGCCCATCCGATGAGGTCACCGAAGTGGCTCCCCACCCGGGCAACGAAGCGAGCGAACACCTCGGGCGCATCGCCCGCTTCCCATCCTCCGCGTTCGGCCAGCCATGTCGGGGTCGTGAAGTGATGGAAGGTCACGACGGGCACGATGCTTCGCTCACGACAGGCGGCACAGATGCGGCGATAGTGGTCGAGGGCGGCGAGAGAGAACTCTCCCTCGGCTGGCTCGATCCGGCTCCATTCGAGGGAGAACCGGTAGGCGCCGAGGCCCATGGCGGCGACGAGCTCGACGTCCTCGGGCCACCGGTGCAGCGAATCGCATCCGTCTCCGCTCGACTCGGCGCAGCCCGAGTCTGGATTGTGCTCCCAGGCCCACCAGTCGTTGTTGACGTTGCCACCTTCGATCTGATGGGCCGCAGTGGCCGTTCCCCAAAGAAAGCCCTCAGGGAAGCTGATCTCTGGGGTCACGGCGTCGTTGGCGCTCACGGCAGATGACCCTATCCCTCGGGCTCTTCCGCATGCCGATGGTGTTGTCCTGTTGGTGGTGGCAGCGTTGCCTCTGGTTTGGCTGGTGCGTGTTGGATCACCACCTCGGCCATCATGGGGACGAGGCCGGACCCAAGTGCACGAGGGGACGATCTGGGCGAGCTCGGCCAGAGTGGGGAATATCCCGGCACGGTGCACCCGCCGGTGCTCACGACCAGCTCGGACCTCAACACCTCGACAACGGTCCCTAGGTCGAGTGCTGCTCTGGCCAGAACGACTTTGCTACTCGCCCACCGCTCCACTACCGTCGCCCTGCGGGCAACTCGGCCCGATCGGCGGAAGGGCTGGTGTAGTCAATGGCACTCGGAATCTATTTTGTGCACGGCGGATTCACTCCGGAGAAGTACGACAAAGTGATCAAGACGCTGGAAGCAGCCGGAGCGGGTGCACCAAAGGGCCGCACGTACCACGTTGCTCTCGAGTCCAACGGTGAGATCCAAGTGTTCGACATCTGGGAATCGCAGGCGGACTTCGATGCTTTCGGAACGACCCTCATTCCGATCCTCGCCGAGCACGGAGTCGAGCTCAACGAACCGATGGTGGCGACGGTCCATAACGTCATCGAGGGCTGAACCCGGACTGCGCCCACCTTCCCCGGTCAGGGCGCCGGACACGGGTTCGCGCTCAGCTGGGTCGAAGCTGATGGTCTACCAATTCGGTTGTCAGACCACAGGTCGGATGCCGTCAGGAATTCATCCACCACCCTGAACCCTCATCGGGTCTCACGCTCCCTCCCAATACCGTCGGGCCGGGGCACGGTCGTTGATGAACGGCGACAATCGGCATGGCCACTCCTAGAACGCGCCTCTGAACTGGCACAGGATGAATTTTCCATCCCCGGACCCCTACAGCAGCGGAGCATCCCCGTCGATAGCCAATGAGGGAGATCGATGAGAGGGATCGTCATGACCACCACAGCCAACGCCGTCCACCTGGTCGGAACACGGATCTGCGTGGGCTCCGATTGCGAGCAGGCGGGAGTCCTCGTCGAGTTCCACACTCGACCTGCGAAAAACCACGCTCTCACCGACGTGGTACTCCGGTGGCGATGTCCTGCGCGCCATGCCTGGCAGGAAAGCTATACGCACGGCGGGGAGTCGACGATCATCGAAATCGAACAGGCTCGGTAGACGCAACGCTCTTCGGCACAACGCCAAATCACCTGGCCCCGTCACCCGATTGGTTCCGCGCCCGATCCGTCAGCGCCGGGTCTCGTCGCTTGGCATGCTCTTCACACCGATTCGAGCTCGTGGCTCGATGTGGACCAAGGAGCGTGGGATGAGTCCAGAGGAGAGCACGATGAACGCGGTTCCCCAAATAGCAAACCCGGTGAAGACCCGCCATCATATTGGTCAAGCGATCAGTGTCCGCGGGCTTCGGACCGAGATCCAGAGAGCCAACGGACTCAATGCCAAGATTGCCGTCTTCCTCACCAACATCGTGGGATCGATGTGGTGCGCCTACGCGTTTGCCGCCCTGGCATTGATCGGTCTACCACCAGCGCTGAAGCCGGGCGGTGAAGGCATCATCGCTTGGATCGCGCAGACCTTCCTTCAGTTGGTGTTGCTATCCGTCATCATGGTCGGGCAGAACGTGCAAAGCGTCGCAAGTGACGTGCGTTCGCAGCATACGTACGACGACACGGTGCTCATTCTCGACCGCCTTGACGTGCACACTGCGGGCGGTCTCAAGGATCTGGCCGACCGTATCGACCGTCTGGAATCCACCGTCACGAAACAGAGCAAGTAACGCACATATGGGTCGTGACTTTCAAGGTGCAACCAAACCCGCAGTGGAGAGTAGGTTCTGGACCATCCGCTCGCGCTGTTCCAGGTTTACACTGAGCACGACGTGAGCTCGACAATGGCTCGGACCGCTACGGGAGAACAAGATGGCTGACGACATCAAGCTCAATGCGCATCATCGGGCGACAGTGGAGAAGATCTATCAACACCCGGTCAGCCACAACATCCAGTGGCACGACGTTCTGTCGCTCTTGGAAAGCGTCGCCCAAGTGAGCGAGGGGCATGACGGAAAATACAAGGTGACCCTGGGACCGGAGACCGAGACGCTCGATGCGCCACGGGGGCACGACATCGATGAGCAGATGGTGATCGATCTCCGTCGGATGTTGAAGGGAGCGGGCATCACATCGGACTAGGCCCTCGGCGTCGTCGTTCGATGCGGGCGGTGGCGAGGCGCTGAGATCTCACATCCGGAGGAGCGATCGCGTCCATCGCAACAGGGCCAGTGTCGACTCAAGCGGGCGGACTGCTTAGCCGGCCGTAGGGCTCAGTCCTTCAGCTCGACGATGACCTCGAGGTACGGCTCGTTGCCCACGTTTCTGGCCGCCTCGACGCCGCCGCGAGCCACCCCCACCACCGCCCCAGGGACCACGTCGGCCTCGAGATAGTCGCGAAACGGGCCCCCGGTGTCCGCTTCGGGAACCACGGCGATCCTGTCCCCGGCCACTTGGATGAGCAGGTGGTCGAGCTCGTGCCGGTGGACGGCCCCCTGTTCACCCGGCGCCAGGCGCACCTGCCACACCCGGACTCGGTCGTTCTCGAAGAGCATCCGGGTGCCGATGGCACCGAGTTGGCGCTGCCCGCTCACGATGCCGAGCCCTCCAGACCCGCGCCTCGCAAACAGAACCGGACGGAATGGTCGACTGTCTCCGACGATGGCCTGACGCGCTGGAGCAGATGGGCGTGGAGGAGCCCGAAGACGAGCCGGTAGATGGCCTCGGCGTCGCGGCGGACTTCGTCGCTCGGCTCGGGCGCACCGCTGAGCGCAGCCAGGGGATCCACCAGCAGGCCGACCAGGAGGTCCACCGATTCCCGCTGCTCTTCGGGGAATAATTCGGAGAGACGGTCCTCATTGGCCAGGAAAGGCCGGGTCCGGTCGGCCGACCGTCGGGTGGACGCCTGGGCCAACACCCCTTCGATCCAAGCCCGGATCTGGGCCTTCGGAGACGACTCGGCCGCCATCCTTCCCGAGAGGTATGCGACCAGGGTGCGCCGGCCGTCGTCCAAGATGACGAGGAACAGCTCGTCCTTGGAGCGGAACAGCCGATAGAAGGCCTGGGTGGACAGGCCGGTGTGGGCCAAGATGTCCCGCAGCGAAGGGTCCAAGGTGCCCGTTCGCTCGATGAGCTCGTAGGTGGCGTCGACGATCCGGCGCACCTCTTGGGTGTACTCGGCCTGGCGCTCGGCGACGGAGCGCTCGACCGCCCTCCGGGCCAGCGCCTCGCTCAGTGGTGACATCGGACTCCCTCAGGGCCGGTCGGAGTGCCGGCCTTCCGGATACGCGGCCCGGTCCCACTCTAAGATCACTGTTCTCAGTAGGCAAGAACAGTGGAGTCGACCCTGATGCGTGCGAGCCAATTGCTGATTGGTGACATCTTCGCCACCGCCGCGGCGGCCGTACCCGAACGGACGGCCGTCGCCCTCGGCGAGCGCCAACTCACGTTCGCCGAGCTCGATGCCCGGGCCAGCCAGGTCGCTCGAGCCCTCGCGTCCATCGGGATCGGGCACCGGTCGACTCTGACGCTGTGGTCGGGGACCACCCTGGAGGCCACACCCCTGTTCGCCGCCGTGGCCAAGATCGGCGCGGTCTTCGTACCCGTCAACGGGCTCCTTGGCGAGCAGGAGGCCGGGGACATCTTCGCCGCCTGCCGCCCCGACCTGGTCGTCACCGACACGGACCGGGGCCTGGCCTCCGGCCCCGCCCACGGGATGACCCTCGAAGACCTCGGTGCGCTGGCCGACACCCAGCCGGCCGAACCGTTGGCCAGCCTCGAGCTCGGCGAGGAGGATCCGAACGTCGTGTTCTTCACCAGCGGGAGTACCGGCCGCCCGAAGGGAGCGGTCCTCTCCCACCGGACCAACTACCTGCGATCCCATCCGGGCGCCCTGCCCGAGCCACGGGGTGCCATGGTCTGCCCCTATCCCCTCTTCCACATGGGCGCCTGGACCATCGCCCTCCAGCAGTGGCAGGCCCGCGACGCCGTGGTGCTGCTGCAGTCGGCCACCGCCGAGGAGATCTGCGAGGCCGTGCGTCGCCACCGGGCGACCCGCCTGAACTGCATTCCCGCCGTCTGGCAGCGCATCCTCGACCGCGCCGGGTCACCGGAAGCCTCGGACCTGGCCACCCTTCGCTTCGCCGATACCGGGACCTCCGCCACGCCCCCCGACCTCCTCGCCGCCATCGCCGATCTGGTCCCCGGGGCCCAGCTCCGGGTGTTCTACGGGTCCACCGAAGCCGGCGGGGTGACCTGCCTCGAGCACCGGGATATCACCCGCAAGCCGGGCAGCTGTGGCCCACCGGCACCCGGGGTCACGGTCCGGCTGGACGAGGGCGGCGAGGTCTGGATCCGAAGTCCGGTCCTCTTCGACGGCTACCTCCTCGACCCGACGGCCACTGCCGACTGCCTGGTCGACGGCTGGTACCGGACCGGTGACATAGCCGACCGGGACACCGAGGGCTACCTGCGCATCGTGGGGCGGACCGGTGACCTCCTGCGCACCGGTGGTGAAGCGGTCAGGCCGGCCGAGGTCGAGGCGGTGTTGGCCCAGCACCCCTCGGTGGACCAGGTGGCCGTGGTCGGACTCCCCGATCCGGCCTGGGGCGAGATGGTCTGCGCCGTCGTGGTGGTGGCCGCCGGGCACACGGCGCCGACCCTGCCCGAGCTCCGCGAGCTGTGCGGCCGAAGTCTGGCTCCGTTCAAGCACCCTCGGGAGCTCCGCCTGGTCGACGAGCTGCCCCGCACCGCCTCGACCGGGCAAGTTCGTCGCCGCCTGCTGGTGGAACAGCTCGGTACCGGCTGACAGGGGGGTGCAGAACAATGCTCTGTGTGATTAAGATCGCCGTGCCGTGGAACGGGAGTTGATCATGACCGGCATCGGCGGCCAGGGCGTCCAGCTGGCCGCCGCCGTGGTGGCCCGGGCGGCCCTCCTGGAGGGCCGCGATGTCCAGGTCTTCGGCAGCTACGGGGGGATGATGAGGGGCGGTGCCACCGAGTCCACCGTGGTGGTCGCCGACCGGCCGGTCGAGGCCCCGCCCACGGTCGGGACGACCTGGTCGGCGGTGCTCATGCACCATGAGCACGCCGGAGGGGTGCTCGCCCGGCTGGATCCACGGGGGATCGTGCTGGTCAACGGGGACGTGGTCGACCGGCCCGACGTTCCCGACAGCTGCGCGGTGGTCGAGGTAGCCGCCGCCGAGATGGCCATGGCCCTCGGGAACGCGCTGGTCGCCTCGATGGTCATGGTGGGCGCCTATGCCGCCGCCACCGGACTGGTCGGGCTGGGCTCGTTGGCCGCGGCCTCACGAGCGTCGTTGCCGAGCTACCGGGCTCAGCACGCGGCCCGCAACGACGAGGCGCTCCGGGCCGGGTTCGATTCGGTCCCCCTCATGGTCCCGGCGTGGGCCGACGTGGTGGGGACACGATGACCCGGCACGCGCCGGCCGTCACGCGTGGCACCTTGGTCATCGACATCGAAGGCTGCAAGGGATGCGACCTCTGCGTCGACAGCTGTCCGCCGGGGGTGCTGGTGATGACCGAGCACGAGACCAATGCCCGGGGGTACCGCTACCCGCGCCTGCTTTCGGGCTGCACGGGGTGCCGGGCATGCGCCCAGATCTGTCCGGACTTCGTCTTCCAAGTCTACAAGTACGACACCCCGATGACCGTCCCCGTGGATCCGGCGTGACCAGCATCGCCACAGACCGCCGCCTGATCACGGGCAGCGAAGCCATCGCCGAGGCAATGATCGCCGCCGGGTGCCGTTTCTTTGCCGGCTATCCGATGACCCCCTTCACCGAGGTCCTCGAGCACATGGCCCGGCTGCTCCCCGTCGTCGGCGGGGTGTGCATGAATGCGGAGAGCGAGCTCGAAGCCGTGGGCATGGCCTGGGGCGCCGCCGCCACCGGAACCCCGGCGGCCACAGGCTCCACCGGACAGGGCCTCTCCCTCATGCAGGAGTCCCTGGCCGAGATCACCCTGGCCCGTTTGCCCTTGGTCGTGCTCGACATGGCCCGAGCCCAGGGCGACTACTTCCAGGCCACCCGCGGGGGCGGCCACGGCGACTACCGCCACATCGTGCTGGCCCCGATCGACTCGGCCGAGGCCGTCGAACTGATCATCCTCGCCTTCGGCCTGGCCGAACGGTGGCGCAACCCGGTGCTCGTGATGGGCGACTACTACCTGGCCCACACGGCCCGCTCGGTGGCCGTCCCCGGTCCGGCGGAGCGGGTCATGCCGGAGTGGGCCCTCGATGGCTCGAGCGGCGGCTCCGGACGGGCGAAGCTGATCTCCTTCCTCGGGAGCACCAAGCAGCGCGACGACGTCGGCTACAACCTCTCGGTCCACTACGCCGACTGTGCGGCCCACACCGCGGCCATGGCCGCTGAGGTCGAGCCGCTGGTCGAGACGGCCTTCATCGACGACGCCGACGTCGTGGTGGTGGCCTTCGGCACCCCGGCCCGCTACGTCCGGGCCGCCGTCCGCGAGCTCCGGGCCGACGGGGTCCTTGTCGGCTACGTGCGTCCCATCACCTTGTTCCCGTTCCCCTCGGCCGCCGTGGCCGAGGCGGCCGAGGGGAGCCGGGCGGTCGTCGTCTACGAGAACAACCAGGGGCAGATGATCGACGACGTGCGCCTGGCCGTGCTCGGCCGGGCCCCGGTGCACTTCATCGGCGGCCTGAGCCTGGACGGCTCCGGCTTCGGGATCGCCCCCGACCTCGACGTGCGGGTGCTCCGCCATCGGATCGAACGGATGATCTCGGCGTGAGCGACTTCCTACCGACCGACCGACCACCGTCGGCCCCGGCCCGGCTGCTCGACGACTTCGTTCCCGCCCTCATCGACGTGGGCGCCCACCACCTCTGTCCGGGCTGCGGGGAGCCGGTAGCCATGCGCTGTGCCCTGGAGGCGGTCGATGAGCTGGGCCTCGTGCAACGGACCATCGCCGTCTTCGGGATCGGCTGCTACACCGCCTTCTCCAACAACCTCGACGTCGAGGTGCTCCAGGCCCTGCACGGCCGGGCGCCCTCCCTGGCCTCCGGAGTCAAACGGGCCCGGCCCGAGACCGTCGTGTTCACGGTGCAGGGTGACGGCGACATGGTCAGCGAGGGTCTCCAGGAGGTGCTCCACACCGCCGCTCGTGGTGAGAACGTGACGTGCGTCATGCTCAACAACGGGGTGTTCGGTGAGACCGGCGGCCACATGTCGGCGGCGACGGTCGTCGGGCAACGGACCAAGACCAGCCTCGAAGGCCGAGATCCGCAATGCCACGGGCGGCCCATCCTGTTGAGCTCCCTGCTCGCCCACGTCGACGGTGCTGCCTACGTCGCCCGCGGCCTGGTCAACAGCGCCGGCAACGTGGCCCGGACCAAGAAGATGCTGCTTCGTGCACTGGAGGTCCAGGTGCAGGGGGCCGGGTTCTCCTTTGTCGAGATCCTGACCATGTGCCCCACCGGGTGGTTCGTCGAGACGGAAGAGGCGCCGGCCTATCTGGGGGACAACCTGGCCGCGGTGCACACCCCCGGTGTCCTGAAGGACGCCCTGGCGTCTTGACCGGGGAGACCGTGGCCGTCTACCGCGGCCGGTTCGGCGAGTTCGTGGCCCAGGGCCTGCGGGAGATGCTGCCGGGCACCGAGGTGGTCATGGCCGACAGTCCCGAGGCCGGGGACCGGGCCGATGTGCTGGTCACCCTCCTCGACGACGCCCCGGCCCTGGCCGGGGCGTTGGGACCCGGCATCCGCTGGATCCACATCCTCGGCGCCGGGGCCGACGGGTTCCCCTTCGAGGCACTGGAGAACCAGGTGCTCACCTGCTCGAGGGGAGCGGCGGCGCCGGCCATCGCCGAGTTCGTCCTCGCCGCCATGCTGGCCTTCGAGAAGCAGCTCCCCCAGTCGTGGATCACCGGCCCGGTGGACCCCTGGAACTCAGCCCAGCTCGGTGGCCTCGAGGGGCGCACCCTCGGGATCGTCGGGCTCGGGGCCATCGGCACCGAGGTCGCCCGTCGGGCCCTGGCCTTCGCCATGGACGTGGCCGCGGTCCGGCGGACGGCGGGGCCCACCCTCGACGGTGTCTCGGTCTGCTCCGATCTCGCCACGCTGCTCGGCCGATCGGACCACCTGGTGGTGGCGGCGCCGGCGACCCCGGCCACCCACCACCTCCTCGACGATGCGGCCCTCGCCGCGGTGAGGCCCGGCGTCCACCTGGTCAACGTGGCCCGGGGCTCCCTGATCGATCAGGACGCGCTGCTCCGGGCCCTCGGCGACGGGCGGGTGGCGATGGCCTCGCTCGACGTGGTCGAACCCGAGCCACTGCCCGACGGCCACCCCCTCTACCGGCACCCGTCAGTGCGGCTCTCACCGCACATCTCCTGGTCCTCGCCGCGTACGGTGACCCGGACCATGGCCTGCTTCATCGACAACCTGGCCCGCTACCGCCAAGGGCGCGACCTCACCGGCATCGTCGACCAGACGGCCGGTTACTGATGGGACCCGACGACATGGTGCTCTGCTCGGGCACGCTCCCCCGGGGCGTTCCCTACCGCCAGCGGCTGGCCGCCGCCGCCGATGCCGGTTTCGCCGCCATCTCGCTCTGGGGTCGCGACTACGCCGCGGCGCGGGCCGAAGGACTGAGCGACCGTGATCTCCGGTCCCTGCTCGACGACCACGGCCTGGCCGTGGCCGAGCTCGACCCGGCCTGGTGGTGGTTGCCGGGAGCGGACGACATCCACATCGACCCCCGTCACGATGGCGAGGAGGTGTTCATGTTCGGCGAGGACGAGCTGTTCGAGGTGGCCGACGTCGTGGGTGCCCGGTCGCTCAACGCCGTGGACGTCTTCGGTGGGTCGTGGGACCTCGACGCGGCCGCCGAGGCCTTCGCCGGGCTGTGCCGACGAGGCGCCGAGCACGGGTTGGTGGTGCACCTCGAATGGCTCCCGTGGTCGAAGATCCCCGACCTGGCCACGGCTCTCGAGATCGTGCAGAAGGCCGGGGCGCCGAACGGCGGGCTCAACGTGGACGCCTGGCACCTGGTCCGCTCGGGAGGGCGGCCGGACGACCTGGCCGCCGTGCCCGGGGATCTGATCCTGGCCATCCAGCTCGACGACGGCCCGGCCGAAGCCGAGGCCAACCTGGTGGAGGCCACGCTCCACGACCGGGACCTTCCCGGTGAGGGCGAGTTCGACCTGGTCGGCCTCCTCCGGGCGCTGGCGGCAACAGGCACGACGGCACCCCTCGGGGTCGAGGTGTTCAGCGACGAGCTCCTGACCCGGCCGCCCGCCGAGGCGGCTCGACTCGCCGCCGAAGCCACCCGCCGGGTGTGGGAGGCGGCGGCCCGATGAGCGGGGTCGTCGTGTTCGGAACCGGCTTCGGCTGTCTCACCCACGTGCGGGCGCTCCAGGCTGCCGGCTTCGAGGTGACGGCTCTGGTCGGCCGCGACCCGGCCAAGACGGCCGAGCGCGCCGGCCTGTTCGGCATCCCCCGGGCCCTCACCTCGGTGGACGACGCCCTCGCCCTTCACGACGTCGAGGCGGTGACCATCGCCACCCCGCCCCTCACCCATGCGCCCATCGCCCTCGCCGCCATCGCCGCCGGCAAGCACGTGCTGTGCGAGAAGCCCTTCGCCCGCGACGCGGCAGAAGGCCGGTCCATGCTGGCCGCGGCGGAGGACGCCGGTATCGTCCACCTCCTCGGATGCGAGTTCCGGTGGGACGCCGGCCAGGCCCTGCTCGCCCGGGCCGTCCGCCAAGGGGCGGTCGGCGAGCCCCGCATGGCCACGGTCCTGTTGCACGTCCCGATGCTGGCCGACCGGGCGGCCGAGGTCCCCACCTGGTGGGCCGACTCCGACCAGGTGGGCGGTTGGATGGCGGCCCACGGCTCCCAGATCATCGACCAGATCCGGGTGACGCTCGGCGAGTTCGACACCGTCAGCGCGTCACTGCCCCATGTCGTCGACCGGACCATGACTGCCGACGACGCCTTCATCGTCCATTTCCGAATGCGCTCGGGGGCGGTCGGCATCCTCCAGAGCACGGCCAGTGATTGGGGCCCGCCCGTGGTGATCACCCGGGTGGTGGGCTCGAAGGGCACGGCCTGGATCGAGGGGGTCGGGACGACCGTCCGGGTGGCCGACGCCAACGGGACCCGCACCCTGCCGGTGACCGACGACCTGCCGAAAGCGGGCGGCCCGCCCCTCCCCGAGGGTCTGGTCACCACCACCTACGAGCGCATGACCGCCCATGGCCTGGACTTCGGTCCCTACACTCGACTCGCCGAGGTGCTGAAGGCCCGCATCGAGGGCCGCCCCGATCCTCCCGGGCCCGCCGCCGCCACCTTCGTCGACGGGGTGAGGGATATCGCCGTGCTCGATGCCGTCCGCCGCTCGGCGGCCGAAGGCGTCACCGTCGCCGTGGAGGACGGCCTTCCCTGACCGGCTCCTCCGGGCCGGTGGCCCGGAGGCCGGGCGACGGGCATCGTCTGTCGGCGCTCGGGCGCCGACCGGGCCGCTACGGTGAGCGTCGGAGCGCCACGAGGTCGCGACCGAACCGATGGGAGACCGGCAATGACCACGAAGGCTGACTTTTCGACCGAGGAGTGGCAGCTCATCCTCGAGGCCCCGCCCAGCGCCGGCATGATCGTCGTCACGGCCCAGCGGGGCGGCATGTTTCGCGAGACCATCGCCATGGCCAAGGCCTACGTCGAGGCACGCAAGCAGCACGGCGAGAGCGAGTTACTGGACGAGATCGTGTCGGCCAAGCCCGAGCGGGATCACACCCACTACCACTCTCCTGACGAGCTCAAGCAGCAAGGACTGCAGCACGTCCGGGACTCGATCGCCCTGCTCGAGGGCAAGGCCACGCCCGTCGAGGTGGAGGAGTACCGCCAGTTCGTCGTCACGTTGGCTCATCGGGTCGCCGCTGCCCACCGCGAGCACGGGGCAGAGATCAGTGCGGCGGAGCAGGCGGCGATCGACGACATCGCCACTGCTCTCAAGCCGACCGGCGGCTCGGCGACGGCGTAATAGCGACCCGGATCTGAACGGGCCGGACGCGTGGGGAAGGCCGGGGAAGAGGGGATCGGCCGCGTCCTCGGGCCGAGGGGCTGCTCGGCTCAGGTCTCGAGCTCCCCCCACCCGAGCTCATCGGCCAACAGCAGCAGCACCCGGTTGGGTAACCGCTCGCCTCGCTCGAGGAGCTTCAGGCAGCCCTGGACATAGGTCGTGCGGGCATCGGCCATCCCCCGGGGTCGGGCGGGTCCGGCCGGAGGGCGTATACCGATGATGTCGGCCAGCCCCGACTGCGGGTCGGGCTGATCGGCTTCGTCGAGCAGCGACTCGATGACCCGGAGCATGTACCTCCGGGGCGGCGATCCCTGCTCCCATCGCGCCACGGACTGCTGCGTCACACCCAGTTGATCGGCCAGATCCCGCTGCGTCATGCCTTTCCTCTGCCGGAAGACGCGGATCCGCTCGGCCAGGACCCCGTCAGGCTCGACTGAGTACTCATTTGTATCCACCACTTGTACACGCTAGTCATGGCTGGTCCGGTTGACAAGGGGCCCGTGCCTGGATCGCCGTGTGCCGTTGTCGAACTACATCCGTGTCGTTCACACGTGGCGGATATGTGTCTCCGCCCAGGTGGCGCGGGGTGGGCGGTGTTTGGCCCCCGAGGACGGGAGACGGCCTCAGACCGGGCCGGGCGCCACGTCGGCGCCGACCCCGCCGGACCGGGCGGAACGGGACGACCGTTTGATCCGGGCCACCATCTCGGGTGGCGCCCACTTCGAGAGCAGCACCACGCCGGTGAACATGGCGCAGAGCATGACCGCCTGGAGGAAGATGGCCACCGGGGCGTTCCTGAGCTGTTCACCGAACAGCTCGATCCCGATGGCGATGCTGGCCAGCGGGTCCACGATCAGCAACGCCGACTGTGAGGCGGCCAGCGGCCCGGCGGTGAACGCCGACTCGAGCAGCACGGTGCCGAGCACGCCGGTGACGACCACCCCGTACACCGGCCAATGGACGAACAGACCCGACCAACCGTGGTGGGCCAACACCTCGGTGGCCGCCTTCACGAAGGCGGCATCGATGGCCCACACCAGTGCGGCCGCGGCACCGAGGAGCGCGGCCCGGCGGGCGGGCGACCCCCGTCGGCTGAGCACGAGGAGCACCACGACAACCAGGCCGCGGCTGCCGAGGGCGATGGCCCACGAGCGGAACGAGGGATGGTGATGACCTTCCTGAGGATTGGCCACCACCAGAAACCCGGCCAGGCCGGCGCAGAGCAGGGCGGCCGCGCTCCAGGTCCGCCTGGCGATGGGGTCACGCAGCCAGACGACCCGCAGGGCGAGCGTGAAGATGAGCTCGGTGACCAACAGGGGCTGGACCGTGGCCAGTTGGCCGAAGTAGAGGGCCAAGGCCGTGAAGACGAAGGTGCCGCCCATGGTGACCATCCCCAGAAGCCACATGGGATGGCGCATCAGGTACTTGGCCGTTCCCCAGCCCGACCTCCCCTCCTCGGACCCCGACACGTTGGCCAGACGTTGAAGCACGGAGGTCAGGGCCTGACTGAAAGCGCCGAGCAGCGCGAACAGGACGCTCATCTCAGACGCTCATCTCAATCGACCGTCAACTCGGCGAGCTTGGGTGGCAGTGCATCGGTCGACGCCGCGATCTGAACGGAGACGTATCGAGCCTCGATGGGGGCGAACCTCAGCAGATCTGTGGTGCCCG
Organism: uncultured Acidimicrobiales bacterium; assembly: GCA_963710495.1. Taxonomy (GTDB): domain Bacteria; phylum Actinomycetota; class Acidimicrobiia; order Acidimicrobiales; family RAAP-2; genus Bog-756. The sequence continues at coordinate 52,478 of CAVQAI010000012.1, forward strand.
CCATGGTCCCGTCCACCTGGGCAACGGTGTGCCAGCTCCGGCCATCGGTGGATGTGGCCACGACGTACGACGTTGCCCGCAACGTGACTGGCGCACCGACCGGTGGAGTCTGGTCGGGCACCGACGACTCCGGCCACTGCTGACCCCATTGGAGGGTCACGGTGCTGACGGTCCGAGGGCCGTGCGATACGGGTGCGGTGAGCGTGGCAGGGAGAGCCGACGGCTGCCAGTCGGTCGCCGGGCTCCCGTCCACCGCGGCGAGAGCGGGCGCACCCGGTTGCGACGAGGTTGCCGTGGCGCTCCCGCACCGGGTGACGTCGGTGCCACCGGCCAGGTCCGGTCGCCGGGTTGGGATGGTGAGGGTTTGGCCGGGGGCGATGGCATGCGAGCCGGATGGGGTGGTCACCGGCAGTGTCCCACCGCTGGTCAAGGTGATCGACGTCGTCGTCCGGCCGATCACCACGGTGAACCGCCGACCGTGCCACGAGATGTCGTGGAGGGCCACGCCCCCCAACTGGCCGGTGAGACTGGGGGCCAGCTGCACGGCATTGGCGTCCCATCGCAGGCCGGAATAGCCGTAGAGGAACTCCTGGAGGAAGCCGCCGATGCCGGTCATGAACGTGAAGGCACCACCGGTCCTGGTCTCCGAGAACTGGTCGAACACGTCCCGGATGAACGGCTGCACGCTCCGCTCGGTGTACACGAAACTCGAGCAGCCGGGTGCCCCCAACGCCGAGGTCCCGATCGAGTTGACCGCATCACTCATCGACGGCCCGTTGGGATCGGTCCGGGGTGCGTAGTAGTTGATGTCCTCCAGGGCGACGCCGGTCGGCAGGCTGAAGTCCCAGGGATACTCGAGCATGGTGACGTCGGCCTGCTTGACCAGCTCGCCGCTGTAGCCCGAGAACTCCGGGACGACACCCGCCGAAGCGTCCTCGGGCACCACGATCCTCGACGCCACCGATGACCAGCTCGGCGGAGTACCCAGGCCCAGCACGCCGGCCGCCTTGGTGGCGTCCTGCAAGACGGTCTTGGCTGCCACATCGGTATAGGCCTCGTCATCGACGTCCGGGTGCTCCTCGTCCGGGCCGGTCACCCCGTCGATATGGAGGTTGCCGTCCGCACCCGGGCTGACCCGCGAGGCCCAGAACGCGGCGGCCTGCGACAACACCGGCCAGCCGTACCGGGACAACCAGCGCTTGTTCCCGGTGGCCAGGTAGTACTGCCATTGAGCGAAAGCGACATCGGCGGTGATGTGCTGCTCGTAGAGCCCCTCCGTGAACAGCGATGCGGGTGGCGGGATCTGCTCCGTCCCGGTGATGGCGCTCTCCCATGGATACCGGGCGCCGCCGTAACCGGTGGCGATAGCGTGCTGCTCTGCGGCCTTCAGCCGCTCGAACCGGTACGTGTCCATCCCGGCCGCCAGGTCCGGGTGTTGCGCCAGCAATGCCGGGTACATCCAGGTTTCGGCATCCCAGAAGATGTGGCCGTTGTAGCCGTTGGAAGACAGCCCGGCCGGCGAGATGCTCCAGTCGACCCCGTGGCGCGTACTCGACCACAGATAGAACTCGCTGGTGTTGACGTCTGACGCCAAGGACGAGTCGCCGAGCACATCGATTCGCCCCGACCAGAGGGCCGCCCATGCCGCGTTGTTCGCCGCCAGGAGCGCCTGGAAGCCAGCGGCGGCGGCCTCATTCGCCTGGCCCCGGGCGGCCGCTTCCGGACTCGCCGTGTCCTGCGAGGAAGCAACTCCCACGTACTTGGTGAACATGTAGTGATGGCCGGCAACGACGGGAAAGGTCAGCTGTTGGCCGACACTCTGATCCGTCGTCTGGTCGACTTCGGCCGTCGTGGCCTTGACGTTCCCACTGGCGCCGAGGTGGCTGGCGATCACCACGCCGATGCCGATACCCATGGACTGGATGGAGACCCAATCAGAGTGGGTCGGGGACGACCAGCCCTTCCCGGACTGCGTGCTGAGGTTGGCGGGTGACCCGTCGACGGCATCGGTGACGCTCGCCATGCCGGACCATCGAGGCGTCACCTGGAGGCGGACGATGCCGACGTGTGAGCGGGCCCGGTCGGTCAGCACCTGGTAGGTCAACGCGGTCGTGTGGCCGTCCGGGGCCGTCCAGAGGGCGGAGGTCGTGATCACGCCGGTCCTCAGGTTGATCGACTGCTGCCAATGGGTCGTCGTCCCGGTGGTCGAGGCGAACGGTTGGCCACCGTCCGAGTACACGAGGGTCGACCATGTCGGCAGGTTGGCTCGCTGCTGCACCCCTCCCACCGGCTGGGCGTAGAAGCCGGCCAGCTCGGACTGCGTGGGCACCGTTCCCCCGGAATAGCCCTGCCCGGTCGGCGGCACCCGGAGCCCGAGCTCGCCGTTGCCGGTGAAGGTGGGGGCATACGACGCACCCGTGTCGGTGGCGGTCAGGACGTAGGAGCCGGTACCACCGGTCGGGTCGGCACCGGTCGGGTCGGCACCGGTCGGGTCGGCGGTCGCGGCTGACGCGGGCGAGGCCGAGGAGGTGATTCCGTCGAGAAGGCCGACCAGCAACCCGGTGATCATCAGGGTGCGCACAGCGGCCCGCATCGTCGGCCGGGACCTCGCTGTGGACATCAGCCGTCAACCCTAAGCGAAGTCGGCCGGGGCGGTCGTCTCTCCTTACGACGTCGAGGCCCGTTGCACCTTCACCTTGCGTCGATGACGGGCGACCAGGACGACCAACACCGTTCCGACCACCAGACCGAAGACGAGCACTCCGACGTCATGGGGCGAATGATGGCCGGTGGCGACCCGTCCGAGACCATAGGCACTCGGGGCCACCGACAGGGCGAAGCCCAAGGATGCGAACAAATTCCAGAGGGCGAACTGACCGCGGTGCATCTTGGCCGTCCCCGAGATGATGGCGGGCGTGAAGAACACGGCCAGCCGCCCCCACTTTGCGTAGGCCGCCTCCCCCCGTTCGAGCAGCCGCTGACGGCTGGCCTGGCGCTTCCCCGGCTTGTCCACGAGTTGCCGGCCCCAACGGTCGCCGATGGCGTAGCCGATGAGCCCGCCCACCTCACCGGCAACGGTGGCCACGATGACCACCGCGGCCAGGTCCAGTTCGCCCTGACTCGCCAGCACCGCGGCGGCGCCGACCGCGGCTGCGCCGATGAACGGGACGCCGGCCCACGAAGCGGTCACCGCCATGAACAGCACGACGTAGTGCCACCAACTGTCCGACAGGTCGGAGGCAAGGATCGGGACCACGTTCGATGAGCCTATTAGCGATGCTCTCCCCGACGTCGGTCGACCCTACGCGATCTGGCGAACACGATCTCGAGGCAATGGAAGGATGGGCGGATGCGCACCGGCCTTCATGCCCTCGGCATCGGACCGGGAGCCGACCCACGAGTCATCGAAGCCGTGGCCCGAAGCGCCGACACCGCCGGGTTCTCCACGCTGTGGTCGGGAGAGCACGTGGTGATGGTGGATCGGCCCGACTCTCGGTACCCCTACTCCGCAGATGGGAGGATCGCCGTACCATCCGATGCCGACTGGCTCGATCCGCTCGTTGCTCTCGCCTACGCCGCCGCGGTGACGACGAGGATCCGCCTCGCCACCGGGATCCTGCTGCTCCCCCAGCACAATCCCCTGCTGGTGGCCAAGCAGGCCGCCAGCCTGGACGTCCTTTCACAGGGGCGGTTCGTACTCGGTGTGGGCATCGGGTGGTCATCCCAGGAGTTCGAGGCGCTCGGGGTTCCGTTCCGAGGTCGGGCCGAGCGGACTCGGGAGTTCGTCGACGTCATCCGCACCGTGTGGCGGGAGGCCGTCTCGTCCTATGAGGGCAGCTACGTCCGCTTCCGGGAGGTGCGCAGCTATCCGAAACCGTTCCGTGGTCGCCGGCTGCCAGTGGTGTTGGGTGGGAACAGTGACGCGGCGCTGGACCGGGTCGCCGCCTACGGCGACGGTTGGTACGGCTTCAATCTGGCCAAGGTGGATCTGCCCGAACGACTGGACTACCTCTCGGCTCGCTGCGAGCAGTCGGGTCGAGATCGGGCCAGCCTCGAGATCGCGGTCTCCCTGCAGGACGGACGGCCCGAGGACGCAGCCGGGCTCGCCGCCATGGGCGTGACCGAATTGGTGATCGTGGAACCTCCTCCGGCCGACCCGGGCGATTCCCATGGTTGGGTGACGACCTTGGCCGACCGGTGGGTCGTGACCGACGAGCCGAGCGCGCTACCGACGAGCGGAGCGGATGAGGGTGCCCGCAGCCCGCCCCATCCGTTCGGTGGCTAAGTTCTTGATCCATGAGGCGCCCGGTCAAGCTGCCCTTCGGCCGTGGTGGGTTCCTCCGATTCAAGTCAAGGTCGTCTGCCGGGGCGCTCGAGGGGCGGGACCGAGCAAGTGAAGACGACCTGTATCGGGCCCTTGGGCGGGTCGCCGCCAATTGGTCGCTCATCGAGATCGCATCCGGGCTCGTCCTCATGGGACTGGTGGGGAACCGAGACGAGACGCTCGCCCGTGCCGTCGTGGCCGGACAGCGCGTCGAGAATGTCTGGGCCACGGTCGAGGCGCTGCTGACCGCCTATGGGTCCGACACGGCCGAGGAGCTGACCACGTTTCGGTCCTGGCGGAGAAGTGCCAACCACTACCGGAGGCGCCGCAACGAGGCCATTCACAGTGCTTGGTCGTTGACTGCGGCCGACGGCGGGCCCGCCGCGTGGGATGTGATGAGCCAGCGGGCCAAGATGGGGGCCCGGGCGGATCTCTTCCCCGGAGGGGTCACCGAACTCGAGCAACTGGCGCACGACATCGCCCTCTGCGAGGACCGGCTCACCCACCTCTACTCGCAGGTTGTCGACGTGATGGCGGACCGCGGGGTCCCATCGCCGGAATCATCGGCCGTCGACGACCGGGCGCTCGGCCAAACCGCACCGGACTCCGCTGACCAACCGTCGTCGCCCGCTCCGTGATTCTGCAAAAGATCGACGGGGGCCGGTGCGATGACCGTCGGCGCCGGATCGCCACGCAGAACAGCGACCCGAGGCAGGGATAGGCTGGCGCCCACGCGTTCATTCGGCTCGGGGCATCGGGAGGCTGCGATGGAGTACTCGTTGACGCCGGACTCCTTCTCGACGCAGGACGAGGCCCTGGCCGAGATTGCTGCCCGAGGGTGGTACTCCCTCGAGCATGACGCCGTGGCCCAGGAGGACGACCTCCACTGGCACGACTATGACTCGGTGGCCTTCGTCCTGGGCGGCACCTGCCGGATCGAGTTCGAGGATGGCAGTGTGATGGAGGGTGGAGCCGGATCACGGATCGAGCAGCCATCACATGTGGTCCACCGGTCAGGCAACAGTGCATATCGAGCGGTGTATGGATTCGCCGTAAGCCTGGAGGACATGACCCAGCCCATCTGCAAGCCGATCGACCAGCTGGAGGGTCGACTCGCTCCGAGCTGAGCACGTCGGCATTCACCAGGCTGTGGACGACCACGCGTTTGGACACCGATTCGACGGCAAGGTCGCCATCGTGACCGGCGCGTCGACCGATCCGGGGATCGGCACGGCCACCGCACGCCGGCTCGCCCTGGAAGGCGGGTCGGTGGTGATCAACGCCCGGTCCGAGCCCCGTCTTCGCTCGGCCGAGCGAGCCTTGCAGAACCAGGGGCTCGAGGTCGTTGCCTGCCCTGGCGACGCCGAGGACGCCGCCACGTCGAGCTTCCTGGTCGAGACGGCGATCGAGACGTTCGGTCGCATCGATCTGCTCGTCAATGCCGTCGGGGGGGCGCCGTTCGTGGGCTCGGCCCTCACCCTGAGCCGGGACGACCTCCTCCGGACGGTCACGCTCAACACCTGGCCGGCCCTGTCCCTGATCCAGGAAGCCATGGCCCGGGGTCTGGCCGACGAGGGCGGTGCCATCGTGAACATCTCCAGCGGCTCGCCCAAGAAGACGACGCCTTCGATGGCGTCCTATGCCGCCGCCAAAGCGGCCCTCAACGCGTTGACCCGAACGCTGGCCCACGACCTCGGGCGACGAGGCGTGCGGGTCAACGCCGTGAGCCCCGGCCTGACCAAGACCCATGCCACCAAGGACATCTGGGGCGCCGATGACGGGCGGGCCGCCGGTCACAACCTGCTGCTCGGCCACCTGACCGAGGCCGAGGACATCGCGGCGGCCGTCGCCTTCCTCCTGTCCGACGAAGCCCGCTCGATCACCGGTGTCCTGCTGGACGTCGATGCCGGGAACCACGTGGACATCGGCTCGTGGTCGCCCTTCAGCCCGGATGCGGTGGGCCGCCCGGGGGGTGCTCCGGCCCCGGGCGACACCCCGAGCTCGTGAGCTCGTCGACCCTTCGCCATCCAGCTCCACGGGCCGGATGGCGGCCCGTGTCCGACGATGGCCATGTCGACCGGGCCGAAGGGTGTACGACCGGGGCGTGAACTCCAGGCACCCGTTTGCGCCGGGCTCGATCTCCCTCCGGCTCTATCCTCACAACGAGCTCGATGCCGGTGGCATCGTTCGCGAGCTCTGTGACCAAGCTCGGCTGGCGCTGGCGCTGGGTTTCGACGGGATCATGACCAGCGAACACCACGGTGGGTTCGCCGGCTACCTGCCCAACCCGCTGCAGGTGTCCGGCTTCATCCTCGAGGAAACCGTCTCGGGGTGGGTGGCACCCTGCCCGCTGGTGCTGCCTCTCCGTCCTGTCGGTCAACTGGCCGAGGAGGTCGCCTGGCTCGCCGCCCGGCACCCCGGTCGGGTGGGGCTCGGAGTGGCGGCGGGGGCGCTCCCGCTCGACTTCGAGGCGATGGGGGTTCCCTTCGCCGAGGCCGTACCGCTGTTCAAGGAGCGGCTGCCTCGGATCGTCCAGATGCTTCAGGGCCGTGACTTGGGCCAACTTGAACACGACCCGGCGCTCGAGCAGTGCACGGAGACGCCGATTCCCGTTCTGAGCGCGGCCTCATCGAGAACGGCGGCCAGACGGGCGGCCGCTTGCGGTGCAGGCATCTTGACCGAAGGCATGTCGGCCGTCCCGCAACTGAAACGGATCTGCGACGTCTATGACGCTTCGGGAGGCGGCCAACCGAAGGTGATCGTCCGCCGGGTCTGGCTCGGCCCTCCGAGGGAGGCGTTGATACGACGCCAGCGGGCGGTCTACAACACCTATGCCGGGAACCGCCGGCGGTTCGCCGAGGACCAGACGGTTGCGGCCGACGATGGCGACGAGATGGTCGAGCGGTTGGCCGCCGTCTGGAGATCGACCGGGGCCGACGCCGTCAACCTACGCGTCCATCTGCCCGGAATGGCTGCCGTCGAGGTCCGTCGACAGATCGAGGTCCTCGCCGAACGAGTCCTCCCGTCCCTGCGGGCCCGATGGAGAGCGGAGAACGCCTCGGGCTGAGGCCCAGGAGGAGGACGGAGGCTGACCGAGGTGCGGCGCCGAGGCCGTCGGGTGTCGAGCGGCGCCGTCGGGTGATTCAGCCGATCGTGATGGAGAGCGATTGTGTCGTCGAGTTCCGGGTGGCCGGTGCGCTCTTCGATCGCTTGGTCTTGGCGTCCATCACCTCGACGGAGAACAAGACGGTCCCGGTCGCCTTCGTGGTTCCCGAAATGGTACCGGTCGACTTGTTCAGCTTGAGCCCCCGAGGAAGCGATCCCACGACGACCTTCCAGCTATAGGGCGCATTGCCACCGATCGCCGTCAACGAGGCCCGATAGGGAGTCCCGGCCGTCGCACCGGGTAGCGCAGTGGTGGTGATGGCCACGACCTTGACGGTGAACGACTGCTGCACCTGGGGGGCGGGCCCGTAGTCAGCGTCGCCCGCTTGATCGGCATCCAGCACGCACGTGCCTGCGCTCAGCAACTTCACCGAACCACCGGCGATCGAGCAGACCGACGAGGCCTGACCGGCGATGGTGACCGACGTCGGCAGCCCCGACGTGGCCGTGGCCACCGGAACGTACATCGGGCCGCCTACCACGGCGGCCTCCGGTGGGGCGGACGTGAAGGTGACCGATTGGTGCCCTCGGGCCACGCTGATCGACTGCTGCACCTGGGGGGCCGGGCCGTAGGAGCCGTTGCCGGCCTGGTTGGCGTCGATCACGCAGGTCCCGGCCGGGGGGCCGAAGGTCACCGTCGACCCCGAGAGCGTGCACCCCGAGGTCGAGGCGGTATCGACGGAGAAGGTCACCGGGTTGCCCGAGGCACCGCCGGTGGCGGTGACCAGGTAGGTCGGACCACCGACCTGGGCGCCTGCCGGGGGCGGGCTGGTGAAGGTGATGACCTGTCCCGCCTGCGCCACGCTGATCATCTGCTGCACCTGGGGGGCCGGGCCGTAGGAGCCGTTGCCGGCCTGGTTGGCGTCGATCACGCAGGTCCCGGCCGGGGGGCCGAAGGTCACCGTCGACCCCGAGAGCGTGCACCCCGAGGTCGAGGCGGTATCGACGGAGAAGGTCACCGGGTTGCCCGAGGCACCGCCGGTGGCGGTGACCAGGTAGGTCGGACCGCCGATCTGGGCGCCCACCGGGGGCGGGCTGGTGAAGGTGATGACCTGTCCGGCCTGCGCCACGCTGATCATCTGCTGCACCTGGGGTGCTCTGGTGTAGCTCGCGCTGCCGGCCTGGTTGGCGTCGATCACGCAAGTCCCGGCCGAAATGAATTGGACAAGGCCGGCCGGTCAACGTACAGCCGTGGGAGCTGCTGTCCAGGGTGATGGTCACGGGCAGGTCCGAGGAGGCGGTGGCGGTGGGTGTGTAGCCCGAGCCTCCCGGCGCCACATTGGCAGGAGCGGACGAGGTGAAGGTGACGGTCTGGGCCAACACCGCGGTCAGGTAGTCCCAGGTGTCTCCGAGCGCGGTGAGTGTCGGGTCGGTACCACCGAAGAGGACGACCTTGCCGGACGGGTCATAGGTCATCGACGAATCGCTCAGGCCGGGGGGGCTGGCGGCCGGCGACTGCTGGGTCCAGGTGGCCCCGTCGTAGGTCCAGGTGTCGCCGACCACGGCGTTGGCCGCCGTGATCCCGCCGAAGAGGACGACCTGGCCGCTGCCGGCGTCGTAGGCCATCGAGGCGTAGGAACGGCCGGGTGGGCTGGAGGCCGGCGACTGCTGGGTCCAGGTCGCCCCGTTGTAGGTCCAGGTGTCCCCGAGGGTCGTGCCACCCACCCCGATCCCGCCGAACAGCACCAATTGGGCAATGCCCGTGTCGTAGGCCATGGACGCTTCGCCCCGGGCCGGCGGGCTGACGAGGGGCGACTGTTGGGTCCAGGTGGTGCCGTTGTAGGTCCACGTGTCCCCGAGTGGTTGGTTGGTGGCATCCGCTCCCCCGACCAGGACCATGGTGCCGGTGGCCGCGTCATAGTCCATGGTCGCGCTGGAACGTGCCGGTGGACTGGTGGCCGGGGACTGCTGGGCCCAGGTGGTGCCGTTGTACGTCCAGGTGTCGCTGAGGGTCGTACCACTGCTGTCGATCCCACCGAAGAGGACCAGCCGGTTGATGGCGGGATCGAAGGCGATCGAGGCGTAGGCCCGGCCTGGTGGGCTGGTGGCCGGGGACTGCTGGGCCCAGGTGGTGCCATTGGACGTCCAGGTGTCGCTGAGGGTCGTACCGCTGTTGTCGATCCCCCCGAACAGGACCGATCGAGAAGTGGCCGGGTCGTAGGCCATGGCCATGTCGCTGCGGTCGGAGGGTCCGGTACTGTGCCAGGCCGTCCCGTCGAACGTCCACGTGTCGCCGAGCGTGTTCGACTGGCCGTCGAATCCGCCGAAGAGGACCGCCTGGCCGAGGGCCCCGTCATAGGTCATGACGGCGTCGCTCCGGGCCGGTGGGCTGTTGGCCGGTGCCATCGCAGCCCAGGTCGTGCCGTTGAACGTCCAAAGGTCTCCCAGCGTCTGGTTGGTCGCGTTCAAGCCCCCGGCCAGGACGAGGTCGCCGGTGGGGGCCACGTAGCTCATGGCGGCGAAGGACCGGGCGGGTGGTCCTGAAGCCGGCCCCGGTGTCCAGGCTCCGAGGCCGCTGCTGTAGATCCAGGTGTCCCCGAGGGTGGCGTTGGTTATGTCCAGGCCACCGAAGAGAACGGTCTGGCCGGTCGTGGCGTCGTAGGCCATCGCCGCATCGCTGCGGGCCGCCGGGTTGGTCAAGGGGTGACGTCGGGACCAGGTGGTGCCGTCGTATATCCAGGTATCGCCGAGCGTGTCGGAGTTGGTGTCGAGACCACCGAACAGGACCAGCTGACCGCCTCCGCTCTTGACGGGCGCGTAGGCCATCGAGGCGTCACTCCGGGCGGTCGGTACGGTGGCCGGCGACTGTTGGGCCCAGGCCGTCCCGTCGAACGTCCAGGTGTCGCCCAAGGTATTGCCGTTGGGATCGACGCCGCCGAAGAGGACGACCTTGGCGATGGCGGGGTCATAGGCCATGGCCGCGTAGGCCCGAGCCGGTGGGCCGGGAGTGCTCACCTCGTGCCAGGTGGTGCCGTCGTATGTCCAGGTATCGCCGAGGGTGTCGGAGTTGGTGTCGAGGCCGCCGAAGACGACGGTCTGGCCGGTCGCCGCGTCGTACGCCATTCCGGCATCGCTTCGGGCCGGCGGGGTGGCGGTGGACCAGGTCGGGGTGGTTGCCGCACCCGCCCGTACGCCACCGGCCAGCAGGGTCAGCGAAGCCGCCGCCACCAGGACGGGGACCACCAGGCACAGCGCCTTCGTGGCGATCCTCCGGTTCACGGGCTTGCGCCGTCCGCCCGCGCCACCCGGTCGCCGGTCGGAGGGGCGGGCCAGCTCTGGCGTCCGGCCATTCAGTCGTAGCACGGTGTCCGGTCCCGCCTCCCTGCCGTGGCGCAAACGAGCAGGCCTCGAAATGGGTGGAGAGAGCCTTGCGCCTGCATCCGTCGCTCGGCGATGTTTCGCCTTCGTGATACTGACCGACCTTGGTGACGCGAGCGTCACGCACAGGTGAACCTTCCGCGAAGTGGCACGGTTGGGTCTGATTCTCCGGCCGCTGGCCCCGCCCGGCCGACGACGCCGGCGATCGGCCCCATCTACTGGGGGTCAGTCAACGACTGGGGTCGGTCGATGTCCCGGGGTCAGTCACCTCGGGTCCGGGCTCCGAGGCGCCGGAACGTGTTGACGTAGTCGATGACCAACGCCTCGTGGCCCCGCCATTCCCTGATGGGGTGCGTCCCGTAGGCCCCGGCCCTCGCCACGGTGGTGGGGGTCATGGCCCGGAAGGCCGGCTCGGGGTCGTCGGTGTCGAGCTCGTACAGGTGCATGTAGCGGGGGGATCCCGGACCCCGGTTCTGGTACGGCGTGATCATGGAGAAGTGGTCGGGGGCGGCGGCGGCGATGTCCCGGATGTGGACGAAGTCGGCCCAGTCGCGCAGCGCCTGGGCCTCCTCGGGCGTTCGCGGACTGATGAGCACCAACTCCAGGCCGAGGGTCGGGCGTCCCGAGATGCTTCCCTGGCCCGGCCGAGGGTAGTGGTCGAAGCAGAGCCCGGTGACATCCTCGGGCGTCGCGTCGACCGGCGGCTCGAAGACCTGATCGGCCTCGTAGACCCCCAAGACGGCGAACTCGGGCAACGTCCGCGGAAGATCCGTCCGGAACGGCATGCAGTTCTCCCACCAGCTCGCCCGCTGCACGCCCGGTAGGGCGAGCACGTCGGGCACCCGCTCCGCGGCGTAGCGCTCGTTCGGCCGGTCGGTCATCTCCAGATAGACCACTGGCGTGATGCGGTCCTCCATCATCGACCTCGACTGCCTCAGAGACCTGACGTCCGTCGCGCCGCTTGCGCCTCATCGATGGTATCGGAGACCATCTGTCCCGGGCCGTTCGGCCCGATCCGGCCGAGCGCGACGAGTGAGCCGAGGAAGAGTGGGAGCCATGACCGTAGATCTCGGGACGCCACATCTACGTTTCGAACGCGATGGCGTCTTCGCCTGGTGCATCGTCGACCGGCCCGAAGCGCGCAATGCCCTGACGTCGGCCATGTATTTCGGGGTCCGCGAGGCGGTCGCCGTCACCAATCGTGAGGCAGGCGTCGAGGCGCTCATCATCACCGGGACCGGAGATGTCTTCATCCCGGGCGGCGAGATGAGGGGACGGCACGACGATGATCGGCACAAGGTGGCCGGGCTCCTCGGCCCCGACGTGCTCCCGTTCGCCACGATCCGTCACAGCCGATCACCGGTGGTGGCGGCGGTCAACGGCCTGTGCCAAGGCGGCGGTCTGATCATCGCCATGCTCGCCGATGTCGCGGTGGCGAGCGACCGGGCCACCTTCCGTGCCCCCGAGGCCCTGCGCGGCGTGGCGGATGCCAATCTCGCCGCGCTCCTACCCGCTCACATGGGCGTGGCACGGGCCCGGGACATGCTGCTGACCGGCCGACGTCTCGATGCACAAGAAGCCCTCGAGGCGGGCCTCATCGCCCGGGTCGTGCCGCACGAAGAGCTGCGGGCTCGGGCCCGCCAGGCGGCGACCGAGCTGTTGATGGCCGGCCCCGACGCCCGCTTCCAATGCAAGCGAATGATCAACGAGCGCTACGGCCTCGTCGACCAGATGACCTTCGAGGCGTCCATCGGCTCGGACGAGGTCCGTGAGGGTTTTCTCGCCTTTGCGGACAAGCGCCCGCCGAGCTGGGTGCCCGAGGAACTGCTACCCGGTTAGGAGGCCGCGGTTGCTCGAGGATCCCGGCCGCACCCGGACCGGTGACCCTCACGCTTCCTCAGGGCGAGGCCGCCATCCCTTCACCGCACCTGCCCGGTCAGGATGGCCAACCATGCCGAGACGGGTCTCGGGCGGCTCATCCCAGGCGCGCTACCTGCAGCTGGGCCAACGGTAGGGACCCGAGCTGGCCGGCCAGGGCGCCCTCGGGCGCACGACCGCCGATGGCTGCGTCGAGAAAATCGGCGACCGCCGAATCGATGGTCGGCGTCCACGGCGTGCCGCCCGCGATCGGCGGCAGGTGATCGGCCCCCAACAGTGACAGGTAGTAGGTGGGTGCGTCGACCTGGCCGAAGACCGTCTGGCTGGCGGTGTAGGGAACGACGGAGTCGGCCGTGCCTTGAACGAGCAGCAGGGGGTCGGACGACGGCGCCACGGTCGTCTCGATCGGATCGGGCGCATCGGCGACCACTGCTTTGACGCGGCCATCGGTGGTGGACGGCTCAAAACCCATCATCAGGGCTACGTCGGCGCCGTCGGAATGCCCGACCACGGCGACCCGGTGGGCATCGAGATCCTCTCCCAACGGTCCCTGCTCCAACGCGCCGATCACGAACGAGACGTCGGCGGCCTCATTGGGCAGGTCGCCGCGATCCAAGCCGAAACCTCGTTGCGGATCCTCGAGTGGAAAGGAAGGAGCCGCCACTACGTATCCCGAGGCGGCCAGCGTCGAGCAGAAACGCTGATAGGTGAGCGGGCCATTGTCATAGCCGTGGACGAACACCACCAGTGGAAACGGGCCCGGTCCGTGCGGCGTCCAGACATAGGTCGGAAGCGTCCGCACCGGGGCCAGGACGGCTCCATGGCTGACGACCGCTCTGCTGGAGTCGGTCACGGTGATCTCCGTGAGAGACACGGCGAGCCCACGCAAGGTCAGGGTGGGCGGTGGGCTGGACGTCTCCGTCGTATGGCGATCGGCGGGCGGACGCGAGCGAGATCGGTCCCGAGCCCCCTGCACTTGCCGCCTTCGAGTCGGATGGGCGATCCCGGCTCGACAGGATCAACCCGATCGCAACCAGGGCGGCCACCACGGCCAGGACCACGCCCACTCGCACCCCTGATCGCCGTCTCACCTGCCGCGATCATGGCACCGCCCTCGGTCAGCTCCCAGTCGGCCACCCCGGGATGGTGGGCCCTTCAAGAAAGAGGAATTTCGAACCGATTTGGCCTTCTGAGCGTCCTTATCTATGGCGGCCGACTGGGCCGACCGGAATCTATGGCGGCCGACCGGGCCGACCGGATCTGGACGAGGAGGATGGTAGGGGTGAGTGGACCCGGAGCCGTGGACGACCTCGAGACCTGGCTGCACGACGGGTACGAGCGGTCCTTTCGCACCGCCTGCTTGATCCTGGGCAACCGATCGGACGCCGAAGAGGCCGTCCAGGAGGCATTCCTCCGGGCCTGGCGATTCCGGGCGTCGCTGACACCGGGCGGCGACATCCGACCCTGGCTCTACCGGGTCGTGGTGAACACCTGCAATTCGAAGCTTCGCAAGGAGATCCCCCACCGGAACCGCCGAGTCGCCGACGAGGAACTCGACGGCCTTCCTGCACCCGACGATGTCGCCGACCAACTCGTCGGAGCGGGCGACCTCATGACCGCCCTCCAATCCCTCCCCGCTCATCTGCGGATCGTGATCGTCCTCCGCTACTTCGCCGATCTCAGTGAGCGGGAGCTCGCTACCGCCATCGGGAAGAGACCGGGGACGGTCAAGTCCCGCCTGCACGAGGCTCGGCGCCTGCTGGCCGAGCACCCGGCTCTGCGGTCCCAGGGCCCAGCCATCATTTCGGAGATGAACCAGTGACCATGCTCGACGAAGACCAATTGCGCTCGCTCCTCACCGAGGCGGCGGAGACATTCGAGGCTCCGGCAACCGGGCCGGAGCGAGTGCTGGCCGCGGCGGCCGGGTCCGGGCGGCGAACGGCTTCCGGTCGCTCCCTTCTCCCCCGGACGACCCGGAGTCGGGTGATGCTCGCGGCCGCAGTCGTGATGGTGGTGGTGGCCATCTCCCTGGTCGGAACGGGGTTGTCGACGACGTCGCCACGTCGGACGGCGGTGGGAAGTTCGCCGGCTGTTCCGACGACCACGCTCCCGAGCCCGGGCGGAGCAGGGGCAACATCCGGTGCGGCAGCACCCCAGTACCGAGGCAGCAACGCCCCGAACAGCCCGGCACCTACTCCCGCCACCGTCCCCTCACCATCGCCTCCCTCCCTGCCCCCGGGCTCCGTCGGACAGTCGGCCAAGGTGGTGACCACCGGCTCGGTCGACCTCGCCATCGGAAACGGCTCGCTCAACTCGGTGGTCAACAAGCTCACCCAGTTCACCGTGGGCGACGGGGGTTTCGTGGCCAAGTCGCAGCTCCAGCTGGGGTCGGTCGCCGATGGGAGCGCCTCGTACGGATCGCTCGTCCTGCAGGTCCCTCAGCCGTCGTTCAACGACCTCCTCAAGAATGTCGAAGGCGTGGGGAAGGTCACGTCCCAGTCCTCCACCTCGACCGACGTGACCGGCCAGTACGTCGACCTCCAGGCCCGCATCTCGGCCCTCCAGGCCAGCCTGCAGCAATACCTGACCATCCTGTCCAAGGCCACGTCGATCGGCGACATCCTCTCCGTGCAGAATCAGATCGACTCCATCCAGAGCCAGATCGAGCAACTGCAAGGCCAGCTCAATCTCCTCAACAGCCAGACGACCTACGCCACCCTGACCGTCTCACTCTCCCAACAGGGCCACCCCGTGCCGCCGCCGCCCCCGCCGAGCTCGGGAATCTCAAAGGCCTGGCACGACTCGGTCAACGGGTTCACGTCCGGATTCGAGTGGCTGGTGCGGATCGCCGGGCGCACGCTGTTCGTGCTGGTGCTGCTGGCCGTACTGGCGGTGGCCGGCCGGTGGGCCTGGCGGGCAAGGCGGTTCTGGCTCCTGTGACGGCCGGTTCTCGGCGCGGGACGAGCTGGGGACGTACACCGGCCTAGAGTCGACGCGTGGGCCTGATCGAGGTGTACGGGGACATCTGGTGTCCTTTCACCCATATCGGGCTTCGCTGGGTTATCCGACGGCGAAATCAGTTGAAGCGGGACGATGTCCGTATCGGGGTGCGGGCCTGGCCTCTCGAGCTGGTGAACGGCACGCCCCTCGACCCGGAGTCGACGGCGGACCATGTGAACGACTTGCGGCAGCAGGTGGCCCCCGACCTCTTCACGCATTTCGACCCTGAGAACTTCCCGACCACAACCCTTCCGGCGCTGGCGCTCGTCGCGGCCGCCTACGGCCAGGACGGTCGGCTGGGCGAAGCTGTGAGTCTCGCCGTCCGTGACGCGCTCTTCGAGCACGGGCGGGACATCTCACGACCCGAGGTCTTGGCCGAGCTGACCCGGCAGCATGGCGTCGTTGGCTTCGATGCCGACGACGACGGAGCGGTGCGGCGCGAATGGCATGAGGGCCAGGCGAGGGGCGTCGAGGGGTCGCCCCACTTCTTCTGTGGAGACATGAACGTCTTTTGCCCATCGCTGGAGATGGCCAAGGACGAGACGGGTCACCTCCAGATCCGGCGCAACGTCGACCGACTCAACGGATTTCTCTCGGACTGTCTGGCCGGATCACGAGGCGCATAGGCTGTCCCCGTGGCGACGGCGAGATCGGCCTCGGCGACGACGAGATCGGCTTCGGCAACGGCGAGAGCGGCCCGGTCGGCGCCGAGCAGTCCCGGTCATGACGGCACCTTCCGGGGTTGGACATCGGGCGTGGTCGAATTCTTCGATGGCCTCGAAGTGGACAACACCAAGGCCTACTGGACGGCGCACAAGGAGTTCTACGAGACCGGCGTCCTCGCTCCCATGCAGGCCCTCCTGGCCGAGCTGGCGTCCGAATTCGGCGAGGGCCGCATCTTCCGCCCCTACCGCGACACGAGGTTCAGTCGCGACAAGTCTCCGTACAAGACCAACATCGCCGCTCACAACGATGCCGGTTACATCTCGCTGTCGGCCGACGCCCTCGGGGTCGGCTCGGGCCTCTACCTGCCCGCCTCCGACCAGCTGGCCCGATTCCGGGCGGCGGTCGCCGACGATAGAAGCGGGAAGAAGCTCCTCGGCCTGGTGCAGGAGCTCAAGAAGAAGCGGATCGAGGTGTCCGCCCGCGAGACATTGAAATCGGCACCCCGGGGGTACGCCGGCGATCATCCCCGCATCGATCTCCTCCGGTACAAAGGCCTCACCGCCTGGAGGGAGTGGCCAGTCGGGTCATGGCTCGGCACGACGACCAGCAAGCGCCGGATCGTCGAATTCCTCCGGGCCACGGCCTCCTTGCGGACATGGCTCGATGCGCACGTGGGCCCATCCGAAGTATGACCGAGGTGATGCCGGCGGCCTTCCTGGGCCACGGCAACCCGATGAACGCACTGGACGACAACGACTACACCCGGGCCTGGCGTGCCTTCGGCCGGGCCTCCCCCACGCCCCGGGCGATCTTGGTCGTGTCCGCCCACTGGTACATCAACGCCACGGCGATCACGTCGATGGCGAAACCCAAGACGATCCACGACTTCTTCGGGTTCCCCGACGAGCTCTTCGCCGTCCAGTATCCGGCCCCCGGGGACCCGGAGCTGGCCCGGGAGATCGCCGACCTGGTCAAGCCGACGTGGGTCGGTCTGGACCAGGACAGCTGGGGCATCGACCATGGCGCCTGGTCGGTGCTGGTCCATGCGTTCCCCGATGCCGACGTCCCGGTACTGCAGTTGGCGATCAACGCCCAGAAGCCCTACCAACACCATCTCGAGCTCGGAGCGCAGCTCGCCCCGCTGCGCCAACGCGGCGTGCTCATCGTCGCCAGCGGCAACGTCGTCCACAACCTTCACGCCATCGACTGGAGCCAGCCCGACGCCGGGTACGGCTGGGCCCGGCGGTTCAACGAGGCCGCGCTCGATCAGATGCGGAACGCGCCCGGCGGGACGGCCGCCCTGGGCGCCCACCCGGACCATGCCAACGCGGTTCCCACCCCCGACCACTTCCTGCCGCTCCTCTACCTGGCCGGGCTGGCCGAGGCGGCCGGGTCGACGGCGAGCGTGCTGGTCGACGGCTACGCCTACGGGTCGCTGTCCATGACATCTCTCACCCTCGATGGTCTTCGTCCCGAGACCACGGAGGTGGACTCCCCGGCGGCGGCACTGCCCAAGTGGACGGTTGAACCGCCTGAGGAGGCGAACATCTGACCGGGACGGCGAGGCGTCCGCGGGCAGGCCGCTTTGTGTAGATGCGAGCCATATCGGGTACTGGTCCCGGAGGATGCGGAGGGTGCAGTGCTCGTCGAACGGGAGGCGGCGTGCGATGACCGGGTACCAGGATCGATGGACCGAGTGCACGGACGACGAGATCCGGATCCGCGCCTATTTTCCCGTGGGGGACGAAACACATCCCCTACACCGCCATCCGGTCGTTGCGGCGGGTCCAGCTCTCCGCCCGGCGGGGGGAGGCGCGCATCTGGGGAACGGCGAACCCTCGCTACTGGGCCAACCTCGATCCGCAGCGACCCGGGAAGAGTGCAGGTCTCATCCTGGACCTGGGGCGATCCGTCCGTCCCTTCATCACCCCGGACGATTGCGACGCCGTCGAGGCGATCGTCTCGTACCACGCGCAACTCGAAATCGACATGGGGGAGAGCGAACCCGGACCGCACGTATAGGGACCACTGCATGGGCTGGTCCCCACCGTCGAGCATCCCGGCCATCATCGGAGAAACGGTGACAAGCTCGCCACCGGGCAGTCGATCGAGGGAGGGATATGACCAGTTCGCTCATCTTCTTCGGGGCCCTCGGCCTTATCAGCATCGCGGTGGCGTTGGTGGCCAACCGGCACCTCTTCGCCGGCGCCGGAGCCGGCCGGCCTTCACCACTTGAATCCATCTACTATCTCGTCGGCCTCGCCTCGCTGGGCCTCGGCTGGTACTTCAACGTCCGCTACACCCACCAGTACGGCCATGCGGCGAACTACGTCAACTACACCAAGGCGCTCTTCTCGAACTGGGCGTCGGATTCGGCGGCCCAGGACTACATCATCGTCAACGTCGTGCTCTTCCCGATGTGGTCGATCACCGACGGGCGCAGACGGGGGCTAAGGCGGGCGTGGATCTTCTTCGTGATGAGCCTCTTCACGAGCCTGGCTTTTTCGGTCGCCCTCTATCTAGCCTTCGTCGAGCGACAAATTCGCTATACGCGCCAGGAACGGCCCGTGGCCGGGGCATTTGCCCCCTTGGAGGGCTTCGACTCTCCCACTGGCTGATCGAAGGTCAGCCCCAGGTGGACGCGGCACCTCGGCGGGGACACCGCAGCTCGCTGGAGCCTGCGGCACCGCCGTGGGCTCGATCGAAGCAGGGACGTTCTTCCTCGGAAGGCTGCTCCCCGGAGATGCATCTCCGGGCGTTGGGACCTTCGCCTCTTCACAGCCGGCCCGACATGATCTTCGATGAAGTTGGTCGCCGGGCCCGAGAATTTGGGCGTGTTCGACTCAATGGATCAGGTGGACATCGATGAGCGGTCGGAGTGAGCAGGCAGTGTTGACCACGGGGGCCAACTCCGGCATCGGCCTGGCGACGGTCGTGCATCTGGCCAGGCTCGGCTTCCGTTCCGTGGGCACGGTTCGGTCGGAGGCCAAGGCCGGCGAGGTCGCCGAAGCGGCCGCCGCGGCCGGGGTCACGGTCGAAACGATGCTCCTCGACGTCACCGATGCGCGGGGATGCTCTGACGTCATCAACGAGTTGCATCCCACGGCGGTCGTCAACAACGCCGGGTACCCCGGTGTCGGTGCGATCGAGGACGTGACCGATGACGAGGCCCGCCGGCAACTGGACACGATGGTGATCGCACCCATGCGACTGGCCCGATTGGCGCTACCTCACATGCGAGCGGCGGGCCAAGGGCGCATCGTGAACATCTCCTCCATCTACGGACTGACCACCACACCCTTCAGTGGTTGGTACCAGGCGTGCAAGCACGCCCTCGAGGCGGCCTCGGACGCCTTGCGGCTCGAAGTCGCCCGTGACGGCATCCAGGTGGTCCTCGTCGAGCCCGGCGGGGTCCAAACGGGGATTTGGGGGGCGTTCGAGGACGACGTCGTGCACCGTGTCGGGTCGGACTATGCCGCCGGGTACCAGCGACTCCGCACCCTGCTCAAGGCGTTCTCGTTGTTCATGGGCGAGCCCGAGGGCGTGGCCAAGGCGGTCGGCAAGGCCCTGACCACACGTTCGCCTCGAGCGCGCTACCTCGTCGGCCACGACGCCCGGGTCATCGCTTCCACCCAACCGCTGATCCCGACCGACCTCAGGGATCGCATCACGCGTCTCGTGACCGGCCTCTGACAGGGCCCGAAGACCGCCTGGGCAGCCCCCCGGTGCCTCCGGAGAGGTGAGGACCTTCGCCTCTAATCAACCCGGCCCGGCGGTGTTTGGATGATGAGGGGGACCAGGGGTGGGATGAGGAGGACGGGGAGGGTATCCCATGAACGTTCTACACGACCCTCTGTCGGCGGCCGGGGGCTCGGTGATCGGGGTCGGGTCGTATCGGCCGGGGCCTCGAGCGTTCTTGGCGCACTCCCGGGCGGCCCGGCCTGGCAGATCGCTTGGGCCGGAATGGTTCGCCAGGACTGTCACGACACCGAACATCCTCAGATCGCCATGGCGCGGGCACGATCGATGCAACGGCTGAGCGGTGCTGATGCCAGTTTCGTCTATGGCGAGACACGGAGTTCGCACATGCACCTGGGGTCGTTGGCGGTACTCGACCCGTCGACGGCCGAGGGAGCATTCGATGTGGACCGGCTCCGAGCGCTGGTGGCGGCTCGAGCGGGACTGCTCAGCCCGTACCTGCGCCGTCTGGTCGCGGTTCCCCTCGGTCTCGACCGTCCCGTGTGGGTGGACGACCCGAACCTCGATATCGATGGCCAGATCCGTCCGGTCCGCGTCCCGGCCCCGGGCGGCACTCGGGAGCTCGGCGCATTGGTGGGCACCCTGCTGGCGTCCAAGCTCAGGCCCGACCGCCCTCTGTGGGAGGTGTGGTTCATCGAGGGCCTCGAGGCCGGCCGGGTCGCCCTCCTCACAAAGATGCACCATTGCCTGGCGGACGGATTCCGCGGTGCTCGCCTGTACGAGGTGTTTTACGACCTCGAACCCGACGCACCTTTCGATCGGCCGGACACGCCGGAACTGGAAGGCGAGCGAATCCCACCAAACTGGGAGATGGCGCTGCGGGCGTTGCCCCGATTGGCCGGAACTCCCCTCCGAGCTGCACGCACCTCATGCCACCTCGGACATTCCGCACTCGGGATGCTGCGTACTCGGCGCTCGCCCGATTGGGGGACGGTCACATTGCCCTTTCAAGCGCCGCGTACGTCGCTCAACCGAGCCATCACCCCCGACCGCGGGTTCGCATTCAGCTCGGTGCCCCTGTCGGAAGCGAAGTCCATCAAGGACGCCTTCTCCGTAACGGTGAATGACGTCGTGCTCGCTACCTGCGCCGGTGCATTGCGTCGGTATCTGGCCGATCGCGACGAGCTCCCGGGCAAGCCGCTGATTGCGCAAATCCCCGTTGCGGTTCACGTCGACGATCGGGGCGACGCCTCCGGGGGATCCTGGGGCAATGCAACTGCCGTGATGGGCGCCGAACTGCCGACCCAGCTCGACGACCCGGTCGAGCGACTTCGGGCGATCCACGCCTCGACCCACAGTGCAAAGGCTCTACAACATGCACTTGGCGATGACATCATCCTCGATCTGGCCAATGTCGCCCCACCGGGGCTGCTCGGCGCCGGGGTCCGGACTTCAAGTTGGCTCCGTCTCGCCGACTACATACCGCCGGTCTTCAACCTGATCATCTCCAACGTGCAAGGGCCATCCCTGCCGTTGTACATCGCCGGGGCACAGCTCATGGCCATCTACCCGATCGGCCCGCTGCTCGACGGCGGCGGGCTGAACATCACGGTGTTCAGTTTCGTGGATGAGATCCATTTCGGTTTCGTCGTCTGCCCATCGATCGTGAAGGATGCCTGGCAGCTGGCCGATGCGACCTCGGCGTCCTTTGCCGAGCTCCAGACGGCAGCGGCGACGGTGACTCCTAGCCACGATGGGCTCGGCCGATGACGGCCACGGCTAGGCACGGTGTGGCCGGCCCCCCGATGGACCCGATCCCGAGGAATGCGCACCTCCTGCGACCCTTGATGGACTGGGCGGGGCGTGAACCCGACCACATCGGCGCCGCGTACCGCGACGGGGACCGGTTCGTCGACGTGACGGCAGCTGACCTCTACCAGCGTTGCCGAGCATTGGCCAAGGGTTTCGTGGCCAGCGGGCTGCAACCTGGTGATCGGGTGGCGCTCATGTCCCACACGCGCCTGGAGTGGGTGCTCGTCGACTACGCCATCCTTGCCGCCGGCGGGGTGACCGTCCCGATCTATGAGACGTCGTCGGCCGAGCAGATCCGATGGGTGGTGAGCGACAGCGGGGCCAAAGTGCTCGTCGTGGAGACACCGGGCATGCGCGAACTCCATGAGAGCGTCGCTCCCGCCCTCCTGGCCTGCCAGGAGGTCGTAACCATCGACGACGGGGGCTTGGAAGAGCTTCGCCGACGGGGGGAGTCGGTGGCCGATGCCAGCCTCGACGACCGGATCGAGTCCATCACCACGGATGATCTCGCCACAATCGTCTACACGTCCGGCACGACCGGCCGGCCAAAGGGATGCTCCCTCACCCACGGCAACCTGCGGACCAACGTCTGGCAGACCCTCGATGCCCTCCGTCCCATGCTCCAAGCCGACGAGGTGGGTCTGCAGTTCCTGCCCCTGGCCCATTCGCTGGCCAAGATCATCACGCTGGTCGGGGTGGAGTGGGGCATGAAGGGCGCCTTCGCCACAGACCTCGCCCATCTGCCCGAGGAGATGGCCATGGTCCGCCCGACCATGGTGGCCGCCGTACCCCGTATCTTCGAGAAGGTCTTCAACAGCGCCCGGCAGAAGGCCCAGTCTGAGGGGCACGGCACCGTGTTCGACAAGGCCGCCGGGGTGGCGATCGAGTGGTCGCGAGAACACGGGCGTGGGGGGATCCATCCCATCACCGGTGCGGAACACGCCCTGTTCGATCGACTCGTGTACCGGAAGGTGCACGACGTATTCGGCGGCCGACTACGTCTCGCCTTCAGTGGCGGTGGGCCACTGGGTGAGCGGCTCACGCACTTCTTCAACGGCGTCGGTGTCCAGGTGTTCGAGGGATACGGTCTCACCGAAACGAGCCCGACGCTCACCGTCAACCGGGCCGATGCCTGGCAACCGGGCAGCGTCGGCAGACCCGTCGGTGGCACGGCAATCAAGATCGCCGGCGACGGGGAGATCCTCGCCCAGGGCCCGCAGGTGTTCCGGGGCTACTGGCACAACGACGCGGCGACGGCGGAGATCTTCGATGAGGAGGGGTGGTTCAAAACCGGGGACGTCGGGGTTCTGGACGAACAGGGATACTTGTACATCACCGGCCGAAAGAAGGAGCTGATCGTGACGGCGGCAGGGACGAATGTCGCCCCAGCCCCGCTGGAGGACCGGCTTCGGGCTCATCCGCTCATCAGCCAGGCCGTGGTGGTGGGCGACAACCGGCCGTTCGTCGCCGCCATGATCGCCATCGACCACGAGTCCTTCGCCGAGTGGGTCACCGCCCGCGGTCGATCGAATGCGACCGTCGCCGGCTCGGTGGACGATCCCCTGCTCCGGTCGGCGGTCCAGGCGGCGATCGATGACGCCAACCTGTCGGTGTCCCGTGCGGAGTCGGTCCGGAATTTCGCCATCCTCCCCTGCGACCTCACGGTGGCCGAAGGCGAGCTCACGCCGACGCTCAAGGTGCGCCGTGTCGTGGTGGAGAAGTCATTCGCCCACGTCATCGACGGGCTCTACCGTCCGGCTGAACACCCGGTTCCGTGAACACCTCAGCCCGCTGTCCGCCAGATCCTGCTCGGCTGTCCGCCGGGAGTGTTGTCCGGATGGGCGCTTGGGACCTTCGGCCCTGCCCGTTCCCGGGTCGTCGTGCTCAAATGATCAGTGCGTAGTCCGCAGCGAGCAGCAGCCGAGAGGATGCGCACGGAGGAGGTGCCTGATGGACGCCCCGATGAGCCCCGTGTCAGTGCCTCAGGTGTCGGTGGCCGGAGTCGGGTCATACCTCCCTGAGCACCGGGTCTCCAATGAGGAGATCCTCGAGTACCTGCGTCCGGCCCGGCCCGACGGCCGATTGCTCGAGCCGGAGTGGGTCGTCAAGCATCTGGCCATTCGTGAGCGCCGGCTGGACTACGAGTTCGGCGGTCGACGCAAGCGCAGTCGGGCTGACGGCGGGATCTACGACGGCGACCTGGCGTTGAGGGCCGCCGTCTCGGCTTTGGATGACGCCGGTGTCGACGCCACCGACGTCGACCTCTTCGTGCACGTCTCTTCCACCCCGGACACGGTTACGTGTCAAGACCATTTCCGCTACTTGATGGACGAGCTCGGATTGCGCCGGGATGTCGACCTGGTCCACCACAATCTCGGCTGCGCCGGCCTGGCCCCGGGCTTTCGCACCGCCGCCGCCTCGCTGGTCGCCGCCATGCCGTCCACCGCCGTGGTGGTGGCCAGCAACTGCCCGTCCGGCTACTTCGGCCCCGAGGTCCATGACTATTACTACCGGCACCCCAGCGGGATGGGATGGCTGGCGCCCATGATGTTCGCCGACGGTGCGGGGGCCGTGGTCTTCCGGTCGACCCCACGCGAACACGATTGCGCACCGAAAGGGCTGCTCTCGGTGCGCTACGAGACCGACCCCGATGTCACACTCGTGACCTATCCCGCGGGTGGCTGCCTCAACCACACCTCAGAGGCCAACCTCGCCGACAACGTGTTCCTCATGGATGGAGCCAAAGTGGCCGAGGTGTTCGTCCCGCTCATGATGCGGAACTTCGAAATGCTCCAAGAGGACTGGCCGACCAAGGTCAAGCCGGCGACGGGGACGGACTTCGACATCGATGCGGTCAGTCGCTGGTACCTGCACCAGGCGAACGGCCTGGTGGTCCGCCAGGCCGCAGAGATGCTGGGTCTCCCGCCCGAGCGTGTGCCGATCGGTGTCGACCGCTACGGGAATACCTCGGCCTCCAGCACCTTGATCCTGCTCGACGAGGATCGCCGGGCCGGCCGGGTCCGGGAGGGAGATCTCATCGCCTTCCTGTGGATTGGGGCCGGCAACGGGGCGATGAACGGCTATTCGACGATGGTGCTGTGACTGAGCTTCTCCACCACCCCGCACACGAGCAACCGCACGCCTCTGGCCCGGGTCGATGAGGTGGCTGCCCTCGGAGTGATCCACCACGGAACGCCGCCAGTCCGGCGGCGCAATGCGGCGCCGTCGCCACCGGTTGGCGTGCCGGCCAGCCCGGGATCCGGGCTTGATCCGTGACCATGGAGCGGCTCAGCGCGCTCGATGCCGAGTTCCTCCACCTGGAGGATGGGGCCGTCCGGATGCACATCGCCGGGGCCTGCGTCTTCGACGGTGCACCTCCGTCCAGCGGAGCTCTCGAGGCACTGGTCTCCTCGAAGCTGCATCTCATACCGCGGTACCGCCAGCGTGCTCGCACGGTGCCGTTCGAATTGGGCCGGCCGGTCTGGGTCGACGACCCCCATTTCGACATCGGGTACCACCTGCGACACACGGCCTTGCCTGCTCCCGGCGATGACTCCGCCTTCTGCCGCCTGATGGGGCGGATCATGTCACAGCCGCTGGATCGCGAGCGCCCGCTGTGGGAGACATGGCTCGTCGAAGGCCTCGAAGGTGGGAAGTGGGCGCTCATCTTCAAAGTCCATCACTGCATGGTCGACGGGATCGCCGGCGTGGGCCTCCTCAACGCTCTGCTGGACTTCGACGCTGACGCCGTCATCGGTGAACCGCGGCCGTGGGCGCCCCGCCCCGAACCACCCGGCGCGCTGAAGGTGCTCGATGCCTGGGGCGGGCTTGCGTCGGACCTTCTTGGCACGGCACGGGCCGTCCCGTCGACGGTCGCCCATCCCATCGCCACCATGCGTTCCACCGTCTCGACCGCCCGGGGAGCGGTCCGGTTCGCCCAGCGCCTCGCCCCGACCAAGCCGCTCTCGATCGAAGGCCCGATCGGCCCCCACCGGGTATGGGCCCACTCCTCGGCCAGCCTCGCCGATGTGAAGACCATCCGCACGGCCTTTGGCGGCACCGTCAACGACGTGGTGCTGGCCGCCGTTGCCGGCGGGTACCGCGCACTGCTGCTGCGACGTGGCGACGACGCCGACCGGGCCGAAGTGCGCTCGCTCGTGCCGGTATCGACACGTCACGACGACGGGCAAGGGGTTCCGGACAACCGGGTCTCGGCTCTCCTCTACGAGCTCCCGGTACGACTGGCCGATCCGGTCGAGCGCCTCGGGGCGGTCCGCAACCAGATGACCGAACTGAAGGCGTCCCACATCGTGGAAGCCGGTGAGATGGCGACCTCAATGGGAGACTTCGTGCCCCCCGTGCTGATGGGATCCCTCAGCCGGTTCACGATCCGCTCCATGCGCCGCTTCGGACAGCGTTCACTCAACACGGTCACCACGAATGTGCCGGGCCCACAAGTACCCCTGTATTGCCTCGGCCACGAACTGGCGGAATATCGCCCCTTCGTCCCCATCAGCCACGGCCTGCGGGTGGGCACGGCGATCCTCTCCTACAACGGGAGGCTCTTCTTCGGTGTCACCGGCGACTACGAATCGGTGCCGGAGGTCGAGGTGGTGGCCACCGAGACGGCAACGACCATCGAGCGCCTCCTCGATCGCGCCCGGGACCGGCTTGGCTAGCTCCGGCCTCGGGCGGCACCGCGGCACGGCGGCGGCTGCCGGACCGTCGAAGCGGGCGGCGGTCACGCCCGATCCGGGGGAGGGCCCGGTCCGGGTTTGGGGTCGAGGACCTCGACGACCGGTTCGGGCCGGTCGTCGAACTCGGTACGGAGCGCCCGGGACATCACCGCATGTTGGAGGTAGAGCGCGCCGATGTAGGTCAGCTCCAAGATCTCCTCGTCCTCGAAGCTGGAGTGGAGCGCATCGAAGAGCCCGTCCGGGACGCGGCCCCGGTCGTAGACCAGACAGTCCACGTAGGCCAGCACCAACCGTTCGGTCGGGTCGAAGCAACCGGCTGCCGACCAGTGAGGGACGGCTTCGACGACGTCGTCCTCTGCACCGAGCGCTCGAAGCGCCCGGCAGTGCTGCGAGAAGACGAACTGGCTGCCCGCGGCCCATCCCGCCCGGGCCTGAGCCAGCTCGCGGTGACGAGGGGCCAGTCGCCGCCGCGGACTCTGGTAGAGGGCGAACCCCTGGACGGCGTGCTCGAGTACGTCCGGTACCAGGGCGAACACCGTCCACCAGTCGCCCCGGCTCCCACCACCGGCGCCGGGGTCCGCCACCGGGTCCCGGTCGCCGAAGATGAAGTCGTACATGGTGATCACGATCGGAGCAGTGGCCTCGGCCCTCGACACCTGGCGCAGGCGCGGCACGGGTGTTCAGCCCGAGACGCGGTCGGCAGACCGGGCCGGCCGGTGCGAGACGTCGTCGGCTCGGAACGGTCGGGTCCAGCAGGCCAGTTCGAGGAGGATGCCGTCGGGGTCCTGGAAGTAGACGGAGCGCACGAACACCCCGGCATGGACCTCGTCGGCGATCCCCCACTCGCTGTCGTCGTGGTTGGCCACCTCGGTGCAGGCCACACCGGCGGCCACCAGCCGGTCGCGGTACTCGTCGATGCGCTCGGGCGGGACCGTGAAGGCCACGTGGTTCATCGAACCGATGGCGCTGGTCAGACTGCCCTGATCCGGGCGACCCGTGGGCCCGGACACACCCGGTGCCGGCTCGGGCGCGTCGGGGAACCAGAAGAAGGCCAGGGCATCCCCGCCCCCGCAATCGAAGAAGAAATGCTGCCCCATGCCGGCGGGGAGCTCGATGGTCTTGACGAGGGGCATCCCCAGCACGTTGGTGTAGAAGTCGACGGTCCGAACCATGTCCCGGCACACCAGGGCCAGATGGTTGATCCCGCCGAACTCGAAGTGTGCCTCCGCCCTCATCGTCGTTCTCCTCCCGGTGCCCGGCTGGGGTTGCTGCGATCTTCCGAGAACCAGCCTGCCAGAGGTAACGGGCCGATGTCGTCCCGCCGCGGTCACCCGTCCCCGGTCACAAGTACCCCCGCTGATCGAGTGCACCGGTCGGGGGGTCACCGGGACTGGACAGCGTCCTCGGCTCGACCCGGACCAGGACCACCATGCCCGTCGAGCGCGTCCGACGGAGTGACGTGACATGGTCGCTCACAATGCTGGCTCAAGGCACTTGAACCACAGAGGCGAGCCGCCGCAATTCATCGCCACTGAGTTCCTGCTTCTCGATCAATGCCGAGACGATGCGATCGAAGAGCGCCCGATTGTCGCGAATGCGGGCCAGAGCGATCTGGTAGGCGCCGCGCAAGAGAGAGTCGATCTGTGCTTCTTGCGCCGAGGTCGGTTGCGTCGTCCACAAGAGGCTGCCACCCTCACCCAGGCCCGACTGGCAGACCACGAGAACGGCAAATCGAGTGGCCACAGCCAGATCACTGCGGTCACTCGGTCCTCCCGCACCAGCACCGACATCGTCGGTACCGAACACGATCTCCTCGGCCGCCCGTCCCGCCAGCACCGTCTGCAAGTACTCGAGCATCGTCCGACGTGTCATGACCTCCGTCTCGCGTGGCAACGACGCCACAAATCCCAACGAACCGTCCAACCGAGGGACGATCGTGGCGAAGGCCAGGTCGTCGCCTTGCGTCGAGCTGATCAGTCGGGCAACGGCATGGCCGGCTTCGTGCACCGCGACACGGCGCATCTGGTCGGGACCGAGACGTGGCGCGCTGTCGGCTCGACGGGGTCGTCTCGTGACTTCCGCCACCAGGTCGGCCTGGTCCATCGGCCGGTCCGCTCGGCGAGCTCTCCGCGCTGCACCGCGAATGAAAAATTGGATATCCGCCCCGGTCAGTCCGAATGCCAGTTGAGCAAGCGAACGGGTGTCCACCTCTCCGACGCTTCCACCCTGCAACCGGAATTCCGCCAGGTAGTGCTCGAAAATCTGCTGCAAGCCATCGAGGTTCGGTAGCGGGATCTCGATGACTTGGTCGAGCCGACCCGCCCGTCGAAGGGCCGGATCCACCTTTTCGAGGTAATTGGTCGCCCCGATCACGATCACGGTCTCTGTGGACTCAATCCCCTGGATCTCCTCAAGGAGTGCGTTGATGACATCGGTCTGGTACACCGAGTTCTGACCACTGAGCTGGTCGCGGCTGCCGATGCTGTCGATCTCGTCGATAAACATGATCGCCGGTGCATAACGCCGCGCTTCGGCGAAATCTGCGCGCATGGCCCGCAAATGCGCATCGAGAGCCCCGGCCGCCTGCCAGGTCGACGCACTGGCCGTGACGAACTTGACGCCGCATTCCTTGGCCATGGCCCGCGCCAGCGTCGTCTTGCCCGTGCCGGGCGCCCCGATGAGCAACATCCCGCGGTCGACGGCAGACCAAGGCACCTGCCCGGCCTGAGCGGCCCGGATGTCCTCCACCATGTCTTCGGCCACCTGGCGTGCCTCGCCCATCCCGTGCAATTGGTCCAGGCGGAGGCCGCGATCAGAGGTCACCTGCTCGAGGCGGGCGTCGACCCTCTCTCTCAGGAGTCGCAGCGAGTCCTCGGGACCGAGATCAAGGCGTCGCGGTGTGTGAAAGTCGGCGGGGACGAGGTAGCGAGTCCAGTCAGCACCGGGCTCGTCCCATCCCGGCGAAGGTTCGGTATGAAAGACCCGTTGGAAGATGCGGGAGAATTGTCGGCGATCGATCCGCGGGAACGTGATGACAAGGTCGGCCACTCGACGAAGTGGTTCCGGGACATCGGACACTCGGTTGCACCCGATCAAGACGGTGGCATCACTCAGTGCCAGGTCATAGGCGACACGCTCGTCGTCGAACAAGCTCCGGTAGGTGTGGAACGACAGAAGGTAGCGTTCGCATTGAGCGTTGACTTCGATCTCGCACTGAAGGTCGTCTCCTCTCACGGCGCTGGCCCGGACGGCACCGTAAGCCCGAACCGGCTTCTCGGTGGTCAAGTCAGCCACAAAATCCTCGACGAAGGCGATATCAGACTCGATGATCACGATCGGTGTGGAGCCGGTCAGCAGTCTGGCCAGTTGCTCGATGGGCTTACCGGGCTGTGTCCGGAGATTGAAATGCCGGAGCAGGGTGGCGCCGGACGCGGCATCGTTCAGGCTTTCAATAGCCTCCTCGAGCAGTACGGCGACCACCGCTTCGGTCACATCCCGGTCACGAGAAAGGGTCACGCCGTCGCCGATTGGCGCGGATCGCCGTCCCGGATTGCCAGTCATCGCCTCCACGCCGGGGCTGTTGGCCCAGATTGAGCGACGGAACGGACGGAACGACGAGCGTTCCCAGTGACCCGAGTGGGTCATCGTCGATCATCTCGACCTCCCCGTCGGGTTTCACGGAGAACGAGGCCGAGAAGAGCCCGCCCTGGTAGGCGACGGTCGCGTCGACCTGCCAACACCCCGATTCATCCTGTTGCCGAACTTCGAGCAGGCGGGCATGTTTGCGGGCCGTCTCGGCCGAGATGTCAGCTCCGTCGCCGGGCTCGGCCGCGGCAACGGAGTCATCCGCGGCACTCTCGATCTCATCAGCCGACTCGATCAGGATGAAGGCAGAGCCGTCAGATCGGAGGAAGTACAGAAAGTATCGAAGGTAATCAGCGACAGTCTCATCCGATAGCTCCAACGATTCATTCGTGTTGACGGTATGAATCGGTGTGGAATCTCCATCCAGCCAATGCACCCCGTCTGAACCCAGGAGGACATAGGCGCGTTCCACCAGGTCGTCACGGAGGAACGCGAGCTCCACCAGTTGGTGCTCCGCATAAAACGACAGCGACGAAGTGTTGCTCGGCCGGGGCGCCGTGCCCGAAAACAGGGCGGGAGCCTGTTCAGCGAGCTGTGACAGAACGGCTTCGCTGTACCCGACATCGCAGGATTCCCATTTCACCCAAGAATCGGTCCGCTTGTACGCCATGAGATAATTGGATAGCACGGATCGTATTTTCTCGACTCGCCGCTCTTATCTCACCGGGCCCACGTCGACGCCACCAAAGGGGGGGCACCCATTGTCGGTGGCCGACGGGGTGTGATGTTTCGCTGATGCCCGTCGGTGAATCTCCGACTCCTTCCACGTCGGCCGCCTCACCCTGGCAACGGTCGGTCGGGCGGCTTTACGACGCGTCGATACGATCGAGCATCTTCGTTCGGGCGATTGGCGCGTCCTCCGGTCCACCGCTCCCGCTCACGAGTGATTGCGTTAGCCTGCAGTCGTGCGGAGAAGGGCGAGCTCGTCGCCGACAGGGCGCTGAGAGGCTCTTCATGGCGAAGAGGCACTTCGGAGGCGTTCTGATCGGTTCACAGGGGCCGATCAGGCAGAAGCGGCCTTCGGTCCTTTGGGCTCTCGTTCCACTTCTCACCCTGGGCTGGGGTGCGCCCTTCAGCTTCTCCTACCTGGCCATACGCCGTCGCAGTCGGGTGTTCGCGGCACGTGCCGCCGGGTATGCCGTCGTCTTGGCCACAACCCTCTACCTGCTCACCGCGGCAGCTGGTAGTCAGAATTGGCAGGCGGCGCTCGGTACGACCCTGATGCTGATCGTTACCGGAGTAGGCACGGTCGATGCGTTCTGGGTGCGGCAACAGCTCGACCCATCGCCGGTCATCCGGCTGTCCGGACAGGAATCCGCAATTGCCTGGGCAACAGCCCGGATGCGCCTTCGTGACGAGGCCAGGCAGCTGTTGGAGGTGAGCCCCCGACTGGCGGACGAGCTCCATGTCGGCCGGCCCGATCTGCCACATCGATTCGACGATGGAGGCCTCGTCGACGCCAACCGCGCTTCGGCCGCCGCACTGACCACCGCTCCGGGCATCGATGCCGCGTTGGCTGAGCGCATCGTGGCCACCCGCGGGAGCATTCGGGGATTCGAGTCGCTCGAGGACTTGTCGATCGCCCTGGATATCCCTCCACAGACCCTTGACAGCGCTCGTGACTTCCTGGTGTTCCGTCAATGACTCCGATGCCGACGATCTGCCGCTGTGACGGCCTACCCCCGGGGCAGGGTACGTCCCGCGACGGAGTTGGGATGATTTCGTGGATGTAGTCGACCTCGTGCTCGAAGGCGGAGGGGTGAAGGGTATTGCCCTGGTCGGTGCCATCTCGGTACTGGAAGACGCAGGTCTGACCTTCCCCAGGGTGGCCGGCTCCTCAGCCGGTGCCATCGTGGGCGGCCTCGTCGCGGCCGGTATGCGGGCTCCGCAGATACGACGCGCCATGGAGGCACTCGATTTCACTCGGCTTCGGGACGAAACCGCGCTCGATGAGGTGCCGGTAGTTGGAAAGGGACTGTCACTCTGGCGTGACCACGGACTCTACGCGGGTGACTACTTCCACGGATTGATCGAGAAAGAGCTAGCCGACCTGGGTGTGCAAACATTCGCCGATCTTCGATTCGACGATCCCGAGGGAGGTCAGCCCGGGGGCCAGGACTACAAGCTGGTTGTGATGACATCAGACGTGTCGCGCAGTCGCTTGATGAGGTTGCCGTGGGATTACCCCATGAACGGGATCGACCCTGACGAGCAATCGGTAGCCGATGCGATCCGTGCGTCGATGTCGATTCCATTCTTCTTTCGCCCGGTCGTGCTCCAGATACCCGGGGCAGATCCGTCCGTCCTGGTCGACGGAGGCATGCTGTCCAACTTTCCCGTCGATACCTTCGACCGTACCGACGGTCGGCCGCCCCGGTGGCCGACGATTGGAATCAAGCTCTTTGCTCGACAACCCGCGAACGAGGTGCAGCACGTGGTCAAAGGGGACATGAGCCTGGCTTTGGCCATGTTCGGCACGATGTCGAGCTGGCACGACCGAATGTGCCTCGAAAACCCCGACGTGGGCAAACGCACCATTTTCGTGGACACGCTCGGCGTCAAGGCCACCGACTTCGCAATCGACCGGGAGACTCAGGTCAGGCTGTTCGAGAGTGGGAGGAGCGCTGCCGAGCTCTTCCTGTCTCAGAAGTAACCCCTCGTCACGCTGAACGACCCGGCGAGGACGGCATTCTGACGGCTGCGCGCACCGGGCCGCCGTCGTCGCAGAACACGGAAATCCGGCTTTGGGCTGAACCCATGGGTCTGATGCCGATCAGCCGTTGTCGGGTGCCACTTCGGTGTAGCGCTCGACCGGGAGCAGACGTACGCCCGCCTTCGAGGAGGCGCGATCGATCAGACGGTCCAGATCCGTGTCCTGGTGCTTCGAAACCGGTGCCGGCGATGCCCCTTCGCATTCGGCGAAGTACGCACGGAGGAAACCACCGAGGAGGTCGGCTCGGAGTGCGGCCACTGGACCGTCTTCGATGGCATCGGCGTGGACGTCAAAGGCCAGGAGGAGCATCCCACGCGCCCGATGGCCACCCGCCATGAGGCGCGGCTGGAAGTACGGCAGATCGAGCACCCGGGCACCGAAGCGCCCGTAGAAGGCCAGGCGCGCCTCCGGGTCCCCGATCAGGGCTTCGGTGGGATGGCGCCGGGGATCATCGACCTCCGCCAGCGTCACGAGGGCTTGGCGCTGTCGTGACCAGTTGGTGAGGTGTCGCATGAGGGCGGTGCCGGTCCCGCCGCTGCGCCGAGATGGCCGCACGGCCAGGTAGGAGAGGAGATAGACGCGGTGGTAGCGGATACCACTCACCGACCATCGCCCCGAGGATCTCGTTGCGGTCCTTCCATGCCGCCGAAATGTCGATATTCCGAGGTTCCTCGGCGAGGCCGGAAGCAAGCGTCTCGTACGAGTCGAGTTCTTCCTTCCGAAAGGATGGGACGAGGATCTCCCGGTAGAGCCGATCGAGTAGCGGCGCGCCGTCCGGCCGGTCGGCCAGATCGAATACGGCCGTGGGATCCAAGCCGGCCGCACTCCTTTGGCTCGTTGTCACCTCAGTGGTTGGCCTCGCGTTTGTCCCGCCAACCGAGGATCCTTCTGATAGCGCGACCTTTGCGCTTGAGCCACTTGTGAAGGGCCTTCAAGACTTCCTTTGCTCCCGGGAGCTTGAACACAGCTAGGAAGAGCAGGATCATCAAAACAGTCAGGATGAGTGCCTCGACCGTGTCACCCGTGCGGTGGACGGCAAATCCGCTGTCGAAAAGCGCGAAGACAGCAGCGATCGACGGGACGCCGACGAGCACGGCACCGGCACCGAAGAAGAAGCCCTGCATGTCCATCTTCTTCTGTTCTCTGCTCGCCGCCTGAGCTGCAAGTATCTCCAAGTACGCGTCGAGAACGGCGAAATGCGAGCGGAGCTCCCGCTCAAGGCGTTCGATTCCCGCGATCTCGAACATCTGATCGAGGTACTTCCGGTGAACGGCTGTCAGGCACAGTTCGGGCGACCGGATGTATGCGATGACCGCGGTGGCCTTGGTCAAGAGCTGGCGGAGCTCGAGTTGTCGGGGGCTGACGTCCTCGGGTAGGGGTTTGTGGCCGAGGTCGGCGGTGTCGGCGCGTTCAAGTATCTGGCTCATCCAACTTTCGAGCAGGACGGGCAAGGACGCGACGAACTCAGCCGCTTCTTCGTGCTCGGCGATGAGGTACTCGGGCGTCCCACGCAGAAGGCCGCATGTCGTGTTGGTGGTGCGGTACGCGAAGTTGCCAACGAACGACAGTGGCTGCATCGTGGCGCCGTCGCCGAGGTCCGGCAGACTGTAGCGTGACCACTCCTCGAGAATGGCGGCCGCTTGACTGACTGGTTGCACGAGAAGCGCCGCGCCCTTCGCCTCGGGCAGTTCCTCGACAGTGATGTCCCGGCGAAACGGATCACCGTCACTGGAGCCGAGGCGCTCGAGACTCAGCTTTCGGGCCGTCACGATGACGTGCGGGTGAGCTTTGCGTGTGAGCGACGGTGGAGATGCTGGCCCTTTGGCGTCATGCTTTTCATCGGGCCGGTGAGCCTTGCCCGTCGGCGTCGGCGGAGTCGCCCGCCATTTGGCATCGTGCTTCTCAAGGCGGTTGTGGTTGTGCTCCTTCGACGTGACCTGCTCCAGGTAGTCCGCCAGCGAGTCGATGAGCTCCTCGGCGAGGTCGGCGAGCCGCGGCCACTCTCGTTGTCTTGACCGCCCCGTGGTGTCAGGCGGGCTGGGCGGACCGAGCGTGACTCTCTCGTCCCCCATCTGCTGCATCGCCCTGCGCATTGCCTGGTTGAGGTCGTGGATGGAGGCGTCCTCGAGCCGGTGTTGGAACCGCAGATAGTGGTTTCCCAACCGGCTGAGGCGTATTTCGAGCGAGAACTTCAGGTCATCGGAAAACTTCAGGATCTCTTCGGCTCGGGTCTGAATGTGTGGATCCTGCTCGAACGAGATGCTGACACCTGTGAACCGGTGCGCTGCAGGACCGTCCCACATGTCGGTTAACTCGAGCTCCTCGACCGACGCCGTCTGATCGGCGAACTTCCACTTCTCCTTGTCCTTCCACTTGTTCGCGGTGTCGACAAGATCATCAGGGTCCGCCCACGAAACCGCAAACGGATAGCAGTAGATGACGTTGGCGTCGTCGACATGCAGGCGATCTCGAGCCTCGAGCAGCCCCTCGAGTCCGAGACGATGGCTGCGTAGCTCACTTTCGTAGACGTCACCTTTGAGCAGCCGCTCGTTCAGGCTCAGTTCTTCGATGACTTCGGAGAGCTTCGTGAACGCACTTTGGTCGCCGTCGATGTAGCCCACGACGGCGTCACTCACGGTACGGATTGAACTGAAGTAGAGGAGATCGACCGCGGCCCGGGAGCGTACGAATTCCTTGCAGCCTCCTTGCGATCCAATGCCGCCTTCTCCGAGGATCGCCTTGGCCTGGCTCAGAATCTCCTCGCGGTCGGCGTGTGGTGCGATCTCAAGCTCGCGAAGGATGGACGAGGCATGATCCACCACAGTGCTCGCGGCGTGTTGCATCGTGACAGGACATGAACAATTGAGCCCGCTCTCGACTTCCATGGCGGGATCAATCGCCTGGATCAACCGCATGATCAAGTTCACCAACGTTGCCGCCATCGGATCGCGTCTCTCCAGATCCGCCTTCGACGAGCCAACGGCGCGCAACGTGACGCCGATGACCCTTCGGATCCCGCCCCAATTGGAAGTGTCCTCCCAGATTCGGAGATACCGCGCATAAAGATAGGCCGCCAACAGGACGGCCCGGTGAGGCGAGTGAACGGCATCTTTGATGCCCTTGACCAGATCGCTCTGTGCCTCGGCCAGATTCTTCTGCTCGTCGACCAGATCGCCCTTCGCCTCGACTCCCGTCTTCACAATGACATCGATGGCTTCGTCCACCTTCTCGATGTCCACCGCGGTGGGGCCCTCGTGTTGGCTGGCGACGAGCCTCTCCCGAAGCTCGTCGAAGTCTCGTTTGAGCAGGTCCTCGTAGAACTGATCCCAGGGAAAAGCGTCGTTCGGGTGACCTGAGCCCTGTTCGATCACGGTTTCGGTCATCGGGAGAAGGCTCTCTGCCATCGGCCTAGAGGAGTGCGTCCTCGGTGACATCGAATCCCACGAACTCCGGACCCTCGGAGATGTCCGCCACCAGGGCCGGCATATCTTCGAGATCCTTCTGGCGGCTCGGGTTCGGCGCGGGAGCGAGTGTCGTGTCCGCGCTCTCGGACAACACGAGATGAACGATGATGGCCGGATCCTTCTGGTCGCGCGCTGGGGCAGCGCGCAGGAAGCCGGTGCCTGCGCACTCTGCAAGAGGCAGAGCCTCGTAGAGCCTCGGATGACCCGAGTCCCTCTCCGCCTTCAGACATATCGTGGTCATCTGGGCCCACATCGTGCACTCAATCGTGACCGACGTCCAAACGCCGGGGCCTCGATCTTCAGGTCGAGGTCCGCCGAGTGTGGGCCCTATGGGCGGATCCCCGTCAAGATTCCGACTAGAACTATGGTCTCTACCTGGACTTTTACGGCGCGCTCGAGGGTTCGAACCACGACCTTCCTAGGCCGGGACGACCCGAATTCCGGTCTAAACCCGTTCTGACCATCCCTGCCCTATATGCCCATCTACTTGGGATGATGCTGGTTGTGCTTAGGCTGATGTGAACCAGCTTTTGCCGGGCCCTTTCCTCCTTTTCCGGACGTTTCGGCTCTGAGCTTGGGACCGACCACGCCCACACGGTGGCGGTGATCCCCAAGAATGCTCGGCGACCCGAGCTATTCCGAATGGTCCGGATCGCCCCGCGCAAGGCGGCCTCTTGATCAGCGGACCTTCTGCAACAGGGTGTTGGCGTCAGCCAGGTGGAAGTGGGCCGGGTCGAGGTGCCGCCCGCCCAATCGAGATAGCTGTCGTGCTCCTCGTGGGCCGGATCGGCGATGGTCTCGAGGAAGTAGGTATAACCCGGCACGCCGCCCACGTCTTCGGGCGGGCGGGCATTGGCCTCCAGGCACACCGCGTATTTCAGCCCGAAATAGGACCAGCTCAAGTTCTCAATCATGACCTCGTGCTCCCAAGAATCGCCGAAGTCGTAGTCGAACCTGAACCAATTCTCGTCCCGCAGGGCCTGGAGGACGGTGACGCTCTTTTCGTCGATCTCCCCTTCGGGATACTCGTCGAAATTCATGCCATACCGAGCATCGCCCACCCGGAAGGCGTGGAGATGCGAGTTAGACCAGCCCATGCCGGCGATGAGCATGTCGGCCAGCTTGGCCATCCGGACCGATCCAGGAACGAGCAACCGACGCCAGATCACCGGCTCAACGTGGTCGAGCTGGATCCGCATGCGGAAAACGCTCTGACCGGGCGGGTGGGGCACCACCCGACATTGCGCCGGGGCACTGAGATCCCCTAAAAGCCTTCCGATGGTTGCGGGTCTGGCTCTGCTAGTCGGTTCGACCTGGGATTCCGATGTGGGGCGCCGCCTGAAGACCTCGGCGGCAGATTGCAGAGCTGGGCCACCCGACATCCGTTCGGCTCGGACGATGCCACGCCGGCCCAGACAAGGACGTCCTCGTTTCGAGCCACCAACTCCTGCTGTTGTGATTTTTGTGTCTGCCGAACTAGAATACTGATATGAACAGGGAAGATGGTGATCCACTCGACCTGATTTCTACCGGAACGGCGGCCGCCCTTCTCGGGACCTCACGGCAGCACGTGGTCAATCTGTGCGACAGCGGGCGCCTTCCGTACTTCCGGGCTGGAACCCACCGCCGGGTCCGACGTGAGGATGTGGTGGGCTATCGGGACCGACCCCAGCTCACAAGGGACCAGATCAGGAGTCTGTGGCTCCACCAAGCCGTCGCGAGGCGGCTGCTGGTCGACCCCGAGGGCACGATCCGACAGGCCCAATCGAACCTCCGACGGCTCCGGACAGTCCACTCCCGCGGCGTGGCCGCCCGGCGTCTGGAGGACTGGGGACGGCTCCTGGCCGGTTCCATTGACGAGCTGCTCGAGGCGATGACCTCGCGCTCCGAGCGCGGGACAGAACTGCGTCAGAACACGCCGTTTGCTGGTGTGCTCAGCGAACGTGAGCGAGGTCGGCTGCTCGACAGCTTTCGGCGAACACACTCGGCTGCGGCATGAACCGGGAGCAGCTCGCACATGTGCTGCGAGCGGCTTCGCGAATCACCGGGGAGTCCGATGTCGTCGTCATTGGCAGCTAGGCGATACTCGGCAGCTTCGACGAAGCCCAGCTTCCCGACGAGGCCGTCGCTTCCATCGAGGTCGACGTCACCTTCTTCGAAGACGAGGATGACGCCAAGTCCGACAAGGTCGATGCAGCGATCGGGGAACTCTCGTCATTCCATGAAATGAACCAGTACTACGCACAAGGCCTGAGCATCACGACGGCGACCCTCCCGGAGGGCTGGAAGGAACGCCTCGTCCTCTTCGAGAGCCCGAGCTCTCGGCCTGGCCGCGGCCTTTGCCTCGATCCCCATGACCTCGTGGCGTCGAAGCTCGTCGCGAATCGGGAGAAGGACCGCGAACTCGCCGCCGCACTTCTCCGGGAGCGGCTCTTGACCCCAGACACGCTCATCGAGCGGATCCGATCCCTGCCAATCGAGCCCCAGCGCCTCCAAACACTTGCGAGGTGGGTGGAGGCCCGTCGCTAGCACGCCTTCCGTAAGTACAGAGGCCGCGGGTCGTGGCTCAGTCTGAGGTTGGCGGGGGGTCGAACAAGGCCAGCTCGGCAGCATCGGGCGCCTGGAACACGCGCAGCCACCCGTCGAGGTCCGCGTGGCGAATCGGGTAGCTGTCCCAGGGTGGTTCGAAATTCCGGGCCTCGATTCGTCGCCAGAGTTCGTCAGTAGGCGGGTCGAGGTAGTGCAGTTCGACGCCGACACCAAGGACGCGAGCCGTGGATCGCATCTCGTCACGTTCGATCCGCGCCCAGAGCCCAAAATCGAGGACGACGCTCAGGCCGAGGCGCAGGATTTCTTGGGCGAGGCGCCAGAGTTCATGTTCGACCTTCTCCCTGGTCTGCTCGTTCCAAGGGGTGGAGCCGAGGGCCCAGAGCCATTCGTCCTTTGTGAGGCGTACAGCGCTCCGGTTCGCCGCTAGCTGCGTCGCGAGTTTGGTCTTACCCGCCCCGGGCAACCCGCAGGTGAGAATCAGTCGGGCCCCGCTCACAGTGTCTTAGTCCAGCAGTTCTGGCGAGCTGGATGAGCGCACGCTCTCGCCACCCCCGACTCACTGGTCAGGCCTCTGAACTGGGGCTTCTTGCGCGCTCGGAGGGATTCGAACCCCGGA
This sequence comes from uncultured Acidimicrobiales bacterium, assembly GCA_963710495.1. Taxonomy (GTDB): domain Bacteria; phylum Actinomycetota; class Acidimicrobiia; order Acidimicrobiales; family RAAP-2; genus Bog-756. The sequence goes on from CAVQAI010000012.1 coordinate 92,025, forward strand.
CCTTCTGATCCGTAGGCCTGGACGACCCGAATTCCGCTATTTACCGGTCTTGCGCTACCTTGCCCAATATGTCCCTTGAACTGCGGCTAGCCGGGATCCGGACTGTCCGCCTCCCACCCCCGTCTACCACCAGTTTCCGGTTCTTCCGACCGTTTGGTTCTCATGCGGTTCTCACAAAGCGGTCCAAAATTTCATTTGTCCCATTTACGGGAGCCCATAGCGACACCCATTCTGGATAAACCGGCCACGACAACTCGAGCTCACCTCGCTCAGGCTGGTCCGGCACCGCCACTCGAACGGAAACGGAAGAGCGACTTGCGTGCCGCCTTTGCTACCGCCTTGTCCGGATGCAGGTCGCCGACCACGGCAAGGACCGCCTCCGTCTGGGGCAAGCGCACCCGCCACACCGTGTCCAGCGCGGTTTGGACACCCGCCCGGCCCGAGATGTCATGCAGTCGGTCGCACACCGCTTCCGGTCCCCACAGGACGAGCAGGGCATGGAGGAGGCGGACGAAGCGCTCCGGATCGCCGCCGGCGACCAGCTCCGCCGGTGACGCGATGCCGGTCTCCACCCGCCAGACGGAGGCGTAAGCGCCGAGCTCGGCGTGGTCGGTGAGCTGCGACACGGCGATGGCCGCCGAGGGCCCCATGCGCTGCAATGCCCGAAAGCCCAGTGCCCTTCCGGTATCACCCACAGTCGGCAGGGACTCGACCAGCAACCTCGCGCCCTCCTCATCGTGCTCTGCGATCCAGTTGTCGATCTCGAGTGTGGCCAGGTCCTCGGGAAGGTCGGCCGCCTTGCTCAGCAGATCGCGGGCGTCGCAAGACGAGAGCGGCCCAGCGACCGGGGCGTCCGTGGCCCTCGAGAGGAAGCGCTGGAGTGCCCAGGTCCCGAGCGCCGAGAGCGAGACAGAACCACCGCATTCCTCCGTCTCTCGGAACTCCGTCGGCCGTTGTTCAATTCCTTCCCGCACCACGACGTTCAGCTCCTCCAGCCGACGCAGCGCTCGCCGGGCGGCGTAGGCGACCAGCCCGCGATGGAACTCGAGCTTGTCGTCCTCGATGTCATCGAGGTCGTAGATCTCGAGCAGGCGATCCCAGCACTCGGAGCTGATGTCGTCGATCGGCCTGGCTGCCTGGTCTCGGTACAGACCGACCAGCACCGGGAGGAGGTCCTGGTCGAGCTCTTCGGCGAACCAGTCGAACCCATACGCGTCACGGTTCCCGTAGTGGTGGGCAGTGGGGCCCACCCAATGCAGGAGCGCAAGGAGGAGGCGGTAGTGCGCCTCCAGCGGGTCCTCGTCGAGCAGTGCGCGGTCGTGGGCGCGAGCACGGCGCTTCCCCGCCATTTCGAGGAATCCGGCCTCCAAGGCAAGGCAAAATGCAAGGTCGACGCCGGCCAGCTCGGTCGAACTGCGTGTGCGGTAGACCCGGTCACCGATTCGCGGGTCGACCCGATCGTCGGTCTCGAGCAGACCGACCAGCTGCTTGCCATCGGCGACTGTCAGGTTGCCCCGGTCGGTGAGCGTTCTCCCGTCGCCCATGAAGTCCATGAGACCGACCACCCGCCCGAACAACACCGAACTCCGAGCCATGGCTTCGAGCTCGGTCGCCGGCGCAAGCACGACGGGCGGCATCCGACCGAGCAGCGCGGCCCCCACCTCTCCGATCTGCGGCTGCGATAGGGAAGGACCGAGGATCCGATCTCGCTCCCTGAACGGTCGCTCATTGAACTTGGCGATCCAGGCATCGAGGTTGCTCTGGTCCGTGGGGTCGACACCGTCGGCGCGCATGGCAGCGACCAGGCGCTTGCCCGTACCGAAGCGGCTGTCGTCCGCCATTGCCTCAGCAAAGCTGGAACGAGTTGCCTCGACGGTCCGGGCCAGGCGTTGGGCCCGGCTCCCCTCGAGCAGGCTCTCGTCGGCCAGAAAGCGAAGGAGGCCCGCGAATCCATCGATCACCTCGGCGTCCTCATGGGGGCCGAGCGTCACCTTGCGCGGATAGAGGTCGAGCAGGATGGCGCGGACGTCGTCGTTGGTCCACGAGGCCAGATCGCCGTCGAGATACGCCCACTTGAAGGACAGGACCTGGTCAGCCGCCCAACCGAACCCGGCGCCGGCTTCCGTCGCCTCGAACCGGGCCACGAGCTCCGAGCTCACGGCTTCGAACTCGTCTTCGTCGTCAGGCCCGAATCTGAGCCGCACGCGGTGAAACTACCCGTCCTGAGCGACCCCAGCCGGACTGGGCTGCGCAGGCGGCTCCGATCCTCGGCCTGATGTCCCGGGTCTCAGGGGCTGCATCTTGATGCTAAGATGCAGTCATGTCCAAGACGCGGACCACGCTCACGATCGACGAGGAGGTCCTCCGAGCCGTGAAGATCCGCGCCGCCCGGCTTGGGAAGGCGGACAGCGAAGTGATCGAGGAATCGTTGCGACGCGATCTCGGCCTCGATCTGTTCGACCAGATCTGGGAGCGCAACGACCTCCCCGAAGAGACTGCTGTCCAGATGGCTGTCGAAGCACAGCACGCCACCCGGAGACGCCAACGGCGCTGACCGGTGCGGGCCGTCCTTGACCCCAACGTCATCATCTCCGCCTTGCTCTCACCGGGCGGCTCGCCCGCCAGCGTGATCAGGGCGTGGACGGACGGTGTCTACGACTTGATCGTCTCACCCCTGCTGCTGGAAGAGCTCGAGCGCGCGCTCGCTTACCGCAAGATTCGGGAACGCGTGACCGAGTCGGAAGTTCGGGCGCTCCTCGCCATTCTTCGCCACGAGGCTCACGTGCACGACGACCCGAGCGAACCTCCGGCCGTCCGGTCGCCCGACCCCGGTGACGATTACCTCATCGCTCTGGCCGTCACGGCTCGGGCACTCCTCGTCACGGGCGATGGCCACCTGCTTGGCCTTGCCGACACGATCCCCGTCTACCGGCCCGCCGACTTCCTGGTTCTGCTCGACCAGGAGCCGGAAAGCTGACGGCGTGGCGCCGGGGGCAGCTGCCCCGTAGCGCTATGTTGCCTTGGCGTGGTGGAGTTCGCCTCGCTTTAGAATCAAAGTTCGACCCTCTGAGGCGAGCTTAAGCGCAGAGGGCGAGCTCTTGTCGACCACGCCAACGGGGTTCTGCTGGCCTACTCGCCGAAGAGGGTCGGCTCCCATGGTTGTGTGGTCTGCTGCCGGTTCGACCGTCGGATCCGCTCACTCAACTCTATATTTTCAACCCAATCCAGCGATCAGCTGGCCAGTGGCTCGATTTCGGCGAGCTTCGAGCGGAGTCGGTCCTTTTCGACCTCGATGTCATAGTGCCCCTGAAGGTTCATCCAGAACTCGTCACTCATTCCGAAGTACCGCGAGAGGCGCAGGGCCGTGTCAGCGCTGATCCGACGAGTTCCGTGAACGATCTCGTTGATACGGCGGGGTGGAACGCCGATGGCCTGTGCCAGCCGGTACTGGCTGACCCCGAGCGGATCCAAGAAGTCCTCCTTGAGCATCTCGCCCGGGTGCACCGGGGTCATCATCGGTCTCTCGGTCTTCGGCATCGTCTCTCCTCAGTGGTAATCGACGATCTCAACGTCTCTGGGGCCGGTGGCGGCCCACTTGAAGCAGATTCGGTATTGATCATTGACCCGAATGCTGTACTGGCCGGTCCGACCACCCTTCAGCTTCTCGAGCCTGTTGCCCGGTGGAACGGCAAGGTCACCGATCCTCTCGGCGGCGTTCAGGTAGGCCAGCTTGCGCCAAGCAACCTTTTGCACGTCTGGCCCGAATTTCCGGACCGCCAGTCGCTGCCAGACCCTCCTGGTGTCACCATCCTTGAAGGAGGCGTCGCTCAACACTGACCGATACTAACGTGTTCCGTTAATACCGTCAAGCGTTATGCTCTGGGCCGAGCAGGCCCGCCTGGCCCCGTATGAGGACGTGGCCCGTATCATCATCCTTGCCCGGGTGGACAACGACCTCACTCAAGAAGCGCTGGCAGAGCGGGTGAGGACCAGCACAGCCGCAATCTCTCGCATCGAGAGCGGCCGTCACACACCCACTACCGAGACGCTGCGAAGGATCTCTCGCGCCTTCGGTGGCTACCTCGTCGTCGGGCTCGAGGTGCCAGCCGGAGCGCAGAAGACTCAGACTGTCCTCGCCAGAGTTAGTTACCGAGTACATGAGAGCCAGGGGTCGCAGAGAGATCGTCATCGACGTGAACCTTCAATCCCCCTATACGTGTCGCTTCAGGGTGTTATAAGTTGCTCCTCGGGGAAATCAGAGAGTTGGACCTTCTGATTCTGCGCTAGAAGATACCGTCTGAACTGGGACTTCTTGCGCGCTCGGAGGGATTCGAACCCCCAACCTTCTGATCCGTAGTCAGATGCTCTAGTCCGTTGAGCTACGAGCGCTGGCGGTGCCCCGACACATGCCGCACGGGGACAACCGGGAGCCCGGGGCGGCCGGAGCGGAGCGGTTGCTCACTCTACCTCGGGCCTGAATGCCCAGCACACGGCAGGACTGCCGTCTGTGGCCGACCCCGAGAAGCCCGGATCCGGAGGACCTTCCTGACGGTCCGTCAGATATGATTCCGGTCGGCAGCACCGCGCCGACGTTTGGGCCGTGAGGCACTTGAGCTTCCGCCCCACCGTGCCGCCGCCCCGAACGACCGATGCCTACCCCGCCCTCAGCACCAGCACCGCTCGACGGTCTGCGCATCATCGAGTGCTCCGCCCTCGGGCCGGCCGCCATCACCATGCCGCTGGTCGACCTCGGTGCCGAGGTCATCAAGGTCGAGCCGCCCGCCGGCGACTACATCCGCGAGATGACCTGGCCGATCGTCGAAGGCGTCTCGCTCATGCACCTCCACATCAACCGGGGCAAGCGCAGCATCGTGATGGACCTCCGCCGGGACGAGGACGTCGCCACCTTCAAGGCGCTGGCCGCCCGGTCCGACGTGGTGGTCGAGGCCATGCGCCCGGGTGGACTGGCCCGGCGCGGCGTCGGCTACGAGCAGTTGCGCGAGCTCAACCCGAAGCTCGTCTTCTGCACCATCTCGGGCTACGGCATGACCGGCCCCTACCGCGACCTCCCGGCCCACGGGATCGCTTTCGACACCTGGGCCGGCATCGTCTCGCCCCAGGTCAACGACGAGGGCTTCGCCTACCTCCCCGAGCACGCCTCGATGGGCATCCACGCCGGACCGCTCTTCGGCGCCCTCGGCATCCTCGCCGCCGTGCTGCGGGCCCGGGCCACCGGCGCCGGCTCCTTCCTCGAGATCGCCCAGTCCGACGCGGCCGCCGCCATGGACTGGTACCGCAGCGAGACCTGGAAGGCCTACGAGCGCCCCGAGTCCGAGGTCACCGGCAACAAGGCCGACGACTACGAACGACGCGAGCCGGGCACGGCCGGCATGGTCGAGGGCGTCCGCTACCAGGTCTACGCAACCAAAGACGATCGCTTCGTCCTCTTCATGGCCTCGGAGCAGGCGTTCTGGAAGAACTTCTGCCGGGCCGTCGACCGGATGGACCTCTTCGAGCGCTGGCCCGGTTCGAAGTACGCCGACCACGCCCGCAACAACCTCGAGCTGCGGCGCGAGCTCCGGGACATCTTCTCGGCGAGAACGGCCAAGGAATGGATCGCCTTCGGGATCGCCGAGGACGTGCCCATCGCGCCGGTCAACTCGCCGAAGACCATCGCCGAGGACCCCCAGTTCAACGACCGGTTCCACTGGTTCCCCCGGGAGCAGCTGGGTGCCGAGGAGCTGCCGACCCCCATCAAGTTCGTCGACGAGGAGCTGCCGTCGCCCACCCAGGCGCCGACCGTCGGTCAGCACACCGAGGCGGTGCTCCGCGATGTCCTCGGATGGGACGATGAGCGCATCGCCGAGTCACGGGCCCGTGGCGGACTGGGGGCGCCGGCGCCGTGAAAGGGCACCTGCCCGGGAAGGGCGACGCCGGGAGTCACCCCGACCAACCGGTCCTCCCGGGACCGGCCGGTGCACCGCCGGCCCGTCGGCCCCATCCGGCCCGGAGTTAGGATCCGGCCATGCCGACCAAGACCCGGGTGCCCGCCGTCGAGGGGTGGTTCACCCTCGATGAGGCGACGCCGCACCTGCTCGGCAGCCGGTGTACGGCCTGTGGCAACTTCGCCTTCCCCCGGGAGACCTACTTCTGCCGCAACCCCGAGTGCCAGGGGACCGAGTTCACCGAGACCGAGCTGAGCCGTACCGGCACGGTGTGGTCGTACACCGACGCCCGCTACCAGCCCCCCGAGCCCTACCGCGCCGCCGACCCCTACGCAACCCTTCGCCCTCGCCGCCGTGGAGCTGGCCGCCGAGCAGATGGTGGTCATGGGGCAGGTGGTCGGCGGCGTCGGGGTCGACCAACTCCAGGTCGGCCAAGAGGTGGAGCTGGTGCTCGACACCCTCTACGAGGACGACGAGCACGAGTACCTGGTGTGGAAGTGGCGGCCCACCGCCCCCGACCGGACCAAGGGGCGGGTCGGTGGCTGACGACCGTCGCATCGCCGTGCTCGGCGCCGGGATGCACCCCTGGGGCAAGTGGGGCCGGAACTTCGTCGAGTACGGGTTGGCGGCGGCCGGCGACGCCCTGGCCGAAGCCGGCCTGGCTTGGACCGACGTGCAGTACGTGGCCGGGGCGGACACCATCCGCAACGGGTACCCCGGCTTCGTGGCCGGGGCCACCTTCGCCCAGGCCCTCGGTTGGACGGGCGCCCGGGTGTCCTCGGCCTACGCCGCCTGCGCCTCGGGGGCCCAGGCCGTGGCCAACGCCCGGGCCCAGATCCTGGCCGGGCTGTGTGACGTGGCCCTGGTGGTCGGGGCCGACACCACGCCGAAGGGCTTCTTCGCCCCGGTCGGCGGCGACCGTAAGGACGACCCCGACTGGCTGCGATTCCATCTGCTCGGGGCGACCAACCCCGCCTACTTCGCCCTCTACGCCCGGCGGCGCATGGAACTGTTCGGGGCGACCGAGGCCGACTTCGCCGCGGTCAAGGTGAAGAACGCCCGGCACGGGCTCGGGAACCCCAACGCCCGCTACCGCAAGGAGGTCACCGCCGACGAGGTCCTCGCAGTCCCCCATGGTGGCCGACCCCCTCCGCCTGCTCGAGATCTGCGCCACCTCCGACGGCGGGGCCGCCCTGGTGCTGGCCAGCATGGACTTCGCCCGCCGACAGGTCCGGCGCCGCCGACCTGGTCACCGTCGACGCGGTGTCGACGGTCACCCCGCGCTTCCCCCAGACCGTGATCGAGATGCCCAACTTCTCGACCGACTCGGCCGCCGCCGCCACCTCGGTCGGGCCCACCTTCAAGCAGTCGGTGGCCCGGGCCGCCTACGAGGAGGCCGGCATCGGCCCCGAGGACGTCGACCTGGCCGAGGTGTACGACCTCTCCTCCGCCCTCGAGCTCGACTGGTACGAGGACATCGGGCTGTGCAAGGAGGGCGAGGCCGAGCGCCTGCTCCGCGACGGCGACACCGCCGTCGGCGGCCGGGTCCCGGTCAACCCCAGCGGCGGGCTGTCCTGCTTCGGCGAGGCCATCCCGGCCCAGGCCATCGCCCAGGTGTGCGAGCTGGTCTGGCAGCTGCGGGGCCGGGCCGCCGGGCGTCAGGTCGAGGGGGCCCGGGTGGGGATCACCGCCAACCAGGGCCTGTTCGGCCACGGCTCCTCGGTCATCGTCTCCAAGTAGCGACGGCTCACTCGTTGACGAGGACGATCTTCCCGAACTTCCCGCCGGCGGCGAACCGTTCGTAGCCGTCGGCGGCGCGGTCCATGGGGACCCGCTCGGCCACCGGGACCACCACTGTGCCGTCGGCCAGGAGCGGGACGGCGTGCTGCTCGACGGCCCGGGCCACGGCCGCCTTCTCCTCGGTGGTGCGTGACCGGAGCATCGACCCGCCGACGGTGGCCCGCCGGCCCATGAGGGCGAGCAGGTTGAGCTCCACCTTGGCCCCGGCCCCCACCCCGATGACCACCACCCGGGCACCGGTGGCGAGCGCCGGCAGGACGGCGGCCACCCCGGGGCCGCCGACCAGTTCCAGCGAGACGTCGTAGGGACCGTGATCGGCCGCCTCGTCGGGCGCGACCACCAGGTCCGCGCCCAGACCCGGCCACGCGGGCCCGCAGCTCCGGGGAGCGCACCGAGGCGACGACCTGGGCCCCGGCGGCGTGGGCCAGCTGCACGGCGGCCGTCCCGACTCCTCCGGCCGCGCCCGAGACGAGGACCCGCTCGCCCCCGCGGAGGCGCGGCCTGGGTGAAGAGGGCGTCGTAGGCGGTCGAGAACGCCTCGGGGAAGCCGCCGGCCACGTCCCAGCGGAGTCCCTCGGGGACGGGCAGCAGCGCAGACTCGGGCAGGGTGATGAGCTCGGCCTGGGCGCCGCCGCCGGCGATGGCCATGACCCGGTCGCCGACGGCACTGGATCCGGCCCCGGGCCCGAGCGCCACCACGTCACCGGCGAACTCGAGGCCGGGGATGTCCGGCGGCCAGCCGGGGGGCGCCGGATAGAGGCCGCGCCGCTGCATGAGGTCGGCGCCGTTGATCCCCGCCGCCCGGACCGACACCAGCACCTCGCCCGCGCCGGGTTCGGGGTCGGGATGCTCGTCCCACCGGAGATCCTCGTCGACCAAGGTCACCGCCCGCATCGGACCACCGTAGACGGGGCCGGTGCCGGCCCGGAGGGGCCCGAACGCCCCCGGTGGGCGATCCACCCGTCAGGGTGGCTGGACGGGAGGGGCCGACCGGCCCTCGATATCCTTTGCCGAGGAGGTTCGTGGCGATGGCAGCCGGAACGGCACCCGACGGACAACAGCCAGTCTCCGACCACCCCGCCACCGTGGGCCCGGCCGTGGCCATGCCTGGTGCCGAGGGGTTGGCCCGCCCGAGCGCCGGCATGGTGCTGCACCGGGTGCTGGCCGCCTCGGCCCGCACCTTCCTCCTCAACGACCTCGACACCGAGCCCGCCGATGAATCGGAGTGGAGCGAGACCGTCGACTCGTTGAGCCTCCGCACCGGAGCGCGCCCGCTGTGGGCGCGCAGCCACGGCCACCTCTCCCGAGCAGGCCCACCGGCGACGGAGCGAGACCGAGCGGATCCACCACAGCCGCATCGCCATGCGCCGCATCCGCTCCAACCTGCGCACCTTCCGGCTGCTGGTCGACGCCGGCTGGGGCACCGCCCTGCGCGCCGAGCTGGCCTGGTACGGGCGTTGCCTGGGCGAGTCGCGTGACCTCCACGTCATCCGGGACATCGTGGTGACCAAGGGCCCCGGTGTCATCGGCCCCTACGAGATCCTCCACATCGAGTCGGTGATCTCGGCCCGGTTGGCCGACGTCATGGCCGACATCGCCGCCCACCGGGGCGGGGCCCGGCGCTTCCAGCTCACCGAGCAGATGATGGTGCTGTGGGAGGGGCCGAACTTCAAGCCCAAGGCGGAACGACCGGCCGACGAGGTGCTGCCGTCCATGCTGCGCCGGGCTTGGCACGACCTCCGGGGTGCGGCGCGGCGGGCCCGCAAGGACAGTACGGACCACAACCTCCACGCCCTGCGCATCCGGATGAAGAACCTGCGCTACGGGTGCGAGACGGTCGCCCTCATCGACGGTGGCCCGGCCCGCAAGACGGCGCGCGCCGCCGAACGGGTGCAGGTCAAACTGGGCGACTACCTCGATGCCACCTCGTCGATCGCCTGGTTCCAACAGCTGGCACGCGAGCGCACCGACCTGGCCGAGCCTCTCGGCCGGCTGGCCGACGCGCAACGGGATGCGGCAGCGGCGACGCGCCAGGGATGGAAGCGGGAGCTCAAAGAGGTCGAACGCTCGTGGAGGCGCTGGCAGGCCTGAGCCGGCGGCGGTCGTCCGTCCTCGCCGTCAAGTCGGGGTCGGGTCGTGTCGTGTCGGTCGCCCGGTCGATCGCGTCGGGTCGGTGGGCTAGACGGTCGTGGCCTCGCCGAGGGCAACGTGGTCGATCGTCCACAGCTTCACCCCGCCGATGATGCCCGCCGTATTGTCGACGATGGTCACATCGTGGTCGAGGTGCTCGCGGTCGACCCGACGCGAATTGCCCCCGCCAATGTAGAGGTGGTCGAAGTAGAGCAGCCCACGGAGGTTGGTGATGGCTTTCTGCACACGCTTGTTCCAGCGCTCTTCGCCGATCTCCTTACGGGACGCCTCCCCGAGTTGCTCGTTGTAGGTCTCGCCCTTTCGGAAGGGCTGGTGGGCGATCTCCAAGTGGGGCATGAGCTGGCCCCGGTAGAAGAGCCCGGTGCCGAAGCCGGTGCCCAGCGTGATCACGAACTCGAGGCCCTGACCGGTGACGACGGCCGCGCCCTGGATGTCGGCATCGTTGGCCACCCGGGTCGGGAGCGAGAAGGCCCGGCCCACCGCGGTGGCCAGATCGAACCCTGACCACAACCGGACCAGCTCCGGATCGACGGCGCTGCCCGGCCCGCTCTTGGTCGAGAAGTGCGGGGCCGACAGCACCAGCCCGTCGCGCACCATGCCGGGAAAGCCGACCGACACCCGCTGGGCCTCGGGCAGGGGCGCCACCAGCTTGGTCAGCGCCGCCACCAGCTTGTCGGGGGACATCGGATACGTGGTGGGGACCTTCACCCGATCGGCCACCATGGCGCCGTCGGCATCGAGCACCGACGCCTTGAGCCCGGTGCCGCCGATGTCGACACCGAGGGTGAACGGGCGGCGCGGGCCCGCCTTCGGCTCGCCACCCACGGGCCCGGCCGTCGGAGGGGCGCGGTCGGCATCGTCGTGCATGGGACCACGCTACGCCCGGCGGCGCGACCGGGGCCGCATGCCACCCGGTGGGCCGCGGCATGATCGCCCGGTTGCCGGTAGCGTCCTCCCCGTGATCGACCAACCCTGGTTCGGCGATGCCTGCTCCCTGGTCGACGCCTTCCGGTCCGGGGCCCTCAGCCCCCTCGAGGCGCTGGACGCTTCGGTGACCGCCGTCGATGCCTCGGGGCTCAACGCCTTCAGCCATCTCGATGTGGACACCGCCCGCTCAGCGGCGGCGTCAGCCGACGTCTCGCTCCCCTTCGGCGGCGTGCCCATGGGAGTCAAGGAGCTCGAGACGGTCGGCGGATGGCCCTACACCGAGGGCTCGCTGGTGTTCAAGGACCGGATGGCCGAACGGGACTCGACCCAGGTGATCCGGCTCCGGGCCGCCGGCGCCGTGCTGGCCGGTCAGACCACGGCCTCTGAATTCGGCGGGATCAACTGCACCCACACCAAGCTGCACGGGACGACCCGCAACCCATGGAACACCGAGCGCACCCCCGGTGGGTCGTCCGGGGGTTCGGCGGCGGCCGTGTCCGGAGGCCTCCTGCCCATCGCCAGCGGGGGCGACGGCGGGGGCTCGATCCGCATCCCGGCCGGCTTCACCGGGCTGTTCGGCCTCAAGGGGACCTACGGGCGCATCCCGAGGGGCCCCCGCACCCTCCAGCCGCCGCTCACCGTGGTGGTCGGGTGCGTGTCGAGGTCGGTACGCGACACCGCCCGCTGGTTCGACGTCTGCAACGGGTTCGACCCCCACGACACCCTCAGCCTGCCCCGGGTGGAGGGATGGGAGGCCGGACTCGACTCCTTCGACCTGGCCGGGAAGCGGGCGTTGATCTCGATCGACCTCGGGTCGGCCATCGTCGAGCCCCGGGTCACCGCGTTGCTCCTCGAGGCGGCCGAGGCCCTGGTGGCCGACGCCCGCCTCACCCGGGTCGACCTGATCGTCGAGCTCCCGCCGGTCACCCTGGAGTGGGCCATGTCCAATCTGGTCGGGTTGGCCGGTGAGCTCGGGGATCGCTACCCGGACTGCAACGACGACCTCATGCCCGAGATCCAGCTGGGCATGAACATCGCCAGCCACAACTTCGACGTGCAGAGCGCCGGGGCCGGCGAGATGCTCCGCATCGACATCAACGAGCGGATGGCCGACCTCTTCGAGCAGACCGACTTCATCTTCTGCGCCACCAATCCCGACGTCGCCTTCGGCGCCGAGGGACCGATGCCCACCACGGTCGGCGAAGTCGATCTCATCGCCGAGTACGGCCTGAACCGGGCCCTCGGCAACAACGGCGCCCTGACCATCCCGGCCAACCTGACCGGCAACCCGGCCGTCTCCATCCCGGCCGGAACCGTCGACGGGCTGCCCGTCGGGTTGCAGGTGATCGGCCGCCACCACGAGGAGCAGCTCCTGTTGGACCTGGCCCGGATGGCCGAACGCGAACGGCCCTGGCCGCTGGTGGCACCCGGCTCCCCCAGCTGACCATTCCGGGTCGCCGACCCCCGGGTCGGCAATCCCGGGCCGGCCGGGGACCGGACCGGACCACCACGACGAAAGGACCCCCATCACCGTGCGCATCGACCTGTGGGTACCGACGGCCAGCCCGATGGCCACGCCCGAGCTGCTGGCCGTGCTCGCCGCCGAAGCCGAGCAGCGCGGAGTCGGGACCATCTGGGTGGGCGAGCACGTGGTCCTGTTCGACGACTACCGCTCGGCCTACCCCTACGCCGAGGACGGGCGCATCCCCGTGCCGCCCAACACCGGCCTGCTCGAGCCGTTCACCACGCTCTCGTTCCTCGCCGCCCTGACCACCACGGTGCGGTTGGGCACCGCCATGGTGCTCCTGCCCCAACGCAACCCGGTCTACACGGCCAAGGAGGTGGCCACCTTGGACTGGCTGTCCAACGGCCGGGTCGACTTCGGCGTGGGTGTCGGTTGGCTGGAGGAGGAGTTCAAGGCGGTCAACGCGCCGTGGCCGCAACGCGGCCGGCGAACCGACGAGTACCTCCGGGTGCTCGACACCCTCTGGTCCGACGAGACCTCGTCGTTCGAGGGCGACTTCTACACGCTCGAGCCGTGCGCCATGTGGCCGAAGCCGGTCCAGCAGCCCCATCCCCCCATCCACATCGGCGGCGAGAGCGACGCCGCCCTGGCCCGGGCGGCCCGGGCGGGACAGGGCTGGCACACCTTCAACCGGCCACCGGACGGGTTGGCCGAGCCCCTGGCCGCCCTGGACCGGCTGCTCGCCGAAAACGGGCGCACCCGGGGAGAGCTGACCATCACGGTGTGCCCCTACCTGCAGCCCCTCGACGCCGACATCGCCGGCCGGTACGCCGAGGCCGGGGTCGACGCGCTGGCCGCCCTGCTCTTCGCCTTCAGCGCCGACGACGTCCGCCGCGGCCTCGACGACCTGCAACCGGTCTTCGCCCGGACCGCCGCCACCTGAGGGCCGGGCCGACCGGGTCGGGTCGGGTGCCGACCGCGGGCCGCCCGGACCGACGTCAGCCCCGCATCGACACCGGCAGGGCCTCGAGCCCGCGCAGGACCACGTTGGTCTTGTAGGTCACCTGGTCGGAGGCTAGGGCCAGCGCCGGCGCCCGCTGGGCCAGCGAGGTCAGGGCCACCTGGGTCTCCATGCGGGCCAGCGGCGCCCCGAGGCAGTGGTGGATGCCGAACCCGAAGCCGAGATGCGGGTTGGGGTTGCGGCCGATGTCGAAGCGATCCGGCTCCTCGAACTGGTCCGGGTCGCGATTGGCCGATCCGAGGAGCAGCATGGCGAAATCCCCGGCCTGGAACTCGACGCCGCCGAACTCGCAGTCCTCGAGGAGGGCCCGACCGGTGAGCTGCACCGGCGACACGTAGCGGAGCATCTCCTCGACCGCGGCGCGGTTGACCTCGGGATCGGTGCGGAACCGCTCCCACTGGTCGGGCTGGTCCAGGAGGGCGAGGGCCCCGCCGGCGATCAGGTTGACGGTCGTCTCGTGGCCGGCCACCAGCAGGAGGATGCAGGTGGAGAGCAGCTCACCTTCGCTCAACACCGTCCCGCCGTCCTCGGCTTCGACCAACCGGCTCAGCAGGTCGTCGCCGGGCACGCGCCGGCGTTCGGCCAGCAGCTCGAAGAAGTACTGCGAGAACTGGAGGATCGCCTGGCCGCGGGCCTCGATGACCTCGGGGGTGAGGAGGAAGTCGGGATCGAGGCCGCGGGCCAGGGCGTCCGACCAGACCTTGAAACGACCGTGGTCCTCGTGCGGCACACCCAGCAGGTCACAGATCACCCGCACCGGCAACGGGTAGGCGAAGGCGTCGACCAGGTCGACCTCGCCCACCTCCAGGGCGGCGTCGATCAGTTCGTCGACGGCCAGCTGGGTGCGGGCCCGCAGCGACTCGACCATCTTCGGGGTGAAGGCCTTGGACACCAGCCCGCGGAGCCGGGTGTGGTCGGGCGGGTCCCGGAACAGGAAGGGGCGCATCTCGAGCATGGCCATGGCCACGGCGTCGTCCTCGGCGATGGGGGTGCGGAACCCTTCGGGCATCCGATCGGTGGCGATGTTGAGGCTGTCGGAGCTGGAGCGCCGGTCGCGCAGCACGGCCAGACAGTCGGCATGGCGGGCCAGCACCCAGAACCCGAGATCGTTGCGGTGGATCGGCGCCCGCTCGCGCAGGTCGGCGTAGAGCGGGAAGGGATCGCTCGCCCAGTGGGGGTCGAAGGGATCGAAGACCGGCCGGGCCGACGCCGGATCGGTGGTGGGAGTGGTCACCGCCCCGATCGTACCGACCACCGGCGCCGCCCGGCCGCGCCGAACCACGGCCGGAGGGTCAGGCGGATCGGCGGAAGGTCGCCGTAGACCAGCACGCCCCGGCCCGGGGGCGTGCGCCGCAGGGCGTCCGGCGCCGCCAGCCGTCTCGTCGACGGGGCCCGGGTGGTGGTCGGCCCGGCGCGGCCGCCCGAGGTGGTCGAGGGGAGCATCACCTCCTCGTCACCGATGAGCCGGCTGGCGTGGTCCAGGGTGGTCGGGTCGGAGATCCCCGACAGGAACAGCTTGGCCCGGTGGTTGTTCACCACGGTGGTGGCGCGGGGGCCGTAGCGGGCGGTGATCTGGGCCAGGTCGTGCCAGATGGTCACCAGCTGCACGCCGTGACCGGCGGCCGTGGCCGCCAACCCGTCGAGGTCGGTCATCGGTGCGATGTTGGCCGCCTCGTCGAGCACCAGGAGCAGCGGTGGGTCGAGCCGTTCGCGGGTCCGGGCGACACGGTCGTACACATGCTCGACCACCTGGCGCAGCAGCGCGACGAACAGCGGCGTGAGCCGTCGCTGGTCGTGGGCGGGGGCACACAGGTACAGGGTGTTACGCCCGTCGACCAACCGGGCGGGATCGAGACCGACGGCCGAGCCACCGGCACGGTCTTCGGTTCCGGCGAACGGCTCGAGCACCGTCTCGACGGTGGTGTAGATGGAACTGCGCTGGCGCTCCTCCTTGCCGAAGGTGGACCTGGCCGCGTCGACGGCCTCGGGAACCCCGGCCGCGTCCAGGAGTTCGAGGACCTCGGACTGCTCCCCCGTCGCCACCCAACGGACGACGTCGTCCATGCCGAGGCGGCCGAAGGCGGCGGCGAACAGCAGCGGGGCCAGCATCCGGGTGGCGGTGGCGTACCAGAAGTCGCCGTCACTCATGGTGCCGCCGCCGGTCGTCCGCGTCACCTCGGTCATCCCGGCTGCGGCGCGACGCGCCCCGGGCCAGGTCCGCGCCGACGGCAACGGGGACCACGAGACCGAGCCGGCACCGGTCGAACCGGCCGAACCGGTTGGATCGAAGCACAGCACCTGGCCGAAGGAGCGGCGGTGGCCGATGGTGTGCTCCAGGAGGTCGGTCTTGACACTGGCGGCGATGACCGGGCCGTCCCAGTGGCGCACGGCCGGGACGGCGAATCCCGAGGTCTTGTGGGACTGGGTGGGCCCGAAGACGATGACCGACTGGGCCGGCTCGGCGGCCAACACCTGCCGCCCGGCCCGTCCGAGCACTACCCGACGGGTGGCGACCGTCCCGCCGGCCCGCCGCTCCGGGACGGTCAGGCGGCGGAGATCGCCGCGCTTGGCCCACCGGGCCGGCCCGGGGCCCCCGTTTCCCCGGCCTGAACCGCCCCGGCCCCACCCGCCCGGGCCGAAGCGAGGCCGGCCCACCGAGGCCCGACCCACCGAGGCCCGACCCACCGAGGCCTGACCCTCCGCCTCCGAACGGCCGTGGCCCGGAGCCGGCCCGGCCCGCACTGGACAGCGCCACTCCGATCACGGCGGCCACCCCGACGGCCGTACCCGCTCCCGAGGCCAGACTCACGCCGGCGGCTCTGGAAAAGCGTCGTCGGCCATGGCCTGATCGGTTTCGGTCAACCATCGCTCGCCGGCCGCCAGCTGGTGGTCGACCAGAAACGAGCGGCGGCCGACCTTCCAGAGCGCCATGCCGCGACGGAGCTGGCTGACCAGGCCGGCCTCGGTGTCCGTCAGGCCGAGCAGCTCGGCGGTGCGAGCCACCTCACCGGGTGACTGGGCGTAGACCACTCGCGTCTCGGAGTCGGCCAGCAGGCCCTCGGCCAGATTGACCTGCACCGAGCCCTCGCCCCCGACGGCGCGCAAGTCGGAGAGGCGGTGCAGGACCGCCATGTTGGCCACGCCATAGGCCCGCGACAGCTTCCATGAGGTCTGCAGCCACCGGGCGACCCCGAGGTTGGAGAGAATGGCCCAGGCCTCGTCCACCACCAGGATGATCCGGTCCCGGTGGACCGAGTCCACCGCGCTCTGCAACCAGGCGGCGGCACACGCCATGAGCACGCCCAGGGCGGGCGAGTGGTAGACGGCCGACAGGTCGAGGACCACCAGGGACCCGTCGAGCCGCAGCCCCGGCGTCGTCGGGCCGTCGAACATGCCACCCAAGTCGCCGTGGACCAGGCGACGCAGCTCGAGGGCGGCGTCGCGACCGTCCTCGAGCAGTCGTGCCGGCGTGGTGCGCAAGGCGGCGGAGGCCCCGCGGTCGGGATCGAGGAGGGCGTCGACCACCTGGGGCAGGGTGGGCGCCGGCATCCCGGCCCGTCGGGCACCGTCCGATGCGTCGGCGAGGGCGGCGTCGATGGCCGCCCGCTCACGGGGTGACAACTCCCGCCCGAGGCAGGCGACGGCGAGCGAAGACGTCAGGGCCACTCGGCGTCGTTCCGTGTCGCCATCGCCGGGACCGGCCCTCCCGGCGGTCTCCCCGGTGTCGAGGGGGTTGAGACGGACGGAACCACCGGGCCGCAGCGCCACCGGCACCACGCCGCACGCCTCGGCCAATGGCCCGTACTCCCCCTTGGGATCGACGACCCAGGCGCGCCGGCCGAAGACCGACTGGCGCCAGAGGTAGGACTTCACGAAGGAGCTCTTGCCCCGCCCGATCTGGCCGATGACGACCATGTTCGGGTTGGTGACCACCCCGTTGCGATAGAGGGCGAAAGGGTCGTAGACGAACGAGCCACCGAGGACGTCACGGCCGATCAGCACCCCTTCGTGGCCGAGCCCGGCTTCGGCCACCAGCGGGTAGGCGGCGCACAGATGCCGGGTGGTGGTCACGTGCCCGGCCACCCTGGGGCCCGGTCCGCTCACGACAACCCCCGTCCGAACGGCAGTGAGCAGGTGAAGGCCACGTCCTGCTCGCCGTAGAGCAGGCGGAGCTCGATCCGGGCCTGCCCGGCCGCTTGCTCCACCGCACCCCGGGCGTGGACCAGTTCCTCGGCGGTGTCGGCCGTCACCGTCACGTAACCCGAGAACCGGTACTGGGCGTGACCGTCGGCGAGCTCGACATCGCGGTGCTCGACGCTCTCCTTCTCCCGGGTGTGCCGGGCGGTGACGAGGAACCCGCCTCGACGGCGCAACTCGCCGTCGGCCAGGTCGGCGGTGCGGGACTGGGCCACCTGGCGGGCGGCACGGCTCGGGCTGACCGGCTCCATCGTCACCGCGATCGAACGCCGGAGCGGAGCGAAGAAGAGCGGGCCGAGGAAGTCGGGCGTGACATCCACCCGCGGCCATTCGGCGATCCAGTAGGTGGCGTGCCAGGTGCCGTCGGTGCGCACCGAGTCCCATCGAGGATCGACGGCCATGGGCCACGGCCAGTGGGGAACGGTCTCGTCCGCTTCGCGGTCGGGGACGCGGCGGGGCGGTCACCGGTCCGGTCCCATCGTCACCGGAACCGCCCGGGACGCACGACGGGGCCACGGCGGCGCCGATGACGTGGCTCAGGGCCTCCGCCCCGACCACACCCTCCACCTCGACGTCGGCGCCGTCGAGGGCCCGACGCAGCGAGTGCATCTCACGGGCGAGGACCGCCCCGGTGCCGGCCGTCCCGCTGCCCGCCGCCCGGATGGCCCGCGACGACCGGGAAGCGTGGAGCGACAGTGCCACCAGCATCCGGTGTCGCCGCGTCGACGGCGCCGCCTCGGCGATGAGGGACCGGTAGGACCGACCGGCCGCCGAGTCGGTTCCGAGCGCGGCCCGGCTGTCCCAGTACCGGCGCACGGCGCGGCCGTCGTCGGGGAAGCACGACTCGACCCACTGGATGCGGTGCACCTCGGAGCCCTCTCGGGCCAGTGTGGCCAGCACGCGGGCCCAGGCGGCAACGCGCGAGTCCTGGTCCGCCGGACCCAGCAGGGCGAAGCTGTGGCCGCACACGGAAAGAACGGCCGTGGCCGTACGGGCCCTGGCGTCGAGCACCATGCCCATCATCGGTCCCGATCGGCCGGGACCGACGGGCACTCCGGAGAGGGTCAACCCGTCGAACGCACCGCGCGGCCCACCCGTACGCCGCCTCCCCGGTGCCCCCGCTCCGGCCGAGGCGTTGCGCACGTCGACGGTCGGATCGTCAGCCCCCGACGTGCGGACCGTGACCTCATGGCCCCGGCGTGGCCCGGGCGCCGACTGGCGTCGATTCCCGGTCGGCGCCGCCCACAGCCACCGGGCCACCAACGGCAGCCACTGCTCGCCCGTCCGCCCCCGGATGGGCCAGAAGGACACGGCCAGTCCGAGACCCACGCTGCACGTGGCAAACATGATCCCGACGATCGACGGGCGTGAACGGACGAACAGGACGGCGACCACCAGGCTCAGAGCCACGGCGGCAATCTGGCCGCCGCGCCAGCCGGCGATCAGTCCCCGCTTCTCGAGAGGCGGAAATCGGTAGTGCGGCCGATCATCGCCAGAGGAGCGGCTCGCCTCAGCCATCCGCGTCGGTCGGGGGGCCGCGTCCGGCGCGGGCCGGTTGGCGACGAGGCGCGTTCCGAGCTCGTCGCGACCCAGCCACGCAGAGGCTCGGGCTCCCGTGGCGAGGGGCAACCGGACGAGGCCCCCCGGTCCTTCGGCCATGTCCGGTCGAGGGCCGCCCGGCTGATCGCCCGAACCGTCCGGGCCCGGGCCGCCGTCCGCCGAGTCGGGCCCACCGTCGAGGTAGTAGCGGGCCAGGGCCGTGGCCCGTGGGTTGGGCTGCCAGTGCGGAATGGAATGTCCCGGTGGCTGGGTCGTCCCGACCCCGGTGGCCTCGGCCGAGGACGGCCCGGGGTCCGGCCGTCCGTCAGAGTGACCGGCGGCACCCGCCCGAGCGGTGACGTTGTCCCCCGCGCCCCGAACGGCACCCGCACGGGCGGTGGCGGTCGCCGCCGGTCCGGAACGCGACGCCCGTCCGGCGACGGCGGAGGCACCGGCGGCCATGACGGCTCCTCCGGCCATCGCCGCGGGTCCGCCGCCGGCCACCGCCGAGCGCATGGCGACCTGGGCGAGCCCGCGCGCCGGTGTGGTCGCCACCTGACGGGCCCGGCGCCCGACTCCTTCGAGTTGGCCCACCGCGCCCGCCTCGACGAAAGGGAGCAGGCGGAAGAGCGCCCACGGCGAGAGGGCGGCCAGGAGCAGCAGCGCCGCACCCCCGAGCACGGTGCCGAACCCGCCCGACGATCCCGCCCCCGGGCCTCCTGTTCCGGTTCCGGCCGGGGTCGAACCTGTCCCACCGGCCAGCGCCCCGGCGGCCAAGCTGAGCACCGAGACGATCACGAACTTCCCGAGGACCAGGGCGACCAGGGTGTCCACCAGGCGCCGACACCAGTGGGCGATGGCCGGCCAGGCCAGGCTGGCCAGGGCCAAGGGCAGGAAGAGCACGGCCACGTACACGGCGGCGGCCCGCAGGAAGAGTTCGATCCACACCATCACCGCGCCGATGACCACGGCGAGCGCCGCCAGGAACAGGACGAAGGCGGGAGCCCCGGCCGATCCGGCGGCCTGTGCCCCGGACAGGGCGTCGGTGACCGTGCCCATGAAGTGACCACTGTCGAGGCCCGCACCCTGGGCCACCGCCGCGCTCATGGCATCGGTGAGGGCCAGACCGAGCTGCACGAGCTTGACCGCCACCGCGGTCAGCAACAGGGCCAGTGGCACCTGCACGAGGACCGAGCGCAGGAGCATCGAGATGTCCTGGCGGTAGATGGCCTGCATGATGCCGAGCAGGAGGAGCGGCACGACCATCACGGCGGCAAGAGCCGCCATCGTCTGGTAGTGGGCGGTGAACCACGAGGCTCCGAGGTCGACCGTCGTGGTCGCCCCGATGACCGCACCGATCTGTTGCAGAAGCCAAGTCGCCCCGGCGGCGACCCAGCTGCCCAGTCCGTTGAGTACGCCGTCGACACCGGCGCCGGCCAGCTGGGAGGCGGCCGAGCCGGCCAGGCCGCCGACCCCCGAGGTCGCCTGGCACACCGGTCCCAACCCGGCGGCCCCGAGGGCGGCCGCCGCCGAGGGGCAACCGCCGGTCGGGATGGCGGGCAGCGCCAACAGGGCGGTCACGGCGAGTGCACGGTCTGGCCGGTGTTGAAGAAGAAGCTCACGATGCCCGGTCCTGCTCCGATGAGCAGCGCGGCCAGGCCTGAGATGAGCACGGCCCGGCGCCCCACGTAGGACTGCTGGTAATTCTGCCCGTGCGAGCCGAGCGCCCAGGCGGCCGCCCCGACCACCAGCCCGACCAGGGCCAGGGCCAGGGCCCAGAACTCGAGCCCGTTCATGAGGTTCTGCAGCACGCTTCCGCCGGGCAGAGCGTTCACATCGGGCTTCATCTGGACCACGTCGCCGATCAGCCGGACCGCCGGGCGGCCGAAGGTGGAAGGTGGCAGTGGCCCGGCCGGGGGAAACCCGACGGAAGAAGCGGTGTGGGGGGTCGGGATCATGTTCCCCAGCGTAGGAAGGCATTCGTGTTATTTCAATATGTTTCTTGTCTTTTTATGTCATCCCTTCCATGTCCGAGGCGGTACCCGACACCCTGGCACCGGCCTGTCATGCTTAGGCGGTGAAGTCGTATGTGATCGGGTACATCGCGCTGGGCGCGGTGGCCGTGATCGCCGTCCTGATCGCCGTGCGGCAGGGGCGCCGGTCCGGGCGTCGGGCACTCCAGCAGCGGCTGACCGCCCTGTCCAACCGGCTCGGGGTCGACCCTCCCGACGAGGGGACCTTCGACTCGGTGCTCATGCACCTGGAGCGGGTGACCGGGGAGGCGGCCGAGGCGGTGACCGAGGCCAGCTCGGACGCCATTCGCCTGCGCCGGGCCCTCGACACGCTGCCCCAGGGGGTCATCGTGTGCGACGAGGACGGCGAGGTGGCCTTCCGCAACACCCGGGCCCTCGCCCTCATGAGCAACCGCCACGGCGATGCCCTGGCCGCCCAGGCGGTGACCGACCTGCTCGAGAACGCGTGGCAGGACGGCACGGCCGAGCGGACCCTCGACCTCTACGGCCCGCCCCGCCAGACCCTCACCGTGCGCACCAGGCTCATCGACGACGGCCGCCGGCCCGCTCGGGGTGATCGCCATCATCGAGGACGTGTCGGAGCGGCGTCGGCTCGAGGAGATCCGGCGGGACTTCGTGGCCAACGTGAGCCACGAGCTCAAGACCCCGATGGGTGCCCTCGGCCTGCTGGCCGAGACGCTGACCGTCGAGCCCGACCCGGAGGTGGCCCAGCGTCTGGCCTCCCGCATCCACGCCGAGGCGTTCCGCGTGAGCCGCATCATCGACGACCTGCTCGACCTCTCGCGGATCGAGTCCGAGGAGGACCCGCCCCGGGAGCCCATCTACGTCAGCCTGATCATGGCCGAGGCGGTCGAGCGGGTCCGTTCGGCAGCCGAGCACCGGCGGATTACCATCGAGCTCCATGAGCCAGAACCGCCGGTCCACGTGGTTGGCGACCGGCGCCAGCTCGTCTCCGCCCTGCACAGCCTCCTCGAGAACGCTGTCACCTTCTCCTACGAGGACGCGGTGGTGCGCTTGGCCGGCAACCAGTCCAACGGTGAGATACAGCTGGTCGTGACCGACACCGGCGTAGGCATTCCCACCCGCGACCTCGAGCGCATCTTCGAACGCTTCTACCGCGTCGACCATGGGCGCAGCCGCGACACCGGCGGCACGGGGCTCGGGCTCTCGATCGTGCGGCACGTGGCCAGCAACCACCAGGGGCGCGTCGAAGTCGACTCGCGTGAAGGGGAGGGCTCGACCTTCACGCTCATCCTGCCGAGCCCGCCGGAGTACGCGGCGTGAGTGCACAGGCGGCGGCGGACGACGAGGCACTGACCAAGGTCCTCCTGGCGGAGGACGACGAGTCCTTCGTCGACGCCCTGGTCGTCGGTCTCGCCCGCGAGGGATTCGCGGTCACCGTGGCCCGCGACGGCAACGAGGCCCTCCGCCTGTTCGCCGATGAGGAGCCCGACCTGGTACTGCTCGACCTCATGCTGCCCCGGCTGTCCGGCATCGACGTGTGCCGCTCCATCCGGGCCCGGTCGTCGGTGCCCATCATCATGGTGACGGCCAAGGGCACCGAGATCGACACCGTGGTCGGCCTGGAGGTCGGGGCCGACGACTACGTGGCCAAGCCCTACCGACTCCGCGAGCTGGTGGCGCGCATGCGTGCCGTCCTCCGGCGCACCCCGCTGACCGATGAGTCACGCGGCAACGGCTTCGACGTCGGCCCGGGCTCGGGGGACCGGGGCGCCTCGGGCAACGCCACCTCCGTTCTCGAGGCCGGCGGTGTCCAGATCGACCCCGACCGTCACCTCGTGTTCATCCGCGGTGAGGACGTGCACCTGCGCCGCAAGGAGTTCGAGCTGCTCTCCCTGCTGATGGAGAACGCCGGCCGGGTGCTCACCCGCGACGTGCTCATCGACCGGATCTGGGGCTCCGACTACTTCGGGGACACCAAGACGCTCGACGTGCACATCAAGCGGCTGCGCACCCACATCGAGGAGGACCCCTCCTCGCCCAAGCTGATCACCACCATCCGCGGGGTCGGCTACCGCTTCGACGCCCCCCTCGACTGAGCCCGCATCGCCTGCGCCTATCCCGGCGCGGGGATGACCGTTTCACCCCGGAGGTAGGGAGCCAGCACCTCGGGGAGCACCACCGACCCGTCCTCCCGGCGGCCGGTCTCGATCAGCGCGGCCCAGATCCGCGGCCAGGCCAGCGCCGAGCCGTTGAGGGTGTGGACCAGCACCGGCGACCCGCCGCCCGACGGCCGGTAGCGAATACCGGCCCGGCGGGCCTGGTAGTCGGTGAACCAGCTGACCGAGGAGACCTCCAACCACTGGTCGACGCCGGGGGCGTAGACCTCGAGGTCGAAGGTGCGGGCGGACGAGATGCCCAGATCACCGGCGCACAGGTCGAGCACCCGGTACTGGAGGCCGAGCTCCCGGAGCAGTCCCTCGGCCCGCCCCAGGAGATCGTCGTGCAGGGCCGGCGCCTGGGCCGGCGTGGCGTAGGCGAAGAGCTCCACCTTGTCGAACTCGTGCACCCGGAGGAGCCCCCGGGTGTCGCGCCCGGCGGCCCCCGCCTCCCGTCGGAAGCAGGCGGTCACCGCGGAGAGGCGCAACGGGAGGTCGGCTTCGTCGAGGATCTCGCCCCGCCACATGGAGGTGAGGGGCACCTCGGCGGTGGGGATGGCCCAGAGGTCGTCGCGCTCGATGTGGTAGGCGTCCTCTTCGAATTTGGGGAGGTGCCCGGTCGACACCATGGTGTCGGTGAGGACCAGCGTGGGGGGCCGCACCTCCTCGAAGGCATCGGCGTGCCGGTCGAGGGCGAATGAGGTGAGGGCCCGCAGCAACCGGGCGCCGGCCCCGCGGAAGAGGGGGAACATCGAGCCCGCCAGCTTGGCCCCGCGCTCCATGTCGAGCAGGCCGAGCTCGGCACCGACCTCGAAGTGCGGCACCCGCTGCCAGTCGTCGTAGGTCGGGGTGACGTCCGGCCAGGTGCGGGTCGTCACGTTGCCATCGGGGCCGGCACCGTCGGGCGCGTCCTCCGACGGCAGGTTGGGGAGGAACAGGAGGGCCTGGCGCACCTCGTCCTGGGCCGACTCGGCCGCGGCGTTGAGCGAGCGCTCCTCGTCGCCGCGGGCCCGGCTCTCGTCGGCCAGCGTCTCGGCCGCGGCGGCGTCGCCCGACTTGCGGGCCGCACCGACCTGCTTGGAGAGCACCTTCACCCGGGCCCGCAGCTCGTCGCGCCGGCCCACCGCCGAGCGAGCCGCCTCGTCGAGGGCGAGCAACCGGTCGACCTCGGCCGCGTCCACCCCGCGCCGCTCGAGGGCGGCCTTGACCGCGTCAGCGTCCTCCCGCACCAGTCGGATGTCGATCATGACGGGCACAACGGTAGCGTGACCACCCGTGAGCGAGGCCTCTCAGCCGGCCGGCGGACCGGCCGTGGTCTGTGATGGCGCAGTGATCCGCTACGGCCGTACCGTGGCCGTCGACCGACTCACCTTCAGGGCCGAGCGCGGTCAGGTCGTGGCGCTCCTCGGGCCCAACGGCGCCGGCAAGACCAGCACGGTCGAGGCCCTCGAGGGCTACCGCCGCCTCGACGGCGGCGAGGTGCGGGTCCTCGGCCTCGACCCCCGGCGCGACCGCGCGTGCCCTGGCCGCCCGCCTCGGGGTCATGCTGCAGCGGGGCGGCCTCTACCCCTCGCTCAGCCCGGACCGGGCCGTGCGGCTCTTCGCCGCCTACTACGACCGGCCCGAGGACCCCGACCGGTTGATCGGGACGGTCGGGCTGTCCGGGGTCCGGGACACCCCATGGCGGCGGCTGTCCGGTGGCGAACAGCAGCGCCTGTCGCTGGCCCTCGCCCTGGTGGGACGACCCGAAGTGCTGTTCCTCGACGAGCCCACCGCCGGGGTGGACCCCGAGGGCCGCCTGGCCGTGCGCGACATCATCGGCACCCAGCGGGAGCTCGACCGTTGTGTCGTCCTCACTACCCACGAGCTGGCCGAGGCGGAGCGGTTGGCCGACCACGTGGTGATCATCGACCGCGGCCGGGCCTTGGCCGAGGGCTCCCCCGCCGCCCTGGCCTCGGGCACCGCCGACGGCTCGATCCGCTTCACGACCCAGCCCGCCATCGACACCGATCGGCTGGCCTCGGCCATCGGACCCGGCACGGTGGTGGTGGAGGAGTACCCCGGCTCCTACCGGATGCAGCCGACCGCCGGTGCAGCCACGCCGGCGCTGATCGCCGCCCTGGCCGCCTGGCTGGCCGAGCGGAACCTGGCCCTCGGGGACTTGCGCACCGGCCAGTCGCTGGAGGAGGCCTACCTGGCCATCACCGGCTCCGGGCGGGACGCCGGCCCGGAGGGCGGCGCCGACAGCGCGGCCCGCCCGCCCGCCGACACCGACAGCGCCGACAGCGCGGACGGGGCGCCCCGATGAGGCCGCTCCGCGCCCAGCTGCGGGCCGAGCTGACCATGATGGCGACCAACGGCGAGACCCTGCTGCTGACCCTCGGCATTCCCATCCTCTTCCTCCTCTTCTTCTCGGGCGTACACGTGCTGCCCACCGGCACGCCCCACCCGGTCGACTTCCTGGTGCCGGGCATCCTGGCCTTGGCGGTCATGTCGACGGCCATGACCGCCCTCGGGATCGGGACCGGGTTCGACCGCGGCTACGGGGTGCTGAAGCGCCTCGGCACCACCCCGCTCGGGCGCCCGCGGCTGCTGACGGCCAAGATCACCACCGTGGTGGCGGTCGAGCTCGTGCAGGCCGCCGTGCTGGTGGCCGTCGGTTACGGCCTCGGCTGGAACCCCGGGGGACCGGGCGGGGGGAGTGTCCCGGCCGGCTCGGCCCTCGTGGCCATGGTGCTCGGCACCGTCGCCTTCGGCGGGATCGGGCTGCTGCTGGCCGGGCAGCTCAAGCCGCTGGTCAACCTGGCCGTGGTCAACACCCTCTTCGTGGTGCTGCTGCTCCTCGGGGGCATGCTGATCCCCTTGGCCAAGCTGCCGGACTGGCTGGCGTCGGTGGCCAAGGCACTGCCGGCCTCGGCGCTGGCCGACGCCCTGCACGCCACCCTCGGGCGGGGCGCGGCCGTCTCCACCCGGGACTGGGTCGTGCTGGTGGTCTGGGCCCTGGCGGCGCCGGTGGCCGCCGGGCTCACCTTCCGCTGGGAGTGAACCCGAAGGGATCCGTTCAGGCGGTGAGCCGTCCCAACCAGTGATCGAGCCGGTTCTGGTCGACCGCGCCGATGACGTGGGCCACCACGTGACCGGACGAGTCGATGAAGAAGGTGTTGGGCTCGCCGTTGAGCCCGTAGAGCTCGGCGGCCACCCGCAAGGTGGCGTCGGCGCCGACCGGGTAGGTGATGCCCGACTGCCGCACGAACGGGATGGCGGCCGCCGGGGTATCGGCCACGTCGATGCCGATGAACTGCACCCTCGAGTGCCGGGCTTGCTCGGCCGCGGCCGTGCGGGCCAGAAGCGGGGTCTCCTGCTGGCACGGCGCGCACCACGAGGCGAAGAAGTTGAGCACCACCGGTCGGCCCCGGCCGGCGCCCAGGGCCTGGAGGTCCACCGGCCGGCCGCCGGTGAGGGACGGAACCGAAAAGCCGGGCGCCACATCGCCCACGCCCACCACCGCACCGGAGCCGGGCCCGGACCCCGAGGTGGTCCCGAGACCGACGAACAGGACGACGGCCAGACCGGCGGCGATGACCGTACCGATCACGAAGGCACGCAACCGCCGGGGCCGGGGCCGGGGCCGCTCCGGCAGCAACGCCTCAGACCCGGCGCCCGGGGGCTGGGCGTCCATACCGGACCCGGCCGACGGGGAAACCGGCTCGCCGGTCCCGGCCGAGCTGCGGCTCACCGGTTGCCGCTCACCGGGTGCGGGGGACGGCCACCGTCAGCGGGTGACGAAGACGGCCACCGCCATGAGCACGAACAGGAGGGTCAGGTAGGTGATCGAGTAGCTGAACAGCTGCATGGCCACCTTGGGGGTGGACTGGCGGAAGAGCTTGACGGCCAGGGCCACGAACACCAGACCGAGCACGGCGGCGGCGGTGAGGTAGAAGGCACCGAGGTGGGCCACCCCGGCGAGGAGGAGGGAGACGGACAACAACAACACGGTGTAGACGAGGATCTCGACGGCCGTGCGCCGCGCCGTCGCCACCGCCGGGAGCATCGGGACGTGGGCCGTGCGGTAGTCGTCTTGGTACTTGACGGCCAGGGCCCAGAAATGAGGCGGGGTCCAGACGAAGATGATGGCGAACAGCACGACCGGGGTCCACCCCAGTCGGTCGGTCACCGCCGCCCAGCCGACCAGGACGGGGACCGCTCCGGCGGCACCGCCGATGACGATGTTCTGGCTCGAGGTGCGCTTCAGCCAGAGGGTGTACACGAAGACGTAGAAGAGCGTGGCCGACAAGGCGAGCACGGCCGAGAGCAGGTTGACCAACACCGCCAGCTCGACGAAGGCCAGCACCTCGAGGGTGACGGCGAAGACCAACGCCGCGGCCGGGGTGACCGCCCCGGTGACCAGGGGACGACTCGCCGTCCGGCGCATGAGCTTGTCGATGTCCCGGTCGACGTACATGTTGATGGCGTTGGCCCCACCGGCCGCCAGGGCCCCGCCGATCAGGGTGGCGACCATGAGCCCGACCGGGGGCAGGCCCCGTTGGGCCACGATCATGGTGGGCAGGGTGGTGACCAGCAGCAGCTCGATGATGCGCGGCTTGGTCAAGGCCGCGTAGGCACGGATGCGGGAAGCGGCGGACAGGCGGCGGTCCGACATGACCGCGGGAAGAGCCATCTGCCGAAGACTACTGTCCGGGGGCCCCACAAGGACATTCGGGCCGACCAGGCCGATACCATTGTTGGCCGGTGTCATCCCTGCGTATCGGGCCTCGCCCGTTCCTCAACCTCTGCCGGGTCACCCTGGCCATGGTGGTGCTCAACGTGGTGACCGGGGCGGCCGTCCGGCTTTCCGACTCCGGCCTCGGCTGCCCCGACTGGCCCACCTGTTCGCAGCACCGGCTGACACCGGCGCTGAGCCTCCACCCGCTGGTGGAGTTCGGCAACCGGGTGGTGGTGTTCCTGCTGGTGGTGACCTGCGCGGTGACCGTGGTGGCGTCCTTCCTGCGCCGACCGGCCCGGTCGGACCTGCGGTGGCTGTCGGGCGGGCTGGTGCTCGGGGTCATCGGCGAGGCCGTGCTCGGCGGGTTCGTCGTCTACACCAAGCTCAACGCCTACGTGGTCCTGACCCACTTCATGGTGGGCATGGCCCTGTTGGCCGTGGCCGTGCTCCTCACCCTGGAGGCCGGACACGCGCCCGGTCGGGGTCGGATGGCCGTGGGCGACCTGCCCTTGTGGCTCGGCCGGGCCCTGGTGGCCATGACCGTGCTGGTCCTGGCGGCCGGGGCGGCCACCACCGGCACCGGTCCGCACGCCGGCGGCAAAGGGGCCAAGCGCATCCCGCTCGGCCTCGAGGACATGACCCGGATCCACGCCGAGATCGTGCTGGCCACCGCCATCCTGCTGGTGGCGCTGCTCTGGGTCCTCTGGCGCGGGGACGCGCCGGCCCGTGTCCAGAACGCCGGCCGGGTGGTGCTGGCCGTGATGCTGGTGCAGGGAGTCGTCGGGTACACCCAGTTCTTCACCCACCTCCCGCCCGTGCTGGTGGGGATCCACGTGCTCGGGGCCTCGACGGTGTGGGCCGCCGTGCTCTGGTTCCACCACAGCCTGGCCGACCATCGGCCCGAGGTGGTCGAGGGGGCCGACGATGGGCGACCCGGCGGGAGCGCCGAACAGGAGAGCGGCCGGCCGGCGCCATGGATCGGCCCGGTCGAATCTCCGCTGCGGGAGCCGGTATGACCAGGCGCAGAGAGCCGAGCCCGGTCCTCGCCTCCCAGACCGAAGTGGCGCCGGTCGAGGCCGAAAGCCCCGAGCTCTTCGAGTCCCAGGCCACCGACCGGCCCTGGTTGGTCATCGTCTGGAACGACCCCATCAACCTGATGTCGTTCGTGACCTACGTGTTCCAGAAGCTCTTCGGCTACTCGAAGGAGAAGGCCACCAAGCTCATGCTCGACGTCCACAACAAGGGTCGGGCCGTCGTCTCGTCGGGCACCCGGGAACGGGCCGAGCTCGATGTCTTCCGCCTCCACGAACACGGCCTGTGGGCCACCATGGAACAGTCCACGTGACGGAGCCGTGAGCGATGCATGAACGCCACCGGAGTGCCCGGTGAGCGCTCCCATCCGGCGGCGGCGTGACGGCCGGTACGCGGTGCACCTCGATCCCAGTGTGCGGGCCGTGCTGGCGACCATGGCCGAGCAGCTGTCTTCACTGCTCGAGGAGCACGACCCGATGACCAAGCGCCTCTTCCCACCGGCCTACCCGGCGCTGGGCTTCGAGGACGCCGAGCGCGACTACCGGGCCCTGGTCGACCATGCCCTCGTCAACCACCACCGGGAGGCCTTCGCCGTGCTGGCCGAGACGTCCGACGCCGACAGCCTGAGCGAGCCAGAGCTCCAGGCCTGGATGTCGGCCATCGGCTCGCTGCGCCTGGTGCTGGGGACCCGCCTGGATGTCAGCGAGGACATGGAGACGCCCGATCCCGCCGACCCGTCGGCCGGGGAGTATGCGCTCTACGAGCTTCTTGGTCAGCTCCAGTACCTGATGGTCGAGGTGCTCGGCGCCGAGTTGCCCGAGGAGGGTCGCCCCGACGAGATGCTGTGAGACGAGCGCTCCGGTCAACCGGCAAAGGACCTGCGTCGGCCCTGTGAGCAGCCCGGTCGGCCCGAAGGGGCGAACCGGCGCCTCTGCTAGTCTCCAAAAGCCCTGATCGGGTTGGAGCCCCCATCGTCCAGCGGCCGAGGACGCCGCCCTTTCAAGGCGGTAACACGGGTTCGAATCCCGTTGGGGGTGCAGCAAGTACCCAGCGGGATCCAGCTGGTTCGGGGACCTGTGGTGCAGTTTGGAGTGCACGCCGGCCTGTCAAGCCGGAGGTCGCGGGTTCAAATCCCGTCAGGTCCGCAAACCCCGGTACACCGGGGCGAGGTCGGGTAGCTCAGTTGGTAGAGCGCGCGCCTGAAAAGCGTGAGGTCCGCGGATCGATGCCGCGCCCGACCACCAGAGAGAGCCCACCGCGACGGCGGCATCGAGGTGGGTGCCACTGGCACCGCTCGACCTCTCGGCGGCACACTGCACCGGTGCGCCTCTTCGTGGCGGTGGCCCTGCCCGATTCGGTGGTCGAGCTGGTGGCCGCACTCCCCCGGCCCGACCGCCCCGGCCTGCGATGGACGAACCGAGACCAGTGGCACGTCACCCTGCGGTTCCTCGGTACCGCCCCGCCCGACGAGGTCGTTCCCGCCGCCGAACGAGCGCTCGAGTTCCTGGACGATCCCCCATCACGGCCTCGCTCGGGCCGGCGTCGGCCTGGTTCCCCGGTCGTCGCGTCCTCCAGGTGCCGGTGGCCGGGCTGGACCAGCTGGCTGGGGCGGTCGCCCGGGTCACCGAGGGGTGGGGGCACCACGACGACCACTCCTTCACCGGGCACCTGACCCTGGCCCGCACCGCCGGCCGGCGGCGCGGACCGCCCGATGTGGCCGGGGCTGTTCTGTCGGCCCGCTTCCCGGTCACCGACTTCGGGGTCTATTCGTCCCGGCCCGGGCCTGACGGTCCTGCGTACGAGCGACTGTCCGTCACCCGACTCGCTCCTCCGGATCCACACCCGGGCTGAGCGTGGGCGTCGCCGCCGGCGCCTGGCTGTCGGCGCGTGGTGAGATAGAGCACGGCGTCCTCCACCTTCGTGACCGCCCCGTCGAACTCGTCGCTCACCACCCGCTCGATCTCCTGATACTGAGTCTCGGCGCGGTCGCCGCCATAGGTTCGTGTGACGTTGACGAACGTGGGCCCGTCCAGCGCCCGGGCGAAGACATGGTGGCGATGCTGCACCTCGGCGAACCTCGGGTCGTCCCGGACCGGTTGCAACGACGCTTCCACCGCGTCGATTCGTTTCGACCAGCGGGTCCCGAACGTCTCGACCAGGCGCGCTTCGAACGGTGGTTCTCCCCACGACACCACTTCGGTCCAGACCAGGGCCAGTGCGCCTCCCGGGGCGAGGAACCGGTACGCCAGGTCGACGCCGATCTCGGGATCCACCCAGTGCCATGCGTTGAAGGCAGCCACGAGCCGGACGGGGGAGTCTGGCCACTGATCCTCGAACCGACCGCCGACGTACTGCACCCGGTCGGCCAGCTTGGCCTGGGCCACGGCGGTCATGGCGGCGGCGGGTTCGACGGCCGTCACGGCCACTCCCCGGTCGACCAGCCCTTCGGTGGCGATCCCCGTTCCCGCACCGATCTCGATGGCCCTGTCCCCGGGGCGGAGGCCGATGAGCGAGACGAGGTCGTCGAACAGGCTCGCCGGATACCGAGGTCGATAGCGGTCGTAGTCGAGCGCTTGAGCGGCGAACCTGTCGGAGGCCTCGCCGGCCACCGTCCACGGCTCGGGCACGGCCCCCAGTGTGCCACCGGGCGGGCCCATCGAGCCGAACCCGGCTTAGCGGGCGAAATGCCTCTGGATCTCGTTGGCGTAGCTGGTCCCGAGGGTGTCGCCATGGTCGGCCACCCATTCGGAGATGCGGGTCGACCCCGTCGCCGGGCCGTCGGTGTCGGCCAGGCCGTCGGCCATGGCCCGGTACTCGTCCGCCGTGAGCAGCACGTCCCGCAGGGCCAGTCCGAGCAGCCGGGACATCGGGGGAATGAGTGCGCCCGGGACGGGCACGATCGCGCTGCGGCTCCCGACGGCCAGGCGGATCATGCGCACCAGCTCGAGGAAAGTCGGCCGGTCGGGCCCCACCGCGTCGATCACCATGTCTTCGCGGGCCGTCGCCACCTCGAGGCAGAGGCGGGCCAGGTCGTCGATGTGGATGGCGCGGATCCGGTAGTCGCCCCGCCCCCCGACGCCGAACACCGGCAGCCGGCGGAGCATCCAGGCGATGTTGTTGATGAGCACCCCGTCTCCGCCGAACAGGATGGCCGGGCGCAGCACGGCGAACGGAAGCCCCGACTCGACCAGCGCCCGCTCCACGAGGGCCTTCCCCCGGAAGTAGCCGTAGGGAGACTCGACGCTCGGATGCGTGATGCTCACGTGCACGACGCGCCGCACTCCGGCCCGCCGGGCGGCTTGGAAGAGTGTCCGCGAATTGGCGACGGCCACGTCGTGGTCGATCTGCCGTCTCGGGAAGCGGACCCAGTAGGTGTTGAAGAGTGTGGTCGCACCGCGGAGGGAACCGACCAGACCGAGCTGGTCGTCGAAGTCGAGGGGTCGGACGTCGATGGCCGTCGTGCTGCCCGCACGGTCCGGGTGGCCGGTGAGCGTCCGGACCCGGCGGCCACGGTCGATGAGGGCGCCGGCGATGGCCGCTCCCGAGTAGCTGAAGGCACCGGTCACGACGTCGAGACCGGTGTCGACGTCTCCTGCCGTCCGGCCGGACGCGGTCTGGCTCGTGGTCATGGCGTGACCTCCTGTTCGCTGGGCCCGGTGAGACCGGTGACCAGCTCGGCCAATCGTTGGGCGTGGCCGAACAGCGCCAGCGCTCGGCGGCGGTCCCCGTCGAGGTGGCTCAGCAGCTCGAGCCCGAGGTAGAGCGCAACGACGGCGTGGGCCGCATCGGCCAGTGGGAGCACGGCGTCGAAGGCGTGGCCCACCCTCTGCTCGATCGCCCGCTGGGCGAATTGGCGCCACGGCTCGATGCGGGCGGCGACCTCACCCCCGAGCTCGGGCGACGAGGATGCCCCGGCGATCATCTCGGCCAGCACGGTGATATAGCCGGCGTCGAGGTCGGTGCGGAAGACGTCGGCCGCCGTCTCGACCAGCTCGGGCAACGTGCCCGCCTCGGCCACGGCTGCGCCGTACTGCTCGAGCCGATCGGTGCTCATTGCGTCCAGGGCGGCCAACAGGAGGTTGGCCACCGACCCGAAGTGGTAGAAGATCAAGCTCTGGTTGGAGCCGGCCTCGTCGGCGATGGCCCGGGCACTGGCGCCGACGAACCCCTTCTTCTTCAGGGTCTCGATGGCCGCCTCGACCAGGATCCGCCGGGTCTCCACCGACCGGCCGCCTCCCCGCTCCTGCACGGTGCTCGGCGCACCCGATTTGGCCATGGTCGTCCTCATTTATTGAGCGTTTGCTCAAACTGTACGCCCAAGTCCGACGCCCTGGCAATCCGGCCGCCCACGTGGAGGGGGCTTGACTTCGGTAGTATCTCGATATATCGTGATCCTATGAGAGCGCTCCCAACACAGGCGCTCTCCTGACCTGATCGGCACCCCGCCGACCAACCTTCACCAAACGTGGAGCACGAAGGAGAACGACAGATGCATGGACACAAGGGATTCGATTCATTCGCCGAGGAGCAGCCCGCCGGTCTCGCCTTCCCCCACGGGGACCGGTTCGACCGCTTCGGGGACCTGGCTCGGGGACGCGGCGGGGGCCGCGGTCGGGGTCGGGGCCGCTCCGGCGGGTTCGGCCGTCATTGGGGCCTCGGTCCGGGGTTCGGCGATGCCACCTTCGGCCGGGGGCCGAGAGCCGGCCGGGGCGACGTCCGGGCCGCCATCATCGCCCTGCTGGCCGAGGAGCCCATGCACGGCTACCAGATCATCACCGAGCTCACCGAACGCAGCGGCGGGGTGTGGCGGCCGAGCCCCGGCTCCGTCTACCCCACCCTCCAGGCCCTCGAGGACCAAGGTCTCGTCACGGCCGACAAGTCCGAAGGCCGCCGGGTGTTCAACCTGACAACCGAAGGTCAGGCCGAGGCCGAAGCCGCCGGTGACGGGCCGCCACCGTGGGAGGACGCGGCGCGCAGCGCCGACCGCTCGCTGGTCGACCTCAAGGGCCTCATGGTCCAGGTGGCCGCGGCCACCATGCAAGTGGGGCGCGCCGGCGACGGCGAGCAGATCAAGACGGTGGGCGAGATCCTGGGCGACACCCGGCGCCGTATCTACCTGGTGCTGGCCGAGGGCGGCGCCCCGGCCGGACCGGGCGACCAGCCGGAGTCGGCTCGGGACGAGACGCGGTGACCGGCGCAAGCCCCCCCTGGCCAAGAAGCGGAGGGCGGCCGCCCGTCCGGATCGGCCGAGCGAGCATTGCGCCGCCCCGACCGGCACCTACCTCCCCGTCGTCGACCACGCCCGCGGCGAGGAGAAGCGGGACTGCATCGACGTGTGCCCCAATGACGTCTTCGAGGTCCGGCCCATCGACGACGCCGACTACCGGTCGCTCGGGCGAATGGCCCGCCTCAGAGTGCGCGCCCACGGCATGTTGTCGGCCTATACGCCGGGTGCCGACGATTGCCGGGCCTGCGGCCTGTGCGTGGTGGCCTGTCCCGAGCAGGCCATCGTCCTGACCCGCTTGCGTTGAACGCTCGGCGCCCCGCCACGGCGGCCCGGGACCCGAGGCTCAGGCGCCCTCGTAGGCGAACCCGAGGTCGGGCGCGGTCAGCAGGGCGCGGAACGGGAGCCCTTCGGCCGCGGCCATGGCCCCGACCGTGCCGCCCCGGTCGACCACCGCCACCAGCAGGACCGGGACCGCTCCCGCCTCCTGCACGGCGCGGGCCGCCTCCAGCAACGAGGTGCCCCGGGTCACGGTGTCCTCGGTGACCACCACCCGGTCCCCCGGATCGAGAGCGCCGGCGATCCGCCCGCCGCCCCCGTGGTCCTTGGCCTCCTTGCGCACGCTGAAGGCCTTGAGCAGCCGGCCCCGGGTGGCGGCCACCCCGGCGGTGACGAACGCGACCGGATCGGCCCCCATGGTGAGGCCCCCGATGGCCGTGACATCGTCGGGAAGGACGGAGATGACGGCGTCGGCCACCAGCACCATGGCTTCGGGCCGGCACACGGTCTGCTTCGAGTCGATGAACCAGGTGCTCCGGCGGCCGGACTTGAGCACGAAGTCTCCCCGCTTGACGGAATGATCCAGGAGGTGGTGGCGGAGGGCCTCGAACTCGCTGGTCGGGAGCGAAGTGGTCATGCCGAACGGGGCTGGGGGGCCTCGGCCGTCGCCCACCGGGCCGCCGCCTCGGCCGTCGCCCACCGGGCCGGACCCACCAGCTCGATGCCGCGCTCGCCCGCCTCGACGCGACCGACCGGGGTGGCCGTGGCCCCCGCCTGCCGGAGAGCTGACAGGGACCCGTCGACGCCGTCGCCCGGGACGACCAGGACCATGCCCACACCCAGGTTGAAGACGCGGAGCATCTCCTCGTCCGACACCGGCCCGAGACGACGGATCTCGCCGAAGATGGGGGGCACCGTCCAGGTGCGGCGATCGACGACGGCGCGCGACCCCTCGGGAAGCACCCTCGGGAGGTTGCCGGCGAGCCCGCCCCCGGTGATGTGGGCGATGGCGTGGACGTCGGTGGCGGCCACGGCTGCCCGGACCGCCGGGGTATAGATGACCGACGGCCGCAGGAGCTCGTCGGCCAGCGAGGTCGCCGCCCCCTCCCAAGCCGGGCCGTCCAGGGCCAGACCGGCTCGCTCGAGCAGCACGTGGCGAGCCAGCGTGTACCCGTTGCAGCGGAGACCGGGCGACGCCAACCCGACGAGGACGTCTCCGACCTCGACCCGGTGGGGGCCGAGCAGCTCGTCACGCTCGACCACACCGACGGCGAAGCCGACCGGGTCGAAGGCGCCCGGTGCCATGACCCCGGGGTGCTCGGCCATCTCCCCGCCCAACAGGGTGGCCCCGACCTGACGGCACCCCTCGGCCACCCCCCCGACCAGCTCGGCCATCCGGTCCGGGTCGACCGACCCGACGGCGAGGTAGTCGAGGAAGAAGAGGGGCTCGGCCCCCTGGCAGACCAAGTCGTCCACGCACATGGCCACCAGGTCGATGCCGATGGTGTCGAACCGGCCGACCGCTTCGGCCACGAGGGACTTCGTGCCGACGCCGTCCGTGCCCGCCACCAGGACGGGCTGACGGTAGCGGCCGGCCTGCAGGGCGAACAGGCCACCGAACCCGCCGAGGGCGCCGACCACCTCGGGGCGCAGGGTGGAGTCGACCAGCGGGCGGATGCGGTCGACGGCCCGCTCGCCGGCCCCGATGTCGACGCCCGCCCCGGCGTAGGTGGCTCCCGCCGTCCCTCCCGGACCGGGATGGTCGCGGGTCACGGGATGCTCGGGACGGTCGGTGCGGGGGTCGGGGCCCGGGTCGGGGAGCGCCCCGGTCACGCCCGGCCGCCGGCCGCCCCGCTGAGGGCGGCGCGTTCGCCGATCCGCACCGGCACCGGCACCGGGTAGTCCCCGGTCATGCAGGCGTTGCAGAAGCCGGCCCCCGGCGCGTCGATGGCGGTCACCAGATGCTCGAGGGTCAAATACTCGAGGGAGTCGACGCCGAGGTACTCGGCCATCTCGGCCGGCGAGCGGAAGGCGGCCAGCAGCTCGTCCCGGTCGGGGGTGTCGAGGCCGTAGAAGCACGGCCATTTGAAGGGCGGGGAGGAGATGCGCAGATGCACTTCCCGGGCTCCGGCCTCCCGCAGCATGGCGACCATGGCCTTGGGCGTGGTGCCCCGCACGATCGAGTCGTCCACCACGACCACCCGCTTGCCGGCGATGTTCTCGCGCAGCGGGTTGAGCTTGCGGCGCACGCCGCTGACCCGCTCGGCCTGGGTGGGGGCGATGAAGGTGCGGCCGATGTAGCGGTTCTTCACCAGGCCCTGGCCGTAGGGGATGCCCGAGGCCACCGCGTACCCCTCGGCGGCGGGCACGCCGGAATCGGGCACACCCATGACCATGTCGGCCTCGACCGGCCGCTGGGTGGCGAGGAGCTGACCCATGCGACGCCGGGCCCCGTGCACCTCGTTGCCGTAGAGCTTGGTGTCGGGCCGGGCGAAGTAGACGAATTCGAAGATGCACAGGCGCGGATCCACCCGGTCGGCCGGGAACGGCCACGCCGAGCGCACCCCGTCACCGTCGATCACCACCATCTCGCCGGGCTCGAGCTCGCGGATGAAGGTGGCGCCGATCACGTCGAGGGCGGGCGACTCCGACGCCAGCACCCACCCGGTCCCGAGCTCGCCCTCCGGCTCCAACCGACCGAGGCAGAGGGGCCGGAAGCCGTTCGGGTCCCGCACCCCGATCAGCCGGTCGGCGTCGAGCAGCACGAGCGAGAAGGCACCCTCCAGCGCGGGGATCACCGAGCGGATGGCCCGCTCGAGGTCGTCGCCGCCCCCGGGAGGGGCGCCGTCGGGGTCCTCGGGCGGGTAGGCCCGGCTGAGCAGCTCGGCCACCAGGTCGCTGTCGGAGGACACCAGGCCGGGCAACATGCCGGCCGACTCGCCCAGGGCGGTGGTGTTGGTCAGGTTCCCGTTGTGGGCCAGACCGAACCCGGCCCGGCCCACCCCCCGGTAGGCCGGCTGGGCGTGCATCCAGTCACTGGAGCCGGCCGTCGAGTAGCGGGTGTGGCCGATGGCCAGGTGGCCACGCAGGCCCCGGAGCTTGCGCTCGTCGAACACCGTGGTCACCAGGCCCATGTCCTTCATCACGGTGATCAGCTCGCCGTCGCTCACCGCCATCCCGGCCGACTCCTGGCCGCGGTGTTGCAGGGCGTAGAGCCCGTCGAAGACCAGATGGGCGACGGACCGTCCCGG
The DNA here is from genome assembly GCA_963710495.1 of uncultured Acidimicrobiales bacterium. Lineage (GTDB taxonomy): Bacteria > Actinomycetota > Acidimicrobiia > Acidimicrobiales > RAAP-2 > Bog-756. The sequence goes on from CAVQAI010000012.1 coordinate 129,732, forward strand.
GGCGTAGACCCCGAAGACTCCGCACGCTTCCTTCGCCTCCATCATCGGTCGGTCACCGCACACACCGGGGGTCGTGGGTCTCGATTGGCGCCACGATTAGGCCACAAAACCACCTGATCGTGCCACTCCAGCCTAGTGGCGGCGGCCGGCCGGCCATTGGCGCATCGAGCCGGCTCCGACCCGGGCCGAGCTCGGCTGATGCCCCCGGTCAGTCGGTGACCGCCGGAGCCAGCTCGTCCAGCAGGTCGGGCAGCCGGCCCAGCCAGGCGGCGACGGCCCTCGGCCACGGCCAGGTCGACCAAGCCCTCGATCACGATGCGGTCGCCGCCGGCCTGGCCCAGCACGCGGAACCCGACACCCGCCTCGGCCGCCCGGGCCACCACCTCGTTGCGCCGGGTGGTGCACACCACCACCCGGGACGGTGCTTCGGTGAAGAGCTCGTGGTGGTCGGCCACCCCGGCGACGTCGAGGCCGATGCCCGAGCGGACGGCCAACTCGGCCAGGGCCACCCCGAGCCCGCCCCCGGAGATGTCGTGGACGCCGGCCACCAGCGCCTCGCCGCCGCCCACCCCTTCACCCACCAGGGCGCGGACCAAGTCGACCAGGCGGGCATGTCCGGCCAGGTCCAGCGCGGGCAGGGGGCCGTTGCGGTGGCCCCGCCGCTCCACGGCCCAGCGGGAGCCGCCGAGCGGGGGCGGCCCGAGATGGCTGGAGGTGGCGCCGACGCTCGCATCCAACAGGACGAGCGCCGCACCCGCGGTCAGGTCCACACCGGGAGGCCGCCGGGCCAAGCGGTCGATGAGGCCGAGCACGGCGATCACCGGTGTGGGATCGATGTCGACGCCGTTGCTCTCGTTGTAGAGGCTCACGTTGCCCCCGACCACGGGCAGCCCGAGGGCGAGGCATGCCTCCCGCATCCCGTCGACCGTCTCCGACAGCTGCCACATGACCTCGGGATGCTCGGGGTTGCCGAAGTTGAGGCAGTTGACCACGGCGATGGGGCGGGCCCCGGTGCAGGCCACGTTGAGCGCCGACTCGGCCACCGTGGCCGCCGCCCCGGCCCGGGGGTCGATCGAGCACCAGGTGGGGTTGGAATCGGTCGAGAGGGCCAGGCCCCGCTCGGACGGCGGGAGACCCGGTGCCGCCAGGCGGAGCACGGCGGCGTCGCCGCCGGGGCCGTCCACCGTATTGAGGAACAGCTGATGGTCGTATTGCCGGTAGATCCACGAGGGATCCGACAGCAGGGCGAGGACGTCCTCGCCGCACGCCCGGGGTGCGGGCAGCCCGCCGGGGTCGTCGAGGGCCCGCGCCTGGTGGTCGCCGGGCATGGCCAGGGGCCGGTGGTAGAGGGGGGCGTCGTTGCTGAGGGCGGCGGCCGGCACGTCGGCCAGGACCTCCCCGTCGAAGCCGTCGAGGACCCGCAACCGGCCCGTGGCGCCCGGTGGGACGTCGGTGACCCGGCCGACGACCGCGGCGCGCACCTCCCACCGCCGGCAGACCTCCTCCACCCGGGCCAGATCCGCCGGACGCACGATGGCCAGCATCCGCTCCTGGCTCTCCGACGTCATGACCTCGTGAGCGGCCATCCCCGGTTCGCGGCGCGGCACGGCCGTCACGTCGACGTCCATCCCCACGCCCCCGCGGGCGGCGGTCTCGCTGGTCGCACAGACCAGCCCCGCCCCACCGAGGTCCTGGATGCCGACGACCAACCCGAGGTCGAGGAGCTCGAGACAGGCCTCGATGAGGCGCTTCTCCTCGTAGGGATCGCCCACCTGCACACTGGGCCGCTTGGCGCCCTCATCGGCCCCGTCACCCTCCTCGAACCCGGCCGAGGCCAGCACGCTGACCCCGCCGATGCCGTCCCGGCCGGTGGTGGAGCCGAGCAGCACGGCCACGTTCCCGACGCCCGAGGCCTGCCCGAGCACCAGGCGGTCGACGGGCAGGACCCCCATGCACAGCACGTTGACCAGCGGATTCTGGGCGTAGCAGGGGTCGAAGGTGAGCTCGCCGCCCACGGTGGGCACCCCCACCGAGTTCCCGTACCCCGAAATCCCGCCGACCACGCCTTCGATGAGCCAGCGCTGGCGGGCCTCGGTCGGCTCCCCGAAGAAGAGGGGGTCCATGAGGGCCACCGGCCGGGCCCCCATGGTGAAGATGTCCCGGAGGATCCCACCGACCCCGGTCGCCGCACCCTGATAAGGCTCGATGGCCGAGGGATGGTTGTGGCTCTCGATGCGGATGGCCACGGCGATGCCGTCACCGGCGTCGACCACCCCGGCGTTCTCCCCCGGGCCGACCAACACGTCGGGCCCCTCGGTGGGGAGCCGCTTGAGGTGGACCCGCGACGACTTGTACGAGCAGTGCTCGCTCCACATCACCGCGAACAGGGCGAGCTCGAGGTGGTTGGGCGGCCGCCGCAGGAGGGCCTCGATCTCGTCGCGTTCGCCGTCGGTCAGGCCGAGGGCCCGGTGGATCGGCTCGGCCGCGGTCACCAGCCGGCCTGTCGGTGACGCGTCGCCCACGGCCCGAGCGTACCCGGCACGGCCCCACCGTCGGCTGAAGAGCGCGGCCCGGCGGCCGGCCCGTCCGGTGGCCCACCGGAAGCGGACTCGGGGCGGAACCTGTTCCGTTTTGGCGAAATGAGTTCGCCCGCGGCCGCCACGGAAGACCCGGGACCATTCGGGACCACGGGGAATGGCCCGGAGTTTCGGACCCGCCACCCGCCAATACGGCGGACCGTCTTAGGGTTCATGACCGGCGCCGGTGCTCGCCGACACGGACAAATCAGTCGGCCCTCCCCATTTCTGACGGACGGTGCGAATCGAGCAATTTGCCCCAAATGGCCATCTCTGGAATGCTCGCGTCATGGCAGCGACAACGACCGCGAAACCTCGGAAAAAGACTCCAATGTCGGCAGACCACAAGGCCGCGCTGGCCAAGGGCCGGGAGGAAGGCCGCACCGTGCGCAGGTACCTCGAAGCGCTCGAATCGAGCAAGCCGCGGCGGGGTCGGAAGCGGACCCCGGAATCGATCCGCAAGCGCCTCAACACCATCGAGGCCTCCTTGCCCACCGCCGACCCGCTGGCCAAGCTCCATATGGTCGAAGAGAAGCAGCGGCTCGAGTCGGAGCTTTCCCACACCGGCGAGACCGTGGACCTGGCCGCGCTGGAGAAGAACTTCGTCAAGGTGGCCCGGGTCTACGGCGAGCGCAAGGGGATCTCCTACTCGGCCTGGCGCACCGTCGGCGTGAGCGCCAACGTGCTCCAGCAGGCCCGGATCCCCCGCACCCGCAGCTGAGCATCCCCCGGCCCGTCGGGCTCCGAGGCGACTCGGCTCGGCCCGGCGGCGATTCTCAGGCGGTAGCGATCAGGCGGTAGCGATCAGGCGACGGTGGCGGTGGCGGTCCGAGGCGATGCCGGGGATGTCTGCGATGCCTGCGTTGTCGGCGAGCGGGCGGGGGCCGAGCCCCCTCCGGCCGAGCGGAGCAGCGCGCCGAGGAGGACCAGCCCGTCGACGGAGCCGATGAGCGGGTCGGTGGCCCGTTCGGGATGGGGCATGAGGCCGACCACGGTGCGGCTCTCGTTGCACACCCCGGCGATGGCGTCGACCGAGCCGTTCGGGTTGTCGACATAGCGCAGGACGATCCGGTCCTCGGCGCGGAGCATGGCCAAGGTCTCCTCGTCGCAGGTGTAGTTGCCCTCGAAATGGTTGATGGGGAGCTGCAGCTCGGTGCCGACGGCCACGTCCCGGGTCAGCACCGAGTCCGACGACTCGACCGTCGTGCTCACGGTGGTGCAGAGGAACCGCAGCCCCCGGTTCTTCTGCAAGGCCCCGGGAAGCAGCCCGGCCTCGGTCAGCACCTGGAAGCCGTTGCAGATCCCGACCACGGGACCTCCGGAGGCGGCGAACTCGCCGACCGCGGCCATCACCGGCGAGAACCGGGCGATCGCGCCGGGACGCAGGTAGTCGCCGTGGGCGAACCCGCCGGGCACGACCAGCGCGTCGTACCCCCCGACGTTGCGATCCCCGTGCCAGACCAGCTCGGGGGTGGCCCCGAGCCGCTCGAGGCCGAGCACGGTGTCGTGCTCGCAGTTCGTGCCCGGGAACACCACCACGCCGACGCGGGCCGGCATCAGGTCCCCGCCCCGGCCCGGTCGACCGTCACCGAGGACTCCTCGATGACCGGGTTGGCCAGCAGCCGGTCGGCCACCACCGTGGCCTGGGCCAGGGCCGACGCATCGTCGGCGGCGGTCACGTCGAACCGGAACGACTTGCCCGCCCGCATGCCGGAGACCCCGGTGAGCCCGAGGGCGGGCAGGGCCCGCTCGATGGTGGCACCCTGCGGGTCGGCGATCCCCTCACGCAGCCGCACCTCGACCAGCACCGAGAATCGCTCCGTGTCGGGCACGTTCAGGCACCGTACCAGTCGGACAGACGGCGGCCGCAGACCCGTTCGTAGGCGTCCACGTACCGGGTCGAGGTGGCCTGCACGATCTCGGCCGGCAGCGAAGGCGGCGGCGGTTGCTTGTCCCAGGGCTGGTCCTCGAGCCAGTCGCGCAGCGGTTGTTTGTCGAAGGACGGCGGGTTGGTCCCCGGCGCGCAGTTGTCGGCCGGCCAGAACCGGGACGAGTCGGGCGTCAGCACTTCGTCGCACAGCGAGAGCGCTCCGTCGATGTAGCCCAGCTCGAACTTGGTGTCGCAGATGACGATCCCCTGCTCCTCGGCGCGGACCGCCGCTCGCGAGTAGGCCTCGAGGCAGAGCTCGGCGGCCGATGTGGCCGCCTCCCGGCCGACCAGGTCGACGGCCTCGGCCATCCCGATGTTCACGTCGTGCCCGTCGGGCCCGGGCGCCTTGGTCGACGGGGTGAAGATCGGCTCGGGCAGGCGGTCGGCGTGGCGGAGGCCGGCCGGCATGGCCATGCCGTGCACCGTCCCCTGGCGCTCGTACTCCTTGTAGGCGGAGCCGGCCAGGTAGCCGCGCACGATGCACTCGATGTCGAGCATGGCGGCCCGGTGGACCAGCATCGATCGGCCGGCCAGGCCCGCCAGCCCGCCGGGCAGCGCCGCGGCGCCGGCCGGGAAGTCGGCCGTGTCGGCACTGACCAGGTGGTTCGGGGCCAGGTCGGCGAGCTGCTCGAGCCAGAAGCCGGTCATGGCCGTCAGCACCCGGCCCTTGTCGGGAATGGGCTCGGCCATGATCACGTCGAAGGCGGAGATCCGGTCGGAGGCGACCATGAGCAACCGGCCGTCGCCGGCGTCGTAGAGCTCACGGACCTTGCCCGACTGGATGAGGGGCAGCGGATCGGTGGTGGATGCGGTGGTCACGGGGTGAGCTCCTCCAGGGCGTCGGTGAAGCGGTGGACATGGCGCAGCGTACGGGTGAGGTCGAAGGCCTCGTCCAGCGCCTCGGGTGACAGGGTGACCTCGGGGTCCTCTTCGAGCACCTGCCGGAACGGGACGGCCTCCTCCGAGGCGCGGCGGGCGTCGCGCTGCACGATCCGGTAGGCGGCGTCCCGGCTGGCACCGCCCGCCACCAGGGCCAGCAGCACCGACTGGCTGAAGACCAGGCCGAGGCTGCCCTCCTCCAGCGTGGCCAGCGCCCGTTCCGGGTGGATCACCAGCCCCTCGACCAGTCCGGTGGCCTTCTGCAGCACGTAGAGGGCCAGGGCCGAGGCGTCGGGGAGCACGATCCGCTCCACCGAGCTGTGGGAGATGTCCCGCTCGTGCCACAGGGCGACGTCCTCGAGCCCGGCGGCGAGGTAGCCACGGAGCACCCGGGCCAGCCCGCACAGCCGCTCCGACAGGATCGGGTTGCGCTTGTGGGGCATGGCCGAGCTTCCCTTCTGGCCCGGCTTGAACGGTTCCTCGACCTCGCCCAGCTCGCTCCGGGCCATGTGGCGGACCTCGGTGGCGATGGACTCGACCGTGGTGCCGACCGCGGCGCAGGCCCACAGGTACTCGGCATGGCGGTCGCGGGACACCACCTGGGTGGCCGGCGTGGGGGTCAGCCCGAGCGCCTGGCAGACGTGCTCCTCGACCCGGGGGTCGATGTTGGAGTAGGTGCCGACCGCCCCCGACAGCTTGCCGACCGCCACCCGCCGGCGGGCGGCGCGCAGGCGCTCCACGTCGCGTCCGGCCTGGAGGGCCCACAGCGCGAACTTGGCCCCGAAGGTGGTCGGCTCGGCGTGCATGCCGTGGGTCCGGCCGGTCACCGGCACGTCCACGGTCTCGACCGCCCGGGCCTTCAACGCCCCCACCAGTTGGGAGGCGGCCTCGACGAGCAGGTCGGCGGCCTCGGCGAGCGTGGCGCACAAGGCCGTGTCCACCACGTCCGACGAGGTCAGCCCGTAGTGGATCCAGGACCCTTCGGGTTGGCCGATGGCCGCCTGCACCACGTCGACGAAGGCGGCCACATCGTGGTCGGTGGTCCGTTCCCGTTCGGCCACCGCCTCCACGAACGAGGCGTCCACCTTCGGGGCGCGGGCCTGGCAGGCCTTGACCGCGTCGGACGGGACGGCCCCGATGGCACCCCAGCCCTCGGTGGCCAGCAGCTCCACCCGCAGCCACATGGCGAAGCGGGCCTCGTCGGAGAACAGGGCGGTCATCTCGGCCGGGGCGTACCGCGGGATCACCGGGAAGCCCCCTGCGGCTCCGGCGCCGGTGTGGGCGGAGCCGAACCCTCCTCCCCGGACGCGGTCAGCGCGATGTCCGAGCGGACCTGCATGGCCGGCCAGGACACCGCCGACACGCCGGCATAGGCCCGCGCCCGGGCCTCGGCCAGGGTCGGCCCCTGCCCGACGATGCCGAGCACGCGGCCGCCCGCCGTGACCAGGGTCCCATCGCCCCCGATCGCCGTGCCGGCGTGGAGGACGGTGACCCCGTCCAGGGCGGCGGCCTCGTCCAACCCGCCGATGGTGTCGCCCGTCCGGGGCGCCTCCGGATAGCCGGGCGAGGCGCAGACCACGCACACCGCCCCCCCGGCCGAGAAGCGTGGCGAGGTGCGCAGCGACCCGGCCGCCGCCTCGGCCAACAGGCCGGCGAGATCGCTCTCCAGCCGGAGGAGCACCACCTGGGCCTCGGGGTCGCCGAAGCGCACGTTGAACTCGAGGACCTTCGGTCCCTCCGGGGTGAGCATCAATCCGGCATAGAGCACGCCGCGGTAGTCGATGGACCGGGACCGGAGCGCCCCGACCAGCGGGGCGACCGCTTCGTCGACCAGCTGCGAGGCCAGCCGGTCGGAGACGTCGGGGACGGGTGAGTAGGCGCCCATCCCGCCCGTGTTGGGGCCCCGGTCGTGATCGTCGCGCCGCTTGAAGTCCTGGGCCGGGGCCAGCGGGACCAGGCGCTCGCCGTCGCACAGCACGAGGAGGGAGCACTCGGGCCCGGTGAGGCCCTCCTCCACCACCACTCGCCGGCCGGCGTCCCCGAAGGCGTCACCGGAGAGTTTGGCCTCGATGTCCGCCTCGGCCTCGGCCAGGCTGTCGCTGACCAGTACGCCCTTGCCCGCCGCCAGCCCGTCGGTCTTGACCACCCACGGCCCGGGCAGGCTCCGGCAGAAGGCCTTGGCCGCCGCCGCCTCGTGGAAGACCCCGTACCGGGCGGTGGGCACGCCCGCCTCGGCCAGCAGCTCCTTCATGAACGCCTTGGACCCTTCCAGCCGGGCCCCGGCCGCGCCGGGCCCGAACACCAGGTGGCCGTCGGCCCGCAACCGGTCGGCCAGCCCGTCGACCAGCGGTGCCTCCGGCCCGATGACGAACAGGTCGGCCTCGATCTCCCCGGCCGGGGCCGACAGGCTGGTGAGGGTGTGGCCCTCGGGGGTGACACCGGCGATGCCGGGATTGCCCGGGGTCACCACCACGTCGGCCGTCCGTCCGAGGGCCAGGGCCAGGGCGTGCTCGCGCCCCCCCGATCCCACCACGCAGACGGTGCTCACCCCCGCCCCCGGCCGGTCACCGTGGCCTCCGGCCCGGAGACCCGCTCATGCGGCGAAACGAACGAACTGCTCGCGGCCGGGCCCCACCCCGACCAGGCGCACCGGGGTACCGATCTGCTCGGCCAGGAACCGCACGTAGTCCCGGGCCGCCTGGGGCAGGTCGCCGAGCTCGGTGGCCCCCGACAGATCGGTCTTCCACCCCGGCAGCTCCTCGTAGACCGGGCTGACCTGGTGGAAGGTCGACTGGTGGTAGGGCGGGTGGGTGAACCGCTCGCCCCCGGCCTCGTAGGCGACGCACACCTTGACCGTCTCGAAGGTGTCGAGCACGTCCAGCTTGGTCAGGGCCACCTCGGAGAGCGAGTTGAGCCGGACGGCCTGGCGCATCATGACGGCGTCGAACCAGCCCGGGCGGCGCCGGCGCCCGGTGTTGACCCCGTACTCACGGCCTCGCTCCACCAGGGTGTCACCCGTCTCGTCGAGGAGCTCGGTGGGGAATGGCCCGCTTCCCACCCGGGTCACGTAGGCCTTGGCGATGCCGATGACCTCCTCGATGTAGCGGGGGCCGACGCCGGCCCCGGTACAGGCCCCGCCGGCCACCGGGTTGGACGAGGTCACGAAGGGATAGGTGCCGTGGTCGAGGTCGAGGAAGGTGGCCTGGGCCCCTTCCAGCAGGACGTGGGTGCCTCGCTCCAGCGCGTCGTGGACCAGGCCGACGGTGTCGGCCACCATCGGGGCCACCCGCGGGGCCAGCTCGTCGAGGTAGCGGGCGCAGATGTCGTCGGCCGACAAGGGCAGCCGGTTGTACACCTTGGCCAGGACGGCGTTCTTCTCCTTCAGGACCACGTCGAGCTTCTGCCGGAAGATCTTCGGGTCGAGGAGATCCTGGACGCGCAGTCCCACCCGTGAGGACTTGTCGGCGTAGGCCGGCCCGATCCCCCGCTTGGTCGTGCCCAGGCTGTTCTTCCCGAGGTAGCGCTCGGTCAGCCGGTCGAGCTCGTGGTGGTACGGCATGATCAGGTGGGCGTTCCCGCTCACCAGCAGCCGCGAGGTGTCGATCCCCTTGCCGGCGAGGGTGTCGACCTCCTGGAGCAGGACCGCCGGGTCGACCACCACACCGTTGCCGATGACCGGGGTGATGTGGTCGTAGAGCACCCCGCTCGGGACCAGTTGGAGGGCGAAGGTCTCGCCCTCCACCACGATGGTGTGACCGGCATTGTGGCCGCCCTGGTAGCGGACGACCATCCCCATCTCCTTGGCCAGGAGGTCGGTGAGCTTGCCCTTGCCCTCATCACCCCACTGGGTCCCGACGACGACAGTTGCCGGCACGCGTCACTCCTCCGTTGTGGAAAGCGGATTACGCACCAGTCTACCCCGCCCCCTGATCCGGCCTCACTCGATGGCCGAGCGCTCGCGCCGCAGGACCTGGGCCACCGCCCGCATGAACAGCACCGAGGACACGACGAGGCCGATGAAGCCGACGGCCTGGAGCGAGAGGCGGATGTCGCGGGTGCCGGCCAGCTCGGCCGCTACCAGGATGACGGCCGAGGCCAGCAAGCCGATGCCGCCGAAGGCGGCCACCAGCACCCGGTCGATCCACCGCCCCACGACCGCCTCGTCCCGCCCGGCGAACCGTTCGACCCGCAGGCTCAGGCGCCCCGACCGCAGCTGGGAGGCGATCTCGTCGGCGTGCTCGGGCAGGGTGCGCAGGGCCGGCAAGGCGCGGCGCAGCTCCTGCTGGAGGAGGTCGCCCTCGCCGGCGCCCTCCGGTACGGCCAGGGCCTCGGCGGCAGCACCCGCCTCGGTGGCCAGCTCGAAGGCGGGATCGATCACCCGGAGGGTGCCGTCCAGGGTGAGCAGGGCTCGGGACAAGGAGGTCATCGAGGCCGGCACCTGCATGCCGTGGCGGGCCATCACCGTGAGCACCTCGTGGATGAGGGCGGGGTCGAAGCCACCGGAGGACTCGACCATCAGCCGGCCCACGTCGGACTCGAGAGCACGCAGGTCGGCGGTGGCCTCGGCCTCGGCCAGGCGCCGGACGGCCCGGGCCACCACCATCGGCTCGCCGGTGCTCATGCCGATGGCCATGTCCTCGAGGGCCCGGCGTGTCGCCGGGTCGAGCAGCCCGACCGCCCCGTAGTCGAGGAGCCACAGGCGGCCCCACCGGTCGACCATCAGGTTGCCGGGGTGGGGGTCGGCATGGAACACCGAGCCGCGCAGCACCTGCTCGAGGAAGCAGTTGAGCAGGGCGGCGGCCAGCAGGTGCACGGGGGCGCCGCTGGCCTCGAGGGCGCCGTCGGCATCGATCGGCCGGCCGGGTGCCTCTTCCATGACCAGCAGGCGCTCGGTGGACAGCTCGTGGAAGACGACCGGCACCCGCACCACGTCGTCGGCCGGGTCGTCGTGCTCGATGGTGGCCCGGAGCCGGTCGCACATGGTCGCCTCGCGGACGTAGTCGAGCTCGTTGTCCATGCCGGTGATGAGCTCCTCGGCCAGCCGGCGGGCGCCGAATTCGCGGGCGGTCGGGACCCGTCGCTCGACGATCCGGGCGGCCAGGCGCAGGACCGTGGCGTCGCGCCGCAGCAGCTGGTCGAGCCCGGGGCGCTGGATCTTGACCACCACCGGACCGCCGTCGCTGAGCACGGCCCGGTGGACCTGTCCGATGGAGGCCGACGCCACGGGCTCGAAGTCGAAGGAGGTGAACGCCTCCTCGACCGGACGGTCGAGCTCGGCCTCGACCAGCGGCCGGACCTGGTCGCTCGGGATGGGTCGCACGTCGGCCCGCAACCGGGAGAGCTCGTCGATCACCGGCGGGGCCAGCAGGTCGCTGCGGGTCGAGGCGATCTGGCCGAACTTCACGAACATCCCACCGGCATCCTCCAGGGTGAGCCGGAGCCGGCGGCCGAACTCCTCGGTGGCCATACCGGCCGAGGAGAGGTAGTGGGGCCGGGCCAACCCGCGCCGCCGAGCGGCCCCGAGCACCTCGAAGGACCGCGAGACGGGGGCCAGTACCTGGCGGACCCACCGGATGGGATGCAGCCAGACGCGCTTGGCCCGGCGCCGGGGAGCCACCCCGGTGCGGGCGATGGCCTCGGGGATGATGAGGAGCACCATGGTGGCGAGCACCCCGAACAGGGCGGTGAGGGCGTAGATCACCCCCCGGTCGTTGGGCCCCTTGGCCACGGCGGCCGCGCCGGCCACGCCGACCAGGGTCCCGACCAGGGCGGTGAGCATCGAACGCCAGCGGCCGACCTTGATGCCGATGAGCCGGTTGCTCACCAGGCCGAGGAGGACGACGAACACGATGGCGAGGATCAACGAGAACACGTTCTGGAAGTCGATCCTCACGGTGACGGCGCCGGCTGCGGTGGCCGGGGCCGTCGACGCGGCCCGCATCAGAACGGTGACCGGTATCACCAGGGCAACCGGGCGGAGGAGGGAACCCGGCTCCGGCTCGGCCCCCGTCGCATCGCCCAGAAGGGCCGACCGCTCGTCACGGGCCGTTGAGCGGGTCCGCCCGGGTGCTCCACCGCCCCATGATGACAACCGGCGCCCGACGTCGTCCACACGGGGGCGGCGCCCGACCGGCCGGATCGGGCCGGTCGGATCGGGCGGGTGGATCGTCCGCCCGTCGGTCGAGCCTTCTCAGACCAGGGTGATCGACCCGTCCGCCTCGTCCACCGTGACCATGGCGCCTTCGGGGTAGCGGCCCTCCAACAGGGCCAGGGCGAGCGGGTCCTCGACCTGTCGCTGGATCACCCGGCGGAGGGGACGGGCTCCGAAGTCGGGGTCGTAGCCGGCCTGGGCCAGCCACGACTCGGCGGCGGGCGTGACGGTCAGGCTCAGGCGCCGCTCCGCCAACCGCGAGCGCAGCCCGTCCAACTGGATGGAGACGATGCGGGCCAGATCGCTCTGGGTCAGGGGATGGAAGCGGACGATCTCGTCGATGCGGTTGACGAATTCCGGCTTGAAGAACTGGATGGGCTCACCCGGGATGTTGGTGGTCATGATCAGGACGGTGTTGGTGAAGTCGACGGTCCGGCCCTGCCCGTCGGTGAGCCGACCGTCCTCCAGCAGTTGCAACAGGGTGTTGAACACGTCGGGGTGGGCCTTCTCCAACTCGTCGAGGAGGACGACCGCGTAGGGACGGCGTCGGATGGATTCGGTCAGCTGCCCTCCCTCCTCGTAACCGACATACCCGGGCGGGGCCCCGATCAGGCGCGCCGTCGAATGCCGCTCCGAGTACTCGCTCATGTCGATGCGCACCATGGCCCGGGCATCGTCGAAGAGGAAGTCGGCCAGCGCCCGGGCCAGCTCGGTCTTGCCCACGCCGGTCGGCCCCATGAACAGGAACGACCCGATGGGTCGGTTGGGGTCGGACAACCCGGCCCGGCTCCGCCGGATGGCGTTGGCCACCGCCGAGACGGCCTCGTCCTGGCCGACCACCCGGGCGTGCAGGGCATCCTCCATGCGGATGAGCTTCTCGACCTCCCCCTCCATCAACCGGCTGACCGGCACGCCCGTCGCCCGGCTGACCACCTCGGCCACGTCCTCGGCGTCCACCTCCTCCTTGAGGAAGCGCTGCTCCTTCTGGAGCTCGTCGAGGGCGTGGGTGGCCTCCTCGACCCGGCGCTCGAGGTCGGGGATCTTGCCGTAGGTGATCTCCGATGCGTCGGCCAGGTTGCCGTCCCGGGACAGCCGCTCGGCTTCGCCGCGCAGTTGCTCGAGCTCGCCCTTGAGCGACTGGATGGTGGCGATGGCCTCCTTCTCGGACTGCCAGTGGGCGGTCATGGCCACCGACTGCTCCTGGAGGTTGGCCGCCTCCTCCTCCAGCCGGGCCAGGCGCTCGGCCGAGGCGGGATCGGTCTCCTTCTCCAGGGCCATCCGCTCGATCTCCAGCTGGCGCAGGCGACGGGTGACGACATCGAGCTCGGTGGGCATCGAGTCGATCTCGATGCGCAGCCGGCTGGCCGCCTCGTCCATGAGGTCGATGGCCTTGTCCGGCAGGAACCGGCCCGTGATGTAGCGGTCGGACAGGACCGCCGCGGCCACCAGGGCGGCATCCTGGATGCGGACCCCGTGGTGGACTTCGTAGCGCTCCTTCAGGCCTCGCAGGATGGCGATGGTGTCCTCGACGGACGGCGGCGGGACGAACACCTGCTGGAAGCGCCGCTCGAGGGCGGCGTCCTTCTCGATGTACTGCCGGTACTCGTCGAGCGTGGTCGCCCCGATGAGCCGTAGCTCGCCGCGGGCCAGCATGGGCTTGATCATGTTGCCCGCGTCCATCGCCCCTTCGGCGCCGCCGCCGGCGCCGACGATGGTGTGCAGCTCGTCGACGAACGTGATGATCTCGCCCTCGGCGTCGGTGATCTCCTTCAGCACGGCCTTCAGCCGCTCCTCGAACTCGCCGCGGTACTTGGCCCCGGCCACCATCGAGCCGATGTCGAGGGCGATGACCCGCTTGCCCTTCAACCCCTCCGGGATGTCGCCCTCCACGATGCGCTGGGCCAGTCCCTCGACGATCGCCGTCTTGCCCACCCCCGGCTCCCCGATCAGCACCGGGTTGTTCTTGGTGCGGCGCGACAGCACCTGGATCACCCGGCGCACCTCCTCGTCGCGCCCGATGACCGGGTCGAGCCGCCCCTGGCGGGCCAGCTCGGTCAAGTCGCGGCCGTAGCGCTCGAGCGCCTGGAAGGTCTCCTCCGGGTTTTGGGACGTGACCCGGTGGCTCCCCCGCACGTCCCGCAAGGCCTTCAGCAGTTCGTCGTGGTCCACGCCGATGCGCTCGGCCATGGCCAGCATCAGGTGCTCGACGGACAGGTACTCGTCACCCATGTCGGCGCGCTGGGTCTCGGCCGCGGTCAGGACGTCACGGAGCGACCGGCTCACCGTCGGCTCCCCGCCGCCGAAGGCCTGGGCCAGCCGGCCGAGCTCGCCCTCGAGTCGCTCCCGGATCAGGGCGGGCTCCACGCCGATGCGGACGAGGATGGGCCCGGCGATCCCCTCGGGCTGGTCGAGAATGGCGGCCAGCAGATGCTCCGGGGTGATCTCCGCGTTGTGGGCGGCCCGGGCCCGTTCGACGGCGGCGCTGAAGGCCTCCTGGGTCTTGAGCGTCCAGCGATCGGGGTTGATGCTCATCGGGGTCCTCCGGTGGCTCCGGTACCGTGGGCCGCCCGCCGGGGCGCCCGCGTGGGTATGGGTGTCTGTCTCAGGGGCACCAGCTCGCGCCGGTACTGGCGGTGGGTGATGGCCAGGGCCTCGCGGGCCTCGGCTCGGGTGGTGTCGAGCTCGGCTCGCAAGCGGACGACCTCGGCCTCCAGCTCCATCACCCGCCGCACCCCCTCCAGGTTGACCCCGGCCGTGGTGAGGCTCTGGATGTGGCGCAGGCGCTCGAGGTCCTGTTCGCTGAAGCGACGGCTGCCCCCTTCCGTCCGACTGGGGTCGAGCAGCCCGCGCCGCTCGTAGACCCGCAAGGTCTGGGGGTGCATGCCGGTCAGCTCGGCCGCCACCGAGATGACGTAGACGGCGCGGGTGTGGCGCTCCTCGTTCACGACACGCTCCCGAGGTTTCGCTCCGGCGGCTGGACGACCGAGGCCAGGGCCTCGACCGCCTTGCGCTGCTCGTCGGTCAGCGAATCGGGGACATCGACGGCCACGGTGACCAGCAGGTCGCCGCCGGAGCTCTTGCCGTCCGCCGCCACGCCGCGGCCCTTGACCCGGAAGGTCCGGCCACTGGGTGTACCGGGCGGGACCCGTAAGGTGACCGGACCGGTGAGGGTGGGCACGGTGAGCGTCGTCCCGAGGGCCGCCTCGGCGTAGGACACCGGCACGGCCAGGGTCAGGTTGCGGCCCCGACGGCCGAACATCCCATGGCGGTCCACGCGGACCACCACGTACAGGTCGCCGCTCGGGCCGCCGTTCCGGCCGGACGCGCCGCGGCCCTTGACCCGGATGCGCTGTCCGTCCTCCACCCCGGGCGGGATGCGCACCTTGACCGTGCGGTTGCGATGTTCGACCCCGGTCCCCGCGCAGGTCGGGCACGGGGTGGCCACCACCGTGCCCCGTCCTCCACACTGCGGGCAGATCTGGCTGAGCGAGAAGAGGCCCTGGTTGTCCTGGAGGGTGCCCGAGCCCCCGCACCGCGGACAGGTCGTCGGCTGGGTGCCGGGGGCAGCACCCGTCCCCCGGCAGGTGTGGCAACGCACGTCGGTGGTGAGGTTGACCGAGGTGGTCACCCCCTTGACGGCGTCCTCGAAGGCGAGGTGCAGCTCGGTCTCGACATCCGCACCCCGCTGCGGGCCGGCCGCACCTCCCCCGCGGCGGCCGCGCCCGAAGAGGCCGCCGAACAGATCGCCCAGATCGCCCATGTCCTCGACCCGGAAGGTCCCGCCACCGAACCCACCGGGGAAGCCGGCGCCGGCCGCGGCCGGGCCCATGGCCCGGACCTCGTCGTACTCCTTGCGCCGGTCGGCGTCACCCAGGACGTCGTAGGCGGCGGAGATCTCCTTGAAGGTCTCCTCCTGACCCGGGTTGGCGTCAGGATGATGCTTCTTGGCCAGCTTCCGGTAGGCGCTGGTGATCTCCTTGGCCGTGGCGGTCGAGGACACGCCGAGGGTCTTGTAGTAGTCCTTCTCGAACCATTCGCGTTGGGGCGCCACCGATGTCGTCTCTCGTTTTCTCTGGTCCTCGTCGTCTGTCCCGGTCCCGTCCTGGTGTCCGGTCCCGGTCGTTCAGGTCAGGAGCCCGCTCAGCCGCGCACCATGACCATGGCCGGCCGCAGCACCGAACCCTTCCACCGGTACCCGGCCCGCATCACCTGTTCCACCACCGGCTCGCCCGCCCCGTTCCGGTCCCCGTCGGGCCCGGGGGCACCGGCGCCCCACTCGTCGCCCTCGCCCGCCCCCGGCCCGCTGGCGGCCGGCAGGTGGCCCACCGCGTCGTGGGCGGTGGGATCGAACCGCTCGCCGATCGGGCTGATCCGCTCGAGGCCCTCCTTGCCCAGCACGTCGCGCAGTTGGCTGGAGACGGCCTCGAGGGCGCGCCCGTCCACCGATCCCGGGTCGCCCATGTGCTCGATGGCCAGGTCCAGGGTGTCGAGAACGGGCAGGATCTTCTCCACCAAGGAGACCCCGGCCCGGGCGACCTGGTCGGCCTGCTGCTTGGTCACCCGCTTCTTGTAGTTCTCGAATTCGGCCTGGAGCCGGCGCAGCGAGTCGAGGTACTCGTCGCGCTGGGCCAGCGCGGTCGTCACCGCGTTGAGGTCAGGGGCATCACCGCCGATGATCTCGACGACCCCGTGCTCGTTCGCCTCCTGCTCGGATTCGGCAAGCTCGTCGGCCACGATCTCCTCGTCGGTTCGGCGATGTCGACCGTCGTCGGCGGCCTCGAACGGGCCGGGGCCGGAGGGACGCTCAGGCGTCGCCTCCCACCCCTCCCCGGTGTCGTCGTCACGCCCATTGACACCCGTCATGAGCGGTCAGTTCTTGTCGTCGACGATCTCGGCG
Source organism: uncultured Acidimicrobiales bacterium (assembly GCA_963710495.1). GTDB lineage: Bacteria > Actinomycetota > Acidimicrobiia > Acidimicrobiales > RAAP-2 > Bog-756. The sequence continues at coordinate 146,165 of CAVQAI010000012.1, forward strand.
TCCACGACCTCGTCGTCGGAAGCCTCCTCCGGCGGGACCTGGCCCCCGGGGGCGGCCGACTCCGCCCGGGACGCTTCCTCGTAGAGCCGCTGGCTGAAGGACTGGCTCGCCGACAGCAACGCCTCCGTCGAGTTCTTGATGGCCTCGAGGTCCGAGCCGCCGAGCGACTCCTTGAGGGAGCCGAGGGCCGATTCCACCTTGTCCTTCTCGTCGCCCTGGAACTTCTCGCCCTGCTCGGCGAGGAGCTTCTCCGTCTGGTAGACGAGGGTGTCGGCGTTGTTCCGCACCTCGGCCTCCTCCTTGCGGCGACGGTCGTCGTCGGCGTGGGCCTCGGCGTCTTTGACCATGCGCTCGATGTCATCCCGGGCCAGTGAGGACTGACCGGTGATGGTCATCGACTGCTCCTTGCCGGTAGCCCGGTCCTTGGCCGAGACGTGCACGATGCCGTTGGCGTCGATGTCGAAGGTGACCTCGATCTGCGGCACACCGCGGGGCGCCGGGGGCAGGTCGACCAGCTGGAACTTGCCCAGGGTCTTGTTGTACATGGCCATCTCCCGCTCGCCCTGGAGGACGTGCACCTCGACCGACGGCTGATTGTCGTCGGCGGTGGTGAACACCTCGCTGCGCTTGGTCGGGATGGTGGTGTTCCGCTCGATGAGCCGGTGCATCACGCCACCCTTGGTCTCGATCCCGAGCGACAGCGGTGTCACGTCGAGGAGGAGCACGTCCTTGACGTCGCCCTTCAGCACACCGGCCTGCACGGCCGCGCCGATGGCGACCACCTCGTCCGGGTTCACGCCCTTGTGGGCCTCCTTGCCCGTCATCTGCTGGACCAGCTCCTGCACGGCGGGCATGCGGGTCGAGCCACCCACCAGCACCACGTGCTGGATGTCGGACTTGGACAGCCCCGAGTCGGCGATGGCCTGCTCGAAGGGCCCCTTGCACGCCTCGACGAGGTCGGCGGTCAGCTCGTTGAACTTGGATCGGGTCAGCTTGAGGTCGAGGTGCTTCGGGCCCTCGGAGGTGGCGGTGATGAAGGGCAGGTTGATCTGCGTCTCCTGCAGCGAGGACAGCTCGATCTTGGCTTTCTCCGCCGCCTCCTTCAGACGCTGGGTGGCCATCTTGTCGGCGGCGAGGTCGACCCCTTCGGTGTCCTTGAAGCTCTTCACCAACCAGTCGATGATGCGCTGGTCCCAGTCGTCACCGCCGAGCTGCGAGTTGCCGGCCGTGGACTTGACCTCGAAGACGCCGTCGCCGATGTCGAGGAGTGACACGTCGAAGGTGCCACCACCGAGGTCGAACACCAGCACCGTCTGCTCGGCGCCCTCCTTGTCCAGGCCGTAGGCGAGCGCCGCCGCCGTCGGCTCGTTGATGATGCGGAGCACCTCGAGGCCCGCGATGGTGCCGGCCTCCTTGGTCGCCGTCCGCTGGGCGTCGTCGAAGTAGGCGGGCACGGTGATGACCGCCTCGGTCACCGTCTCACCCAGATACGACTCGGCATCGCGCTTCAGCTTGCCGAGGATGCGGGCCGAGATCTCCTGCGCGGTGTAGTCCTTGCCGTCGATGTCGATCTTCCACGACGTGCCCATGTGGCGCTTGACCGACCGTACGGTGCGGTCAGGGTTGGTGATGGCCTGACGTTTGGCCACCTCCCCGACCAGCACCTCGCCCGACTTGGCGAAACCCACCACCGAGGGGGTGGTCCTGCTCCCCTCCGCGTTGGGAATGACGACCGGCTCGCCGGCCTCCAGCACGGACACCACCGAGTTGGTGGTCCCGAGGTCGATTCCTACGGCCTTGGCCATGGTGTTGCCTCCTGCTCCCGCCTTCCTCAGGCGCTTGTCTCGTGACTCGACGGTCGGTGCAGTCCCGTCGCTCGGCTGCAGACCCCTGCTGCTCGATCGTTGGTTCTACCCATCTGATCTGTACTTCTACCGAATCAACTATATCAAACTTGAGTGCATTATACATAAGTTTTATCTAATGTCGACACCCAACTACGCAACAGGCGGGAATCGGCACCTCGGATTACGCTCGGGCCATGCCCGAACTGGTCCTTCTGCGCCACGGCCAGTCGCAGTGGAACGCCGAGAACCTGTTCACCGGGTGGGTCGACGTCGGACTGACCCCGCTCGGCGAGGGCGAGGCCCGGGCGGGCGGGCGGCTGTTGGCCGGCGCCGGGGACCTCGACCTGCGCATCCTGCACACTTCGGTCCTCACCCGGGCCGTCCGGACGGCCGACCTGACCCTGGAGGAGGCTGGGCGCAGCTGGTTGCCGGTACGCCGGCACTGGCGCCTCAACGAGCGCCACTACGGCGCCCTCCAAGGCCTGAACAAGAAGGAGACCACCGCCCAGTACGGGGAAGACCAGGTCAAGGCCTGGCGCCGCAGCTATGGAACGCCACCGCCACCCATCGACCCGGGCAGCGCCCACGATCCGTCGGGCGATCCCCGGTACCGGGACATCCCCCCCGACCTCCTGCCGACCACCGAGTGCCTGTCCGACGTGGTGGACCGGGTGCTCCCCTACTGGTACGACGTCATCGTGCCCGATCTGCTGGCCGAAGGATCGCGGGGCGGAGCCGTCCTGGTCGTGGCCCACGGCAACAGCCTGCGGGCGCTGCGCAAGCACATCGACGGGATCGGCGACGACGAGATCGTCGACCTCGAGATCCCGACTGGCATCCCTTTCCGCTACCGGCTGGACGACGACCTCTCGGTCCGGTCAGGCGACTACCTGGGCGACCCCGAAGCGGCCCGGGCCGCCGCCGAGGCGGTGGCCCGCCAAGCCGGCTGACGAGCGACCGGGGAACCGGCCGGTGCACGGGCCGGCGGCATCCGGCAAAAGGAACGGTCGGCCCGGTAAGGCCGACCGTTCCTCCCGTCAGGTCCGTCTGTCCCCACAAACGCCGCCCTAACCCGTCGTCCGCGCCGGGCGCGGGGCGCCGGCGGGCTCAGAGCGCGTCGGCCCCTCGTTCGCCCGTCCGCACCCGGATGATCTCCTCCACCGGCAGGACCCAGACCTTGCCGTCACCGATCTTGCCGGTTCCGGCGCTGTCCACGATGGCCGTCGTCACCTCGTCCACCTGGGCGTCGTCGACCAGCACCTCGAGCCGGATCTTCGGTACGAACTCGACCTCGTACTCGGCTCCCCGGTACACCTCGGTGTGGCCTCGTTGGCGACCGAAACCCTGGGCCTCGGTGAGCGTCAGGCCGTGGACCCCCAGGCTCTTCAGGCTCTCCTTCACCTCGTCGAGCTTGAACGGCTTCAGCACCGCTACGATCAGCTTCATTTTTTTGGGTTCCTCCTCAAGGATCTCGTCGTAGTGGTTCCGTCAGCTGCCCATGCCGGGTGGTGGTGAACCGTCGTCGGGAGTGGTCCCGGCCAACGACGGCGCCCGCTCGTCACCGGCCATGGACATGGCCCCGACCCGCTCGGCGAACCGCTCCTCGGGGAAGGCCTCCTCCCCATGGATGGCCAGGTCACCGACCTCGAGCACCTCATCCTTGTACCGGGCTCCTCGGAGCACCAGTCCGATGATCTTCATCAGGATGAAGGTGACCAGGGCGGACCAGAACAGGACCCAGATGGCCGCCCGGAACTGTTCCCACAATTGGTGGGCAGAGCCGGTGTACATCAGGCCGTTGACCGAGAACGGCACGCACTTCCCGCCCGATGCCACGTAGGTGTTCTGGGTGGTGGCGACGACCTGCCCGGCCGCATCCAGATGACCGCAGCCGTATTCGAGCATGTTCGGATCACCGAATATTCCCAACAACATGCCACCCATGAATCCGGCGATCCCGTGGGTGTAGACCACCCCCAAGGCGTCGTCCACCTTCGAGAACGGGCGCACCTTGGACAGGAAGTTCCAGGCCACCCACACGACGCCGGAGGCAATGGCCCCGACGGCGATGGCACCCCGACCGTTCACCCAGCCGGCGCACGGTGTGATCCCCACCAGGCCGCAGATCATGCCGTTGACCGCGCCGAGGAAGGTCGGTTTCTTCTCCTTGGTGAGCCAGGCGTCGAGCGCGATCCAGACGATCACGCCGACGGCGGTGGCCAGGTTGGTGTTGACCACGGCGGCCGCCGCGTCGGCACCGGCGTAGTACGGGTCACCACCGTTGAAGCCGTTCCAGCCCAACCACAGGATGCCGGCGCCGACCGCCGCCATCACCAGGTTGTTGGGCAAGGCATGTTGTCGATCCCGTAGGAGCCGGGGCCCGAGAACCCAGGCGGCCACGAATCCCGAGACACCGGCCGACATGTGGATGACGTAGCCGCCCGAGAAGTCGAGGGATCCCTCCTGGGCGAAATAGCCCCCGCCCCAGAGCAGGAAGGCGTCGACGCCGTAGACGAACGTCGACCACAGCGGCACCAGGATGCACCAGGCCAGGAACTTGATCCGGCCGAGCACGCTCCCGAGGAACAGCAGCGGGGTGATGGCGGCGAACACGAACTGGAAGTAGGCCAGCGACGACGTCGGGAAGTGGAACGGGATGACGGTGTTGGCCGCCGACACCGCCTGGCCCTGTTCGCCCACGCTGTCGGTGATGCCTCCCGGCTTGCCCACCAGGTTCTCGAAGAAGTGTTTGACCCACCCCACCCCCGACAGCTGGGTCTGGACCCCGTCGTGGACCCCGCCGCCGACGGATGTGGCGCCGAAGCCCATCTTGTAGGACCACAGCACCCAGGCGATGAGCACCAGCGAGAACCCGGCGAACATCATGGCCAGCACGTTGACCGCCCACTTCTTCGGCACGATCGACGCATAGAGGACGGCCAGTCCGGGAAGGCTCATGAGCCCGACGAACGTGGCCGCGACGATCTGCCAGGTGTTGTCGGCCGGGTTCAGCCAGCTGGGATAGGGGACCTGCGTGATTGCTGCGGCTAGCACGGGGCAAGTGCTCCTCTCGTGGGATGGCCGCCGACCGCGCCATACGTCGCCATCCGACGGAAGCACACGGGCAGGGCCAAGACAGCGGGTTGTGTCCTGATGCCGGAAACAATGCAGGTCGGGGATTTCGGCAGGGTGACGTGAGTGTTACCAGCGCGTGAACTGGCCTCGACACCCTGGTCAGGGATGACTTGGGCCTCACCGGCTGGGAATGTGAACCCTCTCGCGCAAACCGCGCCAGAGGGTGCGAGCCGCGACGTTGACCGAACCAGGTGTGCCAGCCCGGTGTGCCAGGCGGGAGGGTCAGCCCGTTGTCCCAGGCGCGGATGTCAGCCCGGCGCGCCCGAGCGGGAATGTCAGCCCGCTGCCCCAGGCGGGTGTGTCAGCCGGCCTTGCGTTCCCCGTCGGGTCGGGGTTTCGGGGATCGCCGGGGAGGAGTGGGGGGTGTGTACCGCTTGTTGGACACGGCCTTGCCCGGGGCCGGGGCCGCCGCCTTGGCCTCTTTCAGTTTCGATTGCAGACGGTAGGCGCGGACCAGCAGCCAGGAGCCGGCGAAGATGTAGGGGATGCCGAAGCCCCAGTAGTGGAGATTGAAGAGGGAGAGCCCGAAGAGCGCCATGGTGATCGCCAGGTAGAGGCGCTTCCTCATCCAGGCCATCACCAGCATCAGCAGGGCGAGCCCCACGGACACCGCACCGAGCTCGACGTACAGCGACGGGTTCACGTGGAGTTTGTTGAGTTGACCGTTGCTGAGCAGGGACTTCGGGTCGTTGGCCACCAGGCTGGCCGAAACGATGAGCCCGAGTGCAGCGGCAATGGGAGCGGCGATGAGCCCGACGAGTCGCTCCCGGTCGTCAGCCGCGCTTGACCAGGACTTCGAGGTCGGGGACCGACGTCGGGTACTCGCCGTGGACGATCTGGGGGCCACCGCCCGTTGCCTCGTCCGGTGGCTTGACCATGGCGGCGCGCAGTCGCTCCCACAGGCTTCCGGGCATGGTGCAGGTTAGCCCAGGGCCTTTGTGGCAGGCCACGGGGTGTTCCGGGAGGGTGGCCTCGACCCGGCCGTCGTGACATTCAGCTGCGACCGGCCTTCATCCACTGACTCGTGCTGCCTTCCGACGGCGGCCGCGGTGCAGCAGCAAGGCGGCTGTGGTCAGCGCCAGGACGATCAGGAGCACCCCCGGAAGGATGAACACCCGCCACGAGGCCTGCTCACCGGCAACCGCAGCCACGGTGGCGAGCAGGGCCGGGTCGCCCGGGACGGTCACCGCCCGGAACTTCGCTCCGGTGACGGGTGTCGGGTTCCCGGCCAGTGACTCGTCATAGCGGTGGCCGTCGAGTGTGAACGACGCCCGGCAGGAGTAACCGGCGAGGTTGCTCCCGCTGCCGCCCATCAGCCCGATGCATCCCGCCACCGTGGCCTCGACGACCACCCCGTGGTGGCGCAGTTGGTTGACCTGATCGTTCTTCTCCACGCCGGCCACGGTGAGGGCCACGATGGACACCACCAGCGCCACCAGGCCGGCGCCGATGAGGTAGGGGACGATCCGCCGCACGTTGACATCCACGCCGGCGCCTCGCAGGGTGGTGACGGTATGGCCAGGCCCCTGGGTGCCGGATGCCGCCGGGTCCTCGTCCCGCCGCGGGACCCCAGGGTCGTGGCGGCCGGCTCCACCGGCCGGCTCAGGTTGAACGGTCGGCTCTGTGCTGATCATCGGCCTGTCCATCGCCCAATCGCCGTCGCCGACGCGACCCGGGTGTCACCAGCGATTCGGAGATGGTAGCCGTAGCCAGCGAGCTGGAGCAGCGCGAGGTAGCCTCGCCGCCATGCCGGCGCGTCTGAAAGCACTCGACTTGAAGAGCATTTGGCTGTTCTCCGGTTGCACCGCCTCCGAGCTCCGTAAGATCCGAAGCTCGCTCGACGAGATCGAGGTGGCCAAAGGAAAGGTCCTCGTCGAAGAGGGCCGGGTGGGCCTCGAGTTCTTCATCATCGTGACGGGCAACGCGGTGGTGACCCGCAATGGGAAGAAGGTCGCCACCCTCGGTCCGGGTGACCACTTCGGCGAGATGGCTCTGCTCGACCGCCATCCGCGATCAGCCTCCGTCGTCTCCGATACGGACATGGACCTGCTGGTTCTCTCGCAGCGCCAGTTCAACGGACTGCTCAGCTCGGTCCCCACCATCGCCCGCAAGATGCTGGCCGCCACCGCCACCCGGCTGCGCGAGATGGACGCCCTGGCCTACGACTGACGGGCTCGGGTGGTGGGCTGACGTCCGACCGTCAGTCCATCGACTCCTCGAGCAACTGCGAAAGATCGAGCACCCGCACGTCGTCCTCCTTGGCATTGGCCCGGACGGCGTCGTCGAGCATGATCATGCAGTAGGGGCAGGCCGTCGACACGACATCGGCGCCGGTACCGAGGGCCTCCTCGGTCCGTTCCATGTTGACCCGCTTGCCGATGTTCTCCTCCAGCCACATGCGAGCGCCCCCCGCCCCGCAACAGAAGCCCCGCTCGCGGCACCGGCGCATCTCGACCTGGGTCGCCCCGGGGATGGCGTCGATGACCGAACGGGGCTCGTCGAACACACGATTGTGGCGACCGAGGTAGCAGGGGTCGTGGTAGGTGACCGTTCCCTCGTATCCGCCTCCGGGCGTGAGCTTCCCGGCCGAGACCAGGTGGTCGAGCAGTTGGCTGTGATGGATGACCTCGAAGTCCCCGCCGAGGGCCGGATACTCGTTGGACAGCGAATTGAAGCAGTGCGGGCAGGTGGCGATGACCTTCTTGGCCCCGACCCGGCCCAGGGTCTCGATGTTGGACCGGGCCTGTTCCTGGTAGAGGTACTCGTTCCCCAAGCGGCGGGCCGGGTCGCCCGTGCAGCTCTCCCGGGGACCGAGGATGCCGAACGAGACGCCGGCCCGGTGCAGCATGCGGGCGGTGGCCTGGGCACCCTTGCGGGCCCGCTCGTCGAGCGCGCCGGCGCAGCCCACCCAGTAGAGGTACTCGATGTCGTCGGGAATGGACCCGCTGATGACCGGTACGTCGAAGTCCAGCGCGGCCAACCAATCGGTGCGCTTGGACGACCCGAGCCCCCAGGGATCGCCCTGGTTCTCGATGTTCCGCAACATGAGGCCGGCCTCGGTGGGGAAGGACGACTCCATCAACACCTCGTAGCGGCGCATGTCGATGATGGTGTCGATGTGCTCGATGTCGACCGGGCACTCCTCGACGCAGGCGCCACAGGTGGTGCAGGACCACAGAACGTCCGGGTCGATGACCGAAGGGACCAGGTTGTCCACCTCGACACCGGCCGCCCGGTTGCGGGCCATGACCCGGTCGGCCGAGGCGAACAGATTGTCCCGCAGGTCCATGATGACCAGCTTCGGGGAGAGCGGCTTCCCGGTGTTCCAGGCCGGGCATTGGGACTGGCAGCGACCACACTCGGTGCAGGTGGCCATGTCGAGGAGCTGCTTCCACGAGAAGTCCTCGATCCGGCCGGCTCCGAACACGACCTCGTCGTCGTCGGCGATGTCCTCCATCGACATGTCCGGTGTGGAGGCCAACGCGCCGAGGGCACGGGGCCGGCGCGACGTGGCCACGTTGATCGGGGCCATGAAGATGTGGAGGTGCTTCGAGTAGGACACGAACACCAGAAAGCCGGTGATGATGGCGATGTTGGCCAACAGGGCCACGGTCTCGATCACGCTGTTGACACCCGTACCGAGCGGTGCCAAGGCCTTGGCCACCAGGTGCGAGGCGAACGCCCACCAGCCGTAGGGGAAGTGTCCGGTGTTGACCTGGGCGCCCCGGTACAGGAGCAGGGTGACCATCACGCCGAAGATCATGAGCAGCACGAGCCATGCCGCGCCGGTGTGGGAGCCGAAGAAACGCGAGCGCCGGTTCTCCCGCTTGGGGGAGTGTTTGACCCTGATGGTGACGAACACGAGGAGGGCCACGATGACGGCCACGGCGAAGAAGTCCTCGATGAAACCGATCACCGCGGTCTGGCCGATGAGCGGGATGTGGAAGTTGCGCTGGAAGAGGCACCCGAAGGCTTCGATGATGGTGAGGAGCAGAATGGTGAAGCCCCAGAAGGTGAAGGCGTGGGCCAAGCCCGGGACCGTCCACTGGAGGAGCTTCTTCTGGCCCCCGACCTCGACCAGTTCGGCCTGGACCCGCTTGGGCACGTCCCGGAAGCGGGAGGGCACGGCCGGGTGCCCGGCGGAGATCAGGCGGTAGAGCCAGAAGAACCGCCGCCCGGCGATGGCCAACATCACCGCGGTGATCCCGAGTCCTACGGCCAGTCTGAGCGCCACTGCGATCCTCCTATGGGGTTACCGAAGAGTAACAAACGTCAAGCTCGGACTTGCCCGCCGGAGCCGGGCCGCCACTCATCGAGTGAAGTTGTCGGCGTACCGGCTGGGTGTGGGCCCCCATTGTCCCTGGTACTTGGAGTGGAGGCGGTCTGAGCCATAGGGGTGTTCGGCAGCCGTGGTCATCTGGAGGAAGCTGATCTGGCCGATTTTCATCCCCGGATAGACGGTGATGGGCAGGCTGGCCACGTTGGACAGCTCGAGAGTGAGGTGGCCGTCCCAACCGGCGTCGACGAACCCGGCCGTGGAGTGGATGAGCAGGCCGAGTCGCCCGAGGGAGGACTTGCCTTCGAGCCGGGCCACCAGGTCGTCGGGGAGGGTGACCTGTTCGAGGGTCGAGCCCAGGACGAACTCGCCGGGGTGGAGGATGAGGGGGTCGTCGCCCGTGTCCACCAGCTCGGTCAGGTCCTCCTGGTTCTCCCGGACGTCGATCACCCGGCTGGTGTGGTTGCGGAACAGGCGGAAGTAGCGGTCGACGTGCAGGTCCACCGACGAGGGCTGGATGCAGCTCTCGTCCAGTGGCTCGATCTTGATATGGCCCGCGGCCAGGGCTTCCCGGATGGATCGGTCGGAGAGAACCATGCCGGTCAGACGATAGTGTGACCGGCACCTGCGGGCGTAGTTCAGAGGCAGAACACGAGCTTCCCAAGCTCGGAACGCGGGTTCGATTCCCGTCGCCCGCTCTCCTGCACGGAACTGCCCGCCGGAGCGCTTCCAAGGCTCACCCAAGCATCCGATCAACCGCGGCCGGAACTTCGCTGCCTTCCGCCCCCAGCGCCTCGCCTCTCCCCTACGCCTCGAGGGGGTCCGCGTACCCTTCCATGGGGAGAGTCTCGACACTGACGAGGACGTTCAGTTGATGGGTCTGGCCCCCGCCTTCGACGGATCCCCGGAGCGGGGAGACGTCCCAGTAGTCACGACCCCAAGCGGTGGTCACGTGCGAGCTCTTGACCATCTGGTCGTTGGTCGGGTCGACATCGATCCAGCCCCATCCGGGAAGGTAGACCGACACCCAAGCATGGGAAGCGTCGGCGCCTTCCAGGGCGGCCCCCTGCGGTGAGGGCGCCGTCGGTATGTAGCCACTCACGTAGCGGGCGGCCAGACCCAGCGACCGCAGACAGGCGATCATGAATTGGGCGAAGTCCTGGCACACGCCACGCCCGTTCTCGAGGACCTCCAGCAGTGGCGTCGTGATCGTGGTCACGCCCGGCTCGTAGACGAAGTCACGGTGGATCCGTGACACCAGATCCAGCGTCGCGTCGACCATCGGCCGCGACGGCAGAAACGACTTCGCGGCGTACTGCCTGAAGGGCTCCCCGGCCGGGACCAGCCGCGAGGGCGCTCGATACCGACGGGCATCCCGACCGGCTGGTTGGCGGTCGATGTCGAGCATCACGCGGACCGACTCCCAGGGCGGCCCGGTCGGGGGTGGTGCCGGCGCCGAGGTGGTGACCTCGCTCGTCGCCTCGACGGAGAGACGGTCAAATCCACCCTGGACGGAGAAGACCGCGACTCGATTGCCGAACGGATCGACGATCTCCGTGCACGCAACAGGAGCCGGGGTCACCTCGAGCTGGTGGCTGAGGCAGCGCTGGCCGTTGTCGTCCCGGGGATGCAGGTGCGCTTCGTTGTAGGCATGGACGACGGGCTGGTCGTAGTCGTAGGTCGTGAGATGCACGATCCGGCACCGCATCCCCACGGGTCCGCTGACAGGCGACAGTTCCACATCGCGGATTGTGCCCGGAGCGGCGGCGCCGTCGGTGGACCTGACTGGTGAGCCCCGCTGGACGGGTGAGGCAGATATCGGTTGGCCGGCCCGCGACGGCGGCCGAGCGGGAGCCGAGGCGAAGTACGAGTCTGCGATCTGATGATGGATGCTCCCAATGGCGGCCAGCAGATCGACCAGGAACGAGCGAAGCCCAGAGGGATCGAGCTCCAGGATGGGCGCGGCCACGACGGCAACCGAGGCGTCGGCGCAGCCCTCAAGGGCCGACTCGTTGCGCGGCAGCGCCTTCACCAGGTCCCGAAGCTCGGCGAGGCAGGCGCTGACCGATCGGGGCAGGTATGGATCTCGGAGGAGGAACATGACCAGTGCCCGGGCGTCCTCCCCCGAGCGAGCGGCCCGCCGGAACGGCTGGTAGGACGCAAGCGAACGCAGGACGGCCATGAGGTGGGCGTCCACGTACGGATCGGCTCCGGCCGTCCCGACCAAGTTCTCGGTTCGCACCGCCAGCACGCGGCAGGTGATGGACGCCCGCTCGATCTGCTGACCGAGACGGAGGAACGAGAGGGCTTCGTCGCGTCGCATGGTTCCCAGCAGGACTCCGTTGATGCGGTGACTCTGGTCGACCACCGTCCTGAGCCACCAAACCCGTTCATCACGGGTCCGAACCTCCTTCCCACTGTCCTTCAGCACGGTCCACAACTCGTTGCAGAGCTCCCATGCCTCGCGTGGCACGACCGGCCGGGCCTGACGCAAGTTGCTACGGGCATTGAAAACCGACGTGACAATCGATGAAGGGTTGCCCTGGTCGAAGAGGAGGAAGCGGATGATCCGGTCCTCCACCGAGGATCCGGTCGTGACGGCCGCTCCTTTCGCCGACTTCAGCTGCGGGAACTGTTCGGCGAAGAGAGCCGCGGCGTCGGCGATGTCGAGAAGCGGGAACCAACCGACGTCCTCGCCGACGGGCAGATCGACGTGGGTTTCACCGTGCACGTTCACCACCCTGGCGATGTCCTCGGCGCGCTCGAGATACCGACCGGCCCAATAGAGCGCCTCGGCCATCCGAGCTAGAAGCGGCGTCGTCTTCTCGGGGATCTGCACGTTCACTGGATCGCGTGGCTGGTTGTGCGCGCCTGCCCCACCGTCCACGACTCCGGCGCCCTTCGCTCGGGCGACCGGAGCTCGAGGCTGGTCGACTCGGTTGGCCCGCAGCCGGTTGCCTGGAGCTCGCCTGACGACGAGCCGGCCGGAAGCTGCCCGGAGGCGTCCCGATGATCGACCGGGCTGATTCTCTTCACCACCCAGGTGTCCTTGCTGCTCCCGCCCTGGGAGGAGTTGACGATCAAAGACCCCGCGGTCTTGGCCACCCGCGTCAGACCACCGGGCGCCACGAATGATGCGGTCGGGCCGAGCACGGTGAAGGGGCGGAGATCGACGTGGCGGGGCTCGAGCCGCCCGTCGACCATGGTGGGCATCGTCGACAGTGAGAGCACGGGCTGGGCTACCCAGTCCCGGGGATGACGCTCGATCCGCTGCGCCACCCTGGCCAGTGCCTCCGGACCTGCGGTGGAGCCTATGACCACCCCGTAGCCCCCGGATTCGGTGGCCGGCTTCACCACCAGGGCGTCGAGGTGACCGAGTACGTAGCGGCAGTCGGCGGCGTCACCACACCGCCACGTCGGAACGTTGGCGAGGATGGGCTCCTCGTCGAGAAAGTAGCGGATGATATCCGGGACGAACGAGTAGATCGCCTTGTCGTCGGCGATGCCGGCCCCTGGTGCGCTGACGATGGCCACCTTGCCGGCACGCCATGCCCTCATGATCCCGGGAACACCGATGAGCGATTCGGGCCGGAACACCTGCGGGTCCAGGTAGGAGTCATCGATCCGCCGGTAGAGGACGTCCACTCGCTCGAGACCTTCGATGGTCCGCTTGTAGACCGCGTCGTCGATGACCACGAGGTCGTCACCCTCGACCAGGTCCGCACCCAGCTGCTGGGCCAGGAACGCATGCTCGCAGTATGCGGAGTTGTGGACACCCGGAGTGAGGATGGCGACCGCCGGGTCGGCCACCGCCGGCATCAAGCTGGCGAACATCTTGTGGAGGCGGCCGATGTAGGGATCGACCGGCTCGACGCTGTAGCTGCGGAACAGCTCGGGGAGCACGCGCTTGGCCACCATCCGGTTCTCGAGCAGGTAGGAAACTCCGGAGGGAACCCGCAGGTTGTCCTCGAGCACGTACAGCGTGCCGTCCTCACCGCGGACGAGGTCGCTACCGCAGATGTGCGCCCACAAGCCACCGGGCGGATCGGCGCCTACGCACTCGGGGCGGAAGTTCGGCGAGCTCATCACCACTTCGCCCGGCACGATGCCGGACTGGATCGAGCGCTGTTCGTGGTACACGTCGTCGATGAAGAGGTTGAGGGCGCGCAGACGTTGCACGAGGCCCCTCTCGATCCCCCTCCATTCATCGACATGGATCAGTCGGGGGACCACGTCGAAGGGCCACGGTCGGTCGATGCCGGCGGCGTCACTGTCGATCTGGAAGGTCACCCCGATCCGGCGAATCTCGTAGTCGGCGGCGGCCTGACGACGGTCCAGCCCCTCGAGCCCGGACCGGCAGAGATCGGCCACGAGCTCTTCGGCGATCGCTCTGGGCTGGCCGTCGCCGCCGATCAGCTCGTCGTAGAACGAGCCCGGGTGGTAGTCGGGTAGCACCCTCTCGCACCCGGCGAGCTCGGGCGCCCCGGTCGATACAGTCACTGTTGGCACGGTATTTGGGCGTGGTGAACGGTCGGGGTCCACGCCATTACGTCCCTGTTAATTTGGTAGATCGGATCTCTTGGTATCGGGTCGGCGGAATCGGCTCTGGTCAAGTTGAGCCAACCGCGGGCTAGTAATGATCGAACCATCGGGCTACGTCGGTCCGGGCCGTGGCCGCCTGTCCGAGGGCGGTGGCGATGGCCGCCACCCGGCGGGCCGGGCCGGGCGCGGCCCCGTCGAGCAGCTCGTTCCAGAAGATCCCCCATCCACCGGCCACCGTCGGGCCGACGACCGGCGACGTGAGCAGGCGACCCATTGCAGCCACGGCACCGGGACGTCCGACCATCCAGGCGTGCACGGCCGCGGTGACGCGCTGGTAGGGCAGGTGGGCCCGGGCCAGCCGGCGGCGGTAATGGTCGGCGGCGTGCGCTGGGCACCGCAGGATCGCCTCGGCCGCCGCCCGTCCGCTGGTCATGGCCTGGGCGATGCCCTCGCCCTGGAGGGGGTTGACCAACCCCGCCGCGTCCCCCACCAGGAGCACCCGACCGACGGCCGGGGTGGTGCCCACCATGCCCATCTTCAGCCAGCCGCCGAGCCGACGCGGCGAGGACTGCTCAGGGGGGACCGCCCGATGAGCCCGAGGTCGACCAGATGATCGAGGAACTCGGGCATGACCCGCACCGCGACGGAGCCACCCTGACGGTCGGCCCGTGTGCCGATCCCCACTCCGAGGTTGGCCATCCCGCCGGGGCCCGGGAAGACCCAGCCGTAGCCGGGGAAGCCGCGCCACCGCTCCCGTTCCCAGAGCACGATCGAGGGCAGTGCCACGGGTTCCTCCAGATAGCTGCGTACGGCAAACCCCCAGAGGACCCGGGGCGCCTCGACGAGATCAGCCGCGTCGGCGACGTGGCTGGCGGCCCCGTCCGCCCCGATGACGAAGTCGGCCCGCACCGTCCCGCTCTCCCCGACGGTGAACCCCTCGATGCTCCCGTCATCATCGAGCGGTCGGTCCACCCGACCCTCGAACGGATGGGCGCCGGCCTCGAGGGCGGCGCTCCGCAGAGCGTCGTCGAACACGGCCCGGGTGACCGCCAGGGCCCGTCCCGGATAGGAGCGGCCGTCGAAGCTGGGCAGCCTGACCCGGCGACCGGTCGGCCCCACCACGGCCATGTCCCCCACGTCGAGCCCGGCAGGCTCGTCGAGACCCAGATCGGCCAAGACCTGCAGGGCTCTCGGCCCGATGAGGTCACCGCAGGCCTTGTCCCTCGGAAAGCGGGCTTTGTCCACCAGGGCCACCTGGGCGCCGGCCCGCGCCAGCACGGTGGCGGCGGTGCTCCCGGCCGGCCCGGCTCCGACCACCATCACGTCGAAACGCCTCGAGCTCAAACGAACCTCCCGGGCGCCCACCGCCTACGGTGAGATCTTCGCACCCGGAGGAGGCGTGATGGACAGCCCGGAGCCCACGGACCCCAACCGGTTCGCCCAGGAGCTCTTCACGCCGTTGCCGGACCGGTACGACCGACTGGCCGAGCTGCTCTCCATGGGACAGAACGGCCGGTGGCGACGGGCCATGGTCGACCACATCGTGCCCCCGCGTCCCCGACCTGGTCCTGGACGTGGCCTCCGGGCCGGCCGGCGTGGCCCTGCAACTGGCCGATCGGACTGCGGCCCAGGTGGTCGGAATCGACGTCACCCTCGAAATGCTGCGCCAGGGCCGGCGCAACGTGGCCGGCCGGGGGAAGACTGGACAGGTGGAGCTGGTGGCCGGACGGGCCGAGGAGATGCCCTTCGCCGATGGGACCTTCGACGCTCTGACCTTCACCTATCTGTTGCGCTACGTGGAGGACCCGCAGGCCACACTGGACGAGCTCGCCCGTGTGGTGAAGCCCGGCGCCACGGTGGCGAGCCTCGAGTTCCTCCTACCCCGGAGTCGGTTCTGGCGATTCTGGTGGTGGGGCTACACCCGGTTGTTGCTCCCGATGGCGGGGTTGGTCGCCGGAGGCAGGGCATGGTTCCACGTCGGTCGGTTCCTCGGGCCCAACATCTCGGCCCACTACCGTCGTTACCCGGTGGAATGGACCGAGGAGGCGTGGCGGCGGGCCGGCTTCGTCGGTGTGGGGGTGCGGCGCATGAGTCTCGGTGGCGGCCTGGTGATGTGGGGGAGGCGCGCCGGTGGCTGAGGCATCGCTGGAACCGCCTTCCGAACCGCCCGCCGAGCGCCGTCCGGCCTACTACGCGGCACGGCCGGGAGGCTGGCGGGACTGGTGGACGCTCCTCCATCCCCCCTACACGGCCTGGCATCTGGCCTACGTGGTGATCGGTGCCTGCCTGGCATCGGCGGTCAATACGACCCGGCTGGTGGCCACCCTGCTCGCCTTCTTCCTCGCCGTCGGCCTCGCCGCCCATGCCCTCGACGAGCTCCACGGCCGGCCCCTGCGCACCCGCATCCCCGCCCGTGTCCTCCTCGCCGTCACCGTGACCGGGCTGGCGGGCGCGTTGGCCATCGGGATCGTCGGTGCCACCCAGGTGGGATGGCCCCTCATCCCGTTCCTGGTCCTCGGCCCGGTGCTGGTGATCGGCTACAACTTCGAGCTGGTCGGCGGCATCCTCCACAACGACGCGGGCTTTGCCGCCAGCTGGGGGGCCTTCCCGGTGCTCACCGCCTACGTGGCCCAAACCGGGACCCTGGCGCTGGCTCCGACCATCGCCGCGGTGGGCGCCTTCGCCCTGTCGATGGCCCAGCGGGCGCTCAGCACGCCGGCGCGCCTCCTCCGCCGCCGGGCCGGCCGGGTCGAGGGTTCGGTGACCCTGTCCGACGGGACCTCGGTCCCGATGAACGCGGCGGCGCTGCTCGGGCCCCTCGAGCGAGCCCTCCGCGCCATGGGCTGGGCCGTCGTCCTGCTGGCCGCCGCACTGGCCGTGGCCCGCCTGACCTGACGCCGACGGCGCCCGCGACGCCGTCGGGCTACCTTGACCGCTATGGGCAACGGCCGGTTCGGCGCGGTCGACTTCGACGAATTCCACCGGAGCGAGCTCCCGGCCCTCCTCGAGTCACGCCGGGCGGTCTTCTCCGATGCCGATCTGGCGGTCGTCAAGCCGCTCGGTTTCCGGTTGTCGGACGGTCGGTCCTACACCTATGTGCCTCACGACCGTTCCTTTTCGGTCGAGCCGGGCGCCGACCGGGCCCACACCGTCGTCGAGCTGCCTGATGAGGCATGGTCGCGCCTTCCGGTGGGAGCTCCGATCGTCCTTCGCCCTGCTCTACGCCGAGGAGCTGGCCGTCACCCGAGGCAGCTTCGGGCAGCTGGTCCGATGGGAGCCGGCCCTGCGGGGAGCCTTCGACGGCCAACCCGCCTACGACGTCGACGACCCGCCGCCGGTGCTCGACGCCGACGGCCGGCCCCTCGACGTGGCCCGGTCCTTCCGCCTCGACGAGCCCGAGGAACAGCTGGCGGATTTCCTCCGCCGCGCCGGCTATCTCCACCTGCGCCACGTCATGGACTCCGGCGAGATCGAGGCCCTCCGCCAGGACGTGTCGGCCGCGCTGGCGAAGGCCCGTCCCGACGACCGGCGCTCGTGGTGGACCATGGCCGACGGCAAGGAAGTATGCAGCCGGGTCAACTACCTGAACGAGCAATCCGAGCGCGTGGCCGGTCTGGGCTCGGACGAGCGCTTCCTCCGGTTGGCGTCGCTCGGTGGGCCCGACCTCCGAGATGCCTGCGATCGTCTGGACGGGAACGGCGTCGTCATCAAGGTTCCCGGTGCCTCCGAGGGACTCTCGGACCTGCCGTGGCACCGTGACTGCGGCATGGGTGGCCACCCGGTCAAGTGCCCGATGCTCAATGTCGGGATCCAACTGGACCCGGCCACGGCCGGGAACGGCCAGCTGCAGATGATCCCGGGCTCCCACCTCGGGACGTCGCGCCTCCCCGGGCCACGGGAGTCGGAGCGGCTCCCGGTCGTCGCCCTGACCACCGAGCCCGGTGATGTGACCATCCACTTCGGCCATACCCTCCACGCCGCCCCGCCGCCCACCGACCGTCGCGCCCACGGGCGGCGCGCCCTCTACCTGACGTTCGTGCCCCCGGTCACGTTCGAGATGGTCGGACCGGGCCAGGGCTACAACGACGTCCTCTTCACGACGGACGCCGGCCGCGTCCGCCACGTCGACCAGCTGCGCCATGACACGCCGGCCCGCTGAGCGCCCGGGTGGGCCGGGTCGGCCGGAGTCGGACGGAGCGTCAGCCCCAGCCCAGCTCCTTCAGCCGGCGATCGTCGATGCCGAAGTGGTGCCCGACCTCGTGGACCACCGTCGTCCGCACCGTCTGGACCACCTCGGCCGCCGTCCTCGAGCGTTGGCAGATCGTCGCCATGTAGATGGTGATCCGGTCGGGAACCGCCGCCGTGTAGTGGTTCCCCCGGCGGGTGAGGGGTACGCCCTCGTAGAGGCCGAGCAGCGAGCCGGGCGGGCTGGTCTCGTCCACGATGACGGCGACGTTCTCCATGTGCCGGCGGAGGTTCGGGGGGATGCCGTCGAGGGCGTCGGACACCAGCTGCTCGAATTCCTCCACCGACACCGTGACCACCGGGCCATCATGCCTTCCGCCGCCGCTCAGGGGTCGAACAGGACGCCGGGATTGAGCAGGGCATCCGGATCGACCACCCGTTTGGCCGCCCGGAGCTGGCCGGCGAACAGTTCGGGGCGCTGCCGGTCGTAGCCGGGGCGGTGGTCCCGGCCCACGGCGTGGTGGTGGGTCACGGTGCCCCCTTCGGCGTCGATCACGTCCATCACCTCGGCCTTGATCGCCGACCATTGCTCGAGCCGTCCCGGATGGCGGGCCGGGGCGAGCACCGTGAAGTAGGGCGCCGCCCCGTCGGGATAGACGTGGGTCAGGCGGCAGGTGACCAGTCCGGGGCGGGCCCCCTCCGAGCGCAAGGCCTCCTCGGTGGCCGTCCGGACGCGGTCGACGAAGCCCCGGAAGCGGTCCCAGGTGACGGCGGTCTCGAACGTCTCGCTGATGAGGCCGAGGGCGACCAGGGTGTCGCGCAGGTAGGGGGCACGGAGGAAGGCGGACCGCCACCGGTCGCTCGCGTCGGGCTCGCCGCCGCTCGGGGTGCCGTCCCCGCCGGTCGATTCGCGGCTGCCCGTCCCGGGGCGTGGATCGAAGGTGCCACCGAGATCGCCGATCAGGGTGGCCGCCCGCCGGAGGGCCCCGTCGACCGGGTGGTCGCCCGACTCGAAGCCGACCAACAGAAGGTGGGAGTCGCCGCTCCCGGCTCCGGTGACGAGCGCCTCGGTGGCATCGAGCAACCGGCAGTTGGCCGGCCACAGGCCCGCCTGGACGAGCGCCCTGGCCGCCGTGGCCCCGGCGTCGAAGGACCCGAACCGGGCGACGCCGCTGGCCCGGAAGCGCGGCCGGTCCTGGAGCCGCATCCACGCCTCGGTGATCACGCCGAGGGTCCCCTCCGAACCGAGCACGAGCCGGTCGGGCGACGGTCCCGGCACCCGATCCGGGCAGACGCCGCGATTCCCAGATGCCCTGTGGGGTGAGGGCGCGCAGCGACTCCACGAAGTCGTCGATACGGGTGTGCAGGGTGGCGAAGTGCCCGGCCGATCGAGTGGCGAGCCACCCGCCGAGGGACGAGACCTCGAAGCTCTGCGGGAAGTGGCGCAGCGTGAGGCCGGACGGTCGCAATTGGTCCTCCAGCGAAGGGCCCAGGGCGCCGGCCTGGATACGGGCGGCCCGGGAGGTGCGGTCGACCTCGAGGACCCGGTCGAGCCCGCCCAGGTCGCAGCTGATGACGGGCCGATCGTCACCGGACGGGGCCTCGACCCCTCCGACGACCGAGGAGCCGCCGCCGTAGGGGATGACCACGGCCCCGGCGTCGGAGGCCCACTCGAGGACGGTCGCCACGCCGGCTTCGTCGGGCGGGAAGACGACCACGTCGGGCGGGTGCTCCCACCGGCGCTCGAGGGCACGGACGACGTCACGGTAGGACTTGCCATAGGTGTGCCCGGCCCGGGTCACGTCGTCGACCCGGCACCAGCCGGCGAGGGTCACGGGCGGTTCGATCCGGGGCCGCTCGAGGACGATCTCGGCCGGCGTGGGGGGCTCGACAGGTTCCAGCACCGCCTCCCCGAGCAGCGGGCGCACCCGATCGGCCAGGTCGCGCTGCTCCGTCCGGGTGAGGCCACCGTCCTCGTAGCCCCAGCCCCAGAACCGACGTGCCGTGCCCACCACCGCGGATGGTAGGTGAACACCGCTCCGTCCGCGCCGGCCGTAGGGTCAGGTGAAGATCCTGTCCCAGCCTTCGCCCACAGGGGCCATGAACACCGTGGTGAGCCTCAGGGCGCGGTGGAGCCAGGCCCCGTCGACCCGGACGTACTCGTCGTCCTCGTAGCCGCACATCCAATAGGACGTGCCGTCCGGCCGTCGGCACGGGCTGAGCAGGTCCCAGCGACCACGGGCCTGATCCCCGTCCACCTCGATCCGGGGATTGACGAACAGATGGCGGGCGAACGACAGGGTCGTGGTGCGGAGTCGCTCGGCGATGGCGGTGCGCCCGGTGACGATGCCGAGGGCCGGGCCGCCGTCCCACACCCCGTCGTCGGTGAAGAGTGACGCGATCCGAGCGGCGAGATCGGCCAGGGTGTCTTCGTCGGCGGGCGCGCCGCCTGGGTACCGGTGGTCCACCAGCTGGCTGTAGCGCGCCTTGAGCGCCTGGATGGCCAGCACGGCTTCGCAGTCATCCAGCCGCCGGCCCAGCCGGGCGACCTCGGCGACCAATTCCTCGTGGGTGGGCATCGCCTCTCCTCGGCTGCGGCGTCCGACCCTCCGTCCTCGGAGTCCGACCATCCAGTATGGAGCAGGCCGCCCGGCGGCCGGCCCGGGCGCGGGCTCAGTACCCCCCGGTGCAGCCGTTCTGGTCGGGGGCGGCGTTCGGATTGCCCCAGTAGTGGGTGGCGAAGGCCACCGCCACCTGGATCTGCTGGTCCGGGGTGGCGAACGCGGCATCGGACGGGTAGCCGAACGAATTGAACTGGTCCCAGTTGGCCCGCGAAAACCCGAGCCCACCGCTGTACACGGAGCCGTCGACGTCCCACCGACCGCCCTCCTCGCAGATGTTGACGCGGTCCCAGGCCGCCCGTTGGAAGTCGGTGATGCCGGTCGAGCTCGTCGCCGGCGCGGGTGGGCTCACGACGATGCTCCCCCCGAGGGATCCGTAGTACTCGGCATTGCCGAAGGTGAAGATCCCGCCGTCGGAGGCGACGGTCACGTACCCGAACCCGGTCGTCGCCATCCCGATCACCGGCTTGTTGAGGGGCTGCCCGCCGGTCGATCCGAAGAACGGGGCGCCTCCGAAGGTGAAGACGCCGCCATCGGCGGCCACCAACCGGTAGCCCTTGCCCTCGCCGCTGATGGCGACCACGGGCTTGCCGAAGGGAGATCCGCCGGCGTACTGCGCGTCGCCGAACGAGTAGACGTCGCCGTCGGCGGCGGCCTCCCAGTACCCGCGACCGTCCCCGGTGGCGGCGATGCCCACGATCGAACTGGTCGGGGACATCCCCGTGGCCGAGCCGTAGAACTGCGCGTCGCCGAAGGCGAAGACTCCGCCATCGGCGGCGACCATCCAGTAGCCGTTGCCGTCCGGGGTCGGCTCCATCCCCACGATGGGCTGATCGAGGAACTGGTTGGCCGTCGATCCGAAGAAATGAGCATCACCGAAGGAGAAGATCCCTCCGTCAGCGGCCACTTCCCAGTAGCCCTGGCCGTCCGGAGTGGCCGCCATGCCCACGATGTTCCGGTTCAGGTGGGCACCACCGGTCGAGCCGTGGTAACCGGCGTTGCCGAAGGAGAAGATCCCGCCGTCGGCGCCGACCTCCCAGTAGCCGCTCCCGTCGGGCATGGTTGCCGCGCCGACAATGGGCGCATTGAGCACCATTCCTTCGCCGGTCGGGAGCTCGGCGGCGAGCTCGGCCGCCGATGCCGGTTTGGCCTGTACGGCGAGAACGGACGCCACCGAGGCGGCGGCGGCGGCGACTTTGCCGGCCGGTACGCGGCGGTTGGCGGTGAGTGGTTGACGGCCGTTTCGGGCCGCGGTACGAAGTTCGCGACGTAAAGCGCGACGGAGACGCGTCGCTGAAGACACGGGAGGTGACCTTTCCTTGGTCGGTCAGGACTGTCGCGTGCGACATCGGTCCTGACTCTCTTCTGGTTGGGTGGACCCCACGTCTGTGCATTCAACGCCCCAGCCGAGCACCGGGAAGGGTGGTACGGCCTGGCTACAAGAGCCGGGTGTGCTAGCGGGTGTTTGCGTCCAAAGTCGGGTTGGTCGTTACGTCTGGCGTCTCCTCATCGGCCGGGGGGCGGCCGATGGCCATGGGGCCGCCGGAAGGGCATCCCCATCTCCACAAGGCGGGCGCGAGGCCCGCGATCAGTCGGCGGGACTGTAACCGGACCGAATCGGGGCTCGGTAATCGACAACGGCGGCTCCGGACGGGCTGACCAGCCGCGCCACCTTTGGGTCTGCCCCCGGTTTTTGCGCCGTTACGCTGGGTAAATGATCGACCCGGTCCGGTACGTTTTCACCGCGATGTCACGCGCCTGCTCTTTTTTGAGTAACTACGGTGAGCGCGAGAGCCGATACGCGCCGTCAGAAATTTCGCCCCCGGAGGCCCACGTCGAGATCCGCTTCAGCATCGACGACGAGGCTCGGGCCGACGAGATCGTCGGTGCCCTCCTGGCCCGACGACTCGTGGCCTGCGGCCAACGGATCGGCCCGATGACCAGTCGTTACTGGTGGTCGGGCAAGCTCCAACAGAGCGAGGAATGGTTGGTCCTGCTGAAGACGCGATCCGAGTTGACCGGTCGGGTCAGCGAGGTGATCGTCGCCCACCACCCCTACGACACTCCGGAGATCGTGGCCGTTCCCATCGTGACGGGTCTCGCCCGGTACCTCGATTGGATCGATACCGTCACCGGTGGGACCACCGACCACGAGGGGGCGACCACGGGCGTGACGCGTGATGCCGGCGGCGGAGGCGAAGAGCCGGCCGAGTGACCGGTGGTACCGGGTCACGCCGATGGCGTCCCGGGAGCGGCCGGCGCCGATCGGTGATCGGTGATCGGTGATCGGTGATCGGTGATCGGTGATCGGCGATCGGCACCGGCCTGGAACCGGCGCGACCGGAGACCCACTCTGCGTACCTCGGGGCGAATCGCAGGTCCCTGCCGTACCATGAGCGCGTGGGATCGGACCTGATGCCGGCGGCGGTCTACGTGGGCGACGGCCGGCTGGCGGTCGAGGAGGTCCCCGTCCCTCAGCCCGGGCCCGGTGAGTTGCTCGTCGAAATCTCTGCGTGCGGCATCTGCGGCTCCGACCTCCACCTCGTCCTCGAGCAGTACGCCAGGCCGGGCGCCGTGCTCGGCCACGAATGGTCGGGGCACGTGGTGGCCGGCGAGTCCCCGGGTGGCGGCCCCGGCGAGCGCGTGGTCTTCGAGCCCACACCCGGATGCGGGCACTGCCGACCCTGCCGCCGGGGCCGGCCCTCGGTCTGCGTCGAACGACCTGTCTCGGACATGCGCGACATGCGCGGTGCCTTCGCCCCGTACGTGACGGTGCCGGCGGCCAACCTCCTCCACCTTCCCGACTCGCTGGACATGCGCGCCGCCGCCCTGGCCGAGCCGACGGCCATCGCCCTCCACGCCATCGAGCTGGCCGACATCACGGCGGACGACCGCGTGCTGGTGACCGGTGCCGGTCCGGTCGGCCTGCTCATCATCGCCACCCTCCGGGCGCTCGGGGTGACGGACATCTCGGTCAGCGAGCCGGTGGCCCTCAGGCGGGATCGCGCCCTGGCGGTCGGCGCAGTGACCGCCCTCACGTCCGACGCGTTGGTGGACCCGGACATCGGGCGCACGGTCGATCGTCCTTACGCCGTCGTGTTCGAATGCTCGGGCCGGGCATCCGCGGCCGAGCAGGCGCTCGGACAGCTCGGCTTCGGCGGTACCTTGGTGTTCGTCGGAACCGGAGCAAAGCCGACCCGGGTGAACCACAACCGGATGATCGTCCTCGAGCTCGAGGCCATCGGGGCCTTCAACTACAGCGCCGAGGGATTCGGCCCGGCCGCCGACCTGCTCGACACCGGCAGGCTGCCGGTGGATCTGCTCATCGAGGAAGGCGACGTGCCACTATCGGGAGTGATGGACGCGATGGAGCGGCTGGCTCGAGGTGAGATCGCAGCCAAGGTCCTGGTCAGGCCGGAGGTTTCGTGATGGCAGCCGGACGGCGCCCCGTCCTCAACCACGTGGCCATCAGCGTGGACGCGGCCGTGCTCGACGACGCCGGGCGGGCCGACCTGCTGGACTTCTTCGGCCGGGTGTTCGGCTGGACCGAGGGAGACAACAGCACCGAATCGGGCAACCCGCTGATCCTCTACACCGGCGAAATGCGTCAGTTCCTCTACCTCCTGCCGGCGGCCGGCGAGTTCCTCACCGCCCCCCGCCTCGACCACTTCGGGCTCGAGGTCTCGTCACGCGAGGAGCTGGTGGCGATAGTGGAGCGGGCCAAGGAGTGCCGGACGTCGGACCCGCGGGTCACGATCATCGACCTGGACGAGCGGACCACCCACGGGTCGACGTCGGACTACGTCCTCACCAACGCCTACATCGGGTTCCTCATCCCGCTCATGATCGAGCTCCAGCACATCCGCGAGAAGCCGGCCGGGTAGGGCAGCCGGCGGGCGGCCCGGCCAGCCGGCGGGCGGCCCGGTCAGTCAGCGGAAGTCGAAGGCGACCTTGATGGCGTCCGACTCGGTCTGGGTGGCGAGTGCGGTGAACGCCTCCCGCCACTCGGGGAGCCGGAAGGTGTGGGTGAGCATCCCGGAGAGGTCGATCCGACCCTCGCCGACCAGCTGGAGGAAGTGGGCCATGGCGTGCTGGCGAACGCCTTCCACCTCCTCGACACCGAAGGCGTTGGAGCCGACCCACGAGATCTCCTTGAAATAGAGCGGCGACCACTCCCAACGGGCCGGTGGGTTGACCCCGCTCTTCACCAGCGTTCCCCGGGTCCGGAGCACCCGTACGGCCACCTCCGACGACTCGGTCGACCCCACCGTGTCGTAGACCACGTCGATCCCCCCGGGGTGGGCCATGGGCAGGCCGTGGGGCGTGCGCTGGAGCACTCCCCCCGACCAGGCGGCGGCCTGCTCGACGACCTCGTCGGCCGGTTCCCAATGGACGACCTCGGCCCCGAGTGACCGCACCAACTCGGCCTGAGCCGGATGCCGGGCCACGACCAGCACGTCGACGTCCGGATAGAGCGCCCGCAGGGCGGCCGTGGCGGTGACACCGAGCGCGCCGGCCCCGTACACCATGGCCCGACCCCCCGACGGCGGCGGGTGACGCGTCACCGAGTGCAGTGAGACCGAGAAGGGATCGGCCAGCACGGCGATCTCGTCGGGGATGTCGTCGGGGATCGGGAAGAACATGGTGTCGTGGGCGGGCAGGTAGTCGGCAAAGCCACCCGGTGCGTCCTTGCACGTCCCGATATGGATCCCGGCCGACAACGGTCCCTCGGTGAAGTGCCAGCACATGCTCAGGTCGCCCGACTGGCAGGAAGGGCAGGGCGGATCGATTCCGCGTGGGAGGCACGAGAGCCACGGGTTGAGCACCACCCGCTGACCGACCTCCAGGCCTTCGGCGGCCGGGCCCAGTTCGGTCACCTCGGCGACGACCTCGTGGCCCATGACCATCGGGAAGGAGAACAGGTTGGCCAGGGCGCTGTCCTGGTACTCGTCGGTGAAGTCCCCGAAGACCTGTTTGGCCTCGGAGCCGCAGATGCCGGTCAGCCTGGTCTTCGCCACCACCCAGTCATTGCGGACGGGGCGGGGCTGGTCCTGGTCGACCAGCCGCATGGGCACCTTGGACAGCCCCTCGAGCAACGGGTTGGACCGGTCCGATGGCTCCCACTTGTCCGGCCGGACCCCCCACAGCAACGCCTGCATCTGGCCTCCCCCACTGGCTGGTCCTCTGTCGTCACGGTAGCCGGGTCGTCGGCCGGGGATCACCCGGCCGCGGCGCGCGCCTTCGGGTTGTCCGGGCGGTCGGGTGCATCCGAGCAGGCGAGCGGCGGCGCACCACCTGGGCGTGGGCGGTCAGAACGGTTGTCGCTCGGCCCGCCGTTCACTAGATTGCGCCTCCTCGGCAGAGTGCCGACCATGTGGTACCTCGTCGGCCAGCAGCGACACACGCGGCGCGGTACCCGTCGACAGGGGGAAGCGACGCCATGACTGCGGTAGGCCAGCAGATCGGACCGCGGGGCAACCTCGCCTGGAACAGGCGCTCCATCCGGATCCGGGCCCTGGCCGCGACCGGTGTCGTCCTCCTCATCGCGGCCGGATGCAGTAGCGGGAGCTCGTCGAGCACGTCCTCGACCGGCTCGTCCGGGGGGTCCGGCGGCTCGCCCTCATCGGTCAGCACGGCCAGCACCTCCACTCGGGGGGTGACCAAGGACACCATCAACGTGGCCTTCCCGGTGGTGTCCCTCAACTCGCTGGCCGGGCGGGAGGGGTTCGCCCAGGACCCCGAGTTCGGGGAGCAGAACCAGGCCATCAACTTCTACGTCAAGCTGATCAACGATGCCGGCGGCATCAACGGTCGGAAGATCAACCCCATCATCACCACCTTCGACCCCACCAACGAGTCCAACATGCGGGCGCTGTGCAAGACCTGGACCGAGGGATCGCCCGCCGCCTTCGCCGTCCTCGACGGCATCGGCGACTGGACCGGGGACAACCAGCTCTGCATCACCCAGGAGGGTCAGACCCCGTTCCTCGGCCAGTGGACCACGGTGACCAACTGGACGAACCAGGGCTCGCCCTACCTCTGGTGGACCGGTCCCGATCAGGCGGTGATCCTCCAGGCGGTCGTCAACTGGGGACTGAGCTCGGGCCTGCTCAACACCACGGCCAAGGTCGGCATCCTGGCCGGTGACCGGGCATCCGACCAGGCCGCCCTGCACAACTACCTGCTGCCCGACCTGGCCAACGCCGGGATCACCTCGGTGGTCGAGACCGTCGCCGCCGATCCCGCCGACTCGGCCACCACCAACGCCCAGGCCCCGCTGGCCGTCCAGAAGCTGCGCAGCGCCGGCGTCACCTCCGTCATCCCCCTCATCCCCTTCAACGTGTTCTTCCCGGTGCTGCAGGCCGAGACCTCCCAGAAGTACTACCCGCGCCTGTTGCTCAGCGACTACGAGAACAGCATCACGGCCGCCCTCGGGCTCATCCCGGTCCCCTACGAGCAGGCCCTCGACGGGCAGGAGGGGCTCACGACCGAGACCCTCGGCGGCGTCGACGACGACCAGCCCGAAAGCCAGGGCGGCTACGACCCGGGCGTGCGCAACTGCTGGACCACCTGGCACGCGGCGTTCCCCCAGGTGCCGGCGGGCAAGGTCACCGACTTCATCGAGGAGCAGGGTCCGGTGGTCGGGTGGTGCCAGGCCATCCAGCTGTTCGCCACGGCGGCCAAGGCGGCCGGGCCCGACCTCAACCGCCGCACTTTCGTGACGGCCATGTCCAAGGTCTCCAACTTCCCCGGCACCTTCTCCCCCGTCCTCAGCTACGGGCCGGACAAGCGCTACGGGCCCACCGAGTACCAGGTGGTCAAGCTGCACAACAACGTCCCTCCCTCGAGCCAGTGCCAGCTGACCTCTCAGGGGAAGGCCCAGGGAACCTGTTGGGTGACGGTCCAACCCTTCCAGCCCCTGCCCACCGGCTGACCCCGGGGCGCGGGCGGGCCCGGCCCCCCGTCCGGGTGGGTGGCGCGAGCCGGTCGGTCGTCCAGGCCCGGCACCGGGGCAGGAGGACTCCATGACCGAACCGTTCGACACCCACGAGGTGTTCAACCAACCACCTCCCCTCCAGGGCTACGACGTCTTCTCGGCCGACGCCGCGCTGGCCGAGGCGGTCGACCGCGACGGGGCGGCGTGGGCCCGGCCCGAACTCGAACACCTCGGCGGCCTGGCCGGCTCGACCGAGTCGCAGGAGCTCGGCCGCCTGGCCAACGAGCACCGGCCGGTGCTGCTGACCCACGACCGCTACGGGCACCGGCTGGACGTCGTCGAGTACCACCCCGCCTACCACCAGCTCATGGCCACGGCCCTGCGCCACGGCCTCCACGCCGGGCCCTGGGCCGACCCCCGCCCCGGGGCCCATGTGGCCCGGGCGGCCAAGGTCATGGTCTGGTACCAGGTCGATGCCGGCCACATCTGCCCGGTGTCGATGACCTACGCCGTGGTGCCGGCCATCCGGCACCAACCCGAGGTGGCCCGGGCGTGGGAGCCGATGATCCACTCGACGACCTACGACCCCGCCAACGTGCCGGCCCCGCAGAAGGCCGGGGTGACCTGCGGTATGGCGCTCACCGAAAAGCAGGGCGGGTCCGATGTCCGGGCCAACACCACCCGGGCCGAGCCGATGGGCGACGGGACCGACCGCCTCTACCGACTGATCGGCCACAAGTGGTTCTGCTCGGCCCCGATGTCCGATGCCTTTTTGATGCTGGCCCAGGCACGGCGCGGGATCAGCTGTTTCCTGGTGCCCCGGTGGAACGGCGACGGCAGCCGCAACCCCATCCGCATCCAACGGCTCAAGGACAAGCTCGGCGACCGGTCGAACGCGTCGAGCGAGATCGAGCTGCAGGGCGCCACGGGTGAGCTGGTCGGCGAGGAGGGACGCGGCATCCGCACCATCATCGAGATGGTCAACCACACCCGGCTCGACTGCATCCTCGGCTCGGCCGCCATCATGCGCCAGGGTGTCGCCCAGGCGGCCTGGCACGCCGCCCACCGGTCGGTCTTCGGGAAGGTCCTCGCCGAGCAGCCGCTGATGGCCAACGTGCTCGCCGATCTGGCCATCGAGTCGGAGGCGGCCACGGCCGCCGCCCTCCGCCTGGCCCGGGCCTACGACGCGTCGGGCGGCCCCGGCGAGGGCAGCGGCTGGGGCACCGGCGACGAGGATGAAGCCCGGCTGCAACGGCTCCTCACCCCGGTCGTCAAGTACTGGACGTGCAAGCGAGCCCCCCAACATTGCGCCGAGGCCCTCGAGTGCCTCGGCGGCAACGGCTTCGTGGAGGACTCGGACATGCCGCGACTGTTCCGCCAGAGCCCGGTGAACGGGGTGTGGGAAGGCTCGGGCAATGTGATCTGCCTCGACGTGCTGCGGGCGCTGTCCCGGGAGCCGGACACCCTCGAGGCCTTCTGGGCCGAGGTGGCCCTGGCCGACGGCGGCGACGCCCGGCTGGCCCGAGCCGTCGACGATCTCCACGTCGACTTGGCCGAGGCCGAGACCCTCGAGGTCCGGGCCCGTTCGGTGGTCGAACGGATGGCCCTGGTCTTCCAGGCCTCACTGCTGGTCCGCTTCGCCCCCCGAGCGGTGGCCGACGCCTTCTGCGGGTCTCGGCTGGCGGGGGCCGGGGCCTTCGGCACCCTGCCCGCCGGGACCGACACCGCCAGCATCCTGGCCCGGCATACCCCGGTCTGAGCCCCGCCCGAACGGGGACGTGCTCAGCCAGCGGGGGCGGAGCCCTCGTTCCCCATCCCCGACCACACCGTGTCGACCGCCCGCTCGGCCCAGCCCGGGGACGAGGCCGTGCCCGCCACCCGGCGGGCGAAGACCGACCCCGCCAGCATCTCCAGGGCGAGGTCGAGATCGACGTCCGGCCGGAGCTGGCCCCGCTGGCGGGCGGCCTCGAGCAGCGATCGAGCATGGCCCATGCGCGGTGCCACCACCCGTTGACGGTGCAGGTCGAGGGAGCCGGGCTCCTCCCGGGCACCGATGAGGGACCCGACGACCTCGAGGCAGCTCTCGGCGAACCGCTCGTCGAACTCGGTCAGGTAGGCGATGAGATCGGTGCGGGGATCCTCGCTCGGGCCGGGGGCGAGGTGGGTCGAGCTGTTGCCGGCGATCGCCGCGGTCACCAGGTCGGCCTTGTCCCGATAGCGCCGGTAGACCGTGGCCCGGGCCACCCCGGCCTCGCTGGCCACGCTCTCCATGGAGATCTTGGCGTAGCCCATGGCGGCCAACTGGCGGAGCGCAGCCTCGGTGATGGCGCGGTTGGCCCGCTCGTCGCGGGGCCGCCCCCGAGCTCGGCCGGCCCCGTCTTCGTCCCGATGGCCGACGGCCCGGTGCTGTCCCGGGGCGAGGCCGGCCCGGTGCTCGCCCGGATCAGGTGGTCGGTCACCGGACAGCGCCGGCACGGCGCTGGTGGTCACAGCGCGGCCGCCACCGGTGCGTCCTGCTGGTCGGGCTCGGCCGCCTGGGGGGCGACGCTCGGCACGAAGTCGCGCTGGCGTACCAGGGCGAAGGCCCCCACCGAGCCGATGAAGGCGATGACGGCACCGATCATCAGCACGTGATTGAGCGTGGCCGAAAAACCGACCCGGTAGGCCTGGAGCAACGCGGTGCGGGCCGCGGGCGAGGGGATCCGGCCCAGCACCTCGTGGACTCCGCCCCCGGCCAGGGCGCCCCGGAGGGCCGCGCCGCCGTGGGCGGCCACGGCCTGTCCGACCGGCGTCGTGGCGAGCGCCGACAGGGTCCGGCTCTGGATCTGGCTCTGGAAGACCGTGCCGAGGCCGGCGATGCCGGTGGCGATGCCGACCTGGCGGAAGGTGTTGTTGGCACCGGACGCCATCCCGCTGCGCTCGGGTGGCACGACCGAGATGGCCGCGGAGGCCAGCACGGGATTGGCCGTCCCGATCCCGATGCCGGTGGCGACGAACCCGGGCAGCAGGACGGTCCACCCCGAGGAGGGGTCGGTGGTGCCCATCAACAGCAAGCCGCCGGCAACCAGGAGGAGCCCGACGCCGAGCAGGTAGCGGGACTGGATCCGGACGGTGAGCTTGCCGGCGATGGGGGCGACGAGGAAGGCGAGCACGGTGATGGGCAGGAACCGGAGGCCGGCGGCGAAGGGCCCGTAGCCGAGGTCGTCCTGGATGTAGAGGGTCAGGTACAAGAAGAGCGAGAAGATGGAGGCGGCGATGGTGAACGCCACCAGCGACACGCCGACCATGGCCGGGCGCCGGAAGAGCGTCAGGTCCAGCATCGGGTCGTGCTGGCGCCACTCGGCCACCAGGAACACGGTGAGCAGGACGCCGGCCCCGACCAGCAGGCCGGTGATCAGCGCGCTCCCCCACCCGTCATCGTTGCCCCGGACCAGGGCAAAGACCAGCATGAACAGTGCCCCGGAGAAGGACACGAACCCGATCCAGTCCACCCGGCGCCTGCGGATGTCGCGGGACTCCTGCACCCGGGCCAGCGTGATCAGCACGGCGACCACCCCGATGGGGACGTTGACGAAGAAGATCCACCGCCACCCGATGCTGCTGGTGATCGCACCACCGACCAGCGGCCCGACGGCGACGGCGCCTCCCACCACCGCCCCGTAGATCCCGAACGCCGTACCCCGTTCCCGCCCCGAAAAGGCCTGGGCGATGAGGGCCAGCGAGGTGGCGAACATGATCGCGCCCCCCACGCCCTGGGCCGCCCGGGCCAGGTTGAGCATGAGGGAGGACGTGGCCAGCCCGCAGACCAGCGAGGAGACGGTGAACACGCCGAGCCCGATGGCGAACACGCCGCGGCGGCCGAACATGTCGCCCAGCACCCCGGCGGTGAGAAGGAAGGCGGCCAACGTGAGGGAGTAGGCGTCGACCACCCACTGGAGGTCGCTGAAGGAGGCTTGCAGCGAGCGCTGGATGTCGGGGAGCGCCACGTTCACGACCGTGATATCCAGCAACAGCATGAACGTGGCCGTGCAGACCGCGATCAAGGTCCACCACTTCCGTTCCAGTGCAGGCATGGCGACCGTCCTTCCCTCGACGCGGGGCCCGGAGCGGGGATGGGGCCGGGGTCGGCCCGGGCCTCCGGCCGCTCGGCTCGTCGCCGCCCGACCTACCCGGCGCCTACCCTCCACTTCGGTCCTATTTACGATCCAATTCGCATTGTATTGAATGTGGCCCGGGATGGCAACCCGGAAGGTGGGGGTCGGCGCCGGCGACCACCCCGGGCCCCGGCCACAGCACGGCCCCCAGGTGACTCTGCCCGGGGGTACCGTTGCCCATGCATCGGCTCCGGTCGGCCCGGGCCGCCCTGGCCATGACACCGGTCGTGACCGCCGTGTTGGCGACCGCCGTGCTGGTGACCGCCGTTGTGGCGACCGCGGTGTTGGCCGGGCCGGTCACGGCCGGGGCCGCATCGGCACCGGGAGGTGGCACGGTCAACAGCGCGACCGTATGGCTGTGCCGGCCCGGTCAGGCGGACGATCCGTGTACCCCTTCCCTCACCACGACCCGCGCCACACCCTCGGGCCACTCGATCGGCGTCGTGGCGACCCGGGCCGCCACCGAACCGAAGATCGACTGCTTCTACGTCTATCCCACGGTGAGCGACCAGAAGACGCCCAACGCCAACCTGACCATCGATCCGACGGAGACGTCGATCGCCCTCTACCAGGCGGCCCGGTACTCGGCCGACTGCCGGGTCTTCGCCCCCATGTACCGCCAGGTCACCATCTCCGGCATCGGCGGTCAGGGCGAGGCGGCCGACCCCCAACTGGCCTACAACGACGTGCGGCAGGCCTGGGACACCTACCTCCGCCAGTTCAACCACGGGCGGGGGGTGGTCCTCATCGGCCACAGCCAGGGGTCGTTCGTGCTGCGCCAGCTCATCTCGAGCGAGATCGATCCCCATCCGGCGATGCGCCGGCTCCTGGTGTCGGCCGTCCTGCTCGGCGGGAACGTCACGGTGCGGAAGGGCTCCGACGTGGGCGGTGACTTCAAGCACATACGGGCCTGTCACCGCGCCACCCAGACCCAGTGCGTGATCGCCTTCTCGACATTCGACTCCGTCCCCCCGACCAACTCGCTGTTCGGACGGACGACCGCACCCGGACGGCAGGTCCTGTGCACCAACCCGGCGTCCTTGGCCGGAGGGTCAGGCCTGCTCGACCCGATCTTCCCCACCCAGCCGTTCGCCCCCGGGTCGAGCATCGCCGCCGGGATCGAGCTGCTCGGCTTCACCGTCCCCAGCGTGGACACCCCATGGGTGTCCTCACCCGGGGCGTACCGGGCCGCGTGCTCGTCGGCCGGCGGCGCCCACGTGCTCGAGATCACGCCCCGCAACGGCGCCCCGTTGATCCACCCGAGCCCGGACGCCACGTGGGGCCTCCATCTGGTGGACGCCA
Organism: uncultured Acidimicrobiales bacterium; assembly: GCA_963710495.1. Lineage (GTDB taxonomy): Bacteria > Actinomycetota > Acidimicrobiia > Acidimicrobiales > RAAP-2 > Bog-756. The sequence goes on from CAVQAI010000012.1 coordinate 179,164, forward strand.
ACATCGCCCTCGGCAACCTCATCGGCGTGGTCCACAGTCAGGCGGTGGCCTACGGCCGGTCCCATTGATCCGTTCACCCGTGCTCCAGGGGGCGGCGAGGACGGAACCGCCTGGCGGCTATGGACCTGTTCCTCCGACCGGCTCGACCTCCATGGCCGTCTGGGGCAGCCCCAGGTAGGAGAGCACGGCCTGGCCCTCCCGGGCCAGGGCTCGCCGGGCCGCTGGTGCGATCGGCTCCAACGGCCGTAAGCGCAGCCGGCCGTCGGCCAACCCCCAAGTGCCCACCACCCGGCCCCCGACCAGCGCGACGGGACGGAAGAGACCGTTGGTGGTGACGATGCCCCGGTGAGGACCGGCCACCAGGGAACGGTCCACCCATCCGTGGAGCACGGGGTCGAACGCCCCGAGCAAGCTCGGGGCGGGCATGCGGGTCGAGGGGCGCCCCGGGCGTGCCCCGGTCCGCTCGGCCAGGTCGACCAATCCATCGGAGTACTCGATGCACTCGTCGCCGATGGCCTGGATGCCCGCCCGCGACCGGCCCAGCGTGATGCCTGCCCACTTGGCCAGGTCCTCGGCGGTGGCCGGTCCGTGGCCGGTCAGATAGCGACGGGCCAGCCGCGCCAGTGCCTCGGGCTCCTCCAGCGGGTCCGGAGCCCGGCCCAGCCAGGCCTCGACGCTCACGAACGCCGATTGGCCGGCCCGCACCGGACCGCGCACGATGTGTCCCCGCAAGCTGGCCGCCGCCAGGAGATGCACCAGGGCCTGTCCCTCGGTGGGCACGCCGGCCCCGTCCAGGGCGGCCCGCAGCTCGGCTCGGGTCTGCGGGCCGTGATCCACCACGGCCGCCACGATGGTCCCGACGGCCCGGTCGACGTCCTTTCCTTCGAGGCCGAGTTGCCGCAGTCGCCGGTCGTTCCCCGGGCGGACCTGCGGCGTCGTCAGCGGGAGGAGCCACCGGTAGTCGTCGGCTGTCACCAGATGGAGTGTCCCGCGGTTGAGCCAACTGATCACGGCTCTCCGGCGCCGGGTCAGCGCCTCGTCGACGTCGGACACCCGGGAGAGGCCACTTCGCGCCCGGATGGCCAGTCGGGCGGCACGAGGGTCCTGCGCCTGCACGGCGAGGATCCGCTCGAGCACCTGCTCGGTGCTCGACGCAGTGCGGGCCCGCAGCAGCTGTGCATCCAGCCGGGCCGCCAACCGGCGGGCAAGGAGCTGCTCCAGGTCGCTCACCGCCCAGAAGTCTGTCGCTTCTCGACCTCCGGCGGGTCGGCGCGATCAGCCCAGGTCAGCCGGTGGCCACCGGTTCACCCGATCGTCAAAGGCGGCCAGCACGTGACGCACAGAACCTCGGTGTCAGTCGGATCGATCCAGCCGCGCTCCCCCGGGAACACCGTCTCTCCGCAGTTGACGCACTGGCCGCCCCAGTGGAAGCGAGCGAATCGGGAGCCCGGGCCGAGGGGAAGGACGTGGGTCCCGGCCGGCTGGGGGCGGACGACTCCCTCCGTGGCGGCGGGCACGGTGCGCACCAACCCAGTGGGCACCAATCCGGTGGACACCCATCGTGGTCCCGCACGACGATCGACCGGAGCACGCACCTGCTGCTCGACCACCTGTGGCTCGGCCATGTCCACCGACACCTCCTGCGACGGGACCCCCGGCCCGGTTCGACCCCGGGGCGGTTCGCGTTGGTCTGGGTTGATCCCCTCGTTGCTGATTCCATGTGTGTCGATGGAGTCATCGGCGCGGTGGGCGGTGACCTTGACCGAAGGAAGTCCAGGCCCTCGAGTCGGCTCGAGACCGGAGGGCGGGCGAACCGACCGCCGTAGACAGCCCCCGAGCGGCCCGTTACTGTCAGATTGCGTGCCATAAAACGGCCGTAGGGTTCCGGGCAAAGGCCCGGGGAGCCCACCATCGACAAGGACCAGCCATGCAGAGCTACGAACCGTTCGGGGGAGTGATCAAGCGCACCGAGGCGGAGTCGACCCCGTGGTGGCCGGATCCAGCTCATCCGAGGGAGGGGGCCCCCGATGTAGTGCTCATCCTCCTGGACGACACCGGGTTCTCCCATTTCGGTTGCTACGGATCCGATCTGGTCACGCCGAACATCGACCGGCTGGCGGCGGGGGGACTGCAATTCACCAACTTCCACGTGACCCCGTTGTGCTCGCCGACCCGCGCCTCGCTGCTGACGGGGCGCAACCACCACACCGTCGGGATGCGTTCGCTGTCCAACTTCGACAGCGGCTATCCCCACATGCGCGGCCACATCACGAACCACGCCGCCACGGTGGCGGAGGTGTTGCGGGACGAGGGCTACGCCACGTTCGCCGTCGGGAAATGGCACCTGTGCGGCATGGAGAACGCCTCGGCCGCCGGGCCCTACGACCAGTGGCCCTGCCAGCGCGGCTTCGACCGCTATTACGGGTTCCTCGAGGGTGAAACCGACCAGTTCCATCCCGAGCTCGTCTACGACAACCACGCCGTCGAGCCACCGGGCACGCCGGCCGAGGGCTACCACCTGAGCGCGGACCTGGTCGACCACGCCATCCGCTTCATCCATGACTCGACCTCGATCCGTCCGGACCGCCCGTTCTTCACCTACGTGGCCTTCGGTGCCATGCACGCTCCCCACCAGGCCCCCGACGACTATCTGCAGCGATACCGGGGCCGGTTCGACGACGGGTGGGACGCCGCCCGCGACCGGTGGTTCGCCCGCCAGCTCCAGATGGGGCTCCTTCCCGCCGGCACCGAGCTGGCCCCCCGCAACCCGGGTGTCGAGCCGTGGGACTCGCTCTCCGACAACCAACGCCGCCTTGCCTCCCGCCTCCAAGAGGCCTTTGCCGCCTTTCTCGAGCACACCGACGTCCAGATCGGCCGACTGGTGGCCGCCCTCGACCGGCTCGGCCGCCTCGACAAGACACTCATCGTCCTGCTGTCGGACAACGGGGCCAGTCAGGAGGGGGGTCCCTTCGGCGTCATGCACGAGATGAAGTACTTCAACTTCCTGGTCGAGTCTCCCGACGACGCGGTCGCGCGCATCGACGACATCGGAGGCCCGCACAGCCACTGCAACTATCCGTGGGGTTGGGCGCAGGCGGGCAACACCCCGTTCAAGTGGTACAAGCAGAACACCCACGAGGGCGGGGTGCACGTACCGCTCATCATGCACTGGCCCGGCGGCATCAAGGACGGCGGCGGACTGCGCGACCAGTTCCACCACGTGAACGACATCGTGCCGACCCTCTACGAGGTGGTCGGTGTCGAGCCGCCGTCGGTCTACCGCGGGTGGGAGCAGATCCCGGTGTCGGGGGTGTCCATGCGCTACAGCTGGGACGCGCCGGATGCCCCCGGACGGAAAGCGGTCCAGTACTACGAGATGATGGGTCACCGGGCCCTCTACCTCGACGGCTGGAAGGCCGTCACCCGGCACCGCCCTGGGGTCCCCTTCGACGAGGACGATTGGGAGCTCTACCACTTGGCCGAGGACCGCTCGGAGTGCCATGACCTGGCCGCCGAGCAGCCCGACCGAGTGGCGGAGCTGGTCGAGCGGTGGTGGCAGGAGGCCGAGGAGTACGGAGTCCTTCCCCTCGACGACCGGACCATCGAGCTCTTCGCTCCTCGTCGCCGCGACCGTTCGCCCCACCCCGTCGACGGCCGGTACTCCTACTTCCCGCCGATGTCACCGCTGCCGGGCCAGGCCGCGCCCCCGCTCGGCGGTCGGGGCTGGGACATGACGGCGATCGTCGACCGGCCGGCCGGAGGCGCCGGGGTCCTCTATGCCTCGGGAACCGAGAACTCGGGGGTGAGCCTCTTCGTCCAAGACGACCGGTTGGTGTTCGACTACAACTGCTTCGGTGACCACCAGGTGGCCGTGTCCGAACAACCGGTTCCGGTCGGTCCCTCCTCGGTCGGGGTGCGGTTCCGCCGGACCGGGAAGGGAGGCAACGCAACCCTGGTGGTCAACGGTACCGACAGCGGCACGCTGCCCATCCCCTTCGCCATGACCATGATCTCGAGCGTGGGGCCGAGCATCGGCTACGACCACGGTTCAGCGGTCAGCCAGCGCTACCGGGGCCCCTTCCCCTTCGCCGGGCAATTGAGCCGCCTGGACGTGACCCTCGTCCGCAGCACGGAGGCCGAAGGTGCCGCCGGGGCCGAGGCGGCCGAGCGGGCGGCCATGGCCCGACAGTAGAGCCCCCGAACCGGTCGGCCGAAGCGGTCGGCCCGGCCGGCGCCCGAACCGGGTGGCCGAGCCCGTCCCGACCCTGGCCCATCCGGAGCAGGATCAAGCGGTGAACCGGGCGGACGCCCCGGCATCCACGTCCACCACCGAGCCGGTGATGTGGCGGGCCGCCTCGGAGGCCAGGAAGACCACCACCGCGGTCACCTCCTCCGGTTCGAGCCACGGAACGGGCTGGGCGTGGAGCGAGGTCATGCCTTCGACCACGTCCTCCCGGCCCGGGTTCTCCAGGTCGGGTCGCATCAGGCGGTACAGCACATCGTTGTGGATCATCGGCGTGGACACGTTGCCGGGAGCGACAGCGTTGACCGTGATCCCGAAGGCGGCCAGCTCATAGGCGACCGACTTGCAGAGTCCGATGACACCCCACTTGGAGGCCACATAGGCCGGGATGCCGGGGTTGGCCGTCCGGCCCATCATCGAGGAGATCCCGATGATCCGTCCCCATCGTTGACGTCGCATGTGCGGGGCGACGGCCCGCATGGCATTGAACACTCCGGTCAGATTGGTGTCGAGGGTCTCGTTCCATTGCCCGGCATCCATGGTGCAGATCGATCCCATGGTCGAGACGCCGGCGTTGGCCACCAGGATGTCCACCGAACCGAGCCGGTCCCCGGCCATGTCGACGAACTCGGTCATGGCGTCGAGGTCCCGCACATCGGCCTCCGCCGACACACAGGCCCGACCCTGTTCCTCGACCAGGCGGACCGTCTCGGCCAGGTCCTCGGTCGTCGACATCGAGTAGCCGACGGTGGCGAGATCGTGGCAGAGGTCGCTCACGGCCACGTCGGCACCGAGACGGGCGAATTCGAGCGCGTGACTCCGGCCCTGGCCCCGCCCGCCGCCGGTGATGACCGCCACCCGCCCCGCGAACGGGAGTTCAGCGGCGGAGCTCACGAACTCGTCGGTCATCACGTCTCCCTCGCCTCCGGTGGCCGGCAGTGCTCCGGGCCGCGGCCCGCAACCAGATCCCACACCGGGTCTCTCGCCGGCCGGCCGATCCTAACGGGGTCGGTCCCTCGACTCCGGCCCGAAAGGCGGGATAGCCAAGGCGGCCGGGGGTCAGGCGGAGCGACCCCACGTCGTGAGCACCCGGCGGTACTGGACGTCCCAGCGGTCGTAGGTGCGGCGCAGGGCCGTCCCGGGCCACCCGGCCGGGAGGAGCTCGGCGGGCAGCAGGGGGTCGGCCTGCATATGGCGGAGCACGGCGGCGGACAGCTCGAAGCCGGCCGCCAGGTCGGCAGGGCCGGCCGGCCTCAGCTCGCCGAGCCGGCGGTCGAGCTCCTCGGCGTCCCGTGCCCACCCCTCGAGATCGAAGAGAGCGGCGGCCAGCTCGACTGGGTCTCCCTCGGGGGCGGCGCGGTAGACGGCGACGCAGGGGTCGTCGGTCGGGTCCGGCTCGAGATCCATGTTGTCCGGCCGCAGCCACACCCCGTCGCGCTGCTCGGCCAACCGGGCCAACTTCAAGCGGCGGCGCAGGCCGGAGCGCGCCTCGGCCGGCCGGCCGGTGGCCGTGACCACCACGAGTCGCCACTCGCCGGTCCAGGGCCGGGTGGCGGCGGCCCGGCTCCGCTTCTGCCGCTCCTGGCGGGCGAGGAGGTGGCCCTCCAGCCGGTACCGGCCCGACCCGTCGTTCGAGACCTCCCCCGCCGCCCCCATCCGGCTCAGCGCCACCCGGGCCCGGTTCTCGTTGATGCCGAACAGCGAGGCCAGATGGACGAGATGGGCCACGGGCAGCTCGGGTGGGTTCTGACCGAGAAGGGCGCTGGCCAGGACGGATCGGGCGGTCAGCGTGACCGCCACGCCGTCTCGACGGGCCGGGCCGCTCTCGGCGTCGGGGCGGCTGCGGTTCGTATTACGTACTTGTGTCATCTGTCGACTCTCTGTAATATCACAGCCATGGCCCTCACCATGGTGGCCGACCGACAGGCCCGGCCCGAGGTGCTCCCGACCGAACGGCTCATGGGAAACGGCATGGCCCGGCCCGAGCTGCGCCAGGAGCTCCGTCGGATCGACAACGGGCGCAACGCCGTCACCGTGGCATCGGTGTGGTTGTGGGTCGCCCTCATCATCGGGGCGGCGGCCTGGCTCGACAGCCCACTCGGGTACGTCGCCGCCTTCCTGCTGATGGGTCCCATGTACGCCCGCTTCGCCATCCTCATGCACGAGGCGGCGCACAAGCTCCTGTTCACCGACAAGCGGGCCAACGACTGGGTGGGCACCTGGCTCATCGCCTACCCCACCTGGACGCCCATCTCGATCTACCGGCGCGGTCACTTCGCCCACCACAAGGAGGAGTTCGGGCCACGGGAGCCGGACATGGCCTTCTACGGCGGGTACCGGTGCGACCGGCGGACCCTGTATCGCCGCCTCGTGCGCGATGCGGTCGGCATCTCCGGCTGGAAGAACTTCACCCCGCTGTTCCGATCGCTGAAGAGCCCGGCCTTCCGCCCGGTCTCGATGTCGATCCTCGGTGTCCAGGCCCTCCTCTGGGCGGTCATGTGGGCCGCCACCGACCGCTGGTGGATCTACCCGCTGCTGTGGTGGCTTCCCTGGATGACCCAGTGGCGGGTCATCAACCGGCTGCGGGCCATTGCGGAGCACGGCGGCCTCGAGGCCAGCTCCGACCGGCGGGTCACCACCCACAATGTGCGCCAGTCATGGCTGGCACGGTTCTGGTTCGTCCCCTACAACACCGGGTGGCACCTGGCCCACCACGTGGACATGGGCGTCCCCTTCCGCCACTTGCCCGCCTTCCACGCCGAGTTGGAGCAGGCCGGCTACGTCACCGACTCGCTGACCTATCCCAACTATCGCTCCCTCTGGAAGGCCCTGGCCTCGGCCTGAGCGGCGGCGGCCACCTCGGTCAGACCGGCCGGCCCCGCAACGTCCGATAGTGCCGGACCAGCGCCGCCGTCGAACCGTCCTGTCCGCTGAGGTCCGGCGCGGCCGGATCGCTGAGGGCCGGGGCGAGCTCCTTGGCCATGACCTTGCCGAGCTCCACCCCCCATTGATCGAACGAATCGATCCCCCACACCGCCCCCTCGGTGAAGACCGTGTGCTCGTAGAGCGCGACCAACTGGCCGAGGACGGACGGCGTGAGCTTCGGCGCGACGACCGTCGAGCTCGGGTGGTTGCCCGGCATCACCTTGTGGGGAACCAGCGCCGGTGGCGTCCCGTCAGCGGCGACCTCCTCGGCGGTGCGGCCGAAGGCCAGGACCTTGGACTGGGCGAAGCAATTGGACATGAGCAGGTCCTGCTGGGTGCCGGTCTCGTGGGTGGATTCGCCGAAGCCGATGAAATCGGCGGGGATGAGCTTGGTGCCCTGGTGGATCAGCTGGTAGAAGGCGTGCTGCCCATTGGTGCCCGGCTCGCCCCAGAAGATCTCGCCCGTCTGACCCCATACCGGTGATCCGTCACGGCGCACCGACTTGCCGTTCGACTCCATGGTCAGTTGCTGGAGGTAGGCCGGAAACCGGGACAGGCGCTGGCTGTAGGGGAGCACGGCGTGGGTCTCGGCTCCGAACAGGTTGTCGTACCAGACATTGAGCATCCCCTGGATCACCGGCATGTTGGCCTCGAGTGGCGCGGTGACGAAGTGCCGGTCCATGGCGTGGAAACCGGCCAGCATGTCGGCGAAGCCGTCGGGCCCGATGGCGACCATGAGGGAGAAGCCGATGGCCGAGTCGTACGAGTAGCGGCCCCCGACCCAGTCCCAGAAGCCGAACATGTTCTCCGGGTCGATGCCGAACTCCCTCACCGCCTCCTCGTTGGTGGACACGGCGACGAAATGGCGCGGCACCGCCTCGTCCCCGGACCCCAGGCCGTCGAGCAGCCACCGACGGGCGGCGGCCGCGTTGGTCAGGGTCTCCAGGGTGGTGAAGGTCTTGGACGACACGACGAAGAGCGTCTCGGCCGGGTCGAGGCCATTCGTCTTGTAATACAGGTCCACCGGATCGACGTTGGAGACGAACCGGCACTCGATGTCCGGGGTGGCATAGTCGCGCAACGCCTCGTAGGCCATGGCCGGACCCAGGTCCGAACCGCCGATGCCGATGTTGACCACGGCCCGGATCCGCCGGCCGGTGTGCCCGGTCCACTCACCGGAGCGCAGACGCCGAGCCACGTCAGCCATCCGGTCCAGCACCCGGTGCACATCGCCCACCACGTCCTGACCGTCGACCTCGAGGCGGCTGCCCCGGGGCATCCGGAGGGCCACATGGAGCACGGCCCGGTCCTCGGTGGTGTTGATGTGCCGGCCGGCGAACATGGCGGCCCGCCGTTCCTCGACACCGGCCCGGCGGGCCACGTCCATCAGCAGGCGGAGCGTCTCACCCGTGGCGCGGTGCTTCGAGTAGTCGAGCCGCAGGTCGGCGGCGGTCACCGACATGGCTTCGCCCCGCCCGGGGTCCTCCTCGAACAGACGACGCAGATGGACGCCCCCGATCTCCTCGAAGTGGCTGGTCAGCCGGCCCCACTCCTCCGTCCCGGGGATTTCGACGATGCCGTCGTTCGTGCTCATGAACTCTCCTCCGTGGACGATGTGGCTCGGACCCGGTTCGATCCTGCCCCATGGTGGTCCAACTCGAGATGGTGGTCCGGATCCGGCCGGATCGTGCCCCACCGTGGTCGGCCGGCGACGCTGGGGCGCCGGATGAAGACCGCCTTCCACCTGGGAGTTCGATGGCTGTCCGGAAAGATTACCGACCAATTACCTTTCGGTGACTCGCTGATCGCGTTCCGTTCACCTGGCTCTTTTACCGTCACCCGTGATGGCAGCCTCCTACGACACGCATTGCTCGCGACCTCGCGATTCGAGGGGACGCGGGGGGCGGGGCGTGGCGGGGCCGAGCCGTCCGGAGGCCTGGCCTCCGCTGCCTCTCACGGCATCGGCGCCATCCCCCGCCCCGCCCGTGAGGCAATTCAACAGTGGTGTGAACGCCCGGGCCCGTCGCCGACGCGGCGGTGCCCGGGCCTGCACCCTGTTCCGGGGAGCCTCGGATCGGCCTTGACCGTGGCCTTCCCCGAAGTCGACAGCCGGGGGGTCCTCCCGCCCAGGAGCCACCCGACGATCCTGATCATTGACAGCGATCCACAATCCCGAGATCAGCTGGCGGCCATGCTCTCGATCGAGGGATTCGATGTTGTCACCGCCTCCACCGGCGACGAAGGGGTGGACCAGGTCGCCTCGGTCCGCCCCTCGCTCGTCCTGCTCGACATGATGCTGGCCGACACCAAGGGCGTGTCGGTCTTCCGCCGCATCACCCGTGTGTCGACGGTGCCGGTCATCATGATCACCGCCCGAGACGACGAGCTCGATGCCGTACTGTCGCTCGAGGCCGGCGCCGCCGACCATGTGACCAAGCCACCGAGACCACGGGAGCTGACCGCCCGCATCCGGGCCGTGCTCCGCCGGGTCGGGAACCAGCCCGGGGTGGTGGCTCCGCCGACCCCCGAAGGGGTGTACATCCTCGGGCCGGTCTCCATCGACGTGTCGCGCCGGGAGGCGGTGATCCGGGGAAAGCCGATCGAGCTGTCGCGCAAGGAGTTCGACCTGCTGGCCCTGCTCATCTCGGAGGCCGGCACAGTGGTCACCCGGACCCAGTGCATGGAGCGAATCTGGCGGGGCAAGAAGATGGGGGACAGCCGCACCCTGGACACCCATGTCAAGCGGCTCCGCAAGAAGATCGAGCTGAGGCCGGCCGACCCCCAGCACGTGCTCACCGTCCGCGGCATCGGCTACCGCTTCAAGCCGTAGGGGTCCGCCCGACACCCCTTTCGTCCCAGGCTCCTCCCCCCTTGGTCGACGATTGGTGGCGGGTGGACCCCTACGGTTTGAGGTGACCCGACGGCGCCGGGCCCGAGCGGCCCTGCCCTACACTGGCCCCGGCGATGGGGCTCGCCCTAACCGTCGAGTGTTCGACTGGCCGAGTGTTCGACCGGTCGAGTGTTCGACTGATGGCTCCTACCGGAACGAGTGGACGCGGCGCGGCCGGGAGGAGCGATGGCACACCGAGGGAGACACGGCGCCGCGGTGCTGCCCGAACGACCGGTGCGCATCCTGGCCATCGCCGCCGGTGGGTCCCTCGGCACCCTGGCCCGGTACGGCCTCGAACGGGCCATCGCCCCGCCCCCGCTCGGGTTCCCCTGGGCCACGATGCTGGCCAACCTGCTCGGCTCGCTCCTCCTCGGAGTGATCGTGACCCTGGTGGTCGAACGTTGGCCCCCGACGCGCTTCGTGCGCCCGCTCGCCGCCATCGGCTTCTGCGGCGGCTTCACCACCTTCTCGACCATGGTGGTCGAGACCTCCCAACTCGGTCGCCACGGCCGAGTCGGTCTCGGTCTTCTCTACCTCGCCGTCACGCTCGGCCTTGGTCTCGCCGCCGCCACCCTCGGCATCGGGCTCGCCCGGCGCGGCCTTCCCGTCGGGGCGCGCCGGCCGATACCCGACCCGGATGACCTCGGTACGCTCGACGACCGTATCGAGGAAAGCGGCCGCGAAGCGGCCCGGCGACGCGGTCCGTCGTGATCATCGGCGGGCTGGCCCTGGCAGGCGCGCTGGGCGCCGTCCTTCGGTATCTGGTCGATCACCTCGTGCAACACCGCCTGGCACCGCGACGGGCCCGACCCGAATTCCCCCTCGGCACCATGGTGGTCAATGCCAGCGGGTCCTTCGCCCTCGGGTTGCTCGTCGGCAGCGGACTTCACCACGGCGTGTCGCCCACCTGGGTCACCGTGGGAGGCACGGGCCTCATCGGCTCCTACACGACGTTCTCGACCTTCACCTTCGACACGGTGCGGCTCGCCGGGGATGGTCGGGTGTCCATCGCGGTGCTGAACGTGGTGGCCAGCTTGGCCGTCGGCCTCGGCGCCGCGGCCGCCGGTCTGGCACTCGGGTCGGTGACCTGAAATGACAGGACGAGGAACCGGAGACGATGAAACTGGAACAACTGGAACCGAAACACCTGAAACTGCCACCCAGTCGGCCGCCCGCCACACGGTCGGTGGCAACCGGAGCGCTTGCTCCACAACGTTCACAAAACGATCACCACCAGGTATCCGGAGGGACGGCTGGCGTTCACCTGCGTTTTCTAGGGTCCGTGCGGAGGTTCTGATGAGCATGGCCCCTGTCAGCGACAGCATCCGGGTGCTGGTGGTGGAAGACGAGGAGTCGTATCGTCAAGCGCTTTCTTCGGGGCTCAGCCGTGAAGGATTCATCGTTGACGTGGCGGCCGACGGGGTCGAGGGCCTCCGTCGATTCGTAGATCATCCGCCCGACATCGTTCTGCTCGACCTGCTGCTGCCCGGCATGCACGGCACCGAGGTGTGCCGGCGGATGCGAGAGGTCAGTCCGGTGCCCATCGTCATGGTCAGCGCCGTGGGGGCCGAGCTCGACGTGGTCCTCGGGCTCGAACTCGGCGCGGCCGGCTACGTCACCAAACCGTTCCGGCTCCGCGAGCTGGTCGCCCGGATGCAAGCCATCCTTCGCCGGGTGTCCCCTCCCGAGCTCCCGACGCTCGTGACGGCGACCGCCCCGGCCGACGTCGACCCGGAACAGCTCGACGAAGCGCCGGCCGACATCGCCTTCGGCCTGGCCACCGTCGACTTCGAGCGCCGGGAGGTCACCGTCGGCGGCGAGCCCGTCCACTTGTCCCGTCGCGAATTCGACCTGCTGGCAGTCCTGCTCACCCCGGTGCGCCGAGTGCGCACGCGCGAAGAGCTCATCGACCTCCTGTGGCCCGACCGGTTCCTGTCCGACAGCCGCACGCTGGACACCCACATCCACCGGCTGCGGGCCAAGCTCGAGCCGGATCCGGCCGAGCCCCGCTACATCGTGACCGTGCGCGGGGTGGGCTTCCGGCTCGACCCCGATGGTTCACGGCCGGCTCCACCCGCTCGTCACGGCCTGCACCCGGACCTTCCCGACAATCCGGTAACGGCGACCGGCTAGCCGGCGCGACACCGAACGGGCGGCCCTCGCCCGATGGCTCAGCCGAAACGACCGTTCACGTAGTCGAGGGTACGCGGATCGGAAGGCTCGCTGAACAGCCGGGCGGTCGGGCCGAACTCGATCAGCTCGCCCGACTTGTCCTCCGCCATGAGCAAGAAGGCACAGCGGTCGGACACCCGCATGGCCTGCTGCATGTTGTGGGTGACGATGATGATGGTGACCCGGTGCTTGAGCTCGCCGATGAGCTCCTCGATGCGCTTGGTGGCGATCGGGTCGAGCGCCGAGGTCGGTTCATCCATCAGGAGCACCTCGGGCTCCACGGCCAACGCCCGGGCGATGCACAGGCGCTGTTGCTCCCCACCCGACAGGGTGCTGGCGTGCGCCTTCAGGCGGTCCCGCACGCTGTCCCACAGGGCGGCGGCGATGAGGGCCGATTCGGCCGCCTCGTCGAGGAGGGCCTTCTTCCGCACCCCGTTGAACCGGAGCCCGGCCACGGCGTTCTCGTAGATGCTCATGGTGGGGAAGGGATTGGGCCGCTGGAAGACCATCCCCACCCGGCTGCGGAGCAGGGTGGCATCGGTGGAACCGGCGTAGACCTCGGTGGCGCCGAGCATGACCGTCCCGCTGACCTTGGCCGAGCGCACCGTGTCGTGCATCCGGTTGAGAGCACGGAGCAGGGTCGTCTTGCCCGACCCGGACGGCCCGATGAGCGCGGTGATTTCGCCCTCGTGGGCGTCGAAGGACACGTTGCGCACGGCGGCGCGGCCGGCAAAGGAGACCGACACGTCCCGCAGGCTCATGACCGGCTCACCGACGGGCTTGTCGACCAGTACCTCGGCGGTGTTCACGTTCACTCCTCCGAGCGGGGTGGGAGGCCCCGGTGTGGGATCGATCATCGTTTCTCCCTTTGCAGCAGATGGGCAAAGACTCGGCTCCCGATGCTCAAGATCAGGACCACGACCATCAGCAGGAGCGCCGCCCCCCAGGCGACCTGTATGAGATCGGCGTAGGGCTGGGTGCTGTCGTTGTAGATGACCAGAGGAAGGGCCGCCATGGGTTTGGTCGGGTTCCACTGCAGGTACTGGCTGCCGAGAATGGTCAGCAACAAGGGGGCCGTTTCCCCCAGGCCGCGGGCCACGGCCAGCAGGACCCCGGTGATGATGCCGGGGAGGGCAGCGGGGATGACCACGCGCCCGGCCACCGTGGCCCGACGCGCTCCGAGCGCCAGCGCGGCCTCGTTGAGGTCGTGCGGCACACCGCGGATGGCCGTCTCACCGGCCCGCATGATGACCGGCACCATGATGATCCCGATGGCGAAGGCGCCGGCCAACCCGCTGAACTGCTTGGTGTGACTGACGATGGCGATGTAGCCGAAGATCCCGATGGTGATCGAGGGCATGCCGGTCATCACGTCTGCCGTGAACCGGATGGTCGAGGCAATGCGGCCGTTCGACTCGGCCAGAAACAGCCCGCAGCCCAGCCCGATCGGGATCGAGGCGGCGGTGGCGATCCCCCCGATCACGAAGGTGCCGACGATGGCGTTCCAGACGCCCCCGCCGGGGATGCCTTCGGGGTAGGTCGGCTTGGTGAAGAAATCCACGTTCCATGCCGGCAGTCCCTTGACCACCACGTAGGCCAGCACCGCCACCAACGGGACCACGGCGAGGCCCAGGGAGGCCCAGCAGATCCCGATGCCGATCTTCGAGTACACCTTGCGCCGGACCAGCGACGACGACGCCTCCAACTGGATCCGGCGGCGGCGCTCGAGGATGGGATCGGCCGGCGGATCGAAGGTCAGGGTGGTCATCACGCCACCGCCACCGTGGTCAGTGACCCGCTAGTGGCCGCCTTGGTCGACCGGACGAGCACCCGGGCCAGGGCGTTGACCGCAATCCCGATGACCAGCAGCACGAGACCCGCCCCGAAGAGGGCACTGAGCTCGGTCCCGCTCGCCTCCCCGAAGTTGTTGACGATCAGGGAGGGAATGGTGGCCGCCGAAGCCTTGAGCGAATGGGCGATGAACGGTGAGTTGCCGATGACCAGTGCGACGGCCACCGTCTCCCCCAGCGCTCGGCCGGTGGCCAGGGCGAAGGCCCCGAGCAGGCCGGTGCGGCTCTCCGGGATCACGACCTTGCGCAGCACCTGCCACCGCGTGGCCCCGAGGGCCATCGCTCCCTCGACTTGCTCGTCGGGCACGACGGCCAGCACGTCCCGCGAGATGGCGACCATGGTCGGGAGGATCATGATCGAGAGGATGACACCGGCCAGCAAGAGGCCGACTCCGTTGTTCGCTCCGTCGAAGAGGCCGGTCCAGCCGAACACCGTGGTCAGGAAGGGCTCCACGTGGTCGCGGAAGAGAGGCGCCAGGACGAGAAGGCCCCACAGCCCGTAGACCACGCTCGGCACGGCGGCCAGCAGCTCGACCGTGGTCGACAGCACCGGCCGCAACCGGTGCGGTACCAAGTAGGCGAGGCTGAGCGCCGTCCCGATCCCGACCGGTACGGCCATGACCAGGGCGATGGCAGTGGTCTCGATGGTGCCCAGGATGAACGGGAGGAGCCCGTACTTGTGGTGGCTCGGGTCCCACACCTTCTGGAAGATCCACGAGAACCCGAGGGTCGAGAAGGCCGGCCTGGACTGGACGATGAACGAGACGACGAACCAGACGACCAGCCCGGCGAAGAGCGCGGCCACCACCGCGAGCAGGGCTCGGTACACGTGGTTCGGGATGGCGAGGCGCCGGCCACGCCTCGCCGCTCCCGGTGGTGGAGAACTCTCAGTCGTCGTCGAGACCACCAGCCCGCCCCTCATCGCCGTCATGTTGCCAGGTCATTTGGTGAGGAGCACCTGCCCGCTTGGTCCGGTGACCGTGAGGAGCTGCGTGCGGTTCTGGTTCTGCACGGCCGGCGGAAGTGCGACGTACTGCAGGCCGGACGCCAGGTCCTGGCCGCCCCCGGTATGGGTGGTCCAGTCGAGCACCTTCACCGTGCCGGCGCCGGTGGTGGCGTTGGTCTGCTTCTGGAGCAGGATGGCCCAGCTGTAGCCCGAGATCGGGTAGCTGGTGGCGCCCGGTTCGTTGACGATCGAGAAGGAGGTGGGACTCACGGTGGTCCTCTGGTCGGCGTCAGCCGCAACGGTCGACGCCGAAGGGACCACGTAGTTCCCGGCCGGGTTCTTGATGGCGGCGTAGGTGAAGTTGTTCTGGATGGCGTAGGCCAACTCGACATAGCCCACCGAGTAGGGCGTCGACTTGATGCTGTTCGCCACCCCTGAGTTCTTCGGTGTCTGCACCGCGGTGGACGGCCAGCTGATGGTCTTGCTGGGAGCACCGAGCGTCCACGCCGCCCCCCCTGCCGTGGAGCAGTAGTCACTGAAGATGTAGGTCGTGCCCGAGCTGTCCGCCCGCACCTCCGGGGTGATGGGGTTGGACGGCAGGGTGACGCCCGGGTTCAGGGCCTTGATCTGCGAGGCGTCCCAGGTCTTGATGGTCCCGTCGAACATGCCGGCAACCGTGGCGGCGTCGAGCTTGAGCCGGGTGGTCACGCCGGGCAGGTTGTAGGAGACGGTCACCCCGCCGAGGATGTCCGGTATCTGGATGACCGGGCCGGAGCTGGCGGGCACCTTGGCCAGATCACTGGCGGTCATGGGCACGTCCGAGGCGGCGAAGTTGACCGTGCCGGACTGGAAGTCGGTGATACCCGTGCCGCTGCCTACGCCCGAGTAGTTGACCTGCAGGCCCTGATTGTGGCTGGTGTAGGTGAAGAAGGCCTTGGTGAAGAAGGGCTGCACGAACGTCGACCCGGCCGCGTTCAACGATCCGGCCGGAGCGCTCAGGTCGGCGCTCAGGTAGGCGGAGTTGTTGCTCTGCAGGGTACCGCCGGGCTTGGTGGTCGTGGTCGCAGGTGTGGATGACGAGCTGCATGCGGCGAGCAGAACTCCGGCGAGCACCAGCCCGGCCGCGAGCAAACGGGCCGGCCGGTACCGGGGCCCCGATTCCGCCTGAGGGGTCATGTCTGAGTCCACTGGTGCTTCAACCTCCGTGTCGTCGAGCAGGGCCTGACCCGGCCAGTCAGCCGCCGGGCATGGACGCTTCACGCTTCCAGCAGGGACCGTACCGACGCGAGGTGAACGCACGGCGAACCGGACGTGAACGAAACACGAACAGATGGTGCTTTTCGGATGAATTGGCAGGACCAGGGCCCAAAGGACCACGGCCCGTCCCGAAGTGGACGCTCCGGGCAACCGGAATTGTTCACCGAGTGAACGGGCAACGGTGGCGCCGAAGGTGACGGGGACGGGGCCGAGACCGGGGTGCTCGAGGCCGAGTAGGGCTGCCGCCGAACCGTTGCCCCATGGCGGAGCCGGAAGCGGGCCGAGAGCCGATAAGCCGGGCCGGGTGGCGGGACCTGTCGGCGGGACCAGTTGGCCGGACCTGTTGGCGGACCTGTTGGCGGACCCGTTGGCAGGACCAGTTGGCCGGACCCGTTGCCGAAGAGGACGGAGTGGCGGAACGGCATGGCGTGCCGGCAAACCGTCCGTCTGAGCTGGGGCCCATGGTCATTCCGGACAGAGACACCCAGGTCGCCGGGTCGGCCGCCGGGTAAAGGCGAGGGGCTAGGGCGGTTCGGCCAAGGGGAATACACGTTCGCCTGGGTTGTTGAACCTTCGACATGGTGCCGGCGACCGTCGAACGCCGACTGGGCCGGCGCTGCGGATGTTCGGAGGAACGATGGACAAGAGGACGGAGAACCTGCCGCTGCTGCCGCTGACCTCAGGGGTCGTGCTGCCCGGCATGGTGTTCACCATGGCCCTCGAGTCGGAGGAGGCCCGGGCGGCGGCCGAGGCGGCCGAGGCGGCCGGCGGCCAGTTCGTGCTGGTCCCGTTCATCGACGGGCGTTACGCCTCGGTCGGTGTGGTGTCCGAAGTGATGGACAAGGGGGATCTGCCCGGCGGCATGCCGGCCGTGGCGGTCCGCGGGGTCGAGCGGGCGCGCCTCGGGACGGCGGTGCCCGGGACGGGCCGCGCCCTGTGGGTCGAGGCGGAGATCCTGGCTGAGGGCCCAGCTACTCCCGAGGTCGAGGAACTGGCCCGCGAGTACCGGGCGGTGCTGGAGAACATCCTGCTCAGCCGGGGGGCGGGACGGATCGCGGAGCGATTGGGCGATGTGACCGAGCCGGGCCGGGTGGCCGACATGGCCGGCTACTCGCCGGACCTGTCCCTGGCCCAGAAGGTGGAGGTGCTCGAGACCCTCGACGTGGCCGCCCGTCTGCGGCTCGTCATCGCCTGGGCCCGCGAGGTCCTGGCCGACCTCACCCTGCGTGAGCGCATCAAGAACGACGTCGAAGAGGGTATGGAGAAGACTCAACGCGAGTTCCTGCTGCGCCGTCAGCTCGAGTCGATCCGCAAGGAGCTCGGGCAGATGGGCGAGGGCGACACCGACGATCCCGACGACTACCGCGCCAAGGTGGCAGCCCGCCAACTCCCCGAAGGCGTCCAGAAGGCCGTCGAGCGTGAGATCGACAAGCTCGAGCGGATGAGCGAGCAGAATCCGGAGCACGGGTGGATCCGCACGTGGCTCGACACCGTGCTGGAGGTCCCCTGGGACGAGCTGTCCGAGGATCGCTTGGACGTGCCGGAAGCGTCGCGCATTCTCGACGAGGACCACGATGGCCTCCGCGACGTGAAGGACCGGATCCTCGAGCACCTGGCCGTCCGCAAGCTGCAGGCCGAGCGCGGCCTGGCCCCGGTGTCCGGTCGGGGCTCCGGAGCGATCCTCGCTCTGGTGGGCCCACCCGGTGTGGGAAAGACCTCGCTGGGCGAGTCGGTGGCCCGCGCCCTCGGCCGCAAGTTCGTCCGGGTGGCGCTCGGGGGTGTGCGCGACGAGGCCGAGATCCGGGGCCACCGGCGTACCTACGTCGGGGCCCAACCGGGACGGCTGGTGCGCGCCCTGCGCGAGGCCGGGACCATGAACCCGGTCGTCGTCCTCGACGAGGTCGACAAGCTCGGAGCCGACTATCGGGGCGATCCCTCCTCCGCGCTGCTGGAGGTCCTCGACCCGGCCCAGAACCACACGTTCCGCGACCACTACCTCGAGGTCGAGCTCGACTTGTCCAAGGTGCTGTTCATCGCCACGGCCAACGTGGCCGAGACCATCCCGGGGCCGTTGCTCGACCGGATGGAGGTCATCCGCCTCGATGGGTACACCGAGGACGAGAAGGTCGCCATCGGTCGCCACCATCTGATCGGACGCCAGCTGGACCGGGCCGCCCTGGGGGCGGACGAGGTCGAGATCACCGATGCGGCCCTTCGGGTCGTGGTGGCCGACTACACCCGCGAAGCCGGCGTCAGGTCGCTCGAGCGCGAGCTCGGCAGCCTGCTGCGCAAAGTGGCGGCCCGTATTGCGGCCCACGAGGCCGAAACCCCGGTGGTGGTCGACGCCGATGACGTCCGCGGCTGGCTGGGCCGGCCGAAGTTCTTCTTCGAGGCCGCCGATCGCACCGCCGTGCCCGGCGTGGCCACTGGCCTGGCCGTCACCGGCACAGGCGGCGACGTGCTCTACGTCGAGGCCTCGATGATGGACGGGCCCGAGGGCCTGACCCTTACCGGCCAGCTGGGCGACGTGATGAAGGAGTCGGCGGAGATCGCCCTCTCCTACGTCCGTTCGCACGCCGAAGCCCTCGGCCTCGACCGGGGTGTCTTCGCCGGCAAGCGGTTCCACCTGCATGTCCCGGCGGGAGCCATCCCCAAGGACGGGCCGTCGGCCGGGGTCACCATGACCACCGCACTGGTCAGCCTGTTGCGCGACGTGCCGGTCCGCCCGGTGCTCGGCATGACCGGGGAAGTCACCCTGCAGGGCCGCGTCCTGCCCATCGGTGGCGTCCGCCAGAAGGTGCTCGCCGCCCATCGGGCCGGGCTGACCTCGGTGGTGCTGCCGGTCCGGAACGGTCCCGATCTGGAAGACGTCCCCGTCGGGGTCCGCGACCAGATGACCTTCCATCTCGCCGGCGACATCGGCGAAGTGCTGGACGCCGCCCTGGTCTCCGGAGACGAGGGGCAGGAGGCGGCGACCGGCGCAGCTGTCGAGGAGCACGCCACCGCGGCCTGACCCTCTGGCCGGTCAGGGCGCTGGTCGTCTCAGGCCCTCGACCGGACAGGGAACTGTCCGGTGGATCGGGAGGTCCGGACGGTCAGGGGGCTCCGGACAGGTAGTCGTCGAGGAGGCGAGCGAGCTCGAGGGGCTGATCCCCCTGGATGCTGTGGCCCGCCCCCTCGACGGTGACGACCCGGTCGTTCGGCCGGCGACGACGGAACTCGGCCTCGTCGGCGTCGTCGACCACCGGGGACAAGCCGCCGCGCACGAGGAGGACCGGAACCTCGATGCGCTCGAGCACGTCCCACAGCCGGCTGAAGTCCACCGAGCCCACATGCAGCCCACTCGAACCGGCCGGGCGGCCCAGCTGATGGCGCCACGTCCACGACCCGTCCTCCCGCTGTACGGCGTTGTGGAGCACCCCGCGCCGCAGCGAGGAGCGCGAGCGGGTCGGGTTGAACTGGACCGTGCGTTCGAGGATCTCGTCGAAGGAGGCGAACGACTCCGGCCCGGCCAGGAAGGCGGCGATGTCGGAGCTCTTCTCCCGGGTGACACCCGGGGTGATGTCGACGAGGGCCAGCCGGCGCACTTCGTCGGGGTGGGCACCGGCCAGGGCGATCGAGGTGGCGCCGCCGAGCGACATCCCGACCACCAGGCCCACCTCGGGGGCCAACCGGGCGACGACCCGGGCGACGTCCTCGGCCATGGCGGCGGGCTTGAGCACCTCCGTGTCGCCCGGCCAGTCGGAGTGGCCGTGGCCCGGGAGGTCGATGGCCACGAGGGGCCGGTCGAGGGCGAGCGCCACCGTGTCCCAGGTGTGGGCGTTCTGGCCGCCACCGTGGAGGAACACCACGTCGGGAGCACGCGTCCCCCACACCAGGGCGCTCACCGATCGCCCCGGTCGGACTTCGACGAACTCCCGTCGCACGACCGGGGGCCCGCTCCAGGGGAGTCCGGCCTCGGTGGCGTTCTCCTCGAACATGGAGAACTCGTCGT
This sequence comes from uncultured Acidimicrobiales bacterium, assembly GCA_963710495.1. GTDB lineage: Bacteria > Actinomycetota > Acidimicrobiia > Acidimicrobiales > RAAP-2 > Bog-756. The sequence continues at coordinate 199,441 of CAVQAI010000012.1, forward strand.
AGGTGACGTTGTCGGGGGTGCTCACTGTGTTCGGTTCCTCGGGTCGCCCCGGAGCTCGTCGACGAGTTCGCCGAGCGTGTCGGGGGAAAGCGTGTACGGGGTGTAGAAGGCGATGCGATCCACCCCGTTCCCGAAGCGGGACCCGACGTCGGCAGCCACCTGCTTCGGAGAGCCCACTGCAGCCACGGTCTGGAGCATGGCGTCGTCGATCATGTCAGGCATCTCGTCCCAGCGGCCCGACTTGGAGAGCATATTGAGCGCGGGCTGCAGCTGCTCCCACCCCTCGACCTCGAGGACGGGGCGGTAGGCCGGCGTCGACGCGTAGAAGGCCACCAGCCATCGCCCAGCGGCGCGTGCCGTCTCCAGCTCCTCCTCGTCCCGGCCACAGCACACGATGACCTCGCCCGTCACGGTCAGCGCCGACCGGTCCCGGCTGGCTCGGGCCAGTCCCTCGGCGATGGCGGGCTGGGTCCGCTGGCGGAAGTGGCGGGGCGAATTGAACGGCATGATGAGGAGCCCGTCGGCGACCTCGGCGGCCAAGCGCACCATCTGGGGGCCCAACCCACCGAGCGCGATCGGCGGTGGCCCGAACGGATTGGGCCCGGGATTGAAGGTCGGCGGCATCAGGGTGTGGGTGCTGAACTCGCCGCGGAAGTCGAGCGGCTCCCCGATCTCCCACGAAGCGAAGATGGCTCGGAGGGCGCCGACGAGCTCGCGCATCCGGGCGATCGGCCGATCGAAGGCCGCGCCGTAGCGCTTCTCGATTTGGGCCCGGATCTGGGAACCGAGGCCCAGGGTGAACCGTCCCCCTGACAGAAGCTGGAGGTCGTAGGCCTGGTGGGCGAGTTGCACCGGGTTCCGGGGGAAGGCGATGGCCACGTTGGTGGCCAATTCGAGCGAGGAGGTGGCCGACGCGGCCAGGACGAGCGGCGTGAACACGTCGTGGGGCCCCTCGAAGGTGAACGCCCCGTCCACCCCGAGCTCCTCGAGCCGGCGGGCTTCGTCGGCGGCGTCCTCGAGTCCCGCCAACCGGGTGTCGATGGACGGGCGTGCCACCCGCCCATGCTGGCACCGACCGGACGGCCCCGGGGCGGGCGGCCCCGCCGGGCCGCCGTGACCACGGGAACCGGGGACCCGGATGACACACTGGGACCATGGCTCCAGGCTTCCTGACGCCGGCCGAGGCCGCCCAGCTGGTCCGGAGACGGGACACGATCGGGTGCGGCCTCGGTCCGGCCAATCCGGACGCATTTCTCACCGCCCTCGGCCAGCGGGACGACTGGGAGGACCTGATCATCGGCGGGGCCCTGCTGCTCGGGTTCTACACCGTCCTGACCCACCCCAACGTCTCCTACCGCTCGGGGTTCTTCGGGCCGGCCGAGCGCATCCTGTTGGCCCAAGGCGCCCGCGTCGAGCTGGTCCCGGGCGGGTTCCGGCAGTTCGCCCCCATCCTGCGCCGCTTCGCTCCCAGGGTGATGACCGCCCAGGGCGCCCCACCGGACGAGAAGGGGACGGTCAACCTCTCCCTGCATGTCGGGGCCACCTACGACGAGCTGGTGCTGGCCGGCCGGGATCCCGACCGGCTCCTGGTGGTCGAAGTCAATCCCAACCTCCCCCGGACCTGCTCGCTCCCTCCCGAGTACACCAATGCCTTGCCCCTCGAGATGATCGACGTGGTGGTGGAGGCGGACGGTGCGCCCTACACCCTCCCCCCGACCCGGCCCGATGCCGTCGACGAGGCCATCGCCGAGCTGGCCGGCGCCTTCATCAACGACGGGGCCACCCTGCAGATCGGCATCGGGGCGGTGCCCGACATGGTCGCCGCCCGACTGGCGTCGGGATCGGGCGGCCACTACGGGATCCACAGCGAGATGTTCACCGATGGTCTGATGCGGCTCCATGAGGTCGGCAAGGTGACCAACGACCAAAAGGGCGTCTTCGACGGGGTGTCGGTCACCACCTTCGCCCTCGGCTCCGGCGACCTCTACCGGTGGCTGGCCGACAACGACCGGGTGGCCTTCGTCCCGGTCCAGGTGGTCAACGACCCGACCATCATCGCCCGCAACCACTCCTTCGTCTCGATCAACAGCGCCCTCAGCGTGGACCTCTACGGCCAGGTGGTCGCCGACAACATCGGCGGGCAGCAGATCTCGGGGGTCGGGGGCCACGAGGATTTCGTGGCCGGAGCCGAGATGCGCGTCGACGACCACTCGCTCATCTGCCTGCGCTCGACGGCGGTGGTCAACGGCGTCACCCGTTCCCGGATCGCCGGCCTCCTCCCCGAGGGCTCGGTGGTGTCGACGCCCCGTCACCACACCGGGGTGGTCATCACCGAGCACGGGGCGGCCGACCTGACGGGTCTCACCGTGCACGAGCGGGCCGACGCCCTCACCGCCATCGCCCATCCCGACTTCCGGGCCGGCTTGGCCGAGGTCACCAAAGCCCTGGGTCGGACATGAGCGCTCTCGACCCAGCCGTCGATCCAGCCGTCGATCCCGCCGTCGATCCCGCCGTCGAGGCGGTCCCGAACCGCCAACCGCCAGCGTCGCTGACCCTCGCCACCTACAACGTCCACATGGGGGTCGACGGCTGGGGCCGGCCCTACGACGTGGTCGGCGAGTGCGCCAAGCTCGGCGCCGACGTCCTGGTCCTCCAGGAGTCGTGGGAGCCCGACGACGGGACCCCGAGCACCGCCCGGGTGGTGGCCCGACGCCTCGGGTACCAGGTGGTCACCGAAGTGGCCCTGGCCCGGGGGCGGTTGTACGCGCCCTTCCCCGGGGCCACGGCGCGCTGGGGACCGTGGCTGACCCAGATCCGTACCGCCCTCCACCTCGACGAACAGAATTACCGGGCCAGAGCCGGGCCGGCCGATCGGGCCTACGCCCGGGGCCAGTGGGGGATCGCCCTGCTGTCGCGGGTCCCCATCAGCCACACCGAGATCATCCCGCTCGGGCAACTGCGCCGTGACCCGGCCCGGCGAGCCGTCATCCGCGGCACCATCGAGCTGGCCGGCGGTCCCCTGGTCGTCTGCGGCACCCACATGTCCCACATCACCCACGGCTCGCACGCCCAGTACCGCCGGCTGGCCAAGCAGCTGCCCGGCCCCGACGAGGCGGCCTGCCTGGCCGGGGACATGAACCTGTGGGGGCCACCGACCAGCTCGTACTTCCGTGGCTGGCGACGGGGCGTCACCGGCCGCAGCTGGCCCGCCCGCCACCCCCACAGCCAGCTCGACCACGTGCTGGTCACCCCGCCCGTGTCGGTCCTGTCGGCCCGGATCGGCGACTTCGCCGGCTCGGACCACCGTCCGGCGGTGGTGACGCTGTCGGTCGCCTGACCGAGGCGGGAAGGTCCACGCGGCCCCGGCGCTCACCGCCGGTCGGGAACACGACGGCCACCGCAGCCGTCGTGCCCCGCCCCGGTCCCCGAACCCCCGAGGAGGATGGCGGGACCCGGGATATGGTCGAGTCCATGCCCCAAGCGCTCGACGGGTTCACACCCGACACGTTTGCCGCCGAGGGCGCCACGCGGACCATCTACCGCACTGGGTCCGGACCGGCGGTCATCATCGTGAGCGAGCTGCCCGGCATCACCCCCCGGGTTGCCGACTTCGGGCGGACGGTGGCGGGCCGCGGGCTCACCGCCGTGCTCCCACACCTCTTCGGTGACGACGGGCGGGACCCGTCGTTCGGCTATACGGCATCCTCGTTCACTCGGGCCTGCATCTCCCGGGAGTTCACGGTGATGGCCACCGGCCGCACGAGCCCCATCGTGAGCTGGTTACGGGCCCTCGCCCGCGACGAGCACAAGCGGTGCGGCGGGCCGGGCGTCGGGGCGGTGGGCATGTGCTTCACCGGCGGGTTGGCCCTGGGCATGATGGTGGACGACGTGGTGGTGGCGCCGGTGCTGAGCCAGCCTTCCCTGCCCCTGCCGCTCACCCGGCGCCAGCGAGCCGATCTCGGCCTGTCCGCCCCCGACCTCGAACGCGTGGTCGAACGGGTGGCGGCCGGCACCTGTGTGCTGGGGCTCCGCTTCAGCGGGGATCGGGCCAGTCCCGGCGACCGGTTCGAGCATCTCCGCCGCCTGCTCGGTGACGGGTTCGTGGGCGTCGAGCTCGACTCGTCGCCGGGGAACCCCGACGGACACCGGAAGGCGGCCCATTCCGTGCTCACCGAGGACCTCGACGAACGGCCCGGGAGCGCCACCAAGGCCGTCCTCGACCAGGTGCTCGCCTTCTTCACCGATCGGCTGCTGGCGTGAACCGGCTGGCCGAGGCGTGGCGGGCCCGGGGCCGGGTGGAGAACGTCGGCGGGCGGAGCCTCTTCGTCGTCGACGTCCCGGCTGGCGAGCGAACCGAGGGCCCGCCGTTGCTGGTGCTGCACGGGTTCCCCACATCGTCGTTCGACTTCCACCGCGTGGTCGACCGGCTGGCCACAACTCGACGGGTCGTCCTCTTCGACATGCTCGGCTATGGGCTCTCGGCCAAGCCGGACCTCCGCTACGGCATCGAACGGCAGGCGGATCTGGCCATGGCCCTGGTGGACCACCTCGGTTGGGAGCGCTTCGGCCTGCTCACCCACGACATGGGGGACACCGTCGGCGGCGAGCTCCTGGCCCGGCAGTCGGAGGGGGCGTGGGACGTCGAGATCGCCGACCGGACCCTGACCAACGGCAGCATCTACATCGGCATGGCCCACCTCAGCCCCGGGCAGCTCTTCCTGCTCGAGTTGCCCGACGAGCGCCTCGACGCGGCGAGCGCCCCCGACCGGGACACGGTGGTGGCCGGCATCATGGCCACCCTGAGCCCGTCGACGCGGCCCGACGACGAGGAGGCCGACGGGCTCTGGGAGATGTTGGCCCTCGAGGAGGGACATCGGATCCTCCCTCGTCTCATCCGCTACATCGAGGACCGGCGGGCTCGCGAGTCAAGGTTCACCGGGGCCATCGAAAGCCACCCTTCGCCGCTCGTGGTGGTGTGGGGCCGGGACGACCCCATCGCCGATGTGGCCATGACCGAGCGTCTCCGCCAGGCACGACCCGGCTTCCGGTTGGAGGTCCTCGACGCCGTCGGCCACTACCCGATGATCGAGGCCCCGGACCGCTTCGTCCAGGCCGTCCTCGGGCCTACCTGAGAGGCCGGCTCCCGGGGCCTGCCCGAGGGGCCCCCTCCCCGGGCCCGCCTGCCGGGCCCCGAACGCGAAAGGGCCGGGTCTGGAGCGGGACGGAAACTTGCGGATGGGGGGGATTGCAGGTTCCCTGCTTCACAGACCCGGCCTCCAACCTATCGGCACGAACCGGGGCCGACTTGAGAGAAAAATTGGCGGAGAATTCCCTGGTCCAGCTGATAGGCGGCCCTCGTGCCGAATTTTCTTGGCCGAGCTCAACGGACGCACAGCACCTCCCCGTGCAGCACGGCGAACCAGCCGTCGGGGGACGAAGCCCAGTGCCGCCAGGCGGTGGCGAACGAATCGAGATCGCTCCGGGTGGCAAACCCGTGGTCGAGCAGTTGGCGGGCCAGATCCGACCCGGTGAACCGGTCGGCCCAGAGGCCTCCCCACCAGGCCCGGTCCTCGGGCGTGGCGAAGCACCAGGTCGAGGCCGACGCCTCCACCGAGGCGAAGCCGGCCTGGTTGGCCCAGGACAGCAATCGACGACCAGCATCCCAATTGGCACCGTTCGCCCTGGTCAACCGGCCATAGGTGGCGATGGCCCGGTCGAGCTCCGGCTCCTCGGGAAAGAAGCGGAAGCCCGGATAGTCGCTGTCCCGGACTGCCACCACGCCGCCGGGTCGGCACACCCGCCGCATTCCGATGAGGGCGGCCACTGGATCCCCCACATGTTGGAGGACCTGATGGGCGTGGACGATGTCGAAGGACCCGTCGTCGAAGCGCAGGTCGAACACGTCCCCCACCTCGAACGAGACGTCGACCGGTCCGGTCCGGTCGGCCTCGGCCCGGGCCTCGGCGAGGACGGCCTCGGAGGGGTCCACCCCCACCGCCGTCCCCGGAGCCACCCGCCGGGCCAGGTCGCAGGTGATGGTGCCGGGCCCGCAGCCCACGTCGAGCAGGGACAGACCGGGGCTCAGCCTGGGGAGCAGGTAGGCCGCCGAGTTGGCCGCCGTACGCCAGCGATGCGACCGCAGGACGCTCTCGTGGTGGCCATGGGTGTAGGGGACGTCGGTCATCCGACCAGCATGCCGGGATCGAGGCCTTGGCCGTCGTACCTCGACCCGGACGGGGCTCAGGCCGTCACACCGGGCACCGGCCGACCGTCCTCCAGATAGATGGGCCGGTCGGCGGCGAGGGTCCGGGCCACTCGGCGCGCCAGCGGACCGCTCAGGAGCCGGGCGGCCTCCTCGGGGTCGGCCCACCGGTAGTCGGCGATCTCGGACTCCTGGAGGGCGATCCCATCGTGCTGCGACGGATCGAGCGGACCGCAGTCGAACAGGAAGCGCAGACCCCCGGGTTTGGCGGCCTTCGGGCGCAGGAAGTCGACACAGGCCAGACGACCGGCGACGACGGTGAGGCCCGTCTCCTCGAGGACCTCGCGGCGGCATCCGTCCCAGGGCGACTCACCGTCGGACTCGATCTGGCCGCCCGGAATCGTCCAACCCCGCTTGTAGGTCGGCTTGAGGATCAGCAGCCGGCCCGCGCCGTCACCGATGAGGCCGCCGGCCGAGGCCGGGACCCGCGGGACCTCGTAGTCGGCTACCACTCGCCCATCATCACCGATGAGCCTGCTCAGACGCGCGCCATGTTGTCGAAGCGGGCGTGATGACCGATGAAGGCCAGCCGGGTCGAGCCGGTCGGTCCGTTGCGATGCTTCGAGACGATGATTTCGGCCGTGCCCTGGCTCTCGTTCGAGTCGGGGTTGTAGATCTCGTCCCGGTAGATGAACAGCACCACGTCCGAGTCCTGCTCGATCGAGCCCGACTCACGGAGGTCGGCGAGCATGGGGCGCTTGTCCTGGCGCATCTCGAGGTTGCGGGAGAGCTGGGAGAGGGCCACCACCGGCACTTCGAGCTCGCGGGCCAGGATCTTGAGGCCACGGCTGATCTCGGACACCTCGACCTGGCGGTTCTCGGCGCCGCGCCGTCCGGTCATCAGCTGGAGGTAGTCCACCACCACCAGCCCCAAGCCCGCCCGGCTCTTCAGCCGGCGGGCCCGGGCCCGGATGTCCATCACCGTGAGGTTGGGATTGTCGTCGATGTAGATGGGCGCCTCGCTCATCCGGCTGATGGCCTTGCCGATCTTCGCCCAGTCCGCTTCGAGCAGCTTCCCGGTCCGCATCCGACTGGCGTCGACCCGGGCCTCGGAGCAGAGCAGGCGCTGGGTGAGCTCCATGTGGCTCATCTCCAGGGAGAACAGCAGCACCGGCTGGTTCAGCTTCACCCCGGCGTGGGCCACCATGCCCAGGGCGAACGCCGTCTTCCCCATCGACGGCCGGGCCCCGACCACGATCAGGTTGGAGGGCTGGAGCCCGGAGAGCTGCTCGTCGAGGTCGGCGTAACCGGTGGCGAGCCCGGTGATCGAGTCGCCCTGGGCGTAGAGCCGTTCGAGATGGTCGAGGCCCTGACCGAGCAATTCGTGCAGCGGGGTCATCGAATCGACCACCCGGCGCTGGGCCACGTCGAAGACCAGGCTCTCCGCCCGGTCGAGCACGTCCGACACTTCCTCGGGGACGCTGTAGCCGAGCTCGGTGATCTCCCCCGCGGCGGCGACCAGGCGCCGGAGCAGGGCGTGCTCCTCCACGATCCGGGCGTAGTGCTCGGCGTTGCCGATGGAAGGGGTGTTGGCCTGAAGGGAGACGAACACCGACGGGTCGCCGATGGCCTCGAGCAGCCCCCGGCGTCGGAGCTCCTCGGTGACGGTCACCCAGTCGGCCGGCTCCCCTTGACTGAACAGCGACGTGATGGCCTCGAAGATGTGACCGTGGGAGCTCTTGTAGAAGTCCTCCGGCCGACACAGCTCCATGGCCGAGGCGATGGCGTCCCGGGAGAGCAGCATGGCCCCGAGGAGCGATTCCTCGGCCTCCAGATTGTGGGGGGGCACCCGTCCGGCGGGCATGCCGCTTCCGGGCGTCGAGGGAATGAGACGCCGAGGGCGCGTGTCGTCGAAGGCCTGAACCATGCTCCGTCAACCCTGTCCGATCAGCCCTGTTGAGGGTAAGACCCTCTTCTTGGGGAAATAGCCGCCTGGCGGTGTGGACGAGGGGTGGATAAGGGGCGCTCGACTGCGGACGTTGCCAGACACGCCGCCATCTTCCCCGGGGGGTGCCTCACCCAGGTGGATACGGCTGGACCCGGACTGCGACCGGCGGCCGGGTGCCGGGGGTCACCCTTCGGGGGTCACCCTTCGGCGGTCACCTGCACGGCCAACTCGAACACCACATCGCCGACCAGCTCGACGCGCACGCTGTGCTCACCGACCGTCTTGATGGGCTCGTCCAGGACCACGTCCCGGCGATCGAGCACCGCGCCGGTCAACTCCTCGACCCGGCGCACGATGTCGGCCGCCGACACCGAGCCGAACAGCCGCTCGCCCTTGGCCCGGGCCGGGATGGTGATGGCCGTCCCGACGAGGGCCCGCGCCACGGTCTCGGAGGACTCACGGTCCCGGGTGTCGCGCAGGTCACGCGCCTTGCGCATGGACTCGGCCTGCTTGGCCAGTCCCGGTGCGGCCACGATGGCCTTGCGCGCCGGGAGGAGGTGGTTGCGGGCAAACCCGTCGGACACCTGGATGATGTCGCCGCGCTTGCCCACGCCGTCGATGTCGCTGCGCAGGAGAACCTTCATGTCACGACCCGCCCTCGTCGACGGAGACCTCCTCCGCCACCACCTCGGCCACGGTCACGTCCCCGTTCTCCTTGACGTCGGCCACGGCCTCGACGACCGCGACCTCGGCGCCGGCCGCCGTCCCGGCACCGGCACCGGCACCACCGCCACCCGCCTCCCCGGCCGCGGGCCGCGCTCCGGGCCCGGAGGAGGAGCCGGAGGCCGCCCCCCGGTCCTCGTCACGACCCCGTCGGCCACCCGAACCGGAAAAGCCGTCCCGGCCGCGGCCGCGTCCACCCGGTCGCTCGGTGGTCGTGCGCTGGGTGTAGGGCAGCAACACCATCTCGCGGGCGGTTTTGATGGCGATGGCCACGTCGCGCTGGTGCTGGGTGCAATTACCCGACACCCGGCGGGCCCGGATCTTGCCGCGGTCGCTCATGTACTTGCGGAGCATGCCGACGTCCTTGTAGTCGACCCATTCCACCCGGTCCTTGCAGAGGGCGCAGGGCTTCTTCTTGACCCGGCGGCCGGCGTCCTTCGGGGCACGGCGGCTGCTGCCGCCCCGATCGTTGTTGCGGGCCATGTCAGAAAGGCTCCTCGCTGTAGCCGTACCCGGCGTCCGCGGCCGGAGCGCCCTGGCCGCCACCCTGGGCCGGTCCGCGGCCACCGCCGCCGTCGCCGGGGCCGCGGCGCTCGTTCTTCGTCACCTGAGCCGTCGCCCAGCGGATGCTCGGACCGATCTCGTCGGCCACGATCTCGACCTTGGACCGCTTGTCCCCGTCGGGGGTCTCCCAGCTGCGCTGGTCCAGACGGCCGGTCACGATGACCCGCGAGCCCTTCGACAGGCTTTCGGCGGCGTTCTCGGCCATCTCCCGCCAGCACACCACGTCGAAGAAGGACGTGGCCTCCTCCCATTCCTGGGTCTGGCGGTTCTGCCACCGTCGATTCACGGCCACTCCGAAGGTGGACGTGGCCTGTCCGGTGTTGGTGAAGCGCAGCTCCGGATCGCGTGTGATGTTGCCCACCACGGTGATGTTGTTCCCGTTGGCCATGAGATCAGCCCTCCCCACCAGTTGTGGCCGCCGCGGCGGCCCGCCGGCCGGCCACCTTGTCGGGCAGCCGGACCACCTTGTGCCGGATCACTTCGTCGGCCAGGACGAGGACCCGCTCCATGTCCGCCACGGCGGGAGGGTCGGCCATCAGCTCGATGATGACGTAGTAGCCCTCCCGTTTGTGCAGGACCTCGTAGGCGAAGGTCCGACGACCCCACCGCTCCACCCGGTCGACCGTGCCGTCCTTCGCTTTCAGCGCCTCGACGGCGTGATCGAGCACGCCGTTCACGGCCCGCTCGTCGGCCGCGGTGTCGAATATCACCATCGTCTCGTAGGGCCGCATACGCGGCTCACCTCCCTCTGGACCGGTCACCCCGGTGGCCGGGCCCCGACTGGCGGGGCAGGTCGGAACTGGGCGGCCGCCACCGGGCGGCCGGAACAAACTTCTCCACCCTATCGGCAATCTCCGGAGCGCCGGGAGCGCCGAACTCCGAGCCGGCCGCGACATTCTCGGCCCCGGGTGCGACGGGCATCGGATGAGGACCCCTCGGGCCGGGTGGTCAGTGGTACACCTCGTCCTCACCGGGGAACGAGCCGCCGCGGACATCAGCGGCGAAGGCGGCCATGGCCGCGGTGGCCTGCGCCCCGAGATCGGCGTACTGGCGCACGAACTTCGGGGCGGTCGGGTTGAACCCGAGCAGGTCGTGGAAGACCAGCACCTGCCCGTCGCAATGGGGGCCGGCCCCGATGCCGATGGTCGGGATGTCGATGGAGTCGGTGATGGCCGCCCCCACCGACTCCGGCACCCCTTCGATGACCAGGGCGAAGCAGCCCGCACCGGCCAGGGCCTTGGCATCGAGGGCGAGGGCGTGGGCGTCAGCGTCGCTGCGGCCCTGGACCCGGTAACCGCCCATGGCGTTGACCGACTGCGGGGTCAGTCCGAGGTGACCCATGACCGGTATCTCGGCCGCCACCAGGGCCTCGATCATCGGAGTGCGCCGGGCACCTCCCTCCAGCTTGACCGCCTCGGCCCCGGCCCTGATGAGTGCCGCCCCGTTGCGCACCGTGTCGACCGGGTCGAGGTGGTAGCTCATCCAGGGCAGGTCCCCCACCACCAGGGGGCGAGGCCGAGCCCGAGCCACCGCTGCGGTGTGGTGGACCATGTCCTCCATCGTGACCCGGAGAGTGTCCTCGTGACCGAGCACGTTGTTGGCCACCGAATCGCCCACCAGGATCATGTCCACCCCGGCGGCGTCGGCGATCCGGGCGCCCGGGGTGTCGTAGGCGGTGACCATGACCAGCGCCTCGTGGCCGGCCCGGCGCTTGGCGGCCCGGACGGCGGGGACGGTGACTGGCGCGGCGCGGGTGTCCGGCATCGGCATTCCTCCTGATCGGCCGTCCAGCGCCTCGGGGCTGCCGGCGGCATGGTCGGTGACCGCAGCCACCGCGGAGCACGATTGGTGCCGCTGGCCAGGCTACTTCGGTCGGCGGTGGGTGCGGTACGGAGCCGGGCCCAACCGGTGCCGCCCCGGGTGAATGCGGGAGGGTGATCCCGTCCGCCACCGCCCCGGCAACGAGCGGCCGGGCGCGGGGCCGGTGCGGTTCAGCGGGCCGACTGGGTGCCGGATCGCGCCGGCTTGCGGGACAGCCCGTCCACCCCGGCCCCGGCCGGGTACATTCGGGCCAGGTGGTTCCAGGCGCAATCGGCGCAGACCTCGACCACGTAGCAGACGACCGGGTCCTTGCGTCGCCAATAGCGGGCCAGCTCGGCCTGGCTGGTGACGCAGCGGCCGCCGGGAGGCAGTCGGGAGCCGAAGACGAAGGTCACGTCGACCAGGTCCGCCTCTTCGCAGATGGGGCAGGCCTCGCCGGTGGGTCGGCCCAGGTTGCGTGCCGCCCGGAGCAGCTCGGGATGGGCGTCGCACACGTCCAGCCGGGACAGCCGGCCCCGTTTGAACTCCCGGACCACCGCGTTGCGGGCCAACAGGTACTCGACCCGGCCTCCGCTGGGGGAGGTCGTCAGGCTGCCGAAGGCCCCCGGGCGCATGGTCACCGCGCCAAGGGTAATGCGTCGGGGCTCCGATGGCACCGTTCCATCTACCGCGCCACGGGGGCGTCGACCGACCCGTCCCGGGGTCGGGCCGCCCGAATATCGTCCCCCCGCCAGACCCCGCCCCGGACCGGGCCATGCGGACATCGCCCCCCACCAGACCCCGGCCTGGGCCCGTGATCCCGACCCGCATCCCGACCCGGGATCGATCACCCATGCCCACAATGTGCTTGCATCGATATATCGACTTGATATAACGTCTGGCCCATGCAGGTTGTGGATAACCTGGCGGCCTCCGGGGCCCGCTGATGCTCGACCTGGCCATTCTGGGGCTCCTGCACGAGCAGGAGCTGCACGGCTACGAGATCCGCCGGCGCCTGCGGGACGAGCTCGGCCTCTTCGCCAACATCTCGTTCGGGTCCCTGTACCCGGCTCTGTCCCGCCTCGAGGCGGCCGCGGCGGTGACCGTGACCGAGTCGGCCGGCTCACACCGTTCCGAGCCACTCCCCTCGACCGGCTCCCTGAGCGGCGAGCGGGCGGGTCTCCGGGCCAGGAGGGCCGGCTCCCCGCGGGGCACCAAACGGTCTCGCAAGGTCTACCGGATCACCGACCGCGGCCGCGAGCTCTTCGAGCAGCTCCTCGACGCCGACGAGCCGGCCGGCGCCGACGAGGCCCGCAGTTTCGGGCTCCGGCTGGCGTTCGCCCGGCACCTCGCCCCCCAGGCCCGCCTGGCCCTGCTCGAGCGCCGGCGCGTCCAGTTGACCCGGCGGCTCGCCACCGACCGGGCCCGGGCCGCGGCCGACAGCCTCGACATCTACGCCCGCTCGCTGGCCGAGCACAGCACCGAGGCGACCGAGCACGACATCGCCTGGCTCGATCGCCTCATCGAGCTCGAGCGACAGAGACAGTCATCTCGATCCGAGGGTCGCGATCCCCGCAGCGGGCGCGCCAAGACAGCAATGGAGGGAACCACTTCATGAGCACCATCCGCGTGGCCATCGCCGGAGTCGGCAATTGCGCCAGCTCTCTCGTCCAGGGAGTCGAGTACTACCGGGACGCCGACCCGACCGAAAACGTGCCCGGGCTGATGCACGTGATGCTCGGTGGCTACCACGTGCACGACCTCGAGTTCGTGGCCGCCTTCGACGTGGACGCGGCCAAGGTCGGCACCGACTTGGGCAAAGCGATCTTTGCCGGCCAGAACAACACCATCCGGTTCGCCGGTGTGGGCGAGCTCGGAGTGACCGTCGAGCGGGGGCCGACGCTCGACGGGCTGGGTCGTTACTACCGGGAGACCGTCGAGGAGTCCCCCGCCGAGGCCGTCGACGTGGTGGCCGCATTGAAGGACGCCCGGGCCGAGGTCCTGGTCAGCTACCTGCCGGTGGGCTCGGAGCAGGCGCAGCGCTTCTACGCCGACGCCGCCCTGCAGGCCGGGGTGGCCTTCGTCAACGCCATCCCGGTGTTCATCGCCTCCGACCCGGAGTGGGCGCGCCGCTTCCGGACCGCCGGCCTGCCCATCGTGGGCGACGACATCAAGAGCCAGGTCGGGTCCACCATCGTCCATCGCATCCTGACCCGGCTGTTCGAGGACCGCGGGCTGGCCCTCGACCACACGTATCAGCTGAACGTGGGCGGGAACATGGACTTCAAGAACATGCTCGAGCGCGAGCGGCTCGAGTCCAAAAAGGTGTCCAAGACGCAGGCCGTGACCAGCCAGATCGAACATGGCGCGCTGCCCGCCGACGACGTGCACATCGGTCCGTCGGACCACGTGCCCTGGTTGGCCGACCGCAAGTGGGCCTATGTGCGGATGGAGGGGCGCAACTTCGGGGATGTCCCGCTCAACCTCGAGCTCAAGCTCGAGGTGTGGGACTCACCCAACTCGGCCGGAGTGATCATCGACGCCGTGCGCTGCGCCAAGCTGGCCCTCGACCGCGGCATCGGAGGCCCGCTCCTCGGGCCGTCGGCCTACTTCATGAAGTCACCGCCCGTGCAGTACCACGACGACGTCTGCCACAAGATGGTCGAGGACTTCGCCGACGGTGACCCGGGGCCGGTCTGGCCCGAGGATTGAGACCCGCTCGACTGAGGACGGAGACGGACTCGACCCGGTACGCCTCGAGCGCACGCTGACGCCCGGCCCGGTCCGGCTCCCCACTCCGTCCTGTCGTCGATCAACCGTCCCGGTCCCGCCACCATGCAGCCAGGCGCTTGCGGGCCTCCTCCTCGCCGAGCGGGCCCTCGTCCATTCGGAGCTCGAGGAGGAAGGTGAGGGCCCGGCCCACGTCCCGCCCCGGTGACAGGCCGAGCTCCTCCATCACCTGGTTCCCGTCGAGGTCGGGCCGGATGGCGTCCAGCTCCTCCTGGGTACGCAGCTCGGCGATGCGGGCCTCGAGCTCGTCCATGCGGCGACCGAGGGCTTTCGCCTTGTTGGGGTTGCGGGTGGTGCAGTCGCAGCGGGTCAGCTCGTTCAGCCGGTCGAGCAGCGGGCCGGCATCCCGGACGTATCGCCGCACGGCCCGATCGGTCCAGCCCAGCCGGTACGTATGGAAGCGCAGGTGCAGGTTGACCAGCTCGGTGACCACGTCGACCTCGTCACCCGGGTAGCGCAGGGCCTCCATCCGTTGGCGGGTCATGCGGGCCCCCACCACCTCATGATGGTGGAACGTGACCCCACCCTCGACGAATGCCCGGGTCTTGGGCTTGCCGACGTCGTGGAAGAGGGCGGCCAGACGGAGCAGGCGGTCGCGGCTCGTCTTGTCCACCACGGCCAGCGTGTGGGCCAGGACGTCCTTGTGCCGGTGGATGGGATCCTGCTCGAGGGCCAGCGCCGGGAGCTCGGGGAGGAACTCCTCGGCCAGACCGGTCCGCACCACGAACCAGAGCGCCACCGACGGGGTCGGGAGCATGATGATCTTGTCCAACTCGTCACGGATGCGCTCGGCCGAGACGATGGCCAACCGCCCGTGTCCGGTGCGCACCGCCTCCACCAACTCGGCGACCGGGTCGAGCTCGAGCTTGGCCAGGAAGCGCGCCGCCCGCAACATCCGGAGGGGATCGTCGCCGAAGGACTCGTCCGGGTCGAGCGGGGTGCGCAGCCGCCGGGCGGACAGGTCGGCCAGCCCGTCGAAGGGATCGATCAGCTCGAGCTCGGGGAGCCGGAGGGCCATGGCGTTGATGGTGAAGTCGCGCCGGGACAGGTCCGCTTCCACGTCGTCGCCGAACATCACCTCGGGCTGGCGCGAGTCGGGCCGGTACGCCTCGGCCCGATGGGTGGTGATCTCGTAGGTCTGCCCGCCGCGTCGGCAGCCGATGGTGCCGAAGCGCTTGCCCTGGGTCCAGACCGCGTCGGCCCAGCCGGTGACGAGCCGCTCGATGGTGTCGGGGCGGGCGTCGGTGGTGAAGTCGAGATCACTCCGCTCGAGCCCGCCCCCGTCTCTATCGCGGCGTGGGCCCGCCTCCGCCTCCGGTTCGGCTCCCACGATGGCGTCGCGCACCGATCCGCCGACCAGATAGAGACGGTGGCCGGCGGCGCCAAACCGGTCGGAGAGCTCGGCGGTCGCCTCGACCAAGGGCTGCAGACGCTCGGGGAACACGCCGCCGAGGGTACTGCGGCTGGCGTAGGCTGCCCTCCGAAGTGGATTGGGAACGCGGCAGCCTCTGCCCCACGGGGAGCCACCCCCGGGCCGGCGTGCCACTGGGAGACCGGCCCGCCCCGATCGGTCCCCAACGAACTCGCTCGGCGGGCCGACCCGGCCCGGCCGTGGTGGTGGCGGCACTGGCCAGGTTGGTCGCCTCGGGAATCATCGCCGGTGCTCTGACCACCGGCCTCGTCGTCACCCCCGGAACAGCCGGTGCCGGCACCCGGCCGGCCGGCGCGGACTCCCAGGCGGCGGGAACCCGGGGGTCGTCGTTACCCCTCAGCCTGTCGGCTCAGACCGCCTACGTCGCGCCCGACCAGCCGTTCGACGTGCGGGTGCAGCCGGGCCGCGGTTCACCTCCCGCCTCCGAGCTCGGGCTCACGGTGGCGGTGTACGCCTGCCTGTCCAGCGTGTCGGCCTTCGACCAGTCGGTGAGCTCGGCGTCGGGTCCGGCCGGGACCCGGATCTCCGCCACCCGGTCGCCGGTCCCCTTGAGCGGGCTCCCCGTTTCCGGCGGCGTGTACGACCTCTCCATGCAGGTGGTCCAGGGCGGCACGACCCCGGCCCCCTCCACCGGCCCCTTCACCATCGATCTCACCACCACCGGCGCCCAGTGCGGGGCCTACCCGTACGGCGTCTACCCGGTACGGGTCGAGCTCGTCGACACCGCCAGCGGACAGGTGCTCGGGGGGTTCACCACCCACCTCGTCTACGTCAGCGCGCCGGCCGGGACCCAGCGGCTCCAGGTCGCCTTGGTCCTCCCCGTCCAGACCACCCTGCAGGCATCCGCCGCACCCACGCCGAGCGCGCTGCGGGAGCGGCCCCAGGCCGCACTGGCCCCACCGTCGGCGACGGCCGTCGACGCGGTGACCGCCACCGTCGACACGATCGCCGGGCATGCATCGGTGCCCCTCACCATCGAGGCCAGCCCCCAGACCGTCGACCTGCTGAGCTCGACGGGCCACGAGGCCACCGTCGGCCAACTCGCCTCCCTGGCCGCCGGGCCGACCGGCTCCCACCAATTCGCCGCCTCGCCCTTCGTCCCGGTGGACGCCGCCAACCTGGTGGACGCCGGCCTGCAGGTCGAGTTGAACCTGCAGGTGGCGCAAGGGGTCCAGACGTTGGACACGACACGGCCCCCGATCCCTGCGCCGGGCGGCGCCGGCCCGGGGAAGCTGGGTACCTGGTTCAGCGACACCGCCCTCGATCCGGCCACCCTCACCCAACTGCAGGGGGCCGGCTACGACCAGGTGGTGCTGCCGGCCACCAGCCTCTCCTCCGTGCCGACCAACGGGTCGACGGCGGAGCCGTTCACGCTCAGTTCGACTCGGGGTACGGACATGGCCACGCTGGCCTTCAACAGCGACATCTCGGGCCGGTTCCCCACCGCGGCGGCCGACCCGGTGCTGGCTGCCCACCAGCTCGTGGCCGAGCTGGCCCAGACCTACTACGAGAAGCCCAACGACGCCACCGCCCGGGGCGTGCTGGCCGTCGCCCCGAGCGGCTGGCCCGACAATCCGGTCTTTGTGGACGCGCTGTTGGGCGCCCTCCAGCCCAGCCCGATCCTGCAACCGGTCACCACGGCCACCCTGTTCGACACGCTCGGCCCGGCCACCAGCTGTCGCGCCTGCCGCCTCGCCACCCCCGCCGGCACCGGCGGACTCCCCGTCACCGCCATCCGGACCCAGCGCCAGCGGATCAACGGGCTCGTCGGCCGCGGCACCGGCGCGCCCGGACGGTCGGATCGCAGCTCAGCGAGGTGGTGCTGTCCGGACAGTCCGAGAACCTCCGGCCGAACCAGCAGTCGGCGGTGCTGGCCAACGCGTCGACCGCCATCGGCGCCCAGCTGTCCCAGATCGCGGTGGCCGGCGACCGCACGATCACCTTGACCTCCCAACGCGGCCAGGTGCCGGTCACCGTCGTGTCGGCTGCCCCCTACACGGTGACCGCGTCGATGACCCTGACCAGCGACAAGCTCCTGTTCGCCGATCACAGCACGAGCATCACCCTGCCCATCACCCTCACCCCGGCCCACACCACCGTGAAATACGTGAACGTGCAGGCCCGGGCCTCGGGTCAGTTCAAGGTCGCCATCGTGCTGCGCTCGCCGGTCGGCGGCATGGTCCTCTCCAGCGGGCAAGTGAGCGTGCGCTCCACGGCCACCTCGGTGGTGGGCATCGTCCTGTCGGTCGGGGCGGTGGTCGTGCTGGCGGCGTGGTGGATCCGCACCTCCCGCAAGCGACGCCGCGCCCGCCGCGCCGAGCCGCCGGTCGTCGAGCAGCCGGCCGAGCCCGTGGTCACGGGATGAGCCGGTGAGCGAGGAGGAGGTCGACGGGCTCCCCGCCGCGCCGGGCGGGGGGCCGCGCCGTCTGGCCGGTGCCACGCTCGGCATGGCCGTCGGGACGACGCTGTCGCGGGTCACCGGGGTTGCCCGCGTCATCGCCCTCACCACCGCGCTGGGCGGCGCCGGCTTCGCCGACGGCTACAACCTGGCCAATACCACGCCCAACATCGTCACCGACATCGTCATCGGCGGCGTGCTCTCCGCCACCTTCGTGCCGGTCTTCGTCGACCACCTGACCACCCGCCGCGGCGAGGAGGCCTGGGAGGCCATCTCGGCGGTGGTCACCGTCACGGTGGCCGTCCTGCTCGTCGCCACCGCGGCGTTCTTCGTCCTCGCCCCCGAAATCGTCCACCTCTACACCGTGGCCAACCACAACCCAGACGTGGCCGCCCAGCAGCGCGAGGCCACCTTCCTGCTGCGCTGGTTCGTCCCCCAGTTCACCTGCTACGGGCTCATTGCCCTGTTCACGGCGCTGCTCAACACGCGGGGCAAGTTCGCCACCCCCATGTTCGTCCCGATCGCCAACAACCTGGTCGTGATCGCCGTCCTGCTCTGGTTCCACGCCCTGGTCCCCCACCCGGACCTGGCCACCATCGACCGCCACCACGCCGCCCTGGTGCTGCTCGGCGTCGGCACCACGCTCGGCGTGGTCGTCCAGGCGGTCCTGCTGGCCCCGTCGATGGTCCGGGCCCGCCTGCACATCCGGTTCCTGTGGCGACCGGCCCACGAGGCCATGCGCACCATCACCCGCCTGGCCGGGTGGACCTTCGGATGGGTGCTGGCCAACCAGGTGGCGCTGGTGGTCATCCTGGCCCTGGCCGACGGGGTCACCACCCCGGGCGCCGTCTCCTCGTACACCTACGCCTACACCTTCTTCCAGCTCCCCTACGGCATCGTGGCCGTCTCGGTGATGACCGCGGTCACGCCGTCGCTGGCCGCCCGCTGGGCCCAGCGTGACATGGTGGCGTTCCGGCACCGCATGGCCTTCGGCCTCCGGGGGATCCTGGCCATCATCATCCCCTCGGCGGTGGGCATGGTCCTGCTCGCCCACCCGCTCATCGACCTCGTCCTGGCCCACGGCGCCGAGACGTCGGCCGAGGCGGACTCCACCGCCGCCGCCCTTGCCCTCTTCGCCCTCGGGCTGCCCGGCTTCTGCACCTTCCTCTACATGGTGCGCATCTTCCAGGCCATGCAGGACACCCGCACCGCCTTCCGCCTCTACGTGGTGGAGAACGGGACGAACATCGTCTTCGGCCTGCTGCTGGTGGGCCCGCTCGGGGTCCGGGGCTTGGCCCTCTCCCTCTCCATCGCCTACACCGTCGCCGCCCTGCTGGCCATGGCCGTGGTTCGGCAACGGGTCGGGGGCCTCGGGGGAGACGACCTCACCACTCCGGTCAAGCGGGTGCTGGCCGCCTCGGCGGTCATGGCCGTGGTCACCGTCGTGGTCGTCAACCTCTCCGGCGCCCCGTCGGGGTGGGGCCTCCTGGCCCGGGTGGTGGCCGCGGTGGTGTTCGGTGCCCTGGCGTACGGTGCCACCGCCGCCCTGCTGGCGCGCGCCAGGAACGACACCGGCGTCGCCCCCGCTCCGCCGCCCCGGATCCCCGCTCCCGCCGCCCTCGGATCCCCGCTGCCGTGCCGCGCGCCCGGGGCGGAATGGGAGGCGCCTCCCGTGCTCGTCGGACCGCCGGCCCACCCGTCCTCCCCCGAGCCGTTCCATGGCAGACTCGACGAGCACGGTCCCCCGGTGCCCCTCCGCCACCTGCGCCCGGTGAGCAGCGAACCTGGGGACGATGACCCGCCTGTGGACGAGGAGGACATCGATGGCCCGGATCCGGGTGGTAACCGATAGCGCATGTGACCTCTCGGCGGAGCTGACCGCGAAGGAGGGCGTCACCGTGGTCCCGCTCTCCATCCGTTTCGGATCGGAGGAGTTCACCGACGGGACCACCCTGTCGACCGACGAGTTCTGGTCCCGGTGCGCCAAGAGCGAGGTACTCCCCGAGACCTCGGCTCCGTCGCCCGGCGCCTTCCAGTCCGCCTTCGAGGCCGCCGCCGACCAGGGATACGACGGGGTTCTCTGCATCAACCTGTCCGGCGCGGTGTCCGCCACCCACCAGGCTGCCGTCGCCGCGGCCAAGGCGATGGCCGACCGCATCGAGGTGCGCACCGTCGACTCCCGGTCGCTGACCATGGGCCTCGGCAACATGGTGCTCGACCTGGCCGACCGAGCGGCGGCCGGGGCCGGCCTCGACGACCTCGAGGCCGCCGTCGAGGCGCTCGGGCCCGCTCCCGAGGTGTTCGGCGTGCTCGACACCCTCGAGCACCTGGAGAAGGGGGGGCGCATCGGTGGGGCCCGCGCCCTGCTCGGGTCCCTGCTGTCCATCAAGCCGGTGGTGACCCTGGTCGACGGGTCGGTGGAAGAGGAGTCCAAGCAGCGGACCCGGGCCCGGTCGCTGCGGTACCTGGCCGACAAGGCCATCGAGGCCCCTCGGCTCAGCCGGCTGGCCGTGTGCAACGGCGCCGCCCTCGACATCGACGACTTCCTCGGCATGATCAAGGGCGTGGAGAGCGAGCACCCCCTGGTGGTGACCGATCTCGGCCCGGTGGTCGGAACCCACACCGGTCCCGGGACCATCGGCCTCTGTATCGTCCTGGCCGGCTGACCCGCCCGGCGCGCTCCGGTCGGTCCGGCAGCGCCGGCCGAGGCTGCGACCGGCAGTCGGGGAACGGCACCCCGACGGGCCGCGAACAACGTTCGGGCTGGCCGGGAAGGCGTCCCGACTATTCTCTCGCCATGGACCCCAAGCCCGAACCGACCTCCCCCCGGACCGCCGGCCTGGTCGCCGACCTGCCCACCCGGGGCGCCGACCTCGTCGACAGCCTGGTCGTCCTCCTCCGGGACCGGGCCGTCCGTCCGCTCACCCTGGCCACCCGGGCGGTGGTGTTCGGGATCATCATCCTGGCCGCCAGCATCGTGAGCATGGTCCTCGTCTCCATCATCTTGATCCGCGTCCTCACCGTGTACGCCTTCGATGGTCGGGTCTGGATCTCCGACCTGGTGGTCGGCGGCCTGTTCGTCATCGTCGGCCTGGTGGCCTGGACCCAGCGGACCGACCGGAGCGCGCCGGCCGGGAGCGGCCGGTGACCGAGCGCCGCGACGTGGTCGTCCTCGGATCGGGACCCGCCGGGCTGACGGCGGCCATCTACGCGGCGCGGGCCCAGCTCGCCCCGCTGGTCATCGAAGGGGAGCCTTCCTCGACCAGCGACCAGCCCGGCGGCCAGCTCATGCTCACCACCGAAGTCGAGAACTTTCCGGGGTTCGTCGACGGGATCATGGGACCCGAGCTCATGCAGATCTTCCGCGAGCAGGCGGCCCGCTTCGGCGCCGAGTACCTCACGGCCAAGGCGTCCCGGGTCGACCTCTCGCACCGGCCGTTCGCCATCTGGGTGGGCGATCCCCAGCCGGACGAGCCCGCCTACGAGGCCGACGCGCTGATCATCGCCACCGGCGCCCAGTCGCTGATGCTCGGCCTGCCCAACGAGGAACGCCTGCTCGGCTACGGCGTGTCCACGTGCGCCACCTGCGACGGGTTCTTCTTCCGCGACCGCGAGATCGCCGTGGTGGGGGGCGGGGACTCGGCCCTGGAGGAGGCGCTCTTCCTCACCCGTTTCGCCAACAAGGTCACCGTCATCCACCGCCGCGGCGAGCTGCGGGCCTCCAAGGTCATGCAGCAGCGGGCCTACGCCCATCCGAAGATCGACTTCGCCTGGAACAAGGTCGGTGACCGACGTGCTGGGCGACACCACGGTCACCGGCGTGCGGCTCTGCGACACCGTCAGCGAGGAGGAGTCGGTGCTCGAGGTGAACGGGCTGTTCGTGGCCATCGGCCACCTGCCCAACACCGCCCTGTTCAAAGGTCAGCTCGAGATGGAGGAGAACGGCTACCTCCGGACCTTCGACGGGACCCGCACCAACGTCGACGGCGTGTTCGCCTGCGGTGACGTCCAGGATCACCGTTACCGCCAGGCCATCACCGCCGCCGGGTCGGGCTGCATGGCCGCCATCGACGCCGAGCGCTGGCTCGAGGACCAGCGGTCGTCGGCCGCCTGAGGGCGGTCTCCCCCGACGCCGGCGCGGTGCGGGACCGGCGGCCACCCCGGTCCGACGCCTCGGCCGTCGGCGGGGAATGCCGCGGCCCGGGAAGTGGTTGACATAGCGTGTCCCCCGGGCGTGGGGACATCGTCGAGTCCCGCCAGGAGCGGGCAGGAGGAAAAGCTCGATGAGTGAGAAGATCGCAACCCTGACCGACGCTAGCTTTGACGAGCATGTCAAGTCCTCGGACGTTCCCGTGCTGGTGGACTTCTGGGCGGAATGGTGCGGTCCGTGCAAGATGATCGCCCCGGTGCTCGAGGAGATCGCTTCCGAGCAGGCCGGCAAGCTCGGCATCGCCAAGCTGAACATCGACGACAACCTGGACATCACCCGCCGGTTCGACGTCATGAGCATCCCGACCCTCATCCTGTTCAAGGACGGGGAGCCGGTGGCCCGGATCATCGGGGCCAAGGGCAAGGGCCAGTTGCTCCAGGAGCTGTCGGCCCACCTCTGACCGGTTGGCGCCGGCGGGTCGTCGGCCCGTTGCCGGCCGTCGATCCCGGTTCCGGCCGGGCGCTCGCGCCTCCGACCAGAGGCCGGGGGTGAACGCCGGGCGCGAGATCCGGCTCGAGTCCGGCGACCACGGTGCCGCCGTCGCCGACGTGCAGCGTCGGCTCGAGCAGCTCGGGTTCTCGACCGGCATCGACCCGATGGGCTCCTACCAGGCCGGGACCCGGGCGGCCGTCGAGGCGTTCCAGCACCGGCGCGGCCTGCGGGTGGACGGCGTCTGCGGCCACCAGACCTGGTCGGCCCTGGTCGAGGCGGGTTTCCAGCTTGGGGACCGCTTCCTCTACCGGCGCACCCCGATGTTGCGGGGGGACGACGTCGCCGAGCTGCAGCAGCGTCTGAGCGCCCTCGGCTTCGACGCCGGGCGGGTCGACGGGATCTTCGGCGACACCACCTCGGCGGCGCTCGGCGACTTCCAGCGCAATGTCGGGCCTGCCGGTCGACGGCATCGCCGGGGCCGTCGACCGTCAGTCGAGCTCCTGCGCTTCGGGGCCCGCCACAACGACACCGAGCTGGTCACCTCGGTCCGGGACCGTGAACGGCTCCGCCAGTCGCCGCGCACGCTGGCCGGGCGGAGGGTGGCCATCGGCGAGGAGGGCGGGCTCGACGCCGCGGTGGCCGGACTGCGGAGGCTGCTGGTCAACGAGGGGGCCGTCGTGACCACCCACCACCACCCCGACGGGTCGATCCAGGCCTCGGAGGCCAACGCCGGCGAAGCCGAGGTCTACATCGGGTTGCGTCTCGACACCGGCCGGCCGCACTGCTCGACCGCCTACTACGCCGTCGACCGCTACTCGTCACCGGGTGGGCGCCGTCTCGCCGAGCTCCTCCAGCGCACCCTCCCCTCCTCGTTGGACCTGCCCGACGGGGGCAGCCGGGGCATGTCGCTCCCCGTCCTCCGCGAGACCCGCATGCCCGCGGTGATCTGCGAGATCAGTCCGGCCGCGGTGGTCGTCGAGCAAGCCGCGACGCTGGCCCGGGCCGCGGTCGACGCGCTGGTCGAGTGGGTGGGCACCCCCTGGGACTGAGGGCGTCCCTCCCCCCCGGGTGCCCTGCCGCAGGGCCCCGCCCCGGTGGTCAACCATGGACCTCCGCTTCACCCACCGGACGAAATCCACAACGTCATGCACAGGTTGTGGATTACGCTCTACCGTGGGTTCAGGGATAGAAAACTGACTGAGAGTAGTTGCTGAATCTCGGCTTTGTGCATTATGTCGAGTTATTACCACTCTCCGTGGTATATCCCGTTCAGGCTCAGGCCGTTTCGGCCCGCCCGACCATCAGGGTGTAGATGCGCTCGAGGTCCTCGAGGGTGGCGAACTCGACCACCACCTTCCCCCGCTTGGAGCTCAGGTCGACCTTGACCCTTGTGTTGAGGTGGCTGGAGAGCAGCTCCTCGAGCTCGAGGATGCCCGGCGGCGGGCAGACGGTGGTCGCCGGTCGGGTCGCTCGGTCGCTCGCCGTTCCCGCGATCGACCCGGCGGCCGGCCCGGCTCGCCCGTTCGTCGTGCTGACGGACGAGGTCCTCGACCGCCCGCACGGTGAGGCCCTCATCGGCGGCGCGCTTGGCCAGACTCTCCTGATAGCCGCGATCCGGGGTGCCGAGGAGGGCCCGGGCATGGCCGGCGGAGATCTGCCCCTCTGCCAGCAGGCGCTGGGCCCCGGCGGGCAGCTGGAGCAGGCGGAGGGTGTTGGTCACCGCCGGCCCGGCTGCGCCCGACCCGCCTGGCCACCTGGTCGTGGGTCTAACCGAACTCCTCGATGAGCTGTTGATAGGCGGCCGCTTCCTCCAGCACGTTGAGGTCCTGGCGGTGGAGGTTCTCCACCAGGGCCTGCTCGAGGCTCAGGGTCTCGTCGGACGTCTGGACCAGCACGGGGATGGTCTGGAGCCCGGCCCGACGGGCGGCCCGCCACCGCCGCTCCCCGGCGATCAGCTCGAAGTCGTCGGCTGCCTCGCCTCCGATCTGGCGGACCAGGACCGGCTGCAGCACGCCGAGCTCCTTGATGGAGGCGGCCAGCGAGGCCATGGTGTCCTCATCGAAGTTCACCCGGGGCTGGCGGGGGTTCGGTTTGATACTGCCGATGGGCACCTCGCGCAGAGCGGACGACCGATCGCCCACCACCTCGGTGGGGATGAGTGCGCTCAAGCCCTTGCCCAGTCCGCTACGGCGTGCCACCGCTGACCTCCTTGGCTAGTTCCCGGTAGGCGACGGCACCGCGGGAGCCCGGGTCGAAGGTGGTGATGGGCTGGCCGAAGGAGGGCGCCTCGGAAAGGCGCACCGTCCTCGGAATCACGATTCGGCACACCTTCGAGCCGAAGTGCTGGCGGACCTCGGCCGCAACCTGGTCGGCCAACTTGGTCCGGGCGTCGTACATGGTCAGGACGATGGTCGAGATGTCCAGCTTGAGGGTTGAGGTTGGACGCCACCAGGTGCACGTTGCGCATCAGCTGGCTGAGCCCTTCCAGGGCGTAGTACTCGCACTGGATGGGGACCAGCACCTCGTCGGCGGCGGCCAGGGCGTTGACGGTGATCAGCCCGAGGGACGGGGGACAGTCGATGAGCACGTAGTCGAAGTCGTCGATGACCGTCTCGATGGATTGCTTGAGCTTGAGCTCCCGGCTGAAGGCCGGCACCAGTTCGATCTCGGCCCCGGCCAGGGCGATGGTGGCCGGGGCGACGAAGAGGTTCTTCATACTGGTCGGCTCGACGCAGTCCTCCAGCGAGGCGTCCCGCATCAGCACGTCGTACATCGAGATCTCGAAGTTGCGGGCATCGATGCCCAGGCCGGTGGTGGCATTGGCCTGAGGGTCGAGATCGATGACCAGCACCCGGAACCCGAGCTCGGCCAGAGGCGGCACCCGAGATTCACCGATGTCGTGGTCTTGCCGACCCCGCCCTTCTGATTGGCCACCGCCATGACGCGGGGGAGGGCGTTGTCGGCGGCGGCCTGCGGCTCCCAGTCGTCGGGCATCTCCTCCCGGGCAGTCCACCGGCTCGGGGTGCGCTCCTTGGAGCGCACCGGTCGGCCCCCGTCATCGTCGGACGCAGGCCGCTCGGGACGCACTTCGGCCAGCGTGTCCTGACGTTGGGCGGGCGGCAGGTGGCGGATCGCCCGTCGGCTCGCGGGCCGGGTTTCCGACGGGGGGGTGTGCGGGGTCGCTCGGGGACGCCGCCTCGGTGGCCGCACTGTCTCGAGCACTCGAGATCGAGACTTTGGAGCCGGGGTTGCTCGCCGCCGCCGGCTTCCCTTCACTGGGGTCGGGGGCAGCACGTGGTCCAGCTCGGCATGGGCGATGGCCACGTCGGTGATGGTCTCCCTGAACCCGGCATGGAGCCCGCCGGGGGGCGTCGGGCTCGACCGGGGCGAGGCGGGTGGGTCCTGGTTATCGTCCTCCTCCGACGGGGCCGGGGTGGGGGTGGGGGTGCACCAGCCGGACTGCGGCGGTCCCATTGGGGTCGGTATCGGATCCGCCGTTGCGACCCTGATCATCTGGACGAGGGGACCGGCGACGCCGAAGGCCGCGCACTAAGGTCTCATCGAGATGGCAGGTATCAAGACCTTCATCCTCTCCCGAAGGAGAACTCGGGTCAAGCATTTGGTCGAGTGTTTCACGTGAAACATCGGACCCGAGGTCGATGCGGCGAAATTTCTCGGTCCTGCCGGAGCCCCGGTTCCGGACCGTCTCTCTCGACCGGGTGTTTCACGTGAAACATCCGAGTGTCCGGGAGCCCGGCAACTGCCCGGGTCGAGCCGCGGGCCGTGACCGTCGAGGGAGGTCTTCCCGTCAGAAGAGCGGGCGTTTACCGGGAACGCCGGTCCGTCTCGGGAACCGGTCGACGCTGGAGCCGACCTTGCGGAGGACCCGGTAGCCGAAGCGATCGTCGATCCGGAGCACTCCCCCGTTTACCAGGGCCAACTGCGCCAGGCCATCCCCCGGCCATCGCTCGTCCCCGTTCCCCTCGGGCGCCTCGGACACCACCATCAACCCCCCGGGAAGGACGAAGGGCGATCCGCACTCGGCGGTGACGGCCGGGGGTCCGAAAGAGCGAGCGGTGACCACCTCGAATCGCTGGCGGAGGGCATGCTCCCGAGCCAGCTCCTCGGCACGACCTCGGAGTACCTCGACGTGGTCGAGCTGGGGAAGGCGTGCCGCCTCGCTGCTCAGGAATTCGGCCCGCCGCTGGCCGGCCTCGACCAGGACGACCCGGCACTGGGGCCAGCACGCCCCGACCACCAGGCCGGGGAGACCACCACCGCTACCCAGGTCCAGAGCCGTGGCGGGAGCACCCGACCGATCCCGCTCGACGGTGAGGACGAAGCCGAGTGCATGGTCGATCTGCCGGGCCAGCTCGGCCGGCCCCACGAAGCCGAGCTCGACGGCCCGGCCGACGGCGGCCACCACCTCGTCCGGCACCCGCCGGCGGTGCTCGGTTGGGTCGGGAGCGGCCATGTCGGTCACGGAAGGCCAACCCTCAAGCTCCGAGCACCACGCCGCCCGGCAACGTTGCCCGGGCCGGCGCCGGCATCACGTCGAGGGTTGGATCACCACGTATCTCGAGGGCTCGGTCCCGGCCGAACGTGTCTCGACCTCGTCCATCTCGTTGACGGCGTCGTGGACCACTTTGCGGTCGGCGGGCGACATCGGTTCGAGGGCACGCTCCTCGCCGGAAGCCTTGACCTCGGCCACGATGCCCTCGGCGAAGCGACGCAGGGCGGCCGACCGCTTCTCCCGGTAGCCACCCACGTCCACCAGGATCCGGTCGGTGCGGTTCTCCGACTGCCGTTGGACAAAGGTCCGGGTGAGGTCCTGGACCGCGGCCAGCGTGGCCCCCCGCGGCCCCACCAGCAATCCAAGGTCGTCGCCCGTGGCCGAGACCTGAACGGTGTCCTCATCCACCTCGGCAAAGGTGACCTCGGCGCTGAGGCCGAACTCCTGCACCAACCCGGCCACGAACTCCCTGGCCGCCTCACCTTGTTGCTCGAGCGTCAGTGACTCCTCCATCGCTTCCTCACTATCCCCGGAGCCTGGTCCGGCGGTCTGTTTCCCTTGTCTTGACCGGCCGTTGGTCCCCGATCCACTGGCCCCACCACCGCCCGAGCCGCGCCGTGGCCGGCGCGAGCGCCCCGACCGCTCGCCGCCGCCGGAGCGGCTCCCGCTGTCGGCGGGCGCATCCCCGGCCCGGCTGCCGTTCTCATCACTCGTGCTGGGAGCCCGCTCCCCGGCCGCCCCTGGTCCGTTCGACCCCGATCGGGATCGCGGGGGACGCTGGCCGCCGCCCGACTTCCCATTGGAGCCGCTGCGTCGGCTCCCTCCGTCACGGGCTCCCCGGCCCCCGTCCGAGCGCTGCCGGCGGCCACGCTTCGGTCGGGGAGCGACCGGGCGGACGCGGGCCCTGACCCGGGCTTCCCCTCGAACCCTTCCGAACAGGCCCGCCTTCGGCTCGCTCAGGATGACCAACTCGGCGTCGTCCTCGGCGACGCCCAGGAGATCAAGGACCGTCTCTTTGGCCTCGAGCAGTGACTTACCGCCGGCCTCGACCCATTCCACCCGCTATCGCGCCTTTCGTTCCCGCTTGGACTTCGAGCGCGGGTGGGCCTTGGCCCCCGCCGCGTCCATCTGCGGCTTGAGACCCCGTCGGCCGCCCGTTGCTGCCGCTGCGTTGGCCGCCCTTGGAACCGGCGCGGCTCGTGCCCGTTCCGTTGACTCCCGGCTTTCGCCCATTGGCACCGCCGCGGGCCGGTTGGGCCGGCCGCGATGCCTTGGCCGGGGCCTTGGCCCCCGGCTTCGCTCCCGGCTTGGCCGGCGCCGGCCGCACGCCCCGCCGGGGTTTTGGTCGCCCCCGTGGCGGCGCCGTTCTTCGACCCGGCCGACGAGCTGCCCGCCTTGGGGCGGGGCAGGGCACGTTCGGTCCGGTCCACCACTGGCGGCTTCGGGCCTTTCCGGGCCGGCGGGTCTGCTCCGGCGGTGGGGGGCGGCGGTGGCCCGCCCACGATGCCCCGCCGGAACAGGACCTCCTGGGTGAGGATCCGGATGGCACTGGAAACAATGAAATAGACATTCAAAATAGCGGCAACATTTAGGTAAATAAATCCAAAGATGAGCGGCATATATTTCTGCAACATGGCCGCCTGAGGATTGGCCTGCGCCGCCTGGGGATTTCGGGCGTTGAGCCGAGACATTTGCAAGTACTGCAGACCGACTGCGGCCACCACCAGCAGGAGAAATGGGATGGCGGCCCAGACCGAGCTGTGGTGGGACAGCAACTTGTCGGCGAAGTTCATTCCGAAGGAATTGAGCTGGCCATGGGCAGCAACGATGTCTTCGTACATCTTGCTGTGGACGGGGATGTAGCGGGGCTCGGCCACCACCGTGGCGGGGTGGACGACCTTCAGCCCGCCCACCGTCGTCGTGTAACCGGGGTGGGTAACCGTGTTCGTCATTCCCCGAATTACGCTGTAGAGAATGAAGAAAGCCGGCATCTGCAATAGGAGTGGCAGGCAGCCGGAGGCCGGGTTGACATGGTGCTCTTTGTAGAGCTTCATCATTTCTTCGTTTAGCTGGACCCGGTCGCCCTTGTACTTCTGCTGGAGCTTCTTCATCTCGGGCGCCAGTGCCTGCATCGCCGCCATGTTCTTGGTGCTCTTCACCGTCAGCGGGGTGAGCAGGGCCATGATGACGATGGTCAGCAGGGCGACGTCGATGGGGTAGTTCGGGATGATCGAGTAGAAGAAGGCGAGGATCCCGCCGAACGCATCGAGCAGGGGCTGGAAGATCCGGCCGATGTCCTTGGTCAGCGACTGCATGGGACCTCCCTACCGGGCACGGGGTCGACCCCGTGCCCGCCCCAGGGATGGCAGCGGGCCAGGCGGCGGGCGGCCAGACCGGCGCCCCGGACGGCGCCGTGGGCCTCGATGGCGCCGATGGCGTACTCCGAACAGCTCGGGAGGAACCGGCACCCCGAAGGTCGGCCCGCTCTGGCCAGTTGGTACGTGCGGATCGCCACCATCAGCCCCTTGGCCGCCAGCCGCGGGGTGTGGGGCACCGTCGGCGCGTCCGGGCTAGCGCCGGGGAGGTCGCTGATGGCCCGGATCACCGGGCCCTCCCGGTCGGGGCGGCGGCGGTGGGGGAGCGGCGGTCGCTCCGTCCCATCATCGCCCGCTCCAGTGCTCGGCCCATGGCCATCCCCAGTTCGTCGAAGTCGAGGGCCGCCGCCTCAGGCCCCGCCCGCACGACGTACGCGCCCGGCGCCAGGTCGGAAGCCCGCTCGGCCACGAGGGCCCGCAGCCGCCGGCGCAGCCGGTTACGGGTCACCGCGGTTCCCACCCGGCGACCGATGACATAGGCCATCTCTACACTTGACCAGGACTTTTCCTCCACGAACGTCACGGAGAGGGGTCCGCTCCGGCCGCGATTCGGGCTGTGCCGCAGGCGCTCAAAGGTCCGGCGATGACGGACCGGCCCGACCCCGCCACGGGCGGGACGCGACCCGGTCGGGCCCGCGCTCACACCGACAGACGATGGCGACCCTTGGCCCGGCGCGACCGGATGATGGCTCGCCCGGCCTTGCTGGACATGCGCTTGCGAAAACCATGGGTCTTGGCCCGCTTGCGCACGTTCGGCTGATACGTGCGTTTCATCCATCCACTTCCTTCCTCGCCCTGAACCGGGAAACGGGGTCGCCACACAGGCAGGGGCCCGGTCACAGGGATCGGGGCATTCCCTCACATGGTAGGCGACAACGCTCCCCGGGCTCTAGTCGGGGTCGGGAGGCGCGCCCGGGGGGCCCGGGTGTACCGTTCCCGACGCAGCAGATGGTCGAATCGGCACCGAGCCGGCTCTGCCCGGTGCCGACCATCAGCTCGAGTACGCCGTAGCACCCGAATCGCACTTGCGTCCCGGTTCCGAGGTCGGAACGGACGGTACGCCACAGAGATGGATGATCGTCCACAGCTGTGGACATCCTTGTGGACCGATCGAGTTTTCCAGGGGCGGAGGCCCACGTGAACGACACTGAAGGCCTGTGGATTCTATGTGCTGAAGCCTTGCGTGAGCAGGTCTCCGACGCGACCTGGCAGGCCTACTTGTCGGGGATCACCCCTCTCGCCGTCAAGGACGAGGAGATCGTCCTCGGGGTGCCGAACACCCTCATCCGGGACCGGGTCGAGTCGCGGTTCCTCGGCCTGATCCAGGACACCGTGACCGGGGCGGTCGGCCGGGACCTCGCCGTCCAGCTCGAGGTGGTCACGCCCGCCTACGATCCGGCCGAGGACAGCGCCTCGGTGATGAGGGACGAGTCCCAGTTGGCCCCGTTCCACGCCCCGCCGGCGGGCACCGCGCACCCCGTCCGGCAGGCCGACCGTCCCGGGTCCGCCATTCTCGATCCCCGCTACACCTTCGACACCTTCGTGATCGCCTCGTCCAACCGCTTCGCCCACGCCGCAGCCCAGTCGGTGGCGGAATCCCCCGCCCGTTCCTACAACCCACTGTTCATCTACGGAGACGCCGGCCTCGGCAAGACCCACCTCCTGCACGCCATCGGAAACTATGTTCTCGAGAATTTCGGCGGCCGCCACGTGCGCTACGTGACGACGGAGACCTACATGAACGAGTTCGTCGACGCCATCCGCACCAATGCGACCATCGCCTTCAAGCGGCGGTACCGCGAATGCGACGTGTTGCTCATCGACGACGTCCAGTTCATGGAACGCAAGGAATCCCTGCAGGAGGAGTTCTTCCACACCTTCAACTCGCTGTACGGGGCGTCGAAGCAGATCGTCCTCACCTCGGACCGCCCACCCAAGTCGATCGAGACCCTGGAGGACCGCCTGCGCAGTCGTTTCATGTCCGGCCTGATCACCATCATCGAACCCCCCGACCTGGAAACCCGTCTGGCCATCCTGCGGGCCAAGGCCGAGCACGATCACATGGACGTTCCCGACGTGGTGCTCGACTTCATCGCCACCCACGTCAAGGACAACATCCGGGAGCTGGAAGGGGCCCTCATCCGGGTCACCGCCTTCGCCAGTCTCAACCGGCAACCGTTGAGCCTCGAGCTGGCTGAACAGGTCCTCTCCGACATCATCTCGGCCGACCAACCCCGACGCATCACGCCCCAGGTCATCCTCGATGCCACCTCACAGGCATTCGGGTTCACCGTCGACGAGCTCTGCGGTCCGAACCGGCGCCGGCCACTGGTGACGGCACGACAGGTGAGCATGTATGTCTTTCGCGAGCTCACCGATTTCAGCTACCCGGCCATCGGTCGCGAGTTCGGCGGGCGGGACCATTCCACGGTGATGCACGCCGTCGACAAGATCACCGCCATGATGAAAGAGCGGCCGCTGATCTACAACCAGGTGACCGACCTCATCGTCCGCATCAAGAGCGGGACCTGATGGGTCGCGACCGGCTCCCCGATTCGGGCCTGACTGCTATCCGGAGGTTGTGCACCATCTGTGGATATCCTCCCTTTTCCCTGGGGCAATTCTGTGAACTCAGATGAACTTGTCCATAACCGATAACCCCCCGGTAGGGCATCGGCCTTCTTCCCTGCGGAAACAGTGGACGAGCAGCCAACATCATGATGGCTCCTACGCTGCCAAAACATGAGCTAGTCCACAGTCCACAGGGCTTACTACCACCACTATTTGAATTGAAAGATAACGAACAGAACAGGAAGGGAACGATCGGTGAAGTTTCGGTGTGAACGTGACTCGTTGGTGGAAGTCCTGACCACGGCGGGGCGAGCGGTCAGCTCGCGAACATCGACATCCATGGCGCTCGGCGGCTTACGGCTCGAGATCGCCGGTAACCACTTGAGCGTGGTCGGGACCGATCTCGACCTCACCGTGCACGTGTCGACCGAGGCCATCGGAATCACGGACGGCGTGTGCGTGGCCCCGGCCAAACTGCTGGCCGACATCGTGCGGTCCCTCGAGCCCGGAGCGGTGACCATCGAATCCGAAGCCGAAAAGGTGGAAATCGGGGCGGCGCGGTCGCGCTTCAGCCTGCGTACGTTCCCGGCTGACGACTTCCCGACGTTGCCCGAACCACCGACACCGGCGACGTCGCTACCCGTGGCCGAGTTGGGGAGCGCACTGCGCCAGGTGGTCCGGGCGGCCTCGAGCGATGACGCCCGCCCGCTGCTGACCGGCGTGCTCATCGCGCCCGAGGGAGGCGGGATACGACTGGTCGCCACCGACTCGTACCGACTGGCCATGCGTGACATCGACGGGAGCAACGCGCTCGCCGGTGCCAGCGAGATCCTGGTGCCGGCCCGGGCGTTGGCCGAACTCCAGCGGCTGTCGGCCCTGGGTGCGTCGGCTCGGGACGTGGGGTCGGGGGAAGCCGAGGGTGAGCAGGCCGGACCGGCGGTCGGGCTCTCCATCGGGGAGCACGATGTGACCTTCACTGCGGACAATGCCAAGGTGAGCACCCGGTTGCTGGATGGGACCTACCCCGATTACCGCCAGTTGATCCCGGCCGAGTATCCGAACCGGCTCCACGTGGGCAAGGACTCGTTGTTGGACGCCCTCCGGCGGGTCCGCCTCCTGGTGCGGGACAACACGACTCCGGTGCGCCTGTCCATGCGCCCCGGCGGAGTGGATCTCACCGTGGTGTCCCAGGAGGTCGGCGACGCCAGCGAGACGGTCGACGCCGACTTCGACGGGGCGGAGCTGACCATCGCCTTCAACCCGACGTACCTGATCGACGGCGTGGAAGCGGTCGCCGGGGACGAAGTGCTGGTGGAGACGGTGGACGCCACCAAGCCGGCGACGGTCCGCTCGGCGGAGGAGACCAACTTCCGTTACCTGTTGATGCCGGTGCGGGTCTCGTAACCTCCGTCGTGGCCTCACCGTGAATCTCGTCTCGCTGGTCATCACGGATTTTCGCAACATCGAGCAGGCGACGTTCGAGCCGGACCCGACCGGCATCACCGTGATCACCGGGCTCAACGGCGCCGGCAAGACCAGCGTCCTCGAGGCGGTCAGCTACCTGTCGACGTTGCAATCCTTCCGCAGCTCGCCGAGGGAGGCCATGGTGCGCCGGGGCGCAGAGCGCGCCATCCTTCGGGCCGAGACCCTGGTGGGCGGGCGAACCCTGACGATCGAGGCCGAGCTCTCCCGATCGGGACCGTCACGGGCCTTCGTGAACCGCCAGCACGTGCACCGGCGAGGGGATCTGCACGAGGCCCTCCGCACGACGGTGTTCACCCCGGAGGCCATCCAGGTGGTCCGGGGGGCGCCCGCCGACCGTCGCCGGTTCCTCGATGAGACCCTGGCGGTCATCGATCCAAAGGAAGCGCGGCACAGCGAAGAAGTCGAGCGCATCCTTCGACAGCGGGCCGCGCTGCTGCGTAGCAGCCGAGGCCACCGGGTCACACCCGAGGTGGCCACCACCCTCGACGTGTGGGATGCGCGCCTCGACGCGGCCGGCACCGCCCTGGCCGACGCCCGGGCCGCTCTGGCCGTAGAGCTGGTGCCACTGACCGAAGCGCACTACAGCCGGCTGGCCGGCCGGCCCACGCCGGTGGCACTCGAGTACCAGCGGTCCTGGTCGGGCCCGTTGCTCGACGCCTTGGCCGAGGTGCGCCCCCGGGACATCGAGCGGGGGGCCTCGTCGGTCGGCCCCCACCGCGACGAGCTGGCCCTCGCCATCGACGACCTGCCGGGCCGGAGCCACGCCTCCCAAGGCGAGCAACGCACGTTGGCCCTGGCTCTCGAGCTCGCCTCCCACCAACTGGCCACCGAATGCCTGGGCACCCCGCCGGTGCTCCTGCTCGACGACGTCTTCTCGGAGCTGGACCCCCAGCGGGCGGCGGCCTTGGTCGACGGCGTACCCCCGGGACAGGCCCTGGTCACGACGGCCTTCGGGGCTCCGAGCGGCGTCCCCGCGGACAAGATCTACACCATGGCGGCCGGCGCCCACGTGACGACCGCGCCGGGCCCGGACCCAGAACCGGGCCCGTGACGGCCGCACGGGAGCGGGATCCCGGCCCCCGGCCCCTGGGCGCCTCGTTGGACGAGGTCTCGAAGAAGCTGGGCGTCGACGACGCGCACGGCCTGGGACGCCTGTTCGCCCACTGGGCGGAGATCGTCGGGCCGTCCCTGGCCGAGCACGTGCAGCCCCTGCGCGTCGACCGCGAACGTCTGGTGGTGACCGTCGACCACCCGGCGTGGGCCACCCAGGTCCGTCATCTGGGGGCCGAATTGCTCGACCGGGTGACCGAGGAAGCCGGCATTCCACGCCCACCGACGCTCGAGGTGCGCATCCGTCGCTAGCCGTCGCCGATCGCACGGACAGGCTCGAATTCAGGGCCGACAATGGATCTCATCGGGGCCCCGGCGAGGTAGACTGGGCTCCTTGGAATCGGTGCCATTGCCGCCGTCCACGGAGCTTTCTGCCGCTCCGCCGGCTGTCGAAGGGCACGGATTCTCGTGCAGACAATCGTTGTTGGGAAGGGCGCGCCTGTGGCGCTGAAAACTGAGGTCGAGCCGGCCGGAAACACCACCTACGACGCCGCGGACATCACCGTCCTCGAGGGTCTGGACCCGGTCCGCAAGCGTCCAGGGATGTACATCGGCTCCACCGGCCCGACCGGTCTGCACCACCTGGTCTGGGAGGTGGTCGACAACGCGGTGGACGAGGCCATGGCCGGCTACTGCACCCAGATCGACGTCACGGTGCTGGCCGACGGGGGCATCAAGGTGGCCGACAACGGTCGCGGCATCCCGACGGGGCCGATGCCCAAGTACAAGGGCCGTTCTGCCGCCGAGGTGGTGCTGACCACGCTGCACGCCGGGGGCAAGTTCGGGGAGGGGGGCGGCTACAAGGTCTCCGGCGGATTGCACGGGGTGGGTGTGTCGGTGGTCAACGCCCTCTCCAAGCACCTGCTGCTCGAGATCGACCGCGACGGAGACCGCCACACGATGGAATTCGTCAACGGCGGCAAGCCCAAGGGCAAGCTGGCGGTCACGGGGCGTGCCCCGCGGGGCCGGAGCGGCACGATCGTGACCTTCTGGCCCGACCCCGCCGTCTTCGAGGAGGTGGAGTTCCGGGCTCAGACCATCGTCGAGCGCCTGCAGGTGATGGCCTTCCTCAACAAGGGTCTCGAGATCCGCTTCGCCGACGAACGGCCCGAAGCCAAGACTCCGCAGGTCTTCAAGTACAAGGACGGCATCGTCGACTACGTGCGCCACCTCAACGCGTCGAAGGAGGCCCTGTTCCGCAAAGTGGCATCCTTCGAGCAACGCGAGGAGTCGATGGAGGTCGAGCTGGCCCTCCAGTGGAACACCGGCTTCTACGAGAGCATCCATTCGTTCGCCAACGGCATCTCGACCATCGACGGCGGCATGCACGAGGAGGGCTTCAAGAAGGCCCTGACCAACGTGGCCAACAAGTACGCGCGGGCCAAGGGCACCCTGAAGGAGAAGGACGACAACCTCCTCGGCGAGGACATCCGCGAGGGCCTGACCGCCATCATCTCGGTGCGGTTGCAGGAGCCCCAGTTCGAGGGTCAGACCAAGGCCAAGCTGGGCAACGTCCCCGTCCGCTCCCTGGTCGAGCGGGCCACCAACGAGAAGCTGACCGATTGGTTCGAGGAGAACCCGCGTGAGGCCAGCCAGATGGTCCAGAAGGGCCTGCTGGCGGCCCGGGCCCGGGTTGCAGCCCGCTCCGCCCGCGACCTCACCCGCCGCAAGTCGGCCCTGGACGGGGCCGGGCTCCCGGGCAAGCTGGTCGACTGCTCGTCTCGTGACCCGCGCGAGAGCGAGCTGTTCATCGTCGAGGGGAACTCGGCCGGCGGATCGGCCAAGGACGCCCGCAACCCGCGCACCCAGGCCATCCTCCCCATCCGGGGGAAGATCCTCAACGTCGAGCGCGCCCGCATCGACAAGATGCTCAAGAACGCCGAGATCCAGGCGCTCATCTCGGCCATCGGCGCCGGGCTGGCCGAGGACTTCGAGGTGGCCAAGATCCGCTACCACAAGATCATCATCCTGGCCGATGCCGATGTGGACGGGTCCCACATCCGCACCCTGTTGCTCACCTTCTTCTTCCGGCAGATGAAGCCGTTGGTCGAGGGCGGGTTCGTCTACGTGGCTCAACCGCCGCTCTATTCGACGCTCGTGGGCAAGGAGAAGATCTACCTGAAGGACGACCAGGCCAAAGAAGCGTTTCTGGTCGAGCATCCGAACCACACCAAGGATTTCCAGCGGCTCAAGGGTCTCGGCGAGATGGACTTCCAGGAGCTGCGGGACACCACCATGGACCCGGCCCAGCGGTCGTTGCTCCAGATCGCCGTGGAGCAGGCGGTGGTGGCTGACGAGGTCTGTTCGGTGCTGATGGGCGAGGACGTCGACCTCCGGCGCCATTTCATCCAGACGAATGCCAAGGATGTCCGGTTCCTCGACTTCTAGCGAGGGATCGACTGGTGAGCCTTCACCCGGCCCCGGGCGGAGCCCGTCGGCTCGGTCGGTGGCGAGCGCCAATGAAGTGCGATTGACAAGGACGATGGATGCCCACACGTGACGACGACGGATCCGGCACTCGGGGGACGGACGAAGACGTAACGGGCTACATCGAGCCCATCGAGATCCAGGAGGAGATGGAGCGCTCCTTCCTCGAGTACTCGATGTCGGTGATCGTCTCGAGGGCGCTCCCCGACGTGCGCGACGGGCTCAAGCCGGTGCACCGACGCATCCTCTACTCCATGTACGACCAGCGGTTGCTGCCCGACCGGCCTCACACCAAGTGCGCCAAGGTGGTCGGGGACGTGATGGGCTCGTACCACCCGCACGGCGACTCGGCCATCTACGAAGCGCTGGCCCGGATGGTGCAGGAGTTCTCCATGCGCCATCCGCTCATCGACGGCCACGGCAACTTCGGTGGCACCGGTCCGGACGAAGGCCCGGCCGCCATGCGCTACACCGAGTGCCGCCTGGGCCCCCTGGCGTTGGAGATGATGGCCGGTCTCGACCAGGAGACGGTCGACTTCGTCCCCAACTACGACGCCACCGCCGAGGAACCGATCGTCCTGCCCTCGCGGTTCCCGAACCTGCTGGTCAACGGGTCTCAGGGCATCGCCGTGGGCATGGCCACCAACATCCCTCCCCACAATCTGGGCGAGGTGATCGACGCCACCGCCCATCTCCTGGAGCACCCCGACGCCGGCCCGGACGAACTCATGGAATTCGTCAAGGGACCCGACTTCCCGACCGGTGCCCGCATTCTCGGGCGTCAGGGAATACTCGACGCCTTCCGAACCGGGCGCGGTTCCATCAAGCTCCGGGCCGTCGCCGAGGTGGAGGAAGGCAAGGCGGGGGAGACCCGCATCGTGGTCTCGGAGATGCCGTACCAGACTTCGATCGCCGTCGTGTCGAAGAAGATCGAGGACCTGGTGCGCTCCGGCGACCTGGACGGCATCGCCGAGGCCCAGGACGACTCGGCCGGCGGCAAGACCCGGTTGGTCATTCGCTTGAAGCGCGACGCCAATGCCAACGTGGTGCTCAACAACCTGTTCAAGCAGACACCTCTGCAGACATCGTTCAGCGTCAACGCCGTGGCTCTGGTCGACGGGGTCCCCCGGACCCTCAACTTGGCCCAGATGCTCGGTTACTACGTGGACCACCAGATCGAAGTGGTCACCCGGCGATCCGAGTTCCTCCTCGACAAGGCCCGGGCCCGGGCCCATGTCGTCGAGGGACTGCTCAAGGCCATCGACATGCTGGACGAGGTCATCGCCGCCATCCGGGCTTCCGAGGACCGGCCGGCGGCCATGGCCACGCTCCAGGCCGAGCCTTTCGCGTTCTCCGAGGTGCAGGCCGAGCACATCCTGGACATGACGTTGGCTCGACTCACCCGGTTGGGCCGGACCAACCTCGAGGAAGAGTTGGACAAGCTACGGACGGAGATCGCCGAGCTCGAGGCGATCCTGGCCGACCCGGCCAAGCTGCGCGGCGTGATCGCCACCGAGCTGGGTGAGATCCGGCAGAAGTTCGCCAACGAGCGCCGGACGCTGATCACCCACGACCCGGGGGACATGAACGTCGAGGACCTGGTGGACGACGAGGAACTGGTCGTCACCATGAGCCGGGCCGGCTACGTGAAGGCGGTGTCGGCCGACTCCTTCCGCACCCAGGGCCGGGGCGGCCGCGGCGTGCAGGGCGCCAAGCTCAAGGAGGAGGACCTCATCGACGACGTGGTGCACACCACGTCCCATGCGCACCTCCTGCTGTTCTCCAACCGAGGTCGGGTGTACCGGCTGCGGGCCCTCGAGATCCCGATGAAGGAGCGGACGGCCCGGGGCACGGCCATCGTGAACCTGCTGCCGCTGGCGCCCAACGAGGTGATCCAGGCCATCATCGGCACGCGCGACTTCTCGGCCGAGAACTACCTGGTGTTCAGCACCAAGCTGGGCCAGATCAAGAAGACCGCGTTCGACGAGTACGACAAGTCACGACGTGAGGGCTTCATCGCCATCAACCTGCGTGAGGGCGACGAGCTGGTGCGGGTGGTCGAGACCCACGGCGAGGACGACCTGTTCCTGGTGACCGCCTCGGGCATGACCATCCGATTTTCGGAGGAGGACGTGCGCCCGATGGGCCGGGACGCGGCCGGGGTCCGGGGCGTGCGCCTCAAGGACGGGGACCAGGTCGTGTCGTGCGACGTGGCCCGAGACGAGGCCGACATTCTCATCGTGACCGACGCCGGCTACGGCAAGCGCA
Source organism: uncultured Acidimicrobiales bacterium (assembly GCA_963710495.1). Taxonomy (GTDB): domain Bacteria; phylum Actinomycetota; class Acidimicrobiia; order Acidimicrobiales; family RAAP-2; genus Bog-756. The sequence continues at coordinate 238,689 of CAVQAI010000012.1, forward strand.
CCAAGGTCGAGCGGTTCAACCGCCAGGCCCGGGGCGGCCAAGGGGTCCGGGGGATCCGGCTGACGGCCAAGCGCGGCCGGGTGGTCGCCGCCTTCATGGCGGGGCTCGAGGACGAGATCCTGCTCGTCTCCACGTCGGGCGTGGTCATTCGCACCGCCGTGCGCGAGATCGCCTCCCAGGGACGGGACGCGACCGGCGTGCGGGTCATGAACCTCGACGGCGGGGATTCGGTGGCGGCGGCGGCCTTGGTGGCCGAGGGGTAGGACCGGGTCGGGAGCGGCCGGGTCGGACCAACCGGCGGCGTCAGACGGTGGAATCGGGTGCGTCGGTGGTCTTGAGCAGTTGCACGGTCGGTTTGGCGGGCACGGTCTCGCTCAGGAACCACCGGAAGGCGATCGTGCCCCGCCCGTTGCCGGCGGTGGTGATGGCGTTGGGATGGGCGAGCTGTTGGCGGGCGACGACGATGGTGACGGTGCCGTCGGTGTTCGGGCGCGCCGCCCGACCGTTGATCGAGGTACGCCCGTCGGCGAGCACCTCCGTGGCCATGAAGGCGTTCCAGGTCACCGCGTTCCAGAAGCGGCAAGGCGGCGGGCGGTGCGTGATGACGAGGGCCTCGTCCGGCCCGAGGACGAAGCTGGCGAAGGCGTAGCAGGCATCCCCCGCCGACCAGCCGTAGTTGGCCTCCTGGACCTGGTAGGGCGCGGCGAACTCGTTGGCCGTCGTCGGTGCGTTGTGCCCGAGGCTTTCGGGGGTGTTACGCGGGGCGATCGGCAGGGGAATGATGGCGAACAGGGTGCGGATCCAGGCCAGCGCGGTGCGCAGGCCGGCCGCGGTCCCGGCATCGTCCCGTTCGGGGGGCCCGGGCGGGTCCAGCGCCTCGATCTCCCAGACCACCCGGGCCCCGGTGCGGGGATCCCCCTGGTAGTCCCGGGTGAAGGCGATCGCCGCGTCGGGGCTGAGCTCGATGAAGGGCCCCTGGCCGACAGCGGGCGCGGTCGGCCCGATGAGGAACGAGAACCGCCCGTCGACGTCGAGCTCGAGGTCCGTGTCGTTCACGATCCCGACGATCCGGTTCGACCACTCGCCGGGCGACGGCTCGTTGTAGACGGTGAGCGAGAAGTAGTCACTGTCGCCCCGCCAACCGGTGATCCGGTAGGTCCGGGCCGGATCGATCGGAGTGAACGAGTACCACGCATCGGTGTTGTCGCCCCCCCAGGCCCGGTCGCGCCGGTAGGGGGTGTTGACGTCGAGGAAGATCGGCCGGGCGGGATCGGCGAAGACATAGGTGTCCAAGGCGACGCCCAGCGCGGTAAGAAGGCTGCGATAGCCCTCCAGCACCTCCCGGGGGTCCCGGACGGCCCTCGGGCCTTCCAGAAAGGAGCGGTCGATCTCCCGCAATCCATCGAGGAGCTCGCCGAATGCCGCGGTGGTGTCCCCACCAGGACGACCTGGGTCCGCTGGTGCGGACGGTGTCGGCGAGGAGTCGGGCACCGCTCCGCACGGTATCAGTAGGGTGGGCCGGCCCTTCCCGAGGCCAGGAGATGGAGCGCCGATGGTTGATGCGATCCACATCGATGACCTGACCCAGCCGCGGTTCACCCCGGACGTCGAGCAGATCCGGAGGACGATGACCGAGTTGGCCGCCGGTTGCGATCTGGACTCGAAGACGCTGCACCACCAAGCGTGCGAGGAGACGGGTCTGAGCGATTTCGGGCCGCGTGACTACGAGGCGCGCCTCGAGGTCCTGCTCGGCGCACTGCGGAGCGTCGAGAACCTCACACCCATCGGTCGGCTCGGCTACCACGCACAGGTCCAGCAGCTCCTTGAGAATCGGCTGCTCCTCTTCGACCTCCTCGATCGCCACCCTGAGGTCCGTGAGATCGGCCTGGCTCCGCCGATCATCCATCGCCGGTCTGCCGCGATCGGGGACCACTCACCTGCACAACCTGCTGGCCTCCGATCCGGGCCTGCGGACGTTGCCGTACTGGGAGAGCCTGGAGCCGTTCCCCCGACCGTCCGAGTTGGGCGTCGAACCCGATCCACGGCGCGGCCGCACCGATGCGGCCGTCTGGTTCATGAACGAGGCGATGCCCCTCTTCCCCCTCATGCACGAGATGACGACCGATCATGCGCACGAGGAGATCGCCCTGCTCGCCATCGATTTCTCCACCATGTTCTTCGAGACCCTCGGTCTCGTGCCGGACTGGACGGCGTACTACCGGTCCCACGACCAGACCCCGCACTACGAGTTCCTCCGGCTCGTCCTGCAGGCCTTGCGATACACCCGGGGCGGCCGCCGCTGGCTGCTCAAGTCGCCCCAGCACCTCGAGCAGCTCCCGGTGCTGGCCCGGGTATTCCCGGGGGCTACCGTCGTCATGACCCACCGGGACCCGGCGCCGGTGGTGGTATCCATGGCGACCATGGCGGCGTACACGGCCCGCATGCATCTCGATCGGGTCGATGCCACGGCGATCGGCCACTACTGGGCTGATCGGATCGAGTCCCTGCTCGCCGCCTGCGTGCGCGACCGCGAGGCATTGGCGGCCGAGCACAGCATGGACGTCCGCTTCGAAGACTTCATGGCCGACGATCTCGGCACGGCGGAGCAGGTGTACGGGCTCGCGTCCGAGGCTCTGACGGCCGAGGCCGAAGGGGCGATGAGCGCCTACCTGGCCGGTCACCAACGTGGTCGTCTCGGATCGATCGACTATAGGGCCACCGACGTCGGGCTCGACATGGACGAACTCCGCACGCGGCTCTCCTTCTATGCGGAGCGCTTTCTGTGACCGGCGCTCCTGGCTCGGACCGGGCCGTGCTCCGAGCCCCTGCTCGAGGTGCCTTGGCCCCGGTGTCCCATCGAAGAGGGTTCCGCGGTGGTGTAACTTCGCGCCACGCCTCCGGGGGCTATAGCTCAGTCGGTTAGAGCGCAGCACTGATAATGCTGAGGTCGCAAGTTCGATTCTTGCTAGCCCCACCGGCATCGTCCCTGGTCTCTTCCCGTTTCTCCTCAGATGACGTGGCGAGCAAGGTCAGTTCAGGCCGCGCCGAGGCCGCGGGTCGGGGCGCGTCGGTTGTTTGGTTCCCCAGTATTCCCGGGCGTGGGTAGGCCGGTGACGTTGGTAGGGCTGACATTCAGGTTGCCGAGTCGGCCGCCCGGATTGTCGTCGGCGTCAGGGAGGAGGTGCCCTAGCCTTCGGGGGCATGCTCAACCTTCCTGACAACTGTCAAAGCGGGATACCTCGAATCGGTCAGAATTTGAATGTCCGACCGATGAATAAATTCACGGGACCTGCAACGTCCAACCGTATGAACGGCTGAGGTGCGCTCAGCAGTGCAGGCGTAGAGCGACAGAGAGGACTGGACCATGGCAGAGGGAAAGCAAGTCGGTCGAAGTGTCACGTTAGAATCGAAGCAGCGGCGGCCCTCATCTTCAAGATTCTGGCGAATCCGCAACGTCACATGGATTTCGACGGAGCCGACATGCTCCGGGGAGCCGTCCTCGACCGTCCCATCTCCGCCGTGGGCGACACCTTCACCATGAAGATGCATCGGCTCGGAGACGACTACCTCATGCTCAACTATGTGGTGGAGTTCGAGCCAGATCGGCGCATATTTTGGGAACCCGCTCCCGGAGACCCTTCTCGGGCTGAGGGTGATGATCCATCCAAAGTCGGCATTCCTGCGGGCTACCGCTGGGGCTACATCCTCACTCCCGACGGTGACGACACCACGGTCGTCACTGAGGTTTTTGACTGCGGCCGCGTGTCGGAGGAGATCCGCCAATCCCTCCGCGACGGCGGGGCGTGGATCAACGGGACCAATTCGGTGCTTGAGTCCATGACGGCCAGCCTGGAGAGGCTCGAGAAGATCAGTACCGAGTAGGACCGCTGCCGGAGCGTACATATGAATCGGTCTTCTGAGCGTTCGAGCAGGCAGACCCCTTGTCCGATATCGCCAGGTCAGCGGCGGTTATCGACCGCCCTCCAAATGCACATGTGGGATAGCCCGCATATCAGACGCCGAATATCCCCGACCGGAGCCGGCGGCCATCGCAGAAGGTAACGGTCGGCCGAGGCTATCGACGCTCGTACCCTCATTGGTTTGCCGTTCATCTGATGCTGGACCAGTTGTCGGAGGCCTTTCAGGCTAGTGGGTGCACAGCGTCGTTCTTCAGGTCGAAATGGCGCCAAGGGAGCCACCCAAGCCTTCTGATCTAGCCTCAATGAGTCGCCATTGCGGCTGGAGCGGGGGACGATGAAGACCAAACATTTTGACGATCTCACCGTCCATGAAAAGCGTCGTCTTGTCATCCAAGCCGTCCTGCGCACAACAGGCACACTCGCTGTGGTGGTAGCCGTTTACTTCCTGGTGCCGATGGACCGGCCGATCGACACCGCCACCGTGCTTGAACTGGTGCTGGGAGGCCTCGTTCTCTTTGCTGTCATCGTTTGGCAGATCCGGCAAATAGTCCGGTCCGAGCATCCAGGCATCCGAGCGGTTGAGAGCCTGGCGTTCTCACTGCCTCTCTTCATTCTCTTGTTCGCCACCACCTACTACCTGATGGATCATGCCAACGCTACGACATTCACACAGCCCTTGACCAGGATTGACTCGATGTACTTCTCGGCAACGGTCTTCACGACGGTTGGGTTCGGCGACATCACTGCAAAAGGCCAAGGTGCCCGAGTTCTTGTCACCATTCAAATGATGCTTGACCTCGTGGTCGTGGGTCTGGTCGTACGCCTGGTTGTCAATGCCGTCAAGGTCGGAAGGCAACGGCAGTCCTGATGGCTGCCCACTCCGAAGCGAATGAAGCCCCTGGTTCTGGGGCCGCCTCGGTCGTGGTGGCCAGCTTTGCCAGCAGACGTGACGCCGAACGCACGGTGGCGTCGCTCGGTCACAGCTTCCGCCACAAGGCGCGGAGTGGAGGCGCCAGCGCCTTCGTGGTTACCCGCAACACCGACGGCTCATTCAAGCTCGTCCAATCCAGCGTCCTCACGGCAACCGGTGTCGTGGCGATGGCGGTGTTCTTCAGGCAGAGGTCATGGTTGGTCTTATCGGTATAGGGGCAGCCAGAAAAGGAGCGAAAGCGTCGAGGCAGCGAGCCCACGAGCGACAATCAGGCGTAGGACGGGATGCTGATCGACTTGCCGAGGTGTTCGACCAGCTCGGCCCGCATGCAGCTTGTGTGCTCTTCCACTGCACGGACGAAGAGACGGCGCAGGCTGTTGCGACGCAAGCACGACGAGCGGGGCGACCGCAGCTCGCACTATGCGCGTACCGAGTTCTTGGCTTTGCTCGATCGATTGGGCAGCGAGTACGACTGGATACGCCCCGCGGTTGCTGAGCCCGCCGTCAAGATGAGGAAACACTTGAAGCTGAGGAAGCACTCCAAACCAGCGGGGTTAGCCAGCCGGACGCCATCTGAAGGACAGGGTCGGAAGTACAGACACGGTCAGAGATAGGGGTGCCCCAGTTCGTCGGGTCGGGGTGCCACTCCAGACCGCCGGCCCGGGGCTACCCCAGCCGAGTCGCGGTGATCAGGACGGTTTCGAAGTTCATGACGAACGAGCCGCCGTGTTCGTCGATGGCCGCGCCGATGGCTTCGAACAGACGGTCTCTCGGATCTAGGGGCAGAGCCGGTGGTCCCTATGTGACATCGGTCCCTTGTAACGCACGTGCGTCTGCTCGCACACTTGTCGCATGGCGTTCGGACGCAAGGTGGCAGGTGGGGCAGGCGTGGCTGCCATCATTTACGGAGTGTGGGTGCGCCCTCGGCTTTGGCGATGGGCGCAAGCGATGAGGAAGTGGCTGGTCCGTATCCCGGCGCCGATCTCGTACCCGCGGGCGAACGAGCGGCAACAATGGCCGTCACGATTGAGGCGCCCCCCGAGCAGGTGTGGCCATGGCTCGTCCAAATGGGCTGGGACCGTGGGGGCTGGTATTCCTGGGACCGCCTCGACAATGCCGGGCGCCCTAGCGCCACGGAAGTCCATCCGGAGTGGCAAGACCTCGCCTTCGGCGACTATGTGAAGGCATGGTCACCGGGCGGGTCGATGGATGCTTGGCAGGTTGTAGCCCTTGAACAGGACCGATTCTTAGGACTACGTGGGTTGACCGATCTGCGAGGCCGCAACCCCAGAGCAGCCACGGCCGTTCCACCTACATCGAAGGACTCTGGGGCTTCCAGTTGAAAGCGCTGCCTCGCGGGCGTGGTCGTCTTGTCATCGGCGGTTATCAAGCCGTCCGTCCCAGATGGATTGAACGTGTCGTCAACTATTGGCTCTATCTCCCGGTTGTCTGGATCATGCAGGCCCGTATGCTGGCCGTGCTCAAACGGAATATCGAACCAGCATCCGTGTCCCCTAATGGGGATCGACCACCCCGTTGCGTGCGTGGATGAGGCTCGTCGCCGAGCCGCTGGCAGGTGAGCACTGGTGTCCCCTGGGTCCAAAGCCCTAGCGATAGATCGTGTCCCTGCTGGTCGGTGAGGTCTCCTCGGACGGCTGGTGGGATGTCGTGCCTCGAGCACTGATCCATTAGGAAGCTGCTGGAGTCCTCGTGGCTCAGCTGTGGCGTCTATCGATGGAGAGGAGCGAGGCAAATGATCTTTGTTGGAGTGGACTGGGCGGAGGCTCACCACGACGTCCACGTCCAAGGTGGGACGGAAGGCGGCTAGCCGGAGGTCGGTTACCCGAAGGGGTGGAGGGCATCGCCCGGTTCCACGAGATGGTCGGTGCCTACACCGAAGAACCCGATGAGGTGGTGATCGGGATCGAGACCGACCGGGGTCTGTTCGTTGGCGCTCTGGTGGCCACTGGCTACCAGGTGTTCGCCGTGAACCCGATGTCGACGTCCCGGTATCGGGATCGTCACTCGACCTCAGGAGCCAAGTCCGACCCCGGGGACGCCAAGGTGTTGGCCGACCTGGTCCGAACCGACCGGCACAACCACCGTCCCATTGTCGGAGACAGCGAGCTGGCTGAGGCCGTCAGAGTCCTGGCCCGAGCCCACCAGTCGATGATCTGGTCGAGGGGCCGCCAAACCAACTTCTTGCGGTCGACCCTCCGGAGTCTACCCGGCAGCTCTGGTCGCCTTCGACGACCTGACCAGCGTTGACGCCCTCGAGACGCTCCAGCTCGCACCGACGCCGACGTTGGGCGCTCGGCTCTCCCGCTCGAAGATCTCCGCTGCTCTCCGTCGTGCTGGTCGCCAAGAGCCCGGTCGACCAGCGGGCCGAGGAGATCCAGCGGGCCCTGCGAGCACCTCAACTGCACGGCTCGACTCTGGTGGCAGCCGCCATGGGCACTTCGGTCGCAGCCACCGCAGCCGTGATTGCCACTATGAACGCTCAGATCCTCGAGCTGGCCACCGACCTCGACATCCATTTTGAGCAACACCCTGACGCCGAGGTGGTCCGATCCCTGCCAGGACTAGGGACCATCCTCAGCGCCCGGGTGCTCGGCGAATTCGGTGATGAACCGAACAGGTATGCCAACGCCAAGTCTCGCAAAAACTACGCCGGCACGTCACCCATCACCCGAGCATCGGGAACCAAGCGGGTCGTGCTCGCCCGCTTCGCCCGCAACACCCGCCTGGCCGACGCCATCTATCTATGGGCGTTCGCCTCTCTCAGTGCATCACCTGGAGTCGGGCCTTCTACGACTACCGCAGATCCGTGGGAGACACCCATCACGCCGCACTGCGCCAGCTGGGCAACCACCTCGTCGGCATCCTGCATGGTTGCCTGATTCACCGCACCAACTACGACGAGGGCATCGGCACCGGGGACACCGGGCAGGGCTCGAGCTTTCCGGGGCGGCTTGACAAGTTAGGGGCGTGGGATGTCTATCGCCGGGAGGTGCGTTGTCGACGGACTAGTGCTTGCGATCGCTAACTTCCACTGACCGGCACTTCAGGGTCAGCTCATCGGTTCGCCATCCGGGATCCGGCAATCCCGCTCACACCTTCCGTGCATTGTCGAAGAAGCGGACCATGTCTTGCGCGATCTGTCGAAGGTCAGGGTCAAGCGGCTTCGAGCCAACCTGCATGAACATGTGGCCCATGTTCTGGACCAAGACAAGTTGTGTTTGGTCACCCGCGGCTTTGAGGTCCTCATAGAGCTCAATCGATTGCGACTTGAGGACCGTCGTGTCGTCGACGCCCTGAACAAGAAGGATGGGCGGCGAGTTCGGGGCAACGAAATGCGTGGGGCTGGCAAGAACCAGGTCCCGGTGATCATTCTTGCCGAAGACTTGCTGAATGCCGGAGGGAGAGAACCCCGATGCTCGCTCGGTGAGGTTCGCCGGGCCGAACATGTCCGCTACTGCAAGCAGGTTGCTCGGTTCCGTCGGATACGGTCCGACATCGAATGCCGAATGCGGACCGGTGAGGGCAGCGAGCGCAACAAGCTGTCCTCCAACACTGGTGCCGAACGCGAATATCTCGCTTCCGTTCAGGCCGTACTTGGGTGCCTTGGCTCGCAGATACCTGATTGCGCACTTGACATCCTCGATCTGAGCGGGAAACTGAACTGCGGAGCAAGCCGGTAGTTCACGCTGGCGACCGCATAACCGGCCGAAGCCAGTGCGTCAAGGAACACCGGGTTGAGGTCCGATTTGTCGCCTGCGGTCATACCTCCCCCGTGGACGTACATTGCGATGGGAAGAGGGCGAGTGACAGCGGCGCGCGGGATGTAGAGATCCAGACTTTGCGAGTTGCAGTACGTCAGATTCCGGTCGGCAGTGCCAAGCGTGAAACGGCACATTGCGTGGTGCGGTGCTGCACCCAGCCATCAGCCCTGCCAGGAGCAGCCCGGCAGCAGAAAGCATTCGCCTGATCACCTCGACCAGTCTCGGGTCGGCCGTCGAGTGTCGCTAGGGCCCTTAGTCACTGGTGCTGCATAAACACCGCTGAACGTCGGGCTGATCGACCGTCCCAGATCGCCGGGTGTGGGTGCGTTATCGAGGGACGAGTGCTTGCCGACGGGTAACTGCCCATGAACGGCACATTAGGATAGGGACCAAGCGCCGACCGGGTGCCGATTACTGATCCTTGGCCCACTGTTCGACGAGCGTGTCCAACGCGCCCAACGTCGGTGTCGAGTCTCCAACTGCGACACAGTACGTGGAACCTTGACAAGTGATCGCTTTTAACTCGGCGCTGCCCCCCGGATTAGGGCTCCTCAACCTGAACCATCGGGTGCCGTTCCACTTTGCAATGAACGTCTGGTCGTAATACGTGGGCTTCTTCACGATTTTGGAGCCAGCGGCAAAGCAGAATTTTGAACTCGCGCACCAGATACCGTTAGTGACCGCGAAGCGGTTCCGAAGGCCGGGAACGATCGACCAAGCGGTACCCTGCCAAGCTTCTATAAGGTTCTGGTTCGAGGTTCCCGAGTTCCCCCCCACGGCGAAGCATGACCCTGAAGCGCAAGAGACCGAACTCAACGAGCTGTTGGATCCGACGCTCGGACTTGCAACGGTCGACCAAGTACTGCCGTTCCACTCTGCGATCAAGGTTTGGCTCTCATAACGGGAACCTGGGGAGGCACTTCCGACCGAGAAGCACAATCCCTCCGTGAGGCATGAGACCGAAGAGAAGCCGGAAAACCCAGCAACAGTCGGGGACACGTCCGACCACGAGGTCCCGTTCCACTCGTCGATCAGGGATGAGGGAAAGGGCTGGAGGACGGAACCGACTGCGAAACAGAAGTTGGTGGCCGTGCATGTAATCGCCCCGAAGCCGTCGAGCGGCGACGGGCTTGAACCGACGGTCCAAGCGCTCCCGTTCCACTGTTCGATCAACCCTGAGTGACCGACCGCGAGGCACAACGTCGCAGACGGACACGAAACCCCTGTGAGCGTGCCGTTTGGCACGGAGGGCGACAGCGAAACCGACCAGACCGTACCGTCCCAGTGCTCGATCAATGGTTGTAGAGATGCAGGCGGAATCGTCACGTAACCGACCGCGAAGCAGGAGGTCGGACTGGCGCACGAGACCGCACTGAGCGTCTGGGTTCCCGGAGGGGAGGCGGGGTTCGGAGTAGGGACGATGGACCAGGTGGGTCTGGATGCAGAAGCCGCTCCAGGGAGTATCGTAACGCTCAGTCCCACGATCATAATGAGACAACCAGCACGCACCGTCTGTTTCAAGAGCGTCATAGATGCCTCCTGAACTGGAGTCTTCTAATAATCATGACACTCGGCAAAAGGCCCGACCAGGGCCGAAGGTCCACCTCTGAAGAACGGGTCCTCCTGCACTCGTTTCATCCCTTCAGTTTGTAGAGACTTGTACCTGCCCCTTATCGCAGGGTATTTGGGACACCCGCTCGTCGACCTGGACCTACCTATTGGTTCAGATTTCATAGTCGGCGGACCGATGATCCCGAGCCAGTACAGCTCGACGTAGCGGGAGCATGGATGCACCCCGTGCGGGTCCGCCAGCGTCGGTCGTCGAACAGGATCGACCGAGGCCGCGTCCAGGCCGCGCGACATCGCGAGACCGTCGGAAATCTTGAACAGCGTTCAGCAGTCTCTGGTGACTGCTGTTTACCGGTTTCAGGTCCGGGACCACTGATACTGCTGAGGTCGCAAGTGCGGTTCTTGCTGGCCCCACCCTCGTCATTCCTAGTCAGAGGCCTTGTCTCGGATCTGGGGACTGCGATGCGGCCAGCAGGTCGAATGTCGCCCGATCGGCGAAGTCATGGGAGACATCGGCAGCGATCGGACACGCGAGGCTTGACGCCGGTGAACTGAGCGGAAGGGACCGTGACTGCTCGTGACGGGTCACCCGGCTATTAGCGCACGACACCTCGGGCAGGCGCCGGCCACGCGCTGGAGGAGGCGGTCACTGCGGTGGCCGACGGCCGTCGCCACGGCGACGCTCCTTGCTCTTTTCGTCCTTTCCTCATCGTCGTTGGCCGTCGCGTCCGGCGGGCCGACTCCACCGGCGGGCCGGCAAGGCATCGTCCACTGGCGAATGGTCGGCAGCTACGTCGAGCCGACCCTCACCGCTGACCAAGGGCTCGCCACTGTGGCACTACCCGGGGGCGGTACGACGATCGTCTACCGGGGTGACGAGTCCGTACCCCCGACCCTCGCCGCCCGGGGTTGGACCCACATCGGCGACCCGGACTCGGCCGATGGGTACATTGTCGATGCCTACCAGGGCCCGAGCTCGGGGACGTCGAAGCTCTTCGTGGTAACAACTCCAACAGGCGCGACGGTCGAGTATGTGCACCCGCTCATCCGCGGCGAGCTCTACAACAACTCGTTCGACGCCATCTCGCCAAACGAGCAGTGGATGGTGTCGGGAACCTGGGGAACGATCAGCCACCTGCAGGTGTATCCGACGCCGTTGCTCGGTCGCCGCAGCCCGCCGAGAGGCCGAAGCTTGAAGCTCGCCGCATTCATCGCCCTGGATCACCCCGTGAACGATGTCCAAGGCTGTGACTTCACCTCTCCAACGAGGCTGGTCTGTTCATCCGACGACGACAGCGGTCAACTGTTCACCAACCAGAAACCGTTGCTCGAGGTGAGGCTGGCGCGTCCGTTCAGACGGTCGTCCGGTTCGAGGGCACGTCGTTGACCTCGGCGCCATCCCGCAGGTGAGCACCTGCACTGGCACATTCGAGGCCGAAGGCGTCGACTACGACGTGAGAACGGGGATCCTGCGGGTCGAGATCATCCAGCCCGGAGCCTGCATTCTCTCGACGACGGTCATCGAGTACGTCCATCGTTGAGCTGGCGGGCATTGACGGGGAAGGCGAAGTTCGCAGTCTCGGTTGGACTCCTCAGTTGGAGCGGAGCTTTGGTTTCGAATCGCGCGTCGATTGTCGCCGTCACCTCCGAGCGCCGGCATTTCACGACAGTTCATCCAGGCGTTTGAGCAGCGCATTTCATTCACCAGAGTTCTTCCAACTCCTCATTTTACCAGCAGATAATGGTGAACTCGCTGGTTCAATTCCAGCTAGCCCACCAAAATCGGCTATGAGCCACGGCGGATCTGGCCGGACGTGAAACGCCACTCGCGGCACGGTACGCAACGTGCCATCTATTGCCGGGACTGTGATTCCTGCAGAAACTGGTCTCTCTTCGTTTCGTCAGCGAAGACCAGGATCGCCCAAGCGTGCTCGCGCCGTTTCGCCGGAGCGTCTCGTAGCGGTGATTCCCGTCCTCCAGGAAATATTGGCCGTCACGGTGTGACACCAAGAGCGGCGGGGGGCGCCATCCTTGGTCAACGCTGTGCTTCATCGCCTCAACGTCGGATTCCCAGTCCTCCTGGGCCACGGGGACGACAACCTCGTCTTCGTCAGGTCCGGCCATCGGGGTGAGTTGGTCGAGTTCGAACAGAATCGGTCCCAGGTAGGCGCATCGCTGAAGGCGAGGTCGGCAGCCAGCGACTCGTTATCACTGCCCGGGCTCTTGAGGAAGTCGAGCACCCATTCCGCCAGCCGGCCTTCGCTTTCGGCGCGCTGGGCGGAATCAAGAGAGAACTCATCGCCACCGGTCATTCGGGCGATCGCCCACTCGATGTCCCAGCGATAAGTTCGGCGAGTGCAGCCAAAGATGGAACCCGCTCGTAGTCAGCGTCGCAATGGAGGCCGAGCGGATCCATGAGGAAAGGGCGGATTCCTGCCCGCCGGGCGCCGACCACGTCGATGGCGGGCATGTCACCGACGAACCAGACCTCCTCCGCTCTCAGGCTGAGGAGGTCAAGGGCGGCTTCAAAGATCCGAGGATCGGGCTTCATCACACCGACCGCGCCAGAGTCGACGACACACTGGACATCCACGCCCAAACCGGGGCCCACCTGGCAGAGCTCGAGCAGGGAGAGCCGTTGGGCCATCATGCCGTCCGCATTTGAGACGATACCGAGTTGTAGACCCGCATCGGCCAGGACCTGTAGACCCTCTCGGCTGCCTGGCACTGGTTCGTCCCACAGTGCCGCATCGGCGAATTCGCTGTCGATGTGGCGATGCGCCTCGTCTTGCCAATCATCGGGTACGCCGCACTCGACAACGTAGGTCTCGAGGTATTCGAACCAGGTCTCGGCCCATCTCGCCTCGACATCGAGGTGAGTCCCGAACCGGGCAGCGGCCCGGTAGTGCGCATCAGTCAGCACGTCTGGGTTAACTGAGCATTCTGCCCGGGCGAATGCTCCGAGGACCCGCTCGGTGTCGGGGAGCACAAACACGCCTCCGGCATCGAGGAGTACGGCCGCGGGAAGGTCGGCAGCTGGGGCCATAGCTAGGACCTGCGTTCCATCAGGCACGACACTGATCGTGAGCGAGAATCCGATAGTGCGACGAGGCGCATGGTTTGGGTGCTAGCGCACGATCGTGACTGGACACTTGGCGTGTATCGAACACTGCTGGCTGACGGAACCGAGCAACAGTGCCTTGAAGCCCCCAAGACCCCGAGCGCCGACAACGAGTAAGTCGGCTCCGTCGGTAGAGTCGAGCAGCACCGTCACTGGGTGAGCCTCATGCCCCTCGCCGACGGTGGTTACCCCGGGAGCCAACTCTCCCACACGGGCTACGGCCTCCTCGACGAGCCTGTCCATGCTCATTTGAACTTCCTCTTTGGTGACATGCACGTAGCCGGGTTCGTAGGCGGTTTGAATTTCCAACACTGCACCGGTCAGCTTCGCCTGTATGGCCGCCCAATCGAGGGCTTTCGCAGCCGACGCCGATCCGTCCACCCCGACCACGATCCGGTGGCTCGAACTCGCTGCGTCCGCTCCCTTTTCCTGTTCGGTCGACATAGTGGTCACTCCTTCCTGACGTTCTCGTCTTGGGGATGAAGCTCAGATTGAGGGAGCCGAACAACCGGATGACGGTGGTCGTCAAACGCGGCTACCTGCGCGCACCAAGCGGTGTCTGCTTTTCGCCCGCGCCTGCCATTCCTGGCCGGGAAGGGATGGTTTAGGGTCAATCCGTCCCAAGAGAGGTAACCCCCTGACTTATGGATGAGCCGTTGGAGCATATTCAGTCCCCGGACGGCACCCTCATCTGGCACACAAAGCGCGAAAGTCTCTAGTTCGAAATCCTCGCGTCCTTCCCGGATCAACTCGTCCACCAGTGCAGCAACATTCATCGCAGTCTCGTCGGTGAGGGTCCCGCCCAGTCTGGTAGTCGCGCGAGTCTCATTGACATCGACCGATATCTCGAGCGCCACATCCCGTTTCCAGGCCACACGCTCGTCGCATTGCCGACCGCACTCCGGCGGATGGGAAGACCACAGAGCCTCGCATCCCGCCGACCCTGTCAGACACATGGCTCTACTCACTACGCCAAACCCCCACTGGGGCGATGATCGCCTCGATTGGCTGAGCCACTGACCCCACTGAGCAACCATCTCGCAACTGCGATATCCCAAACAGGGCCAAAGGTCACATGACGAGGCAGTAGTTTTCCCACCGATTCGAGTGCTCCAGGCTGAGCGGGAGTGGGCCGCCGGCGGATCGAACGAGCTACGAAACCGCGAACGTAGAGCTTGCTGTCGCATTTCGCGCGTATGGGTGTGACGAGCTCAGCCGATGTGGGGATGACCGAACCGGAGGGGGGCGCTTCTCAAGATGACGGTCCCGAGCAACGCATTCGCCGGGGTGCTCAGGACGACCACGGCGAGGTGCCCGGCGGGCCGTCCCCGTGGCTGGGTCACCGATTCGGCCGTGAATTGCCCCGAAAAGGCGAACAGGCAGATCGGTCGAGTCATCGCTCCGGCAACATGGAGGTCGTCGACAAAGTGGGGGTAGCTCTTCTGCAGCTTCGCCACCGTCGAACGCTGGACTCCGACCAGCTTGCCGGCTGAATGCACCGCCTTCGTGGCTGAGGGCAACGCCAGATAGCACGCGCTCTGGGAGGTCCCGAGATCGCTCCGGGCCGCGGTGCAGCCGCCGAGCCCGAGCGCGATGGCGACGACGACGCAGATGGTGACCGCGCCGGCACCGGAGCGAACTTGCGCCTCGGTCCCCATGGTCCGGCCGTCATGGCGGGGACACCCTCGACGGGTCAGATCGCGGCACGGGCACGGACGCCAGGGCGGGATCGGATCCCAATCCGGCCGAGACGGGCGCGGTCATCGCCTGACGGTTCCAGCGGCCACGCCGCACCTCGAGCGCCAACTCGCCACAGAGCGCCCAGCCGACGACGAGGACGAGCCAGAAGCTGACCAGTCGATAGAGGAGCACCGCATCGACCGTCGGTGTCTGGGCCCCACCGAATTCGACCAGGGCGATGGTGATGCTTCCCTCGACCGCACCCAGACCTCCAGGGGTG
Organism: uncultured Acidimicrobiales bacterium; assembly: GCA_963710495.1. Lineage (GTDB taxonomy): Bacteria > Actinomycetota > Acidimicrobiia > Acidimicrobiales > RAAP-2 > Bog-756. The sequence continues at coordinate 253,972 of CAVQAI010000012.1, forward strand.
ATGGGAAGGGCCGCGGCTAGTTGACCGGCTCCGTAGGCGAGCAACAAGCCCTTCCAGGGGATGCTCGAGTGGATGGCCAAGAACATGACGGCGAAGCACCCGCAGTCGAACAGCCAGTTCGCCGTGCCCCACAGCACGATTCGGATGAGCTGCCGCCATCCCAAGCGGACGGCGGTGATCGATCGCATGATCCGGTCGATCCGGGCAGAGGTGTCACCCTTCGGTCGCCCGATCGTCGAATGTGACGCACTCAATGTCGTCGAGACCACGCGAAACAGCGGTCGTTCGTAGACGAAGAGGGCCCCGACCGCGATGGTGACGAGAAACGTACCGATGATTGCCGGGATGAGGTCGAAAGAGGCACCTTGGCTCGTGGCCAGGGCCAGTCCGGCTGTGGCGATCAATGAGAGCGACACGGCCGCGGCAACGATCGTCCCGACCGCCGACCAGGCGGCCAGCACACTGTCGGCGCCGAATCGGCGATACCACCTGAAGCCATAGATAGCGGATATGGCAGGCCCTCCCGGGAGCGAGTTGGCCAACGCCTGTGCTGCGTAGGTCAACTTCGCCACGGGCCCGAACCTCGTGTGGAGGCCACCACACCGCAAGAGGCTGCGCTGCATCTGCGCGAAGCACGCAAATGAGAGCGCTTCCAAGATGACGGCCATGGCGATCCAGTACCAGTTCAGGTCGGAGACCACTCCGGAGAACCCTGACAACTCGTCGGTGTGCGAAGCCAGCACCCAGACGGCGATGGCGACGATGCCCAGTCCGAGCACATACCTGGTGACCGGCCAGGCGCGACGGAAGGCGATACGGAGCCCGGTTTGGCCGTTGTCCCGAGGGACCGACTCCTCAATGGTGAGTTGGTCGTCAGCCTCCGTCACCGCTCCAGTCTCCAGCCCCATGGCTGCTCGTGTGGGTCATACCGAGTGTGACCTCTCCGCACGTCTGCGGTGGCCTTGTCTCGAATCGGCACGCGGCCACGGGGAACCTCGGGCCGGACCGAGGCACGGAACGCGGACCGAAGCACGAGCCGGACCGAAGCACAAGCCGAACGAGGCAAGCGAAGAGCGTAGGCGCAGGAGAAGGGTCGGCAGTGTCGGCCGTCCCGGGCAGGCGGGCGCACGGCGGAGCCGCCCCTGCTACCTTGCGGCCATCGGAGCCCTCGAGGATGCCCTGACGCTTCAGCCGGAAGGCGGCCAGAATTGGAGCGTGGTTGCCGACCCCGACCACGAGTCGACGAACGCCATGTACGGGGGCTGGACCCTCGCGGTGATGCTCCGAGCAGTCGAGGAGGTGTCCGGCAACAGGGATGCAACCCCGACATCGATTGCCGCCAGCTTTGTCAGTCGGATCGAACCGGGTCGGGCCTTGAGGATTTCGGTGCGGGCGCTCGGTGGCAGTGAATCGGTGAGCCACTGGCTGGCCGAGGTGGCTCCGAAGGAGGGAGAGGGAATGCTCGCCCTTGCTCTCGTGGTCGTCTCGGCCGCCCGCCCGTCGGACGGCCACATGGAGGTCACCATGCCGGAGGCCCCCGATCCCGACAACAACTTGGAGGTCTTCCATCCTCCGGGACCACAGGGCCAGCAGGTCGTGCTCCGGCCGATCGTCGGGTTCCCTCCCTTCGGTCGAGCGGACACCTACTCGACCGCCTGGGTACGCGACCTCAGCCACCGACCCGTCGACTACCAGCAGCTGGCCTACCTGGCCGATGAGCGGGCACCGCGATCGTTCCACTGGAGCGATGGCCCGAGGCCGAGCGCCACCATGACGATGTCGGTCTCCTTCCATGCCACCAGGGAGGAACTGGCCGGCGTCGGCGACGACTACATCCTGAGCGAGGCGTTCGGTGTGAAGGCGGCGTGGTCGACCTCCGAGGAGCACCTCAGGTTGTGGAGCCGGCAGGGCAACCTGCTCGCCACGTCGCAACAATTGGCCCGGTATCGCTGAGCTCGGATCGGGAGGCCCAGGAACATGACCACGACGACCACACGGGAAGCCCTGCACCGCGTGGCCGCACATGTCCTGGGCCGCCGCCGGTTCCAGGTGAGCGGGCGGTTCGGATTGCGCGCCAGCCCCGGTGGTTTCGCCACGCCGGCCTTCGGTGACAGCCCCGAGGTGGTCCGAATCGCTGGGGCCTTTCTCGTCCATGAGGTGGCCGGTGATGTCACGGTGATGCCGATCGGCGGATCGAGCATCCGGGACATGGCAGCGCTTGTCGACGCCGACCTCGACACCGCCTTCGCCCCCGGTGACGACAGTCCCGAGCTCGGCGACCGGGACGAGCCGGTGGATCTCGATATTGGAGAAGCCAGGCGGATCGCCGACTGGTTCGACCTCGGCTGGCGGGTGCTCGACGAGGTGGTCGCCTCCCAGCCCTCGGAGTCGGCTCCGGGAGCCGTGCAACTGTGGCCCGAGCACTTCGACGCCGGGACGAGTCTCGGTCTTCCCTCGGGTGAGCGGGTCAACCTTGGCTTCTCGCCGGGCGACGGATACGAGCCCGAGGGGTATGTGTATGTGGGCCCTGGGAGCGCGGCGCGTTCCGGTGACCCCACCTTCTGGAATGCTCCGTTTGGCGCCGTTCTGCGCTCGTCCGACGCCCTCGCCTCGCCGGATCCCGGAAGGGCGTGCGCGGCCTTCTTGCGTGAAGGCCTCCGGCAGGCATCGTCATGATGGGCGAGCCCAGGCGTGCGGCACGGGCGCGAGGGTCGGCGAGACGTCGAGACGGCACGATGACACGAGACGGCATGATGGAGCCGTGACGGCAGCGGCCACCCTCGAGTGGTTCGGTACGGCCACCTTCCGGGTGACGGCCAAGGGCCTGACGCTCTTCTTCGACGCCTACCTCGACCGGCTACCCGGCCTCGATCCGGTCGGGCTGTCCACCGCCGAGGTCGACACCGCCGACTTCGTCTTCGTGAGCCACGCCCACTTCGACCATGTCTGCGGTTCCGAAGTGGTGGCGTTGCGGACCGGGGCCACCGTGGTCGCCTCGCCGGAGAGCGCACGGTGCTTGCGGCTGAGCGGCGTGCCCGAGCAGCAGCTGCTGGTGGTGACGGGAGGCGAGACGGTCGACTGTGGCCGTGGCGTGAAGGTCCGCGTTCTTCCCGCCCTGCACGCCTGCCTGTTCGCGGCGAGCGATGCCAACTCGGGAACAGAATGCCTTGGCGATCTGGAGCTGAGCGCTCAGAGCCGGGCAACCAAGGTGGCGGAGATGTTCTCCGCGGTGAAGGACGCTCCCGGGCCGGCCGGTCCGTCCCTCCGGGCCATGCTCGAGCGCAGTTCGACGCACGACGGCGGCCAGCTGGCCTTCCTCCTCACCGACGGCACCGGATCGGTGTTGGTCAGCGGCAGCGCCGGCTATTGGCGGGGCATCTTCGCCGGGCTGCGGCCCGATCTGGCCCTGCTGTCGGTGGGGGGGAGGCCCAATCTGGACGGCGAACCCTTCCAGGGATCGGTCGCTCGGTTCGTGGTGGAGGAGGCGAGCCTCCTCGGCGCCGGCCGCGTGGCCCTCTGTCATCACGATCCGCTGTTCCCTGGGTTCCCGGGCGTGGACATCGCCCCGACCGTTGCCGCCCTGCGGGAGGAGACTCCGTCTATCGGGCATCTGGAGCTGGCCTACGCCACTCCGGTCCCACTGTTCGCCTGACCGCCGCACAGCGGCGAGTTGCTCGCCTCCTTATGTCCCTGGCGGCGCGACGCATGTCCCTGGCGCCGCGTCGCACGTGGCGCGGCCACGCAAGCACCCCGAAGCGAGGCTCCCTTGCCGCGGCTCTCAGGTTCATCCAAGCATCCGGTTGGCGCGTCCTTACTCGGGCGCGCCAATTCGTGGTACCTGATACCGTCTCTGCCCGGCGGGCCTGGAAGGTCCTCCTTCGGGTGGGGAGGCAGGGATGAAGAAGTGGTTGGCGGGCATGGCCGGTGTGGCCGTGGTGATTCTTGCCGGGTTGCCGGCGTTGGCCGGGGCGGCAACGACCGCCACCTTGACCCGGGCGCCGTACGTGACCGATCTCACGACGACCGGTGCCTACGTCGATTGGGCCATCGGAGGCCAGCAGACGGCCGGGTCGGTCATGGTCCAAAAGGCCCCCGCGTCCGGCGTGTGTCCGAGCTCGATCGCCTGGAATGCCAGCCAGGAGATCACCTCGCCGACATCGGATCCGCTGGTGTCGGGCAGTTCGACCAGCGCCAGCTGGAAGGTCACGGTCGGCACGACGACCGAGTACCAGGCCGAGACGCCGGTGACCGGCCTGGTGGCCGCGACGCGGTACTGCTACGCGGTGTACTCGAGCCACAGCTCGTCGGCCAAGGAGCTGTGGCCGGTGCAAACCTTCACGACGCTTGCGCCGGCCGGCTCGACGGCGGCGGTCACGTTCGACGTCCTCGGTGACACCGGGGAGAACCTCAGCAACACCGGGGTGGCCTATCCCAACTTGTTGAACGTCGGCGAGCAGTCCATTTACCAGGAGATCGGTGCGTCCGGGGCCCAGTTCCTCCTCATGGCGGGCGACGTCGCCTACAACGGCGGCACCGAGTCCACCTACGGCGATCTGGCCCAGACCGGTGTCGACGTCAGCGACATCTTCGGCCCGAGCTATCTCCCGCAGGCGAACGGCATCCCGACGTTCGTGGCCGACGGGAACCACGGCCAGACCAGTGACGACCTGAGGATCTGGCCCCAGCCGAAGACGGTCGCCGCCAGCAAGGGCGTCTACAGCTACGGTGCGGCACCGGCTCAGGTGGACGGGATCACCACCAGTTCCCCGAGTGACTGGTACGCCATCCAGGACGGGCCGGCCCGCATCTACGTCCTCGACGCCGCCTGGGCCGACGCCTCGGTGGGCACCACCACCGGTGCGGCCTGCACTCCGTTCACCAGCGATTGCCTGCAATATCAAGCCGATCACGACGAGCACTGGCAGACCACCTCGACCGAGTACAAGTGGCTCCAGGCCGACCTGGCGGCACACCCGGGCGGGGTGAAGATGGCGGTGTTCCACTACCCGGTGCGGAGCGTCAACAACACACAGCCGACCGACCCGTACCTTTCGGGTCTTACGTCCCTGCTGGCCGCCAACGGGGTCCAGGTGGCGTTCAATGGCCATGCCCACACCTACCAGCGGTTCGTGCCCAGCCCGGGCGGGCTGACCAGCTTCGTGACCGGTGGTGGAGGTGGCATCCTCGAGCCGGTGGACGGGAACGGCGACACGAAAGGGGCCTGTCAAGCGGCGAAGGCCCAGTACAGCGTGTATGCCATCGGCTGGAGCCCGACGTCCTCGGCCGGCTCGGCCTGTGGCTCGGCGGCCGTGCCGACCTCGCCGATGCAGGTGTTCAACTATCTGAAGGTCACCGTCAATGGTGGGCAGGTCACCGTCAACGCGGTCAACGCCGCGGGCGCGACCTTCGACACCACGACGATCAACTACGGGGCGGGGGACACCCAAGCACCGTCGGTGCCGACCGGGCTGGCCGCCACATCGGTGACGTCCAGCTCGGTGGCCCTGTCCTGGAAGCCTTCGACCGACAACGTGGGCGTGACCGGCTACAACGTGCTGCGCAACGGGACCAAGATCGGCACGACCACCGCGACCACCTATCCGGACAACACGGTGGCACCCGGCACCAGCTACCAGTACACGATCGAGGCGTTCGACGCGGCGGCGAACACGTCGGCGCCGAGCGCCGCGCTCCCAGTGACCACCCCGGCGGGATCACCCCCGCCGGCGGTGAGCTTCGTGCAGAGTGCAGGCGGGACCGGCAAGTCGCTCTCGCTGGGCTCGCCGGCCCATGCGGGTGACCTGCTGGTGCTCTCGGCCAGTCTCTACACCGGCGCCACCAATCGGGTCACCGCGGTCGCCGACAGTGCCGGCGACACCTGGAAGCCACTGGTCGACGCCTATACGTCGGGCCACAATTCGGACGGGACGATGTGGTACACAGTGGCCACGGGCCCGGTGTCGAGCGTGAGCGTGACGACCAACACGACGAGCGTCGCCCTCGGGGTCCAGGAGTTCAGCGGACTCGGTGCCAGCCCGGCGGTGACCGCTGGGAGCGGGTCGAACACCGGGACCACAGCCTCGGCCAGCACGACCGGGACCGGGCTGGTGGTCGGCTTCGTGGCCGGACACGCCAGTACCCAGGCCATCACCCTCGGCGCCGGGCTCAGTGCCCAGGCCCAGGAGGCCTCGGCGTCACCGGTCGCCTCCATCAAGACCGGCTACCAACTGTCGGGCACATCGCCAACGCTGACCGGAACGTTCACCGCGGCCATGTACTGGTCGGCGGGGGTCGCCGTCTTTTCGTGACGTGACCGAAGGCGGCGGGCCGCCAACCTGGTGCACGGCCATGGCCCAGGTGTGGTGCCCGGGATCGGCCAACCGGGCGGAGGGGACCACCGGCTAGCCCGGCGACGACCGGCCGGTCCCGACGCACGAATCACCAGGTCAGAGCGGTAAAGCGGCCCTGGCTGGCGACGGGCCCGTGTCCCGGTGCCCCCGGAAGGCCGAAAGCCCTGTTCAAGAAGGTCTCGGGGCCTGTCGACACCCTGTCATGGCACTCGACCGGCTGCGCCGCCGCTTGTGGGGCGACACCTGGGGCCCGCAGGTCACCGCCGTTCTGTTGATGGCGCCGTGCGCCGCCATCGCCATCCTGGTCTTGCGGCAATTGCATCTCGTGGCACAGACGCCGATCTGGTTGGTCCCGGCCATTCTCGGCATCGGAGAACTCGTCACCACCGCCACCGGGATCGGATGGCACCGTCATCGGACGCGGGCCCGCCTGCACCTGTGGATCGCCTCTCAGGCCATCGTCGTGACCGCCACCATCTATGCGACGGGTTGGGGTCCCGCGCTCGGCATCGGACTGGTCCTCATCGGCCAGGAGAGTCTGGTGGCGGCGGGCACGTCGTCCGAGCGGGTCATCGTGGGCTGGACGCTGGCCTGCCTCGGCACCGGCCAGGTGCTGGTGGCGCTGGGTTGGGCGCCCTCGCTGATACCGGTGCCGGCCGTCTACGGGCTGGCCATCCTGATGGCCATCGGCATCGTCTTCTCGTACCGCTCCCTCCGCGGGGCACTCATCGAGCGGGAGGAGGCGTCCGCCCTCACGGCCAGCCGTGAGCGGCGGTTCCGTGCGCTGGTGCAGAGCTCCTCCGACCTGATGTTCGTGCTGGACCCGTCAGGGGTGATGCAGTACGCCAGCCCCTCGTGCACCAAGGTCCTGGGGTTCCCGGCCGACGTTCTGCTCGACGCCGAGACCTTCCAGGTCCACGATGACGACCTCGAGGCGATGGGCGAAACCTACCGACGAGCGGCGACCACCGGCGAGGTGGTCGAGTTCACCGTCCGAGCGCGCCACCAGGACGGCTCCTGGCGCTGGCTCGAGGGGATCGCCACCAACCTGTTCGCCGATGCGGACGTCGCCGGCATGGTGATCAACGCCAGCGACGTGACCGAGCGGCAGGAGCGACTCGAGCAGCAGGCGGCCATCGCCGATCTGGGACGGGACGCACTGCGGGCCACGACGCTCGAGGAGTCGATCCGGTGCACGGTCGGGGTCATCGAGCGCATGGTGCGTGCCCGCTTCTGCCGGGTCGTGAGCCCCGCCGATCTTGCCGAGCACACCCAGCCCGTCTATCCGATGGCCGAGGCGGAAGGGCGGGACGACCCGGTCACTGCCGGGGGACCCCCGGACCTCCGGGTCCCGGTCGGCGATCCCGAGCAGCCGGTCGCCTTCATCGAGGTGTTCAAAGAGGGTGCCACGCCCGAGGACCGGCGGTTCGTCGAGAGCGTGTCGGGAATCGTCTTCTCGACGACGGTGCGCTTCCAGGCCGAGGACGCCATCCGGCACCAGGCCATGCACGACCCGCTAACCGGACTGCCCAACCGTGCCCTGTTCAACGACCGCCTGGAGCATGCCCTGCACCGCCGGTCCCAGATCATGGGCTACGTGGGCGTGATGATCGTCGATCTCGACGGCTTCAAGGTGGTCAACGACAGCCTCGGCCACCGGGCCGGTGACGAACTGCTGGCGGCGGTGGCCGCCCGGTTCACCACCACCCTGCGAGGGTTCGACACCGTGGCCCGGTTGGGCGGAGACGAGTTCGCCATCCTCTTCGACGAACTGGAGGCGCCGGACCAGGCGGGACGCGTCGCCCAGCGGGTGCTCGACTCACTGGTGAGCCCGTTGACGCTCCCCGACCGCGAGGTGGCCATCGGCGCCAGCGTGGGGATCGCGCTCACCGACCGGCCCGATACCCGGGCCGACCTTCTGCTGGCCGATGCCGACGCCGCCATGTACCGGGCGAAACGGGAGGGCAAGGGCTGCTACCGGGTGTTCGAGACGGCCATGCACACCGCGTCGGTCGAGCGCATGACCCTCGAACAGGAGTTGCGCACAGCGATCCGGGATGACGCCCTGACGCTGCACTTCCAGCCCATCGTCGACACGGTCACCGGCCGCACGACCTCGTTGGAGGCGCTGGTCCGATGGGAGCACCCGACCCGAGGGTTCGTTCCACCCGACAAGTTCATCCCACTGGCCGAGGAGTCGGGTCTGATCCTCGATCTGGGCTGGACCGTGCTCTTCGAGGCCTGCCAGCAAGCCCGGCGGTGGAACCAGTGGTTCCCCGAGACCACCCACCGCATCTCGGTGAACGCCTCCCGCCTGCAGCTGGCCGACCGGCGGTTCGCCGACCAGGTCGCCGACGCCTTGGCCCGGGCGGAGCTGCCCGCGTCCTCTTTCGTCCTCGAAGTCACCGAGTCCGTGCTGGCTTCAGAGTCGGGGCGGGTCATCGACACGCTGGACGACCTCCGCCGGACCGGTGTGCGGGTGGCCATCGACGACTTCGGCACCGGCTACTCGTCGTTCGCCGCCCTGGCCGACCTCCCGATCGACATCCTCAAGATCGACAAGCGGTTCATCGACAACCTCTTGAAGGACGACCAAGGGCGGGGGTTCGTCGACGCCATCATGCAGCTTGCCCGCACCCTGCACCTCGAGACCACGGCCGAGGGGGTCGAGAGCCCCGAGCAGTATGCCGCGCTGGCCGCCCTCGGCTGCAGCAACATCCAGGGCTTCCTCTTCTCGCGACCGCTGGCTCCGAGTCAGGTCCGGGCTTTCCTGTCCGACCAGGACCGGGTGCCCCCCGCCGACCGGAGCGGTGTGCCGACGCCCCGGAACGGCCGGCGCCGGCCGGTGGGCGTCCGCCCGGGGTGAGCCCTGGCGCCGTCACCGGGCGCCCTCGAAGGCGGTGTCGGCTCCGAGGCGCGGGTGAGCGTGCTCGTGGCGGTGAGGCGCACTCGTGGCGGTGAGGCGCAATAACGGTCCCGCCCGTGCTGCTCCCGGTACGCTGGCCAGGGCCCGACGAGATGGCGCAGAAGGGGGGCCCGGTGAGGTCGCTGTGGCGGGCTCGGGAGCGGCCATGAGGCCGGCCCGGGCCGAACCGTAATGGTCGCCCTCCTCGGGTTGCTGGCCGCCCTGGCGTTCGCCCTGGGCACCGTGCTCCAGCAGAGGGGCACCCTCGAAGCGCCCGCCACCGAGCACGATCCGCGGTTCCTGGTCCAGATCCTTCGCCGCCCGGTGTGGTTGGCCGGGGCCGCCGCCCAGGGTGCGGGATGGGTACTCCAGGCCGCCGCCCTCGACCGCGGCTCACTGGTCGTCGTCCAGTCGCTGACGGCCACCAGCCTGGTCATCGCCCTGCCCCTCGGAGCCCGCCTCACCGGCCAGCACATCGACCGCCGGACCGGGTTGGCCGCGCTGGCCACCGTGGTCGGCATCCTGCTGTTCCTCTCGGTCGGCTCCCCGCAGGGCGGGACATCCCACCCCGATGCCGCCGCCTGGTGGTCGGCCGCGGTGACGGCAGTCGTCGTGATCGGCGTCCTCGCCGCCCTGGGCCGAGGCCGGAACGCGTCCGCCCGGGCCCTGTTCTTCGGATCAGCAGCCGGTGTCGGCTTCGCCTTGCAGTCCTCGGTCACCAAGGAGTTCACCACCGTCCTCGGCCACGGTCTCGGTGCGATCCTGAGCAGCTGGACGGTCTACGTGCTCATCGTCTCGGCCGTCGTGGGCTTCGCCTTGCAGCAGCTGGCGCTCAAGACCGGGGTACTGGCACCGGCCATGGCTTCGAGCAACGCGGTGACCTTGTTCGCCAGCGTGCTGTTCGGCATTTCGGTGTTCGGCGAGAAGTTGTCCAACGGGAACCCGCGGCTCGGGCCGGCCATCATCGGACTGGTCCTGGCGCTGGTGGGGATCTCGTTGTTGGCCAGCACCGAGCCGCCCGATGTCGCCCCCGTGGATGCACCCGGCCGGCCGGCGCCACCGGGACAGTCGACGCCCGAGCCCGGGCTGCGCTGAGCGGGCGCCGACCCGAGGCGTTGCGGTTCGGCGGGCTCGCCGCGGCGGCCCGCTCAGCCGGGGAGGAGCTCGATGAGCTGCCCGTCGGGATCGCGGATGCACACGGCCACCCCGAGGTCGGTGTCTTCCAGCACGGTCCCTCCGTAGGCGGGCACTTGGGCGAGCACGGCGGGGATGTCCGGCACGTTGACCGACAGGTGGGTGAGCCCCGGCTCGTTCATCGGCCGGGACCGGGCCGCAGGATTGCCGTCGCGGTTGAAGTGCAGGAGCTCGAGCACCAACCCGTCCAGCTGGAGGTAGACCGCCGTGAGGTTGACCGGCCCCTCGATCTGGAGCAGCTGGGACGTCGCCTCGTCCGGTGGTACCAGGCTGCGCTGGTAACGGAAGCCGAGCAGTTCCTCGTAGAACCGCCGGCTCTGCTCGAGGTCGGTGACGGCCAAGCCGATCCAGTTGAAGGTGGCCACGGTCTCGAGACTCAGAACGGGGCGCTGTGGTCGATGCCGACGGCCTGCATCTCGGGCGACCTCATGCTCGGGACCTTACACGGCGGTGTCCGGGGCGGTCCGTTGCATCACCAGGGCTGCCCGTAACGGTCACGGTGGACGCGCGCTTGGAGTGGCAGGCGCCGTGGCGGGCCCAACGGGCGAACGGGCCAGCCGAGCGGCACCACGGCCATCGGGATCACCGTCCCGGGCAGGCCGAGCAGTTGCCGGAGGTCGTCGGCGTAGATGGTGGCCAGGGTGGTCATGGCCGACCCGAGCCCGAGCGCACCGGCCGACAGCAGCAGGTTCTGCGTGGCCAGGTAGACGGAGGACGGAAGAATCACCTCGAGACCGAGCGCGGTGTCACCACAGACCACGATGATGACCGGGGCCGACCCCATCCCGCTCGCCGCCCCCTTGTCCACATCGTCGAACATGGCGTCGGGCAGCCGACCCAGCGAACTCTGTCGAGCCGCCTCCTGCCAGACGCGTCGGGTGAGCTCGGCGATGCCGGCCCGGACCTCGGGCCGGCGGGCCACGACGAAGACCCATGGCTGGCTGTTCTCGGCGCTCGGGGCATGGGTGGCGGCCCGCAGGCACCGCTCGACGAGGTCGTCGCCGACCGGCTCGTCGCTGAACTGGCGGCAGGCCCGCTGCCCGAGGACGACGTCGAAGAAGGGCCGCCCCGCCCCGATCACCGCATCGCTGTCCGCCTCAACCACGGGCTGCCACATCCATCACCGCACCCCGATCCTCTGCTCTCTGCCGGGACGCAACCTAATCGACCGTCCCGGCCCCGTTCCTCCCGGAGCAGGGCTGTCGGCCGCTGGCTACAGTTGCCCACGATTCCGGCGAGGAGCAGACGATGGTCATCGATTTCTGGGTCAACGCCCTCTCCAAGGAGGCGGCCGAGGCCTTCCTGGGCCAGCCCGGGTTCGGGGCCATCGAGGGTTTCTTCGGCAGCGACGTGCGGGGCGGGCTGACCGCCGAGGGCTTGCTCGGGGAGATGGACCGCCTGGAGGTGGACCGCGCCGTCCTGACCGCCGGGCTGTCCCGGGTCGAGCCCGACACGCTGGAGTTCGTCGCCGCCCACCGGGACCGGCTGTACCTGGCCGCCACGGTGGACCGCCCGGACCGGCCACGCCGCCAGAGCATGGCCATCCGGGCCCGGGCCGCCGATGCCACGGTCGACCTGGTGCGGGTGACGCCGCTGGTGCACCAGTACCCGCTCAACCACGCGCTCTTCTATCCCGTCTACGCCACCTGTGAGGAGCTCGGCCTTCCGGTGTCGATCAACGTGGGCATCCCCGGGCCGCGGGTCCGGTCGCGGTCCCAGGACCCGGTGCTGCTCGAGGACGTACTCATCGACTTCCCCGACCTGGTCGTGATCGGGGCGCACATGGGCCATCCCTACGAGGAGCTGCTGATCGAGTACATGCTCAAGTGGCCCAACCTCTATCTCTCGAATTCGGCGTACCTGGCCAAGTACATGGCGCCGGCCCTGGTCGCCTTCATGGCCTCCCGGCGGGGTCGGGGGCGTGTGCTCTTCGCCTCGGACCATCCGTTCCTGCCCCTCCAGCGGGCTCTCGAGGCGGCCCGTGCCCTGCCGCTCGGCGAGGACGCGATGGGCGAGTTCCTGGGGGGCACCGCGGCACGCCTGCTCGATCGGCCCGGCCCCGGGTGAGCAGGACGGAGGGCCGGCGTGGTTGAGCTGCAGACCGATCAGCTCAGGCTGATGGCCGAGACCTACCCGGACGAGGTCGCCTACCGCAACCTGGGTGACGGGTCGTCGATCACCTTCGAGCGATGGGAGCGCGACTCGAACCGGCTGGCCCGCGGTCTGTCCGACCGCGGGCTGGGCCGGGGGGACCTGGTGGCCCTGTACCTCGAGGCCGAGCGCATCCTCGACTTCATCGTGGCCTACAGCGCCGTGCACAAGCTCGGGGCGGTGGCCGTCCCCATGAACTACCGCTTGTCACCGGCCGAGGCCGGCGACATCCTCGAGCACGCCGAGGTGAGCGCCGTGGTGGCCGGCGGGTCTCTCGAGGCCCCCGTCACGGCCGCCATGGACCGGCTGGCCTCCCTCCGGCTGGTGGCCACGGTGGGAGGGAGGGGTTCGAAGGGCACCGTCGCCATCGGGGACGTCATGAGCTCCGACGACTCGCCCGTCCAACAGCCGCTCACTGCCGAGGACCTGGCCGACGTCATGTACACCTCGGGTACGACCGGCCGGCCCAAGGGTGTCGCCGTCCGGCACGGCAACATCGCCCTCCTCCCCAACACGCGACCCGACTGGAGCGGAGGCACCTGGCTCACCGCCACGCCGGTCTTCACGTTGGCCGGCCTGGGGTTCGTGTACAACCCGATGAAGGCCGGCATGACCGTCCTCTACCTCCCGAAGTTCGACGCCGGAGGGTGGCTCGAGATCGTCGAACAGGAGCGGCCGGTGATCGCCTTCATCGTGCCGGCCATGGCCCAGCTCATCATCCACCATCCTCGTTTCGACTCGGCCGACCTGAGCAGCCTCAAGCGGGTGGTCCTCGGGAGCGCCCCCCTTTCGCCACCGACCCTGCAACGGCTGCAGTCTGCGTTGCCCGGTGCGGCCGTCCTCAACAGTTACGGCATGACCGAGGGCGGTCACGCCACCTTCTCCATGGACCCCGAGGGGGCGCGGCGCCACCCCGGTGCGGTGGGCCGGCCTCGGCCCTCGGTGGAGGTCAAGGTGGTGGACGACGACGGGAGCGAGTGCCCGACCGGCACGGTGGGCGAGGTCGTCACCCGCTATCCGGACCACCGCGAGTACTACAAGGACCCCGAGGCGACGGCCCGGATGTGGGCGGACGGCTGGCTGCACACCGGTGACCTCGGCTACCTCGACGACGACGGCTACCTCTACATCGTGGGCCGCAAGAAGGAGATGATCGTGCGGGGCGGGATGAACGTCTATGCCGATGACGTCGAGGCCGCCCTCCACGCCCACCCCGACGTCCTCGAAGCGGCCGTCGTGGGCGTGCCGCACGAGGTGCTGGGTGAGGACGTGGTCGCCTTTGTGGTGGTGCGGCCCGGCGCGACCCTGTCCGTGGACGAGCTCCGACGCTTCGCCGCCGACCGTCTGGCCGACTACAAGGTGCCGCGCCGGGTGGCCTTTCTCGACGAGCTGCCGAGGAACGCCGGTGGAAAGGTGTTGAAGTCGGAGCTGGCCGCATCGGCCGTGAGCCCGGCCGGGTAGCCCGGTCGAGGTCGGACAGAGCCGGCGGGAGCGCTGGACGGAGGAGCGAGCATGCAGGATCACCGATTCGACTTCGTGGTGGACGGATCACCCGAGGAGGTGTGGGACGTCATCTGGAAGCAGACGCGGGCCGGCGTGGACACCGACCTCTACAAGATCGAGATCTACCACCAGGGCGATGACGACGGGAACGGCTTGGTCCGCCACTGCGTCTTCCCCGTCCCGAAGTACCTCCTCTCGGGGGGGAAGGCCCAGTCCTGGGAATGGATCACCGAGGCCAAGCGCCCGGTGTCCTGGCGCTACGACGCCATCGGCAAGCCCTTGTGGTCCAAGGCCTCGGGATGGACGAGCCTGGAGGACCTCGGTGACGGCCGGACCCGGGTCCACTTCCGCGAGACCTACGAGGTGTTCCATCCGGTGATGCGAGCCCTCCTCGAGCGGAGGGTGCACACCTTCATCTCCAAGGACAACGACAAGCTCATCGAGGCCTCGATCGTTCGGTCCCTCCGCAAGCTCCGCCAGCAACAGGACAAGCCGGCCTGAACCGGGGAAGCGGACCCGCTCAGCCGGAGGGACCGAAACGGTCCCAGTCCCAGCGGATCATGGACTCGAACGGGGCGGCCAGCACCAGACGGATCGGTTCGTCGGTCGCCCAGCGGGTCATGAGCGGGCCCAGTCGCGCACCCACCGCGGCCGGCTCGTCGTCGAGGTAGCAGAGCGTCATCCGGTAGTCGCCCTCGGTGAACGCCGGCCGGCGGACGGCCGGCGTGGTGGCGTAGCTCCATGCCCCGGCCACCCCGGGCACCGTGACCAGCTCGGGCAGGAGCTGGCGGTGACGCTGCTGGAGGTAGGCGTCCTGGGTCGGGCGATCCCGCTCGGCCGGCTCGTCGACGATCAGATAGATGCCGCGGTGGGGACGGAAGGGGACGACCTCGGACGAGATCAACACCCGGGGGGCGGCGTGGGTCTCGAGCAACCGGAGGGCGCCCCGGTACCGGGAGGGCAGGTTGTGGGGGAACCGGCCGAGCTCGGCCAAGTGGCGACCGAGGGTGAGGAACTCGTCGACCGTCTCGTCCACCGGGTTCCCCATCAGGTAGCAGACCACGTGCTCGACCGAGGACCAGTCGCCCGTCTCGGCGGCGCGCGCCTCCCGGCAGGCCGGAGTGGAGCCCCACCGTTGCCCGGCGACCAGACCGTGGAGCTGGTACTGCTCGGGCATGTGGTCGAGCTGGTGCCACTCGAGGTACGGGCGGTCGTCGCCGCTTTCCGAGTGGCCGGTGAGCGAGAAGAATCCGACCTTGACGCGGTTCATGTCGACTCCGATCCGACGAGCTCGGCCATGGCCACGAGCTGCTCGAGGTAGTGGGCCAGGGAGTGGTGGACGAACCGGAGCTGGAGGCCGGTCGCCCCGGCATCGACCAACCGGTCGACCATCCGGCGGGTGCCGTCCGGATCACCGGCCGGATCGGCGGGCCGGCCGTTCTGGAGCACCACCTCCAGGGCTCGGGGCCGGGTGGCCCAGGCCTCGGTGTCCCTGGCCTTGGCCAGCATGGTGCCGATGTCGGTCGCCCGGATCCCGAACGGCACCCAGGCATCGCCGAGCTCCACGGCCCGGCGCAGCGAACGGGCCGTGCGGCCGCCGATCCAGAGGGGGACCGAGGCCTGGTGGGCACAGGGATCCATCACCACGTCCCCGTAGCGGTAGTAGCGGCCCTCGAAGTGGGGGCGCGATTCCGACAGGGAGACCCGAAGGGCGGTGATCGCCTCGTCGGCCCGGGCCCCGCGATCGACGAACGGGACGCCGAGCAGGTCGAATTCCTCCTGCAGGGATCCGACCCCCAGACCGAGGACGAGCCGGCCCTGGCAGACCTGGTCGAGCGTGCCGTAGCGCTTGGCGATCTCCAGGGGGTGGTGGTAGCCGAGGACGAGGACATTGGTGGCCAGCCGGATGCGGGTGGTGAAGGCGGCCAGATAGCCGAAGGTGGCCAGCGGATCCCAGTAGCGGCTGCCCCGGGCGGCGGCCACCTCGGTCGGGATGATCACGTGCTCGCTACAGGTCAGGTGGTGGTACCCGAGCCGGTCGGCCGCCTCGGCCACGGCCACCACGTCGTCGATCGTGCCGTCCTGCTCCCAACCGGCGTGGGCGTCGGGGAGCATGGTGAGCACCGGTGTGGTGATCCCGACCTTGAGCGGAGGGCCGGGTGATTCGGCCGAAATCGAGGGGCCGGGGCGGTCGTCCTCGGCGTCTCCCTCGGGGGTCACGGCAGCTCCTTGGGGCCCAACGATCACTCCGGATGGCGGGTTGGGCCGGGAAACGGTACCACCGTGGTCAATCGAGCAACTCGGCCACCCGCTCGGTCGGTCGGCCGATGACCACGCGGTCCCCGCGGACCACCAGCGGGCGCTGCATCAATTCGGGATGGGCAACGAGAACGTCGACGACCACCGCCGGCGACGACAGTGTGCCGTGGTCGATCCCCAACTGTGCGAAGCCGGCGTCACCCGTGCGCACCAGCTCGGCCGGTGGACCGTCGAGCCGGCCCACGAGGGACTCGAGGGTGGCCCGGTCGGGAGCGGTCTCCAAGTACTCGACGACGGTGTGGGCCTGGCCCGTTCTTCGAGCATCGTCAGCACCTGGCGCGACTTGGAGCACCGCGGGTTGTGGAAGATGGTGATCTCGGTACCGGCCATGGACCCGGAGGCTAGCGTCGGCCGCCGCCTCCGGGCCGGCCTCCGGGCCGCCTCCGGGCCGGCCTCCCTGCCGCCTCCGGGCCGGCCTCCCTGCCGCCTCCGGGCCGGCCTCCGAGAGGGAGCGCAGCACAGCGAGTCGGGTAGCATCCGCCATCGGCCGACCCCGCCGGGTCGTCGGCCGGGTCTTCCGTGGAGGGGGTTGCCGATGGGAATGCCGAAGGACATCGGGGTGGTCGACACCATGATCGGGTTCCCGCATCCCGACATGAAGGAGGCCTACCGCTTCGTCACCCGCCAGACCAAGGACGTCCAGTCGCGGGAGGAGTTCGAGTTCCCGGTCGAGTACATCTTCAAGGATGTCCCCGGCAAGGAGCTCGAGGGCTCGGCCGATCCAATTGCCGTGACCCTCGCCGAGATGGACCGGTGGGGGATCGAGCTCGGGCTCGTCCACGTCGGCTCGGGAGCGGCCGACGACGCCCTGCGCCGCTACCCGGACCGCTTCGTCCCGGCCGCCAATGCCGACCCCAACGACGGCATGGCGGGGATCGCCCGCCTGGTCCGTGAGTACGAGACGACCGGGGTGCGGGCGGTCGGGGTCTTCCCGGCGGGGACCTTTCCCCAGGTGCCCATCAACGACAAGAAGATGTACCCGATCTACGCCAAGTGCGTGGAGCTCGGCATCCCGGTGTTCTGCTGCGCCGGCATTCCCGGACCGCGCCTCAAGGCGGCCTGCCAGCACGTCGAGCTCATCGACGAGGTCATGTTCGACTTCCCCGACCTCGTCTTCGTCACCCGGCACGGCTGCGAGCCTTGGACCGAGCTGGCGGTCAAGCTGATGCTCAAATGGCCCGGCCTGCATTTCTCCACCAGCGCCTTCGCCCCCAGGTACTACTCGCAGGACATCATCGACTACGCCAACACCCGCGGTGCCGACAAGATCATCTACGCCGGTTACTTCCCCATGGGGCTCTCGCTCGAGCGCATCATGACCGAGCTGCCGGCGGTCGGGTTCAAGGACGAGGTGTGGCCCAAGTTCCTCCGCGACAACGCCCGGCGCGTGCTCGGGTTGGACACGCCCGCCGGCGGGGAGGCCTGAGCCGCCTCGTCACCCGGCGCTGTCGGGCCAGGTGGCCTCGGCGATGGTCCCACCGGCCACCCGGGCTTCGACCCGCGGTGCGGTCTCGGTGCCCCGTACCCGGAGCTCGTAACAGCCGGCATCGAGGCTGCCGAACATGGCGGCGAAGCAGGTGCCGTCCCGGAGGCGGCGCGGACGGACGGCGGTGTGCTCGCCCAGCCAGGACGTGCCCCGGCGCCGGACCTCGAGCTCGGTGCCGTCGAGGGCGGATGGCACCCACACGACCAGTGCCCCGCGTTCGCCCCCGACATCGACCACCACGGTTCCCTCGCCGCTCGGGCCGGCCGGCACTTCCTCGGATCGGCGGCCGCTTGCCACCGTTTCCATCGGCTCCACCGCTTCCACTGCTTCCACTGCTTCCACCGGCTCAGCCCGCCGGGGTCAGGGCCAGGAACCCCGAGATCGGGGTACCGAGGTAGGGGAAGGCGCCGAGGTAGTTCTCGGTCCCCATGGCGGTCAGGTCGGTCGGGCCCGAGGTCAGTCCCATGGAGATGGCCCCGGTGGGGGCCCCGGCGGCGGCATCGGGCTTGAACGACGGGTCGACCAGAGGCAGCGTGGCACCGGCGATGGCCCGGAGCTCGATGGTGGCGACGTCGTCGAACACCCGCCGGCCGTTGGGGAACCCGGCCGGGTCGCCGCCCACCAGGCCCAGATTGGACGTGGCGCTGGTAGCGGGCGGGACGGCGACATTGAGCCGCAGCATGTCGGCCTGGGTCGGCCCGGTGAAGTTCTGGAAGCCGGCCACCACACCGGCGGGGATGCCGGTGAGCAGGATGGCCAGCAGATCGGCTCGGGGAGCCGCCGTCTGGTTGAAGGCGGCGAGTTGGGGGAACACGCCGGGGTAGAGGACGGGCAGCAGCCCGGCCAGCTCGGGGTTGGCCACGTACTTGGCGAACTGGCTGTCCAGGTTGGGTGGGAGGGAGTTCCAGACGTCCTTGGCCGCCATGGGGATGAGGACCTCGTTGACCAACGGGTTGCCCAGGCGTGAGATCTGGGTGAACGGGCCCGAGTTGACGTTGGCGCCGGGCGTTCCCTCGAAGACCCGGGCCTTCTGCCGGCTGGCGGTCGTCCACACGCCCAGCACCGCAGTGGGGCTGGTCACGCTCTTGGGCCGGCGTCCATCTGCGGTGAGCTCGGCGATCGGCACCTGGATGGCGATGCTGTGCACGTTGACCCCGGCGGTCGAGTTGACCCCGGCGGCCATGTGCCCGAGGCCGGTGCCCGACAAGCCGAAGGTGGTGTGGTCCTGCTCGAAGGGACGCAGGTCGCCGAGGTCGAAGACGGCGCCGAGGTCGACGTAGAAGCCCTCGGCCCGCTGCCCGGCGAAGACTGTGGTGCGCGGGGCGATGACGGTGACGGCCTCGTCGACGAGCCGTTCGTAGTTCGGGGTGGACAGGGGCCCGATGTTGCAGGGGGGGCAGGGGACGCCCGAGGCCAGCAGCTGCGGAGCCTGGCCGGAAGCGAGCAGGGTCACCGAGTAGGTCTGACGGCGGTTCCAGTTCGGGTCTCCGAGGTGCTGGATGGGCCCGGTGTTGTAGAGGAAGGTGTTGGGGTTGGTGATCTCGCTCGTGAACTGGAACTGGTAGGTGATGTCGGCCAACGCGTCCCCGTTGTTGTCGATGTGGATCTCGTAGAGGACGTCGTCGCCGAACTCGTAGAAGTTGGGGCCGCCGTCGGGGGCCTGGAGGGGGATGTAGTTGGCGATGAGGGTCACTCGATCGGGCCGGTCGGGACTGACGAAGGCATAGACGTCCGTCGAATCGGCGACGGGGTCCTTCGAGATCTCCGGGGCTTCACGATGGGATGACATGGCACACCTCTGGTTCTCGCGGGTTGTGGTCGGGTGGGATGGGGAGACAGGCGATCGTGGTTCGGGCGCGCTCCGGCGTCGGAGTGGCGCGCTCCGTGGTCAGCGGACGGCCCTGGCCAGGCGGACGGCGAGCGAGGGGTCGAGCACGGTGACCTCCCGGGTGCCGGTGAACAACCCGATCTCACCGGTGGCCAGGTCCCGGACATGGGCGATCAGCGGCTCGCCCAGGGTGGAGGCGCCGCTGTCGGTGACCGCGGCGTCCGCCGCCCCGGTGTCGGCCGGTCCGCTGGACTCGAGCGCGCTGACGGCGGCGGGGAGACCGGGCGCGGCCGCGAGCGCACCAGCAGCGACCACGGCGGCGGAACTCGTCTTCAGGAAGGCACGACGGGTGAATTCGCTCATGGGGGCCTCCGGACAGGGACTGCGTTCGGCGTTCTCTAGGGATACGGGGCCGGCACGGATCCGGATGAGCGTTGCGTTCGGATCGATTTGCGTTCTGCCATGCTGGGTGCATGTTCGACGACCTTCTCGCCGCCAACCGCCAGTACGCGTCGAGCTTCGAGCTGCAGGGGCTACCGGCGCGCGCTGACAAGGAACTGGCCCTGGTGACCTGCATGGACAGCCGCATCGAGCCGCTGGCCATGCTCGGTCTGGCCCCGGGTGATTCGAAGATCCTCCGCAACGCGGGAGGCCGGGTCACCGACGACGTGCTCCGCTCCCTCATCCTGGCCACCAACTTCCTCGGCGTTCGCCGCATCGCCGTCATGCAGCACACCGATTGTGCGCTGGCCGGTCGAGACGACGAGTCGATCAGGGCCGACCTCCCCGGCGACCGCTCCCCAGCGGCCCGGTCGTGGGAGTTCCTGGCCATGCCGGATCCGGACGGGGCGCTGGCCGGCGACGTCGAACGGGTGCGCACCTGTGGCCTGCTGGCCGGAGGTGTCCGGGTCGAGGGATGGCGCTACTCGGTGGCGACCGGCCTGATCGAGCGGATCGTCGCGTCGTAGCGGTCGCTCGCCCTGCTCCGGGTCACAAAGGGCGTCGGCGGCCGGTCACCCCTTTGCTCGGCGGGCGTCGAGCGCCTTGCGGAGGACCGCCACCTCCGAGCGGGACAGCGTCTCGGCGAACCGGACCAGCGCGGCATCCGGGTCCTCGTCCACCGCCAGCGCTTCGTGCATGAGCACGGCGGTGTGGGCCCCCCGGGTACCGATGGCGGTGAACCGGATGGTCCGCCCGTCCATACGGCGGTGCACCAGCCCTTTGTGCACCAGGCGCTCGAGGACGGTGGCCACCGTGGTGTACGCCGGCCAGTGCTGGTCAGGTCGAGATCGGCGCGAACACGTAGGTGAACGGTGTGACCCGGGGTGCGTTGAAGAAGACGACCTTGGTCTTGATGGCGACGCTCACCACCACGGCCGACGATCCCACCTGGACCGTCAGCGTTGTTCCCTTGTCGGCCGTGAAGTCCAGCCGTTTTCCGGGCGGCTGGACGCCGACGATGAGCGGAGTCGGCGAGTCCGAACCGGTCACCTGCACCCAGCAAGGACCGGAGGTGCCGATGGAGACGATGAACTTCTTGGCGTTGACGCTGTAGTTGGCGCTCGTCACGGTGTTGGTCGTCGTCACCACGGGCAAACCCTGGTTGTTGGAACCCGAGCCGGGCGGAACGGATGCCGCCGAGGTACCGGATGGGCCCGTCGGGCCGGAGGTATTCGAGTGTCCGGACGAGCCCGCGGCGGTGGAGGCCGGTGCGCTGACGCGCAGGATGTGCGACTTGGCCAGCCATTCGGGCCGCAACTGGTAGATCACCAGCCCGGCGCCCACCGCCGCCATGAGGAGGGCCACGACCCAAGTCAGGACCTTGAGCGGGCCCGGGGCTCGCATCCGCCGGCGGGCCCTGGCCACGGCCCGCTTGCTGTCTCTGATCTCCTGATGGGGGACGACCGGGAAGGTACCGGTGGGAGGCCCCGGCGCCATCCCGAACCCGTACCCGCCGGGCGCGGCGGTCGAACCGGCGCCCACCCGCGGCACTTGACCGGTCTGGGTGAAGGCCCGCAGGTGGTCGGGCCCGGCGGTGACCGCCGCCACCACGTTGGTCACGCCGGCCGTGTCGTTCGGCGAGGGCCCGGCCGGAGGTCGGGACGACCAGGCGTCGATCATGCGGAGGGCCAGTGCGTCCCCGTCGAGGCCGAGGAACACGGCATAGCGCCGCAGCGTGGAGAGGGCGAGAGCCTGGTCGGGCAGCCGGGAGAGGTCGCCCTGCTCCAGCGCCTCGAGCTGGGTGATGGGCCGGCTGAGCTGGTCATGCACGGCCAGCAAGTCCAGGCCGCGCTCTTCCCTGGCGTCGCGTAGCAGTCGCCCGATCTCCTCGGCGGAGGACATCGTCTCCTCTTGGTCGTCGCGCCGGGGGGTTGTTCCGCCGCGTTGCCGGATCACCTGCTGTCTCCTGACCTTGCCCTTGGGCAAGCGTACTTGGTCACTGAACTAGGTCGTCATGACCACAGGGCCCCTTGAGCCGTTCTGCCGGCCCACGACGAGATGGGGTTCCCGGGAATGTTGCGGATGCAACTACCGTTGTACCACGTGCTCGGGGCGGGGGTGGCGCGAGCGGGCCACGGGTGTGGACGCCTGACGCCCGAGCGCAGGAAGATGACCAGCGGGGCGCGAGGAGACGGAGGTTGGCATGCCGGCAGTCACAGTGGACGACGTCTTGGCGCTGCCGAAGGTGGCACAGCCGGACCTGACGCAGGCGACGGGACGGCCCGTGCTCTCGGTCACCACCGCCCCCTCGGGGTTCGAAGGCGAAGGCTTCCCCGTGCGGCGCGCCTTTGCCGGTGTCGACCGGCGCTACCTCGACCCCTTCGTCCACATGGACCAGATGGGCGAAGTCGAGTACGCCCCGGGTGAGCCCAAGGGCACCCCGTGGCATCCACACCGTGGCTTCGAGACGGTGACGTACATGATCGACGGCACCTTTCAGCATCAGGACTCGATCGGTGGCGGCGGCCTCATCACCAACGGTGACACCCAGTGGATGACCGCAGGGGGAGGGATCCTCCATATCGAGGCCCCGCCCGAGGCCCTGGTGGCCAGCGGGGGGCTGTTCCACGGCATCCAGTTGTGGGTGAACCTGCCCCGGGCCGACAAGATGATCGCCCCCCGGTACCAGGACATCGGGCGCTCGAGCGTCGCCCTGGTCTCGTCTCCGGACGGAGGTGCGTTGCTGAGGGTCATCGCCGGTGACGTCGGTGGTCACGCCGGACCCGGCTCGACCCACTCACCGATGGCCATGGTGCATGCCACGCTCTCGCCCGGTGCCCGGGTCGACATCCCCTGGGCGCCGGAGTTCAACGCACTCGTCTACGTCCTCGGTGGTGCGGGCACGGTCGGTCCCGACGGCCAACCGGTCGGCACCGGTCAACTGGCCGTGTTCGGCCCCGGCGACTTCGTCAGCCTGACCGCCGGGCCCGGGGACTCGCGGACGCCCAACCTCGACGTCCTGGTGCTCGGTGGAAGGCCGATCGGTGAGCCGGTCTTCGCCTACGGTCCCTTCGTCATGAACACCAAGGAAGAGGTGGCCCAGGCCTTCGAGGACTTTCAGGCCGGCCGGTTGGGCACCGTCCCCGCCGATCACATCGGACGCTGAGAACCGGTACTCCCCGGAGTTCGGCGCTTTCGTGAGGCGGGCGACGGCGATCTGCTCAGACGCCGACACCGACGGGTTCGGGTGTCTCGGTCCCGGCATCCTCGGCCGCATCCGTCCCGATGGCCCCCGACGCCGCCGCCATGGCCGCGATGTCCGCCCGGCTGGCGGTGATGAGCACCGCCGCTGACACGGCGGCGATGGCCAGGCACACCGCGCTGACCAGGAAGCCCACGGTGTAGCCATGCACGATGGCGGCGTGGATGTTGGTCGGGGTGTGCAGGCGGGTGGTCAGATAGGCGGCGGTCGCCGAGGCGGCCACGGTGTTGAGCAGGGCGGTTCCGAGGGACGCACCCACCTGCTGGGTGGTGTTCACCAGGGCGCTGGCCACCCCGGCGTCGTGTTGGCGCACCCCGAGCAGCGCGGTGCTGCTCATGGGGACGAAGGCCAGACCCATCCCGAGGCTGATGAGCAGCTCGGTGGGCAGCACGTGGATGGCGTAGCTCGAATGCGGTCCGAGCCCGCTCAACCAGGCCAGGCCCAGGGTGGCCGCGGTGAAGCCACCGGCCATCAGCACCCGGGGGCCCGTTCGGGGCAGGAGTTTGCTCGAGATCGTGGCCGCCACGATGATCCCGACCGAGAAGGGCAGGAAGGCGAAGCCCGTCTTGAGGGCCGAGTACCCGAGCGTGCCCTGGAAGTAGAACGTCAGGAACAGGAACATCCCGAACAGTCCGGAACCAGCCATGAACGAGCTCAGGTACGAGCCGCCTCGATTCCGGTCGAGGATCACCCGCATGGGCAGGAGCGGGTGGGTGGTGCGCAACTCGATGGCGATGAAGGTGGTCAGCAGCACCGCCGCCACACCGAGGCAGAGGAGGGTGACGCTGGAGGTCCAACCGTCCTGGGCCGCCCGGGTGAACCCGTAGACCAGAGCCACCAGGCCGCCGGTGACGCTCACTGCGCCCGGGATGTCATAGCTGGTATTGCCGTGGGCCCGGCTCTCGCGTACCACCGCGGTGGCGGCGAGCGCGGCGAGGATGGCGATGGGTACGTTTACGAGCAGGCACCAGCGCCAGGATGCGAACTCGGTGAGCACGCCGCCGAGGATGAGCCCGATGGCCGCGCCTCCGCCTGCGATGGCACCGTAGACCCCGAACGCGGTGGCCCGCTCTTTGACCTCGGTGAAGGTCACCGTGATGAGGGAGAGCGCCGCCGGGGCGAGCAGCGCGCCGAAGGCACCCTGCAAGGCCCGCGCCCCGAAGAGCATCGGCGCGTTGACCGCCGCCCCGCCGAGCGCCGAGGCGCCGGCGAAGCCGAGCAGCCCGAGGATGAAGATGCGCTTGCGGCCCACGTAGTCGGCGATTCGCCCACCGAGCAGCAGGAAGCCGCCGAAGGCCAGGGTGTAGGCCGTGACCATCCATTGGCGGTTGGCCGTCGAGATGTGCAGGGCGCGTTCGGCCGATGGGAGGGCGATGGTCACGATGGAAGCGTCGAGCACCACCATGAGCTGGGCGACGGCGATCACGGCCAGGGCCAGCCAGCGCCGTGGGTCGGGCCCGGCCGGCCCACCGGGCTGGGCGATGGGGGGCGGGGACTCGGTGAGCGTGGTCATGGAGACTCCTTGGATTCGGGGCGGATCTGGGGATGAGGGGTCGGAACGGCTGAGGGAACGGCGGTAGTGCGGTCGTCTACGGGTAGACGGGAGAGGGCGGGCGGAACTAGCGGTGGAGCAAGGGGAGGACGATGTCGTCCACCATGTGGAGGGCGAAGGCCTCGTCGAGCGGCTCGCCTTGGATGACCAGCCGGTTGATGAGCATGGCGGGCATCACCTCTTCGACCACGTCGGCCGTGCTGCCCGTGGGCAGCTCCCCCCGCTCGACGGCCCGTTCGATGATCACCTTGAACTTCCCCCGCTTGGTTTCGATGACCTGCGAGCGGACCAGATGAGCAAGCTCGGCGTCGGTGCGCATGGCGGACATGACCCCGGCAACGATGGCGGCGTCCTCGGTGGTCATGGTGTCGCACATCAGCTGCAGCTCACCGAGCAGGTCGCCCCGCAGTGAACCGGTGTCGACCGGAACGGCGAGGGCCGGCATCTTGAGCCTGCGCACCGCCTCGGCCACGATCTGGGCCTTGCCCGACCAGTGCCGGTAGATGGTGGCCTTGCCGGCCTTGGCCCGCTCGGCCAGCGCATCCATGCTCAAACGGTCGTAGCCGACCTCCATGAGCAGCTCCAAGGCGGCGTCGAGGATGGCCTGCTCGCGTGCTTCTGCCCGAGGACCGCGCGGGCGCTTGACCGCCGGCACCTCGTTCTTCACCTCGGTATCCACGGTCGCTCACCTCCGATCAGCACCACGCAAACGCCAAAACGAAACTGTTTCGTTCACCATAATGGACCGGCGGATGAAACGCAACCGTTCCGTTCCGATTGCCTCCTGAACTGCGGTGAAGGGCGGACCCGCTCAGCTGTGGGACGGCGGCCCAACAGCTCGGCCTAGGGGCCCTCGCCTCCCGCTGGGGTGCACGAACGCGGGTCCCAGGGCTGGAGCGGTGAGTTGGCCGGGGTCGGGGGCTGGAAGTCGGCGCTGGCGCCGGAGGCGGTCGAGGAGCCCGACGAGGTGGAGCCCGTCGAGCCCGTCGAGCCCGTCGAACCCGTTGAACCCGTCGAGTCCACGGTGCTCGTCGCCGTGCCCCCCGGCGTCGGAACGGGCGCCGGGGGGTTGACGGAGAACTGCGAACCGGTCACCACCGTCACCTCGGCGCCGGAGGCGGTCGGCCCGAGGGCCGTGACGACCGCACCGGACAGCGAACGGGCCACGGCCTCGGCGGCGGCCTCGTCGGCCGGCGTCTTCGTGGCGTAGTAGACGACAGTCTCCGACGGGCTGCCGACCGACTGGGTGTCGCCGGCGCCCACCATGTGGAAGCCGAGGCCGGCGAGAGCGGTCGAGGTGTCGGTGGCCTGGTTGTAGGCGCCGGTCCCGTTGAGCACCGAGACCGTGACATTGGCGGGAGCAGGGAGCTTCTGCCCGGTCATGGTGTCCGTATCGGCCGCCACGTGGAGGAATTGATCGACCACCTGTTGGTCCTGGACGATCGACGGGAACTCGATGTCCCCGTAGGCGGCCCCTTTGTAGATGTACGAGCCGAATTGGTCGACCTGCACCGGCAGGGTCATCTGGGGCGCCGAGCCCACGTTGACCGAATGGAAGGTGAGGACCAGATTGATCATGTCCGAGGCGGAGAACTGGCGGTCCACTTCGAGCTGGGGGGCCACCGAGCTCACCAGTTGCGCATCGGTGATCGGGTTGCCGAGGCCCTGCTTGGCGACGGCGCTGGCCAGCACGCGGAGGAACTCATGGTCGCGTCGGATACGGGCGAGGTCGCTCAAGTTCTCCGAAGGCCAGTAGGCGGCGTTGCCGGTGGTCACGCCGGGGCCCTTGTACTGCAGGTGGCGGGCGCGTACCACCTGAAGGGCGTGAAACCCGTCCAGGGACACGCATCCCGGGGTGAACTGCTGGAGCCCGGAGTAGGCGTCGAACACCGGCTCGGGGAAGTACATCTTCACGCCCCCGAGATCGTTCACCACGTTGGCGAAGGTGTCGAAGTTGAGCACCACGTAGTGCTGGACGGGAATGCCGAGGTTCTCGTTGATCGCCGCCACCAGCTGGCTCGGACCCTGGTAGAGGGCGGCGTCGATCTTGTTGGCGCCCGTGGACCGGGCGTTGGGGACGAACAGGTCACGGGGGATCGAGAGGATGGAGACCGAGTGCCGCGACGGATCCAGATGGAGGAGCATGACGACGTCACTGTTCACGCCGTTGACCCCCTGCGAGCACAAGCCGTAGACCGCGTTCTGCACCTTGAGGGCGCAGCGGTCGGTGGAGCCGACCATCAGGATGTTCTCCGTGCCGGCGTCCGCTCCGGTGGACGGGACGTCGCTGAGCCCCCGCACGTCGATGCGGTGGATCTCCCGGCTGAGATACCAGGCATAGCCGACGGTGGCTCCCACCACCACGAGGATGAGCACCCCCACCGAGGCGAGGATCCACTTGGCCTTCCGGTGCCGCCCCTTCCTCCCGTGCCGGGTCGCCTTGATCTCCTCGCCGAGCGTCAGCAGTCCGGTCTCGTCGAACGAGCTGGGGGGCGGTGCGGGCCGGGCCGTGTGCTTGTGGGCCGAGTGGGCGTGGCGGCGTTTGGGCGGCTGCAGGCCGGCCAGGCCGCCCGACCCTCCGGCTGGTCGGGTCCCGCCCGTCCCGTTGGTCGATTCCGGTCCTTCGGGCCCGGGAGCGGTCGGCCTCGGGGTGCCGCCGGGGGGCGGGTAGCTGCGGACGGGCCGCTCCGACACGGCGGTGGAGGAGGGCTCGGAACCGCTCCGGCGGCTACGAGCCATGGGCCAAGAAGGTAGCAACGACGCCGATCATGAGGTGGCCGGAGCCTCCCACCGTGGGCCGGCGGGCCGGTTGGCGTTGACGCCCGGGCCGGCGGAGTGGACGGGTTCCGCCACCGGCGGGGACGCGGTCACCGACGGCCGACCCGTCCGGGTCGGGACGAGTCCCAGCCGGTGGGTCCGCAGGCGCAAGGTGTCGTACCAGTAACGCACCGTCCACGTCGGCCAGTTGTTGACCACCCGCCCCGACGCGTCCTTGTACCAACTGCGGCAGCCGGCCACCCAGGCGGTGCCGGCCATGAGCCGTTGGGTGCGCTCATCGTCCAGCCGGTACGAATCGTCGGTCACCCCGACCGTGGGCAGGTCACCGGTCCCGCCCGCCCGGCCGGCTCGCGTCTGGAGGGCCAGGGCCTGGAGGATGAGGTTGATCTGGCGTTCCACCATGAACAGGATCGAGTTGTGGCCCAGGTTGGTGTTGGGACCGTAGAGGAAG
Organism: uncultured Acidimicrobiales bacterium; assembly: GCA_963710495.1. GTDB lineage: Bacteria > Actinomycetota > Acidimicrobiia > Acidimicrobiales > RAAP-2 > Bog-756. The sequence continues at coordinate 282,192 of CAVQAI010000012.1, forward strand.
TAGCAGTTGGGGAACGACGCCGCCGACACGCCGAGATAGGCATGCGCACCCTGCTGCCACTCGTCGGCCAGTGACCGACCGCCGGTGCCGGTGACCTCGATATGGGAGAGGAAGTCGTTGGTCGAGAACCCGGTGCCGAAGATGAGGACGTCGGCCGGGCGCCGGCGCCCGTCGGCGGTCACGATGGCGTCCGCCTCGATCCGTCGGATGGGCTGGTCGACGACGTGCACATCGGGCCGGTGGAGCGTCGGGTACCAATCGCTGGAGATGAGGATGCGTTTGCACCCGACCGGGTAGTCGGGAACCACCGAAGCCTCGGGCAGGCGATCGGAGACCACCTCGGCCCGAACCGCTTTGGCGAACATGGCGGTGAGCTGGCGGCTGGGCCAGCTGTCCTTTCGGAACCACAGCCAGCGCAGCTCCAGGCTCCAGTAGATCCACCACCGGTAGGCGGTGGCGACCGGGCGCACATGCTCCATGAGCCAGTGGGTCGGCCGGCTGTAGGCGCGGTCCTTCTTCGGGGCGACGTAGTTGGGTGTGCGTTGATAGACGGTGACCTCGGCCGCCTCCTCGGCGATGGCCGGGACGAATTGGATGGCACTGGCCCCGTTCCCGATGACCGCCACCCGCCGGCCCTCGAGGTCGTGGGTGTAGTCCCAGCGGGCCGAGTGCCAGGCGGGGCCGGCGAACTGGCCGAGACCGGGCAGGTCGGGCACATGGGGACGGTTCAACTGCCCGCAGGCGAAGACCAGGGCGTCGGCCTCGAGCACCTCGGCGCCCGCCGCCGTGTCGATCTCGACCTCCCAGCACCCGGCCGCCTCATCGAACACCGCCCGACGCACCGTGCTGGCCAATCGCAGGTGCGGCCCGAGGCCGAACCGTTCCACGCACTGGTCGACGTAGTCGAGGATCTCGGGCTGCTCGGCGAAGCGCCGTGTCCAGTCCGATTTCGGGGCGAAGGAGAACGAGTAGAGATGGGAGGGGACGTCGCATCCGCTCCCCGGGTACACGTTGTCCCGCCACGTACCTCCCACCCGGTCGGACTGCTCGACCACGGTGAAGGCGCGGACGCCGGACCGTACCAGTTGGATGGCCATGGCCAGTCCGGACAGGCCGGCCCCGACGATCACCACCCTCGGGATCGATCCGCCGCCCGCCCGGGCCGCCCCGGCTTCCCGGGACAACTGCCTGCGCCCAATGTCCAGCGCCACCTGCGCTCCGCTCCCAGCTCTCGACGGCGCCTGCATCCGAACGTCGGCGCCCCGTCGCATGTGTCGATCCGATGGTAGGCCGCCCGCGGTCGGCGCACCGGGTCACACGGACCGGCCGCCCCTTGCGGGACGCAACCGCGGTCACCAGACTTCCGGTGTGACCGAGGCCTCCTCCGGACCGCCGCCGGAGCGCGGACCGAGACGACCGGCGGGTCCGTCACGCCTGGCTCGGGCCAGGGCCGCTTTCGCCCAGGCCCTCCGCACGCTGCTCCGGCCCGAAGGCCTGCCCCCCGCCGCGTCCGTCGAGCTGGAGTCGGCGTTGGGCGGTATCGGGCGCGAGCTCCTGACCGGGGGGCGGGGGCGCTTCGAACGGGTCCGCGCCCAAGTGCGGGCGGCCCCGCCCCAGCTGCTCGACTGGATGTCCGGCCAGGTGCTCGAGCACCCCGCCGTCCTCTACGACCGGGAGGGCGTCGAGCTGCTCGCCGGTCGCCAAGCCCGGTCGATCTCGACGGCGGTGGGGGCGTTGCAGGTGGCGCTGGTGGCGGCCGCCGCGGCATCGACGTTCGAGGGTGGCCCGGTGCTGGCCCTCGCCATCGACGGGGTGGTCGGTCAGGTGGCCTCGGTCGTCCACGGGTTCTGCGACTGGTACAACACGGGGTCGTACCTGGTCCGGAAGCTGAACGAGGCGTCCATCAGGGTGGACCCGGCCGAAGTGCGGCGGCTGACCAATGCTGCCCTCATGTCCCGGGGCCGGGCGGTCGACGAGCGGGCGCTGGGCCGGTCCACGGAGCTGCGGCTCTTCCGCAGCTGGGTGGCCCGTGGGGTGGTCGACGCCCTCCCCTTCGGGTCGAGCCTCGGCCGGGCGTCGGTGCGGGCCGCGGCGCGCATCGACCAGTCCGACCTGGCCGTTCTGGTGGCCATCCTCCGCGACGAGGTGGCCGGCGCCTGAGGGATCGCCTCGACGGCTCGTAGCCGGTGCTCCCCGCTCAGTCCGGCCCGGACGTCACCTCCGCGGCGTACAAGGTGGCCAGCCCCCGGCCCATCTCGCCGAGGCCCCGGCGGATGTCGGGCGGGTCGACGACCTCGACTTCGGTACCGAGTCCGGCCAGCTCCCCGATCAGGCTCCGGTCGGAGTGGCCCCGGATCTCCACCTCGACGCGCCCGTCGGGCGCGGCCGGCCCGATGCTCAACCGGTTCCCGAGCAGCCAGCGGCACAGTCCCATCATCGTTGGCTCGACCCGCGCCCGGACCGAAACCGGGCACCGGACTCGCTCGAGCTCGGTGATGATCCCCGCCCAGGTCTCGGCCAGGTCGAACCCGGCCGGTCGTTCGAGCCGGAGGCCGGTGGGCTCGACGGAGGTCATCCGATCCACCCGGAAGGTGCGCCGACCGGCGTCGGTGTCGGCCACCAGGTACCACGCCCACCCCTTGGCCGCCAGGCCCAGCGGGTGCACCAGTCGCGAGGTCGAGGACCCGTCCCGGGCCACGTAGCCGAGCGTCAGTTGGCCGCCGTCGATGACGGCTTGTTGCACGGAGTCGAGGTGGGCCGGGGCCGGACGGACCTGGCCGGACCGGTCCCAGCCGCTCGAGTCGACGAGCACGGCGCCCTGGGCCGCTTCGGCCTGGGTGCGAAACGATTCGGGCAGGGCCCGCACCAGTTTGCGCAAGGCGGCCCTCAGCTCGGGCGTGGCCGCCGATGACGGCCCGGCCACGAGGAACAGCGCCCGGGCCTCGGCCGCCGAGAGCCCGCTCAGATCGGTCCGGCCCCCGCCGGCCAGTCGCCACCCACCGTTGCGACCCTGGAGGGAGTAGACGGGCAGGCCGGCCACGCCCAGTGCCTCGAGGTCCCGCCGGGCGGTGCGCTCCGAGATCTCGAGCTCGGTGGCCACCTCGCTCGCCGTCACCCGTCCCTTCGCCTGGAGCATGAGGAGGATGGCCACCAGCCGGTCGGCGCGCACCTCTCGATCTTCTCATCCAAACCGGTCAATTGTTGACCGGTTTGGGGGCGCACACTGTCGGTACAGGCGGATCGCCTGGAACCCAAGTGGGGCCCTCTCGAGCGGCTCCGAGAAAGGTGGGCATGATGCCCGGAATTCCCGCCCCTATCGACGACGAGCGCGACCAGTTGCTCTCGTTTCTGGCCCAGCAGCGGGCCGCCGTGGCCGCCGCCGCTTTCGGGCTCACCGACGAGCAGGCACGGTCGGTCCCGAGCGCGGGTTCGCTGAGCATCGGCGGGCTGCTCCAACACTTGGCCACGACGGAGCGGGGCTGGATGGACATGGTGCTCAGCCGCCCCTCCGGGTCGGAGGAGGAGTACCTGGCCAATTTTCGGATGAGCCCCGCCGACACATTGGCCGACGTGCTGGCCCTCTATGACCAGGTGGCGTCGGAGACCGAGGCGATCGTCGGCCGGCACGAACTCGACCACCGGGTCCCCGTCCCCCAGGGGGTGCCCTGGTTCCCGCAGGACGTGGATTCCTGGTCGCTGCGCTGGGTGTTGCTCCACCTCGTCGAGGAGACGGCTCGCCATGCCGGCCACGCCGACATCCTGCGCGAGTCGATCGACGGGGCGACGGCGATCCCCCTGAAGGCCGCCGTGGAGGGATGGCCGGCCACCGACTGGGTCACCCCCTGGCGTCCGAACGCCGCCTGAGGGGCGACGGGCGTCGGACCCTCATCGGGCGTCGTGCCCGCCGGGTCCGGCCGTCGTCTCCGAGGGAGCACTGCCCGCCGGCGTATGGCCCCCGGCCGGAGGTTGCAGGGGCCGGGTGACGCGGGCCACGACCACGTCGGTCCGGCGGCGCAGCGCGTGGGTGAGGACGCGGTCGATCTGGTTGTGGAGGATGCTGTAGCGCAAGTGGGTCGGGACGACCACTGGGATGAGGACGACGATCTGGCGGTCCCGGACCTCGCGGGCCTCGTCGATGAAGGCGACGATGGGATCGACCACCGAGGAGAACTCGGTGGACAGGATCCGGAGGGGCACGCCCGGGTCCCACCGCTCCCACACCCGCTCGAGTGGCTCGGCGTCGCGCTGGCTGACGTCACCTCCGTCCATCGCCACGGACACGGCGACCACCTCGTCGCCGATGGAGAGTGCCTCGGACAGGGCGTGACGGGTGAGGCGGGACACGCCGGTGACCGGGACGATGACCAGTGTCCGCCGGCCCTGCGGTCGGGGCGGGATGGTGCCCAGGCCCAGGTCGACCGCGACCCCGGCGTAGTACCGCCGCACGCGGACGAACAGGACGATGAAGACCGGCACGGCGACCACCACCACCCAGGCCCCACTGGTGAACTTGGAGAAGAGGAACACCAGGGTGGCCACCGCGGTGATGACCGCGCCGGTCCCGTTGAGGCCGGCGCGGTAGTACCAGCGGGCCGGGCGGGTGTGCCACCAGTGGACGACCAGGCCGGCCTGGGAGAGCGTGAACCCGACGAACACGCCGATGGCGAAGAGGGGGATGAGCTCATTGGTGTTCCCGCCCACCGCCACGAGCAACGCGGCCGAGAGGCCGGCCAGGACCCAGATTCCGTTGGCGAACACCTGGCGGTCACCCCGCAGGGCGAAGAGATGGGGCAGGTAGTTGTCACGGGCCAGGAGGCTGGTCAGGACGGGCAGGCCTCCGAAGGAGGTGTTGGCGGCGAGGGCCAGCACGACGGTGACGGTGAGCGACATGACGTAGAAGGCGGCGTTGCGGCCCACGGCGATGGACATGATCTGGCTGAGCACCGTCTGGCCCGAACGGGGGCCGATCTGCCAGCGGCGGGCCAGCACGGCCAGCCCCAGCAGCATGGCGGCGAGGATGACGCCGAGCAGCAGCTCGGTCCGCTTGGCTCTCACGGCGCGGGGCTCCTTGAACAGCGGGACCCCGTTGGCGATGGCCTCCACACCCGTCAGCGCGCTGCACCCGGCCGAAAAGGCTTTGAGCACCAGCAGGACGGTGACCGCCTGCAGCCCGTGGGTCGGCAGGAGCGACTGGCCGGGCAGCGGGGCGTGGAGGGCCAACGGATGGACGAGGCCGATGGCGATGATGACCAGCAGGCCGACGATGAACAGCAGGGTCGGCAGGAGGAAGGCGCGGGCGGCCTCGCCGAGTCCGCGGAGGTTCAGCAAGGTGATCACCACCAGGATGCCGAGGCAGATGGGAACGGTGGCCGAGTTGAGGCCGGGGAAGGCGGCCGTGAGCGATCCCACCCCGGCGGCGATGGAGACGGCCACCGTCAGCGTGTAGTCGACGATGAGAGCGGCGCCCGCCACCAGGCTGGTCCCCGCCCCCAGGTTGGCCCGGGACACCGCGTAGGCACCCCCGCCCCCGGGGTAGGCGTCGATGACCTGCCGGTAGGAGAACACCAGGATGGCGAGGAGGACCACGATGGCCACCGTGATCGGCAGGATGAGGTGGAGCGCGCCGGCGCCGGCCAGCGCCAGCACCACGATGATGGCCTCGGGCCCGTAGGCCACCGAGGTCAGCGCGTCGAGCGACAGAGCCGAAAGCCCCTCGACGGGGGTGATCTGTTCCTTGGATACCTCGCTGGTCCGGAGCGGGCGGCCGATGAGCAGGTTCCACACTGACGGCGCGGGCTGGCTGCGGGGCGCCGACGGGTCTGGCACGTCCGAATCGTAGGGGACCGGCTATGGGGAATTCGGGAGCGCGACAGCCGGCCGAGCCCCGGGTCGGGTGCGGTGTGACACCCGGAGTTGGGTATGGCGCAACTCGGTGGCGTGACCCGGTGTCGTGACCCGGTCGGGGGGCCTCAGATCACACGTGAACGGCGCGAGAGCGAATCGGCGACCGGCTCGAGGAACCACTCGTTCACCGCGAAGGCCGGTCTCGACCCGAGCAGGATGCGGTACCGCCGGCTGAGGGGCGCCGTGGCCAGCTGAAGGGCGAACGAGGTGTCCGCGTGCTCGGCCGACGCCGGGCCGGGCAGGAGCTCGCGTTCCACGGTGACGAGCTGATCGCTCAGGACCCTCCCGATCGGGTCGCGGCTCTGCTCCAGACGCCGCCGGACCGGCGGGGGGAGCCTCGCCGATGCGATCGACGACTCGGCGTAGACGAAGGCACGACCGGTGTCGCGCCCGCGCAGCAGGACGGTCCGGTGCGTCATCTCGGCGTCGGCTTCGAGCCCGAGCGGGTTGTCCGACCCGGCCGGGCTGGCCCACTGGGCCTGCACGTCGGCATCGACCGGCTCGCCGGCGAGCTGTTGGAGCAGCTCGGTGACCGAGCCCCGATGGTCGGCCAGGACGGCCGCCAGCTCGGACCCCACGGATCGCCCCATCCGGGTCACTCCCTTCCGCCGGAGGACCGTCGCGCACGTGCCGGCACAGGCCGACCGTACACGGGGCTCGCCCGGGCTTCCCGGCGCTCGGGGCGGGAGCCGCCGTGCGGCCGGTCCGTACAATGGGCCTGTCCCGAGCACAACTGAGAGGGAGGGAACCTTGACCGAGACCGCGGCAGCGGTGGAGCCCGACGCCGCCGGCTCACTCTCGCACCGACGGGTGCTGATCGTCATCGGGGCGCTCCTGCTCGGGATGTTCCTGGCCGCGTTGGACCAGACGGTGGTGGCCACCGCCCTGCCCACCATCGTCGGCGACCTCCACGGCGCATCGCACCTGACCTGGGTGGTCACCGCCTACCTGTTGTCGTCCACCGTCTCGACCCCCCTGTGGGGCAAGCTCGGCGACCAGTACGGGCGGAAATTCTTCTTCCAGCTCTCCATCGTCATCTTCCTGGTCGGCTCGGCGCTGTCCGGCCTGAGCCACTCGATGCTCGAGCTCATCGTGTTCCGGGCTGTGCAAGGACTCGGGGGCGGCGGGCTGATGGTCGGGGCCCAGACCATCGTGGGGGACGTGGTCTCGCCGCGCGAGCGCGGCAAGTACATGGGGCTGTTCATGGCCATGTTCGGCATCACCACCGTGATCGGTCCGCTGATCGGCGGGGTCATGGTCGACTACCTGAGCTGGCGGTGGATCTTCTACATCAACCTCCCCATCGGGGCGGTGGCCCTGGCCGTGACGACGGTCGCCTTGCCCGGCTCGCTCAGCCGGGTGCACCGGGTCATCGACTATCTCGGCGCGGTGTTGCTGGCCTTGTCGGCTACGTCCTTGGTCCTCTTTACCAGCCTGGGAGGCACGACCTACGCCTGGGGCTCGCCGTTCATGGTCGGCCTGGCGGTGGGCGGGGTGGCCCTGGCCGTCGCCTTCCTGCTGGCCGAGCGCCGGGCGGTGGAGCCGGTCATCCCGCTCAACCTGTTCACCAATTCGGTCTTCTCGGCGGCCAGTGCCATCGGATTCGTGGTCGGCTTCGCCATGTTCGGGGCGCTCACCTTCCTGCCCCTGTTCTTCCAGGACGTGAAGGGGGTGAGCCCGATCGCCTCGGGCGTGCGCCTGTTCCCGATGATGGGCGGTCTCCTGGTCGCGTCCCTCGGCTCCGGGCAGCTCGTCAGCCGCACCGGCCGCTACAAGGTCTTCCCGGTGGTCGGCACTGCGCTCATGACCCTCGGGCTCTACCTGATGTCGCTCATCGGCGTGAGCACGGGGGCGTGGACCATCGCCGGGTTCATGGTGGTGTTCGGCTTCGGTCTGGGCCTCGTCATGCAGGTGCTCGTCGTGGCGGTCCAGAACGCCGTGCCCTACGAGGAGCTCGGCACCGCCACCTCGGGGGCGACCTTCTTCCGCATGATCGGGGGTTCGTTCGGTACGGCCGTGTTCGGTGCCGTCTACGCCAACCTGGTGGTGTCCAACGTCCTGGCCGCGCTGCACCTGTCCAAGGCCCCACCGGGGTTCAGCCTCAACGCCGACAACCCGGGAGCCATCCACCATCTCCCGGCCCCGGTGCAAGCCGCGGTCATCGGCGGGATCGCCCACACCATCCAGACCATCTTCCTGATCGGGGTGCCCATCGGGCTGGCCGCCTTCGCCCTCAGTTGGACCCTGCCCGAGATCGAGCTCCGCAAGTCCATCCGCAGCTCCGAGCCGGCCGAGCACCTCGGGCTCCACGAGCCGCGCACCTCGCTCGGCGAGGTGCGCCGCCTTCTCGAACGGGCCGCCGGACGCGAGAACCGTGGTGAGCTGTACGAGACCCTGGCCGCCCGGGCGGGTGTCGACCTCGAGCCCCGGGGGGTGTGGATGCTGTACCGGCTGGCCGACCGGCCCGACTGCACCCTCGAGGAGGTCGGGGCCCGGCTCAAGGTCGAGCCGGGCCAGCTCGAGGAGTCGATCGAGCCCCTGGTGTCGGCCGGCCTGCTCCGGCGTGAGAACGGGACCAGCGCTGTCCTCGATGCCGGCCATCTCGCCTTGACCCCGTCGGGCCACCAGGCCATCGAGCAGCTCACCGCGGCCCGGCGGGATTCGATGACCGAGCTGCTCGAGGGCTGGGACCCCGAAGCCCACCCCGAGGTGATCGATCTGATCAAGCAGCTGGCCCACGCCCTCATGGCCGACGACGACAAGCTGTTGGCCGACGCCCGGGCGGCCGCGGTCTGAAGGCTTGGCTGCTCAGGACCCCGAATCGAACAGCGCCGTCAATGCGACGACGACGTGCGCGCTCGCTTCGGGTGACGCCATCGAGCGGTCCTCGGTCAGGAGCTGGTACGACTCGTAGGAGGTCAGGTTGTCCGCCGCGGCCAGGATCGCCTCGCTCCTCGGCTCGCCCATGGCCGACAGCTCCGGAGCGAACAACGAGCTCACCTGGTTCCGCAGGAACCGCCGGTTCCGGCGGAGCTCGGCGGCGAGCGTCGGATTGATCGGCGCCCGTAGCCGGACCACCGCGGCGACGTTGCCCACCGCGTCGAACAGCCGGAACCTTTGCCCGACCAGGGCCGCGATCTTGCGATCGGTCGTCTCCTCGGGCCCGGCGTCGATGGCCACCAGCGGCATGAGGCGGGCCTCTTGGACCATGATGGCCGACCGGGTGAGGCCGTCCACGTCCTCGAAGTAGCGGAACAGAGAGCGGGGAGACAGTCCTGATCGGGCGGCGATCTCCTCGGTGCTCGGCGTGAGGTTCCCGTCGCGGTAGATGTCGAGCAACGCCTCGACCACGGCCTCGCGGTTGCGCTTGCGTCGCAGCTGACGGCCGTCGGTGGCGGCGTCGCCATCCGACGGGTCGGGTGCCCCCTCGTCGGGGGCAGGGCGCGGGTCGGCGTTCAAGGCCATGGCGCTGGCAAGGTTAGCGTCGCTGCGCCCAGGGTCGTTCGCCCGGTCGCGGCCCTCGGTGCGGCCGATCCGCCCCGATGCGGCCGGTCTGGGCCGGTCAGCCGGTCAGCCGGTCAGCCGGTCACGGCCGGTCGATGATGCGCTCGGGCCCGGGCGAGAGATGGCCGTGCCCGTTCGAGCGGGTGCGGTCGTCAGCCAGGGCGGAACGGTGTTGCCTGACGGCGGGGACGAGTCGCGGGATGGTGGCCGAGGCCACCCCCAGTCCGATGAGCGGAAGGCTGACGAAGAACCAGTTCATGTGTGGACGGGCCGCGGACCGAGGAGCCCGTGCTCACCTCCTTCGCCCTCGACGGTACGGAACGGATCCAAGACGGGGCTGGGCGCTCCCTGTGAGGACCCTGAGAACCCGGCCCACCCGGCCCACCCGGCCGGCGGTTGGACCGTGGTGGCGCGCATGGCTGGCGGTCGCGTCCTTCGGCCGGCCACGGCTCAGACCACCTGGACCGGCGGGAACGAGCCTCGGAGGAAGCCGTCCGGGTCGACTCCGAGCACCTGGCCGAACATGGCGGCGTAGAGCGAGCGGAAGTCGGTGGTGTAGACGGTGTTGCCCTCCGAGAGCGCGGTCAGGCTCGGAGGGTCACCATGGAACCCGCCGTTCACCTGTGGCCCGGCCACGAACGCCACGTTGGCCCACCCGTGGTCGGTGCCCGCACTTGCGTTGGCGGCCACCCGGCGGCCGAACTCGGTGTACACGAGCACGACCGTCCCGTTCCCCCGCGGGTGCCCCCGCAACGCGTCGACGAATGCGCTCACCGAGGTGTCGAGCTCGGGGAGCAGGACGTCCTGGGTGTTCAACTGATCGGCGTGGGTGTCGAAGCCCCCGAGCTGGACGGCGTAGACCTCGGGGCTGGCGCCGGCCAGGATCAGGTTGGCCACCACGCTCAGCTGGGTGGCCAGGACGTTGCCGGCCGTCTGCCCGCCCCCTCCGGTGGCGGCCAGGGATCCGGCCGGCGAGACAGTGGCCCCTGTCCGCAGGTGCAACGGATCACTCTCCGAGGTGCGGTCGAGGATCGGCCCGATCCGCTGGTTCAGCTCGAGCAGCACGGCGTCGGAGGTCGCCGAGGCGGCGGCCAGCGCCGGTTCCGCCGGTGTCGTTCGGGACAGCGCCGCGTACCAGGTCTGCTCGGCCCGGGCGCCGGGAAGGGTGATCGGCCCGACGGGGATGGCGGCACCTTGCACACGCGCCCCCGACAGCGCCGGCTGGAGGGTCGGACCGATGCCCATGGCCCGGAGCGGGCTGGAGCGGGTGGCGTCCAGCCAACGACCGAGCCAGCCCGTGCTCACCGGCGTGTCGGGCACACCGCTCTGCCAGATGTCCATCGATTCGAAGTGGCTGTAGTTCGGGTCGGCGAAGCCCACGCCGTGCACGATGGCCAGCTCCTTGGCGTCCCACAGGCGTTTGAACCCGCTCATGCCGGCATGGAGGCCGTACCCTTGGCCCAGCGGCAGCACCGTGGAGGGGTCCACCGCCAGCAGGCCTCGGGCGGCGGCGTAGGCGCTGTCCTGGTAGGGGACGACCGTGTTCAGACCGTCGTTGCCGCCGTACAGGGTGACCAGGACCAGCGTGCGACCGGTCGGCCCCGTGGCGCCCGCCGAAGACCCGCCGCCGAACAGGGCGTCCCAGCCGCGCCGCCCGAGCGTGGCGGCGACGATCCCGGCCGCGCCGGTCGCCCCGGCCAGGGCGAGGAACCGGCGGCGATCGAGGCCGGGCCCGGAGGTCGGCCCCACCGGCGAGTCGGGGCCGGTGGGCAGTTCTTCCGTCGGGCGGTCGACCATCATTCCTCCCCTCAGTTGCTCACGTACTCGGGTGAGACCATGGCCAACGAGACCAGACTGGGCGGGTCGGAGGCGGCACTGGCCAGGGCCCGGGCCGACGTCGGGCTCCAGCTCGGGACCGACAGCAGCTCGGACACCGCCTCGACCCTGGCCGCGGGTGCGGCGTCGGTGACGGCCGAGATGTCGGCCCGGCGCACCAGGGCGTGGGCGAACCGCCAGCGGGTGAGGGCCGCCGAGGTCGACAGCCAGTAGTTGTTCTGGGGCCACCCGCCCACGCTCGGCGGGTCGAAGAGCACCTGACCGAGCCCGGCGAGGACGGCCTGGATGCTCGGCGCCATGCCACCGAGGGCGGCGGCCGTGACCCCGAGGGCCCGCAAGCTGCCGACCACGTACTCGGTCGGTTGCTTGACCAGGCCGGAGGTCGCCTTCGGGGAGAGGAATGCGGGGTGCTGGAAGATGGACGACAGGAGTTGGGCGACGTTCAGGTTCTCGGCGTAGACGGGCGCCAGATCGCGCACCACGGGATCGGTGGTGGCGACCGGATAGGCCAGATGGCTCCAGAAGGCGGCGGGGACGAACCGGCTCGAGGCCGGGCTGTGGGTGGCGATGTCGATGACCTGCTGCCCGGTCGTGACCCCCTGGGTGCCGAGGAACGTCTGGGGCTCGGTCGTGTGGTCCGGCCCGTAGACGGAGAACGTCCCGTTGGCCGCGTCCAACCGCCAGCCGGTGAAGCAGTTGGCCGCCGCCCTCACATCGGATTCGGTATAGGTCCCGATCCCCATGGTGAACCGCTCCATCAGCTCGCGCGAGAAGTTCTCGTTGGGGTGGGATGCCTTGTCCGAGGCGGCGTCGAGCCAGATCAACATGGCGGGGTCCGTCGCCACCGCCTGGGTCAGGGCGTCGAAGCGGCCGCCTCCCTGGGTCCGGAACAGCTGGTTCTGGCCGTACATGTAGATCGGGAAGCGGACTTTGGAGACGGCCGTCGGGAAGTGGCCGTGCAGCAGGAAGGTCAGCTTCTCCTGGAGCGGGTTCGAGGCCGTCAGCATGCGGGTGAGCCACCAGGCGGTGAGGGCGGTATTGTCGGCGTGGAGCGACTGGGCCAGTGCCCGGCGGGCGGCGACGTCCTTGCGCAGCTGGGCGTAATCCCTCGGGGGCGGCGTGAGGGTGGGCACCGGCGTGGCGTCGGCCCCGGCGTCGGGGGAGCCCAGCCCGGCGACCAGCCCGGCCACGGCGGAGGAGTAGCCCTTCGCCTCCGCCGCCACCAGCTGCGCCGCGGTCGCCCCGAACCCGGCCCGACGGTACAGGTGGGCCAGCGGCGCGGTGGACGCGTCGCTCACCGGTGTGACCTCCTCGGGCCACCGGCTGACCGGTCCCTGCCCCGGGCCGTGGCGCTGTTCGGCATCAGGACCGAGGGTGACCGCCAATGATGATGGATCGTTCGGCGAATTGTGAGGATTCGATGATGAGCCGTCCCGGGCACGATCCGAGCCCAACCCGCGCCCAGGGATCAGCGGCCCCGCGCCCGGGCAGGGCTAGCCTGCGCCGGCAGGCGCCTCGAGGAGACGACGGTGTTCGAACGACTGGGATCCGCGGTCATCGCCCATCCCTGGCGGGTGATCGGTGCGTGGGCGATCGGGGCGGCGATCGTGCTCTCGCTCTCGCCCCAGCTGGTCACCTTCACCTCCAACAACAACTCGTCGTTCCTGCCCGGGACCTACGAGTCGGTCCAGGCCCAGGCGGTGGCGGCCCGGTACTTCCCCTCGGTGTCGGGCGCCTCCGGGGTGGTGCTGACGTACACCGCCACCCTCGGGGTCATCACGCTGGTGTTCGTCGGCGGGTTCGGGTTCGACGGGCTCGACTTCACCATCCCCATCGTGGCCTATCTGTTCGTGATGGCCATCGGCACCGACTACAACATCCTCATCGCGTCGCGCCTGCGGGAGGAATTCCACGCCGGGAAGCCGCCCCGGGAGGCTTCGAGGCTGGCCATCGTCCACGGTGCGCCCGCCGTCTCGGCCGCCGCTTTGATCCTGGGCGGGACCTTCGCTTCGCTGATCCTGACCGACATCCAGCTCCTGGAGGAGATCGGCCTGGCCGTGGCCCTCGGCGTCCTGCTGGCCGCCAACATCCTCGCCACCCGCATCGTCCCGACGCTGGCCGCCCTGCGCGGTTGGCACTTCTGGTGGCCGCACCGCACCCACGACCTCGTGGCCGCCGACCGTGAGGAGCTGCTCGGGACCGGATCCGAGCCGGTCCCGGCCGGTCGGGGCTAGGCATCTGGCCGATGGCGCTCGGGCCGGTCCGTCCGGCCGCCCGTGCGCCTGGGTTCCCCTACTGCTCGGCCAGGATCCGCTCGAATTCAATCCTGGGGTCGATCGGGACGTGCTCGCTGAGGGTGATCGTGGCCGAGTGGATGGTGGCCGTGCAGGGGAAGGGTGCCTCGTAGTCGTCGCCCACTGCCGGCCCGAGCTCGTACCCGCAGGTGAGCCCGGCGCCGGTGGCGCTGAAGGCGGCCACCGTGAAGGTCGGGATGGTGCCCTCGGCCACCTCGGCGCCGTCGACGACAAGAACCCCCGATCCGCCACCGCCCTCGTCGCGCTCGAATCGGTACTCGATGTGGTGCCTTCCCGGTGGAACCGGATCGCTGGCGCCGATGACGTGGCGCTCCTTGCCATACAGATTGTGCACGTAGCGGAGCTGCCCGTCCCGGAGATAGAGGGAGAATCCGCCGAGTACCGTCCCCTGGGCCAGCAACACCCCTTCGGCCGCGTTGTCCTCGGGCACCGTCAGGTCGACCTCGATGGAGTGGCTCCGGTTCTTGACGTTCGCCGCTACCGGCTCGGGGACCGGCGAGGTCCCGGGGTAGAAGGTGGTGGTGAGGCGAGGACGTCGCCAGTCGGGTTTCGGGTTGACGATGGTGTGGAGCACTCGGTTGTCGAGGGGGAGCACCTGGTTGCGCCGCGCCTCCTCCCACCAACGCTCGACCATGTCGGCCACCCGGTCCGGGTGCTGGTCGGCGACGTTGTGGACCTCGGAGGGGTCCTCATCGACGTGGTAGAGCTCCCAGCGGTCCTCGGAGAAGGGGGCGTTCCAGTTGAGACCGTCGTTGTAGATCGGGGCGATCGGGTGGTAGGTCACCGCTTTCCATCCGTCGTGGTAGAGGGCGCGGCTCCCGAACATCTCGAAGTACTGGGTCGACCGGTGACCGGGAGCCCCTTCACCTTCCGGGACGAGGAGTCGGGCGAAGCTGATGCCGTCGATGGGGGTCTGGGGCACGTAGTCGATGGTGGCCGGCACCTCGACCCCGGCCAGGGCGAGCACGGTGGGCAGGATGTCGACGGCATGGGTGAACTGTCGCCGGACGCCCCCACCCGCCCCCAGGCGGGCCGGCCAACTCACGATGCAGGGATCGGCCACCCCTCCCTCGTGGACCTCGCGCTTCCACCGCTTGAACGGCGTGTTGCCGGCCATGGTCCAACCCCACGGGTAGTTGTTGTGGGCGCTCGGCCCCCCGAGCTCGTCGATCCGGCGGGCCAGCTCGCCGGGACCAGCGGGGTCCATGTTCTGGAGGCGGTTGTCGTTGATCGAACCGGTGGCGCCACCCTCGGAGCTGGCGCCGTTATCGGACACCAGGATCACGAGGGTGTCCTGCCGGTCGCCCGTTTCGTCGAGGAAGGCCACCACTCGCCCCAGCTGGTCGTCGGTGTAGGAAAGGAAGGCGGCGAAGCACTCCATGAACCGGGCGGCCACCTGGCGCTCGCGTTCGGGCAGATCGTCCCAGGCCGGGACCCACGGAGGGCGGGGCGAGAGCTCGGTCCCCGGTGCCAGCACGCCGGTTTCGAGCTGCCGGGCGAAGGTCTCCTCGCGCCACCGATCCCAGCCCTTGTCGAAGTGCCCCCGGTAGCGATCGATCCACTCCCGGGGAGCGTGGTGGGGGGAGTGGCAGGCGCCGGTGCAGAGGTAGAGGAAGAAGCGGCGGTCTGCGTCCACCGCTCGCAGGTCGGCCAGCTGGGCGATCGCCCGGTCGGCCAGGTCGGAGCTGAGGTGGTAGCCCTCGTCGATCGAGCGCGGCGGGACCACCGAGTGGTTGTCGTGGAAGAGGGAGGGAACGAACTGGTGGGTTTCCCCGCCGTGGAAGCCGTACCAGCGGTCGAAGCCACGGCTCAGGGGCCACGAGTGCCGGGGGGCGGCCATGTGGGTCTCGTCGTCGGGTGTCAGGTGCCATTTGCCCACCGCGTAAGTGGCGTAGCCGTGGTGGCGGAGGATCTCGGAGAGGAAACCGTTCTCCTTGGGGATCTCGGCGTTGTAGCCCGGGAACCCCGTGGCGAGATCGGCCACCCGACCCAGCCCGTTGCGGTGGGCGTTGCGCCCGGTGAGGAGGCAGGCCCGGGTCGGCGAGCACAGGGCGGTGGTGTGGAAGTTGGTCAGCCGGAGACCCTCGGATGCCAACCGGTCGATGTTCGGGGTCGAGATGTCGGATCCATAGCAACCCAGCTGGGCGAAGCCCACGTCGTCGAGGACCAACAGCAGGACGTTGGGGGCTCCGTCGGGAGGAGACGGAGACGGGGCCCACCACGGGGTGGACGTCCGCCAATCGTCACCGATGACACCCTGGAACGGTGGAGTCTCCACTGCGACCTCCGGATCGTGTTCGCCGGCCGTGGAGGCCGGGGCACCTGATTCTGTCTCGTTCGCCGGGGCGGTGACGGCCGGCCGCGGGCTCAGTCCAACCGGACGAGAGCCCCCTCACCCGGCCCCAGCGTCAGCCTGCCGGTCACTGCCTCGCCGTCGCGTCGGCGGTCGGTCCCGAGCATCACCGAACCGCGGAGCCCCTCGACCCTGTTGATGTCCGCCCCGAGATTGAGGGCGGTGGCGAAACGTTGACCCCGCCGCCAGGCCCAGGTCCCGTCCGGAGACGGAAGGCTCTCGTAGGTTCCGCCCCACAGATCGGGGCTCTGGCGCCGGAGAGCGATCAGATCCCGGGTGAAGGTGAGGACCGACTCGGGGTCGTCCCGCTGGGCGGCCACGTTGCACTCGGGCGGCGTGCCCATCGGCAGCCATGGCTCCACTCCGGGGGCGGTGAAGCCGCGTCCGGGCCCGTCGTGCCACGGAAGGGGCGAACGTTCGGGGTCGCGTCCGGTGGCGTGGGGCCAGTAGCGGCGTCCGATCGGGTCGCGGAGAGCGGCCTCGGTCACTTCCCCGTCGGGTAGCCCGATCTCGTCCCCCTGGTACAGCACCGGCGTGCCCCGCAGGGTGAGGAGGGCCAACAACACGCAACGGACGAGGCCGGGATGGCCTCCCGCCCACCGGGTGGCGAGCCGGGAGTTGTCGAGGTTCGACCCCGTCCACACCGGCCGGGCCCCAGGCGGCAGCAGGCGCTCCGTCTCCTCCACCACGGCGCGCAGGCCCTCGGCGTCGAACTCGGCGTGCAGCCAAGGGAGGTTGAAAGCCAGGTGCAGCTCGTTGTCCCCGTCGCCGTAGAAGGGGGCGAGCATCGACAGATGGTGCACGTCGGTCTCGCCGAGCAGCATCCGGGGTGGGTCGTAGCTGTCGGCGAGCTTGCGCCACCCCTGCAGGATGTCGTGCACCTCGGGTCGGTTGGCGTTGTAGGCGAAGCGTTGGCCGAACAGCTGCTCGACCACGGCGTCCGCCTCGGTGGCCGGAGGGTTGTCCCGGAGGTCGGCGTCCTTCACCAGCATGTTGCACACGTCGATCCGGAACCCGGCCACCCCGCGCTCCCACCAGAAGCGGATGATCTCCTCGAAGGCTCGATGGACGTCGGGGTTCCACCAGTTGAGGTCGGGCTGCTCCCGGGTGAAGTTGTGCAGATAGAACTGGCCTGTCCTCGAGTCGAGTGACCAGGCCGGGCCGCCGAACTGGGCCTGCCAGTTGTTGGGCCTCGAACCGTCGGGGCCGGGGTCGGCCCAGACGTACCAGTCGCGGTGGTCGGCGGTGCGAGATGAGCGGGCGTCGACGAACCACGGATGGGCCTCGCTGGTGTGGTTCGGGACCAGGTCCAACAGCACCTGGATGCCCCGGCGACCGGCTTCGGCCACCAGGGCGTCGAGCGTCTGGAGCGTCCCGTAGTCGGGGTCGACGTCGCAGTAGTCGGCCACGTCGTAGCCCCAGTCGGCATTGGGTGAGGGCGAGACCGGTGACAGCCAGAGCCCGTCGACCCCCAGCCATTCGAGGTGGTCGAGGTGGTCGATGATGCCCTGCAGGTCGCCGACGCCGTCACCGTTGGAGTCGGCGAAGGAGCGCGGGTAGACCTCGTAGAGCACCGCTGTCTCCCACCAGGGTGCCACCGGGCCGGCACTCGTGGGCGGCCCCGACGACCGTCCACCTCCGCCTGCGTTCAAGGCTTCCCCCTTGCCTCCGTGGCTCGGGCCTCACCCGCGCCGGCCGAGCCGTCGGCCGGGACGTTATGAGGAGGGCGCGGTGGCGTCAAGGGTGGCTCGCCGGCCGGCGTCGGTCCGAAGCTGCCCTTCCGACCGGCCCGATGCCCCCACCGTGTCGAGGCCCAGCAGGGCGGCGCCGAGCACCGGTGGGCCGTCGAGGCGGCGGAAGACGGCCCGGGGCGCGATCCCCCGGACGCCCTCCCTCACCCGGTCGCTGAACCCGGCGTAGGGGCTGTCGAAGATGCCGCCGCCCAGCACCACCTCGACCTCATCGCCCCCGACCCCCAGCCGGCGTGACGGCCGCGGCGGCCAGGGCCGTCACCTCGTCGGCCAGCGTCTGCGCCGCCTCCGTCGCGGGCCGGTCCCCGGCGGCCGCCGCCACCAGGCACACCTCGGCCAGCTCGAACAGGCGCCCGTACTCGAGCTCGCCGGTGTAGACCGCGGTCAGGACGGCTTCGGGGTCGGGCAGTGCCGAACCGGGCCGGGACGAGCTCGGCCAGCGCGGTCGGCCCACCCCGCCCGTCCCGTGAGCGGAGGGCCAGGCCGAGGGCGCGGACACCGAGCCACGAGCCGCCGGCGGCGAAGTCCCCGGACAGCTCGGCCAGGGAGGGGAATCGCACGATCGATCCGTCGGGGCCGAGGCCCACGCAGTTGATGCCCGATCCGCACACGATCCCCACGCCCCAACCCGACTTCGACCCGGCGCGGAGCACGGCCATGGTGTCGTTGCGGACGACGTCGACCGTGCTCCAGGCGCGGTCGTCGATGGCCCGGCCCAGACGTTCCTCGTCGACCGGGAGGTCGAGGCCGGCCAGGCAGTACACCCCGGTGCCGGCCACCGGCCGGATAGTGGGATCGAGACCGGCGGCTCTCGTGGCCTCCTCGATGGCCGACCCGAGGGCGTCCATGGCGCCGTCCATCCCGGAGAACTGGTGGTTCGAGCCGGCCCCGCGGGCCTCGGACAGGAGCGTGCCGTCCCCCGCCACCAGCCAGACGTCGGTCTTGGAGGCCCCACCGTCGACGGCGACGATCCGACCCTCGATGTCGCCGATCGTCAACCGCCGGCCCCCTGATCCGAGCTCACCGTGTGATGTTACGTTCGGCCCGATGGGAATCAAGGTGGCCGTGGTGGGCGGCGGGAGCACCTACACGCCCGAGCTCGTCGACAGCCTCTGCGCCCATGAGGAGCGGATGACCGTGGACGAGCTGGTCCTGCTCGATCCCGACCTCGAACGCCTGGAGGCGGTGGGCGGGTTGGCCGGTCGCATCCTCCGGGAGCGGGGCTGGGACGGGCGCGTGGCCACCACCGATGACCGGGACCGGGCCATCGACGGCGCCGACTTCGTGGTCGTCCAGCTCCGGGTGGGCGGGCAGGCCGCCCGCCATGTGGACGAGACGCTTCCCATCGGGTACGGCTGCCTCGGCCAGGAGACCACCGGGCCGGGCGGACTGGCGAAAGCGTTGCGCACCGTGCCGCTGGTCCTCGAGATCGCCGAGGAGACCGCCGCCCGGGGCGCGGCCGGAGCCTGGCTGGTCGACTTCACTAACCCGGTGGGGATCGTGACCCAGGCGCTGTCCGACGAGGGCCACCGGGCGGTGGGGCTGTGCAACGTCGCCATCGTCGTCCAGCGGCGCATCGGCCACTACCTCGGGATCGATCCCGACACGGTGGAGCTCGAGCACGTCGGGCTCAACCACCTGACCTGGGCCCGGTCGGCGGTGGTCCACGGCGTCGACCGGATGCCCGAGCTGCTCGGGCAGTTCGGGGCCGAGCTCGAGCTGGAGTCGGGATGCCCGTCGGGCCTGCTCCACCTGCTCGGGGCCCTTCCCTCCTACTACCTCCACTACTACTACTGCCTGGACGAGAACGTGGCCGAGCAGGCCGCTCCCGGCTGGCGTTCGAGGGCCGAGGTGGTGGCCGAGCTCGAAGCCGAGCTCCTCGCCCAGTACCGCGATCCGACCCTCGTCACCAAGCCGGAGAAGCTCTCCTGGCGGGGAGGGGCCTTCTACTCGGAGGCGGCGGTCAGGCTGATGGCCTCCCTCCACGACGGGACCGGCGATGTCCAGGTGGTCGACGTGCGCAACGACGGGGCACTACCGGGACTGGCCGACGACGCCGTGGTCGAGATCCCGTGC
Source organism: uncultured Acidimicrobiales bacterium (assembly GCA_963710495.1). Taxonomy (GTDB): domain Bacteria; phylum Actinomycetota; class Acidimicrobiia; order Acidimicrobiales; family RAAP-2; genus Bog-756. The sequence continues at coordinate 301,931 of CAVQAI010000012.1, forward strand.
ACCGTGGACCGCGACGGCGCCCATCCCCTGCCGCAGCGGGCACTGCCGCCCGACATGTCCGGTTTGGTCGCCCACTGCAAGGCCTACGAACGGCTGGCCGTGGAGGCCGCCGTGTCGGGGAGCCGGGAGACGACGATCCGGGCCCTGGTGGCCAACCCGCTGGTGGGCCAGTACCCGCGGGCCGAGCAGCTGGCCGACGCGCTGCTGGAGGCCAACCGGTCGTTCCTGCCGCGCTTCTTTCCGGTGAGCCGGTGACCGCCGGCTGAGGCACGGCGACGACCAGGCGGGAGGACAGTCCATGTAGCGTCGAAGCGAAGGCGTGAGCCGCGTCCGCGGGAGACGCCCGGGAGAGGAGGGTCATGGAGGTCGGCATCCATTTCGTCAACTTCACCCTGCCGGACCGCCCGGCGTCGCTCGGACCCACGCTCGCCGCGACGGCCAAGGCGGCCGAAGAGGGCGGCTGTTCGAGCTTCACCCTCATGGACCACTGGTTCCAGATGGAGCACTTCGCCACGGCCGCGGACCCCATGCTCGAGGGGTACACCTCGCTCGGGTTCGTCGCCGGGCAGACGAACGCCATGACCCTCAGCTTGTTGGTCACCGGGGTCACCTACCGCCACCCGGGCCTGCTGGCGAAGACGGTGACCACGCTCGACGTCCTGTCCGGGGGCCGGGCCCGGCTCGGGATCGGCGCGGCCTGGTACGAGCGCGAGCACCGCGCCCTGGGCGTGCCCTTCCCCCCGGTCAGCGAGCGCTTCGAGCGGTTGGAGGAGACGCTCCAGATCTGCCTGCAGATGTGGAGCGACGACGACGGGCCCTACCACGGCCGCCACTACGAGCTGGCCGAGACCATCTGCTCGCCGCCGCCGATCCAGCAGCCGCGACCGGGCATCCTGGTGGGTGGCAGCGGCGAACGGAAGACCCTGCGCCTGGTGGCCCGGTATGCCGACGCCTGCAACCTCTTCGCCCCCGACCCCGCCGTGGTCGCCCACAAGCTGGAGGTCCTCGACCGGCACTGTGAGGCCGAGGGCCGCGATCCCGCCGCCGTGCAGCGGACCATCCTCGGCTTCGTCCCGCCGTTCGACGACCCCGATGCCTTCCTCTCGGCCATGGAGGAGTACGCCAAGCTCGGGGTCGACTTGGTCGACCTCGTGCCGCCCGGACCGGACCCGGCCGGGTGGGTCCGCCGGCTGGGTGAGGAGACCGTCCCGAAGCTGGCCGAGATGGGGCCCGGCTAGGAGGTCCGGCCTGTCGGCCTCACCGGGCCCGGTGCCACAGGTCTCAGTGGGCCCGGTGCCGCATGGCCTTCTGGTAGGAGACCGGGGCGAGGGAACGGCCGATGGGGGCGAGGAGGGGGAGCACCGCGGCGTTGATCTCCATCCGTGGGCCGCCCATGCGCTCGAGCACCAGGTCGGACACGTCCGATTCGCTTCGCCGCACGGCCTTGGGAGGCAGTGACCCACCGTCCTCGGTCCCGGACAGGCCCATGGCGGTGGGCACCCAGGCGGGGTACAGCACGTGCACATGGACGCCTTTGCCGGCCACCTCGTGGGCCACCGCCTCGGTGAAGGCGGCGACGGCGGCCTTGGACGACGAGTAGGCCCCATGACCGGGCTCGGGCGCCCGGGCCGAATCGGACGACACGTTGACGACGATCCCCGAGCCCCTCGACACCATGGCGGGTAGCACGGCCAGGGTGCCGGCCATCACCCCGAACACGTTGACGTCGAAGATCCGGCGGTAGGCCTCGGTCATCCCATCGGCCACCGGCGTGAGCTGTTCGATCCCGGCATTGTTGATCAGCACGTCGATACGCCCGTGCCGTTCCTCGATGCCGGAGAGGGTGGCCCGGTAGGCGTCGGTGTCACCGACATCGCAGACGATGGTGACGCTGCCCGGGCTCACCGTACGGAGCTGCTCTTCCACCTCGGCCAGCAGCTCGGCCCGCCGGGCCAGGCCGACCACGGTGGCGCCCCGTCCGGCCAGGTCGAGGGCGAGCCGCCGGCCGATGCCGGACGACGCGCCGGTCACGACGGCGATGTCGCCGCCGTACCGCTTCGGTGCCGAGGACCGGGACCCTCTCATGGCCGCGAGGTTAGGTCGGAAGGGGCCGTCCCGTCCCGGGACCCCGCCTCGCCGTGGCGCGTTACGGTTCCGGCTATGGACGACGGGCTGGCTCTGCTGCACGACCGGCTCGAGATCGACGATCTCCTGGTCCGCTACGCCACCGCAGTCGACTCCCGGGACTGGGCGCTGCTCGACACCGTGTTCACCGCCGACGCCCATCTCGACTACCGCTCGGCGGGCGGCATCCACGGTGCCTACGGCGAGGTCCGGGACTGGCTCGCCTCCGTTCTGCCCATCTTCACCTGGACGCAGCACCTGGTGGTCAACCGGGCGGTCGACCTCGGCCCCGGCGCCGACGCCGCCTCCGCCGTCTCCATCTTCCACAACCCCAACGGGCTCCTGGTCGAGGGCCAGCCCTGGCTGTTCACCGTGGGCGGCCGTTACCACGACCGGCTGGCCCGCCGATCCGATGGCTGGCGCATCACGACCCGGGTCGAGGAGACGACCTGGTGGGAGCATCCGATGCCCGGCCTCCCGCCCGCGCCCTACCCGGTGCCCCCGGACGCATTCGCCTGAACCGGGCGCGCCCGCTCCCGAGGGCGGCGCCGACCCGTGGGGTAGATTCCGGTGGTCGTAAAGGGGGAGCCGTGGGTATCGGACGTCGCACACCGTCGCGGGGCACGGCCTGCACCCGGTCCCGGGGAGCCCTCGTCGCCGCGGCACTGCTCGCCCTGATGGCCATCGTGGCCGCCGGGTCCGTGGCCACCGGTCCGACGGCCGCTGCCGCCCCGCCGCCGGTGGGCGCGGCGCTGCACGGCCAGGGCTCCGTCGAAGAGGCCTGGCTGACCGGGGCCAATCCCGGCGACCGGATCGAGCTCCGGGAGAACGGCGCGGCCGTGGCCAACCCGGCCAACCCGGGCACGGCCGACTCCTTCGGGACGCTCATCATCCGCAACCTCGTCCCCGGCGGCGGGTACGACTGGGTGGACGTCACCACCGGCCAGCGGACGGACCGGTTTCCCGTCCTCGCCCCCGGTGGCAACCCGCGCCGGGACGGGCCGCTCTACACCGGCCAGCCGCTGCACCAGGGGCTCAACTACATCACCATGCGGGACGGCATCCAGCTGGCGGCCACCGTGCGCTATCCCTACGGGGGGACCTGCACGTCCACCGCTCCGTGTCCCACGGTCATCGAATACTCGGGGTACAACACGGCCGCACCCACCGACCCGGTGCCCGCCCTGGTCTCCCAGGCCCTGCACGTTCCGTGTTCCGGTTGCGGCGACCCCAACCTGTTGCCCGACACAGCCACGGCGGTGGGATCGGTCCTCGCCCGCGTCTCCGGGTTCGCCACGGTCAGCCTCCAGATGCGAGGGACGGGGTGCTCGGGCGGGGCCTTCGACCTCTTCGGGTACCCGTCGGACTACGACGCCTACGACGCCATCGAGATCGTGGCCCATCAGACATGGGTGGCCAACCACCAGGTCGGCATGGTCGGCATCAGCTTCTCGGGCCTGTCCGAGTTCCCGGCGGCCGGCACCGACCCGCCCGACCTGGCCGCCATCGCCCCCCTCAGCCCGACCGACGACCTGTTCTCGACCGGCTACCCGGGTGGCATCTACAACGACGGGTTCGCCGCCAGCTGGGTCGCCCAGCGCGTCGCCGACGCCCGGGCGGCGGCCACCTACCGCGACGGGCAGGTGACCCAGCTCTCCTCCACCCCGGTTTCCAACCTGGGGCAGCCCTGGACCTACTACGAGATCGACGCCGAGCTGGCCGCCGGGAGCTCGACCTGTCTCGCCAACCAGGCGCTCCACAACCAGTCGGAGAGCCTGGCCTCCCTCGTCGGGGCCCAACAAGTGGCGCCGGGGACCGGCGGTGGACGGGATCCCTCGCTCTTCGACCGCCGCTCCATGGAGGTGGCCGCCGCCCACGTCACCGTGCCGGTCTTCATGGCGGGCGCGCTGCAGGACGAGCAGACCGGCCCGCAGTGGCCGGCCCTCATCGACGCCGTCCCGGCGACCACCCCGGTCTTCGCCAACATGGTGAACGGGGGTCACATCGACTCGACCGACCCGCAGATCCTCAGTCGCTGGCTCGAGTTCCTCGACATCTATGTGGCCCGCCAGGTGCCGACCGCACCGGCCGGGCTCGCCGCCGCCTTCCTCGGGCAGTTCACCAGCTTCGCCTCGCCGGGGGCGGCCGCCGGGCCCCTGCCGTCGACCCGCTTCACCAACGCCCCCAACGTGGACGTGGCGCAGCAGGAGTTCGCCGCCCAGACCCCGAAGGTGCGGGTCCTGTTCGACAACGGCGCCGGGCCCGTCGGTCCGGGGGGCATCGAGTCGACCTATACGGCCGACCTCCCGACCTGGCCGCCGGCCGGCTCGACCGAGGCCTTGTACTTCGGGTCCGGCGGCCGGCTCCTCCCGAACGCGCCCGACGAGGCGGGGAGCACCTCGTTCACCCTCGATCCCTCGGCCCGGCCATCGACCAGCCTGCCGCCGGCCGACAACGCCTGGGCCGCCAACCCGGGCTGGGACTGGACGACCGTCCCCGCCGCCGACGGGATCGGCTTCGAGACGACCCCCTTCACCGCACCCACCACGATCATCGGGCCGGCCACGCTCAACCTGTGGGTGAAGGCCGCCGTACCGGTCGAGGACCTCCAGGCCACCGTCACCGAGGTGCGGCCGGCCCAGGCCCAGGAGGAGTACGTCACCTCCGGATTCCTGCGGAGCGCGAACCAGGTCGACCGGCCGGACTCGACCCCGCTGTTCACCGACCCGACCTACCTGTCGGCCGATGCCCGCGACCTCGATCCGGACGCCTTCGAGCTGGTCAAGATCCCCATCGACCCCGTGGTCCACACCTTCCGGCCCGGCACCGAGCTGCGGGTGGTGATCTCGGCCCCGGGCGGCGACCGCCCGATCTGGGAGTTCGCCACGCTCGATGACGGCCAGGTCGCCACGGTGGGCCTGGGTGCCGACGCCGCCTCCTCCCTGGTGGTCAACGCGGTGGTCGGCGTGACCGCCACCCCGGCCCTGCCCGCCTGCGGCTCGCTCCGGGGCGAGCCCTGCCGTTCCTACCAGGCCGAGGGCAACCAGACGGGTTGACGCCGGGGGCACGCCGACGGCGGCGCTGACCGTCGCCCCCGGGAGTACGTTGCTGTCGTGTACGCGCCCGAGCACGCCGAACGCCATCCCGACAAGCCGGCCGTCGTGATGGCCGGGAGCGGCGAGGTGCTGACCTACGCCCAGTACGAGCAGGCGGCCAACCAGGTGGCTCACCTGCTACGCCAAGGCGGGCTGCGCCGCGGCGACCACCTGGCTATCTTCATGGAGAACGACCACCGCATGCTGCTCAGCGAAGGGGGCGCCGAGCGGACCGGCCTCTTCTACACCTGTGTGAACTCGTACCTGTCGGCCGACGAGGTGGCCTACATCGTCAATGATTCCGGGTCCCGCGCCGTGATGACGTCGGCGAGCAGGGCGGCGGTGGCCGCCGAGCTCCCGGCCCTCTGCCCGGACGTGGAGTACTGGTTCATGACCGGCACCCACGGCGCCCCGGAGGCGCCCTTCGAGGACTGGGACGAGGTGGTCGCCGGCCAGGACAGCCGACCGGTCGCCGACGAGCAGCTGGGTGCCCCGATGATGTACTCGTCCGGCACCACCGGGCGGCCCAAGGGCATCCTTCGGCCGGTGGCCGAGGGCCACCCCAGTGAGGACCGGGCCGCCCGCCAGCGGCTCGCCGCCCTGTGGCGGATGAGGGAGGACATGGTCTACCTCTCCCCGGCGCCGCTCTACCATTCCGCGCCGTACGCCAGCGTGGCTCTCACCCTCCGCCTGGGTGCCACCGCCGTGGTCATGGAGCACTTCGACGCCGCCGCACTACCTCGAGCTGGTCGAGCGCCACCGGGTGACCCACTCCCAGGTCGTGCCCACGATGTTCTCTCGGTTGCTCAAGCTGCCCGCCGAGGTGCGCCGAGCCGCCGACGTGTCGTCACTGGAGGTGATCATCCACGCCGCCGCTCCGTGCCCGGTGCCGGTCAAGGAGCAGATGATCGAGTGGTTCGGTCCCATCCTCATCGAGTACTACGCCGCCACCGAGGGCAACGGCCTCACCTTCTGCGACTCCGAGGATTGGTTGGCCCACAAGGGCACGGTCGGTCGCCCACTCCTCGGCGAGCTGCTCATCCTCGACGACGAAGGCCGTCCCTGCGAGACCGGCACGCCGGGAACCGTGTGGTTCCGGGGCGCGACGAGCTTCGAGTACTTCAAGGATCCGGCCAAGACGGCCGAGTCGCGCTCACCCGATGGGGAGGCCAGCACGGTGGGCGACGTCGGCTATGTCGACCACGAGGGCTACCTGTACCTGACCGACCGGAAGACCCACATGATCATCTCGGGCGGGGTGAACATCTACCCCCAGGAGACCGAGAACCTGCTCGTCACCCATCCCAAGGTGATGGACGCGGCGGTGATCGGTGTGCCCGACGAGGACCTCGGCGAGGCGGTCAAGGCGATCGTCCAGCCCGTCCCCGGCGTGGAGGGGGACGCCTCGCTCGAACGCGAGCTCGATCGCCTTCTGCCGGTCGCACCTGGCCCATTTCAAGTGCCCGCGCACGGTGGACTTCGAGGACGAGCTGCCCCGGCTGCCCACCGGCAAGCTCTACAAGCGGTTGCTCCGTGACCGCTACTGGGGCCGGCACCCCAGCCGAATCGTCTGAGCTGGCCGGCGAGGCCCCGGTGAACCCCCGGCGAACCCCCGGCGAACCCCCGGGCGACTCCGGCGAACCGGGGCTCATCACGGAATCCTCATACTTCCCACATGGAATGCCAAGGACGGCCCCCGAGACTGGGGGTGATCGGCAAACAGACGATCGCGTCCAATTACTCGAGAAGGAGCGTCCATGTTCAAGAAGACCCTTGCCTCACTGGCTGTGGGAGGCATTCTGGTCGGCGGGGCCGTCGGCGCCGTCGGTGCCGGCACGGCCTCCGCGGCCACCCCTGCCCCGGCGGCCACCAGCACGACCTCCGGCCATGGAGTCAAGACCTGGCTGAAGGCCCACCGCAAGGAGGTCCGGCGGGCCTTCATCGCCACCAGCGCCAAGGCCATCAACAACATGACACCGCAGGCGCTCGCCGCCGAGCTCCACTCGGGCAAGTCGGTGGCACAGGTCGCCGGCGAGCACGGTGTCAGCCCCCAGACGGTGATCAACGCCCTGGTGCAAGGGGCCGACGCCAAGATCAGCCAGGCGGTCGCCGCCCACCAGCTGACCACGGCTCAGGGCAGCAAGCTCCAGAGCCGGGTGCCGGGTTGGGCGACCAAGGCGGTCGACCACACCTTCTAGCCGGGCGGTGCGGCCGATCGACCGGTCACCCGGTGCGTAGCGGCCGACACCGACCAGCACCGTGCCGGCGCCGACCGGCGCGGTCCGTGTCCTCCGACGACACGTACCGCGCCGATCGGCAGCCGGTGCCAGCATGGGGCGGTGACCGCCCCGGTGGACACCTTGGCCGACCTGTGGGCCTGGTTCGCCGACCGGCAGTTCCGAGGGTACTCACCCCTCTACGAGCGCATCGCCCGCGCCGTGTCCACCAGCACCGAGGTGCTCCGGCTCCAGCAGGAGGCGCCGCCCGAGGCCCACCTGCCCCCGGTGCTGCTCGGCGCAGTCCACTTTCTCCTGCTCGGCGGTCTCGACCACCCGCTGGGCGACGTCTATGCCGGACGATCCTCCGGCGACCCGGGTCCGCTGTTCGTCGGTCTCTGCCGAGAGCACGGTGACGAGCTCTCGGCCCTGCTCCAGGTCCGACGGGTCCAGACCAACGACTGCGGCCGCAGCGCTCTACTCGGCCCCGGGCTGACCTGGCTGGGCGACCGGGTCCCGGGTCCCAAGGCCCTGGTCGATGTGGGAGCCAGCGCCGGGCTCAACCTGATCGCTGACCGCTACCGGCTCGACTACGGCCCGCTCGGCGCGACCGGGCCACCCGACTCCCCGGTGCAGATCCGCTGTGGCGTGGCCGGCGGTCATCCGCCGATCGCCTCACGGTTGCCGGAGTTCGTCTCACGCCAGGGCCTCGACCGATCGCCGATCGACCTGGCCGATCCGGATGACGCCCGATGGTTGCTGGCCTGCGTGTGGCCGGACACCGGGCGCCTCGAGCGGACGGCGGCCTCCATCCGTCTCGCCCAGGAGTCCCTGCCCACCGTTCACATGGGTGATGCTGTCGAGGACCTGCCCGGCCTGCTCGACGGGCTCGATGACGGGGTGACCGCGGTGGTGTCGAACACGTGGTCGTTCTCGTACCTGGGGCGAGAGCAGCGACAGGACTATGTCGACGTCCTGGCCGAGGCCTCGCGACGCCGACCGGTGGCATGGCTGATGGCCGACGACGGATCGGTGCTGGACGAGGTTGCCGGCCTGGAGTCGGGGGATCCGGGGGACCAGGCACTCGGTGCCGTGGTCTTCGACCGGGGTGCGGCCTCCACCCATACCGTGCTCGCCGGTGTGCACCAGCACGGCGCCTGGATCGACTGGCGCATCTCCGGTTGAAGGCGGTGCCGGCCCGCAGACGGTCCGGTCCGACCCCGGGATCACCGGTGACGACTCTGGTCAGGACGAGGGGATGGCCCGCACCTCGGCGATGAAGGCGTTGAAGGCCGGCTCCCACTCGTCGGCCCACAGTTGCTGGAGGGGCGGTGGCATGCCGGCCAGCATCCCCGACCGCTGCTCGTCGGTGAGTCCTTCGCGGACGAGCCCGAGGGCCAGCCACGGCTTGTCGCCGGTGAAGACGCTCAGGGCATGGCCGGGCAGCTGCGCCCACTCGTCGGGCGAGAGATAGGCCGAGGCGATCGGCAGCACCTCGTCCTCCTCCTCGGTCAGATGCGGGTCCAGGATGTGCTGCACCAGCGAGAAAGCATCGACGATGCGACCGGCGCTGACCGGCGTCGGATCCGAGCGCCAGGCGTCCAGAGTCGACCGGGCATCGGCCATCGGCGCATCGAGGAGGCGGTGCTGCCCCTCGATGCGGGACAGGAGACTCAGCTCGCCGAGGCAGCGTTCCTTGAGCACCGGGTAGATCAGGTCGTCCTCTCCCCGGTGGTGGGCCTGGAACTCCACCAGTCCCGACTCCGGACGAGGACTCGCACCACGTTCTCGAGAAAGGACGAGGCGGTCGCCACCGCGGCGGGATCGCCTCGCGAACCGGCCACCAGCTCGTCGGCCGAGCCGAGTGATGACAGGAGGGCGTCATGGACGGCGAGCATGTCGTTGGTATCGGTCGCGTAAGTGCCGTCGGTCATGACCCTGGTCCTCCCGTCCGCCGCCGCCCCTCGGTTCTGCGACACGATACCCGGGGTGGCGAACGAGCGGCCGACCGTCGGAACGAGCTCAGGGCAGTTGGCCGACACCCCGGCCCGCCGCGACCTCAGGCCTACGCCGTGTGGAGTGCCGTCCGCCTCCGGCTGGCCACGAACCGCCGGAACGGCTCAAGTCGGGGTCAGGCAAAACGTCGGGCCGCCGACTCGGCCTGGGTCCGGTAGCCACCACCGAAGAGCACGGTGTGGACGAGGAGTGGGTAGAGCTGGAACAGTGCGACCCGCTCCTCCCACCCCGGGCTCAACGGGCGAACCTCGCAATAGGCGGCCCGCAAACGGTCGGGTACCTCGCCGAAGAGGCCGAGCATGGCGAGGTCCTCCTCGGCGTGTCCGCCGTGGACGGAAGGGTCGATGACCCATGCCCGGCCATCGGACCCGAACAGCACGTTCCCCCACCAGAGATCCCCGTGGAGGAGGGCGGGCCCACCGGGCGGGAGCAGTTCGCCGAGCCTGCCGACGACCGGGCTCACGACGGCCTCGAGCCGGCACCTGGCGGCCAGTTCCATGAGGCGGGTGCCGTAGAAGGCAACGGCATCGGGCGATGGCGCGGGATCGACGCGACAGGAGCCGATCCACGACGAGCCCCCGCCCCAACGGGGGAAGGGGGCCCGGTGCAGCGTCGCCAGCGCTCGGCCGAGCGACGCATCGTGGCCGCGCGTCCGGGCCACCTGAGGGACGCGTGCCGTCACCAGAAGGTCGTCTTCGGAGTGGATGACCTCGGGTACCCGAGGGGCGCCGCCCACGCCGCCCAACTGTCGAAGCCCGTCGGACTCATCGAGGCATCCGGCACCGAACTTGACGACCAGGGGGCGATCGGCCTCCACCAGCCAGGCGTTGCCCCCGAGCCGCTGGGTGGCACCGATCGGACCGAGCACCTGGGCCAGGCGCGTGAGCTGGGTGCCGGTAAGGCCGCCCGACCGGGAGATCACCGAGCGATCGGGTGGGGTCGGCCGCGCCTCGGCACCATAAAGGTGAACGTAACACCGAGGGCGGTGGCGGCGACCGTCGCTGTCCGACCGGCCGGGCCGGGGAACGGGGCGACTAGGAGCACCCCGGGGCGCTGGTGATGACCCGGGGTGTGCTCGAGGCCGACTGGGCGCTCGTCCAGTTCCCGACGTGGGCGGTGACCTTGAACCAGTAGGTGGCCGCAGCCAGGGTGCCACTGGTCCACGAGGTACCGGCCACCGATGCGGCGACGATGGCGAACCCGCTCGACGACGAGGTGGTCGAGTCGTAGACGGTGTAACTGGTGGCATGGGCCGGGGCCGACCAGGTGACCTTGATGGTCGCACCCGTCGGCGACACGCACGCCCCGGCCGTCCCGGTGGGCGTGCCCAGCGAGGTGGCGTGGGCCTCCCCGTGGCTACCGGCTGCCAGCGAGATTGCCCACTTCGTGGATGCCGCCACGGGACCACTCGTCGCCACCAGGCCCACAGTGAGCACGATGGCGACGAGCACTCCCTTCCGGATGCTCGGAGACATGTCTGCGGCCCAGATGGCTAGCTCGTCCAGGCGTCTGTGGCCGGGCTGGTGGTGGCCGTGGCCGCGCCACCGGTGGCGGTGATGCCGGTCAGCGAAGGCATGGAGAAGAACGTGCTGGCGCACGCGGCCGGAGAGGCTGCCGTCATGGAGGCGTCGTTGGTGAAGGTGACGGTCAGGGGATTGTTGGCCTGTCCGCTGGCGGCGACGGTGAGGGGGGTCGTCAGGGTGTGGGAGCTTCCGCTCGTCCCGGTCGAGAAGTTCCAGATCACGTCACTCGGCGTGGTAGCCAGGCAGCCCGGCTGGGTCGTGCTCAGGGCACTCGTGGTGTAGCCGGTGGCGTAGGTGGTGTTGGTGGGCAGCTGGAGGGCCGTCACGGTCACCGGGTAGGGGTTGGAATTGCTGATCGTCACCACGACGTCGCCGTTCCCACCCGGATACAACAGGTTGCTCGCCGCGGGGGATGCGACGGCGGTGATCGTCAGATTGGCGGTGCTGGCCGACTGGCCCTCACCGCTCGAGCCGCCGTTGAGGCCGATGACCCAGTTGCTGACCGCGAAGGCCCCGCCACCGGCCAGCAGGGCGCCGACGATCATGGTGAGGGCCTTCGACCGGCGGGACCAGGGGACGCGAGTCTCGGATCGGGTGTGACGGTGCGGACTCATTGTGCTTGGTTCTCCCTTCGAGGTGTTCGGACTGGTCGAACCACGGTGCGGTGCACGAGGGAGCCCGTCCATCCGCCATCCGCCATCCGCCGTATGCAACTTCTGCTACTTCGGCTGACAGAACTTCGACCTTGAGCATTTGTCGAGATCTGGTGACCAACGACCGTTGAAATCGGAGGGACATCGCCGCGACCGACCGGGTGGGGCGTGCTCGGCCGCCGCGCTGGTGCCGATCATCTGGGAGGCCCGGCCGTCCACCGAATCGATGAGGCAGCGTCGGTAGGATCGCAACATGGCCCGTCCCGCGGTTGAGAGACGATCGAGAAGGGCAGCTTCAGGACTCGTCGAGCGCCTCGAAGGTCCCAATGGACAGCGTGTTCGCAAGATCGCAATCACCGAGGCCCGCCGGCTGGTCGAGGAGACGCGGCAGCTCCGGAGGAAGCTCCGATCGTGCGAGGACGCCTACCGGCACAGCTTGAGGGAGCTCGAAGGCGGGGCCACCATCGAGACGATCATGCGAGGAATTGACGCCGGTGAGGTCCGGGAATCGCTCAGCGACTCGCTCGACCACTTCGAACACGCCCGGCACCGGTCCCGGATCGCTTCGATCGCGTTGGGACTCGAAGAGGGAATGACCATTGCAGACCTCGGGAGATCTTGGAGTTTCTCCCGTCAGCTTGCCTCGCGCTATGCGAAGGAGGCACGGGAACAGCTGTGAATCCGCTGTGGATTGGCAGTGGTTGGTGTGCGGTCCCGATCCGTCTATGGATCCGGACTTGGTGTGATCCCGGGCCTCGTCCCTGACGCTGGCGAGGCCGGGACAGCAGCGGCTGGCCGAGGCAACGGCCGACGCGGACGGTGTCGGCAGGCCCGGGCACGCCTACGACCCGGTCGGCCGCTCCGTCTGAGGAGACCAGGGACAGGCTGAGGCCGGGCAGTCGACTCAACCTCCCCCCGAGCAGAGCCGATACCAGGAGTGATGACCACTGGCGGGCCCCTGACGGAGGGGCGGAATACCAGTAGTGACGAGGAAGCTCACCGGTCCGAATTCGGCCGCCGCCTCTGGCGCCGCCTGATCGACCCCGTCCATCTGAGCATCCCCGTCCTGATCATCGGCTTTTGCGCGATTCGGCGGTTCGGGCTGATTGCGAACATCCCGTATTGGTTGGTCGCGGGGTTGCTGATTTCGACATGGGTCATCAGTTCGATCAACGTGGCCCTATGGGGGGATGCCACCACCGGCTGGCAAGTGAGTGCACGGATGGCGGTCGAGATGGCGTGCGTCGGCATCGTCATCTATGGCCTGGGGTGGGGGCCGGTCCTTGCCATCGGGTTCGTGTTCGGTGCGGCGGACGGCATGCGGAGCGGCGGGTCAGCCGTGGCCAAGCCGGCCATGGTCTGCACGGTGGTCTGCATCGCGTTGGGGCAGCTGGCCATCGGCGTGGGCCTCGCTCCCTCGCTGTTGGTGCAGCCGCTGGTTCACGGTCTCGGAGCGCTCGTCGCCCTGGGAGCCGTGATGACCATCAAGGTCCTCGAGTGGTTCGCCTCGGCCCGTGAGTCGGGCGAACTGCGGTTCCGAACGCTGGTCCAGCACGCCAGCGACATCATCATCGTGACCGACCCGGTCGGTCGCCTCCTCTACGTGAGCCCGTCGTTCGAGCGGCTGCTCGGTCGATCCGCCCGGAGCTTCAACGACCGCTCGGCGCGTGAGATCATCCACGCCGGCGATCTGGCCAATCTGCGCGACGTATCGGCAGATGACCCCAGTGCCGATCAGGAGCGGCGGGGCGAGATCCGCCTCCGGACCGCCGCCGGCGATTGGAAGTGGTTCGAGGCGACGGTCACGAATCACCTCGACGATCCGAGCGTCGGAGGGATCGTGGCCAACCTTCACGACATCAGCGAACGGAAGCAAGCCGAGGAAGAGCTCCAGAAGGCACACGAACTGTTCCGTTCGGCGTTCGAGCACGCTCCGATCGGGATGGCCATGTCGGATCTGTCGAGCCGAATTCTGGGCGCGAATCCGGCCTACGCCCGCATCGTGGGCCGTCAACTCGATGAGCTCATGGGGATGAATGTCAGTGAACTCACGCACCCCGATGACCGTCATGCCACCGAAGTCAATGTTCGCCGCCTCGTGCGAGGTGAGTGTGAAAACTTCCAACTGGAGAAGCGCTACCTGCGGCCAGATGGGCAAGAGGTGTGGGGCTCGGTCAACGTGTCCGGCGTGCGCGACGAGGCCGGAGCCCCGCTCTACCTCATTGCCCAGGTCGAGGATGTGACCGAACGCCGTGCCCTGCGGGAACGACTGGCCCATGCCGCCATCCATGACCCGCTGACCGATCTGCCGAATCGGGTGCTCTTCATGGACCGCTTGGAGGCCGCGCTGAAGCGGACCAGCCGAAACGGGCGCCGAACGGCGGTGATCTTCGTCGACCTCGACCGTTTCAAGATCGTCAACGACAGCATGGGTCATGCGGAGGGTGACAAGGTGCTGAAGGCGGTATCCGATCGCTTCCGCAAGGTCATCCGCCCTTGGGATACGGTCGCCCGCTTCGGTGGCGACGAATTCGTCGTCCTGTTCGAGGACATCGAGGACGACAGAACTGCACTGAGGGCCACCAACCGTCTGGCGAAGGTTCTCGAAGACCCCATCGAGCTGACGGAAGGACCGGTGCACGTGACGGCCAGCTTCGGTGTAGCCCTCTCGCACGGCCATGAGGACATAGCCGAAGACCTGCTTCGTGATGCCGATGCCGCGATGTACCGAGCCAAGGAGGGCGGCAGGTCCCAGATCCAGATCTTCGATCGTTCCGATCGGCCGTCGCTCATCGACGGTCTGCAACTCCGGCATGAGCTGCACGAGGCGGTGGTGCACGACCAGTTCAGGCTCTACTACCAGCCGATTGTGGGTGTCACCTCCGGGCAGCTCGTGGCCGTCGAGGCCCTGGTGCGTTGGCAGCATCCTCAACGCGGGTTGCTCCTTCCGGGCGAGTTCCTCAGCGTCATGGAAGAGAGCGGCCTGATCATTTCCCTCGGGAGGTGGGTCCTGGAGGAGGCCTGCCGCCAACGGGCGGCGTGGGAGCCAGATGGCCGGAGACTGGGATCGAAGGTCGGACCGCTCCGCGTCAACATCAATCTGTCTCCCCGACAGCTCGTGGAACCGGGCTTTGTCGAGCTGGTCGAGGAGGTGATGTCCACCTGCCGCATTCCTTTCGATTGGATCAACCTCGAGATCACCGAAGGGGCACTGGCGACAGATATCGAAGCGACAGTGCGGGCCTTGACCGAGCTGCGTGAGCTCGGGTGCCATCTGTCGGTCGATGACTTCGGTGCAGGGTTCGCCTCGCTCGGCTACTTGAGCAGTTTCCCGGTCGAGACCCTGAAGATCGATCGCCGATTCACAAGCGGCCTCGGTATTCGGGCCGAGGACGAGACCATTGTCGAGTCGGTCATCGTCCTCGCACGAAAGCTCGGCCTGACCTGCATTGCCGAGGGAGTCGAGACCGAGGACCAGCTGCACCGGCTCCAAGCGTTCCAGTGCGACCAGGCGCAGGGCTTCTTGCTCGGCGTGCCCCTTCCGGCGTCGTCACTGTCGGAGCCGCTGACCTCGGGCCTGAGGTCGTGGAATGGGAAGGCTTGGAGCCTGTGGCCGTCGAAAGCGCCGTCGGCCAGCGGCTAGCCGAGGCACCGGCCCGCCCCCTTCCGCCAGCGGTGCCGGCTCCATCCGATCGGTCACCCGGCCTCCACGTCACAATCGATGAGCCGCGCCAGGTCGGCCTCCAGTTCGACGAAGTCGGGTTCGGCGGGCGTCATCGGGGCCGGGTCCGGCGCCGGGGCCGGGGCGGGTGCCGGCGTCCGGCCGACGAACACCGTCACCGTCACCGGCGCCGCCAAGGTGAAGAGGATGCCCACGGCGAACACGTCGTGAAGGCCGTGGACCAGCAGGCCGTCCGCATGGGCCAGGTCCACGGGGCTCACTCGGGCGCCGATGGGTGCGTGCCGAGTGGCGATGCCGAAGATGGTGACGAGCACGGCCAGGCCCAACGCGGCCCCGAGCTGTTGGGACACGTTGATCAGCCCCGAGGCGGCCCCGGCGTCGGCCGGGTCGACCTCGGCCAGTGAAGCGGAGGTGAGGCTCACAAAGCAGATGCCGGATCCCGATCCCAGCAGGATCAGCATCGACCCGGGGGCGGCCACCGGTGAGCCGCTCAGGGGGGAGCAAGGGGCCAGCAGGAAACCGGCCGCCCCCGACGCCGGTTCGTGCGAACGTCAGGGCAGTCGGCGCAGTCGGCGCAGTCGGCGCAGTCGGCGCACGTGCCGAGCAGGTCGAGGCGGTGCGTCTCGGCTCGGAACCCGGTTCCGGATGTGAACTGGCCGATGGCATCGGCGAGTCCCTGTTCGACGCCCCGGGGGGCTTCGAAGTCCTCAACGGCACCGCAGCTCACGCACACCAAATGGTGATGGTGATGACCGGTGAACTCCTCGGCGAGCTCGAACCGGGCGAAGTCGTCGCTGCCGATGACCCGGTGAACGACGCCGGCCTGCTCGAGGATCGCGAGATTCCGGTACGTGGTGCTCTGCGACAGCCGGGTTTCGAGGGCGACCAGCTCGGCGGTGGTCACCGGTCGGGGCGCATCGGCCAAGGCATCGATGAGCAGCCTGCGCCCCGAGGTATACCGCTGTCCCACCCGCCGCAGCCTGACGGCGACCAGCGCCTGGAGATCGTCGGCCACCCCCCAACCATACCGCTCCCTCCTATGGATTGCAGTGGGAACCGTTCTCGTTCTAGTGTCTGGCCATGCACCCGGCGCCGAGCTTCCCGGTCACGGGCCAGGTGCGTCGGGCCGCCTGCGTCCTGGTCCCGGCTCCCTCGTGCTGGCCGCCTGTGGATCCCAGTCCTCGGGCGCTCCGACGACGACCGCGACGACTGGGGACGTGCTGCACGTCGTGGCGGCCGAGAACTTCTGGGGCAGCATCGCCGGCCAGGTCGGCGGCGAGCACGTCGAGGTGAGGAGCATCATCACCAACCCCAACACCGACCCGCACAGTTATGAGCCGACCGCGTCCGACGCCAAGACGCTGGCCGAAGCCCAGTTCGTGATCGAAAACGGCATCGGGTACGACCCGTGGGTACCGAAGCTGCTGGGGGCCGACCTCGGCCACCCGACCGTGCTGAATGTTGGTGAGCTGGTCGGCGTCGCGGATGGCGGCAATCCCCACCGCTGGTACAACCCCTCCGATGTGCAGGCCGTCATCGATCGAATGGTCACCGACCTCCGCGCCATCGACCCGGGCGATGGCGCCTACTTCACGGCGCGAGCGGCCCACTTCGAGACCGTCGCCCTGAAGCCGTACGACGACCTGATCGCGGCCATCAAGTCGAAGTACGCGGGAACCAAGGTGGGGGCGTCGGAGTCGATCTTTGCCATGCTCTCCCCGGCGCTCGGTCTCGACCTCATCACGCCTCCCACCTTCCTCAAGGCCATCAGTGAGGGGACCGAGGTCTCCGCCGCCGACGCGGCCACCATCGATCGCCAGATCAGGGACCATCAGATCAAGATCTACGTCTACACCAGCCAGAACGTCACCCCGGATGTCCAGGCCCAGTTGAGCGAAGTGAAGGCCGAGCACATCCCGCACTCGTCCATCACCGAAACGTTGGCTCCAGCCGACGCGACCTACCAGGCCTGGCAGACCGAGCAGCTCACGGGCATCGAGTCCGCATTGGCGAAGGCTGTCGGGTCGAGCCCATGACCACGTCCGGAACTCCCCGCCTCCCGGCACGATTGGTCGGTCACGAATGATGGTGACCAGCTCGGATTCCGGCCGTACCGGCCGGCGAAGGGGCAACCGTGTCGGCTGACGATGGCCGTGCGCCCGACCGTGCGCCCGACCGGCTGGCGGTGTCGTTCGACGCGGCCGCGGTGCGCCTGGGCGGTCGCACCATCTGGTCGGGAGTGACCCTGGGGGTGGCGCCCGGTGAGTTCGTGGCCGTGCTCGGGCCGAACGGAGTCGGGAAGTCGACCCTGGTCAAGGCGGCACTCGGTCTTCTTCCCCTGTCGGCCGGCTCGGCACGCGTCCTCGGGCGGATACCCGGCCACGCCGGGCGCGACATCGGCTATCTGCCGCAAAGGCGCAGCTTCGACACCGGCCTCCGGGTGCGCGGCCTCGATGTGGTCCGGCTCGGATCGGACGGTGAGCGCTGGGGCGTCCCCCTCCCCGGCGGAGGTCGCCTGTGGCCGGGCCGACGGCAGGGCGACCAGCGCGTCGACGAGGTGATCGAGCTGGTCGGTGCCACTCCGTTCGCACGGCGCCCGGTCGGCGAGGTCTCCGGGGGTGAACAGCAGCGACTGCTGATCGCCCAGGCGCTGGTGCGGAAGCCGCAGCTGCTCGTGCTCGACGAACCACTGGACAGCTTGGACCTCCCGAACCAGGCGGCCGTGGCTGCTCTCGTCTCGCGAATCTGCCGCGACCAGAACGTCACCGTTCTGCTGGTCGCCCACGACGTGAACCCGATCCTGCCCTACGTCGATCGGGTGGTCTACATCGCCCGCGGCGGCGCAGTGTCGGGCACTCCGCAACAGGTCATCACATCGGACACCCTGACCTCCCTCTACGACACACCCATCGAGGTGCTCCGCACCTCCGACGGCCGCCTCGTCGTGGTGGGCCAGCCCGAGGCGCCGGCGCACCATGCCGATCGTCACGCCCTCTAGCGGATGACCGGATTTGTCTCCCCGGTCGCCGGGTCGACCGGGCTGAGCTGGAATATCGGGGACGACCTGGGCCAGCTGCTGGCTCAGCACTTCATGGTCAACGCGATGGAGGCCGGCACGATCGTGGCCATGGTGGCGTGCGCCATCGGGTGGTTCATGGTCCTCCGACGCCAGAGCTTCGCCGGCCACACCCTGGCCGTGGTCTCGTTCCCCGGGGCGGCCGGGGCCATCCTGGTCGGGGTGAGCGCATCGATCGGCTACTTCGGCGCGGCCATCGCCGCGGCGTTGGTCATCGCCCTCGTTCCCCGTTCGACCAGCGGTCAGGCCTTCAGCCAGGAATCGGCCGTCATCGGTACCGTGCAAGCCTTCGCCCTCGCCTGTGGGGCGTTGTTCGTCAGCCTGTACGGCGGGCTCTTGAACAGCGTCACCGGCCTGCTCTTCGGCACGTTCCTCGGCATCTCCGATGCGCAGGTGGCGACGCTTCTGGTGGTCGGCCTGGCCGCCCTGGCCGCCCTCGCCATCATCGGCCGGCCGTTGTTCTTCGCCACCGTCGATCCCGACGTGGCCCGCGCTCGCGGCGTTCCCCTCCGGATCGTCTCGACCCTGTTCCTGGTCCTCCTCGGATGCGCCGCCGCCGAGGTCAGCCAGATCACCGGTGCCCTGCTGGTGTTCGCCCTCCTGGTCATGCCGGCCGCCGCCGCCCAGCAGCTTTCGGCCCGTCCCGCCCTCAGCTTCGTCCTTACCGTGATCCTTGGGCTGGTCACGGTGTGGCTCGGGCTCGGGGCGGCCTATTTCTCCGTGTACCCGGTGGGATTCTTCGTGTCGACCATCGGCTTTGCCATCTACGTCCTGGCCACGCTGTGGCGGGCGGTCGTCACCCGGCTGACCCGAACGGCGACCCTCCGACAGGCAGCGGCGACGTGATGCTCCTCACGGACAACCCGTTCGTCGGGATCGCCCATATGTTCGAGCACCCGTTCCTGCGTTATGCGTTTCTGGCCGGCACGGCCATCGCCCTGGCATCGGGGTTGGTGGGCTACTTCGTGGTGTTGCGGAGCCAGGTCTTCAGCGGCGACGCATTGAGCCACGTGGCCGTGACCGGCGCCCTGGCCGCCCTGGTGATCGGCATCAACCTCCTGGCCGGGCTGTATGGAGCCTGCCTTGTCGTTGCCCTCGGGCTGGCCGCCCTGGGAACGAAGGGACGGGCCGACGACACGGTGATCGGTAACGTGTTCGCCTGGGTGCTCGGGCTCGGCGCGCTCTTCCTCACCCTCTACACGACATCAGCCAGCGGCACGGATGCGACGTCGGGTGTCAACGTGCTGTTCGGGTCCATCTTCGGGCTGTCCCACTCGCACGCCATCACCGACGCGGTTGTCGCCTGCGGGCTCAGCGGCGCTGTGGTCATCATCGCCAGGCCCCTCCTGTTCGCCAGCATCGACGCCGCCGTGGCCGCGGCACGTGGGGTACCGGTTCGCATGCTCGGCTTCCTCTTCCTCGGGATCGTCGGCATTGCCGCCGCGGCAGCCACCCAGGCCGTCGGGGCCCTCTTGCTGCTGGGCTTGCTGGCCACACCGGCCGGGGCGGCCCAGCGCCTCACGACCAGGCCCTTTCGGGCCCTCTGGCTGTCCGCCGGAATCGCGGTCGCCTCGACGTGGATCGGCCTCACCATCGCCTATGCGGCACCGTCGGTACCGCCCAGTTTCGGGATCCTCGCCGTGGCCACGGGCTGCTACCTGGTCGTCGCGCTGGCTACCACCGGGAGAGCGGCACTGGCTCGGGCCACCCGTCGTCTCGACGAAACGGATGCCGGCCGGACCTAGCCGCCTCGAATCGACCCCCGGGACCAGACCGCGCCAACCTCACGTCTGGGTGAATCAGTGCTCGTCCCAGTGCCCTTCGTGAGACGCATGTCGGTGCCCGTCGTGGACGAAGTCGGTGTGGTCGCCGTGGCTGATGGCCATGTGGCCGCAGTCGGGACCGTGGACGTGATCGTGGACGCCGTGACTCACATGGGCCTCGGGCGTGCATTCGTCCCAATGGTCACCGTGGGCCCGGTGGGCATGACCGTCATGGAGATAGTCGGTGTGGTCGCCGTGTTCGACGGCGACATGCCCGCACGCCGGACCGTGGTCGTGGCCGTGCCGATCGTGAACGCTGTGCGTTGCAGTGGTCATGGTTGATGCTCCTCTCCTATGGGATCTTGCAGGGGGTGTACCCGATGGCCCGGTTCGCTGCCGTGGGTGACCGCATCCAGGGCGATGCGGGCGACATGGTCGTCGGTGAGGGCGTACACGGTCTCCTTGCCGCGCCGCACACCGGCGACCAGACCCGTCGTGCGCAGGACGCGGAGGTGCTGCGAGGCGAGTGACTGCGAGATGTTCAGCGAGTCCACCAGCTCGTGTACGCAGCGGGGCCCCTCGGTCAGCTCGAGCACGATGGCCAGGCGATGGGGAGCACCCAGCGCTCGCAGGAGCTCGACCGCATTGGTGAGCTTGCGCTCGTCGGCCGATGTGGCGCTCTGGCTGATGGTCACATGAACATATTAGCAGGTATTCATGAGAACCACCGTTCGGCCCCGGGCTGAGCGGGACCTTCCGGCGATCGACTTTGGGGCTCGACGGAGGTACTCCCTGGTCGAGCAGCCGGCGGAGCTTCCCGACGGACCTTGCCGGGTCGATCGCCAGGACGGAATGTCCCCGGACCGAGAGGACGTCAGCGGCCCTACGCCGTCCACAGCGAGGCCACCACGCCGCCGTCGACCAAGAGGTCCGTGCCGGTGACGAAGCTGGACTCGGTGCCGACCAGGAACGCCACCGCGGCAGCGATGTCATGGGGCGTGCCGATACGGCGAGACGCGCTCCCCGTGATCATGGCCCGCATGCCGTCGCCCGTCGGCCCGGCAAGCTCCGCCTCTCCCATGGGTGTGGCGATGATCCCGGGAGACACGCTGTTGACGCGGCCGCCCCGCTCTCCCCAGACTCGGGCCGCCGCCCGCACCCTCAGCTGGTTGGCCCGCTTGGCCAGCACATAGGCGGTCCCACTGTCGCCCAGTGCCCCTGGAGCGAGCTCGGGCAGGTCCAACAACGCATCGGTAGGCGTCGTCGCCAGCCGATGCTCGAACTCGCTGCTCAAGGACGCCATCGTTCCGGCCATCGAGGATACGAACACCCCTGCTCCGCCGTCGCCGATGACGGCACCGAATGCATCCAACACGTGGGCCGACCCCAGCAGATCGACGTTCACGATGGCTGCCGGTGGAGCTTGCACGGGTGAAAGCCCGGCGGTGTGCACGACCGAGGCGATCGGTCCCTGCGACTCCGCCGCACTGACCAGCTCGGCGACCGAGTCGACCTGTGAGACGTCTGCCACCTGGGTGAGGATCTGGAGGCCTTCGGATCGCAACTCGTCAGCTGCCGCGGCGAGGTTCTCCGGGACGACGTCGGCCAGCAGGATGGTGGAACCGGCTCCGATTCGGCGGGCCACCGCCCGGCCCATGCCTCCGCTGCCGGTGATGACAATGATGTTCGACGCGGTCACCGTCGGGAACAGTAGGCGAACCGCATCACCTGGTCACCGGCCGGCCGATGGTTCCGACCCCTCGGTGATGACAACCACGGCCGCCGCCTGGCGGGGTCGCGCGGTTCGCGGTCGCCGGCTTGGGTGGTGAAGCCCTCGAGCGGTGGACGTCTGCGTCCCACCGACATCCTGTCGTTGCGCGAGCAACTAGGCGCCGGGAGACTCTGCCTGTCCCTCACCACGGCTCGATTTTGTGGTTTGGTGGTCGAGGACAAATTCACCGAGGGCTCGCCTGACGTGCTCAGCGGACACACGGACGAGCTCGAGCGTCCCAGGGAGTGGGTAAGGTCATGGTCCAGCCCGATCAGAGCGGAGAGACCACCAACCGGCGTCGACTCGGGAGCGGGGCGATCGCCTCGCTGGTGGGTGGCGGGCTTCTGGTCATCTTCATCGTCCAGAACACCGAAACGATCCGGCTCCACTTCCTTGTCTGGCACTTCTCCTGGCCATTGTGGCTGTACACGATCGTCACCGCCGCGTTCGGGGCGCTGATCTGGGTCGGACTGGGTGTCATGCGCCGCCACCGGCGCCGCAAGGAGCGCCGAGCAGAACGACGCGGGGAGTGACCGACCCTCCAAAGGGTGCCCACGGACACGGTCTCGATACGTTGCATCCCGGACGGTGGGGCGAAATGGAAGCCACCGAGTCTCCCGCCGCCGAAGGGCTCTTCAGCTCCGCCGCCCGAGTGACGTCGGTGGCCTCCGGGATGGGGACATCAAGGGATGCCCGGCCTCTGCGCCCGTGACCGATCCCCGTAGTGGTACAGTTTGAACCTAGATCTCATCACGCAGTCGATTATCCGACGATTCCTCCGAGTGGCCGGTTCTGCTTTGCGTGGCACGAAAGGCCCTCTATGCCAATCAGACGTCACAACGGTGGACTGCGCGTGACGAGCGACTCCGTACCCACTCTGGCCTCGATGTTTCGTGTCCGGCCCGGGTCCGGTATCCATGTCGGCCATCGGGCCACCGTTCAGCCGTAGCGCACCTCGAGCGGAAACGGCCCACGACGACGACGACGAACGGCATTCACCTAGGCCGCACCACATCTGTACCAAACAAAGAAAAGAAGAAAGAGGAAATAGCAATGGCAACTGGAACCGTAAAGTTCTTCAACGCCGAGAAGGGCTTCGGCTTCATCACCCCGTCCGATGCCGAAGGAGATGTGTTCGTTCACTACTCCAACATCACCGGGAGTGGGTTCAAGACACTTGACGAAGGTCAGCAGGTCGAGTTCGACGTGGCCCCCGGACGCAAGGGACCCGAAGCACAAAACGTACGGCCGGTCTGACGACCAGCCCCCCGATCGCGCTCCGCCCGGCTCCTGACCAGCCCGGCAAGGCGGTCGACTACCGGGAACTGAAGGAGAGGGTCGAGCGAGCAGGTCTCCTCGACCGTCGACCCTGCTACTACGGGTTCAAGATCGGCCTGACGGTTGCGGCGTTCTGTTCGGGGTGGGTCGCGCTCTACTTCGCCGGCAACTGGTGGTGGACCACCGTGGTGGCCGCCGGCCTGCTCGCCTTCCTTTCCACCCAGGTCGTCTTCCTCGGTCACGACGCCGGTCACCGACAGATCTCGCGGTCTCGACGGATCAACCGGCTGGTCGGGTTGTTCGTCGGGAATGCGCTGACGGGACTCGGCTTCGGCTGGTGGGTCCCCAAGCACAACGCCCACCACGCCTATCCGAACCAGATCGGGCGGGACCCTGACCTCGGGGGCGGACGGGTTGCCTTCGGTTCCACCCCCGACCCGTCCGAACACCCGGACCCTGCGCTCCGGGCTGGGGCCCATCTTCAGGGGCCAGGATTCGTCCTGCTGCTGCTCCTGCAGGGTCTGGGTCTTCATGTCTCGAGCGTCCAGTCCGTCGTTCGGCGGCGAGACCAAGCGGCGGCGACCGACGGCCTCCTGTTGGCCGGACACGCCGTCCTCTACCTGACGTTTCTGTTCGCGGTGCTCTCGCCGCTCAAGGCAGTGGTGTTCATCGTCATCCACCAGGTCCTGTTCGGCCTGTATCTCGGCTTCACCTTCGCTCCCAACCACAAGGGAATGCCGGTGCTGGAGCAGGAGACGAGCATTCCGTTCGTCCAGCGCCAGGTGATGACCGCCCGCAACCTGATCGGCGGCCGTCTCACCACACTGGTCTTCGGCGGACTGAATTATCAGATCGAACACCATCTGTTCCCGGCGATGCCACGGCCCAACCTGGCCAGGGCGCAGATGATCGTCAGGGCCTTTTGCTCCGAATATGGACTGTCGTACTGTGAGGCGCGCCCGATCGCCTCGTACCGGCAAGCCTTCCTCCGCAGCTGAGCGGCAACGCCACCGGCGGGAGAGCTGTAAGCCCACCGCAGGGCGAGGGACCGAACAACAACGGACGCCCGTATGCGCATGACGCCGGCGTACGCGGTTTGTGGCGCGTCCTCGACGACAGGTCGTCGGGGCTACCCCGGACTCCGCCCCCGAGGGAGAGCTGGTCCGTCACCTTCGAGGATCCGGATATGCGATCGACTCGCCACACGAACGACTTC
The DNA here is from genome assembly GCA_963710495.1 of uncultured Acidimicrobiales bacterium. Lineage (GTDB taxonomy): Bacteria > Actinomycetota > Acidimicrobiia > Acidimicrobiales > RAAP-2 > Bog-756. Next base: position 326,344 of record CAVQAI010000012.1, read on the forward strand.
GTCCTCGGTCAACGTATGCGGTTGGGACTGGATCGCAGGCATTCCGAGTGGAGTCGTCGGTCGAGACGCCGCCAGATAGGCACGCAATCGGCCTGCGAGGTCGGCCAGCTGTTGTCCGTCCTCGTCGTTCTCGCAGGCGCGGGAGACAGTTTCCAGCACTCCGGCGACCTCGCGGAGCAATTCGAGCCCGGTCGATCCGTCTGAGGAGGTCATAGCCGGAGACCACGAACTCTCGACGGCGGGTTGGCGGGCACCGGTGAACGTTGGTGACGGTCGTCAGGAGATTCGTTCCCATGGCACCGAGCGACGGAAGCTGCGCCCCCATCGATCCGGAGCCATGAAGCCGTGTCTGGTCCCATGCCGGGACGCTCGATCCTGTTCCCCGACAGCGGGGACGCTCGGGCCCAAGGTGAACCTGCCCCAGGGTACACCGCTCTCCTGTTCCGGGCTCGGGGCGTCGACGGTCTAGCGGGCCCGGCCCAGAAGCGTCCGCAGACGAAGGGACGATGGCGTCCCAGACCCGGCCCCGGCCCTGGCCGCGACCGGCTCGAGCGACACAACTCGGGCAACCTTCCCGGCTCGATCGGGGCCGGGCCGACGTGGCCAGTGGTAGGACTAACACCATGGAAATGCGACGCATCGGAGCGCTCCAGGTGTCCGCGGTCGGCCTCGGGACCAACAACTTCGGGTTCTTCATGGAGGCGGAAGGGGTTCCATCGGTGGTGGACGCCGCCCTCGAGGCGGAGATCAACCTCTTCGATACGGCGGACTCATACGGCGAGAGCGAGGTCCGCCTGGGCAAGGCGTTGGGCCGGCGGCGCGACGAGGTGGTCCTCGCGACCAAGTTCGGAAGCCCGGTCGACGGGGGAACCGGGGGTGCCGCTCCCGACTACGTCCGCTCCGCCGTTGAGCGGAGCTTGACGCGTTTGGGCACCGACCGGATCGATCTCTATCAGCTTCATCGTCCGGACCCCGAAACACCGATCGGGGACACGCTCGGCGTTCTCGACGAACTGATTCGCGAAGGAAAGGTCCGGGAGATCGGCTGCTCCAACTTCTCTGCCGCCCAGCTCCGGGAGGCGGAGGCGGCGGTCCATCCGGACGCTGCCCGCTTTGTCAGCGTCCAGAACCAGTGGAACCTGCTGCACCGCGAGGACGAGCTCGATGCGGTCCCTGAATGCGAACGAGAGGGCATGGCCTACCTGCCGTATTTCCCGCTGGCCAGCGGCCTCCTCTCGGGTAAGTACGCCCGAGGCGAGAGCCCTCCGCCTGGGACCCGTCTCGTCCATTTCGGGAGCGACGGCGGAGGGCTGCTCTCGGACCGGAACTTCGACATCGTGGACTCGTTGAGCCACTGGGCGGCCGAACGGGGACGCACCCTCCTCGAGTTGGCCGTGGCCTGGCTGGCGTCGAAGCCGGTGGTGGCCTCGGTCATCGCCGGAGCCACCTCCGGCCAGCAGGTCCTGGCCAATGCCACAGCCGGCGAATGGAGGCTGACCACCGACGAGATGGGCGAGATCGATCGGTTGGCCCCCGTGCCGGCCGAGTAGGGAGGGCTTACAGCAGCGAGGGTACGACCGCCTCCACCACGCTGGGACCGGGCGTCGACAGGGCCCGGGCCAGCTTGTCGGCGAACTCCTCGGTGGTCTCCGCTCGACCGGCCTCGAGGCCCAGACCATTGGCCAACTCGACGAAATCGATTGACGGACGGCTGAGGTCGAGCATCTCGCGGGCACGAGGTCCCGGGCGGCCGGCGCCCACCCGATCGAGCTCCATGTTGAGTACCGCGTACGAGTGGTTGTTGAGCAGGATGGTGGTGACGTCGAGGCCTTGGCGCGCCATGGTCCACCATGCTTGGAGCGTGTAGAGCGCGCTGCCGTCAGATTCGAGAGCCACGACCCGACGATCGGGTGATGCGACCGCGGCCCCCACCGCAACGGGGAGGCCCTGGCCGATCGCACCTCCCGTCAGGCAGAGCCAGTCGTGGGGAGGTGCACCGGCGGTCGCTCCCGGCGCGAACACGCCCGCGGTGTTCCCCTCGTCGGAGACGATGGCATCCTCGGGCAGCAACGCTCCGAGTGTCTGGCAGACGGATTGTGCATCGAGGGGTCCGGTCGGAAGGGCCGGGACGGCCGACTGCTGACGCGGGGCGCTGCCGCTGACCACGCCGAGCAGCGCGGCCAACTCCTCGACGACGAAGTCGAGGTCGTCCGCCTCACCGGCGACGGCGTGAACCGTGCAGCCATCGGGAACCAGGTCACTCGGCTTTCCGGGATAGGCAAAGAACGATGCCGGGGACTTGGCACCGACGAGGATCAGGTGCCGGGTGCCCTCGAGTTGCATGCCGGCGAATTCGGCCAGGTAGGCCAATCGCTCGACCGGTGGCCGACCGGATCCCCGCTGGAGCCGCGCCGGGAACGTCTCGGCGAACAACCTGGCGCCGGCGGCATGGGCGATGTCGGCCACATGGTCGAGCGCCGGCGCCGAACAGGCTCGGCCTCCGATCAGGATGGTGGTGGGCTGGCCCGAACGGAGGGCCGCGGCTGCAGCGGTCAGCGTGGCCTCGTCGCGTGGTGGGACGGTGGGATCCTCGATCCGCCCCTGGGGTTTGATCACCGAACCACCCTCCGACCACGACACGTCGGCGGGGAGGATGAGCGTGGCGACCGAGCCTGGCGGGCCGACGGCGGCGGCGATGGCGGCGACTGCGTCGTCGGCCACCCTGTCGGTCGACTCGCAGGTATGGACGAAGGTGGACACATTGCGAGCGACCGTCTCGATGTCCGATTGCAGTTGGGCGTCATAGGGCCGGTGGACGATGGCATGGTCCCCCACGATGTTCACCACCGGGCTGTACGCGCGCCGGGCGTTGTGGAGATTGGCCAGTCCGTTGCCGAGTCCCGGCCCGAGGTGGAGCAGGGTTGCAGCCGGCCTGCCCGCCATTCGGGCGTACCCATCGGCTGCACCGGTGGCAACGCCCTCGAACAGCGCCAGAACGCTGTGCATGCCCGTTTCATCATCCAGGGCATCGACGAAGTGCATCTCCGACGTGCCCGGGTTCATGAAGCACGTATCGATCCCGTGCTCGACCAGCGTGCGGATCAGCGAATGAGCTCCGTTCATCCGGCGTCCGCCTGTCCCGCGATCGGATCGAAGATGGCGCCCGGATTGAGGATCCCACAGGGATCGAACACCGATTTGATCCGGCGCATGAGGTCGAGCTTGATCGGGTCCTCCAGCGCGGCCAGGTACGGTCGCTTGCACCTCCCGATCCCGTGCTCGCCCGAGACGGCTCCACCCAGACCGACGCCGGCGGCGATGATGTCGTGCAGGAGCTGGTGGCGCACGGAGGCATCGGGCTGCCAGACCGACAAGTGGACATTGCCGTCACCCGCATGGCCGCATCCGACCACCAATGAGGAGGAGCGGCCACCCAGATCGTTGACGGTGGCCAAGAGGTCTGGGATCGAGGCCCTGGGTACCACGACGTCCACGATGTCGTCCGCACCGTTGGCCTTGGCCGCCCAGAACGCCCGTTCGCGGGCACCGATCAATTGCGTGCCGGCGTGATCCGGCAGGACATAGACCTCGAGTGCGCCAAGGTCGGCCAGGGACTCGGCCAGCACCAGGGTGTCCTCTTCGAGGCGGCCGGCCTGATGGCTCTCCAGGACGACCACCAGGTAGGCCTGGGCGTGTTCGCCGATCTCGGCTGGGACCCCCAGTTCGACGCCGGCATTGGCGGAGATCCCGGCCATCGATATCGCATCGATGTACTCGACCATCAGCGGTCCGATTCCACTGGCAATGACCGGAGGCACGGCCGACGTGATCTGTGCGACGGACGCGAACGGGGCCAGCAGTGTCACCATGAATTCCGGTCGAGGCTGGAGGCGGAGCGTGGCTCGAGTGACGAGCGCCAAGGTGCCCTCCGACCCGACCACCAGCTGGGTCAGGTCGTAGCCACTGGTCGACTTCACGAACTTCCCCCCGGACGTTATGACATCACCGCTGCCCAGGACCGCTTCGATCCCCAGCACGTGATGCCGAGTCACCCCGTACTTGACCGCCCGCATCCCCCCGGCGTTGGTCGCCACGTTGCCGCCCAAGCTGGCCGATTGCTCCCCTGGGAACACGGGATAGATCAGGCCGTGGGGAGCGAGTGCGGTATCGAGCTCATCCAGTGTCACTCCCGGTTCGACCACGGCCACGTGGTTCGCCGTGTCGATCTCGAGGATGTGGTTCATCCGCTCGAAGGACACGACCAGCCCGCCTTCCACGGGAGTGCAACCGCCGGAAAGTCCGGTGCCGGCCCCGCGCGCCGTCAGTGGAACCTGACCCGAGGCAGCCAGCCGGACGATGGCCGCGACCTCATCGGCACTACCGGGACGGACCACGGCCAGCGGACGGACGGGAGACCCTCCGAGAGCTTCGTCGTGGGTCAGCTCCTCCGGGATGGCGGCGCCTCGGTCGATATTGGCCGGACCGACGACGTCGATCAGTTCATCGATCACCGGCACTGCCCATCGATCCCCGAAGCGCTCACCAGGCAGAGGCTAACGGGACGCCGGCCGGGTGTCGTGGCCGCCCCCGGACCGCCCGGGACGGCCATCCGACAGGGGTGGTGCTCGGGACCCGACAGCTTGGAGCGCGTGGTGCCGAGTCGGTGTGCGGTCGGGCGAGTCGCCGAACGGCTGGCCGACCTCAGAGGTCCGTCACCTCTTGGCTGCGAACGCTGTACCGGCAACGGACATCAAGGCGGAACGTCGGCCGAGGGGAGTGTGTGCGCGCCCGCCTCGGGCGCCAAGTCGACCCATCGACCATTTCGCCAGACACTGAGGTGACCGTCCGAACCCGCCACCGCGCCCTGCACGGGTCGGATCGGCTGGACGATTGCCTTTGCCACCTCCACGGCTGCCTGCCCCATCGACTGCCCCCTTCCTAGTCGCATGACTACCATCACTACTAGAGTGGTCACGTGTCAAGCAAGATGTTGACGATGCGCCTCGACCTCGTCGGGCCCGGACAGATCGCCCGGATGCTTGACCTGTCCCGCCAGCGAGTGGACCAGCTCACCCGAGAGGATCCGACGTTTCCTCGGCCCGAGGCCGAGTTGCCGTCTGGCCGGGTGTGGATGAGGGCCGCTATCGTCAAGTGGGCGAAGGCCAAGGGGCGAATGGTCAGGTGACCGACCGGGCTTGGGGCGACCGGCGATGTTGCCGCCGGTTGGGGGGAAGCAGATTGCCCGGCCGCTACGATGCATGCACCCTCGAGCGTGGTGGACCGAACCCGCCTCGCAAAGACGGGCGTTGCCGACCCGGTATCCACGAACCGCGGAGATGGGCAGCCACATCGTGGTCGTGACGCATCGTTGCGAATGCCTCGGGGGTGCCTGTCCACGGCATCACCGAGCAGTGCTGGCCGCCGCCGGGGGTGCTCCAGCCCACCCGCGTCACTTGGCTAGGTTCTGACCATGGTCGGTGATTCGAAGCTCGGTGCGCACCGGACCCGTCCGAGACACCATGCCGTGATAGCCGGGACGGGACGTGCAGGGACGACCTTTCTCGTGCGGTTTCTGGGCGACTGCGGTCTCGACGTCGGCTCGGCGAGCGACCACTACGACGATCGGGCCAAAGCGGGGTTGGAGCACAGCCTCCTCGATGATCAAGCTCCGTATGTGGTCAAGGACCCATGGTTGTTCACCTACTGCAATTACATCGATCTGGATGCCGTCAAGATCGATGCCCTCCTCATCCCCGTCCGTGATTTGATCGCCGCCGCGACCAGTCGAATCCTGCAAGAGCGGATCGCCATGGCAGAGGGGCCGCAGGCGACCTGGCCTCCGAGCGACGTGACCGGCACCGTGACCGCCGGCGCCATCTACTCGCTCAATCCGATCGACGAGGCTCGAATTCTGGCCGTCGGCTTTCATCAACTGGTTCATTGGGCGATCGTCAACCAACTTCCGCTGTACCTGCTCGAGTTCCCGCGAACCGTCAACGATGGTCAGTACCTCGTCGACACACTCTGGCCGTGGCTGCGTTCCCAATGCGACCGGGAGCAGGCGCTCCGCTCGTTCGCCGCCGTCGCCGACCCACAGCTGGTGAGGATTGATGGAACCACTGAGGCCGTTTCACATCGTGACGAGTCCCTCGATGCCGATGCCCTGGATCGCGATGCGATGGCGATCCTGTTGAAGGAACGAGATGCGCGCCTCGCCCTCAGTGCCGACCAACTGGCCGAGGCGCGAGAAGTTCTGTACAGCAAGGACCACCAGGTAGCTCTCCTCCGGGAGGCCCTGGCGGAGAGCCACAGCCGACTCCGTGTCGTCGAGGCCCAACTGCTCGATGCCGAGGGCCAGAACCTCCGGCACCTCGATGCGCTGAACGAGATGCAAGGTCGCTTGAATGAGGTTGTCGCCGAGATGCACGCCCTGCGTCGCACCCTCAGCTGGCGGGTCACCCGACCGCTGCGCAAGATCCGGGCGGTGAGCCGGGGTTGAACCGGTGAGCACGAACCCGAGTGCTCGACTCCAGGACAGGTCGTCCGGGCATGGTGTCGCCGGGTACTGATCGGCAGCCGATGGCGATCATCGGCGCCTGGGACTAACCGGCGGTGGCGGCGGAGGCCGCAGTCGTTTCGGCCGGGGTGAGGAACCGGTCGACGGCCGTGGCGATACCTCGGGCCATGACCTGCTGATCTGCCGGAGTGGCCGCGATCGAGGCCTCGAAGGGATCGGTGAGGTAGAGCGGCTCGATGACGATGCCGGGCATCTGGCTCGGCGTGGTGAGATAACCGGCCAGCGGGGGTCCGAGAAGCAGCAGGTGGTCGTATGACGCAGCCAGCGCGGCGAGACCGCCGGACGAGGCATTCCCGACCGACGAGCCGAAGCCGGTGTCGGGCAGCGCTCCGTCATCCGGGATCTGCCAGCCCCTGGCGTTCATGGCCGACAGGACGTCGTTCTGGACCATGCCGGCCAACCGTCGGTTGGCGGTCACGAAGGGCCGGGCCGTGTCGTAGAGCGTGACGGCGCCCGCCCCCTGGGCACTGGGACCGGCGTTCATGTAGATCCCGACCAGAGCGTCGGCTCCGGCCAGGTTCGCGCAGACGTCTCGGGCCACGACGTCGTCATGGGAGCCGACCACCGAGAGGACCGGGCCGGACATGTCGGTCGGGGTGAGCCGGACCACGGTGGTGTCCGAGGTCCGTGACAGCACGACCCGGTAGCCGCGGGCTCGGAGGACGCCGGCGGCGTCGAGCTCGATGGCCAGGTTGACCGCCGACTCGTCGACGGCTTGCCCGGACTCAGTGGTCCCGGTCCCGCCGGGGTCGACTCCACCGTGGCCTGCGTCGAGAAAGACGGTCTGGTGATTGTTGCCCTGCGTCGGGTCCAGGGCCACGCACGCCCCGGTGGCCATGGTGGCGGGCGAGAGAGGATCACCGCCGGAGGCGGGGGTGGACGACGTGAACAGTCCACTTCCCAGCTGGGAGGTCATGGCCAGAACGCCGATGCTGGCCAATCCGCCGACAAGGAGCACTGCACGTGTCCGGCTCCGCAGCCGGTGACGTCCCGGCGGCCGCCGAACGGCCGTTCCCGCACCCGATGAACGGGGTTGCGGTGCCGTCCGACCGGGTGGTGCCTTCACGGTTGACGATTGTCGCGCCGGTGCGGTGGATTGTTGACGCGGCAGCGTCCGTCACCCGGCTCGGTCGCACCCTGCGAGCCGAATCAGTGCCGGCACACCGCCACACCGGAACCCGAGGTCGTGGTGGACGATGCCGGAGTGTCGTCGAGAGGCCGACCCTCGAAGTCGTCGAGGGTACTGATCCGCATCCGATCGTCGGAGCCGGCTCCTTCCATGGCCTTCTGCCGGGCGTCGTAATAGGCCGACCGGGTGTAACCGGCCGCCCGAGGCGCATAGCTTGCGACCAGCACCCGACGCTTGACGGGGCTGCGGTTCTCCTCGCTGAAGTGTGGGGCGAGCCCCCCGATACAGACGGCGTCGCCGGGGGCGAGCTCGATGGGTACCCAGCAGAGCGTGGACGTGATCGGTTCGGCGATCACCCCACGGTCGTCCGTGGGCAGGACCTCGTCGATCCCGGGGTCCATCCACAGACATCCTGAGGTGGTGGTGCATTCGTCCATCGCCACCAGGACGGAAATGACGTCGCTCGCCCCGGGATAGGCGACGAGATCCTGGTGGGGGCTGAACCCCGCTCCCCCCGGGTGCTTGTAGTTGATCTTGTCCTTGAAATCGACCACGACGGTGCCGAGATGCGCTCCGGCGATCTCGCGGAGCGTCCCGGCTACGACCCGGGCGAGCCCGGTGTGGCAGGCGGAGACGTTCTCGGTGCGACAGATGGCCGGACCCGAACCGGTCTGCTCGGCATAGTGGCCCCAGACATGGCTTCCCGCCGGCCAGCCCTCTACGGCGGATGCCCAGGCCCGGAGGTCCGCCAGGTCCGCGCCCTGGAGGACCGCACGACATACCGGCGGTCGAGCGGTCACGACGGACCACCTCGGACGTTGTTCATCCGGCCACCAGCCGCAGAGCGACCAGCCAGTGGTCCAGATCGGGGACATCGCGACCGGGGACCTTCGCCGCGTCGTCGGCCTGGCGGAGGAGGAGGGCGTGCGGGCCATGGGGAGATCGCTCGAACCGATGTGTCTCCTCCGGCGACAACGGCCCTCCCTGCAGTTCGAGGGTTTCGATGCTCGTCGCCGACAACGTCGATCGGTAGGAGCGATCGACGGCCACGAGGTACCGTTTGGCCGGGACGTGCGCTTCCACCAGCCCGGCCACCCGTTCCCCCAAAATTCTTTGCACCCGCTCGGCGCCGAGCAGGCCGTGGGCTTCGTCCGAGCCGAATTGATGGCCGATGTCGTGGACGAGGCCGGCGACCTGGAGACCGGCATCATCCGGTCTGGCCCGGCTGAGCTCGTAGGCGCATTGGAGGCCGTGGTCCAACGCGCTCATCCCGTCGTCCTCGCCGGAAGAGCGCGTCGGCGAGCGTCCGCATGAAGTCGACCAGGCCGACGAGGTCGGTGAGCTCGCCAACGAGGTGGCCGGTCATTCGAGGCTCCGGGGTACGCGGCCGATCAATCCCCCGGCGACCAGCATGTCGCTCAAGATGCGGTCTGCGTGACGGGAGCGCCATGTCAGCATGGATTGCGCCTGTTCGAGCACGGCGTCCCGGTCGTCCACCTCGTGCCTCCACGATCCGTCATCTTCTACGTCGTAGCAGCGCCATTCCCCGCTCCCGAATTGAACATAGACGACCGACTCGGCTCGCGACACGGCCAGATGCTTGGACTCGAGACGCCGATCCCACGGCCAGGTGTGCGGTCCGAACGAGAGGTATTCCCAGCGCCAGTCGTACTCCCAATGGGCGGCAAGTCGCCACCAGGGAGGGTCCTCTCCGGTGAGGAACGAAGTGAGTGGGAGTCCGTCGCACTGGGCCGGGACTTCGATCCCCATGGCCTCGCAGACCGTCGGAAGAATGTCCACGTTCTCGGTGAAGCGGTGGACGACGGTTCCATGGGCCATGGGATGCCTCGGGTCCCGGACGATGCCCGGGATGTGATAGCTGGACTCGAATTCGCCACCCTTTCCCAGTCTGCACTGGTCGCCGAGTTGCTCCCCATGGTCCGAGGTGACGACCACGAAGGTCTCGTCCCACATCTCGAGGTCCACCATGGCTTGGACGAGCCTTCCGACCTGACGGTCGACGTCGGAGACCATGCCGTAGTACTGCGATGCGAGAAGCCGGAAGGCATCACCCTCAGGAGGATGGATCTCCGCCAGCCGTCCGCAGAACGGGGTCTCCCGCTCCGGTGATGCGATCGGCGGCACGACGTCCGCCGGGTCGTATTCCTTCGACCAATGTCCCGCCGCCGCATATGGGGGGTGGGGCCGCCAGTAGCTGACATGGGCGAACCACGGGCCGTCCTGTCGATGCAGCCACTCGATCACCGCGTCCGTGAGGAACGCGGAGACTCCGTGCTCGGCGGGGCGCTCCGGCTCGGAGGCCAACGCCTCCTCGCCGTCGGTGATCGAGCCGCCGCCGTATCCGAGGTCCATCAGCCATGCCCGCCACGCGGCCTGGTCATCGGGAAGCTCGAGGGCCACGTCGAAGCCCGGGGGGTACTCCTGGTAGGTGAGGAGCCGCGGATCATCCGGCCCGGCCGAGCTCCTCGGGTCGAGGGTTTGGTCCGCGTACCCGAAGACGACCGGTGTGTAGCCGGTTCGGCGAGCGGCGCGAGCGATGTTGTCGAAACGGTTGTCGAGCGGCGTTCCGTTGCCGACGACCCGGTTGTTCAGCTGGTACGTCCCGGTGTAGAGGCACGCGCGGCCGGGCCCGCACGGAGCGGCCTGGCTGTAGTGGCGGGCGAGGCGGACTCCCTGCGAGGCGATCCAATCGAGATTCGGTGTGCGGACGACCGGGTGTCCGGCGGACGACAGGCAATCGCCGCGGAACTGATCCAGTGTGACCAGCAGGATGTTCATGGGTCGGGGCCCGGACGACTCTCTCGAGAACCCCCTGAACACCCGGGAAGAAGCACGGTGCCATCATCGCGGCCGGAACGGAGCTTGTGAAGACCATGTCGTCGAGCCGTCGAACTTCGCCACCCAGGCGCAGTCCTCACTTCTGGGATTCCTCCGCCGGCTCGGAACTCAGTCGGCCATTCGGCTCGAGGCGGCAGCGACACCGATCGGTGGCACCCAGTCCGGGTCGAGTTCAAAGAACGCCTCGGCCAACCCATCGACGGTTACGCCGAGCAGCGTCCATTCTTGCTCCTCGCCACCGATACTCGTCGGCCGTTTGATTCCGTCGAAGTGCTCAGCGTTCACCTGTTCGCGAAGGAGCAGTCCTTCGGTCAATGCCTCGGCCGAGATGGTGAACTGGCGCATGGTCAGACCGTGGCGGAGTCGGTAACCGAGCAGATCCAGAACGAGTTGGTAGATGCTGTCCAGATGCTCGGTCACGGAAAGATAGGACTGCTGAAGTGCCGACTCGATCCGGTTCCGACTCTCGGACTCAGCGCCGAGCGCTGTCAGTGCCCACACCGCAATCCATCGGGAGAACTCCTGCGAACGGCGGAGGGCCTCCATCTGGGTGGCGCTCCCGACACGGCACAACTCGCGCAGAGCTGACTTTCGAGACTCCTCGGACGAGCCGTCGACACCCGCGAGGATTGGAGCCACTGCCGCGAGGGTCTCCTCGATCTCGCTCGAGCTGTAGTCAGCCGCGATCGTCACCAGCACTTCTGTCGCGTAGTCGCCCTGGTTGTTCCACACCCGACCGAGGATGGAGGCGTTGGTCACATGGATACCGGCGTTGGCCTCGACCCATTCGCGTGCTCGTTTGAGAGTGAGCATCTCGCCGCCGCCGCCCAACCCCTCCTCGTCTACGATCGCGCGACCGGCCTGGAGGAAGAGCGCCCGCAATTCATCCCGTGCCAGCCTCGGACGACGTCGTGCCGTCACGGACCGTCCGGTGTCCGAGGTTGGCGACAAACCATCGCCGCCCCTTCTTTCCGCCAATGAACCACTATCCGACTTTACATTCTCGGCATATCCGGGCGGTCCGATTCCCGTCCGAATCACCGGTTTGACCTGACACACTGGTATCTCGGCGTTCCGAGGGGATCCCTACCCACGTGTCAAATGAAGGCGACGCCCGCAGAGCGGTCGATGTCCACGCTCGCACTTTCACTACGGGTCAATGGGTCCGTCTCGGGTGACGCCGAGGGTCCTCGATCCGAACGAATGGCGATCGGCGCCCGAGTCCGGGAACGATCAGCCCGGCCGGGCGAAAGGTGACTCCAGAAGCGTCAGTCGGCTTCGGACCGTGTCTGCCTCCTGCCTTCCTCGATTCACGTGAAACCCAGGTGAGCTGCCTCGACGAGCTGGCCGCCCTCGACACCCGGCTCGAGGGACCTCGTTGTTGCAACTTGGAGTCGCAATCGGATAGAGTGCTCTCCGTCGGCGGGAACCTCGCTCTACGGCGGGAACACCCTCTGCTGCGGCGGCAGGAGTTGGCGGGCTCCTGTCGCCGTAGTAGTGACCAGCCGGAAGCCCGCCGCAGGCCGGGATCTGTGGCCAGTGGCGGCGAGGTACTCCTGGCCAACGGTGCCCGACGTCCGGGACCTCGGTGCAGCCGGATCAAGGTGCTGCGACGACTGGCCTCTCCCTGTCTTCCGATCAGAGGGATGCGCGGGACTCGGAACGGTCGTCGAGGTCCACGCCAGGCCGATGCACATTCGTCCGAGGATCCGTCGCCCCATGTGACGAAGTGAGCAGGGGCCTTGCGCAAGGCCGGCAGTTCCTGAGCGAGTCGGGGGTCATGCGTGCAGCTGACCTGAAGCTTGTCGCCGGCCTTCACATGGATGGGCCCGTCTCGGAACGCCCGGCGGGAGTGCGTTCAGTCTCTTCGCCCATGGTCCCCGTCCCGGTCTCGCCCGTTCTCGTAGCCGGATGCGCCGCCGCTCGGCCGAAGATTGATCCGATGCGGCCGGTCGAGGCGGTCGTCATACGCGCGTCAGCGCCCCCATTTCGAGCAGCACTTGAGGAGCACCGGCCGAGGTCCGGGTGAGCGTCGGGGCCAGACGGACTGCTGCTGGGTGCAGATCTGCCGAATCCTTGTCAGAATGAGTGACCGGCGGGGGCATCGCCGGACCTCGAAGACGGAGAGGGCCAATGAAGCGAAGCACATCGATAGAGCACGTTCACGCTGTCCTGGCCATCGACGATCGTGTGCTGCGCAACTACTGGGTCACTCAGTCCTACGCCGATCTCGCCGCCGGCCTCGCTGCTGCACTCGACCCCGGCACGGCCAACTGGTGCACGTTCGGCGTATGGGCCTCGTGCACTGTCGGAAGGAATCTGCGGGGCGAGGATCTTCCCGATTGGCTGCGCACGAGAGTGGTCCGCTCGGACGGCATGATGGGTGCGGCGGACACCGTGAACAGCGCGCTCCAAAAGGAGCACCTCGACCGCGGTCTGCACCCGATTCGGCCCGGAGACCTGAGAGACCTCGTGCGGGATCTCTTCGGAGCGTGTGCCACCAACCTCTCTGACGGGAACACCGAGGTGTTCGCCGAGATCGCCCCAGCCGCAGCGACTCTGATCACCGCCTTCGGGACCAATCCCGGCGACCCGGCCTCGATCCGATCCGAGGTGCTGCGGGTGTGCGAGGGTGCTCCCGAGTTCGAAGGTGAAAATCGCCTGCAGGCTGGTTTTGCCCGCTGGTGCGATGCCCTGGCCGAGCCGGACCCCGCTCGCCGAAGCCAGCTGATCCTGGCGGGTTCCCTCCAGTTGGGCGCGCACGAGCAGCATCACCTCCAAGGCCCGATCGCCGGGAGCATGGACATGGGTGTGAACCAATCGCTGGAGCTTCTCAAGCAGCGTCTGGTCCATGGCGAGCCCGGGCCCCCCGCTATCGAGGAATCGATCGACGCCCTCTTGCATCCCCTCGGCCACGCCTTCAGCAACCTCTGGGGCGACCTCATGACGGAGTTGTTGGGCACCATCCAGACCCCCGATGGGGTCCTGCGCCTCAACCGCGACGTCCCACTCCTTCCGGGTCAGGCCTTCGTCCCCACCGAACTGGGAGACGTCGTCGTCGAGGACCTGGCCATCCTGCTCGAGCGCTTCAACCGGGCCAAGGTGGACGGCGAGGGGAGCCGGGCGATGGATTGGTCCAACCTGGACGAGCGGATGAACTTCATCACCAATCTGTTCTTGTCCCGCCACCACCGGAAGGAGTTGTTCCAGGCTCCCTTCGATGCCGTCGCGCTGAGAGCCCTCGAGGGCGACCGATTGCCCCGTGCCGCCAGGCGGCCGAAGCGGCGGGACTTCCCACCCTCGAGGGGTGTTCACCGATTTACCGACTCATTCGTCGAGACGCTTCGGGTGACCGGCGATGCGCCGGCGGACGCGGCGGTGGCCGAATTCTTCGAGGCGACCGAGACCAAGCACTCCGAGCTGTTTCGGAAGCTGGCCTCCGCCTCGGCCAGCGTGGCTGCCGACGAGGATCTTCCGGGGATCGGGGCGTTCGTACGGAAGGAGGAAGCCTGGCCTGCGTGGGCCGATCCTCAGCTGGTCCGCGACGGGCAGCAGGTCTTCGGCGACTTCGGCCCGCAGTTGGGTATGGGCCTGTTCATGGCCAGTCTCCCTTCCGACTACGCCTTCGCCAAAGGGGTGCAGGCACTGGAGCGTACGGCGCGGCTCACCCGCAATCCAAAGCGGAGGTATGTCGAAACCGGACAGATGATCATCGATGTGATGACGCCCGGCGCACTCGATCCGGGCCAAGGCGGGTACCGCGCTGTCCGCCATGTCCGGCTGATGCACGCCGCGGTGCGCCATGTGCTGAGCCACCTCGAGGAGATCCAGAAGGAGGGGGCGCCGCCCATCGCACCATGGGACCCCGGGTTCGGGTTGCCCATCAGCCAACTCCAACTGCTCGGGACACTTTTTTCCTTCAGTGTGGAGGGCATCAGGGCGCTCCAGAGGTCCGGCGTTCGCCTCAGCCGCTATCAGGCCGAGGCATACGTCCATGTGTGGAACCTCGTCGGTCACCAGATCGGGATCCTCGACGAACTTCTGCCGCTGTCCTGGAAGGACTCGCTGACCCTGTGGGAACAGCGGCGGCGGCGCGAGTACGGGCCGACCCCGGAGGGCCGTGAGCTCACAGCGGCAGCGATCGAGTGTATGCAGGAGCTTTTTCGCTTCAGCCACCTGCCAGGGCTCCCGGCTACGGGAATCCGTCACTATCTGGGGAACGGGACCGCCGACATGTTGGGTGTGCCGAAGGCCGATTGGACTCGAGTCATCTTCGAGGTCATGCATCGGACCGATTTCCTCTATGAATTCGCCCTGATCCGCCTCCCCGGCACAGGGCGAATCGCGTCGAGGCTGGGAAGGCGCATTTGGGAGGGTTTCGAGCTGTATGGGCGAGATGGTGAGCGGCCTGCATTTGAGGTGACTGATGAGCTGAAAACGGCCTGGGGGATCTAGCCAGCCGGACGGCGCCGCGCACAAAGCACCAGTCTCGGGTCCGGGCCCCCCGGAGACAGCTCTGCCGCCGCGGGCTACGTTTACCGGGTCGGGCGAGAAGGAGCATGATGACCGCTGAGAACGTGGCTCTCCTGTTCACCGATATCGTGGGGTCGACGGAGTTATCCCAGCGTCTCACACCCGAGCTAGCCGACCAGGTCCGCCGAGACCATTTCGCGATCCTGCGGAACGCGCTTTCAGAGACCGGAGGCACCGAGGTCAAGAAGCTGGGTGACGGGCTGATGGCGGTGTTCTCGTCGGCGTCGGCCGCCCTGGACTGCGGAGTGGCAATGCAGCAGGCGGTCGAACTGGGCAACCGGGGCCTGGATCACGCCATTCAGTTGCGCGTCGGGCTGAGCGGAGGCGAAGTCGCCCACGAGGAGGATGACTACTTCGGTGACCCGGTCATCGAAGCGGCTCGTCTCTGCGCCGCCTGCGACCCGGGGCAGATCCTTGCTTCTGAGGTAGTCCCCATGATGGCGGGCCGACGCAGCCGACTCCTCGATGTCCGCCCGCTGGGCGGGCTCCAACTCAAGGGATTCGGATACCCGGTCCCGACCGTGGAGATCCTGTGGGCGCCCGTCGAGACCGTTGAGCCGGCTATCCCGCTTCCCAGCCGACTCGGCACCCGAAATCTAGTCAACGTGAATGTGGTCGGGAGGGAGCCCGAGCTGTCTCTCTTGGCGGATGCGGCAAAGCGTGTCTCTGCGTGCGAAGGACGGGAGGTCGTCCTGGTCTCCGGTGAAGCCGGACAAGGGAAGACCACCCTCGTTGCCGAGGCCGCGCGCAGTGCCATTGGAAACGGTGCCTGCGTCCTGTTCGGCCACTGCGAGGAGGAACTCGCCACCCCGTATCAGCTCTTCGTTGAGGCGTTCGCTCACTACGCGGGTCATGCAGACGAGGATCGCCTCCGTGGCCTCGTCGAACTGCATGGTTCGGAATGGGGGCGCCTCGTGCCGACATTGGCCGAGAGGATTCCGGACCTACCCCCGTCGAAGGCGACAGACCCCGACTCGGAGCGCTACCTGCTCTTCGCCGCCGCGGCGGGCCTCTTGACCGACATCTCTCAAGATCACCCCGTCCTGCTGGTGTTCGATGACCTCCAATGGGCCGACAGCGGGAGCTTGGCTCTGCTCCGCCACGTGACGGCGACCGAGCACCCGATGCGGGTGCTCGTGCTCGGCACCTTCCGTGACAGCGAGCTTCCCCAATCCCCCGAACTCCGCGACACGCTGGGACTGTTGTGGCGTCACCAGGGCGTCTCCCGCGTCGAGCTCGGCGGCCTCGACCGGTCGGGGGTACTGGCGTTGATGGAAGGTGTCGCCGGTCATCCTTTGGATGCAATCGGCGTGGGACTTGCCGAAGCGGTCTTCCGGGAGACCGACGGGAACCCGTTCTTCGTGACTGAGGTCCTACGCCATCTCCGCGACATCGGCGCCATCCACCAGGATGTCGCCGGTCGATGGGTCGCGAGTGGCACCCTCGACAAGATGGCTCTGCCCGCCAGCGTCCGTGATGTCATCGGTGGTCGGGTCGTGCGGCTTGGTCCCGATGCAGAGCGTGTCTTGTCCACGGCTGCCATCATCGGTCGGGATTTCGACCTGGATGTGCTGGGCCGGGCCACTCGAATCCCGACGGATGCCCTGCTCGACATTCTCGACTCGGCCGCTGCGTCGTCGCTGGTGAGTGAAGCCGATGATGCTCCGGGTCGGTACAGCTTCGGGCACGCGTTGTTCCAACACACGCTGTACGAGAATCTCCGGCCCGCCCGGCGAGCCCGCCTCCATGAAGTGGTGGCGATGGCTCTCGAGGACTTCTGCGGCGACCGGCCTGGCACCCGGGTCGGCGAACTGGCCCGCCATTGGATCAACGCGCCTGCCGGAAACCTGGCAAAAGCCGTCCGGTACTCACATGAGGCAGCCGATGCCGCACTCCGTTCGCTGGCCCCCGAGGCCGCCCTCCGGAACTACGCAACTGCGCTCGAGCTCTGTGCCGGGGACGGCGATGCCGATCCTGTCCTCCTGCTCGACCTGGCTATCGGACTCGGGACTGCTCAGCGTCAGACCGGGGACCCGTCGTTTCGCAGCACCCTTCTCGACGCGGCGCGTCGGGCGGCCAGCCTGGGCGATGTCGACCGCCTGGTGGCTGCGTGCCTGGCCAATGATCGGGGGCTCTACAGCGCGGTGGGCGCAACCGATGGGGAGAAGGTCGAGGCTCTGGAGCTGGCACTCGGGCTGCTGCCCCCTGCTCATCCCGATCGCGCCCTGGTCCTCGCAACCCTGTGTTCGGAGCTCGCCCACGGGAGCACGCTCGATCGTCGACGGGCCTTGGCCGAGGCAGCCATCGACATCGCGGAGGCCTCCGGCGACGATGTGGTCGTCGTGAAGGTGCTCAACCATCTGCACCTCCCTCTCCAGGTGCCTTCGATGCTCGAGTGGACCGAGGCTCGGGCGACCGAGGGCCTGGTGAGAGCCGAGCGAATCGGTGACCCTGTCTTGACGTTCTGGGCCGCGCAGTGGCGCGCCGAGTCGGCGGCCCGCACCGGCGACCTCGACGAGATGGATCGGTGCATCGCGATCCACGGTGCCATGGCCGAGCAGCTCAACCAGCCGGTCTTTGCCTGGGGACACGCATTCGTCCGATCCTTGCGGGCCCAGATCGCCGGTGACACCGACGTGGCCGAACAGCACGCCAGCGAGGCGCTCGACATCGGCACGAAGGGCGGGCAGCCCGACGCCTCGACCATCTTCGGCGGGCAGTACAACATCATCAGCGGCCAGCGGGGCACGCAAAGCGAGCTGGTCCCGCTCATCGAGAAGTTGGCCGCCGAGACACCGGACATCCCGCGTGCGTTCTTCCTGTCGGTCATGGCCAAGGCCCATGTGGAAGGGGATCGTCGGGACCGAGCCGCCGACCTGCTCGAGGAGTTTGCCGCCGGGGGGTACGAGTTGCCCCTGGACCAATTGTGGCTGACCGGCATGGTCGACTTCGCCGAGGCCGCGTTCGAATGCGCAGATCCCGCCCACGCCGCCGCCCTGTTCAAGCAGCTGGAACCTTGGGCAGACCAACTGCCGGCCACCGGTGGATCGGCTCTTGGCCCGGTCAGCCACTATCTCGGCGGGTTGACCACGGTGCTGGGTCGCTATGACGAAGCGGACGCCTACTTCGCCCGGTCCGCCGCGATGTGCGATCGGATGGGTGCAAGGTTCTTTGCCGCTCGAACGGATCTACTGTGGGCCCGGATGCTCCTCCAACGGGACGCCCCGGACGACGTGGAGAAAGCCCGAGCGCTGCTGACGAGCGCCCACGAGGTCGCGGCCGGACAATCGTACGGGGTCGTCGAGCGCCGAGCGGCAGCCTCGCTGATGGAGTTGGGTTGACCGGGATGCGCCTTCACCGTCATCGGTCACATCGGGTCACGTACCTCGATGCGCTGCTGATCCGACCAATACGGCTCGCTCGCAACGAGGACGTCTCGTGAAGGGCGCACCAGTCCTGCGGACGGGCGTCGTGTTCGTCGGGCTGGCGGTCGGTGCGATCGTGGCCATGGTGCTGGGCTTCAGGGGTCCGGTGGCGTGGGCGTCCACCGGCACGGTACGGGTCCTCGACGGTTGCACGGTCGGGACCGGCGCCCCACCCTCCGGCCAAGCGTGCAACTTGCGGAATGCACAGCTGGCCAAGGTCAACCTCGCCGGTGTCGATCTGGCCGGAGCCGACCTCACGAACGCCGACCTCGCGGGTGCCAACCTGACCGGCACCAACTTCGTGGGCACTGACATGAGCCGGGCCAACATGGCCGGAGCCGACCTCACCGGCGCCATCTTCACCGGCGCCAACCTCACGAATGCCGATCTCGCCGGCGCCGTGGCGAACGACGTGACCATCGACAACGTGACCTGGAGTGACACCATCTGTCCGGACTTCTCCGACAGCACGGGTGATGGTGGTAGCTGCAACACTGCCCCCACCGCAGCCCCCAGCACCCCGGTCGAGCCGGGTCCCGTCCCCGGATCGGGGAGCCTCGACGGTTCCACCCTGTCGACGCCCTACGACACCGGACAGGCGACCAACCTGACCGGTTCGGTCGTCGGCGGAGGGGCGGCATTGGCGTTTACCGGGTTCCCGACCGCAGGGGTCGCGGTCCTCGGAGCGGCTCTGGTTGCGCTGGGCCTGTTCCTCTTGTTCCTACCCGCACCCGTGAGGCGCAAGGCCGATCGCACGGTCTGAGCTGCAGGCCCGGGGCGGCTGATGGAGACCGGACTCAGCGTGAACGACTGCGGGACACAGCGGCCAGCCGTCTCGAGGTCCCGCTCCTCGCCGATCGACAGGTTTCGCGGGATGGCAGCAGCCGGGCTCGGATCGGGACGATCCTTCGGCCGGGGCGAGCGTCAGCGGCCTCTGAAGCCCTCGGTGATGGCCCCGACCAGCGCCCCTCCGGCGATGCCGAGCAAGGTTCCGGCTATGAACACCAGGTTGCTGTTCCGATCCTGAACGGCCAGGTCAACTCCTGTGTTCAGTGTCTGGGGCACGGTACTCTGGAGATCGCCGGCCGACGAGTACACGAAGTGGGCGAGACCGTTCACGACGACGGGTATCTTCCCCTCCCTCCAGGTGTAGTTCTCTCCTCCCTGCACCTGTTCGCTGTAGTTCACGGGCACTGACGTGTATTGCAGTGAATGCTGCTGCGCTTGTTCTTCCTGCACCGAGATGGGAGGGAGAAGCGTGGCGATGTACTCCGAATTCTGGACCAAGTTCGGCCCGACATCGGGCGCGACGACGTTCAGTTGCACCTCGTAACGGGCTATGGGAGCCGCCGAACCTGCATCGACCCACCGCGTCGGGAAGGTGAAGACAGCATCTTTGAACCCCGGTTGCGGATCGGGCGTACATACCAGAGCATTCCGGGGACAACCGCGGCCCGAACCCCACGCGCCCGAGGGGACCACCACGACAAGGTGTCCGTCCTCTGGCACCAGATTGCTTTCGCTACGCAGGGAAACCTGCAGTGCGACTCCGTTGCCGGTCGAATTGGGCGCCTCGATGACATCGACCGCCGTCAGCGGGGTGGTCCCCCCCACGATCTCAATCCCTTGGAGCGCGCCCTGCACGGTGACCGAGGTGCTCTTGGGATAGACCACATAGGCGGCGACACCGGCTGCGACGGTCACCAGCGAGAGCACCACAGCGGTCCTGCTCAACACGACGGTTTCCGGCGGCGCGCCATTGGGCTCGTCACGCTGCTCGATTCTCCGACAGCGCTACCACCGTCATGCGCGCTCCCCTTTTGGCTCCCGCTCGCCGCGAGCGAATCGCGTCGATCTCGAAGGAGGGGAGTCTAGGTGCCCTCGTGCGGCTCCACCGCTTGGGCGGAACCCGACGGCCGGATGGCGGTTCGGCCAGTCACCTCGCGGTACTCGGACGTGCCAAGGCCCCACGAAGGTACAGAGGCGCGGACTCCAGTTGGGAGAACTCCGGCCCCACTCCGGCCCCATCGGGCACTGCTCACTACACTGGTCGAAGCCCAGGCGGACGGAGGAAAAGCTCGTGCCACGGTCCATCCCGAAGGAAATACTGGACGCGGTTCGTGCCATTCCGCTCTTCTCGACGTGCAACACCAAGGAATTGCGAGAGATCGCCAGCCTGGGTACCCGGGTATCGGTCCCAGCTGGAAAGACAATCACTGCCGAAGGAGCACCAGGACGGGAGCTGCTCGTCGTCCTCGACGGTCGGGCAACCTGTCGTGTCAAGGGCAAGAAAGTGGCGCATTTTGGTGCGGGCGAGTTTTTCGGTGAGATGTCTCTTCTCGACAAGGGCCCCCGGAGTGCCACGGTGATCGCGGATTCGGACATGGGACTTCTGGTATTCGACAGCCAAGAGTTCCGCAGCTTGATGCAGACGTCCCCCGGAGTCGCGTGGAAGGTCATGGTGGCGATGGCCGGGCGACTCCGGGACGCGGACAGCTCTCTCAGGAATTGAGAGCATTGGCGAGATGAACGAGCGGCCTTTCGGGGATGCCGCCATTGTCACTGGATGGAGTGGCCGACAGATCCAGAACGTCGTCATTCCTGGCGACTGGGGCACCCAAGCCGGCAAGTACCGGCGCTTCCGGGCACCGTCCGTTCTGTGGGCTTCGAACTGACAATTGATTTCATTGGTGCACGGTGCGATGCTCGTGGGGGCGACATTCGATCGGAGGCGGAAATGGCAAAGTACTTGTTGACCTGGAAGACGCGAGCAAGCGGTTCTGCCAAACAGAATCACGAAGATGGAAAGTCGATCCTGGACACCTTTGCCAAGTGGCAGCCGCCGGACGATCAGAAGTGGCTGCAGTTTCTGGCTCGGGTGGACGGCAATGGGGGCTGTGCCGTCATCGAGACCGATAACCAGGCGGGCCTCATGGACGGCACGTCCAAATTCACGACTTGGCTCGAGTTCGACCTCGTCCCGGTGGTGGACATTATGGAGGGCGTGACGGAATTGGCTGCAGGGGCTGCGTTTCGCGAGTCAATCTGAGCGGTGGATGGATGAGGGACGGGCCAAGACTCGAGCGGACCTCGAGCTGACTGTGAAGCTCCAAATGTCCTTTTGGACGTGAATTGGCGAGAGTGATGAAGCCAAAAAGGCGGCGCCGGCGGGCCGTCCGTCGAGGCAGAGGACGCTCAGCGTGCACCCGAAACGCCGGCGACCGGTGACAAACCGCCGTCCGCCGGTGCGCAGAGACGACACTCGCACCATGTTCATCGAGGCCGGCCGGGCCATTCTGCGTGAAGGAGGACTGGGCACTGGAGGCGACGTGCTCACTTTCAAGAAGGTGTGTCAACGAGTCGAGTCTGACTTTGGCATTCGGTTCACCAACGCCTCCATCATCGGACGGATCTGGAAAAACCAATTCGAATATCAAACGGACGTACTGGCGACGATTGCCGCCGACGACAGCAATGTCGAGGTTCAAGCAACACTGGATCTGATCGCGCCCCTTGTTGCCAGTCTGGACACCGCGTCCGAGGAAGCGCGAAGGTGGTCGCTCCAAGAGTTGTGCCGAGTCGCAAGCGCCGTGCACATGACAACGCTCCGGCAATCGACGGACTGGTCGCTCTGGATCGGAATCTGGGCCGTCACGGCTGTGGGATCCGCACCCGAGCGTCGGCGACGCGTTGATGAGGCACTGCGAGCTTCATACGCGGATGTCACCGAGCAGATGGAGGGAATCTACGCGGCACTCGTCGGGATGTTGGGCTACCGAGTGCGCGACGGCGTCACCACCCGCCAGTTCGCCATTGCGGCGGCCGCGCTTGCCGAAGGCTGTGTGTTGCGGGACCGAGTCGACGCTGTGCAGATGAGTGGCATCCGGCGCCCCACAGGTCGTGATGGGGAGGAGCAGGAGTGGACACTGTTGGGTCTGGCGTTCGACGCCCTCACCAGACAGTTCTACGAGCTCGACCCCGAGTGGAACCATCCCGTGGACCCGGAACCGTCAGCACTGGAACGAAGGCCCTGACCCGGCTCGACCCGACGATGTTCAGGCTGCGCTCCACCCGGGGAACGGCTCAACCGGCGGAGGCGCCGGAGCCCGTCCGAATCACTGGTCGGATTGCCGAACGATGTCAGAGCGCAAATCGTTACCGGAGGGTGGCCGAGCGAGGCCGTACCCATCCACGATCGGTGGCGCACTTCCGGTCGAGATGATCAGGCATGCAAGCGGCCCTGGTACTTCCCGTCCTTCTCGGAAGTACCAGGGCCGTTCGCCAGGCTCCGCCGCCTCGTTCATCTTCGTACACGGCGGCCCGGATTGCAATCCGTAGTTGCATCGATGGACTCGAACGCCAATCAGTGCAGGTCGGACAGGCCAATCGTCCGATGCTGAATCGGTTTCCCATCACCTTCGCGCTGTGCTCTAATGGAATTTGCTTCCGGCCACCGCCGGCCGGTTAAGCAGTAGAGCGGTGTTCGGGTTCCGCCGCCCGATCGCTCGTGCCGGGGGCGCCCTTCGGGGCGCCTCCAGCGCGTCCAGCCGACGTGCGTTGGCGTCGGACGTGAACTTCGAGTGCTCATCCGTCCGGAAGACCGACGTCAACCGAGGGCACGGCGATGGCCATGTTGACCCTGACGTTGTCGGAGCGCCTCAAGAGCTGAACGCAGGCCGGACCTCTTGGGAGAATCGTTCGAGATCTCGTACCTCCGTCGACCCGAATCGCAAGGTGACATGGTCGACCCCTGCCGCCTCCAGCAGACGGAAGTCGGAGACAAGTTGGTCCGGCAAGCCGACGAATCGCGGCCGGCCGTCGTCGTCGACCCATGGCGGAGGTGCATAGCGGAACTCGGATCCTTCGGCCGCACGAGGTGCCGGCGGTGGCCACGACGTTTGAGCGCGGGTGAGCAATCGGGTGGCTCCGCAGCTGTAGGAGAAGGTGAAGGTTCCGGCCAGGCCCGCGGTCGCCCGCATGTCCAGGATGCGTCGACGGGCCTCGGCATACGTGCCGTCGGGCATCCATAGGGGGTGCCAGCCGTCGCCGAGCGTGGCGGCGCGGCGCTGGGCGGCCAGGGCGTTGCCGCCGACCCAGAGCGGTATCCGGTTCGGAGACGACACCACCGAGTAGCCCTCGGGGGTTGAGCGCTGGGCCCGGAGGAAGTCATCGGTCACGTCGGCCCGACGCGCATAGGGAGCCGTCCCGAGCACTTCGAACTCCCCGCTCAGGTAGCCGATGCCCACCCCGAGAATCAGGCGGTCACCGGCCAATCGACCCAGTGTCCCGGTCATGGCGGCAACAAGGAGTGGGTGCCGGTATGGGGCGACCAACACGTCTGTGCCCATGCGCAGGCGTTTGGTGAGGCCGAGGCCCCACGCGCAGGTCGCCAATGGTTCGAGAAACGGCGGGGCGAGATTCACGTCGGCGGCGTAGTCGGGCACGGCGATGTGGTCGGGGAACCAGGCCGAATCGAAGCCCAGCTCGTCCCCGGCCACCAGAAGGTCCCGAACCTCCGGACCGTCGGCGTGGGTCCCATAGGCCGGGACGGCAAACCCGAACCTCATCCGAAGTGCTTCCTCTGGTCCCCGGCAAGGTCGACAACGATGAGGCGATCGGCGAAGCGCCAGGTGCCGCTCACCCGTTCGAAGCGATCTGCGTACCGCCCCGAGAGGATGGTTTGGATCGGCTCGCCCGGCACGATGCCGTGCAGCACGGTGAAATAGCAGTCGGATCTGGCTCTGTCCGCTCCCGGCTGCATGTCGATGCTCAGGTTGGTGATGAGGTGCTTGGTGCGCGGGCTGCCGTCGTACAGGTGCACCCGGTCGTAGACAGCCCGTACCTGGCCCGTGCCCTGGAGTACGGCCCGTGTCGAATCCGAGCGCCAGGTGGCGTGCTCGAAGAGAGCGGCCACGCCGTCGAGGTCCCCGGCGTCGAGCCGCCCGGCGTAGGCGTGGATGAGGGCTGTGATCTGATCATGGTCCGTCATGTTCGTGTCCACGACCGCATGGGTAGCAGAGATCAGCGGGTCTGCGCCCGCTCAGCCGCTCTGTTGCTGTCGGGCGCACTCCCGACGACGGAGAACCCGACGAGGGCGAGCTGCTGACTTGGCGGTTGTCATCGACTGGCGGGCATCCGGCAAACACGACCGGTCTCCGGACGCCGACGCCCCCGTGAGGCGTTCTCGCAGCACTCGCCTTCGGACGCCCCGATTGTCATCCGGACAGCCCCCCGGTCGGGTTCTCGACGCCCGCGCCGGACATGGCCGCGGGTCAGAACCCGAACGCTGCCCGGAGGTCGCTGGCGGTGGCCGCATTACCCAGCCGTGGGACGCCGGCGATGTCCTCGGCGGCGGCCAGCAACGAATAGTGGGTGAACTCGACGCCCGACGTTCGACCTGGAGCGATGAACTGGCTCATGAAGATGGCGGGGATGATCGATGGCGAGTTCGTGCCTGACCCCGACCCCTCGTCGTAGACGATGGCGATGGTGAGTCGACCCGATTGATAGTCGGGCCCGGCGACGATCTGGCTGATCCACGATGCGAGATAAGAATCGGCTTGCTGCAGCGTGCCGTCGTGCTGGTCATTGTTGACGTCGGGCGTCACCGTGGCGAACGTGGGCAGCGTGCCGTTCACGATGTCCGTGTGCAGGGCTCCTCCGGCAGGCGTGCCGATGTTGATGTCGTTGCCCAGGCAGGCCAGGCCCAGGTCGGTGTAGTAGACGGCGGGATTGTGGCGCGAGAGGTACGGCCCGCTGTTGGACTGGGCGCAGGTGCCCGGCATGGACTGGGCATACCCTTTCCATCCGCCGGGACCCACCTGATCGAAGATGTTTTCGGTCGACGTCTGGCATCCGCTCGAGGAGGCTTCGCAGTCGGAGATCCATGGGCTGGCGTTATAGGCCAGACCCGAGGTGGCCTCGAGATAGTTGGGAAGGCTCGGGTGGCCGAGGCTGGTGTAGTCGGTGGCGTGCCCGCAGGCTTGCGCATAGGCGTTCATGTTCGGGGCGGCGGGATTCCCGTAGACGGATGAGGCACTGGCGTTCTCCTCCCAGATGACCAGCAACTTGCTCGTGGTCGGCGATCCGCTCCTCGAGCCGCAATAGGCGCCGCCGCCACCGCTGACGTTGGACAGCGTGGTGGGGGCGATCCCGACGATCGGCCGACGGAGACCCAGACGCCCGGCCG
This sequence comes from uncultured Acidimicrobiales bacterium, assembly GCA_963710495.1. Lineage (GTDB taxonomy): Bacteria > Actinomycetota > Acidimicrobiia > Acidimicrobiales > RAAP-2 > Bog-756. The sequence goes on from CAVQAI010000012.1 coordinate 352,056, forward strand.
ACCCCTCAAACGGGGCGTCGCCGTAGCTGAAGACACCACCGTCCGCCCCGGCCAGCCAGTAGCCCTGACCGTCCGAGGTGGCGGCCATGCCCACGATCGGCCTGTTGAGCGCGCTCCCTTCCGCCGAGCCGAAGAACCGTGCGTCGCCGAAGGAGAAGACCCCCCCATCGGCACCGACCAGCCAGTACCCCTCACCGTGAGGGGTGGCCGCCATGCCCACGATCGGACTGTTGAGGGCGAGCCCCGAAGCGGAACCGTGGAATCCGGCATCGCCGAAGGAGAACACGCCGCCATCGCCGGCCACCAACCAGTAACCCCGTCCGTCGGGGGTGGCGGCCATGCCCACGATCGGCTGTCGGAGCGGTAGCAGCGCGGTCGACCCGTAGAACCCGGCATCGCCGGAGTAGATGCCTCCGTCGGCGCCGACCAGCCAGTAGCCCGGGCCAACCGGGTCGGCCGCCATGCCCACGATCGGCCGACTGATGGCCACGCCGGCCGCAGACCCGTGGAATTGAGCATCGCCGTAGGTGAACACGCCACCGTCGGCAGCCACCATCCAGTAGCCCCCGCCGTTGGGGGTGGCCGCCATACCCACGATCGGCTTTCGTAGCGGGACCGTGGCGGCGGATCCGCGGAACGGGGCGCTGCCGAACGAGAAGGCGCCACCGTCGGCACCGACCAACCAGTAGCCGGGGTTGCCGGCGCCGGCCGCACTGAACGGAACTCGAGCCGCCAGCACCACCGACAAGGCCCCCAGGGTCACGAGCAGGACCACTCCCAGCCGCCCCCCCACCTTCGATTGGTCTCTGCTCCTCGCCCGCATCTCCCGTCATCGTGGCACGTCTCCGCCGGTCGTGCTCGCCATCGGACGTCCGACAACCAGTCACCCCAATCTGAGGATCGGCCCTACGCGGACCTCGGCGTCTCGATGCGCAATTGGGCTCCCACCCCGTACCGGCGGCAAGGCGACTTGGTGAGTCACACGGCGCCGCACCTTGGTTGCCCGGTGGGCTGGGTGCTCCTCCAGCGGGCTCCGACAAGCCTGGATCGGGCGAACTGCGAGAGTGGCGACCTTCGAAACGCCTGTCAGCTGCAGGAAGGCGCCCGGTGGGTGCCACGCACCAAACGACCGGGCCGAGCATCGGTGAGTTCGCCGTTGGCGACGACTTCTTCACCGTTGACGATGGTTGAGACGTAGCCGTCCGACTGCTGGATCAGCCGGCCAGCGCCGCCGGGGAGGTCGGCGACCTGCACGGGGCGCAGCAACCGCAGACGCTCGTAGTCGATGACGTTGACGTCGGCCTTCCGCCCCGGTTCGAGCACCCCTCGATCATCGAGTCCATAGAGCTCGGCGGGGTCACGGGTCAGACGCCGAACCGCGGTTTCCAGGGCGAGGCGCCTTCCTCGAGTGCGATCGCGGGTCCAGTAGCTGATGAGGTAGGTGGTCATGCTGGCGTCGCAGACCAGTCCCACGTGGGCCCCACCATCGCCCAGACCCTGGACGGTCATCGGGTCACTCATCATCTCGGCGAGCCCATCGTAGGAGTCACTCCCGTAGTTGAGGAGCGGTAGTAACAGGAACTCTCGTCCGTCCGAATCAAGGAGAGCGTCGTAAGCCACCTCCCACGGGTCCCGGCCCTGGCGTCGGGCAACGGCACCGATACTGGTATCTGTGGTGGGTTCGTACTCGAGGGCCGTACCAAGCGGGAAGAGTCGGTCGAATGCTCGACGGCCGATCTGGTCCATGGCAAACGGGCCGCTGTGATCCGGCCGGTCCGCGAGAATCGCTCTTCGGACCTCACTTCGCTGCATTGCCGCCACTCGCTCGGCCAGCGGAAGGTGGGCAAGGGACTGATACGTGGCACGGTGCCGGAAGGGATTGAGCCGGGACTGCAAGCCCATCAGGACACCAAAGCAGCGGCACGCCACCTGCGGCCGAATCTGTGCGCCGCTGTCGTTGGCTGCCCTGACGCGGTCGAACCATGGCTTCCAGTGGTCGGGGTCGGCTCCTTGCTGCATGGCGAGGAAGGTGAGCGGGATGCCACTACGGATGCCGAGCTCGATGATCCAGTCGAGCTCGGCATCCATCGCATCATCGGCATCGCCGGCGATCATGCCACCGACTCCCGATGGGACGACTTGGAAGACACCGTGCCCAGCGGCTTGCACGGCAGCCACCAGAGCGGCCAGCTCGTCGTCGGCCGCGTACGTCCCAGGCACGGTCCGACCGTGCACATCACGGTGCCCCGCGGTTCTCCCCGTCGAGAATCCCAACGCACCGGCACGAAGTGCTCCGGTCAGGCCGTCGGCCATCTTCGCGAGGTCGTCACCCGTGGCGTCGTCGCGAGCCCGTTCACCCATGGTGTAGGCGCGCAAGGCGGCATGGGGGACCTGGGTCCCGATGTCGAGGGCATGTGGTTGCGAATCGAGGGCGTCAAGGTACCCGTCGAAGGTCTCCCATCCCCAGGTCATGCCATCGCTGAGTGCCGTCCCAGGGATATCTTCAACCCCCTCCATCACTTCGATGAGAGCTTCCTGCCCATCCGGCCGAACCGGCGCAAACCCGACACCGCAATTGCCCATCACGGCAGTGGTCACCCCGTGCCAGCATGACGGGGTGAGGTGCGGATCCCAGGTGGCCTGGCCGTCGTAGTGGGTGTGAATGTCAACAAATCCCGGAGTGACGACCAGGCCGTCGGCGTCGACCTCACGCCGGCCGGGTCCCCTCACGCGTCCGACCTCAACGATCACTCCACGGGTGACGGCGACATCGGCCGTGCGAGCTGGTTTGCCCGTGCCGTCGACGACAACTCCCCCACGGATCACCAGGTCGTGCATTCCATTGAGTCTACGTTCGGCTTGGTCGTCCACGTTGGGTCGACATCACATTGATCGAACCCGGAAGCCGCTTGAGGATCACCCGAGTGGCATGCCTTCCGAATGATTCGGATATCCGGACCGCGCCAGCGTGGCCGATCGACGGACGACGTCCGGGCTCCATCTGGTGTGGCATTGATGCGCAATCTCTGCTTCTCGTTCGCTCTCGCAAGGTCGGCGGCGCCACGACCCGCAGCCCCTCCGCTCTCCTTGGTCAACCAGGTGCATCAGGTATGGAAGCGCCGGTATCGGACAAGAGCCACGTTTGGACGGCCAGGAGAACGTAGAGTCAATGCGTCCCTCTCCCGATGCAATCTGTATGACATCAAAGGCAAGGAGGAACGCCGTGGTGAACCTTGCACCCACCCGCCGCCTTCGTAGCATCATTGCTTTGATCGTGGGTCTCGCTTTCAGCACCGGGATCCTCGTCGTCTCGCCAGCCGGCGCGGCCGGTTCTGGCTGGTCCGTCGTTCCCACTCCCAACTCCAGCTCGTCCCAGATCAACCAGTTCTCGTCGGTGACATGCGTTACCAGTTCGGACTGCTGGTCGGTAGGACAGACCGGATTGGGAGGTTTCGACTCGACGACTTTGGCCGCCCACTGGAACGGCAGTGCCTGGTCGACGATCCCCACCCCGAACCCGAGCGTATCCACGCTCAACGCCCTCAATGGCGTCTCCTGTGCGAGCAGCTCGAATTGCTGGGCTACTGGACTGGGCAACGGCACCAGTACGACCGACCAGACCCTGGCCGAACACTGGAACGGCAGTACCTGGTCCATCGTGACCACTCCCAATCCGAGCCCGGTCAGCATCCTCGGGGGTGTCCACTGCGTCACCAGCTCGGACTGCTGGACGGTGGGGCATGCCGGCGGTCAAAACCTGGCCGAGCACTGGAACGGGAGTGCATGGTCCATCGTCACGACCCCCGACACCAGCCCCTCTCAGGACAACGAGCTGGGGACGGTGTCGTGCGTCAGCACCTCGGACTGCTGGGCAGCGGGAGAAGCAGCGAATGGCAGCGGCGGGGCCCAACAGACCTTGGCCGAGCACTGGAACGGGGGTGCATGGTCCATCGTCACGACCCCCGACACCAGCCCGTCTCAGGACAACGAGCTGGGGACGGTGTCGTGCGTCAGCACCTCGGACTGCTGGGCAGCGGGAGCAGCAGCGAATGGCAGCGGCGGGGTCCAGCAGACTCTCGCCGAGCACTGGAACGGGATCGGGTGGTCCATCGTCGCCACCCCCGACACCAGCCCCTCTCAGGACAACGACCTGGCCGATATGGTCTGCGCCCGCACCTCGGACTGCTGGGCAGTGGGTGCAGCCGCGAATGGCAGCGGCGGGGTCCAGCAGACTCTCGCCGAGCACTGGAACGGGATCGGGTGGTCCATCGTCGCGACCCCCGACACCAGCTCTTCTCAGCACAACGAGCTGGGGGGGGTCTCGTGCGTCAGCACCTCGGACTGTTGGGCAGTGGGAAGCGCGGCGAGCGGCAGTGGTGGCACGGCTCAAACGCTCGCAGAGCGCTGGACGTCGGGCGGCTATTGGGAGGTCGCCTCCGATGGAGGCATCTTCTCCTTCGGCGACGCCACCTTCTTCGGATCCATGGGAGGCCAGGCTCTGAACAAACCCATCGTGGGCATGGCCGCCACCCCCGACGGCGGTGGCTATTGGGAGGTGGCCGCCGATGGGGGCATCTTCACCTTCGGGGACGCCACCTTCTTCGGATCCACCGGGGGTCTGCGTCTCAACCAGCCGGTGGTGGGCATGGCCGCCACTCCGGACGGCGGTGGCTACTGGCTGGTCGCCTCCGATGGAGGCATCTTCACCTTCGGCGACGCCACCTTCTTCGGATCCACCGGGGGTCTGCGTCTCAACCAGCCGGTGGTGGGCATGGCCGCCACTCCGGACGGCGGTGGCTACTGGCTGGTCGCCTCCGATGGAGGCATCTTCTCCTTCGGCGACGCCACCTTCTTCGGATCCATGGGAGGCCAGGCTCTGAACAAACCCATCGTGGGCATGGCCGCCACTCCGGACGGCGGTGGCTACTGGCTGGTCGCCGCCGATGGAGGCATCTTCACCTTCGGGGACGCCATCTTCCTCGGCTCCACCGGGGGTCTGCGTCTCAACCAGCCGGTGGTGGGCATGGCCGCCACTCCGGACGGCGGTGGCTACTGGCTGGTCGCCGCCGATGGAGGCATCTTCACCTTCGGGGACGCCATCTTCCTCGGCTCGATGGGGGGCCAGACTCTGAACAAACCCATCGTGGGCATGTCCCCAACCCCATAGACTTTCGTTCCGCTCGCACGCCGGCACTCTTCTGGGTTGGGCAACCTTCAGGGATTTTCGACCGCTAGTTGTTCCTTGACCATCCACTCGACCGATGGCGTTTCGGAACGGTTGGCCACGGGCAATCGCCGATCCGACGTCCCATCCGTCGCTTCGACTCACCGGAAGTGAGCAGATAGAGGCCGAACGCCACCAAGGTCCAGCCAATGAGCAAGATCGGTTCGAGATTTGCACCGGTGAAAGGCAGTTGTGCGGGTTGGTCGCTGACCGGCGACGTTGCTGGCGCGTCATTTGAACTACTGACCTGAGGGGCACCGGATGGTCCGGCCGGTGGCGGTGCACTCGTGGCGCTCACCGAGCCAAATACGGGTGGTGGGGCGGTATTTGCCGATGTTGCGGGCGGCGGCGGTTGGCCAGTGGTCATCGTGGTGTCAGGAGGAGCGCAGTCTTCGATGGTGTGCTGGAATCCCCTCTTCGGTACCCATGGCGGCCCAACGTAGGCATCAGCTTGGATGACGCCACAAAAACCACTCGGGTAGTCGATGGTCAGGGTGCCCGATGTCCCGTAAACAGTCCCAACGTCGACCGACAACTTCGGCTCGTTGAGGAAGAACTTCCACTGACAGTCCGGCTGTGACGCCGGACAAGCAGGAGTCGGAATGATGAGCTGTGCCTGATGTGCCGCGTCATCGAAGATGATGACCGCTGACGATGAGGTGCCCTCGGCAGCGAGCGCAGCACCCCCGAGCGGCAGGCCGATTGCGGATAACCCGATGGCTGCCAGAATGATCTTCAATACCCGTTTCATGCATCGGCTCCGGCGCCCCTACATGGTCGAATCCGGTCTCGGCACGATGGAACGACCTGAGGCCCGCCTGACCGAGTGAAATGCGAAGTCAGTCTGATGCGGATCCATCGCCAAAATCAACCCCCAATCTCAGCACCACCAAGGAAATCCTCCCGCCCTGCCCGGAAACCCGAAACGCCGGAGTACCGACGACCTTTTTGCGGTTCCCGAGGACGAGAGACCCGGGTGCTCACCCGGGTTGGGATCGGCCCGCAGCCGGCCCTCGGTCGTCCGCGACGGGTACCACACAAGATCGAGCTGGTACCCGACCGTAAAACGGCCCTGGGATCCAAGGTCCGGGCCAGTGCCGGGTCTCCCCATGGTTCACCCCGGAAGCCGATGCCGTCGCCCCCATCTGACGGTCACCGACGAGTTACCGTAACCCGCGCCGGGCGCCGCCTCCCAGGCCCCACCGCCGGATGGAGCGCTCGCACCGGGAGGGGACCAGCCCGAACCCTGTGACGTGCTGGTTTGGTCGGACATGGGCGGGCCGTTCGCCTCTTGACATCCTGTCGGCAAGGAAGAGGCTAGAGCTGCAGAGGGAAGGGAATATGGCCATGGAGCACGATGCGTATGAATCGTTGATCCGACGGGCGTACAAGGAGTTCGAGGCGGGAGATCTGGAGTTGCTCCAAGTGGTGATGGGCGAGCATGTGGTCTGGCATCAGCCAGGCCGCACCCACCTGGCCGGCGACTACACCGGACCGAAGGCCGTGCTCGGTCTCCTCGCAGAGTTGAGGGTCCGTAGCGGTGGCACCTTCCACGTCGAGGTGTTGGACGTGCTGAGTAAACCGGAGCGGGCGGTCGTCCTTCAGCGAGAGACGGCGACCCGGAATGGCAAGAACTTGGACGTTGTCGCCGCGGTCGATTTCGAGATCCATCACGAGAAGATCACTGAAGTCACCGTGTACCAGGCTGATACGTACCAGTTCGACGAGTTCTGGGTCGACGACCCCGCCACGCCGTAGTCGGCGTCACACCCACAAACTGGCTACCTCACCACCAATCTGGAGTGGCCGTCTCGTGACGGATCCGACCTGTCCGGCTTCGGTCCCGTCGCCCTGTGTTGGTCGGTCGGTATTCAGATGATCGATGTCCTGGGGCGTGTCGCCGTCACCCGGTGCGGCGGTCAACAGGTGATAGTCGTTGGTGGCCCGTTTGCACCCGAGGTGCCGGTTGGGACGTAGGGATCGGGGTTGGGGTCTCCGTTGAAACGATCGCCGATCCATTTGACCATGTCGGCCATGGAGACTGGGATCACGCCGGCATGGCTCTGGCCCGGATAGAGCCACCGCTCGACGCCCTGGCCCATCGAGCACTCGTGCTGTTGGAGGAGCTGGGTGGTGACGACGGGAATCTGCTCGTCGGCGCCACCTTGGATGATGAGCAACGGCGCGGTGCTCGGCGTGGTGAAGGAGCCGGGATCGTTGGCCTCGAGGAGGGTCTTCCAGGCCGGGACGGTAAAGGGATCTGCCGGCACGATGGAAGCCAGCGCGATGTTGTTGAGCTGGGTTGCCAGATAGTCGGAACATCCCTGTCCGAGCACGGGGAGAAGTGACTGGCCCGTGGCTGTGATGACAGCAGGAAGCGGGGCGATGGCGTTTCCGTAGGCCACGTTGAATCCCGCACCGGCCATGAACAAGTAGTACTGAAACGGGCTCCCTGTCAGGAACGCATAGATGAACTGGAATTGGGAGGGCGGTGCACCAGCCACGACCCCGTCGAGATGCAGCTCGGGGGCATACGAGGCGGCGATGTTCAGCCCGAACATGGCGGTTTGGCCGCCCTCGGAGTGACCCCAGACCACGTAATTCGCGCTGGCGTGGGCGGCCGGCAACTGCCTGGCCGCTCTCACGTTGTCGATCATGTTCCGAGCGGCGCTCACACCCGCCAGGTACGGCATGATGCCCGGGGTACCCTCGCCCTGGTAGTCGCTGGCGACCACCTCCCAGCCCTGACCGAGGAGCTGGTTCTGAAGCGGCACGGCCGACGATGGCTGGAGCGAGGGGGCGCACTGCGGAGCCATCCCGTTGGTGCCGTGGCCCCAGGTGACCACCGGGTAGCCCCCCGGAGGAGGCGGACTGTTGGGCACTATCACGAGACCGGTGACCGCAACCGGCCTCCCCAGCTCGGTCTCCGATAGGTACATGACGAGGTACACGGTGCCGTCGATACCGGGAGCCGCCACCTGCTCGGCCTTGAGGAGGGTTCCGGGAGGCCCGGCCGGCAGCTGGGTCGGCACGGCATAGAAGGAGGGGAGTCCAGGGGCCAAGATCGATCCGGTTGTGGCCCCCGAAAGCGACCCGCCCACGATCGGTGCATTGAGGTGGCTGCCCCCGGTTGACCCGTAGAACTGGGCGTCGCCGAAGGAGAAGATGCCGCCGTCCGCGGCCATCAACCAGTAGCCGGCCCCATCCGCCGTCGACGTCATGTCGACGATCGGCCGGTCCAAGGGCTTGCCCCCCATGGAGCCGTGGAACGGGGCATCGCCGAAGGAGAAGACGCCGCCGTCCGACGCCACCAGCCAGTAGCCGGCCCCATCGGCCGTCGCCGTCATGCCCACGATCGGCTGGTCCAAGGGCTTGCCCCCCATGGAGCCGTAGAACTGGGTGTCGATATAGGAGAACCCAAAGGAGAAGACGCCGCCGTCCGACGCCACCAGCCAGTACCCGTTGCCAGTAGGACTGGCGGTCATTCCCACCACCGGCGCGTTGAGCTGCATGCCTCCCGTGGAGCCGAAGAATGAGGCGTCGCCGAAGCTGAAGACGCCGCCGTCGGACGCCACCAACCAGTAGCCCTGACCGTCGTTGCTCGATGTCATCCCCACGATCGGCGCGTTGAGGTGACTACCCCCCATGGACCCGTAGAACTGGGCGTCGCCGAAGCTGAAAACGCCGCCGTCGGACGCCACCAACCAGTAGCCGTGACCGTCAGGCGTCGAGGCGGTGCCCACGACGGGCGCGTTGAGACGGGCATTTCCCATCGAGCCATAGAACGAGGCGGAGCCGAAGGAGAAGACGCCGCCGTCGGACGCCACCAGTCGATAGGCGCTCGAGGTCGAGGTCCTCGGGGTCGCTGATTTGCCCGAGCCGGCGACCGCCGGGCCACCCATGGCGACGAGCAGAGCACCGGATGCGAGGACGGCGGCGCAAACAAACAAGGTGACCCCGGCTCGGCGGTGTCGATTCATGATCCCCCCAACTCCACTGCCAAGAACCCGTCCGGTCCTTCAACGGGCACATCGACAGCAACGAAACGCTCGTCGTAGAAGCTACATTCGGACGGCGAGTTCGTCTACACGGGTTTGGGTGGTCGGTGCTTCGCTTCAGCTCGGAATCGGGGAGCTCGACCGGGGTCCCACGTAGTACAGCGACCCACCCGTGCCGAAGTCACCGTAGGCATTCGCCGGCACGTGGATCCCGTGTTGGATGACCCAGCGGTCAACGGCTGCGGTGCCGGCGAGGGTCTGGCCGCTCCCGAATGTACCCGAGCGGCCGCCCCTGCCCACCCGCCCGAGCCGCCCTGGTGCACCGCCGAAGCCACCGAAGCCACCGAAGCTCCCGAAGCTCCCGAAGCCACCGTTCACCAACACGTATCGGATCTTGCCCTCGGCGGCCAGCTTCTGGAACGCCGCCAGGGTTGGAGCTGGCTCGACCCCGGTGAATCCGCCCATGGCCATGACCGGCTCGCCGGTGATCAGGATCAGAGGGGACGCGGTGGTCGAGCCACCGACGGCCACGATCCAACTGGCGCCATCACGGTGGGCCTCGAGAAACCGCATGAGACCCGGTGACACGCCCGCCACCGGCGGAACGCCGCCGTTGGCTCTGGTCTGCGCCTCGGTCTCCCTGTCCAGGCGGGCCAGGACCTTGATCAGGGCCGGATTGTCGAACCGGGCCGGAAGGCGGACTGCGGTGCCGGTCGACGCCGGCCCGCCGGTCGGATTCGTAGGACTGGCAGAATTCTGGACGGTGTAGAGGGAATAGGCCGTCGGACCAGCCAGGCCCGCCACCACCGCGCACGATCCGCCGATCCCGGCTACTGCCAGCGCGATCCGGGGAAGTCGCCGGACGAGGACCAGGGCGATCAGGAGCACCACCGCCCCGCTCACCCCGGTCAATTCCACGACCCGGGGTAGAACGCGGCCGTAGTTCGGCGTCCGTTGGAGGAGATGAGCGGCCCACAGCGCGCTGGCCACGACCCCGAGAGGAAGGAGCCAGGCGTAACGGAGCGACGTGCGGCCCAGCCGCCACATGACGATGACTCCGCCGCCCGCCAGGGCCGCCAATGCCGGAGCGATCTCCACGACGTAGTAGGTGTGGAACGTCCCTTGGACGAAGCTCAGCACGACGATGGCACAGACTCCCCACCCTCCCCAGAACGCGAAGCCGGCCCTCACGCGGTCGGATCGAGGTGATCGCCGGCTGGCCCACAGCCCAGCCAGGAGTCCCAAGGTGGCCAGCGGGATGAGCCAACTGATTTGGGAACCCAAGGCGGGGGCGAACATCCGTTGCCATCCCGGTTGGCTGCCGAAGTGGGTGAGGTTGCCAATTGCGTCTGACAGCCTGCGGCCGGCCGGGGTGGTGGGCGTGGCTACGCGGAACGGGCTCGAGGTGCCGAAGAGGCGCCCGAAGCCGTTGTAACCGAAGATGAGGTTCAGCTCGGAGTTATCGCCGCTGCTATCGATGTACGGACGGCTGGCGGCAGGCCACAGCTCAACGATGGCCACCCACCAGGAGGACGCCACCAGCAGGGCCAGCAGCCCCCATACGAGCTGGAGAAGGCGGCGGCCCAGTCCGGGGGGCCCGAAGAACAGGTAGACGAGGACAAAGGCCGGCAGAACGACGAATGCCTCGAGCTCCTTGGTCAGAAAGGCCATCCCCAGCAGCGCCGAGCAGAGGACCAGTCGAGACGTGGCACCGGTCTCGAGAGCCGACCACAGTGCCCAGGCCGCCAATACCAGGAACAGGGTCATGACGGCATCCGGCTCGTTGGAGCGGAATACTGCCGTCACGACCGGCGTGACGGCCAGTGCAAAAGCGGCCAGCACGGCGGCGACGTCGCCCATCCATCGGCGCACCAGGTGGTAGAGCACCATGACGCAGGACGTTCCGGCCAGCGCGACCGGTGCCAGCATGCTGAGACTCGAGAAGCCGAAGATCCGGGCGGAGATGGCCATGAGCCAGAGCGAAGCCGGAGGCTTGTCGACGGTGATGAAGGACGACCGGTCGAGTGATCCGAAGAAGAAGGCCTTCCAGCTCTCCGTGCCGCTCTTCACCGCCGCGGCATAGAACGTGTTGGACATGGCATTGCTATCGAGCTGGTGAAAGTAGAGCACCCCGGCCAGTACGCCGAGCAGAATCATGGCCGGCGTCGACCACCAGGGACGACCCCCGCGGCGCAGCCAGCCGACGATGGCATCGGGCTTCGCTACCGGATTAAGCGAAGCAGTGGGGCCGACGGGCGTGCCGAGGGCTGGTCCCGTTGTGGCGAGGGCAGCGGCGTCGCGGTCCTCGACCAACTCTCCGGGTGAACCGTCCATGGGACTCCTCTGCAAGGCGGTGGCGCCTCGTCGGGATCGGCGATGTGATCAGGATCCCCGCCTGGTCCCCCGCTCTCTTGCGGCAGCCGCAGCGAGACTAGGTGACCGCCGACCGGAGCGGACAGCGGCCCGAGAGGGCGTCCACAGGCTGCAGGGGCGCGGTTTCGAGCGCAGATGAGTCCACGCTCGACGTCAGCTCCGGCCGGCACCTCCGGAGTCTCATGGTACAAACGGAAGCGACGGCTACTTTGAGGCACTTTCGAGGGGCCGACAACGGCGCCGTCCGGGACCTACGACGGGAGACGTCCACGGATGCGAGCGGGCGAGATGCCCGAATCAATCGCCGAACGGCTGCTGGCGGGCGTATTGGCCGATCCGGTACAGAACTTGCTGAGCTGTGGCGACGACCTCAGGGGGGAATTCACTCATCATGTCAAAGACGAGATGTTCCGGGTCAACCACCGTCATGCCATGGTCGAGGAGCCGATAAGCCGCGTCTCGGCTGGTGAAGGTGGCCACCGAGAGACCCAGCTCAGCGGGGAGGTAATCGTCGAGCTCTCCGTTTGCCCCCAGCACCATAAGCGCGCTCACAATCGGCTCGGCAATCCCCCGTGTGAGGCTCTGCCAACCGTTCGCACGGAGCTGGTCCTCGAAGCACCCGATGAGCGTTTCCCGGGCGTCGTTGTCGGCCACGAGGTCCGATATCCCGAACGAGCGTCGCACGACGAGCTCCCACTGCAGTTGACGATCCGAAGCGGACTCGGCAGTCATGATCCGATCATTTCCTGGAATGTCCAGGGATTGCCGGGGCTGGGTCCCAGCCGCGCAGGTGCCTGACCGATTGGCGGTACTCCCACTCGATGGCGTCCTTGAGTTGGTGGGCCAGCCGCCCACCGCTGGTGATGCCGGCGATGTCGGCGACCCCGCGGCGGCTCCCAACCGAGACGACGAAGCCCTTGTCGCGGAAGGTGAATGCCTCGAGCGGCCGCCCCCTCAGTTCCGCATCGAGGTTACGGGCGACCGTCTCGCCTTCCTCCAGCGCTATCTGCGCCAGCGGCGGCAGCACGTGCCCGGTGCGCGGGTCCATCACCGAGGCGAGGTCGCCCGCGACGTAGATATCCGGACGGTCCAGGACGCGCAGGTGCTTGTCGACCTTGACGCGGCCATTGTGGCCGGTGGGCAGGCCCGAATCGATCACCGGCTCAGCGGCCTTCAGCCCTCCCGCCCACACGAACAGGCCGCCCTCCACCAGCTGGCCGTCGTCGAGCCGGAAGCCATCCTCGGTGGCGGCGGCGATCGTCGCGTGGGTGCGGACCTGGACCCCGAGGTCGGAAAGGATTCTGGTGGCCTTGTCGATCAGCTGGGGTGAGGACCCGGCCAGGATGGTGGGGCCCGCCTCGACCAGCCGCACGGCCGGCCGGTCAGGCGCCAGTCCATGGTTCCGGGCCACCTTGGGCAGCATCTCGGCCAACTCGCCGGCCAGTTCGACCCCGGTGGCGCCGGCGCCGCCGATCACCACGGTGGCCATGCGGCGCTGCCGCTCGGGCTCGTCGGCGGCCGCGGCGGCCGTCAGCGCCTGGTTGACTGCCGCCCATACTCGTTCGGCGTCGCTGGCCGAGTCCAGGGACAGCGTGCGTTCGGCCAGGCCAGGGATGGCGAAGTCGTTGGGGCGGCTTCCGAGCGCGAGCACGAGCCACTTCCAGGCGATCGGCCCACACCCGGTCAGCAGCCGCCGGCCGGTCAGGTCGAAACCACTGACCTCGGTCGGAACGAAGCGGACCCGGGCGTCCAGTACGTCCTGGAGAGGGATGCGCACTGCGTCGGCGGCGCGGGTGCCGCCGGCGACCCGGGGCAGCTCGGTGAGCGCCTGGTGATAGTCGTGCCGGTCGACGAGCGTCAGCTCCATCTTGGGGTTGTTGCGCTGCTTGACCGCCAGGCGCAAGGCGACATGCAGCCCGGCGTAGCCTGCGCCGGCCACCACGATCTGACCGCTGCTCCCGTCGGTGGTGGTATTCACGGCGCTCTCCCGTGGCTACCGTTCCCTCCCCGGGCCAGATCAAACTCGACTGACCGGGAATTCCAGATTCTCGTGTCTCAGAAAATATCGTGGCCGCCACCGGTGGGGCGGGGTCGGGGCCGGTATTCTGTCGACACCCTGGGGCGAGGTGCTCCGCGACTACTGTCCCCAGAAGCAGGGTGACGCCTCTGGAGCGTTGCACGGCCGCCGGTCTCTGAGGACCGCGGCCTATCGGGTGATTGGAAGCGATGAAGAAGCGGGCGCGACTGATACTTGCCGGTGCGGTCATTGTGATTGCCGGCTTGCCGATCGCGGCTGCGCCATCGCTCGGGGGTCGGGCCGCCGCCCAAACTGGAGGAACGGTATTGCCGGGAACGGCATGCCCAGCGTTTCCGTCCGACAACGTGTGGAACACACCTATTGCCGGCCTACCCGTGAACGCGGACAGCACGACCTGGCTGGCCTCGATGGCCGCTTCGTCCACCTTTTTGCACCCGGACTATGGGCCGTCGAACAACAGGGCCAAACCCTACGGAATCCCCTGGGAGGTCGCCTCCCCTACGCAGCCTCTGGTCTCGATCAAGTTCCGCTATGCATCAGAAAGTGATCCCGGCCCCTACCCGCTGTCCGCGGCCACGCCTATCGAGCACGGTTCGGATCGTCACGCCATCATGGTGAATCCATCGACGTGCACGCTCTACGAGCTCTTTGACACTCACTATCACGCCACGCGTGAGTCGGCAGCGGGATCGGGAGCAATCTGGAGCCTCCGATCGGATGCTCTTCGCCCGTCGGGCTGGACCTCGGCCGACGCGGCAGGACTGCCGATCCTGCCGGGACTCGTCAACTATGACGAAGTGGCGTCCGGCGTCATGGACCATGCCGTTCGCTTCACAGCGGAGTGCACACAACAGGCGTATGTCTGGCCGGCGCGGCACGAGGCAGGTCAGAGCAACACGAGTTGTCCGCCGATGGGCGCACGCTTCCGGCTCGATGCCAGCTTTTCTCTTCCCGCGTCGTCGTGTTCGAGCATGTGCCAGACAGTGATCGCAACGATGAAGACTTACGGACTGATCCTGGCGGACAACGGCAGCAACTGGTACTTCCAGGGAACCGCAGACACCAGATGGACCTCTGCCCAGGTCGATCAATTGAAGCAGATACCGGCGAGTGCATTCGCGGCCGTCGACGAGTCGTGCCTGATGGTGGCGGCCAACTCGGGACAGGCGTACCAGCCGGGCACGCCGGGTTACGCGGCACGCTGCAATTCTCCCGGTTGACCGAGATCACACGTGGCTGGACACGCTCAACCCATTTGACGCCCTTACGTCGGCTGCCTAGCCTCCGGCTTGGCCGGTTTGGTGGCGGGCCGCGGGACGTGAACTCGGAGGTGGGGTGACAACGAATCGGTCACTCACTTCGGCCATCGTGGGCCTACTGATCCTTCTTGCACTGACCGCGACCCTCGGAGTCGGCGGGACGTCGGTCGCGTCTGTGGCCGCTTCGGTTTCGGGCCCTTCCCTCCCCGCCTCGACCAATGTTCGTTCGTACATGACCCTGTACGGCTGGGCCGACAACTCGCCTCCGGGACCGGCCATCGCCCATCCATGCCTCCATCCCTCGGCGGGCGGCACCGGGACCTATGGCGACCCGATCACATTCGCGACCGACGTCAAAGAGCTGGCTTGGTGCACGGTGATCTACGTTCCCTACATGGAGCGTTACTTCATCCATGAGGACGAGTGCACACAGTGCGACACGGACTGGAACCAGTCCCACCTGTACCACTTCGACATGTGGGCGGGTGGGGATGCGGCCTCGAGGACCAAGCCGGAGCGCGGCGCTCTCCACGGGTGTGAGAGCACTTGGACTCGAGCCAACGGGCCGGGCGACCCGAATGACCCGACCATCGTCGTGAACCCGACCCCGAATCTCCCCGTGGCAACTACGCCGATCTTCTCGCCACCGACCTCCTGCTGGCAGCCGATCTCCCTGCACCAACCGGCCAAAGAGGTCTCGACGATCGGCCAGTCGGTCAGCCTCCAATTCGCCGCAACCGATACTTCGCCCGGCCAGACTCTGACCTACACGGCGAGCGGCCTGCCGACCGGTCTGTCGATCGATCGCATTTCGGGACGGATCACCGGTATTCCCACCACTCGACAGCGGGTGTCGGTCACGGTCACAGCGTCGGACGCACTCGATTCGGCGTCCGTCCGCTTCCGTTGGCAGGTCCGGCTACCTCCCCGGCGCTGATTCCCGCCGCCGCTCTTCCCCGACCCTCCCCTGTGGACCGAGGAGCGGAAATGTACCGGTGCGCACTACCGCTAGAGAACCCGGTGCGCACTTCTACTAGAGAACGAGGTGAGCGAATGGAGGTTGCCGAGCGCGAGAGGCAAGTACGGAGGTTCGTCGACGAGGTTTGGAATGGCAGACACTACGAGGCCGCCGCTGAACTCTATGGCGACCGTTACGTCAACGCGTATGGGGCCGGTCCCTCTGCCAGAGTCGAGCCGATTCGTCGGTACCACCAGGCGTTTCCCGATCTTCGCCTGGACGTCGAGGAGCTGATCGTGGCCGGCGAGACGGTCGTCCTCAGGGTGACATTCCGCGGTACCGACACGGGGGGATACGTGGGACGGACCCCAACGGGACGGGCCGTGGAGGAATGGGTGGTCACCATCATGCACTTTGAGGAAGACAAGGTTGCAAGGGAATGGATCGGAGCCGACAAGCTCGGTCTGTTCATTCAACTCGGGGTCCTCCACGACCCATGGCCCAGCTAGGCAGCTAGTCGCGGACTGGTTATGGGACCACCACGATCTCCCGCGATGAACTCGCCGGCTGGGACCGGAACGCCGCCCGCAAATCGCGGCCCGGATGCCACCCCGGGCAGGACGCCGTGGTCTGCTGAGGAGTCCGTCGTTGCACGGAGATGAATGGCGGCTGGCCCTGATGTCCGTTGGGGAGGATGTTGTTCGTGCTCGGTGGATGAGCGGAGATTTGAATGAGCCGGCGTTGGACAATCGAGCCGCACACCTCGTCTGGGAGACGCTGGTCGAATACCTCGAGATTACCCAACTGGCCAATGATGTCTTCACCGAACTGGACCATCCGCCTTCGGTCATCACGGCAATGGGACCGGCGGCACCGACCGCTTCGCGATTTGACGCGGAGCGGGTGTTGGCAAGCAAAGACGCCCTCGCAGCTCTGGACCTTATTGGCGGCCTGTTGCGAGATTCCGGTTATCAGTCCAGGACTCATCCCGATGCCGATGCTGGCGTTCTTGCTTCGTTCGCCCGAGGCCGCTCCGTCACCAGTGATGGCCTCGCCTCGGAGATCGGCCAGAGGTCAATAGACGCTCTAGTCGGCGTCGATGCCGCAGTCATCAACGGGGGGCAGATCGTGCCGACCTTCTCAATCATCGCTGTTGGCCGTCTGCTGGTTCTCGTACCTCCGCAGTACCCACCCGATGATGATCTCGTCTACTTCGGCCCAGATTCCTTGCTCTTGCTTCAGCACGTTTGGTTAGTTGCTCGAGGCGGCCGTCTTGCAATCGACCTTGGCACAGGAACTGGTTACCTGGCTGCGGCACTCGCCTCGCGATACGAGTTGACCATTGGTACGGACCTTCGACCCGCCACCGCAGCCGCTGCGGCGCTTACCTTTCGATTGAATGCTCGATTCGGTGGGCCACTGGCGGCTTGCGTCGCCGATCTCGGCCGAGGACTGAATACCGGGTGTGCCGACCTGGTGATCGCCAATGCCCCGTGGCGACCCTCAGGTGAACTCGATGATCTCGTCAACCGACGAATATGGGCTGACGGCGGCCCGTTCGGGCTCGAAGCACCAAGGCGGTTCATCGTAGAAGGAGCGTCACTGCTTGCTCCGGGGGGCGTGGCGATTACTCAATGCCTCGACGTCCGGTTCGGGCGAAACGGTCCAGCTGGCGACCCCCAACCGTTGGTGACTCTGGCTGGTGAGCTTCAAGACAAGGGTTTCACCGTAGTCATCCATTCACCGGGCCACTCGGACGAACCAATCGACCTGACGAGACATTTTTATCGTGAGACACGCGCCAGCGAGATCACTTTGGTGAACGTTGTCGTGGAGCGACCGGCCGGTCATCTCAAGATTTCGCCATTCTCTTAGAGAAGTCGGCAGGAGTCACGGGTCTTGCCGGTCGCTCGACCGGGCGATCCGGGAGCACGTTGACCTCAAGAAGGTTCGGTCCCCAGAGTTACACTACAGAGATGCTCAAAGTCTCCCTGTCACTCACCGGGCCAACCAATGAGGTGATGGCCCTTCTTCCAGTGTTGTCCAGCCAAGGAATCAAAGACGCCACTGCCGATGTGATCAACGAGGATGCGGGCGGAGGAATCGCAACCGGTCGAATTTCTATGAGCGGCCCTCTTTTGCCGATCACGGAACTTTTGGGAGCCCTCAGCGAATTCGTGCGCCAGGATGGAATTGCCGCAAATCCTGGGCCCGTCATCTGGGTTGGCGACGGGGAGTGAGGTCCGCCGCCTTCCTGACTCGACAGTCGGGTGCAATCGACCGGGGAGGCCTGGGCGACTGGAGCGGCGTGGCGCCGAAGCAGCCGGCGCCCGGGCTTCATTCGTCCTGATTGCTGGCTAAGGTTGAACGTGTGGCGGAGTCGGCGGATCTCCCAAGTGGCGGAGAGTTGAGATTGCCCTGGCTGGGGCCGGCTAGCCCGGCGTGAAGGTCGAGGATGAATACTGGGTCGAATGCAAAGACGGCGGACCCGATCATCTGGCTGGTCACCGATAACCGGCAGGGTGTGGGTTTGTTCGGCATGGCGTGGCGGCGCGCTGCTCTTCGATCTACGGGTCCGGCTATTGCGGCGGAGCCGAGTCGGGCCGGGTGCCTTTTTCCATGACGTCTTGCACACTCATCGCTTGATCAGTTCGGAAGCAACCAAACCCGAGGGCGGAGGAATCGAGTCATGAGCGATCGAACATGGGATGCCGATGGCAAGGCAGGCGAGGCGCTTCGGTACGTCGTCCGGACATTCGGTGAGTCGATCTGCTTCGAGGTGGATCGCCTGAGAAGCACCCTTAGCGACCTGTTGCCCGAAGGAACTTCAGTGCGGGAGATGAGTCTGTTGGTCGCCGCCGCCAGAGCCGGGGTCCCTTCGGAGCTGAGGACACAGCTCTCAGCCGGAATGAGCCCGGACGGGGCGGTCCAGCTCGTCGCCCAGCGGCTCGGCGAGGCTCAGCCGTTTGATCCCGAAGGTTGCGCCTGGGTCACACGGCAGTTCGCCACCGTACTCACCGATTACCCCATTCCGGCTCCGGCGGTGCCGGTACGATCGCCGATCGGCGAGACAGGAGGAAGCGCCCCACTGGACGGAGCTTCTACGCTAGACGGCGAGCAGACCGTCTTCCCTTCCGGACCGCCGGCATGGAACACACCTGGCGATGGGCAAGCGATTCCCGAACTCGCCGGTATCCGGGTTGCCGCGCTCGATCCCGTCCGCCGTCCTCTGACCCTATGGCTTCTCTCGGGGGCTGCTGCTGCCTCGGCCATTGCCGCGCCGTTTACGAAACTGACCGTCCTTTTTGCATTGACTGGTGTCGCCTTCGGGCTGTTCTCGGCTGCTTCGTTCATCGGTGCTTCGTGGGCCCGCGCCCCGGGCTCACTCAGATGGAACGATGCCCGGGACCTCCTTGTTGCCGCGATCGGGTCGGGTGCCGCTGCTCTCGGCTGGTTCGCCCAGTCCGTCTCGAACAGCTCGCAGGACCAAACGGGGATCTTGGACGCCGGAATCGTCTTGGAGGTAGTCGGGGTAACCGTCGTCGGTGTCGCCGTGATTTCCTTCGCCCTCGGGTACCGGCATTATCGTGGCGGCCGGCAGGGCCGCTCTCCGACCGCGGTGCTCGCCGCCGTCGCAGTGGGGTCCATCCTCTGGTGGGTTCCCGATGCCTATGGGCTCACCTGGTTCACCTTCGACCTGAGCACGGCGAAGGTGTTGTTTGGAGCGGTCGAGGGAGGAGGGGCACTGCTCGTCGGTGTCGCCTTATTGGTCGCTGCAGCCTTGTCGCTCGGTCCGCCTGCGAACTTCATCCTCGCAGGGCTCGGAGCAATGCTTACCGGCTTCACACAGGTACGGCTTTTTTACACCCAGACCAGCAACTCCGGCACCTACTACGCAATCGGGTTCGGGCTTATCTGCCTGTCGCTCGTCCTCGTCGCCGTCCGCACCCGGGGTAAGCCGATGATCGTCGGCGTCGCGCCAGGCTCCGTTGGTATGCCGCTCCCGGTGGAAGGGCAACAACGATCGAAGCCCGCGGCAACCGTTTCGGTCGCGAAACGAACGCTTTTGGTGGGAGCCGGTATCACGGTCGCTGGCATCGTGATCCTGGTCGTCACGTACAAGCTGACGTCGACGCGGTACTTCTACTTCGGCCCCATCGTCGTAGGCTTGCTCGTCATGTACCGCGGCGCTCGCGCCTGGCTCGCGCTGACCCGACAGACATCGAGGGTTTCTCAGACTGCCGGCTCGAGCCCCATGGGCGTTTCGACGGCGAGCACCGGCGGCACAAACGCGCCGGCCGCAACCAGTAGCACCATGAGCGGATCGGCGGACGCGCAGACCGGAGCCACAGACGGAGCATCAACCGTTGTCCCACCGATCGCCTCCACCACCGCGTTCTGCCCTGGGTGCGGAAACAAGCGAGGGGACGGGGCGCGCTTCTGTGCGTCGTGCGGACGTCCGTTCGAGCCAGTGCCCGGGTGATCCCCGGTGAGCTACCGCTGGTCAGTCGGTTCTCCAGCCGTGAGGTCCGACGGGCTCGCGGCTGGTGACCTAGTGTCAGCGTCGCGGGTTCGAACAAGTGGGCACCTCGCGAGTCGAAATTGATGATCATGCCAACCGGAGTCCCTCGTGAGCCTTGGCGTAGATCGTCTCGATGTGCGGGTGTCCAACGATTCGTGTCGATGCAGCGATCCGTGTTGGTTCGCTCGGCGGGTCTTTTCAGGCCAGCCTTGCTCTGCCAACACGTGGGATCGTGAGGAAGTCCCTTGGTTCGGTCTTCGCAGGTTGGTCCAGGCGACCCGGAAATCCGTCTTCTCGGCCCACTCGAGGTGCTCCGCGGGAATGAGGTCGTGGACGTCGGCGGCCGCCGACAGCGGTCTGTTCTGGCGCAGCTCGCGCTGCACGTCAACCGCGTGGTCTCCACAAGCAAGCTTAGTGAGGGAGTCTGGGGCGAAGCCGGGCTCGATCGGCCACCCAACACTCTTCAGGTCTACATCTACAACCTCCGACGTATCCTCGAGCCCACCAAGGGCAAAGGCGACGCGTACCAACTGATCATCAGTCGCGATCCTGGTTACAGCCTGCAGCTCGCCCCCGAACTCGTCGACAGCGCCCGCTTCGAAGCCGGCGTCGCGGCAGCCCGACGGTTCCGGAGCAGTGGGCATGTCGCGAGCGCCATCGAGGACTATCTGGCTGCGGAATCTTGCTGGCATGGCCTGGCGCTGGAGGACCTCATCTTCGAGCCGTTCGCTGCGGTTGAGGCCAATCGTCTCGAGACAATGAGACTCGATGCGCTCGAAGAGCGGATCGATCTCCAGCTGCAACTGGGGGGTCACGATGACCTGGTCGGCGTGTTGGAGTCACTGGTGCGCGATCATCCGTTCCGGGAGGGTCTGCGGTCCAAGCTGATGGTCTGTCTCTACCGATGCCAGCGGCAAGCTGACGCATTGAAGGCTTTTGACGAGGGGCAAGAAGCCCTCCTCGAGCACCTCGGTTTGGACCCCGGACCGCGACTATCCGAGCTTCGGATCGCGGTTCTCAATCACGATCCCAGCTTGAACTTGCCCTCTGGTGCGGTCATCACGAAGGCCGTGGCCGATCCGCCACTGGCAAGCGACTCATCTCCCACGATCGGGCCACCTCGCCCCTTGCCTCGTCCGCTCACCAAGTTGGTCGGCCGCGGTGATGAAATCGAAAGGGTCCTTGGATCGGTTGAAGTGAACACCGTCACCACCGTCGTCGGAGCGGCCGGATGCGGAAAGTCTCGGGTCGCGATGGGGGCAACTGCCGAATTGGCTCCCTCGTACCCTGGAGGAGTGTTCGTGATCGATCTGGCGGCGGTCAACGACCCCAGGGAAGTCGGCGCCCGGGTGTCCCAAGAACTGGGCGTCCAGGGGGGTCAGGCGTGGCCACCGGCTCGCCGGATCGCCGAGGCGCTGCACCACCAGATGGTCCTCATCCTTCTCGATAATTGCGATCAGGTGATCGACGCCACGGCCAAGCTTGCTGCGGAGATCGCCACTTCGACGTCACAATGTCGATTGCTCCTGACAAGCCGCGAGGCGTTGCGAGTACCTGGCGAATTCGTCATCGAGGTCCGACCCCTGCGGGTCCCACGGTCAGATGTCGAACCTATCGACGCTGCCAGGTACGAGGCGGTCGAGCTTTTCCTCGATAGAGCACAAGCGGTCGACCCCTCATTCCAGTTGGACGAAGCCACGGTCGGCGCCGTGGTGGGGCTCGTCACGTACCTGGACGGTCTGCCCCTCGCCATCGAGTTGGTCGCCTCACGCTTGCGGGCGCTTTCCGCACAGGAGTTGTCGATGCGCCTTGGGGAACGCCTGAAGCTTCTCGACCTGAGCCATCGAACTCCGGACAGTCGGCAGCAGACGCTACGAACGACCATCGATTGGAGCTATGAGCTGCTAACAGAGGCAGAGCGGATGGCCCTTTGCCAACTGTCGGTGTTCACGGGAGGGTGCAGCCTCGCCGCGGCCGAGCAAGTCTGGACTCCCGGATCGGCGACCGACGAGTTACTGGACCTTCTCGATCGACTCGTAGGCAAGTCCTTGGTGTCATCGTCGATCACAGGGTCAAGTCGACGTTATCGGATGCAAGAGATCGTGCGAGAGTATGCGCTTCAGAAACTGGACGACCAAGGCATCCGCCGGAGCGTTGAAGGACGGATATCACACTGGTGTCTTGATTTCGTCCAAGGATGGGCTTCAAACCTGGTCGAACGAGCGTCCACGTCGGCGGTCGACGCGATAGAGGCCGAGCGAGCCAATCTTCTCTTTGGTGCCTCGTGGCTCCTGGACAACGGCGAGTCAACCGATGGGCTCAAGATCGTGGAGATTCTCACCGAGCTGTGGATCCGACGGGGGAGATGGAGTGAGGCTCGCACCTGGATCACCCGGGCCATCGCTGCGGTGCACACGCCGTCCGAACCGGCCGAGGACGACATCGCTGGCCGGCTGATGTCGAGCCTGTCAACCGTCTGCACGGAGCTCGGTGACGACAACACTGCGCAGCAGTGGGCCTCTGAGGCTGTGTCGCTGTTCGACAAGCGCTCCCTTCCGCTCGAAGCCGCTTCGGCTCTATGTGTGCTCGGCAGAGCGCATCGCGCTGCCGGCGATCTGGACGGCGCTGAGTCGCTGGCCCTCGAAGCCCAGAAGCGTTTCCGGACCTACCAGAGCTCGCACGGGGAGGCCGTCACTCTTCGGGATCTCGGCGTGGTCGCCCGCCTGCGTGGTGACAATCGCCGCGCCCGTGTTCTCCTCGAGGAGGGGCTTGCTCTGTTTCGCGATGCCAACACAACGATGTCGGCGCGGGGTCCTGGTCGGGTGCCGGCGCGAGGCATCTCGGAATTCGTCAACCAGCTGGGCAGCATTGCTGAGAAGGAGGGCGATGTGGCGGCGGCGCATGAGCTCCTCAACGAGGGTTTCGACCTCGCCAACCAACGTGGCAACATCATCGGGATAGCGGAGAGTCTCATTAGCCTGGGCTATCTGAGCCTGCAGCGGGAGGACGTCGTGCGCGCGGCTCAACTCCTCGGAGCGGTCAGTGCGATGTGTGCAGATCACCAGACCGTTCTGTCGCGAGCCGCGGAATCGGGACGGAGGGGTCTCGAAGAGGAAGTGACGGGTCAGCTGGGTTTGGATGCTTCGGAGGCCGCACAAGAGGCAGGGGCGGCGCTGACACCGGATGACGTGGTCAAGCTGGCCTTGTCAGTGTGACCACGCGTTCCAGTCCCGAGCGATTGCCTGACGGCGGTCATGGGGAACTCGGGTGTCCGGATAGATGGATCCTCCCCACTCCAGACCCGAAGTTGAGCGTCATCGGCCGGACGCCGAGAAGCTGCTCCGGCTCAACGGATTTCTTGTCCTCTCCTTCGGGCACGACCGTCCAAGTCTTCGAACTCACATTGCGGATCGCCATCGTGTGCACGGATGTATTCCGCGGGATCTCGATCCGCCCGACGATCTCCTCGTGGCTCCCTTTTTTGTCCAAGTGGAATGCCGAGATAGTGGAACCATCGCAGAGGACCACGTTTCCGCCGGCCATCGTCAACATGACCGGGGGATTGGGAATGTCGCCGCATTGCCAGCAGGGCTTGGCAGGATTGTCGGAGTCGTAGATCAGGGCGGCCCGGCACTGGCAGACAAATATTGAATCGGCGAGCCGGAGCATCGCACGGCGCCACCTCCCCTCCATGACCCGGCCCGTAAGGGAAGGAGCCAGCCCCTCGGTGAAGGCTTGGGTGAATAGCCGCCGAAGATAGTCAGGATAAAAAGGCCACAAGACGAAGCTCGCATCCCCAGGGGGAGGCCGGTTGGAGGCATCGAAGGGATCGAAGACGAAGAGGGGATCAAGTCCGTACGTCTGCAGGTGGGCAGTGGTATCAGAGACCCGATTGGCCGTGTTCCACGAGACGGCTGCTTCGGATCGGATCCCATTCAGCGGATCTCGCTTCATGAACAGCCAGAACAACAGGGTTGCCAGCGAGAACAGGTCGGTCGCGGTGGATGGCTGTACCCCGTCGCCTCCTCGGACGATCTCGGGTGCCATGAATTTCCTGGTTCCCCTGATGAATGTTGTCTCGTCCGTCTTGCCGACATTGTCGTTGTCGACGATGGCAATCTCGGCTCGTTCGGGGTCGACCATGATATTGCTCAGGCTGATGTCTCGGTAGCACAGGCCCTTGCCATGGAGCGCCTCGAACGCCTCCACGATCTTCCTTCCTATGGTGACGAGGCTGCGGAGGTAGGGAACGGCATCAGACCTGTCCGTACCCTGCAGGATCATCTGGGAGACGCTGATGAACCGACTCCGGTCGACAAGAGGCATCACGTACCCAAAGCCGGGGAGGTGATCACTCTTGACCAGGTCGAGCGGCCAAACGAAATCGAGGTGAGGACTTCCGAGACCGATCAACGAGTAGATGTGCTCCTCGACAACCTCGATGCCGCTGAACGGCCAGCGCCATTTCACGGCGAATGGGTGGTCCCGAAGCCGGGCTTCGTAAAGGATTCCCTCTCCACCTCTTTTGATTTCGGTTCCCACGGTGAGAGTCGCGCCGGCGCGGTCCATGGAGAGGAGGTCGCCGGAAGAGGGGACCGGAGGCAGCCCGTCCGAGGTCGTACTCATTGGTCGCCCCCGTCAGTCATTGCCGCCTACCGGGCGGGCTGGATCCACCCACCGGGGACTCGGTGGCCGAGGTGCGGTTGACCGGTTGGGCGATCGTCGACGTGGTAGTTGATGAATTCTCGACGATGGAGGTCGGCGACGATTCTGGGGAGAGCGCAGGCGACGTCCCAGGTGACTGTGTTCCCGTCGACCCGGTGTTGCCCAAATGGCGCCGGTCGAGTGGAGTAGTCGAGGAGGTCGTTGCCGGAGTCGTGTTCACCGTTGTGGTTGAAGGATTGCTCGTCGAGGGTGAGCCCGGCGCCGGTGAACTGCCGGAGTTCAGGAGCAGGAACACGACGAGGATGGCGACCACAACGGCAACGGTGGCAACAGTCCAAGCCCGCCGATTCATGGCCCTCTGTGGTGGCGGGGCTTCCCCCGGCGGGCGATCCATCGATGCAACTGGCGTCGGACGATGGATTGCGGACCCTGGATTGACCGGGACTGTCTCTTCCCCACTATTAGCCAGGGCTTGTGGGGAAGATTCTGCGCGAGACGGAGGGGGGTTGGGAACCAGCAGGGTGGCTGGCACCGTGTCGCCGAGCTCCGTGGACTGCGGTCCAGGGGTGAGGGCCGATGTTTCCGTGGTCAGAACCAGCGCCACGGTGACATCGTCCGCGCTGCCCTCGACCGAAGCACACTCATCCACCCAGGTCGGGAGCTGTTCCTCGATCCAGCCCAGTCCGCGCTGGCGCACCATGTCGAGGAGGTCCGACCCGACGGCCGGCTCCCAAGGGTCAGCGATCTGGGCGTTTCCGAAGCCGTCGGTCGCCAGGAGGATCCCCGCCACCTCGGTCATCGTTCGATCAATGGCAGCGACCCTGAACGCGTCGGTCGCATCGGGCTGACAGAGACTCGTGGTCTGTCGTCCATCGAGCCGGGCATCGCCGGGGACCGGGGTGCTGACTCGACCGTTCAGATGCAGCACCACGGCGTTGCCGTCGCCGATCTGGGCCAACAGAATGCTCCGGCCCCACAACAGTGCGATGAGCAGTGTTGATCCGTAGGCCAGGTCGGGAGAGCTGCCCAGCTCCTTCAGGAGGGCTCGCTCGCCTTCGCTGAACGGATCATAGGCCACATCCTCGGCGACCATCGACCGCCATTCGCTCACGATCGGGGAAATGAGAGCAGACCTCGCCAGCTCTTCCGGACTGCTCGATGGCATCTCGCGAAGAATCAGGGTGGCGTCCGCCGCGCACCGACAGGCGCTCTCGACCGCGAATCGGGATCCCCGTTCACTTCTGAAGTGTCGGCGGTCACCGTGACCGTCGGCAACGGCGACGACGAGCGCATCCTTGTCCAAATGGCCAAGCCGTTGAGACAGGTGTGCATCCTGGTTCGGGGCACCGCTGTGTAGGTGTGACGCACCCCGGGCCGACGCAGCGAGGATGCGCCATTGTGGGTCGGATTTGGTCATATTCGATTGAGTCAAGGCTGCTGTTCCAGGGCCAACCAGGTCATCAAATGATTGGTTCGTCGTCGTCGGGTGTCTTCAGAAGCTTCTCGACGACGCCGGCCCGGTCGACGCCCCCCTCGGACATCCGAGAGACGGCGATCGACACAGCTACAAGGAGGTCAACGAGGGAATCCGAGCGCTCCGCTACGAGTACCGGAACCGACGGATCGCCGATGAAGCGGTTGAGGTACTCGGAGTTGGCATCAGCCCCGATGGCGACGGCAGCACGGAACGCCGCCTTTCCGGCGGGCTCAGTCAACAGCGCGTCGAGGCCGGCATCGAATTCACCTGGTCGGTCGGTCGGCAGTCCGTCGGTGACAAGTACGATGGCGGGTCGCAGGGCCCTGCTTTCCAAACGATCGGGCGCGAGGGCCCGGCCGACCTCACGAAATGCCGCGCCCATATTGGTCCAACCGTGTTGTACGGCCTTGATGTCCGTCCAGTAACGACGGAACTCGGCGATCGGTACCGGTTCTTCGATGTGCCATTCCGGCTCGGTGGCGAACTTCAAGACACGGAATTTCAATTCGGCTTCCAGCTCGCCCCGATCCCAGTCCTCGAAGTTCTGGAGCATTTGGATGATAGCGAAGTTCAGTGAGTCCATCTTCTTCCCGTCCATACCACCCGAGCAATCGGCGAGGATGAACAGATGAAGGGGGCGGCGGGCGACGCCGCCACCCGGCATCACTGTGTGCGTGATCTCCGAAGTGGTCATGGGATCGGCTCCTTCGCTGCGCCCCTTCACTGTGCCTTCGAAGGGATGGGCTCTAGTTGTACGGACCGGCAGATTGGTGCCACCAATTGTAGAGGTCGCTCATTGGCGCTCCTGCCTGTCCGATGGCTTGGATGAAGGCGTCCTCAGTCGGGATCGTCCAGACGTACACGGGCTTCGTTCCAGAGGAGTCGATGGAGTAGCACTCTATGACTTGGCCCGATATCGATGGATACTTGCTGTTCGACCATGTTGAGGAACCCCCGTCGGTGGACGTCTGGCAGTCCCCTCCCTGTGACGAAAAACTGACGTCGCTGTTGAGCGCGTTGAAGCTTGTCTGGTAGTCGGACTCGGTGTCGAACTGATAGGCAAATACCTCCCCGCCGGTCAAGGTACTCGGCGAGCAACTGATCTGGGCGACAAGGCCTTGGAATCCGTTTGGTATCGCGATTGGAGCGCATTGAGATGCGTCCACGTCGCTCGGCAGCAGTTGGTCGAGAGGCACACCAGCCGTCGTCGTGGGTTGCGTGGTGCTCGGGGAGGTCGAGGTAGTCGTCGCCGGCGGCTGGGTCGTGGTCGTTGGCGAGGAGGACGACTTGCGGGTCAATCCCACGATCGCCACGATTGCGACGATCACCACCACTGCAACGGCGATGATCACCGGCTGCCGCGGACCGCCCGGCCGGCCCGCCCCGGAGGACCCGTGTGTCGGGGTTGCCTCGCCGACTTGGGCCGGTCGGACGATAACGCCTTGCGTCGCAGCCAGATCTGGGGCCACGGTCGCACCAGGCAACTGTGTGGCCTGGCTTACCGGTGCGACTGTCGCGTTCGTGTCCGCATGCGCACCTTGTGTTGCGGCGTAACCAAGGGCTTGCACGATTTCGTTTGCGACCCAATCGCAACCATTGGCGTCGTTTGGAGTTGTCCTGACCATCCGATCGGCGGAAGCTCGCACGGCGGACCCCGGATCGAGACCGCTCTCGATCTTCTGGTTTAGTTCGTCGGCGACCCCGGCCTCGACGGCCTGCTTCAGGAGCTCCTTGGTTCTCTCCGGTACGTCGTTGAACTGATCGCTCAGGATGGCGGAGAAGGCAGTGTCCCCTGGTTGTGGTCTTGAAAGGATCGATATTCCCCTCTCCCTGACGATCCGTTGCAAGCTGTCTTGCACTTGGTCATTCGGATCCCACGAAGTGCCCATCAGTCATGGTCCTCTCTTGAGTCTCCATCTGGTGTTGCGATAACGATGTGCCGGAAGGCCGGTCGCCGTACAGGACGTGGTACTTCGTAGGGGTCATCCATGGCGGTTCGCGTTCTGTGGAGGCCGAACTGGATCCATTCGTACGACTGGACCTCGGGTCGAGGAGAGCGAGATCTCGATCGGCCCGTCGACAGCAAAGCGCCCAACGGGCTTACCCGCCAGGAACGTGCGTCCCTTCGCCACTTCGGTGAACGTCCACCCAGTGGGGCCCCAGGCCAAGCGGGCATGGTGCCGGGAAACGGTGGAATCGTCGATGACGATGTCGTTGTCCTGGCTCCGCCCGATCTGGACGACCTCCTCAGAACGGAACTCATGCGTCACGCCTCGGACCGTGATCCGCAGCTCGTTCATTGTTTCCTCGCCGCTCTTGCCCATTCGACGGGCAGCCAACATTCCGCCGGTCAACCAACGACCATCGAGACTCATTTTGGCACCGTGTGGATCTGAATGCTCGACGATTGCTTGCCACCCGTGGAGCATGCGGACTTCACCTGAAGTGCCAATGAGCCCCCACTGAATTCTCGGTGGCCGTGCCGAGCCACCGATCCTGATCCCACAGCGACATGGGAGAAGCGGAGCTTGGTGGTCGAGATCGTTCAACTCGAAGGTGATCGCTCGCTCCCTGGTGAGGGGTGATTAAATGGAGGTCGGGGTCACGGTCGGGAGGCCGTACTGCGTCGCAATGGGGTTCCAGAGGTTGGCGAACGCCGTTTTGTCGGTGGTCGACTGAGCATCTGAAGACTGAGCATCCTGATAATTGGGATCGGAAGTGTCGTTCGGGGTACATCCGTTATTCAGCTCGTCGTTGGCCCAGTTCGCGTAGGAATCGTCAGATGCCTTGGAATTCGTCCAGGCGCCGGCCAGCGCTTGGGATAGCTGAGGGCCACCGGGAAGGATTGAGAGATTGAGCGAGCTCAGATTGTTGAGGAGGTTCTGTCGGCTGTTAGCCGCGTCCATGAGGGTTTGTGCATCCCCGGAAAGGTTCTGACAGCTCGAGATTGAGGATGCTGCGTTGACGATGGCTGTGCGATCACTAGAGCTCTGGACGAGCAGGTCTGACAGATTTGTCGCCTCCTGCCTGGCGATCGGAACGGTCGTCGGAGTGGTCGGAGTCGGCGTTGAGCTTGACGGGCTCACGCTGGACGATGTCGTTGTCGTGTTGGCTACAGCAGAGAAGGGCCATTTGTGATTCGCATGAGCGATGAATAGTGCGACCAGAACCACGACTATCGCCCCAACGATTCCGGCGGTAGCTGCTGAGGACGGCCGAGACCGAGGACCGCTTCCGCTGTCGACCTCCCGGAACTGGGCAGGATCGTTCGAAGCCTGCGGACGTACGACTTCGGGGGGAGGGACAACGGTTTTGAAGTCCTCGCTCGTCTTTGCCGGGGACTGCGTCTGCGCTCCGTCTCGAGCCCACTCATTTCGAACCGGCATTCCCAGTGCCCGCGCCAACTCGCGCGTGACCCACACACAGCCGGTCGCATCCGTCGGCGTCTTCGACACCAGCATGGCGGCCACACTCTTGACTGCTTCCTCGGGGTCGAGCCCAGATTCTCGGCTTTTCTCCAGCTCGTTGGCGACTCCCAGCTCGACCGCTTGTCGCAAGAGCTCCCGGGTCTTCGCAGGCACCGCGCCGAGCTGATCGCTCACGACTCCCGAGAAGTTCGTCTGCTGGCCCCTAGCTGGTGCCAGGAGAGCCTGTGTCCCTTGCGATCGAACAACTCGCTGAAGCGCGTCACCGACGACGTCGTTGGGATCCCAAGTCCGATCAGCCATACCCCGGTCCCGTTCTCAGTAATCGCATGACACCGGCCTCGGCGCTGGCAACCAGCGGGGCGGGGCCGAACGACAGGCCACGTGGAGGGTTCTTGCTTGCCATTTCGCTTTATCAGGACATCCAACGGACGAAAGATACGATTGAGACTTGAGGCTTGGCTTTCGATGAAGCCCTGGAAACCGGGCGGTGAGATCTTGTCGACGAGCGTTCATTGGATTCGATCTGAAACGACCCACTCTCGCACGTCTGTAGAAACTGTCCCGGAACCGTGCATAACTGAAGCTACCGCCAATTATGTTGGTGTCGAGGCCGCGGCGCGGATGGCAGTCGGGAGCTCGAAGACTCGATCTGACCGATGATCCGATCGATCTGGTTGCCGCTGACCGCGTAGCCCACCGTCATGAGCGCAGCGACGCCAACCAAACCGACCACCACCCAAGGACTGTTATGGCTTAGGAAGAAGTCGTTGGCCGCATGGAAGAGAATCGGAATCGCTAGTCCGAGGAGGATGAACTGTACGGCCCATCGACGGTGAAGTACAGCCAGTCCGATGAAGAAGCCCGCGATGCTGGCCCAGAGCGCGTGAGTGAAGCCGTCGGTTATCGCACGGAACAGCACCGTGTCGGGGTTGACGGCAGAGAGACAGCCGATGGGATTCGACAGCCCGGCCCTGCCCGGATTCTGAATGCAAGCCGCTGCGGCGTTGTAATACTGCTGGAGATAGTTGTTGCACTCGATGGTCCCGAATGTGACTCCACTCAGCGCCCCAAGGTACATGTAGCCGCGAATGCTCCAGCGCGGGGCGTGCAGGAAGAACTCGTAGATCAGGACGACCACGATCACCGCCAGGGCCTTCGCAACCTCTTCGTGGACGCCGACCTGAAGTGCGTCTCCGAATTTGGTTGGATCCAGAGGGTTGTTCAGTCGTTGAACGACGTCCGTTCCCTTGAGGAGTAGTGCCTCAGCGACAACGACACCTATCATCGCGGGGGCGGCGACCGTTCCAGGTCGGATGAGTCCCCACAGAAGTACCGCCCATAAGAGCCCGAAATAGATCGACCAAGCCCAGGCATTGTTGTTGTTGATGATCCCGACATTGTTAAAGGCTGCATTGATTCCGATCGGGGCAACCCACACCAGGATGAGAAACAGCGGTAGTCCCGCTCGGATCCGTTTGGACTTCACCCAAGCACCGAAAGGGATGAGGAGCCAAAGGGGCGGTGAAGTCAGCTGCCGTGCTTCGACCTGCTGCTGGAGCGGCCGGAATTCGGTGTGCGTGGATGAGCTGACTAACTCGTCGATCGATCCGGCCAGGTGGCCTCCGCCAGGCAGCCCGCCGGAGGGCGCCGCGGCCGGCACCCAGAGTCCCAGGTGATAGCCATCCACAGCGCCAAGGGTCAGGGTGATTGGGCTGGTAATGGCGAGCGCAGTGATGCGCTGGCCGGCCGCGTACGTTCCGCTCGAACTGCTGTCTGTGGCGACCCACTCTTGGCCGTTGTGCTCGATCGAAAGATGTTGACGTGAGACGCTGGGTTCCGCAATGACGAAAGTGCTGTTCGCGTCCCTGCCAACGGTCACAAGCTGTCCGGGCGCGAAGGTTGCCTCAGTACCGTCCAGGCTCACCGTGATGGTTTGGTCGGACTTGGTTGACGGAGGGGGTGCCTGAACCTGCTCCGGCTGGAAGCGGATGGCGGTGCCGTCCTGGCTGCCCAGGTGAAGCGTTGTCGGTGAGTCCAGGAGGAGCGTTTCGACTATTCGTCCGTGCTCATACGTGCCGGTGGAGCCCGTATTCGTCACCATCCAAGTTTGGCCATCGAAATGAACGGTCAAATGCCGACGTGACACCGTCGGATCGGACACCACAATGGTGCAATCGGAATGCCGCCCGATCGTGATCTCCTGACCGGGCTCGAATTCCCAGGTACCTCTGTCGTACTCGATTCTGAGCATCCCCACGTCAGGGCCTCCCGGGAGATGAGGAGCCTAAGGGCTCTGGTGGATACACGACGATGTCCGGCACGCTCGACCGAGCTGGCCGTCGCTGGGTGGGCGAGGTCTCGAGAGTGAACCACACAGACGCCGGGTCGAGCACTCCAACCGGTGAATTCGTCGTCGATCGTGGCGACGAATCCGGCGGTGCGCCGCAGGACGATTCTGTCGGCCGCGTCTCGATCAGGATAGACCGTGAACCAGCCATTTCCCGCCGTGAAGATCCCGCCATCCGGACCCGCCTTCCGATTGCGCCGCGTGTTCGGAGCAGCGCCTCAGCCTCACATTACTCGGTGATGCCCGCACCTTACTTGGTGATCTCGGCGCCCTCCGGGGGCTATGGGGACCCGGGCGTCCCGAGCCCGAATTACTTGAGAGAGCTTCTTCGGTTGCCTCCCGAAGCCGGCGAGGATTGGGACCAGGACGTCGAGGGATCAACTTGCTCCGTTCGTACGACGACCAAAGCCGGAACGCCTCACTTCGCGGTTTCGCCTGGAGCACGGGGTCCAGTGTGAGCCGGAAATCGTCGATTCGCACCGCCCGGACTTTCCCGGCAATTGGAACCCGTGGATCTCCGTAGATCAACCCATTGACGCCCAGGCAAGAGTCGAGAGCTGATCGATCGTGTCGATACCGTAGGACTCAGTCGGATTTCCTGTGGTCAACACGGCCAGCAGGTAGTTGCGACCATCACCGGACACCCAACCGATGCTGTTGATTTGCCAATCCGAGTCCGCATCATTCAGTGGCAACCAGCCGTTCTTGAGCGCCACGGTCGCGTTCGAAGGAACACCATTCGAGACCCCCCAGCGTTGGTCTGGCGTGACATTCTCCAACAGCTGCAAGGCGAAGGTCCGATCCTCCGTCGTGAGCACCGCATTTGGTTCTACGACCTCCCGCAAGAGTTGTAGCTGGTCCAGGGGGGTGGTCATGCTGAGTCCCCACCCCGGCCATGGAAACCCGGGACACATGATGCAGGAGGACGGCGTCGTATTTTGGAGCCCCACTTGCAGGTTGAATGCTCGGATGCCGGGGGCGCTTCCGAGAGCCTCCCAAAGATCGGTTGCGGCGTTGTTGTCGCTGTCCTCGATCATTGTCTGAGAGAGGGCCTGATCCTGGCTGCTCAATGATTGACCGCTCGCCGTATCACGAGCTAGAAGCGCCTCAAGGAGGTCCAATTTGACGATGCTGGCCTCGTCCTGGGGTCCTCCCTGCCCATAGGTCCACGTCTGATTGGTATTGAGGTCCTCCACGGCTATGAGGACGGTTCCGGTTCGGGTAGCAAGATAGGAAGCGACTGGCGCGCTCAACGGATTCGGGCTAGGTGACGAAATCGGTTGCGACGTCGACGACGATGAGATCGGGCCCTTCGCCCGTGTCGTGCTTGTGGCTACGGAGTGCTGACTCTTGCCCGAATCGAGAGCATGAGGACTTGAGGCCGTCATGTCGAGAACGAGCCACGCCGTGACGGAGCCAGCGAGAAGTACTAACGCCACGGCGAGGGGGATGCGCCGGCGTCTCCCCCAATGCCGCCCCGGCTGAACCATGCAGCAACCCTAATGGTTTGGGCCTGCCGGGCTTCGGCAGGCCACATCGTTGGCGGTGCGCCCGTCACTCCCCAGCGGGCAGCAATACCACCCCCGCTCCTTCTGCTTCGAACCAGCTCGAGAGAGTTGGCTCGAGGGATCCCGCAGTGAGGGCGTTGGCAATGAATGATTGCGCGTCCTGGTCCGGCGGTCTGCGGGCCAGGGACGGTGAGGCAGTGGAGGCCCAGTCCACCCCTGGGATGGCGCGACCCGGCGGTGAGGTCGCCAACCGTCGCTTCCGACCGACCGCCGCCCTTCGTCTCGCGACCAAATCCAAATACAAGCCCATTTAGCAGGCATTTCAGCGCAGCTTCACCGGGCTCGAAGGTCGATCTCGTTCACTGGTCCATGTGATCCGCACCAAGCGGGTCAGGCCCGAAGGAGGCAGAAATCATGAGCATCGAAACCGATCAGAACCGAGTGAGAGCAGCGGCTGCGCCAACCGTGGGCACGTTTGGTGGCGCCGCCGCCACCGTAGCGCCGGGTCCCCATTACGGGTCCGGGAACGCTTGGGGAGCCAACCCTCCGGTGTCGGCCCAGCCAAGCGCGTTTCAGAAGTCTCGGGCCAACGCCATCGTTGGCGTGTGCCTGGCGTTGGCGGTCGGCCTTTTCGCGGCCCACGGTGCGCATGTGTGGCCATTTGCGAAGAAGCAGCCGGTCCAAAGCCAGGGTCAACCCAGCGGTGGGCAGGGACAGCCCAGTGGCGCGCAGGGTCAACCGAGCGGTGGGCAAGGTCAATCGACTGGTCAAGGCTCCAACAACGGATCCCTACCCTTGCCATCGGACATCAACAAGTCCAGCTGCGGCGATGGATCGAGTGATGCAGCGAGCACTGGCTTGGGGAGCGGCCTTGTACAGGCTCTCGAGTGCCCTGAGCCGAGTCTTGCCAACGGGACCTTCGGGATCTTCGCTTATGGCAACAGTTCCGATCTGAACCAAGCGCTGGGCGTCTTCAACGGAAATGTCGGCTTTGATCCTTCGTCCGCTTCAAACTCATGCCCGCCTTCTGGCGGGTCGAGTGTGGGCATCGTGTCCAGCGGGCCTCTCAACGTCGAGTGTGGGCAAAGCGCGACGGGAAACGTCCTGGTGATCGAGGACACCAATGCGAATGTTCTGATGGTGGTCTCTACGACCAGTGACTGGCCGACCATTCAGCAGTGGCTGAGCAATCTGCAGTTGTCCTAGCGGAACGATGACATCGAAGTACCGCAGCACCTACCCGGGCTGATTACGAGGAGCTGGAGCCGCTGAAGCGGCTCCAGCTCCTCGTCCGTGCTGGGGTGGTCAATCGCACTGTCGCGAAGGCTCTCGAGTTGGCTTGCTGTGACGCCGACAACGGTGCCGGCTGACCCCCAGTCCCGGATCTTGCTCGTCCTGACGGTCGTGACCGGCAACTCCGGCACAGCGAGACCTCCACCCGCGGAACGTTCTCGAAATTCTTGGGCGAGGCGGCGTTCCGAGGTCAGCGAGAGTTCAGGCCGTATTCAGAGCGATCGCACACTCTGAAGAGACGGCGAGAACCGTGGGTTCGAGTGGGGCAGTGCCGTTCGTCGAGAAGGAGTACGAAGCCAATGTTTGACTCCGCGCATGTATCTCTCCGGGTGTCCATACCTCCCCAGGTGGCTCATTGTGCTCTGCAGAGATGGCAGGACTTCGCGTTTACCCGGGAACCATTTCGGATGCACAGGGCAAGCGCCGACCTCTGGCTGTCGAGCCAGCATGCCGTCCATTGCGACGACCGTCTCCGAATCGTCGAATTGCCCGGAATGCTTTGGATCAGCCCTTGGCCGGTCAGGGTCCGTCTTGAATGCTCTGCTTGGTCGGACGACGAGGCCGAGTTGGCCATCCAGCCGATCCACCTGAAATGGCCGGTCGGCACCGCCCGATATTTCGAGGCGACTCGTACTGCGCTGGCTGACTTGGCCACTCACTTGCTCGAATTCCGGGTGGAACGTCAAGTCGAATTGCCAGCGGCATGATCGATGGCGGAGGTCTGATCGGATGGCGCCACCCTCTTCCGGTCCGGAGCTGTCGGTTTTCGTCACACGAGGTCATCGAGGCACCACCCATCGCGACTTCGATGATCAGGTGCGGCCATGCTCGGGGGCTCGTCACAACCAACCGACAGATCAGGCACCCTGGCTCGCAGTTGAGTTGCGAAGGGATCCCGTCAGGGGCATCCCAACGGGAAGGGCTCGTGAAGGGGGGTAGCAAACGGGAGGCCCTTCCATCCCCAACTCTCTGGCGAACCAGTGTGCCTCGGTGTCAGGATAGTCCCAGGCCAGGGCTTCGAAACCAAGATCAGAGGCTCGTGGTGCGAAGGCGGCTCATTCGGGGAGTGGGGAACGTACCCATTCCATACTAAAAGTTGTCAAACACATCCCAAGAGTTCGTGACCCCAATCATTAAGTGCATTCTTCGGGAAGAAGAAACTGATGTGTTGCTCGAGGTGGAGCGGACACCGATGGAAAGTGAAGCAAGATGACAGCAACCCAAAGTTGGCAACAATCTTGGCAGGACTCTCATCCCGGCCAACCCGTCCCCCGCGAGGCGGTGAAATGGTCGGGATGGCAAGACGAGTGGCAAGCAGCCCACCCAACCGAACCAGTTCCCCCTGATCTTCCCGGGATAGATGGTTGGCTAATCGGTGGAGACGGCTGGGCTTATCCGCCGGACACCCCAGTATCCCAAATTCCGCCGTTCTATGGTGGAGACAACCATGGGATGGGGACCATTTTCTACACTAACGGTATTCTTACGCCGGTTGATACCATCCCTACGAAAGATGGACAGCCGCTGAACGATCCTCCAGAGGGTCCCGCCATTGGTGGCCAAGCTCAAGCTTGTATCGAGCTGGCCGCTCGCACCGGACAGGGCGTCATAGGCGTTCACAACGAGACGAGCGGTAACGCTTGGATAGACCTTGGCCAGTGCATCGCCGACAAGGCAAATTCTGAATTGCATGCGCTTGGGTACAGCAATGCGGCCACGGAGACCAATGCGAATCTCGTTGAGCAGGCAGCTCAGACTGGCGTTCCGATCTGGCTGGCCGGCCACAGTCAGGGTGGCTTGATCGACAGCAGTGCGCTGACCCAGGCCAGCAGCTACCTGGCAAGCATCGGTGTCGATCCCGTTGAGGCTCTCTCCGATGTTCACGTGCTAACGGTTGGGGCGGCCGCTTGGAGTTATCCACCAGGCCCACAAGTGTTCTCGGCCGTAAATCAGGCTGATCCGGTTCCCGTTCTGACAGGAATCGGCAACCATGACATGGGCACACTGACGATGGATGCCACAATCGCTACGGCCGTATCCAAGGCCTTTCCTGGCCTCTCTCCTGAAGGCGTTGGTGTCGTATCCGGCGCAATTATGCAGTCGGTCAGTCCTTCGTTGGTCCCCTTTGATGGCGACGGAATCGAGACTCAAACGGGCGGAAGAATGGTGCAGTTCTTCAATCAGCCGATGCCTTACTTCGTTCCGACCGAGTACGGGGATATAGACAAAGTGCCAGCTCATGGTTTCGAGCTGTACATGGACCATCTGGACCAAGGTCTAGTCGACGGCTTTTTAGCTGGCTGTCCGCAATATTCGCAAACTGATGCTTACGGGGTAACCACCTATTTCGATTCGCAAGGTAACACGACTTCAATTGTCGACAACGAGGGCTACGCGACCGTCTATAACGACCGAGGGGGCGCCTCAACTCTCGATCCGATGGGGAATCTCGTATCGACGACCGACGCCCAGGGCATCACCACCACATTTGGGCCGGACAACAGCATCACCTCGATCACCGACGCCCAGGGCAACACCACCACCTACGGGCCCGACGGGACCTCGACGACGACCGACCCGAGCGGCCAGACCAC
Source organism: uncultured Acidimicrobiales bacterium (assembly GCA_963710495.1). Classification (GTDB taxonomy): domain Bacteria; phylum Actinomycetota; class Acidimicrobiia; order Acidimicrobiales; family RAAP-2; genus Bog-756. The sequence continues at coordinate 389,740 of CAVQAI010000012.1, forward strand.
CTCGGCCACCGACGCCCAGGGCATCACCACCACATTTGGGCCGGACAACAGCATCACCTCGATCACCGACGCCCAGGGCAACACCACCACCTACGGGCCCGACGGGACCTCGACGACGACCGACCCGAGCGGCCAGACCACCTCGGCCACCGACGCCCAGGGCATCACCACCACATTTGGGCCGGACAACAGCATCACCTCGATCACCGACGCCCAGGGCAACACCACCACCTACGGGCCCGACGGGACCTCGACGACGACCGACCCGAGCGGCCAGACCACCTCGGCCACCGACGCCCAGGGCATCACCACCACATTTGGGCCGGACAACAGCATCACCTCGATCACCGACGCCCAGGGCAACACCACCACCTACGGGCCCGACGGGACCTCGACGACGACCGACCCGAGCGGCCAGACCACCTCGGCCACCGACGCCCAGGGCATCACCACCACATTTGGGCCGGACAACAGCATCACCTCGATCACCGACGCCCAGGGCAACACCACCACCTACGGGCCCGACGGGACCTCGACGACGACCGACCCGAGCGGCCAGACCACCTCGGCCACCGACGCCCAGGGCATCACCACCACATTTGGGCCGGACAACAGCATCACCTCGATCACCGACGCCCAGGGCAACACCACCACCTACGGGCCCGACGGGACCTCGACGACGACCGACCCGAGCGGCCAGACCACCTCGGCCACCGACGCCCAGGGCATCACCACCACATTTGGGCCGGACAACAGCATCACCTCGATCACCGACGCCCAGGGCAACACCACCACCTACGGGCCCGACGGGACCTCGACGACGACCGACCCGAGCGGCCAGACCACCTCGGCCACCGACGCCCAGGGCATCACCACCACATTTGGGCCGGACAACAGCATCACCTCGATCACCGACGCCCAGGGCAACACCACCACCTACGGGCCCGACGGGACCTCGACGACGACCGACCCGAGCGGCCAGACCACCTCGGCCACCGACGCCCAGGGCATCACCACCACATTTGGGCCGGACAACAGCATCACCTCGATCACCGACGCCCAGGGCAACACCACCACCTACGGGCCCGACGGGACCTCGACGACGACCGACCCGAGCGGCCAGACCACCTCGGCCACCGACGCCCAGGGCATCACCACCACATTTGGGCCGGACAACAGCATCACCTCGATCACCGACGCCCAGGGCAACACCACCACCTACGGGCCCGACGGGACCTCGACGACGACCGACCCGAGCGGCCAGACCACCTCGGCCACCGACGCCCAGGGCATCACCACCACATTTGGGCCGGACAACAGCATCACCTCGATCACCGACGCCCAGGGCAACACCACCACCTACGGGCCCGACGGGACCTCGACGACGACCGACCCGAGCGGCCAGACCACCTCGGCCACCGACGCCCAGGGCATCACCACCACATTTGGGCCGGACAACAGCATCACCTCGATCACCGACGCCCAGGGCAACACCACCACCTACGGGCCCGACGGGACCTCGACGACGACCGACCCGAGCGGCCAGACCACCTCGGCCACCGACGCCCAGGGCATCACCACCACATTTGGGCCGGACAACAGCATCACCTCGATCACCGACGCCCAGGGCAACACCACCACCTACGGGCCCGACGGGACCTCGACGACGACCGACCCGAGCGGCCAGACCACCTCGGCCACCGACGCCCAGGGCAACACCACCACCTACGGGCCCGACGGGACCTCGACGACGCACCGACCCGAGCGGCCAGACCACCTCGATCACCGACGCCCAGGGCAACACCACCACCTACGGGCCCGACGGGACCTCGACGACGACCGACCCGAGCGGCCAGACCACCTCGGCCACCGACGCCCAGGGCATCACCACCACATTTGGGCCGGACAACAGCATCACCTCGATCACCGACGCCCAGGGCAACACCACCACCTACGGGCCCGACGGGACCTCGACGACGACCGACCCGAGCGGCCAGACCACCTCGGCCACCGACGCCCAGGGCATCACCACCACATTTGGGCCGGACAACAGCATCACCTCGATCACCGACGCCCAGGGCAACACCACCACCTACGGGCCCGACGGGACCTCGACGACGACCGACCCGAGCGGCCAGACCACCTCGGCCACCGACGCCCAGGGCATCACCACCACATTTGGGCCGGACAACAGCATCACCTCGATCACCGACGCCCAGGGCAACACCACCACCTACGGGCCCGACGGGACCTCGACGACGACCGACCCGAGCGGCCAGACCACCTCGGCCACCGACGCCCAGGGCATCACCACCACATTTGGGCCGGACAACAGCATCACCTCGATCACCGACGCCCAGGGCAACACCACCACCTACGGGCCCGACGGGACCTCGACGACGACCGACCCGAGCGGCCAGACCACCTCGGCCACCGACGCCCAGGGCATCACCACCACATTTGGGCCGGACAACAGCATCACCTCGATCACCGACGCCCAGGGCAACACCACCACCTACGGGCCCGACGGGACCTCGACGACGACCGACCCGAGCGGCCAGACCACCTCGGCCACCGACGCCCAGGGCATCACCACCACATTTGGGCCGGACAACAGCATCACCTCGATCACCGACGCCCAGGGCAACACCACCACCTACGGGCCCGACGGGACCTCGACGACGACCGACCCGAGCGGCCAGACCACCTCGGCCACCGACGCCCAGGGCATCACCACCACATTTGGGCCGGACAACAGCATCACCTCGATCACCGACGCCCAGGGCAACACCACCACCTACGGGCCCGACGGGACCTCGACGACGACCGACCCGAGCGGCCAGACCACCTCGGCCACCGACGCCCAGGGCATCACCACCACCTACGGGCCCGACGGGACCTCGACGACGACCGACCCGAGCGGCCAGACCACCTCGGCCACCGACGCCCAGGGCATCACCACCACCTACGGGCCCGACGGGACCTCGACGACGACCGACCCGAGCGGCCAGACCACCTCGGCCACCGACGCCCAGGGCAACACCACCACCTACGGGCCCGACGGGACCTCGACGACGACCGACCCGAGCGGCCAGACCACCTCGGCCACCGACGCCCAGGGCATCACCACCACATTTGGGCCGGACAACAGCATCACCTCGATCACCGACGCCCAGGGCATCACCACCACATTTGGGCCGGACAACAGCATCACCTCGATCACCGACGCCCAGGGCAACACCACCACCTACGGGCCCGACGGGACCTCGACGACGACCGACCCGAGCGGCCAGACCACCTCGGCCACCGACGCCCAGGGCATCACCACCACATTTGGGCCGGACAACAGCATCACCTCGATCACCGACGCCCAGGGCAACACCACCACCTACGGGCCCGACGGGACCTCGACGACGACCGACCCGAGCGGCCAGACCACCTCGGCCACCGACGCCCAGGGCATCACCACCACATTTGGGCCGGACAACAGCATCACCTCGATCACCGACGCCCAGGGCAACACCACCACCTACGGGCCCGACGGGACCTCGACGACGACCGACCCGAGCGGCCAGACCACCTCGGCCACCGACGCCCAGGGCAACACCACCACCTACGGGCCCGACGGGACCTCGACGACGACCGACCCGAGCGGCCAGACCACCTCGATCACCGACGCCCAGGGCAACACCACCACCTACGGGCCCGACGGGACCTCGACGACGACCGACCCGAGCGGCCAGACCACCTCGGCCACCGACGCCCAGGGCATCACCACCACATTTGGGCCGGACAACAGCATCACCTCGATCACCGACGCCCAGGGCAACACCACCACCTACGGGCCCGACGGGACCTCGACGACGACCGACCCGAGCGGCCAGACCACCTCGGCCACCGACGCCCAGGGCATCACCACCACATTTGGGCCGGACAACAGCATCACCTCGATCACCGACGCCCAGGGCAACACCACCACCTACGGGCCCGACGGGACCTCGACGACGACCGACCCGAGCGGCCAGACCACCTCGGCCACCGACGCCCAGGGCATCACCACCACATTTGGGCCGGACAACAGCATCACCTCGATCACCGACGCCCAGGGCAACACCACCACCTACGGGCCCGACGGGACCTCGACGACGACCGACCCGAGCGGCCAGACCACCTCGGCCACCGACGCCCAGGGCATCACCACCACATTTGGGCCGGACAACAGCATCACCTCGATCACCGACGCCCAGGGCAACACCACCACCTACGGGCCCGACGGGACCTCGACGACGACCGACCCGAGCGGCCAGACCACCTCGGCCACCGACGCCCAGGGCATCACCACCACATTTGGGCCGGACAACAGCATCACCTCGATCACCGACGCCCAGGGCAACACCACCACCTACGGGCCCGACGGGACCTCGACGACGACCGACCCGAGCGGCCAGACCACCTCGGCCACCGACGCCCAGGGCATCACCACCACATTTGGGCCGGACAACAGCATCACCTCGATCACCGACGCCCAGGGCAACACCACCACCTACGGGCCCGACGGGACCTCGACGACGACCGACCCGAGCGGCCAGACCACCTCGGCCACCGACGCCCAGGGCATCACGGTGATCGATCCGGGATGGTCGAGCGGCCTCACGATTGACGATGTGCCGAAGCAGGATGATCAAGGAGGGGACACTCAAGCCGCTGAGGTTGGAACATCCGCCGTTGGGGGATTTGCGAATGGCTTGAGTGGGATCACTGCCGACGAGGCCGAGCCAGGTCAGGGACCGACGGCTGTCAATGTCGATCCCACCACCGGCCAGCCCTATGCCGAGGACGAGCAGACAGGGGAAACTCAAAACATTCAAGCTTCGGGAGTAGACAGCCAGGGTGTGCTGACCTACCAAGCGCCAGCGCAGGCCGGCGCTGAGACCTTCGAGGTGGACGCATCTGGATCGGTCGCGGCAACTGTCGGCCCCATTGATACGAGTGGCTGGGACGATAGTCCGGTGGCCGAAAGCGGCGCTTGGAACGGTCCGGGAGGCACGCTCGTAGGAGGCGATGGCGGCGATGCTGGATATGGGGGCGACGGAGGGTCAAACGGTACCGGTAGTGACGGTGGGTACGGAGGCGACCCCGGAACAACTGGCGACGGGGGGTCAACCGGCGACGGGGGGTCAACCGGTGATGGTGGGTCCACGGGCGACGGGGGGTCAACCGGTGTCGGTGGATATGGGGGCGACGGGGGGTCAACTGGTGACGGTGGGAACGGGGGCGACGGGGGGTACGACGGTGGTGGCGTCAGTGTGGGAGAGTCGGGCGGCGAAGCACCGCCCCCGGCGGCACCGGATGGAGGTGACGGTTGACCCCGAGCTCCGCGGGTTCTCTGGTTGATGACATCTTCGATGTGATCAAGAGCGAGACGGGGGTAGCGCCCGAGCGCGCCGCCGAGCTTGCGGCTGTTCGCTCCCGGCTGGCTGATCCGCTCCGGCTCGTGCTGGCGGGACGCGTCAGTTCAGGAAAATCGACACTGCTGAACGCGCTGCTGATGCAAAAGGTCGCACCAACCGACGCGAGCGAATGCACGGAAGTGGTCACCTGGTTTACGTATGGATTCCCCGAGCGCATCGAAGTCAGGTTGATCGATGGCTCCATTCAAGAGATGCCGCTGGAACACAGTGAAGGGCTGTCCAATATCCAGGTTCCCAAGGAAAGGATTTTGGAGCTGCAGGTATTCCTGGCGAATGAGACACTTCGGGATCTCGTCCTCGTTGACACGCCGGGCTTCTCGTCTGGAGAGGAGGATCGGCAGTCGCAGATCTCCGCTGGAATTATGGATCGCCGGTCACGCCAGGCGGCTCAGTTGTGTGATGCGATGGTGTTTGTCTTCAACCAGACGCTTCGAGCCGACGAACTGGACGTGTTGAAGACGTTCCAAGCTGAGCAGCCCGGACCCGCCTGTGCTGTCAACACCATTGCGGTCCTGTCCAAAGTCGACAAGCTGGCGAGGCAGGGACCCCAAGTCCTTGAGACTGCTGAGACCCTGGCGAAGCGCTATGCAGAGCGTCTATCGCGTGAGCTGGCCGACGTTCTTCCCCTCTTCGGGCTCCTCGCCGAGACGACGGAGACTGGAACCTTAAACAACCGAGATGCGGCCTACCTGGTGACAATCGCGGAACTCGAGCCGGAGAGTCAGGGTCGACTTCTCAAGAGCGCCGACCGCTTTCGCAACACCGAAGGTCCGGTTTCCGCGGAAGCCAAATCGGGACTGTTGCAAAAGCTTGACCTCCAGGGCATTCAGATCGCTGTCGATCTGATTCAAGACGGAGCCCGTTCTGCCGGCGATATCAACCGGAAGATCTCCGGTATGTCGGGCATCCACAGGTTGCGCACACGAGTTCGGGAGGTGTTCGCCGAGCGGGGAGAGTTGTTGCGCGTCCTCTGGGCCGCAGATACGTTGCGGCGCATTTCGTATCGACCAGGCATTCCTCAGTCGTTCGCCCAAACACTTCGCGACCTGACCGAGCGGATTCGATTCGACGAAGGGATGCACGATCTGAGGGAATTGGAGGCTTTCGACCAGTTGTGTGAGGGGAAAGTGACTCTGTCCCCCGATCTCGAGGAGGACCTCAGGCGGCTTGCCCTGAACCGGGACCCAGTTCTCCGTCTCGCTGCTGAAAACGACAGCGCCGACGCGTTGCGCCGCGCGGCTCTTGCTGGCGCTGCCCGGTGGCGTGCCGTTCGAATGAACCCGAAGGCGGCCAACGACGAGGTGGCACGAACGGTCATCCGTTCCTACACCCTGGCGCTCGCCGCCATCCAATGACTGGACGTGTCTGATGAGTCGGGCTCAAGCTGCAGGAGGGCAGTCACAATCCCAAATTCAGGCGTATCTCAATGATGTCGCTGCCCGCTTGAGGCAGGCGTCACGATCGGATCTCGTGCAAAGTCTGAAGGAGGCGGTGGAGGAACCCCGGACTGCTGTCGCCAATGTCGTCATTGTCGGCGAGACGAGCCGCGGAAAGAGCTCCTTCGTCAACGCCCTCCTTGAGCGGCCAGGCCTCAGTCCCGTCAACTTGGACACGACGACGGGTTGCTGCGTCGTCTTGCACCATGCTGCCCACCTGCATGCACGCGTCCGCTTGTACGAGACCGGTGACATTCGGGACATTCCCATCGAGGAGGTGGAGGATTGGGTCACGGTGGACGGCAATCCGGACAACGAACGTCGGGTCCACGCTGTTCTCATCGGTGTCGACTGTCCTTTGCTCGAAGGGATGAGCCTCGTCGATACCCCAGGCGTTGGGGGTCTTGACACCGGACATGGTGCATTGGCTGCCGAGGCGGCCTCGACTGCCGACGCACTCCTCTTTGTCGTCGATGCCAACGCCCCGATCAGCGGTCCGGAACTCACCTTCTTGTCGAAAGCAGCGTTGCAAGTCGAAAATGTCGCGATCGTGTTCACGAAGATCGACGCTTACGGCGAATGGCGGACCATCATCGAGGATGATCTCCGATTGGCGTCGGAATGGGATCCGCGGCTGAAAACCATCCCGCTGTTTCCGGTCAGTTGCACGGACGCGCTCGATCCTGACGACCGAGATGGCTCTGGAATTTTGGCCATCCAGGCCCACCTGGTTGACGGCGTCGCCGCACGGACTGACGCCCTGCGATACGCGAACCTCTTGCGGATTGCCGACAGCTGTTTGGGGGAGCTCGAGTGGGAGCTCGCTGCTCACAGAGCGGCCCGAATGAGCAATACCGATGCTTCTGCTGCAGTCGACAAGGAGCGTGAGCGGCTCAACGCGGTAGGCGCCGAGGGGAAGACGCTAATGCGAGAGCTAGACGACGGATTTCGGAGACTCAATCTCGATCGCGCTGATGCGCTCAATCGCGGGATGCGAGACCTACGGACCTCTTATGACGAAAAAGTGGGGGGGCTCCGAGGGACTGATCTCGCCGCATTGCCATCCCAATTGATCTCCGATGTCACCGCGCTTGCCGATCGCTTGACCGAAGACGCCCGCGATCGTCTCACCACGCTCTGCGAGGAGTTGGTCCGACAGGTCGACAACGCCGTGCCCGAGCTTGGAAGTCTGGGCCAATTGGAGCCGAAACGACTCGCCGAACATGTCAGCCTGGAGACTCCTCGCCAGCGATCAGCGAACCGAATGGAGCGGCTGTCCACGCTCATCAGCTTCAGCAGCGGCCGGTCTGTCGGCTCGCTGCTAGCCAGTCTGCCAGTGATCGCCATCGCCGGCACACCGTTCATTGTCGCCGGCCTCGGCCTCGGAGCGGTCTTCGCGTTCCACATGCACCGGGGCAGGAACGATGTCACTCGTCAGAATGAGTTTCGAACCTGGATGCGAGAGCAACTTGCGGAGGCCGAGCGCCAACTGAACAACGACTTCTCGCGGGCGATGATCGACATCGGGCACGAACTGCGGTCCCTCCTCGTGGAGCGCATTGAGACTCGCAAAGCCGACCTCACACGGGCCGTGCGGGAGCGGGAGGCTTCATTCGCAGCCGATTCGGATGGACGCAAGAACGAGGTCGGCATCATTCAACAACGCCTAGACGACCTCAGCGCTCTGAGAAAGCGAGGGGCCGAGCTACGCGCCGCGGTGCTCGGGCTGTCGCCGGTGGTGACTGGACAATGAGCCCCTGGACCCTTGGAATCGACTTCGGCACGACGTTCACGGTTGGTGCCATCGGGCAGGAGGGGAGCCGGCGGACGATCGACATCGAATCCGACGGCAGTAGCCGGATGCCATCTGCGGTCCTCCTGGACGAGGCTGGCGATCTCGTCGTCGGCCAGTCAGCCGTGCACCAGGCGCCCTTCTACCCGGACCGATTCGAGGCAACCCCAAAACGATCAGTCGGAGAGGGGACCCTCTTGCTGGGGGATCGTCTCGTGACGGTGACCGAAGCCATCGCGGCCGTGATCGGCCGCGTCGAATCCGAAGCGCGGCGTGTCGCCGGTGGCAGTTCGCCATCTCGGACAGTGCTCACTCATCCTGCCGACTGGGGCTCAGCTCGGCTGGACGTGTTGCGAGGTGCCGCTTCAGCGGCGGAGATCGCAGGCATCGAACTCGTCCCTGAACCGGTGGCGGCTGCCTTTTGCATGGGTGGATCGACCCTTCAACCCGGTGATCATGTCGCCGTCTACGACTTCGGGGGTGGGACGTTCGACGTCGCCATCCTCCGTCGCACAAAGGACGGGTTCGAGGTCGTCGGTCCCCCTGGCGGTCGAGACCCGCTCGGGGGTGAGGATATCGACAACACAATCATCGATTTCCTGAGCTCAGCGCCCATTGGTGAGAATCCGGACTGGCCGAAGATCGTCGATCCCCCAGACCTGCAGTGGCGACGCTATGCGGCGAATCTTCGGGCTGAGGTCCGCAAGGCGAAGGAGGGACTGTCCGGACAGAAGATCTGGCAGCTTTGGGTCCAAGGGCTCGAACAGGAGGTTCAGCTCGAAGCCGAGACGCTCAACCGCTTGATTGCCGAGGACATCGCGGCGACGGTGAACATCCTCCTCGAGACCGTGAGAGCCGCCGGCCTCGAGACCGACGACCTCGCCGGCATCTTCTTGGTTGGTGGTTCTAGCCGGATCCCGTTGGTCGCAACAGAAGTGTGGAAGCGGACCGAGGTCAAGCCGATCGTCGAGGGTGACCCAAAGACGGTCGTCGCACTCGGCGCAACGGGATGGCGTCCACCACGACCATGGCATGAGCCCGAGGCCGAAGGAGAAGATAGAGACGCAAAACCGACTGCGACCTTCACGAGCAGTTTGGCCATGGCTACCCGTACATTGGTTTGGTACTCGGGGGCGCATTGCTACGGCTATCTCACTCTGACCTCGGCTGAGGGGGACGGCGCGATCGTGCTGTCGGACGAACCTACCGTTGGTGATCTGGCCGCGGCGGCCGAAGCGGCCAATGAGCGATGGTTGACAGCTCCCGGATATGAAGAGCTCTCATTCCAGAGCTCGGAGTGGCTCGGGGACAAATGCCGCGAGCGGCGCTTCCTGACAGAAGACCGGTTGGGAAGCCCGTGGGTTGAGCGGTACGTCGTGCGCGGAGAGCGAACCTTTGTCGGTTTGGCCCCGGAGCACCTAGCCTGGCGGTTGGACGCTGTAACTCGTTTGCGTTTGTCCCTGGACCCTGAGCGGTTCTACCAGTTCCCTCTGTCGTGTGAGCTCCTCGAAGGCGATCGCGTCCATGAGCGCCTCGAACTAATTCGCGACGGGACGTTCCATCGGGTCACCGCTGAAAGCTACGACGTCGACGCCGAGTGGGTCGAGGGGCGCCTCGATGCGTATCGTGGTCACCCCGACTACACCACGATTGGTAGAAGCTCCGCTCGACTTCTTGCCCCATGGAGCAGCGCATGGCGGCTCGGGATCGCTGAGGGACTGCCGGGCCAGCTCCACACCTTCGTGTCGGCGAACGATCCGATGCGACTCGAACAGACGAGAATTTGGATCGGCCAGGCAGGAGGAAGGACATACTTGCTGGTGGTAACCCTCCCGGAGCGCGACAAACTCCATTTTCGTCCCCTTTTCGGCCATGCCGTTTTGACGAGTAGCGAGGGGTCGGGTCCCGGTCCTAGCAGCGCTGTCCTAGGTGTCGCCAACAGCATCTTCGCGGGCAGAAGACCGAGACGCCCGCCGACCGAGTAGGAGTTTGAGGTGTCCGCGTTTCAACCTAGTGAGAATCGTGCCAGTCTCGGTCGTGCGGGGATCACGCTGGGAATCGGAGACGCTCTCATCCTTGTCAGTCTGGCTGTTCCTTGGATGTCGTTCGAGGGCGCATACCAGGTTGGTGCCTTCAACGGTCCCGGATTGCTGACGTTCGTCGCCTGGATCGGCATGACGCTCCTCTTCGTCGCCAGCCTCCCTTCGATCCAGAGCGCGGTTTCGTTACCATCCCTCGCTCAGGCACGAGACAGAACGGCGATCGTCGGTGGCGCGGTCGAGTTGGTGGGAGTTGTTCTCTTCTATTCCCACTATCACGGACTGAGCGTTGTCGGTGCCAGTCGATCGGTGGAATTCGGCCTCTTCGCCGCGCTCGTCGGTTCGGTGTTGACCATCGTGGCCGGAGTGCTGGTTCGAGGCGACCGCCGCATCTACGGACACGGCGGATCGCCATCGCAGATGCCGCGTTCGCCAGCTCCGGGTCCTCCGCCTCCGCCGGTCCCGCGATCGACGGGGAAAGGGGTACAGCCTCCGGGACCGGCATCCCCAAATCAGCCCGGGCCGGGTTCTCCGGTGGGTCCCCCGCCGCCGCCCGCTCCGGGTCCGCGGCCGGCATCGGGAAGTGGTATGCCATCCCCACCCCCTTCTCGAGGCGATGGCGGTCCTCAGCGCCGGGACCCGCCTCCGCCACCTCCGCCTGGGCCGCCAAAGCCACGGCCGTAGTCCTCGAACCTGGGAGCTCCAGATGTCGGCGCAGGCAGATGGACATTGCTTGTAGCCGTTCGCTGCGGGTCGAGTTTCGGGGGACTTCGGAATTGCGCGGGGTCTGACCACACACCGGGGATCCGCGAGCGCGTAGCGGGGGTCCACCAGTCTGAGGTTGTTCGAAGACTTCAGATGGAGGACCCCCGTTGGTATCTGACCCTACGCGCGCGCTGGCCTGGATGATCGGACTTCCGACCGTCCACTTCCTCTTCGGTGAAGACGGCCCTGATGGCGAGGCCATCGTCCATGTCGAAACGACGCAGTCGAAGACGGGATGTCCAGGGTGCGGGACGGTGGCCCGGGTGAAGGACCGCTCCTGGGTTGAGCTCATCGACCTGCCGATCTACGACCGGACCTCCCGTCTCGTCTGGCACAAGCGCCGCTTCACCTGCGTCGATGCCGACTGCGCCATGGGCAGTTGGACGGAGGAGGATGTGAGGATCGCCGCTCCCCGCCAGGTGCTGACGACGAGAGCCGCCCGGTGGGCCACTCGCCAGGTCGGATCCCACGCCCGGAGCGTGAGTGAAGTGGCGAAGGACCTCGGCTGTGACTGGCACACGGTGAACGACACGGTGATCGCCTATGGAGAGGCCCTCCTCGAGGCTGACCAGGACCGGTTCGGCACCGTCGCCGCCTTGGGCATCGACGAGGTGCTCATGACCCGGTTCGGTCCCTATCACCGCCAGACCTTCTCGACCCAGCTCGTCGACGTGGACCGAGGGCAACTCCTCGACGTCGTCCCTGGTCGGGGCAGCACAGAGCCCATGGCCTGGCTGGCCGAGCAAGGACCCGCCTTCCGGGCAGCCATCGACTACGGCACCATCGATCTCTCCGGTCCCTATCGGCGGGTGTTCGAGGTGATGGTTCCCTCGGCCACTCTGGTCGCCGACCCCTTCCATCTCGTCCGCCACGCCAACGCCAAGCTCGACGAGTGCCGACGGCGGGTCCAGAACGAGACCTTGGGTCATCGAGGAAGAAGGCACGATCCCCTCTTCCGGTGCCGGCGCCTGCTGACCCGAGCGAAGGAGCGCCTCGACGAGGCGGGTCACGAGAAGCTCACCGGACTGCTGCGAGCCGGCGATCCGCACGGAGACGTCGCCACCCTGTGGGAGGCCAAGGAGGCGGTCCGCGAGATCTACACCCACGTGAACGCAGAGCTTGCCCTCGAGTGGATCGACGAGCTCAGTCGAGACCTCCAGGATTCCGACTACCCGATCGAGGCCCGATCCCTCGGACGCACGCTGCGCCGGTGGCGGAAGCAGATCGCCGCCTGGCACGAAGCTCACGTCACCAACGGACCGACCGAGGCGGTCAACAACTTGATCAAGCGAGTGAAGCGTGCGGCCTTCGGGTTCACCAGCTTTCGGAACTACCGGATCCGCTCACTCCTCTACGCCGGCAAGCCCAACTGGTCCCTGCTGACGACGGTCACACCCCGCTGAGATCCGAAGCGCCAGTTTCGGTCGGTGCGCACGATACGGAGCCGCGGACCGCATCGAACAGTGGGAGATCGTGGTGACGGGCATGAGAATGATCAGCGGGCACGGGAGGTTGTGGTGCGGTCCCGTAGCGATCGGCGACGAGGTTGTGGCGTTTCGTCGACCACAAGTTGGACGTGCTATCTGAACGGCTGGTATTGGGCCCCAACGAACTTCAGGGTGTAGCGGGTGCTCCATGTATCTCCATGTAGTGCGCGAGCACCGCGTCGAGCCGTTCCAGGTCGCGTTTCAAGGCGTTCGGGGAGTCTGCCGTCATTGCCATGAACAGGGCTTCACAGACCTCGGTACCATCCACGACTTCCTCGTAGACAGTCTCGCAGCCCTGCGGGACCACCATCGACTCCAAGCCGTCCCTGGCGTGCGGCTCGACGTGGACGAAGCTGGCGAAATGTTGATTGACCCAGGCGAGCAAGAAATCGAGCGCAGCGACCGGTCTTCGACCCGTTCGTTGTGTCGCTTCGAGGAGCTCGCGGCATACGAGCCGGGTCAGAATGGCTCGGTCGGTGAGGAGCCAAATGGCGCGATCCCTTTCGACTGCTCCAGGCTCGCTGGAATGGACAACTCGAAACCGCACGGCGTTCATCGTAGGTCCCTCATTGTCGATTGGGCCTCGACGCGGATCAGCTTGTCCTGGCTCCTCCTGGCGTCATCCTCTCGTGCACTTCCACTTCAGCCGCGGCCTTCGATGCGAGGCCGGGCGTTCCAACCGATCATCACGGAACTGTGGCCTCTCAGTCCGGCGAGGAATTCTGACAGCAGCAGCCCAGGCGTCCGCCGGTCCCAGCATGGTGGCCTTCCTCACGAACCTCATGTCGAAGCAGATGCACTGGTCCGACGCACCGAAGCACCGCAACTGGGTCGGGGCAGCGCTCGGAACGGCGGGCCGGGAACCTGGTGGCACCCACCAAACGGGCAGGTTCGGGCGAGGCTGGAGGACGACGAGGGTGCATGTCTCATCTGCCGTTTGTCGATCGCCGGCTGGTCTTCATCGCCTGTCGATGGCTCGACGGAACGGGTTAAGTACTCGGGATCGTGTCTTCTTCGGGTTCATGGTGCCGGAGTCTGGCCCGGCCATCGAGGCAGCGTGTCTGACAAGTCGAGTTGGATCAGTACACAAATGGGTCCTATCTGTCTGGCTACGAGCGGCAAGGCATGAAGACGTCCGGTTATGTCGCTAAGTCGGGTGAGCCGCCACTTGCGCACCGAGCGTCAGGCGCGTACCTTCGGCTCGATCCAACATGGGATATATGGTCCCAAGAGTGAACGCCGCATTCCCTGGTCACCGACCCTGTGATTGAAGATTCGAACAACGTGGGCTGGCGCCAGCGCGGCTCGGCCGTCGTCTCACTTGCTTGTGGAGTTCTGTTGGCCGTTGGTCTCGTCCTGTTCGTGGCCCACAACCTTGCTTTCCTCGTCGTCGCGCTGATCGGCCTTGGCCTGACGGCTGCGGGGGCCTGGTGGACCGTGACCGAGCCGATGCCCCGCCGGGGTGCCGGGATTGCTGGAGGCGTGGCTGGCATGGTCCTGATCGTCCTGGCGGTACTCCGGGCCACTCCTCACGCCGACCAACCGGCGGTGCGAATTGCAGTCCTGGCCGTGCTGCTCGTTGCTGCTGTCGGCTTCGGTCAGGCGGCGCTGGCACGTGATCTCCATGAGCGCGACGCGCGTCGAGAGTTGTCGATCAGACGCCCCAGACATCCGGTGTTGATCTGCAATCCCTGGTCAGGCGGGGGCAAAGTGGCAAAGTTCGGACTCGTCGACCTGGCGAAGGAACTCGGTGTCGAAGTCGTCATGCTCGATCATGGCCTTGACCTCGAACAACTGGCTCGCGACGCCATCGCCCGAGGGGCCGACTGTCTTGGAATGGCCGGGGGCGATGGGTCGCAAGCGCTCGTGGCCTCCATCGCGGTCGAGCACGGTCTTCCGTTCGTGTGCGTGTCGGCCGGCACGCGAAACCACTTTGCTCTCGATCTCGGGATCGACCGGGACGACCCTCGCCTCAGCCTGAACGCCTTTCGCGACGCCATCGAACGCCGCATCGACTATGCGACGGTCGGAGATCGGCTCTTCGTCAACAATGTGTCGCTCGGCATCTATGCCACGATCGTCCAACAGGAGGGATATCGCGAAGCCAAGTCCCAGACGACGAAATCGCTGTTGCCCGAGATGCTGGGCCGGACAGAGAAGCCCTTCGACCTTCAGTTCACAGATCCTAGTGGTACCGAGGTCGACGGTGCGTTCCTCATTCAAGTGTCCAACAACCCCTACGTTCTGGGCGCCACACTTGATGCCTCACAGCGCCGGCAACTGGACACCGGTTCGCTGGGCGTTGTGGCGATCTCCGCTCGCACAGGAAGGGAAGCCGCGGAGATTCTCGCCATGTCGGCGCTCGGTCAGCGGCGCAGGAGCCCGCATTGGCACGAGTTCACAGCTGAGAGATTCGAAGTTCGGTCGCGATCCGGAAGAGCCTACGCAGGTGTCGACGGCGAGGCGCTTGAGCTGGATACCCCGTTGAAGTTCGAAGTCCATCCGCAGGGTTTGCTTCTCCTCGTCCCAGAAGGAAATCTCTCCGCCGCCGTGCGCCGTCGAGCCCGCAATGTCTCGGCCGGCGATCTGATCGCCATTGCTCGCGGCGTCGACCCAATTTCAGAGTGGCATGGGTAGCAGAATGAGCGATTCCTATTCAGCTTGTCGGTGGACTCGGCCATCTGGCCACGGGGACTGGCTCGACCGTCCGCGGCCAATGGATCCGGAAAAGGCACGGATTGCCAGGAGAGCCCCGCCGCCCACGATGAGGCCGATGCCGGTACCGCCAATCACGTCCAACGGGTAGTGCACGCCAAGGTAGACGCGAGACCAACCCACCAGAAGGGCGTAGACGACTGCGATCCAAATTCCACTGCGAGGGAAGAATGGGATCACGGTGAGTGCCACCGCGAAGGCAATTGCCGCATGGCTGGAGGGAAAGCTCGTGCCATGTGCGGGCTGTTGGCGGAGGACCGCACCCGATACCACCTCGTAGGGGCGCTGTCGGTCAGCGACGGCTTTTGCCAAGTTGGCGCCCAGCCAGGCGACACCCGCAGAAGCAGCGCAGAACACGATGGGCCAGAGGCTCCGACTTCTTGCCACGCAGAACACCGAGACCGCCAGGACCACGACGGTGACCCCGAGGGGGAGGAGCAACCGGGAGAGAGGCGTGAGGAAGGTGGCAGCATCAACTGGGACCTGATTCAAAGAGCGGTAGACACTCTCGTCCCACTCGGTCGCATTGCCTCTCACCAGGAGCGAAGCTCCCACGAAGAGGAAACAGCCGCTTCCGAGAAGGATGCAGGCCGTTCGCGCTGCCAGGGGCCGGATGTCGTGCCGTTGGCCCGTCCGCCACCGTATCCGGACCTTGCCGAGCATTGGCGTCTACGAACTCGCCTCGCATCGTCGGTCCAGCTGCTTGGCGACTGCGAGGCCGATTGCCCCCCCGGCAAGCGATCCGACGATGGCATCTCCAGGGTAGTGGACCCCGGAATGGACGCGTGAGTAGGCGACGGCGGCGGCGAGCATCCTCATGGGAAACGACAGTGCAGGGAGCTGGTGCCCGACCGCGGTGGCGAATGCGAATCCCGAGGCGGAGTGGCCGGAGGGGAACGACGGCGATTTGGGCATTCGGGTGTGGCGGGACCTGATGACGGCCGCCGTGTCCCGGTCCGGGCGCTCTCTCGCATAAAGCCCCTTGAGGGCTATGTTGACCACGGCCGAGGAGGTGGCGACAGACATGAGACCGGCAACCGCGGCCCGTCTGCCGCGCCGTCCGCCGACAATTCCCAAAGCTCCCGCCAACGCCACCCAGACCACGGAGTGGTTTGCCGCGTTGGACAGACGTCGCAATGGGATGTCGAGGGTCGGAGTAGGCACGGACGCGACAGCCTGGTAGACGGCTCGGTCGACCCGAGAGAGGTCGTGCAACACCCGGTGAAGCAGATCCCCACGATATGCGGCATCGTTGGTGAGATCATCGAGCATGTCCTCGATGGGCCGTGGGGGAGTAGAAGTCGACCGCTCGTCGGTCACGGACTCATCTTTGTACACAACGGAGTCCCCTGCCACAACATATCGAAATCGGGCAGAAGGCTCCCGAAGTTAGGATGACGGTGCTATCGAGGGTGCCCGGGTTCCGGATGGTGGCGACGTATCAACGTCGCTGGTTGCGCAAGGACCTCGTGGCCGGGCTGGTGCTCACTGCGATCCTCGTTCCCCAGGGGATGGCCTACGCCGGAACTCGCGGGCCTTCCTGCCATTACGGGCCTCTACACGTCGGTGCTCTGTCTTGCCGGATACGCCATCATGGGACCCTCGCGGATCCTGGTGCTGGGGCCGGATTCCTCGCTCGGTCCGATGATTGCAGCCACGATCCTTCCTCTCGCGGGTGCCAACGGAAGTCCCTCGCGTGCGGTCGCTCTGGCATCGATGCTTGCCATACTGGTGGGCGCCACCATGATTCTGGCGGGCGTGGCGAAGCTGGGATTTGTGGCCGACCTGCTCTCCAAGCCCACCCAGATTGGCTACATGACCGGCCTCGCACTCACGATCCTGGTGGGCCAACTTCCGAAGCTGTTCGGTTTCTCGGTGCACGCCGACACCCTGATCGGAGACAGCGAAGGGGTTCGTCAATGGAATCCGAGCTGGGGAGACGGTGATAGCGGCCGTCGCCATCGGGCTGTTCGGGCTCATCGTCATCCTCGTACTGCAACATTGGATGCCGAAAGTTCCCGGAGTGCTCGTGGCGGTGGTGCTCTCGATCGGTGCCGCCGTACTGTTGGACCTGGGTAGCCATGGAGTGTCGCTGGTAGGGACACTCCCCAAGGGACTGCCCCCGTTCACCATCCCGAGCGTGTCCGTGTCGGATCTTGGGCTGCTCGTCGCCGGTGCCGTGGGGATCGCTCTTGTCGCCTTGACAGACACCATTTCGACGGCCTCTGCATTCGCGGCCCGCACCGGGGACGAGGTGCAGGCAAATCAGGAGATGATCGGTATCGGAACAGCGAATGTCGCCGCCGGCCTCTTCCAGGGATTTCCCGTCAGCACCAGTGGTTCGAGAACCGCCGTGGCGGAGCAGTCTGGTGCGAGGACTCAGGTCAGTGGATTTGTCGGCGCCGGACTCATCCTCATCATGCTTGTTGCCGTTCCGGGACTCTTTCGCAACCTGCCCCAACCCACTCTGGCCGCAGTCGTCATGGCGGCGGCCTATTCGCTCGCCGACCTGGCGGGAATGAAGAGGCTCTGGGACGTGCGCCGAACCGAATTCTCCTTGTCGATTGCGGCATTCTTCGGGTGTCGCGATCCTCGGTGTACTCCCTGGTATCGCAATAGCTGTGGGACTTTCCATCTTGAACGTCTTCCGCCGATCCTGGTGGCCCTACAGCACGTCGCTCGGACGAGTCGACAGAGTTCCCGGCTATCACGACGTGCGGTTCTACCCGGAGGCGAAGCACATCGACGGTCTGGTGGTGTTCCGATTTGATGCACCGCTCTTCTTCGCGAATGCTCGAGCATTCCGCCAGCAGATCAGAACGCTGGCCGCGGGTGAACCGAAGCCTCGGTGGATTGTGATTGCCGCCGAGCCCATCACTGACGTAGATACGACGGCTGCCGACATGCTCGAGGACCTGGACGAGGCTCTCAACGCCCAAGGGATCTCCCTGGTATTCGCCGAAATTGAAAGATCCGGTACGGGCCAAGATCGAACGATATGAGCTGACGCGGACAATCGATCCGTCACACTTCTTCCCGACGATCGAGGCCGCCGTTGCCGCATTCCGGTCATTCCGGACGGGTGACGAAGATGGGTCGGAGGTCATGGATTCTGGACAGGGGGGCATCGACTGAGAATTCTGTGGAAAGCACCGAGCTCGGACGCGATCCGGTCTTGGTGGCCAAGGCTTCTCGCTCAACCCAGCACGCCGGCTCCTGAGTGCTTCGGCTGATTCGAGTCTGGGGCGAGTGGTCCTTTCATCGAAGGCGGCTGACCCCCGATTGAAGGGGTCAACCGGGAATCCAGCGGACAGTATTCTCGGTCCCATCATTCACCGAGGGTGACGCGGAGTCCCCTTGCTTCCCCAATGAATAGATCAAGGGGGTGCTGCTCGTGAAAGCCAATGTCTTGGCGCTACTGGCGGCCTTCGCCTTTGCTCTCGGCAACGTGCTCCAGCAGAAGGGCACGCTCGAGACACCGTCTGGTGGCGATGACCCGCGCTTTCTTGTCCAAATCCTGCGGCGACCGGTGTGGCTGGCGGGGGGCGGACTGCAAATGTGCGGCTGGGTGCTCCAGGCTGTCGCCCTCGATACCGGATCACTCATCGTCGTGCAGTCGCTCACGACGATGAGCCTGGTGATCGCCTTGCCACTCGGGGCGCGCCTCACCGGACAGGAAGTGGGCCGTCGGGTATGGCTGGGGGCGGCCGCCATGGTGGTGGGCATCGTCTTGTTCCTGTCCGTCGGTTCCCCGACGGGAGGGACCACCACGCCGGCAGCGTCGGCGTGGTGGTCGGCCGGCGTCACGGCGATCGTACTGATCGTTGTTCTCGGCCGCACCGGCCGCCGTCGCCTGGGGGCGACCGGGGCCCTGTTGCTTGGCTCCGCCGCAGGCGTGGCGTTCGCGTTGCAAGCCTCTGTCACGAAGGTCTTCGTCACCGTCGTCGGTCAGGGCCTCGAAGCGGTCCTCACCAGCTGGACCATCTATGTGCTCATCGCCTCGGCCCTGGTCGGCTTCGTCCTCCAGCAGTCAGCACTCAAGACCGGAGTTCTGGCTCCAGCAATGGCGTCGAGTAACGCCGTGACCCTCTTCGGCAGTGTGGCATTCGGGGCGACCGTCTTCGGCGAGAGTCTTTCGTCAGGCGGGGCACGGCTGGCCCCTGTTCTTGCCGGCCTCGGCGTTGCGCTGGTGGGAATCATCCTGCTGGCCGGGGCCAAGCCGCCTCAGGCGTCCGAAGGAATGCCGCGGTTTGACCAGATCCCCACAGCCGATGCCACGGAGGAGGGACGAGACCGTGGCGACGGAGTCCGGCGTCCGTGACGATCGTCTTTGCGCTTCTGGCGGCTCTTTGTAACGCGGTCAACGTCACGACCCAACATGTTGCCAGCACCAGTGATCCGAGGAGATCCAAGGGATGGCGATTGGTGCTCTATCTGTTCTCGAGTCCGCTCTGGCTGCTGGGTTGGGTTGCGCTCGCTGCAGCCTTCGTCTTCCAGGCATTCTCGTTGCACCGAGGCGAGATGTCTGTGGTGCAACCGTTGCTCGTCACCGAGCTTGTCTTTGTCCTTGTCCTGCGCCGCGTGGTGATCCACCAGGCCATCCGGGCGATCACCTGGTGGGCAGCCGGCCTGACCTGCATGATGCTCGCCCTTTTCGTGGTCATGTCGGAGCCTCAGGGGGGTAACGACTTCCCTTCCAGCCACGCTTGGGTGGTGGCGGCCTCAGTGACCGTCGGCGCGGCCGCGGTGCTGGCCATGCTCGGCATGAGCGGGTCTCCAGTGCGCCGGGCCGCTCTGCTTGGGTCGTCGACGGCCATCATGTGGGCCCTGGTCGCCACGTTCATGAAGACGACGACCCAGACGCTGTCCCAATATGGAGTCGCTGGGATGTTCACCCACTGGCCCGTCTACGCGCTGGCAGCCAGCGGCCTCGGGGCCGAGATCCTGAATCAAGCCGCTCTCCATGTTGGTCCCCTAGGTACCTCGCAGCCATTCTTGGTCATCGTCGACCCCATCGTCAGCATCGCTCTCAGCGTCTGGATCTTCGAGGAGTACTTCACACCGAACGCGGCGAGGATCACATTGGCGGTGCTCAGTTTCTTCGGCATGTGCACCGCAGTCGCGATTCTCATACGCACCGCCCCGGCCACCATGGCCGCTCCGGCACATGAGGATCGATAGCCCAATCGAGCGGGGGTGCTTCAGCCAATGGACCAGGTGAGCTTCGTCAGGAGCCCGCCGGTGCTGATCACGGATGCCTTCTGGACGGTGCCAACCTCACCCATGCACATTGACCGACGCAGCCTGGCAGAGCCGACAGGGTGAGCCCTTTGGCACGCCGACAGCCCGAAGGCCCGACGTCCCAACGCGGGTTCCGACAATCGTTACGGTGCTCGTGCCGGTTGCAGGCGCTTCCGGTACCAGAGGACGTCCGTTCCCGACGGGAAGTCCTTGACCCGACTCACCAGCTCGTAGCCGTTCCTCTCATAGAGGCCTCGAGCTTGAAATTCGTAGGTGAAGTGGACGGTCTGGGAGCATCCGCGAGCCACTGCCTCAGCTTCGGCCGCGGCGATCAAGCGGGTTGCGAGGCCGTCACCTCGGAGATTTGGGTGCACCCAGAGGCTCTGCAACTCGCAACAATCGCCCCAGGTCCATCCGCTGATTCCGGCCACGACCCTGCCAGCGTGGCGGACGAAGATCGCCAGGTCCACTTCGTCGCCGAGTCCCATGGCTGCGGATGCCTCACGACGGATCTGCCCTTCGAGGAACTCAATATCCAGCGGATCCGGTTGGTCTTCGACGCCGAATTCCACAGTGACCGACTCGTCAGGCGCCGACCATCTGCTCGATCAGCGAGATGTCGTCGAAGTATGTCCGGTATGACCTGATCTTCCCTTGTCGGAAGTCGGCCACGGTGACGCCGGCCAACTGGACACGCCGGCCCGTCGGTTCCAACTCCGCCCCTTCACCGAGGACCAGAGGTCCGGTGTGATCAGCTTCGATGAGCCATTCGGCATATGCCTTGTTGCCCACTTCATCGAGGCCTCGGAGCAGAATGACGACGTTGGAGAATGCGATCTCGCGGAGAGCGGCGAGGGCAGCGAGTGCGGCCAGCCCCGATACCGAGGCATACGGCGACCAACCCACGACATCCTCGGTGAACAGGTTGCCCAGATCAACCGATGCTTCACCGACTTCGGCCTCGAGCGCCTTCACCAGCACATCTTTGCGAGATTCACTCATCAGATTCCCTATTTCTCGTCCAGTATCGGTGGTTCAAAAACAGCTTTGGGGCAATCCGACCTGCGCTCAGGACCCGAGGACCTTCGCCTTGGCTGTCGCAAACTCTTCGTCGGTCAGCACGCCCGAAGAGTGCAACTGCGCAAGATGCTCGATCTCGTCCGCTGGATCTGGAGGTGGCGGCGCGTACTGAGCCGGCCCGTCGTCGACGGGCACCTGTCCGGCCTGATCCTGGGCGTATTGCTTGTTGCGGTGATGAGCAATCGCTCCTCCCGCGATCGCTCCAGCAACGAGTCCTCGACGCCGCGTTCGTCGCCTCATTCCCATGAGAACTCCCTTTGGTCTTTCCGGCTGACTGTGATTGTTCGGGTCAGATCTCCACTTTGACACTAGGCGTCTCGTACGCCTAGCGCCAGGCTCCATGCAATCGTTGAGCCGCATTGCCAGCCCGCACTACCACGACACCATCCAGGTCGAGATGAGCCGATGCCGTTCAACGCCGGCACGGGCTCCACGAAGGGCCACGCCGCGAAGAAGGGTCAACCGACCTCGGCTCTCGGGGAAGCAATGGTCGACGGGTCATCGTCACGTCCTGCTCGGGCGCAACAACCGATTTGAAGCGCCTGATGTCGCTCTCGGGGAGCTCTTGGCTTCAGCGAGCCTGGATGGCATGGTTGGCGCTCCACACGTTTCGACGGACTGCTTCCCCGTGCGTATCGTTCCTGGCAGGCTGCTCGCGTCGGCAAGGGCGACCTGGGGCGCCGGATCTTGATGCGCTGGAAGGGGGATTGACGGCCTGGCCAGGAGCGACAGGTACTGGCCAGGCGGGGCCAACCGAACCGGCGCCATGGCCTTCCGCATCAATGACGATCGACGAGCCGGACTGGAAGGGGAGTGCGGGTGGCAACAACTGGCGAGATGCATGGCTCGTCGGCCCCGGTCGATGAGAGGTGGTATTCGTTCGATGCCCATGACATTGCCGACCGTTTGGTTGTCGATGTCAAGACGGGGCTCTCCACCCATGAGGCCGCAGCCCGACTGAAACGAAACGGTCCGAACTCGTTGCCCGTCGAGTCGCAACCCTCGCATCTCCGTCGCCTCCTCGGCGAGTACACGAGCTTCATGCAGCTGATTCTGGTGGGCGCGTCGATCGTCTCTTTGGCGATCAAGCAATGGAGCACCGCCATCGTGTTGGTTGTGATCTCGCTTTTCAACGCCCTCGTCGGATTGCGTCAAGCCGGGAAGGCTGAGAGCGCGATGAACGCGCTGCAGTCGATGATGAAGTCCTCGGCGCGGGTCCGTCGAGATGGGACAGAGGCGGTCATCCCGGCGGAGAATGTCGTCGCCGGCGACATCGTCCTCATCTCGGCCGGTGACGAGGTCCCGGCCGATGGGCGGATCTTCAGCGCGAGCGCGCTGCAGATCGACGAGTCGGCATTGACGGGTGAGAGTGTTCCGGAGGCAAAGGAGGCGACGACGCTCTCCGGCGACCCGGGGCCGGGGGAGCAGTCGAACATGGCGTTCATGCACACGCCTGTCACCCACGGCAGCGGGGTCGTGATCGTGACCGGGGTCGGGAGCGACTCGGAGGTGGGAAAGATCGCCCACATGCTCTCATCCACTGCCCAGGAGCAGACGCCGCTCACAAAGCAGATGAACACCCTGACGCTCTGGATCGTGGGCGCGGCTGGCTTCACGATGTTGGTGATGTTCGCCCTCGGGCTCAGTCGGGGGCAGTCCTGGACCTCCCTCTTCGACACCGCCGTCGCCCTGGCCATCGCCGCCATTCCATTGGCACTGCCGATGGTGGTTCAGGTCGTCCTGTCATTGGGCAGCGTCGAGCTGGCCAAGCAGAAAGCGATCGTCAAAGACCTCCCCTCGGTCGAGACGCTCGGATTCACGTCGGCGATCAACTCGGACAAGACCGGAACGCTCACCATGAACCAGATGACCGTGGTCGAGGTTGTCGACCCGACGGACAGGTACGAGATCAGCGGAACCGGTTACAGCCTCGAGGGAAGGGTCAATCATCCCGCCGGGAAGACGGACACGATTGACGATGCGATTCTGCCTTACGTGGTGGCCAATGATGCGAACCTGGTCGACGGTCGGGTCGTCGGCGATCCAACTGAAGGGGCACTGCTAGTCCTGGCCCACAAGGCCGGCATGTCGATCGATCCAACGCGTGAGAAATTTCCCCGCTTTGCCACGCTTCCATTCGACCCGAGTTACAAGCTGATGGCCACCTTCCATCGGGCTGAGGACGCTTCCGGCAACGACATCGTGCGTTGCTTCGTCAAGGGCGCCGCGCCGGCCGTCATGGCGCTGGCGGGAACGGCGCTGGCCAATGGCGAGAGCATCGCCTGGGACGAGACTCTCGAGGCCGCGGCCGATCGAAATGTGAGACGCATGGGTGAGGCGGGTCTCCGGGTGATGGCCGGAGCCTTTCGGGATCTGGACGCCGCCGTGTTCGACGCCGGAGGGGACCTACTCTCGTACGTCCAGGACCTCGAGATGACCAGCCTGGTCGGGATGGTGGACCCGCCCCGGGAGGAGTCGAAGGCCGCGGTTGCCAACGCCAAGGCGGCGCACATTCGGGTTCGAATGGTGACCGGGGACGATGTGGTGACGGGAGCCGCCATCGCCCGGTACCTCGACATCCCGGGCGACGCGATCCTCGGCGCCGAGTTCGCCGCGCTTTCCGACCTGGAACGACTGGACAAGAT
This sequence comes from uncultured Acidimicrobiales bacterium, assembly GCA_963710495.1. Classification (GTDB taxonomy): domain Bacteria; phylum Actinomycetota; class Acidimicrobiia; order Acidimicrobiales; family RAAP-2; genus Bog-756. The sequence goes on from CAVQAI010000012.1 coordinate 414,411, forward strand.
CGACGAGATCGGCATCGTCGGGCGAGTGGCACCCGAGCACAAGGTGCTGCTGGCCGAGACCCTGAAGAAGAAGGGCCATGTGGTCGCCATGACCGGCGACGGCGTCAACGATGCGCCCGCCATCAAGGCGGCAGACATCGGTGTGGCGATGGGAAGCGGCACGGAGGTTGCGAAAAATGCCGGGCGCATGGTTCTCTCCGACGACAACTTCTCGACCATCGTGTTCGCCGTCGAACAGGGACGGAAGCTGTACGACAATCTGAACAAGTACATCCGGTTTGTCCTGCTGGAGCTCGTGGCGTTCGTCCTCACGTTTTTGGGTGCGACCGTGTTCAACATCGCAGGCGGCCAGCCGTTCACGCCCCCACAGATCCTGTGGATCAACTTCCTCGTCAACGCCCCGTTCGGCGTCGCGCTCGGATTTGACGAGGAGACCCCGGGCCTGATGCTGCGGAGGCCCCGCGCCCGCGGGGAATCGATCCTCACGCCGGGGGTCATGATCACCTGTGGGCTGGCCGGACTCTTCGTCGCTAGCGCGAACCTCGGGATGATCGTGGTCGGCGCCAACATCTTGGACAGCACGGTCAAGGGCCAATCCATTGGCTTGGTTGCCTTCTCTCTGATGCTCGTGGTCGCCGCCTTCGAGGCCCGCAGCGAGACGGACTCGGTCTTCTCCATGGACACGTTCAACAGCCCGAGGATGAACCGCATCGCGCTCGCCGAGGTTGCCGGCGCATTTCTCGTCACCCAAGCGGATTTCTTGCAGCGTTTGCTCGGGACAACCCAGCTGACGGCGGGACAGTGGGGACTGGGTCTTCTGATGGCCCTGGCGGTGCTGGTCAGCTGGGAGGCGGGCAAGTGGATTGCACGCCGGCGAGCGAAACATGGCAGACACCAGGTGAGCCGAGATCAGCATCGTGGAGATGAACGACATGACCAAGAAGAAGCACAGCGACGCAGCGATTGACCGGTCGGAGGAAGAAGCGGAGGGCCACCCGGCAGCAAAGATGAAGAAGAAGGACTACGAGGAACACATGAGGTCTCTCCACGCCGAGCTGGTGGCCATGCAGGAGTGGGTCAAAAGGACCGGCGCAAAGATCTGCATCGTGTTCGAGGGCCGGGACACCGCCGGAAAAGGGGGCACGATCAAGCGGATCACCGAGCGCGTCAGCCCGCGCGTGTTCCGCGTCATCGCCCTCCCGACCCCCACCGAGCGCGAACTGTCTCAGATGTACATCCAACGCTACATTTCCCATCTACCGGCGGCAGGAGAGGTCGTAATCTTCGATCGAAGCTGGTACAACCGGGCGGGTGTCGAACCGGTCATGGGCTTCTGCACGCCCGAGGAGTCCCGACACTTCCTCGATCAGGTCCCGACCGTCGAGAAGGCCATGGTCGAATCGGGGATCGTGTTGCTCAAGTATTGGCTCGAAGTCAGTGCCGATGAGCAGACCCGCCGGTTGGAGAGCCGCATCCACGATCCCCGCAAGATCTGGAAGTTGTCCGACATGGACTTGAAGTCTTACAGCCGGTGGGACGACTACTCGCGAGCCAGAGACGAAATGTTCGCCTCAACTGACACCGCCTGGGCACCGTGGTATATCGCACACACCGATGACAAGAAGCGGGGACGGCTCAACATCATCAGCCATCTCCTCGATCAGGTCGACTACGAGCCGACCAAGCCGCCTGCTGTCAGCTTGCCAAAGCGAACGGTCTCAACGGACCAGGTCGAGTCGCGTCTGCCGCTGCGTTACATACCGACTCCCTACTGATTGCGGACGACCGCCCCGACCGGCAGCGCAGCGGCAACGAGCGACAGCGGCTGTGAGCGTGGGAACGAAGCGAGCACCAGCGTCGTTCGTACCGCACTGATGCCTATGGCGGCTGCCCGAAGACCTCGTCGAGTGCGGTCGATCCGACCGTCAGGAGCTCCGGGGAGCTGACGGGAAGGCCAGTCAGCCAATGCCCGACAACCCCAACCGATGTCGGGCACATGAGCCCGGGGTCGAGCCCGACGTCCCCGCACCTCGGGCGGCCCGCCGAGAACACAGCGGGGTCACGCTGACGATCCCTATTCTTTGGCCCACGGGGTCACGCCTTCTCGCTGACTTCGGGACGCGGCTCCAACCCCGCAGCAACATAGATCGCGTCGATGACACGCATGTTGGCGACGGCGTCGCTGGGTGGCGTCAATGTTGGTGCTCCTTCCTGCACTGCAGCTCGGAACGCCTCCAGTTGGTAGTTATACGTCGGGCCACCCGGCACCCGTTGATGGTGCCGTCCTTGCGGTGTGATGATCGTGAGCCGGTTGAACATCTGTGGAGTGGTCGGATTGAATACCCGCATCGAGCCCTTCGTGCCGGTGACCACGACCCGGAGCCGTAGCAGCGTGGACGACCACATCGAGGCGAGGATGCTGCCCTTACGCCCGTCGGCAAACGAGAACTCGGCCTCCATGCGGCGGTCCACGCCCGGCGTACGCAGTCGTGCCGTGGCCCGGACCACCGTCGGTTCGGTGCCGGCCAGAGTTCGTACCATGTGGACCGGGTAGCACCCGGCGTCCATCAGCGCACCGCCGGCCAGCGACAGCTGCCATCTGATGTCTTTGAACATGGGCAGCGGGAAGCAGAGCCCGGCATCGATCCGAAGCACGTCCCCGAGCTCACCGCCAGCGATGACCTCGAGCATGCGAGCAGCCATGGGGTGGTACCGCCAATGGAACGCCTCCATCACCACCAGGCCGGAGGCGTCGGCGGCCGCGGCAACCCGCCTTGCCTCCTGAGCGTTGGCGGTGAAGGGCTTTTCGCACAGCACGTGCTTTCCCTGGGCCAGTGCCCGCATCGTCCACACGCCGTGCAAGCCGTTCGGGAGTGGGATGTAGACGGCGTCGATCTCGTCGTCGGTCAGGAGTGCGTCGTAGGACTCGTGCACCTTCGGGATCCCGTGCTTAGTGGCGAACGTTCGGGCCCGGCTCGGATCTCTGGCGGCAACGGACGCGCACACGACCCCATCGGTGGCTTTGCACGGCTTGATCAGAGCCGTGGGTGTGATCCTGGCGGCGCCGAGGCAGCCGATTCGAAGTGGTTCCATCGTTGAGTGGCGTCAGACCTGGTTGATTGGTTGGTGGGCTACCGACACAACTGGTTGACCTGCTCCGACTGCGCATTGCTCGGTGCCGATTCCCACCCTATTGCTCTCGATTTCCCATGTTGTTGTTGGCGCAACTACTCGTAAAGTGGCAGGTGGGGGCGGCGGATGAGGGTGTCGACATCCACAGGCTCGGATCGGCGCGGGCGTGCTCAGCTGTCTGGGTCGATCTCTCGCCCAGCCGGATCGGCCTCCTCCGGGCTGGACGCCGATTCGAGCGGATCGAGATCTGCATCTGGAGTGAAGGCAATTTCGAGTGTGACCTCCGGTCGACGAATCTCCATTTGGGCGAGACGCTCAAAGACCATTCTGTCGGCCTCCGTGAGCGGCGGTTGAGTCATGGACCGTGGCCAGAGCCGATAACGCTGTACGACGTTGATCTCTGCGGCCAGCAGAAATAGCTGTGCACCCAAATAGATCCATGTGAGCAGGACGATGACGATGCCGAAGAACCCGTAGGTATTCGTGCTGTGCTGGAGTTCGCGACCCACGTACCAACTTCCGATGAGCTGCAGGGTCTGCCAGAACACGGTTGCGAGCGCAGCACCGAAGACGATGTCCCGCCAGTTGAGCGCGTCGGCCGTCAACACGTTGAACGCCACAAGGATGAGACAGAAGTTCAACGCGAGGGATCCGACTAGCAGCAGTCCAGTCGCTACCCACCCATGAGAGACCAGGGTCGCGAACCCTGTGAGCACCGTCAAACCAATCGTGGACAGAGCGAGCAACACGAGTACCAACAACGCTCGTAGGTAGCGCAGGTAGATGCTGGGCCAGCGGACGTAGGGAATATTCCACACCACGTTCATTGCGCTCTGAGTCGCGAGCCCAAGCCCGATTGCGCCATAGACGAGGAGGAGACTTCCGATGACCACCGCAGAGACGCTTCCGGCGAGCCCATGGATGTGCGACTCCAACTGAGGACCGATGATCGGAAAGTTTCCGAGGGCACTGTTGATGAGGTCCTTCCGCAGTTTCTCGTTGTCACGCAAGGCGTAGCCGAGGATGGTCGTGAACAGCAGCAAGAGCGGAAAGAGCGCGAAAAGGCCGTAGTACGCGATGAGCGCCGCTTTGCTACCCGCCTGGTCGTTGCCAAACTTTTGCACCACCGCGAACGGGAACCCGAACGCACCATGGTCCTGCTGGAACCGATCGGCTCTCCGTATGAAGGCCTCGATCTTGCCCGGGGGATTGGCTGCGCTTCCACTCATCGCATCATCGAGCTGTCCTCTTCGGATTGTATTGGCCGATAAGTGCCGCTTGTCGGCAGACGTACCGAGTCACTCTTAACACTGATGATGATTCGGGTCTTCGACATCGGTGTCAATGCAGGAGCCGCTCAGATAAACGGCGAAGGCGCTCTGTTTCCGGGCTCGGCCGACTGCTCCCGGGCTCCACCTGCGCCAGCGACACACTGCGGGGCGGCACGGGCTCAGGGTACTAACAGAGCACCGCTGCTCGTACACGATCGCCAGCGACAAGAGGGTAGGGACGGAATGCTCGCTCCCTCGGCCGGGCCGGTGCCCCTTGCGCCAAAGCTGAGCGAGCGAGACGCCGCAGACATCATCCGCCCTCATGTCGCCCGACGTCTACCTGCTATTTGGCTCCGACCTCAGCGGGGTCTCGTAACCGCTACGAGCAGTGACTCGGTGGCTGTGCGACTGAAGGTGGCTGAGCCTTCCTTGGCAGACGCTTCGGCCCTTCGGAACGATTCTTGGCGATCATGCCGCTGGATGCGATGTGGATCTGTCGGCGCTGACGAAATGGCATCAAGCCAGGACCAACATGGGTTCCGCAGGTGGTTCATCTGCGCCTAGGCGAACCCGGCGGATCGGGCGGCCACGTTTCAAACTGACCCACTACCGGACTCGCCTCCGGTAGGGCAGGATAGGGGAAGATGCTCGATCTCATAATCCGCGCCGGCACGGTGATCGACGGGACCGGGGAGACGCCGCGGACCGCCGATATAGCGGTGCGGGATGGGCGGGTCGTCGAGGTGGGCAAGGTCACCGAACCGGCCGGACGCGTCGTCGACGCCGATGGTGCGATGGTGACCCCCGGTTTCGTGGACATCCACACCCACTACGACGGCCAAGTGACCTGGGAGTCCCGCGTCCAGCCGTCGTCGGGCCATGGTGTTACCACGGTCGTGATGGGAAACTGCGGTGTCGGCTTCGCCCCCGTCCGTCCCACCGATCGCGCCCAGTTGATTGAGTTGATGGAAGGGGTCGAGGACATTCCCGGTGCCGCGCTCCACGAGGGCCTGCCGTGGGACTGGCGAAGCATCCCCGAGTACCTGGACGCCGTCGAACGCCGCCGACACGACATCGACGTCGCTGCCCAGGTCTGCCATGGGCCGCTGCGGCTGTTCGTCATGGGCCAGCGGGGTGCCGATCGTGAACCGGCGACGCCCGACGAGATCGTCGAGATGGGTCGCCTCACTGCCGAAGGGGTGCGCGCCGGCGCCCTGGGTTTCACGACCTCGCGCACGCTCAACCACCGGACCAGCCGGGGTGAGCCGACACCGACCTTGACCGCCGCCCGGGAGGAGCTTGTGGGCATCGCCCGTGCTCTGGGCGAGGTCGGCTCCGGCGTGCTGCAGGTAGTCTCGGACTTCCCCGAGTTCGACGCCGAGATGAAAACGCTGCTCGAGATGATGCGGGTATCGCACCGCCCGTTGTCGGTGTCGCTCTCGCAGGGGCGCACCGGCGTAGGCCACCGCCATGTCCTCGCCGCCATTGCCGCCGCCAATGACGAGGGCCTGACGATGCGGGCGCAGGTGCCGGCCCGGGGCATCGGCGTACTCATCGGCCTCCAAACCTCGGTCAACCCGCTAAGAGGCTCGGAGACCTATCGAGCTCTGGAGGGCTTGGCCCTCCCCGAACTGGTGGTGACCCTGTCGGACGCGGCTCTGCGCACCACGATCCTGAGGGAGTTGCCCGGGGGCGTTGGCATCCTCGACCGCGTTTTCGAGTTCGTTGATCCGCCCGACTACGAGCCCGCTCCGGCAGACAGCATCGCCGCCCGGGCTGCACGCGCCGGCACCCCGGCCGAGGAGCTGTTCTTCGAGCTGCTCCTCGGCGATGGTGGGAAGGCCCTGCTGTACTGGCCCGTTCTCAACTACTTCGACGGCAATCTCGACGCTGCCGCCGAGCTCCTCGCGGATCCCAACGCCGTCCCTGGCCTGAGTGACGGCGGCGCCCACGTGGGCACGATTTGCGACGCTAGCTTCCCCACTACGTTGCTCTCGTACTGGGCCCGGGACCGCACCAAGGGCGTCCGATTCGCGCCGGAGTGGATCATCGCCCGCCAGTGCCGGGCGACGGCCGAAGCGGTCGGACTGCTGGACCGCGGGATCATGGCGCCGGGCTTCAAGGCCGACCTCAACGTGATCGACTTCGAACGCCTGGGGATGGCCAAGCCGCGGCTGGTATTCGATCTCCCCGCCGGCGGGAAGCGTCTGTTGCAGCCGTCGTTCGGCTACCTGCATACGTTCGTGAGTGGCGTCGAGGTGGCGACCGACGGTGAGTCGACAGGCGAGACGCCGGGCCGGCTTGTGCGGGGCGCACAATCGATGCCAGCCTGATGAGCGTTCTGGGTGCGGTTCTGTCAGGACCCGACCTTCACCGGGCACCGAAGCGGGGCCCCCTAGTTGTCAATTACTTCGGTACGACAACCATAAGTAGTTGCAGTTGGTCGAATCGGTCCGTCAGTTTTGAATCAGTCAGTGCAGTGGGTGGTGGGTGGGTTGGGTAGGCTACCGACAGAATATTCCTTGACCAGGGACCGTCCCTTGACCAGGGACCGCCTGACTTCCCGAGGACACTCTTTCCAAGCTAAGACCTCGGATTTTCCGCATCGTTGCGGATGCAACTACCACGTAAATTCTCCCTTATCGGGCGTCCGGGTAGCCTTCTTGGCACCCACATCTCGGCACTTTGGCTCAGCGGAAGCCCCAGGGACCTTCGTGGTATTACATGATTACAGTTCCATGCGGTCGGGTTGAACTGGAAAGCAAGGGACGACTCATGCCTATTGTCCCGGACGCCGATGGGTCCGCGCCAGGCCTGCCCGGTCCGGATGAGGCAATCGGATTCACTCAACACATCAAGCCGCTCTTCAGGGCGAGGGATCGGGAGGCGATGAAGTGGGCCTTCGATCTCGCCACCTACGCCGACGTGACGAGCAATGCGGGGGCGATCCTGCGACGACTCCGCGCGGGCTCGATGCCTTGCGACGGGCCTTGGCCGTCGGCGCGGATCGACGTATTCCAGCGTTGGGTGGACGAAGGCATGCCCGAATCGGCAGCGACTGCGACCACGGGAGCGATCCACCAAAGCGCAAGGGACAAGTCGACGGTTGCCGTCGAAGAGAATCCCATCGGCGGGCGGCTGGCCAGTCTGATCAAGCTGCGGTCGGACACCCCCGAAGGCGACCGACCTCTGGTGATCGAACATCGCGAGCCGCTGATCTACATGCTCTGTGCCGCCGCCGAGCTCGAACACGCGCTGATGTGCGAGTACCTGTTCGCAGCATTCACGCTGAAGCGTTCCAGAGATGAGGGGCTGAGCGAAGATCAGCTCGACGCAGTCGAACGATGGCGGCAGACGCTCTTGATGGTTGCCAAGCAAGAAATGCTTCATCTCGCGCTCAACTGCAATCTCGTCAACGCGCTTGGCGCCAGCCCTCATCTGTCCCGTCCGAATCTGCCCCAGCCGGCGAGGCACTACCCGAGTGGCGTCCAGCTCACGTTGCTTCCCTTCGGGGAGCAAGCGCTACGGCACTTCCTCTATCTCGAGCGACCCGAGGGAATGGACTTTGACGACGCCGACGGTCTCGCCGCGGTCGAGCGCGCAGTGCCGGCGATGGGCGAGCTGGAGATCGCCCCTCACCTTCAGGAGTTCGCGACCGTTGGCCACCTCTATCGCTCGATCGAAGCAGGATTTCGCCACCTCGCCGAGAAGATGGGTGAAGACCAGCTGTTCGTCGTACCTGCTTCCGGCCAAGTCGGAGGTGATCTGTTCGGTTGGCCACAGCTCCGACCGATCACCTGCGTTGATGACGTGGTCCAGGCGATCGAGACCATCGTCGAACAGGGTGAGGGTCCCCGGGGAGATTGGCGTGACGCCCACTTCGGACGCTTCTTGAGCGTTCTCGACGAGTTTCTCGCGATGCGCGAGGCGAACCCGAGAGTGGAGTTTGCCCGGCCCGTGCTGCCGGCGCTCGTGCGGCCCCCCGAAAACGGCGAGTCCGTCGATCTAATCAGCGATCCCAAGAGCGCGGCCGTCGCCGACCTCGGCAATGTCACCTACGAGGTGCTCCTCCAGCTTCTCTACCGCCTGCTCAGCCGGGTGGACGAGAACGACCAGCAGATGACGATTCTTTCGCAGGTCGCAGTCGGGCTGATGTTCGACGTGATCGAGCCACTGGGTGAGATCCTCACTACCATGCCCGTCGGGCCCGAACATCCGGGCCGGACTGCTGGGCCGAGCTTCGAGCTCTTCTACCAGCCCGACTACCTGCTCCCGCACCGGACAGCGGCCTGGCTCATCATGGCGGAGCACCTCGGCGACGCCGCTGATCTCACAGAGGCTCAGGGCGAAAGCGAGCCGCGCCTCAATCCTGTGGCCGAAGCCCTCCGGCGACACGCGGGTGTGCTTCAAGCAAACAGCCGCTAAGGCAACAGCCGATGAGCCCGTGGTAGCAGCGGTTGAACAAAGAGATCCGGCGCCGCACCGACGTCGTGGGCATCTTCCCCAATCGCCCGGCCGTCATGCGCCTGGTCGGCGCCGTGCTCGCTGAACAACACGACGAGTGGGCCGTCGCCCGGCGATACATGGGCATCGAGTCCCTGGCCAAGGCCCGACTCCGGGTGATGGCAGGGATCAGCGAGGAGGTGGACCTGGCAGAGCTCGCCGACGTCAGTTAGAACTACTAGCGAAGATCGATGTGGTGGTCGTCGTTACACCACTGGTCTGGACGTGGCCAATCTCCGCGTTCTGGAGCGTTTCGCTTTACGGTCATCCTCTTGTCTGTTATAGGTAAGGGCACAGACCATCACCTACGGGCGGAAGCGGGGAATGTCATGTCGAGTGGATCTCGAATCTGGCGGGTTGGCGCGTGCGCGAGCGCGGTCATCGCGGCGGTATTGGTTGGATCGAGCGCGGCCGGAGGGGCAACGGCGACCGGAGCCCACGGACTCGGTCTGTTCCCGAGCCATCAGTGGACGGGAGCAAGCTCGGGGAACTCAGCGCATGCCGTGTCGCCGAGGACGCCTGGAATACAGGTCGTGGCGTCGGGCCTCAATCAGCCCCACCATCTCACCGTCGGGCCTGATGGGAACTTGTACGTAGCCGAGGTCGGCGATGGCGTCGTGGGCGCTGGCTGTCTGACGGGAACGGAGGCCGCCTGTGCCAACAACTCGGGCACCATCGACCGCATCACGCCGCAGGGCGCGGTGACCCACGTGGTCACGGGACTGCCCTCGGTGGGTAATCCCGGAGGCGGATCCGCTAGCGCCGGAGTGTCCGATGTGCGGGTCGTCAACGGCAAGATCTACGCCGTCATCCAGAACCAGAACATCGACCCGACCACGGGTCAGCAGACCTACGGCCCAGCCGGCGCACTCCTCGGTGACCTGGTCAGCGTTCCATTGAGCGGGGGGACGGCAACGTCCGTGGCCAGCTTCGGCCCCTATGAGGCGGTCAACAACCCAGACCAAGTCAACCCGCCGGTCGCGGGTGAGCAGGCTATCGACAGCGATCCCTACGGGGTCGTGGCCTACAACGGTGGCTTCGCCGTGGCCGACGCCGCCGCCAACGACATCCTCTTCGTGAACGCGGCCGGCCAGATCTCCACCCTGGCCGTGCTCCCCGTAATCTCCGAACCGTCGGGCGGTGGATCGGTCATGGCTCAGGCGGTCCCCACCTCACTGGCCGTCGGCCCGGATGGGGCGCTCTATGTCGGTGAGCTGGGCGGAGCTTCAAGCAACGACGTCGGGGACGTCAACGTCTACCGCATCGCCCCCGGCGGGACGCCTACCGTCTATGCCAGTGGCCTGACCATGATTGGGAGCATCGCCTTCGACCAGGCCGGACGGTTGCTGGTCATGGAGATCGACACGGCCGGAATCAATGACCCCGCGCTCTCGGGCCCTGGCCTGCCGGCTCCGGGAGCGATTATCAGGATCAACGCGGACGGCAGCCGGACCACCCTGGCCAGCGCCGGGCTCGAATTTCCGCTCGGCATCACGGTGGCCCGTGACGGTTCGGTCTACGCGTCCAACTTCGGAGTCATCCCGGCCAGCGGACCCGTCCCGGGCATCAGCGGCCAAGTGGTCCGGGTCTCCGACCCCAATCCGAGCGGCCAGCTGGGCGCCAACCTGGGCGGCTATCGCCTGGCCGCCTCTGACGGCGGCGTGTTCACCTTCGGTGCCTTCGGTTTCTACGGGTCCGAGGGAGCGACCCGGCTCAACCAGCCGGTGGTGGGCGTCGCATCCAACCCGGTCGGGCCTGGCTACTGGCTAGTGGCCGCCGACGGTGGAATCTTCAGCTTCGGAACGTCGAACTTCTACGGGTCGACGGGTGCCATGCATCTCAACCAGCCGGTGGTCGGCATGGCACCGACGCCAGACGGGCGAGGGTACTGGCTGGTGGCAGCCGACGGTGGCATCTTCAGCTTCGGTGACGCATCCTTCTTCGGCTCGACGGGTGGGATGCACCTGAACAAGCCGATCGTCGGGATGTCCGCCACTCCGAGTGGAGGCGGCTACGACCTCTTCGCCTCCGATGGGGGCGTGTTCACCTTCGGTGATGCCACGTTCAACGGCTCGCATGGCGGGACCCATCTGAACGCCGCCATCGTGGGCGGAGCGACCACTTCCACCGGGGGTGGCTACGACCTCTTCGGAGCCGACGGGGGCGTGTTCACCTACGGAGACGCCAAGTTCTACGGTTCGATGGGTGGGGTCCGGCTGAACCAGCCCGTGGTCGGAGGCCAGATCACGCCGGACAACGGCGGCTATCTCCTGGCGGCGGCCGACGGCGGGATCTTCACCTTCGGCAACGGCCAGTTCGCCGGCTCTACGGGAAACCTGAAGCTCAACAAGCCGATCGTCGGCATCGGCTAGTCGATCGTTGCCCCGGACCATCCGCTGGCGGTCCGGGGCAATGATTCGCTACCTGTGGGTGCCGGGAGTTTCATCCCCGTCACGCGACCGGGCGATATTCGTGGATCAGTCCGCCGAACCGATTCTTGGCACCCATAGAGTCGCAATTCTGCCGACCCAGCCGCCTGAGGCCCGTGCCACAGTTGGCCAGGACCTTTGGCCCTGTGAGTCCGGAACCGATCCCTCCACAATGGAGTAGAAAGTTCCGGTCACGCCGGGCATCCAATGAAGGAAGGGAACGTTCCATGCTGGTCAGGGAGTTCTTGCGCAAAGCCCCGGTCACTGTGCCTCCTCAGTGCTCACTGGCCGAGGCAGCCCGCCTTATGAGTGATCACAATGTCGGCGCCCTGCTGGTGATGAGCGGTGAGAAAATCATCGGCATCGTCACGGACCGGGATATCACCGTCCGCGGCGTCGGCAGCGGTCGGGACCTGGAGAGCGCAATCGCCGACGTGATGACCGAGCACCCGATTACCATCGAGGGGTCGGCCGACATCTTCGATGCCTACCGGCTCCTAAAGGAGGCCAGAGTTCGACGCCTCCCTGTGGTCGAGGAGGGCGAGCTCGGCGGCATCGTCACCATGGACGACCTGCTCATCGCGTTGGTCCTCGAGTTCGGCGCCGTGGTCTCGCCGGCGGCCTCGGAGGTCCTCGGCTCCGAGGCGACGTCGTAGGACGCATCTCGTGTACCCGGGGGAAATCGGTCAGCGTGCGCCGTGGCGGATGAAGAACGATCACTAATGGTGATCCATTGCCTCCTCGAACAGGTCCGACGACAAAGGTGCGGCCGTCGGGGCGACAGGCTATTGAATGCCCTCATTGCTAGGTGTCCATCACATCCGCCTCCCAGTCGTGGATGTCGAGGCCATTTCTGACTGGTATCGAACGTTCCTCGGATTCGAAACGCTCCTCTACGAAGAAGAGGAGCACGTGGCGGTGGGTGCAGTACTTCATCATTCAAGCGGGGTCTCGGCCCTGCACCAATCCGAAGTTTCCGTAGTCGCAGCCCTGAAGGGATTCAACGTCCTGGGACTGACCACCGACTACCTATCAGCTTGGGTCGGTGAGTTGAAGCACCTTGGAGCCGTCCATGGTGAGGTGACGCTGGGGTCACGTCCCTGTAGGTGCCGAACCAACCGTCACTTCGTAGGTGCCGAAAGCGCCATCCGGCCTAATCAGTCCACTAGCCGGTACTCATGGTTCACTCCGAAGACACGATGGGGCTGGGTCCACTTGCGGCGACAAGATCCCGGTCCGCTCAAAGCAACCGGGCCGATGTTCGGCACCCACACGTACACCGTGATCACGCCGGGTCGGGGGACCAGCTCTGGAGTCGCCGGAGGAGGGTGACCTTCTTCTGCTGGTGGCTGCTCATGCGCCGGAGGATGTCATCCAGTGCGCTCACCGTCTTGATGATATGCGGACCCTTGTTGAGCATCACGCATTCGGCGCGGCCGCTCATGGCCGCATCGGATATTTCCGCCCGGGAGGGCTGACCGCTCTTTGCCATCTGGTCGAGGACCTGGGTCGCCCAGATCACCGGAACGTGGGCCGCATCACAGAGCGAGAGGATCTCTTCTTGGAGCTCGGCCAGCCGTTCGAATCCGCACTCCACGGCCAGATCACCGCGGGCCACCATCACGCCCAAGCGCTCCGAGTTCATGCCGGCGAGCAGGATCTCGGGTAGCGCACCGAATCCCCGTGCCGTCTCGATCTTGAGCACGATGCCCAACGACTCCCCGTCGAGCTCTCGGAGAAGGCGGCAGAGAGCGGTCACATCGGCCACGTCCTGGGTAAACGACAACCCAACGAGATCGGCGTGCCCGACCATGAACCGAAGAATGGTCTCGTCGGCAGCCCCGAGCGCCGGCAGGCGCAGCTCGGAATCCGGCAAGTTGATGCCTTTTTCGGCTCGGAGCTTCGACCCGCCGCTCGCGGCCAGGGTAATCCGAACGTCCGCCTCTCCCGGTCGCACGGCGATGGCAGTGCCCCCGACCTTTCCGTCATCGAAGTAGACGCGGTGTCCCACTTGCAGCGCCTCGAGAGCGGCGGGCAACGTGCAGCCGATCCGGAGCCCACAGCGAGATCCGGAAGTGGGGCCGGGATACAAGGCGTTGGAGGCGGCCACCGGGCGGGCGTCATCTACGGGAGTCGCCGGAGACAGATCTGCGCTGAGCGTGATCACATCATCGACTCGGAGCGCGATGGACTGCTCGAGTGCGGGCAGAAGCCCAATCCTGGTGTGGCGCTGGCCTGTCGCGGTCAGCCTGGTCCCCGTCTGGAGGTAGGTCGTGTCGTGGGCTTCCACCCACACGCCATCCTCGGTTCGGGTCGTCACCACCAGCGTTCGGCGGTCGTTCCGAGTGTCGCGCAGGCGAATGGGATCGCCGGGGCGGAGCTCTTCGAGCCACTCTCGCTGGACAGGAAGCACGGTTCCCGAGGCGGTCGCCCCACCTGGGGTCGAGCCGAGATCATCGGGAACGAGCAGGACCCTCGCCGGCTCGATCGGCCGGCCCAATGGATCTCGCCTCGGACGGAGCCGTGCCACCCGGGGCCCAGGCTCGATCGGCCCGGTACGGAGCTTCGGCCCTGGTAGGTCCATGAGGATCGGGCATGGCTGATCGAGCTCCCGGCTGGCTCGGCGAATATGGGCCACCATCCGTCCCCATCGCTCCTCGTCGTCATGGGCACAATTGATGCGCGCGCACTCCATGCCATGGGCCATAAGGGCGGGGACCAGGGAAGAGTCATCCGCCGCCTCGCTCGGCATCGTCACGAGGATCCGAGTCGACCGGTCATGAGTACTTGGCCCGAGGAGCGCGTCGGCGTTCGCTTCGAGAGCCTGACGACCGGCGCCGAACGAGACGGCCGCCTCTGTGCGACGGATATCGGGGCGACCGGTCATCAGGTACAGGATGTCAAGCACTCGTTCGAGCGTGGTGATCACATGCTCCTCAGCACGTCCGAGAGACGAGAGGCCCAATTCGGCGAGGGTCGTCTGGATCGATCGGATGTCGTGACGCCGCAGGGTGAGATAGTCGATGAGGTTGGCTGCACCCAGCCGGTGGGAAGGGAAGACTCGCTCCAGGCTCGTTGCTCGGCTGACGTGCTGACGACGCATCTCGTCGTGGAGCCGCTCGAGCTCCCCGATGAGCGAGTCGACCGGAGACCGGGCGCCACCTGCCGGTAGCGCCGGACCCGGCGCTACATCGCCTGTCATGGGGAGGCCAGGTCAGAGGTGGCCACCAACCCATCCTCTCTTCGGAGGGCGCCCGGCGCCAGAGTCAAAGGTCCTACGGCAAGGCGAGCTGGTCGTGTGGTGCCGAAATTCCCATCCGGCCAGGTCAGGCGACCCGTCGGTATGCACGAGCACCAGACCGGTTGAGTTGGAGTGCCGGATGGAGTCGATCTGGAGACCTGGCTTACCTCTCACGGCACCCGAGCTCGTCCCCGTACCGCTCCGATAGCGTGACCGCGCCGATAAGAACGGCCAGGTGGACCGGGGCGCTATTCGACGGAGGTTGCAATGGCTAGGCCAGCTCCGGCAGTAGGCAACCATGCGTCTGTCAGGAAGGTCGGACACCTTCGGAGCGGAACACCTCATCGAAGCTTGGGGAGCAGCCGGCTGAGACCCGCCAGCATCGCCCGATCACTGGGCCGACGCGCGGGACGCGGGAATTGGCACCGTACGAAGGCGAGGTAGAGAGACGAAAGGGCCACAGGCCATTCTTGTGGTCATCGCAGCCTCAGAGGTAATCCCAGTTCATCGGATTGGATGAGGTTCTTGGCACGTACAGTGGCTATTTCAGCGCGGATGCTCTAACGGTCCAAAATTTTGTCGGCAGGTTGGGCCAAGTTTCGCCGGTACCCCCCTGTTGGTGTGGTGTGGGTGGTTAGTTAGTCGGTGGTCGGTTCGGTCGGTCGGTGGGTCACCGACCGAACCCTCGGACCAGGGCCGGCGCAATTTCCTGAGGACCCTCTTTCCACGCTCGGGGCCCGGTTCCATTTTGTTGTTAGTGAAACTATCGAAAAGGAAACCCAGGTCAGGGAGTCGGATGAAATTCTTGGCAGCCACACGATCGGGATCCGTGAACAAGCCGTGGCCGGCCGCTACGTTGCGAAGTAGTCGACAGGACCGACCGATGACGACACGGGGAGGCGGAACCGTGGCTCTCTGGCAATTCTTGGCTCGCACCAGACGGGCGTGGCGCTGCATTCTGATCGTCATCCTCGTGGCAGGGTCGGTGACCATCGCATTACCGACCGGACGAGCCCAGGCGGTGACCGCGGCGCCCTTGACCCGGCTCCCCTACATCACCGACGTGGTCGGCAACTCGGTCCGGATCAACTGGGGTACCGATACCTCACAGAGCGCGGGGTCTGCGACGTGGGGTGCGGTCTCGGGTGGGACCTGCACTCCTACGAACTCGGTGACCGCGACGAACACGGCGGTCACCGGCTTCAACTCGAGGAGCGAGTACCAGTGGACCGCGGCGGTGACCTTTCCGTCCTCGGGAACCTACTGCTACCGGGTGCAGTTGGGCACGACCGACCTTCTGGGCAGCGACCCGTCCCCGAGGGTGAGCACGGCGGCCGGCCCTGGCAGCTCGTACTCATTCGCAGTGCTCGGCGACTGGGGAGCAGGGACACCCTCCGAGGCCAATGTGATGGGGCAGATCGCGGCGAGCCCCGCCAGCTTCGTGGTCACCGTCGGGGACAACGATTACAACAACGGGACCCAGGACGAATACGGGGACCTCTCCGGAGGCAACGTCTTTCCTACCCAGTACCTGCCCGCCCTCGGCAACCGGCCGGTGTTTGCCGCTGAGGGGAATCACGGGTTCACCCAGTACCAGGCGTACCTCCAGAACTTCCCGAGCCTCACCGCGACACAGGTGTCGGGTGGCCGCTTCACGGCGGAGTCCTACTGCTGTATCTCGACCTTGAGCGGAGCGCACACCTATCCGAGTGCGTGGTATGCGTTCGATTGGGGATCGGCCCGCTTTTACGTGCTCGACGGCGCCTGGGCGGACTCGACCGGCGCCTATCAGGGCGACTTCCTGGCGCACTGGAACGGCCCGGTGTCGGGCTGCGCGCCCTGCGGTGCGGAGCTCCAGTGGCTCAAGTCCGACCTCGCCGCCCATGCCAACACCCCGCTCAAGTTCGCGTTCTTCCACTATCCGCTCTACGTCGACAACGGCGGCGAACCGACGGACACGTACCTTGACGGCTCCAACTCCCTCGAGGGCCTCCTGGCCAACAACAACGTGGACATCGTGTTCAACGGTCACGCACATCAGTACGAGCGGAACTATCCCCAGATCGCCGGCAAGCCGATGGTCAGCTACGTGACGGGCACCGGTGGCGCCCCGCTAGGCAGTGTCAGCGGCTGTAGCGCGTTCGACGCCTACGCCATCGGTTCCGGCTCGTCGTGCCGGGCACCACAGCCTGGATCCGATGCCAACGTCTACGGCTTTCTACTGGTCTCGGTGAACGGAAACCAGGTGACCGTGACGCCCACCGACTCCACCGGCCGAACCTTCGACGTCCAGACGTACTCCTACTCGATTCCTCCGCCGACCACGAGCATAGTCACACCATCAAATGGCGCCACGCTGTCCGGAACCGGCGCCAACCTGGAGGCCACCTCGACGAATGCCACCAGCGTCCAGTTCTGGCTGTTCGGTGGCTCCTACGGGCTCTCCGGCCACCTGGTCGGCACGGCGACTCTGACCTCCGATGGATGGATCTACAGCTGGAACACCACGACCGTCGCGAATGGCTCGTACGTGCTGTTGTCTGAAGCCTTCAATTCCAGTGGTCACGCCTTCAGTCCGAAAGTCGGCATCACCGTCAACAATGTCCCGTCCCCTACGACAACGGTGATCATCCCTTCCAACGGAGCAACGCTGTCCGGAACCGCCGCCATCCTGGACGCCACCGCGACGAATGCCACCAGCGCCCAGTTCTGGCTGTTCGGTGGCTCCTACGGGCTCTCCGGCCACCTGGTCGGCACGGCGACTCTGACCTCCGATGGATGGATCTACAGCTGGAACACCACGACCGTCGCGAATGGCTCATACGTGCTGTTGTCTGAAGCCTTCAATTCCAGTGGTCACGCCTTCAGTCCGAAAGTCAAAATCACCATCGCGAACTAGGGGGTTTGTCGATGCAAATCGGCCCCAGGTTGGTCGGGACCCCCAGTTGGTTGGTTGGTTGGTCGGTCGGTTGGGTGGTTGGGTGGTTGGTGAGTTGAGTTTGCGTGAGTAAGTAACGGTGGTGGTGGGTGTGGGTTGGCCGGGTGGGCTACCGACAAAACCCCACTGACCACCTCGGATGGCGAGTTGTCGAGCGGCACTTTCCACGCTAAGGGACGAGATTTTCCACATTGTTTCTGGCGCAAGTAGTTGTGGAAGGACCTGTTCAACCATGCCGGACACAGGGCGGCAATGACACTGGTCGGCTTTGTCATTGAGCGCGACCCGCCTACGTAACACGGGATTCGTGTCCGGACTCAAGCTGGACGAGGTTGCCGGGATCAACGTGGTCGTCACACTGTCCGCCAAGATTCC
This sequence comes from uncultured Acidimicrobiales bacterium, assembly GCA_963710495.1. Lineage (GTDB taxonomy): Bacteria > Actinomycetota > Acidimicrobiia > Acidimicrobiales > RAAP-2 > Bog-756. The sequence goes on from CAVQAI010000012.1 coordinate 432,300, forward strand.
CAGGTCAGCGAGACAGATGAGGTTCTTGGCACCCACAGGCCTCATCGTCGACATCGGCCGGTACGTGCTCAACGAAGCTTGCGGCCAAGCTATGCGATGGCGCACAACGCTTCCGAACGCGGAGAGCCTTCGAATGAGTGTGAACGTATCGCCCTACCAACTTTACGACGACAACTTCGTTTCCGATGTCGAGCTCATTCTGCGTGACACAGGGCTTCCTGGAACGAGCCTGATCCTCGAACTCACTGAGAGTTCCCTGCTATCCGACACCACCTACATCCAGGAGCGGCTCGACGCCCTTAAGCGACTTGGCGTTCAGCTCGCCATCGATGACTTCGGTACCGGCTATTCCTCCCTCTCATACCTCCACACCTTCCCAATCGACCTTCTCAAGATCGACCGCAGCTTCGTCAGCGAACTAAACAACGACCGCTCCGATCAAGCTCGAGTGATGATCCGATCAATCATTAGCATCGGACACAATCTACGACTCGGGGTCATAGCCGAAGGCATCGAACAGTCCGATCAACTTGCCGAACTTCGTGATGCTGGATGCAATACTGGACAGGGCTACCTCTTTGCGCGGGCCGTGCCACACAATGAGATCCCTGATCTCCTGAGGCTGTCGGTACCGAAATGTCCGTCTACGTCACCTGACCGGGTGGTATTCGTGAGTGAGTCTTCTTAGGCAGCCAGTCGGAGGCAACCCTGCGGGGTGCCGAAAATGTCATCCGGGCCCGCTCAGCTGGACTTTCGTCGACAGGGACCATTATCGAAGGTGGGCAACGACCCAGTCCCCCTAGTTGGTCTTCTTCCGATACCTCCAGCTATTTCCGGCTCTTCATGCGTGAGGACGGAGCACTGCTGACGTCGCGGCGGAGCGTGGGAACCTCGATGGCCAGATCACGGTCCCCGCGCTCTCTGGGGAGAACCAACCCCAAGGGTTCTGGCGGGGCGAGGTAGAGACGCGTCTTTACGCGAAAACCAAAGCTCCGAGCACTCGGATGACATTTTCGGCACCCACAAGGTCCCGAACCTTCCACTTGACATCTCTGTGGGCCATGGTATCTTGATACCAAGATACTGGTCCTCAAGATAATGGGCCAACGAGTGAGAGGGTGGACACATGGCACAGGCAACATTGCTGGTTCGACATGAGGTCGAGGACTACGCGGCATGGCGCTCGGCGTACGAGAGTGTGGACGGGCTGCGCAAGGAGCACGGCTGCACCGATGCCGAGGTGCTCGTCGACCCGGCCGACAAGCAGGACGTGTACGTCCTGCACCGGTTCCCCACCTTGGAGCAGGCCCAAGCCTTCGCCGGCAGCAACCAGCTGCGTGAGGCCATGGGTCGATCCGGGGTCACGGGTGAACCCCGGATCGAGATCGCGGTGGGGGCCTGAACTGAGCCAGTCTCCACCAAAGAGCCGAGGTGGCGCCCGGAAGGGCGCTGCCTCGGCAGCGCCACCCGAGGTCGCGGCATTCGAGAAGGAGTTTCCCGGTGCGTCCTGGCTGTCTGCCCAGGTCATCCGGAATCTCGAAGTGGTCGGAGGCCACGCCGAGGCGTTGATTGCGTCGGTGGCACGTCGTCACGGCCTGTCGCACGCAGCGCTCAACGCCCTGGCCGTCATCGAGGGGAACGGAGCTCCCATGACCGCCGGCGCAGTCGGCGCTCACATGCACATCACGAGCGGAACGATGACCAGCGTGCTCGACACATTGGAACGCAACGGATACATCGTACGGCTCGCGGACCCCGACGACCGCCGCCGAGTCCTCGTCGACGTGACACCGGAAGCCCAAGCCGTGCTCAATCGGCTGCTCCCGGAGGTCGTCCAGACCACGACCGGGGTGACGGCAGGAATCGACGATACCGAGCTCTACGACTTCCTGCGCACCCTTGCTCGAATCCGCGATGCGATCGCTGCCGCCCCGGACGATTTGGCGCCCCCGGCCCCTCGTCGGACGCCCCGCAACCTGAAGCGATCATGAAAGGACGACTGAGCACCACGCCATCTATCCGGCAACTTGTTTAGATCCACCTTGGGAGTCCGAGGGTCTGAGATCGTCGGACGTTGAGCTCAGTGGGTTCGCTCGCTATCCGGCTGCCGTCGTCTCTGGCGTTCTGGCTCACGAACGGCCTGCGACCCGCTGGGTTCACCCGGTGAGGAAGTGGCTCAAGAGAGGTTTGCTCAGCCGGTAGTTGCATTGCCCTCCTCACCACGCCAACCACACGTGAGGAGGAACTGTGCAAGACGTATTGATAAGCGTGGACCCGCACAAGGCCAGCAACACCCTGGCCGTGCTCGACCCGGCGACCAAGACCCCGATCGATGGAGCTCGGTTCGCCAACACCACGAAGGGCTATCGAGCGCTGATGGCCTTCGCCCAGCGATGGGACAACCGTCGCTGGGCGGTCGAAGGGTGCCATGGGGCAGGGCGGTCGTTGGCCCAGCGCTTGGTGGCCGCCGGGGAGGTGGTGCTCGATGTGCCGGCCAAGCTGGCCGCCCGGGTGCGGGTGTTCTCGACCGGCCATGGTCGAAAGACCGATCGGGATGACGCCATCTCCGTCGGCTTGGCCGCCCTCGATGGCGAAGGCGTGGCCCCAGTGGCCGAGGACGGCGCGACCACGAGCCTCCGACTCCTGAGCGACCGCCGTGACGAGCTGGTGGCCCTACGCACCCAAGCCGTCTGCCGGCTGCACCGGCTGTTGGTGGAGCTCACCCCCGGAGGCATGGCCAGCGAGCTGAGCGCTAAGAAGGCAGCATCGGTCCTGGTCAGGTTGCGCCCCGAAGGTGAGGTGGCCCAAGTCCGGTTCCAGCTGGCTTCCGAGCATCTGGCCGACATCGAGGCCATCGATGCCAAGCTCAAGACGAGCGGCGCCCAGATCACCGCCCTGGTGCAGGCCACCAGCACGAGCCTGGTCGACCTCTACGGGGTCGGGCCGGTGATCGCCGGACGGATCTTGGCCGAAGTGGACGACGTGACCCGATTCCCGACCAAGGACCACTTCGCCTCATACAACGGAACCGCCCCGATCGACGCATCCTCGGGCGACCAGGTCCGTCACCGCCTGTCACGGGCAGGGAACCGGCGGCTCAACCACGCCCTCCACATGATGGCGGTGACCCAGCTGCGTCAGACGGAGACGCTCGGACGGGCCTACTACGAGCGCAAGCGGCTCGAGGGCAAGACCCCGAAGGAGGCCCTGCGCTGCCTGAAGCGCCGGCTCTCCGACATCGTCTACTACCAACTCGTTGCCGACAGCCGAGGCAGAATCGAGGGGTGCGGATCACCTACAACCGCCACGCCGACGCCGTCTACGTCCATCTCACCGAAGAGGAGCTCCCATCCGGTCCGACGGCAAGCATCAAGGCCCAGCCGCCCGAAGGCATCCAAGCGTTCGTCGTACTCGACTGGAAGGACAACCGCCTCGTCGGCATCGAAGTCCTCGACGCAAGCTCCCGGCTCCCGCAAGACCTCCTCGACGGTGCGGAGACCATCGACTGACAGGCGCAGTTCCCTCGTCTCTTGACAGAGAGGAACCGTTCGGTGGCACTCTGGTCTGCCGGTATCGGCACTCTGCGAGTACCTATGGCTTGAAGGCCGGCTCCATTTGAGCGATGTCCTCCTTGCCCTGACCTCCTGCTTATCGCGCAGCCTCGCTCGGAGTCCAGACTCGGCGTCACGAAGGTGTGCCGGCAGGTCATGGCAGGGGCCTACGATTCGTCATCGACGCCGCTGGCTCTCCAGTGTTGCCCAACAGACCAATTTCGCGGGCTGGGTCGCCGCTGGGCAACTCCCGTCTCTTTGCCGGATCTGACGAAGAACAGCTCGGGGACGGTCCCGCCGCGAGCCAGCCCCAGGGAATTCGCGGTTGCAGCGACAAAAATGGGCGCCTACATTCGGCGCTACGGCCAACAGTTTCAGCGAGTGACGATCGGCTGTTCCCCGAACCTGCTACCCACGGGAGGAAAAATGACTCGATGGCGGTCCGTGAGACGCGCTCTGCTCGAGGGAGTGCCATTGGCGATGGTGGCGACCGGCGTCGGATGGTTGGCACCGGCTGCTCTCGGGACACCGATGGCGGGCGCCGCCCCCCGAGTGACGTGCAGCCCGGCGGGTAGCACGGGGTTCACCGCCGCCCAGGTCGTGAGCACCAGCGGCACGACCGTGAGCTCGAACGTCGACGGAACCGGCTGTGACCTGGGAATCTACGTCGCCCCTGGAGCCAACAACGTCACCATCAGCGGCATCACCGTCTCGGGGGCGGGCGACCACGGGATCATGGCAGAGGGTGTGTCGAACCTCACGATCCAGAACAACACCGTCCAGAACAACGGCCTGACCCCCACAGCCAATCTGGGCGCCGACAAGGCGATCGAGCTGGTAGGAGTGGCGAATTCGACGATCAGCGGCAACACGGTCACCGGCAACCTGGCCGATGGGGGCATTTCGGTGACCGACGAGGGTGGTGGATTCGACCCCGCCGCGCCGAACGGACCGACGACGCCCGTGCCCTCCACGAACAACACGGTGACGGGCAACACCATCACCGGCAATTTCGGAGGCTGCGCCATCGTCATCGAAGCATGGGTCCCCGGCGCAGGGGTCAGCGGGACGACCGTGAGCAACAACCACATCCAGGGCGCACCCGGCATGTTCGGACCCCACGGCCCGGTGATCGGCCAGATCGTGGTGGCCACCAACGCCCCAGGCGCCACCCTGTCCGGCACCAACGTCAGCAACAACACCGTGACCGGTAGCTTCTTGAGCGGAATCACTGTCCACTCCAACGCCCCGGGCGACTCCATCACGGGGACGTCCATCACCGGGAACACTCTGAGCGGCAACAACTGGGGCCGGGTCAACGGAGCGCCCCAGACAACCGCCATCGCCCTTGAGGTGAACCCGATCCCGCCACCGGCGACCCCGACGCTGTCCGGCACCACCATCACCGGCAACACCATGAGCGAGTATGTGGGCATCTGGCAAAGCTGGCAGGTGACCAGCACCACCCAGTCGGGGAACACGTTCACCGGCACGACCCTCCTGTTCACCCAGCCCGTTCCGGGTCGCGGCTACTGGATGAACGCCTCCGACGGCGGCATCTTCACCTTCGGCAACGCCGGGTTTTACGGGTCGACGGGCAACCTGCGGCTCAATGCCCCAGTGGTCGCCATGGCCCAGACCCGTGACCAGGGTGGTTACGTGTTGGCAGCCTCCGACGGAGGTGTATTCACCTTCGGTAACGCCACCTTCTACGGCTCCATGGGCGGCACCCACCTGAACGCCCCCATCGTAGGGGTGGCCATGACGCCGGCGGCCGGCGGGCCTCCCGGGACCCCCGGGACCAACGGCCTCGGCTACTGGCTGGTCGCCTCCGACGGCGGCATCTTCACGTTTGGGGACGCCGGGTTCTTCGGGTCCACGGGTGGCATCCACCTGAACAAGCCGGTGGTCGGCATGGCCCCGACCCCCGACGGGCTGGGCTACTGGCTGGTGGCTTCTGACGGCGGCGTATTCGCCTTCGGTGATGCCGGGTTCTTCGGTTCCACCGGCGCGTTGCACCTCAACAAGCCGGTCGTCGGCATCGCCCCGACCCCGAGCGGAAGGGGCTACTGGCTGGTGGCCTCCGACGGCGGCGTGTTCACCTTCGGTGACGCAGGGTTCTTCGGTTCCACCGGCGCGTTGCACCTCAACAAGCCGGTCGTCGGCATGACAGGGACCCCGGATGGCAAGGGCTACTGGCTCATGGCCTCCGACGGCGGCGTGTTCACCTTCGGTGACGCCGGGTTCTTCGGTTCCACCGGTGCCCTCCGTCTCAACGCTCCGGTGGTCGGAGCGACCTCCACCGGGGCAAACGGCGTCGCCCCCTAACAGGGCAGGGGCGGCTACCGCAGCAAGCTGAGCAGGCACCCTACACTCAGTCCTTTCCACACGCCCGAAAGTGGCGTTGGAGGACAGTCAATAACCGCGGCCTACCCGGCGATCAGGGACACTCTGGCCGTGGCCTGGTCTTCTGGTCGGTCTCCATGGACGTCGCCGAAGGGATTGACGGGCTTCAACTCCTGTATGACGATTGCTAACAGCGCAGATCTCCTCAAGGAGGCAAGGGCATGACCGAATCCAAGACACCGGTGGTGTTTATCCACGGACTATGGCTGCACGCGACCTCGTGGGGGCCCTGGCAGGAACTGTTCGCCGAGTCGGGCTATGAGCCGATCGCGCCTGGCTGGCCAGGCGATTCCGACACTGTTCAAGCGACCCGCGCAAACCCTGACAGCGTCGCCAATCACGGCATCGACGAGGTAACCGAGCACTACGGAAAGATCATTGACGACCTCCCCGCCCCGCCGATCCTGATCGGACACTCCTTCGGTGGCCTGATCGCAGAGAAGCTGCTCGGGATGGACCGCGGCGCAGCCGCAATCGCCATCGACGCAGCCCAGATCAAGGGCGTTTTGCAACTGCCGCTGTCCCAGTTGCGGGGGACGCTGTCGATCTTCGCGAACCCGACTAACAAGCACAAGGCCGTCTCCCTGTCTGCAAAGGAGTTCCGCTACAGCTTCGGCAACGCGTTGTCAGATGAGGAATCCAACGCCCTGTACGAGCGGTGGACGATCCCGTCTCCCGCACGGCCGCTCTTTGAGGCTGCGAGCGCGGCTTTCTCACGGCATTCGCCGGCGGAAGTCGACACCGCGAACGAGGACCGCGGGCCGTTGCTACTGACAATGGGCGGCAAGGACCACACCGTCCCCGAGGCCATCACCAAATCCACGCTCAAGCAGTACCGGGACTCAAGCGCCGTCACCGACCTGGTGGAGTTCGTCGATCGTGGCCACTCTTTGACCATCGACAGTGGCTGGAAGGACGTGGCAAAGGCTGTCCTCGATTGGCTCAAGACCAAAGGCGTATGAGGCAAGACGGCCGCTCTTCCAGGCCATAGGGGAGAAACGATGGATCTTGGGCTCGCGGGTAAGCGCGCCCTCGTGACTGGAGCCAGCAAGGGGATAGGCCTCGCTGTAACGCGCCGACTTGTGGCTGAAGGGGTTGCCGTGGTCGGCGGATCACGTCGCTCCTCGAACGAGTTGGATGCCCTTGGGAAGGAAGGGATGGTTTCGCATGTCCGCGTGGATCTGTCGTCGGATCAGGGGCCATCACAGCTGGCGGTGGCGGCTCTCGGCGGCCGTCCGATCGACATCCGGATCAACAACGCGGGAGCAGTGACCCCACGCCTCGACGGGTTCGCGTCCGTCACGGATGAGCAATGGCTCGCCACGATGAATCTGAGCTTTATGGCTGCCGTGAAGACCACGCGAGCGGTCCTGCCCCAGATGATCGAGCGAAGCGAAGGAAGCATTGTGAACAATGCTTCGGTAAACGCCACACTTCCAGACCCTTTCGTTATCGACTACAGCGCCGCAAAGGCTGCGCTCGCCAACTTCTCTAAGGCGTTGTCCAAGGAGGTCGGACCGCGCGGTATCCGAGTGAACGCAGTCAGCGCGGGTCCAGTCTCCACAGACCTCTGGTTGGGAACGAAAGGGGTGGCTGCCACTATCTCGGGAGCCCAAGGTTCCAACCCAGATGAGGTCGCGCATGAAGCGGTCAAGGTGAGCGCGACAGGCCGATTCACGACGCCCGAGGAGGTCGCGGATCTGATCGTGTTCCTAGCGAGCAGCCGGGCCTCCAACGTGACCGGAGCGAACTACTTGGTTGATGGGGGTCTCACGCAGAGTCTTTGAGAGTGAGGCCCGACCGACTCTCAAAGGGGCCACCCTTCGACCCCGGAGTAGCCGGCTGGTCTCATGTGTAGCCCTAAACCTTTGCGAAGGGAGTTAGATGACGACAGCGACCGATCAAGAGTTCGACGCCTTCGTCCGCACATGTCGGGAGGCGGTCGGCAGACAGGTCAGCGGACGGACGGAGTCCTTCCAGTCTCTTGGTCTCGTGCTGACGACGTCGTGCTCATGGGTGCGGCCGGATCCCATCAGAGGGGTTGGGCTGCTGTAAGTCGGCAACTTACGTGGGCGTCTCAGCACATGGACTTCGGGAACTTCACCGTCGAGAACCTCCTGACGTGCGTCTCTGAGGACATTGCGTTCACGGTCGATCTCGAACACATGATCCGGGACGTCAATGGCCAGGTGGAGCGGCGAACGCTCCGAGCGATCCAGGGCTACTACGTAGAAGGTGACCGCTGGCGCGTCATATTCCGCCACGGGGACCCAATGGCAGAACCCACTGACCCGACCCAGCCTGTGGGTGCCGAAAATGCCATCCAAGGACCTCACGCTGCCAGTTCGTATTCGTGGATGAGACCACCGAGCCTGTCCGCTCTTCGCAGTCGGGCGAGGTCTGGATCGCCGATCGACGCCGGACTCCCCGCGACCGTCAGTGGAGCCTGCTGATCGAGAGCGCGGTGCGGACGGTGGTGGTTGTAGTGGACGACGTAGTCGGACAGAACGTGCTCCAGATGACGGCGACCAAAGATCAGCATCCGGTCCAGACACTCACGACGGACCGTGCCGACGAAGCGCTCTGCGAACGCGTTGGCCCGTGGAGCCCGGATCGGGGTGCGGATGATCCGGATGCCCTCAGATCGAAAAACCTCGTCGAAACTGGAGGTGAATTTGGTGTCTCGGTCCCGAATCAGAAACTTGACCGTGTGAGCGCGGTTGGCGAGCATCGCGCTGAGGTTGCGGGCCTGTTGGACAGCCCAGGCTCCGGTCGGGTGAGCGGTGATCCCCATCACGTACACCCGTCGGGTGTCGATCTCGATGAAGAACAGCACGTAGAGCCGCTTCGAAAGGGCCATGGTCCAGTTTCGTCGTCACAGGTTGATTCGCGAAAGTCCTGATCAGATTTGACGGATGACATTCTCGGCACCCACAGGCCTTGACCAGTATCGCCGAGCGAGAGCACCCGGCTCACTACCTGGCTGCCGACCGGGCCTACACCAACGCAAAGGCTGAGGACTTCCAACTCCCGGCCCGGGCCCTCGGTTATCAGCCAGTGCTTGACTACAAGATCGACCAGCTCGGACGGCAGGGCTCGTACTTGGGCACGCTGCTTGTCGACGGAGGTTGGTACTGCCCGATGATGCCCGAGGTGCTTATCACTGCCACCAGGGACTATCGCAATGGCCTGATTGATGACGATACGTGGCAGGCCCGTATTCGTGAGCGTCGGAACTATGCCGTTCGTCCCAAGGGCATCCCAGGCTCCGACGGCCATGCCCGCGCCTTCTGCCCTGCGGCGGATCCCTCCCCGCTCGCTCGGTGTGAACTCAAGCCGAGATCCGTCCGCGACGCCACCCGGGGAAGGCTCAGGATCACGGTCACTGACCTTCTCCTGGACAACCAACCGAAGATCTGTACGCAGCAATCCATCACTTTCCCCCCAGAGATGGGGCCCAGTTCGCCCAACCTCTTTCACATTCCAGCGCGGAATGGCGAGCGCAGTACTCGAGCCTCCGGAACGCGGTGGAAGGGATGAATGGCTATCTGAAGGATGGTGCCCATGAGGCACTCGATGATCCCGAACGCCGTCGGATCCGAGGCATGGCGGCCCAGAGCGTGCTGGTAGCCTTCCTCGCCCTCGGGGCAAACCTCCGGAAGATCCAGTATCACCTGGCCCTTCTAGCAGCCGAGCGGAACGGGACCGTTCGGCGGCTACCTCCGCGGCGGAGAAACAAGAATCTCGACCGCTGGAATCCCATGCAGACATCGGCGATCGGGAGGGTCCCGCCGCCGGGCCCAGAACCGCCCGTGGCCGGCTAGTACTACTCCTCGGTTAATTCACCCCTCTTAGTCCAGCCGCGGTCCGACGCGTCTCCCGACCAGTCTGCGGCGACAGACCTCAATAAGACCCAGCTGCGAGCCGAGGCTATCCAGAGCACCTGTGAGCCGAACGCAACTCAGAGCGCGGAAGCGACGTTCGGTCTCGGGTTTGTCTAGGTATAGGTGGGCTACCGACAAAACCCCACTGACCACCTCGAATGGCGAGTTCTCGAGCGGCACTTTCCGCGCTAACGACCGAGATTTTCCACATTGTTTCTGACGCAACTAATTGTGGGAAGGACCTGTTCAGCGGTACCGGATGACATTTTCGGCACCCACACGTTGCCGACGGACGCCTTGAGGTCGGCAGGGACCTTCGGCTCTATTGCTTCATGTCAAACGGTGCGACGATTGACTCGGGATCTCTGAGGGTCGGTGGTGGTTGCGATGGTCCTGGCAAGGAATATGACTTTTTCGGGCAGGGAAAGGTGGAGGTCGAGGCGGCGGATTGTGCTCATTTTGGCGACGGTCGGAGGGGCCATGGCGGCTACCTGCATGGCGGTGCCATCAGCCTATTCGGCGATCACCGTGCCCGGGGCGCCCACCGGGGTCACAGGCATTCCCCGTAATGCGGCAGAGGGGGTCAATTGGGCGGCTCCGAGCAGCAACGGCGGTAAAACCATCACCGGTTACACCGCCGAGGCAGCCCTCGTTGGTGCATCTTCTGGAAAGACCTGCCATACGAAACGTGCCCGGACCTGCAGGATCATCGGTCTCCTCAATGGGTACATCTACAACATCACTGTCCGGGCGTCAAACATCATGGGCGAGGGTCCGGCGTCTGCTCCTATCCAGGTCACACCGGGTATCCCTGGTACGCCGACTTACGTAACCGTCACTCCGGGCAATGGGTATGTTCCCGTCAGTTGGAACGCTGTTAAGGCCAACGGAAGCCGCATCACCCGCTACACGGTGACCTCGAGTCCGGAGGCGAAGAACTGCGCAACATCGGGTGCGACCTACTGCACCGTGACCGGTCTCACCAACGGCACGCCCTATACCTTCACGGTGACCGCCACCAACGCCCGTGGTACCGGTGCGTCTTCGGCTCCTTCGGCGGCGGTGACTCCGTTCATTCACCAGACCATCCCCGTGGGCAGGGATCCCTGGGACGTTTCCTCGGACGGCACCCATGTCTGGGTGGCGAATCAAAACGACAACACGGTCACGGAGCTCAATGCCTCCAACGGCTCGCTGGTCCAGACCATCCCAGTGGGCATAAATCCCGTTGCCATCTCCTCAGACCGCACCCATGTCTGGGTGGGGAACTGGGGCGGCAACACGGTCACGGAGCTCAATGCCTCCAACGGCTCGCTGGTCCAGACCATCCCCGTGGGCCCTCTTCCCCTTGCCGTCTCCTCGGACGGCACCCACGTCTGGGTGGCCAACTCCTCGGGCAACACGGTCACGGAGCTCAACGCCTCCGACGGCTCGCTGGTCCAGACCATCTATGTGGGTTCAACTCCCTATGCCATCTCCTCGGATGGCACCCACGTCTGGGTGACGAACGAGAGCGCCGACACAATCAGGGAGCTCAATGCCTCCGACGGCTCGCTGGTCCAGACCATCGCCGTGGGGACCAGTCCCAGGGGCGTCTCCTCGGATGGCACCCACGTCTGGGTGACCAGCTTCTACGACAACACAGTCAGGGAGCTCAATGCCTCCGACGGCTCGCTGGTCCAGACCATCCCCGTGGGCGCTCTTCCGCTTGGCGCCTCCTCGGATGGCACCCATGTATGGGTGGGGAACTATGGACGCAACACGGTCACCGAGCTCAATGCCTCCGACGGCTCGCTGGTCCAGATCATCTTCGCTGGCGGGGTTGCCCAGGCCGTCTCCTCGGACGGCACCGATGTCTGGGTGGCCAACTCCTCGGGCAACACGGTCACCGAGTTCCCAGCATGAAGTAGCCAGGTCGCACGGACCATGGCTGATTCGCCTCGAGCTGGCGGGACATGCCTTACTACGCCGAAGCCTTCTGCACCACGCCTGGTCAGCGCCTCCGGTTCGTCCACTCGGGCGTCGGTCACGCCAGCCCTTGTCGGGAGGCAGTTGCCCGTCGGGGGAGGTTCAAAGACGGAGCCGGGAAGTGGCACCGGGTTGAGGCATGCGCTGAACACGGAGTGGTGTTGGTGCCAAAGACCTCATCCACGTCACGCAACCAGGCGATATTCATGGATGAGTCCGTCGATCCGGCTTGTCCGCTTGAGTCGTGAAGGATCGACACTCTTGAGTACTGCCGGGGCTACGACCTTCGGCTGAGGCGCTAGCTGGCCGAGTGATCGATGAGGCCGGTGGCCGTTGTAGTGCTCGGTGTACTCATGGACGACGGCCTCGAGGTGTCGACGACCGAAGATCAGGACGCGATCCAGGACGGTGCCGACGAAACGCTCGGCGAAGGCGTTGGCTCGAGGCGCTTGGATCGGCGTGCGGATGATCCGAATGCCCTCGGAGCGGAAGACTTCGTCGAAACTGGCTGTGAACTTGGTATCACGATCCCGGATTAGGGACCGCACCGGTCGTGCACGCTTGGCCAGTTCGCCGGACAGGTTCCTGGCCTGTTGGACGACCCAACCACCGGTCGGATGCGCCGTCACTCCCGTCACGAAGACCCTTCGGGTGTCGAGTTCGATGAAAAACAGGACGTAGAGTCTCCGCAACAGCACGGTCTCGACAGTGAAGAAGTCACAGGCCAGCATCGTCTCGGCCTGGACTCGCAAGAACTCACCCCACGTCGGTCCGGCTCTGTCTGGAGACGGGTCGAGGCCGTGACGCTGGAGGATGTTCCAGACACGCGACGGCGCCAGGTCGATGCCCAGGACGGAAAGCTCCCCGTGGATCCGGCGATAGCCCCATGTCGGGTTCTCCCTGGCCAAGCGAACAACCACCTGCGCTGTCCCTGTGGGGATCATCGGGCGACCTGAAGGCTTCGGGTAGGTCCACTTGCGACCGGACTAGCTCTCGATGCCAACGGAGCAGGGTGTCGGGCTGCACAAAGAACCTGTTGGCCTTCACTCTCGGGATCAGCCGACTGAGCCCGGCAAGAAGCGCTCGATCCGGGGGTTGCAGCGCGGGACGGGCCACTTGCCGTCGGAGAACTGCCACCTCGTGCCGGAGCATGACGACCTCGATGGCCAGATCGGAGTCGTCGGGTCGCTTCAAGCAGAGGATCTGAGTGATCCGGAGGAAGGCGAGATAGAGGAACGAGAGGGCCACGGACCATTCTCGCGGTCACATCCGCTCTGAAGAAAGACCCAGCTCACCATGCCGGATGAGGTTCTTGGCACTCACAGGGACGGAACGCACTTGGCGCGCATATCCGGTCCCGACATCTTCACTTAGCTGACCGGACTACGGGGTGTCGACGAAGTTGATGGGCGGGGACTGCGCCGTACAGGCGGCCATATTCAAATGGGATGTCGGCATCGCCAGGAACTGGCGGCGAAGGGTATTGAGGCACGGCGGAGCATTGGCCACCGCACCTTCAGCGATCGTAGGGAAGATGCCGATGGTCGCGCTCTGGAGGCTCTTTTGCACCTGCGCCGGCCAGTCATTGTTGCCGCTCGGGCTGAGGCTTCCCCGAACGATGAGCGTCGGAACCAGACTGGACACGCCATCGAAATAGGAGGATCGCAGGGTCGGGACCTTCCAGGACGAGCAGATCTTGTCGAGTAGGGATTGGTTCACAGCCACACCGTCGAAGGCTGGCAACTCGGTGTCCGAGACGGCGGATCCGCTGGCCAACCTCGTCTGGAGGTCGTAGCTGCAGTCCCACGTCGCTAAAGCACCCCAGTCCGGCTCAGGACTAACACCAAATATGTAGTTGTAACTCAGGGTGGCGGTCAGGCCAAGTGGTGGCTGGGCGATACCAGCGGCAATGAGCGGAAGGAAGTCGTTGTCGACATCCGAGACATCCAGTGCAAAGTAGAGGACCTGCGCGGCGCGCCCACCGTCGAGCAGCACGGGCACGTTGGAAGTCATTTGAACTGTCTGGCCTGTCTGGGCAACGACCGGGACACTGCCATAGCGACGCTCTTCTTCCGCATAGAGACCCCCGAGGTTGGGAAACTGACTGGCGCAGTGCTTGTCGGCGTTACAGAGGCTCGCATAACGCTCGAAAGCCCCTGCGAGATCGGCCACTGGATCGGCGAGTGCGCCAGAGCCTGGTGGTTCGGGGTTGTCGAGCGTAATGGTTCGAATCGCCTGTGGAATCTTCGCCAGCACCCCGTAGACGATGTGGCTCAGTTGATCGACGGCGAGAAGGTCGGCCTGCCGAAGTCCGAGGACGGCCATCAGGTCGACCACATCGTCGGCCGTGTCGTCATAGGTGTACGAGGCCGGGTTGATCCCAGAACTCACCAAGCGGGAGTGGCAGGCCGGATAATCTTGCTCCTCAGCGGCGTACGTCGAAGGATCATTGAATGGCCGAGTCAGTGAGCCATGGAGGATTGTATCGACTTCGGGACAGCTCAGTACGGGTGTGTTGGGAGCGAATCCGCGAGGTTCAATTTGGATCAGCTGGGCACGAGCCCGCACCGGTGAACTCCCCAGATTGTCATCATCACCGATATCGATGGTCGGTGATGCACCGCTAGAAACACCGGGAAGGGCTGGGGCGATGGTCACCCGAACTCGCACCTTGGGCCCAACCGTGGGATGGGTCCGATCTTGGGGAACGGCGAGCCACCCACACTTCGCCGTCGCCAGCTCGCTGGTGATGTCCTTCGTGCAGGCGGTCTTCGTGAACGTCGGCGTGTAGCCATGCGGCATTGGCACCGGGGCGGACGAGGGTGACAACTGGCGGTGTGATCTTGTCACGGCCACAGTGACCAGACTGGCCGCGATGACGACGAATGCAACCGATATTCCTACAATGACGCCGCGCCGGCGCCACCTTGAGTTGCGAGGTCTTACACGGTGCTCCGTGGCAGAGCCTGATGGTCGACGATCGACTTCCCCACTCTCAGTCGACCGAAACACCTCTTTCATCTCGCGCGCTGGCATATCGTTTTGCGGGGTCCTTCTCAAGCGACCGCATGATGGTGTCACCCAGCTCCAGCGGGATCTCGGGCGAAACGTTTTTTAGGGGCTCTGGCGGGGAGAATTGCTGTTGAGAGACGAGCGCCGCGAGATTGTCGGCCACGAAGGGAGGGCGTCCGGCTACGCACTCGTAGAGCACACACCCGAGCGAGTAGAGATCCGATGGAGGGCCTAGGGGCTCGCCCGACAATTGCTCGGGTGAGGCGTAGAAGACGGTGCCCAGGATGGCGCCGCTATCTGTGAGATCGATTGTCTCCTCGGTTGCCTTGGCAATGCCGAAGTCGGCCAGCTTGGAGGTGCCTGATTCTGTGATGAGGATGTTGCCGGGCTTGATGTCTCGGTGGAGGATCTCGGCTTCATGAGCATGGCAAAGGCCCGCCAAGACATCGGTCGCCAGCTGGGTGACCACGGAAGACGCCAACGGAGCGGACTCGGCGAGCAGCTGGCGAAGGGTTTTTCCCCTCACCAGCTCCATAACGATGAACAACTGGTCGCCGTCGGCGCCATAGTCGTGGACGACCACGATGTTGGGATGGGACAGAGAGGCGATGTGATGGGCTTCGCGTTCGAAGCGTCGGCGGAACCTCTCATCAGCGGCCAGGGACTCGGACAGAACCTTGACGGCCACCTCCCGGCCAAGACGACGGTCGAAGGCGCGCCAGACCGTGGCCATGCCGCCCGAGCCGATGCGAGTCCGCAACTCGTAGCGGTCGACGAGTACCGAAGTCACCCCCTACCCCTCATCCCTCCGAGTCCGCCCATCGTCGGAAAATGGTACTCGGAAGATCCAGGGTCCTCCTGCGTCCAGTTCGGGCTGGGATCCGTTGCGCTAACGTCCATCTCAACCACCGACCTGCCGCTCGGGCGGAGCGGTGCTGAAACTCAAATCAAGTTTGGAAGACAGAACGGTGCCCGATCTCCAGCAGAATGATCCTGGTTCCACACGACACTCACTCGAGGGCAACCGGATCACGATCGGTCGTAACGACGACAACGACATCGTGCTACAGGGCGATATGCGTGTCTCTCGGCACCATGCGGAAGTCGAACACCGAGACGGTGAGTGGGTACTTCGAGATCTCCGAAGTCGCAACGGCAGCCTGCTCAACGGCCGGCGAGTCTCGGAGAGCCCCCTGCGAGGAGGCGATCGCATCAAGATCGGGGGCTGCCTCTTCGTATTCAGCTCCGAGGACGACCCGATGGCGACGATGACAGGCACCGATGCGCTCGATTCCAGAACACCAGTCCTATCCGCTCGCGAGACAGAGATCCTCGCATTGCTCGCTCGAGGTTTGACCGATCAACAAATCGCCGAGCATCTAGTTCTCAGTCTGGCGACGATACGATCTCATCTGGATCGCATCCGGGACAAGACGGGGTGTCGGCGACGTCCGGAACTGACCCGCCTAGCGATCGAGCTCGACGTGGACCCATGACCTGGGCGCCCTCGATACCGAGACAACCCAGTCCTATCGCGATCTTTTGCCGCTGATCGCCCTCTTTCGATCTGTCAATCGAGCAAAAGATCCACAACAACACCGACAGGTTTCGCCCCTGGTATACGGCACGACGGGGCTCCTTCTCCGCGAGGACGTCCGCAACTAAAGAGAACCCGGCATTAGCCGGGTTCTCTTTAAACCATCATTTTGAGTCTGGGATCACTGTACCGTCGCAGTGCCTAGTACATAAAGCGAACACCACAACCGTTACCGGTTTGCGAGCTTAGGACCACCTGATTGGGAGTGGCGATGCTGTAGTCGTTGCACTGATTATAGTTGACCAGTTGAACCCCGATTAAAGCTCCCGAAGTGGTCTTCCACGTTACAAGCATCTCCGCCTGGAAAGTGTAAGTACCGGGAGATAGATTGTAATTGGATCCCTGGAATCGGGCGAACGCTCCCGGGGCTGCAGTGACAGTACTTTGCAACGACTGTGCGGTGTACTTGAGATACTGAGCGCTGGCATATGAAAACTTCCAATACGAATAAATATGCTGCATGGTGATTATCTGCGTGCCAGCGTAGCCCGATACGCGACTCACCGATGATGGTCCGACTTGCATGTAGTCGGCGGGGCCAATGACGAAGCAGGCGGCTCCACAGTCGTTTGCCTGGGCAGCCTTAACTTGAGTCGTATAGGTTACGGCACCGACTCCGCCGTAGGATCCAAACGAAGCAGCAGATGCCGCTCCTCCGGTTGCTCCAACGAGGACTGTGCCCACCGAGGCGACAGCGACCGTAGCGGTCACCAGTCTGCGTGCGAGGCGCTTCATTGTTGGGTTCATGTTTCCCTCCTTATTGAATGTTCTCCTTCTCTCAATGGTGCGTCTCGCCAGTTCCGGCCTCTAGGGGCAAACCCACCCCTATCCTGGGTATTTGTACCCAATTAGCCAAAAATCGGCGCCGGCGATGGACCAAGCCCCGATCAGGTGGATTGGCGGGATGGTGTGGGTGCTGCCAATCTCATTTGGCCTGGTCACGCCTGTCGCATGACGACGAAGACGCCGGTCGGACTGTCCGCAGCCTGCAAGAGCCTGTGGACGTCCGTCCTAATGGAGGTCATACCGATCCGATTGGGGAGTTCCTAGCGCCCATCAGGATCTGGCGGGCGACTGAGATCGCAAAGGCGGACGTGGCCGCCGTGATCCCGGAGCATCGGATTATGACTGCCCCGATGGGTAGGGTGTTCCCGCTCGACCAAGCCAACCTCGCAGCAAATCCAACCCCATTTGGTCTCGGCGGGTTACGACCTTAACCGGGCATCCGACGTCGACTTCACCCCGGCAGCCGTCCTCGCTGACCCGGACCCAGAACCAAACCCATCCGCGATTGTGAAGAGCGGGGCAGAGGTGACCCCAGCCCTATGCCTGCTTTCCTCCACGCCGGAACACCCGACCCAGATCACCATCGAAGGTGACGCCCTCCGACTGGCGCTGGCGGAGAGGGACGCCGTCAAGGCCCTCGACGACTCCTGGGACTCAGTCGGCGTCTAACTCCTAGTCGGGTCCCCTTCGACAGTGGATTCCTTGCTCAGCGTGTACGTGGGAAAGGCGCAGGGCCTGCGATCAAGGGTGAAGGGCGGCCATCACGACAAAGCGGCCTGGATCCGGTGTCTACTTGTGCAGTGACCCAGCTTACACCCGTTCAACGCATCGGATATCAGCTGGCTTGAACGCAGGCTCATCGACGTTTGGCCTTCCCCCCGTCAGCCGGACACATGGTTATGCGGCTAGCAGGTGGCGGTGTGCGTAGCGTAGCTCCCACTCGATCGGCGGGACGTTGCCGAGGGTGGAGTGCAGCCGCACCGCGTTGTAGTGGTTGATCCAGGTGATGATCGCCCGTCGGGCCTCGGCCCGGGTGGCGAAGCGGTAGCGGTGACGAGCTCGCGCTTGAGGCTCGCCCAGAACGCTCTCGGCCACGGCGTTGTCCTGGCTCGAGCCGATGCGGCCGACGGACTGGGCGACCTTGTGCTTGAGGCACAGGGCCCGGAAGTCCCGGCCCATGTATTGCGCTCCGCGGTCGTGGTGGAACACCATGCCGGCGACGTCCCCGCCCCGGGTCGCGACGGCCATCTCGAGGGCCTGGCTCGACGAGCTCGGTGCGCATGTGGTCGTCCATCGCGTAGCCGATGATCCGCCGGCTGACCGAGGTCGAGGACGTCGGCCAGGTAGAGCCAGCCCTCGCCGGTCGGGATGTAGGTGATGTCCCCGCAGGTCCGCTGTCCGGGCTCGCCGACGGAGAAGTCCCGACCGACGAGGTCGGGCAGCGGCGGGGCGGTCACGTCGGGGATGGTCGTGCGGACCTTCTTCCGGCGGCCGTCCGTGGCGTAGATGCCGTTCTCGGCCATGAGGCGCTCGACGCGCTTGTGGTTGGTGCAGAACCCCCGGCCGCCAGCTCGTCGGTCATCCGGGGAGACGCCGTAGGTGTCGTCGAGGTGCGTCGTGGACGTCGATGCATCTCGTTGACGAGGAGGGCCTCGTCCCACTCGGCGTCGGTGGGCCCAGCTGAGCTTGCCAGCCAGTCGTAGTAGGCCGAGGTCGAGACCTCGGCTGCCTCACAGGCCGCTTCGATCGGGAACCCTTCGGCCTTCATGGCGGAGACGTGCCGGTAGCGGCTCACCGGTCCTACTCCTTCAC
Organism: uncultured Acidimicrobiales bacterium; assembly: GCA_963710495.1. Lineage (GTDB taxonomy): Bacteria > Actinomycetota > Acidimicrobiia > Acidimicrobiales > RAAP-2 > Bog-756. Next base: position 451,316 of record CAVQAI010000012.1, read on the forward strand.
CCAGAAGGCCACACTTCGTTTGAGCAGGTCGCGCTCCATGGTCAGGCGCTTCACCTCCCGGCGGAGCCTGACGTTCTCCTCGCGCATCTCGGTCGTCGTCCCCTCGCGCTCGCCCCGGTCGATCCGCTCCTGGCGGACCCAGTTGCCGAGGGTCTGCTCGACGACGCCGAGCTCTCGGGCGACGTCGGCGACCGTGCGGTGCTGGTCGATGACCAGGGCCGCCGCGTCACGACGGAACTCCCTCGGATACCGACCTCGTCGCCGGGCCGGTGTCGGCTGCTCTTCGGTCACTGTTGGCATGACTACCTCCTATTCGAGGTGTCCGGCCAACGGGGGGATGGTCAGTTCTTCTAGAAACCCCGGAGGTGGAACTTGTAAACAAGAACCCACCACCGGCCGAGGTCGTTCCCGACTACAAGGTCGAAATCCTTGAACGGACCGTGGTCGCCATTCTCGGGGTTCTTGGCAGCTACACCGTCTGAGCGCATTCCGTTAACTTCGGCATCGCGCGAAATGCGCGCTCGATCAAGCACACCCGCGTCGCCAATGACCCAAGCGGTGCCGTCGACCAACGGATGTGCAAGACCAGCGGCGGGGTGATAGTCCCGGAAACTGTCCAATGAACCGAGACCGCTACACCACACAGATGCGCAGATCGAGTCCGCAACAACATGCCGTCTGCCGCTGCCCAAATCGATCCAGAGGAGAGGCCGGTTCCTCGTGCTCAGGAGCCCTGGTTAAAAGGATTGCTGGGGCCAGAGGTGGGATTGCAATTCGACACCAGGTTGGCAACCGCCGTGGGAAGGTCCAGCCCGGCTGCGGCAAGAGCACTGGTTAGCTTTGCAGCGGTGTAGCCAGGGTTGGTCCAAGGGATTTTGCTTAGGTAGCTCTGCAGAAGTGGGCTCGCATTGATGATTGGCTCAGAGCAGCTTGCACCTAAGGGAAGGAAGCTTGCATCGAGGCCGCCGCTGCCAAAGCTCAGACCGCCTCCAGTAGCCAAGGTCAGCACAGCCGACCCTCCCACTTCCCATCCTTCGCTGAGGCTCGACGGGCTGTAGGTATGAGAAAACCCTAGAGAAACCGGTCCCCACTGGCCGCCTCCACTCTGTACCCAGTCGAAGCTGTTGACGAGATTGTAAATATCCTCTGGGTCGCTGGGCTTCTGCGTCGGATCGGGCGATGCGAACCAGCCCGCGACCAGTCCCAGCCCCACCGAAGCGCCCACCCCCACGCCGGCGCCCGCTCGAATCCCAATCATGTACGCGTGAGCCGGATCAGTGGATATCAGGCTCGGGATGACCGTGACATCGACCGCTGCAGTGCCAGCCAATATCCGCCCTGCCGAGATCGAGAGTTCTGCAGACCAATAGTCAGGCAACCGTGGGTTGTGATAGATGCTGTAATAAGTCAACGCCGCGTCGGCTATGTCACACACGCCGTAGGCGAAAGGGCCAAAGAACGGCTCACCGAGAAGCGGACCGCAGTAGTTGTGATTGATGGTCAGATTCTGCTGATACGGCGAACTCCAATGTCCCGCCCCCGATATGGTCAACCCAACACCCACATTTCCGTGGGCATCGAACCAATGCGGTATTACATGCTGGGGGAAGTACTTGAGCCACTGCACGGCCAACCCAGTTATTTCTTGGTCATTCATGCCACCGATGCCAAGAGGACCTCCACCCTGGTCAAGGGGCAGGATGCCAAGCACGACCGCACATTCTCGCCACGAGGGGCCGAACACGTGGTAGCCCTGGTTTGTGTAGTCGGTGAGGAGCGACCCGACAGAGCCGCGAGGATAGAGCTGTGAGACTAGCTGGGGGATTGACAGCGGGCAGCTACCTTCTGGGCTACCGCCTGGATTGCTGGCCAACCCCGTGACGACGAGAATCACATTGGCGTCGTTCTGCGAACTGTCGATCACGTGGAACGGACTATCCAAGAAGTTCCAGTCCCATTTATTGATCGGAACCTGTCCCGCGGCCGCAGGTCTCGGCCAAAACAGCGTGAACTCGTTATCCGAAGGAGATACCGGAATGGTCCGGTAATACGCCTCGGGACGTTGGGGATCGACCTCGAGGGTTCCGCTGCCGGAGACCGACCCCAATAAGGGCGACACGTTCACAGTGACGGTAAAGGTGCCTTGGAGGCTCTGGTTGATGGCCCTTTGCGAACCAGTGCATTGAGTTGTTCCCCCGCAGTACGTGTGTGACGCAGTGATTTGGTAGAGACCTTCACTTGCGTAGACCGGAGAGGCCGTGCCCGACGATGTCGTGTTGTCCCCCCAGTTGATGGTTATCGAAGCTGGCGGCGTTGACGGGATCCGGACGAGGGCCACGGTGTTCATGTACGTCTTGCCGACAATTGCGTTGATGGGACTTGGGTAGACGACACCGGGTGTGACCGTGAGCTGCGCATTTGCAACAGCCGGACTACACGTCGCGTTGGCTGGCGCCGAGAGGTGAAGCGTATACGTGCCCTTTCGCCACCCCGGGGTGGGGACGGTCGGTCCGCCGGCGACTCCGGAGCTGTTGGTTACCTCCGTTGTTAGAGGATACTGGCCGGCAAGGCCCGTAATAGGATTGCTCGCCAAGCTGACATCGATCTCGCGTCCTCCGACGCAGGAAGCGCTCGCATCTTGCAAGAGACCGCTGGGCATGAAGTCCGTGCCGGTGACCACACTCTGTGGACCCGTGTAGGTCAGTGTGCTCTGTGATGCTACGAACTGAGCTAGCGGATGCAGCATCTCGATATGCACCTGTCCGTCCGTGCCCATCACGGAGGTTCCGATCGCGACCAGATCCGAGCCGGGGATGACAAGTGGCAGCGTCACCGAGGTGGCTGGCGGTTGCCCTGGCTGGCTTGGCCAAACCTGGGCGATCGCTCCCTGGGGGAAGTCAGTCAAGTAGTTGGGAGACGTGAAGACCTGGTACGAAAGAGCGCCGGGTACCGGCTGCCACCGCAGGAAGGTCTCACCTTGCAGATCTTCGAACGTAGCCGTGGGATAGGACGACGGTAGCGGTGCCGCAACATCCGCAATGTCGTGTGGAATCTGCTGCGGACCGCCGGCGTCGAGAACGAATGACTTATCGAGCAGGAGGGTGCCGTTGAAGTTCGGTGCCACGATGTACGGCTGGGTGTCGAAGGTCGCGCCGGGTTTGATCTCCGACGTGCTCTGCGTGTACTGCTCGTCGGGCTGGAAGATGTAGTTCCTACTCGGATCGTTTTCTAGCGGCTGCAGCGTCACGGCGACGTTGTAGACGGGAACGTCGGCCACGTTTTGGACCTCGACCACCACGTGGTACGGGTACGACGCGTACGCATGGTCGTCCACCACGAACGTCATGTGGAGCGCCGAGGCTCCCCACACATGCAGGGGCGTGACCGTCTGCGCCGTGAGGTGGAGTGGTACGCCCAGGGGCTCCAGCGCGGCCCCGTAGTCGGCCCGAAGGTTGTAGTAGCCCTCCTGATCACCACGGACAACCCAACTCACCTGCTGGGTGCCACCGCCCACGACTTGAGGCACGGACTGGGTGAGTTGTTGGGGGGCACCCAGTGTGTCAGCGAGGCTGACCCCCGTAGGCAGCGTGAGCGTGCCACTTCCCCCGCTGAATGTGAACGGAGCCGGGGCCAGGTTGGTGACGGCCAGTGTGACGTCGAAGAGCTCTTTCAGCCATTTAGCCTGACCCGGAATGATCATCCAGATGATGTCCTGCCCGTTGGTCGTGGCCACGATTTGGGTCGGGGAGCTGCAACCGACGCATGGGAAGGAAATCGTCGACCCCGATGCCCCTCCTCCGCCACCAGTTCCCCCAGCCGCCCAGCTGTACCAACCGTTCCCGTCGATCACACCGCTTACGGGGATCGACGTCCCGGCAAAGGCCAGGTGCAGGGCGAAGGAGTCGACGGTCTGATTGCCTGGAGCGTTGATGTCGATGCCAAGGGCAGATGCTTCACTCGGGCTGAGCGGTCGCGATGTGAGACCCGTCGTGCCGATCGACCCCGTCTGGAGATTGACCGCCGCTGTCCCCTTCCCATTGACAACAGACGCGTTCATCGACGCCGGCAGGTAGCCGGCCTTGTAGGCGAATACGGTGTACGAACCATCGGGGAGGCCGCTGATCAGGTAGGAGCCGTTCCCTTCGTCTTTGCCGTAATAGAGATTGTTTGTCGAATCCTCCACGCCAACCGTCGCGCCCGTTACGGGAGAGGGCCCCGAGGCGACGGTCACCGCTAAGCCCGCTGGTGTCGGCGGGAGGACATGGACGACAGTCGTTGCGCTGTTCATCTGTCCATTGCCGGTCACAGTGAGCGTCGCGGTGTAGTCCCCCGCAGTGGTGTAGGTGTGGTTCTGGACCGCACCGTTGGCCGAGGTGCCATCGCCGAAGTCCCAGTGGTAGGACGAGATCGCCGAGGCGGGCGTGGAGGCTGAGCCGCCGAGATGGGCGGGCAGACCGAGATCAATCGTCACGGGGTCGCCGGCGTCGGCGGACAGTGGAGCCGCTAACTGTATGTTGACCGTCGCCGAGGCGCTCGGACCCGGGTTGGCAATGCCATCGCTCACCGAGAACACGACTACACAGGACAGGCAAGCAGAGGTATAGGTGTGGGTCAGGGTCACGCCCCCCGGCGGAAGTGGCGATGGTGATCCCTTGCGCGACCCGTCCCCGAAATCAATCGTGTAGGTCAGTGGCAGGCCGCTCGGATCGGCAGCTGTACCCGTGAACGTAACTGTTCTTGGCGTGGTACCCGTCCCGCCAACCTCCGTCAGATTCGGCACCGGGAGGACGTCACCGATAATTGTCGCAGACCCCGAGGCGTTTCCGTCGGTTGCGGTGACGTGGTGTGGGCCCGTCGTCGAGACCGAACAACTGTTGGCGCTGCAACTCCCGTTCTGATCAACGCCGAAGGCGCTCGAAGCGGTGACGTTACCTGTCACGTTGCCGTAAACGTCGAGGCCATCCGCAGAGTACGACTGCAGTGAGCCCAGGCCCAGGGTGACGGTGCCCGGGTTGAGGATCAGGTGATCAATCGGGCCTGGGACGATCGATTCCGATTGGCTCGCACCAAGGGTGCCCGAAACGGGAGCTGGTGTCGCCGTGAGCACCACCGAACCCGACACCTTGTCCATATAGAGAAAACTCGCGCCGGTCGAGCCCGCTGGAATTGTGAGGCTCGCAATCTGCGTCTTACTGGTGGAGTCGAGAAAGGTCCCAGTCGCGGACGAGCTCGTAAGGGTTATGGGTAGTCCGCCGACGCCGGCGGCGACAGGCGATCCATTCGAAAGGATCTGCACTGAGATGGCCTTTGTTGCCACACCGGCCGACGTAGACCGCGGGTACGACGTGAAGGCAAGTGTCGTGACAGTGGTCACAGTCTCGGCAACGGTCGACGAGGTGCTCCCGGCAAACAAGGTATCTCCGCCGTAGGAGGCCCTGAGCTGGTCGCTGCCCGCCCCCAGCGTGCTCGTCGACAAGTGAGCGTGCCCGCTACTGTCGAGCACCACAGTTCCGAGCGTCGACGCGCCGTCGTAGAACGTGACAAACCCGGTCGGCAAGCCCGTGCCATTCTCCGCGACGGTGGCGGTCAGCGTCACTGCCTGCCCAAACGCGGCCGGATTTGGCGACACCGCCAGCGTTGTACTGGTCTGGATCTGCGTGACCACTTCTTCGGCGAGCGTGGAGGAGACACTGGCCAGGAACGAGCTGTCGCCGCCGTAGGAGGCACTCAGACTGTGGGTGCCGACCGTCAGAGTCGAGACAACGAGTGATGCGTTGCCCGCCGAATTCACAGGTACGGCCCCGATGCTGGCGGAACCGTCGTAAAAGGTGACGGTGCCGGTGGGAGTCCCGGCCCCGGGAGGACTTACTGTCACGGTTGCGGTGAGGGTGATCGCCTGGCCCGGGCGAGCAGGATTGGCGTTTGAGGCCAGCTTCACAGTCGAGCCGGCCCGATTGATGACTTGTGTCATCGCTACCGAACTGCTCGGGTCATGGTTTGGGTCACCGTTGTAGGTCGCGGTGATTGAATGGGCAGCTACCGACAGTGTGGAGATGGTCAAGACTGCCGTACCGGATCGGAGATTGACGGTTCCAAGCGAAGTAGTGCCATCGTCGAACGTGACCGAACCGGTGGGCGTGCCATTGCTGGCACCGACCGACGCGGAAAATGTGATCGGTTGTCCGAACACCCCAGGGTTGGTGTTCGATGTGAGCGTTGTCGTCGAGGGACCCTTGACCGTCTGGGTGAGTACAGCCGAAGAGCTGCCGCTGAAATTCGAGTCGCCACCGTAATGCGCTGTGAGTGGGTGTGCCCCTACCGACAGAACCACGCTCGAAAGAATGGCGTTCCCGGAACTGTCGACGCTCGCCTTGCCCAGCACGTTGGCACCGTCTTGAAATGTGACCGTTCCCGTCGGTGTACCGGCGCCGGGCAGGTTCACAGTTACAGCCGCGGTGAGCGTAACGGGTTGACTGGACGCAGCTGGGTTTGGCGCCGATGTGAGTGTCGTAGTGATCTTAGCCTGATTGACGGTTTGGGACAGCACCGGCGAAATACTTGGGGCAAAAGTGGCATCCCCGTTGTACTTGGCGGTGATCAGATGTGTTCCCGCCAGTAGTGAAGCGCCAGACACCGAAGCCATTCCGTTGGGACCAACGCTGGCGCTTCCGAGCGCAGTCGTACCGTCATAAAACGTGACCGAACCGGTGGGAGTCTGGGTTCCAATGCCCGGCGCCACCGTAGCGGAGAAGACAAGACTCGAATCACCCACGACAGAGGGATTAATGCTGGAGGTGACTGAAACTGTCGAGGGGGCGAGCGTGGCGATGATGTAGGCGCCGCCGACAGCCAAGCAGTCGGATGCTGCGGGACAGGCGACACCGTCAAGACCGCCGACCGTGGGAGGTACTACTCCGCTTGTCCAGGTCACTCCCCCGTCAGATGTGGCGAATGAGGTGCCGCCAGCTGCCCCACCAACGGCAACACAATCGGATGTTGACCAGCACGCCACTCCATTCAGACCGGTTGTCACCGGTGGTACAGCTTGGCTAGCCCATGTTCGCGCCTCCGTCGGTGGTTGCGAAAATAATGTCAGCTTGACCGCTCGTGTTACTGCTATTGCCTACGGCGAAACAGTCCAACGTCGAGGGGCAGGTAACGCTCAAGAATTCGCCTGAGCCAAACGGCGGCACAGTTTGGTTCGTCCAGGTCTTTCCGCCATCAGTTGAGGCGATGGCTACCTGTGTCGAGCCGAATCCGGAACTGTTGCTATAGCCGACAGCTAAGCAATCCAACGCCGATGGACAAGCCACACCGTTGAGGGCGAACACCGTGGTTGGTACTGTTCCACTCGTCCAGGTATTGCCGCCATCGGTCGTACTAATGGTCGTCCCGTTGGTACCGTTGTTGCCGACCGCAACGCAGTCGGACGGCGACGAACACGCTATGTCGGAAAAGAGGACTGAACCGGGTGGAACAGTCTGACTGGTCCAAGTTCCACCATTATTAGTGGTGTTGATAACTCCACCACCTATCCCGAAGCAGTCGGAGATCGAGGGGCAGGTCACCTTCCTAACGTCACCGAACCGGGAAGGGACCGACTGTGGCGACCAAGTGGAGCCACCGTCGGTCGTCGCCGTCACGAATCCCACCCCGGTTGAGTCGCCGCCGGTGGCGTAGCAGTCGGATGCTGAAGGGCATGCGACCCCCGTAAAGGCTTCAGCCGCAACCGAGTCGGCTATTTTCCAAGCTATGGGCGAGGTGGAGGCCGGCACCACGCTGCCGGCAGCCCTACTAGATGCAGCCCTACTAAATAGAGAATGTGCCGACTGCTTGGAATCCTTATGCGATCCTGCCGAACTATTTGGTCGTACAGTGGCTGATTCAGTACGGAATACCTGGCCAGACATTGGAGATCGCACGGTTGAGTTCGATCGTCCAGAGGCAGCAGCGGTCGCAAGTGGCAGCGTGCTGATCAACAGTAAAAGAACAACGGCGGCCGCGACGAGGAAGGCGTGGCCCCTTCGCGTTCCGCCGAACAAACCCACCATGGCAACCCCGCTTAGGCCCACATAGGTAGCAGCTACGGCCGACATTCGTCAAGCGCAATGACATTTGTTCCTTGATGCTTGCGGGATCACACAAGCGGCACCCGGCTCGTCATGAGCACCACGGCGAGGCGCCGAGCGAAGCCGGCCAGACACGACTTCAACCCGAGCGGGGACGGCAGAGGGCGGACATTGGTTGTAATCGACGTACGACGGGATCGTTACGGCTCCCTCTCCTTCGTTCTATCCTGCCTGCCGATGCCTCCCTCACAGATAGATCTGTGAATCGGATCACCCACTGGCTCTCCGGTCATCACACGGTTCTTGCGATAGCTCTGTTCCTAGTCGTGGTCCTTGGCGGCTCTATTGTGATCTGGGTTGTCGACTCGGCTGACTCAGCGGTTCTAGAAACGCCATATCTGCCGAGATGCGTGGAATTCGCGAAAGTGCTGTTCGGACGATCCGGATGACATTTCGGCACCCACAAGCTGTGGTGCCGGGTGGTGTCGTAGCGGTCGATGAACCGGGCGACTCGCGGCGGACCCCGTCTCCGTTTGACATGGTTCTGCGATGGTGTCAGCGTGGCCGGCACAATTAGGCGGGATCACCTGGCGGTGGCTCTTGGCGGGAAGGGTAGACGGTGCGACGAATCCGAATGGCCTTGCTCGACAACACTTCTCGCGGTTATCGCCGTTTAAGGGGGCCTCGAAAGGTCGAGCGGAAGCCCCGAACAGTCAAACTTATTGCAGCTCTAGTGGTGTTACTCGTGACGATGCTGATCGGCACGAATAGGGGTGTCGCAGCTGGATCCGGAGACCCAACCGCGCCCACGCTCGACAGCGTCAGCTATAGCAACAATGGGACATCGCTGTTCTTCACCGCACCGAGCCAGCTCATCGGAACGACCGTCACGTCGTACGACTACGAGGACTCTCAAGACGGCGGGACGACCGTTTACCGAGGACCGACCTCGACCCTCACCTGGCCAAACAGCTACGGCAACACTGGTGCAACCTCGAGCCCGTACACGGACCCCTACGGCACCGGTGACTGCCCGGTCGGAACCACGTGCTCCTACCGGATCCGGGCCGTCTTCGACAACGGAAGTACAGATTCGAATTGGTCGAGCTGGGTGACGGAGACGCCCTTTGGATCCGCGCCCACGCTCAACAGCGTCAGTTACAGCAACAATGGGGCTTCCCTGTTCTTCACCGCACCGACGCTGGGATCCGGACTGACCGTCACGTCGTACGACTACGAGGACTCTCAAGACGGCGGGACGACCGTTTACCGAGGACCGACCTCGACCCTCACCTGGCCAAACAGCTACGGCAACACTGGTGCAACCTCGAGCCCGTACACGGACCCCTACGGCACCGGTGACTGCCCGGTCGGAACCACGTGCTCCTACCGGATCCGGGCCGTCGTTGGAGGCGGGTCATTCCAGTCGCCGTGGTCGAGCTGGGTGACGGAGACGCCCTTTGGATCCGCGCCCACGCTCAACAGCGTCAGTTACAGCAACAATGGGGCTTCCCTGTTCTTCACCGCACCGACGCTGGGATCCGGACTGACCGTCACGTCGTACGACTACGAGGACTCTCAAGACGGCGGGACGACCGTTTACCGAGGACCGACCTCGACCCTCACCTGGCCAAACAGCTACGGCAACACTGGTGCAACCTCGAGCCCGTACACGGACCCCTACGGCACCGGTGATTGCCCGGTCGGAATCACGTGCTCCTACCGGATCCGGGCCGTCGTTGGAGGCGGGTCATTCCAGTCGCCGTGGTCGAGCTGGGTGACGGAGACGCCCTTTGGATCCGCGCCCATGCTCAACAGCGTCAGTTACAGCAACAATGGGGCTTCCCTGTTCTTCACCGCACCGACGCTGGGATCCGGACTGACCGTCACGTCGTACGACTACGAGGACTCTCAAGACGGCGGGACGACCGTTTACCGAGGACCGACCTCGACCCTCACCTGGCCAAACAGCTACGGCAACACTGGTGCAACCTCGAGCCCGTACACGGACCCCTACGGCACCGGTGACTGCCCGGTCGGAACCACGTGCTCCTACCGGATCCGGGCCGTCGTTGGAGGCGGGTCATTCCAGTCGCCGTGGTCGAGCTGGGTAACGGAAGCAAACAATCTTGTCCCTTACACCGAGTGCGCAGGTCCCAATCCGACCGTGCCGAGCCGCTACTACGTCTCCCAGATCGCCGTCAGCCCATCGTGCAGCGCCGGCAATAGCTTGGCCTGGACGCTCACCCCCATCCCGTCCACCGGGTCCTACACCGAGTGCGCAGGTCCCAATCCGAACGTGCCGAGCAACTACGCCGTCTCCCAGATCAGCGCCAGCGGCTCGTGTAGTGCCGGCAATAGCTTGGCCTGGACGCTCACCCCCATCCCGTCCACGGGCTCCTACACCGAGTGCGCCGGTCCCAGCCGACCGTGCCGAGCAACTACGCCTCTCCCAGATCGCCGCCAGCGCTCGTGCAGCGCCGGCAACAGCTTGGCCTGGACGCTCACCCCGATCCCGTCCACCGGCTCCTACACCGAGTGCGCCGTTCCCGCCACCGTGCCGAACAATCATTACCTCGCGAAGATCGCCGGCAGCCCATCATGCAGCGCCGGCAACGCTTTGGCCTGGACGCTCACCCCGATCCCGTCCACGGGCTCCTACACCGAATGCGCCGTTCCTGCGACCGTGCCGAACAACCATTACCTCGCGAAGATCGCCGGCAGCCCATCATGCAGTGCCGGCAACGCCTTGGCCTGGACGCTCACCCCGACGCCGTCTACGGGCTCCTACACCGAATGCGCCGTTCCTGCGACCGTGCCGAACAACTACTACGTCTCGAAGATCACGGCGAGCGGCGCGTGCAGTGCCGGCAACGCCTTGGCCTGGACGCTCACCCCGACGCCGTCTACGGGCTCCTACTCTGAGTGCGCGACGGGCTCGGTACCTAACGGTTACTACGTCTTGGCGATTACCAACGTCGGGACGTGCAGTGCCGGTAACAGCCTGCTCTGGACGCTCACCCCGACCCCGTCCACGGGCTCCTACACCGAGTGCGCCGTTCCCGCCGACCGTGCCGACCAACCACTACCTCGCGAGGATCACGGCGAGCGGCGCGTGCAGCGCCGGCAACGCCTTGGCCTGGACGCTCACCCCGACCCCGTCCACGGGCTCCTACACCGAGTGCGCCGTTCCCGCGACCGTGCCGGCCAACCACTACCTCGCGAGGATCACGGCGAGCGGCGCGTGCAGCGCCGGCAACGCCTTAGCCTGGACGCTCACCCCGACCCCGTCCACGGGCTCCTACACCGAGTGCCCCGTTCCCGCGACCGTGCCGAACAACTACCACGTCTCGAGGATCACGGCGAGCGGCGCGTGCAGCGCCGGCAACGCCTTAGCCTGGACGCTCACCCCGACCCCGTCCACGGGTTCTTACACCGAATGCGCCGTTCCCGCGACCGTGCCGAACAACTACTACGTCTCGGGGTCCACCACGAGCAGTGCGTGCAGTGCCGGCAACGCCTTGGCCTGGACGCTCACGCCGAGTCCGACGACCGGTTCATACTCCGAGTGTCCCACCACCCCCACGGTTCCAAACGGCGACTATGTCTTGGCCATTACCAACGCCGGGACGTGCGGCGCGTCCAATCTTTTGACGTGGACGTTCGCCCCGACCCCCTCCACGGGCTCCTACACCGAGTGCGCCGTTCCCGCCACCGTGCCGGACAACCACTACCTCGCGATGATCACGGCGAGCGGCGCGTGCAGCGCTGGCAACGCCTTAGCCTGGACGCTCACCCCGACCCCGGCCACGGGCTCCTACACCGAGTGCGCCGTTCCCGCAACCGTGCCGAACAACCATTACCTCGCGAAGATCGCCGGCAGCCCATCATGCAGCGCCGGCAACGCTTTGGCCTGGACGCTCACCCCGACCCCGTCCACGGGCTCCTACACCGAGTGCGCCGTTCCTGCGACCGTGCCGAACAACTACTACGTCTCGAAGATCACGGCGAGCGGCGCGTGCAGTGCCGGCAACGCCTTGGCCTGGACGCTCACCCCGACGCCGTCTACGGGCTCCTACTCTGAGTGCGCGACGGGCTCGGTACCTAACGGTTACTACGTCTTGGCCATTACCAACGTCGGGACGTGCACCGCCGGTAACAGCCTGCTCTGGACACTCACCCCGACCCCGTCCACGGGCTCCTACACCGAGTGCCCCGTTCCCGCCACCGTGCCGAACAACTACTACGTCTCGAGGATCACGGCGAGCGGCGCGTGCAGCGCCGGCAACGCCTTAGCCTGGACGCTTACCCCGACCCCGTCCACGGGCTCCTACACCGAGTGCGCCGTTCCCGCGACCGTGCCGGCCAACCACTACCTCGCGAGGATCGCGGCGAGCGGCGCGTGCAGCGCCGGCAACGCCTTGGCCTGGAAGCTTACCCCGACCCCGTCTACGGGCTCCTACACCGAGTGCGCCGTTCCCGCGACCGTGCCGAACAACTACTACGTCTCGAAGATCATGGCCAGCCGCGCCTGCAGTGCCGGTAACGTATTGGCCTGGACACTGACGCCGATCCCCATTGGGTAGGTCATTTGCGGGCTTTGTCGCCACGTCACCATCTTCGCACTGTCCTCCACCCGAGCCTTGAGCGGAGAGGCTTCCAACGAGGGAGTCGGCGGGAGTGTGGATGGACGAATGCAGAGCGTCCGTTTCGTTCATGTCGCCACCTGGCGCACACCATCCCGGGACCTGGCCCCGAGATGGTGTGCACCCTGTGGGTGCCGAAAATGCCATTCAAGGACCTCACGCTGCCAGTTCGTATTCGTGGATGAGACCACCGAGCCTGTCCGCTCTTCGCAGTCGGGCGAGGTCTGGATCGCCGATCGACGCCGGACTCCCCGCGACCGTCAGTGGAGCCTGCTGATCGAGAGCGCGGTGCGGACGGTGGTGGTTGTAGTGGACGACGTAGTCGGACAGAACGTGCTCCAGATGTCGGCGACCAAAGATCAGCATCCGGTCCAGACACTCACGACGGACCGTGCCGACGAAGCGCTCTGCGAAGGCGTTGGCCCGTGGTGCCCGGATCGGGGTGCGGATGATCCGGATGCCCTCAGATCGGAAAACCTCGTCGAAACTGGAGGTGAATTTGGCGTCTTGGTCCCGGATTAGAAACTTGACCGTGTGAGCGCGGTTGGCGAGCTTCGCCGGTCAGGTTGCGGGCCTGTTGGACAGCCCAGGCTCCGGTCGGGTGAGCGGTGACCCCATCACGAACACCCGTCGGGTGTCGATCTCGATGAAGAACAGCACGTAGAGCCTGTGGGTGCCGAGAATGTCATCCGAGCACCCTGACTAGGCCTTTCACAGAACGTTTCGATCCGATGAAACTGGGCCATGGCCCTGTCGTTGTAAATGTGCGTTACCGACGACGGGCGGTACTCTGTGATCCGACGATTTGGCCCGGTAAGCGCCGAGGGCCAGTCGGTCGACTCGACGAGAGGGCTACCAGAATGAAAGCTCTAAAAGCAGTCGCGAACCTGAGATTCTCCGAAGCAGCAAGTGCTCAGCTCAAGCAACGGGTCCAGTTGCTGGCTTTCGATCCAGCGGAGACGACCGTGTTCCGGCTTCTCGTAGGAACAGACTGTCAGCTTGTCACCGTGTTGCAGGATGGCACCGACTTCATGACGCTCGCTATGAATGCGCAACGCCGAGCATCAATTTGGGATGACCAAAGGAAGACTTATCTTGATCTGTCCGATCCCGTTCCTGCCTTACGGCTCCAACCTGCAAAAGATTTGGAGGTAGAAACGCGCGCTACCTCAAACGAAGTGATCGCGAAGTTGAGCTTTCGTGATCAAGAGCTTGGCCCAATGCGATCGGAATGGCGATTCGTGAACGATGACGAGTTGATGGACTTCGGACCCCCGCTGCTTTATGCCCTGAACTGCGGCCCGGTCTGCCACACACGATCCAATGTGCCAATCGCAGAGCTTGCTGCCCATGGCTGCGTCGTCGAAGAGCTTTCATTCCTAGAGGGCGAACATGAGCCGTTCTCTCACCTAGAAGTGACTGATCTTGACGTCATCACAGTGGCCAAGCAGGCCTTTCTACCCCCCAAGGAATACACCTCGTTCAAGATGCCAAAGAGGCCATCAAGGACTCCGAGCGCATCTCTGCCTCCGAAACCGCTAAAACAATCGTCATCCAAAGGCGCTCCGGCTCAACCTCATTTTGAAGCAGCACTCCTCGCTCGTGCGAAGGATCCCGTCAGCATCCCCTCGTGTTTGCCGAGCACATTTCTGGGGTCCGTGGCGGCGACGGTGCACCAAGATCTCCTTGATCAGGTCTCCACTCTGGTCAACATGGTCGCGCCTCTTTTAGGTACTGGTCGGCTAGACAATGGAAGCCTGACCATGGACTGGCTCGGGCACCTTGGGAGCATTCCCGCCGGAAAGCCGGGCGCGGGACTCTTCCAAGTTCTGAGACAACCCCGCTTGACCTCTCAGACACCGGGAACGGGTTTGCTGGATCTGCTCGCCGTCAAGCTTCTCCTTCAGCCTGGCGGGCCAAACAACCTGCCTCGGCTCGAAAACGACGCAAAGACAGGGCAGTTGGCGACCACGCTGACTGCGTGGGGCATCACCGATGCGGCTGTGTTGCCTGCACTGGAGGGCAACGGAGGCAAGATCGCTCAATTGAGTCTCAACCAGCAGATCGAGGTAGTCGAAGGCTATGAGACAAAGGAATTAGGGATCGTCTCGATCTCTGGTGTCGGCGGTGCCTTTACCAAGTCTTGGCCCGCTGCCCCTCACGGCCCACTCATTACGGCGACGCTGGACAACTTCAAGGGAAGGATGGATTTCCAGAAGCTTGCTCATCCGTTCATTACATCGCTGGAGATCACGGGTGCGGGGAGTGTTTCCATAGGGGTCAACCTTCCGCCGATCTCACTATCAGCCAGCTTGATCAGTTCTCTAACGACGCTCGGACAGGCCACCGTCCTCATCATTACGGCGGGAACGTGCTTGTTCGCGCCGTTCATTTGCGCGCAGCAGATGCTTCTTGCACTGGCGCTGGAAGCCATTACGAATCAAATTGCCTCACTCGAGGCGCTTCTCGACGACTGTTCGCTTTCCGGCACGATCACCTATAAGTTCGATCCAACCGCAGGAGTTCTCGCGCCGATTGTGCAGCTGAACAGCCAATCTGGGCGGCTGACGCTCATGGCTCTGCCGTCCAGATTCAATCCCATTGCCTCGTTTCTTGACCCCATGATCGCAGCCTTGGGTGATGCATTTAACCTTTGGTTCGATCTCTTGGCTAACGCCCTTCCCGGATGGCTTGAGGAGGCCTTAAAGAGCGCCGGTCTTGCCTTCCCACCCGGCAAGGAGCAGTTGAAATCGTTTGACGGAGCGGCAACGAGCACGGCCAAGACGATTCTCACGCTCAGCTGTGACGTTGGACCGGTCGATCCGATCACGGTCGCGGCCGATCTGACCCAAGTGGAGACCGAAGCTGATCTGGCGGGAAATCTGACGCAGACGCACGTTGCCCTGCGAAATCAGAATCCACCGGCCGTCGGTTCCATTCCAGTCGGAACGTACTTGGGCCTTGCAGCAAGTCAAAACGCACTGAATTACTACCTGTTTGCGCAATGGCAGACGCCAACCTTTGTCTTCGACGCAAACCACGTCACATCCGTCTGCAGTACCTTAAGCTCCCTACCGCCTCCCCGCCTTGCGGCTTCGGAACTGTCGACTTTCAAAATCTGGTTGGCGGCGCCGCCGCGTGTGGAGGTTGCAATCGGGGACGTGATAAATGGCACCCGGCCTGTCGTCGTTTACTTCGACGACGTCCGAGTGTGTATGGAATTTGGCCCCAAGGGTCCCTTTGAGGCGGAGTTCTCTTGCAATTGGATGACGACCGGCACCTATCAGCTTGCCTGGCCACAGATGTTGGACCTGTTCTGGGATGTCGGTGCATGGAAGCCGATCAACGAGGCCGCCTGGGAATTCGCGCTTGTCGGGGAGCCGCTCGTCATGGAGGGCATCGACAATCCTCCGGCCTTCGATCTCCAACCTCTCGTGGCGCAAGTTGGCCAGTTCCTGGCGGGGGAACTAGTCGGAGGTTCTGTCGTGGGTCAGGACGCGTCGAATATCGGAGCCGCAGTGTCGCCGCTCATGGGACCGGCGGTCTCTCCGCTACTCGGTGGCAGCTTCCAGCCGACGATGCCGGCGATGGAACAGCAGATATGCTCCCGCGCACTCCAGATGTGGACGAACTGAATCTGGAAATACTCGCAAGAAGAAAGAGTCTCTATCTTTTGCCAACCTGGCAGTCGATCTTTTTGGAGCTGGGTAAACGGCAACCGGGGTCAAACCTTTTTGGGAGGGATCCTCGGAGTGGGTGTCCCGTTTGGGCTTGGCGAAATCAGCGATTCGTCACCGGGATCGGAGGCCGAGACAATGCGGAATGCCATTGACAACTTCGCCTTCTTCGCGGGCGACTTTATTCCACCTTGATAATGCCTACCGCAAGTACACGATTGTAGGCACTGAGCTCCCACTCCCGCCCTTCATCCTCAGAGGCGATCCTCCCCACTCCCGCCTTTTGCTCCTCTGAATCAGCTCGTGAAGACCGTAGAAGCACGCGTCGAGTAAGAGGACACCCTGTGGGTGCCAAGGTCGTCATCCATACGGCTCACGCAGCCAGTCTGTACTCGTGGATGAGACCTGTGGGTGCCGAAAGAGTCATCCGAGGGCCTGTGGGTGCCGAAAATCCCATCCAGCCAGGTCATGCGGCGAGTCGGTACTCATGGATCAGGCCAAAGACTGTGTCCCTCCGACGTAGCTGCGCAGGTTCGGGATCGGTGGCCCGGCGGTGAAACGTTCATCCTGAGCGGGGCAGCGCTGATCCAGCGAGCGGTGTGGCCGGTGGTGGTTGTAGTGGGACACGTACTCGTCGAGGACCCGCTCAAGGTGTTGGCGGCTGACGATCATCGTCCGATCGAGGCACTCTCGACGAACCGTCCCGACGAATCGCTCAGCGAAGGCGTTGGCCCGTGGTGCCCTGACCGGGGTGCGGAGGGTCCGGATGGCATCCGCTTTGAAGACCTCATCGAAGCTCGACGTGAACTTCGCGTCTCGATCACGGAGAAGAAACCGGACGGGATGCGCTCGCTCGTCCGAGCTTCATTGCCAGGTTTCGTGCCTGCTGGACGACCCACGCTGCGACCGGGTGGGCGGTGATCCCGGTCAGATGCACTCGCCGGGTGTCGAGCTCGATGAAGAAGAGCACGTAGAGACGCTTGAGCAGCACCGTGTCGACGGTGAAGAAGTCACAGGCCAGCATCGAGGAGGCCTGGGTGCGGAGGAACTCGGACCATGTCGGACCCGTCCGCCTGCGGTGAGGGGTCGATGCCGTGTCGCTGCAGGATCTCCCAGACGCTGGACGGCAGCCAGGACCACGCCCATCCTGGCGAGCTCACCGTGGATCCGGCGATAGCCCCAGGTGGGGTTCTCCTTGGCCAGCCGCACGATGATGGCAACGGTGCCGGCCGGGATGCTCGGTCGACCAGAGCGGTGGGCGTAGGTCCAGCGGCGACGGACCAGGTCCCGGTGCCAGCGGAGCAAGGTCTCGGGCTGGACGAAGAACCTGCATCGGTGCCGACGATCGAGGAGGCGACTCAGCCCGGCGAGCAGAGCTCGATCCGGCGGTCGCAGGGCCGGGCGAGTCACCTGGCGACGGAGGACGGTCACCTCGTGACGAAGCATGACGAGTTCGATCGCCAGCTGCTGATCGCTTCGCCGCAGCATGAGCCGGACCAGATCGAGCACCGGACGAAGGCCAGGTAGAGGAAGGAGAGTGCCATGGCCCAGCTTCGTCGATCCGGGCCGATCGACGAAAGTGCTGCTCAGATCACACGGATGACATTTTCGGCACCCACAGGATCCGTCGGTTGCCTTCCCGGCGCCGCGCCAAGTCGCTGTCCCCTGGGCCCCGAACCCTTCCACCGCTAGCGCCGACGAGCACGCGGAGAGCGATCCAGACCCGCCACTGATCGCCTGACGGCGACTAGCTGGGGCCTCTCTCAAGAGGACTGGTCGGCGCGGTCCGGTTTGCGGGCAACACGCCATCTGGCTCTCGCTGCGCGCTCAAACCTTGATGTATGGCTGCCGGAACCGGTCTGCTACTCATACAACTGAGCAATTCACGGAGCTGGAGCCTTAGTTGTCGAGGTTTTGTCGTTTTGTTCGGCCCAGTTTTGTCGGGAGCCCTAGGTGGGCGAGGGGGGACTTGAACCCCCACATCCTTTCGGACACAGGAACCTGAATCCTGCGCGTCTGCCAATTCCGCCACTCGCCCGAGTGACCCCTGGAGGCTACCTGATGCGCCGAAATGGCCAGTTCACCGGAGGTCCCCCGTTGTCAGTTGTCGCCGGCGTTGCCGGAGCGGGTTGGGCCGGGCCGAACCCCCGGCCTACCACTACCTGGGGGTTGACACCGGTAGGCTGACCGCAGCATGGGACTCCAGAAGTTCGAAGGGCGCCTGGAGCGCTTGTTTGACGGCGCCCTGTCGCGGGCTTTCCGGGGCGAGCTTCATCCTGTCGAGATCGGCCGCCGCCTGACGAGGGAGATGGACCTCCAGCGCCGGGTGGGGGTGCACGGCCTCATCTCGCCGAACGCCTTCATCGTGCATATCTCGAGCTACGACTTCGACCGGTTCGAGACCTTCCTCGATGCCCTGGTCCGCGAACTGGAGGAGGCGGCCCGCGAGCATGCCAGGACCGAGGAGTACATCTTCGTCGGCCCGGTCAGCGTGTCCATCCTCGAGGACGTGGAGGAGCGGCGAGGACGGTTCATGATCGTCTCGGAGGTGCAGGAGGGGCCCTCAGGCCTGCCGGCGGCATCGGTCATCCTGGCCGACGGTGAGCGGGTGGTCCTCGGCCCTGAGCCGATGACTCTCGGCCGCCTGCCCGAGAGCACGGTCACCATCAACGACCCCAATGCCAGTCGCCGTCACGCCGAGCTGCGACGGGCGGGCAACGATGTCGTGCTGGTCGACCTGAACTCGACCAACGGCACCCGGGTCAACGGGGCCACCGTGCGTGAACGGACCCTGGCCGATGGAGACGAGATCGTGATCGGCACCACCGTGTTGCGATTCGAGACTTCGTGACGGTCGACGTCTGAGCGGACATGCACCTGCTCCTGGTTTCGCTGCCTGGGCCCACCGACAACACTCCGGTCCTCCGTGCTCTTGAGTACGGCATCATCATCCTTCTGTGGCTCTTCTTCATGTGGGTGGTGCGCGCTGTCTGGGTCGAGGTTCGGCCCCTCAAGCGACCCCGCCGCCGGCGAAGTGCGAATGAAGTTGCCAGTACGAACGGGAAGGCCAAGCGGGGAAAGCAGCTCCGGTTGCACGTGATCAGGCCCGAGGATCAGGCCGGGCGCACGTACGAGATCGGTGACGAGGTCACCGTCGGCCGGGCGGCCGGTTGCGGGGTCGCCATCGACTACGACACGTATTCGTCCAACCTGCATGCCCGGCTCTTCCGACTCGACGGCGAGCTGTGGGCCGAGGACCTCGGGTCGACCAACGGAACCTGGGTGAACACCGTCCGGATCGGCGAACGGACCAAGCTCCGGAAGGGCGACTTGCTCCAGGTGGGCGGCACCGTGTTCGAAGTGGGCAAGTGACATGACCCTCCTGCGATCGGGATCGGCGACGGACACCGGACTGGTCCGGTCGGTCAACCAGGACCTCGCCATGGAGACGCCCACGCTGTTCGCCGTGGCCGACGGCATGGGTGGGCACGCCGGTGGCGAGGTCGCCTCGCAACTGGCCGTCGAGACCCTGGCCCTGGCCTTCAGTCGCCAGCCCTCGGGCTCAGGGCTCTCCGAGGCGGTCTCCGAGGCCAATACCGCCGTGTGGCAGCACAGCCAGGCGAACCCCGATCTTCGGGGCATGGGCACCACCATGACCGCGCTGTCCTTGGTCAACGAGGACGGCAAGGACACGTTGGCCCTGGTCAACGTGGGTGATTCGCGCTCCTACCGCTTCCACGACGGCACGATCAGCCAGATCACGACCGACCACAGCCTGGCCGAGGAGATGGTCCGGACGGGCGATCTGACCTCCGACGAGGCCGCCACGCACCCTCATCGCCACATCCTCACCCGGGCCCTCGGGGTGGCCACCGACGTGGCCGTCGATCTCTGGCGGATCAACCCGGTCCGGGGCGACCGCTACCTGCTCTGCAGCGATGGACTGACCAACGAGCTGACCACCGAACAGATCGCCGAGGTGTTGGCTTCGGTGAGCGACCCGAAGCGAGCCGCCGAACTGCTCGTCCAGGCCGCCCGGACCCATGGCGGCAGCGACAACATCACCGTGGTGGTGGTCGACGTGGTGGTCGGGGAAGACGAGGGAGCCACCGAGGCCCCGGACGTTGCGGCCGTGAATGCCGACTTCGGCACCCCGGTATCGACCGACGGGGAGACGCCACCGGTGGTGGCCCCCGACCTGTACCCCGCCTCGGTCGGCGACGAGAAGCCTCCGAGCCGGCGCGAGCGACGCAAGGCCAAGCGGCGCGAGCGACGCCTGGCTCGTGGGCGCCGGCTGATCACCGTCCGGACGTTCATCTTCGTCATCCTGCTTGCCGCGCTGGTCGTCGGCGGTCTCGCCGCCATCCGCTGGTACGACACCAACTCCTACTTCGTGGGCGTCGAGAACAACGAGCTGATCATCTACCAGGGCCGGATCGGCGGGTTTCTCTGGTACAACCCGGTCGTGGTCAAGAAGACGGGAGTGACGACCGCCGATGTGCCGGCCAATTACGTCCACTCCCTCCAATCGGGCGTCCAAGAGACCTCGGTAGCCGACGCCGAGAACTATGTGGCCAACCTGAGGACGGCCAAGGAGCAACAAGGCTCGCCGACGCCTACCTCGTCCACTCCGACACCCGTGTCCCCGTCCACCACGAAAGGAGCGTGATGGAGCGTCGTATCCGGCGGCTGGGGGTCTTCATGGTGCTGTGCTTCGGTGCCCTGTTCGTCCAGCTCAACAACATCCAGGTGTTCAAGTCCAACGCCCTGGCCAACAGCCCCCAAAACCCGCACGTGCTGGCGGTGGCCAGGAGCCAGACCCGGGGCAGCATCCTCTCGTCCGACGGGGTGACCTTGGCCTCCTCGGTGCTGGCGCCCCCGGCGAGCGTCTACAAGTACCAGCGCGTCTACAACCCCTTCACGGCCACGCTCTTCTCCCAGGTCGTCGGGTACGACTCGCCGCTGTACGGCAACTTCAACGGGGTGGAGTCCGAATACAACAACTACCTGACGCCGCACACCCGGCCGGCCCATACGCTCCGCGATCTGCTCGTCAACCGGACCGAGTACGACAACGTCACGCTCACCATGGACTCGAGGCTGCAGGAGCAGGTGGCCACCGCCCTCGACCAGGGAGCACCCGGACACCTCGGGGCGGCGGCAGTCGTGTTGAACCCGACCACGGGGGCCGTCGAGGCCATGTACTCGAACCCTGCCTTCGATCCCAATCCGCTGGTCTCGGAGAACCTGAGCACGGAGCGGCTCGCTTGGTTCTCCTATCTGGCCGCCCCCGGCAACCCGCTCCGGGCCGGTGCCTACAACGAGGTCTACCCCCCGGGCTCGAGCTTCAAAGTGGTAACCACGTCGGCCGTACTCGAGCACCGACCTGACCTGGCGCTGATGACGTATCCCGTCGTCCCATCCATCACACTGCCCGACACCGGCACCCCACCGCAGATGCTGACCAACTATCACTCGACGCCGTGTGGCGGGAACCTGCAGGAGCTGGTCATCCAGTCGTGCGACGCCGACTTCGCCTCCATCGGCCAGTTGCTCGGGTCCCAGGCCCTGGTGACCCAGGCCGAGCTCTACGGCTTCAACCAGCGGGCCCCCCTGGACGTCCCGCCATCGACGGTGGCCGTCTCCAACTTCGGCACCGTGGCCGGGTTCGCCACCGACCTGCCCGGCCTGATGAAGTCGGCCATCGGCCAGCAGGACGTGACCGCCTCCGCCCTGCAGATGGCCCTGGTGGCCGGAACCGTGGCCAACGGTGGGATCGAGATGACCCCGCATGTGATGTCCGAGATCCGGAGCTCCCAGGGCAACCTGGTGCGGACCTACCAGCCCAAGCCCTGGATGCAACCCATCTCGCCACAGACCGCCAACACGCTGACCGCGTTCATGCAGGGGGTGGCGAGATCGGGAACTGCGGCGGGCGTCTTTCCGGCCAGCTGGAACGTTGCGGCCAAGACGGGGACCGCACAAACCGGCTCGTTCGGTCCGAACCCCCAGTTCACTGACGACTGGCTCATCGCCTTCGCGCCGGTGGGCAATACCAAGGTTGCGATCGCCGTCGTCCTTCCCCAGGAGCCGGGTAGCGCCACGGGCGCCTCCTACTCAGGGCCGATCGTGAAGCAGATCCTCGGTGACGTACTCGCGGACCAGAACGGCTGATGAGAACCGAGAATCCGAACGAAGGCAGGCCTAGGCTTTGACACACATGGAACCGACCCAGACGCCCCGTGTCTTCTCGGAGCGGTACGAGCTCAACCACCTGATCGCACGGGGCGGCATGGCCGAGGTCTACCGGGCTCGCGACCGGCTACTCGATCGTCCGGTCGCCCTCAAGGTGCTCTTTCCCGAGCTGTCGGTGGACCGCTCCTTTGTGGAGCGGTTCCGCCGCGAGGCCCAGGCGGCCGCCAATCTCTCCCACCCCAACATCGTCCCGGTGTTCGACTGGGGCGAGGACACGGGCACCTACTTCATCGTGATGGAGTTCGTCGACGGCCGCCCCTTGTCGTCGATCCTCAAGACGTCCGGCCCCCTGTCGGCTGAGCGCACCGCCGATGTGGGTGCCCACGTGGCCGCCGCCCTGGGTTATGCCCACAAGCACGGCGTGATCCACCGGGACGTGAAGCCGGGCAACGTGCTCATCACCGACGAGGGCCAGGTGAAGGTGACCGACTTCGGCATCGCTCGGGCCATCAACACCGAGGAGAGCCTGACCCAGACCGGGGCGGTCATGGGGACGGCCACCTACTTTTCGCCGGAACAGGCCGAGGGCATCGGTGTCGATGCCCGGAGCGACATCTACTCGCTCGGGGTGGTCATGTTCGAGATGGTGACGGGCCGCCCACCGTTCCTCGGGGACACGCCGGTGGCGGTGGCCTCCAAGCACGTGCGCGAGCACCCACCGGCGCCCCGCGAGCTCAACCCGGCCATCCCGCCCACCTTCGAGGCCATCATCCTCAAGTCAATGGCCAAGGACCCGGCCCACCGGTATGCCACGGCCGAAGAGTTGCGGGCCGACCTCCTGCGGTTCAACGAGGGGCGGACCGTCTCGGCTATGAGCGACGCCACCGTGCTGCTCGCCGCCGGAGCGGCTGCCACCCAGGCCATCGGCACCGTGGACGGATCGGACGCCACCCAGACGCTGGCGGCGGCCGGCCTCGTTCCCGAAGAGGAGGTCCCCGAGGAGGAAGGAGGCTCCCACCGGACCCGCACCTACGCCATCATCCTGGCCATCCTGCTTGTCGCCCTGCTGGCCGCCGGGTACTTCCTGGGCCGGAGCCTGGGGTACTTCGGCGGCACCTCCTCGTTCAACCTTCCTTCCGTGGTCGGCCAGCCGGTGGCGCAGGCGACGTCCACCCTGAGGAACGACGGACTGGTGGTCAGCACCTCGAACCAGGTGTCCAACAACACCCCGGGTTCGGTCATCTCCACCGATCCGGCGCCCAACGCACTGGTCAAGAAGGGGGACTCGGTCACGCTGAAGGTGGCCATCCCTGCTCCCATCCCCCAGGTCACCATTCCCTCCAGCATCATCAACACCACCCTGACCAACGCCCGATCGATCCTGCAGGGAGCTGGGTTCAGCTCGTCGGTGGTGTACCGGGCGAGCCCGACGGTTCCCAATGGCACGGTGATCAGTTCTGACCCGGCGGCCGGGTCGAAGGCCCCGCAGGGCAGCTCGGTCACCCTCACCGTCTCGTCCGGGCCCGCCAACGTGCTGGTGCCGTCACTCATCGGCCTGACCCAGGCAAGCGCCGGGCAACAACTCGGCAGCCTCGGCCTGAATCTGGGTGGGTTGACCTCGGCACCGTCCAGCCAGTACTCCTCCGGCCTGGTGATCGCCTCGGATCCGCCGGCCGGGACTCCGGTGGCACCGGGCAGTTCGGTGAGCATCGTCGTCTCGACCGGTCCGCCACCGACCACGACGACCACGACCACCACCACGACCACCACCGTTCCGACCTCGTCATCGACAACGTCGACGACGACGGGCCACTCGAGGTCCGGCAACGGCAACGGCAACTCGCAGAGCTCTGGCTGAGCCCCGGCACCGGGGACGGGCTCAGGCTCTCGGCGCGCCGGTCCGGTTGATCGAGGACAGGAAGTTGGCGAGCAGCGACGGCCCTTCGGGCGTGAGCAGCGACTCGGGGTGGAACTGCACACCCTCGACCGGCAGGGTGCGGTGGCGAAGGCCCATGATCACTCCGTCGGCGGTGGTGGCCGTCACCTCCAGCTCGCCGGGCACGCTGTCGGGGTCGACCACCAGCGAGTGGTAACGGGTGGCGACGAAGGGGTCGGGCAGACCGGCGAGGACCCCCGTCCCGTGGTGGTGGATGGCCGACGTCTTGCCGTGCATGAGCGTGGGAGCGGAGACGATCACACCGCCGTAGACCTCCCCGATGGCCTGGTGACCGAGGCACACGCCGAGGATGGGAATCTCGCCGGCCAGTGCCTCGATCACTGCCTTGCTGATGCCGGCGCTCTCGGGCCGGCCCGGTCCCGGCGAGATGAGGAGGGCATCCGGCGAGGCCGCCCTGATGCCGTCGATGTCGATGGCGTCGTTGCGGTGGACGACGGGATCGGCACCGAGCTCGCCGAGCTCCTGCACCAGGTTGTAGACGAACGAGTCGTAATTGTCGACGACCAACACCCGGGTCCCCATGGTCCCGAGATCGTACCGGCCCCCCGTCCGGGGACCTGGCCGCCCGGATCGCCGCCGTCTGGCTATCCTGCGGCCATGGCAACCAAGGCCAAGTCGGGCCCGGGTCGGGCCCAGAAGAAGGGTCGTTCCTCCGGCGGTCGTACCACGGCGGCGGCCTCCTCGACCCAGAGCCGGCGCTACACCCCGCCCGTCGCCAAGAGCGTGAAGGCCAGCCCACGATGGATGGGCATCCTGATCGTGGCCATGTTCGCCGTCGGGGTGCTCGTGGTGATCCTCAACTACGCCGGAGCCCTACCCGGCGGCGTGAACAACCTGTGGCTGATCGTCGCCATCGGCGCCATCTTCGTGGGGCTGATCCTGGCCACCCGTTACCACTAGCGCCCTGACGGCCCGCCCTGGCGGTGCGCCGGGGTCGGCCGGCGAAGGGGTCAGCCCAGGCGTTCGATGATGGTGGCGTTGGCCATGCCCCCGCCCTCGCACATGGTGAGCAGCCCGTAGCGGCCCTCGGTGCGCTCGAGCTCGTTCACCAGGGTGGACATCAGCTTGGCCCCCGAGGCGCCGAGGGGATGGCCGAGGGCGATGGCGCCACCGTTCACGTTGACTTTGCTCAGGTCGGCGTCGAACTCCTTCTGCCAGGCGAGCACGACCGAGGCAAAGGCCTCGTTGATCTCGATGGCGTCCAAGTCGTCGAAGCTGAGCTTGGCCCGCTCGAGGACGGCCCTGGTCGCCGGGATCGGGCCGGTGAGCATGGTGATGGGATCGCTGCCGGCGACGGCGAAGGCATGGAACCGGGCCCGCGGGGTGAGCCCGAGGGCCTTGGCCCGCTCCTCGCTCATGATGAGCACGGCGGCGGCGCCATCGGTGATCTGGCTGGAGTTGCCCGCCGTGACCCGGCCGTTTTCGGCCCGGAAGGCCGGCTTGAGGTTGGCCAGCACTTCGACGGTGGTGTCGGGGCGGATGCCCTCGTCGGTGGTCATGATCTCGTCGGTGTCGGCCCGGTCGGCGTCCTTGACCGCCACCGGGAGCAGCTCGCGCTCGAAGCGGCCCTCGGCCGTGGCCTGGGCGGCCCGGTGATGGGACTGTACGGAGTACTCGTCGAGTGCGGCGCGGTCGATGTTCCATTGCTCGGCGATGAGCTCGGCACCCTCACCCTGGCTCACCAGACCGCCGCGTTCGGCGTAACGGGCCATCATGCGCGGTCCGAAGGGATAGCCGAGCTCGCGCACGACCGACGCCCCCATCGGGGTGCGGCTCATGACCTCGACGCCGGCCCCGACGACCACGTCGTAAGCGCCGGCCATGACGCCCTGGGCCCCGAAGTGGATGGCCTGCTGGGAGGAGCCGCATTGGCGGTCGATGGTGGTTCCCGGTACCGACTCGGGCCAGCCGGCGGCCAGCACCGCATTGCGTCCGACGTTGAGGGACTGCTCGCTGACCTGCATCACACAGCCCATGATCACGTCGTCCACCGTGCCCGGGTCGAGGTCGTTGCGCTCGACCAGGGCCTTGAGGGGCTCGGAGGCGAGGTCCACGGCGTGCCAGTTGTGGAGCTTCCCGTTGCGTTTGCCGCCCGGTGTGCGCACTGCGTCGACGATGACGGCCTCGGTCATGGTGGTCTCCTTTGGCAGCTCCGGCGGTGCGGGCACCTGCCGGTCCACGGACCGGTGGGTTCCGGCGGTCCCACCGACTCTAATGGAAACGTCCCATTCGACGGGCGGGGGGACGGGGTCGGCGGGCCCCGCCGGACAGGCCGACCGGCGCCCGCCGGCCATCCGGGAGAGGCACGGGCCGGCGTGTCGGCGCAGCTCAGACGGGGTGGGTGGTGCTGCGGACGTCGACGGTGGGAGAGCCTGGGGCTACGTTCGTGGCATGACGGGTCGGATCAGGGACATGGACCGGTGGCTCGGTGACGGGGGCATGGAGCTCATCGGTCTGGTGGGGGCGTCCTTCGACGACTACGGCGTCGATGGCGAAGACCTCGGCTGGGTGAGCGGGGTCTTCGTGCCACAGCAGCAGGCGGGCAATCCGCACGGCGTGGTCCAGGCCGGCGTGCACGGCCTCCTCCTCGATGCCGCCATGAACTTCGCCATCAACTCGGCCCTGGCCGATCGCGACCGCACCCGGGCCACCCTGGAGATGAAGGTCGAGACCATGCGCCCGGCACTGGTGGGCGAGCGGTACCGCCTGCGGGGGGAGGTGGTCCGCATGGCCCGCCAGGTGGCCTATGCCGAAGCCACCGTCACCGACGACAAGGACCGGATGGTCAGCCGGTCGACCGGGACCTTCCTGCTTCACCGCCCGACCGCGGAGGAACCGCCCGGCCATTGACGGACCGACGGTCGGGAGGCGCCCCGATCGGAGACGATGAGGCTGCTCGCGCCGCCGGTGGACGACCGGCCGCCACGACACCGGACCGCGTCGGTCCATTCGGGAAGACCGGGACGTATGGAGGCTCGCCCAGCGGGGACCACATGCCGGTTCTGCGGGTCCCGCCCCGCCCCACCCTTCGCCCTCTGTTTCTGCTGCGCCACCCTGATCCGCCAGTTGCAGATGCCACTGGTCCCACTGGTGGCGGTGGCCGAGTTCCGATCGGGCGACGTCCTGCATCGTCGGTTGCGAGGGTATAAGGACGCACCCGTGGCCGAGGTGCGAGCGGCCTGCCGGCAACGGCTGGCCGCCATGGTGGGGGAATGGCTGACGACCGGTCCCGCCCCGGCTTGGGTACCCACCGCGAGCGAGTGGGACCTGGTGGTGACGGTGCCGTCGTCCTGCCGGCCCGAGGGGGATCCGGTGGCGGCCGTGGTGGGGGCTGTCGCCACGCTGGCCGGTCGTCATCGGCCGCTCCTCGTGCGCGGACCGGCTCCGACCGGGCACCTGCGGGCGGCCCGCCAGGGGTTCGTGCTGCGCCCCGGGGTGGACCAGCATCGGTTACGCGGCCGGAGGGTGGTGGTCGTGGACGACAGCGTGATCACCGGGGCCCGCGCCCAGAGCGCGGCCGCCGCCCTGCGGCTCCGGGGCGCCGACGTGGTGGGCGTGGTGGCCGTCGGGCGGCTGGTGTCCGCCCCGCCCGCCCGTCATCCGTGAGCGCCGGCCGGCCGCGGCCGGCTGACCGATACGAAGCCGATATAGTTGCTTGTTACAAGCAGTTAAGTGCCCCGGCCCGCCGTCGGCCGGGTGCCGAGGAGGCCCACCGTGACGTCGACGACCAACCGCAAGGCCGACCGCCGGTCCGGTGCCGTTTCGGTTGAGCTGGAGCGCTCGTTGACCCAGGTGGCCCGCACCATCCTGCGCTTGGAAGTGCCCCGCGAAGCACTGCCCGATGGAGCGTCCCTGGACCGCGCCGGCTACTGGTTGCTCTTCCGGATCTCCGCCCACGCACCGATGCGGCTCTCCGAACTGGCCGACTCGGTCGCCCTCGACCTCTCGACGGTGAGCCGGCAGATGGCCCATCTGGTGGCATCGGGGTTGGTGGTCAAGGTGCCCGACCCCGAGGACGGGCGGGCCTGCCTGCTCAGCCTGTCCGAGCTCGGGCAGACGGTCCTCGAGTCGGTCTCCGAGGCGCGGCGGCGAGTGCTGGCCGAGGCCGTTTCCGGTTGGACCGTGGCGGAGCGCCAGGGCCTGGCCGACGGCCTGATCCGGCTGGCGGCCGGACTGGACGCCGCTTCGGCCGGCCATCGAGGGGTGGCGACATGACCATCGACACACCGCCACGGCCGGGCAGCCAGCCCCGGGACGACGTGTCCGAACCCGCCGCCGAGGGGACGGTGGCGGCCACCGACGCGCCGATGGCGTCGTTGACCCATCGCCAGATCCTCGTCGTGTTCAGCGGGCTGATGCTCGGCATGTTCCTCGCCGCGCTCGACCAGACCATCGTCGGGACGGCCCTCCCCACCATCGTGAACAGCCTGCACGGCCTCAACCACATCAGTTGGGTGGTGACCGCCTACCTGCTCACGTCGACCATCTCGACCCCCCTGTACGGCAAGCTCTCCGACCAGTTCGGGCGCAAGGGCCTGTTCCAGTTCGCCATCGTCATCTTCCTGGTCGGCTCGGTGCTCGCCGGGCTCAGCCAGAGCATGGCGGAGCTCATCGCCTTCCGAGGCATCCAGGGCATCGGGGCGGGAGGCCTGATGGCCCTGGCCATGACCATCATCGCCGACGTGGTGTCGCCGCGTGACCGGGGTCGGTACCAGGGTTATTTCGGGGCCACGTTCGCCCTCTCGTCGGTGGCCGGCCCGCTCCTCGGCGGCGTGTTCACCGACGACCTGAGCTGGCGTTGGATCTTCTACATCAACGTCCCGATCGGCATCGTCGCCCTCGTGGTGACCTCGGCCGTGCTCAAGCTGCCCTTCCGCCGGCAGTCGCACCGCATCGACTACCTCGGTGCCGTCCTCATGCTGGTCGGGGTGACCGCAGCACTGCTGGTCACCGTGTGGGGCGGCACGCAGTACGCCTGGGCGTCGCCGACCATCATCGGCCTGGCCCTCGTCGGGCTGGCGTTCATCACCGCCTTCGTCGTGTGGGAGCAGTACGCGGCCGAACCGATCCTCCCGCCCAGCCTGTTCCGCATCGGCATCGTCCGGGTGGCGTCGTCGGTCACCTTCCTGTTGTCCATGGTCATGTTCGGAGCCATCATCTACCTGCCGTTGTACCTCCAGCTGGTCCACGGGGTGTCGGCCACCGTGTCGGGACTGCTGCTCATCCCCCTGATGCTCGGCTTCCTGTCGGCGTCCATTCTCTCCGGCCAGCTGGTCACCCGCACCGGGCACTACAAGCCGTTTCCGATCATCGGATCGATCCTGGTCATCATCGGCATGTTCCTGCTGTCGCAGCTCTCGATCGACACCTCCCACCTCACCATGAGCCTGTACGTGATCGTGTTGGGTTCCGGTTTCGGCATGGTCATGCAGATCATGGTCCTCTCGACCCAGAACGCCGTCCCGGCGACCCAGATCGGCACCGGCACGGCCGCCATCACCTTCTTCCGCTCGCTCGGGGGCGCCTTCGGCACGGCTCTCTTCGGGGCGGTCTTCATCGCCGGGCTCAGTCATTGGATCCCCAGGCTCGTCCCGGGTGCGGCCGCATCGTCGATCCACGTGAACGGCAGCTTCTCGATGAGCACTGCCCAGCTGCACACGTTCCCCCCGGTCGTGCAGCACGGGATCCTCGAGTCCTTCGTGCGTTCGCTCCACACCATGTTCCTGCTCGGTGTGCCCCTGGCCGTGGTGATGTTCAGTATCGCCCTCTTGTTGAAGCAGATCCCGTTGCGCACCTCATCGGGCCTCGAGCGCCCGAGCGAGGACCTGTCGATGGCCGGTGGCGTCACTGGTAGCGGCGACGCCGAGCTGGACGAAGGGGTGGCGACCGTCAACTGAGCCGGCACCGGCCGCTTCTTCACCGGAAGCGTGGGGAACAGGCCGTCGACCTGGTGCACTTTGAGCCCATACGCACTAGACAGGCGGGCATGCTCCTGCGGATCTTCACCGAGCCCCAGCAGGGGGCCTCCTACGAGGACCTGCTGGCCGTGGCCCAGGGTGCCGAGCGCCTGGGCTTCGACGCCTTCTTCCGCAGCGATCATTTCCTGACCATGGGCGGTGACGGCCTCCCGGGCCCGACCGACTCGTGGGTCACCCTCGGCGCCATCGCCCGGGAGACGAGCCGTATCCGCCTCGGCACACTGCTCACCGCGGCCACCTTCCGTCATCCCGGCCCCCTGGCGGTGGCCGTGGCCCAGGTCGATGCCATGAGCGGCGGGCGGGTGGAGCTCGGGCTCGGCGCCGGTTGGTACGACGACGAGCACACCGCCTACGGGATCCCGTTCCCGCCGCTGGGGGAGCGCTTCGAGCGGCTGGAGGAGCAGCTGGCGGTGATCACCGGCTTGTGGGGCACCCCGCTCTCGGACCGATTCTCCTTCGAGGGGAAGCACTACCAGCTCGCCGACAGTCCCGGCCTGCCCAAGCCGGCCCAGTCGCCTGGGCCGCCCATCATCGTCGGCGGGGGTGGGGCCAGGCGGACTCCGCGACTGGCAGCCACCTTCGCCCACGAGTTCAACATGCCGTTCTCGCTCGTGTCAGACACCGGCCGCCAGTTCGAACGGGTACGGGCCGCCTGTGAATCGGCCGGTCGGGACCCTGCATCGATGGTCTTCTCCGTCGCCCAGGTGGTCTGTTGTGGCCGCGACGAGAAGGAGATCTCGGCGCGGGCCTCGTCCATCGGACGGGAAGTGGACGAGCTCCGTGAACATGGGCTGTGTGGTACTCCCGACGAGGTGGTCTCCCGGCTGGCCTCCTTCGCCGAGCTGGGCACCGGCCGTGCCTACCTCCAGCTGCTCGACCTGCACGATCCCGACCACCTGTCCCTGCTCGGCGAGGACGTGCTGCCGCACTGCACTGCGTTCTGATCGGTCGCCGTCGTCCGCCGGGCCCGGGTGGCGTTCCGGTCGGGAACCCCGGGGCGAGCGGGCGCCGGAGGGCGTGGGCTCAGAGTCCCGGGCTCGACTGCATGATCCCTCCGTCGGCGAAGATGGTCGTCGCCGTCAGGTAGCTGGCGCCCTCCCCGGCCAGGAAGGCCACGACGCTGGCGATCTCCTCGGGGCGCGCCAACCGGCCGATCGGGATGGCCGCGTCCAGGGTGGCCAGCGCCTTCGGATCGGCGACGGTGGCCTTGTTGATCGGGGTGTCCACTGCACCGGGCCCGACGCCCACCACCAGGATGTTGTGCGGGGCGAGCTCGACACCGGCGGTACGGGTCAACATCCGCATGCCGCCCTTCGACAGGCAGTAGGGAGTGTTGCCGGGCATGGGCCAGTCCTCGTGCACCGAGGTCATGTTGACGATCCGGCCGCCGTCGCCCTGGGCGATCATCTGGTTGGCCGCCAGTTGGGTTCCGAAGAAGGCGCTCTTGAGGTTGATGTCGATCACGCTGTCGAACTGTCGCTCCGTCGTGTCCAGGACCGAGGTCCGGGTTTCGATCCCGGCGTTGTTGACGAAGATATCGAGGCGGCCGAAGTTGGAGACCGCCGCCTCCACCAGGCTGCGCAGGTCCTCGACCTTGCTCACATCGGCCTTGACGCCGACGACCTTGTCACCGAGGGCCTTCACCTCGGCCTCGACCTCGACTTCGGCCTCCTCGTTCGAGATGTAGTCGACCACGATGTTGGCGCCGAGCCCGGCCAGGGCCAGCACCACGGCCTTGCCGATGCCGGTATTGCCGCCGGTCACGACGGCCACCTTTCCCTGCAGACTCATGGCCCTCCTGTCGGGGCGGAGACGGTATCCCGTTGAAGCGACACGGCGTCCGCCCTCGAGCCGGTCGCGCCCGGGAGCCTACTGCGGGGGGCGGGGACGATTGCGGGCCGACGCGCACGGTTGGCGGCCCACTCGGACTGGCTAGCATCGTCGGCCCGTGAGTCGACCCTCCATGACCGACGCCACCGCCTGGCTCCAGGGGCGGGACCCCGTGCTCGACGTGCTCATCGACCGGCACGGCCCGCCGCCGCGTCGCCCGACCGTGCGGGCCTCGGATCGGTTCGCCGCCCTGGCCGAGGCCATTGTCTACCAACAGCTGGCCGGTCGGGCCGCCGCCACCATCCATGCCCGGTTCCTGGAGGCGGTGGGTGGCTCGGTCACACCCGAGGCCGTGCTCGCGACCGCTCCCGGTGACCTGAGCGGCTGCGGCTTGAGCGCGGCCAAGGCCGCTTCCATCCGGGACCTGGCCGAGCGGGTCGTCGGCGGGGACATCGTCCTGGACCGGATCGGTCGACTCTCCGACGAGGAGATCGTCGACCATCTGATCACGGTGCGCGGCATCGGGCCCTGGACGGCCCACATGTTCCTGCTCATCACCCTGGGGCGGCCGGACGTCTGGCCGACCGGGGACTTCGGGGTGCGGGCCGGCTTCGCCCGTGCCTGGGATCTCCCCGACATCCCCTCTCCGAAGGAGCTCGCCGCTCTCGGCGAGCCTTTCCGCCCCCACCGCAGCGTGGTGGCCTGGTACTGCTGGCGGGCGATGGACGTCAGCTCGGCGGTCACGTGACCTGCGCCGCCGGACTCAGCTCACGCCCCGGTCACCGGTAGGCCGTCGGCGATCATCGTCGAGACCTCCTGCACGGTCGGGGGGTCCAGCACCCTCGGCGCCTGCACCTCGCCGGCCATCAGCCTCGGCCACCCGACCCAGACGTCGCCGATCCGCACGGCCGAGGCGAACCCCCACTCGGCCCGGGTGAGGCAGAGCATGGCCTGGACGGGGACCGCCCCGCCCCAGGCAACGTCGCCGAGGGTGGCTCGCACGATCTCGGCCTGACGGCGGACGCCCTCGACCCACCGGGTGCAGTTGCGCCGACCGACGTGGAGCTCGTGCGGCCCGAGATGGCCGATGGTGCCCGACCGCATGGTGTGGACGAGGCCCTTGTGGCGCTTGGTGTCGATGACGAAGACACCCGCGGGGGAAACGGCGATGAGATTGATGCTCTCCTTCGATCCGGGTATCCGGCGGTCGTTGAGCACGACGACCTCTTCGCCTTCGACCAGATGGAGCCGTGCCCGCGACCGGCGGTCGCCTTCGGCTCGCTGGACCCAGCGGCGGGCAGAGGCGCTGGCGGGCATCGTTCCATGGTAGGGGCCGACCCCTCTGAAATGGTGTTTCCCGCCCGACCGGTGGTTGCCAATCGCTCACCGGTGCCGCTCCGGTTCGTTGCAGTTTCATGCCATTTGTTTTCTTTGTCGCCGACGGGCGCGATGATGGCGGGACGGTCGGGAGGCCTGTCCCGGCCGGGATACGCACCAGCTGAGAGTGCTGCTCCAGCAGGGAACCCAAAAGGGGGATGTCCATGCTTGTGGCCAACGTGCTCGAAGGTAAAGGGAGCCTCGTCGTCACCGTCGACAGCACGGCGACCGTCGGCGAGGTGGTCGCCGACCTGAGCCGTCACCGGGTCGGGGCGCTGGTGGTGTCGTCCGACGGCAACCGGATCGACGGCATCGTGTCGGAACGGGATATCGTGCGCCACCTGAGCACGCTGCGCTCCGATCTGTTGGGCGAGCCCGTTTCGTCCATCATGTCCACCGCCGTGCGGGTGTGCCGTCCCGCCGATGACGTCGAGTCGATCATGAACCTGATGACCGACCACCGGATCCGCCACGTCCCGGTCGTCGAGGACGGTCGGCTGCGCGGGATCATCAGCATCGGCGACGTCGTGAAGAGCCGGATCCAGGAGCTGGAGAAGGACCGCAACGAGCTGATGGAGTACATCACCGCCCGCTGAGGCTCGGCACCGACGGCAGTCCGCCGGCAAGCCGCCGGTGCGGCCCTCGTAGGCTGTCGGCGTGGGTGTCCTCGGCATCGTCATCGTCGACCATGGGTCGACGCGCCAGGAGGCGAACCGCCGCCACGAGTCCTTCGTGGAGGAATGGCGTGGCCGTGGTGGATACGGCATCGTCGAGGCCGCGCACATGGAGTTGGCCGCGCCGTCGGTGGCCGACGCCTTTGACGCCTGCGTGACGGCCGGGGCCACCTCGCTCGTCATCGTGCCCTATTTCCTCTGGCCCGGTAGCCATTGGGACCGCGACATCCCGGCGCTGGCCGCCGAGGCGGCGGCCCACCACCCGACGGTCGACTACTTGGTGACTGCGCCGCTCGGGCCTCACCCCTTGCTCTCCACCATCGTCGAGCAGAGAATCGGGCACTGTCTGGCCCACGCCGCCGGCGACGCGGCCGAGTGCGAAGTCTGTGCCGGGACGGGGGGCTGCCGGTTCAGCTGAGGTGCCTGGGCGATGGCCGGCCGGGCGTCGGGCGACGGGCGACGGGCGGCCGGGCCGCCGGTGCGTCCCGAGCAGAGCTAACTACAGCGGTCCCCCAGCCACGGCTGGCCGCCGTCGAGCGAATAGAGGACGACCGCCAGCGTGTCCTGGTCGGCCTTGGAGGCCAGATTGGGAGGGACGCCGATCAGGTCGGGACGACCTGCCGCCTGCGCCGCGCTGTTCCATGTGGACTGGCTGAACTGGAAGGCACCCATGTACATGCCGTTGGGCGAGACGGCACCGTAGTTGCCGCCTGACTCGGCTTGGACCACGCACTGGAGGAACGGGTTGAGCGCGGGGTCGCTGCCACCGCCGGCCGGGGGGGCCGGGGCCGGGCCGGCCGCGTTCCCGGGGGCGTTCCCCGATGCGGTCGGGGCCGGGCGGCCTGCCGTGTGCGTGGCGGCGGCCACGGCGGACGTGGCCGCCGCTGCCTCTACGGCCTGCTGGGCGGAGACGGCCGCGGCCAGCTGGCCGGTCACCTGACCCTGCAGGGATGCGAGATGGGTGGCGGTGCTGTTGGCCTGGTCGAGGGCGGTCGACTGCCGGGACTGGTCGGCCTGGTCCTGGGTCTGCTGCTGGCGGAGCGCCGACTCGTGGGCCTCCAGGGAGGTCTCGGCGGTGTGCAGCTCGTCGACGGCGGAGGTGATGTTGCCGACCGCGATGGAGGTGTACTCGCTGGCCGCCTGGACGGTCTCCTGGCTGCCGTTGAACATGGTGCCGACCGCCGAGCTCCCGCCCGAGCCGTAGTTCATGTAGGAGTTGATCGCCTGATGGCGGACGGCATCGGTCTTGGCGCTGATCTGTTGCTGGTCGGCAGTGATCTGGGCATCCGTCTGGGCGACCGCCTGGCTGTCGGCCGCCACACGCGCCGAGAGCACGGAGTACTGCTGCTGGTACGCGCCCACCTCGAGCTCCTGCTGGACGAGCTGTTCGGAGACAGTCGTCGCCTGCGCCTTGAGGTCGGCGATCGAGTCGGCACCGGCTGCCCGGGCATGCTCGACGAGGCCGAGGGAGGAGAGGACGACGAGAGCCGAGAAAAGCACCACCGATCCGGTTCGGAGGCGGTGCGCACTTGGCGTTGGTCTCGCGGGCGGCGTCCACCGGGCGCAAAACACGATGGATTAAGAACTTAGCCGTGGGGGCCCAACTCTGACAACCTGCCCTGGTCAGGGCCTTTCTGACCCTCCATTTCCGGCCGGGCCGGGGGGTTCTCCGGGTCCGCCTGCCGCCACGGCTCCTACCCGCTGCGGCTCGGCCCGGGTCAGCGATCGGAGAACGCGGTGACCGGCCGCTCCTCTCGTTCCCCGTCGACGAAGAGATCGACCTTCTCGTTGTAGAAGGCGACCAGGCCGGCAATGGGGAGCAGCTGCCGGGTGGGGAAGTTGTACGACCAGGCCATGTCGGGGTAGGTCCCGGCGCCGACCACCACCGACCAGTAGTCGGAGGTGGTTCCCTTGTAGGGGCAGCTCGTCACCGTCGGGCTCGGCTGGAGGTGGGCCCAGCGGAGGTCGGTCCGGTTGAGGTAGTAGCGGGTCGGGAGCCCTGTCTCGAAGACCAGCATCGGGGACGACGACTCGGCCAACACGACCCCCTCGAGCTCCACGCCCACGACCCGTGTCGACCGGAGCGCATCCACCCGGGTATAGGGATTGCGAGGGTGGACGAAGACCTCCTCGTCCTCTTCGAACCAGGCGTCGAATACCTCCCAGTCGAAGCGGTACGTGTCGACCAATCGGCTCCGCGGCGAGTCCACGACCAGGCCACCGACGGCCGGACCCTGCGGCCCGGTATCGGCGAAGGAATAGAGCCTCCGTGTTCCCTGCGGGCCGGGTTCGGTTCGGCCGTCCGAGGCCAGGAGCTCCTCGTCGACGTCCCGGCGGGGGATGTAGTACTGCGGGTAGGCGGGCCACTCCCAGACGTACAGCGCGTCGGTGGTGTCGAGAACGACCTGGCCGCCGTGCATGGCCCGGATGCGCCGGGGCACCGCTTCGACGTGGTCGGTGCGGGTGATGGGCTTCGGGTAACCACTCACGGCGTGATCTACTCCTGATGGGTTCGGTTCGACCGGCCCGCTCCGGGCGGAAGGTACGCCGGTAGCCGTGGGGACGGTCCACGGCACCGGGTGGAAGCCCCTGCGGACGTCGGTCGCCGTTCCGAACCCGCGGGCCCGGGCGGCTTCTCCGCGCCCATACTGCCACCCGGGATCGGGGGGGGTTCGATCGGCGGCCACTCATGGTTTCCTCACACCCGTGGGCTAATGGGGATCGACCAGTTCGACCCTTGAGCGGGTGAGGCTGGTCACCGAGCC
This sequence comes from uncultured Acidimicrobiales bacterium, assembly GCA_963710495.1. Classification (GTDB taxonomy): domain Bacteria; phylum Actinomycetota; class Acidimicrobiia; order Acidimicrobiales; family RAAP-2; genus Bog-756. Next base: position 488,484 of record CAVQAI010000012.1, read on the forward strand.
GCCAACAGGTGAGCACTGACTGTGGCCGGGCCTTGAGTCCTGCGTCTAGATCGTGCCCCTGTTGGTCGGTGAGGTCTCCTCGGACGGCTGGTGGGATGTCGTGCCTCGAGCACTAATCCATTAGGAAGCTGCTGGAGTCCTCGGGCTCGTATGGAGTGACCGTCGATGGAGAGGAGCGAGGGTGATGGTCTTTGTTGGAGTGGACTGGGCGGAAGCCCACCACGATGTGTTCGTCCAGGATGAGGACGGCAAGCGTCTGGCCGGTGGCCGGCTGCCCGAAGGGGTGGAGGGCATCGCCCGGTTCCACGAGATGGTGGGCAACCACGCCGAAGAGCCCGTCGAGGTGGTGATCGGGATCGAGACCGACCGGGGCTTGTTCGTGGACGCGCTGGTGGCCACCGGCTACCAGGTGTTTGCGGTGAACCCGATGTCGACCTCCCGCTATCGGGACCGGCACTCGAGTTCAGGGGCCAAGTCCGACCCCGGGGACGCCAAGGTGCTGGCCGACATGGTCCGGACCGACCGGCACAACCACCGTCCGGTGGCCGGGGACAGCGAACTGGCCGAGGCCATCAAGGTTCTGGCCAGGGCCCACCAGACCATGATCTGGTCGCGGACTCGCCAGACCAACTTCCTGCGCTCCAGCCTGCGGGAGTTCTATCCGGCGGCTCTGGTCGCCTTCGACGACCTGACCAGCGGTGACGCCCTCGAGGTGCTGAAGCTGGCCCCCACGCCGACACTCGGGGCCGGTCTGTCCCGGTCCAAGATCGCTGCCGCCTTGCGACGCGGTGGTCGCCAGCGCCGGGTGGATCAACGGGCCGGGGAGATCCAACAGGTCCTGCGGGCACCGCAACTGCAGGGCTCGGCCTTGGTGGCCACGGCCATGGGATCGTCCGTCTCGGCCACGGTGGCGGTGATCGCCACCATGAATGCCCAAGTTGCCGAGCTCGCTCAGGAGCTCGAAGTCCATTTTGAGCAACACCCGGATGCCGAGGTGGTCCGATCCCTGCCAGGACTAGGGACCATCCTCAGCGCCCGGGTGCTCGGCGAATTCGGCGATGAGCCGAACCGGTACGCCACCGCCAAGTGTCGCAAAAACTACGCCGGCACGTCGCCCATCACCCGGGCCTCAGGCACCAGACGGTTCGTTCTCGCCCGCTACGCCCGCAACATGCGCCTGGCCGATGCCCTCTACCTCTGGGCCTTCGCATCCCTTACCGCCTCACCAGGGGCTCGGGCCTTCTACGACTACCGCAGGGCTGCAGGAGACAGCCACCACGCGGCGCTGCGACACGTCGGCAATCGGCTTGTCGGCATCCTTCACGGCTGCCTCGTCAGCCACACCAACTACGACGAAGGCACTGCCTGGGGTCACCGAGCAGCACTTGAGCTCACCCGGGCCGCTTGACAAGTTAGAGGCGTGGGATATCTAGACGTGGCCCCTGGAAGGTGCTGAGCCCGACCGATGGGAGGTGACGGGTGCGGAGGCAGTGGTTTCGGGTGGTGGCCGGCGCAGCGGTGATGGCGATGACCGGGGTGCTGGCCGGCTGCGGCTCGTCGGCGTCATCGGCCGGCAGCTCCACCTCCTCCTCGTCCGGATCGGCGCGGGCTGACGCCTCGGGCACAGTATGGCTGTGCCGGCCGGGCCAGGCCGACGATCCCTGCACCGTGGACTTGACCGCCACGGTCACCGCGGCCGACGGCAGCCGGACGATCGTGCACCCGAAGGCCGCCGCCGATGCCCCCATCGACTGCTTCTACGTCTACCCGACGGTCAGCCGGCAACCGGCGACCAATGCCAACCTTCACGTCGATCCAGCGGAGACGGCGGTCGCCCGGGACCAGGCGTCCCCGTTCTCCCAAGCCTGCCGGGTGTACGCCCCGATGTACCGCCAACTGACACTGTCGGCCATCGGGGCCGGCGGGAAATCGATCAATGAGCGTGGTGTCGTCGCTGCTTATCTCAGCCTGCTGTCGGCGTGGAAGGACTACCTCGCCCATGACAACCACGGCCGGGGCGTCGTACTGATCGGTCATTCGCAGGGGGCGTCGATGCTCATCGGCCTCATCCGAAATCAGATCGACGACGATCCCGCCGTGCGCCGGCTACTCGTGTCGGCCCTCCTCATGGGCGGCAACGTCACCGTCCCGGTCGGGCAGGCGGTCGGGGGCGACTTCGCGAACGTCCCCGCTTGTCGGTCGAACGGGCAGACCGGGTGTGTCGTCGCCTACTCCAGCTTCGAGACGGCACCGCCGGCCGACAGCTTCTTCGGCCGGGTCGGGACGGCCATCGGTGCCCAGGTGCGAGCGCCGGCGACGGGAGCCGGCGATCTTCAGGTGCTCTGCACCAACCCGGCCGCGCTGTCCGGCGGCCCGGGATCGCTCGATCCGTACTTTCCCACCGGCTCGACCCGGCCCGGCGGTGGGTCTGGCCCCGGCGCGCCCACGCCCTGGGCGGCCTACCCCGGTCGCTATACGGCCGCGTGCACGAGCATGGGCGGGGCCACCTGGCTCCAGGTCGATGCCGCGCCCGACCCACCGGACAGCCGCCCGACGGTGACCCAGGCCTTGGGCCCGCGTTGGGGCCTCCACTTGGTCGACGTCAATCTGGCCCTCGGGAACCTGGTCGGGCTGGTGCAGGACCAGTCGGCCGCCTACAACCGGCCGGGTTGACCGCCAGGAGGCCGTCGGCTGACCGGCACCCGATGCACGCGAGCGGTCGCGCCGGACCGGTTGTTCGGGGAACGGACCGGGCCTAGTCTTCGCCTTGTCCGAAACGGCAAGTTGGACGCGGCTGTGGTCTGCGGCGCGTGGGCGCATGGGAGAGCGATGGACCGGCACGGGACGGGGCCACGGGACACGCCGGGGACGAGATTCCCCCGGTCGAGGACCAACCGAGCGGTGGGGGATGGCCACGCCGGTCGGTGAGCCTCACGAGACCCCGCCCAGGCACCGAGTGGTCGTCATCGGCGGTGGCTTCGGGGGGCTCCCGGCGGCCCGGTTGTTGAGTCGGGGCCCGGTCGACGTGACCTTGGTGGACCGGCGCAACCACCACCTCTTCCAACCGCTCCTCTACCAGGTGGCGACCGGTGTCCTGTCCCCCGGGCAGATCTCGCCCGCCCTCCGTCATGTCCTTCGCCGGTCCGGGAATGTGGTGGTGCAGCAGGCGGACGTGACCGGGATCGACCTCGACCGGCGAGTCGTCCACGCCGTTGCTCTCGGGCGGATCCCGGTCCAATTCCCCTACGACAGCCTCATCGTCGCCGCCGGGGTCACCCAGTCGTACTTCGGGAATGACGACTTTGCCCTCATCGCCCCCGGCATGAAGACCATCGACGACGCGCTCGAGCTCCGCCGTCGGATCTTCGGCGCCTTCGAGGTGGCCGAGATGACCGGCGATGCGACGGCGAAGGCTCACTGGCTCTCCTTCGTCATCGTGGGCGCCGGGCCGACGGGGGTCGAGCTGGCCGGCCAGATCTGCGAGGTGGCCCGGCGGAGCCTGAAGGGCGAGTTCCGCACGTTCGACCCTGCCTCCGTCCGGGTGGTCCTGGTCGACGGTGGTCGCGAGCCCCTGGCGACGTTCGGCGACAAGCTGTCGGGAAGAGCAGCCAAGGAGCTCGGCCGGCTCGGGGTCGAGCTGCGGATGGGCTCGCGGGTGACGGGTGTGGATGCCGGAGGGGTCGACATCACCGGCGATGGCTCGACCGGGAGGATCGAGGCGGGGACCGTCATCTGGGCGGCCGGAGTAGAAGCCTCACCGTTGGCCCGTCAGCTGGCCGAGGCCACGGGTGCCGACCTCGACCGGGCCGGACGGATATCGGTGCAGCCCGATCTCACCCTCCCGGACCATCCCGAGGTCTTTGTCGTCGGCGACATGGCCACCGTCAACGACCTGCCCGGCGTGGCCGAGGTGGCTATGCAGGGAGGCCTCCATGCCGCCAACACCATCCTGCGCCGGTTGCAGGGCGAGAACGGCAAGGACTTCCGTTATCGAGACCTCGGAAGCGTGGCCACCATCGGTCGATTCCACGCCGTGGTGAGCTTTCGTGGCATCCGGCTCAGCGGATTCGCCGGCTGGGTGATCTGGATGTTCGTGCATCTTGCCTTCCTGACCGGTTTCGGCAACCGGATGATCACCATGCTCCGGTGGATGCGTTCGATGATCGGGCGGGGCCGGGCCGAGCGGAGCTTCTCGACCGCCCACACGGGCGGAGACCTGAGTCTGCCGGAGCAGGTGCGAAACCGAGTACAGGCCGTCCTCTTCCCCATCGTCGAATCGACCCTGCCACCGGGTCCGGCATCCGCAACCGACGACCGTGCCGACGGGGACCGCACCGAAGGTGACCGTGCCGAGGGTGACCGTGCTGATGGCGACCGGGTCGAGAGGAGGGGTCGATGAGCCGACGGGATCGGGTCGGGCCGAGGGCCCGGCCCCGTGGCTCATCCGGACAGGAGGGTGACACCAGAGACCCGGCGGATGGGCTCGCCGGTGAGGCAGGCGTGACACCCGCTCTCCGTCCCACCCGCACCTCGCCGGTCGACCCGAGGCTCCTCCGCTACACCCGGACGACCCGGCGCTTCCTCATCGTGACCGTGGGGATCGGCGGGCTGGTCGCCCTGTTGCTGGTGGCGCAGGCCTGGCTGCTGGCGAGCAGCATCGCCGGGACGGTCGGGAGTCACCGGGGCCTGGCCGAGCTCCGCCTCCCACTGGCGCTCCTGCTGGTCGTCATCGCCGGTCGTGCCCTACTGCGTTGGTTGGCCGAGCTCGCCGCCCACCGGGCCTCGGCCTCGGCGAAATCGGACCTGCGGAACGCGCTGGCGCGCCGCATGTCGGAGCTCGGACCCCATGGCATCGACCGGATCGGTGGAAGCGACTTGGTGGTGCTGGCCGGTTCGGGGATCGACGCGCTCGACGCCTATTTCGCCAAGTACCTCCCCCAGCTCCTGCTGGCCTGCATCGTCCCGGTCACGGTGGTGGCGGTGGTCCTCTCGACGGACTGGGTGTCGGCCGCCATCCTGGCCGTCACGATTCCGCTCATCCCGTTGTTCATGTGGTTGATCGGGTCGATGACCAAGAGCCGAACCGAGCGGCGGGCCGCCCTCCTCCGGCGCCTGGCCGGCCATTTCCTCGATGTGGTGGGTGGTCTTCCCACCCTCAAGGTGTTCGGCCGGGCCCGCGTCCAGGTCGCCACCATCCGGACCATGTCCGACCGGTACCGGTCGGCCACCATGGACACCCTGCGGCTCACCTTCCTCTCGTCGTTGGCCCTCGAGCTCCTGGCCACCATCTCGGTGGCCGTGGTGGCAGTGGCGGTCGGCCTCCGCCTGCTCGACGGCCACCTGGGCCTACGGAGCGCTCTCTTCGTCCTCGTCCTCGCCCCCGAGGCCTACTGGCCGCTCCGCTCGCTCGGGGCGACCTACCACGCCAGCGCCGATGGCATGCATGCCGCCGTCGACATCTTCGAGGTCCTGGAAGAGTCGGTGCCGCCCGCCGGGACGTCCCGCCACGTCCCCGACCCTTCCGCATCCACCATCGAGATCACCGACCTGGAGGTCAGGTACGAGGGGAGGAGCGCTCCCGCCGTCTCCGGCCTCATGGTGACCGTCGATCCGGGGAGACGGTCGTCCTCGCCGGCCCGAGCGGTTGCGGCAAGTCGACCGTGCTGCAGGTCCTCCTCGGGTTGGTCACCCCGAACCAGGGGTCGGTGACCGTCGGCGGGGTGGACCTGGCCGGACTGGACCCGAACGCCTGGCGCTCCCACGTGGCGTGGGTGCCCCAGCGGCCGCACCTGTTCGCCCGGAGCATCGGCGACAACATTCGGCTCGGCCGACCCGGCGCCACCGATGCCCAGGTGGGGCGGGCTGTCACCCGCGCCGGGCTGACCGAGACGGTGGAGCGCCTGCCCGCCGGGCTCGACACCCCGCTCGGACAGGGAGGGTCCGGCCTGTCCTCGGGTGAACGCCAGCGCGTGGCGCTGGCCCGGGCCTTCCTCCGTGACGTGCCCCTGCTGCTCCTCGACGAGCCCACCGCCAACCTCGACGCCGCGACCGAGGAGAGTGTCCTCGACGCAGTGGAGGAGCTGGTGGCCGGGCGAACCGCCATCCTGGTCGCCCACCGGCCCTCGCTGTTGCGGCTGGCCGACCGGGTCGTACCACTGTCGATGCAGCCGGCCGGTCTCTGACGATGCTCGAAGCCGGGCAGGAGCGGGGAGGGCCGACATCGGCCCCCGTTGAGCGCCCGGCCCGCCTCGGCCGCACGCTCCGCATGGCGGGACCGGTCCGGGCCCGACTGGTCCTGACGTCGTCGCTCGGAGCGGGTGCGGTCCTGGCTGACATCGGCCTCATCGCCACCGCGGCGTGGCTCATCTCGGCCGCCTCGGAACGGCCGAACGAGTCGCATCTGGCCCTGGCCATCGTCGGCGTCCAGTTCTTCGGGCTGACCCGTGGGCTCCTCCGCTACGGCGAGCGACTGGCCGGCCACGACGCCGCCCTCCGGCTCCTGGCCGCGGTCCGCCTCCGGTTCTTCGAAGGCGTGGAGCGCCTGGCCCCGGCGGGGCTCCTCGCCTTCCGCCGGGGAGACCTCCTGGCCAGAATGGTGGCGGACGTCGATGCCCTCCAGGACCTGGTGGTGCGGGTGATCCCGCCTTTCGTCGTCGCCATCGGCGTCGGGGCGGCCACCGCCGGGTTCCTGTGGTGGCTGCTGCCCGGCCGCCGGCGTCATCCTCGGGGTGGCGTTGCTCCTGGGCGGCACGACCGTGCCCTGGCTCACCGGCGCCCTGGCTCGCCGACGCGAGTCGAAGCAGGCCGTCGCCCGCGCCGACCTCGACTCGGCCCTGGTCGACCTGACCGACGGCTCGGCCGAGCTGTTGGTGTTCGGCGCCGCCGAGGACCAGCTCCGCACCGTCGACCGCCTCGACGCCGAGTTGACCGCCATCGCCTCGGCGTCGGCCAGCACGGCCGGCATCGGCGGCGCGTTGACCACCCTGCTGGTCGGCTTGGCCGGCTGGGGCTGTCTGGTGGTCGGCATCCCGGCGGTCGTGTCCGGTCGCCTGCCGCCGACCGACCTGGCGGTGATCACCCTGGTCCCGCTCGTCACCTTCGAGCTGGTGGCGGCGCTGCCGGTTGCCGCCCAGGCCCTCACCCAGGTGCGGGAGGCCGCCGGAAGGGTCTTCGGAGTGATGGAGACACCGCTGCCGGTCACCGAACCGGCCCGGCCGGTGAAGGTCCCCGACGGTCCCCACGAGCTCGTCGGACGCGACGTCGAGGCCCGGCACCCGGGTGCGGCGGCCCCCGCCCTCCGGGGCGTGGACCTGACGCTCGCCGCCGGGTCCCGGGTCGCCGTCGTCGGGCCCAGCGGAGCCGGCAAGACGACCTTGGCCGAAGTCCTCCTCCGCTTTCTCTCGATCGCCGCCGGGTCGGTGCGTCTGGACGGGGTGTCGCTCGAAGACATGGCCGGCGACGAATTGCGTGCCACCGTGGGGCTCGTCGGGCAGGATGCCCATCTCTTCGACACCACCGTGGCCGCCAACCTCCGGATCGGGCGGCCGGGGGCTACCGACCCCGAGCTGCTCGGCGTGCTGGCGCGGGTCGGTCTCGCCCCGTGGGTCGCCGGACTGCCAGACGGACTGGCCACCGAGGTCGGGAGGGACGGCTCCCGGCTATCGGGCGGCCAACGCCGGCGACTGGCGCTGGCCCGGGCCCTGCTGGCCGACTTCCCGGTGCTCGTCGTGGACGAACCGACCGAGCACCTCGACCCCCTCGCCGCCGACGCCGTGCTGCGTGACCTTCTCGACGTGACCATGGGACGGTCGCTCCTCCTCATCACCCACCGCCTGCCCGGGCTCGAGTCGGTGGAGGAGATCGTGGTGATGGACGGAGGCCGGGTGGTCGAGCGGGGATCCCACACCGATCTGGTGGCCCTGGGGGGCAGGTACGCCGACCTCTGGTGGTCCCAGGCGGGCGGCTACCCGGAGTCGACCGATGACCATGATCCACCAACGCCCGCCGAACGAACATGGCGCGCCGAACGACCGAAGGCATCCGCCCTCAGCGGCAGCCTCGAGATGGGGAGCTCACGACCATGACCCTCGACCTGTCCCGCTGGCAGTTCGCCACGACCAGCATCTACCACTTCCTGTTCGTGCCGGTGACGATCGGATTGGCCTTCCTCGTGGCGCTGCTCCAGACCACCTGGTACCGGAACGACAACCCGGTGTTCAAACGCCTGACCAAGTTCTTCGGGACGCTGCTCCTCATCAACGTGGCTGTCGGCGTGGTGACCGGCCTGGTCCAGGAGTTCGAGTTCGGAATGAACTGGTCCAACTATTCGCGGTTCGTGGGCAACATCTTCGGCGGGCCCCTGGCCATGGAAGGGATCGTGGCCTTCTTCCTCGAGTCCACCTTCCTCGGGATCTGGATCTTCGGCTGGGACCGGCTCTCGAAGCGCCTGCACTTGACCTGTATCTGGCTGGTGGCCGCGGCGACGGTGCTGTCGGCCGCCTTCATCATGGCCGCCAACTCGTGGATGCAGCATCCGGTCGGCTATGTCATGAACGCCCAGCATCAACCGGTGCTCACCGACATCTGGGCGCTGTTCACCAATCCGGTCTTCCTGTGGGGCTTCCCGCACGTGGTGCTGGCCTCGCTGGTCACCGGGGCCATGGTGATGCTGGCCGTTTCCGCCTGGCACTTGCGGAGGCAGAGCATGGTGGAGGCCTTCCGCCGGACGGCGGTCATCTCGCTGGCGGTGCTCACCCCGGCCGTCTTCCTCAACCTGTTCCTGGGCAGCGAGCTCGGCGTGATCGAGGGCAGGTACCAGCCGATGAAGATCGCCGCCGCCGAGGCGCTCTGGAACACCTGTCCCTCCCGTTGCTCGTTCTCCCTGTTCCAGATCGGTGGGGGCGGCAACGACCAGACGCCCACCCAGATCTTGGAGATCCCCGGCCTGCTCTCGATCCTGGCCACCAACCACATCAACGGTGAGGTCCAAGGGATGAACAACCTCCAGGCGCAGTACGAGCACCAGTACGGGCCGGGCAACTACGTCCCCAACGTGTTCATCCAGTACTGGGGCATGCGGGTGATGGCCTACCTGGCCTCCCTGGTCCTGCTCTTCTCCCTGTGGGGGGTCTGGCTGATCCGGCGGAAGACGCTCGAGCGGTCGAAATGGTTCCTGCGCATCGCGCCATGGGCCGTCATCGCGCCGTTCCTGATCAACACCGCCGGGTGGTTGTTGACCGAGAGCGGCCGACAGCCCTGGATCGTCCAGGGACTGATGAAGACCTCGCAGGCGGTGTCACCGTCGATCTCCGCCGCCGACGTGTGGATCAGCCTGACTGTCTTCGTGGTCCTCTATGCGGCCCTCGGGGTGGCGGACTGCTACCTGATGGTCCACTACGGGCGCAAGAGCCTCGAGGCCGGCGGCGAAGAGCCAGGGGACGGTGCCGATGGGGATGCCGACGAGAGCCAGATCCCGGCGCTCGTCTACTAGGGAGCGAAGATGGTCCATCTGAACGACATCTGGTACGTGATCGTCGCCCTCTTCTGGGTGGGGTTCTTCATCCTCGAAGGGTTCGATTTCGGGGTCGGCATGCTGCACGACTTCATCGGGCGCACCGACCTCGACCGCCGGCTGGTGGTGAACTCCATCGGGCCCCTGTGGGACGGCAACGAGGTATGGCTCATCGTGGCCGGGGCGGCCATCTTCGCCGCCTTCCCGTCGTGGTATGCCACCATGTTCTCCGCGTTCTACCTGGCACTGCTGATCGTGCTGGTCGCGCTGATCATGCGTGGCGTCTCCTTCGAGTTCAATCGCAAGATCGACGACCGACGTTGGTCGGCGACCTGGCGGTGGTCCCTGACCGTCGGGAGCGCGCTGGTCCCCCTCCTCCTCGGCACTGCGCTGGGCGACCTCCTCCACGGGCTGCCCATCGACCAGGCCCACAACTACACCGGTACCTTCTTCGGCCTGCTCGTCCCCTTCGGCCTCTATACCGGCCTCACGCTGGTGGTCCTGTCGCTCCTCCTCGGTGCGACCTACTTGACGCTCAAGATGGACGGCGAGCTGCGCCGGCGGGCGGCGCGGCTCTCGGGCCGGCTCGGATGGTTGGCCGTGGTGATCACGTTCGGCTGGCTCACCTGGAGTCATGTGGGGTTGGCCCTGGGCTTCGTCCCGAGCCCGATCGATGCGTTGGCACTCGTGGCGGTGGTGGCCGCCGCGCTGTTCGCCGAAGCGGGATCGGAGGGATGGGCCTTTGCCGCCGCCGCCATCGCCATCGGGAGCATCGTGGGCTCGATCTTCTTCGACCTGTTCCCCCGGGTGATGGTGTCCACCACCAATTCGGCCTACGACCTCACCGTGTCCAACAGCGCCAGTCCTTCGTACACGCTCAAGGTGATGACCGTCGTGGCGGTGGTCGTCTTCCCCTTCGTCCTCCTGTACCAGGGGTGGAGCCTCTATGTCTTCCGACGACGGTTGTCCGCACCGCCCTCCGAGGCTCATCCCGCCACCGACAGTGGTTGAACGCGGCCTCCTTGTGCCCGGCCGCCCTCATGAGGTGTCGATTCCACGTTGCCGGAACGGCTTCGTCCTCGGAGCCGTAGCACGCCACAGCCCGCCCATAACGGGCCATCGAAAGGCTCCGGATTTGCTCAAACCAGCGCGGCCGCCCGATTTGGCCTATCCTCCTGCCGGGCGGGCACCCGAGGGGGGCTCCCCTTTGAAGTATCCGTCAACCTAACAAGGGAGTTACGACCTATGCGTCGAATCTTGCTATTGGCAGCAGCGCTCAGCATTCCGTTGGCCGGGGCATCGCTTGCTCTGAGCAGTGGTACGGCTGGAGCATCGAGCGGTCCCAAAGGAAAGACCGTCTGCTCCACTCTTTCCGGGACGATAACCGGGAACATCACCATCAGCGGTTGCGTCGACGCCAACGGGGCCAACACCGGCGGGGGTACCACGCTTGTGGCCACATCGCTGGCGACCGGCGGGACCGTGACATGGAACAGCGGTTTCACGTCGCACTTCCAGGTTCCGGTGCTGACGGCCACCTCGGCCAAGCACTGCCCCGGCTATGTCAAGGGTGCGATGACCGAGCCGACGGCTGACAAGGTCACCGGTGTGGTCGACATGTCCACCGCCGGATTCAAGATCCCCGGCAAGTTCACCGGCGAGGTGTGCATCAACGGGATCAACATCACGAACCCCAAGCCACTGAAGGTCAGCTAGTCCCATCCGCACACCGATTCCGGAATCCGGATCGGTGAAATACAGGTGAAGACAGAGGCCCCGCTCTCTTGAGCGGGGCCTCTGTCGCGCCGGGCGCCTGGCCGCTTCACCGGCACGGAGGTGAGTCCTTCCTGAGCTTGACCGTTGAGGCTCAGGAGCCGATGCCTCGTCCGTGGTGGGAGCAAGGTGGGACTGTGTCACCGAATCAGGGCAGCGGAGGCCAAAGCGGAGCTGGTCATCGCTTTGACTACGATGGGCACGCCTCAGAGGCCCGAGCAAGGAGCTTGCCGTGAACTCGTTCCCTTCGATCGGCGAGTACGCATTCCTGTCCGATTGCGAGAACAACTGCCTGATTGCCCCCGACGGGGCCGTCGAATGGCTGTGCCTCCCCCGACCGGACTCGCCCAGCGTCTTCGGAGCGCTCCTCGATCGAACGGCTGGGTCGTTTCGCCTGGGGCCGGCGAACGTCAACGTGCCCCACCATCGTCGTTACATTCCGGGCACGATGGTTCTCGAGACCACCTGGCATACACCGACCGGTTGGCTGCTGGTCACCGATTTCATGGCAGTGAGACCGGTCAGCGGCGCCGAGCAACGCCGTCCGGACTACCGCCGGGCGCCCGGGGACGCGGCGGCGTGCGGAACCTTGGCGCGCGTGGCCACGTGTATCGGGGAGAAGGTCGAAGTGTTCGTCAACTGCGTGCCCAACTTCGAGTATGGCGCCAAGACGGGACGGTGGCGATACGACGGCGATGGGTACACGATGGCGGTGGGAGAGCCGCCGGCGGGAGATCCGGTCATCAAGTTGATGAGCGGGATCCAACTGGGCATCGTCGGTGGCCGCTGCTATGGCCGGACCTCCTTGTCCACCGGCGAGTCGACGTTCATCGCCCTGTCCTGGACGGACCACCTGCCGGAGAGCAAGGAGGAGGTCGACCAAGACATGCTCTCCACCGTGACCTACTGGCGAGACTGGTTGCGCGTCGGCCAGTTTCCCGACCACCCCTGGCGCTCGTACCTGGAGCGGAGCGCGCTCACGCTCAAGGGCTTGAGCTACGCGCCCACTGGGGCCGTGATGGCGGCCGCCACGACTTCGCTCCCCGAAACGCCGGGTGGCGCCCGCAACTGGGACTACCGCTACACGTGGATCAGGGACTCGGCATTCATGCTGCGCTCGCTCTACCGGCTCGGTTTCGGCTGGGAGGCGCTGGAGTACTTCGCCTTCGTCCTCGACGCTGTGGCCGGTGGTGATGGCCCCTTCAACTTGCAGATCATGTACGGCATCGATGGCCAGCGTGATCTCACCGAGCACACCCTCGACCATCTCTCCGGCTACCGGGGCTCTCGTCCGGTGCGGATCGGCAATGCCGCCTGGGACCAGCACCAGAACGACGTCTGGGGCATGCTCCTCGATGCCGTCGACACCCACATGCGGGAGGGCGCGGCCGAGATCACCCATGAGGCGTGGGACGGGCTGGCCAGCTTGGTTGACCAGGCCATCGCCCGGCAGGACGAGCCGGATCAGGGGATTTGGGAGATCCGCGGCGAACCCCAGCTCTTCACCGGCTCGAAGGTGCTGTGCTGGGTGGCGGCCGAACGCGGGGCGGATCTGGCTCGAGCGCGTGGCGACGATCGAACGCGCCCCGGCGTGGCAGGCGGCGGCAGACGGGATGAAGGCGGACATCCTGGAGCGCGGCGTCACCGAACGAGGGGTGTTCCGTCAGCACTACGGCAACGAGGAGCTCGATGCCTCGCTGCTGCTCATTCCCATCCTCGGCTTCCTGCCCCCGGAGGACGAGCGGGTGCGAGCCACCGTCCTGGCCATCGCCGACGAGCTGACCGAGGACGGCCTGGTTCTTCGCTACAAGGTCGATACCACCGACACGGGCTTCGAGGGGAAGGAGGGGACCTTCACCATCTGTTCCTTCTGGCTGGTCACCGGCCTGGCCATGATCGGGGAGGTCGACCGAGCCCGTGCCCTCTGCAAGAAGCTCCTCTCCTTTGCCGGGCCCCTGCAGTTGTACGCTGAGGAGATCGACGCGTCGAGCGGGGAGCACCTCGGCAACTTTCCCCAGGCCTTCACCCACCTGGCGCTCATCGACGCAGTGTCCAGGCTGATCGAGGCGGAACAGGCCACCACAGGCCAGTAGGCGGCCGCAGCCCGGACGCCTACTGCTCAGAACGTACGGCGACGACGAGGAATTGAGACGATGATCCTGGCGACGAACTTTCCACTGCTCGATGTGTTCTGGACCGTGCTGATGTTCGCCGGCTTCGTGTTGTGGATCTGGCTGCTCATCTTCGTCTTCGCTGACATCTTCCGAAGCCATACGCTGTCGGGAGGGGCGAAGGCGGCGTGGGTGATCCTGTTGATCATCGTCCCGGTGATCGGCGTGCTGGCCTACATCATCGTGCGGGGAAGGAGCATGGAGGACCATCTCACCCGAGACCTCGGCGGCGGCGGACCTCGGATGATCGCGTAGATGGCGATGCGCATTCTGGTACTGGGGGCGGGATTCGGCGGCCTGGAGCTGACCACCAGGATCTCGGAGGAATTCGGATCGAGCGTCGACGTCGTGCTCATCGACAAGACCGAGGACTTCGTCTTCGGGTTCTCGAAGCTCGACGTCATGTTCGGGCGAACGGGGCCCGAGCAGGTGCGGCATCCGTATCGTGACTTCGTCAAGCCCGGCGTGCAGTTCGTGCAGTCCACCATTCGAGGGATCGACCCGCATCACAAGTCCGTCGACACCGATGCCGGTACGGTTCGAAGCCGACGTGGTGGTCGTCGCGCTCGGGGCCGACCTGGACCCCGGTGCCACCCCGGGCCTCCTCGAGGGCGGTCACGACTTCTACACCGAATCGGGGGCCTTCGCCCTCCGGGACGTCCTGGAGAGGTTCGACGGCGGGCGCGTGGTGGTGGCCGTGACGTCGACGCCGTTCAAGTGCCCTCCGGCACCGAGTGAGACCGCTCTCTTGATGCACGACTTCCTGACCCGGCGGGGCGTGCGCGACCGGTCGAGCATCTCGCTCGTGATGCCACTGCCGGTTCCCATTCCGCCTTCGCCCCAGGCGTCGGAGGTCCTCCTCGGTGCTTTCGCCGAGCGGGGCATCGGCTGGTATCCGAAGACGCTGGTGCGCGCCATCGAGCCGGCTCGCCGGGTGGCGGTTCTGGATGACGGGGGCGAGCTGGCCTTTGACCTGTTCCTGGGCGTCCCGGCGCACCGGGCACCGGAGGTGGTCGTCCAGGCCGGGATGACCGTGGACGGTTGGATCCCGGTCGATCCGAAGACCCTCCAGACCGAATTCCCGGGCGTCTATGCGGTCGGCGACGTGACCAGTGTCGGGACGCCGAAAGCCGGTGTGTTCGCCGAGGGCCAGGCCGGCGTCGTGGCGGACGGCATCGGCGCCCTCATCCGGAGCTCGGGTGCACAACCGGGATACGACGGGCGCGGGGTCTGCTACCTCGAGTTCGGCGACGACCAGGTGGCCAAAGTCGACGTCACCTTCTTCGGCGGGGAGGGGCCACATGGGGAGCTGGAAGGGCCGTCGCCCGCCCTGGCCGCCGAGAAGGCCGACTTCGGGGCCAGCCGGGTGCAGCGCTGGTTCGACCGGACCTGGCCCTAGCCGCGGGGACCTCCCCGGGGCGGCTCGTCTTCAGCCCTGGAGACCGTCCCACGACCAGTGCGGAATGCTCAAGTCGGAGGGAACGTCGTCGGCGGACCGGGGGTACCGGGCCATGGTGGTCGTCGTAGCCCAGGCGAAGTAGTCGTGGAGGGCGTGCCCGAGAGGACTGTCGACGGCCATGCCGATGTCGCCCAGTGCTTGGTCGAAGCAGGCGATGGCCCGCCGGTCCATCTCGTCGTGGGGCCCGTTGCCGCTGTGCATCCGGACGACCGAGGTCTCGTCCCCGTCGTGGTCGGAGAAAGCGGTGGGCCCGCCGAGTGCTTCTCCCCAGTAGGCGGCCAGCCGCTCGGTGTGCTGCGGGTGGATGCCGTGGCTGAACGCGTGCCCGACCACCTCGTCGGCCACCACCCGGGCATGCCAGGCCGAGGCCAGGCGCAGGAGACCGGCTTCGCCTCCGGCAGCCTCCAAGACGTTGGGCACGCTCACTCCGCCACGTCCGGCTAGACACCGGCCGCCGGTCGACAGCCCCCGGCCGGCCATCCCCAGACGGTCACGACCGGAAGGAAGAGGCACGGTCACCGGACAAGGGGTCCCCGGTCCCGTGTTCCCGGCGGCATCGGCAGTCCAGCTTCCGCCTTTCGGCCGGCTGAACACGTAGTACGAGCCGGCATCCTGCGAGGCGACCTGAGCCCGGGTCGGGGCCGAGGGTTCTGCAGAAGGGGCGGGGACCAACCGGGCCGCCGCCCAGTACGTGTCGGACCCCATGTCGAATGCGTAGTAGGTGAGCCCGGGCGCCAGGCCGCTGTATTCGGAGACCGGGATGTTGTTCAAGGCGGCCCCGGCCACCACCAGTTGCGACCGGATCTGATCCGTGACGGGAAGATCGAACGCGTGGGGCGAGGCGGTCGGTGCCGGGCCGGAGCCCCCGCCCGCCCGGGTGGTGGTCGACGTGGTGGCCGACGCGGACGTGGTCGCCTGGCCCTCAGCAGCGATAGACGCGTTCTGCGTTCCCGCCGAAGAGCTGGTCGCGGGATTCGCGGCCGAGGCCGGCCGTCACGGCGCTGAACGTGGTGTAGAGCTCGTCGAAGGTGCCGAACACGGCGTCGACGGGAAAGTTGCTGGCGAACATGCAACGGTCGACGCCGAAGGCCTCGATGGCGTACTCGAGCCACGGGGCGAACGCGTCGACGTGCATGGACCCGAACGGCATGGCCAGGCCCGAGAGCTTGCACACGACGTGGTCGCCCAGGCCGGCCAAGGCGTCGATACCGGCCCGCCAGAGGGCGCGTTCCTCGTCGGAGCCCGAGCGGGGCCAGCCGGTGTGCTCGACCACCACGACCAGGTTATCGAAGCCGGCGAGCTGTGTCGCGGCGAGCCGAAGCTGGTCCGGATGGGCCATCAGCTCGAACACCAGGGACCGCTCCTCCAGGGCGCGGAGCACTTCGGTGTCGGGGAGCGGCCCGCCGGAGGCACCCATCGGGCGCACGCCGCGGAATCGTGGCGCCGTCATCTGGCGGTCGAGGAGGGCGATGGCCTCGCCCACCGTGTCGGTCGGCGGGATACCGCCGACGATGGCGTCCGGGCCGCCGTTCGCATCGGCGTTGCCGTCCAGCTCGATGGTCTCCTCGATGGAGTGCGGACCGGTGGCGGCGGCGACGTTGACGAACTTGTCGACGTTCCACCGGGCCGTCTCGGCCCGGTAGGCGTCGGCATCGAAGCGGCGGTACATCCTCGACGCATCGCCGGGACCGTCGGTCGGAGGGCGTGACAGGTACGGGTACCAGTCGGTGCGGGCCGGGTCCCAGAGGTGCACGTGGGCGTCGACCACGCGGGCGGGCTGGTCGGTCATCAGGCCTCCGTGTGCGATGGGTAGCCGGGGGCACCGACGATCTCCGCCAGCGTGGCGTCGAGCCAATCGGGAACCGCCGGTCCGCCGTAGGTGATGCTGCCGATCGGCCGGGGATGACTGCGGAGGCCGAACCAGCCACCGGCGACCACCAGCTCGGCACCGGCCAGCGCCGTAGCGTCGGGGTGGCCGAGCAGGTGAGCGACCAG
This sequence comes from uncultured Acidimicrobiales bacterium, assembly GCA_963710495.1. Classification (GTDB taxonomy): domain Bacteria; phylum Actinomycetota; class Acidimicrobiia; order Acidimicrobiales; family RAAP-2; genus Bog-756. Next base: position 505,393 of record CAVQAI010000012.1, read on the forward strand.
CGCACCCAACGGTTGGTCGGCCACCGGCTCCGAAGCCTCGATGCTCACCGCGAAGGCGGTGACCCGCCCCTCGGTCGAACCGGCGGCGATGCGGGCGAACTGGGCCGAGGCCTGTGCCCGGCTGCGGCCGCCTGGGGTGACGGCGTCGGTGAGGGTGACGAGGTGGACCGGGCGGTCGGCGCCGGCGGCGTAGTCGGCGGCGGCCCGGGCCCATCCGGCGTCGGCGTGGATGTCCTCGACGATCCCGGCGTGGTCGGCGAGCATTGTCTCCCAGCCATCCGTCGAGGCGGCCCCCGGCTGGGAGTCGGCCGGCGCCACGACGATGGCGTCGATCGGTCCAGCCGAAGCGACGAGGGCGTTGAGCGCGCCTGTGGCCCCACCGAAGTCACGCGCCACCCCGAGGTGGTGGCACTGGATGGATCGGGCCTCGAGCGCGGCGGTCAGCGACGCGGTGCGTTGTGGACGGTCGGTGACGACGGCACAGGAGCGTACCGGCGACGATGCGACCTCGGCGGGGGCCGCTTCGGCGAAGATCGGCCCGAACCGGGGGTTGCCGCCACCGTCGCTGGCCTGGTTGGCTTCAGCCGCGGCGAAGGCGCGAGGGATGACGGCCTCGAGCACCCGGGCCAGGGAGGCCGCCCCGTCGCTGCGAACCACCTCGAGCAGGCGGGGCTCGTCGATGACGGCCACCTCCGAACCACCGGCGAAGAGCACCCGGCCGCTGCACCACCCGAATCCGTCACCGACGAGGTGGGCGGCGAGGGGCCCGAGATCCTCGGGGCCCGGCATCGACTTGAAGAGGTTGAGCCCGCCGCCACCCCCGGTCCGGCCCGCTTGGCGAGCGCGCTCGGCGGCGGCGGCGACCATCCGGGTGGCGGCGATGGGCGAGATGGCGTTGATGGTCACACCCGGCGGCGCCATCCGGCCCAGCTGCCACGTGAGGGAGGCGACGGCCCGCTTGGCGCAGCTGTACGCCCCGGCATCGGCGGCCCGCCACCCCGATCCCGAGGTGACGCCGAGGATGCGTCCGTGCCCGGCCGCGGCCATGAGCGGCAAGGCGGCACCGAGCACGTTGAGGTAGCCCCCGAGGTGTACGGCCAACACGGCCAGCCAGTCCTCCTCGGTGCCGTGGGCGAAGTACGTCTGCCGAGTGATGCCGGCGACGTTGACGACGGCATCGAGACCGCCCCGCTCGTCGACCAGCTCCTGGAACAGCTGGCGGACCGCCTCGCCGTCGGTCACCGATGCCGACGAGGCCCGGGCCGAGCCCCCCGCCGCCACGATGCGGCCGGCCGTGGTCTCCTCCGGCTCCGGGAGGCGCTCGGAGCCGTCGAGGGTCACGAGGGGGTCGACGGTGACGACGAACCAGCCGTGGCGGCCCAGCTCCTCGGCGACCGCCGCCCCGATCCCACCCCCGCCGCCGGTCACGACGGCGACCCGCTGACGCCCGCTCACGACGCCGTCGACCGGACCTCGAGCTCCAGGCCCTCGAACCTTCCGGTCTCGAGCCACTGCTCGAGCCGATCGCGGTAGCCGAACCAGTCACCCATCCCGCGCCCGTAGTTGCCGTTGCGGGGGTTCATCGCCTCGGGGTGGCCCTCGTTGTTGATGCGCGACGGCGTGCAGGCTGACATGACGGAACTGCCGTCGACGAAGGAGTCGACGACCTTCTGTGTCCACGCATCCTCAGCTTCGGCGCTCACGTCGAACACCTCCACACCTTGGCCATCCAGGAGCCCGACGGCGCGGCCGATGAACTCGGCCCCCAGCACAGCCAGCTGCGTGTAGTTGACGGTGACCACCGCCTGCTGACCGGGTGCGGGCATGACGAACATGTTGGGAAAACCACGGCTCATCATCCCGAACAGGCTGGCGGCCCCGCCGGCCCACTTCTCGGCCAGGGTGACACCACCGCGTCCGACGATCTCGTGGCCGGCGCGACGGAAGAGCGGGGTGAGCTCGGCCTCGAAGCCGGTGCCGTAGATGATGCAGTCGACCTCGTACTGCTTCCCGTCGACGACCGGGCCCTCCTTGGTGATTCGCTCGATCCCGGCGGGACAGTCGATCAGCGTGACGTTGGGGTTGTTGAAGGCCAACAGGTACTCGTCGTGGAAGCACGGGCGCTTGCAGAGGTAGCGGTAGTAGGGCTTGAGGATCTCGGCCGTGGCCGGGTCGGCCACCAGCTCCTCGACCCGCCGCCGGTGCGTCTCCATGATCGAGTAGTCGAGCTCCTCGGCGCTGCGGAGGTACTCGGCCGTCGTCATGCCCTCCCGGCGCGGCGGGTGCTGGACGGCCGCCCAGTGATGTGTCCACCCGTCGTCCACCTGGTCGACCTCGACGGGCCGGCCCAGAATGATGGCCTGGAGATTGTCCATCCGGGCCCGCTGCCAGCCCGACTCGAGCTGGTCGGCGAAGTCGGGATCGGTGGGCCGGTTCCCCCGCTCGCCGATGGCCGACGGCGTCCGTTGGAACACGTAGACCTGTTTCGCCGAGTCGGCCAGCGGTGGCAGGCATTGGATGCCGCTGGCCCCGGTGCCGAGGAGGGCGACCGCCTTGTCGGTCAAGCCGGAGAGGGGCTGGTGCGGCCCGCCGCCGGTGTACCCGTAGTCCCACCGTGCCGTGTGGAACGAGCGCCCGGCGAAGTCCTCCATGCCGGGGATGACGGGGAGCTTCAGCAGGTTGAGGATCCCGACGGCCAGCACGTACCAGCGACAGGCGACCTGGTCGCCGCGGTCGGTGTGGACCATCCACCGGGCGGCGTCCTCGTCCCACACGGCGCGGTTGACCCCCGTGTGGAACAGCGCGTCGGCCACCAGGTCGAACCGATCGGCGATCGCTTCGAGGTGCCCCAGGATCTCCTCGCCGAAGGCGTAGCGCCGGGTCGGGACGTAGTCGAGCTCCTCGAGCATCGGCAGGTAGCTGTACGACTCGATGTCACACATGACCCCGGGGTAGCGGTTCCAGTACCAGGTGCCCCCGATGCCGCCCGCCTGGTCGACGATGCGGATCCGCTCGATGCCGGCCTTGCGGAGCTGGACGCCGGCGAGGATCCCGGCGATCCCCCCGCCCACGACCACCACATCGACGTGGTCGACCACCGGATCGCGCTCGATGAACGGTGTGAACGGGTCGTCCCGGTAGGAGGCGAAGTGCTCGTCGGTGCGCAGGTCACGGATGTCGGCCCGACCAGGGACCAGCCGCTTGTCGCGCTCGGCCAGGTACTTGGCTCGTACGGCGTCGGGGTCGTAGTTCGTGGCTCGGCTCGCGTCCGCTGCCGGATGGGTCCCAGGCATGCTCCAACGCTACTCAGCCTCGGGACGGTCGTGCCCTCGATCGGGCCACCGCCGGAGGCCAATCCCGAGGCCGTCGGCCCCGGCCGATCCACACCGGCTTCGGGCCGAGCGACTGGGACGGCTCCGGGGAGTGCCCGGCGATCAAGATCGGCCACCGACGAGCCGACACGGAAGCGTGAGGTCCACCAGGCTTTCCTGCGGAGCGGGCCCCGGTCGGGCACGTCCGGGACTGGGCCGGAGGCGTCGCCTCCGGTCGGTCGACGGCTCGTCGCGGTGCGCCCTGCGCCCACCGACCATCGCCAGACGGGCCGCATCCTTGGTGGCCGTCGTGAGTGTGCTGACCGCCCTCGGGACGGGCGCCGCTCCCGCCGGAGCGTCCTCGGCCCAACCGGGGACGGCCGGCAACCAAGCGGGCTGTGCTCCCCAGCAGCTCCAAGCGGTCCGGGTCCCCCCCATCGGCGCCCCCGTCACCACCATCTCCGGCGACTCCGGAAGCGTCACGATCGACGGCAAGGAGTACACACCGAGCGGGCCCGGGTCGCTCGCCCACCTGGTGATCGTGAACCGCTGCTCCCTCGCCGTGCAGGCCTTCGGCTTCGAGGACGGCGGAGACGCCCTGCGTCGCCATCAAGGATCACCTGGCGAAGGTGGACGCCGGTTCGGTGGTCATCCTGGCCCTGCCGGACGGCCTCGGCCTGACCTACAGCGAACTTCCCGTCCTCAACCAGGACGTCCTGGCCAAGATCGGGGCCCCACCCCTGACCATCGGCCAAGCCGAGAGCGCCTTCTCGGTGATCGGCGTCCGGGGCTGGCAGGCCGGCACGGCGTTCCGCAACGTGGGCGGCGCCGTCGGGGACGTCGATGGGAACATATCGGGTTACCTGCGGCTCAATCCCGTGACCGACCGGTACGACTTCGTCTTCTCCGACTACGTGCCCTTCGACACGGGCTCCGCCGCCAGTGGGAGTCAGAGCACGATCCGGGTCGGCAGCGCCTCCTTCACCCAGAGCCTGCCGGCCGGGTCGTCGGCGGGGTTCCATGTCCTCGCCCTCGACAGCAAGTCGCTCGCCCCCCAGCTCGACGAGGCGCTGGCCACCAACACCACGGGCGGTTCCACCGGGCCGACGCCGGCCGACTTGGCCGACCAGCAGAAGTTGACGGCGACGCTCCAGGGACTGGCCGGTACCAACGCCCTGGTGATCATCGAGAGCATCGGCAACCCGGGTGGGCCCAAGAGGACACCGGCCTGGGCGGAGGCTGCCAGCCAGATCGTCAGGCTCGGCGGCACGAGCGCGGTCTTCAACGGTCTGGACGGGACCGGAGGGTACGCACTGGTCGGCAGAGTCGGGATGACCGATCCGGCGGCGGAGGTGAGCCAGACCTTGAGCCATCAGCCCGGAATGCTCCAAGGCCTGCTGGCCCGGGCCCGGTCCTCTGACTTCGGTCCGCTCGTCGCTGATCCCCTCGGAACGGTCAACGACGGGCTGGTCCAGCTCGTCTACCAGACGCCGACCGCGTTCCCCGGCTTCGACAGCCAGGGCCAGCGAAACGCCGAGACGTACATCGGCACCAAGGTGATGAAGGTCTGTCCGGCCGACGCCAAGACCTGCGACGTCCGCTCCCAGTACTACGAGGACTACCGGGGATCGTGGCCGACGATCCAGAACCAGCTGCTCGACCTGAAGGACCACTGCCCCGACGGTCCCGGCTTCACCACTGCCGACTGCCAAGCGGTCAGGGGCCAGCTCTACACTGAGGTTTCGGACCTCACCCGGGTCCAGCACTACCTCGGCGAGCTGCAGAAGCCCTTCGGCACGGCGCAGCTGGCGGCCCTGGTCGACCTCAAGGCGATCGAAAAGGAGATCCAGACGTCGGTGGCGCCGCCCCCCGAAGGCGTCACGACCTCGCAGGTCTTCGAGATCATGTCCCTCATCATGAAGCTCGGTGCCTTCGCACCACCACCCGCCAGCAACGTCGCGGCCGGGCTCAGCGCGTCGTTCTCGATCGTGGCCTACTTCACCCGAACGAACGGATCGGCCAACCTCATCGGCCCCCGGATCACCGAAAAGGTGAGCCAGCTCGGCACGGACGCATTCAACCGGTACCAGGCGGCGTCAGACCAGCTGGACACCATCGGGAGGATCGTCGCCAGCGACTACGGCAAGCTCACGTCCATGGCGGCCAAGGTGGACAGCGACGAGAGCTGGCGGCTGCCACCGACGCTCGGAGCCGCGACCGACCAGATACGCAAGGCGTCTGTCCAGTGGTTCTACCAGAGCCTGCTGCCCGTGGCTTACTCCGTCGTGCAGGTCGGCCCGGCGCCCCCGGACGGGCCGGCCAACGCCCGCGACTACAGCTGCTATTCGTCGCTGGCCGGGTCGGGCCACCCCGCCGGCCAGGCTCCGCTGACGTCGCGGCCCCTCAGAGACGAGCCCGACAGCGGCCAGGACCGTCAGATCACCGGTTTCCGCAGCGACGGTACGCCTATTGCGCCGGTCTTTGCCTTGGCCACGGACGTGGAGACCAACCCGTTCAGGGTTCCTGGGGAGAAGCTCACGGACCCCCTCTTCCGCGGCGCCGACGACCCCTCGGGTCCCGGGATCGGCTTCCAGCCGACGCTGCTGTACTCGCCCAATCACTTCTCGTTCGCGAAGACCGTGCAGAACGGCGAGCGCTGCCCCTACGGGTAGTCGGCTGGCGCCATCGCCGGCCGTCTGTTCCGCATTGCACCAGCAGGCGGAGGGAATACGGAACGCCCGAGGACGGGGCACGCGCCGACGGAGCCGGCGCCACTCAGGCACTGGGCAGGTACTGGGCGGGGTTCCTGGGCACGCCCTTCGCGAATCGGACCATGATGGGGCAAGCACAGCCCGGGTGACCGGACGGGATCGGGGAAGCCATGGTGGAACGAACACTCAGTTCTGAACCGTCGGATCGACTGGTGCAGCACCCTTCGGTCGAAGAGCGCGTGCGGGTCGGCAAGGAAGCCCGCAGCCTGGCTCCTCGATCGTCGCAGGCGGAGTTCCGCCCGAACTCGGATCGCCCGGATCCGGTCGGTCTCCTCGAACGCCAAGCCACCACCCGGGTCCCTGAATTGGTCCCGATTCGCTACGGGCGCATGCTGGTCTCGCCGTTCACCTTCTTCCGGGGCGCAGCCCTCGTGATGGCGTCCGACCTGGCCACGACGCCCCGCTCCGGGATCAATGCCCAGATCTGCGGGGACGCCCACCTCTCGAACTTCGGCCTGTTCGCCTCCCCGGAGCGGACGCTCATGTTCGACGTCAACGACTTCGACGAAACGCTGCCCGGGCCCTGGGAATGGGACGTGAAGCGACTGGCCGCAAGCGTGGTCATTGCGGCGCGGGACCGCGAGTTCACCGACAAGGAGGCGCGCACCGCGGCCCTCGAGGTGGGGAAGAGCTACCGCGAGGAGATGGCCAGTCTCGCCCCACGGTCCACCCTCGACGTCTGGTACTCCCACATCGATGTGGCCGCCCTGCTCGCCGAGCTCGAGGCAACGGCGGCCACCTCCGGCTCCAAGGCCGACCGGCGCATGGCGGCGCGCACCTCTCGGATCGTGGCGAAGGCGCGGACCCGTGACAGCCTCCAGGCCCTCGACAAGCTCACCCAAGTCGTCGGTGACGAGCGTCGGTTCATCAGCGACCCGCCGCTCCTCGTTCCAGCCGAGGAGCTCTTCCCCCAGGTCGAGAGCGACGCGTTCTTCGAGTTGCTCCAGCGGCTGCTCCGCAGCTACCGCCGGACGCTCCAGACCGACCGCCGTCACCTCCTGGAGGAGTTCCGACTCCTGCAGATCGCCCGCAAGGTGGTGGGAGTGGGCAGCGTGGGGACGCGCGCCTGGGTCCTGCTGCTCGTCGGCGGGGACGAGAACGACCCGTTGCTCCTCCAGGCCAAGGAGGCCGAGGCGTCCGTCCTCGAGGAGTTCGTCGGCAAAAGCGGTTACGCCAGCCACGGCGAACGGGTCGTCGCCGGCCAGCACCTGATGCAGGCGGTGAGCGACATCTTCCTCGGCTGGGACCAGGCCGAGGCGCCCGACGGCGTGACCCGCGACTTCTACCTTCGCCAGCTCCGGGACTGGAAGGGCTCCTTCGAGGTCGAAGGTTCGATCCCGCCCGGCCTGACCAAGTACGCCGGCGTCTGCGCCCAGGCCCTCGCCCGTGCCCATGCCCGGTCCGGCGATCGCATCGCCATCGCCAGCTACCTCGGAAACGGCACCACGTTCGACCGGGCCATTGCGGAGTTCGCCGCGGTCTACGCCGACCAGAACGAGCGCGACTACGAGGCCCTGAAGGAGGCGGCGGCCAGCGGTCGGATCACGGTTCAGTCCGGCCTCTAGGCGCCCGCTGACGAGCGGCGTAATGGTTCGCCGGGGAGGAAGCGTTCGTCAGACTGCTTCACCTTGTTGTGCCGAAGGCCCTGGTGGGCCGACTGGTGGATGACGCGCCGATGGCTAGCTCACGGGCTCCGGATCAAGAGCCTCGGTGGGTTCGGGAGCATCCTGGGGGTAGATGACCCAGTGGATGATGGCGGCCGCAACTCCGCCGACGGCCGGGGCGACAATGAACAGCCAGACTTGGCTCAGAGCCGTGCCGCCGACCACCAGTGCCGGGCCGAGGCTCCGGGCCGGGTTGACCGAGGTGCCGGTGAGGGGGATGCCAATGAGGTGAACAAAGGTCAAGGTCAGGCCGATCACCAGTCCGGCGGCGGCGGCGTTGGCGATACGTGACGTCACGCCAAGGATGACGAATACGAAGATGGCGGTGAGGATCACCTCGACCAGGAACGCACCGCCGGCGCTGATGTGAACGTCCGACGCCTTGCCGTATCCGTCAGCCCCGAGACCGGTGACCGTTCGCTTATAGAAGGGGGAGGCGCTGAAGACTCCCCAGAGCAGCAGGGCACCCAGAATGCCTCCGATGAACTGAGCGACCATGTACAGCACGCCCTCGACCGGCTCGATGCGTCGGGTGAGCAGCGCGCCGATCGTCACGGCTGGGTTGACGTGGCAGCCCGAAATGGGCCCGAGAACGTAGACCAAGGCCAACAGCACGAGGCCGAAGGCGAGAGCCGTGGCAACGATCCCCGCTGACAGATTGTGAACGAGCGTGAAGCCGGCAAAGTTGAATCCCTTCCCGAAGGAAAGGGTGGCGACTCCACAAGCAACGAAGACGAGGATCAGGGTTCCGAGTAGTTCTGCAGCCAGTTTTCGTAACATTCGAACAACCTTTCGATCGCTCCAACCGAACCCAAATTTGGGTGGACGAATCCATACCGAAAGCTACTTCGGCTGGCAACGAACGAGGTCGATGCCCGGTTGACGGTCGGGCGACCGCCCGCATCGTCGTGACGGAGTACCCACGCGGTCGGAGCCCACGGACCCGGCCGTTGGGCGACGGCTCTGGTTGGTTCCGGGGGTGATCAGGAGACCGATCACCACAGCCCGGGGCCAAAATCCCCGAACACTGCGCCCTCGGGGTGGCGAACCTCTCCTCACCGGCGAACTGAGGATGCCTTGGTCATTGCGTGTCCCACCACCCGGGCTCCTCTGGTTGCGGGCGGAGTGGGGGTGCGGCGGCGTCCCAACTCGGGTGGGGGCAGCCTGAGACGGGCGGCCGGGGGTTCGTCGGGGTGGACCCGTTGCCCAGCGGGGGTCGGTCAAACCGTTACGCGATGGGCTGGAGAGCAGATCGGAGATCAGCGAGGCGCTTGCGGTCGAGCGAGTACCACACCCATTTGCCGCGGCGGTCGCCGTGGACCAAGCCGGCGTCGCTCAGGACCTTCAGGTGATGGGAGACGGTGGGTTGGCTCTTGCCGAGTGGCCCCACGAAGTCGCAGACGCAGACCTCGCCGTCCGGGGAAGCGGCGAGGATGCTCAGTACTCGGATCCGTACCGGATCGGCCAGCGCACTGAAGCCGGCGGCGAGCTCGGCCGCCTGGGACAGGTCGAGCGGGGAGGCCAACAGCGAGGGACAGCACGGGTCGGTCGGTTCCGTGGTTGCAACCTGCTTCGGCATGACCTCTCCTATTGACATCGGTCAATACATCGATCATAGTACATGCATCGACAGATGTCGATGTTATCGGAGGTCATGACATGTCCAGAGTCCAGCTTGCCTTGAACGTCACCGACATCGACGCCGCCGTGGCGTTCTACTCGAAGCTCTTCGGCGCCGAGCCGGCCAAGCGCCGTCCCGGCTACGCCAACTTCGCCATCAGCGAGCCCCCACTCAAGCTGGTGCTCATCGAGAGCCCGGTGACCCGTGGCGACGGCGTCAGCGGCGCTCTCAATCACCTCGGGGTAGAGGTCGAGTCACCCGAGGAGGTCGCGGCAGCTACCCGTCGGTTTTCGGCCGCGGGCCTCGATCCCGACGTTCAGGAGTCCACGACGTGCTGCTACGCCCTCCAGGACAAGGCGTGGGTGAGCGATCCCGACGGCGCTCCCTGGGAGGTCTATACGGTCCTGGCCGATGCACCTCTGGAGTCGGACCTGGGGTGTTCGACCGAAGGCTGCGCCGTCGACCGCCAGCCGTCGTCCGCCAGCTCGACAGCACCTGCTTCCGACGCGTGCTGCTGAACCGTTTGCCCTCGACCCGGGGCCAGTCGGGACTGCGATGAACGAGACCTTGTTGTGGCGACGCCTCGTGGCCGAGTTCCTCGGCAGCGCTTTTCTGGCCGCCATCGTCATCGGTTCGGGCATCGCGGCCCAGCAATTGTCCCCTGGCAACGTCGGGCTGCAGTTGTTCGAGAACGCGGCGGCCACCGCGGCTGGGCTCTACGCCATCATCTTGATGTTCGGCCCCGTGTCCGGGGCCCATTTCAACCCGGTCGTCTCGTTCGTCGACGCCGCCTTCGAGGGACTGACGTGGCGCGACGCCTGTGCCTATCTGCCCGCCCAGGTCCTTGGTTGCATCGGCGGGGCCGTGGTGGCCAACCTCATGTTCTCCAAGGCCGCCATATCCATCTCGACGCATCATCGGGCCACACCGGCGCACTTCCTCTCCGAGGTCGTGGCCACGCTCGGGCTGATCTTGGTCATCTTCGCCCTGGCCCGTAGTGGCCGCAGCCGGAGTGCGGCGGCGGCCGTCGGGGCCTACATCGGAGCGGCCTACTTCTTCACCAGCTCGACCAGCTTCGCCAACCCGGCCATTTCGGTGGGGAGAATGTTCTCCAACACGTTCGCCGGTATCGCGCCGTCCTCGGTCCCGACCTTCGTGGCCGCCCAGGTCGTCGGTGGGGCGCTGGCGGTGATCGTCATCAAGATGCTCTATCCCGACATCACCGCAGCCGAGGCCGCCGACATCATGTTTCCCCATCACCACTCCGATCCCGATGCGAGACCGCAGGCAGTGGCCATGACATCGCGCTCGGCTGGCGCGGTATCAGGTACCAGGCCAGAGGAGTCATCATGAGTGACCAGCCGGTCGTCCTGTTTCTGTGCACCCACAACGCCGGCCGCAGCTTGGCGGCGCGAGTGCTGCTCGATCACTATGCGCAGGGACGCGTCCGGGTCGAGTCGGCCGGGTCGGAGCCAGGCAACGAGCTCAACCCTTCGGTGGTTGCGATCTTGGTCGAACGGGGATTGGATCCATCCCGTGAGTTCCCGAAGCCTCTGACCGACGAAGCCGCTCGGTCGGCAGATGTCATCGTCACCATGGGTTGCGGGGACACCTGCCCCGTCTACCCCGGCAAGCGTTACCTCGACTGGGAGCTGGCGGACCCGGCCGGAGAGCCCATCGACCGAGTCCGTCCAATCGTGGCGGAGATCGACCGCAGAGTTCAGGTTCTCCTGGCCGAGTTGGCACCAGTCACGGACCCGTCGCCGACCGGGCCCATCGGCCCGAGCTGACGAGGCCACTCGCATGGCGAACATTCGCCGGATCGCCTATCCACGCGGTGCCAGTGGGGGCTCAGGAGTCCCACGTTCCTCGCTGCGCATGGCGCGACATCGGCCATGTCCTCACCCGATTGTCCGGCCTCATTGGTCGAGTAGGTCGATGAGCCATCCGGGCCTGGCCACGGATGCCCCCAGCGCTTCGGCCTGCCGGCACAATGCACGATCCGCCGACACCAGCGTGACCTCACCTTCCGCATCGGCAGTGACCGCCAGGAGGGTGTCGTCCCCGCTGCGGGACGCGTGCATGACGGTGACGCCGTCAGCCACGCCAGGTTCGACACCGGCCCGAGCCGCCCCCTCGAGGACGACGACCACGGGATCGCCAAGTCGGCCCTTTCCCACCGCCGAACGAACTCGCTCGACGAACTCTCGGGCTGCTCGTGGTCGATCCCGCCACCAGCCGTCCGGCCGAGACCCGACCACGTTCGCAGCATCGATGAGCAGCACAACTCCAGTATCACCGTCGGGGCGAGCAGGCACACATCTGGGCCAGGCCCGAGAGCAGATGACGGCTTCGTCAGTGGAGTCCACCCGGGGAGGTGCCCCGATCGGGCGGACACCCGGCCTGTTCGGGTGAGCGCTCGGCTCGTCACTCGCTGGCTCCGATGTCTTGGCCGTGGAGCATGGCTCGCCAGGCGACGACGGGAGCACCTCGCCAGCCTCTCTCTTTGACCGCGCTTGCGAACTGGGTGCCGGCGAGGGCGAGACCGGCCACGCCGAGAAGGAACTCGACTCCCCAAGCGAAGGTGAGCCATGCGCCAGTGAGGCCAAGGATCAATCCATAGGGCACCCATGACATCAGCCACATGGTGATCCCCAGGCGCAGCTGCACGCGTCCATCCTTCCAGGTGATGGAAGCAGCCATGACGCCGTCATCGCTCGAGGGGAGTCCGGAGGCCGAGAGTTTGTCTGCGAAGGATGGCGTTCGCCCCCCCATGGGCCCGCTCGACTGCCCCCGGCGTAATGGCGTCATGATGGGTGCGTGACGGTCGGCCTTCCTGGCAGCAACGAAGGGCAAGCTTCGACCAGCGCGCCTGTCCCGGTAGGCGAGCCCGACCAGACCGCTAGCGTGGCGCCCGATTCGGAAGCTGCCCCGCCCCGACCCAGGCGGCGTCGAAGGTTGTTGGGCCGCATCCGGGCGCTGGTACACGCCATCGAAGGCGGCGACGACTCGAGGGTCGAGCAAGCGGTCCTCGAACTCAGCCGGTCCCGACGCCTCTTCGCCCCTCTGGCCTTCGTGGTCGGAGCTTTCGTGATGTTGTTTCAGGCTGTCCGGCTTTTGCTTTCCAACTGGCGACTGACCTTGGTCGAGATCCTCCCGGCCATGTGGATCTGGCTGGCCATGCTGGATTTCAAGGTGCACCTCCTGCGGGGCAAGTCGTTCGTCGTGCTACGAGGCCCGGTACTCATTCCGCTGATTCTGGTCATCGCGGCAATCACCGCCGCCAGCTTCTTCCTGAACGCGGTCTTCGCCTTCGCCGTGGCCCGGCCGGGCTCCCCTGATATCAGGGGAGCGTTCGTCGAAGCCCGCGCTCACCTCCGGGTCATCCTGGGGTGGGGCCTGCTCATCGGCCTCGGCCTCGGCGTGGCGACCACGGTGTTTCCGCGTTGGGGCCACTGGTGGTTCGCCATATCGCTCAGCATCGTCATCGGCTTGATGATGATCGCCTACGTCTCGGTCCCGTCCCGGCTCCTCGGCTTGAAAGCAGCCCGGTCCAAACGTGACCAGCTCTCGGCCACGGTCATCGGTGGAAGCATTGGGGCGGTTGTATGCACCCCCCCGTATGTTCTGGGCCGTGTCGGCGTCCTCATGCTCGGCTCGCACGTGTTCTTCGTCCCGGGCATCATTGTGCTTGCCGTCGGCGTCACCCTGCAGGCCGGGACGAGCGGGGCGGTCAAAGCGCTCAAGATGAGCGCCAAACTGCTTACCGGCCAGCCGTCCACCACCTCGAATGCCCTGAGCACGGACGAGGCGAACACTTCGTGACGGGCGCACGGTCGCAGGCCGGCGGTGAGCGTCCGATGCTCGGCGGAGTGTGCCCGCGGTGATTAGCGAGTCGCAGGGCGCCGTCGCATCGGCAGGAAGGGAGCTCGACGGGCCCGCGTCCGGGCGCCGGATCGCCTTCATGTCCTACCCTCACGCCCCGGCCCTTCGGTGGCAGTCCGAGGAATGGCCTAGCTGGTCGCGTTTCGCAGCATCGGGATCCGCCGCTTGGCGTCACGCTCCGTTTCGAGCACTGTCCTCATCCGCGACGCTGAAGCAGGATCGTCGAAGGCTCGATTCTGGCGCTCCTCGGGGTCGACCGTCAGGTTGTGCAGCTCCCAATCGGATTCGGCGGCCGGGCCTAGGAAGGGGTTCGGTGCAACGCCTTGGGCGGCGTACCAGTCGTCCAGCCGTTCGTAGTAGTGGTTCAGTTTCCACAGCTCCCGTGCCCCTCCCTCGCCGGTCGGCAACGTCGCCACGACGGACTCGATGTTGATCGGCGGGGGAACGGGGTCGAAGGGCTTCCCGTTGAGAAGGTTCACCTGGGTCACCCCCCTGGTGACGTCGTCCTCGGTCATGAAGTAGATCGGCGCTTCGATCGGCCCAGGTTCGGTCGTGCCCAGGACGATGCCACTGAGGTCCCGTCCGGGCAGGGGCTGGGCTTCGTCGTGGCCTGCGGCTACGCCGGCGGCCGCCCGCTCGACGTCGAGGCCGGCCAGGCCGAGCAGGGTGGGGATCAGGTCGACGTGGCTGGTGGGGATGGCAACGCCGTCGCCGCCCGGATCGATTCCAGGGCCGGCGATCAGCAGCGGCACCCGGGTCGCCTCGTCGAAGGCGTTGCACCACTTCTGGATCAGCCCACCGTGGGCCCCCAGGAGGTCACCATGGTCCGAGGTGAACATGACGATGGTGTCATCCGCCATGCCGCTCTCCTCCAACGACTCGAGGATCCGCCCGATTGCTCGGTCGACCAGCTTGTGCAGGTAGTAGTAGAGCCGGCGGTAGCCGAGGTCGGTGGCCGTCTCGAAGATCATCTGAGGCCAGACGGCCTTGAACGCCTCCTGGCAGGCAGGCCGACCGATGAACGGATCGGATTGGGAGGGCGGCTCGGGCACCTCGGGCACGGAGTCGTCGGGGGGGCCGAACCGGAGCATCTGCTCCCACCCGAATCCTGAGAAGGCGATGTCGTGGGGGTTCACGAAGGAGGCCACCGTGAGCCATGGGCCCTCGGAGCGGGCAGCTGCGAGCTCGCCGAACAACTCGACGACCTGTTCCGCGAAGACCCCGTCGCGAACCGTTCCGCAGTCGGATTTGGCGGCGCCATGAGGCTCGCGGCCGATCCATCCGGAGAACCCAAATGGGTCGAGCCGGTCGGCCTTGCGGTACGCGGCGACCACTTCGGGCCGCGGGTTCCCGTCGTCATCGGAGGCCATGAGTCCCTCATGGGTGCCCGGAACGGTCAGGTCAGCGAGCGAAACGTGCCACTTCCCGCGGTAGTGGGTGCGGTAACCGCCGGCCCGGAACCAGTCACCGAGTGTCGGTACCGAGTCCGGGTCGAGCCAGTGCATGCCGGGATCGGAATTCTGCTTGGCAGTGCCGTCCGTGGACGTCACTCCGTGGAGCGAGGGGTATTGGCCGGTGAAGAGTGTGGCGCGGCTGGGCGTGCACGCCGTGGAGCCGGCATAGTGCCGGTGGAACTCGAGCCCGCGCGATCTGATGGACTCCCGGGCGGTCAGCTGGGAGCTGCGGAAGGCACGTACGCTGTCTCCCTCATAGGGGGGCGGGTACCGCTCCTCATCAGTCATGATGAGCAGAATGTTTGGTCGGTCCATGGGGGAAACCTAGTCCTCTGTCCGATGGAGGCGAGCGTCGTCACGAGCTCTCCTGCTCTAGCGAGGTCTCCTTGGCAGCTCGGAGACAACGCCCGGCCTCGGATCGGCTCCTCTGGCCAGAGACCAGGGAACGTGGCCGCTTGGTCGATGGACTCCGAACGGTGGTGGAGGGTCTTGGGGGACTCTGCCGACGGGCACGTTTCGGGGGCCGCGGTTGACGGATCGCGCTCAGGCGTCGCGACGCACGAGGACCCAGCAGCCGACCCCCAGGGTCACCACGGTGTACGACACGAGTAGGGCGAAGCCCGTCCAGGGACTGAATGCAGACCCGACGCGATCGGGCACGCCGTGGGTGGAGAACATCACCAGGCCGATGTTGGCCGGCAGGTAGCGGGCGAGGGCATTGCTGATCGACGTGGGCAATGCCTGGACGATCAATGGCAGGACCAGCACCACCCCGACGAAGGCCGAGATCGCGCCAGCGGTGTGCCGGATGATGGTGGCCAGTCCTAGCGCCAACAGCCCGAGCACGGCCAGATAGAGACCCCCACCGACCACGGCCCGCAGGACGCCCGCCTGCCCCAACGAGGCGGAACCGCTCGAGAGCAGGCCTTGTGCGCCGTGGGGAACCTTCACCCCGAACTGCTGGGCGCGCTGCGTGACGGCCGCCGCCGTTCCGACCGCGTTCTTGGACGACAAGATGGCCTGGCCGACGGCGAAGGCAGTGAACGCGAGGATCTCACTCACCACCACGGCGACCGCTCCGAACACGAGGATCTTCGCGGTGAGCACGAGGGGGCGACGAGGCACGGCCGAAAGGGTGGCGCGGATCGTGCCCGTGCCGTACTCGGCGCTCATGACCAGCACACCCAGGACCCCGAAGATGAGCTGGCCGAGGAAGATGCCGATCAGACTCCGGCGGGTTGGATCGTCAATGATGTCGGAGGGGCTCACCGTGCCAGTGCCGAGTAGAGAGAGGCCCACGATGGCCACCCCGGTGCCGACGAGCGTCCACATTGTCGAGCGGACCGACCAGAACTTGGTCCATTCGGCCGCCATGGCCCGGGAGAGGCCGACGCGACCCGGCGGCTGCTCGATCGTAAAGGCGGACGGATCCTCGAGTACCGCAGTCACGATCCACCTCGGAACTCAACGGCTTTGTCGGTCAGCTCCATGAAGGCGTCCTCGAGTGAGGCGACGGGGGTTAGTTCGTGCAGAGCGACGCTTATCGATGCGGCCAGGTCACCCACCTCGGGTGCTGACAGGCCGGTGATGCTCATCGAGCCGTCGGGATCGGAGATGACGGTCCCGCCCGCACCGGTCACGGCGTCGGACAGTTGATGGGGCGCCGGCGTGCGCACCTTGACCGACTGACGGGAGCTGCCGCCCACGAAGTCAGCCACGGAGGTCTCGGCGATCAGCTTGCCCTTGCCGATGACCACCAGATGCTCGGCAGTGAGAGCCATCTCGGCCATGAGGTGGCTCGACACGAACACGGTCCGACCCTCACCGGCCAGCTTCTTGCACAGTGTGCGAACCCAGCGGATGCCCTCGGGATCGAGGCCGTTCACGGGCTCATCGAACAGCAGCACCCCGGGGTCGCCGAGCAGGGCGGCGGCGATGCCCAGGCGCTGGCCCATGCCGAGTGAGAACTTGCCCGCCCGCTTCCCAGCCACAGAAGTAAGTCCCACGAGCTCCAGCACCTCGTCGACGCGCGCCCGCGGGATGGCGTTGCTTCGGGCCAGGGTCAGCAGATGGGCCCGGGCGGAGCGACCGGGATGGATGGCCTTGGCTTCGAGGAGGCCACCCACCTCCCGCAGTGGCCACGGCAGGTCGTGGTAGCGCCGGCCCAACACCGTCACGGTGCCTGTCGCCGGCCAGTCGAGGCCCATGATCATGCGCATCGTGGTCGACTTGCCCGACCCGTTGGGCCCGAGGAAGCCGGTCACGGTCCCTGGGTTCACGTCGAAGGAGAGGTCGTCCACCGCCACCACGTTTCCGAACCGCTTGGAGAGCCCCCGAGCCTTGATCACGTTCTGATCCTTGCACTGCGGCTCGGCCGGTGGGTGTCGGGCAACCCGGACAGTAGGGAAGGGGCCGGGGGTCGCCTGCACCCCAGACGAGGAGCGAGACCGGCCCACAATCAGCGGTCCGAGGCGCAGCTCGCCGTGGCCGAGAAGCGGGCACCTACCGGGATGAACTCGTGGCCACCCCGCACGATCGTGGCGACGAGTTCGCTGCGTTGTCGTCTGACGCCGATCACCCGTTGCTCGGCGGAAGGAGAACGGCGTCGGCGGTGGAGACGAAGGCGGCCAGTTCGTGGAAGACGGCGTGGCTATCGTTCCCGTCGTTCTCCCAAGTGGACGGTCCGCCGATGCGACGGCCAACCTTGAACGAAATCAATCCTGCGGGCGGTGTCGGATCGGGCTTAGTTGCACGTGCGAGATCGAGGAAATCCCTGGCCAATAGGCCCATTCTCAGGCCACAAGAAGACCCCCCGACCCCGATGCCCCCCTGTCACGCGCACGGATTGGGTCAGGCGTCACCCGCTTCGTAGCTCGGCCTTCTTGAGTGAGCCACCCAGAGAAGACGCTACAATTCAGTACATGGCTACGCTACCCATTGCTGAGGCCCGAGCCCGGCTCTCCAAGCTCGTGGAGGAGGCGGCCGCCACCCATGAACGGTTCGAGATCACGCGCAACGGTCAGCGAGCGGCCGTTCTGCTTGGAGCCGACGACTACGACTCCCTGCAAGAGACGATCGCAGTCTTAGCGGACTCGGAGTTGCTTCATGACCACCTCGGGGGCATGAGGGCACTCGAACGAGGCGACAGCATGGATGAAGAGAGCCTCGCCGAGGCAATTCGGGAAGCAGGCCGCCATCGGGCCATCGGGTGACCGACGAGCCATACCGACTTCTCATCTCTCGTCCAGCAGTTCGGTCGCTTGCCGAGGTGCTCCCGACGAAGATGGTCGCGGCAGCCTTTGAGTTCATCACCGGGCCTCTGCTCGACAAACCACGTCGAGTCGGTAAACCGCTGAACCAGCCTCTCGATCCGGCGTGGTCCGCACGACGCGGCGACTACCGGGTCCTGTACCTGATCGACGACGCTGAGCGAACCGTTCTTGTGACAGCTGTTCGTCATCGAAGGGACGCCTACCGAACCTGACCGCCATCCAATGGCCTTGTTTAGATGACTCATTTTGAGCAGCCAAGAGCGATTCTCAAAAGCCCTGGGTCAAGGCAGTGTCGAGCAGCGCTTCCGCGCGGCGCGAGATCGCAGAGGCGCAGTCCGAGCCGGGTCGGTAGACCGATGTGATTCCGATCACCGCCGGCCATGCACCGCAGGCCATGCGCGATGGACGCGCAATGGTCGAGTGGAGGTAATGGGACTATGTTCGAACCCCTCTTGGGCATTCTGACCTGGGGTTATTCGTTGTGAAGGTCTGAGCCAAGCGCAAAATAGGACTCTGCGGGACCCGTCAGAATCCCGACTTCGGAACTAATGGGACTATGTTCGAACCCCTACCGAAGAGCCCTATCGGCGCAATGCTGCGCAGGCTCTCCCCGACACGGTACCCGGTCTGCCTCCAGCCGCTCACCTCGGCGTCCAAGAGGGGCGTTATCCACGGCACTGCCGGAATACCGGCATCCCTCAGACTGACGGAGAAGTAGTTGTCGAAGGCCGGCACGCAGCCGAAGACTCCCAGCAGTACCGGCGTCATTGGGCGATGAAGCGGTGGATGGCCTCGTTGGCGTGGTCCTGAAAGGACGTGTTGGCCAAGTCGGGGAAGATGTCCGTTTGGTCGACCATGGGACCCTTCAACTTGTCGGCTGCGCTGGCGTAGAACACGCCACTCGACAGGGTCGGGTCGGTGACTCCGTCGACCAGTCGCTTCGCGCCCACGTCAAGCTCGTGGGAGATACCCAGATGAGGCATGACGTGTTTGGCCGCCATACGTAGTGGTAGCGCAAGGCCGTCGGGGGCTTGGGTGCCAGTGGTGTTGCCGGGGCTCACGGTGATGAAGCGGCGATTGGGGTATTGGCGGGCCAGGTAGGCCATCCACAGGGTCCCGATGTACTTGACCTGCCCGAAGGCCAGGTTGGGTTCGAATTTTTTGCCGTCGAAGTAGCTGCCATCGATGGCGGTAGCGAGTTCATCGGAGGAGGTTGAGACGAAAGAAGGCTGCTTCATCTTTAACAATGCTGTGAAAAACCCAGACTTTGGAATTCCTCTGGCTGCTTCACTTCCGACAAAGACCGCAACCTCGCCAAGCCGGTTCTCGTTGAGGAGCCCATCAAGGAGAACTACGTGACCAAGAACGTTCGTTGCGAACAGGGTGGTGACACCGTCAGCCGTCAAGTTCATCAACTTCTTGTCGCCGATTACACCAGCGTTCATGACCACCGCGTCGATGGATCCATCGATGGCCGCAAGGCCGGCGCGGACCGAAGCCATGTCGGCGACGTCCATGAGAATGATGTCGAAGATGTGCCGGTCGGTCGCGGCTTCGAGTTCGGCCTTTGCCTGTGTCGCCCGATCTTGGTTCCGACACGCCAAGTAGATCCGCTTGAACTCGGGACGTAATGCCAGTTGCCGGGCCACCTCCTTGCCGATCCCGGCGTTGGCGCCCGTGATGAGTACCGACTTTCCTGGCACTGTGCTCATTGGTATTTCCTCTCAGTTACTGTGGGAATAGTGGGGCTGGACAGCCCTTGCCGGGTTGCGTCCGCCGGCGCTCCCGGGTTGCTAAAGACCTGTAGGGGGTCGACGAGCACGTGGGCACCAGGTGGGATTTGGAGCCACCTCGATCAGCTAGGCAGGCCGTCGAGCAAGCTGAAACGGGCATCCATCGCGACACTGCGGACATCAATCAGCTGCTGATATTCAGGCGAGTTGTACCACTTGAGGGCCGTCTCACGGTCAGTAAACCGCACGAGTGCTCCTGAAGTGAGCGAGCCATCGCCGTGCAGGACTTCCCAGTTGCTGTTGGCGAGAGCCTCGCCTCCGTGCTCTTTGGCCGTCTGCCCAGCAATGGGGCCGTATTTCTCACGGTACATTTCCGGGTCCTTGACTGTGAATTCGACAATTACGTATGCGCTCATGTTGATACTCCTTCGTAGATAGTTGTGATCTGTGTTCTAGGACTTCACTCGTAAACGTCGACGCCGACAGGCGTTACGTAGCTGATCGACCCCCGTCGACTGCAAGAGTGACGCCGTGGACGAAGCTGGCATCATCGCTGGCGAGAAAGACGATCGCCGCAGCAAGTTCCTCGGGCTCAGCTACGCGACCTGCTGGTGCTAGTGCTGCGAGCTGATTCACCATCTCCTCGGGGACTGCTTCCATCATCCGGGTGCGCGTCGGGCCGGGGGATACGGCGTTGACCCGAACGCCACTCGGGCCGTATTCGGCTGCCCAAGCCTTGGTCAACAGTTCGAGGGCTGCCCGGCTGGCGCCATAGAGAGCCATGCCCGCCTGCCCAAAGCTGGCGACCATCGTGGAGATGCTGACGATCGAACCCCATCCGCGTTTGGCCATAGCTGGCGCCAGTGACGCGACCAGGAAGAACGGAATCTTGACGTTCAGTGCAAAGGTCTCGTCGAACTCTGCTTCGGAAGCTGCGTTGCTTGGTCCGAGCAAGGCGATGCCAGCGTTGTTGATGAGGATGTCGACGTGACCGTCGCCTGCCTCAGTGGCCCACTCGACCAGCTCCTGGGCTGATTGCAGATCGCTCAACGTCGTGAGCTTGAACGATGCGCGACCGCCGGTGCCTTCGATCTCGGCGACCACGTCCTTGGCTCGTTGTTCGTTGCGTCCGACTACCAGTACGTGAGCGCCACGGGCGGCCAAGGCGATGGCCGTCGCCTGGCCGATCCCGCTCGTCGAGCCCGTCACCAGAGCTGTCTTGTCCTTTAGGTCAGTCATGCGATGTGTCGTCCTCTCGCTCCAAAATGGGTGGTGCAACTCACTTTGACAGTCCGGGACTGGGTTGTCAAACTCAGAATTCTGCTAACATTGGTGCATGGTCAACGAGACGAGTGACCGGCCGAGGCTGACCCCTAAGGGAGCACGCACCCGGGCACGAATAGTGGAGGAGGCCGCCGCCCTGATCCATGAGCGCGGGGTGGCAGACACCACCTTGGAAGACGTCAAGGTGGCGGCGGAAGTCAGCGGCTCTCAGATGTACCACTACTTTCCCGACAAGAACGAACTCGTGCAGGCGGTCATCGACTACCAAGCCGAG
Source organism: uncultured Acidimicrobiales bacterium (assembly GCA_963710495.1). Classification (GTDB taxonomy): domain Bacteria; phylum Actinomycetota; class Acidimicrobiia; order Acidimicrobiales; family RAAP-2; genus Bog-756. The sequence continues at coordinate 526,662 of CAVQAI010000012.1, forward strand.
ACCATCGTCAATCGCCAGCGGCACGCGCTCAGCAGCGCGAACGGAGTCGAAGCCTGGCGGAACATGGTGATCACCGCAGCGAAGCGCACCAAAGCAAAGGGGGGCTGCCAACTTGGCTCGCTCGTTGGTCAACTCGCCGAGAGTGACCCCGAGGCCCGAGCGCTCATCGCGGCAGGGTTCGATCAGTGGGCAGCCGCCATCGGCGATGGACTCAGATCCCTTCATGCCGACGGGAAGCTCCCGTCGGACATCGACCCGGACGATCTCGCCACTACTTTGCTCGCCACGCTCCAAGGAGGACTTCTACTCGCGCAGGTGCAACGGAGTACCCGCCCGTTCGAGACTGCCGTAAATACCCTTCTTGCCCTTGCCATCGACAGATGAACCCAAACCGGGCTCATCACAGCCATCGCCGAAGTCGGCTCACGGCACTTGGACGACGCACGTGCATCCACACGATGCGCTTGCAGACCCGCTGCCATTCGGGATGCAGGACACATCGCTGTGCCCAGTGGGTTGCTCCGGGCTGGCTTTCCGTGAGCTCATTCAGCCCACCCTGACTGCTCGTGCCTTTTGGACGTGGACCGGCCTCGTCAAGATGAACGGAATTTCGTGACAGCTCCTCGCGTGGGGGAGACGTTCCACCTCGACCTCGACGGGACGGCAATTGCCGGCCGCTACATCGAAGTAGATCCCCCGCACCGCATGCTGCTGAGATGGGAGCGTCAAGGAACCGACACCGCGACGCCGACACCTACATTCATTGAGATCACGCTCACGCCGACGAGTGACGGCACAAATGTGAGGGTGCAATTCTCCGGCCTAAGTGCGGAGGATGCCGCTTTCTATCCGCAACTCTGGGCGCGCCACCTTGACCGGATCGCAACTGCCTTGGCTGGCGAGAGCCTGACCCGCTCGACGGGACAGCCGATCTGAATCGGACGTTCTCCCAGGTCAGGCAGGGGTTCGAACATCATCCTTTGTCTAGGTTCGGAAGTACCCGCGAAATACCGGCTCTGACCAGGGAAAACGTTGTCATTCCGACAACGCCGTGGAGGTAATGGGACTATGTTCGAACCCCTCCTGGCCCGCTGACCTGGGGTGATGCGGCAGCAAAAGCGTGAACATGACCGAATTCAGGTTCTTCGGGGTTCACCGCAACGTCTGCAGGTGAAGTGATGGGACTATGTTCGAACCCCTGTCGGAGGTCCGCTTGCGTCAGACAATCCTGCCGACGACCTGGGGCCTGAGCGGGTACCGAGCCGTCGGATTTCAGCTGGACTTGAGGACACAGCCCTGCGAGTGTTCACGATAGTTGCCTGCCCCACTCCGGCACATTGAGGATGGCGGTTTCCGGACTCAGTAGCGAACATTTGGGGACAGTCGTCGGACAGGCTGGATAGATGGCTCGAAGAACTAGTGCTCAGCTCGTCCAAGATTTCAAGAGAGGCGTTGCAGCGGGCATCGGACTAACTGATCGCTGGTGACACCAACAGCCGGTCGAGTCAGCAGTGGCGGCAGTCCAGACTCGAGTGAGGTCGCTCGGTCCCTTCAGCAACGCATGGGTGTTTCTGCTTGACACGATGGCAACCGTCCCGGATGCTCCCCTGAGCACGGATTGCCGGGAATCTCCCGAGGGTTGCATTTTCGTGGGCTATCCACAAACCCCAATGTCCAACTCGGACGATGACTTCTCGATCGAGCGGCACTTTCCACGCTAAGGGGTCTCGAATTTCCACGTTGTTTCCGACGCAACGAATTGTGGAAAGGACTCGCTCAACCGTGCCGGATAACTATTTGGCACCGACACCCCGTCATCGACTGACATGTCGTGCCATAGTTGCAGCGTTGCCAGGCGTTTCCAGGACGTCTCCGGGGGGAGGCTCGGGTGAACCGTGAAGAGTGACCAACACCTCACAACACGCATCCGTGTGAGCAGACCCGTGTCCGACGAAGTACGGAGGCAAATGCTTGCGGACCCAGTTTGGGTGAAGCGCCTACGACTTCACGACTGGATTCTGCGGTCATCGCTTGTTGTCGCGATCATCGTGACTACCCTCTGCGCGGTTCCCACTAGCGCCTCGGCCCAGAGCCCACCGTCTGTCACAGGCCAGCTGCAGTTGAACTTGTCTCGAAATGGCTCTTCGACGACCATGGGGGAGCCGGAGATAGCAGTCGACCCTCAGAACTCCAAGAAACTCTTCGTCGACTGGACCACCTTCCCGCACCCACTCGTAATCAGCGGTGCGGGTGCGAACATCCCGAGACCATGCGGTGGCTTGGTCTCACTCAATGGTGGTGTGAATTGGCACATAGTTCAGGTGCCGACGAACCATGTCCGCTACACGAAGGGATGTGGAGATGCCGTGGCGGCCGCGGGCCCAGATGGCACCTTGTATGCGGGCGGGATCGGAGTCACCTTCACGGCGACCGGGGGATCTGGTCCCTTCGGTCTGACGATTCATGGTCAGGACTACGTCACCAGCTCGGCGAACTGGGGTCAAACTTGGACTCGTCCCGTCGAGACCATGGGTTCGGACGGGCAACGATTCGCAACGGGTGATCCTGTTGACACCTTCGACCGACCTTGGCTCGCGGTCGATCAGTCGACGGGCACCGTGTACGCCGCTGGTCACAATCTCGCCGATCACGAGGGATGGGTCACGGCGTCCACCAACAAAGCGCGATCGTTCGGTGCGATCTTTCCGATCGACTCGCCGACTTACCCGAGCGAGGGTATCAGTAGTTCGAACATCATCGCCGCTCATGGAGTGCTGGCGGAGGCGTACGCATCCTCGCAAGCGCCCGGTCACACCTGTCCGTGTCTCATATTCGAGACGAGCACAGACCATGGTGCGACGTTCACACGCCGTATTGTTCCCACCGTCAATGGCTCAAGTTCTCCTGAGCCGTTCCTTGCGGCCGATCCGACGGTAAAGGGGCGCTTCGCGTTGACCGTCCTCGACTCGACCGGCACGGATAACCAAGTCTACCTGTCAGGGGACTCGGGTGCCACGTGGCAGGGACCTGCGATCGTCGGAGAGAACCCCCCGAACCCCCGCTTCAAACCCTGGATCACGTTTGGCACGTCGGGCAAGCTTGCACTCGTCTGGAGGACGCAATACGCCAACGGCGGGTATGACGTCTGGTCGGCCCTCGGACATGTTGAAAGCAGCAACGGGGCCGTTTTCGGCGCGCCTATCCGAGTTAGCAGCGTTGCTGCGCCATATCCGTCGGGATACGCCGCCGGAGACGACTTCTCCTGGATCATCACTGATGCGCACTACGCCCACGTTGGATGGGGTGACTCCAGAAATGGACCCGTTCAGCTTTGGTACGGACGTATTCCCCTTTCATCAACACCCAAGGGTTGACGGCGCCTGCCTCTTCCTGCCCAGCAGGACTTCCTACTCGGATTGTCCGGATGACATTCTCGGCACCCATAGGGGCAGCAGTTCACCTCTTCTAACTAAGGCGTAGTCCCCCGCAGCTGGGTTGGATCAAAGTGCCCCCTAACGACAGAGTCCACGCGCCAGTCCGAGCCATCGTCCTTTGTCAGATGGTCTTGGACCTGGTGCTCATTGGGATCGTCGTGAGACTGGTTACGTTCGCCGTCAAGGTTGGTCAGAAACCCCGCTCCGAGTAGAGGAGTCCAGGAGGTCACGCCATGACCACGTCGAATGAAAGTGTTTCACCACCAGCCGAGTCCGCTGTGCCGGTCCATGGCCTACGAGGCAAGACCAACAAGCTGATCACCCGCGCTCAGTTTGGGACTGCTTGGAAGCTCTATGGGCAGCTCAATGCGGCCGACTTCATGAACGGCGCCTTCCACGACCCTAGTGCCGCCGAACACTGCACGAAGGAAACCCACCTGCGCAGCCACGTCATCCACGACGATGCAAGGAGTGACTGACCGGTAACCGGACCTGGGACCTTGCAAAGGCATGAGCAAGTCTCCCACCAGTCATCCACGCCCTGCGATGGTCGCTCAACCGGCGTTGTGGGATAGGTCGAATCGCTCCTCCTGTGCAGCCAGTTGCTCCGACCTACTCTGCGCCCGCAGCGCGGCGTCGTGGACGGATCAGCCAGAGGAGCACGGCGAGGATCATGTTCGGCAGCTCATACATGGCCAGCCCGACCTGGTTGTACTTGCCGGGGGTGATCTTGGTGCTAAACGACAGGTAGGAGGTCTCTCCTTCCGCGACCATGCCTCCCAGGCGGCAAAGGGAGAGGCCACTCAGCGCGAGGACGAAGAAACCGAGCGCTGAGTCACCGTGCCTCTCTCGCGCCGCTCCCACGAGCGCGGCGGTCCCGATCGCCATCTGGAGGCCGCCGTACATCGCACGGACCTCGGTACGGGCGACGGGGCTTGACAGGTCGTACACCTCCATGCCTGGGATTACCTCGCCGGACCACGCCTTCGGTTTGATGAGGTTGACGAGGCCCCAGGGGAGCCAAAACAGCGAGTTCGCCGCCAGGAACGCCTGGGTGAGTCTGCGGTGCCGTCTCGGGTTCATGGGACCATCTCCAGAGGGGTCGCCACCGGTCTGCGCCGGTGGCGGGGCTTGGTTGCGTGTTTCAAGTCGAGACCGGCGGCGTGTCGCAGCTCGGCGTAGAACAACTTGGGGTCGTCGTCGGGGATCATGGCGTGACTCAGAGCAACTCGCGTGACCACCGAGGCCACGACGCGGCCGTCTGGGTCGGGGAAGTGCGGCAGGAGCCGATCACGCATGATCGGCATCACTCGGGTCATCTGGTACACGACGTGCTCCGGCTCGACGTCCACGATCCGCCGCAGTGAGTAGGAGTGCTGGAACTCCACAATGAAGCGGAGGATGGCATCGAGACGGGCCTTGCCCTCGAGTCCGGCGACAGCAGCAGCGATCCCGGTGTCGTACCTCTGCTGCTCGTATACGCCGAAGGCTTCGAGCAGCGCCTCCTTCGACGGGAACCACCGGTACAGAGTCGGCCTTGAGACCCCGGCGGTCGCCGCCACGTCCGATAGCGACAACCGGCGGGTGCCCGAACGGGCCAGGACTTCAAGGGTCGCCTCCAGGATGCGCTCCCTGGTCGTCGCCGTGTCGAGCTGGGTCACGCTTTACACTTTTGCATAGAACTGTAACGCTAGGTGCATGAGCGATCTGATGGTGCGGAGCCCCAAGTTCCACATCGACGAAACGGTGCCGTTCCAATGGCAGCCGAAGAACCCGAGCTTCGGGCTGTTCGGCAACGTCTTCACGTTCCTGGCCGTCGCCTTCGAGCGATACATCGTGTCGGCCACCCGGCAGGCAGAACCCCGCTTCACCGATGCCGCCGTGGCCGAGGAAGCCGATCTCTTCATCCGCCAGGAGGCCCAACACGCCCGAGCCCATCGAGCCCATGCCAAGGCGATGATGAGCCAGTACCCGGGCCTGGAGGCGACCTACGCCGCCGCTCATGCTGCCTACGATGAGTTGCTCGAACAGGAGGATGTGCAGTTCCACCTCGCCTATGTCGCCTGCCTGGAAGCAACGTTCACGCCATTGTTCAAGATGGTCCTCGACCACCGTCATCGGCTGTTCGAGGGGAGCGACGAGCGGGTAGGCACGATGTTCCTATGGCACTTCGTCGAGGAGATCGAGCACCGTAGCTCTGCTTTGGTGATCCACCACGATGTGACACCGGACCGGTTGTATCGGGTCCGAAAAGCGCCCAAGGTCTTCGACCACGTCGCCCAGATCTACAAGCTCATCCTGTCCGGCTTCGAGGAGCATGTTCCCCCGAAGGACCGGCTCATTTCGACCAAACTCGTGTCTCCGGGCGGCCTCTATCTCTCGGAACTGCGAGATCGGTTCGGAAACGGAGGTCGTGTTGGCGGCTACCGCTCCATGCTGAGCCACGTCCGAAGCCGTGACCTCGGGACGATGCTCTGGCGGGAAACCATGGCCCAGATGCCACGCCATGACCCGGCACATGAACCCTTGCCATTGTGGGCGGAGCACTGGCATTCGGCCTACGACGCCGGAGCCGACGTGACTACCTACGAGGGTGTCGGCCTTTGACGTGACCGCTCGGGAATGTCGGTTATTGAGCCGTGAATCCCCCGGGGCATCCGGGCCTAGCCCGGAAGTACCGGAGTGGGGCAGGCAACAATTGTGTGCATTCGCGAGGTTCGGTCCCCACTCTCGCTGATCCCCGGTGTCTCGGCCAGCACAACTACTTCGGCTCGCCGGCGTATTTGTTCGACGCCGACGGCCAGGGGTTCGAACATCGCCATTTTCCTGGGTCGGCGAATGTCAATCGAAAACTACTTGTGACCGGGGAGAACGTTGTTATTCCGACAACGGGGTGGAGTAATGGGACTATGTTCGAACCCCTCTTGGGGCTCTGACCAGGGGTTATGTGGCATGAAAGTCTGAGCTAAGGCGGAATTCTGGTGACGCGGGCCTCGCCACAAGGCAGGCAAGTCAAGTGATGGGACCATGTTCGAACCCCGTTGGGACTGCAAGCTGGCCAACGTACCGTTTGTGTGGGCCCGTTGTTGAACGCGTCCCAGAGAAATTGCCGCGTTTACCGCCCTTGCCAGAGCGGTGCCCGCTTCTCGATGAAGGCGTTGAGCCCCTCGGTGACGTCCTGGGTGGCGAGGAGGCGGCGACCGATCCGGGCCTCGACCTCGTACGCACCCGCGAGCCCATTCGGCGCGGAAAGACCCCGCATTACAGCCTCTTTCGTTGCCTGAACGGCCAACGGCGCGTTGGCCGCGATCTCCAGAGCCCACATGATTGCTCGGTCTTCGAGCACTTCGGCCGCTACCACCTCGTTGAGGAGCCCGAGCTGCAGGGCGCGCTCCGCGCTGACGGTGCGGCCGGTCAGCAGCAGCTCCATTGCGGCAGGCCAGCCGATCTGTCGGGGAAGACGGGCGGTGGTGCCGCCGTCGGCCATCAAGCCCCGCTTCGGTTCTGGGAGCCCGAATGTGGCTTCGGGTGTGGCGAGGCGGATGTCTGTCCCTCCCAGGAGGTCCATGCCGCCAGCCAGGCACGGTCCGTCGACGGCGGCGATGATCGGTTTGTAGACATCGAGGGTCAAGAGCACGCCATCGGTACCCACCGACATCGGGATTCCCTGGTGCTCAGTACGCCCCTCAGCTGTGAGCCGTTGGGCGAGGGGGAGAAAGTCTCGGAGATCTGCGCCAGAGCAGAACGACCCCGGGACGCCGGTGACGATCGCGACCCACGCGGAGGGATCAGCGTTGAACCGTCGCCACGCCGCCGTCAGGTCTGCAAAGTGCAAGAGGTCGAGCGCATTTCGCCGTTCGGGGCGGTCGATGACGATGCGCACAATATGTTGCTCGTCGAGCTGGTAGTGGACGGACATCGGGTTATCGGGCCCGTGCCGGGAGCTTCTCCCATCCCCGAACGGTCGAGGTCCGAGCCTGGACGGCGTTGTCCGAGTCGACCACCCATTCAAAGAACCATTTGACCTGCCGGTGGGACAATCCGTGTCGCCGGGCCGAGCGGGCTCCTCGTCTCTCGCATCCGAACGCGCTCGACAATCGCGCGGACGTCATTGCCGGGAGACACAGGGCGTCGAAGGGGCCCCCGGGCATTGTCGAATAATATGAGTCACAGCGTCTCATGTCGAGCGGTCTTCAAGATTCGATACGCTCCGAATCAGCATCGAGCCTTTGTTCTGGGAGGAAAATGGGCCCTTATCGGGTCGTACAGTGGGCGACTGGAAAGGTCGGTCGTCAAGCGCTTGCCGCCATCATCGATCACCCAGAGCTGGAGCTCGTAGGTGTGTACGTTCACTCGCCCGACAAAGTCGACGTCGATGCCGGGCAGCTCGCCGGGACGGCGGACACCGGAGTCCATGCGACGGATGACGTCGCCCTGCTACTCGCGGAGCGCCCAGACTGCGTGTCGTTCATGGCGGCCCAACTCGACGTAGAGATCGTAGAGGCCTTCTTGCGAAGCGGTGCGAACGTCGTCACCACTTCGAACGGGTATCTCACCGGGACGAACTTCGGCCGCGGGTTGCGAGAACGGCTGGATGCCGCAGCGCGTGACGGCGGGTCAACCTTCATGGGCACGGGCTTCGATCCCGGCTTCGCGAACCTGCTCGCCGGTATGCTCACCGGAGCCTGTCGCCGAGTCCACTCCGTGAAGCTCGTCGAGACGCTCGACTGCACGGGCTATCCCGACCCTGACGTGTGGCGGTCACTGGGCTTCGGGAAGCCGGTGCGTGCCCGACGCCTTGGCCCACTCGGCATCGCCCCCGAAGGGGAGCCACCTCCACTCGCGCCCGACCTGCCCGGTTTCTTCGACACGCTGGATCTCGTCGCCAGCATGCTCGCGGTCGAGCTGGACCACAAGGAGGCATTCATCGAGTCTGCAGCGGCTCTTGCCGATGTCGACCTCGGCTGGATGCGCATTCCCGCTGGTACGACGGCGGCAGTCACCCGGACCTATCTGGGCTATGCGCATGGCCGGTCGATCGTCGAGCTGAGCGTCCGGTGGACGATGAGCCGGTCACTCGATTGCGAATGGACTGATCCCGAGGGCTACTGGATCGAGATCGAGGGCGAACCGCGGGTCGAGGCCGCGATCTCCTTTCTCCCGCCGGTAATGCCCGGCGTGTCCAATGAGCACGATGTGATGAGCGTGCTCCTGGTCGGCACCGCGATGGCAGTGGTCAACGCCATGCCATTCGTGTGCGAGGCACCGCCGGGCCATACGACGCCTGCGAAGCTCCCGATTTTCGGCGCTCGGCACATGATCGTGTCGGAAGGTTCGAGCACGTAGTGAGGAATGAGCTCACCTGCATCCGTCGTGTCGTGCCGATCGGAACCGAGACCCGGGTCGCCTCGGCGATGCGAGCATGACCGAACCGCAACCAGTTGTGACGGTGCAGATCGAGCCGTCGAACGTCCGGATCGATGTGCGCAGTGGCGAGCCATTGATGCGGGCCGCTGAACGGCTTGGCTACCACTGGCCTACCATCTGCCACGGGCAGGCCGCCTGCACGGTTTGCTGGATCGAAGTCGACGAAACCAACGCATTCGAGCCGCCCGGGCCTCTTGAACTCAAGGGCCTGCAGCTCTTCGAGGGGCGCTCCTTCTATGCCGGAAAGAACATCCGGCTCGCGTGCCAGGCGCACCCGGTCGGCGACACGGTGGTGACCAAGCGCGGTGTCAGGCCTGCGTCATGAGCCGCGTTCGGCCACGATTCCGGCGATGGCCTGGTCGACAACGCTCCGGACGTACGCGGAGGTGACGGGCTTACCGAGGAGGTACGCGCGGTCCGACAGAGCACCGGCGATCATCTCGACAGTGAGGTTGATGTTGACCCCCCGACGGAGATCTCCCCGTTGCCGCGCTCGGCGAAGGGCCACGATCGCACCGGACCGGCGACTCACGACACTGTCAGCCACGAATGTTCGCATCTGCTGGTCGTGCGAGGCCGCGGCGATGAAAGTCGGGGCCAGCAGCGCGAGCGGACCGTCGCCGTATGACCGCTCGGCCAGGGGTTCGAAGACAGTCAACAGGTCCTTGCGCAGATCACCGGTGTCTGCTGGTTCGATGACCTCGGCGAGCTGATCCGCACAGAAGTACAGCAGAGCGGTCTTGTTGGGCCAACGTCGGTAAAGCGTCGCCCGGCCGATGCCGGCGCGAGCAGCGATCCCCTCCATGGTGGAGGCAGTCAGCCCCTTCTCGGCGATCTCAGCGACAGCCGCTTCTACAAGCGCGCCATCGACCCCCTCGTCGCGCGGCCTGCCGCGAGGTCGTTGTGCCATGTTCGTCAGTATGCCAAATGGCTGGCGACGTCAGTCGATGTGTCAGCCACAGATCAGCTCGAAGCGGTTGGGGCCGCGGATCGGTCCAGGCTTCCATGAGACGGCCTCGCGATCAGCTAGGCGGAAGTCGGGAACAGCCGCCAAGAACTCCTCCAGTCCCACTCGGAGCTCCATCCGCGCCACATGCGCTCCAAGGCAGCGGTGGACACCGGCACCGAACGCAATGTGGGAGTTGTGCTCGCGATCGAGCACGATATCTTCGGCATCGCTAAACCGGCGCTCATCGCGATTGGCCGAGGGGATCGAAAGGAAAACCGGGGTTCCCCGAGGTATGGGACATCCGGCCACTTCCGTGTCTGTTCGAGCCCCTCGTACCAACGAGACGGGCGCGTAGATGCGGAGGAACTCTTCGACCCCAGTGGTCATGAGCAGGCGGTCGCGAGCGAGTCTCTCGCGGGCCTCGGCGTGCTCTGAGAGGTAGAGCAGAGCATGGGCCAGTGTGTTCGCCGTGGTATCGATACCGGCGATCAGCAGGAGCTGTGCGATACCCAGGCGCTCGGCATCACTGAGCGGCTCGCCGTCGACCTCGGCGGTGAGTAGGAAGGTCAGGAGGTCGTCGCGTGGATCCTGTTGGCGCCGCGCCAGCAGCGCCGCGAGGTATTCGTGGATCTCCGTGCTGGCATCGATCGCAGCGCCTGGATCGACACCCTGGCCGTCCACAGTCGATGCAATCCAGCCTTCGAATTGTCGGTAGTCGGTGGCGTCCACCCCGAGGATCTGGCTGATGACCACCGTCGGCATCGGGAAGCAATACGACATGTACGCCTCGATCGTGCCGGTGCACGCTGCTGCCAGCTCTCGGGCGGTGTCCCTTGCGACGGCCTCGAGGCGAGCGGCGCGGGCCGGGGTGAAGAACGGCAGAAGGAGCTGGCGGTAGCGAGTGTGCGACGGCGGGTCCTGGTCGAGCGGCGGGACCGGTAGGCGTAACTCGACCGGTATGGCTGGCGCCGTCATCACGGTTGAGGTGAAGGTGGCGTGGTCGCGTAGCGCGGCGTTGACGTCCTCGTAGCGTGACAGGATGTAGTACCCGTCGAGTTCGTCGCTGCGCGCGACAGGGCAGTCCGCTCGGAGCCGACGCAGCAGTGGGTATGGATCGGGCGCGAACGCCGGGCTCCAGTAGTCAAACGTCCTGGCCAGGTCATAGCCACTCGCATCGCCGGTACTTCGGCTCACCGAATCCATGTCGCTGTCCATATTCGTCATGCCGAGAGGTAGCTGGTCGAGCACGCGGTGATGGTGGATCAAGTTGGCCTCCTGCACAGGATTGAGCATCGCCCCCCGATATCCCTTGGACTTCATGCCCCTGGTCGCCTCGACCAAGTTCCCGAAGTCCTGGTTGTTGATGAGGCCCCAGTCCTTCGTGGTCCAGTCCTCGTAGAATTTGCGAGCGACTGGTTTCGGTTCAGAATCGGGCGGCACCCACTCGAGCGCCCAGTAGTCGAGGAGCGTGCTGTCGGGATCGAGGCCGTTGGGCCTGGCGCGGTACAGAGTGGCGTTGCCGTGGGTGATCGGCCCGAGGAAATTCGGGAAGAGGTGGATGGTCCCTGAACCACGGAGATCCTTGTCCGTCAGACCCTCGACGTCGATCCCGCCTCGGCGCATGGCGTTGAGCCTGAGCTCGTCGAAGACCTTTCCGACCGACTTTCCCGGAGGTGGCCCGTTCTTCTTGAGGTCTTCGAGGACGGCTTGGTCCTCACGCGGGAAGAGGCCGGCGACGGCGTCAACCCGCTCGGCGAGCACTTCTGCTGGGTCGACGTCCTCCTTTTTGAGGCCGAGGCGCGGGCTCGGCCCGGCTTCGCGCTGGCGATCTTCGGGCACGTAGTAGCGGCTGTGTTGCCCCAGCTGTTCGTAGGTGAAGAGTGTGTCATTGAACCAGGAGAGCATCTGGGGATGCAGAGCCTGTGGGTGGTAGCTCTCATTGAAGGCATCGACCGCGGTCTTCCAGTTGCACTCGAAGACGATCGTCCGGTACGAGCGGAAGCGTAGGTTGTGGAAACGGTAGGTGGCGAAGCGATCAGGAATGTCGCCGAGGAACGAGTCGAACGCTTCGCAGTTCGGGTCCATGTTCACGAAGACGAACCCGCCCCACCGGCCCACCTGCACCTGGCCAAGGCAGACGAGATCGTCGGTCATCGTTTCTGGGAAATCGTGGCGGTCCACCACCTCTGCGATCTCGCCTTCGAAACTCCAGCGCCACCCGTGGTAAGGACAGCGGATCTGGGAGGTAGCGAAGCTCCCCACGCCCGACGAGAGCCGGGTGCCCCGATGTGGGCAGGCATTGAAGAAGGCTTTGATGTCTTCGTGGTCGCTGCGGACGACCAGGATCGACTGGTCGCCGATCGTGTACTCGAGGAAATCGCCGGAATTGGGAATCTCTTCTTCCCGGCATGCAACCTGCCAGACGCGGGGCCACAGGCGATCCATCTCGAGGTCGAAGAACTCCTGAGATGTGTAGCGAGCGCCCGGGACGACCACCATGCCGTCGGCTTGGCGCAATGCGTGTCGGTCGTCAGTAATGGTCATCAGCTCGCGTCTCCCTCGAATCGTGGGCCCGGTCCGGCGCCTGTCCTGCACCAGACCGGTACTCCGAGGCCAGAATAACGAGTCACACCGTCTCATGCACACTGGAGCCCACTAGCGTGAGACGGTTCGTCTCGTTATTCTAGGCGAGTGACCGGGGGCCCGCTGAACTCACTTGCTGGCGTGCGGGTGCTCGACCTCTCCGATGATCTGGCCGGGTCGTACTGCACGAAGGTGCTCGCCGACGCCGGCGCCGAAGTTCTGAAGGTTGAGCCGCCCTGGGGCCATCCGCTGAGGCACTGGTCCCGAACAGGGTCACTGGGTCGAGATGGCGACCAGGACGGCGTTCTGTTCCGTTTCCTCGCCGCCGGGCAGCGCAGCGTCGTGGCTGACCTCGACGACAGCGCCGACCACGGTCGGGTGGTCGAATTGCTGGCGACGAGCGACATCGTGGTCACCAGCTCACTGGCCGAGCAATTGGATGCCCGAGGTCTCAGCTTCGCGGATGTCCATGAGATGAACCACGAACTCACCGCTGTGTCTCTTACGCCCTTCGGCCTCACGGGCCCTCGTAGCGGACAGTCGGCGAACGACTTCCTCCTTCAGGCCTTGTCCGGCTCGTTACACAACCACGGTTCCTTGCGTGGCGAACCGCTGGCCGTCGGCGGCGGCCTCGGCGAATGGATCGCCGGCGCCTACGGTGCAGCGGGCGCTCTGGCGGCGCGTGCCCGCCTTGATCGCACTGGCGACGGTGAGCTGATCGATGTGTCGACCCTCGAAGCGCTGGCGGTGACGCTCGTGTGTTACCCATCGGTGGCCGCTTCAGTTCCCGGGGGCGTCCGCCGGCGGGCGACGGTCGAAATGGTTCCGGGCATCGAACCCTGTAAGGACGGATTTGTCGGGCTGACGACCCTTACCGCGCAGCAGTGGCACGACTTCCTGGCGATGATCGACCGCTCTGATCTCATCGAAAACGCCAAGCTCGACAGCACCCGCGCCCGCGTAAGCCGCGAGGATGAGTTGCGCCCCGTCATCGACGCGTGGACTGAGCAGCACCAGGTTGCAGAGATCATCGAACGGGCAGCCATGTTCCGCGTGCCCGCGGCCCCAGTCCTCAATGGCGCTACGTTGCCGCAATTCGAGCCGCTCGTCGATCGCGGACTCTTCACCAGCAACCCCCGGGGCGGGTTCTCGCACCCGCGCCCCGCGTTCCTCAGCACGGCAACGGAGCCTCGCCCAGTGGCTCCCGCTCCGAGCGTGGGTGAGCATGCGGCGACGCCCTTCCGTTCGGGTCGCACGGCGTCGCCGAGAAGTCGGTCGAGAAGTCGTATTGGGGAAGACGAATGCCTACCGCTCGAAGGTGTCAGGGTTCTGGATCTCACCGCGTTCTGGGCCGGTCCAGCCGCGACCCAGTACCTCGCCACCCTCGGCGCAGACGTGATCAAGGTCGAGTCCATCCAGCGCCCCGACTCGATGCGATTCAATGTCAGCGTCTCCCCAAAGACCGACCAATGGTGGGAACAGGGGTACCTGTTCCTCTCAGCCAACCTGAACAAGCGCGGTATCACGCTCAACCTCGGCGATAACCGGGGCCGCGAGCTGTTCCTCCAGCTTGCCGCTCAGTCAGACGTCGTCGTCGAGAACTTCACACCTCGCGTTATGAAAAACTTCAAGCTCACCTACGACGTCATCCGGGAGGTCCGCCCCGACGTCGTGATGCTCAGCATGCCCGGGTGGGGCCTGGCGGGACCGTGGCGCGACCGGCCGGGTTTCGCGACAACGATGGAGCAGGCCTCCGGCATGGCCTTCGTCACCGGCTACAACGGCGGGCCGCCAATGGCGCCCGGCATGTGCGACCCACTTGCCGGCGTCCATGGGGCGTTCGCGGTCCTTGCTGCATTGGAGGAGCGCCGGGAGACGGGTCGCGGCCAGCACATCGAGGCGCCGATGATCGACCTGGCCGTGAACGTCTCAGCCGAGCAGATCTTCGAGTTCGAGGCCTACGGCGAGCTGATGACCCGTACGGGTAATCGTTGCCTGCAGGCTGCGCCCCAGGGAGTGTACGCATGTGCCGGGACCGACGAGTGGCTCGCACTGTCGGTGACCACCGAGGAGCAGTGGAAGGCACTGTGCGAGGCCATCGGCGCCCGATCGTGGGCCGCTGATCCGGAACTTGCGACCCTTGACCAACGGCATGCGGCGCACGATCGGATCGACGCGGAGATCGGAGCGTGGTGCGTGCATCTGGAGCTGGCTACTGCCCTCGACGCGCTCCGGGCTGCCGGGGCTCAGCCGGTCGTCCCCGCCTACGCCATCGACGAGGACCACCAGATGCAGGCCCGCGGCTTTTGGGAACCGGTGACTCATCCCGTCGTCGGCGAGCACCGCTTTCCCGGATGGCCGATGCGCCTCTCGGGTGGTCCGGGGGGCTGGTATCGGTCGCCGGCGCCGCTCCTCGGGCAGCACAACGAGGATGTGCTTACCGGTTTGCTCGGCGTCCCGCCCGACGAGATCGCTGATCTGCAACGGGCGGCCGTGATCGGTGAACGTCCCCTCGGCCTCTGACCGCCAGGCACAAATGACGGTGTCATCGACGCTGCAGGTGCTTTGTCGCCGAGCGCGGCATCCACACCTACGTCCTGCACCCCGGCGTGGTCGCCTCGGAGATCTGGCGCAACGTCCCTCGGCCCATGCGCTTCGTCATGACCCGCTTCATGAAGTCGCCGGAGGATGGAGCGCGTACCAGCGTCTACTGCGCCAGCTCGCCGGACGTCGCCGACGACACCGGGCGGTACTACACCGACTGCGCCGTGAAGGAGCCCGACGCGGCAGCCACCCCCGAGCTGGCGGCGGAGCTGTGGCGCCGCAGTGAGGAATGGGTCGCGGTCTAACCCTCCGACACAGAACGGCTTCATCTGTGGGAGCTGCGACGTCGGATTCGAGCAGTCCGTGAGCGCCCCCGTACGCCGGGTGGGTGAGACAGTTCCGACGAACCGGAGAGAATCGCAGAGTGAAGACCCTTTCGGCCGCGTGGCCTTCGAGTTCGGCCCGGTCTCGTCTTGACTACAAAGGTGGAACTCTTCGCTCCATACCGAGGTACGGTTGACGCGGCCTGAAGACGTGCGCCTGGCTACGGAATATTGGGGGGGGGGGTATTGAATGACACACTCTTTACGCGGGGCATGCCGAGCCGCCCTGACTGCGTTGGCTATGACACTTGGAGTAACGGGTGCAGGATGCGCCGGTCAGAATTCGATCGTGTCGGCGCCAGCCTCTGGGGAGACCTCGACCCAAGGCGACGCACCCCATGGCGGACAACCAGCTCAGCTCAGCGGCCCCATCGAGCCCGCTGACGCCGCGTATCTAATCGCCGGAGCCTGGGGACGCTCCCTCAAGGCCGCCGGTTATGAGCAGCGCGAGTATTTCGCCTCGGGGACGGCGTATTCCTACCAGGCGACCGGACCCGAGAACAACGCTGGAACGTGGAAGGTCGCTCCCGCTACCAGCGCGCTTTATCGCACTCGAATCGTGGTGCGCATGCCGACAAATCCATCGCGGTTCAACGGGACAGTGGTCGTGGAATGGCTAAACGTCAGCGGAGGCGGGGATGGCGCTGTCGACTCGGTGTACTTGTCACCAGAGTTGGAAAGAGCGGGGTTTGCCTGGGTGGGCGTCTCAGCGCAGCAGGTGGGAATCGACAACCTGCGCCAAAAGGATCCGGCGCGCTATGGCTCACTGATGGATCCAGGGGACCAGTACTCCTACGACATCTACACCCAAGCCGCCCGAGCCCTGCTCGTCGGTGGCCACGCGAACCCCCTGGCCCCACTACACCCCAAGCGGCTGTTGGCGGTGGGTGAGTCCCAGTCGGCCCTCTACCTGACCACCTACATCGACGCCATTCAGCCCCTCTACCATGTGTTCGATGGCTTCTTAGTGCACAGTAGGGCCGGGGGAGCAGTGGGGATCCCCGGTGCATCACCGAGCGGCAGCTTCGGTGGCGACGTTCACATCCGCACCGACATCGGCGTCCCGGTGCTCATGATGATCACCGAAACAGATGAGACTTTCGGCGGGTACTACCAGGCTCGTCAGCCCGACACGCGCTTCATCAGGCTTTGGGACGTCGCCGGCGCCTCTCACGCAGATTCCTACATCGTCACGCCTGAGGAGCTCAAATCTCTTGGCTGCACCTCGGTCGACGAGGCACCAAGTCATTTCATCTTTGAAGCCGCCCTCTCCGCGATCAATACCTGGATGGTCACCGGTTCGCCGCCGCCGCCGGCGCCTCGTATGAAGATCCACGTTGTTGACGGCACGCCTACGGTGCAGACCGACACCAGCGGAACGGCGATCGGTGGCATCCAGGGTCCGTGGGAACGGGTGCCGATTGCGGCCTATTCGAACACCACGCCCCCTGGATCGGCCGGTTTCTGCGACCTGTTCGGGTCAACTCGTCCCTTTAGCGAAGCGCAGCTCAAATCCCTGTATGGGACCAAGTCGTCTTACCCGAAGGCATACACGACGGCGACGGACGAGGACATCAAGGCGGGCTACATCCTCCCGGCCGACAAGGCTCAAGTGCTCGCCTTCGCCTCTAACGGCTGGGGCGTTGGCTGATAGCCAGGCCATAACGGGGTTTCCCTAGGCTTTCCGTACGCTGCTGACACTGCTCCCGAACACCGGGTCAGCGGCGGTTATTGCCTGCCCCGCAACAACACATGCCGGACACCCGTCCCTACGCCGGTGTCCCGCAAATCCGCCACGCACGCGGGCCGCCACAGCGGTCAGGGGTTGAGTTCGCCCCGCAGAACCTGCTTGAGCAGCCCATGCTGAGCTGAGCGAACAACCGACTGATTGGTCACCAAGGCACAAGCGATCGTGAGGTGGCAAAAGATTCCACCACTGGGCCGATGGCAACGCCCCTAGAAGACGGTTCGGACTAGCGAGTGACTCGAACGCTTTAGTAGGCACGAGCGAAAGAGTGGCCGTGCGGGTTGGGGTGGACCACCGTCCTAATCACCGGCTGCATGGGACACCTTCCGGCTAGGTCCGCGGACAACTGCTTGCTGGCGCGAACGGAGTTGCCTGCACGGATGCCATGTGACACGCAGGGGGTTCGAACATCGGCAGTTGCCTTGGTTGGCAAATGCCAATGAAATACTGCCTCTGACCAGGGAAAAGGTTGTCATTCCGACAACACCGTGGAGATGACGGGACTCGAACCCGTGACCCCCTGCTTGCAAAGCAGGTGCTCTAGCCAACTGAGCTACATCCCCGAGGAACGTGCTGATGAACCGCGGTTATGAGATTAGTTGCTCATCGATTCGAGAGCGTTTCTCGCCCGCCGCTCCACGTTCCCATACCCATGTTCCGCGGCTGTGGCGTGTGCCTTGGTGAGAAGGTCCCGAGCGGTCTCGGCGTCGCCGGGTGCGTCCCGTTTTGCGAGCATCAGTCCCCAGCGGAGATCTGTCCGGGCAGCGAAGAACTTGGCCCCGGCCCGGTCGTTGACCGCAGCGGCGTGGGCGAAATAGCTGTCTGCCTCGCCGTAGCGGCCGAGAACAGTGGCGAGACCACCGAGGTAATGGCTGACTGGGCCCTCGGCCCCGGCCATGCCAATAGTGGCGAACTGATCGGCCCAGGGAACGAGCAATTCGAACAGCGGGCGCGCGTACTTTGGGTCTTGAACTTCGATGGCCGCGTCGGCGTACTCAACCACTGCGGTAAGCCAGGCATTGTCCAGGGGAAGCTCGAAGTCGGTGGTCGCGAGCTCCTCCAAGAGGCGACCGGCATCCTCGATGCGATCCGTTTCTGCGTGGGCAAGAGCTAGTACCGCAGTTAGCGCCCGGCCCACAGTGGGAGCGTCGGCTGCCATCTGCTCCAAGAGTGATGCCAGTTGATCCAAGGTCCCGCGTCGTTGGTTCACGCCGATGAGATGGATACCGAAGAAGAGGGAGGCGTCTGCCTGTCCGCCGTCGGTACCGATCTCGAGGGCTTCGGTGGCCAACTCTTCGGCCCGGTCGGTATCCCCGGCAATCAACGCGCGCGCGGCACGATACGCGGTGTTGCTCCAACTCAACATCGGCTGGTCGAGTCGCTCGGCCAGCGACGCGATGATGTCGAGGCAGCGATCCATTTCGTCGATGTCGCTGGCCTGGGAAGCAACATACGCGCGCCAGAAGACGGCAAAGAAGAGCAACACCGGGTCGCCCACCCGTTCGGCGCGAGCCAAGCCGTCGGCCGTTCGGGTCAGGGATTGCTCGTGCAGAGAGGGCACGAGTAGGGGGGCAAAAAGGTTGTTGAGCACGCGCACGATGAGGGCGTCGTCACCGCTCGACTCCGCGATGGCCACGGCTTCGTCCGCCAGGGCCTGGCGACGTTCGAGAGGGCTCCCGTAGGCGAGTTCCGAACACAAGGTAGAAAGCACGAGCGCCCTGGCAATGTGGTCGGCCGGAAGCCGATCGAGGGCTACTTCCAAGACCTCGACCCTCTCGGTGTCAATGACACCGGCGGCACTGAACCAACCCCGGTTGTTGGCCAGGGCAGCAGCCACCAGGCGATCGGTGTCATCAAGAGCAGCAGCCCGGCGAGCCGCATCGAGCAAGGTCTCGCGATAGCTCGGGTCGCCGGTCTGGCGCTGGGCAGTACCGAGCCCGATGGCGAGGTCAAGTCCGAGGACGGGGAGGTGGTCGTGGTCGTCGGTCTGGGCGTAGAGGTCGAGGGCCTGGGTGTAATGGCTCAGCGCGTCGGCCGGCGCGAGGGCACCGAGGGCGCTGTCGCCTGCCTGTCGCAAATAGCCAACGGCCTTCGTACGGGCGGTCGGTTGTGTTGCGTTGACCCAGTGGTGGGCCAGTTCACCGACGCGAGGACCGGGGCGTGTTCCGCAGAGGTCTTCTAAGGCCTCAGCCACCTGCTGGTGTACCCGCGCCCGGCGGTTCGGCCCCAGGTCCTCGTACAAGGTGTGTTGGATGAGGGCATGGGCGAAGTGGTAACGGCCGGAGACGTCCGCCGGTTCGCGAACCAGGGCTGCTGCGGCAGCCGCCTCTAGGATGTCCAGAAGTTGGTCGTCGGTGATTCTCGTGGCGAGGGTCAGAACATCGAGGTCGAAGTCACGCCCGATCACTGCGGCGGTCGAGAGCACCCGTCCAGCTTCGGGGCCGAGACGTCCGACCCTGGCACCGACGACCTCCCGCACGCTGTCCGGCAGTGCCACCTGGTCGAGCGAGCCGTCGGCAACCCACCTGCCCGTGGCGTTTTGGTAGATCGCCCCGGTCTCGGTGAGGTTGCGCAGCACCTCACTCACGAAGAAGGGGTTGCCGTCGGTTTCGCGGTAGACGACGTGGGCGAGGTCGAAGGCTGCGTCTTCCAGCCTGTACCCCGCGATCGCCTCCATCAGGGCGACCACCCCGGCATCGTCCAAGCCGGTCAGCTCGATCCGAACTACTTGAACTTCGCGACGAAGCGCGGCCAGTGCGTCGACCAACGCGCTGGACCGCGACAGTTCGTTGTCCCGATACGTGCCGAGGATGAGCACCCGCCCGACCTGCTCTGAGGCCGCCAGGTGGCGGAGCAGCAACAGGCTCCCTTTGTCGGCCCATTGCAGGTCGTCGAGGACCAGGACCACCGGTTGCTGTTCGGACGCCTGGGCCAGCAACCCCACTGCCGCGGCGAAGGCCAGGAACCGCTCGGTGTCGGAGTCGGTGGCTTTGGACGGCGGCAGGTCGGGGATTCTGCTGAGGAGAGCCGGGACGAGCCGGGCCAGCTCTGAGCCGTGAGCTTCGACGTGCGCTCGGAGCTGCTCCTCGGCCGCGTGGGTGACGTAGTGAGCGAGGGCTTCCGCGAAGACCCCGTAGGGGATGGCCAGTTCCTCTTCGGAGTGCCCGAACAAGACGATCGATCCGGCATTGAAGGCAGTGCGCGCTGCCTCTGCTACCAGAGTGGTCTTGCCGAGTCCCGCCTCTCCGGCGACGAGGATGATCTCACGGCCCTCACCGCCAGTGACTCGATTGGCGACTTCGGCGATCGTCGCCAACTCGGCCTCCCGGCCGACTATGCCGGCACCGGGCCGAAGGCTTAGTCGTCCCGGTAGAGGGACGGTGCCACCTAGGGCGACCGCGCCAAGTGACTCCCAGAGCACTTCGACGGCCTGGACCGGATCGGGAAGGCCTTTCAGGGTTACCTCGCCGACCGAACGGCACTCATGGCGGCTGCGTCGGCCGGCGTTGGCTCGAACGAGATCCGCGGCAAGGATCTGCCCACCATCGGCCTTCGCGCACAGCCGGGCCGCCTCGATGACCGGGTCGCCGAAGTAGTCGTCGGCCTCCTTGGTCGCTTCGCCCCCGCTGAGGCCCACGCGCAGCCCCAGAGGCTGGTCCAAATGGCGGTTGTCCCGGTCCACGCCTTGTTGCATGGCCACCGCGCAGGACAGAGCCGCCGAGGCCGTCGGGAAGACCACCATGACCCCGTCACCCAGGTTCTTGATCTCGGTGCCGCCCGTCTCGGCGATGGCTTGGCGCAGGATCGAGAAGTGGCCCCGTCGGACCTCGTCACTGGCCTCCGGGGACATGGAGGAGGACAGCTCGGTGGAGCCGACGAGATCGGTGAAGAGGACCGTGATGTTCTCGGTAATGTCCAACAGCACCCCACGCCTTTCGGAGGTCAGAGTAGGCGAGAGTCAGTGAATGTCGCGCCGTTTTCCACCGCGGACAACTTCCTCCCAACGATGCCGTCCGGCCTCGGCATTCACCTTCGAGCACTGCCCACTGCTCGGGTGTTGCAGAGCAGGTACCGGCACGCAGCGGTCCTTTTTCGGGGCGCCGGGGTGGTGCCCGGCACGACGGCGGCACCGCACACCCTGTCTCCCCAGGTCAGGGCTGGTGGCGACCCCGATCGATCCGGTAACGTGACGAAGAGCAGCCTGGACCAACCTTGCCGAAGGCTTTTTCAGTCCGCACCAAGAGGCAGCGGGCGGTCGACGTGAACGTGAATGGAGAGCACATGACAATCTCAAGCGGGACGAGCGACATCTTGGTCGGAGTCGCCCAGCACGACGCAAGTGCACTCGAGGGCCTGTTCAAAGCGCGCCTGGACAATCTGGAGGCTTCGGGGCTCGATCCCAAGACCTACTCGATGGCCAACATCGCCGCCCTCATCGCGGCCGATGCCGCGCCCGCCTCCTACGTCTTTCAGGTGGCGTTCGCCTTGGAGGCTGGGGTGACTCCCGAGGAGATCCTCGGGCTCCTGGTCGCCCTGAACCCGACCGTCGGCAATGTCCGCATCGTGTCGGCCGCCGCCGAGCTAGCGTTTGCTCTCGGCATCGAGCTCGATACCGACCAGGACTAGGAGGTTCCGATGCCATTCGCACGCAGACGACCATTGCTCCGGACTGCCGCCGTCGGTGGCGTGGCCTACATGGGGTCCAAAGCGGGAACGAACCGAGCAATGCAGCAACAGGCCGCCCAAGAACAGGCGGCCGCCCCGCCACCTCCGGCACCCGCTCCCGCGGCACCGGCAGCGGGTGCGAACGACCGCATTGCCCAGCTTCAGCAACTGGCTTCGCTCCACGATTCGGGTGCGCTGAGCGACGAGGAGTTTGCCGCGGCAAAGGCGCAGGTCCTGGCCTAACTCGATCGGACCCGCACCACCGGCGGTCCCCACCCCGCCCCGAGCCGGCGGGCCGGCCCGAAGGCGAAATTCAGGAGCTCCCGTCCGCCTTGCCCCTCACGGCGCCCGAGTTGGCGCGCTCGAGGGAGCGGTCGATCTCGTCCCAGGCCGCCTCCACGCCTTGGAACCCCTTGATCCTGGTGAGCTTGCCCGGTTCGAGGTCCTTGTAGACGTCGAAGAAGTGGGCGATCTCGTGAGTCAGGAACGGTGGCAGCCCCTCCAGGTCGCGGATGGGCTCCCACATCGGGTCGCCACAGGCCACGGCGATGATCTTGGCGTCGGGACCTTTTTCGTCGGCCATCGAGAACACGCCGATCGGCCGGCACTCCACCAGGCACCCCGGGAAGGTGGGCTCGTCGAGCAGGACCAGCACGTCCAGCGGGTCGCCGTCCTCGGCCAGGGTGTCAGGGACGAACCCGTAGTCGGCCGGATAGAAGGTGGCCGAAAACAGGCGACGGTCCAGTCTGATGACACCCCGCTCGTGGTCGTACTCGTACTTGTTGCGGCTGCCCCGGGGTATTTCGACCATCACCTCGATCGTTCGGTCCATGCTCAAAGCTCCGGCGCCCTTCCTGCCGCCCCACCCGGATCCCCCCGGTCCGGGCCTGGCCACCGGCCCATTGTGGCTCACCCCGCCGCCCCGCCCGACGAGTGGGCCGGTCCAGGCCTGGTTGTATCGTTGCCCAATGAGCGTCGAGACCATCGCCGGGTGGCAGAAGGGCGCCGGGGAGGGCTCCGAGCCCCGGTTCTTCGCCCGCCAGCTCTCGGACCTCGACTTCAACGACCGGCTGCTCGACCTGGTCGCCGATCAGACGGTCCCCCTCCTGGAGCGGGTGAAGTTCCTCGTCCTGTTCAGCGAGCGCATCGACGAGTTCTTCCAGGTGCAGGTGGCCGGGTTGCGGAGGCAGGTGGTCGCCGGCATCAAGTCGCTGGCCCTCAACGGAAGCACCCCCGACCAACTGCTCCGGGATGTCCGGGCCTCCCTGGAACGGATGGTCCGCCGGCAGGAGTCGCTCCTCGTCGACGAGCTCGTCCCCGCCCTGGCCGGTGAGGCGATCGAGCTCTGCGATTGGGACACCCTCGGCGAAAAGGACCGCGTCTACCTCCACGAGGTCTTCGACCGACTGATCTTGCCGGTGGTGACGCCCCTCACCGTCGACCCCAGCCACCCGTTCCCCTACATCTCCAACCTCTCCTTGAACGTGGGGGTGGAGGTCCGCAGCCGCACCGACGAGACCTCCAGGTTCGCCCGGGTGAAGGTGCCGCCCAATGTCGACCGACTGCTGCCCCTCGCCGACGGCGACCGGTTCATCCCCCTGGAACAGATCCTGGTGGCCTTCCTCGACGAGCTCTTCCCGGGCATGGATGTCGGCGACTCGTGCGTCTTCCGGGTGACTCGTGACGCCGACCTCGCCCTCGACGACGACGCGGCCGACGACCTGTTGCTGGCATTGCAGGAGGAGTTGCGACGCCGGCGGTTCCTCCCCGTGGTGCGACTCGAGGTCGACTCGCGGACCTCCGAAGGGCCGGTCGAGCGCCTGACCGAGGAGCTCGGGCTGGGCCCCGACGACGTCTACCGGTTCGCCGGGCCACTCGGGCTGGAGTGCCTGTGGTCGATCCATGCCCTCGACCGCCCCGAGCTGCACGACGAGCCGTGGTCCCCCCTCATCCCGGTCGTCCTCACCTCGGTCGAACGGGAGGAGGACTCGAGCATCTTCTCGGTCCTCGATCGCCAGGATGTCCTGGTCCACCATCCCTACGACTCGTTCTCCGCCTCGGTCGAGGAGCTGGTGAACGAGGCCGCCGAGGATCCCCAGGTGCTGGCCATCAAGCAGTGCCTCTACCGCACGTCGGGCGACAGCCCGGTGGTCGCAGCCCTGGTCCGGGCGGCCGAGCACGGCAAGCAGGTCGCCGCCCTGGTCGAGGTGACCGCTCGCTTCGACGAGGAGGCCAACATCGGGTGGGCCCGTGCCCTGGAGGAAGCCGGCGCCCACGTGATCTACGGCGTGATGGGGCTGAAGACCCATGCCAAGACCACGCTGGTGGTCAGGCAGGAAGGCGAAGCCGTGCGGCTCTACTGCCATGTCGGCACCGGCAACTACAACCCGAAGACGGCGCGCATGTACGAGGACCTCGGCGTGCTCTCCTGCCGGGAGGCCCTCGGCGCCGACGTGACCCGCTTCTTCAACTACATCACCGGGTTCAGCCAACCGCCGCGCTACCAGGAGCTCGTCACTTCCCCGGGCGGCATCCGGCGGCGGGTGGTCGAGGCCATCGACGAACAGGCCGCGGCCGGTCCGGACGGGCGGATCGTGATCAAGGTCAACGGCCTCGACGACGTCCCCGTCGTCGAGGCCCTGTACCGGGCGTCACAGGCCGGCGTGCCCATCGACCTCATCGTGCGGGGGATCTGCTGTCTGCGTCCCGGAGTACCGGGGCTGTCGGAGACGATCCGGGTCCGTTCGATCGTCGGCCGGTTCCTCGAGCACTCCCGCATCCTCAGATTCGGGGGCGGTCCGGCCGGGCCGGCGACCTACTACATCGGGTCGGCGGACCTCCGCCGCCGGAACCTCGACCGCCGTGTCGAGGCCATGATCCCGGTGGGTGACCCTGACTCGGTGGCCCAGCTCGAACAGATTCTCCAGCTCAATCTGGCCGACGATGTCCAGTCCTGGTCGCTCGGCGCCGACGGCGCCTGGACACGGGTCCCCAACCTCACGGGGCTCTCCGCCCAGCGCTCCCTGCAACTGGCGGCGCTGCAGAGGAGCCTGGCCATGGAGGACCCCCTGGCCTCCACGAGGTAGCTCTTAGGCTTGGGGTGTGAGCGACCGGTCGGCGACCAGCTCGCCGGACAACCCCTCCGGCCCGCCTCCGTCCGCCGAGCGTCGGGCTCGGCGGATGGCCTGGCTCTACAGCGCAGCGGCCGTGGTCCTGCTGCCCTGGATCGTCTATCTGGCCGTCTCGTTGCCGAAGCGCAATCTCGACCTGCACTACCGGGCGGCGTGGGTCGGCTTCGACCTGCTGCTGGGTTTCGCCATCGTCCGTACCGCCTACATGGCGCACAAGGTGGATCAGCGCGTGCAGTTCCCTGCCATCGCCACCGCCACGCTCCTCATCGTCGATGCCTGGTTCGACGTGACCACATCGGCGAACAGGGCCCAGTTCTTCGAAGCCCTGCTGCTCGCCGCCTTCCTCGAGCTTCCCGCCGCCGGCTTCTCCCTGTACCTGGCCCGCGAGGTGAACCGGCACATCTGGGACTTGGCCGTAGCCAACCGTTTCGGCGACACCGGTCGGCTCGATCAGCCGTCAGGGGGCGACCCGTCGGCCTGAGGGCCCGGGCCCGGCGACGGGCGGGGTCGCCCCGGGCGGGACCCCGCCTCAGGCGACGATCTTGTCGATGCGGGCGAGCACGTCTTCGGTGAGCTTGGGCAGAACCTCGACGGCGCCGAGGTTCTCCCGGACCTGCTCGACGCGGCTCGCCCCGGTGATCACCGATGACACGTGAGGGTTCCGGGCGCACCAGGCGATGGCGAGCTGGGCCAGGGTGCAGTCCAACTCGTCGGCGATCGATCGCAGGGAGCGGACCTTCTCGCTCCGCGCCGGATCGGTGAGCAGGCCCTCCAGCCACTCGTAGCCGGGCAGGGTGGCCCGCGAGTCCTCGGGCACGCCGTCGAGGTACTTGCCGGACAGCAGTCCCGAGCTCAGCGGGCTCCACGTGGTGAGCCCCAGTCCGATGCCTTCGTAGAGCGGCGCGTACTCCTTCTCCACCCGGTCCCGCCACAGCAGGTTGTACTGGGGCTGCTCCACCACCGGTTTGTGGAGATGGTGGCGGTCGGCGATGTCCCAGGCCTCACGCAGCTCCATGGCCGACCACTCGGAGGTGCCCCAGTAGTGGGCCTTCCCGCTCGAGATGATGTCCGACATGGCCCAGACCGTCTCCTCGATGGGGGTCCCGGGATCGGCCCGGTGGCAGTAGAGCAGGTCGACGAAGTCGAGGCCGAACCGCTCGAGGGATCCGTCGATGGCCTGCAGCAGGTACTTGCGGTTGAGGGTGTGCTCCATGTTCACGCCGTGGTGGATGCCCCAGAAGAGCTTGGTGGAGAGCACGTAGCTGTGCCGGGGCCAGCCGAGGGCGGCGATGGCCCGGCCCATGATCCGCTCGGACTCCCCGGCCGAGTAGGCCTCAGCGTTGTCGAAGAAGTTGACCCCGCCCTCGTAGGCGGCGGCGAGGCAGTCCTCGGCCCGGCTGCCGGCCAGTTGAGGGCCGAAGGTGACCCACGAGCCGAAGGACAGCACGCTGACCTGGAGTCCGGTCCTGCCCAGTCGCCGGTATTCCATGGCCATGTGACGCCTCCTGGTCGGGTCCGGACCGATCCTAGGGTCCGTCCCTCTCCCGATGTCCGGCCGGTCGGGGAGCCCGGGACGATCAGATGGCCGGACCCGCCACCGTAACCAGGGTGCCGATCGGGGTGAGGGGCCAGAGCTGGGCCGCCTGGGCGATGGGCATCTCCACGCACCCGTTGCTCTGGGGCGATCCGTAGGAGGCCCGCACGAACCCGTGAAGCGCGTCGCCGCCGTTGAAGTAGCTGGCCCAGGGGACGTTGGGGTCGTCATAGGTGGATCCGTCGGGGTTCGTCCCCTTCATCTCCGAGCTGGTTACGTGCTCGAAGACCGGGTAGGTGCCGTCCACCGTGTCGGCCCCGGGGGCGCCCGTGTTCACCGCGATGTTGACCATCACCGGAGCGCCGTTCTCGAACAGTGTGAGCGCTTGGGGCAGCTGTTTCGAGACGAACACGTAGGTGTACGGGTCGCCGTTCACCCGACCCGAGGCCACGTCGGCGAGCAACGCCGACCACACCCGTCGCCCGGCCAGGCCGTCGGCGCTGAGGCCGTGCTGGCTCTCGAAGGACATCACCGCGCCTTTGGTGATCACGTTCTCCGATCCCTCGGCCCACAGGGAGGTCAAGTCGGGCGGGGTGCCCGGCCACCGCCAGGCGAAGGTGCCCGTCTGGGCGGTGGCCGCCTCGATGGGGGAGGCCAGCCCGCCGGCGGCGGTGAAGGACAAGGGAAGGTAGTTGAGCTGGGCGAGGAGCTGCTGGAGCCGCTCCGTGCTGGCTTGGGCGACCGAAAAGGTGACCGTCACCGGTGCGGCGAGCTCCGCTCCCCCCTTGCCGTGGGGACCGGCGGCGCCGGCCGGGAAGACGAGCGACTCGGTGGTGGTCGGGATGAAGGGGGCGGTGGCGGCGAAGGTGAAGGTCGACGGGCCGACCTGGGTCCAGGTGCCGCTCACCGGGGGATCGAAGGCCGGCAGGCCGGCCGGCCCGGCCGCCGGCGCCGACAGATGGACCGTCACCACCTGGTCGGAGGGCACGTCGGTGGTGCCGTTGGCCGGGGTCGTGGACAGGACGGTGAGCGGCGCAGGCGCCGCCGCCGGCGCGGTGGTCGATGTGGCGCCGGCCCGTCGGGCCGAGCCCGGGCCCGACGAATGCCGGCCGGCGATGAACGCCCCGAGCCCGATCCCGACCACGGCGAGGACGACCGCCGCGCCGAGGGCGACACCCCGGCGGCGGCGGGGAGGTGGCTTGAGGATCTGGTACTCGACCATCGGGATGCGATTCCGGGGAGGGTGGGCGCCAGAGGATGGGGAAGCCCGTGATGGGAGCGTACCCATTCGGGTGGCCGAATCCACTTCACCGCCCTCGACCTCTGGCGGCCCGGTGGCCGCCCGCAACCGGGCACTAGCGTGAGGCGGCGTGGACCTCGACTTCGTCACCGCCGGTGAGCTGGTTCGGGCCCTGGGCGAGCGGCGGGTGTCGAGCCGCGAGGTCCTGGAGCACGCCCTGGCCCGGGTCGAGAAGTACAACCCGGCCCTGAACGCGGTGGTGGCGCTCGATGGCGAGCGCGCCCGTGAGGCGGCCGACGCCGCCGACACCGTCACCGCCTCCGGTGTCGCCCTCCCGCCGTTGCATGGGCTCCCGATGACGGTGAAGGACGTCTGGGAGACCGACGGGCTGGTCACCACCTCGGGGGCCCCCGAGCTCCGGAACTACGTGCCCGACCGCGATGCCCTGGCGGTGAGCCGGCTCAAGGCGGCCGGGGCGATCATCTTCGGCAAGACCAACACCCCCCTCTACGCCGGTGACCTGCAGACCTACAACGAGGTGTACGGCGTGACCAACAACCCGTGGGACACGGCACGGACCGTGGGCGGGTCGTCGGGCGGCGCGGCGGCGGCGGTCGCCGCCGGGCTCACCCCGGTCGAGCTGGGCAGCGACATCGGCGGCTCGATCCGCAACCCGGCGCATTACAACGGCGTCTACGGCCTCAAACCGTCCTGGGGCGTCGTCCCGAGCCGAGGCCACATCCCCGGGCCGCCCGGCACATTGGTCGAGGCCGACGTCAACTGCAACGGGCCGTTGGCTCGCAGCATCGACGATCTGCGGCTGGTGCTCGGCACCATCGCCGGCCCGCTGCCCGAGGACGCCGCCGCCTGGCGCCTCGAGCTGGACGAGGGCCTGGTCCCCGTGCCGGGCCGCCTCCGGGTGGCGACGGTGTTCCACGAGGGTGGGGACCTCGTCCCGTTGTCGGCGGCGGTGCGGGCCAGCCTCGATGACTTCGCCGCCCGTCTCGGCGACGCCGGGGTGAGCGTCGACACCGTGTCCCTGCCCGTCCCACTGGCGGACGGCCTCCGTTCCTGGGAGGAACTGGTCCTGCCCATCATCGGGTCCACCTTTCCCGACGACGTCTATGCCGCCTTCGCCGAGCTCGAGGCTCTCGAGGGGGACGATCTGGCCGCCGTGGCAGCGCGGTCCCTGGCCGGCCGCTACCGGTCCTGGGCCGGGGCCGACGGGCTAAGGCAGCGCCAGCGTGCCGCCTGGGCCGGGTTCTTCGAGCACTACGACGTCGTGCTGGCCCCGGTCATGCCGACCGCCGCCTACCCTCACGACGTCGAAGGCGAGATCACCGACCGGTCCGTCGACGTCGACGGCACCGCCGTGCCCCACATGCTGATGATGGCCTGGATGGGGGCGATCGGGTCGGTGCTGCTGCCCGTGGTGACGTTGCCCGTCCGGCGCACGCCCGAGGACCTCCCGGTGGGCGTGCAGGTGATCGGCCCCTTCCTCTCCGATCTCCGCCTGCTGCGGATCGCCGGTCTCCTCGACGAGATGGCGGGCGCCGGGTTCACGCCTCCGCCGGGATTCGGCTGAGCTTCACAGCGAGCCCCGGCGGTGAACCCGGGGGCGGGTGAATGCGGCCATGCCCTCGACGCCCATCTCGACCCCCAGGCCCGATTCCCCCCAGCCGCCCATCGGGGCGAGATGGTCCATGGCGGCCATGCCGTGGGCGTTGGTCCACACCGTTCCGGCCCGCAGTCGGGCGGCCACCCCGTCGGCCAGATCGGCATCGCCGCTCCAGATGGAGGCGCACAGCCCGAAGTCGGTGTCGTTGGCCGCCGCCACGGCGTCGTCCAGGTGGCGGTAGGGCAGGAGGGGCAGGGCCGGTGCGAACTGCTCCTCGCGCACGAGTGAGGCTTCCGGGTCGGGGGCGACGACCAGTGCCGGTGACACGGTCCATCCGTCGGCTGTCCCGGTGACGGCGGCGGGACGGACGACCTCGCGGGCCCCGGTGGCGGCCTCGGCGATCATGTGCTCGACACGGTCCCGGGCGCGCTGGGTGTGCACCGGGCCCATGGTCACCCCCTCCTCCAGGCCGTCACCCACGACGGTGCGGGAGAGGCTCTCGACCAGCGCGTCGCGCCAGTCGCCGAGCCGCTCGGCCGGAAGGTACAGGCGTTTGATGGCCATGCAGACCTGCCCGGAGGTGGCGAAGGCGGCTTCGAGCAGGCGGTCGGCCAGGCGGGCGTCGGGCTCCAGGTCCGGGCCGACGATGGCCGGGTCGTTCCCCCCGAGCTCCAGCACGACCGGCCGCAGATGGGGAGCGCAGGCGGCCAGAACCGACCGTCCGGCTGCGACCCCGCCGGTGAACGACACCATGTCGAGCCCGGGATGGGCCACGACGGCGGCGGCGAACTCCGGGCTCGGGCCGTTCAGGGAGTTGAGCACCCCGGGGGGCAGGCCGATGGCGATGGCGGCGGCCAATTGGAGGACCGCTCCCGGACAGGTGGGCGGGGTCTTCACCACGGCCGTGTTGCCGGCCAGCAGGGCGGGCAGGATCTTGTTCCCCATCACGGCAGCCGGCCAGTTGAAGGGCAGGACCGCCCCGACGACCCCGTGCGCCACGGGATGCACGATGGAGGGGCCGGCCGGGCGCGGCTCGAGCGCTTCGGCCATCAGCGGGGCCAGGGCCTCGAGCATGCCACCGGTGGTGGCCAGGTCGAAGAGCGCTTCGACCTGGATCTTCCCGTGCTCCCGGGTCAGCCGGGCGGCGGCCGCGTCGAGGTCCAGCCCCTCCTGGGCTCGTGCGCAGGCGCGGCGCAGGCAGGCGAGGCGGCCTTCGAAGCCGAGGGCGTCCCACTCGGGCTGGGCGCGGCGGGCGGCGGCCACGGCTTCGTCCACCTGGGCCGGCGAGGCGGACGGAGCTTCCAGCGCGACCTCCTCGGAATGGGCCGGGTTGTACACGGAGTAGGTCCCCTCCGCCCCGGCCACCGGTGCGCCCCCGATCACGAGAAGGGCCTCGTCGGTCGTCTGCTGGGTCATGTCCACGCTCCCCCGGCTGGTCGCCCGCCCGTCTGACCGGGCCATCCCTCCGCCGGCCTCCGTGACCCCGACGGCCACTCCGACGCCGGCGCTCCACCCACCGTCTGGCCGGATCGTACTCCCGCAACGCCCGAACGAGCCCTCGATCGGGGGACTCGACCCGTTCGACCGAAGAGGTCGGCGACCGGGGGCAATCCCGAATTCGCCGACCGCACGTAGTACCGACGGACCAGCGGAAGGAACGACGGTATGCATCTCACTGCCCAGGGGGACCACGGATGGCGGCGTCGGGCCAACCCACTCCGACGGTGGTTGCTCATCGGATCACTCGGCGCGATCGTGGTCCTCGCCGCCGCCTGCAGTTCGAGCGCGTCCTCCCCGACGTCGACCGCGCTCAAGCAACGGACGGCCAGCGCCCGCACGACGGCCGCCGTCGTGTCGGCCAAATCGGTTGGTTCTCTGGGCACCATCCTGGTCGATCAGTCCGGGCTCACGCTCTACCGGTTCTCGCCGGACGGCACCGGCAAGAGGACCTGCACGGGCGCCTGCGCCATGACCTGGCCGCCCTTGACCGTGTCGTCCCCGCAGGTGACAGCCGGGAACGGGGTCACCGCATCCGCGCTCGGGACCATCACCCGACCCGACGGATCGCTGCAGGTGGCGTTCAACGGCATGCCGCTCTATCGCTTCAGCGGGGACAAGAAGGCCGGCGACACCGCCGGGCAGGGTGTGGGCGGGACCTGGTTCGTGGTGCCGGCCACCGCGGCTGCCGCTCCGACTCCGTCGACCAGCCCGACGACCGCGCCACCGGCGTCGTCTTCGACCACGTCCCCGACCTCGCCGGCGACCACACCGCACGTCGTGATGCCGGCACCCGCGGCCACCGCCCCGCCGGCCACCGCCCCGCCGGCCACCTCGCCCCCGGTCACTTCGCCCCCGGCCACCTCGCCCCCGCCGACATCACCGCCCACCTCCTCGCCGGGCGGAGGCGGATACGGCTACTGACCGAGCCCGGGGCATGAACGCGGGAGCGGTGGTAGATGCGGGTCCCCTGGAGGTAGCGGGGGGTCGGCCCGTTCGGAGCAGCCGGGCGAGACCTTCGCCCCCGGTCGGGTCGCTGGCGCTCGCCGCTGCCGCCGCCGCGGTGGTCGGGATCGGGGTGGTCGCCCTGCAACGATCGGGAGGCGTGTCGGCGGGGCTGTCGGCCGGCCGGGCTGAGCTCCTGGCGCCCCCCGTCCTGCTGGTGGTCGCCGTGGTCATGGTGGCCGAGCGGCTGTGGCCGGCCGAGCCCCGGCCGTTCCTGGCCCGTGGCCATCTCCACGATGCCGGCTTCTTCGTCCTCCACGTGACGGTGGTCGTGGCGCTCATGACGCTCTTCAGCGTGGCCTTTGCCTTCCTCCTCGAACACCGGGCGGTATGGCTGGCGGGCCCGTGGACCACCAGGCTGCCGACCGCGCTCGTGGTCAGCCTGACGTTCGTGCTCATGGATGGGGCCAACTGGGTCGCCCACTGGGCCGACCATCGGGTGGCTGCGTTGTGGCGGCTGCATGCCCTCCACCACTCCCAGGAAGAGCTGAGTGTGCTCACGTCCTTCCGGGCCCACCCACTCAGCCACCTGCCCGGCTTCCTGCTCGCGTCGGTCCCCGCCTTCGCCCTCACCGGACACCGGGGTGTCGCCCCCCAGCTGGTCATCGCGTACGTGTGCCTCGGCACCATTCCCCACGCCAACGTGCGTTGGGCCTACGGGCCCCTCGGGTGGCTGTTGGTCAGCCCCTCGTACCATCGCCTGCACCATGCGGCCGACGGCCCGGCGGGGATGAACCTCGGGGTGGTGCTCACCGGGTGGGACGTGCTCGCCGGACGCGCCCGATTCCCCGATCGGGGAAGACCGGTCCCGCCCACCGGGCTGGCCGGACGGCCCGTGCCGGTGGAACAGGAGCTCGAGTTCGGCGCACCCTTCCGCCCGCGGCTGCTGGCCGAGCAACTGTGCGACCCATTCCGGCGGCGGGCCGTGGCCGAGCGGTCCTGACCGCTCCCATGCACCCGCTCCGTCCGGCCGTTGTCGGCATTGCCGTGGCCCGGCCCCGGGCCGGCCCGATGGCCGTGCGCTACCGTCTCGCTCGGTGCCCGGCGAATCGACCTCCACCATCGTTCTCGTGCACGGGGCGTGGCACGGGGCGTGGTGCTGGGAGCGCGTCCTGGACGGCCTCGCCGCCCGTCGGATGCCGACGGTCGCCATCGACCTCCCCGGTCACGGCGACGATCCCGGCCCGATGGGTGATCTCCACACCGACGCCGAGCGGGTCCATCGGGAGCTCGGGGGACTGGCGCACCCGGTGGTGCTCGTGGGCCACTCCTACGGCGGGGCGGTCATCACCGAGGCGGGCGACCATTCCGCCGTCGGACATCTCGTCTTCCTCTGTGCCATGGCCCTCGACGAGGGCGAGTCCTGCATGGCCGCGGCCGGCGACATGCCGGGCGCGGCCGACATCTCCCATGAAGGCCGGCCGGACCTCGGGTCGGGCCTGATCATCTCGGACGACGGTTTCATCCGGTTGGAGCCCTCGCTGGCGGAGGCCGCGCTGTTCAACCAGTGCGATGCCGACACGACCTCGTGGGCGCGGTCGCGGCTCGGTCCCCAGCCGATGGTCACCCTTCAGCAAGCTCCGGAGTCCGTTTCGTGGCGGAGGAGACCCTCGACCTACGTCGTCTGCACCGACGACCAGATCGTCCACCCCGAGCTGCAACGGCTGATGGCCAAGCGATGCGCGCGGAGGACCCTGGAATGGGACAGCGACCATTCGCCCTTCCTGTCCCACCCCGATCTGGTCGTCGACCTACTCGTCGAATTGGCCCGTTGAACGTCGGCGTCGGTTGCTGTGCACCGACGGCGGCGGCCGGGCGAGTCCGGCGTCGCCCTCGTCCTGTCGACCGGGTGATTGACTAGCCTCCCTGCCGATGGTGCTCACCGATGACGAGCAACGGGAGATGGACGCCATTCCTTGGTTCCATACCATCGACCTCGGCGATGGGGTCGTGACCAAAGGCGCCTCCGAGATCCAGATCCCCGAGGATCGCTTTCCGTCCTTCGCCGGCCGAACGGTGCTCGACATCGGTGCCTGGGACGGCTACTACTCCTTCATGGCCGAGCGTCTGGGCGCCCCGCACGTGACGGCCCTCGATCACTACGCCTGGGGAGTGGACATCGATGCCCGTGGCGAGTACTGGACCGAGTGTGCCGCCCAGGGCAGGCTGCCTGACCTCTCCCTCGACCTGACCGAGTTCTGGCGGCCAGAACTGCCCGGCCGGAAGGGCTTCGAGTTCGCCGCGGCCAAGCTCAACTCCTCGGTGGAACCGCGAGTGGCCGATTTCACTACTGTCGACCTGGCCGAGCTCGGAACGTTCGACGTTGTGCTGTACCTCGGCGTCCTGTACCACATGAAGGAGCCCTTGACCTGCCTGGAACGCCTTCGGGCCGTGACCGGCCAGGTGGCCGTCATCGAAACCCTGGCGGTGCACCTGCAGGGCCTCGAGCAGGTCAGCCTGGTCCAGTTCCACGATTCGCGGGACCTCAACTACGACTTCGGGAATTGGTACGTACCCACGTTGGCGGGACTGACGTCGCTGTGCCGGGCGGCCGGGTTCTCGTCCGTCGAGACCGTGGCGGGCCCACCGGGCCCGCCGGGCCCCACCGATCCGCCTCGGGAGTCCCTGGCGACCCGGGTCGGGCGCCGGCTGGCCAAGCTGGAACACGGTCACAGCGGCTCGGCTCCGAGCACGTTCTACCGCGCCATCGTCCACGCCACGGCATGAGACGGCCCCCATGAATTCGACGAGCGGTCGATGACTTCCGGGGCTGGCGGGCGTCCAACCAGCATGACGGCAACCAACCTCGCTGATCTCTACGGGCTTCCCCTCCTCGACTGGTCCCGGATCGAAGCCCGTCTCGAGCAGGGCATCACCCAAGCACCCGGAACCGGCGGTCCGGATCGGCACACCTGCTGGCTGGCGACGATCAACCAGGACGGTAGCCCCCATGCCACCGGTGTCGGCGCCCTCTGGGTCGACGGAACCTTCTGGTTCGAGACCGGGGCCGGCACCCGCAAGGGGCGGAACCTGGCCCGCGATCCGCGCTGCACGCTGAGCGTGGCCACGAGCCAGTTCGACCTGATCGTCGAAGGCCAGGCACAGAAGGTCACCGACCCGACCACGGTCGAGACCATGGCCGGACACTGGGCGTCGGCGGGCTGGCCGGCCCGAGTGGACAGCTCGGGCTCCGCCCTCACCGCCGACTACAGCGCGCCATCCGCCGGCCCACCGCCGTGGTCGGTCTACCGCATCGATGTCCGCACGGCGACCGCGC
Organism: uncultured Acidimicrobiales bacterium; assembly: GCA_963710495.1. Lineage (GTDB taxonomy): Bacteria > Actinomycetota > Acidimicrobiia > Acidimicrobiales > RAAP-2 > Bog-756. Next base: position 561,696 of record CAVQAI010000012.1, read on the forward strand.
TCGAGACCGTCGAGCCCGGGGGAGCGACGCGCTGGCGAGTGCCGTAATCGGCTCGGCCGACATCGGAGCATCGGCACATACATCAGGAGTCGGGCTGGCCGGATTTGAACCGGCGACCTCTGCGTCCCGAACGCAGCGCGCTAACCAAGCTGCGCCACAGCCCGCGGCACGACCCGGGTCGGTGAGCTCCCGTGTCGGACCGGGGAAATGCTACCCGACGGTCGTGCGCTCGCTTTGGGCGCCATCGCCGGACGGTCCCGACTCGGAGGGCTCAGACGGCGGTTCGGGCCGCTTGGCCACGACTTTGGCGATGCGTCGTTTGTCCATTTCGGTCACCCGCAGCTTCCACCCCTCGACGGACAGCTCCTCCCCCTCGCTCGGGATGTGTCCGAATGCATCGAAGAGGAAGCCCCCCAGGGTGACGTACTCACCCTCGGGGATGCCGATGTCGAGGCGGTCCCGCACATCATCGACACTCATCCGCCCGTCGAGCAGCCACCGCCTGGAGTCGACCCGGACCACCTCCTGCTCGTCGCCGGAGTCGAATTCGTCAGGGAGGTCGCCGACCAGGGCGCCGAGCAGGTCCTTCACCGTGAGGACGCCCTCGACTCCACCATGCTCGTCGACCACCACGGCGAAGGCCCGGTGCTGACGACGCATCTCGGCCAGCACTTCGAGCACCAATTGGGACTCGGGGACGAGGAAGGGCTGACGGAGGCGCCGCGACAGGTCGAGGGGCGACGGCGCCGGTAACGGTGACGGCGCCGGTGACGGCGTCGGCGGACCTGGGGCGTCAGGCGTCTCGTTCCCGGTCTGGCGTCCCGTCGACGTCCCGCCGCCATTCCCGGCCCCGCCGACCTTCCAGCCGGCCCGGAAGAGGTCGTTGACGAAGAGGATGCCGATGAGCTCGTCGAGGTTGTCACCGCACACCGGGAAGCAGCTGTGGCCCGACTCGCGCACCGCCCGGGTCACCGCCTCCGCCGTCAGCGGGATGGACAGGGCCACCACGTCCACTCGCGGGGTCATGACCTCGCGCACCGCCGTGTCCCGCAGGTCGTGGAGGGCGTCGACGATGAACTGCTCCTGGGCATCGGCCCCGCTTCTGCCCCGGCTCCGGTGCTCCGCCCGCCGGCCGCGCTGGCTGTCGGCGGATCGCTCCTTCCGACCGGCCCGGGGTGGCCCACCGTCTGGTGGAGGTTCGTCCTTCTGGCGCCGGAGGAGGGACATGATCGTGACGAAGCCTACGGGAGCGCGGCCGTCAGGTCGCGCCGGCCGCGGCGGTGGAGACGACCGGCAGGGGAGCGTAGGACTCGTCGTGGTAGGTGCCCCCGTCCAGCAGCGCGGTCATGGCTTGGCGCAGCCGAATAGGGTCGAGTGGCTTGACCACCCATCCCTCGGCACCGGAGCGACGGGCCAAGAAGACGTCGGGTCGGCGGTCGAGCAGCATGAGCACGGGCACATGGCCGAGCTTCCCGTACGATTCCTCCAGGCGGAGCTCGAGGCACACGGCCATCCCACCCATGTTCCCCATCTGCAGGTCGACTACGACGAGATCGGGAAGGGACTCGGCACATTCCCGCATCACCTCGGGCCCCGAGCGCGCCTGGCCGATGGTCACCTCCGGTCGGGCGGCGATCGATATCACCTCGGCGCGGACGGTGGGGGCGTCGCTAGCCACGAGGATGGTCGGCACGCCGACCAGGCTAGCGCCCTTGGTGGTCGCCACTTCTCGACGAGAACGGGGCCCGAGGCTGCCCGGGTCGCTCGGGGAACAGGAGCCCGGCCACCGTGGTCAGGCCGTCGAGGTTGTGCACGTCACCGTTGAGCAGCGGGATCCGGTAGACGGGGGCGGGTGCCACCGAGGACACCAGGTCGGCATAGGCCTGCTCTTCACGGTCCGAGGCGGCCGTATAGCCGCGGAGGTTCTCGACCAGCTGCCCGAGAGGGCCGTCGGGGTCCACGTCCGAACGTTCCTCGAGGACGGCGAGCTCGGCGTCCTGGGCGAAACGGGGTTGGACCCGGTTGACGATGAGCCCGGCCACCGACATCCGCGATTCGGCCAGCTTGCCGGCGAAGTGCACGGCCTCCTCCACCGAGTCGGTTCGGGGCGAGGCGACCAGGACGAAGGCCGTGTCCTCCTGGGTCAGCAGCTGCCGGACACGTGCCGCGCGGGTGCGAAAGCCCTCCTCCATCCCCTCGAAGGCCTGGAAGAAGGCCACCGCGTCGTGCACGATCTCGGCCCCGGCCACGCGGGAGATGGTGCGCAGCAGGGCTTGGGCCGCCACCCCCATGAACTTGAGGCCGGCCCGGGTCGGCTTCATCAACGCTTGGAACACCCGGTTCTCGAGGAAGCGGGTGAGCCGGCGGGGGGCGTCGAGGAAGTCCAGGGCGTTGCGAGTCGGGGGAGTGTCCACCACTACCAGGTCGAACCCGCCTTCCTCGACCAGCTCGTAGAGCTTCTCCATGGCCATGTACTCCTGGGTGCCCGACAGTGAGCCGGTGAGATTGCGGTAGATGCGGTTGACCTTGATGTCCTCCGCCTGCTCGGCGGTGTCCGAATACCGCTGGACCAGATCGTCGAAGGTGCTCTTGGGGTCGAGCATCAGTGCCGAGAGCCGTCCGGGCCAGGGCCCGTCGATCACCGTGGGTTGGTTGGCCAGCGTGCCGACGCCCAGTGCATCGGCCAGGCGTCGGGCGGGGTCGATGGTGACCACGCAGGCGGAGCGGCCCAACCTGGCGGCCTCCAGGGCCAGGGCCGCGGCCGTGGTCGTCTTCCCGACGCCGCCGGAACCACAGCAGATGATGATGGACCGCTCGAGGACCAGCTCCTCGATGCCCGACCCCTTGCCCTCCGTCGTCACGGTGCCGGGCGGCCGGGCGCCGTCACGAGGACACGCCGGCCGCGTCGGGAAGGGCCACCATGCCCTGGGCCAGGGCGTCGCTCAACGTCTCGAGCTCGGGAGGGCCGATCGAATCGGTGAAGAGGAAGGGCACGCGCAACTGGGGCAGCGGCAACTGGTGGGCCAACCGCTCCATCTCCCCGCGTTGGAGCTCCTGACGGGTGAGGCGGAAACGCCGGGCCTGCTCCAGTGAGGAGATGAGGTGGTCGGGGAGCGGGACCCCCGCCTCTTCGGCCGCCCGCCTGGCCGGCGTGGTCAGCCCGTCCAGGTCGGGGTAGCACCCGTTGACGATCACCGGGCCGAGGGCGATCCCGACCTTGTCCTCGAGCTGGTAGGCGGCCTCGACCGCCTCGTTGACCGGCATCTCCTCGGGCAGGGTGACCAGCGCCACCTGGCACCGCGCCGGGTCGGACAGGAGGGCGACCACGTCGGCGGCTTGGGTGCGGATCGGACCGCTGCGGGCGGCGTCGAGGAGGCCGGTGGCCGACGACAGGAAGGTCATGGTGTGGCCGGTGGCCGGGGCGTCGACCAGGACCAGGTCGGCCAAGCGGCTCCGCTCGATCTGCTTGACCTTGCCGAGGACCAGGATGTCCCGGATCCCGGGGATGGCCCCGGCGACCAGGTCCACGATCCCCGAGGCCATGAGGCGCTTGGACACCCGCCGCAGGCCGTGCTCGGCCAGGTACTCGAGGAGGGCGTCGTCGGGGGTGATGACCCGGGCCCGGACCGTGCCGGCGGGAACGGGGTCGGAACTCCCCACCGCCCCTGCCCCGTCGCTCTCGGCGCCGGCCGCCGCCAGCACCGCTCCGTCGTAGTCGAGAGGTTCGGTGTGCCCGAAGGCACTGGCCACCCCCGGCCGCCCCTCGAGCTCGACGACCAGGACCGAAAGCCCGGCCCGGGCGGCGGCATGGGCGAGCGCCGCCACCATGGTGGTCTTCCCCACTCCGCCCTTGCCGGCGACGATCAGGACCCGGCTCTGGGTGCAGAAGGCGCTGACGTCCATGACCCACAGGAGCGTAGTTCCCACCCCCGTCACCCCTTCCTCACCGTCGGTGGGAACGGGCCGTCGACCCCGGTCACCGCCTGGGAATCAAGGCGGGGAACGCCGGGGAATCCTGCTCACGCCCCTTGTTTCGCGGAACGGTCGCGAGTACTTTCCGGGGCGGGAGGAAGCCGAGGGGCGTGAAGGGGGAGTTGGGCAAGGTGGAGCAGACGCCTGAGATGTGGCAGCTCAAAGCGTCGTGTCGTGGGCCGCAGGCGGAGGCCTTCTTTCCGCCGGCCCATGCTGAGCGCAAGGACGAGAAGGTCCAGCGTGAGGACCGGGCCAAGTCGATCTGCCGGACCTGTCTCGTCCGGCGAGAATGCCTCGACTACGCCATCCGCATCCACGAGCCGCACGGCATCTGGGGCGGCCTCAACGAGATGGAGCGCAAGCAGCTGGTGGACCGCCGCGCCGGCTGACCGGAGGTGCCGGCCCGGCGCCGGCTCGCCGGGGTCGGCTCACTCGAGGCCGAGCGAAGCGGCGGCGGCCCGCACGCCCCGGCTGTTGCAGATGGCGGCCGGATGCCCGCCGGTGGCGATGCAGATCCCCGCCGTCAGGTAGTTGGCCGAGGCCACCACGGCCTGGCCGATGGGATTGGCCGCCTGGCCGAGGGCGGCGACGATGCTCCCCTGGGACTGGCCCACGAGGATCCCCGGGCTGAATCCTGACGTCGAGGCGACCATGGCGTTGCCGATGTCGACGAAGGGGAAGGCCCCTGCCTCCGAGCCGCGCTTGACCGGGGGAGTGCCGTAGCGGGCGACGAGGGTCGACTGGAGCGGGTTGAGCGTGGCGATCTGGCTGTAGACGCCCTCGGAGTCGACCGCCCCCGAATAGACCTCGATCCCGGTGAACGACAGGTAACGGCTGGTGTAGGAGGACCCGACGAAGCTGAAGGTCTGGAGGGCGGGAAAGACCGACGACTGGGACGACTGCATGTTGTTCAGGCGCGAGACGTGGCCGAAGCGGGACAGGGCGACGATGAGCGGCCATCGTTCGGCGGCGCAGAAGGGGCAGAACTCGGCCCCGACGTAGAGCACCTCCGGTTTCCCGTGGGACTGCAGTGACGGCTGACCCGAGAGCACGGTCGGCACCGCCAACCGGGTGGTCGGCGCGCTCACGCCGACGGAGTCGAAGACCGAGGAGGGAACTGCGCCGAGGGCGGCGACGACGTCGCTGGAGGTGGGCGGACGATGGACGGTCCGGGGCGTGGAAGGGGGCCGGGTGAGGGCGTACGTCACCAGGACGACCACGCCGACCAGGATGACCACGACGGCGATCCAGGCGATGCGGACGGTGCGGCTCCTCGGCGTCACCTCCGGCGTGGGCCCGCCGTCGTCGGCAGGCAGAGCGGTGCCTGAACCGGCCGGATCCCGACCGACCGTGTCCGGGCCGCTCACGAGGCCGTCGATCGTCCGATGCCCCTAGTCCTCGGCGCCGGCGCCGCGGTAGGCCCGGTCAGCAAGGGGGTGGTCCGAGCTGAGCAACACCGGGGAAGCGGTCACGATGATGACGAACAGGAGAAACGTGGCGACGTGGACCGAGGAGCACCACAGGCAGATGGCCTTGATGATGAACAATTCGGCGATGAGCAGGTAGAGGATCATGCCCACGCCGATGATGGCCAGACCCAGCCGGGCTAGGTGGACCCGGCGGTCGGTCGAGCGCCACGCCACCGGCAGGCAGAGCAGCAGCATCGGTACGAAGTAGAGGAGGCCGAGCATGGCCACCGGAATGCCGAGGATGACCGACTGGGGGCTGGTGGTCACCTTGGCGCAATTGATGGCCCCGGAGTCGGAGCAGACCAGGGCCACCTTGTCGAAGTGGGTGATGGTCAGGTAGACCGACACCCCCAGCCCGAAGGCGGCCAGCAGCAGCGTGGCCAGGGGCTGCCATCGGAGTGAGGACACGGTGATCGCCCGTGCGGGTCAGCCCAGTTTGAGGGCCCGGGACGCCGCCTGGACCCCGGAGCTCTGGCAGACCGACGCCGGCGCGCCCTTGGTGGAGGCGCAGATGGCCGCGCTGATGTAGTTGGCCGTGGCCACGATGGCCTGGGTCGCCGGGTTGGTGGGATCGCTGAGCCCGCCGGCGATCTGCGACCACGATTGGCCGGCCAGGATGCCGGGGCTGTAGCTGGCTCCGGAGATGATGGCCACGTTGTTGATGTCCACGAAGGGGAAGGAGATGCCCCCCTGGGTGGTGGCGTTGGGGTTGTACTTGGAGCTGCTGTACTTGGTCAGGATCGCCTGTTCCTCGGCCGTCGGCGTCTGCAAGGTGGTGAACCCGCTCGTGCCGCCCGAGGTCGGGATGTTGGAGTACTGCTCGATGCCGCTGAAGGTGATGTTGGGGCTGGTGAAGGTGGCCCCGTAGTAGCTGAAGGTGTTGGTCTGGGGGAAGACGTCGCTGTGGGACGAGGCGGTCACCTTCAGACCCGACCAGGTGCCGAAGCGCGACAGGGCGGCGGTCAAGGCCCAGCGCTCGGCCGCGCAATAGGGGCAGTACTCGGCGCCGTAGTAGAGCATGGCCGGCGACTTGCCCCCCAACGTCATGGGCGGCTGGTTGCTCAGGATTGTGGGGGGGCTCACCGGCACCTGCGGCGAGTTCACCCCGACCGTGTTGAAGACCGACGCCGGAATGGTGGTCACCTTGTCGACCACGGAGGCGGGGGCGGCAACCGTCGGGGTATAGGAGTTGTCGGTCGAGGTCCCGGTCGCCTTCACGATGACCAGCACGACGACGACCACGACCACCAGGCCCACGGCCCCCCAGGCCATCATGGCCCCCGAGAGGCGGCGACCGGCGGGCACGGACGGGGCCGGCCGGGACGACGGCCGTGGTGGACGGGGCGTGTTTCCCCCTCGGCCCGTTGACGCGGCCTTCGTCGGTTCCTTGGCCCGGCCGGGCTTCGCTCCGGCCGATTTTCCGGTCTTGCCCCCCGGGGACTTGGTGGTGACCGCTCGGCTCTGGGCGCGGCTGCGGTCCTTGGCGCTCTGACCTCCCGTGCCGGACGCGTTCTGCGGCTTGGGCCGGTTCCCCCCGTCTTGGTCTTGTCCTGTTCGGGTGCCATCAGTGCGAGGGTCCTCGATCCGATCTTCTGGGTCGACCGAGCGTAACGTGTCGGACGGGGCCCCCGTGGTCGGCCGCTCTGGGCCTGGCTGCCGGTCCGTCCTGCGGGCCCGGCCACCCTTGGCGGCCACCCGGCGTCGGGCCGTGGCAAAGCAGTTCGGCGCCGGTCGGCCCGGCATACACTGACCGCCCATGTCGAACCAGGGGTTGACCGACGGAGTCGGGGATGCAGGCAACGGTGGCGGCGTCGCCCCGGCGGGCACCGTGGTCGGTGTGGGTTCGAGCCAGGCGTCCGTCGGTGGCCACCGGGTCGGCTACATGGTGGCCGGTTCCGGGCCGGCGGCACTGTTCTTCCACGGCTGGGGGCTGAGCCCCAACGCCTACCGCCGTCCCATCGAGGCCATGGGCCGCGCCGGTTGCCGGGTGTACGCCCCGGCCCTGCCCGGGTTCGGCGGGACGCCGGAGCTCGCCCCGGAGCAGCGGACCTTCGACGGGTATGCCACCTGGGTGGGCGAGTTCCTCGACGCGGTCGGTCAGGACGAGGTGGCGTTGGTGGCCGGCCACTCGTTCGGCGGGGGCGTCGCCACCGCCTTCAGCCATCAACAGCCCGGCCGGGTGGCGGCCCTCCTGTTGGCCAACGCCATCGGCAGCCCGACGTGGGCGCTCTTCCCCAACGAGGCCCGCACCATGATCCAGCGCCCGGTCTGGGACTGGGGACGGCACTTCAGCACCGATCTGTTGCAGTCGCCGAGGCTCTTCCGTCTGGCCGCGACCCTGCTCGAGGGCTTCATCCCCAACTTGATCACCAACCCACTCGGGATGTTCCGGACCGGTGAGTTCATCCGACGGGCCGACCTGGTCCGCGAGGTGCGGGTCGTCGCCGAGCGCGGTATCCCGGTCACCGTGGCGTGGTCCGATCGCGACCGGCTGGTGCCCCGGTCGGCCTTCGACGAGCTGCGCCGGGCGGCCGGCGTGGAGGGGGTGGTCGTCGAGGGGGCGCACGCGTGGCTCATCGCCGACCCGGAGCGTTTCGGGGAGCTCGCCATCAGCGCGCTGGTCGACTCGGGCGTGCTGACCCCGCGTTCAGCGGTCTCCACCTCCTGACGCCCCCATCGGGGGAGCCATGCGACCCGGCGATAGGGTGCATCGAATGAGCGCATCCCCTCGCGACGCGGCCACCGTCATCCTGGTGCGCGACACCGTCGACGAAGGAGGCCAGCCCGACATCGAGGTGTGCATGCTCCGCCGGAACCTGGCCGCCGAGTTCTCGGCCGGGGCCTACGTCTTCCCCGGGGGCTCGGTGGATGCCGAGGACCGGCACCCGGCCGCCGCCGCCCTTTGCCGCGGCCGCACCGATGCCGAGGCCAGTGCCGTCCTCGGGGTCGACTCGGGAGGCCTGGCCTTCTGGGTGGCGGCCCTGCGCGAGTGCTTCGAGGAGGCGGGCGTGATGCTGGCGGGCCGCGTGGGCGATTCGGACCGGCCCTCCCCGCCGGATCTGCGCGACCCGTTGGTGGCCGAGCGCTTCGCCGCCCACCGGCACGCCCTCAACGAGGGACGCATCGGGCTGGTCGAGATGTGCAAGCGGGAGGAACTGGTGCTGGCGGCCGACACGCTCCACTACGTCAGCCACTGGATCACGCCCCATCTCTCACCCAAGCGCTACGACACCCGGTTCTTCGTCACCGCCGTCCCGCCCGGACAGGAGGCCGAGCACGACGAGGGTGAGACGATCGCCACCGTCTGGGTGCGGCCCCGGGCCGCCCTGGCGGCCAGTGCCGGGGCGGAGGTCGACCTGCTCCCGCCGACCCTGGCCAATCTGAGGAACCTGCAGTCGTTCCGGACGACCGACGAGGCGATGGCGTGGGCCGCTGAGGTCACCGACGTGCCCACGGTGTTGCCCATCGTTCTCATCGAGGACGGCCACGTGCTCATCCTCCGTCCGGGTGACGCCGGCTATGAGGAGGCGGTGGCCGATCTGGAGGCGTCGGGCCAGGCAGTCGACGAGCAACTGGCGGCCGCCGCCCGCCAGATCTGGGGCCCGAAGGCCCAAGGCGCCTGAGCGCCAGGGGCTGGAACTCGGACTAGCGGCCGCCGGTCTCCGTCGGGGTCAGCGAGGCGGCCTCCTCCGAGCCGGCGGCTACCGCCGCGTCGACCCGTTCGAGCAGTCGCACGCTGCAGCCGTCCATGGCCACCACCGGCGCGATGGTGGTGATGATCGACTCGGCGATGCCGTCGAACACCTCGGCCAGCGGATGGCCCTCTTCCAGGGCCACGGGCGCGCCGGCGTCCCCGCCGGCCGCCACCGATGGGTGGAGCGGGATCTGGCCGATGAGGGGGACACCGATCTCGCCGGCCAACCGCGCCCCGCCACCGGATCCGAACAGGGCGTAGGAGGTGCCGTGCTCGCAGACGAAGTCGCTCATGTTCTCGATGACCCCGGCCACCCGGAGGTAGCCCTTGCGGGCCATGTCGGCCGTCCGGGCCGCCACCTTCTGGGCCGCGACGGGGGGAGTCGTGACCACCACGACCTCGGTGCGCGGCAACATGCGGGCCAAGCCCATCTGGATGTCGCCGGTCCCGGGCGGCATGTCGATCAGGAGGTAGTCGAGGTCGCCCCAGTGGACGTCTTCCAGGAACTGCTGGACGGCCCGGTTGAGGATCAGCCCCCGCCACATGATGGCGTTGTCCTCGTCGGTGAGGAAGCCCATCGACAGGACCCGCAGCATCCCGTCCCCGACGCGGCGCTCGAGCGGGACCATCTTCTTGTCGCGGGCCATGATCTCGCCCTGGATGCCGAGGAGCCTGGGTATCGAGAACCCCCAGATGTCGGCATCCAACACCCCGATGGTCAGGCCTCGCCGGGCCATGGCCACCGCCAGGTTGACGGTCACCGAGCTCTTGCCCACGCCACCCTTGCCCGAGGCCACGGCGATCACCCGGGCGCGGTCGGGGATGTCGGTGGCCGGGGCCGGGTCCCGGGCCAGCAGACGGGCGCGGGCCATGACCGCCTTGCGCCGTTCGGCGTCCATCACCCCCGTGCGCACGGCTACCGCCGTCACGCCGGGCAGCCCGCCGACGTGGGTCCGGACGTCGTTCTGGATCTGGGTCCGGAGCGGGCATCCGGCCACCGTGAGGGCCACCTCGACGTCGACCGCCCCCTGGTCGTCGACCCGGACCTCGTTGACCATGCCCAGCTCGACGATGTCGGCCCCGAGCTCGGGGTCGACGACCCCGGCCAGTGCGGCGCGCACGTCTCCCTCGGTCGGGGGCGTTCCCGCCGACGCGGCGGGGTCGGACCTGGTCACGTCGGCAATTCTACCCGGGGGGTCCCCATCGCCACCCCGATGCCGGCTCGCCCGCGGCCGGACGCGGGTACAATTGGCGGAGACGCGCCGTCCCGGCCCTGTTCGGTCGGGCGTCGTTGCCGCCGTTCGAACCTGGTCCTCCGGAGGAACGCCATGAGTGTCACCATGCAGACCGTCAGCATCGGCAAGCGGCCGAACCCGGTCACCCTGACCGATATCGCCGCCAGCAAGGTCGCCGAGCTACTGGCCGAAGAGGACGTGGACGGGCTGGCCCTGCGGGTGGCGGTGCGCCCCGGCGGGTGCTCGGGCTTCAGCTACGAGATGTTCTTCGACGCCGACCTGGCCGAGGACGACGTGGTCCGTGAGTTCGGCACGGTCAAGGTGGTGGTCGATCCGGCCAGCGCCGACCTCCTCAAGGGCTCGACCCTGGACTACAGCGACGGGTTGCAGGGCGCCGGCTTCCACGTCACCAACCCCAACGCCACCCGCACCTGTGGCTGCGGCTCCTCCTTCAGCTGAGCCGCTGATCCCCTGATCCGGCTCCGGGTCGACGGCGCCGACGTCGAGGTCGTCGACGACGGGTCCTCACTGCTCGAGGTCCTGCGCGAGCAGCTCGGGATCCGCTCGGCCAAGGACGGGTGCAGCCCCCAGGGCCAGTGCGGGTGCTGCACGGTGTGGGTCGACGGTGCTCCCCGCGTGGCCTGTGTCACGCCGGTCCGACGACTCGACGGGCGGCACGTGACCACGCTCGAGGGCTTGCCCTCTGAGATTCGGGACGGTTGGGCCGGGGCGCTGTCCGACAGTGGTGGCAGCCAATGCGGGTTCTGCACCCCGGGGATCGTGATGCGACTGGCCGGCCTCGAGCCGGGGGCGGCCGACGAGCGGGTCGACCGGGCCCTCGTCGCCCACCTCTGCCGGTGCACCGGCTGGCAGACCATCGGTGAAGCGGCGCACCGCGTCCTCGGGGGTGGTGGCCCCGCACCGGACACGACCGGCCCGGCGACCGGCCAAGCGCCGGCCCGTGATCTCGGAGCAGCCGCCCGGCGAGCCGCCTTGGAGGGTGGCGCCGTCCAGCTGGTCGGGCCGGCGGTCGTGCTCGGACGGGCCGGGTTCGCCGACGACACCAGCCCGGCGGGCGCCCTGGTGGCGGTGCCCGACCGGTCGGGAGGGTACGCGGTGGCCGAGTCCCTCAGGGCCGCACGGGCCCTCGCCGGCAAGGTCCAGGGGAGGAGCAGCGGGCTCCCCCTGCTGTACCCGCTCGAGGTGCCGCCCGGGCCCTGGGACCTGATCCTCCGGACCAGCTACGTCGAGCCGGCCTACCTCGAGCCCGACGCCTCGTGGTGTGAGCCCGGCGGGGACCCGGTGTCGCCGTGCGCCAACGGGGGCGCATTCGGGGGGAAGGTGTGCTCCCCGGTGGCCGCCGATGCCCGCCGGTTGGCCGACGAATACGGCCGGCCGGTCCGGGTCGTCTGGTCCCGGGAGGACGCGGTGAGGCGCGGGCCCAAGCGTCCGCCCGTGGCCGGCGGCATCGACCGCGCCGGCTCCGGCGTGCTGCGGGTGGCCGTCCCTCCCGGCGGCCCGGCCCGGAAGGCCTGGGCCGTGGTCGAGGAGGCGGTGGCCACGGTGGCCCCGGGCATCACCCTCGAGCCGGTCCCGGTGGGCGGCCCGGCCCTCTCCTTCGACCTGCGGGGCGCGGTCTGGGCCGAAGCGGCGGTCCTCGCCACCTGTGCGACGCTGACCCCCGCCGGCACCGGCGAGGCACGGCCGGTCACCGACCGGGCCGTGGCCGTCGACACTCCGGGGGGTGGGTCGGCCGAGGCCCGACTGACCTCGGGCGGCTCGATCGACGTGACCGTCGAGGCCGGCCCCGCCCTCGACGAGGTCGTGCTGCGCTCGTACTGCATCGGGGCCGCCCACCAGGCTCTCGGTTGGGTCTTGTCGGAGGGGATCGCCGTGGACCCGGGTGGGGAGATCCGGGACCTCACCCTCCGGTCGTTCGGCATCCTCGACGCCCGGGCCATGCCGCCCGTCACGGTGCGGACCCAGTCGGGAGGGGGGGACGGCCCGCCGGTCAACGGCTCCGATGCGGTGTTCGCCGCGGTGGCCGCCGCCGCCTGGTTGGGCGAGGGGCTCCCTGAGCGGTGGCCGACCCGGCGCGGGGAGCCGGGCGGGCCCGCCGCCGGAGCGGGACCACCCCCGTAGGCTGACCGTCGACCCGCCCGCCCGTCGCCCGGAGGAGCCTCGATGAGCACGCCCGTCGGTCCCTACAGCCCCATCGTCTCGGCCGGCCCGTGGCTGATCTGCTCGGGCCAGTTGGGCCTGGTGGCGGCCGGGCCCCCGGGCGGGCCGCCCGAGGCACCGGCCCTGGTCACCGGCGGAGCGGTGGCCGAGCTGGCCCAGGCCCTGGCCAACGGGGCGCGACTGCTCGCCGGGGCGGGGGCGTCGCCCGACGACGTGGTGAAGACCACCGTCTTCGTGACCGACATGGGCGGCTACGGCGCGCTGAACGAGACCTACGCCGGCTTCTTCGGTGCCCACCGGCCCGCCCGTTCGGTGGTCGGCGTCGCCGCCCTGCCCATGGGGGCGGCCGTCGAGGTCGAGCTCTGGGCCTATCGGGACCGCTGACCTTCGGCCCAGATGGCAGGACCGGGCAGGGCGGGGCAGCTCGGGCCGGGCGGGCCGGTCAGGGCATCCAGGTGGTCTGGCCGAAGCGGTAGCCGACCGAGCGCACCGTCTGGATCAGGTGGGCGTGCTCCTCGCCGAGCTTGGCCCGCAACCGTCGGACGTGGACGTCGACCGTGCGGGCCCCGCCGTAGTACTCGTAGCCCCAGACCCGACTGAGCAGGGTCTCGCGGGTGAACACCTTGCCCGGCCGGGCGGCCAGGAAGCGCAGGAGCTCGTACTCCATGTAGGTCAGGTCAAGGACGCGCCCGGCCACCGCCGCCTGGTAGGTCTCGAGGTTGAGCACCAGGGGGCCGTGCTCGAGCAGGTCGGGGCGCAAGCCCCGCCCGGCCCGCCAGAACAGGTGGGCCAGCCGGGCGGTGAGCTCCTCGGGGTGGACCGGTTCCAGGCAGAGGTCGTCGAAGAGGTCCTCACGCAGCTCGAGCTCGCCGAGCTGCTCGGTCGGGACGATGACGACGACGGGGGCAAGCGGCACGTCCCGCTTGCGCAGGTGCCGGCAGAGCAGGAAGGCGCCGACGGGGTCAGTGCCACTCGAGATCACCGCCCCCGACCAACCGTCCTCGGGCTCCTCCGAGTCGGCGGCATCGGGCGTGTCGACGCCGCGCCAGGGGTAGCCCGCCCGGTCCAGCACGGCGGTCACCGAGCCCGGCGGGATGCCGGGGAAACACAGCAATGGTTCCACGGCTGGACTCTCCCCTTCCTGTCGGTGCCGGTTCGTGGTGCCCGAGGCGTCCGGGTGCCGGTTACAGCAGTGGCAGGTACCGGTTCAGCTCGAACTGGGTCACGTGGGATTTGTACTCGGCCCATTCCGCACGCTTGTTGCGGATGAACCACTCGAAGACGTGCTCACCGAGGGTGGTGGCCAGGAGCTCCGAGGACTCCATGAGCCCGAGGGCCTCGTTGAGGCTGCCGGGCAGGTGGAGGATGCCCTTGTTGGCCAGTTCCTCGGCGCTGAGGGTGAACAGGTTGGCGTCCGCCTCCGGGGGGAGGTCGTACCCGTGCTCGATGCCGGCCAGGCCGGCGGCCAGAATGACGGCGAAGGCCAGGTACGGGTTGCAGGCGCTGTCGGGGGAGCGGAACTCCACCCTGGTCGAGTCGACCTTGCCCGGCTTGACCACCGGCACCCGGACCAGGGCCGAGCGGTTGTTGCGGGCCCACGAGACGTGGATGGGCGCCTCGTACCCGTCGACCAGGCGCTTGTAGGAATTGACCCACTGGTTGGTCAGGGCGGTGATCTCCGGGGCGTGGCGCAGCAACCCGGCGATGAACCCCTCGGCCACCTCGGAGAGGCCGCCGGGCCGGTCCAGGTCGACGAACGCATTGGTGTTGCCCCGGAACAGTGACATGTGGGTGTGCATGCCCGAGCCTTGGACGCCGGCCACCGGCTTGGGCATGAAGCTGGCGAACACGCCTTGCTGGCGGGCCATCTCCTTGACCACCAGGCGCACCGTCATGACGGTGTCGGCCATGGTCAGGGCGTCGGTGTAGCGCAGGTCGATCTCGTGCTGGCTCGGCGCGTCTTCGTGCTGGGCGTGCTCGACGGGGATGCCCATCTCCTCGAGGGTCAGCACCGTCCGCTGCCGGATGTCGCTGGCCCGGTCGGCCACCGTCAACTCGAAGTAGGAGCCGCTGTCGAGCCCCGCCGGCGGGCGCGTCGGGTCGGCGTCGGCGAAGTAGAAGTACTCGATCTCCGGGGCGGCGAAGAAGGTGAACCCGAGGGCGTGGGCCCGGTCGAGCGCCCGGCGCAGCACGTGGCGGGGATCGCCCTGGAACGGGGAGCCGTCGATGTCGACGATGTCACAGAACACCCGGGCCACTTGGGCCACGTGTCCCTCCGAGGCGCCGCCGGCCGGGCCCGCCGTCCCCCCGTGGCCGTGCCACGGCAGCAGTTGGAAGGTGTGGGCGTCGGGCCGGGCCAGCACGTCGCTCTCCTGGACCCGGCTGAACCCGTCGATGGCCGAGCCGTCGAAGGTCATCCCCTCGTCGAGGGCGTTCTCCAGCTCGGCCGGGGTGATGCTGAAACTCTTGGGCGTACCCAGGACGTCGGTGAACCACAGCTGGACGAACCGGATGCCGCGCTCCTCCACCGTCCGGAGGACGTACTCCTCCTGGCTCCTCATGGGGTCCGGCACCTCGGGGATCGGGGCGGCCGCGGCGAAGGGGTCTTCGGGTCCGATGGCGCCATTGTCGCAGGCCGGCGAAGACCCGGTCGACCCCGGACCGCGCCACGACACCGGCCGCGGCCCGGGCTCACCTCGGGCCCGGGCCGCGGCGGATCCGGACCCGGGCGGCGCCGGGCTCCGGCGCGGGCTGCTCGCTCAGCTATTGGCGGCGTTGCCGCACACCGTTTCGACGAGGACGGCGGTCACCTGGTACGGGTCCATGTTGGCATTGGGCCGGCGGTCCTCGAGCCAGCCCTTCTTGGCCTTGGCCACGGCCCACGGGATGCGGATGGAGGCCCCCCGGTCCGAGGTGCCGTACGTGAACTTGGTGTAGTGGGCCGTCTCGTGGGCGCCGGTCAACCGGCTCTCGATCCCGATCCCGTAGACGGCGATGTGCTCGTCCACTCGCTTCCCGATGGCCTCGCAGGCGGCGATGATCGCGTCCCAGCCACCTTCCTCGCGCATGGCCTTGGTCGAGAAGTTGGTGTGGGCCCCGGCACCGTTCCAGTCACCCAGGATGGGCTTGGGCTCGAGCGTGGCGTAGACGTCGAAGTCCTCGGCGATGCGGAAGAGGAGCCAGCGCGCCACCCACAGCTGGTCGGCGATCCCGAGCGGCGGGAGCACGCCGACTTGGAACTCCCACTGGCCCATCATCACCTCGGCGTTGGTGCCCTCGATGGCGATGCCGGCGTCGATACAGGCCGCGGTGTGCAGCTCCACGATCTCGCGGCCGGGCATCTTGTCGCCGCCCACACCGCAGTAATAGGGCCCCTGGGGGGCGGGGTAGCCGGCGCTGGGCCAGCCGAGGGGACGGCCGTCCTTGAAGAAGGTGTACTCCTGCTCGATGCCGAAGAGCGGCTCCTGGTCGGCGTAGGTCTCGACCATGGCCCGCAGATGGGCCCGGGTGTTGGTCGGGTGGGGGGAGAAGTCGGTGAGCTCGACCTCGCACATCACCAGCTTGTCGTCGGGCCCGCGCAGGGGGTCCGGACAGGTGAAGACGGGACGGAGCACGCAGTCGGAATCGTGTCCGAGAGCCTGGTTGGTGCTCGACCCGTCGAAGCCCCAGATGCCAGGCTCCTGGCCGTCGGCGACGATCTTGGTCTTGCTCCGCAGCAACGGAGAAGGTTCGGTCCCGTCGATCCAGATGTACTCAGCTTGATAAGGCACGTGCGCTCCTCGCTCGTCAATGTGGTGCTGCCCCACGTGGGCGTTCCCCTGTGGCACCAGGCTCTTGCTCCAGGGGATCGTGCCACCGTCGCGCCGGCGGCACCCGTCAACACGGGACGCCCCAGTATCGCAGCAAGCCGTTTCCCGTCCATTTCCCGACTGTGAACGGTGGATGAACAGCCCCGTCCGTGCGCCGTCTGCCCGCCGGCGCGGGCCCGCCCGGCCCACGTTCGTCACGAAAGGCCAGGCCGCGGGGCCGGTAGGCTGGGCCCATGGGTCGCGTGCGAGTGGCCGCCTGCCAGATCAACACCGTGGTCGGCGACCTCTGGGGGAATGCCCGGCGGGTGCGCGCCGCCCTGGAGGAGGCCGAGGGGTCCGGGGCCGACCTCGCCGTCTTCCCGGAGCTGACCGTCACCGGGTACCCACCCGAGGACCTGCTCGGCCGGCCTTCCTTCGTCGCCGACAACCAGGTCGTCCTGCTCGAGATCGCCGCCACCACCGGTCGCTGCGCCGCGGTGGTCGGCTTCGTGGACGTCGACCACCGTGGCCGGTTGGTGAACGCCGCCGCCGTGTGTGCCGGCGGCCGGGTGGTCGGCCGGTACCACAAACGCCTGCTTCCCAACTACGGGGTCTTCGACGAGCAGCGTTGGTTCAGCCCCGGCGAGGGCCCGCCCGATCGGTACCCGGTGGCCGGCGCGTCGGTCGGGGTCACCATCTGTGAGGACATGTGGTTCGCCGGCGGGCCCATGGCCGACCAGGCCGCGGCCGGGGCTGAACTGCTGGTCAACCTCAATGCCTCGCCCTACTCCCGCGGTCGCCGGCAGGAGCGGCTGGCCGTGCTCTCCGAGCGGGTCGCCGAGACGGGCCGGCCCATCGTCTACGTGAACCAGGTCGGCGGCCAGGACGAGCTGGTGTTCGACGGCGCGTCGCTCGTCATCGACCAACACGGCGACGTTGTCGCCTCCGCACCACAGTTCGCCGAGTCGGTACTGGTGGCCGACATCACCACCGGGGCGGCCGCAGCCGACGGGCCCGACCGGCAACCACCCGACCGGGGTTCGCCGGCGGCAGCGGTCAGCCGGAGCACCCCGGCCCCGGCGCCGACGCCCACACCGGGGCCAGTCGGGTCGGCGCCCGTCCTCGAACCCGACGCCGAGGTCTACGAGGCGCTCGTCCTCGGAACGCGCGACTACGTGGCGAAGAACGAATTCCCGGGAGCGGTGATCGGGCTGTCGGGGGGTATCGACTCGTCGCTGGTGGCGGCCATCGCGGTCGACGCCCTCGGGCCCGACCGGGTCCACGGGGTGACCATGCCCTCGCGGTACTCGAGCGAGGGCTCCGTGGCCGACGCGGTGGCGCTCTCGGCCAACCTCGGCATCAGCGTCGCCACCGTGCCCATCGAGCAGGCCCATCGGGCCCTGGCCACCACGCTGGCGCCGCTCCTCGGGGGTGACCCGGTCGGGCTGACCGATGAGAACCTCCAGTCGCGCGTGCGGGGGGTGCTGCTCATGGCGGTCTCCAACGCCAAGGGCTGGATCGTGCTGACCACCGGCAACAAGAGCGAGATGGCCACGGGCTATTCGACGCTGTACGGCGACTCGGCCGGTGGGTTCGCTGTGATCAAGGATGTCCCGAAGACGCTCGTCTACGAGCTGTGCCGGTATCGCAACCGCGTGGCCGGCTTCGACCTGATCCCCGACCCGGTGCTCACCAAGGCGCCCTCGGCCGAGCTGCGTCCGGACCAACGAGACGACGAATCGCTGCCCCCCTACGGGGTCCTCGACCCGGTGGTCGACGGCTACGTGGTGGGGGACCGGTCGGCCGAGGAGCTCGTGGCCGAGGGGTTCGATGCCGAGGCGGTGGCCCGGGTCGTGGCCTTGGTCGACCGGGCCGAGTACAAGCGCCGTCAGATGCCCCCGGGGGTGCGCATCTCGGGGAAGGCCTTCGGCAAGGATCGTCGGATGCCCATCACCAACCACTACCGATCGGGTGGTGCGCCACCGCCCTCGGACGAGAAAGCCGCGGTACGGGGGGAGCAGGCCAGCGGGGAGGCACCCGCCGTTGTCTGAGCCCGCCGCGCTCGCACCCAGTCAGGCGGGCGGGCCGGAGTTCGCCACCGACGAGGTGCTGCCCCTCCCCCTGGCCGACGCGGCCGCGCTGATCGGCGAGTACCGCTGGATCGAGGACGCGCTCTACCGGTTGCTCGGCCAGTGGGTGGTCGACATGCCGCTCGCCGCCGTGCAGGTCCACCTCGACGGCCAGAGCATGCGCCATGCCTGGCACGCCGAGCTGTGGGGAGACCGACTGCCCGTCCGCGACGGCGTCGACCCGGATGCCCTCACGGTGCCCTCCACGCCGAGTGCCGTGCTGGTGAGCGCCCTGTCCGGTTCGGGCCCGGTCGACGGGATGGGCCCCACCCGACCCTGGAGCCCGGACCATCCCTCCGGTCACCCCGGCGCCCTGCCGCAGCTGGCCGGGCTCTACCGGGTGGCGCTGCCCCGGTTGGTCATCAGCTACGAGCGTCATCTCCGAGCGATCGCGCCGGTGACCGACGCCCCGGTGGGCCGGGCCTTGCGCCTCGTGCTCAACGACGAGATCGATGACTGGAAGGCCGGCGAGCACATGGTCCAGCGCCTGGTCACCCGACCACACGACGTGGTGGCCGTGCACGAGTTCCTCCAGTATCTCGAATCAGCCGTGGTCGGGGCCGGGGCCGTGTCGGGTCTGGTGACGTTCCCGGCCTCGGTTTCCGGGGATTGACGGGCCCGGGAAAGGCCGGGAACAGGCGCGTTCTCACTGTGTGCGCTCGGAGGGGTTGACGGGTCCGGTAAACTTCGTGCAGCAGCAATCGTTGCGCCCGAACACGCCACGCCTGGTCTAGCGACCCCGAAGGGTGCGCTGGGAAGGTTGGCCGCCCCCACCGTCGTGGGGAAAACGAAGGACCCGGTGAAGTTGGCAAAGGAGCGCCTCGAACGAGACGACGAGGACCTGGTCCGGTTGTACCTGACCGACATCGGTCAGTACCCATTGCTCACCAAAGATGACGAGGTCCGGTTGGCTCAGGCCATCGAGGCCGGGCGGGAGTCGGATGCCCAGCTGGCCGTGGCGCCGAAGGGCCTGACCCCGGCCAAGCGGCGGGAGCTGCGGCGAACCATCCTCCAGGGTGAGGGGGCCCAGCAGACCTTCGTCCAGTCGAACCTGCGGCTGGTCGTGTCCATCGCCAAGAAGTACCAGGCTTCGGGCCTGCCCCTTCTCGACCTCATCCAGGAAGGGAACCTCGGGCTGATGCACGCCGTCGAGAAGTTCGACTGGCGCAAGGGCTTCAAGTTCTCGACGTACGCCACCTGGTGGATCCGCCAGGCCATCACGCGTGGCATCGCCAACACCGGGCGGACCATCCGCCTGCCGGTGCACGCCGGGGACACGCTGGCCCGGGTGCAGAAGGCCCAGGCCCGCCTCGAGCTCAAGTACGGCCGCCCGGCCACCCTGGCCGAGCTCGGCGCCGAGGTGGAGATGCCCGAGGACAAGTTGGTCGAGGCGTTGCGCTTCCGGGCCGAGCCGCTCTCGCTGTCGGAGCCCTTGCGGGAGGACGGCGACGCCGAGCTGGGCGACGTGGTCGAGGACCGGTCCGCTGAGTCGCCGTTCGAGGTGGCCGCCGTGTCCCTGCTCCCCGAGGAGATCGGCCGCCTGCTCTCGCCCCTCGACGAGCGGGAGCGGGAGATCCTGCGTCTGCGCTTCGGGCTCGACCGGGGTGAGCCCCGCACGCTGGAAGAGGTGGGTGAGCACTTCAACCTCACCCGGGAGCGCATCCGTCAGATCGAGGCCCGGGCCATGTCCAAGCTCCGGCATCCCTCATCCGACACCGGCGCCCGGGACCTCCTCACCGTCTAGCCCGGCGGCGGTCGGCCCACCGTCCAGCTCCGTCGGACACGTCCCCGGCCGAACGGATAACATGACCGGTCATGAAGAAGCTTCTGATCCTTGCCATCATCGTGGCTCTCGGAGTTGTGGCCGCCAAGCGGCTCCGGCCTTCCTGAGCAACCCGACGTCGTAACCGCGGAGCGCTGACCGTCTTCGGGCGGTCAGCCTCGCGCGTCAGGGCCCGATTCGCACCGGACCGGGTCGCTCCCGGACGGGTGCGCTCAGCGCTGGGGCCGGCGGGCCAGGCGCCAGGCCACCAGGGCCCCCACCGAAGCGGCGGCGGTCAGGCCGGCGGCGGTGGCGGTGACCGGCAGATTGGGGACGCTCACCCGGTCCCGCAGGCGGACCGGTTTGGAGAACTGCATCATGTCCCATTCGCGCTCGCGCACCACCTTGGCCAGCACCCGGTCCGGGTTGATGGCCACCGGGTGCCCCACCGCCTCGAGCATAGGCAGGTCGGTGTAGGAGTCGGAGTAGGCGGACGACTGTTCGAGGTCGATCCCCAGCCGGTCGGCCAGTTCCACCATGGCCTCGGCCTTGAAGGCGCCGTAGGCGTAGAACTCCATCTCGCCGGTGTAGCGACCGTCCTCGTCGACGACCGCCCGGCTGGCGATGGCACCGTCGACTCCGAGGTGCTCGGCCAGCGGCTGCACGATCTCCTCGGGGGCGGCCGACACGAGGAACACCTTGTGGCCGGCGGCCCGGTGCGCCTCGATGAGGTCGAGGGCCTCGGCGTAGATGATGGGCTCGACGATCTCCTCCAGTGCTTCGCGCACGATCTCCCGGATCTGCTCGCGGTCCCAGCCCTTGGTCAGCAACAGCATCGACTCACGCACCCGGGCGAGCTTCTGCTCGCTCGCCCCGAGGTGGAGGTAGATGATCTGGGAGACCAGGGCCCTGGCCACCAGTCGCCGGTTGATCAGCCCGCCACGGTAGAAGGGTCGCCCGAAGGCGGCGATGGATGCCTTGGCGATGACGGTCTTGTCCAGGTCGAAGAAGGCCGCCCGCATGCTCAGCCCGCCGCCATGTCAGTGCCCGACCAACAGCTGCTGCACCAGGTCCTCGGCCTCCGAGGTGACGAGGACCAGGACCTCGTCACCAACGGCCAGCCGGGTGTCGCCCCGCGGCACGATCAGTCGGTCGTCGCGGACCACGGCCACCACCGTCGCCTCCCGCGGCACGCCCAGGTCGGCCAAGGAGACCCCGCTCGCCGGGGAGTCCTCGGCCAGGGTGACCTCGACCAGGTGGGCGTTGCCCCCCTCGAAGCGGAGCAGTCGGACCAGGCTGCCGACCGACACCGCCTCTTCGACCAGGGCGGTGAGGAGTTGAGGGGTCGACACCGAGACGTCCACGCCCCAGCTCTCGGTGAAGAGCCACTGGTTCTTCGGGTGGTTGACCCGGGCCACCACACGAGGCACGGCGAACTCCTGCTTGGCGAGCAGGGACACGACCAGGTTGTCCTCGTCGTCGCCGGTGGCCGCCACCACGACGTCGACCGTGGCGAGCCCGGCCGAGTCGAGCGAGGCCACCTCGCAGGCGTCCGCCACCACCCAGGTGATGTCGAGCTCACCGCAGACGCGGGCCACCACGTCGGGGTCCTGTTCGATGACCAGGACCTCGTGGCCGCCGTGGTGGAGGTCCGAAGCGATGGCGGTCCCCACGCTGCCGGCCCCGGCGATGGCCACCTTCATGTCCGCCCACCGGTCCCGGCCCGTTGGGCTCCGGGGTCGCCGCCCGGCGCGCCCGTCTGCCCGGCGCTGCCGTCGGCGCTCCCGGTCAGACGGGCGTTGAAGCGGTCCAAGGCCCCGGCAGTCACCATCAGGTGCACGATGTCGCCCTCCTGGCCCACCAGTTGCTCGAAGTCGAGCCGGGGTACACCGGCCCGGGTGAGGGCGACCACCCGCACCTGACCGGGAGTGTTCAGGTCGGCCAGCCGCTTCCCCGCCCATCGCTCGGGGAGCTCACGCTCGACCAGGGAGAGCGTCCCGGTCGGGTCGCACCAGTCGGGCTCCACTTCACCGGTGAGCCGTCGCCGCACCTGGTCGATGGTCCATGACACCGTGGCCACCGTCGGTATCCCCAGGCGCTGGTAGATCTGGGCCCGTCGAGGGTCGTAGATGCGGGCCACGACGTTGGGGATCTGGTAGGTCTCCCGGGCGATGCGGGCCGTCAGGATGTTCGAGTTGTCGCCGCTGGTGACCGCGGCCAGCGCGGTCGCCTCCCCGGCTCCCGCGCGGTCCAGGTCGTCGCGGTCGAATCCCGACCCGACCACCGTGGTCCCGGGCCAATCGACCGGGAGTCGGCGGAACGCCTTGGCGTTGCGGTCGATGATGGCAACGGTGTGGCCCTGGTCGGCCAGGCCGATTCCGAGGCCGGAGCCGACCCGGCCGCAGCCCACGATGACGACATGCACCCGACCATGCAACACGCATCGCCACCGGATCACAACTCACCTCCAGCCCCAGCTCCAGCCCCAGCTCCAGCCCAGGCCCTCGGGCCGCCGGCCACCGGCGAGGGCCGGCCACCTGGGGCCGGGCGTGCCAAAGGCCCAGCCCGGTGCCCATGGTTTACTGAAGGGGTGGACCCATCGGTAGCCGGCGGCGTCGACCCGGCTGAGCCGACCGTGGCGCCGGGGGTGACCAACGACCCGATCCGGGCGGTCGGGTCCCCCATGCGGCCGTCGGCCACGCCGGCCGGGAGGGTCGACCTCCCCGAGACCCTGCGCTACCGGCTCAAGAACGCATTGCTCGGACCGCCTATCGCCTCGGATCGCCAGGCGACCGAGCGCCTGGGCAAGCCCACCGCCCTCGCCGTGCTGTCCTCCGATGTGATCTCCTCGTCGGCGTACGCCACCGAGCAGATGCTGATCCCCTTGGTGGCCGCGGTAGGGCTGGCCGCCTTCTCGCTGGTCGTCCCGGTCAGCATCGCGGTCATCTTCGTCCTGCTGTTCGTCACCCTGTCCTACCTCGAAGTCGTGAAGGTGTACACCAAGGCGGGCGGTGCCTACGTCGTGGCCCGGGAGAACTTCGGGCTCACGGTGGCCCAGGTGGCGGCCATGTCGCTGCTCATCGACTACACGCTGACCGTCGCCGTGTCGGTCGCCGCAGGAGTGGCCGCGGTCACCTCGGTCTTTCCGGGGCTCACCCCCGAAACCACCTGGATCGCCATCGTCTTCGTGCTGGTCATCGCCTATGGCAACCTGCGCGGCATCCGAGAGGCCGGACGGACGTTCGCCATCCCCACCTACTTCTTCATCGCCAACATGGTCGTCCTCCTGGCGGTCGGGGCCTACAAGGCCGTCACCGGGTCGCTGCACGCCCAGTCGATCTACGGACATCCGGGGGCCCAGCACATCGGGACCGGGGGGAGCGGCGTCCTCTACGGCGCCGGGATCTTCGTCGTCCTCCGGGCCTTCGCCTCGGGCGGGTCGGCCCTCACCGGCACGGAGGCCATCTCCAACGGGGTGAGCGTCTTCCGGCGGCCCGAGTCACGCAACGCCCGCATCACGATGGTCATGATGGCGCTCATCCTGGGCTCGCTGGTGCTCGGCGTCTCCTCGCTGGCCGCAGTCACCCACCCTGTGCCCTACCTGTCGGGGACACCGACGGTCATCTCCCAGATCGCCAAGGACGTCTACGGCGCCCACGGTCTGGGCAATTTCCTCTACGTCCTGCTCCAGGTTGGCACGACGCTCATCCTCATCCTCGCCGCCAACACGAGCTTCACCGGCTTCCCCTTCCTGGCCAGCTTCGCCGCCGAGGACTCCTACCTCCCCCGCCAGTTGACCAAGCGAGGCCACCGGCTGGTCTTCTCCACCGGGATCATCGTCCTCACTGTGGCGTCGGTGGTGCTCCTCGCCGTCACCGGGGCCAAGGTCGACAAGCTCATCCCGCTCTACGCCATCGGCGTGTTCACCGGCTTCACCATGGCCGGCGCGGGCATGGCCAAGTACCACTTGAGCCACCGGGAGGACCACTGGCGCCGGCGCCTGGCCATCAATGGAACCGCCTCGGTCCTGTCTGCCATCGTCCTGGTGATCATCGCCGTGGCCAAATTCACCGAGGGCGCCTGGGTCATCCTGGTGATCCTTCCCGTCGGCGTGGCCGTTCTCCTCGGGCTGCACCACCAGTACGTCGACGAGGAACGCCAGCTGGAGGAGGGGGCGGCCGAGGCGGCCGAAGCACCCGTCCTCAACCGCCACGTTGTCGTGGTCCTGGTCGACCGGTTGGACATGGCCACCGCCCGGGCCCTCCAGTACGCCCGGACCCTTCATCCCGACGAGCTCCGGGCCGTGCACTTCACGCTCGACAGCCGGGTGGCAGCCGAGCTCGAGTCCGAGTGGAGTCGTCTCGGTCTCGCCCGCCTCCCCCTCGACGTCGAGGAGTGCGAGGACCGCCGCCTCACCCGTGCCACTCTCGAGCTGGCGGCCGAAACGGTCGCCGACGGTCAGACAGAACTCACCATCCTGTTGCCCCGCCGCGGCTTCGCCGCCGGGTGGCACCGGGTGCTCCACGACGCCACGGCCGACCAGATTGCCGCCGTTGTGGCCCAGCTGCCCCACGTCAACGCCACTGTGGTTCCCTACCAGCTGACCGGGGGGTGGTTGAACAAGCGCCGGTGGCTGCGCCATTCCGACACTGGTGCGTCGACCGGGTCCCGGGGCGGTCGTGTGTCGGCCCGGTCAGCCGCCCGGGCTGGCGAGCGGGAGGTGGCGAGGGCCGCCTTCGATCGGGCCGCCTTCGGCGACCGGGTCGAGGGCACCATCCCGATCAGCGAGGTCGAGTGGCGCCACCGGGTCCGAGTGGCCGGGCGGGTCAAGTCGGTGCGGGTCCAACCCCGTGCCGGTACGTCCAACCTGGAGTGCGTCCTCACCGACGACACGGGTCGGCTCCTCCTCGTCTTCCAGGGGCGGCGCCGCATCCCGGGGATCCAGCCCGGGGCGCGTCTGGTGGTCGAGGGGATGGTCGGGGACTGGGCCCGGCGCCAGGCCATCCTCAACCCCGACTACGAGCTGATCGCCGGTCCCGAGGCCCAGCTGGAGCCCACATGACCCCGGGCCGAGCCGTCCGGTGGCACCCCTCGGGCGCCCGGGCGGGTGGCCCTACCTTGCCTGTGCCTCCCTTTTGTCAGTATCTTCTGGCCCCGTTGCCGGATTCGGCGCTCTGGAACGGCGCGCCTCGGCCCAGGCCTACACGGCTGCTGCTCGCAGGGGGACGAAGTATCTGGCCGTGAGTGATCGCGGGGACGGGCAGGCCCGAAGCAGAGCACGCGGCCGATCGAACTGACGAAGTGAACCGAAGGGAGCCCCACCGATGACCCACCTCCTGGCTGAAGGGGGGTACCAGGCGTTTCTCCTCTCCAACTCGGAGCGGGTCTGGCTGTACTTCGCGCTGGTCTGCGCCCTTGCCTCCATCACCGCGGGGCTGCTGTTGGTACGGGGGGTTCTCGCCGCCGACCAGGGGACGGCGTCGATGAAGGACATCGCCAAGGCCATCCAGGAGGGCGCCGAGGCCTTTCTGTCCCGTCAATTCAAGACCATCGGGCTCATCATCGTCCCGCTGGCCGTGCTGATCTTCTTCACCGCCACCAAGGTCACCCACACCGTCACCCACGTGGTTCTGTTGGGAGGCGTACCGGTCGGGGTGGTGCACCAGACGGTCACCGACCTCACCTTCGCCCAGGCCGGCATCTATCGGGTGATCTGCTTTCTGGCCGGCGCCCTGTGCTCGGGGCTCACCGGGTTCATCGGGATGAGCCTGGCCGTCCGCGGCAACGTCCGCACCGCGGCCGCGGCGCGGGAGGGGAAGATGCCCCCGGCCTTGAAGGTGGCCTTCCGCACCGGCGCCATCACCGGCCTGCTCTGCGTGGGCCTCGGGCTGCTCGGTGCCACCGTGATCGTGCTCATCTTCCAGAACACCGCCACCTCGGTGCTCATCGGGTTCGGATTCGGCGCCTCGCTGCTCGCCCTGTTCATGCGGGTCGGGGGCGGCATCTTCACCAAGGCGGCCGACGTGGGCGCCGACCTGGTGGGCAAGGTGGAGGCGGGCATCCCCGAGGACGACCCCCGCAACGCCGCCACCATCGCCGACAACGTGGGCGACAACGTGGGCGACTGTGCCGGCATGGCCGCCGACCTCTTCGAGTCGTACGTGATCACCATCATCGCCTCGATCATCCTCGGAGTGACCGCCTTCTCCTCGATCCACCGGAGTGCCGACGCGGCCAAGACCGTCATCTTCCCCATCGCCGTGCCGGCCATCGGGATCCTGGCCACCATCATCGGCGTGCTGGTGGTGCGGGCCGGCCCCAGGGACCGCAACGCCATGGCTCCCATCAACCGCGGCGTATGGACCGCGGGCCTGCTCACCATCGGCGGCAGTGCCGTGGTGGCGGGCGCCTACCTCCACTACTGGAAGGCGTTCTACGCCGTGCTCACCGGGGTGGTCCTCATGCTGGTGGCCAGTCAGATCACCGAGCACTTCACCTCGACCGAGCGGAGCCCGGTGAAGGAGGTCGCCGAGACGGCCCGGACCGGGCCCGCCACCCTCACCCTGGCCGGCCTCTCCCTGGGGCTCGAGTCCTCGGTCTGGGCCATCATCGCCATCGTCCTGGCCATCGCCGTATCCATCGGGTTGGGCGGCGGCAACATCGAGCTCTCGCTCTACCTCGTCTCCCTCACCGGCATCGGCCTGCTGTCGACGGCCGGCATGATCGTGTCCGAGGACAGCTTCGGCCCGGTCTCGGACAACGCGGCGGGCGTGGCCGAGATGTCCGGGGAATTCACCGGGGAGGCGGAACGGGTCATGGTGAGCCTCGACGCGGTGGGCAACACCACCAAGGCGGTGACCAAGGGGGTCGCCATCGGCTCGGCCGTGCTCGCCTCCATCGCCCTGTTCGCCTCCTTCATCGAGACCATCGGCTCCCAGCTCAACCTCCACGCACCCCCCTTCGCCCCGGTCAACTGGCTCTTCGACCTCCCGCAGACCTCGATCAACGTCTCGCACCCGACCGTCTTCATCGGCGTCCTCATCGGCGGCTCGATCGCCTTCATCTTTTCGGCGCTGGCCATCCGGGCCGTCGGCCGCTCGGCGGGCACGGTCGTCCAGGAGGTACGCCGCCAGTTCCGTGAACACCCCGGGATCATGGACTACACCGAGAAGCCCCAGTACGGGAAAGTCATCGCCATCTGCACCACCGCCGCCCAGCGGGAGCTGGCCACGCCGGCCCTGCTGGCCGTGCTCTCGCCGGTCATCGTCGGGTTCGGCATCAATTACTTCGCCCTGGGGGCGTTCCTGGTCGGGGCCATCCTCACCGGGCAGCTGATGGCCAACTTCCTGTCCAACTCCGGCGGGGCGTGGGACAACGCCAAGAAGTACATCGAAGACGGCAACGAGGGGGGCAAGGGGTCCGACGCCCACAAGGCCGCCGTGATCGGCGACACCATCGGCGACCCGTTCAAGGACACGGCCGGTCCCGCCCTCAACCCGCTGATCAAGGTGATGAACCTGGTCTCCCTGCTGATCCTGCCGGCGGTGATCACCCTGCGGGCCCACACCGGGGCGCGACTGGCCATTGCCGGGGTGGCCCTCGTCGTGCTCCTCGTGGCCATCGCCTTCTCCAAGCGGAAGACCGAGGCCATGGACAGCGACCTCCCGGCCGCCGCGCCCGAGGCCACGACGTTCGACCGGCCCGCTACGGTGGCGGTGGACGCCGTCCACGACTGACGACGTCCGCCCAGCTCACCGGCCTGCTGCGCCGACGGGCTGAACCGACAGGTTGACAATGGCGCGTAGCACCGTTCACCCTGTGCCCCACGAGCATGGCATCGACCGACGTCACCCCGACCAGCACCGACGAGGGCACCCCCACTGGTGCCCGGGGGGGTGGGCCGCGGCCCGGTAACGGGGCGAAACCCCTGGTCATCGTGGAATCGCCGGCCAAAGCCAAGACCATCGCCGGCTTGCTCGGGTCGGAGTACGTCGTCGAGTCCTCCATCGGCCACATCCGGGACCTTCCCCGCCGGGCCGACGAGGTCCCGGCCGCCTACAAGGGCGAGGCCTGGTCGCGGCTGGGGGTCGACGTCGACAACGGGTTCAAGCCGCTCTATGTGATCTCCGCCGACAAGAAGTCCCAGGTGGCCAAACTCAAGCAGCTGGTCAAGCAGGCCAGCGAGGTCTATCTGGCCTCCGACGAGGACCGAGAGGGCGAGTCGATCGCCTGGCATCTCCTGGAGGTACTGGCCCCCCGGGTGCCGGTCAAGCGGATGGTCTTCCACGAGATCACCCGCCCGGCCATCGAGCGCGCCGTCAACGAGTGGCGTGACCTCGACCGGCGCCTGGTCGACGCCCAGGAGGCCCGGCGGATCCTGGACCGCCTCTACGGCTACGAGGTATCGCCCGTGCTGTGGAAGAAGATCATGCCGCGGCTCTCGGCCGGCCGGGTGCAGAGCGTGGCCACCCGGATGGTGGTCGAGCGGGAACGGTCGCGCATGGCGTTCCGCCCGGCCGGATGGTGGGGCATCGACGCCACGTTCACGACCGCCGCCGGGGTGGCCCAAGCCACGCCGGGCGCCCAGGGCTTCCCCAACTCGTTCACCGCCTCCCTGGCCGCGGTGGACGGAGTGCCGCTGGCCTCGGGACGGGACTTCGGGCAGACCGGCACCATTACCTCACCCGGTTCGGTGGTGGTCCTCGACGAGGAGGAGGCCCGATCGCTCGCCGGCGACCTCGAGGGTGTGCCCTTCTCGGTCAAGTCCCTCACCGAGAAGCCCTTCCGGCGCTCCCCGGCGGCGCCGTTCATGACCTCGACCCTGCAGCAGGAGGCCGGCCGCAAGCTCCGGTTCAGCTCCCGGCGGGCCATGCAGGTGGCGCAGCGCCTGTACGAGGACGGCTGGATCACGTACATGCGGACGGACTCCACCACCCTGTCGGATGAGGCCCTCCGAGCCGCCCGGGCCCAGGCGTCGACCCTGTACGGGTCGGCCTACGTGCCCGACCAGCCGCGTCGCTACGAGCGCAAGGTGAAGAACGCCCAGGAGGCGCACGAAGCCATCCGGCCGGCCGGTGACTCGTTCCGCACTCCGGACGCGGCAGCCCGCTCGCTGTCCGGCGACGAGCTGCGCCTCTATGACCTGATCTGGAAGCGCACGGTGGCCTCGCAGATGAACGACGCCACCGGCACGAGCGCCCAGGTTCGGCTGGTCGGCACCTCGACCGGCGGCGGCGACCGGGCCGGCCGGCAGGCGGAGTTCTCCGCCTCGGGCAAGGTCATCCAATTCCCCGGTTTCCTGCGGGCCTACGTGGAGGGCGAGGACGACCCCGAGGCCGAGCTGGCCGATCGCGAGGTCCACCTGCCGCCGATGGCCGAGGGCGACCCGGTGTCGGTGTCCGACCTCGAGCCCGGATCGCACACCACCCAGCCTCCGGCGCGCTTCACCGAGGCGTCCCTGGTGAAGGCCATGGAGGAGTTGGGCGTGGGCCGGCCGTCCACCTATGCCAGCGTCATCGCCACCATCCTCGACCGGGGCTACGTCTGGAAGAAGGGCACCGCCCTCGTCCCGTCTTTCACTGCGTTCGCCGTGGTCGGGTTGCTCGAACGGTACTTCTCCGACCTGGTGGACTACGGGTTCACGGCCTCCATGGAGGACGACCTCGACGCCATCGCCTCGGGGAGCGAGGAGTCCCTCCCCTGGCTCACGCGTTTCTACTTCGGTGACGGCGCCGGAAACGGTGCCGGAGCCGACGGCGGGGAGCCCGGGCCCGGCTCGGCCGGCGACGGTCAGGGACTCGGTCTCAAGCGGGAGGTGAGCACGTACCTCGGGGAGATCGACGCCCGTGAGATCAACTCAATTCCCATCGGCACCGGTTCCGACGGCAGGGAGATCGTGGCCCGGGTCGGTCGCTACGGCCCGTACCTCCAGCGCGGGGAGGATCGCGTGTCGGTGCCCGAGGACCTGGCCCCCGACGAGCTGACCGTCGAGCGGGCCGAGGAGCTCCTCGACGCGCCGTCGTCGGACCGGGTGCTCGGCGAGGACCCGGAGACCGGGCTGCCGGTGCAGGTGCGCGCCGGCCGCTTCGGGCCCTACGTCCAGCTCGGGGAACTGGTCGAGGGCGGACCGAAACCCCGGACGTCGTCGCTGTTCGCCACGATGTCGCCGTCCACGCTCACCGTGGAGGAGGCGCTCGACCTGCTTCGCATTCCCCGGCCGGTCGGTACCGACCCGGCCACCGGGGAGGAGATCGTGGCCCACAACGGTCGGTTCGGTCCGTACCTCAAGCGAGGCGCCGAGACGAGAAGCCTGCTGACCGAGGATCAGATCCTGACCGTCGGCCTCGACGAGGCGCTCGGGCTCTTCGCCCAGCCCAAGACCCGGGGTCGCAACGCCAAGGGCCCGCTGCGCCAACTGGGTGCCGATCCCAATACCGGGCGCCCCATGGTGGTCAAGGACGGTCGCTTCGGGCCGTACGTGACCGACGGAACGACCAACGCCTCCTTGCGGCGGGGTGACGAGGTTGAGAACCTCACGGACGAGCGGGCGGCCGAGCTGTTGGCCGAGCGCCGGGCGGCCGGACCGGCCGGCGGCAAGCGGGCGGCGAAGAAGGCGGGGGCGAAGAAGGCGGGGGCGAAGAAGGCCGGGGCGAAGAAGGCCGGGGCGAAGAAAGCTCCGTCCAAGCGGGCGGCGGCCAAGAAGTCGGGAACCACCAAGGCCGCCGCCAACAAAGCGAGGGCCGCCACGGCTCCCGCCAAGAAGATTGGCGCAGCGAAGACCGCGCCGAAGGTGGCGGTGGGCACGGAGTCCGGAGCCGCCGCCACGTCGGGTGGGTCACGGCCCGACTCGATGCCGGGGGCCGACGAGCCAGGGTGACCAGCCGGGAACGGGGCCGTCTGATCGCGCTCGAAGGGATCGACGGGTGCGGTAAGTCCACCCAGGCCCGACGACTGGCCGATCGGCTCGGCGCTCTCCTCACGTTCGAGCCGGGTGCCACCGAGCTCGGGGTATCGCTCCGCCGCTTGCTGCTCGACACCGCCGGGAGCCCGGTGTCCGAACGGGCCGAGGCGTTGTTGATGGCGGCCGACCGAGCCCAGCACGTGACCGAAGTCATGGTCCCGGCCCTGGACGCCGGGACCTGGGTGGTGACCGACCGCTACGCCGCCTCGACCCTCGCCTACCAGGGCTACGGGCGCGGGCTTGGCCTCGATCGACTGGAGCGACTGGTCCAGTGGGCTACCGGGGGGCTCGCTCCCGACCTGACCCTGCTCATCGACGTCCCCGTAGCGCTGGCCGCGGGCCGGCGACGCGGCTCTCTCGACCGGCTCGAGCGCCAGGGCGGCGGGTTCCAACAGCGGGTGGCCGACGGGTACCGTCAGCTGGCGGCCGAGGCCGCCACGCCCTGGCGTGTGGTCGACGGCTCGGGGACGGCCGATGATGTGGCGGCCTCGGTCTGGTCGAGCGTCGCCGCCGTGTTCGGCCAGGTGCCGGACCATGGCGACTAGCCCCGTCCCACCCGAGGGCACCGATGACCTCGGACCCCCGGCCGAATCGGTGCCCTCCCCGGCCCTCTTCGCCGAGGTCGTGGGACAGGAGCGCGCCGTGGCCCAGTTGTCGGCCGCCGCCCGCCGGCCGGTCCACGCCTACCTCCTGCACGGGCCGCCCGGCTCGGGCAAGCGGGCCGCGGCCCGGGCTCTCGCCGCCGCCCTGCTCTGCCCGCGGGGCGGGTGCGGCACCTGCAACGTGTGCCGACGGGCACTGGCAGGTTCGCACCCCGATCTGGTGGTGGTCGAGCGGTCCGGCGCGGCGTTGGACATCGACGAGGCCCGGTCGATCGTGGCCCGCGCCCAGCGCCACCCCTTCGAGGCGGCGCGCCAGGTGCTGATGATCACCGACCTGCACCTGGCCGAGCGAGCGGTTCCGGCACTGCTGAAGACCGTCGAAGAGCCGCCTCCGGCCACGGTGTTCGTGCTCATCGCCGACGACGTCCCGGCCATGTTGGCCACCATCGCCAGCCGCTGCGTGCGGGTCGGCTTCGAACCGGTGCGCGCCGGGGCGATCGTCGAATGGCTCCTCGGGCACGGAGTCCCCCGTGACCAGGCCGAGTCGGTGGCCCGGGCGTCCGGAGGCCGGCTTGACCGGGCCGAGCTGCTGGTGAGCGACCCCGGCTACCGGGCCCGCCAGGAGCAGTGGCGCTCGGTGCCCGCTCGCCTGGACGGGACCGGCTCGGCCGCCGCCGTCGTGTCGGCCGAGCTGCTGGCCTCGGCCGACGAAGCGCTCGAGCCCCTCCGGGCCAGGCACGCCGAGGAGCTGGTGGCCCTGGCCGAGCAGGCCGAGCTGATCGGGACCCGGGGCATCACCGGGCGTCGCCAGGTGGAGGAGCGCCACAAGCGGGAGGAACGCCGTTGGCGCACCGACGACCTGCGCTTCGGGTTGGCCACACTGGCCGAGGTGTACCGCGATCGGCTGGCCGCCACGGTGGCGACCGGGGTCGAGGAGTCCTCCCCGGGCAGCGAGGCCGAAGCCCGCCGGGCGGCGGGTCAGGTGGACGCCATCGGCGAGGCCTCGGTGGCGCTGGGCCGGAACGCCAACGAGTCCCTGATGATGGAGGCGTTGATGGTCGAGCTGTCGGGCATGACCGGCTGAATCGAGCCGCTTGGTCCGGCTCTGGTGACGCCCGGAGGCTTACCTGTAGGCCCCGAGCCGGGTGACACCGGCTCCGAGGTCGTGGGCGCAGATGCGACCCCGTCCGAAGAAGTGAACGACCAAGGCGCGACGAGTGGCGGCGTAGTCCTTCCGTTCCGATCCTCCGTGGATGAGGTTGGCGTGCCAGAACAGGACATCGCCTTTTGGCATGGAAGGAATGAGGCTCGTTCTCGGCGACCTGGCGCCAGCGATGGCTACACCCGGCAACTACCCATTGGGGCGCTGTCCCAAGAGTCTCAACAGGTAGGACCCAGCCCGTCCGGGCTTGCCAGAGTGGTGACCGTCCGAACTGTGTCCGGAACGTCCGAATGAGCCTCCAGTGAATCCTTCGGCTCGATTGGGTTCCTCATACTTCGGCACCTTCTTGAGTCTGACCCGCCTTTTGCGAGACTTGCTACCTTGAGATCCCATGCCTTTATCTTGACCGATGATGACTCGCCTTGTCGCTCGTTGCCAGAGTGCACGCTCCCGGAGTTCGGGGCGGGTGGCGACCCCCGAGGAAGTGGTTGCGGATCCCAGCTAAGCTGTCCTCGACCGCCATCGCGGTGCCAAGCCCCACCTGAATGAAGGAGGGGTACGTGATCCCAAATCTGGATCAGACAGATCGTGGCTTCATGCCAGTGGGGCGCAACGTTCTCAGGCTGCTCGGACCGGCGTTGCTTGTGGTAACCGTCCTGACGGTTGTGGCTAGCGTGCCTGCGGGCGCCGATGCCCCCAGGATCACAAAACCTGGAGCTCCTACAGCCGTTACTGCAACCGCCATCAGTGGGGGTGCAGCAGTGTCGTGGACGGCACCGGTTTCTGACGGTGGTTCCCCCATCACTGGCTACACGGTGACCGCCTCGCACGGTGGCCAGACCTGTACGACCACAGGGGCCACCCTGTGCACGGTCACCGGACTCACCAATGGACGCCGTTACGAGATCAAAGTGCGAGCATCAAACATCAAGGGCGAGGGCCACGCCTCGACACGAGTCCAAGTGACGTTGCTTCCGACTGTGTTTTTTCTTTCCGCAGGTGAGCTCTTTTCTGGGACGATTGCCGTGCCCGTTACGTTGAGTCGATCCTCGTCGAGGACAGTACAGGTTGACTTTGCGACTTCCAACGGCCCAAGTGGTGGGACCTTTGACACGTATTTCATCGGCGACGCCGCCGCGTTCAGCCCGAGCTCGGGCACGGTCACGTTCGCTCCCGGTCAGACCGCCGCGGCGATCTCGTTCTCCGTCAACACCCCCAATCCCGGTGGCTGTCCGATTGCCATACCCGCGAACCATTGCTTCCCCGGACTCACTGTCACACTCTCCACCCCGGTGAACGCGCTGCTCGGTGCGGTGCCATCCACAAACGTGGGCTACGACGGCAGTTAGTTAGCCGCGATCAGCTTCAAACTTCCCCATGCGGATAGGGCGACTCTGAGCCGGGGATGGGGGGCACGTCTGTCGTGGTCTATGGAAAGCTCTGTGGGCGTGAGGCGGTCGGCAGTGGGGGTATCGGCCGCAGTCATCTCAGTTGTCCTCCTCGCTAGTGCATGCGGTGGTGGGCCATCAGAGCCTGCGGCTATCCGGCCGACGACCTCGACGACGACCAAGACGGTCAATTTGACGATAGAAAAGGTAACGGCTTCTCCCTCGATGGAACTTCAAGATGGTCAGCAAGTGACCATTCGCGTTCAGGGTTTCAGGCTGGGTGTGCCGGGTATTAAGTTCTTCCTGTCTGAATGCCAGTCACCCTTGCAGGTCAGCCCTCTGGGGTGCGGGAACCAGTTGGCCTCCCAGCCCTTCGGTCTCACCGACAGCAACGGAGACGGATCGGGATCGGTATCCTTCAGTGTCCAATCAAGTGCCGCAACAAGACCTCTCAGCTCGGCATTGGTCCCTTGCGCCGGAACATGCGTGATCGTGGCGACCACGGGAGCCAACGACAACTACGGCTTTGCACCCATCGCCTTCAACGGGTAGTTACGCCTCGCCGACCCGGCGTTCGGGGGCAGGGTAGCAAGGTTCCTTGTCGCCGATGACGAGGCAACCGTGTCATCGTTTCCAGATGGGTCCAGATGAGATCGCGAATCGCCTGGCAGCCCGTGTTCGGCAGCAACTGCAAGCAGACGGCCAGGGACTTCGAGTCGCAATCGACGGCCGGGATGCCGCCGGAAAATCAACGCTCGCCGATCGTCTGGCGTCAGCTCTCGCAGAAGGCCACGATGTCATTCGTACGGGAATCGACGGGTGGCACAACCCCGAGGAAGTCCGCTACAGGCGAGGTCGGCTCAGTCCCGAGGGTTACTACCTGGACTCTTTTGATCTCGATGATCTCCGAAGGGAGCTCCTCGACCCGTTGGGCCCTAGGGGCGACCGTGAATATCGACTTGCTCGGTTCAACTACCGGACGGGCAGTGGAGTGGACGAAGGGACCAAGCACGCAACCGAGCCGTTCGTGCTGGTCTTCGACGGTGTATTCCTCCTCCGTCCCGAACTCGTCGATTGTTGGGAGCTATCGGTCTATGTGGAGGTGCCGCCGGAGGTTTCAGCTCAGCGAGGGATCGAAAGGGATTCAACGCTGATGGGCGGACGCCGAGAGGCATCGAATCGCTACCTCCGCCGTTACCTCCCGGGACAGGCGTTGTACCACGCGGAGATGTCACCCGGCTCAATCGCCGACGTAGTCGTGGACAACTTGGACTTCGAGATTCCCTCGATCACCAAGTTCCCTGATCTGACCTAGCCCGCAAGTGCCAGTCCCCGGGTACCCGGGGTGTCCCACCTAGCCGCCGGGTCAGGGGGCACCCCCCTTGGCCCGGTCCACTGGGCCACGTCAGAATGATTGAGTGGACCGACCAGTCGTCGACAGAGGTTGACCGCCGAGTTCAGGCCCTGGTGGCTGAGCTGGCTTGCAGAGATGAACCCATCGCCGACGCGTACTATCAAGTGCCTCGGCCCAGGGTAGAAGGGAGTCATTCTGATGGCTGACTCGCCCTTCGACCCAATACCCCCGGACCAGCAACTCTCTCCTGAGGCGCTCCATCAGCGAACTTGAGGAAGGTTCAAGGGCGTCTTCGGACACGAGACCATCGAACGGGTGCTACTGGACTGCTATGAGAGCCTGCTTCCCAGCCCAGAACCTAGCAGGCCCCGACCGGTCAGGCCGTGGCCTCCCCCTGACCGCCAATCCTGCCACAGGCACCGCCCTCCTCAATCAGGAACTGACCATGCTGGAAGTGGACGCCCGGGCGCGGCTCGCCCGGCAGAACAAGGCCCAGTCCATCGTTGGTGTCCGGGTGGTGCTGCCTCTCTCCGCGTGCAGAGCCGCTGGCAGCGTCGCCGGTGGCCCGGGCTGGAGGGGCTCCTCACTCCATGCTCCGTCGGGCTCCCGTTGTCCACGAACTTCGTCACGGTGGCTCGGAGCCGCTTCAGGCCCCGGCTGCCACCGGCCGTTATGGGTCGAGGAGGAATCTTCAACTTCTTCACCCACGGCGACGGCAGCCACGAACTCATCGACTTCCGAGTCCTGGCCTCGGGTCTGACCAAGGTGCATCTCGTCCAGTTTTCTCCGGTGATCACCACCCAACCGGTCAGCCAGGGCGGCCACAAGGTTCGTCCGTCACCTTCACCGCGACTGGCGGTCGCAACCGATCCCGACCGGCAGTGGCATTCTCAACCGACGGTGGATCGAACTGGAGTATCGTCCACGAACTCCGGGTAACGTCCGAGCTTCAATAGGTCGTGTACTCCATAACAACGGCTGGGAGGTCCGATGCCGAGTTCACTGACACGCTGGGCATGGCGAAAGCCACTAGCACGATGACGTTGGCTGAGGATGGTTGGAGCACTGGAGTAGGCGCGGGTATCCCACAGGTGCCGGTCAGTGGCAGTTAGCGATCGGCAAGCACTCGTCCCTCGATAACGCACCCCAATCCCGGCGATCTGGGATATTTAGCCCAGAACCCCCCGGGACCGACACATTGTGGATGGGGGCGAGGAGCTAGGCGCTCAGCCGCCGGGTGCGCGATAGTCGCCCCCGACTTTCACCGCAGCGTCGACTTCTTCCGGGGTCAATAGGACAGTGGTCTTGACGTCTATCTTGCCGCTGGCAGCGACAAGCAGAGCGACACCGGCCGCTGTCACATTGTCCGGCAGGTCCATGATCGTAACGACGTCCGTATCGCCGAACGCGTAGTAGAACGCTTCAAGCTTTCCGCCGACGCTGGAACACGCCTTTTCGACCACGGCCCGACGGGCCGAGCCACCCTCCTTGCGGAGTCCCTGGACCCCATCGCCGATATAGGACGCTTGGACGAGGTACTTCGGCATGAGTCGTTCTCCCTTGGTCGCAGACGCCGTGAGTCTGGCACCCCTTTGTGGGTGCGGCAACGGCCGTGCCGGGTCAGTGCGCTTGGCTGGCTGGCCTAGATAACCCTGGTGGCAATCCGCACGCCCGAATGTGCCGATCATGGGCAGGCAACTGTCGCGAGCGCGAGCGTGCCCAGGCGGCAACACCCCGCTGAGATCCGAAAAAGAGCCGCAAAAAACACCTGTATGGAGCCTGGGAGGAGAATCGAACTCCTGACCTACGCATTACGAGTGCGTTGCTCTACCGACTGAGCTACCCAGGCCTGAGGAACTACGGATTTCTGGGGGAATGCTTACCTCAATCGATTCCCTGACCTCCATGAGGCTAGGACATGAGGTGCACGGCGATCACGGTGCTGAGGGTATCCGCCGGACCGGACCCTACTGGTCGGTGGACCCCCTCCTGATAGCGCAGCGCAGAGTGTGCTCAGTGCCCGTTCCCGAACGGGATGGGCCCAGAGCCGGCACCGGCGATCCCACCGGCTGGGAGATGCGTGGTCCCCCCTAGTCCCGGGCATCGATCGGGTTTCATCTTCCGCCGCTGATTCCGAGTTCGGCTCGAAGAGCTGCGGCTTGGTCCCGCAGTTCCTCCTCCGTGAACACCGGGGATCCGACGACGTGATCCCACGGGATCGGTCCGGCGGGGGCGGGGTCGTCCACAAACCGCGGCACGACGTGGGTATGCAGATGGGGCACGGTGTTGCCCAAGGTGAAGTAGTTGATCTTCATCGGATCGAACACCGCGGCAACGGCCCGGCCCGCAGCCAGCACCTCCTGCCAGAAGGCGCCCGCTTCCTCGGGGCCGAGCTCGGTCGGCTCCGCCACATGGCCATCGCTCCAGACCACGAGGCAGTAGCCGCGGATCCGACTGGATCGGTCCACGTACACCTGGGTCCGGGCGCCGTCGCCAACATGGATCCAATGGTCGGAGTCCCCCTGTCCGAGGGCATCGCAGATCACGCAGGACCGGCCTGCGAAGCGGGCGTCCCAGTCTTCCGGCCAGGCCGACGATGCCACGACAATGATTCAACTATCGATCCTCCCTCGACCGCAATCATCTGCGGCGGGAAGCCGGCACGCCGCGGAACGCGGTCAGCCGCCAGCAAAAGGCAGAACGCAGAACGCCGCCAGCCGGACCGGCTGTACGGATCAGGACCGGATCCCGGCAGAATGTGACGGTTGGGTCCGTCTCCGTCGACCGGGAGTTGCGCTATGTCCGAGATGAACAGCTTCAACCAACAGATCATCGACGAGTTCCACCAGAACCAGGGGGTCGTCGGTGGACCGTTCGAAGGGGCCCCCGTGGTCCTGCTGACCACGAAGGGCGCCAAGACCGGGAAGTCGAGGACCAATCCACTGGTGGGACAGACGGGCGACGACGGGACGCTGTATGTCTTCGCCTCGAAGGGGGGTGCCCCGACCAATCCCGACTGGTACCACAACCTCGTGGCCCATCCGGAAGTAGGGGTCGAGTTCGGCACCGAGCGTTTCGAGGCAACGGCCGAGCCGGTAACCGGCGAGCTCCGTGACGAGATCTTCGCCCGCCAGGAGAAGGCGTTTCCGGGCTTCGGCGAGTACCAGCGGAACACGGACCGGGTCATCCCGGTCGTCGCTTTGCGCCGCCGCTAGTCGTTCCCCGCTCCGATCAGCCGCCCATCGCCCTGGTCAGGTTCCGCTAGAGGAGGCAGAGGTCGGTGGCGATCAGGAGAAGTCCGAGCAGCACCAGCCACCGTTGCCTCTTCGAGCGCGTCATGGGACAGGACCGTAGACCTGACCGTCGGTGCTCGGGTCCTCGGTCGGCCGGGTCCGAAGGGTCTTCGGCGCCCACCGTCGAGCCAACGCCTCCAGCGGACGGTGTGATCGATTCCCGTTAGGCTCCACCCGGCCTCTGTGGCCAGGAAAGGGGTGTGGCATGCAAGCTCCGGCGTGGGCGCCGGCTTCGATCGGCTCCGCCTACGGGTGCCGTCCCACCGATGACGAGGCGTTGATTTCGGGTCGGGACTGGGAGGGGCTCCTCGAGTCGTTGGCCAGGGCCGGGTCGGTGCTCCTCTCCTCGCGGGCGCCGGCCGAGGCGGTCGACCGCGCCGAGGGTTACCGCCACCTCCTCGTCATGCTGGCCCTCGGGATCGACGAGGCGCTGCGCGACTCGGACCCCTACCGGCCCCGTTTCACCCCCGGCAACGTGGACAACGTCCTGAAATGGGGCATGGACTGTCCCGACGCCGCCTATTCGGGCTCGCCCATACGGGGGGATGCCACCTACATCGTGCGGGGGCGCCGCAACTCGGTGCGGTACTTGGGGTTCCAGGCAATGGGAGGCATGGAGAACACGGGCAACGTGGTGGCCGACGACCTCGAGATGGACGACGAGGGCCGGTTCGAGCTGGTGCTCTCCTCCGAGGAGCACGCCGGCAATTGGATGCCGTTGGCGGAACGCAGCTCGTCGTTGGTGGTCCGTCAGTTCTTCTACGACTGGACCAACGAGGTGGCGGCCGACCTGTCCATCGAGTGCACGCACCACCCCGCCGTCCCCGTCACGACGCCCGTCCCGCTGTCTCCCGCCGGGGTGGGCGGCCAGCTTCGGGCCCTCGGCGAGTTCATGGAGGCGAGCCTGGCGTTCTGGCTCGACGTGGAGGAGGGCGGGCGCAACCAGGGGGTGAACTGTTTCCGCCCTCCGGCCGCCCTGACCGGCATGGGAGCGGCGGCGGAGAACGTGAGCACCTGGGGCTCATGGAGCCTCGACGACGACCAGGCTCTGCTGATCGAGGTGGCGCCGCCCCCGGCCGTCTACTGGAGCGTCTCGCTCGGGAACTACTGGTGGGAGACGATCGACTACGCCAACCGGCAGTCGAGCCTCAACGGCCACCAGGCCAGGCTCGATCCCGACGGTGCGTTCCGGGCCGTCGTCGCCCACACCGACCCGGGAGTGGCCAACTGGCTCGACACCGCCGGCAACCACCACGGGGCGATGATCTTCCGCTGGCTGCGCGCCGATCGTGCCCCGGTGCCCGAGGCCCGGGTCGTGCCGATGGCCGAGGTCCAAGACGCCGTGCCGTCGGGTGCCCCCCGGGTCACCGCCGAGGAACGCCGGCGAGAGCTGGCTGCCCGACGGGCCGGCGTCGAGCGGCGCTTCGTCCGCTAGCGGGAGCATCATGGACCTCGGGATACGAGACGCCAAAGCCGTCGTCACCGGCGGCTCGAAGGGGATGGGGCGGGCCATCGCCGAGCTCCTGGCCGCCGAGGGGGCGGACGTGGCCATCCTGGCCCGGGGCCGGGAGGCGCTCGACGACACGGTGGCCGCCTTGCAGGCCGCCGGGCGACCCGCCTCCGTCGGGCTCTCGGTCGACGTCACCGACCGGGCGGCGGTGGACGCCGCCTTCGACGAGCTCCGGACACGCTGGGGTTCGCTCAACATCCTGGTCAACACCCTCGGGCCAGGGGCCGGCCGGTTCGAGGAACTCGAGGACGACGACTGGGACGCCACCTTCGAGATCGGGCTGATGGCCGCGGTGCGCGGCGTGCGCGCCGGCCTGCCGCTGCTGCGCCAGGCGGAGTGGGGCAGGATCGTCAACGTCTCGGCCCATTCGATCCAACGGCAGAGCCCGATGCTGGTGGCCTACACCGCTTCGAAGGCCGCCCTGGCCAGCGTGTCGAAGAACCTGTCCAAGTCGCTCGCTCCCGAGGGCATTTTGGTCAACACGGTCAGCCCCGGCTCGATCGTCACGGCCAGCTTCAGCGAGGGCCTACGCGCCATCTTCGAGGCGGAAGGCCTCGACGCCACCGATCCCCATGACGTGATGCAGTGGATCGATCGGCACTTCCACCAGCCGGCCGATCTGGGGCGGGCCGGATTGCCCGAGGAGGTCGCCACCCTCGTCGTCTACCTGGCCTCGAAGGCCAACGGCTACGTGACGGGGGCGAACGTGAACGTCGACGGTGGTTCGGACTTCGTTTGATGATCGACCCGGGGGGGATGGTCGAACGAGCAAAGGACCAGACCGGGCTGGAGGACTTCGGGGGGACGGAGTGGCGGGAGGGGCTCGATCGTCTGTCCGACGCCATCAACGCCGAGGCGGACCTCAACCCGATGGGCGAGGAGATCCTCGGCTCGAGGCTCGAGATGCTGTTGGTCAACCGCCTCCGGATCGTCGGCCAGCGGGCCGCCCATCCCGACATCGGTGACGAGGAGGTCGGGGGACCGCTGTGCATCATCGGCCTGCCCCGGACCGGCACCACCGCGCTGAGCAACCTGCTCGCCGCCGACCCGCAGATCCGTTCCATCCGGACCTGGGAGTCCGGCGCCCCGGTCCCACCCCCCGAGTCGGCCACCGAGGGGACCGATCCGCGCATTGCCGAGACCGAGCGGGGCCTCGAGACCATGCACCAGTTCTTCCCCCGGATGCGTTCCCTCCATTTCCAGACGGCGACCGGTCCGACCGAGTGCCAGGACCTGCTCGGCATGGACTTCCGTACCGAGCACTTCAACGGGATGGCCCGGGTCCCGACGTACTCGGCCTGGGTCCGCGACTGCGACATGTCCTCCACCTACCGGTTTCACCGCCAGACCCTGCAGCTGCTCCAGTGGCACTGCCCGCCGCGCTTCTGGCAGGTGAAGACCCCGGTCCACATGCTCGCGCTCGACTACCTCCGCGACGTCTATCCCGGGTCGAAGTTCGTCTGGACCCACCGGGACCCGGCCGCGGTGCTCGGCTCGGTGTGCAGCCTCATCGCCTACACCCGGAGCTGGGCCAGTGATCGCTCCGATCCCGTCGAGCTCGGTCGTGAGCAACTGGATGATCTGGGCCGAGGCCATCCGACGGGCCATGGTGTTCCGCAGCCGGATCGGCGAATCGTGGTTCGCCGACGTGACCTTCGACTCGCTCCAATCCGATCCGGTGGTCGCCATCAACCGCGCCTATGACCAGCTGGGTCTGGACTTCGGCCCGGCCCGGGCGCCCCTCGAGGACTGGGCCCGTGCCCATCGGCCCCGCGAGCACGGCGTGCACCAGTTCCACCTGGAGGAGTTCGGACTCGACGCCGACCAGGTCCGGGACCGGTTCGCCCCCTACCTCCAACGGTTCCCGCCCGGAACGTAGCGAGGTCGGTGGCCCCACCCCGTGGGGTCGGCCTCAGACGAAGGAGGACTCCTCGTCCAGACCCAGTTCGGGCCAGGCGCCGACCACCGTGGTCTGCAGGTTGGCCCATCCCCGGCCACCGCCTACGGGATCGTCCACGGCGACGACGGTGTCCCGGATCTGATGGATCCGACGGGCTGTCTCGACGTCGCGACAATCGGGGACGTACTCGCCTTCGACGTGGAGGGGTCCACGCCACTCGCCGTGGTGATGGCCGTCGAGACCCATGTAGAGACCGAGCCCAAGATGGACTCCGGTGTCCCCGAGGGCGCGCACCGACACGGGCCGCTCGGAACCGTCCTCCATGATCAACACGATGGTGCCGCCCAGGACCCGCCGGTTGGCCGGGTCGAAGGAGAGCTCGCTGCGCAAGGTGGCGACCCGATGGACGGTCCCGTCCGGCTCCTCGACCGTTCCCTCCGTCCGCTGCTCCTCGTAGCCGAAGGCCCGTAGTTGGCGGTGCTGGTGGTGGAGGGCGTAGCGGGAGCCGTCCGGCCGTTCGAGGAGCATCGGGCTCCACGAGAAGCGGAAGGCGACACCGGGGATGAGCCCACCGGACGGTTCGACGTCGGTGGGGGCCAGTCCGACGTCGTGACGGACCCCCCACGAGTGGTCCCGCGTGCTGAACCACGCCTCGGGGGTGATCTCCACCCGCTCCCCATCGAGCTCGACCCATCCGGCGGCCACCCCCACCTGGTGGTAGCGGAGCAGGTCCGACTCGAGCCGGTAGCCCCGGCGCGCCCGGCTGCGGTCCCGGTCCTCGAGGTGGGCCGGCACCACGGCCTCGAAGGTCCACTCGAAGGCGATCGGCACCTCGTCGTTGGGAGCGCAGGCGAAGACCACGGTCTGGTAGGGCTCGACCACGGTGTAGGAGATCGGGCCGACCGACAGGGTGTCGGCGCCGTCCGACAGCCGGCGGCTGGCCCGGACGGTCCACTGCTCGTGTCCCCGGGACACACTGGCATAGCCGTCGAAGACGTTGCGGTTGGTGTACTTGCCCACCCCGAACCCGACCTGGAGGCGGCCGTCCCGGGCCGCAGCCATGGCGCAGACCTTCTCCGTCCACGAACGGTCGGCGTCGAACACGTGGGCATGGGTCTCGGCGATCTGATGGGTGAAGCCCTCGTCGGCGTCGACGAGCGGCCCGTCCCCCGGCGTCATCGGCCGCCCCGGCCGTGGCCGCGGCGAGAACCGGTGATCATCGGTTCCGTCCTCATGTGACGCGGCTCCGCAGGAGGTCGAGGATCGGATTGTCCTCGATGGGCAACATGAGGGGCTCACCGGCCTCCAGCCGCAGGTAGCCGATCCGGGTCATGACCGCCGTGCTGCGCACCATGGCCAGCGTCTCGTACCAGTCGAGGTCCTGCACCGGGCGGCCCTCGGCATCCTCGAAGAGGGCGATGGTCTCGTGGCGGGTGGGGAAACCGTCGACCCGGGTGCCGAACAGGTGGTGCATGGTCAGGTCCAGACTGGTGAACCAGGCCAGGTCGTGCTCAGGGGCTCCCACCGTGGCCATGTCCCAGTCGAGCACGGCCCGGAGTCGGAGGTCGTCACCGAACACCATGTTCTCGAAGCGG
The DNA here is from genome assembly GCA_963710495.1 of uncultured Acidimicrobiales bacterium. GTDB lineage: Bacteria > Actinomycetota > Acidimicrobiia > Acidimicrobiales > RAAP-2 > Bog-756. The sequence continues at coordinate 605,690 of CAVQAI010000012.1, forward strand.
GCGTCCCCCCAGAGGAGGGCGGGCTCGGGCTCGTGCCGCGGTTGGTGGCGACGGCACCAGGCCAGCGCCTCCACCAGGACGCCCACCGGCGAGCCGGCGCTCGACCAGTCGAGGTACTCCTCCCAGAAGTCGAGCTCGGCACCGTTGTCGCGTCGGGGAACCCTGTCGACCGCTCCCAGTTCGGCCCGGTGGATATCGGAGAGGGTGGCGAGGAAGCCGCGGTACAGGCGGGTCTGGTCGAACCGGCCCTGACCGCTCAGCCACCGGTCGAGATGGGCCACCGCGCCGATGATGTGGCCGTCGACCCGGGGCATGACCATGAACGGTGTGCCCAGCCAGACCGGATCGGCCTCGACCACCGGGTCGGCCACGGGCACGCCGGCGCCGGCTGCGGCCAGCTGGGCCTCGCACTGTGCCTCCAGGTCGTAGTGGCGGAAGGTTCCCCCCTCGGGCGGGGCCATGCGCAGGACGAGAAACCGGTCGACCGGTTCGCCCTGCACCGAACAGGAGATCCCGATGACGACGGTCTCGCTCGAGTACCCGGTCGAAGGCCGGTCGAGGCTGGTCACCACCGGATCGTCCAGGCCCTGCTGGCAGGCGAGCCATGTCCGGATCCCGGCGGCCAGGGCTGCGTCGTCCCTGCGCGTGGTCAGTGCCATGGGTACCGCGGCTCCCCTTCGTCCCGGCCGAGTCTGGCATAGTACGCGGCCGGAGCTTCGGGCGATCGCCGATCGCCCTCGAGGGACGGGGATGCCATGCAGCACGGGGGAACGGCGGTGGTGATCGGTGGCGCATCGGGAATCGGCGGAGCCGTGGCGGCGCGCCAGCGGGAGGCGGGGACCGCCGTCGTCGTGTGGGACCGCCAGGAGCCCGCTGATGTCGTCTGCGACATCGGCCGCCCGGACCAGGTCGAGGCGGCGGTGAAGGACACCGTCGAGCAGGTGGGCGTTCCCGGCCAGGTCACGGTCACCGCCGGTGTCGGCCACCGCGGCTCACTGGCGACCGCCACCGCCGACGAGTGGGACCGGGTCATGGGAGTCAACGCCCGGGGGGTGTGGTTGGCCATGCGCGGCCTCGGGCGGCTCATGGTGGAGGCGGGGCAGGGATCGATCGTGGCCGTGAGCAGCGTGAGCGCCCGCCTGCCCGACGCCGGCATGGGGCTGTACTGCGCCTCGAAGGCCGCCCTCGACATGGTGGTCAAGGTGGCGGCCGTCGAGTGGGCACCGGTGCGGGTCAATGGCGTGGCCCCCGGGGTCACCGATACGCCGATGCTCGGTCCGGTGCCCCGCACCGGTGGGTGGCTGGCCGGGGTGGCCGAACGCACCCCCCTCGGCCGGCTCGGCCGGGCCGACGACGTGGCCCAGGCCGTCCTGGCCCTGCACGCCACGGGGTGGGTCACCGGCCAGGTGCTGGTGTGCGACGGCGGGCTCGTGCTCCACAGTCCGATCCAGCCGTTCGGGGACTGACCGCCCCTTCCGGCTGGCGATCGGGGGGACCGTCAGTGGCGCTGCGTCGAGCCGACCAGGTCCGGCTCGGCTTCGACCGGCTCGGCATCACGTCCGGTGTCGCCGGGTGCCGCGTCGACCTCGACCCCGAGGTGGGGCACGATCCGCTCCAACCACTTGGGCATGTACCAGTTGGCCGAGCCGAGCAGTTCCATCACGGACGGCACCAGCACCAGCCGCACCAGGCTGGCGTCGATGAGGATGGAGGCGGCCAACCCGAGGCCGAAGACCTTGAGCACCCGGAGGGGATCGCCGATCACGAACGACCCGAACACGCAGAACATGATGGCCGCCGCCGCCGTGATCACCCGCCCTGTCTTGGCCAGGCCGTCGGCCACCGACACCGAGTTGTCACCCGTGCGGCGCCACTCCTCGCGGATCCGGCTCAACAGGAAGACCTCGTAGTCCATGGACAGCCCGAACAGGATGGTGAACATCATCAGTGGGATCCAGGGGTCGATCGGCCCGGTTCGGCCGATGCCGATCAGCGAGCCGCCCCAGCCCCACTGGAACACGGCGACGATCACGCCGTAGGCGGCGGCGACCGACAGCAAGTTCATGATCGCCGCCTTGACCGGGATCACCACCGATCGGAAGACGGCCATCAAGAGCAGGAAGGCCAGCAGGATCACCGCGCCGATGACCCAGAAGAGCCGATGGGCGAGATAGTTGGAGGCGTCCACTCCGCCGGCCGTCTCACCGCCCACCAGCACCTGGAGATCGGTGCCGGTGGTGGCCTGGGGGATGACCCCGTCGCGCAGGTGGGTGACCAGCTGGGAGGTCGCCGCCGCCTGGGGCGCGGTGGTCGGGTAGGCGATGATCACCGCCGCGCCGTGATCGGCGCTGACCTCGACCGGTGCGGCGAAGGCGACACCGGGGGTCGACCGGATGGCCGCGTCGACCCGGTCCATGCCGGCGACGTCGTTGCTCGACGACAGCGGGGCGGCCACGACCAGCGGACCGTTGAACCCCGGCCCGAAACCTTGGGCCAGAAGGTCGTAGGCCTGTCGGGTGGTGAGCGAGGTCGGGTCGTTGCTGGCGTCGGTGAAGGCCAGACGCATGGAGAAGAGCGGAATGGCCAGGGTCAACAGCACCAACAGGGCGACCGTGCCCGTGGCCCAGGGGTACCGCTGGACGAACCGGCTCCATCGGTACCAGAAGCTGTCGGGCGCCGGCGTGGCCCCGGTCTGGAGCAGGCGCGGCAGGTGCAGGCGGTCGATGGCCCGACCGGCGAAGCCGAGCATGGCCGGGAGCAGGGTGAGGGCACCGGCCATGACCAGCACCACGGCCGCGATGGTGCCCACGGCCAGCCCTTGGAGGAAGGGGAGCTGGAGGACGAAGAGCCCGACCAGCGAGATGACCACCGTGGTCCCGGCGAACAGGACGGCCCGGCCCGATGTGGCCAGTGACACCATGACGGCTCCCCGTGGGTCACGGCCTTCGAACAGTCCCTGTCGGTACCGGGTCACGATGAACAGCGCGTAGTCGATGCCGACCCCCAGCCCGATCATGGCCAACATCTCGGGGGCGAAGACGGGAATGTTCAACACATGGCTCAGGATGTCCTCGAGGGCGAAGCCGATGGCGATGCCGAACAGCGCGGTGAGGATGGGGAGGCCCATGGCCACCACCGAGCCGAAGGCGATGAGCATGATGATCATGGCGGCGAGGATGCCGGCACCCTCACTTGGTCCCGGGGAGGCGGTGATCACCTTCCCGATCGGTCCACCGCCCACCGCCACCTGAAAGCCGGCGCGGTCGAACGACTTGGCCGTGTTGATGACGTCCTTGACGGCCGCATTGGGGACGGTGGCCGCGTCCTGGTCGAACTGGACGACGGCGAAGGCGATATGCCGGTCGGCGGCGATCTGGTGCCGGCCCGGCTCGAACGGGCTCTGCACCACCGACACGTGCGGCAGCGTCGAGAGCTTGTTGACCATGGCGTCGATCGTGGCCCGATCGGCCGGCGAGTCCACGGTCCCGGTCGTCGAGACCACCACGTCCGCGCTGGTCCCCGAGGCCTGCGGGAACCGGGCCGCCAGCAGGTTCTGCACCCGCTGGGAGGGCGAGTTGCCCGAGTCGAACGACTCTTGGAACCGGCTGCCCATGGACTGGCCCAGCACGGTGATCACGATGATGGCGCCGATCCACAGCAACAGGACCCGGCGCCGGTGGTCGTAGCACCAGCCGGCCATGCGGCCGAGGCCGCTCTCCTCCGGGGTGGTGGGTCGAGTGGACGAACGTGCCATCTCAGGTCCTCCGTTCGGCTAAATTCAACACTGATGAGTTATAACACATCCACCCGGCCCGGCGGAAGCCCCCGGGACGCCCACCCCCGACCGTGATGGCCGGCCGCGGGCGCCGTCCGGGTGGGGCCGACACCCGGGCGGAGATCATCGGCGCCGCACGCGCCGTCTTCCGAGAACAAGGCTATGCCGGGACCAGCATGCGGGCCATCGCCCGGCGGGCGGCCGTCGACCCCGCCCTCGTGCACCACTACTTCACCGACAAGGCCCACCTCTTCATCGAGACCATGGCCCTCCCCCTCGACCCGCGGGCCGTCCAGGAGGCGGTGGCGACCGGCGGCTTCAGCGGCGAACGGCTCGTCGAACGGTTCCTCGCCCAGTGGGAGCAGGGCCCGGGGCCGGGCTCGCCGGCCTTCGTGAGCCTGGCCCAGGCGATGGCGGCGTCCCGCCCGGTGGCCGACGGGATCCGCGAGTTCGTCGCCGAGCGGGTGCTGCTCCACGGGCCGGCCGACGAGGACGAGGCGGCCCTGACGAGGCGACGCGCCCTGATCGGGTCACAGCTCATGGGGATCGCCTGGGCCCGCTACGTCATGCGGATGGAGCCGGTCGCGTCGGCCAGCCGGGCCGAGGTGGCCGGCTGGGTGGGTCCCACCGTGGACCGCTACGCCACCGGGCCGCTCGACTGACCGGCGACGGCGCCGGTTACGACCGGTTCCGACGCGTTATGCCGAGTGAACGAGTCACGACGCGATCTTCCCCAGGAAGGGGACGAGGCCGTTGAAGAAGGCGTTCACCGGGTAGGCCCCCGCCGGGTCGTTGTGGGCGTAGGTGCTCTGCCGGTTGATGAGGGTGAGGTTGCCCCGCGGGATCTTCGACTGGCGGGCCAGGGCCTGCGCCGCAGTGAGCACGGATTGGCCGCCGAGCCGGGCGCCGAAGGCGTAGATCCGCAGGCCCTTCGGCAGGGAGTGGCCCATGGTGGCGCTGAGCCCGAGCACCGCCTGGGCCGGGTTGGCGTTGCCGTTGGCAACGGCTCCGGTGTCGTCGGTGAGCCGTTGCGGGAAGTACCACTCGGAGCCGTCCGCGTTGTTGACGCCCGTGCCCGAGAACATGGTGGCGAATCGCTTGATGGGGGTGAGGGCGCCGGTGCCGTTCCAGCCGTGGACCGGCCCGGCGGCCGACAGGCCCTGGCCCAGATGAGCCTGGGCCGCCGCCAGATTGGGCGGCGAGGTGGCCACGTTGAGGGCGTAGCCGAATTGGCCCAGGTTGGTGGCGGGCACCGGGGGCACGATGGAGGCGGGGAGCAGACCCGAGGTCTGGCCGAGGGAAGGGCTGTTCGGGTCGAGCAGAGCCGCTCCCGACCCGGTGGCGATGAACAGCCCGGCGTAGGGCGCCGCGATGCCACCGAAGGACAGCCACGGCGAGGTCATGGGCGCGTCGAGCGTCTGCAGCTCCTGGGAGGCTTCGGTTGCGCTGACCGGCGTGGGGCCGCTGCCGCCGTCGATGTAGACCAGCCCGGCCAGGCCCTTGGCCCCGGGCCGCCCGTTGAAGTCCCACGTGGCATAAGCGGTGACCACCGACCCGCCCAGCGAATGGCCGCCGAGGACCACCTTGCCGCCGAACCGGTGGGCGGCCCGGATGACTCGATGCAGGTCCTGGACGGCCACGTCCATGCCCCAGCTCTTGGCGAAGGCGACCGACGAATCGGACACCGCATTGAAGTGAGGCGAGATACCGGGTTTCGTGATGTAGCCGAGGTAGTAGTCGTAGAGCTGGGTGGAGGAGACCTTCCCCTGCTTGAAGGCGTTGAGCTCGGACTGGTCCTCGAGCAGGTTCTCCCGTCGTTCCACCGACCAGACCTGCCACGAAGGTGCCTTGGCCACGATCCACCGGGCCAGCGGAACGAAGTACGCCGAGCCGGCAGAGGTGCCCGGTTCGAGCACGAGGACGTTCCTGGCCGCCGGGTTGCCGATCTTGAGCACCCCGACCTTGTTGTACTGCGACGGCGTGCCGGGGGCGGCGAAGCCGGCCATCCACGTCACCGACTGGGGAGTCGGCGAGCCCGCCGCCGCGCCGGTGGCCGGGACGAGCAGGTACGAGGAGGCCAGGACGGCGAGACCGGCCAGCGCCGTCGACCGGGTCCGTCGCCCCGCTAGGAGCCGTCCGAACATGCCGAGCCCTCCTCCCGTCGCCTCGGCTGTATCCCGGGGGAACCTACACCGTCCCTGGATCGTCGTCATCGTCCGGACCGGTGACGGAGGGGCGACGGGCCTCGTGCGGTCTGCGAGGGCAACCGGATGGTCAGGTCACCGGACGGCCGTGAGCGCGGCACCCTCCCGCCGATCCGGGCACGGCGTTCGGCCGACGGCGACGAGCGAGGCGAGCCGAAGGACCGCCGACGCCGGTGGCTCGCGGCCGGGGGCGCTCTCCCGGATCCAGCATCCGGTCCCGTCGCCCCGGCCTGCCTCGTCCTCCATGGCTCCGGTCGGCACCGTCACCGTGAAGCTCGACCCGTCCGATCGACGGACGGTCGAGATCCGAGCGCCGGCCGTCTGGTGGATCTCGATGACGGGTCGCCGGAGTTGGTCGGTGTCTTCCTCGGGGCCCGTCCCGCCCGCGGCGCGATGACAGGAAGTGCGCACCCGGTGGAAGGTGTGGGGGTGATCGTCCCGCGCCCGCCCGGGGCGGATCGGGCCGCGCTTCATCGATGAGCGGAGCGGGTGGTCACTGCTCGCATTGTGCCCCAGCCGAGGCGGTTCAGGTCGGGATGGTGGCCCGGTCGTCGCTGAGCTGGCGGGATGCCGCCGCACCCCCAGCACGTCCCCGGGGCGGTTGCAGGGACGCGGTACGAACCCCGGGGTGGGCTGTGTAGGGTGCAGGCCATGGCCGATCAGGCGGCGTTCTCCGATCAGGCGATGGAGTACATGCCGGCGCTGTACACCGCCGCCCTGCGGATGACCCGCAACTCCGCCGACGCCGAGGACCTCGTCCAAGAGACGTACTTGAAGGCGTACCGGGCCTTCGGCAGCTTCGAGCCGGGGACCAACCTGAAGGCCTGGCTCTACCGGATCCTGACCAACACCTACATCAACACCTACCGGGCGAAGAAGCGCCGTCCCGAGATCGCCGACGTCGAGGACGTCGAGGACCTGTACCTCTACCGCCACCTCACCGGCGACCAGAGCGCCAGCCTCGGGCGGAGCGCCGAGGACGAGGCGCTCGACCGGTTCACCGACACGGACGTGAAGGCGGCCATCGAGGCCCTACCGGAGACCTTCCGGATGGCCGTCCTCCTGGCCGACGTCGAGGGGTTCTCGTACAAGGAGATCGCCGACATCACGGATGTGCCCATCGGCACGGTCATGAGCCGCATCCACCGCGGAAGAAGAGCGCTGCAGAAGGCGTTGTTCGAACGTGGAAGGGAACGAGGCCTGGTCGGAGCGTCCGACGAGGCCAGGTAGCGACGAGGCCGGGTAGTAGCGGCGTCAGCCAGGGGAGATCATCGCAGTGGGAGAACAGCATGGACCGGGTGCTCCCGGGGAGATGGCGGGTGGAGATCCCCACGCGCCCGCCGGCTTCGTCGGCTGCGACGAGACCATCGAACGTCTCTACTTCTATCTGGACGGCGAGCTCACCGAGGAGCGCCGCATCGAGATCACCCGGCATCTCGACATGTGCGGGCCGTGCGTGGGGGCCTACGGCTTCGAAGCCGAGTTGCGCCGAGTCGTCGCCAATCGTTGCAAGGACCACGTCCCCGAGACGCTGATCGTCCGGGTGGCCGAGGCGTTGCGCGAAGAGCACGACCGGTCCGCCAACTGACGCCCGCCCGCCGGGTCGGGGCGTCTGTCCCTACACTGGGCGCCGTGACCGACACCGGAAGTCCGGCCCACGCCGGTGGGGCGGTGGCTTGGGAAACCGCCGAGCGGGTGGCCGGCTGGGTGGGGAACCGGAGTCGCCTCCCCGCCCCGTACCGGCCCGACCTGCTCCAGGCCGATTTCGAGGAGCTCACCGCCCAGGCCGAGGAGCTGGTGGCCGCGTCCACCGGCCTGCGCTCGTCGTCGGGCCCGGCCCGGGCCCGGGTCACCGACCGGGCGGGATGGGTCCATGCCAACGTGGCCAGCTTCCAGCGCCTCGTCGGGCCCCATCTGGAGAAGCTGGACCCGTCCCGCATCGCCGCCGGCAACCCCCTGACCGAGCGGCTGGCCGGTCCACTGGCCACGGCCGGCCGGGCCGCCACCGGCGCACAGATGGGCGTGGTCCTCGGGTGGCTCTCCACCCGGGTGCTCGGTCAGTACGACCTCCTCCTCACCGAGGAAGCCGTCGAGGACCAGGACCTCGTGTACTTCGTCGGCCCGAACGTGGTGGCCCTCGAGCAGCTCCACGGCTTCGAGCCGCGCCAATTCCGGCTCTGGCTCGCCCTCCACGAGGTCACCCACCGTTGCCAGTTCACGGCCATCCCTTGGATGCGCGACTACTTCGTGACGCTCGTCCACGAAGGCATCGGCTCCCTCGAGCCCGATCCGTCCCGGTTCGCCGAGGCGCTCCGCCGGATGACCGAGGAGATCCGGGCGGGCCGGAACCCGTTGCGGGACAACGGCGCGCTCGGTCTGGTGGCCACCCCGGAGCAACTCGAGGGTCTCCACCGGATCCAGGCCCTGATGAGCCTCCTCGAGGGCCACGGGGACGTCACGATGGACCGGGCCGGCGCCGCCGCCATTCCGAGCGCGGCGACGTTCAGCGAGGTCCTGCGTCAACGACGTAAGCAGACCAGGGGCCCTGCCCGTCTGCTGCAACAACTGATCGGCCTCGAGGCCAAGCTCCGCCAGTACGAGGAGGGCGAGCGGTTCATCGCCGCCGTGGAGGACTCGGGCGGGCCCCAGCTCCTCGACCGGGCCTGGAGGGGACCCGAGTGGCTGCCCTCGCTGGTCGAGATCCGTAACCCGGCCGCCTGGATCTCACGTGTCGGGACCGCACCCGCCCTCTCCGGCTGAGGCCGCCGGGCCAGGTCCGCGCCCGTGGACCCGGGACCGTCCCCGCCCGGGGACCCGGCCGACCGTCCCCGCCTCCGACCCCTTGGTCGGCTCCCTGCTCGAGCGATGTTCGTTCCCGGAACCCGGCACCGACCTGGTGTGCGGAGTTTCCGGGGGTGCCGACTCGCTCGCCCTGCTGGTGCTGGCCGTTGCGGCCGGGTGCCGGGTCACCGCCGTCCACATCGACCACGGCCTGCGGCCCGGCTCTGCCGCCGAGGCCGAGGTGGTGGCCGCCGCCGCTCGGCGTTTCGGCGCGGCCTTCCGGTCCGAGCGGGTGACGGTGGCGGCGGGCCCGAATCTCGAGGCCCGGGCCCGGGAGGCTCGGCGCCGGGTGCTCGGGATCGAGGCGGCCACCGGCCACACGATCGACGATCAGGCCGAGACCGTCATGGTCAACCTGTTGCGTGGCGCCGGCGTTTCGGGGCTGGCCGGGATGCGCGCCGGGACGCGTCATCCTATCCTCGCCGTGCGGCGGGCCGAGACGGGGGAGCTGTGCCGGCGGCTCGATCTCGTGCCGGTGCGCGATCCGACCAACGACGACCGCCGGTTCCTGCGCAACCGGGTCCGTCACGAATTGCTGCCGCTGTGCGCCGAGATCGCCGGGCGTGACGTCGTCCCCGTGCTCGCCCGGCAGGCCGGTCTCATGGCCGCCGACGCCGAGCTGCTCGACGCGGTGGCCGGGCTGATCGAGCCCGAGGACGCCACCGCGCTGGCCGACGCTCCCGAGGCGGCCGGTCGTCGGAGCATCCGCAACTGGCTGGCGGGCGGAGGTGATCACCCTCCGCCCCTCGACGCCGTCGAGCGCGTGCTGGACGTGGCCCGGAAGGGGCGCCGGGCGACCGAGGTTCCGGGCGGCCGGCGGGTGGCTCGGAGCCGGGGACGGCTCTCGGTGTCGCCGGTCCTCCCCGAGGGAGAGCCCGGGCCGCCGGCCTGCGGTACTCCGGTACAGTCGCGCCGTGACCACCGCTGAAGGCGGGGCGCCGGGCGCTCCGGGGCTCGACCACTACGGCCCGGGGATCGGGCCGGTGATCGTCTCGGAGACCGAGCTCCAGGACCGGATCGCCCAGCTGGGCAAGGAGATCACCGCCGACTACGCCGACCGGCCCCCGCTGCTGGTCGGGGTGCTGAAGGGGGCGTTCATGTTCATGAGCGACCTCTCGAGGTCGATCGACCTCCCGGTGGAGGTGGACTTCATGGCGGTGTCCTCCTACGGCAGCGCCACCCGGACCTCGGGCGTGGTCCGTATCGTGAAGGACCTCGAGGTCGACCTCACCGGTCGCCATGTGCTGGTGGTGGAGGACATCGTCGACAGCGGGCTGACGCTCAGCTATCTGCAGCGCTATCTGCGGGCCCGGGAACCGGCCAGCCTCGGAGTGTGTGCGCTCCTGGTCAAGGAGGGGCAGCAGCGGACCGAGCTCGATCTCGCCTACGTCGGTTTTCACATACCACCCGGATTCGTGGTGGGATATGGCCTTGATGTCGGTGAACGCCTGCGCAATCTCCGCGCCATCCGAAGCTTCGCCGGCGGTTCGGCCTAGGGCCACGCCCCGGTAGCGTTCCGGGGCGATGAGCGTCGACATCCCCCGCATCGAGCGGGCCATCACCGAATTGCTCTCCGCGCTGGGTGAGGACCCGCACCGCGACGGGCTGGTGAGGACCCCGGGGCGGGTGGCTCGCATGTACGAGGAGCTGTTTGCCGGGTTCAACGAGGACCCGGCCGACCACCTCGAGGTCACCTTCGCCGCCGAGCACGACGAGATGGTCATGGTCCGTGACATCCCCTTCGCATCCCTCTGCGAGCATCATCTGGTCCCCTTCATCGGGCGCGCCCACGTGGCCTACATCCCGGGGGACGACGGACGGATCACCGGGCTCTCCAAGCTGGCCCGGCTGGTCGACGTCTTTGCCCGTCGGCTCCAGGTGCAGGAGCGGATGACCACCGAGATCGCCGACGCCATCGAGAAGGCCCTGGCCCCCCAAGGGGTCCTGGTGGTGGTGGACGCCGAGCACCTCTGCATGTCGATGCGGGGCGTCAAGAAGCCCGGCACCTCCACCGTCACCTCGGCGGTCCGGGGGCTGTTCCGCACCGACGCCTCGACGCGGATGGAGGCCATGCAGTTCGTCCGCGGGCGCTGAGCCCCCTTGCTGCCCTCGGGCGCTGAGGCGTGGCCGCCCCGGGCACCGGGCACCGGGCACCGGGCGGTGTGGGCCTGGTTTACGCTGTGTCGGTCATGCCCGGGTTCGGCGACGAGGAACGCTGTCTGGTGATGGGAATCCTCAACGTCACGCCGGACTCCTTCTCCGATGGCGGGAAATGGTTCGAAAGGGATCGGGCCATCATGAAAGGTCGTGAGATGATCGCTGAGGGCGCCGACATCATCGATGTGGGGGGCGAGTCGACCCGGCCCGGCGCCACACCGGTGCCGGCCGACGACGAGCTGGCCCGGGTGGTCCCCGTCATCGAGGCCCTGGCCGGGGACGTGCGCATCTCGGTCGACACCACCAAAGAGGTCGTGGCCCAGGCGGCCGTGGAGGCCGGGGCCTCCCTGATCAACGACGTGTCGGCCAGCCTCTGGCCGGTGGCGGCCGGGTGCGGGGCGGGTTGGGTGGCCATGCACCGCCAGGGAACGCCGGCCACCATGCAGCAGGACCCGCACTACGTCGACGTGGTGCGGGAGGTCTCGGACCTGCTGGTCCACCGGGCTGGGCGGGCCCGGGCGGCCGGCGTGGACGAGGTGTGGATCGACCCGGGCATCGGCTTCGGCAAGACAATCGATCACAACCTCGCCCTGCTGGCTTCGCTGACCGAGTTGGTGGGCACCGGCTATCCGGTCACGGTCGGGACGAGCCGCAAGGGTTTCCTCGGCTGGCTCGCTCGGGACGCGGACGGCACGCCCGCCCCGGTGGGTGAGCGCCTCCCCGGCTCGCTGGCTACGGCCACCTGGGCCATGCAGCAGGGGGCGCGCATGGTGCGGGTCCACGACGTCGCTCCCACCGTCCAGGCGGCTGTCCTGGTGGGCACACCGGGGCGGGAATTCGGCTCATGAAGGGCAAATGGGCCGCCGGCATCCCGCCCCGCAATTTCACCTGGGTGATCAAGGACCGCCTGGCGATGAGCGAGCGACCGGGGGGATTCGCGCCCAACCACCGCAAGGTCCGCCGCCAGGAGGAGATCATCTGGCTGCAGGTCCAAGGGTTCACCCGGATCTTCTCCCTGCTCCCGTCCTCGCACAATCTGCAGGCCTACGAGGAGCGGTCGATGGCCAGCCTCCATTTCCCCCTGCCGCCCACCGGGGACGCCCGGGGGGTGCTCGCCGACCTGTACCGAGAGGTCCACGCCCGGTTGAACGCCGGCGAACGGATGCTCATCCACCAGGAGGAGCTGGGCGATCGGGTGACGGGCGTGGTGGCCGGCTACCTGCTGTGGTCGGGCCGGCTTCCGACCAGCCCGCAAGCGATCACCGTGCTGGAGCACATGACCGGCCACGCGATGGGGCCCGGCGGGCGGGAGCTCGTGGCCTTCGCCGAGCAGCTGGACCACGCCTCGGTGCGGCCGGGGGCCAACGGTGACGCGCCCCGGGCCGGGTGACCGCCCAGCGCCGACCATCGCCCGGGGCCGACCCGGCGGGCCACCGAGCCGGGGACCGGATCGAGCTGCGCGGCCTGCGGGTGTACGGCACTCACGGCGTCCTACCCGAGGAGAAGCGGCGGGCCCAGCCCTTCGAGATCGACCTCGATCTCGACATCGACCTGACGGCGGCGGCGGGCAGCGACCGTCTGTCCGACACCGTCGACTATGCCCTGGTGGCCGAAGCGGCCGCCGCCGTGGTGTCGGGGTCCCGCTCCTATGAGCTGCTCGAGGCCCTGGCCGACGCCATCGCCGCCGCCGTCCTGGCCCTCGACGACCGGATGGGCGGCACGACGGTGAGCCTCCGCAAGCTCGAGCCGCCGATGGAGGTCGACATCGCAACCGTCGGGGTCAGGATCACCCGGGTCCGGTGACGGGCACGGCCGACGCCCAGTTGTCGGGACGCGCCTTCCTCGGGCTCGGCTCCAACCTCGGGGACCGCTGGGCCCACCTGCGCCGCGCCGTGGACCAGCTGCGGGCGGGGACCCGGGCACCGGTCACGGCGGTGTCCGGGGTGTACGAGACCGAGCCCGTCGGCGGCCCCGAAGGCCAGGGGCCCTACCTGAACCTGGTGGTCGAGCTGGCCGTGACCCCGGGCTCGGATCCCTACCGGTTGCTCGAGGAGTGTCGCCGCCTCGAGGCGTCGGCCGGCCGGGTGCGGGCCGCCCGGTGGGGCCCGCGGACCCTCGACGCCGACGTCCTCTGGATCGACGGCGTGTCGATCGACGATCCCGAGTTCACCGTTCCCCACCCGCGGTGGCGCCAACGCCGGTTCGTGCTCGCCCCCCTGCATGAATTGGCCCCCGACCTGGTCGACGAGCGCGATGTGGCCGCCGCTGGTGGCGCCGTTTCCGTCGTGGGTACACTGTGATCCGAAGCGACAGGATTCTCTGAAGCGAACGGCACCCTCGTGGGCCGGAACGTAACGAAGGGGAACTCGTGATCAGATTCCGCACGATCGGGCCCGGGAGGGCGGGACGATCGCTGACGGCGGCACTCGAGGCCACCGGCGACTACCGCTCGTCGGGCATGCTGAGCCGCGGTGAGCCGGTGGCCGCCTCCGCCGCCGATGTCGACCTGCTGGTCATCGCCACCCCCGACGGCGAGGTCGGTCGGGTGGCGGACGCGGTCGAGCCCCACGACCAGTGTGTGGTCATCCACCTGTCCGGCTCCCTCGGGCTGGACGTGCTCGCCGGTCACCCCCGCCGTGGCTCGCTCCACCCCCTGGTGCCGCTGCCGGCACCGGCCGCGGGGAGCGAGCGGCTGCGGTCGGGGATCACCTTCGCCCTGGCCGGCGACCCCATGGTGGACGGGATGGTGCAGGCCCTCGGTGGCCGGGCGGTACGTGTCGACGACTCCCGCCGCGCCGCGTACCACGCCGCCGCATCGATCGCCGCCAACCACCTGGTCGCCCTGCTCGGCCAAGTCGAGCGGGTGGCCGACGCCGCCGGCCTGCCTCTCGACACCTTTGCCGGGCTGGTGCGGGCGGCCACCGACGACGCCTTCACCCTCGGTCCGCGCCACGCCCTCACCGGCCCGGCGGCGCGCGGCGACTGGGAGACGGTCGACCGCCACCGCGGCGTGCTGGCGTCGATGGCCGGTCAGCGCAGCGAGCTGGCCGCCTACGACGCCCTGGTGGCGCTGGCGCGGCGGCTGTCCCTCGAGGAGGCCGGCGAGATGGGCCGGCCGGCGGCGATCAGCGCCGAGCAGGTGGCATGACCACCACCGTTACGGCCGTCCCGTCCGGGCCCCTCGTGGCGCCGCCGCCGGTGGCGCCCGCCGCGCCCTTGACGCCCGCCGTCCGGCCGGTGGGTGGCCCGCGGCCGGAGACGGTCGCAGTCATCGCGACGGTCGCCGAGCTCACCTCGTCCCTCGACGCGGTGCGGGCCTCCGGGCGAACGGTCGGGCTCGTTCCCACCATGGGTGCGTTGCACGACGGACACCGGGCCCTCATCGCCCGGGCCGCGGCCGAATGCGACGTGGTGGTGGTTTCGGTCTTCGTCAATCCAACGCAGTTCGGTGACCCGGCGGACCTGGTGGCCTATCCGCGCACCCTGGACGCGGACCTGACGGTTGCGGGCTCGGCCGGTGCGTGCATCGTCTTCGCCCCGTCGGTGGATGAGATGTACCCCGAGCGGGCGGCCGGCTCGCAGACCACCGTGTCGTTGTCGGGCATCGCCGAGCGGTGGGAGGGAGCATCGCGGCCGGGCCATTTCGACGGTGTGGCCACCGTGGTGGTCAAGCTGCTGGCCATGGCCGGGCGATGCCGGGCCTACTTCGGCGAGAAGGACTTCCAACAGCTGGCGCTGGTGCGCCGAGTGGTCGCCGACCTGTCGTTGCCGGCCGACATCGTCGGGTGCGAGATCGTGCGTGACCCCGACGGACTGGCCCTCTCCAGCCGCAACACCCGGCTCTCGCCCGACCAGCGGGATGCCGCACTGGTGCTGTGGCGCGCCCTCCAGACCGGCGCCGCCATGATCGCCGCCGGTGAGTCCCGGTCGGATGTGGTGGAGGAGGTCATGGCCGGTGTGGTCGCGGCCGAGGCCGGAGCCGACCTCGACTATGCCGCCGTGGTGCGCGCCGGGGACCTCGAGCCGGCCCGAGCCCCGATCGGCGAAGAGCCGATCCGGCTGATCATCGCCGCCACCGTCGGCCCCGTCCGGCTGATCGACAACCTCGATCCCCGGCGGAGTCACTGACCCCGGCGTGTCCGGGCCCGACGCCAGGCCGGGTGCGCTCGACGTCCTGGTCCTCGGCAGCGGGGTGGCGGGCCTGTCGGCCGCCGTGCGGCTGGCCCGGCCGTTGTCGGCTGGCGCCGCCGGCCCCCCGGCCGGCCTCCGGGTCGGCATCCTGACCAAGGCCGAACTGTCCCAGTCGGCGACCAGGTGGGCACAGGGCGGCGTGGCCGCCGTGTTGGGGGGGGACGAGGATTCGACCGACCTCCATCTGGCCGACACCCTGGCCGCCGGAGCCGGGCTGTGTGACACCGATGCCGTGCGGGTGCTGGTGGACGAGGGTCCCTCCCGGGTCGAGGAGCTGATCGCCCTCGGCGCCGTCTTCGACCGCCAGCCAGGAGGCGGGCTGGACCTGGCCCGCGAAGGGGGTCATTCGATGGCCCGGGTGGTCCATGCCGGGGGCGCGGCCACCGGCGCCGAGGTCGAGCGGGCCCTGGTGGACGCCACCCGCTCCAGTGCGGCGGCGGTGATGGAGCGGTGGTTCGCCCTCGACCTCGTGGTGGAGGGCGGGCGGTGCCGAGGTGCGCGCGCCCTGGACGCGGACGACCGGGTGGTCGAGGTGCGGGCCGAGCACACGGTGCTCGCCACGGGCGGCGCGGGCCAGCTGTTCGCGGTCACCACCAATCCAGCCGAAGCGACGGCCGACGGGCTGGCCATGGCGCTGCGCGCCGGGGTGCCCGTGGCCGATGTGGAGTTCATGCAGTTCCACCCGACGGCGTTGCACCATCCGGCCATGCCCCGCCCACTGCTGTCGGAGGCGCTCCGGGGACATGGGGCCATCCTGCGGGACGCAAGGGGCGAGCGCTTCGTCGACGAGCTGGCCTCCCGCGACGTGGTCAGCCGGGCCATGGCCGATCGGATGCGGGAGCAAGGAGTCGAAAACCTCTGGCTCGACGCCACCGGCCTCACCTCCTTCGACGCCCGGTTCCCCACCATCGCCACCTCACTCCGGGCCGTCGGGCTCGATCCCTCGAAGGACTGGTTGCCCATCGCGCCGGCGGCCCACTACCTGTCGGGTGGGGTCCTGACCGATCTGTCCGGGGCCACCGGCCTCCCCCGTCTCTGGGCCGCCGGGGAGGTGGCCTGTACCGGAGTGCATGGCGCCAACCGGCTGGCGTCCAACTCGCTGCTCGAAGGCATGGTCTTCGGGGCCCGTCTGGCCGAATCGATCCTGGGCGGTGTCGGGGGTCCGGCGCCCACGGGCGCCATGCGGGCCCTCGGCGACGAGGTCGATGGGGAATCTCCTGCCGTGCGGGTTGGATCCGACGGGCGTGTGGTCGCCGGCGGGCCGGGCACGTTCCCGGCGGGTCCGGCCTTCCCGGAGGGACTGACGTCGCCGGCCGGCCCGCGGCATGCGGGAGTGGAGGTCTCCTCGGACCAGTCGAAAGCCCGGGACCTCCTCCAGCGCACGATGACCGAGGGGGCCGGTGTGGTCCGGAGCGCCGACTCGCTCACTCGGGCGAAGCGCGTGATCGACATCATCGGCGAGAGTCACGGATCGGAGGCCGACCGGGCCGGCCGCGAGCTGGCCAATCTGGTCACCGCGGCAACCGGCCTGCTGGTGTCGGCTGCATTGCGCACCGAGACCCGTGGCGCGCACGCCCGCAGCGACCATCCCGAGCCCGACGAGCGCTGGCGCCGGCGCGTCGTGCATGTCGGCGCCGGGCTGGCCTTCGACCGACACGGGAAGAGGGGTGGTCGGTCGTGACCGGAGCCGGCCGGGCCGCCTTGCCCGACCGGGGGGATCCGGTCGACCCGCCCCACGCCGCCGTGGTGGACGCGGTCGCCAGGGCCGTCGCCGAGGACCTCCTTCCGCTCGGTGACCTCTCGGCCTCGCTGGTCCCCGCCGACGCCACCGCCCGCTTCGACGTGGTGAGCCGGGGCCACGGCGTGGTGGCCGGACGAGCCTGTGCGCTCGAGGCACTCCGCCAGATCGACCCGATGCTCCGCGCCGACTGGGAGATCGGCGATGGCGACATCGTCTCGCCGGGGGATGTCGTGGCCCGGGTTTGCGGGCCGCTGCGCCCTCTGCTCACCGCCGAGCGAACCGTGCTCAATTTCCTCGGCCACCTCTCGGGGGTGGCCACCCTCACGCGTCGCTACGTGGATTGCGTGGCGACGGCCAACCCCGCCACCCGGATCCTCGACACTCGTAAGACGACGCCCGGTCTACGCGCCCTCGAGAAAGCGGCGGTGCGGGCCGGTGGCGGGCACAATCACCGGGGGAGCCTTTCCGACGCCGTGATGATCAAGGACAACCACTACGCCGGCACCACGATCGCCGACGCCGTGGAGCGGGCCCGCCGGCTGTGGCCGGGGCGCATGGTCGAGGTGGAGTGCGACCGGGTCGAGCAGGTCGCCGACGCGGTGGCCGCCGGGGCAACCGTCATCATGCTCGACAACATGGCACCCGACGAGGTGGCCGCCTGCGCGCCCGTGGTGCATGCCGCCGGGTTGCTGGTCGAGGTGTCGGGTGGGGTCACCCTCGAGGGCGCGCCGCGATTGGCGGCGGCCGGCGCCGACCTCATCTCGATCGGGGCCCTCACCCACTCGGCCCCCGCGCTGGACCTGGGATTCGATCTGCCGGCCGGTGCCGGCCCGGAGGGCTGACATGCTGCTGGCCATCGATGTCGGGAACACCGAGACGGTCGTCGGCCTGTTCGCCGACACGGTCGGGACGCCCGACAGCACCGGGCCGCGGGACGGGAGCGAGCCGGCCGGGCTGGCCCACCACTGGCGCCTCTCCACCGTCGCCGAGCGCACGGCCGACGAGCACGCGCTGCTCCTCACCCAGCTGCTCGATCTGGACGGCATGGACATCGACACCGCCGTCAGCGGCATCGCGGTCACCTCGTCGGTCCCTCTGGTCACGGCCAACCTTCGCCAGATGGTGATGCGTTGGTTCGAGGTCCCGTCCCTGGTGCTCGAACCGGGCGTCAAGAGCGGGATGCCGATCCTCTACGACAATCCGAAGGAGGTCGGTGCCGACCGGATCGCCAATGCCGTCGGTGCCCACGATCTGTTCGGCGGCCCCTGCATCGTGGTCGACCTCGGGACGGCCACGACCTTCGACGCCATCTCTGCCGCCGGGGAGTACCTCGGCGGGGCCATCACGCCCGGCGTGGCCATCAGCCTCGACGCCCTGTTCGCCCATGCCGCCGCCCTTCGCCGGGTGGAGCTCGTGGAGCCGCGCAGCGTGATCGGCAAGTCGACCGTCGAGTCCATCCAGTCGGGCGCCCTCTTCGGGTTCGCCGCTCAGGTGGACGGCCTGTGCCGCCGGTTCACCGCCGTGCTCGGCGAGTGCACCGTGGTCGCCACCGGGGGTCTCTCCGAGATCATCGCTCCCCATTCCGACGAGATCGAATACGTCGAGCCGTGGCTGACGCTGCACGGCCTCCGCATCATCTTCGAGCGCAACCTGCCCGTGCTCACCGCGGCCCGGGGCGCCTGACCTGGACCGGCGCTCGGATCAAGGACCTGGGCGCCCGACTGATGCCGAGGGCCACGCTTCGGCTTCCGACGGCCGGGTTCCGGCAAACGTACCGACAGGACCGAATCCTGGAGGGACGGGCGATGTCCGGATGTCCGCCCCGGGAATTACGGTGAGGGGGAATCGCCTTCATTTCCCCCCTGACACGGTGATCACGTAATTTGTGACTGGACCGGGCATCACTGGTCAACCGGTGCAGCGTGGGCGCTGCCGAAGGCCGACTCGAGACCCGACGGTTCCCACAGCTCGACGGCTCCCACATGGAGCCCGACGGCTCCCAAGGAGGTAACAATGACCCGCACCATCCCGAGCGCGAAGAAGCTGGTGGTAGGAGTGGTGACCCTCGGTACCGTGGCCCTGGGCATCGTCGGCCTCGGCACGAGCGGCGTGGCCGCGGCGGCGCCCGCCGCCCCGCGGGCGGCCCGGCACTTCAACTGTGCCCGGGCATCCAAGGTGCTGGCCCATATCCAGGCGGTCGAGTCGAACATCGCCGCCGGGTGGCCCAAGCTCAACGCGGCAGAGGCCACTGCCCGGCAGAAGGGGAAGACCAGACGGGTCGACCACCTGAAGAAGCGGATCAGCCGGCTCGAGAGCCCGGCCTACAAGGCCCGTTTGGAGAAGCAGAAGTCGAGGATCGAAGCCAAGTGCCAGGTCAACTCGCCTGCCACCAGCTCGTCCGGCGCCTCCTCGGCCGTGGCCTGATCGGACAGGTCGGCTCGGTCCGGCCCGGCTCCGACTGGCCCGGCGTGGGGAGTCAGTCGTCGGGCAGATCGTCGACCAGGGCGTGGGCCAGCACGCCGAAGGCTTCGGCCACCACCGCCGGAGAGTCCGGTCCGAGCGCACCGGCGGCCAGCTCGGCGTATTGCCGGGCCACCCGGGCCGACCCGCCGATGGCCCCGGAGGCGGCCACGATGGAGCGGGCCTTGTCCCGCTCGGGCGGCCCGAGGGGCTGGCCGAGCAGGGGCCGGAGCTCGGGACCGGCTTCGGGATCGGCGAGGGCCAGCAACACCGGGAGGGTGTAGACGCCCTCCGCCAGGTCCTGCCCGGCCGGTTTGCCCAGTTCGGCCTCGGTGCCGATGACGTCGAGGATGTCGTCGCGGACCTGGAAGATCATGCCGAAGTAGCGGCCGAACGCGGTGTAGGCGTCCACGTGATCGCGGGCCAGTCCGCCGGTCAGAGCGCCGATGCGGCAGGACGTCGACATGAGGGCGGCCGTCTTGCCGGTGATGGCGTCCCGGTACGCCTCCTCGCTCCTTGCCACCTGGAAGGCGGACTGCACTTCGGCCACCTGCCCCCGGCAGAGCTCCGCCAGGGTGGCGGCGAGCAGCCCGGCGATCTCGGTGCCCAGCCCGGCGGCGATCTCGGCCGAACGGGCCAGCAGGAAGTCACCGGCGACGATGGCCACCAGGTTGCCGAACCGGGCGTTGACGCTTTCCACGTTCCGGCGCATGGTGGCCTCGTCCATGACGTCGTCGTGGTAAAGGGAGGCCAAGTGGACCAGCTCGACGGCCGTCGCCCCGAGGAGGTCCTCTCGAGACGCCGGTCCGTTCCCCGAAGTGGCGGCGGAGAGGGCCAGGATCGGCCGTAGCCGCTTACCCCCCGCGGCCAGGAGATGCGTGGTGACGTCGTCGAGGAACCCGTCGCCGGTGACCACGGACTCGACGAGCAGGGGTTCGAGCTGCTTCAGCTGTTCTTCGAGTGCGGGAAGCCCGAGGAGCTCTACGGCGTTCACTTCTTCAGACGATAGGCCAGGATGCCGATGAGCGGGACATTGGGATTCTGGCTGGAAGAGGCAGGTATGTGGTGCGGGTGCGTAGCGCACTCACGCCTGTAGACTCGATTTAGTCGCTGACCGCGGATGGAGGCTGTGGGGTGTTCGAACGCTTTACAGACAGGGCTCGTCGAGTGCTTGTGCTGGCGCAGGAGGAAGCGCGGCTTCTGAACCACAGCTTCATCGGGACCGAGCACATCCTCCTGGGCCTCATCCACGAGGGCGAGGGGGTCGCGGCCAAGGCCTTGGAGTCCCTCGGCGTCTCGCTCGAAGCGGTGCGCGAGAAGGTCGAGGAGACCATCGGGCTCGCCGGCACGGCTCCCACCGGCTCCCCACCGTTCACGCCGCGTGCCAAGAAGGTGCTCGAGCTCTCCCTCCGTGAGGCGTTGCAGCTGGGCCACAGCTACATCGGGACCGAGCACATGCTGTTGGGTCTGGTGCGCGAAGGCGAGGGTGTCGCCGCCCAGGTGCTCCAGAGCCTCGGTGCCGATCTGCCCCGGGTGCGTCAGCAGGTCATCCAGCTGCTCTCGGGATACCAGGGCAAGGAGTCGGTCGGTGCCGGGCCGGGCTCGCCCGCCTCTGATGCCCCGACCGGGTCGCCCGTGCTCGACCAGTTCGGGCGCAACCTGACGGCGCTGGCCCGCGACCGGAAGCTGGATCCCGTCATCGGGCGCGAGAAGGAGATCGAGCGGGTCATGCAGGTGCTGTCCCGCCGCACGAAGAACAACCCGGTCCTGATCGGGGAGCCGGGGGTGGGCAAGACCGCCATCGTCGAGGGCCTGGCCCAGCGCATCGTGGCCGACGACGTGCCCGAGACCCTGACCGGCAAACAGCTCTACACCCTCGACCTCGGAGCTCTGGTCGCCGGCAGCCGCTATCGGGGTGACTTCGAAGAGCGGCTGAAGAAGGTGTTGAAGGAGATCCGCACCCGCGGGGACATCGTGCTGTTCATCGACGAGTTGCACACGCTGGTCGGAGCGGGCGCCGCCGAAGGCGCCATCGACGCCGCCTCCATCCTCAAGCCGATGCTGGCCCGCGGCGAGCTCCAGACCATCGGCGCCACCACCATCGACGAGTACCGCAAGCACCTGGAGAAGGACGCCGCCCTCGAGCGCCGCTTCCAGCCGATCAAGGTCGAGCAGCCCAACGTGGCCCTCACCATCGAGATCCTGAAGGGCTTGCGAGACCGTTACGAGTCGCATCACGCGGTGACCATCACCGACCAGGCACTGGTGGCGGCGGCCAACTTGGCCGACCGCTACCTCGCCGATCGCTATTTGCCCGACAAGGCCATCGACCTCATCGACGAGGCCGGCAGCCGCCTGCGCATCCGCCGGATGACCACCCCTCCCGCCTACAAGAAGCTGGAGGAGGAGATCGCCCGCCTGCGGGCCGACAAGGAGTCGGCCATCGAGAAGCAAGCCTTCGATCAGGCCAAAAAGCTCGCCGAGCAGGAGAAGGACCGTCTCGACAGCAAGGAGGCCATGGAGGCCGAATGGCGCGCCGAGGGCGTGGACCTCTTCGACGTGGTCGACGAGGAAGTCATCGCCGAGGTCTTGGCCAACTGGACCGGCATTCCCGTCTACCGGCTGACCGAGGAGGAGACGGCGAAGCTGCTCCGCATGGAGGACGAGCTGCACAAGCGGGTCATCGGTCAGGAGCCGGCCATCGCCGCCCTGGCCCGCTCGATCCGACGCACCCGCGCCGGCCTGAAGGATCCGAAGCGGCCGAGCGGCTCGTTCATCTTCCTCGGGCCGACCGGCGTGGGTAAGACCGAGCTGGCCAAGTCTCTGGCCGAGTTCCTCTTCGACGACGAGGATGCTCTCATCCAGCTCGACATGTCCGAGTACATGGAGAAGCACACCGTGAGCCGCCTGGTGGGCTCGCCGCCCGGATATGTGGGCTACGAGGAGGGCGGGCAGCTGACCGAGGCCGTGCGCCGCAAGCCCTTCTCGGTGGTGCTCTTCGACGAGGTCGAGAAGGCCCACGCCGATGTGTTCAACGCGCTCCTCCAGATCCTGGAGGACGGACGGCTCACCGATGCCCAGGGTCGCTCGGTCGACTTCAAGAACACGGTGCTCATCATGACGTCCAACCTCGGGACCGCCGATCTGCGCAAGTCGTCGGTCGGCTTTGCCAAGACGTCCGAGGCCATCACCTATGAGCGGATGAAGGCCAAGGTCAACGAGGCCCTGAAGGCCCATTTCCGCCCCGAGTTCCTCAACCGGATCGACGAGGTCGTGGTCTTCCACGAGCTGTCCAAGGAAGAGGTGGTCGAGATCGTGGACCTGATGATCCAGCGGCTCTCGACCCAGCTCGAGCTGCAGGGGCTCAGCCTGGTGCTCACCCCGCCGGCCAAGCAGCTGTTGGCCGAGCGGGGCTACGACCCCCAGCTCGGGGCGCGGCCACTGCGGCGGGCCATCCAGCAGCTGGTCGAGGACCCGCTGTCGGAGCGCATCCTCTGGAAGGAGTTCCGGGTCGGGGAGACCATCGTGGTCGACGTGGAGACCATCACGCCCGAGGCGGCTGCCGCCTTCGACGTGAAGGGGGCCCCACCGTTGGTGGCAGGTGAGTTGCAGCTCACCTTCAAGGCCATCGAGGGGATCGAGCCGCCTCCGGTCGAGCTGGCCGGCGCCGACTCCGCCGCCGACTAGCCGGCGTCTCCGGACCGAGTCAGGGCCTGGGGGCTGCGGACCACCATCCATCGACTCGGCTACTGAGTCGGGCTGAAGCCCGCCCAGTCCCGGACCGTGTTCCGGCCTCGCCTGGTCACGGCCCTGGCTGATCGCGGCCCTGGCTGATCCCGGTCCTGGCTGATCCCGGCCCTGTCCGGTCGTGGCCCCTGCCAGCTGCTTCCGGGCCGGCCGGTTCCGGCCCCGGTGGCACACCCGGTCTCTACGATGCGCCGCGATGTCCAAGACGGATAAGCGTCACCGCTGTATCGACTGCGGCTCGACCACGGCCCGGTGGGCCGGACGTTGCCCGGCCTGCGGTGAGTGGAACACCCTGGTGGCCGAGGCCCAGCTCGGGCCCCTGGTCCGGGCCGTCGACGCCCTGCAGCTGGCGTCGCTGCCGGTGGCGCTGGCGTCGGTCGATCCGGCCGAAGCGAGGGCCGTCCCCACCGGGGTGGCCGAGTTCGACCGGGTGCTCTCCGGCGGGCTGGTCCCGGGCTCGGTAACCCTGCTGGGCGGCGAACCGGGCATCGGAAAGTCCACGTTGCTGCTCCAGGTGCTCTCGGCCCGGGCCGGTGCCGGACATCGTGTGCTTCTTGTCTCGGCCGAGGAGTCGGCCCATCAGGTCCGGCTGCGAGCCGAACGTCTCGGGCCAATCCCGGCCGGCTTGATGATCCAGGCCGTCACCGATGTCGAAACGACGGTCGCCGCCGTCGCGGCAACCGAGCCCGACCTGGTCGTCATCGACTCGATCCAGGCCATGGCGGGCACCCCCGGCCTGGCGGGCGAGGGTCGCGCCACAGGTGGGCCGGGCAGCGTCGGGCAGGTTCGCCAGTGCGCCGGCGCCCTGGTGACGCTGGCGAAGACCCGCGAGGTGGCCATGGTGCTGGTCGGCCATGTGACCAAGGACGGATCGCTGGCCGGGCCGCGCGCCCTCGAGCACATGGTCGACACCGTCCTCGCCTTCGAGGGTGACCGCCACCACGCCCTCCGCCTGCTGTCAGCCGTCAAGCATCGGTTCGGACCGACCGGGGAGCTGGGGCTGTTCGAGATGGGCGACCAGGGTCTCAACCGGGTCGACGACCCACGCCGCCTCCTGCTCGGCGATCGGCTGGCCGGGGTGCCCGGTGGTGTCGTGCTCCCCAGCCTGCAGGGTCGGCGCACGCTGGTCGTGGAGCTGCAGGCGCTGGTGACGCCGATGGCCCAGGCCCAGGCCAAGCGCTCGGTGGTCGGGCTCGATCCCGGCCGCCTGGCCATGACCCTGGCCGTGCTCGTCCGCCATGCCGGCCTGCCGGTGCTGTCGAAGGACGTCTTCGCCTCGGTGGCCGGAGGCATCCGGGTGACCGAACCGGCCGCCGACCTGGCCGTGGCGCTGGCCGTGGCCTCCGCCACCACCGGGGTGGCGCTGGCGGCCGACCTCGGGGCCGTCGGGGAGGTCGGCCTGTCCGGCGAGGTGCGCCAGGTGACCAACATGGCGCGCCGGCTCGAGGAGCTGGCCCGTCTCGGCTTCCACCGGGTGGCGGTTCCGGCCTCGACCCCCGACGGTCCCTCCGCGGTCGAACTGGTGCGGGTGGCCACGGTGGCTCAGGCGGTGGCGCTGGCGGGCTGCTCGCCCGACATATCGGAACGCGGTCCGGCGACGCGTAACTGAGCTGGGCCGACGACCGGATCGGCCCGTGGTCAGGCAGAACCAGCCGCCTGCCGACCGCTACCATTCGTCCGTGTCCACCCGTCCGAGCTCGCCGCTCGCTGACGCCCTGGTCATGGTCGCTCCGGGTCAACCCCTCCGAGACGGTCTGGACCGTATCCTCCGGGCCGACCGCGGCGCCCTGGTGGTGGTGGGAGACGGCCCGGCCGTGCTGTCCATCTGCTCGGGCGGCTTCCTGCTCGACGCCGAGTTCAGCCCGCAACGCCTCTCCGAGCTGGCGAAGATGGACGGGGCCACCATCCTGGCCGGCGACGCCTCCCGCATCGCCCGGGCAAACGTGCACCTGGTGCCCAAGGCCTCCATCCCCACCTCGGAGACGGGCACCCGGCACCGAACGGCCGAGCGGGTGGCCCGCTCGATCGACGTGCCGGTCATCTCGGTCTCGGCCGCCATGTCGGTCATCGCCGTCTACCGGAACGACCAGAAGCACACCATCCAGCCCCTCGGGTGGCTGCACGACCGGACCGACCAGGCCCTGGACACCATGCAGCGCTTCCGCACCCGGTTCGACGTGGCGCTCAGCGGGTTGTCGATCCTGGAGGTCGAGGACACGGTGTCGGTGGGCGACGTGGTCGGCGTGGTGCAGGCCGCCGAGATGGTCCTGCGTATCGCCGAGGAGATCGACGGGTACCTCGTCGAGCTCGGTGAGGACGGGCGCCTGGTCGGGCTCCAGTCCGCTGAGCTCATCGACGGCGTGGGCGGCGCGCTCCAACTGGTCGTTCGCGATTACTGCCGCCGGGCCGCGGGCCGGGGCGCCGCTCGGCGCACCATCGTCGACCAGATCGTCCGCGAGCTCGCCTTCCTCCCCTCGGACGAGCTGCGGGATGCCGGCAAGGTGGCCGCGGTCCTCGGGCTGCCCGGCTCGTTCCACGACAGCGAGTCCGGGGTGGAGCCGCGCGGCTACCGGCTGCTTTCCCGCCTGCCGCGCTTTTCGGAGGTCATCATCGAGCGGATCGTCGAACGTTTCGTCAACCTGCAGCAGATCATGCGGGCCTCCCTGGGTGAGCTCGAGCAGGTGGAGGGCGTGGGTCAGGCCCGTGCCCACCAGGTCAAGGACGGCCTGGCCCGCCTGGCCGAGGCCGGCATCTTCGAGCGCTACCAGTAGCTCGACCGGGGGCAACACCCCCGATCCAGCCGGTCCACGGAGGGAGGCCGGGGACGGCCGGGCACCGGCACCGTGTACCATTGCGTGCTTCCCTTTGCGGCCCCGATCGAGCGCATCCGCCCGGGCCCGCCTGCTCCACCAGGAGGAATTGGTGTTCGACATCGGTGACAAGGTCGTCTATCCGCACCACGGCGCGGCAGTCGTCGAGCGGCGCGAGACCAAGGAGGCCTTCGGGAAGAAGCAGGAGTACCTGGTCCTGCGCCTGGCCTACGGCGACCTCACCCTGATGGTGCCGGCCGACAACACCGACGGCGTCGGCTTGCGCGAGGTGATCAACGACGAGGAGGTCGAGGAGGTCTTCGCCGTCCTGCGCAAGAAGGAAGCCCGCATGCCGACCAACTGGTCGCGCCGCTACAAGAACCACTCCGAGAAGCTCCGCTCGGGCGACATCTACCAGGTGGCCGAAGTGGTGCGGAACCTCTCGATCCGGGACAAGGACAAGGGCCTGTCGGCCGGCGAGAAGCGAATGCTCAGCCGGGCCCGCCAGATCCTGGTCTCCGAGCTGACCTTCGCCCTCGGTGTCGATGAGGAGACCGCCGAGGTGCGGCTCAACGAGGCGCTGCCCTGAGCCCAGCGGGGTCCGTCTGGACCGTGGTGGTGGCGGGCGGGTCCGGCCTCCGGTTCGGGGGCGCCAAGCAATTCCTCCGACTCTCCGGCGAGCCGGTGGCCTCGTGGTCACTCCGGGCCGCTCGCTCAGTCTCCGACGGCGTGGTGCTGGTCGTCCCCGACTCGCCGGACCGTCGGGACGGCGCCCCCCCGCCGGGCCTCCGGCCGGACGAGATGGACCGGGTCATCACCGGCGGTCCGACCCGGGCCGACTCGGTGCGGTCCGGCCTCGCCGCCGTCCCCCGCGACGCCGCCGTCATCGTGGTCCACGACGCCGTCCGGCCTCTCGCCCCGCCGGCGCTCTTCAGCGCGGTGATCGAGGCGGTGCGGTCGGGGCGGGCCGACGGCGCCGTTCCGGTCCTACCGGTCACCGACACGCTGAAACGGACGTCGGGCGGGCTCGTCACGCGCACCGAGGACCGTGATGGGCTGGTGCTCGTCCAGACCCCGCAAGCCTTCGCCGCCGCCACCCTGCGGGCCGCCCACCGGGATGCCGAGGATGCCACCGACGACGCTGCGCTCCTCGAGCGCCTGGGTGCCACGGTCTGCACCGTGGCCGGTGACCCCGGCAACCTCAAGCTCACCCGCGCCGAGGACCTGGCCGTCGCCGAGGCCCTCCTGGGGGCGCGTCGATGACCGTCGGCCGCCCGGCGGGCAAGGACGATCGCCGGCCGGCGCTGCGTATCGGCCACGGCTTCGACCTCCACCCGTTCTCGGACCGGCCGAGCCGGGAGCTCGTGCTCGGCGGGGTCGTCGTGACCGGCGAGGGGGCGCAGGGACTCGAGGGCCACAGCGATGCCGATGCCGTGGCCCATGCCGTGGCCGACGCCGTGCTCGGCGCGGCGGGCCTCGGCGACCTCGGCCGCCATGCCCCTGACACCGACCCGCAGTGGCGTGACGCCGACAGCATGGTCATCCTGGCCCGCATGCTGGAGCTGGCCGGTGGGGCCGGTTGGATGCCGGTCAACGCCGACTGCACGGTGGTGGCCGAGCGGCCCCGCCTCGCCCCGTTCCTCGACCCGATGTCCGATCGCCTCACCGGTGCGCTCGGGGCCCCGGTCAACGTCAAGGCGACTCGGGCCGAAGGCCTCGGTTCCCTCGGTCGGGCCGAGGGGATCGCCTGCTTCGCGGTGGTGCTGCTCGGGCCGGCCCCGGGTGCTGAGAGCCCCGCGTGACCGAGCGGGACCGGGGGTCCGGTCGGTCACGCGACCGCCCTGACCGCCCCGGTCGTCCCGGCCGCCCCGGCCGCCCCGGCCGCCCCGGCACGGTGGGCCGCGGAGCGGGCGCACCCGGCGGCGGTGGCGCCGGCGGTGGCCAGGACCGACGTGGCTCCGGGAACCCCGGGAGTCGCCGGCGGGCCACCGGTCCGGCACCGGCCGACCGGCGTGGTTCTGGCTCCGCCCGCCGGCAGACCGGCCAGCCGGGACGTGTCCGGGAGCGGCCGGCCGGTCGGCGGGAGGCACCGGCCGGCCTCGGCGGCGATCAGGTCGAGGGTCGCCAAGCCGTCCGCGAGCTGCTGCGGGCCGGTCGCCGGCCGGTCCGTTCGGTCTTCATGGCCGACGGCATGGAGGATGCGCCCATCCTCGACGACATCGAGGCACTGGCAGCCAAGCGGCGGGTACGGGTCGAGCACGTCTCCCGGCGCCGGCTCGACTCCCTGGCCCGTACCGACGGTTCGCAGGGCGTGGTGGGCCTGGCCCGCCCGGTCGAGGAGACTCCGATCGATGCCCTGTGCACCACCTCGGGCGGGGAGGGGCCGCCCTTCCTACTGGTCCTCGAGGGCATCACCGACCCGCACAACGTAGGGGCCCTGCTCCGGAGTGCGGAGTGTGCCGGAGTGACCGGCGTGGTCCTGCCCCGGCACCGCTCGGCCCGGCTCTCGCCCACCGTGGCCAAGGTGGCGGCCGGGGCGATCGAGTACCTGTCCATGGCTCTGGTGGCCGGCATCCCCGCCGCCCTCCGTCAACTGTCGGCCGCCGGGGTGTGGACGATCGGGATGGTCGGGGAGGCGCGCCAGTCGTTCTACGAGCTCCCGCTGGAGGACCAGGCTGTGGCCATCGTGCTCGGCTCGGAGGGAGCCGGGCTCGGGGCGCTCGTCCGCAAGCGGTGTGACGTGCTGGCCAGCCTGCCCCACCACGGCTCGCTGTCATCGCTCAATGTGTCGACGGCCGGCGCCATCGCCTGCTTCGACGTCGCCCGGCGGCGTGCCATCGCCTCCGGTCGCCCGTCCGGTCCGACCCCGGGCCCGGGCCGGCCCGGGCCGCCGTTGGGGTAGAACCGAGGGCGGACGCGTCGGTCACCGGCCGGTGACCCGCGGCCCGTGCCGTCCGGATCGACGGCGGCTCGACCAGGAGTCGAACGAAGGAGCGCAGATGAGCGAACGAGCCGACGTCATCGTGGTCGGGATGGGGCCGGGTGGCGAGGATGCCGCCGAGCGACTGGCCGAGGCCGGGTTGGACGTGGTCGGCATCGACGGCGGTTTGGTCGGTGGTGAGTGCCCGTACTGGGGATGCGTGCCCTCGAAGATGATGATCCGGGCGGCTGACTTGTTGGCCGAAGCGCGACGCGTCCCGGGCATGGCCGGCGACACGACGGTCCGACCCGACTGGACCCCGGTGGCCCGGCGGATCCGCGACGATGCCACCGACTCGTGGGACGACACGGTGGCGGTGAAGCGCTTCGAGGACAAGGGCGGCCGTTTCGAGCGCGGCTGGGGCCGTTTCGAGGGGCCGGGTCGGGTCTCGGTGGACGACCGCACGATCGAGGCCGGTATGGGGGTGATCGTCAATTCGGGGACGCGGCCCTCGATCCCGCCGGTGGACGGCCTGGCCGCCACGCCCTACTGGACCAACCGCGAGGCCATCGAGACCGAGGAGGTCCCCGCCTCACTGGCAGTGCTCGGCGGCGGGGCCATCGGCGTCGAGCTGGCCCAGATGTTCCGACGGTTCGGTTCCTCGGTCACGGTGCTCGAGGCCGGACCCAGCCTGATCGGTCCCGAGGAGCCGGAAGCCGGCCGGTTGCTGGCGGAGGTGTTCGGCGCAGAGGGCATCGAGGTGCGGACCGGGGCCGCGGTCGAGTCGGTGCGGTACGACGGAAGCCGGTTCAGCCTGGACACGGGTGGTGGCGACGCGGTGAGCGCCGAGCGGCTCCTGGTGTCCACCGGGCGCCATGCCGAGCTCGGCCGGCTCAACGTGTCCGCCGTGGGCCTGGACGAGTCGGCCCGGTACCTACCCGTCGACGACCACCTGCGGGTCGACGGCGTGGAGCGCACCTGGGCGATCGGGGATGTCGACCGGCCAGGGGGCCTTCACCCACGTCTCGATGTACCAGGCCGATATCGTCGTCAACGACATGTTGGGACGGGAGGTGATGCCGGCCGACTACCGGGCCCTGCCGCGGGTGACGTTCACCGACCCCGAAATCGGTTCGGTCGGGCTCAGCGAGCGGGAGGCGCGCCGGCGCGGGATCGACGTCCGGGTGGGGACGACCGAGGTCCCCGACTCGACCCGGGGTTGGATCCACAAGGCGGGCAACCAGGGGTTCATCAAGCTGGTGGAGGACACTGACCGCGGGTTGCTGGTCGGTGCCACCTCGGCGGGGCCGTGGGGGGGCGAGGTGCTGGGGTTGCTGACCCTGGCCGTCCATGCCGAAGTCCCCGTCGACTCCCTCCGCCACATGATCTACGCCTACCCGACGTTCCATCGCGCCGTCGAGGCGGCGGTGAAGGACCTGGTCGGCTCCTGAGCGGGACGGCGCCTTCCGCTGGTGGCTACGACGAAGGTCGGGCCAGCGTCAGGAGGAACTCGCCGCCCTCCGAGAACCAGCTCGACTCCACCCGGAACCCGCACTCGCCCAGTTCGACCTCGAGGTGGTCGGGCGAGAACTTGGTGCTGATCTCGGTCAGCATCTCCTCGCCGGGCCGGAACACGAGATCGAGGTCCAGGTCGCCCACGTGCACCTGCTGGTGGTCGGGGGAGCGCAGCCACATCTCGATCCGCTGATCGTCCTCGTTCCACCGGGCCACGTGCTCGAAGCGGGCCGGATCGAAGTCGGCCCCGAGCTCACGGTTGAGCACATGGAGCACGTTCCGGTTGAACTCGGCCGTGACCCCGGCCACGTCGTCGTAGGCGCGGACCAGCCGGGCCCGATCCTTGACCAGGTCGGTGCCCAGAAGGAGCCGGTCCTCGATGCTCATCACTTTGCCCAGCTGCATGAAGAACTCGCCGCGCTGGGCGGGGTCGAGGTTGCCGATGGTGCCGCCGAGGAAGGCGAAGAGGCGGCGCCCCCCGAGCGGCAGCCGGTCGAGGTGCAGATGGAAGTCGGCGACCACCGCCATGATGGCCACCCCCGGGTACTCCTCGGCCAGGGCGCCGGCCGCCTCCCACAGCGTGGTGTCGCTGACGTCGAGGGGGACGAAGCGGCGCAGGCGACCGGTCGAGCGCATGGCGTCGAGCAACAGGCGCGACTTCTCGCACGTCCCCGCCCCCAGCTCGACCAAGGTGTCGGCCTCGGCGCGCCGGGCGATGTCGGTGGCGTGCACGTCGAGGATCGACCGCTCGCTGCGGGTGGGGTAGTACTCGGGCAGGCGGGTGATCTCGTCGAAGAGCCGGCTGCCGCGGTCGTCGTAGAAGTAGACGGGCGGGAGTTGCTTGGGCTGGGCCGTCAGGCCGGTGGCCACGTCCCGCTCCATGGCACCGCGCAGGTCGCGGGCCGACAGGTGGATGTCGATGGTGGGGGGGATCACCGTGCTCATGAGTGCGCCATTCGAATTGAGGGCAGGCTCGGTTCGGCTCAGACGTCCCGGGCCAGTCGGACCCCGGAGAACGCCCACCGGGCCGCCGGCGGGAAGAAGTTCCGGTAGCCGGCCCGCACATGGTCGGCGGGGGTGACGCAGGACCCACCGCGCAGCACGTACTGGTTCACCATGAATTTGCCGTTGTACTCGCCGACGGCCCCGGGAGCGGGCTCGAACCCCGGGTACGGGCTGTAGGCCGACGATGTCCATTGCCAGACATCGCCGTACAGGCCGGCGTAGGCGGCCGACACTGCGGCCGGGGTCGGATGGAGCTTGGTCTGGTCGAGGAAGTGCCCGACCACCGGGTCCCCGGCTGCGCCCACTTCCCACTCGGCCTCGGTCGGCAGCCGGGAGCCGGACCACCGGGCGAAGGCGTCCGCCTCGTAGTAGCTGAGGTGGCAGGCCGGCTGGGCCGGGTTCAACGGGATGGGGCCGCCCAGGGTGAACTCCTGCCAGGACCGGTCCGCGGTCGACCAGTAGAGGGGTGCCTCCCACTCCTCCGTCTGGACCGTCGCCCAGCCGTCCGACAGCCAGAGCTCGGGGCGGCGGTACCCGCCGTCCTCGATGAACTCGAGCCATTCGCCACAGGTCACGACCTGATCGGCCAACTCGAACGCCCCGAGATAGACGGGATGGCGGGGGAGCTCGTTGTCGAAGCAGAAGCCCAGGCCGGGGTGGCCGATCTCATAGGTACCGGATTCGTGGGCGGACCAGGTCGGCCGGGGAGCCTCGCCCGGCGGCGGTAGGCGCACGGCGTCGTAGGCGGGAAGGAGGGGATTGCGGGACAGCACGTGCTTGATGTCCATCAGCAGGAGCTCCTGGTGCTGCTGCTCGTGCTGGATCCCGAGCTCGATCAGGCTGGCGAGCGCGGCGTGGGACGGATCCTCGAGGAGGGCGGCCATGGCGAGATCCACGTGGGCCCGGTACTGGGCGATCTCGGCCACACCGGGACGGGATACGAGGCCGCGGTGGTGCCGCGGATAGCGGGTGCCGACGCCCTCGTAGTAGGAGTTGAACAGGAAGCCGTAACCGGGGTGGAAGCAGCGGTAGCCGGTCAGGGACGGCTGCAGGAGGAAGGTCTCGAAGAACCAGGTGGTGTGAGCCCGATGCCACTTGGTCGGGCTCACGTCGGGCATCGACTGGACGGTCTGGTCCTCGGCCGAGAGCGGAGAGGCCAAGGACTCGGTGAGGGAGCGGGTGGCGACGAACCGATCCGCCAGGGTCAGCTGCTCTTCCGCAGTCAGCAGGTCCGTCATCGGGTTCCTCCCCCTCCACACGGGGATCGTCGAGCCCCTCCGCATGCGGTCTCGGGATGGCCCACGTAAGGAGCGGGCACGCCGTTGACGAGAGAACTTACCCGGAAGTTCACCGGAGCGAACCATCGCCCGCTCGAGGTTCTCGCCCGCCGGGGGAGGTGGGGCGGTGGTGGGGTGCGGGGGCGCGACATACCAGGTCAGGGAGCCGGCGGTGGGAGTCGAACCCACGACCTGACGATTACAAGTCGTCTGCGCTACCACTGCGCCACACCGGCCCGGTCACACTCCCACCCGGTGCCTCGGCCAGTCTAGGGACCTCGTGCCGTGCGGCGGATGAACGGTCGTTCGATCGTGTCGGGCACACGCTCGGCACTGCCGTCGGGCAGCCGTTTGGGGGCGGCCGGGAAAGCCTTGCTTCTCCACCCACCGGTTGGCAGGCTGACGACCAGTGTCCAATCCCCCCGAGCCGGACGGGCCTCCGACCGGCGGCTCGCCTCGGCCCCGGTTGCCGGCGGCCCGGGCGGGTTTCGTGCTCGCCGCCTTCGTAGTCGCCACCATCCTGCTGCTCGGCGTGATCCATCCCACCTCGACCACGCCGGCCGCGGGGACGTCGACGCCGACCACCGGATCGACCGCGTCCACCACAGCGACCACCGCGGCGCACTCGGCGTCCACCACACCAGTCCACCCGGCCGGCTCGTCGACCACCATCCCTCCCTCCCATGTGTCGGTGCTGGTGGCCAACGCCTCGGGAGTGACCGGGGCGGCTGCCGCGGTGAGCACCCTGCTCCAGCCCTCGGGGTGGAACATGGAGTCGCCCGTCAACGCGTCGGCCCGCGTCCCGACCTCGAGCGTGTACTACCTCGCCGGGCACCAGCAGTCGGCGCTCGCCATCGCCTCGACCCTGCACCTGCCGGCCACGGCGGTGGTCCCCTACACCACGGCGGCGCCGATCAGCTCGATCGGCACGGCCGAGGTCCTGGTGGTGGTCGGCCCGGACCTGGCCACCCGGGCGGCCAGCACCACCACCACCACGGCCACGACCACGGCCGCCACCGGCTCGACCACTACCACCGCCCGGTCGGCCACCACGACGACCCACCACTGACCGGCTGCGGCCTGGAGACGAGCGGGCATGGCCACCGAACCACCGTCGGGCGTGAGGCGCGCCCTCGCCCCGCTGGTCGACCACCCGGACCGCGCCGCGGTCATCACCGACTTCGACGGGACGTTGGCGCCGATCGTGACCGATCCGGCCGCGGCCCGGCCCATCGACGGTGCCGTCGAGGTCCTGGCGCGCCTGGCACAACGGTTCAGGATGGTGGCCGTGATCTCGGGCCGGCCGGCCTCCTTCCTCCTCGACCGGATCGCCCCGGTGACCGGGGCCGCCCAGCCCGACGGCCTGTCGTCCGTTCACCTGGTCGGGCTCTACGGGCTCGAACGGGCCGAAGGTGACGGAGAGGTGACGGTCGAACCGGGTGCGGAGCGTTGGCGGGCGGTTGTCGACGAGGCGACCGCCCGGTTGCGTGTCGCGGCTCCGCCGGGTGTCGAGGTCGAGCCCAAGGGGCTCGCCCTGACCGTCCACTGGCGCCGGTCGCCGGAGTCGGCCGGCCGGATGCAGGCGGTCGTCGAGGCCGAAGCGGCCAACACCGGACTCCGCTCCCACGGAGGCCGCATGTCGATCGAGCTCCGGCCGCCGACCGACACCGACAAGGGCTCGGTGGTGCGCGCTCTGGTGGCCGGGTGCGCGGCGGCGTGCTACCTGGGTGACGACCTCGGCGACCTCCCGGCGTTCGCCGCCTTGGCCGACCTGGCCCGGACCGGCAGCCTGGCCACGGCCTCGATCGCCGCCGTGGATGACGAGAGTGCACCCGAGGTGGCCGAGGCGGCCGACGTGGTGGTGGCGGGCCCGGCCGGCGCCCTCGCCACCCTGCGTTGGCTGGCCGACGCCGTGCCCGAGGCCGGGAGGTTCTGAAGGGGGATCGACGGGCGAGGGCGAGTGCGAGGCGAGGGGTCAGCCGGCCGCGGCCAGCTGGTCGTTCAACCAGTCGGCGGGCCGGCGGGCCGTGATGAGCCGGCGCAGTTCGGCGGATCGGGCCGCCCGCTCGTCGGCGGTCATGTCGAGGGCCCGGGCCAGCACCGAGGCGGTGTCGCCGACGTCGAACGGGTTGACCTCGAGCGCGGCGGGCACGAGCTCGTCGTAGGCCCCCGCCTCGCGGGAGAGGGCGAGCACGCCGTCATGGGTGTTGACGAGCGGTCCTTCTTTGGCCACCAGGTTCATCCCGTCGCGCACCGGGTTCACCAGCAGGACGTCGTAGCGGGCCAGCGCGGCCAGCGACGCCTGGTAGTCGTCCTCGACCTCGAGGATGATCGGTGTCCACCCCGGCGTGGCGAACCGCTGGTTGATGCGGTCCACGGTGGACTCGACCTCGTTCTGGTAGGCCAGGTATTCGGGCAATCCCTGGCGGGTGGGGTAAGCCAACGCCACGAACACCACCCGGCCGCGTCGGCCCGGCTCGGCCTCGAGCAGCTCCTCGTAGGCCCAAAAGCCGCGCAGCAGGTTTTTGGACAGCTCCATCCGATCCACCCGGGCGATGACCTGGCGGCCGTCGCCCACCCGGTCGTCGATGCGGGCCAGGGCCCGGGCCACGGCCGGATCGGCGGCCGACTCGGCCAGTCGTCGGGGATCGACCGAGAGCGGGGACACGAAGGTCCGCCCCGCCGCGTTCGCCCCCGCCGGGGCGGACCGGTCGGCCTCCGACTGGTTGGACCGGTAGGCCGCCGCCCAGCGTTCGGTATGGAACCCGCAGGCCCCGAACCCGGCCATGGCGGCGAGCAGCTCGGCCCCGGTGGCGGTGGGCAGCATGCGCACCACGGAGGGATCGGCGAAGGGAGTGTGGCTGAAGTGGACCGTGCGGAGATCGGGCCGCTGGCGGGCCAGCGACGAGCCCATCAGGGCCAGGTGATAGTCCTGGACGAGGACCCGGCCGCCGACCGGTGCGATCTTGGCCACCCGTTCGGCGAACTCCTCGTTGAGCTCGCGGTAGGCGTCCCAGGCCTCCGACCACCGATGGTCGGGCCGGGGCCGGTGGGCGGCGTCGAAGAGGTGGTGGTGGCAGAACCAGAGCATGGCGTTGGACACCACGTTGTAGGCCAGGTTGAGAACGTCGGGGTCGGGGTCGACCAGTTCGATCTGGAATCCCTCCTCGGGGACGAGCCTGGCTTCCATGGCGGCCCGGTCGGCGTCCCCGAGGGCGCAGGCCACCCAGGTGGCGCCGGTGCCGGCCAGCATGGGACGGAGGGAACCGGCGAGCCCTCCGGACGCCTCGCCGGCCACCGGCACGCCGTCCTCGAAATGGAAGGCCACCGGGCCCCGGTTGGAGACCATCACCGTGTCGACGAGTGAGCCCTCCGCCGGCGAGCCCTCTCCGTCCTCGCCGAGGCGGTTCGGAGCCATGGTCAGTGACGCTACCCCCTAGCCGCGGGCCCAAGCGCGAAGGGGTTGGGGGGAGAGGGGGCTTGACAAGATAGTGAGTAACCACTCACAATAGACATCGTGATGGTTCCCTCCCGACTGACCGCCGACGAACGGCGAACCGACGTGCTGGCCGCCGCCATCTCCGAGTTCGCCCGATCGGGCTACGCCGGGACGTCGACCGAGGCCATCGCCGCCCGGGCCGGGATCTCCCAGCCCTACCTGTTCCGCCTGTTCGGCACCAAGAAGGATCTCTTCGTCGCCACCTACGACCTCGTCGGCGAGCGGATCATCGGGGAGCTGTCCCGGGCCGGGCAGGGCCTCGACGGGCACGAGGCGCTCCAGGCCATGGGCCTGGCCTATACCGAGCTGATGCAGGACCCCGAGTTGTTGCAGGTGCAGCTGCACGGCTTCGCCGCCGCGCCGGGCGACCCCGACATCGCGGCCAGCTGCCGACGGACGTTCGAGGTCCTCCAGCAGGTCTTCTTCGACCGCACCCATCTCTCCGAGGACGAGCTCCGCGAGTTCTTCGCCATGGGGATGCTGATCAACGTGATCGCGGCCATCGATCTCCAGTCCATTCCGGCGTCATGGGCCCAGAACCTGTGCCTCGGACCCGAGAAGGCCCACGCCGTACAAGCCATGACCCAGGCCGTCGAGGCCCATCGCCGTGCCCGCCAGGACACCGACACGGAGGTATCCGCATGAACCAGCCCTTCACCGTCCCACTTTTTTTGCCTCGTGTATCTAGTGAGCAATCACAATCAAACCGGCGGGGCGCCGCCCGCCGCACCCCTTGGGCCCGGACCCGGGACTCCCGAGGGCGCACGGTCGCCCCAGGGTGGCCCCGGTCTCTCCGCCGCCGGGACTCCGCCTCTCGCAGTATGGACACGCTGGACCGCGGTCGGGGCGGGGTCCCGACGGCCGGGAGCGCATCGCTCGACTCGGGCGTGGAGGGCGGGGCCGATCGGGTGGCTCGCCCGACCGTCGGCGGCGCCCTCCGGTCCGGAGCGGCCCGGTGGCGAGCCGTCTGGGCCATCGTCATCACCGGCATGGCGCTGTTCATGGCGTCCCTCGACAACCTGGTGGTCACCACCGCGCTCCCCGTCATCCGGGTCCAGCTCCACGCTGGGCTGTCCGGTCTCGAGTGGACGGTGAACGCCTACACGCTGACCTTCGCCGTGCTCCTGCTCCCGGCGGCGGCGCTCGGCGAGCGGCTCGGGCGCCGACAGATCTTCGTCCTCGGGATCGCCGTCTTCACCGCGGCGTCGGCCCTTGCTGCCCTGGCCCCGGACATCACGGTGCTGGTGGCGGCCCGGGCGGTCCAGGGCGTCGGGGGGGCGATGATCATGCCCCTGTCGCTCACCCTGCTGAGCGCGGCGGTCCCACCCGAGCGACGGAACGCCGCCCTCGGACTGTGGGGGGCCATCGGCGGTATGGCCGTCGCCATCGGCCCCTTGGTGGGGGGCGCGGTGACCAGCGGCTGGTCATGGCAGTACATCTTCTGGATCAACGTGCCGATCGGGCTGGTGCTCATCCCCCTGGCCTGGTGGAAGCTGTCCGAGTCCCGCGGCGCACGGGCCGCCCTCGACCTGGTCGGGGTGGCACTGGTCAGCGCCGGTCTCTTCGGCGTGGTGCTCGGACTGGTCCGGGGCAACGCCCACGGATGGACGAGCACCTCGGTGCTCGCCTCGTTCGTGGCCGGTTCGGTCGCGCTCGCCTCGTTCGTGGCCTGGGAACTGCGATCCTCGCACCCCATGCTCGACATCAGGCTCTTCCGCCACCGTGCCTTTGCCGCCGTCAACGTCACGGCTTTGCTGTTCAGCTTCGGGATGTTCGGCTCGATCTTCTTCCTCAGCCAGTTCCTCCAGACGGTCCAGGGGCTCAGCCCTCTGGCCGCCGGCATCAGGGTGCTGCCCTGGACGGCGATGGCCATGGTGCTGGCACCGTTGGTCGGCAACCTGGCCGAGCGCATCGGCGGGAAGCCGCTGGTGGTCATGGGCCTCCTGTTGCAGGCGACCGGGCTCACCTGGCTGGCCCTGCTGATCACGCCGACCACCCCGTACGCCGACATGGTGGTGCCGTTCGTGATCAGCGGCGTGGGCATGACGCTGTTCTTCGTCCCCCTTGCCTCGTTGGCGCTCGGTTCCGTGCCGAAGGAGCTCGAAGGGGTTGCCTCCGGTGCCAACAGTGCCTTCCGTGAGCTCGGAGGGGTGTTGGGCATCGCCGTTCTGGGTGCGGTCTTCAGCGCCAAGGGCGGGTACCGGTCGGCGGCCGACTACGTGAGCGGGATGACCCCGGCGGTCTACGTCGGAGCGGCCGCGGTGCTGGTCGGCGCCTTCGTCGCCCTACTGGTGCCGGGACGGGCGCGCCGGGCAAAGGCAGAGTCGGCCTCGGCCTCGGCGCCGGTCGTCGAACCGGCGGCCGTGCTGGCCGGCCCGGTCGGCCCCGGGCCGGTGTCCGACCCGGATGGCGGTTTCGAGCCCGAGCCCGAGGACGGGCCCGAGCGCGAGCCTCGGACCCGCCCGGAGCGTGAGCCGGAGCCGTCGGCTGTGGCCGGCGAGCGGCGCCGGTTCCCGGCACCGGCGCTCGTGGCGAATCGGGCCGACGCCTCGTGCTCGGACCGGGCGTGCCCGGATGCCGCCTGCGCGTAGGCCCGGTCTTGCTCCCGCGTCGGGCTCGGTCAGCTGTGGTCGAGGCGGCGCAGGTCGGCGCGGGCCAGCGAAGCCCGCAGGATGTCGGTTGCCTGTGGTCGCAGCTCGGACAGCGGACGGTTGCGGTGAACCCGGACGCCGAGGTCGACCTGGGCGATGCTCTCCACCCCGAAGCGGGCTGCCACATCGATCAGAAGCGCGAGCTCGACGGCATAGCCGTCGGCCAGCCCGCACTTCTCGAGCACCCACCGGTGGGCGGCGGTCTCGCCGGCCAGGGGCTGCTCGATCGAGGCGAGGTGCGGGAAGAGCACATCGATGATCGGCTTCGCCACCAGCTCGGTGACCCGTCCGCCCCCTCCCGGAGCGCCGTTCAGCGGCCGCCGGTAGTGACCTTTCACCAGGGTGACCGACTCGTCCGACAACAGGGGTGCCAACAGACCGGTGACGAAGTGGGGCCCGAAGTTGGTGACATCGGCATCGACGAAGACGATCAGGTCGCCTTCGGCAGCCTTCAGCGCCGTTCGCATGGCCTGGCCCTTGCCTCCTTGGCGCGCCTGGGTGGCGATCACCCGGGCCCCGGATCGACGGGCGAGCTCGGCGGTCCGGTCTTCCGAACCGTCGTCCACCACCATGATCTCGTCGACGAGGGGGAACCCGTTGGTGGGCGCGGCCAGCGTCGACATGATCGATTCCACGATGGGGCCGATGGTGGCTGCTTCGTTCCGGGCCGGGATGCAGACCGAGATGCGACGCGTCCTCTTCTGTTCCACCAATGCGCGCGGATCGGGTGCCCGGCGCGGCTCGTCAGCTCCTGCGTTCGGAACGGACACCGTCGACATGCCGTCATCATCGCTCAACGAGGCCGGTGACGGGAAGGGACGGCGCCTCGAGCGCGAGCCCGCTCGTCTCCGGCCCGTTCCGAGTCCGGTGCCCATGCCGCGGTCCTCCTGCCGCCGGGTCGTCGTCTGCGCCTCGGGACGCCATGCCCGCTGTCCGGATTGGTATCGACTGCTTCGGCTGTCTCGGCTTCGGCGACGCCGCTCGGGCCCGGTCCGCTGCCTCGTGCGGCGGCTCCGGCTGGAGGATCGGCCCAGGCTGCATTGACGAGAGGCGTCGCATCGTCCATGATGGAGGGCATCATCCAGAGCGGCTGAGGGACCGGGCCCAGCGACGCCGCGGCAACCAGAGCGAGATCCTGGCCTGCATCCAGCAGATCAGATCTCCCCCAGGTGCCAATGCCCGAGCGATGAGGAGCTGCTGTGGACTTCGTTTCTGGGCTTCGATGCCGTGAGTGTGGTCGCGCCTATCCGACCGAGGCACTGCACGTCTGTGACTACTGCTTCGGGCCCCTCGAGGTGACCTACGACTACGGACGGATGGCCGCCACCACCAGCCGGGAGCGCATCGAGTCGGGGCCCCGCTCGATCTGGCGGTATGCCGACCTCCTCCCGGTCAGCGACTCGACCCCCGTCGACCTCGGCGCCGGCTTCACCCCGCTGGTTCGGGCGGACCGATTGGCGGCCGAGCTGGGTCTCGGTGAGCTCTGGATCAAGGATGACACCGCCAACCCGACCGGGTCGTTCAAGGACCGGGTCGTGTCCGTGGCCTTGACCAAGGCCCGCGAGCTCGGGTTCAAGGTGGCCGCCTGCGCCTCGACCGGCAACCTGGCCAATTCGGTGGCCGCCCATGCGGCGCGCGCCGGAATGGAGTCGGTCGTCCTCATCCCCCAGGATCTGGAGACGGCCAAGATCGCCATGACCGCCATCTACGGCGGCCGGGTCTTCGCCGTCGAAGGCACCTACGACGACGTCAACAGGCTGTGTGCCGAGCTGACCAGCGAGCAACCGGAATGGGCGTTCGTCAACGTCAACGTGCGCACCTACTATGCCGAGGGATCGAAGACACTGGCCTTCGAGACCGCCGAGCAGCTCGGCTGGCGATGTCCCGACCACGTCATCGTGCCCATCGGGTCGGGAAGTCAGTTGACCAAGGTGGCCAAAGGGTTCGACGAGCTCTGGAAGGTCGGGTTGCTCGACGAGGAGCCATCGGTGCGGGTCTCGGGAGCCCAGGCCGACGGGTGTGCCCCGGTGGCCACCGCGTTCCGCGAGGGGACCGATGCCATCCGCCCGGTCAAGCCGGCCACCATCGCCAAGTCACTGGCCATCGGCAACCCGGCCGACGGCTGGTACGCGCTCGACGCCATTCGCCGCTCCGGCGGGTCCTGTGCATCGGTCTCGGACGACGAAGTGATCGACGGCATCCGCCTTCTGGCCCGTACCGAGGGCATCTTCGCCGAGACGGCCGGTGGCGTCACCATCGCCACCTTGGCCAAGCTGGCCGCCGCCGGCGTCGTGCGGCCCGATGAGCGGGTGGTGGCCATGG
The DNA here is from genome assembly GCA_963710495.1 of uncultured Acidimicrobiales bacterium. Classification (GTDB taxonomy): domain Bacteria; phylum Actinomycetota; class Acidimicrobiia; order Acidimicrobiales; family RAAP-2; genus Bog-756. The sequence goes on from CAVQAI010000012.1 coordinate 646,805, forward strand.
TCACCGGCCACGGGCTCAAAACGGTGGAGGCCCTGGCCGACCGGGCCCGTCCGACGGCGACCATCGCGCCCACCCTCGAGGCATTTGCCGCCGCGGTCGACGCCGACCGCCCGCAAACCGAGCCCCCCACCGGGAGGAGCACGCCATGAGCGTCACGGTAAGGATCCCGACCCAGTTGCGCACGCTCACCGGTGGGTCGGGCGAGGTATTGGTCGAGGGCTCGACGGTCGGGGAGGTCCTGAAGGCTTTGGACGCTGCCCACGCCGGCTTCGCCGACCGGCTGTTCGACGAGTCGGGGGAATTGCGCCGCTTCGTGAACGTCTTCCTGGCCGACGAGGATGTGCGGTTCCTCGACGGGCTGGCGACGCCGGTCGCCGATGGCCAGACGCTCTCGATCGTCCCGGCCGTGGCCGGGGGCTGAGTCCCTCGCCCGGCGGCGTTGCGGCGAGGCGGCCCAGGGAGAAGGTCCTCCGGTCCGGGGGAGTGCCGGTCGCCACGACCCGATCGTGCTGGTGCCGGGCGCAGGCGGCAACGCCTTCTATTGGCACCGAGTCGTCGAGGGGTCGAGAATCGGGGAGCCAGTAGGCCGCCCGAAACCAAGCTGACCTGCGTCAGCGCGTGGGGGAGGGGTGCCACCGATCGAATCCTCTTTGTGTCAAGAGGCCATTTTCAGGTGATTCGGGACGCGTGGGGGCAAGCCGTCGCCGACTGAAGTGAGTGCCTAAGGTTTGGTGGGTCCGGGAGTGACTCCACCGAAGAGCCGGTCGTCAGGGTGCAGAGCCGGTCACGCTGGCTGAAGAGTCGTTCCCGCTTGTCCTCCCGGGCCCTTATCGCTGGGCGTCGAGAACCAGATGCCGGTAGACGGTGTTGGAGATCTGCCGCTTGAGCGAGCGGACCGCCTCCTTCTTGGTCTTACCCTCGTCGACCTTCTTCTCGAAGTAGGCACGGCCCTCGGAGTGGGTCTGGCGAATCTGACAGATGGCCACCATGTGGATGGCGTGGTTGAGCTGGCGGTTGCCACGCCGGGACAGTCGATGGGCCACACGACCACCCGAAGACACCTCGATGGGTGCGGTGCCGTTGTAGGCGGCGAACCGGTCTCGGCTCCTGAACCGAGTGACGTCTCCGGTGAACCGATCAATGAGCAGGCTGATCGAATGGGTGCTGTCAGAGGATGAGTGTCTTCGATACGACGCCCTGTACCTGGTGGACGAGCACCAGGTACGCCAAGCCGTGCCAGCCCTTCGTGCACTTCAGTATCGCCTTGAACGTGATCCCTCTCGACCTGCGTCAGCCTATGAGTGGACCAAGGTCAACGGCCTCCTCGGGAGACTGACATCAGGCTGACCCGAGCGCCAATATCCGAGCACATGCCTATCCCGCAACGCCGGGTCGGTGGGATGCCCGGGGCATGGGGGCAATGCTTGCTCGCATCTCTAATGTGGTGGCGATGCTCCGATGCGACGGGTGTGAGTTCGAATACGACCTCGACAAGGCACTTGGAGCCGGTCGGGCCATTGTCCGGGATGTGGAGGAGTTGGTTTCCCTCCTGAGTGACGATGCCCCAGACCTAAGGTCCAGGCGAGAGTTGGGCGTATGGTCACCACTCGAATATGGCTGTCACGTTCGCGATGTGCTGCTCGTGCAGCGAGAACGGGTGCTTGCTGCACGAAGCATGGACCGTCCGTCATTCAATCCAATGTTTCGAGAGGAGCGAGTTGCATTCGACGGCTACGCTGAGCAGAACGAAAAGGATGTTGTGCGCCAGCTCAACGATGCTGCGCTGCTATTCTCGAATGTTCTTTCTCGGCTCAGTCCATCGGAATGGGATCGCAGCCTCATATACAACTACCCCGAGCCGATGGTCCGACCATTGCGGTGGGTCGCTATCCACACGCTGCATGAGGTTCGTCACCACCTCAGCGATGTCCGTCATCAACTTTCCTAGGGGGTATCCCCGAACGCGGGGTCAGGGGCCTTGAATCAGGTCATGCAGCTGGCTGTCAATATGGCCGTTGGTATAGATAGCCCCACCAAGGTCCAGGCGCCGTCCCCCGGCTGGATCACAAAATCGTCCACCTGCTTCTTCGACGAGAACAACCGCAGGTGCGTGATCCCAGGGACCGCCGCCATATCCGATAAAGGCTTCAAAATCACCTGTTAGGAGGTCGAGAACGCATCGAGCGCTCGGTTCGGACCATTTGGCATGACTCTTCATCCGGGCAACCAGCTCGGCATGCTGTTCGACGGGCGAGACCGTTACTCGGCTCTGGGCGAGTTGGTCGGTGTCGGAGACCCCAAGGCGGACGCAATCGGCGACTCGGCCGTTTCGTACCGTTCCCTTCCAACTGCCACCGCGCCGGAGACCCCACCAGACCTCGGACAACAATGGCCTCGTCACCACACCGAGGATCACTTCATCGTTCTCTTCGAGGGCAATGTGACTGCCCCAGGCGTACTCACCGGCCAGGAAGAATACGGTCCCGTCAATGGGGTCAAGGATCCATCTGCGTGAGGAGGTTCCGAGCGGATCTAACTCTTCACTGAGGATGGCATCGTCGGGATAGTTGGCTTGGATTAGCTCTCTCAGTGCCCAATCCACAGCAAGGTCGGCTTCGCTGACCGGTGTGCCATCAGATTTGATGCGACTGGCCGATGACCCGAAGTGACCGAGGGAGATTCCGCTGGCGATCGCAGCAAGTCTGTGAGCAAATGCCAGATCCTCGGGCCACGTTTCGGGGTCATCTGCCAACGTCACAATCGAACTCTGTCACATCCGACAGACGACCACTGCCCCACAACGCCGGTTGCGTGGGGCAGGCACCATCTCCTGACGTTTGGCCCTAGTCGGCACTGATATTCGGTGGCCAAGATTGAATCATGGCAACCATCTTGGCCTCGGCAGCCGCTGCAGTTGTCGCCATTTGGGGATTGGCTCATGCGATTCCTACCGGGCAAGTCCTCGACGGCTTCAAGCCGATCACCCAAGACAATCGCCGGGTTGTCCTTCAGGAGTGGTTAGCCGAAGCCTTCACAATGTGGGGATTGGCCGGACTCATTGTCACTGTGACGGTGGTGGGTGGCGCTGAAGCCCATACGAGCCAATGGGTCTATCGCGTTGCCGCCGCGTTACTGCTGGCCTTGGCCGTGCTCACCAGCCTCACCGGCGCTCGCACGAGCGTTATCTGGTTCAAGATCTGCCCGGTGCTGCTGACTGGCTCCGCCGTCCTTCTGCTGGTGGCGAGTCTCTTGTAGCCACCCAGGCGCTCGGTCACCAATCGGTCCCCAAGGCAGGTGCGGGTATCCCACAACGATGCTCCTATGGATTGTCAAGGGCGAGTGCTGACCTCGGAAGCTGGGCGAACACCTCTCGAGCCACGTAGCGCTTGAGGCAGCGGATCGCCTCCTTCTTTGTCCGACCTTCCTTCATCCGGCGCTCGATGTAGTGCTTGGTTCTCGGGTCGCACACCATCCGGGTGAACACGATGTGCCAGAGCGCCGAGTTGGCCTGACGGTCCCCGCTGCGGTTGAGCCGATGGCGGTGCTGCTTGCCGCTCGAGGCATCGAGGGGAGACACCCCACAGAGCTTGGCGAAGGTGGCCTCGTTCTTCAGGCGCTCGGGGTTGTCTTCGGCGGCCACCAGGAGGGCCGACGCCACGTCGGTCCCCACGCCATCGACTGCATTGAGCTCTGGTGCGGTCTCGGCGACGAGGGTCTTGAGCACTCGGTCGATCTCTTTCACCTCCTCTTCGAGGGAGAGCGCCCGCCGGGCCAGCGTGCGCAAGGTGAGCTTGGTCAGCGTCGTCACGTCGGTCCGTCCGGTATGGCGATAGGCGCTGACCAGTTGGAGGACCTTGTAGATGGAGAGGTCGCGGAGCTCGGCGCGGAGCTCGTCAGGGGCGGTCGAGACCAAGCTGCGCATCTGGTTGATGGCCTGGGTCCGGCTGCTCCGGGCCGAGCTGCCGCGCCACCCGGAGGACCCGCATGGCCTCGACATTTCCGTCCCTGGTCTTGGCCGATCCGGTGGCGTCGCCCCCCTGGGCGGACCGGGCGGCGGCCACGGCGTCTTCGGGGTCGGACTTTCCCGTGCGCCGCCGGCGCTGGCGGTTGGGACGGTCCACCTCGACGACGAAGACCTTGTGGGAAAGCAGGTGCCGGGTGAGCCCCGCACCGTAGCTGCCGGTCCCTTCGACGCCGACGAGCTCAAGGGTTCCGAAGCCCTGGAGCCAGCTGAGCAGGGCACGGTAGCCCGACGGTGTGGTCGAGAAGCTCTCCACGCCGAGCAGCGCTCCTCGTTCGTCGAGGGCGGCCGCCACGTGCACGTCAAGGTGCGTGTCGACCCCTCCGGTGATGCCGCGCCGCGATGAGTGGTCATCGTCATCTGTTCCTTTCGCTTGGGGTGGGTGACACCGCACCGTCGGAACGATGGACAGGACAGCGAAGGGCCTGTGCGGCAGGCTCCTATGAGGTCACTCCGTTCGACCGGTTGGTGTCGGGTGCGTGTCCGAGCCGGGCCGACGAATCGACTTCAGGACAGTCCCAGAGGACGTCAGCCGGTTTTGATGGGGTCAGACCTGGCTCGGGCACGCACCCACACGCTGACCAGATCTCGCTCCGGAATGGTGGACCGTCAGCGGGCTACGTCAATCCTCGCTGACCGTCAGCGGGCTACGTCAATCCTCGCTGCCGGATCAGCGGCAGTTATCGAACCTGGCCCCACCATGGCCCCTCTGTTCGACCAAACGTAGAGTTGCATCGTGTCAGTCGAAGAGGTCGGAGTGAAGTCATCAAGACCGTCACGCCTTCGGCGACTATGAGAGATAGCAGCCCGGTTCATGTACCCGCCCTGGTGGGAGTGCTTCGGTCCAGGGCTGAGGAGATCCTGTACGTCTGTGGGTTCATTCCCGTAATAGTGCGGGGGGGACCCACCGCTCACGCAGCAGGCCACGTTGTAGCGTCGAACCCTTCGGCCGGTTCGCTGGCCACTCGGGGTAGCTCCGTCACCTTGACCGTCTCCAGTGACGATGGCTGACTTCATCAGTCACGACGGCGGCTGTCTCCGAACGCCGGCTAGGTGTGACACGGAGCGTGCCCCCGACCTGGGCTCACCTAGTGGGTCCTATTACATAGTTGGCGGGCTGACTCGGCGGGGACAACGGGCGGTCGCTGTAACTCTCCGGTCCGGTCCGGGACAGGGGCTGGGGCGCTACCGGGAACTGATAGTGGAAGCAGGTCGGGGATTCGGCGGGCCCGTGGCCATTGTGGCCCAGTCACCCGGAGGGTTCAGCGCGCCGCTGACGTGCGACATCCTCACCGTGGAGCGCCTGGTTCTGGTGAACGCCATGATCCCGATGGCCGGCGAGACGGCGGGAGCGTGGTGCACCAATGTCGGCTGGCAGGCGGAGGTCCCGGCGGCCGCGGCCGACGACGGCCGGCCCGAGCCCGATGTCAACGACGCCGAGGCCCCTTTTCCACGACCTGCCACCGGAGATCGTCGACGCCATGCGGTCGGAACCGGGGGCGGGCACTGGGGGGCCGGCGGTCTCTTCGGAACCGTGACCGTTGTCGAGCTGGCCGGACGTGGCGACGTCGGTGCCTGGCCGGTCGGGAAGACCGCTTCCCGGTCCCCTTGCAGCAGCGGGTGCCTCGGGCTCGGCTGGGGCTGGACGCCCACGTCCTTCCCGAGGCCACCTGCTGGCTCTGAGCCAGCCCGTTGCCTTGGTCGATACCCTCGGCGCGCTGGTGCCCCTCCCACCTGATGCCCTCCGACCTCATGCCCCGGACCGGATGCCCCGGACATGGTGCCCTCCGACCTGATACCCCCGGACCTGGGGCATGGCCCTGATGCCCCGGACCTGATGCCCTCCGACCTGATACCCCCGGACCTGGGGCATGGCCCTGATCCACCAGTCCCGCCCAGTGGGCGGCGCGCCCACCGGGCGGGCCGATGGTTCAGTCGCGGTCGCCCACCGACCGGGCCGGTCCCGCACCCAGCCCGTGCAGGACGAAGTCGCACATGTCGGCGGCGGCGTCGGCCGCCGGCGTCGGGAGGGGCTCGCCCGCACGGACGGACATCGCCCCGTAGAGCTGCTGGCCGATGAACGCGGTGGCCTTGTCCGGGTCGATGTCACGGAAGGTGCCGGTGGCAACTCCCTCGACGTAGACATCCCTGATCAGGCGGGCGATGTTGAGCCCGATGAGTGAGAGCTCGGTGCCGAGCGCCGCCCCGCCCTCGCTGACGGTTCCTTGGGTGACCAGGGCCAACTGGAAGAAGGCGGGGTCGTCGTCGATCCGTTCGAGCATGCCCTGGATCAGGCGTTCGATCCGCTGGACCGGCTCGCCTTCCTGCTCCCAGGTCATGGCGATGTCGTCGAGAAGCTGGCGGTGCATGCCGGTCAGACAGGCGCGGAGCAGCTCGTCGCGGTTGGCGAAGTACACGTAGACGGTCGAGCGGGCCACGCCGGCCTCGGCCGCGATCTCGTCCATGGAGACGTCGACGCCGCGCTCGCCGAACAGCCGCCGGGCCACATGGACGACCTGGTCCCGGCGGAAGTCCCGGATGACCTCCTTGATGGAGTCGTCAGATCGGCGCGGCACTGGTTAGGAGGCTAGGCGGGCCGCAGCCGGGAACTGCACCGGAATGTGCTTCACGCCGCTGATGAACGGCGATCGCAGCCGCTGGACCTCACCGGCCGGCTGCAGGTCGGGCATCCGGTCGAGGAGGTGCTCGAACATCACCCGGATCTCCATGCGGGCCAGGTTGGCGCCCATGCAGAAGTGGGGCCCACCGGCACCGAACGCGATGTGCGGGTTGGGGCTCCGGGTGATGTCGAAGGATTGCGGGTCGTCAAAGACCGCCTCATCGCGGTTGGCCGAGATGTGGAAGAAGACCACCTTGCTGTCGGGCTCGATGTGCTGCCCCCCGAGCTCCAGCCCCTTGGTGGTCTGGCGACGGAAGTTCATCACCGGGGAGACGAAGCGCAGCATCTCCTCGATGGCCGAGGGCAGCAGTGATCGGTCGTTGCGCAGTTTCTCCCACTGTTCCGGGTGCTCGAAGAATGCGGCCATGGCTCCCGAGATGAGGTTGCGGGTCGTCTCGTTGCCCGCCACCGTCAACAGCAGGAAGAAGAGCTCGAGTTGGAGCTCGCTCAGCTTCTCACCCTCGATGTCGACCTCGGTCAGCACGCTCATGAGGTCCTCGCGGGGGTCGCCCCGCTTGATGCTGAACAGCTCCGAGGCATAGGCGTAGAGCTCCATTGACGCCTGTTGGGCCGCCTCCCCGGTCGTCTGGTACTCGGGGTCCTCGCTTCCGATCATCCGGTTGGACCAGTCGAACATCCGGTGCCGGTCCTCGTCGGGAACCCCGAGGAGCTCGGCGATCACGATCAGGGGCAATTCGGCCGCGATGTCGGTGACGAAGTCGGCCTCACCTGATTCGATCACCGAATCGATGATGCCGTCGGTGGCGGCGTGGATCCGCGCCTCGAGCTGGTTGATCATGCGGGGCGTGAACCCCTTGTTGACCAGCCGGCGGTAGCGGGTGTGGAGGGGTGGGTCCATGTTGAGCATCAACATCTGCTGTTGCGCCAGATCGTCGTCAGCCAAGTCCCAGAGGTAGGTGGCCCGACGGGCGGAGGAGAAGTGCTCGAAGTCGCGGTTGACCGTCGTGCAGTCGGCGTGGCCGGTCACGGCCCAGAACCCCGGTCCATCGGCTTCGGCCTGCCACCACACCGGCGCGTTCTTGCGCAGGAAGGCGAACCATTCGTGGGGTACCCGGTCGGTGAAGGCCTTGGAATCGGTCAGATCGATGTCGTCGAAGGCGATTCCGCTGATATCGAGCTCGGTGGTCGACATATCAGATGCCCTTTCCAGTAAATCGGACATGGCGTCCGATTGGCTGGAGCGTACGTCCGGTCTGGGGGCCTGTCAACGACCCGGGCTGCCGACGAGGCCGGCGGTGACCTGGATGTTGGTGGCGCCTGCCCAGGTCAGAGGCCCCAGTCCACCAGGCCGTCGATGATCACCCGGGGCCTCTCGGTGAGGACGAACTCCAGATGGTCGAGATCGAGGAACCGGGCGATGTCCTCGAACATCTGTGGGGAGTCGTCTTCCTGCATGTGGGCGTGGTATTCGTCCATCGACGCGAACCACTGCACGGTCACGCCGTCGTACCCTCTGCGGTCGTCGTCACCCCGGTAGTCGTCGAGCGGCCTGGGGTGCTGCTCGTAGCGGAGGACATGCGTTCCGCAGCGCCCATTGGCGATGAGCGGGCCGTGGTGGTCCCGCCAGTGGGCCTGGAACTCGGCGGGGCTCGTCCCCTCCTTGCGCTTCAGCAGGCATGTGAGCTGGATCATGGACACGGTTCTCCCAAGTTCGCGGGTGTTCGATCAGCGATGGCTCGGTGGCACCCCTCCGGCACGCCTCCGGCCCCGCTCCGGGGGCCACCCGAGGTGGTCGTCGGTCCACGAGACTCCATCCCCGCCGGACGGCCTGGCAAGTCGGCCCGTCCGGACGGGCCGGAATCGGACGTCCGGGTCGGCGTCGGCATGTTCAGTGCCCCAAAACCTGTGCACAGAAGAGATCGGTGACGTGCGGCAGAGGGATCGGCTCGTCCAGCCTCGACCCCAGCTCGGCGACCTCGGCCAGCAGGGCGCGCCGGTCCGCTTCGGCCAGGACCCGTACGTAGCTGCGCGAGGCAACCTGCTCGACGAACTGCTCGCGGTCGATCGACTGCACGAATCGGAACTTCGACCGCTCCACGGGCCCGAACAGCCGGCTCCGGTCGACGAGCTTCCCGAAGTCCATCCCCATCGGGTAAGGCTGGGCCCGGTCCCATTTGCTCACCCGGACGAGCTCGGCCACGGTCGGGTCGGACTCGTCCCGTTCGTTCCAGATGAGGGCGAGCCAGCCGCCCGGGCGCAGCACCCGGGCTATCTCGGCCAGCGACCGCGCCGGGTCGAACCAATGGAACGCCTGGGCGACCACGGCGGCATCCATCGATCCCGCAGCGGCCGGGATGGCTTCGGCGACGCCGCCGACGAGGGCGACTCCGGGGAGCATCCGCCGGAACACCTGCCGCATGGAGGCGGATGGCTCGACGGCCACGCAGCTGGCACCCCGGGCGCACAGCTGGCGGGTCAACTTTCCCGTGCCGGCGGCCAGGTCGAGCAGCCGGGTACCCGAGATGATGCGCGCCGTGGCGACGATTGCGTCCACGGCCGGTGTCGGGTAGTCCGGTCGGGCCCGCTCGTAGGTCTCCGAGCCCGTCACGAAACCACGACGCCCCAGCCCGTCTCGCCCTGGACCGGAATCGGGTTGTCTCGGCTGCGGCTGCGGCTGCGGCTCCGGTTCCGGCTCCGGCGACAGGTGATCGGGCTTCGCCATGGAACGAATGTATGCCCGCAGCGGGTCTTGGCCTCCACGAGCGGCCGGCCGTGGCTCGACCGAAATGCATCCCGAGCGTGTCAGATCGCCTGCGTGTCAGAGGTCAGCTAGCGTCGCGGGGTGACCGCTTCCGAGGTGGACAACGGGCAGTCCGTCCTGCCGTCCCCCTCCAGCCGCCCCTTTCGCGGGTTCGAGCCGATGCCCGGAAAACGGGCCGGCCGAGGCGGCGGTGCACGTGCCGGTGCCGGTCGGCTGCTGAGCACCCTCATCCATGCGGGATGGAAGTGGGCGAGCAAGCACGGCGCCACCGGGCCCGACGATGTCTGGGCCTCCCGATTCGGTTCCTTCGGACGGGGCTCCTGCATCACCTTTCCACCAGGAGCCGTGTTTGGTGAACGTTGGATCCATATCGGCGAGGACACCCTCATCGGCCCCGACGTGAGCATCTCGGCCGGGATGGTGCCCGGCCAGCGAATGATCACGGACCCGGTCGTCCGGATCGGCGACCGGTGCATGATCGGCCGGGGAAGCCACATCGTCGGGCATTTCGAGGTCGAGGTGGATGACGACGTCTACACCGGGCCGTATGTATACATCACCGACCAGAACCACGGCTACGAGGACCCCGACCGCGTGGTGCATGAGCAGTGGCCGACCGATGTCCCGGTCCGTATTGGTCGCGGGAGCTGGCTGGGCACCCATGTCGTGATCCTGCCCGGAACGGTGCTCGGCGAGAACGTGGTGGTGGGTGCTGGGGCGGTCGTCCGGGGCACCTTTCCCGATCACTGCGTGATCGCCGGGGTTCCCGCCCGCATCGTGCGGCGTTACGTTCCCGGTTCGGGGTGGATCAAGGGCGCGGGCGGCTGGGTCGGCGATGCCGGAGGCTCCGAGGTGGACTGCCCGGAGCCCGATCGTTCCGAGATGGACGGGGCAGCCGGCGACCTGTCGGCGCCCGAGGGCGGAGCCGTCGGCGAGCTGGTGCCAGATGGTGTCCCGTTGGTCGGGATGGCACCGGAACTCGGCAGGGTCAGGTCCGCCGAGCCCTCGATCGACGTGGTCGGCCCGGGACGCCCGATCCCGTAGCGGCGGACGATCTCGGAGGCTTCCGCTCGGCCCTGGTTGATCAGCGCCTCGGTGTTGGAGAAGTCGTCGAAATCACGTGTCCCGAACTCGTTGCCGCTGCATACGATGACCTCGACGCCGGGGGGCAGCTGGGTCATGTCGCGCGCGAACCGGTTGTGGATCGAGATGAAGAGGGCGTTCAGTATCGCCTCCACCGGCCGCTTGGTGGGCATGGGGAGATACATCGGCGGGGTGCACAGCAGCACGACGATGCGGGTGGCGCCGGCCTCGACGGCCCGGCGGATCGGCACGTTGTCGACCACGCCCCCATCGATGAAACGATCGCCATCGATCTCCACCGGCGGGAAGATGGCGGGAATGGCCGCCGATGCCAGCACGGCCTCGGCCACCGGCCCGTATGTGAACCAGTGTTCCCGGCCATCGGTGAGCGATGTCGCCACCACCTCCACCGGCACCACCGCATCCTCGAGGTGCTCGTAGCTGATGCCGTCTTCGACCACCTTGCGCAACCCCGAGTTCGCATAGACCGAATCCCGCTGCTGGAAGTACATCCACGGACCATGGAGACGGCCCTGTGGGTACACGTGGTCACGGCTCAGCCCCAGCCAGATCTCGGTCATCTGCTCGACGCCCGACCGGGTGGGGTCTCCGGCAAAGGCCGCGCCGTTGATGGCCCCGACCGACGACCCGTAGATCCGGTCGGGGACGAACCCGTGCTCGGCGAGCACCTGGAGCATCCCGATCTGGACGGCGCCCCGGATCCCCCCTCCGGCCAGCACTAGGGCGGTGATTGGTGGCTCCTCCTCCTCGGTGGCCTGTTCGGCCAGCCAGGCCCGGCGGGCGATGGCTGCTCGCTGGAGGATGAAGCGCAGCACGAGGACCAGCAAGATCCCCGTCACCACCAGGAACACGGTGAACACGATGGCGAACGAGGTGATGGCGGCGTCGGTCGGCATAGCCCGCGTCGAGGTTACCGGTGGTCTCCCGCTCCAGCGTGTGACACCGGTGTGTGACACCCTCCAGTCACACTGGCAACATGCCGGTGATGGAGATCGATCGTGCTCCCGAGGAGATGGGCGCACCTGCAGGGTCGGACTCCCGTCACCGGGTACCCGGTCAAACCCCGTCATCCTCGGGCTTCGGGCGGTCCGCACGGTCTCACGCCTGGCGGCCATTGGCCGGGGAGGCCCTGCTCGAGCGGCTGCGGATCACCGGTCGGCCCCGTCCCCCGGCCGACCCGGAGCTGGCCACCAGAATCCGCCACACGCTGGAGCAGGGGTTGGCCTCCGAACTGGGCTCCAGCGCCCCCGACCGACTCCCTACGCTGGTCGTCACCAAGGACCGGCTCAGCCGGGTGCTGGCCTGCGAGCGGCACCAGGTCGCCACCGAGTTCGGGGAACGGGAGCCGACCGCCGCGTTGGCCTGTGGCGCGCTCGTCGACGTGCTGTTCCGGCAGCTGGTCACGGTGGGCGCCATCGGCGACCCCATGGCCGACGGCCTGACCGGGCTCCGGTTGGACGACCGCCAGCGGGAGCTGGCCACCTGGATCGAGCGGATGGACACGGCCGGGCGCGACGACCTCAGGCTCGAGGTCGAGCGCCAGGTCGACGGGCTGCTGGAGCGCTGGCCGGTCCTGTCCCCCGGCTGGCTTCCGCGCACGCAGGAGGCGATGCGCGTCGAGCTGCTCGGCGGTGCCGTGGAATTGGCCGCCCGGGTGGATCTGGCCCTCGGAAGCCCACCGGCGGAGGAGGCTTCGGTGGCGCTCGTCGAGATCAAGTCGGGCACCCGGCGCGTCGAGCACCGGGCCGAGCTCCATTTCTATGCCCTGGTCGAGACCCTCCGGAGTCTGGCCCCGCCCTTCGTCATCGCCACCTACTACACGCGGACGGGGGAGCTCGACACCGATCCGGTAACCCCGGAGTTGCTGACCGCGGCGGCGCGCCGGGCCCTCACCGGTGCCCGCTCGTTGTTCCGGCTGGCCCAGGGGCACGATCCGCAGCGCACCCCGAACGGGCTCTGCGGCCGTTGTGCCGCGCTGCCCGACTGCGACGTCGGCCGGGCTTGGGTCGAGCGGACGACCGGTGGCGACCACCGCGGCGATCGTGGTCATGACGACGGGCGTGGACCCGGGACTTCGCGGTGAGGGCCGAGGCACTCAGCAGGGCGATCGTGGCCCCTCCGTCATCGACGATCGACGATGCCGGCCGCCAGCGCGTGCGCCACCGTCTGGTCACCGGTGCCGCTTGCGAAATCGAGCGGCTGCCCGAAGGGGAGCAGTTGGAGATCACCCTGCCACTGCTCCGCAGGGCCCTGGCCCGTCCCGAGCTCTTGCTCGGCCCAGGCGAGCCGTTCGCCTGGCAGCCGAAATTCGTTCGGCGCTCACTCGGCCTGGCGGTCGTCCAGGCCTGCGCCGAGGGCCGCTTCCGCCACCCGGCCGAGGCGGTCGGTCCGGTCGCCTCGGAGGCGGTGGACGAGTGGGCGCGGACCGGATGGAAGGCGTTCTATTGGGAGCCCTGGGTGGCCGGGTTGTCTTCGGCCGCCCGGGCGGTGGTGTTGGCCGATGCGGTCGGCTGGTCGACCGCGTTGTGGACCTCGCTCGATTGGGCCGTCTTCGGGTCCGAGCTCCGCCTGGGCGGTCCCGACGATCAGTGGGTCCTCCCGACACCCCGGCCGGTCCGGCTGAAGAGCCGGTGCGAGCTTCGCGTGGCGACGGCACCGGCGGCTACTGAAGGGGCCCGTGTCCAGCCGGGACCACCCTCGTTCGTGTCGTTGGCCGGTGGCACGCCCTCGACGAGCTGGTCGGAAGAGCTGGCTTTCCTGGCCCTGGCTGCCTTGCGGGCCGAACGGCCCCTGCCGGCCCGGATCGCCGGCTTGTGGCCCGACGCCGGTATCCACCGCATCGTCGAGCTCGACGAGGGAACGTTGGAGCGCGCCGTCGACCGGGTGCTCGAAGTCGTGGCCACCTTGGTCAAGGCCCGGATGTCGAGTCTCGCCTCCCGGTGAGCTGCGTCGGCCGGTCCTGAGGACGGCTGTTCCGGGTCGCTGACCGCGGTCGGCCGGGCCGGGGCTCGCCTCACGTCGGGCGTCCGAGCCCGAGGGTCCCCATCGGGGGTCAGAACAGTTGGCGGGCCGCCTTGGTGTCCGGCTTGCCTGCCGCGGTGAGCGGAACCTTGTCCACGACCACCAGTTGACGGGGGATCTTGTAGCCGGCGATAAGGGCGCGGCAGTGCTCGTGGATCACCTCGAGGGTCGGAGCCTCATGATCCGGTCGCGACTGGATGACCAGCCCCACCCGCTCGCCGAACCGGTCGTCGGGGATCCCGACCACCACGGCGTCGAAGACGTCGGGGTGGGTCTTCACCACCGCCTCGACCTCCTCGGGGAAGATCTTCTCGCCGCCGGAGTTGATCGAGGTCGAGCCGCGGCCGTGGACGGTGATGCTGCCGTCCGCTTCGACCGAGGCCAGATCGCCCGGGATCGACCAGCGAACGCCGTTGGCGTCGACGGGGAAGGTGACCTCGGTCTTGGCCGGGTCCTTGAAGTAGCCGAGCGGTATGCGGCCCGTGCGGGCCAGGCGGCCGATCCTGCCGTCGCCCGGGTTCAGTGGGCGGAGGTCGTCATCGAGGACCGATGTGTCATCACTCATCGTGAACCTGGGCCCGGTGGCCCCGTCCTCCACCGCACCCTGGGCGCCACTCTCGCTCGAACCGAACCGGTCCATGATCATGACGTTGGGGAGCTGCTTCCTGAGCTCGTTCTTGACCGTCGACGAGAGCATGGCCCCGCCCGAGCCGATGGCCAGCAGTGACGAGGTGTCGTACCGGCCCGGTGGTGCCATCTCGAGCGCCTCGACCAGAGGGCGCGCCATGGCGTCGCCGACCAGCCCGATCGAGACCACCCGTTCCTGCTCGATCAGTCGCCACAGAAGGTCGGGGTCGTAGTGGTGCTCGGTGTAGAGGACGGCCGTGCCGGCCATCATGAAGGCGTTCCACATGACCCATTGGGCGTTGCCGTGCATCAGGGGTGCCACCACCAGCATGACGGCGCGGGCCGCGTCGTCGAGGTTGAGCCGGCCGGCGAGCTCGTCGGGCTGGGTGATGGGCTGTGACCCCCAACCCCCACCGCCCATGGCGGCGAAGAAGATGTCCTCCTGCCGCCAGAGCACGCCTTTGGGCATCCCGGTCGTCCCGCCGGTGTACAGCACATAGAGGTCGTCCGGGGAGCGGGGCCCGAACCTTCGCTCGGGGCCGGCCGCCGCCAGCGCGCTTTCGTAGGCCTCGGTGTCGATCCCGCCCAGCACGTCTTGCCTTTTGGTCCCGGGACCATCGGCCAGCGCCATCAGCTGGAGGCGGTCGCTCGCCGGGAGCTGACCCAGTGACTCGGCCACCAACGGGGCGAGGCCCTCCTCGAAGACCAGAAGCTCGAGGTCGGCGTTGTCCACCACGTAGCGGAGCTCGGGCGCCACGTACCGGTAGTTGAGGTTGACCGGGACGACTCGTGCCTTGTAGCAGCCGATCATGGCCTCGGCCCACTCGGCTCGGTTGTAGGCCAGGATCCCCACGTGGGAACCGGCCCTCAACCCGAGGTCCTCGAGGTGATGGGCGAAGCGGTTGGCCCGTTCATCGAGCTGTCGGTAGGTCCGGCGTTCCGCGCCGGCCACCAGGGCCAGGCGGTCCGGCACGGTGTCGACCACGATCTCGAACAGGTCGGCCAGGTTGAACTGCCTCGGTTCCGCGGGTTGCCCCGACCGCCCCGAGCTCATGACGGTTCTGCTCACTTCTGTGCCTCTCACCCCTGTGTCTGTCGGGTCGGGCCGGATTGCCGTGGGTCCGGGCCCGTAGCATGCTGCACCCGGACTCCGGGCCGGACATTCTGTACCACGTGCGGCCCGGGGTAGGGGGCGCTCGGCGCGTGTCCGGAGGATCGGGCCTTGGCGGGGCCCCGGAGACCGGGCCCGAGGCGCCCTGATCCTTTGCCGGAGACGAAAGCCAAACCCGGGCAGACGGGAGCCAAACCCAAGCAGGAGCAGTGTCCGGGCCAGGGCGAGCCCGAGCCGGACCCGAGCGAACCAGGAGCCGACGTGGGGAACGAGACGAACGGGTCGAACGACATCACCGGCCTCGCTGCGCTGGTCACCGGCGGCGGCAGCGGCATCGGGCTCGGTGCAGCCACCCGACTGGTCCAGGACGGCGCCCACGTCACCATCTGCGGGCGAACCGAGGAGAAGCTCCGGGTCGCGGTCGACCGTGCTGGAATCAGCGGCGAGGGCCTCCGGGCGCCGGGCGGGAGCCGAGGGGACGGCACAATACGTGGTGGCCGACGTCACCGTCGAGGAGGAGATCGCCGCCGCGGTCGAGTCGGCCGCCGCCGAGCGCGGGCGCCTCGAAATCCTGTTCGCCAATGCCGGGGGTGCAGCCCACATGGGACCGATGGCCGACGCCGACGTCTCGGCCGTCCGGGCCACCGTGGACCTCAACCTCATCGGGACGTTCCTCTCCATCAAGCACGCCGCCCCGTTGATGGCGGCGGGGGTCGGAACGGGGGCCGGTGGCGCTGATCCGGCCGGCGGCTCGATCATCGGCATGTCGTCGGGCGCCGGCCACTTCCCCCATCGGTTTCTCTGGGCCTACGGCGCGGCGAAGGCGGGGATCGACATGCTGTGCCGCTACGCCGCCGAGGAGCTGGGGGGCTCGGGGATCCGGGTCAACACCGTGCGGCCGGGGATCATCGACGACGAGTTGATGGCACCGATCACCGCCGGCGGTCCGCTCTTGGATGACTATCTGTCCGAGATGCCCATTCGGCGTCTCGGCACCGTCGAGGACATCGCCGCGGCCGTCCGGTTCCTGGCCGGTCCTGAGTCGGCTTGGATCAGCGGCGAGAACCTGGCCATCGACGGCGGTCACCACCTCCGACGAGGCGCCAACTACGGATTGCTCTTCGGTGAGTAGGCCCCAACGGGCGTCTGGGCATTCGTGTCGGTGACCCGACCCGGCGACGCAGTGCTCGCCGCACCGGACAAGTTTCGCGGAACCGTGACCGCCCGCCAAGCGGCCGAGGCCATCGCCCGGGGCTGCCCGCCGGGTCGGATGGTCCGCCGGATCCCGCTGGCGGACGGGGGCGAGGGGCTCCTCGAGGTGCTCGACGTCCTGGGCGGTCAGCTCGAGAGGGCGGAGGTGTCGGGGCCACTCGGCGCACCGGTCGTCGCCGAGTGGTTGCGGGCCGGGCCGGTGGCGATCGTGGAGATGGCCCGGGCCTCGGGCCTGGTCCTCGCCGGGGGTGCCGCCGGCAATGATGCGGTGGCGGCCGACACCCGGGGCACCGGCCAACTCGTCGTGGCCGCGGCCCGTGCCCTCGAGGCGTCGCGATCCGGTGCCGACCCGCTCCGGGTGATCGTCGGCCTGGGCGGCTCGGCCACCACCGACGGGGGGCTCGGGGCGCTCCGGGCCGTTGAGGGGGCAGGCGGGCTCGGGACGGTCGAGCTGGTCGGGGCCTGCGACGTCCATGTCGGGTTCTTCGAGGCGGTGTCCCGCTTCGCCCGGCAGAAGGGCGCCACCGACGCCCAGATGGTCGAGCTCGCCACCCGCTTCGATTCGGTGGCGGACCGGTATCGGCGCCAGTACGGGCTCGACGTCGCCGACCTGCCGGGCGCCGGGGCCGCCGGGGGACTGGGCGCGGCCATCGTGGCCCTGGGTGGGACCCTGCGCTCGGGGTACGAGGTGGTCACCGAGCTCCTTGGCTTCGGTGAGGCTCTGGAGGCGGCTTCGCTGGTCGTCACCGGCGAAGGTGCTTTCGATTCGACCTCCTTCGCCGGAAAGGCGGCGGGCTCGGTGGTGCGCGACGCCGCCGCGGCCGGCGTCCCGTCACTGGTCATCGCCGGCCGGGCCACCGAGGATGCGATCGAGGAGGCGATCGGCTTGGGCAGCACGGTGGTCTCGCTCAGCCGGAGGTTTGGCGAACAACGGGCTCGCTCGGAGACCGCCGCCTGCATCGCCGCCGCCATGGCCGAGTATCTCGAGTCGGGCCCCGGCCGGCGTCCGACCTAGCCTCGGCCGCCCCCGGCCCCCGGCCCCCGGCCCCCGGCCCCGGGCCCCCGGCCCCGGCCCCCGGCCGTCAGTCGCCCGCCCAGCACCCCAGGATCACATCGGCCACGGTGACCGCGATGTCACCGGACGTGGTGGGCGGGTTGCCGAACTGGGCTGGCAGCCCGGTGGGATCCACCAGCAGCACTTTCCAGTCCTTGCGCACCACGACCGAACCGTTGGTGGTCTGGAACGCCCCCTGACCCACGTTTGCCAGACTCCTCACCACGCCGAGCTGGTTGCCGAGACCGTGGAAGTAGGCGAGGGTCTCGGGCCAGCTGGAGAGCTCCTTGACCGAGAGGGTCAGCGTCCCGCTCTGATACTCGTAGTGGCAGGTATAGAGATGATCCGTCCATGTCGGCGTCGTCACCGAGGCGGTCTCGCCGAGTGCGAGTCCCACGTCGTGGATGGCCTCGCTTCGACACACCATTTTGGAGACCACCGAGGGATCGCGGCCGGCTGGGAGCGGCACGGTCGTCTTGGTCGAGCTCGACGACGGGGACGGCCCGCCACAGCCGGCGAGCAATGGCACCACGAGCACCGGGAGGACCAGCGCACCCACCGCCCGGTGTCGCCACCCTCGACCGGGAGACTCGGTGTTGCCTTGGGACTTTGTCGGTGATCCTGTCATGGGGAGTTCGGCACCCGCGACCATTTCAGGAGCCCGATGCCGTGCTGGACCCGGAACTATCTGGGTGGGCGAGCGTAGACCAGTACATCGCCGATCCGGCCGCGGGCTGGGGTCAGGACGAGGACCCGAGCTGCCACTGCTGGACCGGCGACGTGCTCAGCGCCTCGGGTGAGCCGGTGTAGGCCGTCACCAGCCAGTAGGCGTGATGTGCGGGTGCGCCGATGCGGTGCGGCGGGTAGAGCGTGAGCACGTCGGAGGCGTATGGCGGGAGCACGACCTGATGACCGTCGGCCGGCAGCCAGAACCCGTCCGGGTGATCGGAGCTGATGGTAACCATGAAGTGCGGGTTGAGCACGCCGCCGGTGGTGTTGTGCACGGCCAGGGTCACCGACTCGAGTGCCGACGCATTCGGAGAGGCGACCGCGCTCTGGATGGCGAGTTGCAGGGGCACGGCCGTGAAGGCCAGGGCGGAGACCACGACGGCCGCGACGGCCGAGCCGAAGGTGGCGACGATCAGGGGAGCTCTGGTTCGGCTCGACCTACGCACCAGTTCCAGGGTCGACCCGGGGCGACGCTCACGGCCGCGACGAGGGCGGCGGGGTACAGATCGAGCAGGTAGCTGGAGAGGCTCCGCGGAGCCACGAAGAACGAGAGCGGTAGGAGGATCAGCCAGATCCGCTTCATGACCGGATAGGCGACCACGAAGGCGACCAGCAAGGACAGCAGGACCAGAAGGCCCGCCACGGTGAGCAGTGGCAACGAGACCCCGTGGGCGAACCCGTGGAGCACCAGGGTGACCAGACCCTGCCCGTCGGCGACGAGGGGCTGGAGGAAGGGGAGGAACGTCCCGCGAGCCCAGGCGACCGGCGACCACACGATGAAGGGCCGGTTGACGGCGAGGAAGATGCCCACGACCACGGCCAGATAGGCGGCGGCGGTCGGCAGCGGTCGGCGACCACCGCGGCGGGCCTCGATCATCACCCCGAGGACGAGGAAGGGGATGCAGAACCACGGCGTCTGCTTGATCGAGCAGGCCAGCCCCGAGAGCGACTGGGCTCATCCACCGCACCCAACCGGCACCGCGGCCGAGCGCAAAGCGATCCCACCGCCACACGGCCAGGACCATGAAGGGCAGGAACGAGGCGTCGGTACCGCCCGATCCGAAGATGGCGGCGAAGATCGGCACGGTCAGGATGAGGCACCCGAGCCAGCGCAGCGAACCGGGCAGGAGGGCGAAGATGAGCACGCCGGTGATCAGCCAGGCGAAGAGGTCCATCCAGTCGACCACGGCGTGGTTGAAGCCCAACGTCAGCGCCGACCACGGCAACAGGAACGACCCCGCCGGGTAGGACACGTGGTTCACGAACCCGCCGCTGATCGTGTAGGTCCAGTTGTCCGCCGGGTGCTGTAGAAGACGAGCGGCCGACGCCATGGTCGAGGTGTACGGGTTCTGCCCTTGCTGCAGCAGGCGCGCCGCGGCTTGGTTGAATGCCCCGGAATCGGTGCTGTAGAACTGGCGGAGGTGGATGGCGACCCCCTGCTGGGCGAGTGTCGACACCACCACCGAGGCCAAGGCTCCGAGCTGGAGGACCGGCGAGCGCGGGTTCCGGACGACCCACGACGCGGCCAACCCGCCAATGCCGACCAGGACCACGAGCGGGGCGAGTAACTGCTGCCGGCGGCCACGAGGACCAGGAGCCCCAGAATCCGAGTCCACCGATGATGACCCCCAGCCAGACGAGACTCCAGGCTGCACGCTCTGGCGTACCGACGCTGATGGTCGTGCCGAGGTAGTCCAGGGCGGTCGTTCGTTGCTCCTGCGCAATGCCGCCGCCATCGCCATCGCCATCGCCGTCGCCGTCGCCGTTGGCGCCGCGCCGTTCGGGCTCGACCTGTGAAGACGGGGTCAGGTGCCCGAGCGTCCCGCTCGGATCGGGCGGCTCGGTTTCGGTGGGACCCGGCGGACCGGCGGGCTCGGATTCGACGATCTTCCCGGGCGGCGCCACGGTCGTGGTGGCCCCGGGCATCGGGGGGCTTCCTGGCGGACCCTCGGGTCGCGCCCGGCCGGAGCCGCGCTCGCTTGGCCCGAGCCCTCTTACGGAAAGACGGCCCACGAGCTCACCTCGTACGCGGTGGCGAATATCAGCAGCGCAGCCGAGATGGCCGCCACCCAGATATAGGCCCGGCCCCGCAACCGTGTGCCCGACCGCGACGATCAGCGGGAAGGCCAGGAAGATGAACCGGGGGCGGAGCCCCACCGGAGCGGATACGAACGCGATCCCCGCTGCCACCAGCCCGTAGAGGAGCATCGGTATCGGGAGACGGGCCCGGATGGCGATCACGGCCGCGATCACCGTCAGTACGGTGCAGACGAACAGCAGGTCGTCGGTCTTGTTGGTGGCGATCGGGTCCTTGAGGAATACGCCGACGGTGTGGGCGGCGTAGACCAAGGACGGATAGCTCTTCCAACCTCCACGCTCGGTCAGGCGCCAGGCCGACACGTTCCCGGTGTGGACCCACAGCCAGACCTGGTAGCTGAGGAAGCCGAGCGGAGTCAGAATCGGCGCCGCCAGCGAACGCCAGTTGCGGTCCCTGGTCACTTCCCGGTACGCGCACCACAGACAGCTGACCTCGAAGGCCAGTGCGATCGGCGTCGTAGCCGTCGCCAGCATTCCGAGGACACCGGCCAGCAGCCAGCGCTTGCGCATGAGGGCGAGGAGCCCGAAGGCCACGAAGGTGAGGACCAATCCTTCCGAGTAGACCAGGCTCAAGACGAACGACCCCGGGAACACGGCCAGCATGAGTGTGCCCCGGTCCGCCGCGTGCTCATCGGCGTAGGCGCGTATCAGCAGCCAGACGCCGACCATGGCGGTCAGTCCGGAGATCGAGGTGACAATGACACCAGCGGTCAACAGCGACAGACCGGTCAGTTGGGAGAGCCAGCGGAAGGTGAGCGGGAAGGCCGGCAGAAAGGCGATGGTGTTGGCCGCCACGTGGCCGTTGTGGTGGGGCAATTGGGTCGGCCAGCCGAACTGGGCGGCGCGAAGAACCAGCGGCTGTCCCACCGGTCAATCTCACCTCTCACGCCCACGTGGGTGAAGATGCTGGTGACGGCGAGGGTGGCCCAAGTCAGCGCCCGCGAGGCGAGATAGATCAGCACCGGGTGCACGATCCAGGCCGGCCACGACCGGATCGCGGTGGCCAACCGCTTTGTCCGGGTCGGCGGCCGCCCCGACCGGGGCCGGCGCCCGGGCGGGCGCTGGTCGTCGAGCGGGAGCTGGCCGTCGAACGGGAGCTGGTCGTCGAGCGGGAGTTCGGGCTCGAGCCGGAGCGGGGGGTCGATCCGCAGTGGGGTCTCGATGGAGGACCGGAGTAGGCCCCCGGGCCCGGGCCGGGGTGGGGCTCCGGTCAGCGCGGATTCAGTGGCGGTGGCGCCGGCCATCGATGCAGCCGAGCCGCCGGCCATCGATGCAGCCGGGCCGCCGGCCTTCGATGGAGCCGAAGTGACGTCGAGCTCGGTCACGAGACCGGGCCCGTTCGGTGTGTCGGCGAGCTCGGGTTGGACTGCGTCGACCACGGCCGGGGCCTGGTCGCTCCCGTCGACTCCGGTCTCGACCCCGTGGCCTCCGCCTCCGCCAGTCCGACGGGGCCCCCGAGCGACGGGGCGATGCGCGGTTCAGGCGCCATGTCCGGAGACAACCGACCGCCACCGTTGGCCCCGGGCCAGCCAGACGATGCCGGCGACCGAGGCCAGTGAGACGAGGATGTACGAGTTGCCGAGTAATTCGCGGACTTCCGCCCGGCCCGACCAACAGCATGGCCAATGCGGCAACCACCGCGAGCACCTTCGAACGCTGGGCGGTGGTGGCGGCGAGCAGCACCAGGCCCCACAGCAGGTACCAGGGCCACACCGTCGGGCTCCCGACGACGATGAGGATGAGGGCGAGGCCGAGCGATCGCACCATCTCGTGCCGGCCCAGGGTCACGAGCAGCCACACACAAGCGCCGATGGCGGCAAGAGCACAGACGTACTGGGTCGCCGTGACGACTGCGGACCTGGTCACCGGGATGCCGAGCGGGTGGAGCAGGTGGAAGACGAAGGTGCCGAGGGACACCGACGGCGTGGTCAGCACTCGGAGCTCGGTCGGGACGTGGAGGGCGCCGGGCCCCATCCAGGTCCACCCGTAGCCGCAGATCAGCGTCACGCCGATGAACACGACGGCGGTCACCCCGACGGCCTGGGCGATCACCACCCGGCGCCGGTCAGCCGTGATCTGCCGGCATCGGTCGGCGACGAGGAAGATGATCGCGGCTGCGGCCGGGAGCTTCACGGTGGCGGCAGCCGCACACAGCACCACCCCCGCCATGAGGCGGCCGGTGACGGCCACGGTCACGCCCGCCACCAACAGGCCGATCATCAGGGCGTCGTTGTGGCCGGACGAGATGAAGCTGAACAGTGCGAGCGGGCTCAGGGCTCCGAGCCAGAGCGCGATTCCGGGATCGGTGCCGAGGTGGCGGGCCAGCCGCGGCAGCGACACCATGATGAGCGCCACCCCGAACAACTCGAGGATCCGGAAGGCGAGGACCTCGGCCATGAGTGAGCCACCGGCCGGACCGACGATGCCCTTCGACACGGTGACGAAGAACGGCCCGTACGGGGAGAAGGTGTGACGCCAGACGCCGGCGATGGAGGCGAGCACCGGTCCCGGGCCGAGCACGGACGGTGAGACCGAGTAGGGATCGAGACCGCGGTGGGCGACGAAGGCTTGGCCGACGTAGCTGTAGAGGTCACGGCTGAACAACGGGGGCCCGAGGAGGAACGGGAGACCCCAGGCGGTGAGGGTCACCCAGGCCCGCCGGACGGTGAGCCGGCCGGCAAAGGCCACCCGTCCCACCCCGACCCATCCGGCGATCAGCACGGCGATCGACAGGTAGAAGATCACCGACATGAGGGGTGAGGGACCCGGGAGCGAGAACAACCAGCGGTAGCCGTCGCCAGGGACGGCGCCGATCCGGGTGCCGGCCAGCACCATGCCCACCGCGCCGCAGGTGCCGATGAGGATCGAGGCCGTGAGGAGAGGGGCAGCCGGGAGGCCGGTTCGACGGGGCGTCTGGACTTCCTGCACCAAGGCGGGCGTTCCCACGTAGCTCCTTCTCCGGATCCTCGGGATACTCCGGACCCCGCCCTGCACCGGGCACCCGTCGACCGAAATCTCCGAGCAACGTTAGCCCGCGAAATTGTCATCGAATTGTCAAACTCCACGACCGGCGGGGTGGCGCCGGCCGGCCGCTTCGGGCCCCGGACCCCGGGTCCGGTCGGGCTCGCCGCGGACAGGCCCGGCCTCGGGCAGGGGTATCGTTTCAGGCGTGGCGCCGGTTCGCGAGACGCTGCACCCAGGTCGACCCCGTGGGATTGCCGGGCGCCGGCACCTCTCCGACCAGGGGTTATGGCTCCTCGGAGGGGTCTCGGCCGGCCTGGCCGCTCTGCGGGTGCTCCTCGAGGTGCACCGTTCCCCCCTGGATTTCGACATCTACATGATGGGGGGATCGCATTTCTTCGGCGGCCACCTCTACGCCGTCCGGTACCCATCCCCCCCGCTGAGTTTCACCTATCCGCCCTTCTCGGCACTGGCTTTCAGCCCGCTGACCCTGGTGCCCCGCCAGCCGGCCCAGTACTTCTGGGCCCTGCTCAACCTGGTTGCCCTGGCCGCGCTGGTAGCCCTCTCGTTGCGGGCGGCCCGCCCCACGCTGTCCAGACGGGCGCTCGTCCAGTGGTCGCTCGTCCTGATGTTGCCGGCCGTCTGGCTCGACCCCGTGGGGCTCACCTTCGCCTACGGACAGGTCAACCTCATCCTGGTCGCCATGATCCTCGCCGACCTGACGGCCCGCATCCGACTGGGAGAAACGGTCGTCCCCCAAGGCGTCCTGACCGGGCTGGCCGCGGCAGCCAAGCTCACGCCCCTCATCTTCGTGCCCTTCCTCTTCCTTGTCCGCCGCGGCCGGAGCGCGGTCGTGGCGCTGGTCACCTTCGTCGGCGTGGGGCTGGTGGTCGCCGCCGTCGGGCCCAGTACCTCGTGGCAATTCTGGACCCGGTACGCGTTCGACGCCGGCCGGGTGGGTGGGAACGACTACATCAGCAACCAGAGCCTGTCCGGTGTGCTCGAGCGCTTCCACCACAAGGTCGTGCCGCACTCCGTGTACTACGGCCTGGACCTGATCGCGCTCGTCGCCGGCATGGCCCTCGCCGTATGGGCCTACCGGACGGTCGTCGCCCCTCCTCGGCGTGTTGGTGTGCGCCACCGTCGGCATGGTGGTGTCACCGATCACGTGGGTGCACCACATGGTCTGGGTCGTCCCCATCCTGGCCTGGCTCTGCCTGGCCGATGACCGCCCTCGGGGAGGCCGGCTCTGGGCCGGTGCGGCCGCCGTGTGGCTCTGGATCGCACCGATCTGGACCTTGCCCCATGGGGAGGACCAGGAGCTGCACGAGCACGGCTGGCAGCTCGTCCTCGGGGGCTCCTACTTCCTGGCCATGGTCGTCTTCCTCGTCGGAGTGGCCGCCATGCTGCTCGTGCGCGGCCGGCGCCCAGGGGCGCCCGACCGCCCCGGGGCGCCCGGCTCGGCCGCCCGCGTGACGGCGGCCGGGACGACGGACCTCAGTCTTCCCGGCCCCCGCGTGGCCTGATGGCGGTACCGGCGGCGATCGTGGCCCCGAGCCCTCCGCACGACTGCTGACCGGCGCGGGATGCGGATCGTCAGCCTGGTCCCTTCCGTCACCGAGACGTTGTCGGCCTGGGACCGCGAGCCCGTCGCCTGTACGCGCTTCTGCGAACGACCGGATCTCCCGCACGTGGGCGGCACCAAGAACCCCGCCGTCGACCAGGATCGTCGAGCTCGCCCCCGACCTCGTCGTGATGGACACCGAGGAGAACCGGCACGAGGACCACGCCGTCCTCGTCGACCGCGGCATCGCCGTGCATGCACTGTCCGTTCGGTCGCTGGCCGACGCGCTCTCCGGTGTGACGGGGTTGGCTGAGAAGGTGGAGGTGCGTTGGACGCCACCCGACCTTCCCCCACCCCGACCGACGACTTGCCCGCGCTTTCATCCCGATCTGGCGGCGACCGTGGATGGCGCTCGGCCTTCCGACCTATGGCGCCTCGCTCCTCGAGCATCTCGGTATCCGGACCGTGTTCGACGCCGACGGCCCGTACCCGACGGTCACCCTGGACGACGCCGCCGAGCGTCGTCCCGATCTGGTGCTGGCCCCCAGCGAGCCCTATCCATTCTCGACTCGCCAGGCCGCAGAACTGGCGCCCATCGGCCGTACCCTGTTCTTGGACGGCAAGGACCTGTTCTGGTGGGGGGTGCGCACCGAAGCGGCCATCACCCGACTGGCCGGCGCGCTGGGGGTGGGCTGACGGCGCCGGGGTGGGTTGATAGGTCATCGCGTCGACCCAGGCTGTCTCGACGGGCGCGACGATCGGGCAAATAGTAGGAATTCCGATTATCGTATGACTGATGAATCGTTCGCCCGATACTGAGCTTCACCGGCCTCGCCATCCGGTGCGGTTCGTGACCGCCGCGAGCCTCTTCGACGGCCACGACGCCGCCATCAACATCATGCGGCGGCTTGCTCCAGGCCCAGGGGGTGGAGGTCATCCACCTCGGCCACAACCGGTCGGTCGACGAGGTGGTGGAGGCGGCCGTCGCCGAGGACGTACAGGGGGTGGCGGTCAGCTCCTACCAGGGTGGACACCTCGAGTACTTCAAGTACCTGGTCGACCGGCTGGCCGAGGAAGGACGGGGCGACGTCCGGGTCTACGGGGGCGGGGGCGGGGTCATCATCCCTTCCGAGATCGCCGAGCTCGAGGCCTACGGCGTGAAGCGGATCTTCTCGCCGACCGACGGCCAGCGTCTCGGCCTGCCGCAGATGATCAACATCCTCGTCCAGGAGTGCGACATCGATCTGGTGGCCACCGGACCCGTCCGAGCCGACGACATCGTCCTCGGCGACGTCAGGGCGCTGGCCCGGGCCATCACCGCCATCGAGTCCCAGGCCCTCGACCCGGTGGTGGCGGGGTCGTTGTCCGCCGCGGCCCGGTCTCGGGACGTGCCGGTCGTCGGCATCACCGGCACAGGCGGGTCGGGGAAGTCGTCCCTCACCGACGAGCTCATCCTCCGGTTCCGCATCGATCAGGGCGACAAGCTCAGGATCGCGGTGCTCGCCGTCGACCCCTCGAAGCGACGGAGCGGCGGCGCCCTCCTCGGGGACCGGATCCGCATGAACTCGATTCACACCCCGCAGGTGTACTTCCGCTCGATGGCCACCCGAGGGAGCGGCTCGGAAGTCCCCACCTCGGTGAGCTCCGTCATCGACGCCTACCGCGCCGCCGGCTTCGACCTGGTCATCGTCGAGACCCCCGGTATCGGCCAGGGCAACGCCGCGATCGTGGACGTGGCGGATGTGTCGCTGTACGTGATGACACCCGAATTCGGAGCCCCGTCCCAGCTGGAGAAGATCGACATGCTCGACCTGGCTGACGTCGTGGCCATCAACAAGTTCGACCGCCGGGGTGCGGAGGACGCGTTGCGTTCGGTCGAGCGCCAGTGGCGCCGCGTCCGGGCCGAGGCCCGCCCCGGGTCGCACAGCCAGCCCGAGCCGGTGCCGGTCTTCGGGACGGTGGCGGCCCGGTTCAACGACGAGGGCACGACCGCCCTCTATCAGTTCCTGCGGGATCAGCTGTCGCACCGTGGGCTGACGGTGGGCGAGCCGATCCTGAGCCCGGTGCACGACCACCGTCTCGCCCAGCGGGTCCCCGATCGTCCCCGCCGACCGGGTCCGGTACCTGGCCGATGTGGTCGCCACGGTCAGGGGCTACCACGCCGAGACGGCCCGGCGGGCAGAGCAGGTGCGTCGGGCCCAGCACCTGGCCGCGACCCGGACGTTGCTGGAGGAGGCCGGTCGACTGGCCGGGCCCGCCGGCGACCTTCTGTCGGGCCTGGCCGAGGAGGAGGCCGGCCGGGTCGATACGGCCGACCGGGCCCTGCTCGACGAGCTCTCCCGCCTCGGCGAGGCGCGCGCCGCCGACGAACCGGCGGGCCCGGACGACCGAGCGGGCTCGGTGGACCCGCTCTGGCGGGTCTCCCCTTCGGGCACCCGGATCCCCAGGGTGGCGCTGCCCCGGATGAGCGACGAAGGGGACCTGCTCCGCTGGCTCCGATCGGAGCACCTGCCCGGTCATTTTCCTTTCACCGCGGGCGTCTTCCCCTTCAAACGGGACAACGAGGACCCGGCCCGGATGTTCGCCGGCGAAGGCGATCCGCAGCGCACGAACCGGCGCTTCCATCTGCTGGCCGAGGGCCAGCCCGCCACCCGCCTCTCGACGGCGTTCGACTCGGTGACCCTCTACGGCCGCGACCCCGACACGCGACCTGACGTCTACGGGAAGATCGGCACCTCGGGTGTCTCGGTGGCCACCCTGGACGACATGAAAGCCCTCTTCGACGGGTTCGACCTCTGCGACCCGACCACGTCGGTGTCGATGACCATCAACGGCCCGGCGCCGACCATCCTGGCCATGTTCCTCAACACGGCCATCGACCAGCAGATGGACCACTTCGCCGCCCAGCACGGCCGCCCGCCGACGGCGGACGAGTCCGTTGGCATTCGGGCCCGGACGCTGCGGACCGTCCGGGGCACGGTCCAGGCCGACATCCTCAAGGAGGACCAGGGCCAGAACACCTGCATCTTCTCGACCGAGTTCTCGCTCGGGGTGATGGCCGACATCCAGGAGTTCTTCGTCCGGAACGGGATGGGCAACTTCTACTCCGTCTCGATCTCCGGCTACCACATCGCCGAAGCCGGAGCCAACCCGATCACCCAGCTGGCCTTCACCCTGGCCAACGGGTTCACCTATGTGGAGTCCTATCTGGCTCGGGGTATGGCGGTCGACGACTTCGCCTCCAACCTCTCGTTCTTCTTCTCCAACGGCATGGACCCGGAGTACACGGTCCTCGGGCGGGTGGCTCGCCGGATCTGGGCCATCGCCCTGCGCGACCGGTACGGCGCCGGGCGAACGATCGCAGAAGCTCAAGTACCACATCCAGACCTCGGGCCGGTCGCTCCACGCTCAGGAGATGGCATTCAACGACATCCGGACGACCCTGCAGGCTCTCTGTGCCATCTACGACAACGCCAACAGCCTCCACACCAATGCCTTCGACGAGGCGGTCACCACGCCCACGCCGGATTCGGTCCGCCGGGCGCTGGCCATCCAGCTGATCATCAACAAGGAGTGGGGCCTGGCGGCCAACGAGAACCCGCTCCAGGGCAGCTTCGTCGTCGAGGAGCTCACCGACCTGGTGGAGGCGGCGGTGCTCGCCGAGCTCGAACGCCTCTCCGACCGTGGCGGTGTCCTGGGTGCCATGGAGACCGGCTACCAGCGGGGCCGGATCCAGGACGACTCGATGGCCTACGAGCAAGCCAAGCACGACGGCTCGCTGCCTATCGTCGGGGTGAACACGTTCACCGCTCCCTCGGCGTCCACCGCCGATTCAGGCCCGGAGCGCCTCGAGCTGGCGCGGGCCACCGAGGAGGAGGTGGTCGGCCAGATCGAGCGGCTGGCCGACTTCCACCGAGCGCCATACCGACGAGCGAGACCCCGCCCTGGCTGCCCTTCGCCGGGCCGCATTGTCCGGCGACAACGTCTTCGAGTGCCTCATGGAAACGGTGAGGAGCGCCTCACTGGGCGAGATCACCCAGACCCTCTTCGAGGTCGGTGGGGTCTACCGTCGCAATGTGTGATGTGAGCGCGCATCCGCGGTCGGTATAACGGCGACGGCCGGTGACCCACCCGCTCTCCTTCGACGCGATCGAGGAGGCCCACCGCCAATGGGCCCGTCGTTGGCCCGAGGCGGCCGACGCCATGGCCACCGCAACGTCGGTCATGCGGGCCCAGCAGCTCGTGCTCCGCGCCGTCGACGGGGCGCTCCGCCCCTTCGGCCTGACCTTCGCCCGC
The DNA here is from genome assembly GCA_963710495.1 of uncultured Acidimicrobiales bacterium. Classification (GTDB taxonomy): domain Bacteria; phylum Actinomycetota; class Acidimicrobiia; order Acidimicrobiales; family RAAP-2; genus Bog-756. The sequence goes on from CAVQAI010000012.1 coordinate 676,004, forward strand.
TACGAGGCACTCGTCCTTCTGTCGTTCACCGCCCGCGGGGAGCTGCCGCTCGGGCGGATGGGCCAGCGCCTCATGATCCATCCGACCAGCGTGACCAACATCGTCGACCGGCTGGCTGAGGACGGGTTGGTCGAGCGCGTCCCGCATCCCACCGATCGGCGGGCCACCCTGGCCCGCATCACCCCGGAAGGGCGGATGCTGGTGAAGAAGGCCACCGACTCGGTGAACGCCATCCGATTCGGTGTGGGCGCGCTCGATGACGACCAGATGGAGGCGCTCGTCCGCCTGGTCCGAGCGCTGCGACTCTCGACCGGTGACTTCGTCCCGGGTTGAGTCGGACTCTCCGCGGAAGCAAGGGGGAGAGTTCCTTCGGTCCAGTTCCGGTTCCGCTCCGGTTCCGACCCTGGCTTCGGCTCTGGCTCCGGCTCTCGTTCCGGCTCTCGTTCCGGCTCTCGTTCCGGCTCGGTCAGGAACCTGTGGGCTTGTCCCTGGCGAGCCGCTCAGCCCGGAGCTCGGAGCGGCGCACCTTGCCGGCCTCATCGCGCAACGGCTCGTCCACGAACTCGATGGTCCGGGGAAGCTTGTACGCGACCAGCCGCTCGGCCAGGAACTCCATGAGCTCGGCGGGGCCCACCGGAACCGGGCCGATCTCGACGATGGCGTAGACGATGTTTCCCCGGTCCTCATCGGGAAGCCCGATGACGGCGCAGCTCTGCACGTCGGGATGCTCCTGAAGGGCCGCTTCGACCTCGGCCGGATAGACGTTGGCGCCGCCGGTGAGGATCATGTCCAACAGACGGTCGCCCAGGTAGAGGTAGCCATCGTCGTCGAGCCTGCCGCAATCACCCAGCGACTCCCAGCCGCCCTCCCGGCGACGCGGCTTGGCCCCGACGTAGTGGTATGAGGGTGACTTGCGGCGACTCCGGAGCCATACCTCACCCTCTTCTCCCGGCGGCAGCTCTCGTCCCATCGGATCGCAGATGGCGATCTCACCGTTCATCGGGCGTCCGACCGAACCACGGTGGGCCAGCCACTCGGTCCCGGTGATGATGGTGGCCACCTGCCCTTCGGTCCCGGCGTAGAGCTCGATGATCCGCTCGGGGCCGAGCCAGTCGATCCAGGCCTGCTTGAGCCAGGGTGGGCAGGGCTCGGCCAGGTGCCAGACGACCCGGAGGGAGGAGAGGTCGTAGGAATCCCGCACCGACTCGGGCAGGCGCCAGATGCGCCTCATCATGGTGGGGACGAGGTAGACGACCTGTGCACCGTGCTCGGCGAGGGCGGCCAGGGTGGCTTCGGCATCGAACCGGCGGAGGAGCACGACATGGACACCCCACAACAGCGCCTGGCACGTCCAGACCAGGGGCCCGTTGTGGTAGAGCGGTCCGGGCATCACCAGGCAATCGTTCGCCTCGAACAGGAGCGGCACCGGCCCTGTGGGGCGGATCAGACCGGCATCGCCCGACACGATCAGCTTGGGCGTCCCGGTCGAACCGCCGGAGGTCGGGGCCTTCCATGCCGGGCTGACCACGTCCTCGAGCGGCCCGTCGTCCAGGTCCGAGGGCCAGAGCTGGTCCATGGTGAGCACGGCCGGCGCGGCCCCGGGCTTCCCCGTGGCGAACACCTCGGCGTCCAGGCGACCCGCCGCAGCGAGGAGGGCACGGGGTTCGGCCAGCTCGATCACCTGGCGTAGCTCGCGGGTCGGGAGCTTCGGGCTCACCGGTTGGGGGATGGCACCGAGCTTCCAGGCCGCCACTGTGGCGACCAGGAACTCGAGCGAATTGGGTAGGGCGATGGTGACCATGGAGCCCTGGGTGACCCCCGAGTCGGCCAGGTACCGGGCCAGCCGGTTGGCGGAGGCCTCCAGCTCGGCTCGGGTGAGCTGGCCCGGACCACAGGTGACTGCCGTCCGATCCGGGTCGGCTGCGGCCAGGTCGGTGAGGCGGCGGCCGAAGGAAACGGCCGGCCCTGCCGACCTCGCACCGACCACAGCCCGCATCGGGTCGGTGCTGTCCGCCGCAGCCCGGTTGTCCGTGGGGCGATCAGCGGGGGGAGTCACCCGTCAGCCGAATTCGAATGCCGCGGGATCGGGTGCCTTCATCTCGTCTCTGAATCTGAGGAAGGGCCAGGGCCACACCGCCGGCAATCCACGGTCGTCCAGGTACCAGCTGTGGCACCCGGTGACCCAGACCGTGTTCTTCGCCGCCTCGGCCCGCTCGCGCTCGAAGCGGTCCAGCGCCTCGTGGGTGGCACAGACCTCATTGCACTCGCCGGAGCGGATTCGGTCGATGAGCTGCAGGATGTAGCCCAGCTGGAGCTCGGCCACCTCGATGAGGGAGAAGTTGCCGACCGGACCGTTCGGGCCGTTCAACATGAACAGGTTGGGGAATTCGGGGATCGACACAGACAGATAGGCGACCGGACGCGGATGCCAGGCCTGTTCGAGCGTGATCCCGCCGCGCCCGGTGAGTCGCATCGGACGCATGAAGGCGTTCGCCTTGTATCCCGTGGCCAGCACGAGCATGTCGAGCTCGTGCAGGCGCCCGTCGACGGTCCGGATGCCGCCGGCCTCGATCCGCTGGATGGGGTCGGTGACCAGCTCGGCGTTGGGTCGCTGGATGGCGTCGTAGAAGTCGGGCGAGAGGATGAGGCGCTTGCAGGCGGCGCGGTAGTCGGGGCGGAGCCGCTCACGCAGATCGGGGTCGTGGACGTTCTCCTCGAGGTTGGCCAGGCAGGCCTGCTCGACCCAGGCGAGCTCGGGAGACCCGGTGTCCACCACGGCGTTGGCAAAGACGTCGAACAGGTCCGAGAGCTCCTGGTGCACCTGGCGCAGCCGCTCGGGATGTCGGCGCAGATCGGCCCGCTCCTCCTCGGTGAAGGGCGGGTTCTCCCCGGGCATGATCCACTGCGCCGTCCGCTGGAAGAGGGACAGTGTCCCCACCCGGTCGACGATCCCCGAGACGATCTGGATTGCGGTCGAACCGGTACCGACGATCCCGACCCGGGCGCCGTCCAGCGGGACCCGGTGGTCCCACCGCGAGCTGTGGAACATCGCGCCCTGGTAGGTCTCGAGTCCCTCGATGTCGGGGTATCTCGGATGGTGCAGCACCCCCGTGGCGGCGATGACCACGTCGGCTCGGTCCTCCGCACCCGATGCCGTCACCAGGTGCCAGCCACCCTCCGAGTACGTGCAGGCGACCACCTCCTCGCCGAATCGGACCCGAGGCAGGACGTCGTGGTCCTTGGCCACCCGCTCGAAATAGGCGGCGATCTCCGGCCCGGGGGAGAACCGCTGGCTCCATTCGGGGTTCAGCGCGAACGAGTACGAGTAGAGGTGGGAGGGCACGTCGCACGACAGGCCGGGATAGGTGTTCTCGCGCCACGTGCCTCCCACCCGGTCGGCCTTCTCGAACACGCTGACGTCGGTGATCCCCGCCTCGGCGAGCTTGATGGCGCTCAGGATGCCGGCCATGCCGGCGCCGATGACGGCGATCCGGACGGGGCGTCCCCTCTCCTCCATGGAGCCGAGTCCAGCACATCCGGGGGGTCCGACGACAGCGTGTGCCGGTCGGGTTGAGCCGACGGGAGCGCCATTGCAAAGGTGAGGGCAACCCGCAGCCCGCAACCCGCAGCGCCGGGTCGGACCGGGTACCGTACCGAAATGATGACCGATTCCTTCACCCTGGCCGGATCCGACGTCACCATCCCGCCCGTGGGTGTGGGCACGTGGGCGTGGGGGGACCGTTCGACGTGGGGCATGGGTGGCTATGACTCCGACCTCGACCGGACCTCGATCCGGGAGGCATGGGACGCCTCGATCGACGCCGGGGTCACTCTCTTCGACACCGCCGAGGTCTACGGACGGGGTGAGAGCGAGCGGATCATCGGTGAGATGCTGGCCGCCGATCCCGACCGGGGGCGGCGGGCGATCATCGCCACCAAGTACATGCCCATGCCGTGGAAGCTCGATGTCCGCGGCTCGATCGCCAGATCGCTGCGGGCCTCCCTCGATCGTCTCGGCCTCCCGGCCGTCGACCTCTATCAGATCCACGGTCCGATCAGCCTGCGCTCGCATGCCGCACTGGCCGACGCGCTGGCCCACGTTCACCAGGCGGGACTGGTGAAGGCGGTCGGGGTGTCGAACTACTCGGCGAAGGAGACACGTTCGATCAGCCAGGCGCTCGCCACCCGCGGTCTCCGGCTGGCCACCAACCAGATCGAGTTCTCGCTCCTCCGGCGCCATCCCGAGACCAGCGGCCTTCTGGCTGCGTGTCGGGAGCTCGGCGTGGTGCCGCTCGCCTACTCGCCGATCGGCCAGGGGCGCCTGACCGGTAAGTACTCGGTGTCCAACCCGCCGCCGGGCAAGCGCACCTTCTCCAACCACCCCATGGCCGTGGTCGAGGGAGTGGTCGCCGAACTGCGCCGGATCGGGGCGGATCACGGTGGCAAGTCCCCCAGCCAGGTGGCGCTCAATTGGGTGATGGCCAAGGGGGTGGTGCCGATCCCCGGGGCCAAGAACCGCCGCCAGGCCGAGGAGAACGCCGGCGCCCAGGGTTGGCACCTCGACGAGGAGGAGGTCGCCCAGCTCGATGCCGCCGCCCTCCCCGGTATCCGGACGCTGCAGAGCCGGATGTGGCAGCACGGCTGACGGCGCGAAGCGGGCCCACCCAGCCGAGGACCGCGGACGTAGGATCGGAAGGTGAGCGCCGATCTGGCCCAGCAGGAACGCCGGGTCTTCAGCGACCTGTTGAGCGAGCTAGGACCCGACGCTCCGACCCTCTGCGAAGGTTGGAGCGCGGCCGACCTGGCCGCTCACATCGTGGCCCGGGAGCGCCGCCCCGACAGCGGCCCGGGCCTCGTCTGGCCCCCCCTGGCCGGCCATACCGACAAGGTTCGTACGTCCATCCGGGACAACACGTCATGGACCGAGCTGTTGGCCCGCGTGCGCAGCGGCCCACCCGTGCTCCTGCGACCCTTCGACGGCCCGATGAACACCGTCGAGTTCTTCATCCATGTCGAGGACCTGCGACGGGCCCAGCCCAATTGGGAGCCCCGCCCCATCAGCCGGGAGCTCGAAGATGCCCTGTGGGCCCGGCTCGGGCCAGGAGGCATGGCCAAGCAGGTGGGCGCCACCGTCGAGCTGGCCTCGCCCGGGCGGGCGAACAAGGAGGCGGGAGCGGGGACCCACGTCGTCGTCGAGGCTGATCCCGGTGAGCTCACGCTGTTCGCCTCGGGCCGGCAGGGGGCGACACGGGTGGAGATCAAGGGCGACGAGGAGCTGGCTTCGCGGTTGCGCCAGGCCAAGCTCGGCATCTAGCGCCGACGTCCGCCGCATTCACCCCGCTCGTGCGCCATCCCATCGGTGAGATGCGCCTGGCCCGGGGTCCGTGCCGATGACCGACGGTCATGTCGAGCACCAGGTCGTCTGGCACTGCTCGCTTCTTTCGAGCAGCGAACACGCATCCCTGCTCGAAGGTCACAACGGCCACCGCTTGCACGGTCTCGCCGTACTCCCGCTCGGTGACCTCCCGTGCCACATCGACTACGTGGTGACCATGGACGGTGAGTGGCGACCCCTCGAAGCCCGTGCCACGATCACGACGCCCTCCGGTGCTCGAGAGATGGTGCTCTGCTCCGATCGGGCGGGCGGTTGGGCGTTGAACGGCTCGCCGGCGTCACACCTCGAAGGCTGTGGAGATGTCGACCTCGGCTGGACCCCCGCCACCAATACCGTCCCCATTCGCCGGCTTCGTCTCGAAGTCGGCGAGTCCGCCACCATCACCGCGGCTTGGATGCGCTTTCCCGAGCTGGACGTGGTCAGGAACATGCAGGCCTACACGCGTCTGGCGAACGACCGCTGGCGGTACAGGTCGGCCGACTACGACTTCGAGCTGGTCACCGACGTGACGACGGGGCTCGTGCTGTCCTACGGGGACGATCTGTGGCGAGTGGCCGCAACCCCCTCGGTCGGCACGACACCGACGTCGTCTGACGCGACTCCGGTGCGGGGACGGCGTGCGGCCCGACGGCCCGCCGCCCGGCCTCGCATCGCCCGCCGCCCGGCCTGTCGTCCCACCGCCGGCCACCCGGGCTTCCTACCGGCGTTCCAGCGCCCCGACCGGCCCTCGGGCGGAATGTGAAGGCCCTGGCCGGGCGCCCCCGTGGCTTCCCCGGGCAGCGTCGCGGAAATTGTGGTGTGATAGCAGCCCGGACTACCGCGGACCGGGTCACCGGAGCCCGCGGCGGACCGTGCAGGGAGCCATCCCGAGGAGACCACTCCGAGAGAAGGGCGATGGGCACCATGGGGTTCGGATACGCGACGTGGCAGCAGCGGGGATGAGTCGGACCTCGTCCCGCGGGGCCGAGTAGGGGCCCGGTCGACCGATGACCAAGCCCGGTGTCCGCAACGTCGCCCTCATCGGGCACAGCGGATCGGGCAAGACCACGCTGGCCGAGGCGCTCCTGTACGCCACCGGCGCCATCAACCGGCAGGGCAAGGTGGAGGACGGCTCGACGGTCACCGACTTCGAGCCCGAAGAGCTGAAGTACCACATGTCGCTCTCGCTGGCCCTCGCTCCGTGTGAGGCGGAAGGTGTCCGGCTCAACATGATCGACACGCCGGGGTTCGCCGACTTCTTCGGCGAGGTCCGGTCGGCTTGCTCGGTCGTGGACCTGGTGGTGGTGGTCGTGAGTGCGGTGGACGGTGTCGAGGCGCAGACGGAAGCCGCCTGGCAGCTTGCCGCGGAGCTCGGCCTCCCCCGACTGGTGTTCATCAACAAGCTCGATCTCGACCGGGCCAGCTTCGACCGGACCCTGGGCGAGCTGCGCGATTCCTTCGGTGCGGGGATCGCGCCACTCGAACTGCCGGTGAACGGCCTGGCCGGGATCAGGGGGATCGCCGACCTCCTGACCGACACGGCCATCATCTACGACAACGGTAAGGCCCAGACAGGCCCGATCCCTGACGACCTCGCCGCCACCGAGCACGAGGTGCGCGAGCAGTTGGTCGAGGGGATCGTGGTGGGCGACGACGAGCTCATGGAGCGCTACCTCGAAGGGGACGTACCCTCCAGCACCGAGCTCGAAGCCACGCTCGCCACCGGGGTGGAGCAGGGTGTGGTGTTCCCCGTGGTGTGCGGATCGGCGGTCACCGGTATCGGCATCAACCGCCTGGCCACCCTGCTGGCCGAGATCGCGCCCACCCCCGACTCGCACCCGGCCACCGGCGTGCGTGCCGGGGACACCGAGATCGATGTGCCCTCTGACCCGGCCGGACCGCCCTTGGCCCGGGTGTTCAAGACCATCTCGGACCCCTACGTGGGCAAGATCTCCCTCCTCCGGGTGCTGTCGGGCACCATCAAGCCGGACACGGTCCTGATCAACTCCCGGACCCACACCGACGAGCGCCTGCACGTGCTCGAGCGGTTGCAGGGGAAGGAGGCCCACCCGGTCACCGAGGTCGTGGCCGGCGACATCGTGGCGGTGCCCAAACTGGCCGACGTCGTGACCGGTGACACGCTGGCGCCGAAGGGCTCGCCGCTGGTCGTCCCGGCGGTGGATCCCGAGTCCGTGTCCCTGTCGGTCGCCATCAAGCCGAAGTCGAAGGGCGACGAGGACAAGCTGATGACCGCCCTGCACCGGCTACAGGACGAGGACCCGAGCCTCATCGTGGAGCGTGTCGACGAGACGCACCAGACCCTGCTGCGGGGCACGGGCGAGACCCATCTGTCGGTCGCCGCCGAGCGCCTGTCGCGGAAGTTCGGCGTCGAGGTGACCACCGAGGAGGTGCTCATCCCGTATCGGGAGAGCATCACGAACGCGGCCGATGCGGTGGGCAAGTACAAGAAGCAGAGCGGTGGTCACGGGCAGTTCGGGGTGGCTTCGATCCGCATCGAGCCCCTCGGCCGGGGCGAGGGTTTCCAGTTCGTCGACCGGGTGGTGGGCGGCGCCATCCCCAGGCAGTACATCCCGGCGGTCGAGAAGGGCATCGTCGAAGCCATGGGGCAGGGTGGGCCACACGGCTTCCCGGTGGTCGATGTGCAGGCGGTGTGCCTCGACGGCAAGCACCATCCCGTCGACTCCTCGGAGATGAGCTTCAAGATGGCCGGTTCGCTCGCCTTCAAGGAGGCCATGGCCAACGCCGGCCCGGTGCTGCTCGAGCCCATCTCGCTGGTCGAGGTGACCGTCCCAGCCAACATGCAGGGCAATGTCCTCGGTGATCTCAACTCCCGGCGTGGGCGGGTTCAGGGCACTGACACGCTCGACGGCGGTGTCCAGAAGATCACCGCTCTGGTTCCGGCGGCCGAGATCCAACGGTATGCCATCGATCTTCGTTCGCTCACCGGGGGGCGAGGGCGCTTCCGGGCCGAGCACGACCACTATGACGTGATGCCCGCGAATCTGGTCGACCGGACGGTGAAGTCCCGAGCCGAGTAGGGCCCAGACACGGCGGCGAGAGCGGCCCGTCACGGCTGACGGTGGTCCACAGCACCCGGTGCAGGTTCGGCCAGAGCGGCGAAGGGGCGCGCCGACATGCATGTGCACGCCGACTGGCCGCAGGCCGGCTCAGGCGGCGATGAACCCGCCCGACTGATGGTGCCAGAGACGGGAGTAGACACCGTCGCGTGATCCCGAGCAGGGCCGTATGGGTGCCCTCCTCCACGATGCCGCCCCGGTCCAAGACCACGATGCGGTCCATTCGGGCGATGGTGGCCAGACGGTGGGCGACGACCACCGCGGTCGAACCTTCCATGAGCCGCCACAACGCCTCCTGCACCAAGGCCTCCGACTCAGAGTCCAGTGCCGACGTGGCCTCGTCGAGGATCAGCACCGGTGCGTGCTTGGCCATCGCCTGGGCGATGGCCACCCGCTGACGTTGGCCCCCGGACAGCTTGAGCCCCCGTTCGCCCACCATGGTCTCGTAGCCGTCCGGGAGCTCCTGGACGAATTCGTCGACGTGGGCGGCGCGACCCACCTCACGCACCAGATCCATGTCGGTCACATCCAGGGAGTCCACGCCGTAACAGATGTTCTCGGCAATGGTGCGGTGCAGCATCTGCGGGTCCTGGGGCACGTAGGAGATGCATCGGCGCAAGGAGTGCTGGGTCACCCGCGAGATGTCCTGGCCGTCGAGCAGGATCGAACCGCCGTCGATGTCCATGAAGCGGAGGACCATCTTGGTGAGGGTGCTCTTGCCCGAGCCGGACGGCCCGACCAGTCCCAGGTGCTCGCCCGGCTCGACACGCAGGTTCAGCTTCCTGAACAGCGGCGCGTCGCGGCGGTAGGAGAACGTGACGTCACGGAACTCGACCGACCCGCGGTCCACCACCAGATCTGCGGCGCCGGACGCGTCACGGATCTCGGGGTCGGTATCGGCGATGCCGGCGAATTTGGCGCACCGACCTGCGGCGCGCGAGATCGAGCGGACGAACTCGAACGACTCTTCGAGGGCACCACCGACGAAGGTGGCGTAGAACAGGATCAAGTACACCGAGGCGGCAGCCACCACATGGTGAAGGGCGAGCACCAAGCCCACCACGACCGCTACCCAGTTGAGCGCGGCCATCGAGGACTCCATCTGCAGCCGGGTCGCGGTGAAGACACGCCTGGCCCTCAGGTCGGCGCTGACCGATTGCGTCACCACTTCGGCGACGTGGGCTCGCTCCTCGTCCTCGGCAGCCTGGGTCCGGACCGTGGTGAGGTTGGCGATGGTGTCGGCGATCACGCCCGTGGCCTGGGAATGGGTATCGGAGAACTCCTGTTCGGCGGCCACGACCTGCCCCATCCGGTGCCACAGCACACCGGTGAAGACGAGGAGCAGGAGGGCCATGACGACGGCGACCGGCCATGCCACGAAGGCCAGGACCACGATGGCGCCGAGGACGGTCACGGCGACACGCAGGACTCCCCAGGTGCCCATGTCGATGATCTCGACGAAGGCCCACGAGAAGGTCTCCAGCGAGGAAATCACCTCGCCAGAGGGGCGATCGGTGTGCCACCGGTGGCTGAGCCCGATCAGGTGCTCGTAGCCATTGGTGATCGAGCGAGCAAAGGCGCGAAGCGTCGCTCCCCAATTCAGCCACCCGGCAACGCGCCAGAGCACTGTGGACGTGGCGAGGACCGCGGCATAGGCCACCACCAAAGGACCGAAGCTGGACACCAGCCCGGCACGTTCGGACAGCTGGGAGATGTGCCCGAGCAGCGTGGCGAAGATGAGTGGTCCGGCGACCGCGTTGGCGAGAGTTCCGGCCGCGATGGCGACCCAGGCCACGATGAACGTGGCGCGGTCGGGCCGCATTTGGCGCCAGCAGTAGGCGAAGGTCGCTCGTGTGGAGGCTGCTGGGAAGAGGGTTCTGTCGTTCATGGGGGACCTCGGTGAAAGGCTTTCGGGAAGTGCTCCAGGCGAAGGGCATGCATCGGCGAGCAAAGTGCGAGCAAGAGATGGATCGGCGATCGGGGGCTCCGTCGTTCATCGGCCGGCCGACGGTGGCGATGCCGGCGCGGCGATGACAGGCGGGGGATCGGCCGAGGCCGAGCGGGGCGGTCCTCTAACGCGGAGTCAGAGGTGTACCGCGGGAGAGATCGGCATGGTCAGGCCAGACCCTCCAGACCCGGCGGGCGGCGTGTGACCGCGGAGCGATCCGAATGCACGCGCTACCGTCTCGATGCACGGGATGCTTGCCATCGGATCACCTCGCTTCCGCCTCGGGTACCTGTCGATGATAGCCCCGCTGGGATGGGGCGGCGGTCAACGCCCGATGCCGGCGCCGGCCGTGGTGGGGCCCCACCGAGCCCAGCGGTCATCGGACGTGGCCCCCGGGCATCACGAGGCGATCGACAGGCCGGGCAGGTTGGTCGGGATGACGGAAAGCAGTTGACCCTTCGGCGAATCCGGCCAGCCGCCGAATTCCCATTCGTCGTCCACGGCCTCGACCCGGCCACCCGGACGACGGCGGAGGCCGACCACGTGCTCCAGGGTCATCCCGGTGTCGAGCGCCCGCAATAGGCTGGCGATACCGGCCAGTGAGAAGCCTTCGCGCTGCAGCCTCATGATCGCCCGCAACCGGTCCAGCTGCTCGGGGCTGTAGAAGCCGGTGCGCCCGACCAGGCTGGGTCGGGGTAGGAGCCCCTGCGTCTGGAGGGCTCGCACCTGGCGCACGGTCGTTCCGGCCTGGCGGGCCACCTGATCGATGGTGAGGTCAGGGCTCACCGGTTGATTATAACATCAATCTATGTTACATAGAAAGATGTAAGTTATGGGGAACTCGCCGGGAGGATTGCCATGCCATTGCATCTCGATGCAGTCGGGTCGACGTCGGAGCCGGCCGAACGGAGCTGGACCTCCACCGAGTGCCTTCTCTACGCCCTCGGCGTGGGTGCCGGGGCCTCGGACCCGACCGGGTTCGAGCTCGAGTTCACGACGGAGAACTCCGCGGACGTCCGACAGGCGGTCTTCCCCACCTTCGTCACCGTGGCCGGCGCGTCGGCCGGCCCCCGGCGGTCCATCGGCGAGTTCGACCCGGCGATGCTGGTCCACGCCGAGCAGTCCATCGAGCTGTTCGGGGCGATCCCGCCGGAAGCCACCGTCAGCACCACCTCCACCCTGACCGCCATCTACGACAAGGGTTCAGGCGCACTCGTACGATCCGAGTCGCAGTCGCTGGATGTGGACAGTGGGCGCCCGCTGTTCGCCTCGGCCACCGGCCTGTTCATCCGCGGCGAGGGGGGCTTCGGGGGAGAGCGGGGCCCCTCGGCGGGACAAGACCCCATGCCCGAACGGGCACCCGACGAGGTGGTGACCTACTCGACACGAACCGATCAGGCACTGCTGTACCGGCTCTCAGGCGATCGGAACCCGCTCCACTCCGATCCCGCCTTCGCCAAGCGGGCCGGTTTCGATCGCCCGATCCTCCACGGTCTGTGCACCTATGGCTTCACCGGCCGGGCGCTCCTCCATGCACTGTGCGGGTCGGACCCGGCTCGGTTCCGTTCGATGGGGGGTCGGTTCTCCCGGCCGACCTTTCCCGGGGACAGGCTGACGATCTCGATGTGGATCGACGGCTCGACGGCCCGTTTCCGCACCACCAACCAGAACGGTGAGGTGGTCATCGACATGGGCACCTGCACGTTCACCTGAGGCCCGCATCCGTCCCTGTCGTTCGGGTGCGAGCCCCTGCGCCGCTGGAGCTGAGCTGGAGCTGGCCGGAGCTGGAGCCGGCCCGAGCTCGACTTGTCAGGGTGGGTACCCAGCCGGCGATTCATCTGATCAGATTGCCGATCGGTCGCGCCGAGATCGAAGGACGACGGTATGCCCCAGAGCCAACGAGGAAATCGACCGGGCCGGCGCCACTTGCGGGTGGGTGTCATCGGAACGGGCTTCGGCTCTCGGGTGGCCGCCGGCGCATTTCGGGAGTCGGGATGTGAGGTCGTTGACGTCGTCACGGCACGCGATCCCTCCTTGGTCCGGTCGCTGTGCCGTTCGCCTGTCGACCTCATTGCAGTTCATTCGCCTCCGTTCCTCCACGCAGAGCATGTGACCTGGGCCGTCGACGCCGGCCGTGCCGTCCTGTGCGAGAAGCCGTTCGGCACCTCCGTCGACGAGGCGATGACGATGACCGAAGCGGCCCGGGCGGCCGCGGTCCCGAACTTCCTCAATTTCGAGTTCCGCTGCCAACCGGCGCGCTTGGCGATGGCCGCCCTGGTCGAGTCCGGAGCCATCGGGTCGCCCGAGCACCTTTCGTACACGGCATTCACTTCTGGCTCGCGGGTTCCGCTCCGCCCGTGGGGGTGGCTGTTCGATCGATCTCGGGGCGGTGGTTGGATCGGAGCCTTCGGTTCGCACGCCATCGATCTGATTCGGTGGCTGCTGGGTGACGTTGCCCGGGCTGGTGCCGTGACCTGGACCAATGTCACCGAGCGTCCCGATGCTGACGGGAACCTCCATCGCTGCGACGCCGAGGACGCCTTCAACGGCTGGATCGAGCTCCGTTCGGGAGCCACGGCCTCGGTGGATTCCTCGTTCACGGCTGGCGTCTCGCTCACACCGCGCATCGTCGTCACTGGTACGGAGGGCGTCATCGAGAACGTCGGGGACCATCGGGTCGTCCTTCGGCGCCGGGACGGAGGGACGGAGAATCTCGAATTCGAGCCTCGATCCGGTGATCCCCACAACGAGGCCATGACGGCCTGGACCGCGGCGATCCGTGACGCGATGACTTCCGGCGAGCCGATCGCGCCATCGTTCGCCGACGGCCTCGCCTGTATGCAGGTCATGGAGCAGTGGCGAAGCGGGCCGCTTCACTCGGGGGCTGGCCAGGGCGGAGGGAGTCACGCGTGATCCTGCGCAGACAACCTTCGCTGACGACGCATCCCGAAGCTTTCGGGTGCGGGGCCGTGGTCAAGATCGACAGTCGGCGCCTGCGGCTCGACAAAGTGGACTCGACTGGTTCGGTCACCCTGCGCCATCACGGTCGCCTCCACCACATCGGCATCGGTCGTGCTTATGCCGGTTGGCGGGTGGCCATGCTCATCGAGGGACTCGACATCGAAGTAGTCGGGCTGGATGGATCACCACTGCGGCGGCTCGTCCTGGACCCCACCAAGAACTATCAACGCATGCCTTGACGAAAAGTCCTGGTCTACGATGTCTTGACACACCGGTCTCCGATGTCTCGCGACATCACATGGCGGAGGGAGTGGGATTCGAACCCACGGAGGCTTGCACCTCACGGCTTTTCAAGAGCCGCGCATTTGTCCGCTCTGCCATCCCTCCGGACGCTCGACAGGGTAGCCCCAGGCTCGAACCGCGCCGATCGGCGACCGGGTCTAGCCAGATCCGTCGTCGATCTCGGCGTGCAGCCGCTCCACCCACTCGATTGCTTCACGTCCCGATGTCTCAGCTGCCCGCCGTATGGCTGGACCTCTCGGTCCGGCCGCCGGGTACGAGCCGAGAAACTTGACTCCGGCCAGATCGGCGTGGAGGTCTCGCAGGCAGTCACTCACCACCGCGTCGGCGACGTGGCCGTCGAAGTCGATGATGAAGCAGTACTCGCCGAGCGCCTTCTTGGTCGGGCGTGACTCGAGCTTGCTGAGGTTGATGTTGCGCGCCGCGAACTGCCCGAGAATGCCGTAGAGGCTGCCCGGGTGGTCGATGCGCTGGAAGCAGGCGATGCTGGTCCGGTCGTGTCCGGTGGGGGCGGGGATGCCGGACCGGGCGACCGATACGAACCGGGTCTGGTTCTCGGGGTGATCCTCGACGTCCTCGACCAGGATGTCCAGGCCGTAGAGCGTGGCGGCAAGCCGCGGGGCGATCGCCGCCGTCGGGCGGGCGTTCATCGTCGGATCGTGCTGGCCGACCAGACGGGCCGCCTCGGCGGTGGAATTCGTAGCCAGTGTCTCGGCGGAAGGGATGCGTTCGCTCAGGAAGCGGCGGCACTGGGCGGTGGCCATTGGGATGGATGCCACCCGCTCGATGTCGGCAAGGCTCGTGCCGGGGAGGGCCATCAGGTGCAGGTGGATGTCCAGCACCACCTCCCGCTGGATGCGCAGGTCGAAGTCGAAGACCAGACTGTCGATGATGTCCCGCACGGTTCCCTCGATGGCGTTCTCCAGGGGGACGAAGCCCAGGTCCAGACCCCCGTTCTGTACCGCCTCGAGCACCTCGGACAGCGAGCCCATGGGGGTGATGTCGGCCAGGGCGTAGTCGGGCTCGCTGAACAGTGCTTCTTCGGTGAAGGTTCCCTCCGGCCCGAGGAACCCGATCCGGAGGGCGGTGGCCGTCGAGGTGCCCGGAGATGCGTCGGTGGCCATACCCAGGCAGGATAGTGAACGTCATGGACGAGTCCGCGTTGCAGCGCCTGCTGGCCGAGGTGCAATCGGGCGAGTGCTCGCCCGACGAGGCGGTGCACCGGCTCCGGCGCCTTCCCTTTGCCGACCTTGGATTTGCCAAGGTCGACCATCACCGTGCCCTTCGCCAGCATCTGCCGGAGGCGGTGTACGGACAGGGCAAGACACCGGAACAATGCTCGTCGATCGTGGGCGAGCTGCTGGACGGGATGCCAGGTGGCGACGCCTATCCGGCCGGGGGACCGGTTATCCTCACCCGGGCCGATGCCGACCAGGTGACGCTCGTCATGTCCGAGCACCCTGGGGGCACTCGCACGCCGACCGGCCGGGCCACCGGCCGCGACCACTCCCGTGGAGAGATCTCGACGGTCGTCTGGCGACCGGCCCCGCGCCGGGCAGCCCGCACCCTGGTGGTGACGGCGGGGACGTCGGACCTGCCCGTCGCCCGGGAATGTGCGGCGACCCTGACCGCCCTCGGACTGCCGCCGACCCTCCTGGCCGATTGCGGGGTGGCAGGCGTGCACCGGCTGCTGGCCTCGGCCGACGAGCTTGCCGAGACCGACGCGGTGGTCGTTGTGGCCGGGATGGAAGGAGCCCTCGCCAGCCTGGTCGGTGGGATCACCGCGGCGCCGGTGGTGGCCGTTCCGGTGAGCACCGGATACGGCGCCGCCTTGGAGGGGGTCACGGCCTTGCTGGCCATGCACGCCTCGTGCGCCGCGGGCGTCACCGTGGTGGGTATCGACAACGGCTTCGGCGCGGCGTGCGCCGTGTCCCGGATGTTGCCATGAGCCCGGCCGGCGATGGCCACCCGGCCGGCGACGGCCACCCGGCTGCCAACGGCTACCCGGCGGGAGACGGCCGCCGACTGGGCGACGGCCAGCATGCGGCTCGCTCGCTGGCGTGGTTCCACTGCTTTGCCGGAATCGCCGGAGACATGGCGCTCGGCAGCCTGCTCGATGCCGGCGCGGACCTGGCCGAGGTCGTCACCCTGCTCGAGCGACTGCCCGTCGGGGGTTGGTCACTCGAAGTCCGCCCCGTCCTGCGGGGAGGCATTGCCGCCTCCCAGGCCGTCGTCACCGTGCAGGACACCGTCGTGGTCCGGACCCACGCCCACATCGTCGGGCTGATCGAAGAGGCCCGCCTTCCCGATCGGGTGGCCCGCCGATCCCTCGCCATCTTCGCCGCTCTGGCCGATGTCGAGGCGAAGCTCCACCGGCGCCCGGTGGATCAGGTCCATTTCCACGAAGTCGGAGGTCACGACACCATCGTTGATGTGGTGGGCACGGCGGCAGCGCTCGAGGTTCTCGGCATCGACGAGGTGGAGGCCAGCCCGGTGGCCACAGGGCTCGGAATGGTCCGGTCCGGTCACGGCCTCTTACCCAATCCCTCCCCTGCAGTGGTTGCACTGCTCGAGGGGGTGCCGACCTGGGGACGCAACGCTTCGGTGGAGCTCACCACACCGACCGGGGCGGCCATCGTGGCAACGCTTTCGTCCGGCTTTGGGCCCATGCCGTCGATGCGCGTCAGCGGTCAAGGGTTCGGTGCCGGCTCGCGGGAGCTCGACGAACTGCCCAACTGCACCCAGGTGGTCACCGGGATACGAGTCGACCGGCACAGTGGCACCGATATCTCTACCGAACCGGAGAGAGCGGCAGGCGCCGACCGCGACGCTGATGCCGGCCAGCCCGTTGCCCTGCTGGAAGCCAACGTCGATGACGCCACCGGGGAGCAGCTGGCGCATGCCGTCGGCGCCCTGATCCAGGCGGGCGCCCACGATGCCTGGCTGTCTCCGGTCATCATGAAGAAGGGTCGCCCTGGTTCCGTGGTGCACGTGCTTGCCGACCAGGCGTCGGTGGCCCATCTGCGGGCCGTCATCCGGGAAACGACGGGGTCTCTCGGTGTAAGGGTGACCGAGGCCGAACGGTGGCCGGCGGCGAGGAACCTGGACTCGGTGTGGGTCGACGGGCAGCTGATCCGGGTCAAGGTCTCTGCCGCCAGGATCAAGGCCGAGCACGACGATGTGGCCGCGGCCGCCCGTCGCACCGGCCAGCCGATCCGTGAGGTCGCCTTCCGAGCCGAGGCTCAGTGGCGATCGGAGCACGGACGACAGCCGGAGCGCGATCAATCGGCTGAGCCCGACGAGCCCGACGAGCCCGACGAGCACGACGAGCACATGCCGACTCCGCTGCCATCGTCGGATGAAGCGGGGACCGAGCATCCGGCCGGCTCTGCGGCCTTTCGCCGCTGGGGTACCGGCGGACGAGGGCGGTCGTCGGACAGTAGGCGCGACGAAGATGATGATCCGGCTTGATCGGGCCCGGAGACGCTTCATTCGGCGGACCACCAGGCAGAACCGCTAGCCCGGGCGCGTCCGGACCCTGCGGGCCTTGGGCTCAGACGGCACGATCCATCGCCACCCCCCGTTGCAGGATTCGAGGCGATGCTGCTGGTTCGTCTTCAGATAGTGATGCCATCGGCACAACCGGGCCAGGTTCGACAGTCTGGTCGGGCCGCCCTGGCCCAGTGGCTCGACATGGTCGATCTCCAAGTGGTCACGGACCTCGCACCCCGGAACGACGCACACCTGATCGCGCTCGATGAGCGCCCGCCGGATGGACGCCGGGATGGTCCTTCCGGCATGGGCGACCGCGGTCACGTCGATGCCATCGGTGACCAGCACGCTCAGGATCGAGTCGGAGGCGAGCCGGTTGGCCACCTCGACAGGGATCGGTCCGATCCCGGGGATCTCGCAGATCTCGCCTGATTCGGTGTGGCCTCGTTTGAGGGCTTCGTGGTCGACGCGGACGTGCATCATGGTGGCCGGTCCCGCTGTGCCGTCCCTTGAGCCTCCCTGTCTCTTTCCGGGCGGGGAGGCTTTCCTCGAGTGGCATTGGGCCAGGCTGACCAGCCCGTCCGCCGCCAGAGCATTCTGAGACTCCGTTCGCCCGGCCATCCTTGCCTCCTCGGCCACCAGGTCGGTATGAGCTTTGACTGCGGCCACCACCCGGGCGCCGTCATCGGGTGTGAGGCGGGCGTCGAGCCGCACCGCACCCTCGGCGTCGGTCCAGTGCCGCAGGTAGCGCTCCCGCCGGATGGCCTCGTACGTGTCCCGATGGCCGCGGCCGGTTGCCTTGACCCGGCGGCAGCGTAGCTTCAGCACGTTGAGCGGCTGCTTCTCCGCAGCGTCGACCAACTCCTGCTCCGCTGCCGGCTGGAGGATGGCAGCGCTGGTGATTTCCTTGACCTGGGCTTCCGAGAGTCGCCCGTCGCGCATGGCTTCGTCGGTGGCCGGTAGCGAGCCGAGCTGGCGCGCCGCCTCGAGCGCGGTGATCGCCGGCCCCAATCCGCTCCCCGTGGCTTCGGCAACGTGGGTTGCGGCCGACCGATAGCCCTGGCGTCGCCAGACGTTGGACGATTCGACCCGGCGAGCGGCAAGGAGCTTGCCCCCGGCGGCGAGCTTCTCGATTTCGGCGAAGAGCTCGAGAAGAGCGGCGGCGTCGGGACCGCTCAGACGTTCGGGTTCTAGACCCGACAGGGCGGATCGAAGGTCTTCGGCGACTCGCTTCAGCGCCCGGGAGATCATGGCCAGATCGTTTCAGGAGGGTGTTACGGATTGGCCGTCTGCTCGACGACCCAGATCATGCGCCGGTCCGTCTCCCCGGGCGTATCCGGTGGCCTGTGCTCGGTGCGGTCGAGGCGATATCCCAGCCTGCGGGGAATCGCCGCACTTCGGACGTTGGCTTCGTCGCAACGGATCTCGACCCGGCCGACCCCAGCCAGATCGAACGCCGCTCGGGTCAGCAACCGGGCCGCCTCGGTGGCGATGCCACGTCCGGTGTGGCCGGAGCGAAGCCAGTAACCGATCTCGAGGGCTCCAGGACCGACCCGATCGTGCAACCCACAGCATCCGACGATCGTGTGTAGGTCGTCGGCCGCGCAGATGATGAAGGCGAACTCGCGCTTCTCGCTCCAAGCCTTATCGGCCTCGCCGATGACCGCGGTGATCCCCTCGTCGGTGGCTGGCTGCTGGGCCCACGGCATCCACGGGCTCAACTCGTCGAGGGTGTCGTTGACCGCCTCGACCAATTCCTCCGCGTCCCGGGCGCTCCAACGTCGCAACGTGACGCCCGTCCCGGCCACGAGCTCGGGTGGACATCGGCTCAACCAGGGTTCGGATTCCATCGACATGTAGGTCGGTCGACTGCCGGGTCGGGAACGGGTCGAGGGCGCCGCCGTCAGGGACCGACGGCCATTCGGTACACGTTGGTCGTGCGGGCCACGAATCCCAGTCGCTGGTAGAGCCGATTGGCCGCCTCACGGCTGGGACGTGAGGTGAGATCGACCGACCTGGCCCCCCGGCCTTGCGCCCGCTTCACCGCCTCGACCACCAGGGCCTCGCCGACCCCGGCGCCGCGCGCCGTCTCATCCACCACAACGTCCTCGATCCAGGCGCGCAGCCCGGTCGGCACCTGGAAGATGGCGAGGGTGAGGGACCCCACGATCGAGCCATCGTCGCCGCGAGCCACCAGCAGCTCGGAGGCGGCCGACGCCACGATCTCACCCAGTTCGTCCCGACCCGGGGGCGGAGAGGACGAGGACAGCTGGGGGATGAGCCGGGCGAGTGCCTCGACCAGCTCCTCGTCCACCTCGAGGGCCTCGTCCACGGTCACGGAGGCGGTGGGTGGCCCACCCGGTCTCGTCATGGCGGCATCGACCATCGAAGGGGCGGATTCACAGGTTGCGAGTGTAGCCAGCGCCCATCATCCCACTTCGCCCCGACCATGGTCGACCCGACCATCGTCCCGCCGCCGATCGCCGGGTACCCATGCGGCCCGCTGAGCGACCGACTTGCTCCCCCGGATCACCGGTCGGCCTGTCGCCGATCACGGGCTCCGGTCGGTCAGGCGCGCTCAGGATCCCCTCGCCAGACCGGCGATCGAACCGAGTCGTAGAGCACTTCGATCGGCTCTCCGCGGAGTGCGGCGAAGACATGCTTCCCCCACCGCTCGGCTCCCGCCAGCGGGTAGGGGAGATCGTCGAGGGCGAACCAGCCGACATCCGAGCACTCGAGCGGATGGGCTTTGAGCTCACCGCCCACGGGCCGGCACTGGAAGACCAGCGAGTAGAGCGGGATTCGACTGAGCCCGATCCGGAGCCCGTCGAGCACGGCGATGAGCCGGACCACCTCCACCGTGATGCCCGTCTCCTCCTCGACCTCCTTGGCCACCACCTCGGCCGCCGAATAGCCGACGTCGGCCCAGCCGGTGGGGTAGAGCCACACGCCGGAGTCGGCCCGCTGAACCAAGAGGATCTCGTCCCGGTCGTTGCCCACCGCCGCCCCGACCGCCACCTTCGGGGTCACATAGCCGGGGACGCCCTTGCCGATCGTGCCCATCCACTCCTCGACCAGGCCCTCGGCGTCCTCGACGCCCTCGGACCCTTCTTCGACGGTCACCCGGATGTCGGCGGCGACCCGCAGCACCTCTTCGAAGCGTTCCCGTTCGTAGAGCGACTCGGTGAAGCCCAGGCCGGTGCGGGCAATGCCCGCGAGTGCCTCGCTCCACCTCAGGAGCTGCTTGGCGGAGGGAACCGGTTCCACCCCGACGACGCTACCCGCTGACACCGCTGAGCCGCATCCATCAGGCAAAATAGGGACGTGGCTGTGTTCGAAGACTGTCGCCATTACATCATGCAGACCACTGCCAGCGAGGAGAAGCTGGAGCGGTGCCGGATGGGAGCGAACGAGCAGCTCCCCTTTGCCTGCCCGGAGGGGTGCCTGTTCTACGAACCGCGCAAGGTGTCGGGCGCCGGGTGGACCATCCGGACGCCGGACGAGCCCTGATCCGACGAGGCCCGGAGGTCAGTCCTCCCGAGTCGCGACCACGGTGAAGCTGAGGGGCAGACGGAAGTGGCCGGCCGGGGCGCACCACCTTCCGGGCGCCGCCTCCACCAGCCACGGGAACTGCCGGTAGACGGTCCAGTCGTGCTCCGTCAGCCGGTCGATCCGCATCCCGCGTTCGACGAGGGCGCCGACCACTTCTCCGATTCCGTGGTTCCACTGGTAGATCCGGGTGTTCGAGAGCACCACGTCGCCGTCGGTATAGGTCGTGTCGGAGTCGTCGACGTAGGGCTCGGGCTCTTCGAAGTAGGTGTGCATCAGGGTGAGCGAGTCGTAGGCCAGCGACCAGGCCAACGGGTGTCCGTCGTGGAGGTAGAGCCGGCCTCCGGTCCGGGCCAGGGCGGAGACCTGGTCGGCCCACCCCGCCACGCTCGGAAGCCAGCTCAGGGCGCCCAGGCTCACATAGACCACATCGAACGTCTGCGGCGCCAGGGTGCGCGCCGCGTCGTACACATCGGCGCAGACGAACGTGGACCGGTTTGCCAGCCCAGCCGTCTTGGCCAGGTCCCGTGCCGCACCGATGGCCGCCGGGGAGAAGTCGACGCCGGTGACGCGGGCGCCGGCGTCGGCCCAGGCCAGCGTGTCCAGCCCGAAATGGCACTGCAGGTGGACCAGGTCGAGGCCGGCCACATCGCCGAGCGCCTCGACCTCTGCCGGCCTCGGCCCCGATCGCTCCTCCAACCACCGCTCGATGTCATAGAACCGGGACGCCGTGTGGATGGGGACCCGCTCATCCCAGCTCCGGCGATTGGCGCCCAGCTTCGATGCCAGCGCGCCTCCACCAGCGGGCGCAAGAGGAGCCGGGGTGTCGACCGGTTCCCCCGTCACCGGCCCCGGAGTACCTTCAGCTCTCGACGACGTCGCCGAGCAGGTCGACCTGGACGCCTTCGTCCCGGAGCCACTGCACGGCTCGGTCGACGGCGCTGCCCTCCCCATCCAGCTCGCAGACCATCCACCCGCTCCGCTCCCCGACGTCGGCGCGCCGGATGTTGGGAACGACGCCCAGGTCCTGCACCAGGCGGGCCATGATCGGCTCCCGCACCAGCTCCTCCGGGAAGGTCAGCTTGACCCGGACCCCGATCACGCCGCGCCGTCCCGGACAGTTGCCGGTCGTGTCCCGTCCGGCGCCGCTCCCGCCGTCACCTGAGACGCCACCTGGGATGCCACCTGATCGGGTTCGCGCTGAGCGAGCGCCTGGTTGAGGTTCCCGGAGCGGAACCCGTCGAGATCGAGAGTGACGTACCGGTATCCGGCCGCGTGCACGGCCGCGGTGACCTCGTGGCGGCGTGACACCACCGCGGACAGGTCCTCGGCGGGAACTTCGATCCGGGCCGTGTCCGCATAGTGGCGAACCCGCAGTTGCCTGAAGCCGAGTGAACGAAGGCCGGACTCGGCCTCGGTCACCGAGCGGAGTGTCCCCAGGGTGACCGGCGTGCCGAAGGGGATCCGGGAGGCCAGGCAGGCGGCGGCAGGCTTGTCCCAGGTCCGCAGGCCGAGGTGCCGGGAGGCACGCCGCACCATCGCCTTGGTGAACCCCGCCTCCACCAGCGGGAAGAGCGCTCCGCGCTCCATGGCGGCCCGTTGGCCAGGCCGGAGATCGCCGAGATCGTCGAGGTTGACCCCGAGCAGGATGGTCGCCCCCTCCCCGGCTCCTTCCTCCGAGGCGATCGGGTCGAGCGCCTCCATCAGCGCTGACTTGCAGTGATAGCAGCGGAGGCCGTCGTTGGCCGAGTAGGCCGCGTCGGCCAGCTCGTCGGTCGGGACCTCGAGTGCCCGCAGTCCCCATTCGCGGACGAGGGCGCGGCAGTCGGCCAGCTCCTCGGGAGCGAGTGACGGGGACACTGCCGTCGTGCTGAGAACCCGGTCTGCGCCGAGCGTGTCGGTGGCGACATAGGCCAGGAAGGATGAGTCTGCCCCCCCGCTGAAGGCCACCACGGCACGAGCCATTCGGCGGAGGATGGACCGGAGCCTCTCGATATCGATATCGATATCGATATCGAGAGACGATCTGTCGGACCCGGGAACCCGGTTGCTACCGTCGGGAGACCGATCCCTGTCGGCCACCGGCTGACCACCGGCGTCGCCCTCACTCATCGGGCGCCACCCGGGCCAGCACTGTCTCGACCGGTGCCACCATCCCGGTCAGGAACGGCCCGAACTCGGCGAAGCGGGCCGAGCCCTCATCGAATCGCATGGTGTAGACGCATTCCTTCAGGTCGTCCGGCCGTCCGCCGAACAGCGTCACGCCCCACTCCCAGTCGTCGACGCCGGTCGAACCGGTGATGACCTGCACGATCCGGCCGGCGAAAGTGCGGCCGACGGCCCCGTGGCCGACCATCAGGGCCTTGCGCTCGTCGAAGGGGAGCGAGAACCAGTTCGAACGCTCGACATCGCCCCGCCGCTTCGACATCGGGTAGAAGCAGAACGCAGACATCCCCTCGGGGGGGAGTTCCGGGTACAACCGCTTCTGCCTCATCTCGTCGGGTATCCCGGCGGCATACTCCGAGATCTCGGTGAGGGATACGTAGGAGTAGGTGACGACCAGCCCGGCCCGCTGCAGATCGGACTGAAGGCGACGCAAGCGCCAAAGATCGGGACCGAGAGCCATGAACCCGACATCCGCCTTGTGGCCGAGCATCGCGACACTCACGACCTGGATATCGTCGGCCTCGGCCGTCTTGACCGCCTGGAGCAGGCGGTTCCGGTCCAGGCCACCCGGGGCCGATCCGGCGTACGGCGCCGGGAAGTGGCCGAAGAGGTGCAGCACTCCCCAGCCGACCGACGGGACGAGGGGTTCGATCACGGATCACAGTCTAGAGAGCGCGACGGGGCACCCCCCGAGCCCCACCGGGGTTTTGCGTCCCTTGGCGCGGCAGCACGGAGCGAAAAGGTGAGGCGCCCTTGCGAACGCCTCACCTTCTTCATGACACGTTCCGGGGCTCGGATCCGCTGGTGCTCGCCGACCCGGCCGCCTCTGGCGGTGGCCTAGAAGTCGTCCATCCCGCCACCGGGCATGGCCGGCGCCGACTCCTCGGGCTTGTCGACGATGACCGCTTCGGTGGTCAGGAACAACGCAGCGATGGAGGCTGCGTTCTGCAGCGCCGACCGGGTGACCTTGACGGCGTCGATGACACCGGACTTGACCAGGTCCTCGTACTCGCCCGTGGCGGCGTTGAGACCCTCGGTGGGCTTCTTCAGGTTGCGCACTCGGTCGACGATGACCCCACCCTCGAGGCCGGCGTTGACCGCGATCTGCTTCAGCGGCTCCTCCACGGCCCGGGCCACGATCCGGGCGCCGGTGGACTCGTCGCCCTCCAGCTTGTCGGCGGTATCGAGCACCGTCGACTGGGCCCGGAGCAGGGCCACGCCGCCCCCGGGCACTACACCCTCTTCGATGGCCGCCTTGGTGGTGGACACGGCGTCCTCGATGCGGTGCTTCTTCTCCTTGAGCTCGACCTCGGTGGCCGCGCCGACCTTGATCACGGCGACCCCGCCGGACAGCTTGGCCAGGCGCTCCTGCAGCTTCTCCCGGTCGTAGTCCGAGTCGGTGTTGTCGATCTCAGCCTTGATCTGGTTGATCCGGCCTTTGATCTCCTCGTCCGAGCCGCCACCTTCGACGATGGTGGTCTCATCCTTGGTCACCACGATCTTGCGCGCCGTGCCGAGAAGGTCGAGGCCGACGTTCTCCAGCTTCAGTCCGACTTCCTCGGTGACGACCTGACCGCCGGTGAGGATGGCGATGTCCTGGAGCATGGCCTTCCGGCGCTCGCCGAAGCCGGGTGCCTTGACTGCGACGCTCCTGAACGTCCCGCGGATCTTGTTCACCACCAGGGTGGCCAGGGCCTCGCCCTCCACGTCCTCGGCGATGATGACCAGCGGCTTGCCCGACTGCATGACCTTCTCCAGCAAGGGGAGCAGGTCGCGTACGGCGGTGATCTTGGAGCCGACCAGCAGGATGTGGGCGTCCTCCAGGGCCGCCTCCATCCGCTCCGGGTCGGTCACGAAGTAGGGGGAGATGTAGCCCTTGTCGAAGCGCATGCCCTCGACCAGGTCCATGTCCATGCCGAAGGTCTGGGACTCCTCGACCGTGATGACCCCGTCCTTGCCCACCTTGTCGATGGCCTCGGCGATCATCTCGCCGATCTCCGGGTCGGCCGCCGAGATGGACGCCACCTGGGCGATCTGGCTCTTCGAGTCGGTGTCCTTGGCAATGCCCCGGAGGGATGACACGGCCGCCTCGGCGCCCGCCTCGATCCCCTTCTTGAGGGACATGGGGTTGGCCCCGGCCGCCACATTGCGCAGGCCTTCGTGGACCATGGCCCAGGCCAGGACGGTGGCGGTGGTGGTGCCGTCACCGGCCACGTCGTCGGTCTTCTTGGCCACCTCCTTGACCAACTCGGCGCCGATCTTCTCGAAGGGGTCCTCCAGCTCGATGTCCTTGGCGATCGAGACGCCATCGTTGGTGATGGTGGGGGCGCCCCATTTCTTGTCCAGGACGACGTTGCGGCCCTTGGGCCCGAGGGTGACGCGGACAGCGTCGGCGAGCTTGTTCATTCCGGACTCGAGGGCCCGGCGGGCCTCCTCGTCGAACGTGATCAGCTTGGCCATCTGGTGTTCCTCCGTGGTCGGTAGCGCTTGGGGGCGTTAGCACTCTACAGTGGCGAGTGCTAATAGCAAACCACGTGCGGCGCCAGGGCGCAACCGTGCCTGACCAGGCCCGGGCTCCGATCGGAAGATGGCTCCGGAATGACATGGCCCCGGGCGGACGTGGCTGACCTGGCTGAACGCGGCTCTCGAAAGGCTCGGCGCGTCATGATCGAACTCGAACGGGTGGGTCCCATCTGGGTGGTGCATCTGCGATCGGGGGAGAATCGTTTCAACGACGAGTTCGTCGGGGAGTTCGGCGCCGTCCTCGACGAGGTGGAGCAGGCGGGGCTGCCGACTGCGGTGGTCACGACGGGTGAGGGCAGGTTCTACTCGAACGGGCTCGATCTCGATTGGCTCGGGACGAGTGAGGACCCCGGCGGCTTCATGGACGGGGTGCACCGACTGCTGGTGCGGATCCTGACCTTCCCGGCGGTCACGGTGGCCGCGGTCAACGGCCACGCCTTCGCCGCCGGCGCCATGCTGGCCGCCGCCCACGATTTCAGCGTGATGCGTTCGGACCGAGGCTACTGGTGCCTCCCCGAGGTCGACCTCGGCCTGCCGCTGACCCCGATCATGTACGCCGTGGTCTCCGCCCGCGTGCCGGCGGCCGCCCTCCATCAGGCCCTCACCACCGGCAAGCGGTACGACGCCGACGCGGCCGTGGCGGCCGGCATCGTGTACGATCAGGCCGCCGAGGCTGGAGTGCTTTCCCGTGCCATCGAGCTGGCCACCGGCCTGGCCGGCAAGGACCCGGGGGTCATCAGGGCGCACAAGCAGCGCATGTACGCCGAGGCCATCCGGCTGTCGGGCTGCTGAGCGACCACCTGCCTCGGCCGAGCGCCGAGCGCCGAGCGCCACGGGTACGGCGGTGCCTACGGGGTTCAGTCCCGCCGACCCCACATCAGGACGCGCTTGAACGGGAAGAAATAGGGAGTCCGGTCCCCTTCGAGGACGAGCAGCCGGTCGCGATAGGCGTCGACGAACTGCTCCCAGCGCTCCACCCCGAGCCCTTCCTTGAACCTTGTGAGGCTGGTCCCCTTGACCCACTCGACCACCGCGGCGGTCGACGCCAACCGGTGAGGGTAGACCTGCAGCCGGACGTGCTGGTCGACGAAGCCGAGGTCGTCGAGCAGCTCGGCGTAGCGCTCGGGTGCGAGAACGTTCTCCGCCACCGGGTCGGGAGGTGGGTCGTCGAGCCAATCGGCCGCCAACTCGGCCGCCAGCAGATGGGCCGGGTGATCGGCGTTGGCCGGAATCTGGACGGCCAGTTGACCGCCCGTTCGGAGTGACCTCGACCACCGGGCCAGTACGGCGGCATGGTCGGGGATCCAGTGCATCGAGGCGTTGGCAAACACGATGTCGTACGAACCGGCCTGCTCCCAATGGCCGATGTCCCCGAGCTCGAAGCGGATCCCGTCGGCGGCATGGGCAGCCGACGCCGCCATCATGGCCTCCGAGCTGTCGATCCCGGTCGCGGAGGCCGCCCCGGCCGCCCGGCTGAGCTCGGCCGTCAATCGACCGTCGCCGCAACCCAGGTCGATCAGCCGTGGTGACTCGACCGGCTCGAGGAGGCCCACCAGGTCCCAGAACGGCTGCTCCCGCTCGGCTGCGAACTTGTTGTACTGGCCCGGATCCCACCGCTCGGTCGTCCCCACCCCCGTACAGTACGGCTCTCGCTTCACCACGTCTCGCTGCACCACGTCTCGCTGCACCACGTCTCGCTGCACCACGTCTCGCTGAGGTCGGCGACCGCGACCACGGCGCCGGGCCACGGTCCTCGTCACACCTTGGCACCGACAAAGGGGTGCACCGCGATGACTCCGGTCCTGACAGAGCGTCGGTGGGATCTCCGGGCGCCCCGGTAGGCTCCCGGTCACATCAGGGCGGTTGCCGGTGATGACGGCTCGAGGAGGTAGCGATGACGAGCGCCGAGCTACTGGAAGACGCCTTCGAACGTATCCGGGACGCGGTCCATCCGGCGGTCAACGGACTCTCACCCGAGGACCTGTCGTACCGTCCCGACAGCGAGTCGAACTCCATCGCCTGGCTCGTCTGGCACCTGACCCGTATCCAGGACGACCACGTCGCCGGGCTCGACGGCAAGGAGCAGGTGTGGACGGCCAAGGGATGGGCCGACCGGTTCGCCCTGCCCCTCGACGTGACCGACACCGGGTACGGCCACGACCCGGAGACGGTGGCGGCAGTGGCCGCCAGTGCGCCGCTGCTCCTCGGCTACTTCGAAGACGTCCACGACAAGACGCTTGGCTTCGTCCGTTCTCTGGAGGACGGCGACTTCTCACGGGTGGTGGACCGGAGTTGGGACCCACCGGTGAGCCTCAGTATCCGGCTGGTGAGTGTCGTCGCCGACGATCTTCAGCACGCCGGCCAGGCCGCTTACGTGCGGGGGATCCTTCAGCGGTTGTAGCCGACGGGTGACCGACGCCATCTCCATCACCTAGGAGGGTGACCGGAGGGTCGATCCTGTCGACGCGATTCTTTGCAACAATCGCGTCATCCGCACCGAACGAGGGTTCCACCGACTCGTGAACTTCAGCGATGCCGTCGTCGCCATCGCCATCACCTTGCTGGTGCTCCCGCTCGTCAGTTCGGCGGGGTCGTTCGGTAGCACCGGACTGGGGGCTTTCTTCAGCCACAACGGAGCGAAGCTGTTCGCCTTCACGCTGAGCTTCGCCGTCATCGGTACCTTTTGGTGGGGGCAGCACCAGGCGCTCGAAGGAGTGAGGTCGTACAACGCCGTTCTGGTTGCGGCAGTCTTCGTCTGGCTCTTCAGCATCGTGTTCCTCCCCTTCCCGACTGAGCTGTTGGCGGTGGCGAAGAGCGGGAGCGCCGCACACGCCATCTACGTCGGCACCATGCTGGTGACGGCGATCGCCTCCCTGGTCCAGCAATGGGCGCTCGTCAGGTGGCCCGAGCTCCAAGATGAACGACAGCGCGGCACTTTGACCATGGACCCCGCACTCGTACTCACCGCACTCATGGGGTTGGCATTCGTGGTGACGCTCACGATTCCATCCGTGGGGCTGTGGTGCCTCCTGGTCCTGGGCCTTTCGAGGCCACTGGAGCACCTGTTGGCCGCCCGTCGGGGCCGGCACTCTGCGCGGTCAACGCCGGCCTGAGCCTTTCCAGTGGATCGGGAAGGCGGTAACGTCCCCGAGCGACACAGGAAGATCCAACGTCTGGTCGCAGGGGGTGGGGGGAACGTGCCCGGCGGTTCGATGACGAGCACATCGCGGCAGCTGTCCGCGGTCGATTGCGCCGGGACCGTCTCGGGGCGCGCGTCGTCGACCTCGGTTTCAGCCGCAACCCAGGGCTCCGCCACTGCATCTGAGCGGTTCCGGATCGCTCCGCTCGACGGCGTCCGGGCGTTTGCGGTGGTGGCCGTCATCCTCTACCACGCCGAGCCGAGCTGGGCGATCGGGGGGTACTTCGGGGTCGACGTCTTCTTCGTCCTCTCGGGCTACCTCATCACCACGCTGTTGCTCCGTGAGTGGCAAGGTACCGGCGGCATCGCCCTCCGGGCCTTTTGGGCCCGGAGGGCCCGTCGGTTGCTTCCCGCTCTGTTCCTCATGCTGGCCGTCGTCGGTGCGGTGTCGGTCGTGCTGCCCCAAGTGCTCGGGTCACCCGGCATCTTCGGGGACACCCTGGCCACGGTCGGGTACGTCGCCAACTGGCACCTGGTGGCTGCTCACACCGACTACTTCGCCACGACGGCCAACCCTTCCCCGCTGCTGCCCACCTGGTCGCTCGCCATCGAAGAGCAGTTCTACCTGATATGGCCGCTGGTCCTGCTGGTACTCGTCGGCTACCTCCGCCGGTTGCATCGCCGGCGAACCGGGGTGCGCCGGAGAACCGATCCGTTGGTCATCGTCGGGGTGGTGGCAGCTTTGGGTGCCGCCGGATCGGCCCTTTTGATGTCGTTGCTCACCCCGGTCGGCGCCACCACGGTGAACCGCTCGTATTACGGGAGCGATACCCGGGCGCAAGCGCTGCTGGTGGGGGCCGCCCTGGCCGCTCTGTGCCTGTGGTGGGGTCCTGTCAGGACGGCGAGCGGGCGCCGGGTCCTCGGGGCGGTGGGCATTGCCGGGGGCGCCGTCATCGTAGTGATGTGGCGGATGGTCGAGGAGACGTCGGCGTTCACGTTCCACGGCGGATTCGGTGTCCTGGCCCTCGGCACGGCGGCCGTGATCAGCTGCGCAGTCCTGCTCCCCGGCCACCCGCTCACCCGGGCCCTGTCCCTCCACCCGTTGCCGTACGTCGGGCGGATCTCCTATGGCATGTACTTGTGGTACTGGCCAGTCCTGTTGGTCATGACTCCGAGTCGGACGCACCTCACCGGAACGACCCTGTTGGCCGGTCGCATGGCCGCCATCGTGGTCATCGCCGCCGTCTCGTACCACCTGATCGAGACCCCTGTCCGTCGGGGTGCGCTGTCCGGGTGGCGATCATGGGTCGCGGTACCGGTGACCGTCGTGACGATCTCCCTGCTCCCGCTGCTGGTGCCGACACTCGCCGAACAAGTCCCAGTTGCCCAAGCGGCCACCGGACAAGTGGGACATCAGTATCCGGCCGTGGCCGAGTTGCCGGCAGTCGTGTCGACCACGCCCCCCGTGCGCATCCTCCTCGTCGGTGACTCGATGGCGGGCTCGCTGGGCGTCGGTCTGTCCACTGTCGCCTCCCGTTACGGCGCCCAGGTCGTGAATCGGGGGTTCCCCGGCTGTTCCCTGTCCGAAGACACCCAGGTGCGGCTCCTCTGGTACACCCTGCCTCCCGGTCCACCGTGCGAGGCGGCAAACCCCCGAGAGATCCTCACCGCCTATGGATCGCTCGTCCGGCAGTACGACCCTGACGTCGTGGTCTATTTGGCCCGTAGTGACTTGCTGGACACCGAGCGGGGCGGGACCTGGCAGCACCTGGGCCAGGCTTCGTTCGACGGCTGGGCCGAATCGCGTTTCGAGCAGGCGATCAGGATCCTGTCCTCGAGTGGCGCCCGCGTCGTGCTGTTGACGACGCCGTACTACCAAAGCGGAGACCAGAGTGACGGCCAGCCATTGCCGGAGGACGACCGGAGCAGAGCGGCGATCGACAATCGCTTGCTCAATGAGGCCGCAGCCAGCGATCCCGGCGCCGCCAGCGTCGTCGACCTCGGCAGCATGCTGTCGCCCTCAGGGGTGTTCTCCACCCTGATCGACGGCGTGCCCGTCCGGTGCTCCGACGGCGTCCACATGACCGTGTCGGGTGGTCAATGGGTCGGCGAGCGCTTGTTGCCGTACCTGGTCGCCTTGGGACAGACCCACGAAACCACAGCCGCCCTTGAGCACCGTCCACCGCTCTCTCCTCAGACCCCGCCGGCCTGGTACACGAAGTTGCCCTGCCAAGCCTGAGCTTTACTTCTGACCCCGCTCCCGGGGAGGAGCTACGTCTGGGTGCCCGACTCCCACACCGACATGCCCGCCGCCGTGTAGAAACCGTTGTAGGCCGCCGAGGTGAGGAAGTAGATCCACAGGAACTGGCCGGGCCTGATCAACACCTCGTTGGCGTCGAACTGCATGTCACCGTTTCCCGTGAGTCCGGAGTTGCCGCAGCATCCGAGCCATCCGTCAAGGCTGGAGGCCATATGGGCCACTGCCTGCGCACGGGTGTAGGAGGAGGGCAGCCGGTAGAGGTACGTCTGCAACCCGTTGGCGACATCGCCGTAGAAGTTCACGTTCCAGAACACCCGCTGGAGTTCCCAGATGTGGCCGGAAGCCGGTTTGACCCCCTGCGAAAGTTGCACTGCCCCTGCGCCATTGGAGATCGTGCTCTGGCCGGTGAACGACCTGTCCATCGTGTGGGTGGCCGTGACACTTGCCGCTTGGGTGGCGGGCGCGGCGGCGGAGAGGCCGAGCACCCCGCCGCTGGCCACCAGGAAGCGGCGCCGGGTCAGCCAGGTCATCGGAGGTCGCACCCCGAGGCCCGTTGTCGTGACTGCGATCGAAGGGTCTGGTCTGTCTTGGTCATCGCTCTCCTGGCGGCCGGCACTAGCAGTGCTGTGGATACGGTCCCCTTCATAGCGTCTGTCTCCCGGCCGACGTCGAGATCTGACCTGTCGGGCACGTGGCGAGCATTCACGTAGGCTTCCCCCGCGGGCTCAACGTGGCGACAGCGGACCGGTGGGGGACAGCCGGTCCGCTCGAGACGCAAACAGCCTGTTGGAGAGGTGCGAGAGCGGCCGAATCGGACTCACTGCTAATGCGACACAGGCACGCGCACGGCACGACGACGGACGATGAGTGACGGCGTCACCTGCAAATCCTAGAAGGCGTCGGTAACGTGTCCGAGAAATGCGTCGAACATTGGGACACGATTGGGACATGGCGGTCGGACTCATGGGAGTGAGTTGCGCGATGGGTGGTTAGACAACGTCCGGTGAAACTCCCGTGACCAGGGATAACGGCTGAAACTTTCGTCTGACCAGGGACTATGGCTCGGCGAATCCGGCTCTACGCAGCACCTGAGCGGACTCCATACACCAGACACCACCAGACCCCACGACGACGGAAGCGAGAGGGCTTGAGGGGCCATCTCTCGGCAGTTCCGGACGGTCACCCGAGGGGGTGGGATGGTCAGCGACGACCACAACCGACGCAAGGAGGTGTACCGATGTCGGCGACGACGCTCGAAGAGATGGCACCCGACCTACTCACTATCCCCGAGGCGGCTCGCCGGCTCGGGATGCATCGTGACAGCCTCTATCGTCTAGCCAGGGCTGGCAAGTTCGCAACGGCGCTGCAGGTGGGGGAGAGCTGGCGGGTGAGTGTGCCGCGGCTTGAGAGGTATCTGCACGGGGATGCTGGCGGAGATGCGGCGTGAGCGCCACCTGCGGAGAGGCCAGTGCCGGAGCTGGCTAGATGGCCGCTGTCATCGAATCGCTGCTGGTACACGCGGGAATCAACGGTCACCAGACGGCCGCGTGCGCCTACGCCGCACGCGACAGAGGCCCGCCTACGGCCAGGACGTCATGGTCAAGGTGATCTACTCTGCCGCTGAGCGGACGTTGACAGGCTAGACAGGTGCCGCGCCTGCTGCATGCGGTGTCCCTATCGCAGGGCTGGACTGCAGGATAGTCCGCTGCCGGCCTTCTTTCTCGCTGCCGGCATGGTACATACCATGGGACTCCGCTGGGACTAGTGGTAATCAATCGCACTCCAGGCCAGGCGCAGGCGTTGGCATCCAGGGACAAGGTAGGCGAGACATGCGGGCGCAGGTGCTGAGGTACGCCAAGCCACAGGCGAGGAAGAGGGCGCAGAGGGCAGGGGCCAAGCTCACAGGGAGGCTCAGTACAGGGGCGACATCATGACGGCTTGGACGTGTTCGCGGCGGGGTGGCAGAGCACCTGCTGGAGAAGCAGACAAGCGGGGTCTAGACCAGACCGCTCGGCGGTGCAGTTCTCATGCAAGACGGTGTCGCCAGACGGCACGAAACCATCGTTCTCGTATCAGACCCGACTTCGCTGCCGAGCGATGTGGAGATTGGCCGACGCAGGTGTGGGCGCGGTTGCCGCAGACGAATACGGGAGGGCGAAGCGTCGGAGCTCAGCGCCAACGTCTGGAACAGGCCGCTGGAATGGGAATACAGGGATGGCGACGGGGAAGTGCTTGAGATGAGGCAACCACATCGGCGACCTATGAGAAGGTGCACCTGCGCGACATGGAGGACTGGACGAGGGGGCCGAGAGTCCAAGACCAGACGATCAGCGGATCTGGAAAGACTCCGTCGGCGAAGCCGGGACGGCCTTGGCCGACAACACGATGAACCTGGAGACCTTCCTGACTTACGTGTGGACGGACGGCAACGAACTAGACGGCTCTATGGAGCTGGCAGGCCGTTGGAAGGCCGCTGGCCTCGATGACCGGGAGATTGCTGTGCTGCTGTGCCACCAGGCCGGGATGACGCTGCAGGAGATGGGCGACGCCATGAAGCTCGCTCGCTCGACCGTAAGCCGCATCAGACGAAGGGCAGAGGAGAAACTGCGCCGTTTAGAGACATAGTCCCTAGCAGGTGGAAAGTTTCGGAAATCTCAGATTGCCGCGAAACAAATGGCCAACTCGCATCCCTGTATAAGTAGGAGGTAACGCCATGGCACTCGCAATCCTGCGGCTCGACGGCATCGATGACGGTGTCGAGGTCCGCACCACCGACCCAATGATCTGCAGAACGATCTGGCGGCTCATGTCCACTGCCGTGACTCCTGAGGAGATGGCGGGGCTATCTGAAGCGCCTGTCAGCACGAGGACGGCTACGGCCATTTCGTAGCAACTGCCAGTCCCGATCCAAACACAACCGCACCCAGGCCGGCCTGAGGGCCGGCTTTTTCGCGCCCGAAAGGAGGTGGCCAACCGACATGCACAGTACGGCAATCGAGGCGGAGGTCCGGTGGGAATCGCTGGACGACGACCTCCAAGAAATCCTGACCGCCCGTGTGGCCGAGATGTGGCCAGGCACCGACCCGGCCGACTTCTGGCGCCGGATGGACCCAGAGAATCGGGACCACTGGATCTACAACGAACGCCACGGGACGCCCATCACCAAGACGTGGGAACAGGACGAGGCGCGAATCACAGCCGAGGCAGACGCGGCGACGGGTGCCGAACTGGACGCCATCCCCATCGTCGGAGCGTCCGCTGATGCAGAAGACACCGAGCCGGCACTACTTCGCCGCTGGACAATGGCCGAACTCGCCGCAGAACCGGACGACTTCGCCTGGTTAGTCAAGCGGCTTCTAGCCGAGCCGACCTATGGGCCGATTGCCGGCGAGATGAAGACGTTGAAGTCCTACATCCTGGGATTCCTCAGCGTCGGCGTGGCGAGCGGTCTGCCAATCTTCGACACGTTCACCCCGCAGGCGCCAAGGCCGGTTGTGGTCTACGTAGGCGAAGGCGGACGGAAGTTGTGGCACCGCCGCATCCGCCGAATCTGTGCGGCGATGGGCGCCACACCTGGCGACCTCGACCTTCACCCGGTGTTCGACGTGGCGCCGATTTCGAGCCTGACATTCCAGGAGTCGCTTCGGCGTGATCTAGACGAGATACAGCCGGGGCTCGTGGGCATGGACCCGCTCTACACCTACCACGGCACCGCCGCTCGAGCCTCAGACCTTCATCAGGAAGGAGCGCTGCTCAACCAGCTCTCGAGGCCGTGCATGGATGCTGGGGCCAGTCTGCAGGTCGTCAACCACATGAACCAGACCGGCACGGGTATGTCGCTGAAGCGAATCACCATGGCCGGTTCGGGCGAATGGGCTGATTCGTGGCTGCTATTGGCTGACCGCGAACCGCCCGCCGTTGACGCCGGCTCGTTCAAGCTCACCCTCGAGGTCGGTTCTCGCCAGTGGGGCGGCATGACCTGGGAGCTCGACCTTGAGATAGGTCGGTTCGATGAAGACACCGGCACCCATGACGGCGAAATCGCCTGGGACATCCGCCGAGGCAGCACCGTTGCCGCCGAGGGCAAGGCGACTGCCAGTAGGGACAAGGCCGAGAGTCGGATTCTGGACACCCTGGCCGACGATCCGTGGGAGTTCACCAAAAGTCAGGTGAAGACGACCGTTGGCGGCAACAAGGACGCCTTCGAGGATGCGTTCGGTTCACTCGCCCAGAGGGCTGTTATCGGCCACAGCGAACAGGGTCGAACGGAGGCCGGAACCACGAAGAAGCGCCTTCTGTGGGGAATCGCGGAAACAAGGGCCAAACAGAGTGGCCCAGGTTGGTCAGACGATG
The DNA here is from genome assembly GCA_963710495.1 of uncultured Acidimicrobiales bacterium. Taxonomy (GTDB): domain Bacteria; phylum Actinomycetota; class Acidimicrobiia; order Acidimicrobiales; family RAAP-2; genus Bog-756. The sequence continues at coordinate 711,167 of CAVQAI010000012.1, forward strand.
CCTTCTAAGAGCCTTACACGCTGGACAAACAACCAAGGCCAGCCAATGGCCCATGTTGTCAGCCCAGGTTCATTGGCCCCAGGCCCACCAACGAAGGTGGGCCAAGGGACACCTATAGCCGGCCTTCCTTGGTTGATTTCAACGACGAGATGAATGCGAGGACCAACTGATGATGAAGGTGTGGCGCTGCCCAAGATGCGCGCATTCCGTCAAGGCCAACGCCGTCGCGGTGTCCCATCGGTGCACCGCTCATCGCCTGCAGTGGGTGGATTTCAAGCCCGTCGAGGAGGTGATTCAGTCAACCGGAGCTCACGTTGCCTAGACGCCACGGTGCTCAGGTCCGACGGAAGGACCGCGCCCGCCAGCAGCGACGACGCCGTCAGCGTGTGGCCAAGTTGATCGTGGTCAGGCGTGGGAAGCAGCGGAAGGTGGTCGGCTAATGCAAGAGACGCCAATGTCAAGCGTGTGGTTCCTGGTACGTGGTCGACACGTCCGTGTTCCCACCACCAGTTCGTTGTCCTGTTCACCGCCTCGAAGATTCTGACCGGAGTGATTCGTCGCCCAAGGATTATCCAAGAACCCAAAGGCAAAGGACCAGGTCCTCAGTGGTGAGGCGATTGTCCATTCGAATATTCGGCCGGCCGATGTCGACTGCCTCAGCGCCTCGAGGCATCGCTGTCCGGTTCGTGGTCGACCACTTGGCCGCAACCTCTGAGGTGGTTCGCCAGGCATTGGCCGGGGACGTGGCACGGGTACGTCGTCCGTCGTCGGCCTCGTGTCCGTCGTCCTGTGGTCGCAAGGCCGAGGGCATTGTCCCGGCCAGGAATCCTGCGGCAGCTGCACACACACGACGGTCGGTTGCCTCGGTCGTCGGTCGTCGTGGCTGAGCAGAACGACGACGACTCGACGTTGTAGCTGGCTGGCTGCCTATCGCTGCGGTGCTGGCGGCAAGAGTCCAGCTCAATGGGGGGGTGGGGTCGACTTTCGGCTAGGTAGTCAAACGACCCACCACGAGTCGCTTCTGCCCCTCCGAGAATCTGTACGCGCCGAACGAATAAACCCCCGAGACCGAACCCGACGCCCGCTAATCCCCCAGAATCCGCCCACGATTCCCCCGAAACCAAAAACGGAGAGCTAGGCATCCATGACCCCCACCGACACCGAGCTCATCGACAGGGCCAACCGAGCCCTCGCCTACGGCGTGCCCCGCACCTGCGCCTGGTGTCACAAGCCGTTCAGGGTCGCTGATTTCCATCCCGAACAGGCCACCTGCAGCCGGGCCTGCCAACTGGCCAGGTATCGGGCAGCCCGAGGCCACATCCCAGTCGGAACGCCCATCACCCTCACCTGCGACGGGTGCGCCACCGAGTACACCGCCCTGGCCAGTCGTGGCCGCCCACGACGCTGGTGTGACAGCTGCCGTCCCACAACTCACCGTGCCGGACCGAGGAAACCACGATGACAAATCAATGGGGGCGGCCGGGGCACCTTCCTGACCTGGACTTTGCCGACCCACGACGCACGCGAAAACGGAGTGTACGAGTTCGTGGGTTTCGCTGCCGACCCGGTCATATCCGACTGATATCGCAGAGGAGCGCCCAATGACCATCCGATTCCACTGTGCCCAGTGCGGCGCAAAGGGCCCGCGACGCGAACTGCCCGAGCACACGTGCGCGCCCGAGCCGAAACCCGATCCCGTCGAGGAGCTAGTGGGCCAGATCCCGCTTCGGCCGGAGGCCCCGGTTGCCCCGTGGCTCATCAACCGGCCTGCTGACTACGGAATGAATCTCAGCATCCCGACCACTAAGGAGAAACCGTGAACCCGTTCCGCCGCCGTAAGCAACGCCAACGAGAACAAGCCAAACAGGCCCACCGAGTCGGGGTCGCCGCCGAGACCTTGAATGCGCGCAGCCTCGCCCTCGAGGCCCTGCACGAGGCCGACCACCCCGAGACCGTCGCCCGCATCCTCACCGCCCTCGAGCATCTGGATGACGCCCTCGCCTTGCTGAAGGACCGCATTCCGTCGGACCACCGCATCACTGAAGCCATCGCCGCCCAGCCCCCAAGGATTTGACCCCATGACACCACTCACCGAACAGCAAAAACGAGACCGTGCCGCCATCGCTGGCGGCTACGTCAGCCGGATCCCAACCGGCCAGCCGAAACCCACCGCCTCAATCAAACCGAAAGCACGCCCAATGCCCACTCGCACCACCGGCAGCACCAAGCAACGCCGAGCCGAACTGCTCGACCTTGCAATACAGATGCACAAGCGCATCACCGCCGCTGTCCGCGTCGCAGAAGCTGCGGGCGACACGGCCCGGCTGAAGCACCTCAAGAAGGCAGCTAAGTCGGCGAGCAAGGCCGTCAACCTGTTGATGGACCGGATTCCCTGACCGTGACCCTGTTCCACCGCCGTACCCGACCAATAGGAGTAGCAATCATGCCCACCAACATCGTTCCGCCGATCAGTCCGTTGCCGACGACGGCCGAAATCATCAAGAACCGCCGAGCCGGTCTTCCCGACTGGGTCTGTCTGCACGTCGACTACATCGGCGATAGGTGGAGCAGCCGCAGCGACCCATGCCAGTTTCGGGCAAAGCTCGGAAGTTCTGAGCAAGTGAAGCACGCCGAGTCGGCTCACGTTCGCAAGCTGACGCCCGAAGAGGAGGCGCAGGTCGAGCTCAACCGAACTCGGGCCGCCGTGATCTTTCCGACGACCATCACGTGCGCGAAATGCCTCCGGGACGACCTCCGGCCGGGTGAAAGCCACATGTGTGCCGGCCGCCCGAACGCGGACCAAGTGTTGCCTCACGATGCAGCACTATCCCGGGCCCGTCGCGAGGATCTGCAACGGGCACTCGATGAGCTTGCCAAGCCGTGACCACGTTCTCCTCATCGGGCGCGCTCCCCCGGTGAGGAACTACCGACCTGGCCCGGTGCGGGTCCCTCCATCCCCGCACCGTGGCCGGTCGGGAAGTTTGGCCAGCGAGTGTTCAGGTGGGTCCGCTCCTTACCCTGCCTCGCAGCTCCGGTTGTTCGTGACGTTCGCCGTGAGCGCCGCTCGCTGGCCATTTTCGTGGCAGGTCCTGGATTCGCGGAGTTCCTGGGACCTGCCGCCACCAGCCAAGCCTCCGAGATCCTCACCTGTCGCCGCGGCCCCCTGATCCTTAGGACGTGGTGGGCTTTTGCCGATACCGGGGCATGAGTGACCCGTGGCAGGTGCTTGGGCTTCCCTCGACTGCAACCTACGACGAAGCCCATCGTGCCTACACCGTCAGGGCCAAGCTCTTGCACCCTGATAACCATCAAGATGCGAAACCAGACGTTGCCGCCGAGGCCCAACGTGCCATGGGACAGCTCAATACCGCGTGGGAGGAGATTAGAGCCACTCTTACTCGAACCAGCCAATCGTCAGTGCCGCCACGCACACCACCAAAATCCGCACCTAAGTCGGGTGAGGAAAGGTTCCGAGACTCAATCGACGCTGCCATTGCTTCTCAACGAACGGCCGCTATCTCGGTGATCGACCGTGTCACCTCGTTGACAGACCTTCGCTGGACATATGAAGCATTACGGAAGGAACAACGCAAGTCACCAGCGCTTCGAGATATCTATGAACACTTGGCTGCCTCCATTCGTGAGGCCGAGCGCCAGCTCGCTGAAAGCCGTGATCACCTCGACCGGATTCTCGCTCAACATCGGAAGTATCCGTATGAACTCAGACAGCGGGAGATCCGACAACGGCGCCGTGTGGACAAAATCCAGAGACTGGGAGTGCAGTGCTGCAAGAGACTACGGACGGGAAAGCCCGTGGAACCTCTGATAGCCCAGATGAAGGCGGTTCTAGCCACCTTAGAGTTCGGCAAGTCGCAATGAGTATTCAGAGCGCCGCTGTCGTTCCCGTTCCTCGGCGGCGTCCATCCGGCAGATGAATGCTCGACGGCGAGGGTGCCATCAAAGTGCCGTTAGGGGCGACTCGAGACTGTCCACATGCACCTAAACCGCCGTCCTCACCCAATCCGCTGTACGGCGTCCAGGACCGGCTTACCCAAGGCCGGGGCCGAGGTTGTGAAGTTCCCTTCAGTCAGCGCCTGGGAGCGCGTGCGTACTGACTTGGTGTCAATCATGTCCTCGAGTATCGATACCGCGTAGCCCTTGATGAGGTCCTCGTCCCCAACGCTGCTGATGATGGAAAGCGCCATTGCAACGTGGCCGACTGACCGCTTTTCGACACCGATGCCGATACTCGCGAGTGCCTTGATGATGAGACACAGGCGCTTGGCCTCGTCCCGTTCTTGGGGTCTCTTGCGCAACGGCTTGTAGACGCCCTCAGCCTTGGCGATGTCACGGGCGATGTAGTCGCACGCCAGCGCTGGGGTAGCGGTGAGATGCCTGTCCATGAATAGAGGCTTCCCATCGGCAAAGGCAGCGATCGCGGCCTTGACGTCGCGGACTACGGTTTCATCGGTCAATCCGACATAGTCAATCAAGCTGTTTTGGACGAGTCGGAGACGAGCGTGTGGACCGGGCGGATATCTCTTGAAGAAGGGGGGCAGCTCTGAGCAGAAGGGTTCGATGATGTCCCAAGACCGAGAGACCGACAGTCTGAGGCGGTCGTCATCCTTCTTGGCGGTCGCCTCAGTACCAGGAAGCTTGGCAACGGCGTCTCTAAGGCGGTCGGCGAGTGGGTCGGGGAAGGGCCGCATCTCGTGCACGAGGATTTTGGAGTAGGAACCCAGCACCGGAGACGCTCTGAGCCAGTCGACCACATCTTCGTTTGGGCCGCGGAAGTCCATATCCGTTCCATCGGCTGACGCATGGCCCAGATTGAGCAGCTGTAGGCCGATACCAGGCCGGGTCCGTGAGCGAAGGACACCGCCATGCCTTGAGCTCCGTGCCTGGCATGTTTTCCGACGTCGAGTCGTGCATCTGGCATGCCGAACCGCTCGAGGAGCCGTGGGAGCGGTTGAGGGTTACCAGGCCGCTACGAGGGGGACTCGCGGGCCGACAGCGGTTCACGACGATGCGGCCCGGAATGGTGCAATCGCGATGAGTCCGCCGAATCTGAGTGTGGTAGTGGCACACTTTGAGCGTTTGACGGGTTGCTCCCGTCGGCGGATGCAGGAGGAACCATGAGCAATACGTCTCAGGGACCCGGCTGGTGGCAGGCCTCTGACGGCAAGTGGTACTCGCCCGAGCAGCACCCCAACTATCAGCCCGCTACCCCGGCGCAGACGCCTCCAGCACCGCCGCCGCAAGTCGCTTCAGCTCCTTTGGGGGCTGGCTGGTGGCAGGCGAGTGATGGCAGGTGGTACGCACCAGAGCTGCAGCGGAACTATCCGCAGCCACCCGGACCTCTGGCGGCGGGCTTTGCCTCTAGTTCGACGCCGAAGACTTCGCAGACTGGTGCGGTCCGCTCGGGGCCAAGCGCCGAGGAACGGATACCGACTTGGGCAATCATCGGAGCAGGCGTGGTGCTAGGTCTCGGATCGTTGCTTCCCTGGGCCACAGCGACGACCGTCCTTGGCAACTTCAGCAAGAACGGAACTTCAGGCGACGGTGTCCTAACGCTCATTTGCGCGGGACTCGTTGTTGTCCTGGGAATCGTGATGCTGCGCCAATACCTTGCAGTTGGTTGGATTGTGGGCGGAGCGATCGTCTCGGCAGTCGCGCTTGGGATTGCTGTGTACGACGCAATAGATCTACCCGTCGGAAATCAGTATGCGTCGGTGAGCGTCGGGTTTGGCCTCTGGCTCTGCATCATTGCGGCACTAGTCGCCACCGGGGTCTCGATCTACATCCTCGCGATTCGCCGACGGATCACGTTGAAGGCGAAGGCTCGCCAATGGTGACGCACAGCTTGGGAACTGGTACCGACACCCGGCAAGGCGGTCTGATTCGTGCTTGCGGGCCGAGAGGGACTCAAGCACGTGCCCACGGGTGTCGACTCTCCTTTCTATGAGGAGATGGGTAGCTGGTGGCATGCTCCTTGGCGCACTACTCCTCGCAGCTTGCTCGTCATCAGGCAGCTCATCGCCCACGACGAGCAAGGCAGCAGCACGACCGTCGATTCCGACTTCTTCTGTACCGGTCACGACCACCACCGTTCCAAGCGCCCAGCAGTACCTACTCTCGATCTCCGACCTGCCTACCGGTTGGTCGGTCGACAACACTCAGCAGTCAGCCACTGACAGCTGCTATTACGACCCACTGACCAAGGTCCCCTCCGCCTCCTACGCCCATGCCGCTTTTGCTGAAGGCGGGAACGTCCCCGAGCTTGTCGAGGAGTTGGCTGTCTTCACCTCGCCCTCAGCTGCGTCCTCCGCGTTCACCACCATCAAGCACACGCTCGACGGCTGTACGCAGTTCAACGAGACCTCCAACTCTGAGACCATCACCGGCACCATGGGGGCCATGTCGTCGCCTTCCTACGGGAACAAGAGCACGGCCTACGACGCCACGTTGAATGTGGAGGGTGAGACCCTGAACCAGGGATTCGTCGTCGTCCAGAAAGGCCCGTTCGTTGTCGCCGTCGCACTGGGCGACATTGGCTCTGTCGATTCGGACACCCTGCAGGGATTCGTCGCCCAGGGCGTTGGGAAGCTCCCTGTGGGATGAGTGGGGGCCCTCGGTGGGCGCCGAGCGCCTGGGCGTCGGGAAGTCAAGCGCCGTGCATGATTGGGCGTTACCGGGACCTCGGCATTCCTGATGCCGTCAAGATGGTCGGGTCCGTGGGAATCTGGGACTGGAATGACGTCGAGAAGTGGGCCAAGGACACGGGGAGACTCAAGTGAGTACCTGCCAGGAACCTCAGGCATGTCACTACTTCGCCCTAAGATGATTTAGGAGGTGTCGGACTCCATGAATGATGGCGAAGCGCGGATAGCGCCCCTTGATCGAGAGATGTTCACAGAGGTGGCTGCCGCGTGGTTCTTGCAGGTTCACCCGTCCACACTGCACTACTGGCTCGAGGGTGGTGAGCGTCGCGGGAAGCTCTACCCGCCCGTGGTTCGCGCCGAGCCGACCGGCAGGCGGCAAGTGACCTGGGGCGAGTTTGTCGAGCTGGGGCTGCTACGTCTCTACCGCAAGGATCACAAAGTCCCTATGCCAGAACTACGAGCAACGATCGAGATTCTGCGTGAGGAACTCGGCGTGTCGTATCCGCTCGCCCATTCGCTGCCGTTCGTTGGCGAAGGACGGCACTTACTGCAGCGAGCACAAGAGGATGCGAAGCTGCCCGCCGAGTTCTGCCTTGTGGCCATTGCGAGCAAGCAGCTCGTTTTGACGCCACCGAGTCAAGCGTTCTTTGACAGGGTCGAATGGGATGCCAACCTCGCAGCTGCATGGAAGCCTCACGACGACATGGCGTCTCCGGTCCGAATGAATCCGAAGGGTCCGTTTCGGAGTGCCTGCGGTCCGAGGTGTGAAGACGGCAACGATATGGGAGCACCTCAATGCAGACGAGTCGCATGAGGAGGTCGCAAACTCGTTCGGGCTCAGCGAACGGGACGTCCGCTGGGCGGAGGCATATGAGAACTCCGCTCAGGCCGCGGGAAGCTTGCGGAGGTTCGTTTTTACTTTGACGCGGACATCCTCGGCGTGGCGAAGATACTTGCCAGCCTCCGTCTAGACGTCACATATCCGGGTGATCCTGGGATCCATCTGCACAAGCGGGATCGTCCTGCGTGTCCAATAGATCCTGAAACCGATGACGAGGTGTGGATTCCGGACGTAACGTGTCGCGACTGGCTTATCGTCACGTGTGATGCTCAAATCCGAGAGCACCTCGCCGAGATTGAAGCCGTCCGCTCCGCAGGCGCTCGTATGGTTGTGTTGTCCGGCCCAGACGCCGTCTCAACCTGGGACCAGCTAGAGGTGGTTATGCGCCGGTGGCGGCAGATGGAGCTACTACTCGACGAAGACGGGCCATTCATCCGGATGGCTACCCGGAGCCAGCTTGCGCCGCTGACTCTCTGATCGCCGACAGTAGCCTCACCTAGTCCGCTGGACGGCGTCCAGGTCGGCTACATGACCGTCGCACGCCGCGACGGTGTGCCACCGCCCGGCCCCGTCCTTGAACCGCCCCCGCCACACCACAGCGTACGGGCAGTGCTGGGCGTGCCCCGTTCCGTCCTCGGCCTGGATTAGCCGGAAGCACTGCCCCGAGGTCAGGCAGAAGGCTTCGGCGTAGTGCTCCACGGGGTCAGGGTAGGACGGGGTCGTATTAGCCCGTCCACAGAACCCCTCAAGTCTTGGGTGCGAACAATCGACGCTTGAGCTCGTCCCACGGGTCAGGTCCGAGTCCGATTCGAGCTCTCAGCTCGTCGTACGGGTCGACGTAATCCTTCGGCAGCCGCTCGTCAGGCAGCCGTGTCCCGCAGTCCAAGCACCTGACGACGTTGCGCCCCCGCTCCTTGGGGTAGTAGGGCCGATGCTCGCCCGAGGCACACCTCGCCTTGACAGCCATCTCGCTCTTCGCGACTCCTGCTTGAGCTCCTCCATCCGGGCTTGGTGGGCCGCTCGCTTCTTGGCACGCTCCTGCGCACGCTGGTTCTTGTACTGCGCTCGGCGGACTTTGTATTCGTCCGTCCGACGAAACTCCCTCATCCGATCCTGGTGCGCTGTCCATTCCCGCTTCGGGAATGCCACCACTAGGCAAATGCACCCCACAATCCAGATTGCGTACGCCCCTAGCGGCATCGGACCTCCCCCGAGACCAGCGCCCAGGACGCCGACTGCGAAGAAGATGCCTCCGACTACCCCGAGAGCTACCTTGCCGGGGCTCCGCTGTTGTGAGTCAGTAGTCACGCTAGCTACGGGTTGAGCTGTTTAGTCGCACCCGAGGATTCAGCATCAGTGCAGCCCTTAATCCAGTCGGAACCGGTGTCGCCCGGCGGCGTCTGGTCGGGAGAAAACATCGTGCAGTTCTGAATGGCAGTCGATTGGGATAGAGCTCGCCCACTCACGTAGCTAACCCCGTAGTTGTACCCGTCGATGTACGACCCAGAGTGAGCATTGCTGCACGCCGAAAAAGTGGCGGCAACGACGACCACCGCGGCGACTCCAGCAGTTCGCCGGATGGCACGAGACGCCCGCCATGGCCGCGATGTCGGCTCATGTTCCAGATATCGGCCGGCCCGGCACACCACTGAAGCCCCGATGGAGCCTGCAACTAGCGGTTACCCCGGTAGCAAGGCGCCCATCACAGCGGCCGCTGCCTGTCCCCGTCCGGGCAGGGCGTGGGCGTAGCGGTCGAGGGTCATCCGGGTGCTGGCGTGTCCAGCTCGAGCTGACACGGTGGCTGGGTCGACCCCAGCCGCAAGCTGCTCGGAGACACTGGCATGGCGCAGGTCGTGGAACCTGACACCCCGCACCTTCGCCACAACCCGCAGTGCCGTAAAGCGGTCAGTGACCTTCGACGGCGACAGCGGCCGTGCGCCGTTGGCGTTATCGGACAGCACGTAAGGGTCGTCCACCAGTGGCGACAGGGCGCGGTGCGCCAAGTCCTCTTGCCACTTCCGGTGGTGACGGAGCAGGGCCAGTGAGCGGTCGTCCATGGCTACGGTACGGCCTCGGCCGGTCTTGGTCGTCTTGACGGTCAGCCTCTCGCCGACCTGGGACAGCGACTTCTCAATCCGCACGGAGCCGGTCTCGAGGTCGACGTCCGACCAGCGGAGAGCACAAAGCTCGCCCCGTCTGGCCCCAGTGACGAAGGCCAAGGCGATGGCTGCCGCCATGATCGGGTCGTCCGATTCGGCCGCCTTTATCAGCTTGGCCACCTGAGCCGGTGTAGGGGTCACCAGTTCGCGAGCCGGAGCGGCCGATGGGGCCGTGGCCTTCCGTGCCGGCGAGTCGTCCAGCCATCCCCACTTCACGCCCTGAGACAGCGCGGACGAGATTACAGCAGCGTGCCGGTGGACCGTCGAGTCGGCCAGGCCTTCGGCTTGCCAGGCGGAGTATGCGCTGTCTAGGTCTTGCGCTGTCAGGTCGCTGACGGGAATGTCACCAAGGCGTGGACGGATGCGGGTATCAATCTCTCGACGTGCCTCATCGAGCGTCTTGGGTGCACGACGGCGGGACTTCTGGAACGCCATCCATTCATCGAGGAGGTCACCGAAGATGCGAGCATCACTCGATAGTGACAACGGAGGCGGAGCATCCAGCTTCTTGAGTACCTTGCGTGCCGCAGTCTTCGTACCTCTGAAGGTTTGCTGAACCTGCTTGCCGTCAACCATGACGCGCAGACGCCAGACACCTGGCTCACGCTCCGACATGCTTCCTGCCCCGTATGCTTGCCGTGTCATGCTGTTCCTTGCCGGTCCGTTCTTCGCCTGCTACAACATTAGGACAAGAGTAGGATATGACACAAACAGGTCGATTGGGATAGGTCCAGAAACCTAGTTTGACCTGGCTCGGAGAGGTGCGAGAGCGGCCGAATCGGACTCACTGCTAATGAGTTGACCCGGGAGACTGGGTCCGAGGGTTCAAATCCCTCCCTCTCCGCTCTGTGCTGTGGCGGGACCGCGTTCGCGGCTGCCCCACGACACCGTGGATCTCGCCCGAACCAAGGTGATCCGCCCGGGCCAAGGTGATCCGCCCGGGCCAAGGTGATCCGCCCGGGCCAAGGTGATCCGCCCGGGCCAAGGTGATCCGCCCGGTCCGCCGGTCCCGGCCCCGGGACCCCCAGTAGATTGGCCCGGTGACCGAGCAGTACTGGATCGAGACACTGGGCTGCCCGAAGAACCGGGTCGACTCGGACAAGTTGGCCGGCACCCTCACCCTCGAAGGCCTCCAGCCGGCCGGCTTCCGCCGAGGAAGCCGACCTGGTCGTGGTCAACACCTGCGCCTTCATCGAAGCGGCCCGCGAGGAGTCGATCGAGACGGTCCTTGCCCTGGCCGTGGCCCGGCGGAGCGGGGCGAGGCTGGTGGTGACCGGGTGCATGGCCGAGCGGTACCGGGACGAGCTGGCCGACGCCCTCCCCGAGGTCGACCTGGTGGCACCGTTCGGGACCGTGCTCGTGCCCCAGGACCGGCGGCCCTCCGCCACCCCGGTGGCGCTCGGTGCCAAGCCTCCGCCGCCGGACCCCTCGGGCCCCGTCCCCTCGTTCGACCTCCTCAACCTCGGCCGACCTCCCTCCACTGCTCCATGGGCGTACCTCAAGGTGGCCGAGGGGTGCGACCGCAAGTGTGGCTTCTGCGCCATTCCGTCGTTCCGAGGAGCGCAGCGCTCACGCTCCGCGGCTTCGATCCTCGATGAGCTCGAACAACTGGACGGCCCTCGGCAACCGTTGCGAGAGGTCGTCCTGGTGGCCCAAGACCTGGCGTCCTACGGCCTCGACCGGTCGGACCGGGACCGCCGCCGCCCGGGCCCGGGCCCGCGCCGGGGAGCTGGGGCCACGACCCGCCCCATCGTCGAGCTCGTCGCTGCCGTGGCCGCCCGGGTGCCCTGGACCCGCCTCCTCTACCTGTACCCGTCGGCCCTCGACGACGAGCTGGTCGACGCCATCGTGGCGACCGGTGTTGCGTACTTCGACCTGTCCCTCCAGCACGTGTCGCGCCCGCTGGTGAAGCGCATGCGAAGGTGGGGCGACGGCGACCGGTTCCTCGACCGGATCCGTTCGATCCGGGCCACCGAGCCCCAGGCCGCATTCCGGTCCTCGTTCATCGTCGGGTACCCCGGCGAGACAGAATCGGACCATGACCTCCTACTCGAGTGGATCGAAGCGGCCCAGCTCGACTGGGTCGGCTTCTTCCCGTTCAGCAACGAGCTGGGCACCTACGCGGCGGACCTCGACGACCAGGTGCCGGCCGAGCTCGTCGGCGAGCGCCTCCAAGAATGCTCGGAGCGCCAGGACGCCATCACCGCCCGCCGCCGGGACGAGCTGGTCGGGACGACGGTCCAGGTGCTCGTGGACGCCCCGGGCGAGGGGAGGACCTACCGCGAGGCCCCCGAGATCGACGGGGTGGTGGCCGTCCCGGCCGACCTGCCCGTCGGATCGTTCGTCACCGCCGTGGTGACCGGGGCTGACGGTCCCGACCTGATGGCCGAGCCCAGGGACACCCTGGATACCGGCAACCCCGGCAACCCCGGCGAAACCAACGACACCGGCGCCACTTCCGGCCCTGCCGGTTCCCGGGTCCCGTCTGGCGTCAGATCCGAACCGGTTGCGGCGGGGACCTCATGAGCAGTGGCGCCCTGCGACCGGACGCGTCGGCATCGGAGGTCCCGGGGGCGGTGTCCGGAGCACCGTCGTCAGACACTGGCGGCCTTCGCATGCCCGCCACGCCCGCCCGCCTCCCCCTCCCCGCCCGCCACCCCCAGCAAGACATTCGGTCCGTCGGCCGTCCTCACCCCGGCCAACGGGATCACGCTGCTCCGCCTGCTGGCCACGCCGGTGCTCATCGCGCTGATCGTGGCGTGGGGGGCGAATTGGTTCACGTTCGTCTTCGGCGGCGTGCTGGCCCTATCCGACGGGGTCGACGGATGGGTGGCCCGCAAGCAGGGGACCACCCATTCGGGCGCCTTCCTCGATCCGCTGGCGGACAAGATCGTCGTGCTCGGCGCCCTGTTCGCGCTGGTGGCGAAAGGGATCGTCTGGTGGTTGCCGGTGACCCTGATCGCCGTGCGCGAAGTGGCCATGAGTGTCTACCGGTCGGTGGTCGGACGCCGGGGTGTGTCCGTCCCGGCCCGCAACACCGCCAAGCTCAAGACGCTCCTCCAGGATCTCGCCATCGGGCTCTGCCTGGCCCCTCCGCTGGCCACCCACCAGGCTGTCCTGTCGACGGCGATCTGGGTGGCCACGGCCATGACCCTGTTCACCGGCGGCCAGTACCTCCTCGACGGGCGCCGGGCGGCCCGGCACCGAGGGGCGGCGCCGCGCATCGGGGTCGACCGGGTCGACGGCGCCAGTCCGGCCGCCTGATCGGCGTGCGGGTCGAGATCGTCGCCGTCGGCACGGAGCTCTTGCTCGGTCAGATCACCGACACCAACTCGACCTGGATGGGCGAGCACCTGGCCGCCACCGGCGTCTCGTGCCATTTCCGCCAGACCGTCGGTGACAACCGGGAGCGCATGGTGCTGGCCTTTCGCACCGCCCTGGCCCGGAGCGACGGGGTCATCGTCTGCGGGGGCCTCGGCCCCACCCACGACGACATCACCCGCGAGGCCATCGCCGAGGTGATGAACGTCCCGCTCCAGCGCGACGTAGAGGTCGTCGGACGGATCCGGGCCATGTTCGCGGGCCGGGGCCGGGAGATGGCGGAGTCCAATCTGCGCCAGGCCGACGTGCCCGAAGGGGCGACGGTCATCCCCCAGACCAGGGGGACCGCGCCGGGCCTCATCTGCCCGGTAGGGCACAAGGTGATCTACGCCGTTCCCGGCGTGCCCTACGAGATGGCCGACATGTTCGAGCGCGCCATCGTCCCCGACCTCCTTCGGCGTATGGCCGAACGGGGGGAGAGCACCGGGGTCATCGCCAGCCGGGTCATCCGGACCTGGGGCATGAGCGAAGCCGCCCTGGCGGAGGCCCTGGCCGGCCACATCGAGGAGCTCGACGCGTCGCCGGGACCGTCCTCCGACGCCGACGCCGACGCCGAGCTGACGGCGCCCGGGCCACCATCGCCTTTCTGGCCAGCGGCATCGAAGGCATCAAGGTACGGGTGACGGTCCGGGCGGAGGACGAGGCCCAAGCCGCCGGACGGCTGGACGCCGAAGAGGTCGAGATCCGGCGCATCCTCGACACCGCCGCCGGCGACGTGGTCTTCGGCATCGACGAGGAGGCCATCGAGGATGCCGTGGCCGGCGCGCTGGCCGTCGAAGGGCTCAGTGTCGGTCTGGCCGAGTCGCTCACCGGCGGATTGGCCGCGTCGAGGCTGGTCAACGTGCCCGGCGCCAGCCGGTGGTTCCGGGGCTCGGTCGTCTCCTACGCCTCCGAGGTGAAGTACGAGGTGCTGGACGTGCCCGAGGGCCCGGTGATCTCGGAAGCGGCGGCCCGGGCGATGGCCGAGGGCGCCTGCCGGGTGCTCGGCTCGGACGTCGGCCTGTCGATCACGGGGGTGGCCGGTCCGGATCCCCAGGACGGATTCCCGCCCGGCACCGTCTTCGTCGGCCTGGCCCACCCGGGCCGTGCGACCGAGGCGGTCGGCTTCACTGTCCCCGGGGACCGGGACCGGGTCCGCCAGTACGCCACCATCGCCGCGCTGGACCTCCTGCGGCGCTCGCTGCGCCCCTCCTCCCGTGGCCCGGCGCCCCACGACGATGGAGCAACGGCCTCCCGGTAGCTATCGGGCGGTCGTGGGGGTGGAGCGCCCCCCGGGCGCCGCCGTCGACGAGGCCGGGGCCGGGGCCGGCGCGGCCGTCGGTGTCACCGGGATGCCCGCCGGGACGAGCTCCACCCAGGTGTTGCCGGGCTGCAGGGTGATCGGGACCCCCCCCGGGCCGGTCAAGGACGCCGGCTGGGTGAGGGTGGACCGGCTCCAGGTCCCGGCGATGGCCGCGCCGTCCCGCAGGACCAGCAGGGGGCCGCTGCCGGTGGCCGTGACGACGACCTCGCGGCCCCCCTCGTCGTTCTCGACCCACGACCCGATCTCGGTCTGCACCGTCATGACCACCACGTTGGTCGCTGCCGTCTGGGTCCCGTCGAGCAGCCGGTCGGGCGCACCCGAGTAGGAGCGCAGGTAGGTGCTGGTCGGGGCGCTCCACTGCCAGGTCACGTCAGACGAGGGCGAGAAGGGGATGTGCACGCTCACACCTGATCCCGCCACCGTGCCGGCGGGCGGCGCGGTGGCGAACGGGAAGATCGGGGCGGGCGGCGTGACGTCGGTCGGGTCGAGGGCCCACAGTGCGGCGGTGTTGGCGAACGTGGAATAGGGGGCGTAGCGCCCGGAGGGATGGATGATGGTCGACCCGCTCCCGGACAGCACGTTCCGGTCGATGAGGGGCGACGAGCTCAGCAGGTTGAGCACCGGGGCGATTCCGCCGGCATGGGCGAAGATCGGGTCGGAGAGCTGGGCGAGGATGCCGGCATCGGGCTGACGGGCCGAACGCAGATCCCCCACCAGGGAGGGGCCCCGGCACTGGAAGATGGCCACGAGGCGGGTGATGGCCCCTTCGACCGGCTCCTCGAAGACGATGTCGGCCTGGTTGAGCCCGGCCGAGGGCCGGTCGCCGGTGAGGTTCCCGATCTTGACCGCCAGGGCCGGCCGGGCCGGTACCGCCCCTCCCGGGGCGGGCGTCCCGGTCAGCGGGCAGAGCGCCACCGGCACCGGTGCGGTCGTCGTGATCGGTGGGACGGACTTGGCCGCGGCCGCCTTCCTGAGGTGGGTGGCGAGGCCCACGGCCACCGCGGCCACCACCACGAGGGCTACGCCACCGAGCGCGTACCACCGAGTCCGTGACCGGCCTGCCCGGTCCCGGCGAGCCTGACGCTGGAGCTCCTGCCGGGACAGGATCGGCGGTCCCTCCCCGGCGCCGGCGGGCCCCGGGGCGTCGTCCGGGCCGGGGCCGGGTGGCGGCGGGTCGACGGGCATTCGACGGGCGAGGCTAGTGCGCCCCCCGCGGCCACAGGTTGATCCGGCGCGCCGACGGGCATCCCTCATCGAACATGCGTTCGGGCCTAGAGTGGGATCCGGACATGCAGCCCAGGCAGGCACCCAGGCAGGCACGGAATCCGGTCGAGGGGCCGGATCCAGGCCGGGATCTCGGATCCAGGCCGACTCCGTCTGGTGTCACACCCGCTCCATAGGGTCGGCCCGGTCAAGTGAGCGACAGCACGACAGCACCGAGGAGAGACGAGCGACATGGAACGTGACAAGGCACTCGACATGGCCCTGGGTCAGATCGAGAAGCAATTCGGCAAGGGGTCGATCATGCGGATGGGTGAGAACCTCCACATGAACATCGGGGCCATCCCGACCGGAGCACTGGCCCTCGACCTGGCCCTCGGTATCGGTGGCCTCCCACGGGGTCGGGTCGTGGAGATCTTCGGGCCGGAGTCGTCGGGCAAGTCCACCCTGGCCATGCACGTGGTGGCCGAGGCGCAGCGCAACGGGGGCATCTGCGCCTACGTGGATGCCGAGCACGCCATGGACCCCGTCTACGCCAAGGCCATCGGAGTCAACATCGACGACCTGTTGATCTCCCAGCCCGACACCGGCGAGCAGGCGCTGGAGATCTCCGACATGCTGATCCGGTCCGGGGCCCTCGACGTCCTGGTCATCGACTCGGTGGCGGCACTGACCCCACGGGCGGAGATCGAGGGGGAGATGGGCGACTCCCACGTCGGCCTGCAGGCCCGGCTCATGTCCCAGGCCCTGCGCAAGCTGACCGGCACCCTGTCCAAGTCGGGGACCGTCGCCATCTTCATCAACCAGCTGCGGGAGAAGATCGGCGTCATGTACGGCTCACCCGAGGTCACGCCGGGGGGCCGGGCGCTCAAATTCTATTCCTCCGTGCGACTCGACATCCGCCGGATCGAGACCATCAAGGACGGAGCCGATCAGGTGGGCAACCGGACCCGCGTCAAGGTGGTCAAGAACAAGTGCTCGCCGCCATTCAAGCAGGCGGAGTTCGACATCACCTTCGGTCGGGGCATCAGCCGCGAGGGATCGCTCCTCGATGTCGGCGTCGAGCTTGGCTTCATCAAGAAGTCGGGGGCCTGGTTCACCTACGAAGGTGAACAGCTGGGCCAGGGTCGCGAGAACGTGAAGACGTTCCTGACCGAGAACCCCCAGCTGATGGCGGAGATCGATGAACGGATCCGGGAGCATCTGGCCGCCAAGAACGCAGTCGACACCGACACCGACACCGGCCCCGTGGCCGGGCCGGCCGGTGACGATCTCGCCCTCGACGACCAGCCCATCACCCTCGAGTGAAGTGAGCAACGCTGAGCCGTCGGGAGCCCGACGGAATCAGCCCACCTACAGCTTGCCCGGTTTCGTGCCGACAGATGCGGGGTAGTCAATCCAATCGCCGGCCCGGGACGCGTGTGCGCGTCCCGGGCTGCCGCGTTCGGGCCAGCATCCCTCAGGCGGAGGTGCTGATGTTCGGGGCGGTGGCCGAGCGCGAGCCCGGCGTGTAGACCTGGTTCCAGTTGCCCTGGGAGGCGTTGAACACCGACGCCGGGCCCGAACCGAGGACCGAGTAGACGTTCTCCATCATGCGCAGCAGCGGGTCGGTCACCCCGGGGACGTTGCTCGGCACCACGTTGGACGGTACCAGCGGGCAGTTGGCCAGCTGGCCGACCCAGGATGCGTTGCCGGTGGCGAAGACCCCGCCGCCGCCGCCGACGGTGTACCAGGTGACGTCGGAGTAGTTGCCGTGCCGGTTGGGCACGATGGAGTGGGCCACCACATCGAGATTGGACGGCCCGGCGCCTCCGGGCACGTAACGGTCGAACTCACCCTGCACCGCCTTGGGCAGGATCGGCTTCGGCCCGAGGTCCACCCCGGCCAGCACCCACGAGGACGGGTCGGTGACCACCATGTCGGCCGAGGCCTGCACATCCTGGTAGGTGCTCCCGATCAGCTCCGATTCGGGCCGGGTGACCGGAGAATCGGGCCAGTTGACCGTGACCAGCTCGTCGTTCTGGCCGGTCATCGGGTCCTCGGCCGCCGATTTGTAGCAGACCTCGTGCCGGTTCGGCCCCAGTGGTGAGGGCTCCATGCGGATCTGCCGGAAGCAGGCGTTGGCTCCGAGGAAGGCCAGGTTGACACCCCGGTTCAAGGCTGCGGTGGCGCCGTCGCGCATCTGGGTCGACCAGTACTCGTCGTGTCCCAGGCTGAAGAGGGCCCGATGGTTGTCGAGCAGTTCGGGACGGACATGCAGGTCGATGTCCGTCCAGTAGGTGACGTCCAGGCCCAACCGCTCGGCATCGAAGATGAGCGGGAACTCGTTGCCGACGAGGTCGGCCGCTCCGGACGCCCAGTCGTGGTCGTAGGGACGGTCGAACGACACGACCCGGGCCCGGTGGTCGAAGGTGCTGTCGCTGGTCGGGTTGTGCACGTAGGACAGCGACCCGTCGCGGTTGCCGTAGTAGAGGCTGTACCCGCCCCAGCGGTTGTACGCCTGCCAGGTGGTCACGCTCTGCTGGACGACGACCGCCGCCTTGGAGGCGTCGTCGCGGACGCACAGTGGTACGAACTGTTGCTCGCCGGCCGTCCCGACCAGCTTGAGCAGGTACACGCCGGGTGGCCAGGCGTGGTCGATGACGACGGTCAGCGACGGCGACCAGTGGCATTCGACGGTGTTGGTGGATCCGATCAGCGTCGGCGACCCCTGGCGCACTCCTGGTACCTGGGCCGACTGCCAGACCTTCCGGGCGCCGATTCCCTGGTAGTAGCCCATCCGGTAGGCCTCGACGTGGAACTGGTCCGCCTTGGTGCTGACGTGGAGCGTCACATGGTCCCCGACCGCGGCGCTCACCTGGCTGGCGTAGCCCTCGATGTCACCGGCGTTCTGCGGGGTGGTGACCCACCAGGACGTGCCGGTCTTGGCGTTCTCGGCGATGACCTCGGCCGAGGTGGGGATGGTGACGCCATCGGCGAGCCTGGCGGTGGACGGCGTCCTGGCTGCCGAGCGGGGCCGGGGGCGGTGCGCCGCCGTCCGGCCCGGGGCCTCGCTCCCACCCGATGTCTCGGCGATGCCCAGGGCCGCGGCGGCCGCCACGGCCCCTCCGGCAGCTCCCCACCCGATGAAGCGGCGCCGGTTCATGCGGGGCACCTCGTCGGCAGGTTGGGTGCCCGAATTCCTCAGGTGCCGGTCCGGCTGGTGTGGCGAGTGCTGACCCATGGATCGTTCCGGGAGTGAGGCTCCTCAGCCTGGCTGGGCTCCCACAGGCCGCCACCACGTGGGTGCCGCCTGCCTCCACACTAGTGACTCCACGGCCGTCGGTGGGGCTCGCCACGGTGATACTGGCAGCGGAGCCCGCCCCCGCTTACGCTCGGCGCGCCGGACCGAGCTCCGGGTGGGACCCCGGTTGGCGCCCGGCACGGACGAAGGAGAGCAGGGTCATGCAATTCGGAATCCTCCCGCCGGTCCGCGCCGGGGTGACGGCCGATCCCGAGTGGATGACCGGCTTCACCCGGCATGCCGAGGGCTCCGGCTTCGAGTCGGTGGTCCTGGTGGAGCACGCCGTGGTCGTCTCCGACTACACCAGCACTTACCCCTATGCACCCTCGGGGAAGATGCCCCTGCCCGACGACTGCCGGATCCCCGACCCGCTCGACCTCATGGCCTACCTGGCCGGCGTGAGCACCGGCATCTCGTTGGCCACCGGGGTCCTCGTCCTCCCCAACCATCAGGCCGTGGTCCTGGCCAAGCGCGTGGCCACGGTCGACGTCCTCTCGGGCGGTCGGGTCCGGCTGTGCGTGGGCCTCGGCTGGATGGACGAGGAGCTACGGGCCACCGGAGCCGATCCGCGCACGCGGGGCCGGCGGACCGACGAGGCCATCGCCGTGATGCGGACGCTGTGGTCCGATGCCGGTCCCGCCGGGGCCGACTTCGACGGCGAGTTCTTCTCCTTCCGCCGGGCCCACTCCTTCCCCAAGCCGGTACGTCCCGGGGGTGTCCCCATCCACATCGGCGGCCACAGCCAAGCCGCGGCGCGCCGGGCCGGCCGGATCGGAGACGGGTTCCAGCCGCTCGGGCTGGAGGGCGACGCGCTGGCATCGCGGATCGCTGACATGCGGGCGGCGGCGCACGAGGCCGGGCGAGATCCTGCCGACGTCGAGATCACCCTGTCCGGCTATCTCCCGGCGCTGACCGAGGAGGACGTCGAACAGGCCGAAGGGATCGGGGCGGCCCGGATGGTGGTGGCCACCACGGTGACCGGCCATCTCGACCAGGTGCGGGAAGAGATGTCGGGCTTCGCCGAGCGGTTCGGTCTCGAGGCTCCGGCAGGCCGGGTACCCGCCGGCCGGGTGTCCGGAGGTCGGCGATGACCGATCGACCGCCTCCTCCGAACCCGTCCGACGTTGAGGCTCTGCGGGCGCTGTCAGCGGACTACGCCGCCGCCGTCGACGGCCGGGACGGTGACGCGTTCGCCGCCCTCTTCACCGCCTCAGGCGAGCTGCTGGTGCCCGATGTGCCCGACGACCTGAGCCCGGTGGTCCGTCGCACCGGCCGCGAATCGCTCCGGCTGGTACCCGACGAGCTCCGCCGGTTCGCCCGGACCTTCCATCAGGTCTCCGACCACCGCTTCATCTTCAGGGGTGATCGGGCTCTCGGCGAGGTGCGCGGCGTGGCCCACCATGTCGCCCTGGCCAGTCGTGGTCACCGGACCCGAGGCCGGTCCCGGGCCAAGACCGGCGACAGCGCGGGCACCGACACGGTGTGGTTCATCCGTTACGTCGACGACTACCTTCGCACCCCGGCGGGGTGGCGCTTCGAGCGGCGCGCCCTGCACCTCGAATGGATCGAGGAGCACCCGGTCACCGTCTTGCCCACGACCCCGTCGACAGGTGGGATCGCCGGAGGGTCCTGACCGCTCGTCGGACGGTCCGCCCGATCTCCCGCTCCCCGCATCTCGCCCTCCCCGTCCCCCCCGTCGGACGAGCGGCTCAGGTGGTCGGAACCACCTGTGGCGGGGGCGGACCGGCGTAGCGGGCCGCCGGCCGGATGAGCCGGTTGTCGGCGGCCTGCTCCATGACGTGGGCGCACCAGCCGATGGTGCGGCTCGAGGCGAAGGTCGGGGTGAACATCTCCCGCGGGATGCCGCAGGAGTGCATGACCACGCCGGCGAAGAACTCGACGTTGGTATAGAGCCGGCGGCCGGGCTTGAGCTCGGCCAGGACCTCTACGGCGGTGCCCTCGACCTGTTCGGCGAACTCGACGAGGTCGCCGCCGAGCGAGCGGGCCACGTCGCGCAGGAACACCGACCGCGGATCGTCGGTCTTGTAGACCCGGTGGCCGAAGCCCATGATCCGGTCACCCCGGGCCACGGCCTGCCGGATCCACGCCTCGGCCCGATCGGTCGTGCCGATGGCGTCGAGCATGTCGAGGGCACGGCTCGGGGCGCCGCCGTGGAGCGGCCCCGATAGGGCGCCGACGGCGCCGGTGACGGCGGCGGCCAGGTCAGCACCGGTCGAGGCGATGACCCTGGCCGTGAAGGTGGAGGCGTTGAAGCCGTGATCGATGGTCAGGATCAGGTACTGCTCGACGGCCCGCACCCGGTCGGCCGGGGCCTCCCGCCCGGTCAGCATCCAGAGATAGTTGGCCGCGTAGGACAGGTCGGGGCGGGGCGGGATCGGGTCCTCCCCGCCGGCGAGGCGGTGGGCAGCGGTCAGGATGGTCGGGACCACCGCGCACAGTCGCAGGGCCTGCGACCGCAGCTGGTCGTGGTCGATGTCGTGGGTCGGCGGCCAGCCGAGCTCGGACCCGAGCACCGACACCGCGGTGCGCAGGACGTCGAGCGGCGGGCCCATCGTGGCGAGGGATGGCAGGAGGCGAGCGACACCCTCGGGGAGCTCCCGCAGGCCGGCCACCTCCCGGCCGAAGCGCCCACCGGCAGCCCGGTCGGGGAGCTCGCCGTCGAAGAGCAATTGCCAGACGTCCTCGAGCGAGCGGGATGCGGCCAGGTCCGTGGCCGCGTACTGCCGGTAGTGATAAAAGCCTTCAGCGCCCCGGACGTCGCCGATCGACGTCTCGGCCGCCACCACGCCCTCGAGGCCGCGTGGAATGTCGGGACCGTTCTCCTCGGTGGGCCGGATCTGGGCCACGGCCAACAGGTCCCGGATGGACACCACCCCGACCAGATCGCCGTGGTCGACCACGGGCAGGTGCCGGTAGTGGTGGTGGGTGAGTCCGGACCAGGCCGTCCCGACTTCGTCGTCCACGCCGAGCACGTCCGGGTCGGCCGTCATCCAACGCCGGACCGATTCGCTCCGGGGGTCGGCCCGGGTGGCCGACGCCCGCAGGAGATCCCGTTCGGTGAGGATGCCGACCACCGCGTCCCGGTCGGTGACGACGACCGAACCGATCTGGCGGTCGTCCATCAGGCTGGAGGCTTCGGCCAGGAGGGCGTCGGCCGCGCAGGTCACCGCCGGCGAGGACATGAGGTCGTGCACTGCGGTTGGCATGCGTTCTCCTTGTTCGGTCATGGGTGACCGGATCGCCGGGTCGCCGGGTTGTCGAGGACGTCGGCTTGCCGGGTCGTCGGCCCGGCTCGCCTTCTCGGCGCTGGCTCCGCTTCCAGTGTGGCGACACGGCCGGGGTTTGTAAATATTGATCAAGTCAATGATCTAGCCTGGATTTATGGACCGAACGCTCGACAGCGAGGAGGCTGCCCGCCGGCTCGGAGTCAAGGTCACCACCCTCTACGCCTACGTGAGCCGGGGGCTGCTCTCCTCCCAGCCGGCCCCGGCGGGCCGGCGGAGCCTCTTCGACGTGGAGGAGGTCGAGCGCTTGGCCCGCCGCTCCCGCCAGGGCAAGTCGGTCGAGACCCGGCTGGCCACCATCACCACCGGCATCACCCAGCTGTCCGACGACGGGCCCATCTACCGGGGACGGGCCGCCACCGACATGGCGACGTCCCTGTCCTACGAGGAGGTGGCCGCCTGGTTGTGGGAGGCGAGCGACCATCCCGACGCGGGAGAGGAGCGCTCGGACCAGAGACCGGGGGAGGACGAGACCGGAGCGCCCTCTCCTTGGGAGCCCGTGCCTCTGGGGCCGCCACCCAAGGCCATCGGGACGTCATTGGACCGCATGCGCTGGGCGGTCGTCATGGCCGGCGCCCGCAACCCCCTCCGGTCGGATCTCCGACCTGAGACCGTGATCCGAACAGCCCGTCGGGTGGCCGCGTCACTGGTCGAGGTGCTGCCCGCAGCCAACCCCGGTTCGGGCGGCACAGGTCGTCCGGCCGGCCACGCCGAGCCCGCAGCCCGCACCTCCCCGGCCCTCGCCGCCGGCTCCATGGCCGAACGACTGACCGGCCGCCTCAGTGCGGAGCCGAGCGAGGCGCTCGTCGGCGGGATGAACGCAGCCATGGTCCTCCTGGCCGACCACGAGCTGGCCACCTCCACCATGGCCGTCCGGATGGCGGCGTCGACCCGGGCCGATGTCTACGACGCGCTGCTGGCCGGACTGGCCACCCTTGCCGGCCCCCTGCACGGAGGTGCGAGCCAGCTGGCCTACGGGCTGCTGGTCGAGGCGGAACGCCGGGGTGCCGAGCGCGCCCTCGATGACACCCTGCGCTGGCAGGGGGTGCTCCCCGGTTTCGGCCACGCCGTCTACAAGCACGGCGATGCCCGGTTCGGGGTCCTCTACGGGCTGTTCGAATCGATCGCCCGGCCCGAGCAGGCCGACCTGGTCCGCTCGCTCGTCGAGCTGGCCGCCGGGCACTCCATCCCCCTGCCCAATGTCGATCTCGCCCTGGCCGCGTTGGCCTGGTCGACGGGGATGCCGCCGGACACGGGGTCCACCGTCTTTGCCGTGGCCCGGGTGGCCGGCTGGGTCGCCCACTATCTCGAAGAGCTCGAGGAGCGGCCGTTGCGCTATCGCGCTCGGGCCGTCTACGCCTCCCGGAGCCGCTGACACCGGTCGCCGGGCCGGGCGTGTGCCCGGTCGGGCGGGATCGGCGTGATTGGCGAGATCGGCGGGACGGGCCGGACCGGCGGGACTGGCCGGACCGGCGGGACCGGTCGGCCGGATCTACGCTCGGATGGCATGAGCCTTCCCGCCCCCAATCCCGATCGGACCTGCCTCGTGACCGGAGCTTCGTCCGGCATCGGAAAGGAGATCGCCACCCTGCTGGCTGCCCGCGGCCACGGGGTGACGCTGGTGGCCCGCCGCGAGGACAAGCTCCGCCAGCTGGCCGAGCAGCTGGCCACGCGCCACGGGGTCCGGGTCGAGGTGATGACCGCCGACCTCGCCGACGAGGCCTCGCGACGGGCCATCGCGCCCGAGCTCGAACGCCGCTCCCTGGCGGTCAACGTCCTGGTCAACAATGCCGGCGGCACCACCATGGGGCCGGTCCACCGGTCGGAGGTCGACCGGGAGCTGGCCCTGGTCCGGACCAACGTGGAGGCGGTCGTGCACCTGTGCTCGGTCTTCCTGCCCGGAATGGTCGAGCGCCGGAGCGGGACCGTGCTCAATGTGGCCTCCACCGCGGCCTTCCAGCCCCTCCCCGGGCAGGCCGCCTACGGAGCGAGCAAGGCCTTCGTGCTCTCCTACACTCACGCCCTCCGAGGCGAACTGCGACCCACCGGAGTGACGGTGACGGCCCTCTGTCCCGGACCGGTGGAGACCGGATTTGCGGCGGCTGCAGGGATATCGGACAGCGAGGCGGCCGAAGCGATGCCGCGGATGATGTGGGTGTCCGCCGCCGAAGTCGCCCGGGCCGCGCTCAAGGGAATGGACACCAACAAGGCGGTGGTCATCCCGGGAGCGGCCAACCGGGTGTCAGCGGCGGCGGGATGGCTCGCACCACGGAGCGTGGTCGTCCCCATCGTGGCGAGCCGCCATCCGGCACTTCGGGCTTGACGACGACCGGCCGACGGGGTGAGGGCCGAGAGGCAGGATTAGACGAAAGGCCTTCCGGGTAACTAGAACGGGTGGCGGTGTTCAAGCGCGCTGGTTTGCCGGCCTTGCCCCGGGTGACGCCGACCAGGCTCGAGACCTTCGGCGGTTGGGGTGAGGGGGTCGACGACCCCATGGAGGCCGAGGCCGCGGTGGTCTATGGCCAGTGGGCGGACCGGCTCTTCCTGACGGTCGCCTGCCTCTTCCTCTTGCCGGCAACTGCCGATCTGGTCCTGTGGGCGGCCAGCCATTCCGTCGCCAGCCTGTTGGGCCCGGTGCCGCTGCTGCTTCTCTGTCTCGGGTACCTCTACCGGCGCAAGCGCTTCCGCCAGCAGGTGGGGCGGAGCGAGCGCGGCCGGGCGGCCTAGAGACGGCGTCTCGGCCTGGTGCGCCGCAGCCCGGATCGCCGGGTCCAGGGGATTCGCCCAACACAGCTCGACTTCGGATCCGTCCGGATACGATGACACCGTCATGAGCTGACCAGACGGGAAGGGTCAGAGGGCCCCGGCTCGTGTCGACGAATTGTTCGACGCGCCCGAGGAGCCCGCCATGTCCATCGCACCTGCACCACCCATTGTCGCTGCACCGTCCATCGCATCGGCACCGAAGATCGAGCTGCACGTCCACCTCGAAGGATCGGTGCGACCCTCGTTGCTGTTCGAGATCGCCGCCGGCAACGGCTTCGACTTGCCGGCGCAGAGCGAGGCCGAGCTCGCCGAGCTCTTCGAGTTCAGGGATTTCGACCACTTCATCGAGCTATGGATGGCGACCACGCCCGCGCTCAGGACCGAAGACGACTTCAGGCGCATCGTTGTGGCCTACGCCGAAGAGGCGGCGGGGTTCGGCGCGGTGTACATCGAGGGGATTTTCACGCCGGTCGAGCGGATCGACAGTGGTGCCTCGTGGGACGAGGTGTTCTCCGGGTTCTGTGACGGTGCGATCGAGGCGAGGGAGCGCCACGGTGTGGAGGTCCGCCTCACGGCCGACACCCCGCGCCAGCTCGGCGTCGAGCCCGCCCTGGAAACGGCCAACTACGCCGTCAAGTACCGCGACCGGGGAGTCGTCGGTCTCGGTCTGGGCGGCCCGGAGGCCCCCTTTCCTCCCGAGCCGTTCGAGCGAGCCTTCCAGGTGGCGAAGGACGGCGGTCTTGGTTCTGTTCCCCATGCCGGCGAAGCCGCCGGGCCCGAATCGATCCGCGGTGCGATCGAGACGCTCCAGGCCGACCGGATCCGCCACGGGATCCGCTGCGTCGAGGACCCCCGTCTGGTGGAGGAGCTGGTGGATCGGGGCATCGTCTGCGATGTCTGCCCGATCTCCAATGTCCGGACTCGCGTGGTCGACTCGATGGCCGACCATCCTCTGGCCCGCATGCTCGGCGCCGGGGTGTTGTGCTCGATCAGCACCGATGATCCGGCCATGTTCGACACCGATCTCGCCCGCGACTACCACGCCGCCGCCGAGGCCGGCTGCACCCCGGAGCGGGCGTTCGCCGCCGGGCTGGCCGGAGCGCTCTGTGATGACGGGACCCGGGCGCGACTCCGCCAGGTCCAGGAGACCTTCGAGTGGGCGCCGGCGCGGCCGGGAGGCGACCCGGGCGGAGAACCGTCCGCCCGGGCCGAGCGAGGGCCGGATCGCTAGTCTCGGTGTCCCGGGCGCGACTGGTCGAGCCCCGGCCCGGCGCGACCACTGACCCGGCCCGATGACCGGCGTGGCCCGACGAAAGGAGCAGCTCGATGAGTCTCGATGGACGGGTGGCACTGGTCACCGGAGGAGGGCGAGGCATCGGGCGGGCCGTCTCCATGGGCCTGGCCGCCGACGGGGCCAAGGTCGCCGTCAACTTTCGCAAGGACGAGGAGTCGGCCAAGAGCACGGTGGCGGCCATCGAGGCGGCCGGGGGCTCAGCCGCGGCCTATCAGGCCTCGGTGGCGTCCTACGAAGAGGATGCCGCCATGGTCGAGCACGTGCTGTCCGACTTCGGGCACATCGACATCCTGGTGAACAACGCCGGGATCACCAATCGGGGGACACCGGTCGCCAAGACAGAGGTCGAGGAGCTCGAGCGGCTGATGGCGACCATGGCGTTCGGGTCGCACCACATGTCCCAACTGGTGCTGTCGAGCATGCGAGACCAGCCGAGGGGCGACATCGTGATGATCTCGAGCCAGTCGGCCGTCACCACCGACCCGTACGGCGGTCCCTACAACATGGCCAAGGCGGCCCAGGAGGCACTGGCCTTCACGCTGGCCAAGGAGGAGGCCCGTTCCGGGATCCGGGTCAACGTCGTCGTGCCCGGGCTGGCCAACACCGACATGGGTCGCCGGCTGGTGAAGGCGGCCATGAAGGTCGACGACATCCACGAGCTGAACGGCCGGTTCCCGCTGGGGCGGGTGTGCGAACCGGAGGACGTGGCCGATGCCGTGCGGTTCCTGGTGGGCGCCGGCGGCTCGAACATCACGGGGCAACGGATCGTGGTCGACGGCGGGGGATTCGCCCGGTCGTCCTGAGGGTCGCTCACTCGCCCCACGACGCACCCCAGCGGTCGGGGAAGGCGACCTCGCCGACCGGGCGCCGGCGCGCCGGGCGGAGATCGTCGCCCAGGAGGTGGGCGACGGGGATGAGCGCCGCTTGGGTAGCGTTCTCCGGGATGCCGAGGAGCTCGGCCATCGCCTCGTGCTCCTCCAGGTGGACGGTGGTCATGGCCGAGGCCAGGCCGCGACTGCGCAGCGCGAGTTGGAGGCTCCACACCGCGGGGTAGATGGAGCCGTAGCGGGCGGCCAGGCGCGCCGGCGTGGGATCGCGGGCCGGGCGACCCATGATGCAGGCGACGACGATGACCGGTACCTGGTCGAGGTGCGAGGCGAGATGCCAGGCGCCCTCCAGCAGGCGACTTTCCGGTCCCTCCGCTCGGCTCGGGCGGCGACCTCCCGACGCGGCGGTGAGCGCCGACTCGAACACGCCGCGCATGCCGGACTTGGTGGTGGGGTCGGTGATCACGATCCAGCGCCACAACTGAAGGTCGCCGCCGGTCGGTGCCTGGAGGGCCAGCTCCAGGCAGTCGAGCACCACGCCGCGGTCGACCGGCCGGGTGAGGTCGAGTCGGAGCCGCACGGTGCGGGTCGTGGTCAGGACCCAGTCGATGGTTCCCGGCTCGGCCATCGTCGATCAGAGGGCGACCGGCGTCGTACCGATGACCTGCTCGGACCGCAGCACCGCCAGCTCCTCCTCGCTCACGCCGACGGCCCCCAGCACCTCGTCGGTGTGCTGGCCGAGGAGCGGCGCCGGTCGGCTGAACCAGGGGAGGGTGCGTGAGGAGTAGCGCATGGGCCACCCGGGGAACCGCTTGGTGCCGACGATGGGATGGCGGACCTCCTCCCAGAAGGCTCGGGCATTCATCTGCTCGTCCAGGTCGACGTCGTAGGAGGGGACGACCGGCTCGGCATCGACGCCGACCGAGTGCAGCGCGTCCAGCGCGTCCTTTTGGCTCTGCCCGGCGAACCAGGCGGCGAGCTCGCCGTCGATGTGCGCGGCCCGGTCCGAGCGGCCGGCGGCGGAGTCGAGGCCGGGGTCGAGGGTCCTGGCCGGTGATCCGATCAGCCGGCGCAATGCCTGCCACTGCCGGTCGCTGCCGACCCGCAGGGCGATCCACTGGTCCGGGTCGGCGCAGGTGTAGACCCCCTGGTGGCCGAGTCCGGCGAGGCGGTTCCCCTGGCGGGCCATCAAGTGGCCGTAGACGGACTGCTCCAGCACCTGCTCGGCCACCAGCTGGGCGGTGAGGTCGATCATGGCCAGTTCGATCAGCTGCCCCTGGCCGGTCCGGGCCCGGTGCTCGAGGGCGCTCACCACGGCGAAGGCGGCATGCATCCCGGCCAGGGGGTCACAGATCCCGGGGATGATCGGGAGCCGGTCGGTGTAGCCGGTGATCCAGGCCAGACCGGACACCTGTTCCATCGTGGCCGCAAACCCGGGACGATCCCGCCAGGGGCCCTCCAGGCCGAAGCCGGGCATGCGCACCATGATGACCTCGGAATTGACCGCGGCCAGGCTCTCGAAGTCCAGCCCGAAGTGCTCCATCACCCGGGGCGTGAAGTTCTCGACCACGACGTCCGATTCCGAGACGAGCCGGAGGGCGAGGTCGCGACCCCGCGGATCGCCCAAGTTCAGGGTGACGCTCCGCTTGCCCAGGTTGGCCGAGTGGAAGATGCCGCCGAGCTCGTACCACCGGTCCACCGAGGCGTCGACGCGCACGGTGTAGCGCATGGGGTCGGGTCGCTGAACGGACTCGATCTTCACCACGTCGGCACCCAGCGAGGCCAGGTACTCGGTGCACATGGGCCCGGCCAAAAAGGCGGTGAAGTCGAGGATCCGCACCCCGGCCAGCGGGAGGGTGTCCGGGTCGTCGGCCGGATGCGAGGCGGCGGGGAAGGGCCGAGCCGCGTCCGGACGGACCCCCGAGCCGGGCGTGGTCGGGGGGTCGGGAGCGACCGCGGCCACGTGCGGGGCCCGCTCAGCCAGGGTCGGGGCGGCGCCCGGGGGACGGGGGTCGGTAATGTTCGAGCGGAACGGGGGACGCGGATGGGGGAACCCGCCACGTGGGTTGGCGTCGTAGATCCGGCGCGCAACCACGTGCTCGATGCGGGGGAAGATCTCCCCGTTGCCGATCGGGACGGTCGGGATCCGGTAGAGCGAGCCGAGCTCGACCACCTCCTCGACCGTGCGCGGGCGGGTCCACTGCTCGATGGCCGACAACACGTCGGGACGGCCCCGGTTCAGTTGGTTGAACAGGGAGGCGTCGTCGGCCAGCTCCGAGCGCCCGATCATGTCGAGGAAGGAGTGCCACTGGACGGTCGTGATGGTGGCGAACCCGACGTAGCCGTCGATGCAGGGTTCGATGCCGGGGACCATCAGGAACGTCGAACGCTGACGCTTCCCACCGGGCATGTTGGCCACCACCGACGGGTAGCAGATGAACGTGATGGCCAGGCACTCCAGTGCCGACACGTCGACCAGGTCACCGCGGCCCGACTGCCGTCGGGCGGTCAGGGCGGTCACCGCCCCCAGCGCACCGAAGGTCCCGACCGTCCATTCGGCCAGCCCGCCACCGACGGCGAGCGGCTCACGATCGACGTCCCCGTGGACGGAGAGGGAACCGGCCAGGGCCTGGAGGAGGAAGTCGGAGGAGTGCTCGCCGCGGCGCGGCCCGTTGAGTCCGAAGGCCGACAGGTTGACCACCACCGACCCGGGATGGCGATCGGCCAGGGCACGCGCATCGACCGACGGCGGGTCACCCCCGGTCCGCCCTCCGAAGGTCGAGACGATGATCACGTCCGACGCGCCGGCCAGGTCGTCGATGGCGCTCCCGCCCGACAGGTGCGCCGGGTCCATCACCAGGCTGCGTTGCGACGAGGCAAGGAACCGGAACAGGGCGCTGTCGGGGTCCCCGTCGAGGCCAACCGCACCCGACACCGACCAGCGCCGCAACCAGTGCCCCACTGGTGGTTCGACCTTGGTGACGCGCGCTCCGGCATCGGTCAGCAACTTGGCGCAGTACGCCCCGGCGACGTCGTTGGAGAGGTCGAGGACCTCCAGCTCACCGAGTCCGGGGAGGGGACCGCCGCTCACCGGTCCGCCGCCGCCCACGACGGGTCGACCGCGGCGCGGGCCGAACGGCACTGGTCTCCGGCGATCGAACCGCCACGATTGTCGAGCCCTGGCAGGACCACCCCCGACCCTTCTGCTCGCAGCCGCGCCGGCCCTGCGCACACGGAAACAGACCGTCGCGTCGGGCCCGGCGCCGGACTGGATAGGCGAACAGTATCCTGTTGGCCTGAAGGCGCAGTCAAGAGCACCGGAGCGCCTAAACCAGCACCGGAGGGGAGAGTCGACACCGATGGTCATGACGATTGCTCGCGACGGCGAGTTGATCGAGTCGGGGCGTCAGCACATCATCCCGAAGGAGCGCTACGTCGCCCGGGAGTTCTTCGACCTGGAGATGGAGCGGCTGTGGCCGCGGGTCTGGCAGATCGCCTGTCGCGAGGAGGAGGTGCCCCGGGTCGGCGACTTCCTCGAATACGTCATCGGCGACCAGTCCGTCGTGGTCACCCGCAGTGAGCCCGACACGATCCGCGCCTTCTACAACACCTGCCCGCACCGCGGGACCCGCCTGGCCACCGGGGTCGGCAACTTCTCGACCGGTGAGATCCGGTGCCGGTACCACGCTTGGCGGTTCGAGCTCGACGGAACCAACAAGGAGGTCGTCGACCGGTTCGACTTCCCGGACACCATGACCGACGACGATGTCTGCCTGAACCAAGTGAAGGTCGGCCGGTGGGGGGGCTTCGTCTTCATCAACATGGACCCCGCCTCCGAGTCGCTTGAGGAGTTCCTCGACCCCCTCCCCGGGCTCCTCGACCCGTACCGGTTCGAGAAGATGCGGTTCCGTGGCTATCGCTCGGTCATCCTGCCGGCCAACTGGAAGTGCGTGCTGGACGCCTTCAACGAGAGCTACCACGTCCAGGGCACCCATCCGCAGCTCCTGCGGTGGTCCGACGACACGGCCATCCGGTACGGGCCGCTCGGCAAGCACAATCACATGGGCAGCCTGGGCGAGATCAAGCGCGAGATCCGACCGAGCCCTCGGCTCGGCCTCGGGCCCGAGGACTACGACGAGCGTGAGCTGTTGGCGGTGATGATCGACGAGCTCGGCGGTCTGTTCATGAAGGAAGAGCGCGAGCAGATCGAGGAGCTCAAGTACAAGCCGCTCCCCGAGGGCAAGTCGGCCATGGAGGCCTACAACGAGGTCCGCGTGCGACTCCTCCGCTCCAAGGGCAATGTCGACGACCTCACCGACGAGCAGCTGCTGAGCGCCGACGATGTGCACATCTTCCCCAACGTCGTGGGGCCGATCTACCCGGGGAGCACCACGCTCTTCCGGGTCCGGCCGAACGGTCTCGACCCCGACAGCACGATCAAGGACCTCTGGACCCTGGAATGGGTGTCGCCCGATGACGACCGGGAGATGTGCGAGCGGAAGTTCTACCCCGACTGGGCGGCCAAGGACTGGGGACAGGTGACCAACCAGGACTACGCCAACATGGCCCACGTGCAGGCGGGGATGAAGTCCCGGGGCTGCACCGGCCTGCGGATGAACCCCCGCCAGGAGCACAACGTGATCCACATGCACGAGATCATCGACGAATACCTGTGCGCTTGAGGGCGGGATGTCCAGCATCTGTCGGGTGGTTCGCTCCGCCGGTGCCGACCCCCCGCCGGCGGCGTGCCGGGCACCCCGGACATGGTGACCGTCCGGGTGGAGCCGGCCGGACTGGACGTCGAGGTCGGTGACGGCCAGAGCGTCATGGCGGCCGCCGAGGGCCAAGGCAT
Organism: uncultured Acidimicrobiales bacterium; assembly: GCA_963710495.1. GTDB lineage: Bacteria > Actinomycetota > Acidimicrobiia > Acidimicrobiales > RAAP-2 > Bog-756. The sequence goes on from CAVQAI010000012.1 coordinate 743,061, forward strand.
CTTCTGGCCCACCGCCTGCCACGGGCTGGCCGAGTGCCAGACGTGCTTCTTCGAGGTGGTGGGCGGCGAGGAGCACCTCGAGCCGCCCGGCCCGCTGGAGGCGGCCGCCCTCGGCCTGTTCGCCGGTCGTTCTTGGTACGGGGACAAGATCGTCCGCCTGGCCTGCCAGGCCCGCGTGAATGGACCCGTCACCGTCCGCAAGCCCGGTGTGCGGCGGGCGAGATGAGGCAACGATGGTGCACATGGTGCGTGCCCGGTCTGCACGGATGAGCCGACGATGAGGAAGACGATGAGCGCACGGCCGCGGCCGGTGCGTTTCGATCCGAGGAGGCGTCCCCATGGGTAGGCGTGACCCCGTCATCGTGGGCATCGGCTGGAGCGACTACCCGGTCGCCCCCGAGCTCGACGCCATGGAGCACCATGCCCAGGCCTTGCGACGCGCCCTGGCCGACTCGGGGCTGGAGAAATCGGAGATCGACGGGTACATGACCGCCGGCACCGGGTTCCGGCCCAACATCGACGACGCGGCCAACATGGCCGAGTACCTCGGGATCGACCACCGCTGGATCGATGGCACCATGGTGGGAGGCAGCACGTTCGAGTTCTACGTCCAGCACGCGGCGGCGGCCCTCGAGGCGGGGATGTGCGATGTGATCCTGGTGACCTACGGCTCCGACCTGCTGTCCCGGATGGGGCGGATGCTCGGCACCACCACCATGTCCAGCGGGTCGGCCCGGGTGGGCGGGCCGTCGCAGTTCGAGTGCTCGTGGGGCAACGTGCTGGCGGGAGGGTACGCCCTGGCCGCTCGCCGACACATGTACGAGTTCGGGACGACGTCCGAACAGCTGGCGGAGATCGCCGTCGGCGTGCGCGAGTTCGCCACCCTCAACCCCTCGGCCCAGTACCGGGACCCGATCACGGTGGAGGACGTGCTCACGTCGCGCATGATCGCCGACCCGCTCCACAAGCTGGACTGCTGCGTGATCTCCGATGGGGGAGGGGCTTTCCTCATGACCACCCGGGAGCGGGCCCGGGACCTGCCCAAGGCTCCGGTGTTCGTCCTGGGTGCGGCGGCCGCCCAGACCCATTGGACGATCAGCCAGATGCCCGACTTCACGGTGACGGCCGCCGCCCGGTGCGGACCGGAGGCCCTCGGCCGGGCCGGCGTGCGCCCCGAAGACGTCGATACCCTGCAGCTCTATGACAGCTTCACCATCACCGTGCTGATGCTCCTCGAGGACCTGGGGTTCTGCAAGAAGGGAGAGGGCGGGGCCTACGTCGAGACGGGCGAGCTCCGGCGGGGCGGGCGCCGGCCGCTCAACACGGACGGAGGCGGCCTCTCGGCCTGCCATCCCGGGATGCGCGGCATCTTCCTGATCAACGAGGCCGTCCGCCAGCTCCGGGGCGAGGCCGGTGCGGCGCAGGTTCCCGGGGCCCAGGTGGCGCTGTGCTGTGGCTCGGGGGGCTATCTGTCCTGTATCGGTACCGTCGTGCTCGGGACGGAGGGCCGGTCATGAGCGTGGAGGAAGTCGCCGTCACCCTCGAGCACCGCGCCCTGCCTCAACCCGACCACGCCTCTCGCCACTACTGGCAGAGCGCGGCGGAGGGCCGGCTGGTCCTGCAGCGGTGCACCGAATGCGGCGAGTTCCAGTTCTACCCCCGCTCGCTGTGCACGTCCTGCGCCGGGGAGACCGAGTGGGTCGACGCCTCCGGCCGGGGCACCCTCCACACCTACACCATCATCCGGCAGAACAAGTCCCGGGCGTTCGCGGACCTCTCGCCCTATGCCGTGGGCATCGTCGAGCTGGAGGAAGGTGTCCGGATGATGTCCAACATCGTGGACTGTGATCTCGAGGCCCTGGAGGTCGGCATGCCCCTCGAAGTCGTCCTGCTCAAGGCGGCCGACGACGTCGGCCTTCCCTTCTGGCGGCCGGCGGCCGGCCCACCGAGTGGTGACGATGGACTTTGACGACACGCCCGCGGAATCCGCCTTCCGCCGGGAGGCCCGCGATTGGCTGCGGGCGAACGCCAAGGAGAAGGACGCCGGGCAGCTGTCGACCTCCCACTCGTTCTTCGACTTCGACGAGGTCTTCGTCTCCGAGGGCAAGGCCTGGCAGCGCCGGCTGTTCGACGGGGGCTGGGCCGGGATCACCTGGCCCGTCGACGGACGGCGGTCGCGGCGGCGATGTGATCCAGGCGACGATCTTCCGTCAGGAGGAGGCCGACTTCGACGTCACCTCGGGACTCTTCGCCGTGGCCATCGGGATGGCCGGCCCCACCATCATCAATCACGGGACCGACGAGCAACGGGCCCGGTACCTGCCGGCGATGCTCCGGGGCGAGGAGGTCTGGTGCCAGTTGTTCAGCGAGCCCGGGGCCGGTTCGGACCTGGCCGGCCTGGCCAGCCGGGCCGATCGCGACGGTGACGAGTGGGTGGTCAGCGGCCAGAAGGTGTGGAGCTCGGGCGCCCACCACGCCGACATGGGGATCCTGCTGGCCCGGACCAGCCAGGACCTGCCCAAGCACCGCGGCATCACCTTCTTCCTCCTCGACATGCGCACCCCCGGCATCGAGGTGCGCCCGCTCCGCCAGATGACGGGTGGGGCCACCTTCAACGAGGTGTTCCTCACCGACGTGAGGATCCCGGCGGCGAACGTGGTCGGGGAGGTCAACGGGGGCTGGCGGGCCACCATGACCACGTTGGCCAACGAACGGAGCCTGGGGGGAGGGGCGTCGGAGTTCAAACAAGTCCTGAAGCTGGCCCGGGAGTGTGGCGTGACCGACCGACCCGTCGTCCGGCAGCGTCTGGCCCGATGCTACGCCCAGGATCAGATCGTCAGATACCTCGGCTTCCGGATCCAGACCGCCCTCAGCAAGGGCATCTCCACCCCGGAGACCTCGCTCATCAAGCTCGTCCGCTCGCAGATGGCCGCGGAGACCGCGGCGCTGGCCCTGGCCGTCCAAGGTGCGCGGGGTACGCTGGTCGGCGGGAGCGCCCCCGACGATGGCCACTGGCAGCGCCAGTTCCTGAGCGCACCGTCGCTCCGCATCGCCGCCGGCAGTGACGAGATCCAGCGCAACGTCATCGGCGAGCGCGTTCTCGGGCTCCCCCATGACGTCCAGGTCGACAGGGACGTGCCCTTCCGGGACACCGTTCGCTGATCCGGGTCGCAGATTCCGAGCGCCAGGGAGACGATCGTGGAGTTCAACCTCGCAGACCTCTTCGAATGCGTGGCCGCCCGGATCCCCGACCGGGGGGCGGTCGTCTGGCGCGATTCCCGGCTCACCTATCGCCGGCTGGAGGAGCGCGCCAACCGACTGGCCCACAGCCTCGCGTCGATGGGGATCGGTGCCGGGGACCACGTCGGGATCCTCACCTACTCCCGGCCGGAGTACCTCGAGACCATGGTCGCCGCCTACAAGCTCCGGGCCGTCCCCATCAACGTCAACTACCGGTATGTGGCCGAGGAACTGGCCTATCTCTTCGACAACGCGGAGCTGCGGGCCCTGGTGCTCGAGGCCGAGTTCGCCCCGCTGGTCGCCTCCATCCGAAACCAGGTGCCCCGACTCGAGCACCTGATCGTCGTCGACGACGGGTCGGACGGCGCTGACCGCCTTGCCGTCGCCGACGGGTACGAGGAGTGCCTAGTCGCCGGCTCGGCCGAGGCCGATTTCGCCCCGCGGTCGGCTGATGACGTCTACATCGCCTACACGGGTGGGACGACCGGGCTCCCCAAGGGTGTGGTCTGGCGCCACGAGGACATCTTCTTCGCCACCATGACACCGGGCGTGGCGGTGGAACGACCCGAGGACGTCGCCCGCAACGCGATCGCGCCCGTCCACCCCCGTCTTGCCGCGCTGGCCGACATGGGTGTGGCCGTGCCCGACACCTTCGTCTCCTATGCCCTCGGCCCGCTCATGCACGTCAGCGGCCACTGGTCGGCGTGGGGCGCCATGTTGAGCGGCGGCTGCGCGGTGCTGCACCCGGACCGCCAGATGGACGCCGGCAGGGTGCTCGACGTGGTCGACCGGGAACAGGTGACCATGCTGACCATCGTGGGCGACTCGATGGGCCGCCCGATCGTGGAAGCCATCGAACGTGATCCCGGGGGCCATGACACCGCTTCGGTGCTGATGCTCGGTTCCGGGGGGAGCATCATGTCCGGCGACGTGAAGGACCGGCTCTTTTCCGGCTTCCCGTCGGCCATGGTCCTCACCGAGGCCATCGGCTCGTCCGAGTCCCCCGCCCAGGCGCTGGCCGTCACCATGCGTGGCCAGGCGGTGGCCCCGCCCCTGCGGTTCACCGCCGACGACCGGACGACCGTCTTCGACGACCAGCTCCGTCCCGTGACGCCCGGCTCGGGGACGGTGGGCCACCTGGCCACCAAGGGACGGGTACCCGTCGGTTACTTCAAGGACGCCGACAAGTCGGCTCGCACCTTCGTGACCGTCGACGGCGTCCGCTGGGCCCTCCCCGGCGACATGGCCACCATCGAGGCCGATGGGGGTATCAAGCTGCTCGGGCGCGGGACCATGTGCATCAACACCGGCGGCGAGAAGGTCTACCCCGAAGAGGTGGAGGCGACGTTGAAGGCCCACCCGCGCATCGTCGACGCGGTCGTCGTCGGTGTGCCCGACCCCCGGTTCGGGGAGCAGGTCGCGGCGGTGGTGCAGCTCGACGCCGGAGGTTCGCTGGCGCTGGAGGAGGTCCAATCCCACTGCCGCCCGCAGATGGCCGGGCACAAGATCCCCCGCCGGCTGGTCATCGTGGACGAGGTGCCGCGATCGCCGTCGGGCAAGCCCGACTATCCGTGGGCCAAGCAGATGGCCACGGCGGGCACCACGACGGGCACCAGGGCGAGGACCTCGGTCCCGGCCGAGGACAGCTGACGCCCGTCTACGGAGCGGTCGGGATGGGAGCGGCCCAGGACCGGCTGTGGTCGACGAACGATGTGCTGCATGGTGGGCCGTCGGCCACCTTCACCTCCGGTGAGGACGCCGGCTCCGTCTTGACCCGGACCAACAGCGCGGAGCGGGTACCGTAGTCGTCGGTGTGGACACAGGAGGCCAGGGTGGCCAGACGGCGTTCGATGTTGTTCCGCTCGTAGATCTGCAACGCCGTGGCGTCGGGCAGCGCGTGGTCGGCGAGCATGCCCGGCAGGGCCACCCACCGATCGGGCCCCGGCAGGGTCGACTCCACCAGCGAACGGACCCGGTCGACCTTGGGGGAGGGCTCATCGAGCCCCGCATTCTCGAGCACATGGATGCCCGGCTGCAGGTCCCGGACGACCGGCTTCCGGTCGATGGCCAGCTCGACGTAGTGCAGCGACCGACGGTCTCCGATCAGGAGCCAGGCCGGGTTGTAGTCACCGGGCTGCACTCTGTGGCACATCTCCTCGACGGCCTCCCTTGCGCTGCGTCGGTCGGCTGCGATGAGCGGCAGCTCGCCCCGCGACCGTTTGCTCGGGTCGCGCCCGCCCGGGGAAGGCCGATTGGTGAGCCCGGCCACGACCCCGTACTCGTTGACGGCCAGCCAGGTCCCACCGGCCAGGGCGTCCCTCCCGCCGAGGACCCTCGGATGCCGTTCCCGAAGCACACAGAGCGATTCGGCCGGCCGTTCGAGGCGCTCATCGCGGTTGGCCCCCACGACCAGCGAGTGGCCCGGCTCGGTCTGCCACGCGAAAACGAGAAGACACACTGCTGCCAGGGTATCCGGGGCCAGGCACGGAACACGACGTGACGGTTCGGTGAACCCCAGGTGACCGCAACGCGAACTCCTGCGGCGGGGGTGGGTAGGGTCTGGTCCGGATCATGGAGACCAACGAGCCGGCCCTGCCACCCCCGCCGCCTGAGACGAACGACCACCTCGATCTCATCGACCGCAAGGTCAGTCAGCTGTTCGCCCTGGTGTCGGAAGCACTGGCCCAGTCGACCCATGCCCTGCTCCACGGCGACTTCGAGGTCGGCCGCCGCGTCGTCTCCGGCGACCAGGAAGTGGACGAACTGGCCGCAGAGGTCGAGATGTTGGTCTGGGAGCAGATCGACGTCCGGGCCGGGGACCCGGAGCTCCGGCAGCTGATCGGGATCCTCCTCATCCTGCCCGAGCTCGAGCGGAGCGCAGACCTGGCCGAGCACGTGGCCCAGCGGGCCATCGACAATCTCGGCGTCGAGATGTCGCCGTTGAGCCGAGGGATCGTGCAGCGCATGACCGAGGTGGCTCTGGCCATGTGGCGCACCGCCGCCGACGCCTACGGCGAGGGCCGGAAAGAGGCCGCCGGTCTGGCCGAGGACGACGAGGAGATCGACCTTCTGCACGATCGGCTGCTGGAGGAGATTTCCGCCGATACCATGCCCACCGCCGTCGCCGCCCAGGTGGCGTTGCTGGCCCGCTTCTACGAACGCCTGGGCGACCACGCCGTCAACCTCGCTCGGCGTATCGAGGTCCTGCAGGCTTCGAAGTAGCCCAGCGCTCACCCGTCCCCGGGGACAGCCGGGACCGTCGGGGGAGAGCCCCGTCGGCTTTTGCTCAAGGAGACCCCGGAATGTGTCGACCCATGGTGCGGTGAATCGACGGCTCGCCGACAAACATCTCGCCGATGTCAGACGGCGTCGGACCGACCGGTACCTCGATCACGGTCTGCTGGAGTTGTTCCAGTTGCTGGCCGACCTCCAGGACCGTTTGGTCGGGTACCGCCAGCGCGAGCACGACGATCGAAGGGTCCTCGAACGGCTCCTCGCCGATCTCGACGAGGTGCGAGACGAGATCGAAGCCCGGGGCATCTGTCCCTACCATCAGGCCGCCCTCAGTGTCTGTTGCTATCCGTAGGGTCCGAATGCGTGGTCGAGGACGACCGTTGAGCCATCATGTGACTGTGGAGCACAAGACATCGAGGGCGGGCGGATCCCGCAGGCAGCTCGGAAGACAATGAGCCTCGACGATGAGTAGGGCCCTCGTCTTCGTGGGTGGCTTCGGTGCTCCTGGCAATGAGTGGCCGCTGACTCCGATTCGCCGTCTCGGTCGTGAACGGGGCTGGCGAACCAAGTACTTCAACGAGCGATTGGTCTTCGGACCACTCGCCACCTCGGCGGAGCGCCTGGTCAAGTTGGTCGATGAACTGGATCAGGTCCACGACACCATTGTGGTGGTCGGGCACTCGATGGGAGGCCTCGTCGCCGAGCACGCGGGAGCACTCGGAGCGCCGATCGACGCTCTGGTTACGATCGGCACACCGCACCGTGGTCACTTCCTGTCGGGCTTCGGACCCCTTCGGGTGATGAGGGAGATGGGAACGAACAGCGCCTACCTCAGGGGCGTGGCTGCGATCCCCGGCCCACGCCCACCCATCCTGGTCGTCGCCGCCGCCAGAGATCGGTTCGTACCGAAGAGTACGAGTCGACCGACCAGGCCCCACTCATTCATGGAGATCCCGAACGTCGGACATCTGGGCGTGATCTTCGATCAGAGTGCGGCCGAAGGGATCTTGAACTGGGCCGAGGCCCGCATCCAGGAGATGGCCTGACGACTGCACACTCGACGCCCTCTGATGATGCGATCGTCCCGCACCTCAGCTGTTCGGAGTGAATCGGGGGAGCTACGGGAGTGGGCTCAGGCCGACCATTTCCCGGAACTCATCGGTCGTATTCGTCATGGGGAACGGTTCGCTCGGCACATCGAGACCGAGGCGATCGCAGATCGGGTCCCATCCATGCTCCGGGGCCCACTCCAGAAGGCGTGAGGCGGGAATGGCTCGCCGAACCGCCGAGTTGTGCCGCTCGTACGCATCCATCATTGCCGTGGGATCCTCGAAGCGATCGCTGAACCGGTCACGGAGGAGCACACGCATGGCGTCCATCCATGGCTGCAGTTCCGGGGGCACCTTGTCGAACGACTGGAAAATCGTGTTGGAGGCGCTGCGATACCACGATTCGGGATCACGTAGGGAGAGCAGTACCAAGGCATCGGGATTTGCCTCGGACAGTTCGGACCAGAATGAACACCCGGGCCAGTCGACGATCGAGACGTAGCCGGGGGGCATCGCGGACCAGTCGACCGGCCGTCCTTCGATGGCGTCGATCCACCCCGGCACCTGCGTCGGATCGCCGAGGATCTCCAGCATGTGATGGCACGGCCCACCCAACAACTGTTCGAGTGCAAGTTTCAATGAATGGGTGCCGGTACGACCGACACCAGCACCGACAACCTTGAGCGACATCGCCTAGCTCCCACCGTGGTGAATAGTGGCTGACGGTTGTCAGCCGGTGACATAGTGGCGCATCCAGACCCCACCGTCCATTGGGGAGGATGCCCAAGGCTCAAGGGCGGATGGCCTCCGCTGGTGGGCGCCAACCCTGGAGTGCACTCCCTCGGTTGGCTTCGCCAATCTCGGAACGTGGGCCGGCCCCGTCGGCTACCCGCCCGCCCGGGGGTTGCGCCCCGGTCAGGCGCTTCGGGCAGGCATAAGGTCGTTCGGGTGAAGCGGGTCGTAATCGTGCTCACGGCAGTGGCGGCGGCGTGTGGCTGCTCGGCCTCCTCGACCAGCCATCCACGTTCGACCCCGAACGCAAGCGGCGCCACCCTCTCCGCCACCCTGGCCTGTGATGGGCACTACGCCGCCGGCACGTCCCAGGAGGTCGCCGGACTGAGGGGCCTCACCTTGGCCGGTGCGGAGGCGCGGGATGCCACTGTTGGCCGGACGACCAGAATCGTCGCCCAGAACGGAACCTGCGAAGCAGTGACTTCGGACCTGGTCGAGGGCCGGACCGATCTCTGGTTGGTCGGCGGGCGTGTGGTGAAAGCTGTGGAGGAGGGAGCCTTTGGGCCTGCGGAGAGCAACTGTCGAGCTCGTCAGCTACGGATCTCGGCAAGCAGGAGTGGCGCCGCCGCCGGAAGCGTCGGTCAGACGGTCCTGTTCACGAACGTAAGCCAGACCCCATGCACCATCAGCGGCTACCCGAGCGTCGCCGTCCTCGACGCTCGCGGGAACCACGTGGTAGAGGCTCAGCCCATGTTGACTGGAATGGTCGGCGGCGTCTACGGCGGAACGGCGGTCCCCGCCGTAACCCTGGCCCCAGGGCAGGTCGCATCGGCGGAAATCGAAGGCGGTGACAATCCCACTGGATCGGCCGCCTCGTGTCCCACCTACCCGGCGTTCCTGGTGACGGCTCCCGGCGCTACGGGTTCCACCCAGATCACGGCGGGGGTGGCGGGTTCGAACCTGCCTGGGTTCCAAGGTTGCGAGACCATCACCGTCAACCCCGTGGTTCCAGGAATTATGGGTCGCTCATCCTGATTGAGAGCCCGAACCCCGGGGACATGACACCCTCGGACTCCTTCAGGCCCTTCGGGACGCCGGGAGTGCACAGCGGACGCTCTGTCAAGGTATATTGACAGCGTGGAAGAACGGGCGAGCATCTGGGATCGATGGCAGGAGCTGCTCCATTGTGAGAACCCCGACCTCGTCGCCATTCTGAGGCTCGGTGCCCAGTTCCAAGCCTATTTCTCCTCGATCGAGAGCGAGACCCTACAAGCGGCGCGGATGGCCGGCCTCACGTGGGAACAGTTGGGCGATGCGCTGGGGACCAGTCGTCAAGCGGTGTGGCAACGAGCCACGAGTTGGGATGCATCACGCCGCAAAGCCCGTCCCGCGGATCGGCGGGCGAACGATCGAGGACTGGCCAAAGCGCAGGAGGACTGGGCCAGTCGAAGGGACCGAGTGGCGGCATCGATGTTTGATGATCCGCCGGGTCCGGCCAAGGTGCGGAGGTCTCCGGCCTCCTGATCCCGCGGAGTGCGTGCCTCCAAACGTCGGTCAGTGGTCGTCAGCAATGCTACCGCGGCGTCGGCATGTCCAATTGGCGTCGGCGAAGGATGCCCAGTGCCGCCCGGGCACTTCATTGGCTCCAACCCAACCGGCGACCCGGGATCGTGCGAACCCGTGCGAGCCAGCACTACCGACTAGTCGCAACTGCTGAGCAAGTCGGCATGAACGAGTTGGCCCTGCTGCAATGAGACGTTGACTGGGACAACGTATGACTGGTCGGTGCTCACTGTGTACCGGCCCGGTGAGAGCAAGAATCGATACCGGAAGCTCCCCCACTTGGCTTGTTGGGCGACAATCCGATGGCCTCGGTAAACGATCGCCCTAACCCGGTGAGCGGGCTGCCCCGCCGGCCCTGAGCATTGAACGGCCATCCCGGTGATGACGGCGGGCCGCCGCGCCACCACGGGCGTGCCGCTTGTGCTTCCACATGCGACCAGAGCAGCAGCCACGGGCACTGACAGGATCGCCAACCATCGTCGGGACTTCAGCACACCTCCATTCTTCTTCCGTTCAACCGATCGGAGTAGTCGGCCCGCCCGAGTCGTACGATTTGGCCCGGGTCAATGACCGACCCGTCCCCGATCAGAACGGTCAGAGATCAGGGCCCGGGGCAGAACCATTCGGCCGTGCCTACCGGGTAGGTGACAGCGCCGGTCGGGTACATACGGGTCTGTAGCGCGGCCAGGCCGATCGTTGCCGGAATGGTCGCGACTCGTCCCGGGAGCGGAATCTGGTTGCCAGGGCCCGGGCCGTCCCATTGGGAGATGAAGGTTGCGACTCGGGTGGACGGTTCGTATCCGAAGAGAGCTGATACGCAGGAGCCACCGCGGTTGAACGAGGTGAAGACGACGTAGGTTCCGATGCCTGCTTTGGTCACGGCCAAGATGCGCGGTAGTTCTCCCTCCGTTGGGGGGTAGATGTTGCTATTGGGGTTTCCCTGCAAGACCTGGTCGAGCGAGACGTCTCCTCCGTTCATGCCCGATGGGTCTCCCCGGCTGGTGACCGTAACGATTGCCACCAGTGTCGCCGACGATGCGAGGACGGTGATGGCGTCGAAGTTGGACGGGTAGCCACAACCTGGTGGGCAGGCAGGGGCGGGGGAAGAAATCGTGGCCGTTGAAACGGTCGTCGGTGGAGTCTTCGGCACCACCACCGAAGTGGTCGAGGTCTGCCCGCTCGGAGGCAGGGAAGACCGGACGGCGGATGACGACGATGTGCAGGCCGAAACCGCGAGTCCGGCGCACAACAACGCCACCGGCCAAGATCGACGTGTCAAAACCACGCTCCTATCGCCACATGCACCGTAGCCTCCCGGGCTCGTTCGGAGTCCCAACTACCGGGCGTGACAGACCGCTCCAGACTTTGACCCATATTTCGATGGGGGGATAGGGGATCCACCCCCGATGCAGGGTGCCATCCGGATCGATCAGGGAGAACTCGCGTAGTCCATAGAGCGCATCGCGCGGTGCACCGAGGTGCCCGATCTCGTCCGCCATCGCCCATTCGACGTGCGCGGGGCAAGGTGTCGGGCATCAACTGAACACATGTCGGGCATCACGGAAACACGTGTCGGGCTCAACAGAAGGGATGATGATAGGGGACACGGAGTGGTCCAGTAACGACATGTTGCGGAAAGCTCGATGGCCGCGAGGCACAATGTGGCGGTGGACCCACTCCCCGCCTTTGAAATCGTCGATGCTCTCACCGTTCGTCAACTGACCGATGCGACTGATCTCGTCTTCGAGTACATGGCGGCGACACTCGACGAAGTCGGGTGGCCAGCTCCTGACCGGTCGTCGGACCTTCCAGAAGCCTGGCGCAGCGAGGTCGATGACCTTGCTGCGTCTTACCCTCCACCGGGAGTGTTCCTCGTTGCCTACCGCCACCAGCGACCAATCGGTGGAGTCGGCATGCAGGTGAGGGAGCCAGGAACGGCGGAAATCAAGCACCTCTACGTGCGTCCTGACGAGCGAGGGGGCATGGGACGCCTACTCATGGACCAGCTCCGTAGACGGGCCACCGAAGGTGGCATACGACGACTCGTGCTCGACGTACTCACGAGCCGAACTCACGTTATCGAGCTCTATCGACACCTTGGCTATACCGATGCAGAGCCCTATACCCATGAGCCGGTGCCTGTGATCTTCATGGAGCTGCTTCTGACCTGAGGCCGCCGGGCTAGGTCTGGATAGCGCACAGTGCCGGTCGTCCCGGGCGGTCACACGCGCTGAGATCAGAAGAGCCCCCATAGCTCACGTGGGCCGTGCGGGTCTCGATCCCGCCACCTTGGGATTAAAAGTCCCCTGCTCTTCCCGATGAGCTAACGGCCCGCCAGGAGCGTACCCGCCTCGCTTGGCATGCTCGGGCGCTCAAGCGAACAAACACCGGAACAGCTCGGCAGCACCCCCCAGGGACCGAATCGGCCGGTGGTCCTGCGGATGCTGGCTAACGGGCGATGACCACGGCTGACGGCTGGCCTCCGACCGCGACCCGGCCGATCACCGATCGCCTGATGAGATCGAAGTGGACGAGCGTCCCATTCCCTCCGCACACCCATATCGACGTTCCTCTCGGGTCCACCGCCAGACACTGAGCAGTCGTCCCGATGCCGACCGATGCTCCCGGTGTGCCGCTCCTCAGGTTGAGCGGTGTCACGCCGGCACCGGCGCTGACATACGCCGTCGTGGAAGAGCGCACGCCGGCGATCCCAGTGGGGTTCCCGACCACCGGGATGGCCGCTTGCGGTGTCATCGACGGAAGAGCGATCGGGGTCACGGTGCTCGTCTCGAAGTCGGCCACCAAGGCAGAGGCGCCGTCGGGGCTGATGTAGAGCGAGTCCGGCTCGGCCCCCGCCGCGACCGGAGGCCCAGCGGTGAGGCTGGGAAGGTCGATCGGCGACACGGTTCCGTCCTGGTAGTTGGCCACCATGGCCAGCGTCCCTTTCGGCGAGACAGCCAGGGCCACGGGTTGCCGGCCGACCGGGATGGGTCGGCCCACCCGCAGCGATGGAACGAGGAGTGGGGTGACGGTGTTGTCACCGAAATTCGCGACGAGGGCGAGAGATCCATCTGGTGTGACGGTCACGGCGTCGGGCTCGAGACCCACGGTGGCCGACTTGACGACGGCGCCCGACGCCACATCGATCTCCGCCACGGTGTCCTGCCCCTTGTTGGCAACGAGCACGTACTTGCCGTCCGGTGTGACGCCCAGTCCCGACGGCAGTGTGCCGGTGGTGATGGGAGTTTGCGCCGTCGCGGTGAGGGTGTCGACCACCGCCACCTTGTCGCTGGGGTTGGCCACGTTGGCGCCGGTGGCCACATAGGCGGTCGGAGTGGTGGAGGACGCGGCGGCGGAACCGGAGCCACAGCCGGCCAACAGGCAGAAGCCAAAAAGCACGCCGATGGCCGGGGGGACCATCGCGAGCCGGACCCGTGACCGGGGGCAAGCACCGGTAGGGCGCGGCACCCTGGCGGCCATTGGGCTGATCAGCCCCGGGCGCAGGCCGCGCCGGGTTCGGACGCCGCATCCACCCACCCCGGCATATCGGTCAGGGGGGCGTAGTCCCCGGTTGCCGGGTCTTGGCGGTACGGGACCGGTGCGGGGACACCTCCAGCCAGCTCGCCCACGGCCGCCACCAGGGCGTCGATATCTTGCCCCGACGTTCCCAGTCCGGCGCTGGCCCGGACGGCACCTGGGACGTTGCGGTATTCACCCCGCAGCACTTCGGATCGGTAGGCCTCCACTTCCGCGGCACTCAGGCCGAGGAGTCGTATCACGTACGGGTGGGCACAGAAGCACCCATGTCGCACGGCGACGCCGTACTCGGCGCTCAGCCTGGCGGCCACCAGGGCATGGTGCATACCCTCGACGGTGAACGCAGTGACGGGCAACAGGTCGAGACCTTCGGCCGACCGAGACCGATCAGCGTCGACCCCGGTCGGGCCGAGCAGACGGACCCCGTCGACGGAGCGGAGGCCGTCAACCAATCGGTGGCGCAGTTCCCGCTCATGATCGCAGATCCTGTCCCACCCGATCCGTCCGAGCGCGTCGATGGCGGCGTGCATGCCCACCGCGCCGACCACGTTCGGCGACCCCGCCTCTTCGCGATCCGGTGGATCCGTCCATACCACCTCGTCCAGCCCGACGAGGTCGACTGCGCCGCCACCGGCTAGGAACGGGTCGCCGTCCTCGAACAGGCGGCGCGGCCCGATGAGCGCGCCCGACCCGAACGGTGCGTATAGCTTGTGACCGCTGAAGGCGATGAAGTCGGCCGTGGCCGGAAGCGGCCGGTGCGGCGCCAACTGCGCGGCGTCCACGACCACGCGGATGCCCCGCTCATGGGCGAGCTCGATGATCTCGCCTAATGGTGGCAGCCATCCCGTCACGTTCGAGCCGCCGGTGATGGCCAGGATCGCGGCCCGCGGAGACCGGTCGAGGGCGGCTCCTACGTCACCCGGCTCGAACGTCCCTTCCGGCGAGCATTCGACGTACCGGCGTTGGGCCACCCGCCCCCACGGAAGCAGGTTGGCGTGGTGCTCGACCACGGTGGTCACGACCACCTCGGTGGGCTCGAGGCGCAGGCGGTAGGCCAGGTGGTTGATGGCTTCGGTCGTGTTGCGGCAGATGATGGCGACGTCCGGGCCGTCGGGGTCGCGGCCGGCGAAGTCCAGCACGGCACGGCGGGCACTCTCATAGGCGGCCGTGGCGCGCCGGGAGCGGAACCCGGCCCCACGATGCACGCTCGAGTACCAGGGAAGGAATTCGTGCACCCGGGCGGCGGCGTCAGGATGGGCCTGCGTGGAAGCGGCCTGGTCGAGCTCGACGGCCGGCCGCTCGCGGCCGTCGACGCAAGGTACGAGCTGCCCCGATCCGACCAGGTCGGCGAGCGCACCGGCCTCGTCGGCGGGGAGATCTCGGCTCCGGGAGGGCACAGGTTCACCCTACGGGGTACCGAGCCCACGAGAAGGTACGCTCCCAGTCGTGGAGATCGAACCCGACCTCGCCGGGGCCTCCCGAGGGCTGCTCACCGTCGAGCACGCCGTTGGGACCTCCGGAACCGATGGTTCCGGTGCCGACGGGCGGACCGGAGGGGAAGACCGGATCGAGGAGGCCACGCCTTCCGGATCAGTAGCCACGCCTCCCGGCGAGGCAGAAGCATTCACCGAGTCCGAAACACCGGAGGGCTGCGTCGACTCCGTCGATCATGTGCTCGACGAGGTCGAAGAGGCACTCGACCGGCTCGACGACGGCAGCTACGGGCAATGCGAGTCCTGTGGCGTGCCCATTGACGACACTCGCCTGGCCGGCGAACCGGTGGCGCGGGAGTGCGCCGGCTGTGCGTCGCAGCGCGACGACTGACCGGCTCCTTCAGGTTTCCGGCACCCGCCATTGGCGGCGAACGCGCCATCATCCAGGCCGGTTCCGACTCGCCGGCCCCTGGACGGTCTCGTCGTCGGCGGGGCTCGTCCCCCGACGGCGGTTCGCCGATCGCCTCCGACGGCTCACGTCCGGTCGGCGCCAGCCCAAGCCGCCAACCCTCCGGTGGGACGGTGACCCTTCGGTAATGGGCGCAGGGAGGCGGATTCGGGGGTGAGATTCCTCCACCGTTGGCGGGCCCAGCGCCCCTGGAAGCCTGAACAGATCGGGCGGCCGGCAGCCCACCTGGTTCACCCGGCGCCGCTGGCCAGAAGGTCCGGGAGACGGAGGTGGCGACGCCGGCTCGGCATCGTGGCGCTCGTCGTCGTGGTGCTTGCCGGTGTCGAGGCGATACCTGCCGCATTCGGTCACGATCAGTCGGCTTTGTCGGCTGAACTGGCGGCCTCGGACGCGGCGACCGCGGTGACGAAGATCGATCCGTTCGAGCATGCCGGATCGGCGCAGTCTTGCGCCAACCTCGAAGCAATGTTCGGCGTGGGCAACCACTTGTTGAAGAATCGGCAGTTCGGTTTCTACGCCAGCATCTGGCCGAGCTACCAGGCCCTCAACGCGATGTATGTGGCTTCCCTCCTCCCCGGCGAGCCCGCTTGCCAGCGGGACTTCCGACAGTTGCTCGTGGCCGTCGACGACAACTATTGGGAACCGTCCAACCAGCACGTCTCCGGAGCCTTCGATCAAGGTCCGAGGGCCTTTCACTTCACGTCCGATCTGCCCCGGGTCGATGACAGCCTTTGGATGGGTCTCGCCATCATGCAGCAGTATTCGATGACGAGAGACCCGGCACTGCTCGTGCGGGCCGAAGACGTGTTCAATCTGGCAGTGAGCAACTGGGCGCCGAATGGGGGCGGCGTCTACTGGGAGGCCACCGGCGCCCATAACCAGGCCAGGACCGTCGTATCGAACGCACCAGCCGCCATCTTGGGCGTCGAGCTCTTCGTGCGGACCTCAGATGACAGGTTTCTGAAGTGGAGCGAGAAGATCGTGAATTGGCTCAACGCCAACCTGCGGGATCCGGCGACCGGTCTGTACGACGACAATATCGATAGTGAAGGTCGTCAAAACAGAGTCGATACGACGAAGTACACCTACACGCAGGGCATGATGGTGGGAGCCATGACAGCGCTGGCCGCGGTCGCTCCGACGCAATACCCGCTCAGTGATGCCGTGAGCCTTTCGGAGAGAGCGATTACCTACTTCGACGGCCACCGTGCCTATGGCCAACCCGGATTCGACGTCATCTGGGCAGAGAGCATCCTGAGGACGGCCGGGGTCTCCAACAACTACGCCCTCACCGCCGAAGCTCGAAGTGCGGTGGAACAGGCTCTGGCCACCGAACCCAAGGGCCAAGGCGACCTCCTCACCGTGAGTAGTGAGACCGCGCTGCGAGACCTGGCCGAGCTGGCTCCGACCAAATACGCCGACCTCATCTATGTGCTCCCACCGATGGGGTGACTGAGTCCGCTCGCCTGCCGTCACGCGTCCCCCATCCCCCAGCAAAGCAGGATGGTGAGTGCCTTCATGAGGTGTCCGGGGCGGACCTAGGTTTGCTCGCCGTTTTTCGGCTTCCGGCAGCGGTACCTCGACCGCTCGCCGGCGAGGTCCTGGCAGAGGCGATGCCAACTGCTGCAGCTGCGTAGGGGTCGCGGCTCGCCCACGGTCGTTGAAGCAGTGGGCGACCACGACAGGCCTGTCGCTCGGTTCTCGACGAGGCCTCGGCATCCCACCGTGACCACCACGACGAATTGATGGCTCGCCGACGCGGCCCAGGGTCGCGCGATGGAGAGCGGATCGACATCGGGCCGAGGTCTGCCGAACTCGTCCAGCTTCTTTGTGGCGCGCATGACCGATGAAGGAGTCGACGGCGACGAAGACACAGGGCAAAGAACAGGCAGAGGACCTCGAATGAATTGACGCCCACCTGGGTATCCCCGGATCAGAGCCCGGACTCAAGGTGCTGGTTCGATGACGAAGCGGCGCACTCAGTTTCTTCGCCTGCTAAGCGGTAGATCCCCTGGTCGGGCTGCAGATTTGCCGCCACGGCACCCCAGGCCCCACCGGCCCGTTTGGCCGCGGCACTCGACGCTCCTTCACCCTGGCCGAGGACACATCCCGTCGGCGGCGTCTATGCACAGCAGATCGATCCAAGGGGGTTCGCTCGCTGCGATCCGGGCGGGAGCGAGAGCGTACCGGCCATGTCCGGACGTGACCTCGCCGTCGTCCCAAAATTTGACGATCGTCGTCGTCCCAAAAATTGATGATCGTCGTCGTCCTGAAAATTGACGATCGTCGTTTCCTGAACTTGGTTGGATCCGTCGTTGTCCCGAAAATTGATGATCGTCGTTGTCCCGAAAATTGATGATCGTCGTTGTCCCGAAAATTGATGATCGTCCGGCGGCGTGACGGGTGCGGGACTCATCGACGACGACATCGTTCGTTTGCACGCCGACGACCTCGACGACGTAGCTGAATTATTTCTGGTGCCGATGCTGACACCGATCAGCACATCGCGAGACTGACTCCGCACGCTCCGTGATCTCGCTTGCACTCGTTTCCATCGACACGTCATGCTGCACAGGTAGGGCGGGGCGCACACCGGGGCTGTTCACCGAGCGTTCATCGGCTCGTGACGTCAGGGGTAAATCGCCACTCGTACAGTGTCGCGAATCGCAGTTGTTCTCTGGGGACTACGTGATGTCGGAGGAGTCAGTCCCATGGAAATTCTCGTTCCTGCACACGGGAGTTCTCGTTCCCGTTTCCTAGGTCGGATCGTCCGGTGTCGCGCCCCGTTTCGGTCGGTGCCATGGTCGGCGATCGGACTGCCGCGTGATCGACCCCAGTCATGAGTGAAGCGAGTCCAGATGATCCGACCAGTGGCTTCGATGGCGTCGCAGAACGGGCAGACCCGAGAGGAGCATTTGACGGCGAATCAGCTGGTCGAAGAGCTCCTTTGTGACCATGCCGAGCGCATCGACGTCCATTCAGTCTCCTTTGTCCTCCCCGCCTACAACGAGGAGGAGAACATCACACCGGCTGTCGAGGGCGCGGTGGCCGTCGCTCTGGAGATGTGCAGCAAATTCGAGATCATCGTGGTGGACGATGGCTCGACGGACCGCACGGCACAGCTCGTGCGGGAGTGTGCCGTCCGTCATCCTGAGGTGCGCCTGCTTCGGCACGCCGGCAACAAGGGCTATGGCGAGGCGCTGCGTTCAGGGTTTTCGGAGGCAACCCACGAGTTCGTCTTCTATACCGATGCCGACAACCAATTCGACCTGAACGAGCTCCCCCTACTGCTGGCGTGGGCCGGTCAAGCAGACGTGGTGGCCGGGTACCGCAAGGTGCGGCAAGACCCAGCCGTGCGTCGCGTGAATGCCTGGTGCTGGAACAGGCTCGTTCGCGCCCTGTTCTATGTTCCGGTCAGGGACATCGACTGCGCGTTCAAGCTGTACCGCCGAGAGTCCCTGGCTGCCATCGAGATCGAAAGCCGCGGCGCCATGATCGACACCGAGATCATGGTCAAGTTGGCCCGTCGTGGATCGACGATCGTGGAGGTGGGAGTGACCCACCTGCCCCGGACCGCCGGGAGCACCACCGGCGCCAACCTGAAGGTCATCTTGAGGGCATTGCGTGAGGTATGGCGCATGTACCCAGAATTGAGCCGACTCGATACCGGCCAATCGTCATCGATGTCCCGTCCGGCACCGTCCCGCGTCACCAACATCAATCGAAATCGCCGGCCGGTCACCGATCGCCGGCAGGTCACGGTATGAATGACCGGTTCAGGAGCGCTCCGTCCGATGCGGGGCGCGACGGTGGACCCGCCGCGGTGCGTCTTCGCCGCCCATCTCACCATCGGCTGATCGGGCTGCGCCTGGTTGCCGCAGTCGTCATCGCCGTCTCCTCGTTCGCGGTGCTGACCTTCGCCCTCACCCGTCCGGCGGCTGCCGCCAGCTACCAGGACTGGCCGATGTTCCTGCAGAACACGTCCCGAACCAACGCCACCGTCGACCCCAACCTGAGCGTGGCCAAGGCATCCATCCTCAAGGAGAAATGGGCCTTCGCCACGGGTGGGCCGGTGGCCTCGTCGGTCTCGATCGTCGGCACCACCGCCTACTTCGGTTCCTGGGACGGGTTCGAGTACGCCGTCAACACGGCCACCGGGGCGGAGATCTGGAAGAGCCCGAGCCTCGGCATCACCACCGATCCGGGCTGCGCCCCCTCCACCATCGGGATCACCTCGTCGCCGACCATCGTCAACGGCGTCCTGTACGTCGGCGGCGGCGGCCCGGAGTGGTACGCGCTGAATGCCTCCACCGGGGCCATCGAATGGGACGTCTTCACCGGGGACAACAGTCAGGCCGGCGCCCACTACAACTGGTCGAGCCCGCTCATCTACAACGGCTACGCCTACATCGGCATCGCCAGCAACTGCGACAACCCGCTGGTGCAGGGGCAGCTCATGCAGGTCAACCTCACCACCCACCAGGTCGTCAACACCCACAACTTCGTCCCCAACGGGCAGGTGGGTGGCGGGGTATGGACGTCCCCGACGCTGGACACCTCCACCAACCCCGCAACCATCTTCTGCACCACCGGGACGCTCAACGACTACACGCAGACGCAGTCGCAGGCCATCGTGGCTCTGAATGCCAACACGTTGGCCTACGAAGGGTCATGGCAGCTTCCCTTCGAGGCAGCCGTGTCGGACTCCGATTGGGGCACGACGCCGACGCTGACCACCGACAGCCAGGGCGACCCTCTCATCTCGGCGGCCAACAAGAACGGGATCGTCTATACCTGGAAGCGATCTGATCTCGAACTCGGCAAGGCGGACCCCAATCCGCCGCTCTGGCAGCACCAGATCGCCATCGGCGGAGCCGGGCCGACCGCCGGCGACGGGAGCATCGCCTCGGGCATCTTCGCCAACGGCACCCTCTACTACGCAGGTGGTCACAACGAGATCAACGGCCACGGCTCCGGTGGCTCGATCGGCGCCTACGACCCCGGGACGGGGGCGACCGAGTGGATACGCCAGACCGAACAGCCGATCGTCGGCGCGCCCGCCTACGTCAACGGGATGATCGGCTACGGGGAGGGCAGCACCTTCGAGGTCGTCAATGCCGCCAATGGCCAGCTCCTCTACTCCTATCAGCTGCCGGCGGCTGTCTACGGGGCGACATCGGTGGCGCGGAGCCAGTTCTATATCGGAGACCTCAATGGCGACGTGTACGCCTTCGGGCTCAACAGCTCTACAGCCAGCCCGCCGCCGGACCCGAACTGTCCCTCCACCCTCGACCCGACCGAACCCGACCGCCGGCCCGGTCACCTGCCAGGACATCCGGAGCCCGGGCGTGGCCGGATCGGAGTCGACCTCCAGCGGGACCCTGACCGTGACCGCCTCGGGCGCTGCCATCCATGGCGTCTCCGACCAGTTCCGGTTCCTGTCCACACCGGTCACCGGTGACTCGCAGTCGAG
This sequence comes from uncultured Acidimicrobiales bacterium, assembly GCA_963710495.1. Taxonomy (GTDB): domain Bacteria; phylum Actinomycetota; class Acidimicrobiia; order Acidimicrobiales; family RAAP-2; genus Bog-756. The sequence continues at coordinate 763,791 of CAVQAI010000012.1, forward strand.
CGTCGAGATCACCGCCCAGAGCACCCAGAACCTACAACCGCAGGCCGGGCTCATGGTGCGCCAGTCGATCGACCCGACCGCCCCCTTCTACGGGGTCTTCGAGTACCCCAACGACCTCACCGAGGGCAATCCCTTGCCCGACATCGTGTTCTGGTACCGAACATCCTTTGGGGGAACGGCGCTCGAGCTGACCAAGCTCTATCCGACCGTGCTCCCGCAGTACATCATGATCCAGCGCGTCGGCAACCTGTTCAGTGCCGGCGAATCCACCGACGGGGTGCACTACACGCTGATCCCGGGCTCGACCGTCGACATCGACATGCCGGCGACCACCCTCCAGGGCCTGGCCGTGGACTCGGGCTCGACGGCCAATACCGGCACGGCTTCGTTCGCCAACTTGGCGATCGGCGCCCCAGTGACCACGACCATGACTCCCCAGGCACCGGCCGACCCGTGCCCCGCCCCGTGGTACGTGCACCGACATCGGCAACCCGAACCCGCCGGGCGACACCACCAGCTCGTCACCCACCAGCTTCACCCTGGACGGGACGGGCACCGGGATCGGTGGTGGCTCCGACTCGTTCCACTACGTGTACCAACCGGTGTCGGGCGATCAGACCCTCTCGGCCCAGGTGGTCACCCAGCCCGGCTCTCCGGCCAAGGCCCAGGAGGGCATCATGATGCGGGCCAACGCATCACCGACCTCGCCGGACTATGCCGTTCTGTTCAATCCGGGGGGGTCGGCCACCATCTCGTGGCGCTACAACGACGGCGTCGTCGACGGATCCACCACGCTCCCGTTGCCCTCGGTCACTTCTCCCTCCTACGTGGAGATCGTGAGCTACACGGACACCGCGCTCAACCCGCCCCAACAGTTCTTCTCCACCGAGACCTCGCCTGATGGGGTCAACTGGACTCCGGTCCTTGGATCCACTCAGAACATCCCCATGGGCACCACCTACCTCGCCGGCATGGCGGCCGACGCCGTCTCCCCCCGGGTGGCCCCGCCAGTGGTCTACAACGGGGTCACCATCGCCGCGGCGACCACGGCGCCCCCCGGCATCTGCCCCCAGAACTTCACCTGCTCGGACATCGGGGCCAACGTCCTCCCGGGCAACCAGCTCTACGTGAACCCGAACGAGCCGGATTCCCCGGCCGGGACCGGGACCTGGACCATCCAGGGCAGTGGGTCGGACATCTGGTCCGTGTTCGACAACTTCCGCTATGCCTACGAGAACTTCCCCGACGACCCGGCGAACTCGCCCAACGGTGACGGCACCATGAGCGCCGAGGTGGTGTCCCAGACCGGGACGACCGACCCGTGGGCCAAGACCGGTGTGATGATCCGGGGCCAGAACGGGAGCGACCCGCAAGCCCCCTACTACGGCGTGTTCGTCACTCCCGGGAACGGGGTGATCGTCCAATGGCGTCCGTCGGAGGGGGCCCTGACCAATCAATTGATAGCCAATCCGGCAGGGGGGAACTCGAATCTGCCGGCGGTGACGCCCATCTGGGTGCTGACCGAGCGGTACACCGACACGACGACCGGGGTGGTGTACTACGCCGGCTTCACCTCCACCGACGGCGTCCACTTCACCTGGATTCCTGGCTCCACGGTGCCTCTGAACATCACCGGATTCCTCACCTCGGGAATCGCCACCGACTCGCACAACGACGCCGCGTACACCATCGCGACGATCTCCGACCTGGGCCAGCTCGGCGGTGCCTCGCCGCCCCCAGACATCTGCCCCAGCGGGTGGAGCTGCAACGACATCGGCGGGGCCCTCCCGCCCGGCCAGGACAACCTGTCCAACGGCACCTGGAACGAGGTCGGTGGTGGGGGTGACATCTGGGGCACGGCCGATGCCTTCCACCTGGTGTCCCAGAGCCTCGCCGGCGACGGCACGGTGAGCGCCCATGTGACCTCGCAACAGAACACCAATCCGTGGGCCAAGGCCGGGGTCATGCTGCGGGCCACCACGGACCCCGGGTCGCCCTACTACGCCGTCTTCGTCACGCCCGGGAACGGGGTCGCCGTCCAGTGGCGCGGCACCCAGGCCGGCACCAGCTCCCAACTCCTCACCCCCGGGACGACACCCGTCTATCTGGAGGTCAGCCGCTACACCTCGGGAGGCCAGACCTTCTACAGCGCCTTCACGTCACCCGACGGGGTCAATTGGACCCTCGTGCCTGGCTCCACCCAGGTCCTGACCATGACGGGATCCCTGCTGGCCGGGTTCGGCATCGCCTCGCACGCTCAAGGAACAGGATCGGCGGTCACCCTCGACACGGTCGCCGTCACCCCCGGCGAGTTCCCGCCGCCCGGTGTCTGTCCCAGCGGGTGGAGCTGCAACGACATCGGCGGGGCCCTCCCGCCCGGCCAGGACAACCTGTCCAACGGCACCTGGAACGAGGTCGGTGGTGGGGGTGACATCTGGGGCACGGCCGATGCCTTCCACCTGGTGTCCCAGAGCCTCGCCGGCGACGGCACGGTGAGCGCCCATGTGACCTCGCAACAGAACACCAATCCGTGGGCCAAGGCCGGGGTCATGCTGCGGGCCACCACGGACCCCGGGTCGCCCTACTACGCCGTCTTCGTCACGCCCGGGAACGGGGTCGCCGTCCAGTGGCGCGGCACCCAGGCCGGCACCAGCTCCCAACTCCTCACCCCCGGGACGACACCCGTCTATCTGGAGGTCAGCCGCTACACCTCGGGAGGCCAGACCTTCTACAGCGCCTTCACGTCACCCGACGGGGTCAATTGGACCCTCGTGCCTGGCTCCACCCAGGTCCTGACCATGACGGGATCCCTGCTGGCCGGGTTCGGCATCGCCTCGCACGCTCAAGGAACAGGATCGGCGGTCACCCTCGACACGGTCGCCGTCACCCCCGGCGAGTTCCCGCCGCCCGGTGTCTGTCCCAGCGGGTGGAGCTGCAACGACATCGGCGGGGCCCTCCCGCCCGGCCAGGACAACCTGTCCAACGGCACCTGGAACGAGGTCGGTGGTGGGGGTGACATCTGGGGCACGGCCGATGCCTTCCACCTGGTGTCCCAGAGCCTCGCCGGCGACGGCACGGTGAGCGCCCATGTGACCTCGCAACAGAACACCAATCCGTGGGCCAAGGCCGGGGTCATGCTGCGGGCCACCACGGACCCCGGGTCGCCCTACTACGCCGTCTTCGTCACGCCCGGGAACGGGGTCGCCGTCCAGTGGCGCGGCACCCAGGCCGGCACCAGCTCCCAACTCCTCACCCCCGGGACGACACCCGTCTATCTGGAGGTCAGCCGCTACACCTCGGGAGGCCAGACCTTCTACAGCGCCTTCACGTCACCCGACGGGGTCAATTGGACCCTCGTGCCTGGCTCCACCCAGGTCCTGACCATGACGGGATCCCTGCTGGCCGGGTTCGGCATCGCCTCGCACGCTCAAGGAACAGGATCGGCGGTCACCCTCGACACGGTCGCCGTCACCCCCGGCGAGTTCCCGCCGCCGACGTGAGGAGCTGAGGATGTCAAAGAAGAAGCGTCCCCAAGACGGCCTCGTGACCGCCACGATGTTGCTGGGACCTCCGCCTGGTTCGGCGAACGGTTCGGAGCACGGGGTCGGGGTCAACGGCACGGCCGGTGAGCCGGATCCTCAGAGTCTCGAACGTGACTCGGAGGAGGAGTCCCGCAACGGCGCTCATTCGAACGGCGCTCATTCGAACGGCGCTCATTCGAACGGCGCTCATTCGAACGGCGCTCATCAACAACTGGTTCCGTCAGGCCCCGGACGGGATGCGGAGAGGGGCTATCACAACGGCGCCAATGGGAACGGCACGGCTCATCAACAACTGGTTCCGTCAGGCCCCGGACGGGATGCGGAGAGGGGCTATCACAACGGCGCCAATGGGAACGGCACGGCTCATCAACAACTGGTTCCGTCAGGCCCCGGACGGGATGCGGAGAGGGGCTATCACAACGGCGCCAATGGGAACGGCACGGCCGGCCGGCCGGATCTGTCGAGCCTGGCGCTGGAAATACAGGAGAACTCGCGCAACGGCGCCGATTCCAACGGTGCGGCCCACCAGACCGATCTGTCGAGCCTGGCGCTCGAAATACAGGAGAGCTCGCGCAACGGCGCCGATACCAACGGTGCAGCCCACGAACTGGACCTTCTGAGCCTCGCACACGACCTACAGGAGAGCTCCCAGAACGGCGTCGAAGCGAATGGTGCAATTGCCAAACCGGATCTGGAGACCGAGCTGGTGCCACCTTCGGATCCTCCGCCGGTCTTGTCCCGTGGTCAGAAGCTCTTCGTCGTGATCGGCCTGGCCGCGCTGGTGGGCGGTCTCGTCGAGGCGCCGATTCCCACGGTCATCGCCGTCAATGCGGCGCTGGTCGTGTTCTTCATGGCCTCCAACATCTTGAAGTTGGTCCTGATCGGACGAGCGCTCAATGACCCATGTGAGATTTCGGTCGACCTGGCCAACGAGCCCGTCTCCGTCACCGATCTCCCCGTCTACACGATCTTGCTTCCCGTGTACCGGGAGGCTTCCATGCTGCCTCAACTGGTGGCCGGCATCCAGGCGCTGGATTATCCGGAGGACCGGCTCGACGTCAAACTGCTGCTGGAACAGGACGATATCGAGACTCGGGATGCCGTCTCCCGGCTCGACCTTCCGGAGTGTTTTGACGTGCTGGTCGTCCCCGACGTCGGTCCCACCGGAAAGCCGAGGGCGTGCAACCACGGTCTGGCCCATGCCATGGGCGAGTATCTGGTGATCTACGACGCGGAGGACCGTCCCGAAGCGGATCAGCTCCGGAAGTCGGTGGTCGCGTTCAAAGGCGTCGCACCGAATGTGGTCTGCCTGCAGGCCCAACTCAACTACTTCAACCGAACCCACAACATGCTGACCCGTTGGTTCACTGCGGAGTACTCGGTGTGGTTCGATCAACTCCTTCCTGGCCTGCAGGCAATGGATGTCATGATCCCGCTGGGGGGTACGTCGAATCACTTCGTGACGGCGAGACTCCGTGAGATCGGCGGGTGGAATGCCTTCAATGTGACCGAGGACGCCGACCTCGGTCTGCGGATCTTCCTGCACGGATGGAAGACCGCCGTCCTCGCCACCACGACCTATGAGGAGGCCACCAGCCGGTACCGCAACTGGATTCGGCAGCGCAGCCGGTGGGTCAAGGGGTACATGCAGACGTACCTGTACCACATGCGGCACCCGGTGCGGATGGCAAAGCAGATGCGGATGAAGACGTTCGTCACCTTCCAGCTCTTCTTCGGGGCGGGGACCCTCTGCCTCCTTATCAATCCTGTCTTCTGGTTGCTGGCGATCTTGTGGTTCGCCACTCGCTTGCACCTGATCCAATCTGTCTTCCCGGCTCCCGTTCTCTACCTGGCGACGATCGGGCTGTTCGTGGGCAATGCAGCTTGCGTCCTGTCTGCGGTGGGCGGGTGCTTCGGTCGGCGCAACTACGAAGACGTGAAGTACGCGTTTTTGGCTCCCGTCTACTGGGTACTGATGTCGGTCGGCGCGTGGAAAGCGCTCATTCAGCTCTTCACCAAGCCGACGTTCTGGGAGAAGACGGAACACGGATTCTGCCGTTACGAAGAGGACGAAGCAGGGGAAGTAACGCCTTTGACGCTCATCGATATCCAGACGGCGTCCTGATCGGGAGAACTGGGGATGGCCCTGATCTCGTTCACCCGTCTGCAACTTCACGACCCGGCGCTGTTGGTGGAGCCCTCTCCGTCGCGGGAGACGTCGGTCTCGAGCTCGCGGAGGTCGGAGACGAACCCACCGCTGTTGGCCGTGCTCGTTGCTGTCGCGGCCGCCGGCATCGCCACGGCCTGGTCCGCCGCTACTCACTCCATGCTCCTGTACGGAGACGCCAGAGCCCATCTCGACGTCCCCCGTCGTGTCACCGACAGCTTGACTCCGGGGCTCGCCCAATTGGGAAGCGTCTGGCTTCCCATGCCCCATCTCCTTCTGGTTCCCGTGGTGGCCGTGCGGCCGCTGTGGCACAGCGGAGCGGCAGGAGCGATCGTCGGTGGCGCCTGTTTCATCTACGCCGCCCTGCGGGTGTTCTCTCTCGTGGAGGAGCTGACCGGGAGTCGATTGGGGGCCTGGTGCGGCTTCGCCGTCTTCGTCGTGAACCTCAATCTGCTCTATATGCAATCGACGGCGCTGACCGAGCCTGTGCTCCTCGCCTTTTCGGTGGGCACCGTCTTCCACCTCGCCCGATGGATGCGGACCTTGAGTGTGCGGGACCTGCTGTGGGCCGCACTCTTCGTCTTCTGTGCCACGCTGACCCGGTACGAGGGCTGGGCACTGCTGGGCGCCGCACTGGTCACGGTGGCGACCTGGGCCCACCTCTCGGATCGGCGCCGTAAGTCGCCCCAAGCGAACTTCGTGCTGTTCGGGGTCATCGGGTGCTATGGGATCGTGCTGTGGCTCCTCTACAACCTGATCATCTTTCGCGACCCCCTCTACTTCCTCCACAGTGCCTACAGCGCACAGGCCATCAACGAGGGACAAGCCGCGTTCGCCGGCACCAAGGGGAGCGTGACCGAGAGCATCCTCACCTATGGGTGGGACATGATCGATGTGCTCGGGGTCCCTGTCCTCATCGCCGGAGTCGTGTCCTCGATGGTGCTCCTGGCGATCAGGCACCCCGATCGTCGACGGACGATGTTCACATTGGGGTTGTTGGTCGCCCCGGTGTTGTTCGAGTTCATGTCCCTGTACGCCGGCCAGACCACCATCCGGGTGCCCCAGGTGTTCCCCCACGGCATGTGGAACGATCGCTACGGCCTCGTCGCGCTTCCGTTCTGCGCGGTGGCTGCCGGCGTGCTGGTCGGCCGGTTGCGATGGACGGTGTCACTCGTCATCCCGGCGGCGGCGGCTGCAGCCCTGGTCATGGCACTGGGAACGCCATTGACCATTGCCGACGGGCGCACGGGAACGTCGAGCGCGGCAGGAGGACACCCCGAAGTCGCAGCGAGGTACTTGGCACAGCACTACCGGGGCGGTGGGGTCCTGGCGGACGATTCGGCCGCCTCCTCGCTGATATTCGCATCGAACCTCGACCTCAAGCAGTTCGTCACCATCGGGTCCCACCCATTCTGGGAGCGGACGATCGCCTCCCCGTCACAACATGTCGCCTGGGTCGTCTCGTATCCCAACGACGCGGTCACGGCAGACATGACGGCCCATCCCGACCGGTTCAGCGACTTTCGACTGGCGGTTGCGCAGGGCAAGATCAAGGTCTTCGAACGAATCCCATCCGGATCGACGCCGCTCCTCGGTCTGGCATCCGCAGCATGGGGCCAGGTGAAGCCCAATGGCTAGCCAGCATCCCCGATCCAAGGATCGGACAGCTTCGCTGCGGTCAACCTCTCGTATATCGATGATGCCATTCCTGTCGCCGGCCGCAGACCCTGCGATCCGCGCCGAGGATCTGCGGGCGTTTCGGTTCCGTAACGATCCGGAGGATGAGCACCTTCAGTTCGACCGATGATCCGCCGATGGAGGTACCAGTGACCGAATTGCACGAAAGCGTACGCTCCTCCGTGCCGGCGGGCTCCGTCGCTCCTCCGAGGTCGAGTGCCGCCCGACTTGACGGCAGCCACCAGGGCAAGAGGGGAAACTTGCTGCTCCGAGGGTTGATGGCCGTCGCCGTGGCGGTGGTGGCAGTCCAGCTCGGATCCGGCTTCTCCGGCTCGAACGCGGGCACGGTACCCATCTCCGAGTGCCCGACGGGTTGGTCGTGCAGCGACATCGGCTCTCCGACCCCGATCGGCGGTCAAGTCGTGGCCGGCGGCTTCTGGAACGTGCTCGGAGGAGGCTCCAACATCTGGGGCGTCTCGGATTCGTTCCACTTCCTGTGGCAGGGGCTTTCCGCAGACGGATTGGTGAGCGCCCAGGTCTCGTCCCAAGAAGACACCGACCAGAATGCCAAAGCCGGCGTCATGCTGCGATTGGACTCTGCCGTGGATTCGCCGTACTACGCCGTGTTCCTCACACCGGAGCACGGCCTCGCCGTCCAATACCGGTCAGCCAGCGGGCAAGACGCAGTCAACGCCGGGGGTGAGCAGCTGACCGCTCCCGCCTACGTCGAAGCCGTCCGGACCTCGTCGACCACCTTTACCGCCATGACCTCGACCGACGGCACGACCTGGACAAAGGTGTCGGGTTCGACGGAGAGCGTCCCGGCCCTCAGCGGCACCCTCCTGGCCGGACCCGCAGTCACATCGCACAACCCGACGGTGCTGAGCGACGCCACCTTCGACTCGGTGCAGGTCAACGGCACCGGTGGTTCGGGAACCGACGGTGACGGCGATTCCACCGGCTCCACGACATCAACCACCACCAGCCCACCCACGACCTCGACCACGACCACCACCACGACCACCACCACGACGACCGTCCCGGGATCAGGCCCGCCGAATCCGCCCGGTGGGACACCGGCACAGGTCACGGTCTGTGGGACGGCACTGTGCGTCGACGGCTCGTCGTGGTCGATGTACGGATCGACCATCTACAACCCCGGCCTGACGCCCTATCGGTCCGGAGTGAAAGACCCGTCAGGTACCGTTGCCCTCGCCGAGCAGGCCCACCTGAACACCATCAGGATCACCGACTTCCTCAACGTGAAGGGCGACCCCACCGCCGCTCCCTACGATGCGACCGACTGGGGCTACGTCGACGCCATGATCGCGGCAGCCAGAAGTGCGGGTCTCCACGTCGATCTGGAGCTGTCCGACTATCGGGCGGTGCTGTGGAACAACTGCATCAACCCGTACACCGGAGGCAACTGGGCCACGTTCATCTACTTTGTGGCAAACCGGGTCAACACGGTGGATGGCCTGGTGTACAAGAACGACCCGACGATTGCATTGGTCTCGATCGCCGGTGAGCCTCTGCCTGTGGGCGCGCACAGCTTCACGGCCAAGGCCACCAATCAGGCCTGCACCCTCAGTTACAGCACGACGGATCTGCTCAACTTCTACAACGCGGTGGCGACGGACTGGGAGACGCTTGGTGGTTCCGTGCTCATCAACACCGGTGGGTTCGGCTATCTGAACGGCACGCCCTCAGGTTCTCAGCCCTTTGGGTACGGTGGCATCAACTGGCAGGCGATCTTCTCCCTGCCCAGCATCCCGTTCTGCGACATCAAGACCTACGGCGGGATGCAGGCCTACGCACCGACCGTGGCCGCGTACTGCCACTCCATCGGCAAACCCATCATCGACGAAGAGTTCGGATGGACGCAGAACGCCGGCGATGCCCAGCGCGCCCAGTTGTTCGACACGATGTACAGCCAGCTCAAATCGCTGGGCTTCGCCGGAGAATCGTTCTGGAACCTCGGCTACCAGGTCGGCCCGACCAGTTACGAGGTCAGCCCCTCGACGCCGCTGAGCTTCGCAGCCATCCAGCAGAACGCCCCCTAACAAACATCGAGCAGAGCGCCCAGTAACCGGGCCTCGGCGGTCATCCTGCTCGGTCCGCCGGGTGCCGGGAACGATTGGCGGAGGACCGATTTCGGCCGGGTTTCGTTCGGTCATCGGCGCCCATCCATCCGTGGTGTTCGGCGATCGAATAGGTCATGCCGCGTCGACGGCGCGCTCATGTGTTCCGAACTGAGAAGAAGCTGGGAATCGGATCGGTGTCGTCGTCGCGACACCGTGGTTCCGACCGAAAATCCGCACACTGAGCGACGCGACGAACGCACACGGTAGGAACCGGGATGAGGTACGCGTGCTTGATTGACAGGCGCGCCTTCCGATCTTCATAGTGTACGTAGACGAGGGGCCCGAGGGGAGATGGAGCGACGCCGCGGCGTTCTTCCACCCAAGGAAGTCGGTGGATTCTGTTGCGTCGGATTTGGCGCTGGCTGCTCGCTGTCACCCTTTTGTCCGCCTTCCTGACGCCGGCCGTGGCGTCGCTCACGCTCGAAAATGCGGCCGCCGCCAACACTGCGGGCGGACTGTCGGTCTTCGTCGGTTACGCCGAAGACAAGGAGATCGAGACTCCGAACGCGGCCCAGTTCCCCACCCCTTGGGCCGGGGCACCCAACACCGCCTTTCTGGGCGGAACCGTCCCCGGTCAGGCGGCGTGCGGGTCGTTGCCGACGTGTTATGACACCGGCGCCATCCGGCTGGACAACAGCGGCACCAGCCCGGTCACCGTCGGCGACGTCTCGGTGGACGACCACTCGTCGTTGCCCGGAGGCAAGGTCTTCGACCTGTGGGGCTCGTTCTCTGTCCCCCCAGGCCAGAGCGTGATTCTGGCTGCGAATCCCCCCAACAACAACCCCTCGTTCGACAACTTCGACACCTCCGGGTTCCCCGCTACCTGCACGCCACTGACGGTGGCGCCGACGGTCACGATCACGGTCGGCGGGGTACCGACCACCTTGGTCGACAGCACGCACGTGCTCGATACCGGGGGCATCGATCGGGGGTCGTGCTCGCCGCAGCGAAACGAGTCGATCCAATGGCGCCCCATCGGCTCCTCGGGCTCGGACGCGGCCACGCTCAGTCTCGGCCCGGCGACGGCCTCCGCCTTCCAGGGGAACCAGGTCTCCGAAACGGCCACGCTGTTGGACGGCGCCGGCACCGGCCTTCCGAACTCGACGGTAGCGTTCAGCGTCCTCAGCGGTCCCGACGCCGGGCAGACCGGCACCGCCGTCACCAACGGCAACGGAGTGGCGACATTCACCTACACCGGGTCGGGACAGGGTGAGGATGTGGTCCAGGCCAGTGTGACCACGGTGGGGAGTTTCGTCTCCAACACCACCGAGGTGCTCTGGGTCGACGGCTCGTCGGCCGGATGGAGCTCGGCGGACATCGGAAGCCCCACCCCGGCCGGGAGCCAGTCGTTCAACAGTGCCAATGGGACCTGGACCGTCGCCGGAGGAGGGACGGACATCAACGGTACGTCCGACCAGTTCCACTACGTCTGGCAGGCACTGCCCGGGGATGGCGGGGTCGCCGCCGCCGTCACGTCCCAGACGGCTGCGAATCCTGCCGCCAAAGCCGGTGTCATGCTGCGCGCCAGCACCGATCCGGCGTCTCCGTACTATGCGGCCTTCGTGACCCCGGGGAGCGGGGTGGTGGTGCAGGAGCGTTCCGCCCAGGGAGGAGCAACGACGACCTTGCTTGCGAGTCCCGGGACCGTACCGGCCTTTCTCTGGGTGGCGGTGTCGGGCGGGAAAGCCGCCACCTACGGATCGACCGACGGCTTCACCTGGAGCCCCATGGCGGGCTCGGAGGCGACACCGGCGCTGGGCCCGGCTCCTCTTGCCGGGCTGGCGGTGACGTCGCACAACACCGGAGCGTTGTCCACCGCCACCATGGACCCCGTAGTGCTGACCAACGCCGCCCCCGCACCGCTACCCCCGGTGTCGTGCCCGAGCAATTGGACCTGCGGAGACATCGGCAGTCCCACGCCGGCCGGCAACCAGTCCTATGCCCCGACCACCGGGACGTGGACCATCGAGGGAGGAGGGGCCGACATCACCGGGACGTCCGACCAGTTCCACTACGTGTGGCAGTCGCTCACCGGAAACGGCGGCCTCAGCGCCCGGGTGGCGTCGCAGACGGTGGCCAGCTCGCAGGCCAAGGCCGGCATCATGCTGCGGGCGACCACCGACCCCGGGTCGCCCAACTACGCGGTGGTGGTGACGCCGGGAGCGGGAATCAAGGTGCAGGTGCGCTCGACCCAGGGGGGGACGACGACCAAGATCGCCAACCCCACCGGGACCGTGCCCACCTATCTCGAGGTCACCTGGTCGGGCAGCACCTTCACCGCCTCCACCTCCGCTGACGGCGTCACCTGGACCCCCATTCCCGGCTCCACGGCCACGGTGAGCCTCGGCTCGACGTTCTTGGCCGGGCTGGCGGTGACGTCGCACAACACCGGAGCGTTGTCCACCGTCACCATGGACAACGTGACGACACAAGCTGCCTCCAGCCCGCCACCTCCGTGCCCGAGCAATTGGACCTGCGGAGACATCGGCAGTCCCACGCCGGCCGGCAACCAGTCCTATGCCCCGACCACCGGGACGTGGACCATCGAGGGAGGAGGGGCCGACATCACCGGGACGTCCGACCAGTTCCACTACGTGTGGCAGTCGCTCACCGGAAACGGCGGCCTCAGCGCCCGGGTGGCGTCGCAGACGGTGGCCAGCTCGCAGGCCAAGGCCGGCATCATGCTGCGGGCGACCACCGACCCCGGGTCGCCCAACTACGCGGTGGTGGTGACGCCGGGAGCGGGAATCAAGGTGCAGGTGCGCTCGACCCAGGGGGGGACGACGACCAAGATCGCCAACCCCACCGGGACCGTGCCCACCTATCTCGAGGTCACCTGGTCGGGCAGCACCTTCACCGCCTCCACCTCCGCTGACGGCGTCACCTGGACCCCCATTCCCGGCTCCACGGCCACGGTGAGCCTCGGCTCGACGTTCTTGGCCGGGCTGGCGGTGACGTCGCACAACACCGGAGCGTTGTCCACCGTCACCATGGACAACGTGACGACACAAGCTGCCTCCAGCCCGCCACCTCCGTGCCCGAGCAATTGGACCTGCGGAGACATCGGCAGTCCCACGCCGGCCGGCAACCAGTCCTATGCCCCGACCACCGGGACGTGGACCATCGAGGGAGGAGGGGCCGACATCACCGGGACGTCCGACCAGTTCCACTACGTGTGGCAGTCGCTCACCGGAAACGGCGGCCTCAGCGCCCGGGTGGCGTCGCAGACGGTGGCCAGCTCGCAGGCCAAGGCCGGCATCATGCTGCGGGCGACCACCGACCCCGGGTCGCCCAACTACGCGGTGGTGGTGACGCCGGGAGCGGGAATCAAGGTGCAGGTGCGCTCGACCCAGGGGGGGACGACGACCAAGATCGCCAACCCCACCGGGACCGTGCCCACCTATCTCGAGGTCACCTGGTCGGGCAGCACCTTCACCGCCTCCACCTCCGCTGACGGCGTCACCTGGACCCCCATTCCCGGCTCCACGGCCACGGTGAGCCTCGGCTCGACGTTCTTGGCCGGGCTGGCGGTGACGTCGCACAACACCGGTGCGTTGTCCACCGTGACGATGGACAACGTGACGATGAGCTGACGGACGGCTCCCGTGAACGGCGAAACCAACCGGGGCTGTCGGGCTGTCCGAGATCGCACCACCGAACCAAGGAAGAGCATGTTTCGACCAGCGCCGGGAGGCCACGAATCCGACCGTTCGCGCCTGACGAGAGGGTCCGATCACGCTCAGTGGCACCAGATGACAGGCCCCCCGGGGTGTGCAAACGTGCAGGTGAAATACGTCGCACGATGTGACGATTTGGTGACGTGAAGTGACGTCGAAGTTCTCCGTTTCCATGGTGGAAGACCGTATCCATTTCCGCACCGAAGCGGCACTCTTCAGCTCTCATATCTGGCATCAACCGAGGAACATATGACCCCGATGGGCACCGCGGGCAGTGGCAACCACCATCTTCTTCGGCTTCCTCCGGTGATTCGGTGGGCGGGTTGCACCACCGCTCGTCGACAGGTGGGGCCCCGCGCTCGGTCAAGGCCGGCCGGATCTACAGCCGACAAAACGATGCCCATGCATTCGCAGCCGGGAGGATGACCAGAATGACCACGAAACGACCAGTTTCCACCAGCCGGAAGGCCGGAGCCGCCCTGTTGGTCGCCGCCATGCTCACCGGGGTCGTCCTCGTCGTGTCGACCGGTCGCTCGGCGGCAGCGGCCTCCCCGGTGTCGATCACCGTCACGTCGACACCGAGCACGGCGGCCGCTAACCAGGCGGTGGCGTACTCGGTGAACGTCACCAACGGCGGTCCGGCGAGTGCGACCGGGCTCACGCTGACCGACACCTTCACCGGCGTCGGGCCGACGGGTTCCGGTCCCGTCCAACTGCCGAACGGGCCCGTGGTCACCTCCAACTTCGGAAGCTGCACGTTCGCGGCCCCGGTCGAGACGTGCACCGCCGCGTCGATCCCGGCCGGTCAGGTGTGGAGCGTGACCATGACCGCGGCGGTCATCGCTCCTTCGGGCGCGGCGTACTCCGACGCGGCCGAGGTGACCGGTACCGAGTCCTCCGCCTCGTTCAGCGCCACGGCTTCGACCACAGCCAATGCGAGCCAGAACCTGCCGCCCGGGTTCAAGCAGACGACGGTGCTGTCCGGGATGAAGAAGCCGATCGCGCTCGTCTTCGCTCCCAACGGAGACATCTATGTCGCCGAGCAGACGGGACAGATCCTGGTCGACCACGGAGGAGTGCTGGGATCGACCCCGTTGTTGTCGTTGACTGTCTTCAACGTGGGGGAAACAGGATTGCTCGGGTTGGCGCTCGACCCGAAATTACGCCACCAACGGGTACATCTACGTCTCCTACACCGCCGCCATCACCTCGGGCTCGGGGCCGGGCTCACCCTACGCCCGGTTGTCGCGCTTCACCGTGGTCAACGGCGTCGCCAATCCGTCCACGGAGAAGATCTACTACCAGGGCAACCAGGTCCAGAACGAGGACGGAAACGCCCCCAGCTACGACCATGCCGGCAACGATGTGACGGTCGGCCCGGACGGGAAGCTGTGGTGGAGCGTCGGGGACAACGTCCCGGCCATCAGCAACGGGCAGAACCTGGGAAACATCTACGGCAAGATCCTCCGCTTCGACCTCGACGGCTCCGTGCCCAGTGACAACCCCTTCGTCAACGTTGCCGGGGCGGTTCCGTACATCTACGCCTACGGGCTGCGGAACCCCTGGCGCTTCACCTTCCTGCCCAACGGCCAGGTGATGACCGAGGACACCGGCTCGAATTGGTGGGAAGACCTCGACACCCTCCAGCCCGGAACCAACTTCGGCTGGCCGATCAAGGAGGGCAACTGCGGGAGCTGCGGCTACGCCAACCCGGCCTACTCCTACGGCCACTACCCGACCGATGGGGCCGCCTCCGCCATCGCCGCCTACTCGGGCTCGGCCTTCCCGAACGCCTACGACAACGTGGTCTTCGTCGGCGACTATGTCCGCCATGACATCGAGGCGGTCTCCTTCGACCCCACCTACAAGACCGAGACCTCCGACACGGTCTTCGACGACAATGCCGGTACCATCGCCGACCTCCAAGAGGGCCCCGACGGGAATCTCTACTTCATCAGCATCTTCGAGGGGACGGTATCCGAGATCTCCGCCCCGGGCCCCTTCCCGCCGACCGCGGTGGCATCGTCCAGTCCGGCGGCGGGGATGGCCCCCCTCGTCACCCAGTTCTCCTCGTCGGGCTCGACCGATCCCTACGGCAAGACGCTCACCTACTCGTGGGACTTCGGTGACGGATCGCTGCCGTCCACCAGCGCCAACCCGTTGCACGCCTATCTCTTCCCCGGCACCTATACCGCGACCCTGACCGTGAGCAACGGAGCCCAAACCGGGACGACGACCACCGAGGTCGTGGTGGGGCCGGGCCCTCCGGTGGCCTCGATCAGCGCCCCGGACACCTACAACGCGGGACAGACCGTCGCCTTCAGCGGCAGCGCCACCGATCCGACCGATGGGACATTGCCCGCCTACGACTACACGTGGCAGGTCGACTATCACAGCAATGGGGTGGTGCAGCCCACGTACTCGACCGAAGTCGCCCACCCGTTCTACGGTCCGGTGACCGGCCAAACGAGCGGCAGCGTCACGATCCCGACCGACCCGTCCCAGGTTCCGGGGAGCTTCTACCGCATCACCCTGACGGTCGCCGACTCGCTGGGCATCCAGACGGTCGTGACCAAGGACATCCAACCCAACCTCACCACCTGGTCAGCCGGCCCGAGCGTGGCCGGAGCGGGGTATTGGGTCGATGGCGCATGGCAGACGGGGACCGACAGCAACCAGGACGTCGTCGGCGTGGTGCACGTACTCACCGGGATGCCGACCGCCCAGACTATCGGTGGCGTGCGCTATCGGTTCGTAGGTTGGTCCGACGGCAGCGCCTTGACCGACACCATCACGGCGGGGTCGGGACCCGGTACCTACACGGCGGACTATGAGGCCGCCCAGACGACGATGCCGTCGCCCTGGCAGAGCACCGACGTGGGAGCCCCCCTCACCGCGGGAGGGGCCGACTACGCGGCGGGAGACCAGTCGTTCTATCTCGACGGTTCCGGCGCCGACGCGTTCGGTGCAAACGATCAGTTCCACTACGTGTACCAGACCCTCAACGGCGACGGGACGATCGTCGCCCGGGTCCGGTACCAGACCAACTCGGCCGCCTGGGCCAAGGCCGGGGTGATGATCAAGCAGTCCGCCACGACCGGAGCGCCGTTTGTGGACGCCCTCGTCACCCCCGACGTGAGCCCGAACACGCCGAACATCAACGGCGTGGGCTGTGACGCCAACGGGTGCTTCAGCCCGCTGCCACCGATCACACCGGTCATGGGCTACGGGGTGCGCATGCAGTCCTCGGGATCGGTGTCCAAGACACCGGCGTCCTATCCTTCCGGGTTCTCCGACCCGAACAAGTGGCTGAAGCTCCAGAAGTCGGGCAGCACGTTCACGTCCTGGATGTCGACGGATGGGGTGAACTGGACCGAAATCGGCGTTGCCACGATGGCCATGACCGGGCCCGTCACGATCGGCTTGTTCGACACCTCCCACAACATCGGGGCGGACAGCACGGCGGCGTTCGATCACGTCCAGGTGACCCAGGCCACGCCGCCGCCGCCGCCGGGGCCGCTGCCGTCGCCCTGGGTGGACAACGACATCGGTTCGCCGACCATCGCCGGGTCGGCCGGCTACAGCAACGGGGTGTTCACCGTGAACGGCTCCGGGGCCGACATCTGGCAGACCAGCGACCAGTTCAACTATGTCAATCAGCCGGCGACGGGCAGCGGCACGATCATCGCCCGGGTCACCTCGCAGACGAATACCAGCTCGAACGCCAAGGCCGGCATCATGTTCAAGCAGTCCACCACGGGCGGAAGCCCGTACATCCTGATCGCCGCAGCCCCGACCGGGGTGGTCAAGGTCCAATACGACTTCAACGGATCGTTCACGGAGTCGACCTATGCGTTCCCGAACGTCTGGATGAAACTCAGCTGGGCAGCGGGCAAGTTCGTAGCCTCGCTGTCGAGCGACGGGGTCACCTGGACGCCGGTCCTTTCCAAGACCTTGCCCATCACCAGCCCGGCCACCGTCGGCCTCTTCGAGTGCTCGCACAGCGCCAAAACGCTCGGCACGGCCACATTCGACAACGTGAGCTATACGAGTCCCTGAACGGTCCGACCCACCGGGATGGTCGTGCCGCTGGAGGGACCTGACAACGTCCCGGCCGCCCGACGATCGAGAGAACCCCGGCAGGGTGACGACCACCAGTGGTGCCTGCCGGTCGGAGGCTTGCGAATCATTCGCAACGTGCAGTTGAGTGATGCCGCCGCCAGACTGGTCATATGGCCCACGGACAAGTTCATTCGGAGGGTCACGGCGATCATCACGATCATCACGACGATCACGATCATCAACCGGACCGTGCCCATGGAGGCTTCCGAGGCATCGTTCGCCGCATCACCGTTCCCCATTCTCACGATGCCAAGGACTCGCTCGACCAAGCCCTTGAAGGGAGCGACGCCGGCATCCGGACCGTAGCCCTGTCGCTGGTCATTCTGCTGATCACCGCCGGGCTTCAGGCGCTGGTCGTCGTGGCGAGCGGTTCGGTTGCACTCTTGGGCGACACCCTGCACAATGCCGCCGACGCGTTGACCGCCGTGCCGCTGTGGCTGGCGTTCCGGCTCGGTCGCAGAGCACCGACCACCCGATTCACGTATGGCTACGGCAAGGCCGAAGACATTGCCGGTCTGGCGGTCGTGGCCCTCGTCGCCGTTTCTGCTGGTTTCGCCGGCTATGAGGCCATCCGCCGACTCTTCCAGGCCGAAAAGGCCACCCACCTGGGCTTTGTCATGGCGGCAGCCGTGGTCAGCGCAGTGGGAAATGAGGTAATCGCCCAGTACCGGATCAGGGTCGGCCGTCGGATCGGCTCTGCTGCACTGGAGGCCGACGGCCTTCATGCCCGCACCGACGGGGCCACCTCGTTGTTGGTACTGGTCGGCGCCGTCGCAGTCGCCCTCGGAGCACAGTGGGCAGACCCGCTCGTGGGCCTGATCATCACCGCTGCGATCGTGGTGGTTGGCTACCAAGCGGCCCGCAGCGTCGGGCAACGACTGATTGACGCAGTGGACCCGGCCATCGTCGAGCGCATCTCGGCCATCGTCGGGTCAAGTGGACGGCGTCGTGTCGGTCACCGAGGTTCGGGCCCGATGGAATGGACACCGGCTCCTGGCCCAGGTACGACTCAGCGTCGATGGGGGCTTGTCGGTCACCGATGCACATGAAATCGCCGAAGTGGCCCATCACGAGCTTCTGCACGACGTGCCGAACCTCTCCGAAGCCGTCATCCACGTCGACCCATCCGGGGCCGAGGTCGACCCCCACGCGGCCACACGACACCACCGGAGTCAGGGCTGAGTGGTCTTCTTCAGTACCTCCATGCGATGCGGATGGGCGACGTCCGCCAAGGAGAGCACGTGGCTTGAACGCAACGCGAGAGGCCTGAACACGCATTTCCTTGTGGTGTGATGGTCGTACACATCGAAGCGATGAAGCCGGCGGAACCTGAGACGCCCTGGCATATTCCCGTGGCGATGGGATCCATTCGTTCGTAGTCCCGGCTTGGTCGACAAAACCAGACCCGGTCCTGGTAACCGGACATGGGTTACGGATGCCGATCTTCAGTGAGGTTCGATCGTCCTTGGGCTTTTGGTGCAACCGTCGGTTCGAAGGTCGAAAGTCTGGACTGAAGGGCACACGTGGTCCGGCGGGGCGATCCGTGGCGGGTCCTGGCGAATCGACTGCCACTGGCGGTCCAATCCACGAAGACTGCTGTGCGGAGACGTAACCGTCATCTAATATGCCGGTCCGGCAAGGAGGTTCAGTCATGCTGGCGGAACTGATCGGGGGAAACCGCTGGCGTCCGATTGCTGCGGTGGGAGCGGTAACCGTCATCGCGGCGATCAGCTTCTTCACAGCGGCCGGAGGCGGCTCGACGCGCCTTCCGGCGCCACCCCGCATCGCCGCGGCGGCCAGATCCAGCCATGCCCCGTTGTCGCCGTCGAACCAAAGCGACACGTACGCGCAGGTCGATTCTGCGCCGCTCACCGGGTGCTCAGCGTCGGTCTCCAACCCTCAGCCATCCCAGGGCGCAACCGCCGAGACGGTCTCCGTCATAGCCGTGGCCGCGGCCCAGGTGCGCGTGGAGGCCGACTACGCCCACACCCGCAGTGTGCACACCGCTTCGGCTGACTCCTCGGGCAGGGCATCGGTGTCCTTTGCCATCAACCATGCGGTGGCGGGGGTCACTGTCCCCGTCAAGGTCACCGCCTCCTTCTCTACGAGCAGGGTCACGTGCGGCTCGTCCTTCACCCCGGTGGCGACGGCGACTAACGCTTCGGCCATCCTCAGCCCCGCCACCCTCTTCCCGGCGGTCACCAAGCTGCTGCCGGGGGCCCCGACCTTGGCCCAGCTCCCGGCGCTGCCACCGCCGACGACCAAGCCGGGGGCACCCCCACCGCCGGTCGTGCCAGCGCCGCCGCCGCCCCGCCACCGCCACCGCCGCCACCGCCACCACCTCCGACCCTGACCGTCTCGACGTTGTCGCTACCGGCCGGACAGGTCGGCACGCCCTACAGCGCCCAGCTCGAGTCGACTGGCGGCACGCCTCCCGTCTCGTGGACGGCCATCCCGCTCCCGCCCGGCCTGACGGCGACGCCGGGCGGTCTCATCAGCGGCACCCCGACCGTGGCTGGCTCGGCCGCCGTGACGGTCACCGCCACCGACTCGGGTTCCCCGGCGCAAACGGCGAGCTTCACTCTCACTGTCACCATCGCGCCACCGCCGCCACCTCCGACCCTGACCGTCTCGACGTTGTCGCTACCGGCCGGACAGGTCGGCACGCCCTACAGCGTCCAGCTCCAGTCGACTGGCGGCACGCCTCCCGTCTCGTGGACGGCCATCCCGCTCCCGCCCGGCCTGACGGCGACGCCGGGCGGTCTCATCAGCGGGACCCCGACCGTGGCTGGCTCGGCCGCCGTGACGGTCACCGCCACCGACTCGGGTTCCCCGGCGCAAACGGCGAGCTTCACCCTCACCCTCACCATCGCCGCTTCACCACCACCGCCCACGCCTGCGATCCCCTGATCCTCTGGCCCCGGTGCGGTTACATGGCCGGTGACGGGCTGCTGCCGTCCTGCTGGTCAGGACTGAGCATCGGCGAAACCACCCTGGACTTCTTGCCCACTAGATGTCCTTGACGCCGGTGCTCCCGCAGGTCGGACGGGATAGGAAGCCCGTATTTGCTTCTTGGTCTCCGAGAATCAATGCAGGCTGCCTACCAGGACCCCAGATCGCCATTAGTCGCCTTACCTGCGGCTTTTGTGCTGGTTAGTGACGGACGTTCTTCGTCTCTACTTGACCTCCTGGGGACTTTTTGGGGACTGGCGGGGGACCGGTAGGAGGCGACGAGGAATGGCTGTGGCGCTCTGTGTGGGCTTAGAGGGCGAGGCGTGATGGGTTGGGTGCCGACGGGGTCGCCCGCCGGGCTCCGGCATCAGGCTGTTTGGTGTTCTCCGATTTCGGACCAGGGTTGGCGAAATACGGCACCTGCCATGGGGCCAGGCCGATTTCTGCTTGAAATGGTGGGGAGGGTCCAAACGGCAGCAACCGGGCCCAGCCGCCCGGGAAACAATGTGTGGCTCTTGTCATGTTCGGTACGGACTGCATGGACTGGCATTTGATAAGAGGCACTGGCGCGGCAGAAGCATTTGAAACCGCCAACGGAGCGCCGGCCATCACCGTTGCACCAACCGAAACAGCCGCCAGTGCCGTAAATACCTTTAGAAGGTTCATCGTTCGCCTCCTGCTCAACACCAGCGAGGCATCCCTTCTCTCCAGTCCGAACATAGTCGCACAGGCCAGGGGTGTGGCCAGGGTGTCCCACTGGTGCCGTTCGGAGGTGACCAACTCCCGCGAGCACTGGCAGAAGCTCGGGACACCATTGACGGGCTCGGATCAGCCTTGCCTGTTCGCGGGCAGGCGGGTGAGTCGGATGAGACGGGCGAACGTCAGTACGAGAGCCACTTCGCTAATCGCGAGACCAACCCAACGAACGCCATGGTGATATGGGCCGATGGGTAGGATGAAGAACAACACCCCGAGCGCCAGAGCCAGCGGCACCACGCTCCCAATCACAAGTCTCCGCGTTCTCGGCCTCGGTCGTGCCGGTAACACGATGGGGGTGTGCGGTACCTGCTGAACGGCAAGCTGATCGTAGTAGTCGATGGCTCTATTACCCAGTCGTCTCGTGGACCGGGCATTGGCGAAGGCCCACACTGGCAGGCTCACCACTGGCACAAAGTACGACGCCACTTCTGCCCCGGTGATGATGATGTCGAAGAGCGATCGTCTCGCGAACTTGCGGACGCGCAACCCGATCATGGAGGGTAGCTGGCACACGACATTGACCGTCGCACCAGCGCCACGGCCTGCCCGTCGAACATTGGCGTTTGTGCCCGCCTTCTGAAGGGCGGCCGCCGCTTCTTGGACGCTCGGATATCGACCTTGAACAACGAGGATTTCGGCCGCCCGGGCTGGGTCAGTCGGGTCGTGGCCGTACGACGCGGCGATGCGCAACACGACGACGAGCTGCTCGCAGTAGATCATGGCCATGGCGGGAACCATGCCGACGTAGAACGTAGACCCTGTGATCAAACCACCCCTGCGGGCCACGTGTGTCGAGCGGCGAACCACCCTTTTGGCGATCCGATCCGGAGAGTCCGAGGGATGTGCGGCAGCAGTCTTAGACCACCATCGCTCGACGTGGGGGGTGAGTTGAGGAAGGGCATAGAGGACACCGATCTCCGGGGCGTGCTTCGAGTCACGGCGGAGGGCCTGCCATATGTTTCCCGGCCGAGATGGCGTCGATTCTCCGAGCTGCACCATCATCAGTCTGCCCGGGGCGGGAAGTGCCAGCCATTGACAGGGGGCCTGGTCGGGATCAGGCTTGTAGCGTCGGCGGTAGCGATCCGTAGGGGGCGGCCATGACCCTTGAGATCTGGATCCTCATCAA
Organism: uncultured Acidimicrobiales bacterium; assembly: GCA_963710495.1. Lineage (GTDB taxonomy): Bacteria > Actinomycetota > Acidimicrobiia > Acidimicrobiales > RAAP-2 > Bog-756. The sequence continues at coordinate 785,957 of CAVQAI010000012.1, forward strand.
TTGCCGTGTTCGCGGCAGTCGTGTTCCTGCGGCTCGGGCGGCATCGCTACACCCGACGACAACGAGTGATCACGCTTGCCCTCATTGTGGCGCTCATTCTTCGGTACGTGAAAGGCATGCCGACGACCGGTAATGATGTGCTCCTGGAGATCGCGTGCCTCGGTTTCGGCGTCGTCTTTGGATTCGCCATGCTCGCAGTGATCTCCGTGGATCACGACGAGTCGAGCGGCGAGATCTGGGTGCGGGCGGGGGCCGCCTACCTCGTTTTGTGGGTGGTCTTGCTTGGTTCGCGCGTGCTCTTCGCCTACTCGGCCACCGGATGGGCTCATCGGGACGTGGGGCGCTTCTTCATTGACAATCGCTTGTCGTTCACAGCGATATCGCCCGCGTTCGTCCTGATGACTATCGGAAGCATCGGCGTCGTTACTATCGGCCTTGCGATCCGAGCAGCATCACGCCAGCCGCGCTTGGCTCCCGGCTATTCGAGCCGGGTTGAATGACTTGGCGAGCGGAACGGCCACCTCTGCTCAGCTGTCACATATGTGATGGCATGAAGGAGCGGGGCCTCCGCTCCCCGTGACGGCTCCGGTCTCGCGGTCGAGACTGGGGTTGTCACACCAAACCCCACGACAAGGGAGGCTCCGATGACACAAGAGTATGTGGGCATCGACCTGCAACGCAGACGGTCGGTCATCTATCGGATGGACGGGGCCGGGAAGATGATTGACTCCGTCCGGGTCGACAACCAACCCAGCCGCTTCGCCAAGGAGGTCAGTGCTGCCCCGGCCGGCAGCGTTGTGGACAGGTCGAGCCGCTGTCGGGTCGAACGGCCGGCAGTACCCACCAGTGTCGTAGGGTCGGGCTGTGGCGTACCTAGCGGTCACCGCAATCGTTTTCGGGATCAACCTGCTCCCGGCCTTCGGACCACCCACTTGGGCAGTGCTGGTGTTTACTCGGCTTCATTGGCATCTGAATCCGGTGGCTCTTGTCGTGCTGGGAGCAGTCGCAGCGATGGCGGGCCGGTACTTGTTGGCCCGAACTGCGAGACACTTCAAGGGACGGTTGCCCGCCAGACTTCGGGACAACTTGGAAGATGCTCGCACCCTGATCGAGCGTAAGCGCATCGGGGCGTTCGCCCTGTTCGGGATCTTTGTGATTTCGCCTCTTCCCTCGGCTCAGCTCTTCCTCGCGGCAGGTCTCCTCGACCTGCCCCTCGGGTTGCTTACCTGCGCCTTTTGCCTCGGCCGCCTGGTGAGCTACTCGATCTACGTGAGCCTGGCAACACTGGCTGACAGGCAGTTCGGCCATGTGATCGACCAGGTGTTCGGTTCTCCATGGTCCGTAGCCCTCCAGGTGGTCCTGCTGGTCGCGGTCTGTTTGCTGCCATTCGTCCGTTGGCACCGATTCCTGGCCAGGAGCGATTGATGGTCGCTGAAGACGCGACCCCGCCCCATGCACGTACACATGAATCGCTGAGGCGCCGTGGCATCAGGCTGGAGTGGACGACAAACGGATGGAACGTCTTGGAGGTGTTCATCTCGATCGCCCTTGGCATCCAAGCGCAATCGCTGGCTCTCATCGCCTTTGGGCTCGACTCGGTAGTCGAGGTCTTCGCCTCGACCATTGTCATTCGAAATCTCTCGGACCAAAGCCGTGACCCCGGTGACCGACGCATTCATCGGTCACTGCGGTTGCTCTCCGCTGCCTTCTGGTTGCTCGGTGGCTTTCTTCTACTGGCCAGCGTGAGGGGTTTTGTACTTGCGAGCCGACCGATGAACTCACCTCTTGGCATTGCTTGGCTGGCGGTCACCGCGATAGTTATGTTCAGCCTCGCCTGGATGAAGAAGATTACCGGTCAGGCAATGAAGAGCGAGACCCTGGTTGCCGAATCCGCGATGTCGTTTCTCGACGGATGTCTGAGTACCGGGGTACTTCTCGCTCTGATACTCAACCTCACACTTGGCTGGTGGTGGACCGATTCATGCGCCGCTTTGGTCGTTGCTGGATTCGCGGTCGCCGAAGGAGTACGGCATTGGCTGGATTCAGCGCCGCATGCCGATTGCCCTCCAGACGACTAAGGCGTGCCACCGATGTTTCGTTGCGGGGCATACAACTATCGCGAGCACGGACGAGGTCAGATCACCAGACCCAGCTGAGATCCCACCACATTTTCGGTCACCGGGTTCGTGTCGCTATTCGACTTCTAATCCGCAGGCCAGCCAAACGACTGCAGCCTGGGGCTGTTGAGGCCCCGGTTCATTGGACAGATTCTCTGACTATCACGCGGCAACCTGAGCTGTCGCTTCGTTGAACGCCTCTCGTGGTGTGCGATGGCCCAGGCGTTCGATGAGCCACTGGCTGTTGTAGGTCTCGATGAAGGTGGCGACCGCTTGGCGCAGGTCGTCGACGTCGTCGAAGAGCCGGGCCCAGAGGCACTGCTCCTTGAGGGTCCGGATGAAGCGTTCGGCCACGCCGTTGCCCTGGGGCTCGCCCACGAAGGCGGCGTCGTCCTCGATCCCCAGCCAGTTGAGGGAGCCCTGGAAGTGGTGGGCCCGATATTGGCTGCCCCAATCGTGGCGGAGCTTGATCCCCCGGGCGACATCGGGCCGGAGCCCCCCGAAGCGGTCGATCACGGCGTCATAGACGGGCTGGAGGGCGGCGAAGCGGTTGCCCACCTTGGCCACATGGGCCCAGGCCTCGTCGGTGTAATGGTCGAGCAGGGCGAAGACCCAGACCCAGCCGTCGTTCCTGGTCCAGGCCATGGTGGCGTCGGTGCCCCAGCGGACGTTGGGGGCGTCGGTGATGACCCGGCCGTCGTGGACCCGGGGCCGGCGGCGTTTGGCCGCCCGCTGGGGGGCCAGCAGGCCGGCATTGCGCATGAGGCGCAGCACCCGGTTCTTGCCCACATGGATCTGATGATCCCGTCGGAGGTGGGCCCGCACCTTGCGGTGGCCTTCGCCGGCGAAGGGGCAGTCGGTCGATCACCGCTCGGATCTGCTCGGTGAGGTCGTCGTCGCTGATCAGCGTCTTCGGGCCAGGTCGCACCCCGAGGGCGTCACCTCGGGACCGCCGGTGATAGATGGTCGACCGGGGAGCCCCGGTGACGCCGCACACCCTGGCCAGGGGGATCTCCATCTCGGCACTCACCTCGGCCGCTTCTGCGGCGGCATCTGGAGCCCCCTTTTTTCGGCCACCTTCTTCCAGATCTCGTTCTCCAGGGTCAGCTCGCCGATCTTGCGTTCGGCGTCACGGAGTCTTCGATCCTCCTCGGTGGTGGCCCGCTTGCCCTTGAGGCCCTCCTTGCCGGCGTCGAGGAACTCGTCCCGCCAGGCGGCCAGCCGGTGGGCTTCGACGCCCACCTCGCGGCTCACCTCCTCGAGCTTCTCGCCCCGCAGGAGTCGGAGCACCACGTCCAGCTTCTTGTTCGCTGACCACCGATTCTTCGACCGGAAGTCAGTCGATCCCTCGTCGTTCACCGTCATGAGAGCCATCTTGGCTCCTCTCTATTCGGTGTCCAACTTCCCCGGGTGCGCGCCACGGCCAGTATGTCGACCCCAAGGCGGGAAGGATCACGGTGAGACAGTTCGCCGAAACGTGGCAGGCGGCTCAAATCGGAGCTGACAACACGTTGGCCATCACAGACAACGCCATCAGGTTGCACATTGTCCCTGCGCTCGGAACGAGGTCCATTGGCTCGGTCCGCAAGATCGAAATCCATGCGCTCGTGAGGAAGTGGTCAGATCATTACGCCCCGGGGAGCGTCAGGAACTATTACGACGTGCTGGCCCGCATCTTTGCAGCGGCCGTGGAGGACAAGGTCTTGGCGCTGTCGCCGTGCAAGCGCATCACCCTTCCGTCAATGCCAGACAAGGAGGTGGTCCCGCCGACGATCGAAGAAGTTCAGCGGGTTGCCAATGCAATGCCAGACCAATACCGGGCCGCGGCAGTCCTACTTGCTGGATCAGGAGTGCGCATCGGTGAACTACTTGGACTGAAAGTTCACGATGTGCTGTTCCCCTTCAAGACCATACGAATAGAGCGCCAGCGACTGCAGTCAGGCGAAATCGGTGATCCCAAATCGAAGAAGTCGAGGAATGTCCCCGTTGGCCAGGTGGTTGTCGCTGCACTCCAA
>CAVQAI010000013.1:0-109329 GCA_963710495.1 uncultured Acidimicrobiales bacterium
CCTTCATCGCCGGCGGGTCGCCAGTCGGCCCAGGACATCCTGCAGCAGGCCGACGTGGCCATGTTCCAGGCCAAGAACAAGGGGCGTTGCCGGGTCGAGGTGTTCGACGAGTCGCTGCGGGCCAAGTCGGTGGCCCGCCTCGAGATCTACGACGACCTGCGCCACTCCATCGACCACGACGAGCTGGCCGTGCACTACCAGCCCATCGCCTCGGTACAAGGACGACCGGATCGTGGCCATGGAGGCCCTGGTGCGCTGGCACCACCCGTCGCGGGGCCTGCTCGGGCCGATGGAGTTCATCCCGTTCGCCGAGGAGACCGACCTCATCTTCTCGCTCGGCCGGTGGGTGCTCCGCGAGGCCTGCCAGACCATGGCCCGGTGGCGGAGCGAGCTGCCCGGCGCCGAGGACGCCTACATCACCGTCAACCTCTCGGCCCACCAGCTGAGCGATCCCGAGCTGCTGGAGACCATCGCGTCGGCCCTGACCGACTCCGGGCTGCCGCCCGAGGCCCTGGTGATGGAGGTCACCGAGAGCATGCTGATGAGCGACACCTCGGCGACCATCGCCATGCTCGGCGGCATCCACGAGATGGGGGTCGGGCTGGCCATCGACGACTTCGGGACCGGGTACTCGTCGCTGGCCCAGCTCAAGCGGTTCCCGGTCAAGATCCTGAAGATCGACAAGTCCTTCGTCGACGGGCTCGGGACCTTCGAGAACGACGAGGCCATCGTGGCCGCCATCGTCCAGCTGAGCAAGGCGCTGGGCCTGGTGGTGCTGGCCGAGGGGGTGGAGACGCCGATCCAGCTCCAGCGGGTCACCGAGCTGGGCTGCGACCTCTACCAGGGCTACCTGATGTCCCGTCCCACCCGGGCCGACAGCGTCGACTTCAACAAGCACGTCTTCTACACCGAGAACGCCGGCGACCCGACCTGATCGGCCCGACGGTCGGCGAGCCCACCGGGCGCCGGCGCTCGGTCGGCGCCACCCCCGGGTCACCCCAGCCTCTCGATGATGGTGGCGTTGGCCTGGCCCCCGCCCTCGCACATGGTCTGGAGCCCGTAGCGGGCGCCGGTCCGCTCCATCTCGTTGAGCAGGGTGGCCAGCAGCCGTGCCCCCGACCCGCCGGTCGGGTGCCCGATGGCGATGGCGCCCCCGTTGACGTTGACCTTGTCCATGTCCGGATGGTGCTCCTTCGCCCAGGCCAGGACCACCGAGGCGAAGGCCTCGTTGATCTCGATCAGGTCGATGTCCTCCAGGGAGAGCTTGGACTTCTCGAGCACCAGGGTGGTGGCCGGGATGGGGGCGGTCAGCATGATGACCGGGTCGTTGGCGGCCACCGCGAAGGTGTGGAACCGGGCCCGGGGCCGCAGGCCGAGCTGGCCGGCCCGCTCCTCGGACATGATCAGCGCGGCGGCGGCGCCGTCGGAGATCTGGGACGAGGTGGCCGCGGTGATCAGGCCGTCCTCGACGAAGCACGGGGGAAGCGAGGCCAGCTTCTCGTAGGTGGAGCCGGCCCGCACCCCCTCGTCGAAGGCCAGCGGCCCCTCGCCGGCCGGGTCCCCCTCGTCGCTGCCGGCCACCGCCACCTTGTCCTCGATGCGGGCCCGCCGGGTGGCCAGGGGGATGATCTCGTTGTCGAACCGGCCCTCGGCGATGGCCCGGGCCGCCCGGTCGTGGGAACGCGAGGGCGAAGCGGTCCATCGCCTCGCGGCTGATGTCCCACCGCCGGGCGATCTCCTCGGCGCTCAGGCCCTGATGGATGAAGTCGAACCGCTCGTGCACGGTCGGGCCGTAGGCCTCGCCCGGGCCGTGGTCGGTGGTGGACCCGATGGGCACCCGGCTCATCGCCTCCACCCCGCCGCCGATGACCATGTCCATGGCCCCGGACATCACCGCCTGGGCGGCGAAGTGGACGGCCTGCTGGGCCGAGCCGCACTGCCGGTCGACCGTGGTCCCGGGCACGGTGTCGGGGAACCCGGCGGCCAGCGCCGCGTTGCGCCCGATGTTCATGGCCTGCTCCCCCACGGTCATGGTGCAGCCGTAGACCACGTCCTCGACCCGGCCGGGTCGAGGTCGTTGCGCTCGACAGGGCCCGGAGCGGTTGGGCGGCCAGATCGACGGCGTGCCAGCCGGAGAGGCGGCCGTTCTCTCTTGCCCACCGGGGTCCGGACGACATCGACGATCACTGCGTTCGGCATGGTCCCATTGTGGCCGATCGGCCGTGGTTGCCGGAAATCTGGCGGTGTGTCAGATTTCCCTCGGTCCGCCCGCGCCGGACACCGACCATGGACGCACCGATGGACCTGCGATTCACCCGGCCCAGGAGGCCTTCCGCCGCGAGGCGCGCTCGTGGCTGGCCGCCACGCCCCCGCCCCCGGTCGCTCCCCTCCCTGGACACCGCCGAGGGGTTCGAGGCCCACCGCGCGTGGGAGCAGACCATGTTCGACGACCGCTGGTCGGTGGTGTCATGGCCCGAGGAGTACGGCGGCCGGGGCGTGGGCATCCTCGAGTGGCTGGTCTTCGAGGAGGAGTACTGGCGGGCCCAGGCCCCCCGCGGGTGAGCCAGAACGGGGTGTTCCTGCTGGCCCCGACCCTGTTCGAGTTCGGGACCGAGCAGCAGCGCGGAGCGTTCCTGCCGGCCATGGCCTCGGGCGACGAGATCTGGTGCCAGGGGTGGTCCGAGCCCGACGCCGGCAGCGACCTGGCCGGCATCCGCAGCCGGGCGGTGCGGTCGACGGCCGACGACGGATGGCTGCTGACCGGGCAGAAGACCTGGGCCTCCCGGGGCGCCTTCGCCGAGTGGTGCTTCGGGCTGTTCCGCACCGACCCCGAGGCCGAGCGCCACCGGGGCCTCACCTACTTCCTCATCGACCTGGGCACCCCGGGGGTGACCGTCCGGCCCATCCCCCAGCTCGACGGGGAGACCGGGTTCGCCGAGATGTTCTTCGAGGACGTGTTCGTTCCCGACGACCAGGTGCTCGGCGGCGTGGGCCAGGGATGGAACGTGGCCATGGCCACGGCCGGATCCGAGCGGGGGCTGAGCCTGCGCAGCCCGGCCCGCTACACCGAGGCGGCCGGCCGGCTGGTGGCGCTCTACGCCGAACGCAGGGCGGCCGACCCGGTGCGGGCCGCCCGGAGCCGACGCGGTGGCCCAGGCCTGGATGGACGCCGAGGCCTACCGGCTCAACACGCTGTGGACGGCGACCCGGGTGCTCGACGGTGGGGTCGGTGGGGCCCGAGGCCAGCGCCAACAAGATCCACTGGTCCGAGACCGACCTGGCCATCCACCGGGCCGCCCTGGCCCTGCTCGGGCCCGAGGCCGAGCGGCACGGCGGCGGGAGGACGCCGACCGTGGCTGGACGGCTATCTCTTCGCCCTGGCCGGGCCGATCTACGCCGGCACCAACGAGATCCAGCGCAACGTGGTGGCCGAGCGCATGCTCGGCCTGCCCCGGGGCTGAGCGGGACGCACCGTGCACTTCGCCTTCACCGCCCAGCAGGGCGAGTTCCGCGACGCGGTGCGCCAGGTGCTGGCCAAGGAGTGCACGCCGACCACGTCCGGGCCGCCTTCGAGGCACCGGCGGCCCGCTCGCCACGGTGGACCACCCTGGCGGAGATGGGCGTGGTCGGGCTCTCGGTCCCCGAGGCCCACGGCGGGCTGGGGCTCGGACTGGTCGACCTGGTCCCGCTGCTCGAGGAGGCCGGACGGGTGGCGCTGCCCGAACCGCTGCGTCGAGACCACCGCCCTGGCCGCTCCGCTGTTGGCCGGGATGGGCGGGCCGGGCGACCGGTTGGCTCGTGGCCATCGCCGCCGGGGCCGACCGCGCGTGGCGGTGGCCACCGGAGACCCGGGGCTGCCCGTGGCCGGGGCCGACGGCGCCGACCTCTATCTGCTCGGCGCGCCGGCCGACGACGGCCCGGCGAGATCCACCTGGTCGAGCCGGCTGACGTGATCGTGACCCCGGTGGCCTCCCTCGACCCCACCCGGCGGCTCGGTTCGCCGGTGGGCGCCGACGGCCCGGACCCGGACGGCCACGGCCGGGCCGCGGCCGCCGCCATCGGCGGACCGCGGACCGGGCCGCGGTGGCCACCGCCGCCGAGCTGCTCGGCCTGGCCGACCGGATGATCGCGATGGCCGCCGACTACGCCAAGGAGCGCCACCAGTTCGGCAAGCCCATCGGCAGCTTCCAGGCGGTCAAGCACCTGCTGGCCGGGGCCCAGGTCCGGCTCGAGTTCGCCCGGCCCGTGGTCTACGCCGCGGCCTGGGCTCTCGACGAGGACGAGCCCGGTGCGTCGGGGTCGGCGTCGACGGCCAAGGCCTGGCCTCGGAGGCGGCCACCGAGGCGGCCCGGGTGTCGCTGCAGGTCCACGGGGCCATCGGCTACACCTGGGAGTGCGACCTGCACCTCTACCTCAAGCGGGCCTGGGCGCTGGCCGAGGCATGGGGATCGGCCGCCGAGCACCGGGCCCGGGTCCTCGACGGCGCTGGCCGGGCCCGGCCGCGGCTAGCCGCTCAAGTGCTTCCGGGATCCGGGGCCGGTGGCTCAGGGATCGGCGAAGGCGTAGATGGGCATCCCGTTGTAGACGGCCGACTGCGACGGGAGGTAGGGACCGTTGATGACCACGGCCAGCGAGCCGGTCGGCGCCGGCCCGGCGTCCCCTTCGACGGTGACCACCGCCCCGTCCGGCCAGACCTGGACGACCAGGCCGACGTGGAGCGACGTGGCGGTCGAGCCGGGCCCGGTCCCGTAGAGCACGGCGTCACCGGGGACGGGGGACGCCGTCGGGGGGAGGACGCCGGTGTTGGCCGCAGCCCAGTCGAAGATGCTGCCGGTGAAGGGATAGGACGGGATCGGCACGCCGGCCTGCTCCCACACCCAGGTGGCGAACAAGGCGCACCACTCCTCGCACGGGCCGTAGGGGTTGCAGAACTGGCCCTCGACCGGATCGCTGTTGACCTGGCTGTCGGCCACCGACACGATGGCCGAGGCGGTGGGGGAGGGCGACGGGCTCGGCGGGTTGGCGAAGGCGTAGGACCACCCGTCCGGTTCGAGCAGCCAGTAGCCCTGGGCGTCGGGAGTCAGCGCCATGCCGGCAACCGGGGGCACATTGGTCGGGTCGCCGCCGAAGCCGCCGCCGAGCGAGCCGAAGAAGGAGACCGGCCGAACCCGAAGATGCCGCCGTCGGTGGCGACCAACAGGTAGCCGGCGCCATGGGGCGAGGGCGCCATGCCCACCACCGGGTCGTTGAGGACGTGACCGCCCATCGACCCGTAGAAGGGGGCGTCCCCGAAGGTGAAGATGCCGCCGTCGGCCGCCACCATCCAGTAGCCGCGCCCGTCCGGGGTGGTGGCCATGCCGGTGACCGGCGCCACCAGGTGGACGGCGCCCATCGACCCGTAGAAGGCGGCGTCGCCGAAGGAGAAGATGCCGCCGTCGGCCGCCACCAGCCAGTAGCCGTGCCCGTCCGGGGTGGCGGCCATGCCCACCACGGGCTGGTTGAGCCGGACGGCGCCCATCGACCCGTAGAAGGCGGCGTCGCCGAAGGAGAACACCCCCCCGTCGAGGGCCACGAGCCAGTAGCCCCGTCCGTCCGGGGTCGGCGCGATGCCGACGACCGGGCCCTGCAGCCGGAGCGCGCCGAGTGATCCGTAGAAGCCCGCGTTGCCCTGGGCGAACACCCCGCCGTCGGCCGCCGCCAGCCAGTAACCCTGATTCTCCGGGGTGGAGGCGGGATCGGTGGCGATGCCCACCATCACCGAGCTCAGACCTGAGCCGAGGGGCGTGTTGGTCGACCGGGCGTTGCCGAAGCCGATGACCCCGCCGCCCTGGTACACGTGGGGCTGGAGCTGGCCGAAGGCCCTCGGCTGGACCGACGCCGCCTGGGCGTTCACCGCGCCGATGCCCGTCAGCAGAACGGCGGCCATGAGCACCAAGGCCAGCCGGGTCGGGAGCCGGCCAGGGCGCAGAACCGTGGTCCCGGAATGCTCCCGGCGCATCACGGCATGGTACGCATGTCGACGCACCCTTCGAAAGGGGGTGTAGCGAGTCAACACTCGCACCAGGAGCTGCTCGCCGGATCTCCCACCGTGGTCTCGCCGGGGATCGGTGATGGTCAGCGGTTGCGGGGTCAGCTGGCCGGATCCGTTCGTCACCCGGTGCGGAGCGCGTGACCTACTGTCGGCAGGCGCACCGGGCACGAGCCGAGCCCGGCCGGGCGACCCGGGCGACCCGGGCGACCCGGGCGACCCGGGCGAGAAGGGACCAACGACGCCGATGGAAGCCACCACCCTCATCGAATCGTTCCGCGTCGACGGCAAGGTGGCCGTGGTCACCGGGGCGGGAAGCGGGATCGGCAGGGCCACCGCCTTGGCGCTGGCCGGGGCCGGGGCCACGGTGCTGTGCGCGGACATCCACGCCGACTCGGCCGAGGCCACCGCCCACGAGATCAGGGCCGCGGGCGGTAAGGCCGAAGGGGCCGGGCTCGACGTCTCGGTCCGCGCCGAGGTCGACGCCCTGGCCGACCGGGTGGCGGCCGAACGTGGCGGCATCCACGTCTGGTGCAACATCGCCGGCATCATGGTCGAGGGCCCGTTCCTCGACGCGCCCGAGGACGACCTCGACCGGATCATGGCCGTCAACCTGAAGGGGGTCTTCTTCGGCTGCCAGTCGGCCGGTCGGGTCATGGTCGGCCAGCCCGAAGGCGGCTGGATCATCAATGCCTCCTCGGCGGCGGCCGACACCCCCAGCCCCAACATCGTGAGCTACGCCATCTGCAAGGCCGGGGTGGTGCAGATGACCAAGTCAATGGCCTTCGAGGTCGGCAAGCTGCACGTGCGGGTCAACGCGGTGGCTCCGGGGTTCGTCCTCACCGGGATGACCGGGCGCTACTTCGTGCGGCCGGACGGCACGGTCGACGAGGACATGCGGGAAGCGCTGGTCGCCCCCATGCGCAAGTTCGCCCCGCTGCGCTCGATCGGCGAGCCCGAGGACATCGCCGCCTCCTTCCTCTACCTGGCCTCGGACGCGTCCCGGTTCATGACCGGGCAGGTGCTCCGGCCCAACGGCGGGGTGGCCATGGTCTGAACGCCGGGAACGCAGGGCGCAGGACAACCTGACGCACCGTCAGAACAGGGTTACACTCCCGGCCATGGCCGACATGCCGATGATCATCTCCGTGGACGACCACGTGGTCGAGCCGCCCAACGTCTGGATCGACCGGCTCCCGACGAAGTACCACGACATGGGACCGAGGATCGTCCGGGCCCCGATGGGCGAGATCACCTTCGTCGGCGGCAAGCTCACCGTCATGCCCGGCTCCGAGGGCTCCCCCACGGACTGGTGGTACTACGAGGACCTGAAGCGCCCACTGCTCCGGGTCGACTCGGCCGTCGGCGTGCCCCGGGACGAGGTGACCATGCAGGGCATCACCTACGAGGACATGCGTCCCGGCTCCTATCGAGGTCGCGCCGCGACTCGAGGACATGGACACCAATCACCTCGAGGCCTCCCTCTGCTTCCCCACCTTCCCGCGCTTCTGCGGCCAGACCTTCACCGAAGCCCAGGACAAAGAGCTCGCCCTGCTGTGCGTGAAGGCCTACAACGACTGGATGGTCGAGGAGTGGTGCGGCCCCGAGGCCAGGGGCCGCCTGATCCCGCTCACCCTCGTCCCCCTGTGGGACGCCGAGCTCGCCGCCGACGAGGTGCGTCGCAACGCCGGGCGGGGGGTGCGGGCCGTGTGCTTCAGCGAGATCCCGCCCTTCCTCGGCCTGCCCTCCGTCCACGATCCCGACCACTACTGGGACCCGTTCTTCCGGGCCTGCTCCGAGACCGGCACCGTCATCAACATGCACATCGGCTCATCTTCGAAGATGCCGTCCACCTCGCCCGACGCTCCGCCGGCGGTCGGGTCGACCCTGACCCACTCGAACGCCACCTATTCGATGGTGGACTTCATGTTCTCGGGGGTGCTGGTCCGCTTCCCCGACCTCAAGCTGGCCTACGCCGAGGGGCAGATCGGGTGGATCCCCTACATCCTGGAGCGGGCCGACAAGGTCTGGGAGGAGAACCGGGGCTGGGGCGGCGTGGCCGACATCGTGCCCGAGCCGCCGTCGACCTACTTCCACCGTCAGATCTTCGGATGCTTCTTCGACGACGCCTTCGGGCTCCGAACGTGGATTCGATCGGCGTGGACAACATCACCTACGAGTCCGACTACCCGCACTCCGACTCGACCTGGCCCCAGACCCGCCAGATCGCCGAGAAGCAGATGAAGGACCTGACCGACGAGCAGGTGTACAGGATCGTCCGGGGCAACGCCATCGGCTCTACGACCTGGCCTTCACCTGAGCCCCGTCCAGGGCCACCCCGCCGGGATCTGATGGATCTCCGCTACACCGACGCCGAGGAGCGTTCCGGCACGAGCTGCGCGCCTGGCTGGCCGACACCCTGCCCGGGCTCCCGCCCAAGGCGTCCCCCACCGACTGGCCGGGACGTCGCGCCTATGACACCCACTGGCAGCGGCTGCTCTTCGACGCCGGCTATGCCGGCATCGACTGGCCGGTCGAAGGCGGCGGCCGCGGCTCGTCACCCGTCGAGGAGCTGGTCTTCAAGGAGGAGCTCGAGCGGGCCCATGCCCCCTACGTCGGCGTCAACTTCGTCGGCCTCCTCCATGCCGGCCCGACCATCATCGCCGAGGGGTCGGCCGAGCAGCGCCGCCGCTACCTGCCGGCCATCCTGAAGGGCGAGGAGGTGTGGTGCCAGGGGTTCTCCGAGCCCGACGCCGGCAGCGACCTGGCCGCCCTGCGCACGCGTGCAGTCCGCGATGGCGACGACTACGTGGTGACGGGGACCAAGATCTGGACCTCGCACGCCGAGGTGGCCGACTTCTGCGAGCTGCTGGTGCGCACGGGCGCCGAGGACAGCCGGCACCGGGGCATCTCCTGGCTCATCCTCGACATGCGCGCCCCGGGGGTGGAGATCCGCCCGCTGCGCACCATCGCCGGCTCGACCGAGTTCGCCCAGCTGTTCCTGGACGAGGTCCGGGTGCCGGTGGCCAACCGGGTCGGGGACGAGAACGACGGCTGGCGGGTGACCATGGTCACCCTGAGCTTCGAACGGGGGACCGCCTTCGTCGGCGATCTGTTGGAGGCCTTCGAGCTCCTCACCTCGTCGGTGGCCCTGGCCGAGCGCACCGGAGCCTGGTCGGACCCGGCCGTCCGGCGCCAGGCCGGCCACTTGCGGGCCGAGCTCGACGGGCTGTGGGCCCTGACCCGCCGCAACGTCTCCCAGGCCGCCCGCACCGGGGTGCCCGGCCCAGGCGGCACCTTGTTCAAGCTGGCCTACACCGAGACCCGGAGCCGGCTGGGCGAGTTCACCCTCTCCCTGCTGGGCCGGGCCGGGCTGGCCGCCGACGATCCGGCCGGGCGGGACGGCCTCGGGCCGCTGCCGGCCGGCACCATGGTCGAAGACTGGCTGCGGGGCATCTCGCTCACCATCGCGGCGGGCACCTCCCAGATCCAGCGCAACATCGTCGGCGAGCGCATCCTCGGCCTACCCAAGGAGCCCGCATCCCAGGTCCGGGCGGCCCCACCGGCGGCGGGCTAGGCGGCCGCGATGGACTTCGAGCTCACCGAGCTCCAGACCGAGCTGGCCGAGGGGGTCGGCCGCCTGTGCCAGGGGCAGTTCGCCCTCGAGCGGTTGCGGGCCCGCGAGGAAGCCGACCGCGTGGTCGACCGGGCCGGCTGGCGGCAACTGGGCGAGGCCGGGGTGTTCGGCCTGTGCCTGGCCGAAGCGGCCGGCGGGGTCGGCCTCGGCCTGGCCGAGGCCGCCGTCGTCTTCGAAGCGCTCGGTCGGGCGCTCGTGCCCGGCCCGCTGGTCGCCACCCACCTCGCCGCCGGGTTGATCGACGGGGCCGAGTCCGGATCGGCGGTGGTGGGCATCATCGACCTCCCCGCCGGAGGGTGGGGGGCCCTGCCCCGCGTGGTCGAGCACCTCGACGATCTCGACGTGCTGCTCACCCTCTCCGACCGGCGGCATCGCCGCGATCGACCCCCACCGCCTCGAGGTCACCCGACTGGCCCGGCCCATGGACCCGCTGACCCCGGTGTGGACCATCGACGGGGAGCTCGCCGGTGAGCCGGTGGCGGGTCCGGACATCGCCGCCTGGTGGCGTCGGGACGGAACCGTGCTCACTGCCGCCTTCCAGGTCGGCCTGGCCGAGTGGGCCACCCGAGCTCGCCGTCGACTACGCCCGGGAGCGCCGGCAGTTCGGCCGACCCATCGGTAGCTTCCAGGCGGTCAAGCATCTCTGCGCCGACATGGCCGTCCGTACCGAGCTGGCCCGCTGCGCCGTGCAGGCCGCGGCGGTGACCGTCGACCAGCCCGACGTCGGCGACGGTCCCGCCGCCGCGGCGGGCGCCAAGCTCCTGGCCGACGAGGCGGCGCTGGCCAACGGCCGGGCGTGCATCCAGGTCCATGGCGGCATGGGGTTCACGTGGGAGGTCCCGGCCCACCTGGCCTACAAACGGGCCCGCGTGCTGGCCACCCAGTTCGGCACCGCCGACCAATTGGCCGAGAGCCTGGCCGCCACCCTGCAAGCGACCTCGTCGGTCCCCGCCGGCCCCGCCCCTCGAGGGCGGCCCGGGCCTACGCTGACCCGATGACCAGCCCGGCCCCGCCCGCCGATGTCGTCACCGTGCTCCCGGGCGGTCGCACCGTCTTCGGGATGCAACTTCCCATCCAGTCCCAGTCGACCCTCTACGTCCAGGCGTGGGAGCCGGCGGCCGGGCCCGACGAGCTGGCCGACGTGGCCCGGGCCTGCGAGGACGCCGGCTTCTTCTACATCGGGGTGTGCGACCACACCTTCATCCCCCAACGGCTGAGCGGCGCCATGGGAACCACGTGGTACGACACCGTCGCCACGCTCGGCTGGCTGGCCGGTGTGACCAGCCGCATCCGTCTGCTCTCCCACATCTACGTGATCGCCCTCCGGCACCCGCTCCGGGCGGCCAAGGAGTTCGCCACCCTCGACGCCCTGTCGGCCGGGCGGGTCATCTGCGGGGTGGGCGCCGGCCACGTGGCCGAGGAGTTCGACCTGATGGGGCCGCCGTTCGAACACCGTGGCACGGCCACCGACGAGGCCGTCGCCGGCCTGGCCGAAGCCCTGGTCAACCCGTCCCCCGTGCTCCCCGGGCCGCGGTGGCCGGTGTCGGGCATGGGGCTGGCGCCCCGGCCGGTCCAGTCGCCCCGCCCGCCCATCTGGGTCGGAGGCTCCTCCCCCGCCGCCCTGCGCCGCGCCGCCCGGTTCGCCGACGGTTGGCTCCCCCAGTCCCTCGGGGCCGACCCGGCGTTGCTGGCCGAACTCGGCCGGTTGCGGGACGAGCACCGGGGGGGCCGGCCCATCGACATCGGGGGCATCAGCAACTTCGTCTACGTCGGCACCCCGCCGGGCGACCTGGAGCTGCCCGGGGGGACGGTGGCCGGTCCGGCGGACCAGGTGGCCGCCTATCTGCGCACGTTCACCGATGCCGGCGTCGGTCAGGTCCAGGTGCGGTTCCCGGCCCGCTCGGCCGGGGAGCTCTGCGACCAGATCGCCGCCTTCGGTCGCGACGTGGCCCCTCTGGTGCACGCCTGATCCGCTCCAGACGCCAGAGCACCCATTGGGCCGCGCCGTCCGACCGGCGACGTCGCCCTACGATTCCCGGGGCAGAGCGCCCATGGACATCGTCGACACCATCATCGCCTCGATCTGGGTGGTCTTCTGGATCTATTGGCTCGTCGCATCGCTCAGCACCAAGGCGACCCGATCCCGCTCGACCTCGTGCATCGGCATCAGGGTGGCGGTCATCGTCGTGGTCATCGCGCTGCTCCGGACCGGGGCCCTCAAGGGGCACGGCACCGGCACCGACAACGCCTGGCTGCGTTACCTCGGGCTGGCGGTCTTCCTGCTCGGGCTGGCGTTCGCCGTGTGGGCCCGGCTCTACCTCGGTCGGAACTGGGGCGCGCCCATGTCGGAGAAGGCCGATCCCGAACTGGTCACCACTGGTCCGTACCGACGGGTCCGCCACCCCATCTACTCGGGGATCACCCTCGGGATGGTCGGGACGGCGATGGTCGTCGGGCCCTACTGGCTCGTACCCGTCGTGCTCCTCGGCGGGTACTTCGTCTACAGCGCCACCGTCGAGGAGCGCACCATGGAACGCCTCTTCCCCGAGACCTATCCGGCCTACAAGCGCTCGACCAAAATGCTGATCCCGTTCATTCTTTGATCGCGTCCGCGTCCGTGGCCACATCCTCTGACCGCGTCCGGACCGCCGTCCGGGCCCCGTCCGTGGCCCCCGGATTCGTTGCCTGACGCGGCGCTAGCATCACGCTCATGACCGGCGGGGTGGTGGGAATTGCGCTGGTCGGCTGCGGCTCGAACGGCCAGATCCACGCCGACGGGCTGGCCAAGCTGGTGGCCGACGGAGAGCTCCGGGCCGTCGCCGCCGTCGACCCCTCGCCCGCCGCCCTGGAGGCGGCGCAGCGCAACTGCGCCTTCGAGGTCCGGGGCGCCGACCTCACCTTGGCCATCGACCATCCGGAGGTCGACGCCGTCCTGGTGTCCGGCCCGACAGCCACTCACGCCACCACCATCGAGGCCGCCGTCGCCGCCGGAAAGGCGGTCATGAGCGAGAAGCCCCTCGCCCCCAGCTTCGCCACGGTCGAGCACCTCGTCCAGCTCGTCGTCGGGTCGGGCGTGGTGGGCCAGGTCGGCTTCCACTCGCGCTTCAATCCGATGTTCACCCAGCTGAAGCGCCTCGTGGAGGAGCGCACGCTGGGCGAACCGCTCGGCTACATGCTCCGCGAGGACCAGTTCTGGCCCACCGGCTCGGTCGTGGCCGGCCACTCGTCCTGGCGCTCGGACCCGGTCCTGGCCGGCGGGGGCGCCTTGCTGGAGCACACCATCCACGGGTGCGACCTGCTGGCCTGGATCTTCGGCCCGGCCGCGACCGTCGGTGCTCGCACCCGCTCGCTGTTCGGGTTCGGTGTGGAGGACATCGCCACCGCACAGGTGACCCACCAGAACGGGGTGCTCGGAACCGTGACCACGGCGTTCAACGGGGTGGAGGGTCGAGAGGAGCGCCGTCTCGAGGTCTTCTTCGAACAGGCCACGGTGGAGATCACCGGCGATTTCATCGTCGGGGCGGAGGAGGACTCCTTCGTCATCCACCGCCCGCGCGCCGAACCCGAGCACCCCGACCTCGCGGCCCTGCGCCGGGAGCTCTTCGCCACCCAAGGCGTGGGGCGCGACGACTTCATCTTCTACCAGTACGTGGCCGACCGGGCCTTCGTGCACGCGGTCCGCGACGGCCGGCCGGCAAGCCCGGACTTCACCGACGCACTGCGGGCCCACGGGATCGTCGAGGCCGCCTACCGCTCGGCCGCGGCCGGCGGGGTACCGACGGTCGTGCCGGGGACAGCGACCGCAGGGTAGATCGGTCGCTCACGAGTCGGGTCCGTCGGTTCGGTCGGGACGGACCCGGACAGGGTCCGGGACCTGACCGGCCCCACCAGTGTCCGACCGGTTGTCGGCCTCAGGGCACGGTCGTCGTGGTCGTGCCGCCCGACTGGCCGAGGCCGGTGGTCGTCGTGGACGAACCATGGGCGGACAGGGCTGTCGTGGTCGTGGTGCTCGGGGCGGAACCGCCGGGCCCCCTCGGCGTGGTGGTCGAGGAGCCGGTCCCGCTCCCCGAGGCCGGCCCGGAGGTCGAGGTGGTGTTGGGCCGGGTGGTCGAGCTGGTGGCGGTGGACGAGGGGGTCGACGTCGTCGGCGGTGTCGTCGTCGTGGTGGTTGCCGGCACGACCGGTGGGACGGTGGTGTGGGTCACGGCGGTGGTCTCGGGCGGATAGAGGTAGAGGAGCGTGGCGAAGCCGGCGAAGGCCACGGCCATCAGGACCGTCGAGCGGCGGAGCGGGAACCGGGGGTGGACCGGCACCGACATGAACCCGGCCAGCGGGCTCTGGCGCTCGCCCCGGCCCGGCTCCTCGGCGTCGGGCCGCTCGTCGTCGGGCGCGTCCGCTCCCGGGTCGTCGGCCGGGTCGGTCATCAGCCCGGGGTGGCCGCGCCCTCGCCGATGGAGGGCGAGGTGATGCCGGCCTCCCGCAGGGCGGTGGCGGCCCGGAGGCGGAGCTCCCGGGCCACGTCGAACTGCCGGCCCGGCAGGGTGCGGGCGATGAGCCGCAGCTGGACGAAGCCCACGTCGATCGACTCGACGCCGGCGACGATCGGCTCACCGAGGAGCAGGCCGCTCCAACGCGGGTCGCCGGCCATCGACTCCACCACGTCCCTCAGGATGCCGGTGGCCCGGGCAAGGTCCTCCGACACCGGCACCGGGATGTCGATCACCGCCCGCGACCAGTCCTTCGAGAGGTTGGTCACCTGCCGGAGCGCGCTGTTGGGCACCACCACCAACTCACCCTGGGCGGTCCGAAGCTTGGTCACCCGCAGGGTGAGCTCCTCCACCGTGCCGGTGATCCCCGCCGTCTGGCCCGGCACCGACAGCCGGATCACGTCGCCGAAGGCGAACTGGTGCTCGGACAGCAGGAAGAAGCCCGACAGCAGGTCCCCGACCATCTGCTGGGCGCCGAACCCGAGCCCGATGCCGACCACCGTGGCCGGCGCCACCAGGGCGGTCAGCGGGAGACCGAGCCGGTCGAAGGAGACGATGCCGGCGACGATGTAGACCAGGGCCACCACCGACCATTCGACCGCCTCGCTGATGGCCCGGGAGCGCTTGAGCCCCTCGGAGGCCACCGCCCCGGCTTCGATCTGGCGGCGGAGCTGGAGGTCGATCCAGCGTCGGCGGCGGGCACCGACCCAATGGGAGAACCGGACGAGCAGCCCGGCGCCCAGGACGAGGACGACGACCGGGAGGAGATCGTTCCGGAACCAGGAGGAGTGGATGCCCGGGAAGCTACCACCCACCTGGTCGGAAAGACCCGGGCCGGGCGGGGGGTGGTGGGCCACCATAAACTGACGCCCTGTCAGTTCTGTGCACCCTCCAGGTTGGGGCCGGTGCCCGGGCGAGCCACGCAGCCGCCCCACGGAAGGAATGCCCATGCTCGACTACGTGATCCGCAACGGCCTGGTCGTCGACGGCACCGGGAGCCCCGGCCGCCGGGCCGACGTGGGCCTCCGCGACGGGCGGATCGTGGCCGTCGGGTCGGTCGAGGAGCCGGCCCGCCGCGAGCTCGACGCCGACGGCCTGGTGGTGGCACCGGGCATCGTCGACCCCCACACCCACTACGACGCCCAGCTCTTCTGGGACCCGACGGCCTCCCCCTCCAACCTGCACGGGGTGACCACGGTCATCGGCGGGAACTGCGGGTTCACGCTGGCCCCGATCAAGGGCGTGGACCACGACTACATCCGCCGGATGATGGCCAAGGTGGAGGGCATGCCCCTGGTGGCGCTGGAGGACGGCATCACCTGGGACTGGACGACCTTCGGCGAGTACCTGGCGCGCCTGGAGGGCAACCTCGGGGTCAACGCCGGCTTCCTGGTGGGCCACTGTGCCCTCCGGCGGTGGGTGATGGGTGCCGAGCGGGGCGCCGAGGTCGCCTCCGACGAGGAGCTGGCCACCATGACCCGGCTGCTGGCCGAGTCGATCGAGGCCGGGGGCCTCGGCTTCTCCTCGTCCCAGTCACGGACCCACTCGGACGGCGACGGGAACCCGATCACGTCCCGGCATGCCGACCGCCGGGAGATGCTGGCCTTCTGCGAGGTGGTGCGCGACCACCCCGGCACCACGCTCGAGTACATCACCGACGGGTGCCTCGACACCTTCAGCGATGACGAGATCGACCTGATGGTGGCCATGACGACCACGGCGCACCGTCCGCTCAACTGGAACCTGCTGACCGTCGACTCGCGCACGCCCGACAAGACGGCCCGCCAGCTCGAGGCCTCGGCGCGGGCCGCCGCCGCCGGCGGGCGGATCGTGGCCCTGACCATGCCCACCCTCGTCCCGATGAACATGAGCTTCCGGAACCACTGCGCCCTCTTCCTCATCCCCGGCTGGGGCGACGTGATGGGACTGCCGGTCTCCGACCGCATGCAGAAGCTCCGCGACCCCGCCGTCCGCGACCGGCTGGACGAGCTGGCCCACGCCGAGGGGGCCGGGGTCTTCCGCCGCCTCTCCAACTGGTCCAACTACATCGTCGGGGACACGTTCGCCCCCGAGAACGACTCCCTGCGCTGGCGGGACGTGGGCTCGATCGCCAAGGAGCAGGGCAAGCCGCCCTTCGACGCCCTGCTCGACGTGGTCATCGCCGACGAGCTGCGGACGGTGCTCTGGCCCAAGGCCTCCGATGGCGACGACGCCTCGTGGCGGGCGCGGGTCGAGGTGTGGAACGACCCGGGCGCCATGGTGGGCGGCTCGGACGCCGGCGCCCACCTGGACCGCATGTGCGGCTCCAACTACCCGACCTCGTTCCTCGGCGACTGCCTGCGCAAGCGCAAGCTGGTCCCGATGGAGCGGGCCGTCCAGTTGATGACCCAGGCGCCGGCCGAGCTGTTCGGCCTGCGTGACCGCGGTCTGGTGGCCGAAGGTCGCCGCGCCGACCTCTTCGTGTTCGATCCCGAGACCGTCGGCTCCGAACCGGCCACCCTGGTCAACGATCTGCCCGGCGGGAGCCCCCGCCTGGTGGCCGAGGCCACCGGTGTGGTGCGGGTCCTGGTCAACGGGGTCGAGACCATCGAGGACGGCCGGGCCACCGGCAATCTCCCCGGGTCACTGCTGCGGTCGGGCCGCGACACGGAGTCGGTCGAGCCGGTCGCCGCCCGGGCCTGAACGCCGGCCCCGCCGCCCCTACACTGCTGACGCGCCGTCAGATCCCGCGCCGTGAGCGCCGCCGACCATCGCGAAAGGGGACCCGCCATGGGTAGCCAGATCACCAGGGACGAGACCCAGCTCCTCATCGGGGGCAAGTGGGTCGACGCCGGCCAGGGCACCTACGACATCATCAACCCGGCCACCGAGCGGGTGGTGGGCCAGGCGCCCGACGCCACCGTCGCCGATGCCGAGCACGCCGCCCAGGCCGCCCGCGAAGCCCTGCCCGCCTGGGCCGCCACCCCGGTCGAGGAACGCCTTTCACTGCTGAAGGCGGCGGCCGGGGCCATCCGGGCCAAGAACGACGAGCTCGTCCCCCTGGTCATCGCCGAGACGGGCGCCACCGCCTCGGTCGGCTCGCGGATGCAGGTGCCGGTGTGTGCCGACCGGTTCGATCGCTACTCCCGCGACATCCGCCACGTCCAGGAATCGATGCTGCCCCCCATCGCCACCGCCGCCACGCCACTGGCCCCCGGCGGGCTGATCAGCGCCCTCGCCTACCGCCAGCCGGTCGGGGTGGTGACCGCCATCGCCAGCTACAACTTCCCCCTGACCAACATGGCCGGCAAGATCGCCCCCGCCCTGGCCATGGGCAACACGGTCATCATGAAGCCGGCGCCCCAGGATCCGCTGGCCATCGTGGAGCTGGCCCGCGTCCTCGAGCAGGTCGGGTTCCCCCCCGGCGTGATCAACCTGATCAACAGCCGCGGGCCCGAGCCGGCGTCCGCCCTCACCACCTCGCCCGACGTCGACATGGTCTCGTTCACCGGATCCACCGCCGTCGGCCAGCAGATCGCCGCCGCCGGCGCGCCTTCGATGAAGCGGATGCTCATGGAGCTCGGCGGGAAGGGCGCCGCCGTCGTCTTCGAGGACGCCGACATCAAGCAGGCGATCACCGCCATCGGCTCGACCTGGGCCTTCCACTCCGGGCAGATCTGCACGGCCCCGACCCGGGCCGTCGTGCACCGGAGCATCTTCGAACAGGTCGTCGACGGCCTGACCGTCTTCGCCGGACGCCTGACGGTGGGTGACCCGACCCAGCCCGAGACGGTGGTGGGCCCGCTCATCTCCGATGCCCACCGCCAACGGGTGGTCGGCTACATCGAGGGCGGGCGCGAACAGGGGGAGGTCCTGGTGGGCGGCGACCGTCCCGGCCACCTCGACGTCGGCTACTACGTGGAGCCCACCCTCATCACCGGGTCGAACGAGATGACCGCCGCCCGCGAGGAGATCTTCGGCCCGGTGGTGGTGGCCATCCCCTTCGACGACGAGGAGGAGGGCATCGCCGTCGCCAACGATTCACCGTTCGGCCTCTACGACTATGTCTTCTCGGCCGACACGGCCCGGGCCTTCCGGGTGGCCAAGCTCCTCCGAGCCGGCCACGTGGGGATCAACACCGCCCAGCGCAACATGGACGCGCCCTTCGGCGGGTTCAAGATGAGTGGCATCGGACGCGACGGCGGCGACTACAGCCTCGAGGCCTACTCGGAGATGCAGTCGATCATCTGGGCCGGCTGACGGTCGGCGGCCCAGGGGCGGCCGGATGGCGGACGGCATCCAAGGGGACGCCGGCTGGCGGGAGACCGGCCCTCGAGACGCCGGAGGACCGGCTCAGCCGGCCCCGAAGAAGGGCGCCCCATAGGAGAACACGCCGCCGTCGGCGGCCACCATCCAGTAGCCGCCGGTGGCTGGGTCGGCGGCCATCCCGACCACGGGGGCGTTCAGCTGCAGGTTCCCGGCACTCCCGGCGAACCGGGCGTCGCCGAAGGTGAAGATGCCCCCGTCGGAGGCCACGAACCAGTAGCCGCCCCCGTCACCGGTCACCGACATGCCGACCACCGGCTGGTTGAGCCGGATCGCTCCGGTCGAGCCGAAGAAGGGCGCTCGGAACGAGAACACCCCGCCGTCGGCGGCCACCAGCCAGTAGCCGCCCGTGGCCCGGTCGGTGGCCATCCCCACCACCGGGGCGTTGAGGGGTGTCCCGCCCATCGAGCCCCGGAAGGCGGCATCGCCGAACGAGAAGACGCCTCCATCCGAGGCCACCAGCCAGTAGCCCCGGCCGTCGGGGGTCGGGGCGATGCCGACCACGGGGGCGTTGAGCGGCTTCCCGCCCATCGAGCCGTAGAACTGGGCATCGCCGAAGGAGAAGATGCCACCGTCGCCGGCCACCAGCCAGTAGCCCCGGCCGTCCGCCGTGGCCACGATGTGCGCAATGGGTGCGTTGAGCGCAACGCCGGCCATCGAGCCGTAGTTGGCCGCATCGCCGTGGGGCGTGACGGTCCCGTCGGCGCGGGCCACCCAGTAGCCGTTGCCATCGGGCGTGCCGGCCATGCCCACCGCCGCCGCCGGACCGGCGCTCGGCTCACCGGGGACCGGGGCCACGGCGAAGGGATACGGGTACTGGCCGCCGCTGGGCGGTCACCGCGCCGTTCGGTCCATAGGTCTGGCCGGGGCAGTAGACGGGGTCGCCGCTCGGGGCGCCGGCCACCACCGGGCTGCCGCCGACCGGGTCGCCCGCCGTGGCGTTCTGCGCCGTCTGGCGGGCCATGGCCGAGGGGATGTCGCCGTAGGCGTAGCCGTAGAGCTCGACCGTCCAGGCCTGGCCGCCGCTGCAGGTCACCCCCACACCGACGTCGGTGTAGGCCGCGCCCAACTCGTTCTGACGGTGGCCGGCCGAGGCCATGTAGGCGCCGTCCATGCCGTCGGAGCCGTCCCCGGGCCAGAAGCCGGACCCGCTGCTGCCCGAGTTGGCGGCGAAGACACAGATCTGGTTGGACGCGCCACCACACGGCGGGAGTGACGGATCGGCCACCGTGCCGGCGGCGGCCAGGTGGGATGACCACGCCTGGGCGTCGGCGGTCAGTCCCGGATCGACCTGCAGCTGGGGAACGGGTTCCCCGGCTGCGGCGCGGGCGGCGCGTTCGGCGTTGATCCGCGCCACCAGGTCGGAGGCGTAGAGGCCCTGCACCCCGGCGAGCGACATGGGGGCGGCGGCGGACGCATTCGGGGTCGCCCTCAGCTCCAGCCAGAGCGACCACCCGCCGAAGGCCGTCGCCAGGCCGAGGGCCAGGGCCACGACGTTCCTGACCGGACGGCGCATCGAGGGCCGGCGCGACGGCAGTCGGTCTCTTGCGATGGATGGGAATCCGGCCATGGTGAAACTGCCCCGACGATCGTCTCGAGCCCCTCGGCCAGATCTATCGGCCAGAATCCGGAAAAACTGTTGCCGGATTGAGGTACAACGGGTCGGTGCCCGCCCCCGTTCCGCCCTCAATTCCCTCGTCATTCACCCAATTGGCCGCTCGGGTCTCCAATTGGGGCCGGTGGGGTCCCGAGGACCAGATCGGCACGCTCAACTTCATCGACGAGGCAGCCAGGCGTCGCGGGGTGGCTGCGGTCCGCCGGGGCTCGGCCTTCGCCCTCGGCCTCCCCCTCTCGGCCGACGAAGGCATCCAGGTCGGGTTCGTGGAGGGGCGGGTGAACCCGACGCGCACCATGGTGGCGGTCAACAACCCGCTGAGCTCCGACCCCGAATGGATCGCCTCCTCCGAGGACGTCGTCACCATGGCCATGCAGTGCGCCACCCACTGGGACGGCCTGGCCCATGTCTCCTACGGCGCCGGTCCGGAGGGCGGAACGCTCTACAACGGCTTCCCGGCGAGCACGGTGACCGAGGCCGGCGCCGGCAAGCTGGGGATCCATCTGGTCAAGACGCTGGTGTCCCGCGGCATCCTGCTCGACATCCCCCGGTCAAAGGGGCTCGAGATCCTCGAACCCGGCTATCCGATCACCCCCGAGGACCTCGACGCCGCCCGTTCCCTCGGGGGCCTGACCATCGAGCCGGGCGACGTGGTCCTGGTCCGCACGGGCCAGCCGGTCCATCTGGCCCTACCCGGGCGCCCGGGGCTGGGCGGCGCGCCACCCCGTCGCGACCTCGTCGCCTACACGTGGCCGACCCCGGGCCTGACCATGGCCACCGCCGCCTGGTTCCACGCCCACGACGTCGCCGCCGTGGCCACCGACACCATGGTGCTCGAGGTCTACCCCTGCGAGGACCAGTCCCTGTACCTTCCGGTCCACCTCCTGCACCTGGTCGAGATGGGGATGACCCAGGGCCAGAACTTCTTCCTCGACGAGTTGGCCGACGCCTGCGCCGGTGACGGCCGCTACGACTTCCTGCTGGACGCCACCCCGCTCCCCTTCACCAATGCCCTGGGCTCGCCGGTCAACCCGGTGGCGGTGCGCTGAAGGCAGCCGGCCGGCGCCGAGGCGCTACCGGTCGCGCCGGCCTGTCGGGCGCGACCGGGTGGGGTTCCGCAGGGTCGAGCCGGCCCGGGCCGAGGCCGCCTTCACCTCGGCCGTGCGGGCCGAGGCCGCGCCCCCACCCACCACCGGCCCGGTGCGCGGCGGCGGGCTCTCGGAGCCCGGCACCCGGGCCCCGGCCGGGGCCGGGCGGCCGGTGACCGACCAATGGAGCAGGCGGGCCTGGCTGTCGACCAGCGAGGCGGTGCGGATGCCCCAGAACTCGAACCCGTAGCGGTGTCCGGCGACCTGGGCCAACATGGCGATGAGCGTGCCGGCCACCGCCATCGGATCCCCCCCGGCGGGCGAGCCGCTGGGACCGCCGTTGGTGGCGATCACCCGGGCCAGGGCCACCGTCACCGCGTTGAGCGCCCTGACCCGCAGGCCTTGGAACCGCAGGTCCCCCTCCACCGTGGTGAGCTCGACCACCTTCAGGACGGCCCGGTTGGACTCCCAGTAGTCCATGAAGCCCTCGACCACCGCCATCGCCGTCGACCAGCTGGCCTCCTCCGACCAGTCGCCCTCCACCAGCCCGGCCAGGACGCCGACCCCCTCGACCAGCTCCTCGGCCAGCACGGTGATGGCCGACTCCACGTTCTCGAAGTACTGGTAGAAGGTGGCGGGCGAGGTACCGGCCTGGCGGGCGATGTCGATGACCTTGATCGACCGCCACGGGGTGGCCACGAGCAGCTCGGCGGTGCACTCGAGCAGGCGCTGTCGGGTGGCCCGGCCTCGGCGGCCGGGAACCCGGCCGTCGGTGGTGGCGATCAGCTCGGGATCGTCGGCCACGGCCATGGACGACCATGGTACCGAGGGGGCCCCGGACGTGACGGGGCGTCAGATTCGATCCTCCGCCCCGGGGCTCGGGGAGCGATCTCCCTGCTGGCGAGGGCCGCCGCCCGGCAGTTTGGCCAAAACCCCTGGCGAGTAGGGTTGGCGCTCATGGCGAACCGTCCGGTGCCCCGGACCCTGACGCGAGCCCAGCACGCCCGGCGGCAGCGGGTGCTCGACGCGGCGATGGCACTCGGGCTCGACGGCGGTTACGAGGCCGTGCAGATGCGCGACGTCGCGGCCCGGGCCGATGTGGCCATGGGTACCGTCTACCGCTACTTCACGAGCAAGGACCACCTGCTGGCGGCAGCCCTCGTGCACTGGGTGGAGCAGCTCGACGCCCGGCTGGCCCAGGTGCCGGCCCAGGGCGACACCGCCGCGGCCCGGGTCATCGACGTGCTGGACCGGGCCTTGCGCTCGATGGGCCGCCAGCCCCAGCTGGCCGGCGCCGTGTTCGTCGCCCTGGCCTCCCCCGATCCGGCCGCCATCGAATGCCAGCAACAGGTGTCGGTTCTCATGGAGGGCATCATCACCCGGGCCATCGGTGAGCCCCACCCGCCCGACCTCGGCGACCGGGCCCGCATCCTCGGCCACGTCTGGTACTCGGCGCTGGTCGGCTGGGTGAACGGGTGGAGCAACATGGGTCGGGTGCACGACGAGCTGGTGGTCGCCGTCGGGCTGCTCCTGCCGAGCGACATCTACGCCACCATCTGACCCGCACCCGATGACCCGGCGGCCGGGGATCCTCGGGTACGGTCTGGCGATGCCGACGGCGATCGAAGTCCGGGCGCTGTCCAAGCACTTCGGCCCGGTCCATGCCGTCGACGACCTGAGCTTCGAAGTGACGGCGGGCCGGGTGACCGGCTTCCTCGGCCCGAACGGCTCCGGCAAGACGACGACCTTGCGAATCCTGCTCGGCTTGGTGTCGGCCAGCGCCGGGGTGGCCACCTTCGGCGGGCGCCGCTACGTCGACCTCGACCACCCCATCCACCATGTCGGTGCCGTGCTCGAAGCCACCAGCTTCCATCCCTCCCGGCGGGCGGAGGACCACTTGCGCGCCGTGGCCATCGCCGCCAAGTTGCCGCTGCGCCGAGTCGACGAGACGCTGGAGCTGGTCGGCCTGGCCGGCGAGGCCCGCCGCCGGGTGGGCAAGTTCTCGCTCGGCATGCGACAGCGGCTCCAGCTGGCCACCGCGCTGCTCGGGGACCCCGAGATCCTGATCCTGGACGAGCCGGCCAACGGGCTCGATCCCCAGGGCATCCAGTGGCTGCGGACGTTCATCCGGCACCGGGCCTCGCTCGGGCACGCGGTGCTCGTCTCCTCGCACCTCCTCTCCGAGATGGAGGAGACCGTCGACGACGTGGTCATCGTCTCGCACGGGCGCCTGGTCCTCCAGACCACCCTCGCCGACCTGGCCAGCCGGGGCGGTACCCGCACCGGGCTCCGGATCCGGTCGCCCGAGCTGCCCCGGCTCATCTCGGTGCTCGAGGCCATCCCCGTCGGCTACCGCCAGATCGAACCGGACGTGATCGTCATCGACGGCGCCACCCCCGAATGGTTCGGCCCACTGGCCGCCCAGCACCAGATCGTCCTGTACGAGCTGACCTCCGAAGGCGGGGGCCTGGAAGAGGTCTTCCTCCGTCTCACCCACGGGTTCGACGCCGCCGATCCCCGACTGGTCGGCGGCCAGCCGCAACCGGTCGGGTACGGCCCCGGACCCACCATGCCCGGAGGCCAGGGATGATCGCCGGCATCCGGGCCGAGTGGCTGAAGATGCGGACGACCGCGGTGCCCTGGGTGCTCGCCGGCATCGCGCTGGTCATCAATGCCCTCTTGATCCTGGCCATCTTCCTCGATCGCGGCCAGGACAACGGGAGCGGCGGCCCCGGAAGCGGTGGTGGGCCGGTCGCTCCCTCCGCCGGCTACATCGTGCCCCACACCGTGCAGCAGCTCCGCAACCTCGTCGGGGCCGGGTTCCCGGCCTACCTGCTCGCCCTGCTGCTCGGCGTGCTGTGTGTGACCACCGAGTTCCGGCACAAGACCGTGACCACCTCGTTCCTCGTCACCCCGCGCCGCCCCGAGTTCGTGGGAGCCAAGCTGATCACC
The DNA here is from genome assembly GCA_963710495.1 of uncultured Acidimicrobiales bacterium. Classification (GTDB taxonomy): domain Bacteria; phylum Actinomycetota; class Acidimicrobiia; order Acidimicrobiales; family RAAP-2; genus Bog-756. The sequence goes on from CAVQAI010000013.1 coordinate 24,113, forward strand.
TCCGCCCTGATGGGCGCGGCTCTCGCCGTGGTGATGCTGGCCGCCACCCTCATCGGCGGAGGCCTCACGCTGGCCGCCCGGGGCGGGTCGTTCAGCGACATGGTCCGCCAGATCCCGGCGGTGGCACCGGGAATGATCCTGGTGTTCGCCCTCTTCGCCGTGCTCGGCGTCGGTGTCGGATCGGTCCTCACCAACCAGGTGGCCGCCATCGTCGTGGTCCTCGGGTGGTTCGTGATCCTCGAGAGCATCCTGGTCGGTCTGGTCCACAGCGCGGCGCGGTGGGTGCCGACCGGTGCGGCGGCCGCCGCCTCGAGACTCACCCGGGGGCAGGGCGCCCGCTTCGGCCTGTTCAATTGGTGGGAAGGCACCCTGCTCATGCTGTTCTACGGCCTCGCCTTCGCCGCCATCGGCTCGCTCATCCTCACTCAGCGCGACATCACCTGAGACCGGGTCACCGCCGGTAAGGGCGGGCCGGCGGGTCGTTGCCGCCAACCGGCCTGTCGTCTATACATGCGGTGTCGGTCTTCACCCTGCCCGGTAGAGATCACGGTCTGGGAAACGAGTTGCCTCGATCACACCGGGACACGGTGGTGCGAGGTGGTCCTCGTGACCCGACCGATGGGGAGGGGGGGTTGCAGTGGACCGGAAGTGGTGGACGCTCATCGGCGTGTGCGTCGGCACGTTCATGCTCCTCCTCGACATCACGGTCGTGAACGTGGCGCTTCCGGCCATCCAGCGATCGCTCCACGCTTCGTTCTCGGACCTCCAGTGGGTCATCGACGCCTACACCGTGACCCTGGCTGCATTCCTGCTGACGGCCGGCGTCCTCGGTGACATGTTCGGCCGGCGCGGCGTCTACGCCATCGGGCTCGCCATCTTCTCCCTCTCGTCCCTGCTGTGCGGGCTGTCGACCAGCTCGCTGATGCTCATCCTCTTCCGAGGGGTCCAGGGCGTGGGCGCCGCCATCATGTTCGCCACCTCGCTGGCCCTCATCGCCAACGCCTTCTCGGGACCCGAGCGCGGGACCGCCTTCGGCGTCTATGGCGCCGTCCTGGGCGGCGCCATCGCCGTCGGGCCGCTGGTGGGGGGAGCTATCACCAGTGGGATCGGCTGGCAGTGGATCTTCTTCGTGAACCTGCCCATCGGCATGGGGGCCGTCCTGGTCACCTTGACCCGGATCTCGGACTCGCGGGACCCCGCCGCCCACCGGGTGGACTGGATCGGCTTCGTCACCTTTTCGGCCTCGCTGTTCATGCTGGTCTACGCCCTCCTCCAGGGCAACGCCCGGGGCTGGGGCAGCCCGACCATCGTGGCCCTGCTGGTCGGCTCCGGCGTCCTGTTCGCCGCCTTCGTGGTGGCGGAATGGCGGGGATCCGAGCCCATGCTCGACATCAGCCTGTTCAAGCGCCCGGCCATGGTGGGCGTGTCGCTCGCCTCTTTCACGCTGTCGGCCTCCATCTTCGCCATGTTCCTCTACCTCACCCTCTACCTCCAGCAGGTGCTCGGCTATGGGCCCTTCGCCGCCGGGTTGCGGTTCCTGCCGATCACGATCATGGCCTTCGTGGCCGCCCCCATCGCCGGGAAGCTGACCGTCCGCGTGCACTCGCGCTACCTCCTCTGCCTCGGGCTCCTGCTCGTCGCCCTCGGCTGCGACCTGATGACCCGCGTGCACGCCGACTCGTCCTGGACGGTCCTGCTCCCGGGCTTCATCGTGGCGGGCATCGGGGTGGGGATCACCAACCCGGTGGTGGCCTCGGTCACCGTCTCGGTGGTGCCTCCGGAGCGAAGTGGGATGTCCACCGGGTCGTCGAGCACGTTCCGTCAGGTGGGAGTGGCAACCGGCATCGCCGGGCTCGGCGCGGTGTTCGTCAGCCAGATCGGCCCCACGACACTCAGCGCCCTGAGCCGCACCACGGCGGGCCAGGCCGTCGTGTCCCATGGCGGGAACCACCTCGACGGGGTCATCTCCAGTGGCACCGTCCGCCAGACGGCCGCCACCATCGGCAACGCCGGGGGGCAGCACGCCCTGATCGGCGCCTATCAGTACGGCTTCACCACGACCTTCAACCACCTGATGGCCATTTCTACGGTCGTCGCCTTGGTCGGATCGATCGGCACGCTCGCCCTGGTTCGCCAGCGCGACTTCATCCCGAGCTACGCGGCGGACGCCCCGGTGCCACCGGCCGGATTCGACGACGCCGCGGGCGCACCGGCCGGGGCCGGGGTCGCCGTCCTGCCGCAGCCGGGCACGCGCCACGCCGGGGCTCCTCAGGCAACCGGCGAGCGGGCTGCGGACAGCGAACCGGTGTCCCACGAGTCGCCGACGGGAACTCCGACGAGCTAGGTCCGGACCGGACCACTGCCGCCGGCCCCCATGCATCGCAGCGAACCGCCCGCCGATCCGCTTGGGTCACCGCCGGGGGGCTCGCCCAACCACACCATGCCCGAGTCGCCGTCCGGACGCCCCCTCGACCAGCCGCACCCTTCCCGGCTGGCATCCGACCACCCGCACCGGGCCGAGATCCTTGCCGCCCATCGAGCGGCCTTAGCCGAGGGTCGGCCCGGCTACACCGATCCTGAGACCGGTCTCTACGTCATGACCTCGGCCCATCTGCTCGGCCGGTCGGTGTGCTGTCAGTCGGGATGCCGCCACTGTCCCTACGCGGTGTAACCGGGACGTCGTCCAGGGTCCAGGGATCCCAAGCTAAGAGCAGCAGCCGACGTCTGGGGCTGGCCGACCGCTTGAAGCTCCGCATCGCTCGTCGAATCCGAGGCGTATGGTTCGCGTCCGGGGATCGTCCTGCCTGGGACGTCCATCGTGCACCGGCAAGCCCGGCCCACGCCATCGGATGGAGGAGACGGCCTTGAAGACGAGACTGACCGAGATTCTCGGGGTCGAGCACCCGGTGATGCTGGCCGGCATGGGGGGTGTCTCGTACGCCCCGCTCGTCACCGCGGTGTCCGATGCCGGGGGTTTCGGCTGCCTCGGGGCCTCGACCATGAGCACCGAGCGGATGGTGGCCGAGATGGCCGCGGTGCGGGATGCCACCGACAAGCCGTTCGGTGTCGACCTGCTCACGGCCATGCCCGGGGACCTGGAGGGCCAGGTCGACGAAATCATCAAGGGGGGTGCATCCGTCTTCGTCGCCGGACTGGGCGTGCCCTCCGACGTGGTCGACCTCTGCCATCGCCACGGTCTCCTGGTGGTCAACATGTGCGGCAAGGTGGACCACGCCCGGCGGGCCCAGGCGGCCGGCTGCGACATCGTGGTCGCCCAGGGCACCGAGGCCGGAGGTCACACCGGCCTGGTGGCCACCATGCCGCTGGTGCCCCAGATCGTCGATGCGGTGGGAGCCGACATCCCGGTGGTGGCCGCCGGGGGCATCTTCGACGGACGGGGACTCGCCGCGGCACTGGCCCTCGGCGCCGACGGGATCTGGGTCGGGACCCGCTTCATCGCCACCCCGGAGGCCCGGAGCGTGGCCGGGTACAAGGACGCGCTGGTCCGCACCCGGGAGGACGGGACCACCATCAGCCGGGCCTTCTCGGGGAAGACCATGCGGGTGGTGCGCAACGACTACACCGACTTCTTCGACGAGCACCCCTCCGAGCTGAGCCCGTTCCCCGCCCAGCTGGGTCGTTCCATGGGCGACGGGGCGTTCCACCTCGGCGGGGGCGAGGAGACCGACGGGGTCGACCCCGAACGGGAGTGCTACCCGACCGGGCAGGGGGTCGGGGCGATCCACGCCCTCGTCCCCGCGGCCAGATTGGTGACCGAGATCGTCGACCAGGCCGAGCAGGTCCTCGCCGGCCTCAACGCAGCACCGAGCGGTCGCCGGCCCGGAGGCCTCTGATGATCCGGCGGTAGGCACCCGCCGCGTCGTCCCCGAGGGAGTCGGTGGGGAGCCACGTGATGCCGCGGTCCCCGCGGTGCCGGTCGACCCCGAAGAGGCCGAAGCGGGGCTCGTAGGAACCCCACTCGTAATTGTCCATGAGCGACCAGTGCCAGTACCCGGCGACCGGCACGCCCCGGTCGATGGCGGCCACCACCGCGGCGATGTTGTCGCGCAGGTACCGGGGGCGGTCCCATCCGTCGAGGCGCGGGTAGGAGCGCCCGTTGCGCACCCGGTTGCACAGCCCGTTCTCCACCACCCAGAGGGGCATCCCCGGGGCGAGCGAATGTTGGTCGACCAGCCAGCGGGTGAGGCCGGGAGGATCGGGGGGGTCGTCCCAGAGCGCACGGGCCGGTGGCCAGCTCCGCCCACCGGCCGTCCGGTGGCCGGGGAGCCGGAAGTGACGGCTGGCCAGCGGGTCGTAGTAGTCGACGGCCAAGGCGTCGAGCGTGCGCTCGTGCGCGCTGTCGTAGACGGCGTCGACGGCCCGGCGAGGGAGCGCGACCCGGCGACCGAACAGGGACCGCCGCGCCCGGCGACCGGAGGGAGCGGTCAGAGCGGCGGCTCGGCGGAGGAAGCGCTCGCCGGGAGCCGATGCGGCGCACAGCCGTTGATGCTGCCGGCGGCGCTCGGCCAACCAGTCGTCGAGCTCGTCGCGCTGGACGCCGGCACCGCGGGCCAGGAGGAGATCGGTGAACATCCGGTCGTACTCGTAGGTGCTGAGGCAGAGGTTGTTGGTGGTCACCTCGGCATCGGGACGAGCCCGGTGGATCGCCTCGTAGGCCAGCACGTGCGCGGTGAGGAGGTTGTCGGTGGCGATGGCCGCGTCCTCGAAGGCCAGCAGGCGTCCCGGCGGGAAGTCACCCAGGAGCCAGGAGTTGAGGACGAGGACGTTGATCTCGTTGAGCGTGACCCAATGGCGGACGTCGGGCGCCAGCTCTTCGGCGACCAGCTCCGCCCACCGGCGGAAACGGTCGGGGGCATCGGGCCGCAGCCAGAACTCGACCCCCAGCCAGTCGGGATGGGTGAAGTGGTGCAGCGTGACCAACGGGCGGAGACCCCGCTCGGTGCAGGACTGCACGATGCGGCGGTAGCCGCCCAGCGCCCGCCGGTCGACGGTGAGGTCGTCGGTCACCACTCGCGCCCACTCGACGCTCAGCCGGAAGCTGTCGCACCCGATGGCGGCGGCCCGGTCGAGGGCCTCCTCCGGCCGGTCGAAGAAGCCGACCGCGTTGCCCGAGGGCTCCACCCGACCCACCTGTTCCCAGGCCAGCCAATTGTTGGCCGGCTCGCCTGGCCCGTTGAACCCCCCCTCGATCTGAAAGCCGGCCGTGGCCACCCCGAAGAGGAACTCCCCGGGTACCAGGCCCGGGACGGGGTTGGTGAGCGGTGACGGCGTCGAGGGCAGGGTCCCACCTTTCACGATCCGTAGCGGCCCGGGTTGGAGATGGCGATGGTACCTTGCGGCCCGGGACGAGCTGCGTCCTCCCGCCCCCATGCCCGCAACGAGCCACGATCCCGAACGCGTCCCCGTCGTCATCTCGTCGGGACAGGCCATCGAGCGAGACGAGCTGGTCACCGCCCTCGACCTGATGGAGCGGGCCGCCGAGGCGGCCCTGTCCGAGGCACCCGGCCTGCGGGGAGCGATCGAGCGCCTCTCGGTCGTCAACATCATGAGCCGCGGCGGCCTCGCCCCGGCCACCGAGCTGGCCCGGCGTCTGGGGATCGAGGGCGCCGCCTGCGAGGTGAGCACGATCGGCGGCAACACCCCCCAGTGGCTGGTGAGCCGAGCCGCCGCCGACATCGCCGGCGGGAACCTCTCCGCCACGCTGATCGCCGGAGCCGAGGCCATCCGGTCGTCGCGAGCGCGCCGGGCCGATGGGCGGAGCACCGACCTCGCTGCCGAGCCCGGTGCCGGCGTCCCGCCCGACCCCGTGGTCGGCGACGACCACCCGGGACTGGGCCCGGCCGAGTCGGCCGTCGGCCTCGTCGCCCCGGTGCAGATCTACCCCCTGTTCGAGAGCGTGCTGGCCGCCCGGTCCGGCCGGGACGCCGCCGCCCAACGGCAGGTCATCGGCGAGCTGTTCGCACCGTTCACGGAGGTGGCGGCGGCCAACCCCTACGCCTGGTTCCCCGAGGCCCGGACGGCCGAGGCCATCGCCACCCCGTCACCGGACAACCGCATCGTGGCCGAGCCCTACACCAAGCGGATGAGCGCCTTCCTCGGCTCGGACCAGGGTGCGGTGCTCATCGTCTGCTCGCTGGCCACGGCGATCACCGCCGGGGTGGCCGACCGGGCCGTCTTCATCTGGGCGGGAGCGGAAGCCACCGACGTGCGTTTCCCGGCGGCCCGGCCCGATCCCGGCCGGTCACCGGCCATCGCCGCCGCCGGACAAGCCCTGTTCGAGGCGGCCTCTCGGGCGGCGGAAACATCGACGGCGATCGGCGTCGACGACATCGACGTCCTCGACGTCTACTCCTGCTTCCCGTCAGCCGTCGAGCTCGCCGTGGACGCGCTCGGGATCGCCCCCGGCCGCGGGCTGACCGTCACCGGCGGCCTCCCCTACTTCGGCGGCCCGGGGAACAACTACACCACCCACGCCATCGCCACGGTCACCGACATCCTGCGAGAGGCCCCGGGCACCCGGGACACCGGGGGCCTGGGCCGTCTCGGCCTGGCCACCGGCCTCGGCTGGTACATCACCAAGCACGCCCTCGGCATCTACGGATCGGAGCCCCCACCCGGCGGCTACCACCGGGGAGACACGCGCCAGGCCCAGGCCGTCATCGACGCCTCGACGGTCGAGACCGCCCTCGAGGTCGACGTTCCCACACCCGCCCGGGTCGTCGCCGCCACCGTCCTGCGTGGCAACACCGGTGGGCCCACCGCCGCCCCGATGATCGTGCGCCTGCCCGACGGCCGCCAGATGGCCGTCATCCAGGCCGACCAGGCCGTCCTCGAGGCGGCCGGCGAGCTCGATGTGCCCGGCATGGTCGGCAGTCGCGTGGTCGTCGAAGCCGGCGTGCCGCGCTACCGTCTGGCCACAAGCTGACGTCAGGAGAGCCTTGCCATGTCCGAACTGCTCCGTGAGCGCCAGGGCCACACCGAGATCCTCACCATCAACCGGCCCGAGGCCCGCAATGCCGTCAACGGTGCCGTGTCCCGAGGCTTTTCGGACGCCTTCGACGACCTCGAAGCCGACAGCGACTGCTGGGTGGTCATCGTGACCGGCAGTGGCGACAAGGCGTTCAGTGCCGGCATGGACTTGAAGGCGTTCACCGCCGGCGAGGCCGGCGAGATCATGGGGGCCAAGGGCGGCTTCGGCGGGATCGCCCAGCGCGACTTCCCCAAGCCGATCATCGCCGCGGTCAACGGCTCGGCCCTGGCCGGCGGGTGCGAGATCATGCTCGCCTGCGACCTGGCGGTGGCGGTGGAGGAGGCGAAGTTCGGCATCCCCGAGGTCAAGCGAGGGCTGATGGCCGGAGCCGGTGCCCTCATCCGCCTGCCGAAGAGGATCCCGCCCACCATCGCCATGGAGCTCGCCCTCACCGGCGATTCGATCGATGCCCGCCGGGCCCTCGAGCTCGGGCTCATCAACCGGGTGGTTCCGGCCGGCAAGCTCATGGAGGAGGCACTGGCCCTGGCCGGGACCATCGCCGACAACGCTCCGCTGGCCGTGCGGGCGTCCAAGCGGGTGATGAAGCTGGCCGGCGAGCTCCCCGATGCCGAGGGTTGGGCCATCAACAATGCCGCGGTGCCCGAGGTCTTCGGGTCGGCCGACGCCCAAGAAGGTCCGATCGCCTTCGCCGAGAAGCGCAAGCCCAACTGGACGGGCAAATAGCCCGGCGGGCGCGGACCGGCATGCGGCGGCCGGAGCCGGGGAGCGACACCGAGTGCAACTAGCCGGTCACCTGGTGCCGGGGAGCAGTGTCCCGTCCTTGTCGGCCGGGCTCGATGGCTTCCGGCTCATCCTCCACCTATTGGCAGCCACCGTCTGGGTGGGAGGCCAGTTCACCGTGGCCGGCCTGCTCCCCACCATCAGGTCCCTGGGCGAGGATGCCCCGAAGCGGGTGGCCCGCGCCCTCGCCCGGTTGTTGTGGCCGGCCTACGCCGTGCTGGTGGTCACCGGGTTCTGGAACATCGGCGCCCTCACCGTGGATCACGCCTCGACGGCGTGGAAGACCGTGCTCATCGTCAAGATCGTGGTGGTGGCCGTGGCCGGGGTGGCCGTCTTCCTCCACCAGCGCGCCACCTCGAAGGGGGCCCTCGCCGCCTGGGGGGCGATCGGCGCCGTGGCCTCGGTGGGAGCCCTCTGCCTCGGGGTGTTCCTGGCCGGCTGACGCCATCCACCGGGGACGACGGCGTCGAACACTCTCTGATCACGCCGTGCTGCGTCGGCAGGTCGGACAGGTCTAACCTGGTGTAGTAGCCCGCACAAAGGAGATTCCACCGTGCTTATCGGCCCCGCAGAGATCTTCGGCGTAGACGGCATCATCATCCTGGTCGTGGTGGTCCTCGTGCTGTTCGGTTCGACCCAGATCCCCAAGCTGGCCCGCTCCCTGGGCTCGGCCCAGAAGGAGTTCAAGAAGGGCCTCGACGAAGGAGCTTCCGAGGACGGCACGACCAAGTCGGTCGAGGCGCCCGCCCCGGCGGCGGTGAGCCCGCCCCCCCAGTCTGCGCCCAGCGTCGAGGTGCGCGCCGACGGGTCCAACAACCAGTCGTCCTGAACCCACCTCCGCCGCGCCCATGAGCCACGTCGACGGGCGCAGTGCCGCCATGCGGTCGGCTCGGGTGCCGCCCACCGGGCGGCCATTCCCGTTCTGGGTACTCCAGCTGGGCGAGATGATCGCCGCTGTCGTGCTGGTCGAAGTCTCCGTCCACGTGAGCGGTGGGGCGACGCTGATCGTCGCCGCCCTGGCCTTCGCCCTGCTGGCCGCCGCGGCGCAGGGGCCACTCGGCCTGGTGCGGATCTGCCCCCAACGAGTCCACGTCGCACTGGTGCTGACGGCTGCCGGCCTGGCCGCCGCGGCCCCGGCGGTCCCCGCCCTGCGCCCCGACATCGAGGGGATCATCGTGCTCGAGTTCGCCGCCGTCGGGCTCATCCGGCTGGCCACCCTGACGCGGACGTCGGAGCAGTCTCGAGACGGGTCCCGAAACCGGCGCCGGGCGGCGACGGTCATCGACACCACCGCTTCGGTCGTCGACCCCACCACCGCCCCGTCGCCGCCCCCCGCGCCGGCCCCGACCGGGACAACAGCCGGTGCGGCGACCGAGAGCGCGGCGCGGCGTGCCGGGCGGGCCGCCGGCGCGGCGACCGCATCGGGCAAGCGGCTGGCCGCCACCCACCGGCCGGCCGCCGAAGCTCGGGTCAAACGGTCCATCCGCCACGCCGGGCGCTGGGCGGGCCGGTTCACATCCCCACCCTCCGACCACCGGCCGCCGGAGGCGTAGGGAGGCGCGGACGAGGACGCCCCTGGGCCCGGCCACGCCGGGTTGCCCGGCGCAGGCGGCCACCGGGAAGCTGGGCACCTCCTGGGCCCGCATGGTGTTGACCGCGGCTGATCTCGGCCGGCGTCCTCTCCCGAGGGTGCCGGTCGTGGAAAGGGGAGGGCGATGCCCGGAGCCGACGACGTGCTGGACCTGGCCGATCGACTGTGGCGGGGTGAGGTCACCACCACCGAGGTGCATCCCCTCCGCCCCCACCCGGGGCTCGCCGAGGTGGCCGACGGCGTGGCCTTCGTGCCCTCGTTCGCCAACGTGTCGGCCATCGGCACCGACGACGGGCTGGTCCTGGTCGACACGGGCAGCGCCTTCGTCGCCACCGAGGTGCACGACACCCTCCGCCGCTGGTCGCCGAGCCGGCTCAACACCGCCATCTACTCCCACGGGCACATCGACCATGTCTTCGGCGTGCCGGTATGGGCCGCCGAGTCGGCCGGGGCAGGGGTGGCCCGAACCGGTGGTGGTGGCCCACGAGGCGCTGCCCGCCCGCTTCGACCGCTACATCCTGACCGCCGGCTACAACGGCATCATCAACCGGCGCCAGTTCGGCATCGAGTCGCTCGAATGGCCGACCGAGTACCGGTACCCCGACCGCACCTACCGGGACCGGCTCGACCTGGAGGTCGGCGGGGTCGGCGCCGAGCTCCACCATGCCCGGGGGGAGACCGACGACCACACCTGGACGTGGTTCCCCGGCCGGCGCGTGCTGTGCTGCGGCGACCTGTTCATCTGGGCGTCGCCCAACGCCGGCAACCCGCAGAAGGTCCAGCGCTACCCGCGCGAGTGGGCCGACGCCCTTCGCCGCATGCTCGCCCTCTACGACGGCGCCGGGTGGAGGCCCCGAGGTCCTGCTGCCCGGCCACGGCTACCCGGTGGTCGGGGAGGACCGGGTCCGCCAGGCCCTCGGCGACACCGCCGAGCTGCTCGAGTCCCTGGTCGGCCAGACGCTGGCCCTCATGAACGACGGCGCCCGGCTCGACGAGGTGATCCACACGGTCGACGCCGCCGCCCCGTCTGATGGAGCGGCCGTACCTGCAGCCCGTCTACGACGAGCCGGAGTTCGTGGTCCGGACCGTCTGGCGGCAGTACGGCGGATGGTGGGACGGCAACCCCGCCACGCTCAAACCGGCTCCCGAGCGGGCCCTCGCCCTCGAGCTGGCCGAGCTGGCCGGGGGCGCGGGCGTCCTGGCCGACCGGGCCCTGGCCCTGGTCGACGGGACGGCGGGCGCCGAGGCCGGACCGGCCGGCCTCGACCGGACGGGCCCCGACGAGTCCGACGGCGCCCTGCGCCTGGCCGGGCACCTGGCCGAGCTGGCCTGGCTGGCCGCGCCGGACGACCCCGGCGTTCAGGAGGCACGCCGGCTCGTCTTCACCCGTCGCGCCGACGCCGCCTCGTCGACCATGGCCCACGGGGTCTTCTCGTGGGCCGCCCGGGAGTCGGGGCCGGGCCCGAGGGGGTCCTGAACGCGGGCGCGCCGCGCCGCCCATCGGCCCTCCTGAACAGGACCTTCGGCATCGCCGACGGGGCCGCCGGATCTGAACTTCTAATTGGGGCGCCGTGCCCACTAGTGTCATCGCCGTGATCGCCTTCACAAAGCGTTCCGCACCCCCGTCCGCCCGACCGTGACGGGGAGCCGGGACCGGGCTCGCCCGCCGCCGGCGCGGCTGGGGCAGGGCCCGGGCGCCGTCGCCGCCGGTTGCTGCTGGGCCTGGTCGTGGCCACGCCCATGGTGCTCGGCGGTTGCGGCTTCTATCCCACCTACGGGGCCAGCCGGGGCGCCACCAAGCAGGGCCAGGACACCTTCAAGCTCTACTCGGGGATGATGACCACCGGGATCATCGTCGGCGGCCTCGTGGGCCTGCTGATCCTCTGGGTGATCGTGCGGTACCGGAAGCGCTCGGACGAGATGCCCCGCCAGTTCCACGAGAACGTCCCCATCGAGATCCTCTACACCGCGATCCCCATCCTGATCGTGGCCGTCCTCTTCTTCTATACCGTCCTCACCGAGAACAACGTCGACGCCACGGCGGCCGACCAACGCCACCGTCACCGCCACCGGCACGCCGGTGGTCAACGTGCGGGTCACCGCCTTCCAGTGGGGTTGGCGCTTCGACTACCCGACCCTGGACGTGGGTGTGGCCGGCGAGACCACCAACGGCCCCAACAACCACGGTCCCCAGATGGTCGTGCCGGTCGGCCAGACCGTCCAGGTCACGCTGGTGTCGAACGACGTCATCCACGGCTTCTACGTGCGGGACTTCAACTTCAGCCGCTATGCCCTGCCCGGGGTGACCAACGTCTTCGACCTGACCGTGATCAACCCGGGGACCTACAACGGCCAGTGCACCCAGATCTGCGGCCTCTATCATTCCGAAATGCTGTTCAGCGTGCGGGCGGTCAGCCCCCCGGCCTTCCGCATCTGGGCGGCGGCCGAGCGGGCCAGCGGTCACACGCTGCAGGTCGGCGGCGTGCCGGCCTCGAACATCCCACCGCCCAACACCCACGTGACCCCGTCCAACGCCAGCCCGGCGCCCGGGCCACCCAAGGGATCCGCATGACGACCACCGTCGACCGCCCCGACCTGGTCGGCCCCGAGGAGCCCCCGGGTTCCGACGGGCACCATCCGGCCCACGCCGATGGAGCCGGGCACGCCCACCACGAGGGGCCGAGCGGGATCCTCAACTGGCTCACGTCCACCGACCACAAGGTCATCGGCAAGAGCTACATGATCACCTCGCTGGTGCTCTTCTTCATCGCCGGGCTGATGGCCCTGGTCATCCGGGCCCAGCTGGCCAACCCGACCTCGTCGCTGGTCTCCTTCCAGACCTACAACGAGCTGTTCACCATGCACGGCAGCCTGATGCTGTACCTGTTCGCGGGGCCGTTCGCCTTCGGCGGGCTGGCCAACTACATCGTGCCGCTCCAGGTCGGCGCGCCCGACATGGCGTTCCCCCGCCTCAACGCCCTCTCCTACTGGCTGTACCTGGGTGGCTCCATCGTCATGATGTCGGGCTTCCTGGTGGCCGGAGGCGCGGCCAGCTACGGCTGGGTGGCCTACGCCCCGCTGTCCAACGCCATCAACTCCCCCGGGGCCGGGGCCGACCTGTGGCTGATGTCACTCGGCCTCACCGGGTTCTCCGCCATCTTCACCGGGGTGAACCTGGCCGCCACCATCTTCTACCTGCGGGCACCGGGGATGACCATGTTCCGCATCCCCATCTTCTCGTGGAACATGCTGGTCACCGCCATCCTGATCCTCATCGCCTTCCCGGTGCTCTTCGGCGCGGTGGTGATGCTCTTCTGCGACCGGCACTTCGGGACGCACATCTTCAGCGTGCAGGGCGGTGGGGTGCCGGTGCTCTGGCAACACCTGTTCTGGTTCTTCGGCCATCCCGAGGTGTACATCCTCGCCCTGCCCTACTTCGGCATGGTCACCGACATCATCCCGGTGTTCTCCCGAAAGCCCCTCTTCGGCTACAAGGGCATGGTCTTCGCCACCATGTCCATCGCCGCCCTGTCCACCGGCGTGTGGGCCCACCACATGTTCACCACCGGCGTGGTCCTCCTGCCCTTCTTCTCGCTGCTCTCGTACCTCATCGCCGTTCCCACCGGTATCAAGTTCTTCAACTGGATCGGCACCATGTGGGGCGGCCAGCTGAGCTTCCAGACGCCCATGCTGTTCTCCATCGGGTTCCTCTTCGCCTTCCTCATGGGTGGGGTGACCGGCGTGTTGCTCGCCTCGCCCCCGGTCGACTTCATGACCCACGACACCTACTTCGTCGTGGCCCACTTCCACCAGGTGCTCATCGGCACCAGTGTGTTCGCCGGGTTCGCCGGCTTCTACTTCTGGTATCCGAAGATGTTCGGCCGGATGCTCAGCGACCGCCTCGGCAAGCTGCACTTCTGGGGCCTGTTCATCGGCTTCTGGGTGACCTTCATGCCCCAGTACCTGGTCGGCCTCTACGGCATGCCGCGCCGGGTGGCCGACTACCGGCCGGACAACGGCTGGACCGGGCTGAACGTCATCTCGACCGTCGGCGCCTTCATCATCGGGCTGTCGTTCCTCTTCTTTCTGGTGAACCTCTGGGTGTCGTGGCGGAACCCGGTGCCGGCCGGGGACAACCCCTGGGACGGCCATGCTCTGGAGTGGTTCACCTCGTCGCCGCCGCCCCACCACAACTACACCCACCTGCCGCCGATCCGCTCCGAACGGCCCACCTGGGACTACAACCACCCCGAACACCGCAAGCACCACCGGCCCGGCGCCCGGCCGTTGCCCGACAAGGAAACCGTGGGGGCCGGCTCATGAAGGTCGACGGTCTGTTCCTCGGCGGCATCGGCCTGTTCTTCGCCATCATCGCCGGCGTCTACTGGTTCACCAGCTACGAAGACGCCGGATTCCTCATGCTCATCGGTTCGGCCCTGCTCGGGCTGCTGCCCGGCTCGTACTACCTCTGGTGGTCGTACCGGATGAAACCCCAGCCCGACGACGACCCCAACGCCGAGGTGGCCGAGGGGGCCGGCACCGTCGAGTCGTTCCCCGGGTCGAGCATCTGGCCCTTCATCCTCGGCATGGGCGCCATGTTCACCGTGCTGACCTTCGTGTTCGGGCTGTGGATGGCGCCGCTGGCCGCCGCCCTCATCCTGTCCGCCGCCATCGGGGCCACGGTCGAGAGCCGGCGGGGCGGCACGGTCTGAACCCGGGGGCCACACTCGCCCGGATCACAATTCGAGGCAGGCTGGCCGACCGTCTCCGACTGGTCTCGAGCGCCAACTCTCAGCCCTCTGTGATCACAGATCCTCTGCGCGAGTCGGACCGATCGAAGACCGGCACGCCTTGTTCGTCGGACATCAATCGCCTGTACGCACTGGGTTTCCGGTATGCGTCTCCCATCGTCTCACGCCCTCGGTATTCCCTGAGTGCGTCCAGATCCAGAGTGGCAAGGTAGACGCCCTCGCCATCGCCCGCCTCGAAAATGCGCTGGTCACGAGATCGACCATTCGGTTGACCATTCGGCTCGAAGACCATTCCGTCAAAGACGCTGGAATGGCCATCTTGATCGGGAGCCGAATAGTTCACCGTCGCGATCGCGGTCATATTTTCGAAGGCTCGGGACCGAAGCTGAGAGGTCCGCTCGCCAGCCATCGGACAAGCGTTTGGAACCAGAATGAGTTCAGCGCCGCCAAGCATCAGTTCACGCGCTGACTCAGGGAACTCTCGGTCGGCGCAGATCATCACGCCGACGTCGACGTACCCGCCCTCGATGTCGAGCCGAGCGACCTCGAAGGATTCTCCAGGCGTGAGGGATTTCTCCATTCCCCAGTCACACGTATGAACCTTGGCATAGCAGAGAACATCTTGACCATGCCGGTCGATTAGCAGGGCGGAGTTCCGAGGGGAACCAGGCCACCGCTCCAAAAATGTCGCCAAAATCGCCAAGTTGAGGTCGGACGCAGCATCTCTGAATGCGCTCACCCATGGATCGTGACGGGCGATGGCCATCTCCTGCCACCTCGCCCGTCCAGCCTCGTCATCAGGGCACGGTGCGTAACCGATTTGCCACATCTCTGGCAGGATTGCGATGTCCACCCCCTCTGCGGCGGCCCGGGAACATACAGCCAATCCCTTGTCGAGGTTGGCCTGCGGATCGCCACAGGAGGCGGATTGACAGAGAGCCAGCCGAAGGTCGGTCACCACTCCATTATGCGGTCCGAAGACCGCATCGGTTTCTCTTGGGGTAACCCACCTCGCCGGGCTGTGTCGCGACGTGCCGGACACCAACTGGGTCCAGCCCTGTCCGGCGTTGGATTGTCAGAGTGGTGGAGGCGCTGGCAGGCTCCACGGCCACGAAAGGTGACCCGGCAGGAAGCCCAGCCAAGCGATGGCTCCCGCTCCGGTGGGGGCCATCGCGGACGGGCCTGATCGGCGCCGGCCAGAGCCAAACCGCTCCATCGAGCCGGCAACGCCATCATCGTCCTCTTCGGCTGAGCCCTGGCGGCCTCCCAGATCGACCCCGCGTATGGTGAAGACGTGGCCGCGCCGATCATGAAGTACCGACGCACGCACGACTTCACGATCACGCCCGAGCAGGTGTGGGCCGAGCTTTCGAACGTCGAGCAGTATGAACGCTGGTGGCCGTGGCTCGGCGAATTCAGTTTGGTCGGGGACTCGTTGACCACCGGTTCGATCCTCCACGGGGTCGTCTCGCCCCCGGTTCCGTTCCAGATGCGCCTGACAATTGAATTGTTCCGATGTGAGCCCACCCGATCCGTCGATGCCCACGTTCATGGAGACCTGGAAGGAGAAGCCGGGTTGCGCATGCAGTCGGTCGGGACCGGCAGCCAGGTGGAAGTGACCTGGGAGCTCGAGATGATGCAGCGTCCGATGCGAATCGCCAACCGTTTCGGGCACCCCTTGTTGCAGTGGGGACACGATCAAGTGGTCCAGATGACTGTTGCCGGCTTCCGACGCCACGTCGAAACGGTGGTGTAGTCGCCTCCGCTGCGGCCAGGGGCGCCCCGGCCAGCCAGAAGTCGACGCATCGGAATCCGGCTATCGGGGCCCTTGGGCCGGTCGCGCCGGTCATCACGCCGGTCGTCGCGCCGGTCGCGCCGGTCGCGCCGGTCGGACTGGTCGGAGCCCGTCAACCAGGCGCCGGGGCGAAGGCGCGGGTGGCCAGCTCGGGGTCGAGCAGCGGGAGGTCGGCCCCGAGGGTGCCCGAGGCCAACAGGGCCTCGGCCGCCCGGACCAGCGCCCCGTAGGCCACCCGGGCGAACGTGCCGCCGACCGAGATCCGCCGGACGCCGGCGGCGGCCAGATCCCCCACCGTCGGGCCACCGGGCCGAAGCAGGACGTTGACCGGTGCCCCGGCCTCGGCCACCACCCGGGTGATGGCGGCCAGGTCGGCCAGCCCGGGGGCGTAGGCCACATCCGCCCCGGCCTCGACGTAGGCGGCCAGCCGAGCGATGGTGTCGTCCAGGTCGTCATGCCCGCGCAGATGGTTCTCGGCCCGGGCCGTGAGGACGAGGCCCGAGGTGTGGGCGGCGTCGACGGCTTCACGGACCCGGTCGACGGCCACCGCCACCGGCTCGATGCGCCCGGCCCGGGGGTCCCAGTCCTCGATGGAACAACCCGCCGCGCCGGCCGCAGCCAGCTGCGTCACCGTTTCGGCCACCCCGCCGGGGCTGTCGGGGAAGCACTGCTCGGCGTCCACGCTCACCGGGAGCGCGGTGGCCGAGCAGATGGTGCGCACGTGCTCGACGAGCTCGGGACGGCGCACGCTCATGTCGGGACGCCCGAGCGACGCGGCGAACCCGCCGCTGGTGGTGGCCAGGGCCTCGAACCCGAGGGCGGTCAGCAATGCGGCCGAGCCGGCGTCGTGCGGGTTGGGCATGATGAAGGTGCCCTCCCGGTGCAGGTCGTGGAAGCGGGCGGCGCGGTCGGTGCGGTCGGTGCGGTCGTCGTCCATCCATCGATCATCGGCGGCCGGGCCGGAAGAGGCAAGCGGGTTAGCGTCACGGCCATGCGCCTCAGCACCGTCATCCTCCCCATCTACCGCCGGGCCGCGGCCGGCGCCGTCTGGCGGCGAGCCGAGGAGCTCGGCTTCCATGCCGGTTACACCTACGACCATCTCTCGTGGCAGGAATTCCGCGACCGTCCGTGGTTCGGGGCGCTGCCCACTCTGGTGACGGCCGCACTGGCCACCGACCGGCTGCGCGTCGGGACCCTGGTCACCTCGCCCAACTTCCGCCATCCGGTCCCGCTGGCCAAGGACCTGATGACCCTCGACGACGTGAGTGACGGTCGGTTGACGGTCGGTATCGGGTCGGGCGGGACGGGGTTCGACGCCTCGGTGCTCGGCGGCGTGCCGTGGTCGGCCGGGGAGCGGACGGAGCGCTTCGGCGAATTCGTGTCCCTGCTCGACCGGCTGCTGACCGAGCCGGCGACCACCGAGCAGCTCCCCCACTACGCCGCCGTCGAGGCCCGGATGATCCCGGGCTGCGTGCAGCAGCCGCGACCGCCCTTTCTGGTGGCGGCCACCGGTCGGCGGGGGTTCGCCCTGGCGGCGGAGTACGGCCAGGGCTGGGTCACCTACGGCGCCCCGGGCCGTCCCGACGCCGCCCCGGCCGACGGTGCACCGGCCGTGGTCCGGGACCAGCTGCACGAGCTCGAGGCGGCCTGCCGATCACGGGGCCGCGACGTCGGCACCGTCGACAAGGTATTGCTGGGCGACCTGACCGCCGAACGGCCGCTCGCCTCGGTGGACGCCTTCGTGGACTGGGCCGGCCGGTACGCGGCCATCGGCTTCGCCGAAGTGGTCGTGCACTGGCCCGTCCCCGACTCCCGGTTCGACACCGATCCCGACCGGTTCGAACGGATCATCACCGAAGGCCCGGCCCAGCTGCGCTGAGCGGTGGGCCGACCGGCCGGGTCAGCGCATCACCCGGCGCACGCCGGCCTCGGTGGCCAGCTCCGGCGGCACCAGGTCGATGTGGGTCGGCACCGGGATGGCGTCCAGCTCCTCCACCCCGTCGCCGGGCCGGTCACCCGCCGGGTGGGTGCTGTACTCACCGGTCGCCGAGCGCGTGACGATCTGGGCCCGCTTGCGCTTGCCGATGCCCTCGGCCGCCCGCATCTCCTGGCAGATCTTGTAGGCCACGAAGTAGCCGATGATCGGCGCCACGATCACGGCCACCCGGAAGAACCACAGGACGGCGTTGAGGGGGACCTCGAAGAAGTTGGCCATCACGTCGGTGGACGAGGCGAAGAACACCATGAACAACAGGGTGAGCATGGACACGCCGGCCGCCGTCCGCTTCGGCCGGTCACGCGGCCGGTCGAGCAGGTTGTGGTAGGCGACGTCCTTGGTGAAGTGGGTCTCGAGGAAGGGCCACACGATGAAGATGTTGAAGATGAGCCCGGGGAAGATCACCGCCGGCAGGAACACCTCGAGGGGCAGGGTATGGCCCCACCCGACCCATTCCCAGCTGGGCATGATGCGCAGCGCCCCGTCGAGCCAGCCCATGTACCAGTCCGGCTGCACGGCATAGGAGATCTGGTACGGCTCGTACTGGCCGAACTGCCAGATGGGGTTGATCTGGGCGAAGGCGCCGAGCAGGAAGGTGACGGCGGTGATGATGAAAAGGAAGCCCGTCGTCTTGGCCATGAAGGTCGGGAACATGGGCGAGCCGACCACGTTGTGCTCGGTCTTGCCCTTGCCGGCGAACTGGGTGTGCTTCTGTTTGACCAGGAGCCCGAGGTGGGCGGCCAGCAGGCCCACGATGAGCGCCGGGATGATCAGGACGTGCAGGATGAAGAACCGGGGGATGATCACCCCGTTGCCCGGATAGTTGCCTCCGAACAGGAAGAACGCCAGGTAGGTGCCCACCAGCGGGATGGACTCGATGATCGAGTAGGCGATCCGGATCCCGGTGCCCGACACCAGGTCGTCCGGCAGCGAATAGCCCAGGAACCCGTTGACGATGGCCAGGATGAGCATGGTCACCCCGACCAGCCAGTTGAACTCGCGTGGCTTGCGGAAGGCGCCGGTGAAGAACACCCGGGCCATGTGCACGGCGATGGAGCCGAGGAAGATGTCGGCCGCCCAGTGGTGGGCCTGGCGCATGAGCAGGCCGGACTTGACGTCGAACGAGAGCCCCACCGAGGAGGCGTAGGCCTCGGACACCCGTTGGCCCTGCAGCGGGACATAGCTCCCGTGGTAGACGATCTCGTGGGCCGAGGGAATGTAGTAGAGGGACAGGAATACGCCGGTGGCCAGCAGCACCACGAACGAGTACAGGGCGATCTCGCCCAGCATGAACGACCAGTGGTCGGGGAAGATCTTGTCCAGGAAGACCCGGCCCCCCTTGGCCACGCCGAGGCGGTCGTCCACCCACCGGAGCGACTTGTCGATGGTCTTGTCGATCACGGCCTCTCCCAAAAGCCGGGTCCGACGGCCTGGTCGAAGCCGCCCTGGGATCGCAGGAACCCGGCAGAGTCCACCTTCAGCGGTAATTGTGGCAGAGGTCGGGGGGCGGGCCCGAATTCGGGCAGCGCGCCGGCGTTCACGTTGAAGATCGACTGATGGCAGGGGCACACCAGTTGCTCGGTCTGCTCCTGGTAGAGCCCGACCGGGCACCCGAGGTGGGTGCACATCTTCGAGTAGGCCACATACCCCTGGACCCCCCAGTCGGTGCGCCCCGGTGGGCTCAGCGGATAGGGCGGGTCGAGGGGGCCGAGCTGGGCCAATCGGATCAGGATGACCTGGTCGGGGGAGTTGCCCTCCGACCCCTTCGGGAACACGGTGAGCACACCGCCCCGATCGAGGTCGTTCGCCGTCACGGGTCGGCCGGTCACGGTGACCAGCAAGGAGTTCTTCCGCCAGTTGGTCTGGAACAGCGTCGTCCCGGGCTTGGGACCGAGCGACCGGATGAGGGGGAAGAGGAGGACGATCCCCATGGCCGTCGATCCCAGGGCGGCCAGCCCGCCGAGGACCTTGCGCCGCTTGACCACCATCCCGCCCCGCTCGACCACCGCCGCGGTCATGGCGTCGCGCTCCTCTTCGTTGGAGTGGAACTCGTGGCGCTCCTCGACGAAGGGGCCCTGGGGCATGAGGTACTTGCCCCAGGCGGTGATCCCGAAGCCCAGACCGAGCAATCCGACACCCAGGGTGACCCCCTGCCACTGGGTGCTGCTCGACACCCAGTAGGCGATGCCGAATCCGATGAAGCCGAGGAACCCGATGGTCATGGCTGCGGCCGCCACCGCCTGGGCCCGGTCGGGATGCTTGGCGTAGGGCTGCAGGTGGGGGTCGTCCAGCGCGGCCATGGGCAGCGGCCCCTCGAGGCGCGGTGACTCGTCGCTCACGTCCGGTCCCCGATCCAGAAGCAGACCAGCATCAGGATGCCGACCCCGAGGAGGAGGCCGACGAAGCCCTCGCCCACCGGCCCGATGCCGCCCAGACCTTCCCCACCCTGGTCGACGGGGTGCTGGATCACACTGTGCACGTAGGCGGTGATGTCACGCGCCTCGGTGTCGGTGATGTTGCCTTGGCTGAAGTGGGGCATGTTGCCCGGCCCCGACCGGATGGCCTCGACGGTCTGGGTGGTGGTGGCGAGGTGGAGGCTCGGGGCGTAGGCCCCGCCGGCCAGGGCGTCACCGGCCCCGGTGATGGTGTGGCAGGCGGCGCAGTTGAGGGTGAACAGCGTGCTGCCCGCCTCCAGGTCGGCGTTGTTGGTGTTGACCACCGGCACCTTGGTCCCCTGACCGGGCGTGAGCGACTGCACCCAGGCGGCGATCTCGAGGGTCTGGAGCCGGTTGAAGCGCGGCGGCTTCCTGGTGGCCTGCACGCTCGAATCGGCCAGGGGCATGCGGCCGGTCGACACCCAGAAGTCGACGGTTCCGGCGCCGAGGGCCTGCAGGTTGGGTGCCCGGGTGGTGCCGAGAGCCTCGGGCCCGTGGCAGCTGGCGCAGTTGGCCGCGAACAGGGCCTGGCCGGGGTCGACGAAGTCCTTGGGCAGGTCCACGTAGAACAGCCCGGTCTGGTTGGACGACGCCTGGTACTGGACGAGCTGGGACAGGCTCGGAGCGCTGGCCTGGCCCACCGGCGCGGCGGTCGGGGAGGTGGTGGTGAGCGGCGGCAGGGTGGTGGTCGGGACGGCGCCGGCCGGGCCGGGGCCCGGCGAGAAGGCGAGCAGGCCCACGAAGGCCACGCTCCCCACCAAGGCACAGGGTGCCAGGTAGCGCTTCTTGGCCAGCCGAGCGAGGGATCCCATCTATTTGAGGAGGAAGAGGCAGGCGTAGAGCCCGATCCAGACCACGTCCACGAAGTGCCAGTAGTAGCTGACACCTTGGAACACCGCCGTCTCCCCCGGGTCCCCCTTCGGGCCCTTCAACCGGCCCAGCAGGAAGATCATGGCCACCAGACCCAGGGTCACGTGGAGGCCGTGGAGCCCCGACATGATGTAGAAGAGCGAGCCGTACGAGGTCACGGTGGGATTGGTGGCCGGGTTGTGCGAGAGGTCGACCCATTCGAAGAACTGGTTGGCCACGAACAGCGCGCCGAGGATCAGCGTGGCCACCACGAAGATCTTGGCGCTCCGGCGGTTGCCCGCCTCCTGGTCGAAGACGGCCTTCTGCATGGTGAAGCTCGAGGAGACCAGGATGGCGGTGAAGATCCCGGCCCGGATGACGTCGAGATGGGCGCCGGCCGGTGGCCATACCGAGGCGTGGGCCCGGATGGTGAAGAAGGCGGCGAACAGCGAGCTGAAGAACATGACCTCCGAGCCCAGCCAGATGATGACCCCCACGGCCAGCATGGATGGCTTGTCGGGTCGGTGCCGCCGGGGAGTGGTGATGCTCGCGTCGGCGGCGAGGGCCTCGGTCACGCCGTATTTTTAGTCGATGGGCTCCTCGGGGGGCCAACTCATCCGAGGGCTGTTCCGCCGGGCCGCCGGGCGCGCCGGCGAAGGGCGTGACATGGGATGATCCGCCCGGCCGGGACAGCGCACCGCCATCGGCCGGAGGGGTCGGCCCGGGCGGGGGTGGGTCAGGCCCCCTGGAGGGCGGCCGGCGGCGGGGCCAGGTGGACGACACTCAGGCGTTGGGTGGGCCGGGTGAGCGCCACGTACAGCGTGCGGAGGCCGACGGCCGTCTCCCCGGCGATGAGCCCGGGCTCGACGACCACCACGGCGTCGAACTCGAGGCCGTTGGCCGCGTCGGCGGCCAGCAGGACCAGCGGCTCGGACAACCCGCCGAACCGTTGGTCCCTGGCGTCGGCGACCGGGTGCCCGGCGTCGGCCAGCGCCTCCGACAGAGCGGGGAGCAGATCCTCGGGAGCGAGGACGGCCACCCGGCCGGGCTCCACCGCGGCCACCTCCTCCAGGGCCAGGGCGGCGGCGGACCGAACCAGGTCGTCGACGCCGGCACCGGTCCCCGTCCCGTTCGTGCCGCGGACCGCCACCATCCGCGGCTCGATCCCGGTGCGCCGGACCGGGCGTGGCGGGACGAGCTCGGGGGCGGCCACGGCCAGGACCCGGCCGGCCACGGCCAGCACCTCGGCCGGTGTGCGGTAGCTCACGGTGAGCTCGACGGTCCGCACCGGACGACGCCCGGGGAGGTGGGCGACGATGTCCGACCACGAACCGGGCGACCACGGCGCCGTGGCCTGGGCGATGTCGCCCACCACGGTCATCGAGCCCGACAGCGAGCGGCGGGCGACCATGCGGAGCTGCATGGGTGAGAGGTCCTGCACCTCGTCGACCACGATGTGCCCGTACTGGCGCACGACGTCGTCATTGCCCCCTTGTCGCGGCCCCAGCAGATGGCGGGCCTCGTCGACCAGGGCGGCGTCGGCCGGTGTCCAGGCCACCTGGTCGAAGGAGGCCGACCGGGGCCGGTAGAGGAGCTCTTGCTCCTCGGGCGAGAGCATGCCGCGCGCCGCCGCGGCGACCAGGGGACGGGCGCCGAACAGGTCGTGCAGCAATTCGTGGGGCGAGAGGCGCGGCCACATCCGGTCGAGGGCCTCGGCGAGCTCGGGGACCCGGCGGACCTTGCGGGAGAAGTCGCCGAAGTCGAACTCGTCGTCGACGGGATCCGAGACCTCGTCGTCGTCGGGGAAGGTCGCCGACGGGTCCGGGCTCCCCATCCCGAGGGTCTGCTGGGTCTGGCGGGCCCGTTCGGCCAGGAGCTGGGCCACCGCTTGTTCGACCAGGCGGCGGCGGGCGTTGTGGGTGCCGGGCCGACGCCGCACGGCGTCGACGATGGCGGCGCTCTCCTCGACGGAGAGGTGGAGGACAAGAGCGCCGTAGGGCACGGCGATCGGTGCGGCCAGCCGCCGTTGGCGCGTCCGCACGGCGCGGGCCATGACCTTGGCCATGCGGGGGTCGCCTTTGAGCCGGGCCACGTCCACCGGGCCTTTCTCCTTCACCCGGATCTCGGGGACGAGCCCCGACACGGTCGACAGGGTCACGCCCGTCTCCCCCAGGGAGGGGAGGACCTGGTCGATGTAGCGGAGGAAGAGCGGGTTGGGGCCGACCACCAGCACGCCCTGGCGCTCGAGGGGGAACCGGTGGGTGTAGAGGAGGTAGGCGGCCCGGTGGAGGGCCACCGCCGTCTTGCCCGTGCCGGGCCCGCCTTGCACGACGAGCACCCCACCGAGGGGGGCCCGGATGATCTCGTCCTGCTCCTTCTGGATGGTGGAGACGATGTCGGTCATCCGCCCGGACCGGGCCCGGTCGAGCGCGGCGAGGAGGGCGGCCGGACCACCGATGGGCAACTCGCCGACCAGGAGCTCGCCCCGATCGCCGCCGTCGCCCGCCATCGCCGGGGTCCCCCCGTCCGCCGGGGCCCCATGGTCGGAGGCCGCGCCCCGGGCGGGCGCGCCGAAGCGCTCGTCCTCGATGCCGGTGACCCGGCGTCCCTCGAGGGCCAGGTGGCGGCGGAGCACGAGCCCCTGAGGGTCGCGGCCGGTGGCCCGGTAGAACGGCTCGGCGATGGGCGCCCGCCAGTCGACGACCAGGGGCTCCTGGTCGGGGCCGTGCACGGCCAGGCGGCCGATATGGAAGGTCTCGATGTCCGCCGTCCCGGTCTCCCCCGCCGGAGTGGCCACTCCGTTGCCGGCGTGGCCGGACGGGTCATCCGGTCCGTGGTCGGGTTCCCCGGCGTCCCGCCGCCGGTCGATCCGTCCGAACGTGAGGGCCTGGTCGCCGATGTCGAGCTGCTCCAGACGGGCCAGGCTGGTCCGGACGATCACGTCGCGCTCCGTCCGTGACTGGAAGGTGCCGCCCTTGCCCAGGTCGAGCACCCCCTGGAGCATGGCATTGGCGTCGCCTCGCATGGCGTCGAGTCGACGATAGGCCGTGTCGACGAAGTCCTGTTCGGCTTGGCGTTCGGGATCCACCCACACCTCCATCTCGCCGCCCGTTTCGGAATGGGGAACCATCGATTCTATGCGCCGGCACCGACCGCCGCGACGGGCGGACGATGCGGCCGGCGAGCCTCGTCGACCCGTGGGCGGCGGACCGCCGGCCCTAGAATCCGCTCATGGCCGTGCCTGTGCCACCTCTCCCGGCCGGCCGCGCACCGGGTCGCGTGCTCGCTCGGCCGGGACGGACCGGGACCTGACCGGTGGACGGGGGACACGACAGCCGCTTCGAACGGTCGCCCTTCATCCGCGCCTGCCGGAGTCTCGACGTGGACCGGGTGCCGGTCTGGTTCATGCGCCAGGCCGGGCGCTCCCTGCCCGAGTACCGGGCCGCCCGGGGCGAGGGAAGCATCCTCGATGCCATCGCCCGACCCGAACTGGTGGCCGAGCTGACCCGCCAGCCCGTCGACCGCTACGGGACCGACGCCGCCATCCTCTTCTCCGACATCGTGGTGCCGGTGGCCGCCATCGGGTTCGGGGTCGACGTGGCCCCGGGCACCGGACCGGTGGTGGCCGACCCGTTCCGCCGCAAGGAGGACCTGCAGCGCCTGCGCCCGCTCGATCCGGAGACGGACACCCGCTACGTGCTCGATGCGGTGGGGCTCCTGGCCGGGCAGCTCGCCGTGCCGCTCATCGGATTCGCCGGCGGGCCCTTCACCGTGGCCAGCTACCTGGTGGAGGGTGGCCCCTCACGGACGTTCACCAAGGTGAAGGCGCTGATGCTGGGCGACCCGTCGCTCTGGCACGCCCTGGTGGACCGGCTCGCCGAGCTGGCCCTCGCCTCCCTCCGGTCCCAGCTGGACGCCGGCGCCTCCGCCGTGCAGGTCTTCGACAGCTGGGCCGGGATCCTGGCCCCCCACCACTACGAGCGGCTGGTCCTGCCCGCCACCCGGCGGCTCTTCGCCCGGCTGGCCGAGTCCCACCCCGGCGTCCCGACCATCCTGTTCGGGGTCGGGACCGGTGAGCTGCTCCCGGCCATGGCCCGGTCCGGGTGCACGGTCGTCGGCGTCGATTGGCGGGTCCCGCTGGACCAGGCGCGACAACGCCTGGGCCCCGGTGTGGCCGTCCAGGGCAACCTCGATCCGGCGGCCTGCCTGGCCGGCACGGCGGTGGCCGAGGCGGAGACCCGCGCCGTGCTCGACCGGGCCGGGACGGCGGCCGGCCACATCTTCAACCTCGGTCACGGGGTCCTGCCCGAGACCGACCCGGCCGTCCTCGAGCGGGTGGCCGCGCTCGTCCATGCCGAGGGCCGGGCGGGCGTACCGGCCGGTGGCGGTCCGGGCCCGGACGCCCCCGGATGACCGGGCCCGCCCGGCCGACCGGCGTGCTCGTCATGGCCCACGGCACGCCGGCCACAGCCGAAGCCATCGAGCCCTTCTATACCGCCATCCGGCGAGGGCGGCCGCCCTCCGCCGAGCTGCTGGCCGAACTCACCGGGCGCTACCGGGCCATCGGCGGCCTCTCACCCCTCACCGAACGAACGGCGGCCCAGGTGGCCGGGCTGGCCTCGGTCCTCGAATCGTCGTCGCCCGGCGGCTACACCGTGCGCTACGGGGCCAAGTTCGTCGAACCGAGCATCGAAGCGGGCATGGCGGCTCTGGCCGCCGAGCGGGTCGACCGCGTCGTCGGGATCGTGCTCACCCCCCACCGGTCCTCCTCGGGATCGGGCGAGTACCTGCGCCGGGCCGGCGCGGCGGCGGCGGCGGCGACCGACCCCCGGCCCGCCTTCATCCCGGTGAGCTCGTGGCACCGGGCCGCGGGCTTCGCTCCCCTGCTGGCCGACCGGACCGCCGCCGCCCTGGCCGAGCTGCCGCCGGAGCGTCGCTCCCGGACGGCCGTGTTCTTCACCGCCCACAGCCTCCCGGAGCGGGCGCTGACCGACGACGACCCCTACGCCGCTCAGGTCGGCGAGTCGGCCGCCGACATCGCCGCCATATTGGGCCTGGACGACGTACCCGGGCTGACCTGGAGCGTGGCCTGGCAGAGCGCCGGTCGGACGCCCGACCCGTGGCTCGGGCCGGACCTGCGGGCCGAGATCGAGCGGGTGGCCGAGGCGGGCGCCTCCTCGGTGGTGGTCTGCCCGGTGGGGTTCGTCTCCGACCACCTCGAGGTGCTCTACGACCTCGACATCGAGGCGGCAGGTGTGGCCGCCGCCGCCGGCCTGGCCTTCGTCCGGACCCGCTCCCTCAACGACGATCCGCGGTTCGTCGCCATTCTGGCCGACGTGGTGGGCGCCGCGGCCGAACCGGAGCCGTCCGGTCGGCCCCGGGACCCGGCGAGCCCGGCGCGCCCGGCCCGCAGCTCGGCCCCGGGCTCCGAGCCGGCGTGACCGCCCGACGGCGACCGGTGGCGGTGGTGGTCGGCGGTGGCATCGCCGGCCTGGCCGCGGCCTGGGAACTGGCCACCGGAGACCATGACGGCGGGCCGGGTCCCGAGGTCCAGCTGCTGGAGGCGGAGGGACGGCTCGGGGGCTCGCTCCGCTCCGCCGAGTTCGCCGGGCGCACGGTCGATCTGGCGGCCGACGCCTTCGTGGCCCGGCGACCGGAGGCCACCGACCTCTGCACCGAGCTCGGACTGGCGGGGGAGCTGGTCGCCCCCGGGGCATCGGGCGCCTCGGTGTGGGCCCGGGGCCGGCTCCGCCCCCTGCCCGACGGCCTCAACCTCGGCGTACCCACCCGATGGGGGGCGCTCGCCCGCTGCGGAATCCTGACCCCCGCCGAATCGCTGCGCGTGGCCAAGGATCTCGTCAAGCCCCATTTCGGCGCCCGCCACGTCGTCGGCGACGAGGCCGTGGGCGCCATCGTGGAGACGCGCCTCGGACGGCCGGTCGTCGAGCGGATGGTCGACCCGCTGGTCGGGGGGATCAACGCCGGCACGGTGGACGACCTGAGCGCGGCGGCCACCTTCCCTTACCTGTTGGCCGCCTCCCTGCAGCCCGGCAGCTTGATGCGTCGCATGCGCCACGGCCGGGGCGACGACGCGCCGGCGCCGGGCGGGGAACGACCGCCCGTCTTCTGGTCGCTCACCTCCGGCACCGCCGGTCTGGCCGGGCACCTCGCCGCCGAGCTCGAGCGGCGCGGGGTCCGCCTGCGAACCGGGGTCTCGCTCGAAGCCATCCGGCGCCCGGCATCGCACTCCGGGGCGCACAACGGGTCGGGCCCGGCCCGGTGGCAGCTGGACGTCCGGTGCGAGGGGCCCGAGGTCGTCGACGCCGACGGCATCGTGCTGGCCGTGCCGGCCGATGTCGCCGCCGTGCAGCTCGCCCTCCACGCCCCAGAGGCCGCCGGGCTGCTCAGCACCATCGAGTACGCCCCGGTGGCCGTGCTCACCCTGGCCTTTCCGGTGGGCGCCATCCACGCGCCGATGACCGGCACCGGTTTCCTCGTGCCGCGGAGCGAAACCATCGACCACGCCCCGCCGCTCGTGACGGCGGGCACCTATCTCTCGCGCAAGTGGCCGCACCTCGCCCGGCCCGACGACGAGCTCATCCGGGTGTCGGTCGGTCGGTTCGGCGACGCGCGCCACCAGCTGCTCGACGACGGCCAGCTGGTCGACGCCGTCCTGGCCGAGCTGGCCCACCTGTTGGACGTGCGCCACCGGCCCACCGACTGGATGGTCACCCGGTTCGACCGGGCCTTCCCCCAGTATCACGTGGGGCACCTCATCCGGGTGGCGCGCATCGAGCAGGGTGTCGCCGCCCTCGACGGGGTGGAGGTGGCCGGCGCCGCCTACCGAGGTGTCGGCATTCCCGCCTGCATCGGCGGCGGTCGCGAAGCCGCCCGCCGCCTGCTCCGCTCCCTGAGCCCTCCGGCCGCGTCCGGCACCGCCCCGGTCTCGCGCGGGGACGCACACCCGTGACGCCGGGAGCGTCCCCCTCGACCTCGGAGCGCGGCGCGCCGACCGACGACCTGACCGGCCCGGCCTGGCGGCCGTCGAGGGTGTCGATGACCCGCCGTCGGGACGCCGCCGTCCGCCCCCGGCGCGGCACGGTGGCGCTCCCCGCCCTGGCTGCAGGAGTCGGCCTCGCCCTCTCGCTGCCCCCGTGGGGCGCCTGGGCCCTGGCCTTCCCCGCCGCCGGACTGCTCTTCTGGCGGCTCGGGGGCCTCCGGCCCCGCACCCGGGCCTGGGCGGGCTGGTTGGCCGGGCTGGGCTGCTACGGGCCGGGCCTCATGTGGGCCCGGGCGTTCACCCTGCCCGGCGCCCTCCTGCTCATCGCCGTCGAAGCTGCGTTCATGGCCGTGGCCTGCCTGGCTGTCCCGTCCGGTCCGCGAGCGGCTCGGGCGCTCGTCTTTCCCGGGGCCATGATCTTGGCCGAATGGGCCCGGACGGGCTGGCCGTTCGGCGGCCTGCCCATGGGTGGCGTCTTCCTCGGGCAAGCGGGCGGACCGGTGCTCGGGGTGGCCCGGCTGGGCGGTCCGCTCGGGCTCACCGCCATGGTCTACATCGGCGGGGTGGGTCTGGCCTGCGTGGTGGAAGCCCTCCTCCGAGCCGGGCGCGACGGCCGGCGGGCCAGGGCCTTCGCCCGGGTCGAGCCCGACGGTGGTGCTTCAGCCGACCCGCCGTCCGGCGGGCCGCCCGGGGGTCCGCCGGGAGGCCGTCCGGGCCGGTGGACCACCCTGGCCGGCGCCGGGGCGGGCCACGGCGGCACGATCGTCCTCGGTGCCGTCGCCCTGGCCATGGTGGTGGCCGTCTCGGCCGCCGCCGACCACGCCCCCGACGGCGGCCCGGCGACGGGAACGGTCACGGCCGCCGCCGTCCAGGGAGGAGGCCCCCGCGGCTTCTCCAAGTCGCAGATCAACCCGGCGGTGGTGTTGGCGGCTCAGTTCTCGGCCACCCGGCTCATGGAACGGGCGGACGGGGGGGCCACGCCCGAGCTCGTTCTCTGGCCGGAGGACGTCGTGTCCCTCGACACGTCCCTGTCCGCCTCGCCGGTCGAAAGCGAGCTGGCCGGACTGGCCCGCTCGCTCCACACCACCCTCGTGGTCGGGGTGACCGAGAGCGTCTCGGACAGCTCGTTCCGCAACGAGATCGTGGCCTTCGGGCCCGACGGAACCATCGTGTCCCGCTATGAGAAGGTCCACCGGGTGCCCTTCGGCGAGTACGTCCCCCTGCGGGGTTTCTTCTCCCACCTGGCCGACCTGTCCGCCGTCCCGCGTGACGCGGTTCCCGGCACCGGCACCGGTCTGCTCCCCACCCCGGTGGGCCCGCTGGGGGCCATGGTCTCCTACGAGGTCTTCTATGCCGGGCGCGGCCGCTCGGCCGTGCGGGACGGAGCCCAGCTACTCATCGTCCCCACCAATACGTCCTCCTACGCCAGGTCACAGGTCCCGACCCAGGAGATCGCCGCCTCGGAGGTGCAGGCCGTCCAGCAGGGCCGCGACCTGCTGCAGGCCGCCCCGACCGGGTACAGCGCGGCCATCACCCATCGCGGCACGCTGCGGGAGCGTTCGGTCCTCGGCGCCCGCCAGGTGGTCCTGGCCACCCTCGACCGGCGCACCGGCTCGACGATCTATGTGCGCGACGGGGACCTGCCGGTGATCCTGCTGGCCGCCGGCGCCACTCTGGCCGGTTGGCTCCTCGCCTCTCGGCGCCGGGGGACAGCGGTGGGAGCCGCTCGCCGTCGTCACTCGTAGTAGCCCGAGTGGATGTACACGCAGGGGATCCCCTCGGCATGGAACATGGCGAAATTGTTGGGGTCGTCCTCGAACGCCAGGCGGAGATCGAAGCCGTGGGCGCGCAGTTCGTCGACGCTGTCCCGCTTGAACCAGGTCACCTGCGAGTAGTCACCGCGGGACCGCATGACCAACAGGTCCCACCGCAATCCGTACCGTTCGAGCCAGGCCAGCGTCTGGGGTTGGACCCGCATCGGTCGTCCGGTCAGCAGGATCACCTGGAGCCGGGCGTCGAGCAGTTCGAGGACTCTCGCCACCTCCTCGATGACCGGGTCGTCGCCGCAGGCGTCGAAGAACGCCTCCCAGTCGCGCCGTCCTCGTTCGAGGTAGTGCTGGCGGACCGCCGCGTCCGACAGCACGCCGTCCACGTCGAAGACCACCGCCTCGCCGGGATCGGTCAACGGCTGCCGGTGCCAGGCCCAGTTGGCCGGGCCGGTGCGGGGGCTCACTCCTCGGTCGGCGAGGCGGCGGCCAGGCGGCGGATCTCCTCCACCACCGCCGGGTCGGCCAACGTGGTCGTGTCACCGAGCATTCGCCCTTCGGCCACATCACGCAAGAGACGGCGCATGATCTTTCCGCTCCGGGTCTTCGGGAGCTCGTCGGTGAACACCACCGTCCGCGGCCGGGCGATCGGGCCGATCTTTCCCGCCACATGGGCCCGGAGCTCCTCGCCGCGCCCGTCGCTCGGCCCCCCGGCGTCGGACTTCAGGGTGACGAAGCCCACGATGGCCTGGCCGGTGGTGGGGTCGCTGGCGCCCACCACGGCGGCTTCGGCCACCGCCGCGTGGTCGACCAGCGCCGACTCGACCTCGGTGGTCGAGATCCGGTGACCTGACACGTTCATCACGTCGTCCACCCGCCCGAGCAGCCACAGATAGCCGTCCGCGTCCACCTTGGCCCCGTCCCCGGCGAAGTAACGGCCCTCGAAGCGACTCCAGTAGGTCTGCCGGTAGCGCTCGGGGTCGCCGTAGATGCCCCGCAGCATCGAGGGCCAGGGCCGGGTCAGGGTCAGGTAGCCGCCGCCCTTGGCCACGGCCGCACCGGACTCGTCGACCACCTCGGCACTGATGCCGGGCAGGGGGAAGGTGGCCGATCCCGGCTTGGTCGGGGTGATCCCCGGCAGCGGGGCGATCATGATGCCTCCGGTCTCGGTCTGCCACCAGGTGTCCACCACCGGGCAGCGCCCACCGCCGATGTGGGTGGCGTACCACATCCATGCCTCGGGGTTGATCGGCTCCCCGACCGAGCCGAGGACCCGCAGCGTGCTGAGGTCGTGCCGCCCGGGGTAGGCGGCGCCCCATTTCATGAAGGTGCGAATGGCCGTCGGCGCGGTGTAGAGGATGGTGACCCCGTAGCGTTCGACGATCGACCACCAGCGGTCGCGGTCGGGGAAGTCGGGCGTCCCCTCGTACATGACCGAGGTGGCCCCATTGGCCAGCGGCCCGTAGACGATGTAGCTGTGGCCGGTGACCCAGCCGATGTCGGCCGCGCACCAGTAGACGTCGCGGTCGGGGTGCAGGTCGAACACCCATCGATGGGTGAAGGCGACCTGGGTGAGGTACCCCCCGGTGGTGTGCATGATGCCTTTGGGCGCTGCCGTCGTGCCGGAGGTGTAGAGGATGAACAACAGGTCCTCGGCCTCCATCGGCTCGGGCTCGCAGCGGTCCGACGGCCTCCCCCCGGCGGCGGGGTCGGTCCCGGCCATCAACTCGTGCCACCAATGGTCGCGGCCCGTGGTCATGTCCGGAGCGGGGTCGGCGGCCTCGCCCAGCCGGCGCGCCACCACCACGTGTTCGACGCAGGGCGAACCGGACACGGCCACGTCCACACTGGGCTTGAGGGCTGCCGGCGCGCCCCGCCGCCACCCTCCGTCGGCGGTGACCACCACCCGGGCCTGGGCGTCGAGGATCCGGTCCCGCAGGGCGTCGGAGGAGAACCCCCCGAACACCACCGAATGGACCGCACCGATCCGGGTGCAGGCCAACATGGCCACCGGCAGCTCGGGGATCATCGGCATGTAGACGGCGACCCGGTCGCCGCGACCCACCCCGAGGCCGCGCAGCACGTTGGCGAATCTGGAGACGTCCTCCAGCAACCGGCCGTAGGTCACGGTCCGGGTGTCGCCCGGCTCGCCTTCCCAGTGGAACGCCACCTTGTCGGCATGACCGGCGGCCACGTGCCGGTCGAGGCAGTTGTAGGAGACGTTCAGGGTCCCCCCGTCGAACCAACGGGCCACCGGAAGGTCCCAGTCGAGGACCGAGTCCCAGGTCCGGTACCAGTCGAGGGCACCGGCCTGCTCGGCCCAGAACCGCTCCGGGTCGGCTGCCGCCCGCTGGTAGACGCCGGGGTCGTCGGCGACGGCCTCCTGCCGGAAATGCTCCGAGGGATGGAACACCCGGTCCTCGGAGAGGTAGTCCTCGATGGTGGCCTCGGACGTGGCGCGCTCGGGGGTGACGGCCGCAGAGGGCGGGTCGGCCGGCGCGTCCTCAGGCATCGCTTTCCTTCCTCGACCCTGCGTCGCTCACCGTGTCCCCCACCTGCGTGTCAATCGCCCCTCACCTGCGTGTTTCACCGCGTCGTCCCCGACCCGACCGGGTCCCCGATCAACGGACACGGCCTGCTTCAGCCTAACTCCGGCGGGAACCTACGATGGAGGGGCCGTGACCACCACCACTCCATCGTCGGTGCAGACAGGGCCCGACGGACGCTCGAGGGGCGGTCCGGCCGGGGCGTTCTCACCCGAGCCCGGGGGTACCCGGGTGGACGTCGGCGTCGGTCGCCGCGTCATGGTGGTGAGCGATCTGCTCCTCACCGCCGACGCCACCGCGTCGAGCCGAGCCATCACCGGTGAGCTGGCCCGGGCCCTCGACACCTGGGACGGTCCCGGAATCCTGATCGTGGCGGGCAACCTCTTCGACCTCATCGGGTCCCGTTCCCCGCGGGCCGACGCCGAACGGGCGCTCCGAGCCCACCCCGAGCTGGGGCAGGCGTTCAGCCGGTTCCTCGATGTCGACGAGCGGCGGGTCATCCGCCAGACCGGGGCCCACGAACCGGGGTATGCCGACGACGTCGAGGCGATGGCCGCCCTCACCGCCCGGGGCGTCGAGCACCTCGGGCCGGTCGATCTCCACCTTCACACGGCCAGCGGGGTGCGGGTGGTCCGGGTCGAACCGGGCGAGCACGCCTACGCCGCCGGGTGCAGCGGTCCCGAGACGGAGTTCGACCCGGCGGCCGACGCCAAGCCCGGGATCGTCGGGCCGACCCCGGCCGGGCGCAGCTGGCGAACCCTGGCCGCCCAATCCAACGAGGACGCGCCCTGGCTGGCCGGTCTCGACCGGTTGAGCGACCCGTCGGCGCTGTCCCGCTTCGTGGTCTCGCGCACCCTCTACCGGCGGCTCGGCCGCTACGCCTGGTGGCTCCTCGTTCCCTTCGCCGCCGCTCTGCTGGTGCGTCTCGCCGTCACCCCGTGGGTCCTCAACCACCTCGGTTCGGGGCTCCCGGCCCGGGCCATCCGCCACGCCCACCAGGCCGACTGGGGCGACCAGCTGGTCGTCGCCTCCATCGTCGCCCTCATCGTGCTGGTCCTGCTGGCGGTGGTGCTCGGGCTGCTCAGCCGGCGGATGTGGTCGATCCTCGGCGGCGGGGCCTTGGACGCGGTGCGCTCGGAAGCGGCGGCCAACGACACCGCCCGCGACGCCGGACGGCGTCTGGTCAGCCAGGGCTACGCCGGCCTGATCACCGCGGCAACCTTCCAGTCCGAGCTCACCCATCTCGGCCTGGGCTTCTACGCCAACGTCGGGGCCTCGGCCGAGGTGGTCGACGAGCATCGGGGCCGCCTCGGGCTGCCACCGGTCTTCCTGCACAGCCAGCGCATCGGCTGGGTCGAGCTCGAAAACGGCGCCGACCTGCACGTTCGCATGTTGCTGACCCGGAACGACCTGCCCTCGCCGAGCGTGTTCGAGCGGGCCATCACCCGGGGACGGAGCACGGGCACCCTCCGCCCCGAGCTGGTGGCGTCGTTCCCGGTCGGTGAGTCATGGCCACCCCCGCCCGACCTCCAGAAGGCCCTCCGGCGGCCTCGACGCGTGCGGCGATGGGCGGCCGCCGCCATCCTGGTGGCCGGGATCATCGACCTGATCGACGCCGTCACCCCACCGCTGCGCGGCCGGTTGCACGTGCTGAGGGAGTTCGTCCCGCTCGGCGCCAGCGTGGCGGCCGGCACGCTCATCGCCATGGCCGGGCTGGCCCTCGTGGCCCTGGGCCGGGGCATTCTCCGCGGGCAACGCCGGGCCTGGCGGGTGTCCGTCGTGCTCCTCGCCGGCACGATCCTCCTCCACATCGTGGCCGGCGCCGACATCGAGGAGTCGCTCGTCGCGGTGGCCGTGCTGGTGCTCCTGGTCGTCAACCGGCGCGACTTCCAGGCCGCCTCGGACCGCTCGTCGATGCGCTCCGCGCTCCTCGCCCTGGGGATCGGGGCGGTCGGCATCACACTCGTCACGGCGGCCTCCATCGAGCTCTTCACCCACGTCGACAACGACACCCACATGCGCATCCCGTGGTGGACGGCGCTCTGGGCGGTGTCCGAACGCCTCGTCGGCATCCGCACCATCGCGCTCCCGCACCGGGCCGACCGGTTTTTGGCCCCGACGCTGCTGGCCATCGGACTGTCCGTGGTGGCCCTGACCCTGTTCCTCCTGACCCGCCCGGTGGTCGACCGCCGGCTCACCTCGGGTCGCGCCGCCGAGTACCGCGCCCGGGACATCGTCCGGCGCCATGGCGCGTCCACGCTCGACTACTTCGCGCTGCGCAGCGACAAGCAGTGGTTCTTCCACCGCGACAGCCTGGTGGCGTACGCCGTGTACGGAGGGGTCTGCCTCATCTCTCCGGACCCCATCGGCCCGGTCAACGAACGGCACCAGGCCTGGGATGCGTTCCGGCGCTTCGCCGACGGCCACGGTTGGGTGACGGCGGTGATGGGCGCAGCCGAGGACTGGCTCCCGATCTACCGCGACTCGGGGATGCACAACATCTATCTCGGGGACGAGGCAGTGGTGCAGGTCCAGCGCTTCAGCCTGGCTGGTGGGGAGAAGAAGGGCCTGCGCCAGGCGTTCAACCGCATCAAGAAGCACGGCTATACCGTCTCATTCCACGACCCCTCCCGTCTCGAGCCCGCCCTGTCGGAGGAACTCACCGCCCTGATGACCCTCAGCCGCCAGGGTGAGCACGAGCGCGGCTTCTCGATGATGCTCGGCCGGGTGTTCGACCCGAGGGACATCGGCCTCCTCCTCACGGTGGTCCGCGGGCCGGACGGCGCGGCCGCAGCCATGTGCCAGTTCGTACCCGCTCCGGGCATCGGCGGCTACTCCCTCGACCTGATGCGGCGCGATCCCGGCGAGCATCCCAACGGCCTGCTCGACTTCGCGTTGTGCTCGACCATCGAGCACCTGCGCGAGACCGGCTGCGAGGGGCTGAGCCTCAACTTCGCCGCCATGCGTTCGACGCTGTCGGGGGACAAGGGTGACGGGACCGTCCAGCGGGCCGAGCGCTGGTTCCTCAAACGCCTGTCCAACTTCGCCCAGATCGAGTCGCTGTGGCGGTTCAACGCCAAGTTCGACCCGAAGTGGCTCCCCCGCTACGTGGTCATCGACACGGCCGAGCACCTGGTCCCGGTGGTGATGGCCATCTTGCGGGCCGAGTCGCTGTGGGAGATACCCGTCCTCGGGCGGTTGCTCGCCGCCGGGGCTGAAAAGCGGATGATGGCCACCCAGCAGGAGACCGAGGAGTTCATCGCCTCGCTCGGCAACTGGGAACAACCGGGCTCCGACCAGGACGAGGGGGGCTCCGCCCCCGACACCGCGCCCGACACCGCCCCGGTCCCGAACACGGCCCCCTCCGCCGGGCCGGGTAGAGGCCACGGCGAGGCTGCCGGACGGTCAGCGTCGAACGGTGCGCTCCCCGCCGGTCGCTCCTCCCGCTGACCCTGGCCTCCGGCCCGGCCGAAGGCCGCGTCGGACATCGAGGCCGCCGGACGGCGTGCGTGTCCGTCCTCACCATGGAAGGGCACCCGACCTCCTGTTACCGTGAGCCCGGATCCGTCGCAGGGGGAGGGCGGATCGTCAGAGCATGGAGGGGGATCGATGATCCGGGCCCACCGAACGAATTTGCACCGGGTGCTGACGGCGCTCGCCGTCCTGGCTGTCGGAGCAGGGGCACTGCTCGCGATCACCGCGGCCACCGATACGCCCGCCGTCGGCCCTTCCACGGATGCGACGCCGCCGCCGGGCGCCTGCGATCCGCTCGACCCGACCCAGTGCCTCCTGCCCTTCCCCGACAACTACTTCACCGTGCACGACCCGTCCTCGCCCACCGGTCGGCGCGTCGACCTCCCGCCGGCAGACATGCCGAGGAACAATCGCGGCGTCCCGATCGACCCGACCGCCTTCAACCGGAACGACGGGTTCAGCCCGGGCACTCCCGTGATCCTCCACGTCAACGGGATCGACCTGACCCACAGCGGGATAGCCACCATCACCGATATCGGGTCCTCGCTGAGGAACGACGCGCCCATCGTGATCCTCGACGCCAGGACCGGGCACCGGGTGGCCTACTGGGCGGAGCTCGATGCCAACGACCCCGTCCCGTCGGAGCAGGCGCTGATCATTCACGCCGCCGCCGACTACACCGACGGCCACCGCTACATCGTCGCCCTGCGCGACCTCCACACCGGCTCGGGCGGCCTCATCCCGCCGGACGCCATCTTCCAGGACTACCGGGACGGAACGCCGCTCCCGACCCAGGCGGACCAGCTGCGCCAACACCATATGGACGCCATCTTCAACACCTTGCAACAGGCCGGCGTCGACCGTTCGAGCCTGTACCTGGCCTGGGACTTCACCGTGGCCAGCCAGCAGAGCCTGACCGGTTCGATGCTCCACATCCGTGACGACGCCTTCGCCAAGCTCGGGAGCGGCGCCCCGGCGTTCACCGTCACCGGTGTCACCGACCTCACGACGGCTCAGGATCCGCGCATCGCCCGCACCGTGACCGGCACGTTCACCGTGCCGAGCTACCTCGACCAGCCCGGTGGGCCCCCCGGCTCCCAATTCCAGCTCGGCCCCGACGGGCTCCCGACCCAGATCCCCGGCAACGTGCAGACGGCCAACTTCGAGTGCACCGTCCCGCGCACCGCGGTGGCCGACGCCACCGACCCGGGCGCCACCGTCTACCCCGGTCACCCCATGCTGTACGGCCACGGCCTGCTGGGCAGCGCCGACGAGGTGACCGACCCGCCCATCGAGAGCATGGCCGACGCAGGCAACTTCGTCGTGTGCGGCACCGACTGGCTGGGGCTGGCCAGCCAGGACGCGGCGGCCGACGCCGGCATCCTCACCGATTTCTCGAACTTCTCGAGCTTGCCCGACCGCGGCCAACAGGGCATGCTCGACTTCCTCTTCCTCGGCCGACTGCTGACCAGCCCGGCCGGCTTGGTCACCAGCCCCGCCTTCCAGGCCGGCTCCGCCCACCCGGTGGTCGACACGTCGAGCCCGCTCGTCTACTACGGGAACAGCCAGGGGGGGATCGAGGGCGGTGCGCTCACCGCCGTCTCCCAGGAGTTCACCCGGGCCGTCCTCGGGGTGCCGGGCATGGACTACTCGCTGCTGCTCAACCGCAGCGTCGACTTCGACCCCTTCGCCGCCATCCTCGACAGCAGCTACCCGGACAAGCTCGTCCAACAGATCGGGCTGGGACTCATCCAGATGCTCTGGGACCGCTCCGAGGCGGACGGCTACGCCCAGTTCATGACCGACCATCCCCTCCCCGGTACACCGCCCCACCAGGTGCTGCTCGAGGAAGCCTTCGGCGACCACCAGGTGGCCAACATCGCCACCGAAACCGAGGCCCGCACCATCGGCGCCGAGATGCACCAACCGGGCCTGGCGGCGGGCCGCACACCCGACGTCGTGCCCTTCTACGGGATCCCACCGCTCACCAGCCCGGCCTCGGGAGCATCGGCTCTCTTCGTCTGGGACAGCGGCACGCCGGCGCCCCCGCTGACCAACACGCCCAACCGGGCCGGGGTGGATCCTCATGCGGTGCCGCGAGCGCAGCCGTCGGTCCAGGAGCAGGGCACGACGTTCCTCCTCGGCGGCCTGGTCACCGATCCGTGCGGCACCACGGCGTGCACGGCCGTGGCGTCAGGTGGCTAGCCGACGGTCGAGATTTCCGGGGCGGCCCGGAAGAACCGAGCGGCTTGGGCTCAGGCCTCGGGGGCGGGAACCCCGTCGCCCGGCCCGGAGCCGGGAAGGCCCGTTCCGGTGGCAGCCGGGGTCGGTGACGACCGCCGGCCGGCATAGATCCCGAGCAGTCCGACCAACCCCAGGGTGACCAGCACGACGACCACCACCACCAGCGTCGTCGGATTGGACCAGGCCACGATCACCAACAGGCCCACCCCGAGTGTCGCCCACTGCAACCCCCTCCGGTGCTCGCCGACGAACCCGGGGACCGGTCCTTGGATCATCCACCCCGGCCAGTGGCGCGTCGCCCACCATGATCGCACCCACCGGTTGCCGGCGACGATCGTCCCGACGGCCACCAGGGCGGCGACGATCAAGATGGTCCGCACCGAGTCGAGCAACAACGCGCCGATGGCGTCGAAGACGGCGGAGGCGGCATCCTTGGACTGGTCCGGCCGGAGCGACGACAGGTATTGGTTCCGGGCCACCGCCGCCACCACCAACACGACGGCCATCGAAATGGCGAGACCGGCGGCGGCCCTCACCAGGCCGCGGCGTCGGTTCAGGGTGAGCAGGACGACCCCGGCGAAGCACAGCAGGGTCAGGAGGGGGAGGACCAGGGCCAGGTGGTCGAGGAAACGGACGAGGCGCTGCACCTTGGTCACCTGACTGGAGCGGAAGAGCACCAGCGTCGGCGCCTTCCCGTTCACCTTGTCGAACACCGTGATGCCGTGAGCGTCGAGTGCTTGCGTGGCCTGGGCCTGGATCTGGGACAGGTCGAGGACGACCTCGCCGTTCCTCGCCTGGAGCGCCTTCCCGTTGGACCCGGTGAGGAGGGCCACCACCTGTTCGTGGGCCTTGCGGTTGGCAGTGACCCAGAACTGCTGGAAGCGCTCGGACTCGACGGCCTTGAGCGCGATCTGATGGGTGGTGCTCTCGACCCCCGACGTGATGGGTCCGGCCAGAAAGCCGGCCTTCGACGGCAGGGCGCTCTTGACCCGCTGCTGGAGATCGGTGCGGGAGACCAGGTTCTGGCTGATCCTCGACGCCACCGCCGCCTGGATGGCCGGATCATGGGCCAGCGGGGCAACCGTGGAGACATAGGCGTCCGTGCTGAGCACCTCGTTACGGACCCAGACCACCAGGACGGACACCACGGCCAAAAGGCAGGCAACCACGAGCAGAACCCACGAGCCGATCCGCCGCCATCGATGCCCCCGGCCCGGACCCCCCTCGGTTGGCGACCGTAGTGCCTCGTTCTCCTCCTGGAGCTCCTCCACGGTGTGCCGAAGCGACTCGACATCGCCGCCTTCGCCCGCGGCGGCGTCGCCCGCCACCTCTTCGCCCGGCGTCACCGCGGTGACGGTTCCGGCCCGTACCGACCAGGACAGGGAGGGCGACCGCGCCAACGCTCAGGGATGGCGCAGCGGCGGCCCGCCACCGCCTCGAAAGGCGGGGCGGCCGCCGGCCGCGTCACCACTGCTACCCCCGCTGCCGGAACGGGCTCCGAGCGGCCTGCCCCCATCACTCAGGCCAGCAGCTTCGCCTTCTGGGCTTCGAACTCCGTGTCGGTGATCACGCCCTTGGCCTTCAGGTCGGCCAGCTTGGACAGCTCGTCCGCACTGCTCGCCCCGGCCGTGTCCTTGATGTAGGAGTCGAAGGCCTGCTGCTGCCTCTGCGCCTGGGCCGCCGCCCGCTCGTGCATGCTGCCGCCGCGAGCGATCAGATAGATGAAGACGCCGAGGAACGGCAGGATGATCACGAAGATGACCCAGAGCGCCTTGGCCAGTCCGCCCATGTCGTGACTGCGGAAGATGTCGCTGAAGACGACGATGAGCAGCCAGATCCACAGGAAGAAGAGGAAGAACTCGATCATCGTCCAGAGGATGTCGAGCAGCGGATAGGTGTACGCAAGCATGATTGCTGACACTCCTTAATTTGTGGGGACGACCACGACCCTAGTGTCTTTCACCACGTGGGCGGTGGTTTTGGGCTCCGACGGACGTTCGGGACCGTCGGAGCGGCGCCGGCGAAGGCAAGCGTGGGCCTGCTTGTGTATCCGAGCACTAACGGCCCGTTCGGGCTGGGGCGGCGGGTTCCGGGCACGAAATACGTTGCCACCCGCCGGACGACGGTGTCGCAGCGGGCGACCCGGTGCCGGCCGGATTCCGACCCGGCCGGCAGGAAAGGCCCTAAGGTCCACCAGTCGGAGATCCAACGACGGAAGGTCGCCAGTGCCCACCCTCGACTCACTCACCGGTGCCGCGTGCACGAAGGTGGCGACCCTGTCACCGATGACACGACCGACGGAGTGGCGGGAAGGCCGTCGGCCGTCGGGCGCCATCCGGGCTCGCGAGTTCGACGGCCGGTGAGCTTGGCACCAGGCGGACCTGGGCCATCGCCGACCGGCGCGGATCCGGCGGCGGCCGCCCCAGCTGCCGCAGGTCCGACCGACCCGGCCGCCCTGATTCGATCTCCGAGCTACCTCGCCTTGCTGGCGGTCGCGGCACTCATCGGCGCGCCGGTCTCCGCCGTGGCGTACGGCTTCCTCAAGCTGGTCGGCCTCATGCAGGGCTGGTTCTTCAGCTCGATTCCCAACGGGCTGGGATTCCACGGGGAGCCGGTGTGGTGGCCGCTCCCGCTGGTGGCCGTCTCAGGTCTGCTGGTCAGCTTGACCATCAAGTATCTGCCGGGCACCGCCGGCCACTCGCCGGCCGACGGATTCCAGGCAGGCGGGACACCGGTTCCGATCGACCTCCCCGGCGTAACGGTGGCCGCCCTGGCCACGCTGAGCCTCGGCATCGTCCTCGGGCCCGAAGCGCCACTCATCGCCATCGGGGGAATCCTCGGGGTCGTCGCCGTCCGTCTGGCCCGGCGGGAAGCGCCACCCACCGCCATGACCGTCATGGCCGCGGCGGGGAGCTTTGCTGCGATCAGCACGCTCTTCGGTTCACCCATCGCCGGGGCGTTCCTCCTCATGGAAGCGGTCGGGCTCGGAGGACCGATGCTCGGTCTGGTCCTCGTACCCGGGCTCCTGGCCGCCGGCATCGGAACCCTCGTCTTCGTCGGCCTCGACTCCCTGACCGGGTTCGGCACGTTCTCCTTGGCCATCCCGGGCCTGCCTCCGTTCAACCACCCGACCGGCGGCATGCTCCTCTGGGCCCTGGTGTTCGGCGTGGTCGCGGCGTTGGGGGGCACGGTGATCAAGCTGATCGGGCTGGCCCTCCGCACCGTCGTGGGACGCCTGCCCATCCCGCTGACCGTGCTGGCCGGCCTGGCCGTGGGCGGGCTGGCCGTCGGCTTCGCCGAAGCCACCGGACGGTCCAGCCACTACGTGCTCTTCTCCGGACAGAACCAGCTCCCCACGCTGATCGGTGGTGCGGCCGGCTGGACGGTCGGCGCGCTGGCGCTCCTGGTGCTGTGCAAAGCGCTCGCTTACGGCATCTCCCTCTCGGCCTTCCGGGGTGGGCCGGTCTTCCCCGCTCTCTTCATCGGCGCGGCCGCGGGCATCGCCGGTTCTCATCTGCCAGGGCTCACACTCGTCCCCGGGCTGGCCATGGGCATCGGAGCCATGTCCACGGTGATGCTCAAGCTCCCCTTCTCCTCCACCCTGCTGGCCACGCTGCTCCTCTACAGCGACGGCTTGACCGTCATGCCGGTGGTGATCGTCGCCGTCGTGGTGGCCTATGTCGCCAGCGCCTGGATGCCGGAAAGCCCGCAGGCGCTCGTCGAGCGGTTGTCGCGGCGGAAAGCCGCGGACGCGGTCACCACCGGTACGACCGTCGACGCCGGCCCACCCGGGTCACCCGACTCAGCTGAGCCCAGCAAACCCAGCGGGCCGTGGCTGACCCGTGCCCCGGCGACCGCCAGTCGGGCCCCGGATGACGCCGGCGACCTTTGCCCGGAATGTGAGAGCGATCCGGCCGCCCACCATCTCGGAGGCGCGGGCCCCGGGGGGGTTCCGGTGATCCCGCTGCAGATCCTCGCCGTGCTGGTCGGCATCTTCCTGGTGATGTCGGTCCTCATCTCGGCCCTCGAGACGGTGGTCCTCCCGCGCCACGGTTTCACCCACATCTCGCGGTTCGTGTTCGCCGTGTGCGACCGAATCCTGGTCCACGAGTGGCGGAGCGAGGCGCGGCGGGAGAACCTGCGCGCCCTGTACGGCCCGGTCGGCCTGGTCACCCTTCCGCTCGTCTGGATGCTCTCGGTCACCTTCGGCTTCACCTTCATCTTCTGGGGCATCAGCAGCGACACCGTGCAGCGATCCTTCGAGATCAGCGGGTCGTCCCTCACCACGCTGGGGTTCGCCGAGCCCGAGGGCACCGCCCGAATCTGGCTGGCCATCGTGGAGGCCACCATCGGCCTCGGCCTGGTGGCCCTTCTGATCAGCTACCTGCCCACCATCTACGCCGCCCACAGCGCCCGGGAGAAGGGCATGAACGTGCTGCGTCCCTTCGCCGGCACCCCGCCGTCGTCGGTCGACATGCTGCTCAACCTGCACGGTGCCAATGTGCTCGACAACCTGGAGCTCTGGCGAGCCATGGCCGATTGGAGCATGACGCTCGACCAGACGCACTCGGCCTTTCCGGCGCTCTGCCACTTCCCCGAGACGGAGGCCGGCCAGTCCTGGGTGGCGTCGGCCGGGACGATGGTGGACGGCGCCGCCTTGCTCTTGTCGTTCGGCGATTTCATCACCGACGAGCCGCGCCTGGAAGGCTTGCGCGGCGCCCAGTTGACCCTTGCCTACGGGATGCCGGGTCTGGTTCGGATCGGCCGGGGGGCGGGGCTGCCCATCGAGAAGCCGGTGCTGCTGGTCGACCTCATCGAGCGGTGGGGCGAACCGGCCCCCGAGATCTCGATCACGAGGGACGAGTACCGCGCCGCCCTCGACCGGCTCGGGCCCGTGGTGGTCGTGCCCGAAGGTGAGCAGGAGGCATGTTGGCAACGGTTCGCCTGGATCCGCTCGGGTTACGACCGGGCGCTCATCGGACTGGCCGGCATCACCCGGACCGCCCCGGCACCCTGGACCACCGACCGCCCGGCCCGCGTCGGGCGCCTACGGCTCATTCGGCGCCGGCCCATCGACGTCGACTGGACGGTCCGGGCGCCGTCCTGAGTCCCGCCGTCGGTCGGGTGACCGGCGCCCTCGGAAAGCAGCTGACGGATCAGCGCTCGGCCCACCTCGGACGGGCGGCGGGCAGACAGAACGATCTACAGTCAGGACGACACGACCAGAGGAGCTCTTGACGATGGCGTTGCATCAGAAGAAGGAGGTCGCCGACCAGATCCTCGATTGCGTATTCGCGTCCAAGGACCTTTCGGTGGCCTTGCCGAAGTACAAGTTCCCCCAGCACGAGACGCTTCCCGATCTGGCCTATCAGGTGATCCACGACGAGCTCCTGCTCGACGGCAACTCCCGCCAGAATCTGGCCACCTTTTGCCAGACCTGGGAGGAGCCCCAGGTCCACGCGCTGATGGACCTCTCGATCGACAAGAACCTCGAGGACAAGGACGAATATCCCCAGACGGCGGAGATCGAGCGTCGTTGCGTGCACATGATGGCCGACCTCTGGCAGGCGAAGGATGCCGCCAACACGGCGGGAACCTCGACCATCGGCTCCTCCGAGGCGTGCATGCTGGCCGGAATGGCCGCCAAGCGGCGCTGGCGAGCGCGCCAGGAGGCGGCGGGCAAGCCAGCTGACCGGCCCAACATGGTCTGCGGCCCGGTGCAGGTGGTCTGGCACAAGTTCGCCCGGTACTGGGATGTCGAGATGCGCGAGATCCCGATGGCGCCGGGCAACTACTGCATGGACACCGAGCAGATGCTCGACCGGGTGGACGAGAACACCATCTTCGTGATGCCGACGTTCGGGGTGACCTATACCGGTGCCTACGAGCCGGTGGCCGAGCTGGCGCTGGCCCTCGACGGTCTCCAGGACCGGACCGGAATCGACGTCGACATCCACGTGGACGGTGCGAGCGGCGGATTCCTGGCCCCGTTCTGCGCACCCGAGGTCGAGTTCGACTTCCGTATCCCGCGGGTGAAGTCCATCTCCACCTCGGGCCACAAGTTCGGCCTGGCCCCACTGGGGGTCGGGTGGGTCGTCTGGTCCGACATCTCCGAGCTCCCCGAAGACCTGATCTTCCACGTGAACTACCTCGGTGGGGACATGCCCGACTTCCAGATCAACTTCTCGAGGCCGGCCGGCCAGATCATCGCCCAGTACTACGACTTCATCCGCCTGGGGCGGGCCGGCTACGCCGCCGTCCACAACGCTTGCTACGAAACCGGGCAGTACCTGGCCGAGGAGATCCAGAAACTCGGCCCCTTCGAACTCCTCAGTCGGAGCAAGCCGGACGAGGGCATCCCGGCAGTCACCTGGCGCATCAGGGAAGGCGAGCAGCCCGGATACACACTCTTCGACCTGGCC
The DNA here is from genome assembly GCA_963710495.1 of uncultured Acidimicrobiales bacterium. GTDB lineage: Bacteria > Actinomycetota > Acidimicrobiia > Acidimicrobiales > RAAP-2 > Bog-756. The sequence continues at coordinate 68,774 of CAVQAI010000013.1, forward strand.
GACCGCCTGCGCAACCGCGGCTGGCAGGTGCCTGCGTATACCTTGACCGGCTCGGCCTCGGACATCGCCGTGCAGCGGGTCCTGGTGCGCCAAGGGGTCGACCGCGACCTCGTCTCACTTCTGCTCGACGACTTCAACGCCGCGCTCCAACACTTCGACCGCCACCCGGTCAGCGTGGGCATGAGCCCACAGGAGGCCGGCGGGTTCAGCCATCTCTGAGCCTCCCGGCCGGACCAAGGCCGTTCCCGGAGAGCGTGGCCGGTCTCCGGAGGGAGCGGAGAAGCCTGCTCAGCCCGTCCGGCGGGGAGGCGTGCTAGCTCGACTTGGCCGCAGAACGCTTGCGTCGTTCGGACAGGTAGATCACCAACCGGTCGACCAGCGCGCCGAGCAGCGCGGCGATGAGCAGGACCCAGATGAGGCTGAGCTCGGTGTTGAACAACACGAATCCGACCTTGACCGTCTGGCTGTTGTCCAGCACGAAGGCGATGAGCAGGACGAGGCCCAACCCGGCGACCACCAGCCGGGCCACCTCGCGGTTGGACCGGCGCCTGCCCTTCGCCGAACGGGGCGTGCCCACGGGCTCGCCCCCTGCCGTGTTGGTCATGGTCGACTCCTTGTCCTCCCCTGCCCGCCACCCATCCGCCCCACCGACAGTATCCGTCGGGCGCCGCATGGGTGGGGACGGCCGACGGCGAAACGATGCCGGCCTGGGACCAAGGTGACGCAGCATCGAGCCGCGCCGGACTCAGGGCCCGAGCCGTTTCAGGAGAAGAGCCGTTTCAGGAGAAGAGCAGGGTGGCCTGGTGGGCGAAGTCGAGGATCGGTCCGGGGATGATCCCGAACACCACGGTGAAGGCCACCGAGATGCCCACGGCCAGGACGGTGAGGGCGGGGACCGGCACGATCCCCCGCTGCTGCACCGACTCGGCGGGTGGCGCATCGGTCAGCACCAGCAGGCTGGAGACCGCATCGCCCCCGTCGTCCCCGTCGGCCGAAAGGCCGGGCCGAGCCGACCCGGCATGCGGGTCGTCGCCGGCGCCGCCGATGTACCCGTCCGCCGGGTGCGGGGAGGTCGCCGAGTCGGCGATCTCCCCTACCGGTGAGAACATGGTGATGGCCACCCGGAGGTAGAAGAAAGCAGCCACTGCCGCCGACACCATGGCCACGACGGCCAGCCCGTAGGCGTGGGTGTCCACCGCCGCCCCGACCACCCCGAACTTGGCCAGGAACCCGGTGGTGAACGGAATCCCGGCTTGGCCGAGCAGGAGCACGGCGAAGGCCAGCGCCAGCAGGGGTTGCCGGCGGGCGAGCCCGCGGTAGTCGGAGATCTGATGACCGGTGTCGCCGTCGCGGGCCATCACGGTGATCACCCCGAACGAGCCGATGACGAGGAACATGTACGTGAAGATGTAGTAGAGCGCCGACGAGACCCCGCGGGTGGTGGCCGTCTCCACGCCGAGCAGGATGAAGCCGGCGTGGTTGATCGAGGAATAGGCCATCATCCGCTTCACATCCCGCTGCACCAGCGCCGCCACCGCTCCGACCACCAGGGAGAGGATGGCGATCACCCAGATGACGGGTTGCCAGTCGCTCCGGACCGTGCCGAACGAGGAGACGAAGACCCGGAGCAACCCGGCGAACGCCCCGGCCTTGGCCACCGCGGCCATGAAGCCGGTGACCGGGGAGGGCGATCCCTGGTAGACGTCGGGCGACCACATGTGGAAGGGCACGGCGGCGATCTTGAAGCCGAACCCGACGAGCAGGAGGGCCAGCCCACCGAGGAGGACCCCGTTGGAGACCACCACGTTCTTCGACAGGAAGTCGGCGATCTGGGGCAGGTTGGAGGAGCCGGTGGCGCCGTAGGTCAGCGCGATGCCGTAGACGAACACGGCCGACGAAAAAGCGCCCAGCACGAAGTACTTGAGGGAGGCCTCGCCCGACTCCACCCGCTTGGGGTTGAAGGCGGCCAGTACGTAGAGGGCGATGGACAGGATCTCGAGGCCCAGGAAGATCACGATGAGGTCGTTGGCCGCCCCCATCATCATCGCCCCCGAGGCCGACAGCATGGCCAGCACGTGGAACTCGGAGCCTTCCACCCCCTCGCGCTGCAGATAGCCATCGCCGATGAGGGCGGTGAGCAACATGGCGATGGCCACCACGATCTGGATGAACACGTCGAAGCCGTCGAAGGCGATGGCGCCGGCGATGGTCACCTGCGCTCCGTGGGTGCTGACCGAGTCCCACTGGTAGAGCGCGGCCACCAGGGCGGCGATCGACACCACCGAGGCGACGACCGTCCCGAGGCGGACCGTCGCCACCCGCCGGACCAGAGAGGTGGTGGTCATGAGGACCAGGGCCCCGCCCATCATGATCAGCATGGGCAGGATGCTCAGGTAGTCGATGTGGGGAACGTGGATGGTGGGCGCGGTCGAGGCCATCAGCGGGAGGGCGGCGGTCATCACGGTGCTCCACCGGTCGAACCGGTTGAACCGGTCGAACCCGTCGAGTCGGTCACCTGGGCACGGCGGACCCCGGGGGCGGCCAGCGCCGAAGGGACGGGGTGGGACCGGTCGGGCCTGGCCGCCGTCGGCCTCAACAGGTTGGCCGGCACGGTGGTGTTCGTCACCCGGTCGACGTGGACCACCAGCTGGTTGACCGAGGGGGTGATCCGGTCGAGCACCGGTTTCGGGTACACCCCGAGGACCACGATGAGCAGCACCAGCGGCGCCACGATGAGCCGCTCGTTCCACCCGAGGTCACGGGTCTTGGTGTCCTCCGGCTCGGGCTCGCCGTGGAATGCCTGCTGGTAGGCCCACAGCAGGTAGACGGCGGCGATCACCACCCCGGCGGTGGCCACCACCGCCCACCACCGGTGGGCCACGAAGGTGCCGATGAGCACCAGGAATTCACCGACGAAACCGTTGAGGCCGGGCAGGCCGATGGAGGCCATCATGGCCACGGTGAACACCCCGGCCAGCACGGGGGCGGGCCCCTGGAGGCCTTTGAGGGCGGGGATCTGCCACGAGCGGCGCCGGTCGTAGATCCAGCCGACGAGGATGAACAGGGTGGCGATGATCAGGCCGTGGTTGACCATCTGGATCACGCCGCCGGTCACGCCCTGGGTGTTGAGGGCGAAGGTGCCCATCACGATGAAGCCGATCTGAGCCAGTGAGGAGTAGGCCAGCAGGCGCTTGAGGTCGCGCTGGGCACAGGCCACCAGGGCGCCGTAGAGGATCCCGATCACCGCCAGCGTGAGCAGGAGCGGGGCCAGCGTCTTGGTGGCCTGCGGGAACAGGTTGAGGTCGAACCGCACCACCCCGTAGGTGCCGAGCTTGGCCATCACCGCTGCCAGCAGGACGGCGCCGGCACTGGGCGCCTCGGCGTAGGCATCCGGTGACCAGGTGTGGAACGGGAAGACCGGCGCCTTGACGGCGAAGGCCGCGGTGAAGGCAAGAAAGAGGAGGACGCCTTCGGTGCCCGACAGATGGGTGTGCATGAGGGCGGGCAGCTCGAAGGTGAGCACCCCGGTCTGCGACTGGTGGAGGAAGGCGATGGCCAGGATGCCGACCAACAGGAAGGCCGAGCCGGTGAAGGTGTAGATGAAGAACTTGATGGCGGCATAGCCCCGCCGGGCGAATCCCCACCCGGCGATGACGAAGTAGGCGGGTACCAGCGTCAGCTCGAAGAAGAGGAAGAAGAACACCAGGTCGAGGGAGACGAAGCTGCCGAGGCAGGCCGATTCGAGCAGCAGCAGCCACGCCACGAACGAACGCGGGTCGCGGCGCGCCCGGGCTCCCAGCATGGCCAAGGGGAAGAGCACCGCGGTGAGCAGCACCAGGAACAGGGAGATGCCGTCGATGCCGAGCGACCAGTGGATGCCGAGCTGCTGGGCCCAGATGTGGTCGGAGACCAGCTGGTAGCCGCCGTCGCCCGTCTTGAACTCGACCGCCACGGCGATGGAAAGCCCGAGCACGGCCAGGGCCACGGCCAGGCCGGCCGCCTCGTGGAACCAGCGGGTGACGGCCTTGACCGGGACCAGGGCCAACACGGCCGCGCCGATGGCCGGGACCAGCACCAGCACGGTGAGGAAGGGAAACCCGGCGGACGACTTCACGCCCACCACAGCCGGGTCAGCATGAAGGCGAGCACCAGTACCGCACCGAACACGATGCCGAGCACGTAGTTGCGGACGTACCCGGTCTGGGTGCGCCGGACGAGTGTGCCCGTCCGGCCGGCGGCGGTGGCCACGCCGTTGACCGCGCCGTCGATCACCTTGGTGTCGACCACATCGGCGCAGAAGGCGGCCAGCCGCTCGGAGGGGCGACCGAAGACGGCGTCGTAGAGCTCGTTGATGAACCAGGCCCCCCGGAGGAAGATCGGCTCGAGGACCCGATGGTCGGCCCGCCCCACCCAGATCCTCAGGCCGATGAACACCCCGACCACGGCGATGACGCCGTCGAGCGTGCCGAGGGCCCAGAGCGCGCCGGTGCTCAGGTGGTCGTTGTAGAGATTCCCCCCGAACACCGGGTCGATCCAGTTGGACAGCGAGAAATGGACGTTGGAGGCGACCAGCACACCGGCGGTGGCGGCAAAGAAGGCCAGGACGTAGAGGGGCACGGTCATCACCCAGGGGGACTCATGGGGCTCGGTGATGACCCCTGGCGCATGGGTGTGCTGGGGGAGCATGTCCCGGTCGGCGTCGATCGGCACCTCGTCCGACCACCGGTCCCGACCGAAGAAGGCCAGCCCGGTGAGGCGGCTCATGTAGTAGGCGGTGAGCGCGGCGGTGACGATGCCCACCGCCCACAGGGCGGGGTGGGCCACCCAGGCGTTCTCCAAGACGTCTCCCTTGGCCCAGAAGCCCGACAGGGGCGGCACGGCGGCGATGGCCAGCCACCCGATGGCGAAGGTGATGAAGGTGATGGGCATGTAGGCCCGGATATTGCCCATCCGCTTGAGGTCCTGCTCGTCGTGGAGACCGTGGATGACCGAGCCGGCCCCGAGGAACAGGAGGCCCTTGAAGAAGGCGTGGGCCACCATCAAGAAGATGGCCGCCTCGTAGGCCCCGCACCCGATGGCGAGGAACATGTAGCCCAGTTGGGACACGGTCGAATAGGCGAGGACCTTCTTGATGTCGTCCTGGGCGCAGGCGATGGTCGCCGCCACGAAGGCGGTGGCCGCGCCGATGATGGCCACGGTGAGGGCGGCCGCCGGCGAGGCGTGGAGCAGCGGGTTGACCCGGCAGAGCAGGTAGACGCCGGCCGTGACCATGGTGGCCGCATGGATGAGGGCCGACACCGGAGTGGGGCCCTCCATGGCATCGGCCAGCCAGGGGAACAGCGGGATCTGGGCCGACTTGCCGACCACGCCCACCAGCAGCAGCAGGCAGATGGCGGTGATGTTGGCCGACCCGATGTGGCCGATATTGGCGAACACCGTGGTGTAGTCGACCGAGTGGGTGGTCTCGAACGTCAGGAAGATGGCCAGCAGGAAGCCGACGTCGCCGATCCGGTTGTAGAGGAAGGCCTTCTTTCCGGCGCTGGCCGCCGAGTCGCGGGTGAACCAGAAGGCGACCAGCCAGTACGAGCAGGCCCCCACCCCCTCCCATCCGACGAACGTGACCACCATGTTGCTCCCGAGGACCAGGATCAGCATCGAGGCGACGAAGAGGTTCATGTAGAGGAAGAACTTCGGGTAGTCCCGATCGCCCTTCATGTAACCGATGGAATAGAGGTGGATGAGCGTGCTGATGCCGGTGACGAACAGCACCATGGTCATCGACAGCGGGTCGACGAAGAGGGCAGCCGGGACCTGCAGCCCCCCCACGGGGATCCACGACCAGAGGTGCTCGGTGAAGGTCCGCACCGGGGCGTGGACGGTGAGCAGGTCGAGGTAGACCCCCACCGATACCACGAACGACGCCCCGATGAACCCGGTGGCCACCGCACCGGCCAGGGGATCGCCGAGGCGGCGGCCGAGAAGCATCTGGACAGCCACCCCGACGAGCGGCAGCAGGATGATGAGGAAGGTCACGTGCAGCATCGTCGGCTCAGCCCTTCATCACGTGGAGGTCGTCGGCCGCGGCCGTGGCCCGGCGGCGGAAGATGGCCACCACGATCCCGAGGCCGACGACCACCTCGGCCGCCGCCACCACCAGGACGAAGAACACCAGCACCTGCCCGCCGATGTCATGCAGAGTGCGGGCAAAGGTGACGAAGGCGAGGTTGGCGGCGTTGAGCATCAGCTCCACGCACATGAACATGACCAGCACGTTCCGCCGGACCAGCACCCCGAGGGCGCCGATAGCGAAGAGGATGACACTGAGCGAGAGGTACCAGTCGGGGTTGATGGTCACGGTCGGGCCTCGTCGCTGGGCCGGGACCCCACCGGCTCGGTGGGGCTCGACGCCGGTTGCTCCGTCTCGCCGGCGGTGAGACCGGGACCGGCGGGGGCCTCGCCCTCCTCGGGAGTGCCGAGGTTGGCGACGCGTCGCCCGTCCTCCCGGGGCTCGGCCGTCCCCGGGGGCCTCCGGGCCAGCACCACCGCGCCGACCACGGCGATGACCAGCAGGGCAGCCGTCGCCTCGAAGGGGAACAGGTAGGTGGTGAACACGGACCGGCCGAGCAGCTGCCACGTTGGACGACTGGGACCCGCTGTTGAGACCGGCGACGTGCGGGGCACCGGTGGTCCAGCGTGACACCTCGCCCAGCAGGAGCAGGCCGGTCGTGCCCAGCACCACCAGTCCGACCGCCAGTGGCCGTTGACCCCTCAGCGGCTCGAAGGCCACGTTCTCCTCCCGGTCCACGCCGAGGAACATGATGACGAACAGGAAGAGGACCACGATGGCCCCGGCGTAGACGATCACCTGGACGGCGGCGAGGAAGGGCGCGCTCTCGAGGACGAAGAGGACCGCCACCCCGAAGAGGGTCATGACCAGCATCAGCGCCGAGTGCACCGGGTTCCGTGCCACCACCACCCCGATGGCGCCCGACAGCACGATGGCCGCGGCCACGGCGAAGGTGCCGATGTCGACCCACGAGTGCCCGGTGGTGGCCCCGGACGCGGCGCCCAGCACCGTTCCCAGCGATGAGGTCAACGGGCCTCCCCGTCGTCATCGGCGCCGTCCTCCGGTTGCTCCTCCGGATCGAGGTCGGCGGCCGACCGGGCGGCGTCATAGTCGGCATCTGCCTGGCGGCGGTGCTTGCGCCCGGCTCCGGGAGCGAACCGCTCGGCCTTCTCCAGCATGCGCCCGATGGCGCCGCGGGGACCCCGCTTGTCGGGGGGCAGGTCGCTCGGGCGCAGGTGGCGCTCGAGTGTGTGGCGCAGCAGCTTGGAGCCGCTGGCGGCATCGTCCCGGTGCACCGACTGCCCTCCTTCGGGGGCCCGTAGTCCGTACCCGAGCTCGCCCGACCACTGCACCTCGCCCTCGAATGCCGCGCTGCCCGACGGCGAGGTGGCCCGCATCCACCCCGAGGTGTACAGATCGTCGCCCTCCCGCCAGTCCTCCCAGGGCTGGGGACGAGGCCGTCCGTCGTCGTCGACGAGCAGCTCGTCCTTGGTGTAGATGGCGTCGTTGCGATTGGTGAAGGAGAACTCCATCAGCTTCGACTCGGTGATGGCCTCGGTGGGGCAGGCCTCCACGCACATGTCGCAGTGGATGCAACGCAGGAAGTTGATCTCGTAGACGTAGCCATACCGCTCACCCGGCGACACCGGGTGGTCGGGCGGGTTGTCGAGGCCGCGCACGTGGATGCAATCGGCCGGGCAGACCCCGGCGCACAGCTCACACCCGATGCACTTCTCCATCCCGTCCTCGTACCGGTTGAGGACGTGGCGACCGTGCATGCGGGGCTGCTTGGGCCGCTTCTCCTCGGGATACTGGCGGGTCACCGGGAGGCGGCCGAGGTGCTCCAGGGTCAGCTTGAACCCACCGAGGAAGTTCTGGCGTTGGCGCGGGGGCTCGGGGGTGCTCATCGGCGGTCACCTCCTTCGGTCGACGGAACAACCGGCGACGGAGCAACCGGCGACCGAGCAACCGGCGGTCGCGGCCGGGTCCACAGCCGCACGCCGACGGCGGGGACGAGTGCCTCGCCGCCCTCCTCGCGCTCAGCCCCGATGGCGAAGGCCCGGGTGATGCCCATGGCCGCCACCACCACGGTGGCAGCCATGGCGATCCCCCACCAACCGTCGAGCATGAAGCCGCCCACGATGAGCAGCCACCCGAGGGACAGGGGGATCAGCCGCTTCCAGCCCAGATCCATGAGCTGGTCATAGCGCAGGCGGGGCAGCGCGGCACGCAGCCAGACGAAGACGAACAGGAAGACGATGGTCTTGCCCAGGAACCAGAGGATGGGCCAGAGCCAGTACAAGTGGGGGATGTGGGGGACGGGCCCATCGGGCCCGCCGAAGAACAAGGTGACGGTGATGGCCGACATGGTGACGGTGTTCATGAACTCGGCCAGGAAGAAGAGGGCGAACCGGATGGAGGAGTACTCGGTGACGAAGCCGCCGACCAGCTCGGTGTCGGCCTCGACGAGGTCGAAGGGGGGGCGGTTGGTTTCGGCCACGATGGCGGTGAAGAAGAGCAGGAAGGGCACCACCCCCAGCCGGATGGCGTTCCACTGCCACAGGTGGTCGGCCTGGGCGTTGACGATGGACCGGGTACTGAGGGCCCCGGTGATGAGCACCACCGACACCACGGTCATGCCCACGACGGCCTCGTAGGAGATCATCTGGGCCGAGGCCCGGACCGAGCCGAGCAGGGGGTACTTGGATCCCGACGACCACCCGGCCAGCATGATCCCGTACACGCCGATGGACGACATGGCCAGGAGGAAGAGGATGCCCATAGGCGGATCGGCCAGCTGCAATTCGAAGGTGTGCCCGGCGATGGTCACCTCGCCCCCGATGGGCACGATGGCAAAGGCCAGAAAGGCCGGGACGATGGTCAGGTACGGCGCCAGTTTGAAGACGACGCGGTCGGCCCGCTCGGGGAGGAGGTCCTCCTTGAAGAACAGCTTGATCCCGTCGGCCATGGTCTGGGCGATCCCGAAGGGCCCGGCCCGGTTGGGGCCGATCCGGCTCTGCATGTCCGAGATCACCTTGCGCTCGAACCAGATCATGAGCATGACGGCCACCAGCAGGGCCCCGAAGACGACCAGGACCTTGATGAGCACGATGAGGAAGACAACCCAGTCCACCCCGTTGTTGTAGAGCGGGTCGGCGGCGGCGAGGAGCGTGCCCATCAGGGGGCCGAGCGGGCTCACGGCGCCTCCATCCGCAGCTCGACGACCGGCTGGCCGATGTCGATGAGGTCGGCGACCGTTGCTGCATCGCCTTCGCCGGCCAGTGGGGTGTTGAAGTCGGCGGCCACCACCCGCCGGGGCAGCGACGGGTCGGGCACGACCGGGAGCACCACAGTGGCGGAAGCGGATCGCAACCGGACCCGTCCGCGGGGCGCCACGCCGAGGTCGGCGAGGTCGACGGGATTGGCCCGGAGCGCGCCGGCCACGACCAGGCCGGCCAGGGCGGGGACGGCGCTCACGGCCGCGCCCCCGTCGTACAAGGTGCGGGAGGCCACCAGGCGGAACGCGTCACCGGCGTCCTCGGGCAGGGGTGGCACCGGCACGTCATCGGAGAGGGCCAGCGACACGGGCCGGACGGAGCCGGCTCCGGTTGCCTCGTCCGGCCCCTGGTCGGCGGCGTCGGGCAATGGCGTCGAAGGCTCGGCCAGGCCGACCCGGGGCGGTGCCCCCTGCCACTCGACCGACTCCACCCCGGGGAAGGCGATGGGGTCGAGGCGGGGCGGGCGGGCGCCACCGAGGGAGACCGAGGTCGCCCCCAGCGGGGCCACCACCCCGTCGGCCGCCTCCCGTGCGTCGAGGACGGCCCGGGTGATACCCCGGTGGGACGGGGCCAGCCGCTCGATCTCGTCCCAGATGTCCCCAGGCGACGTCAGCGCCAGGTCGGCGCCGAGGTGTACGGCCAGCTCGTTGGCGATCATCCAGTCAGGCCAGGACTGCCCGGGCGGGACGAGCTTCTGGGCCACCCGGCTGATCCGGCCCTCCAGGTTGGTGGTGGTGCCGCCCCGCTCGTGGGCCTCGGCCGCCGGCAGGACCACATCGGCGCCTTCGGTCACCGGCCCGGGTGACGAGGCCACCGCCACGACCAGCTGGGCGCCGTCGAGGGCCCGCTCGGCCAGGCCCCGGTCGGGGAAGTCGGTCAGCGGATCGGCGCCGAGGAGCACCAGGGTGTGGACCCGGGAGCCCTCGTCGTCGCTGGGTCCGTCGTCCCTGCGTCCGTCGGCGCCGCCGGCGGCCGCGGCCAGGATGCCGGCCGTGTCCCGGCCGCGCCGCTCGGGTACGGCCCCCCAGGCCCGGGTGAACCACGCCCGCCCGGCGTCGAGCCCGACCCGTCCGGGCAGCAGCCCGGGGGCGAGGCCCATGTCGAGGGCGCCCTGCACGTTGCCGCGGCGTAGGGCCGGGAGGAAGCGGGCGTCGGGCCGTCCGGCCGCCAGGACCCGAAGCGCCTCCCCCACCAGCGCGCCGTCCTCGGCCAGTGACGGGCGCCCGGCCATGACCACCACGTGATCGGCGGCAGCCAGCCGGCGAGCCCGCTCGAAGGCGTCGGGGTCGAGACCCTCGGGCACCGCCGTTCCGCCGTCGACCAGGGCCCGGGCCAGCGCGGTGGCCGTTCCCGGCCTGTACCGGAGGGAGGCTTCGGCGTAGGGGGTGAGCGAGGTCGCCCGGGGGGAGAGCTCGACCAGCGACAGACCGGCATCCACGACGGCGGCCCGCAGGCGAAGGAAGAGCACGGGCAGCTCCTCACGCACGTCGCCGGAGAGGACGATCACGGTGTCGGCCGCCACCGTCTGGTCGATGGTGGCCCGCGGCAGGGCCGCCACCAGCTCGGCGGGAAGGCCATCGCCGACCTGGGCGTCGACCGAGTCGGTGCCGATCACCCCTTTGGCCAGCTTGGCCCAGGCGTAGGCCCCCTCGTTGGTGAGGCGGGCACCGCCGATCACGCCGACGGCATCGGGGCCCACCCGGGCGGCGGCTTTCACGCCCCGGGCCACGACGGCCAGGGCCTCGTGCCACGACGTCGGGACCAGCTCGCCGTCCTTGCGGACCAACGGCTCGGTCAGCCGGTTCTCACGGTTGACCGCGTCGAAGGCGAAACGGCCTTTGTCGCACAGCCAGCCGTGGTTCACCGGGTCGGCGTCGATCCCGAGGAGCCGGGTGACCCGGTTGGACGACGACTGCACCGCCACCCGGCAGCCCACCGCGCAGGTCGTGCAGGTCGACTCGACCTGATCGAGGTCCCAGGGACGGGCGGCGAAGCGGTAGGGCGATGCGGTGAGCGCGCCCACCGGACAGATCTGGACGGTGTTGCCCGAGAAGTACGACGCGAAGGGAAGCTCGGGGAAGGTGTTGACCTCGAGCAGCTCGCCCCGACCGATGAAGTCGATCTGGGCCTCGCCCGCCACCTCGGCGGCGAAACGGGTGCAACGGCTGCATTGGATACAGCGCTCACGGTCGAGCAGCACCAGCTCGGAGATGGCGATCGGCTTCTCGAAGTGGCGCTTCTCCTCGACGAACCGGGACTCCCCGGGGCCGTAGGCGAGCGTCTGGTCCTGGAGGGGGCACTCACCGCCCTTGTCGCACACCGGGCAGTCGAGCGGATGGTTGATCAGGAGGAACTCGAGGACGCCGTCCTGGGCCTTCTTGACCTTCTCGGAGTCGGTGACCACGGTGGACCCGCCCTGTACCTCGACGAAGCAACTCGGCTGCAGCGAGGCCCCGCGGGGGCCGCTGACCTCCACCAGGCACATCCGGCAGACGCCGACCGACTTCATCCGCGGGTGGTAGCAGAAGCGGGGGATGAAGGTGCCGGCCCGCTCGGCCGCGGCGATGAGCATCTCACCCTTGCGCCCGCTGACCTCCCGCCCGTCGAGCGTGAAGGTCACCTCCTCGGGGGCCGCGCCCTGCTCACTCATAGGGGCAGCCCCCGTCCTTGATGTGCACGAGGAACTCGTCACGGAACATCGTGATGGCCGAGGCGATCGAGGACGGGATCGAGGGCCCGAGGACGCAGATGGTGGTCTGCTGCGGCGGCCAGCTCAGGCCGGGGGCGATGTTGTCGCAGGCGTCGAGGAGCAGGTCGAGATCGGCGTCGCGTCCTTCGCCGGTTTCGATGCGCTGCATGATCCTCTCGAGCCAACCGGCTCCCTCACGGCACGGCGTGCACTGCCCGCACGACTCCCGGGCGAAGAACTTGGTGATCCGCCACGACGCCCGCACCACGCAGGTGTGGTCGTCCATCACCACGATCGAGCCCGAGCCGAGCATGGACCCGGCCGCCCCCACCTCGTCCTGACCGAGCGGCAGGTCGATCTGGTCGGGGCCGAACCAGGGGGCCGAGACGCCACCGGGGATGAACGCCTTGAGGCCTCGCTCGCCGGGAATGCCGCCGCCCAGGGTCGGGTCGTTGATCAGGTCGGCGAAGGTCGTCTTGACCATCTCCAACTCGAAGACACCCGGGTTCCTCACGTCTCCGGCCAGGGCGAACAGCCGCGTGCCGGTGGAGCGACCCTCCCCCAGGGCGGCGAAGGCCGCCCCGCCGTTCAGGACGATCCAGGGGAGGTTCGACATGGTCTCGACGTTGTTGACCACGGTGGGCTGCCCGTAGAGCCCGATGGCAGCGGGGAAGAACGGGGGCTTGATCCGGGGGAAGCCGCGCTTGCCCTCGAGCGACTCGAGCAGCGCGGTCTCCTCGCCGCAGATATAGGCACCGGCGCCGGGGTGCACCACGATGTCGACCGAGAAGCCCGACCCGAAGATGTCGGCGCCCACCGCGCCGTGGGCGTAGGCGTCGTTGAGGGCGGACTGGACCCGCTCCAACCCCAGCGCGAACTCGCCCCGGATGTAGATGAAGGCCTGCGTCACCTGCAACGCGTAGGCGGCGATCAGCACACCTTCGATGAGCTGGTGGGGGTCGCGTTCGATGAGCAGGTGGTCCTTGAAGGTGGCCGGCTCGCTCTCGTCACCGTTCACCACCAGGTAGGTCACCGGGTCCTTGCGCAACATGGCCCATTTGCGGCCGGCCGGGAACCCGGCACCACCGCGGCCGAGCAGGCTGGCCGTGTCCACCTCGTGGGCCACGGCCTCGGGGGTCATGGCCAGGGCCTTGCGCAGTCCCTCGTAGCCGCCGGTGGCCAGGTAGCGCTCGATGGTGTGCGAGTCGTCATGGTCGAGCCGGCTGGTGACGATCTTCGGCGCGTCGGTGAGGGCCACTAGGGCGTGCCCCCGCTTTTGGCCGCGTCGGTCGAGGCCGCCCGCTCGGCCTGGGCCTCGGCCATGGCCGCCCGTTCCGCCGCCACCTCCGCCGGGTCGGCCCCCAGCCCGGTGGTGCGGGCCACCCGGTTGAGCGTCCCGTGCGGTGGAACCTCGTCGTCACGGGCGCCGGAGCGGAGCTCGGCCATCAGCCGATCGAACGACTCGGGCGTCTGGGCGCCGACGAAGCGGTGGTTGACCTGGACGCACGGGGTCCGGTCGCAGTCGGCCAGGCACTCCGCCTCCTCGAGGGTGATGGCGCCGTCGGGGGTGGTGCCGCCGGTGTTGACCCCGAGCGAGTCCTCGGCGTGGGCCAGCAGCTCGGCCGCCCCCCCGAGCAGGCAGGCGATGTTGGTGCAGACCGCCACCAGGTGCTTCCCGACCGGTTCGGTGTGGAGCATGTCGTAGAACGAGGCCGTGCCCAGCACCTCGGCCGGCGTCACGCCCACCAGCTCGCCGATGTCCTCCATGGCCTCGGGGGTGAGCCAGCCGTCCTGCTCCTGGGCCAGGTGGCAGAGCGGGATGAGCGCCGAGCGCGGTTCGGGGTAGAGCTCGATCAGCCGCCGGGCGCGCTCCACCTGTTCCGGCGTGAGGTGACGGGGCGGGGCGAGGGCGGGTGCGCCGGTCCCGCCCGGCGCCGGGTGGGCCGGACCGCTCACCGGTCCACCTCGCCCATGACCGGGTCGATGGTCGAGCACACGGCCACGGCGTCGGCCAGCAGGCCACCGCGCATCATGACCGGCAGGCCCTGGAGGTTGACGAAGCTCGGGCCCCGGATGTGCATCCGGTACGGCTTGGGTGTCCCGTCCGAGACGAGGTAACAGCCGAGCTCGCCCCGGGGAGACTCGATGGCGACGTAGACCTCACCCTCGGGGACCTTGAACCCCTCGGTGAACATCTTGAAGTGGTGGATCAGGGCCTCCATCGACTCGTTGATCCGACCCCGGGGCGGAGGCGTCACCTTCTTGTCCTGGACCCGGTAGTCACCGGCCGGCATCTTCGCCACGATCTGGCGGATGATCCGGATCGACTCGCGGATCTCGTTCAGACGGACCGAGTACCGGTCGAAGTTGTCCCCGTAGGTGCCGACGATGACGTCGAAATCGACCTCGTCGTAGCGCAGGTAGGGCATGGAACGGCGCAGATCCCAAGGCACGCCCGTCGAGCGCAGCACGGGCCCGGTGAGGCTGAGGGCGAGCGCCTCCTCGGCCGACAGCGACCCGATCCCCTCGGAACGTTGACGGAAGACGGGCTGTCCGGTCAGCAGCTCGTCGTACTCATCCGTGCGGGCGAGGACCGTGTCGCAGATGATGGCGACGTCATCCTCCCAGCCGTCGGGCAGGTCGGCGGCCGTCCCGCCCGGTCGGATGAAGTTGTGGTTCATGCGCAACCCGGTCGTCTTCTCGAAGAAGGCCAGCACCATCTCGCGCTCGCGGAACCCGTAGATCATCATCGACGTCGATCCGAGGTCCATGCCGTTGGTCGCCATCCACATGAGATGGGAGGAGACCCGGTTGAGCTCGACCAGCAGCATCCGGATCCAGTCGGAGCGGGGTGGCATCTCCACGCCGAGCAGCGCCTCGGTGGCCAGTGAGAACACCAGCTCGTTGTGGAGCGGGGACAGATAGTCCATGCGGGTCACGTTGGTCGACCCCTGCACGTAGGTCAGCTCCTCGCCCGTCTTCTCCATGCCGGTGTGGAGGTACCCGATGACCGGCTTGGTGCGCAGCACGGTCTCACCGTCGAGCTCCAGCATCAGGCGCAGCACCCCGTGGGTCGACGGGTGCTGTGGGCCCATGTTGATGATCATGGTCTCGTCGTCGGAGCGCTCGACGTCGATGTCGGTGGCGTCGACCGCCACCCCCTCGGGCAGGCGCAGGACGGCTCCGGCTTCGCGCCGCAGCTCGCCGGCGCCGGTCCGTGATCGAAGGCCGAGCTCCTGATCGCCCTCGGAGGTCTCGCCGAGCAGCGCCTTCGGCTCCTCGGGCTTCGGCCGGTCCAGGAACTGCACGCCGGTCGAGGACGAACCCGATGCGGTCGGGCCCGGGGCGCCGTCCGGCCCTCCGTCCTCCTCCGTTCGGTCCCGCCTGTGTCCCGTCGTCGCTCATCGCGGCCCTGGGGCTTCCTTGAACTGGACGGGCACCCGACCGACGCCGTAGTCCTTGCGCAGCGGATACCCCTCCCAGTCCTCGGGCATGAGGATGCGGGTCATGTCCGGATGCCCGGCGAAGACGATGCCGAGCAGGTCGTAGGCCTCCCGCTCCATGGCCTCGACCCCGGGATAGACGTCGAACAGGGTCGGCACCGTCGGGTCCGATTCGGGCACCTGCACCCGGATCCGCACCCGGCGGACCTGGCTCAGCGACAGCAGGTTGACGACCACCTCGAAGCGCTCGGCCTGGACGCTCCCGGGGAGAGGGCGCTCCGGAGCAGCCAGGTAGTCGACGGCGCACAGGTCGGCGCACATCTCGAACCCGCCATCGCGGTACTCGCTCACCAGGGAGACGTAATGGTCGCGTGCGGGGAAGACGACTTCGTCCGAGGCGACGGAGGTCACAGAGGCTCACCCACGCTGCGGGCGATCACCGGGTTCCGCTTCGGGGTGCCGAGGTGGACGGCGTCGGGTCGATCCGGCGTCCACCCCGAGGTGGCCTCGTCTGCGCCGGTGCCGGCATCGTCGGTGTCAGCGCCCTCGTCGTCGGCCAGTCCGGCCCGGCGCAGCTCGGGGGCGGTCCCACGAACCGTGATCTCGTTGGTGCGGACCTTCTCGTGGAGGGTGAGGATGGCGTGCATGAGGGTCTCGGGCGTGGGTGGGCAACCGGGGGCGTACACGTCCACCGGGACGACCTGGTCCACACCCTGGACGATGGCGTAGTTGTTGAACATCCCCCCCGTGCTGGCGCACACCCCCATCGACAGCACCCACTTGGGCTCCATCATCTGGTCGTAGACCTGGCGCAGGACCGGGGCCATCTTCTGCGAGACCCGGCCGGCCACGATCATGAGGTCGGCCTGCCGCGGGGAGGCTCGGAAGACCTCCATGCCGAAGCGGGCCAGATCGAAGTCGGCAGCACCCACCGACATCATCTCGATGGCACAGCAGGCCAGGCCGAACGTCGCCGGCCACATCGAATAACGGCGCGCCCACTTGACCAGGTCCTCGAGCCTCCCGGTCAGGAAGTTGTGCTGCAGGTCTTCGAGACCCATCGCTGCCGTCCTGGTCTACGCGGCTCGACCGGGACCGGTCGGCACGGGGGCCGGGTCTCCTGTCGTCGGGGCGTCAGGGTCACTGATGGCGGGTGCCGGCGGATCGCGGGGTGAGGCCGCGGGCCCCATCGGGCCGCCGGGACCCCCCGTTCCGGCGGTGATGCGCGTGATGGTCGAGTCGGAGGTGCGCGGCGGCATGGCGCTGGACAGTCGCTTGGCGGGACCCCACGACAGGGCCCCATTGCTGATCAGGAAGAGGAACGAGATGAACACCACGGCGGCGAACACGAGCACCTCCACCAGACCGAACGACCGGAGCTGGCGGAAGATGACAGCCCAGGGATAGAGGAACACGATCTCGATGTCGAAGATGATGAAGATCATGGCGATCAGGTAGAAGCGGACCGGGAACCGGGTCGGTGGCTCGATGGCCGGGACGATGCCGCACTCATACGGGGCAACCTTGGCCGCCGTCGGGCGCTTCTTCGGGGCCAGCAGGGCGGAGGCGACGAAGGAGAGGCCGGCGAAGAGGAGACCGAGAACGAGCAGCAGCAGGATCGGGAGGTAGTCGTCCACAGGAACTCGTTTTTACCACGCTGCCCTTCCCGGAAGCACATCGACGCAAGGGCCTGACGTGGGGTGGAGCTGCGGCGTTACCGACCCCCCGGCTGGACGGTCGCACCTAGCATGAGGGCCGTGAGCCATGTCCATGACGTCCTGGTGATCGGCGGGGGGCCCTCGGGCTCGGCCTGTGCCTACTGGCTGGCCGAGGCGGGGTGGGACGTGGCGCTCGTCGAGTCGAAGGTCTTCCCCCGGGACAAGACCTGCGGGGACGGGTTGACACCCCGCTCGGTCCGCCAGCTCGCCGACATGGGGGTCGAAGGGGCCTTGGCCGGCGCGCACCGCTACGACGGGATGCGGGCCCACGGCTACGGGCAGGTGCTCGACATGGCATGGCCCGACCACCCGACCTTCCCGTCCTACGGGTACGTGATCTCGCGTCACGACCTCGACGGCATCGTGAACGACCGGGCGGCCAAGGCCGGAGCCACGGTCTGGCAGGGCACCGAGGCGCTGGAGCCCCTGTTGGCCGACGGGTCCAGACCCTCGTCGGGTCAGCCGGCGTCGGTCGGCGACCGGCCGGGCCCGAGCTCGTCGTCGGGTACGGGACCGTTGCTCCCGCCCTGTGTGGGCGCGTTGGTCAAGGACAAGGCGGCGGGGACCACCCGCCGGATCGAGGCCCGCTACGTGGTGGTGGCCGACGGATCCAACTCGCGCTTCGGCCGGGCACTCGGGACGGCCCGCGATCGCAACCAGCCCATGGGACTCGCCCTCCGCGGTTACTACCGGTCGCCCGGGCACGACCAGCCCTTCATCGAGTCCCATCTCGACATCCGGAACGAAGACGGCGAGGTGGTGCCGGGCTACGGGTGGATCTTCCCCATGGGCGACGGCCGGGTGAACGCCGGCGTGGGCCTGCTGTCCACCGAGCGACGGTGGAAGGGCGTGAACACCACGACCCTGATGGAGCACTTCGTGGCCGGGGCGCCACCCGAGTGGGAGCTCTCCCCGGCCACCAGCCTCGGCCCCCCGACCGGCGGCAAACTGCCGATGGGCCTCGCCATCGGCCCGAGGATCGGGCCCACCACGGTGGTGGTCGGCGATGCCACCGCGTCGATCAACCCCTTCAACGGCGAGGGCATCGCCTACGGCTACGAAAGCGGCCGGCTGGCCGCCGCCGCCCTGGGCGGGGCTCTCAGCGGGGAGGGGTTCGAGGCCCTCGAGCGCTACGACGAGTTACTGGACGACGCCTATGGCCTCTACTTCCGGATGGCCCAGCTCTTCGTCCGCATGATCAGCCGACCCGAGGTCATGAAGGTGTGCGTCGGCACCGGACTGCGTTGGCAGTGGCTGATGGAGTGGATGTTCCGGATGATGGCCAACCTGCTGCGCCCGGACGAAACGGGCCCGGCCGAGGCGCTCTACCGTCTCGGCGCCATCATCGACCGCCTGACGCCCGAGCGCACCTGAGCACGGCTGAGCGGCCACGGAGCCCAGGAGACCCCTCAGTTGTTCAAGGCGCCGGCGATCCGCCCCACGATGCCGTTGTAGGCGGGGTTGAAGTCCTCCGACGGGATGGGCGTGCCGTTGGTGCTGGGCTGCAGCCTGGTCTCGATCCGGCCCCCGAGCATGAAGGCCTGGCCGATGACCTCACTGCCCTGGTTGGGGAGGGTC
The DNA here is from genome assembly GCA_963710495.1 of uncultured Acidimicrobiales bacterium. Classification (GTDB taxonomy): domain Bacteria; phylum Actinomycetota; class Acidimicrobiia; order Acidimicrobiales; family RAAP-2; genus Bog-756. The sequence goes on from CAVQAI010000013.1 coordinate 87,547, forward strand.
AAGGTCGTCACGTAGCCGTACGAACGGACACCGGCCGGCGCCGTGAGCGTCACCACCTGGACCTGGGCGGAGGCCCCGGGGACGGCGGCGGCGGCCAGCGCGGTCTGGTACTGGCCGTAGCAGGTGGTGAAGTTGGGATTGTTGAACGGAACGGCCAGAGCCTGCACCTGGGCCGGTGTGCTCACGATGGTGGTGGCCGAGTACATCTGGAGATTGGGATCCGTTCCGCTCGCATAGTCCGGAGACCGCACCATGGTCGTCTGGCCGGGGAGGGCCGAGGCACCGAAGAGCCCGGCCACGGTGGAGTACGGGGCGCCCGTGCAGGCGGCAAGGGCCCGACCGGCCTGCGCCTGAGCTGCCGCCGGAGCCACCGGGGGTCGCGCCGCCCGGGCCGCCGGGGTGATCAGGTTCCACCCCGAGGGCAGGTCCGAGAGACGGAGGTTGATCGACGTCGCCAGCGCGGTGTCGACCGCCACGGTGGAGGCACTGGTCGTCGTCGGCTGGGTCGTCGGGGAGATCGGGGTCGTGGGGGATGTGGTGGTGTTGTTCTTGTGCACGGCCAGGTAGGCGATGGCCCCGATGATGGCGAGCAGGGCGACGAGGAGCACGACCACCACCGGTCGGTTCCTCCTGCCCTTTTCGGCAGCCGGCTCCGCCGGAGGCTCCCCCGGCGGCAGGGACTCCGACGTCTCGGGCGGGATGAACTGCGAAGGCGGAGGCGAACCGACAGTGGTCGGTTCCGGAGCCCTCCCCGGCGCGGTCGGGGCAGTGGGCGGGGCGGCCGGCGGAGCGGGGGGCGGCGGGGCGGCGGCGAAGGGCGATGCAAACGGGGCCGGGCCCGTCCCGGTCGTGTCGGGGGTGGCCGGCGGGGCGGAACCCCCGTGGCCGGCCAGGGCCGAGCCGGCCGTAGCGGCCGTGGCGGCCGCCGCTCCGGCGCCGGCCGCGCCGACCGCGGCGCGCTGGGCTGATCTCCTGCGGCGCCAGCCGCCCGAGGACGGAGCCGGCGGAGGAGGCGCTTGGAGGGCTTCTCCGTCTGCGACAGCACCGGTCGGTGCCCACCGCGGGGTCCCGATGGTGCCGTCCGCCGGAGGAGGCGGCAGCGTGGTCGAGGTGAGCGGGACCGGGCGCTCCGGCGGCCGCGGCGGGGGTTGGGGCGCCACGACCCCGGGAGGCGGGACGGGTCCGGTACCGGCCGGCGGCCGGGCCTTGCGCCATCCCCGCGTCTTCTTGGCCGGGACGACCCCCTCGGGGGGAGGCGGTTGCGGAGGGCTGGGCAAGCCCCCCGCCGGCTCCCCTGGCTGGGGGGCGAGCAAGTACCCGGCGGTGCCCTCGAGAGGAGGCGGGGTCCGCGGCGGGAATCCGGCGGGCGGAACCCCCGACGGGGCCTCAGGGGGATACGGCGGCGTCGGAGGTGCCGGCGGGGGCGGTGCCTCCGCCGAGGCGCGGGCGGGCGTCGGTGGTGCCTCCGCTGGCTTGTGGGGTGCCTCGGCTGGCTTGGGGGGCGCCGGCGCCGACATCGGGGCGGCGGTGGGCGGTGACTCCGCCGAGACCGGGGCCGGGGACGATGGCGCCTGTGGCGAGATGGGGGTCGGTGGCGACGGTGACGGTGCCGGGCGGGGCGCGCCTGTCGAGGGGGAGGGAGCGGAGGGTGGCGATGGCTGGGACGCCCAGGGTGGCGGAGTGGGGGTGGGTGGGGGCGGGGTGGGCGTGGTCGGCGACGGCGGAGGGGGTGGCACCGGACTCGATGCAGGCGGGGCGCTCGGCTCCGTTGGTGGCGGCCGGGTGGTGTCCGGCGCGCCGTTGAACCCCGCGGCGGCGGCCATTCCGGCGGCCGCCACTCCGGCGGCGGCCACGGCCGCGGTTCGGTCGGGGCGATCGGCAGTGGCGGGTGCGGACCCGCCAAGAGGAGCGGGCGCTGTCGGGCCCCCGACTGGGGCGTCCGTCACCGGCTCCGCGCCGGGCTCGGGGGGCAGCGCACCCACTCCACCTGCCGACGCGTCGTCGGGGGTCGAGCCCTTGTAGCGGGTGAGCCAGGCGGGAAGGGCCTGGTCGAGATAGGCCGCCTGACCCGGGGTGACCGCGTCGGCCGGCAGCAGGAAGCGGATGGACTGCCCCCCTGAGGTCAGCTCCATCACCGCTGCGTCACGCCCGTCGGGGAGCACGATCTTCTCGCCGCAGGTGGCGGAGTCGAGCCCCGACCACACCAGGAGTCGCTCGATCTGGGGCTGGGGGCCCTGGACGGTGATCCCGGCCGTAGTGAAGAGCAGGCTGAGCCCCTCGGTGGTCCTCGTACCGCGTTCGGCGTCACCGGCCAGGGCCACACCGCCGAGCTGCATCCCCTCGGGGGGCAGTTCGTTTATTCCGACGGTCATGAACTACTCCTCTGTGGTCGGGCCGCGGCCTGGCCCCCCGTCAATCCTGTCGTCCTGGCCGGAAGGGGGCAAGGGTATCGGTCAAGTAGCCCACCTAGGCCTCGGCGCTCTGGCCGCCGCCCGCCACCCGATCGGCGAACACCGACAAGGGGGAGGACAGCACGCCCGACGGGATTTGGCCGCCCACGGCCAGGGCCTGGAGCTCGGCCTCGATGCGGTCGTGCCCCAGCGAGACGATCTCGACCTCGATCGGCACGGAGGCCGTCCGGTCGGAGACGGTGAAGGCCACGAGCAGGGCCGATACCTGCTCACCCTGAGGAGCAGGGAGGGCCAGGACGGCCACCGAGGACGGCCCCGGCCGTTCGTTTCTCCCCGAGGAGCTGTCTGCGCCGAGCTGGGTCTCCGAGGCGACGGCGGCCCCCGCACACTGCGGATAGCGAGGATCGGCCAGCAACGTGAAGTCCTGCTGCTCGTCCTGGTGGCTCCGCACGACCGAGGCCGCGGTCTGGAGCTCGAGGGCGAAACCGGGTTGGCCGAGGGAAGGGGGACCGAGGAAGACCGGCGAACTGGTCTGGGCCGTCTGGTCGGCGGCGCCTCCACCCAGGACCAGCGACGCCTCTGAATCGCTGATCCCCATGCAGCCGGCGAAGGCCCGGGTGATCTTGGACTCACCGGTCTGGGTTCTCGGCGCGACGCCCGACCCTGGGCCGTCGGTGCTCACCGACCAGCCGGCAGGCAGATCGTTCTGGGTGAGCATCAGTTGCTCGGCCAGGGCCTGGTCGGGCGTAGGCGGCGCTGTGGTGGACGGAGCCGTGGTCGGCGACCCACCCGATCCCGAAAGGGCGATGGCCAGCCCGATGCCGGAGGCCAGGAAGACCAGGGCCAGGACCAGGGTGGCGATCCGCCGGGTCCTCCACATGCGCCTCGGCGGCACCAGGCCGACGGGCCCGTACGGCCACGGGGGAGGTCCCGAGCTCGGCGGTGCGGTCGGAGCGTAGGTAAGGGCGGACGGCGGCTGGGTGGATCCCCCGGTAGGGGGCGTCCCCTCCGACGGCGTCCCGCCCGGTGACGTCCCCTCGGGCGGATCCTCGTCCATCGCTCCGCGACCCGGCGAGACCGGGCCCCCGGGGTCCTCCGTGGGCCACCCGGCCGAGGTCGACCACCGGCTCACCCGCTCACTCAAGGCGGTCAGCTCGATCGGGTCCCGGTGGGTCGAGGTCACCGCGAACCGCATGATCCGGCCCGGCGAGTCGATCCCGATGACGGTCACGCTCCCCCCGCCCGGCACGGCCCGGCTGGCGCCCCTGGAGACACGGGTCACCGAGGCCCATGGCATGAAGCTGTACTCGCTGGGGCTCTCACCGATGAGCTCGATGCCCCGGGCGTCGAAGACGAGACGCAGGTCGGCCGAAGCCCACCGCAGCTGACGGCTGCCGCCCCCCTGCTGGGTGGCCGAAAAGGTGAAGACGTCGGCCTCGGGCACGGTGTGCGGGGCGGTGCCGGTCGGCTCCGGGGACGTTCCCGTCGCGCCGGTTCCGCCATCGTCCGGGCCGGACGCAGGATCGGCCCGGTCTTGCGACCCATCGACGTCCGGGACCCGCCCGTCCCCGTCCATCGATCAGCCGCCGAGCGCGGCCATCATGGCTTCGCCAGCCACGTCGAGCGTGCGGTCGAGTTCGGCGTCACCATGGGCCATCGAGGGAAAGGCGACCTCATAGGGACCTGGCGCCAGGGCCACGCCCCGATCGAGCATGGCGGCGAAGAGGCGCCCGTAGAGGCCCGTCGACGCCGATGCGGTTGCACCGTCGTAGTCGGTGACCGGCCCGGTGCCGGCCGGCACGAAGGACACACCGAACAGGGGGCCTACCACGGGTACCTGGGCTTCGAGCTGGCGACCGTGGCGGTCTTCGACGCCCTCCTTGACGAGGGTGGCGGTGAGGAGCTCTTCCAGCGCCGGGGCGAACCTGGCCACCCGGCCGGACAGCCGCTCGTAGGCGAACGCGTCCAGCTCCTCGAGGACGGCCAGTCCGGCCGCGGTGGCCAGCGGGTTGCCCGAAAGCGTGCCGGCCTGGTAGACGGGGCCGTGCGGGGCGAGCGACGCCAGCACGTCGGCCCGCCCGCCGAAGGCGCCCACCGGGAGACCGCCCCCGATGACCTTGCCGAAGCACCAGAGGTCGGGCTGTACACCGGTCCACGTCGACGCCCCGCCCTGGCCGATACGGAATCCTGTGATCACCTCGTCGAAGATGAGCAGCGCCCCCACGCCGTCACAGGCGGCCCGCAGCCCGGCCAGGAACCCGTCGACGGGTCTCACCAAGCCCATGTTGGCCGCCACCGCCTCGACGATGACGCAGGCCACCTGCTCGTCGATCTCCGGTACCCGGTTATAGGGGACGACCAGCGTCTCGGCCACGGCCGCTTCGGGAACGCCGGCCGAATCGGGCAGGCCCAGGGTGGCGAGCCCGCTGCCGCCACCGGCCAGGAGCCCGTCGGAGTGCCCGTGATAGCAGCCCGAGAACTTGACGATGCGGGACCGCCCGGTGAACCCCCGGGCCACCCGGATGGCGCTCATGGCGGCTTCGGTTCCCGACGACACCAGGCGCACCTGCTCGCAGCCCTCGACCCGGGAGCAGATGGCCTCGGCCAGCCGGACCTCGCCTTCGGTCGGTGCCCCGAACGTCGTGCCCCGGGTGGCGGCCTCGGCCACGGCCCGGACCACCGATGGATGGGCGTGCCCGAGGATGGTGGCGCCGTAGGACTGGACGAAGTCGATCAGGCGGTTGCCGTCGACGTCCCACACATAGGGCCCTTCCCCACGGGCCACGAAGTAGGGAGTGCCGCCCACGGACCGGAAGGAACGGACCGGTGAGTTGACCCCGCCGGGGATCACCTCGAGCGCCCGTTCCCACCAGGCAGCCGAACGGATGTGCTCAGCCACCGAGCTCCTCGGCCAGCTCGGCGGCGAAATAGGTGAGCACGAAATCGGCGCCGGCCCGTTTGACCGCGGTGAGCTGCTCGAGGGCCACGCCGGGGCCGTCGATCCACCCGCGCTCGGCGGCCGCCTTGACCATGGCGTACTCCCCGCTCACGTGGTAGGCGCCCAAGGGAAGGTCGAACGCCCGGCGCGTCTCGGCCACCACGTCCAGGTAGGTCAGGGCCGGCTTCACCATGATCATGTCGGCGCCCTCGGTGACGTCGAGTGCGATCTCGCGCAACGCTTCCCGCTTGTTGCGCGGGTCCTCCTGGTAGCCCTTGCGGTCGCCGCCGTCGGCGATGCTCACGTCGGCGGCTTCGCGGAAGGGGCCGTACAGAGACGAGGCGTACTTGGCCGCGTAGGCCAAGATGGCGGTCTCGGTGAACCCCGAATCGTCGAGGGCGCGACGGATGGCGCCGACCTGCCCGTCCATCATCCCGCTCGGGGCGATCACGCCGGCTCCGGCGGCCGCTTGGGTCACGGCCAGCTCGGCGTAGAGGGCCAGGGTGGCGTCGTTGTCGACCTCGCCGGTGGCCCGGTCCACCACACCGCAATGGCCGTGGTCGGTGAACTCGTCGAGGCAGCAGTCCGCCATCACCACCAGACTCTCGCCGACGGCGTCCCGCACCGAACGCAGTGCTCGCTGGGTGATGCCGTCGGGGTGGAGGGCGGCCGAGCCGGTGGCGTCCTTGTCCACGGGGCGGGGGACGCCGAAGAGGATCACCCCCGGCACCCCAATCGCGGCCAGCCGTTTGGCCTCGAGCGTGAGCGAGTCGACCGTGTGCTGGACCACGCCCGGCAGCGAGACGACCGGCCGCGGCTGGTCGAGACCGTCGGCCACGAACAGCGGGGCCACCAGATCGTCCACCGACAGCCGTGTCTCCGCCACCAGCCGTCGCAACGCCGGGGTCCTCCGCAGGCGCCGGAGGCGGGTCGTCGGGAACCCGGGGCCGGATGCCCGCCCGTGATCGGTTTCACCGCGATGACCGGACACGGATGGCCAGCCTAGGGCAGCCGCCCAATGGGCCCGGGGCCCGGGGCCCGGGGCCGGTGGCCGGCGCCGGGCCCCGTGGCAGCGTCGGAGCCCTGGAACGCTCCGAGCACGCTGACCAGGGCGCTTACCAGGCCATCCAACGTGTGGGGGTCGGCCTCGGCCGAAACCGACAACCCGGCGGCACGCACCGCAGACGAGGTCGCCGGTCCGATGGTCACCACCACCGGCGGAACGCCTCCCGTCCCGAGCAACTCGACGGTGCGATCCACCGTCGACGACGAGGTGAAGGCCACCGCGTCGGCCCGGCCGGCCGAGCGCACCGCCTCGGGGCTGGGGTCCCCGGCCACCGTACGGTAGGCGACGACCTCGTCGACCTCCCATCCCTTGGCCCGGAGCCCGGCGGCCAGCCCGCCGCGGACCGTCTCGGCCCGCGGGAACAGCACCGTACCGATTGCCGCCGGGGGGCGGCCGGCTTCACCGTCACGGGACGGCCCCGATGCCGGAAAGGCGTCAGCCAGGGACTCCGCCAGGGACACGGTCGGAACCAGGTCGGCGGTGACGCCGGCCTCGGCCAGGGTGGTCGCCGTCCCGCTGCCCACCGCGGCCCACCGGACACGGTCGGGGACCGGCCGCCCTCCGATCACGGCGATGAGCCGGCCTGCCGCGTTGGACGAGGTGAGGGCCACCCACTCGTACGCGCCCGACACCAACCGCCGGGCGGCCTCGGCCAGGGCGGCGCCGGCGTCCGCTGGGTCGTCGATGGCGATGACCGGCAGCTCGATCACGGTGGCGCCGAGGCGCTGGAGCTGATCGGCCAGGCTCGTCGACTGGGCGCGGGCGCGGGTGACCACGATGCTCCTGCCGGCGAGCGTTTGGCCCGTCACCGGGGCACCGGGCGGGCCTCGGGCGAGGGCTGCGGCTGCGGCTGCGGCTGCGGCTGCGAGGAACCGCGTCCCGGTTCCGGACCGCCGCTCGTCGACCCCAGGCTCAGCGCGGCGACCGGCCCGACCACGATGGCGGCGGGCGGCGGCAGATCGATGGCGGCCAGCCCGTCGAGGGTGGCGCGCACCACACGCTGGCGCTCGGTCGCTCCCCAGTGAACGACGGCCACCGGGGTGTCCGGCGGACGACCGGCCGCCATGAGCCGGTTGGCGATCTCGGCTCGCTCCCTCATGCCCATGAGGATGACCAACGTCCCCCTGGTCCGTCCGAGGGCATCCCAGTCGATGGCCCGCGCCGACGAGTGCTCGCCGACCGTGCCGGTGACCACGGTGACCGATGTTGCCAGACCACGGTGGGTCACCGGGATGCCGGCTGCCGCCGGAGCGGCAAAGGCGGAGCTCACGCCGGGGACGATCTCGTAGTCGACACCGGCCTCCCGCAGCGCTTCGGCTTCCTCGCCGCCACGGCCGAGGACGAAGGGATCCCCACCCTTGAGCCGAACCACCTGCCGGCCGGCCCGTCCGTGTTCGATGAGCGCGGCGCTGATCTCGGCCTGTCGGGACGGAGTCCCCGGGGCCTTCCCCACGTCGACGAGGAGGGCCCCGGCCGGGACCCGGTCGAGGAGCTCGTGGGCGATGAGCCGGTCGTGGACGACGACGTCGGCCTGCGCCAGCAACTCGGCGCCCCGCACCGTCAGCAGTCCGGGATCGCCCGGTCCGGCGCCGACCAGGTAGACGGTCACGGGACCACCTCCGCCGTCGCCCCCGCCCATTCGCCGAGGTCACTACCGCCGGCATCGTCGAGCAGGTAGCGGGCGACCTCCCGGCCGACGGTCTCGGGATCCGTTCCCGAACCGGTGTGGCGCAGGACCACCCGGCCGTCGGCCGAGGCGATCATCCCGGTGAGGCGGAAGGCGCTCGCTCCCCTCCGGCCCCCCGGTCCGTCGACCCACACCGCATGGGCTCCGACCGGCAGCGTGCAGCCTCCGCCCAGGGCCGCCAGATAAGCGCGTTCGGCCCCGACCAGCGGTGCGGCGGCAGGGTCGTCGATGGCCTCCAGCAACGACCGGGTGGTCTCGTCGTCGCGTCGGCACTCGACGGCCAACGCGCCTTGCCCCACCTGCGGGAGCAGAACGCCCGGTTCGAGCACCTCGAGCTCCATGCTCTCCGGGGGCCGCCACTCCAGCCGGTCGACAGCGGCCTTGGCCACCACCACGGCGGCGATTCCCCGGGTGCCGACGGCGGCCAACCGGGTGGCGAGGTTGCCGCGCAAGCCGGTGAAGGTGAGGTCCGGTCGCAGGTTGGCCAGTTGCGCCCGCCGGCGAGCCGAGCCGGTGGCGACCAGGGCGCCGATCGGGAGGGAGGCCACCGATCCCCCAACCAGCAGATCCCGCTGGTCGGCACGCTCGGGCAGGGCGGCCAGCACCAGGCCCGCGTCCCCCGCGTCCCCCGCGTCCCCGGAGCCGTCGGCCCCCGCCGGCAGGTCCTTGGCCGAGTGCACGGCGCCATCGGCATCGCCACGCATCACAGCCGCCTGCACCTCCTTGACGAACACGCCTTGGCCCCCGATGCGGTCGATGGGCACGTCCGCCCGGCGGTCGCCGTCGGTCTCCACCACCACCGGCACCGCTTGACAACCGGACTTCGCCAGCAGCCCGGCCACCCGGGCGGCCTGCCACCGGGCCAGCGGCGAACCTCGCGTGGCCAGTCGAAGCGTGCGCTCAGCCACGGCGAGGCGGTGCGACGGGTCCGACCCGGCGCCGTCTACAGATCGAAGAGGGTTCGGAGTGCTTCGACAAGCCGTTCACCCCTCGGTGTGCCCGCTGCATCCTTGATGGCCACCGTCGGTTGATGGAGCAGTTTGGCCGCCATCGACCGGGTCACGGCATCGACCTGCTCCCACTGCTCGTCGGTGAGCCCCGTGCGTTTCGCCCGCTGCCGGTCCAGCTCGGCCTGGCGGGCTTTCTCGACCTGGGCCCGCAATGCCGACACCATCGGGGCGGCGTCACGGGCCCGCGTCACGGCCCGGTAGCGCTCGACTTCGTCGGCGACGATGCGGGACGCGCCGACCACTTCCTCTCGGCGACCCGAGACGGCATCCTCCACCGCTGCCGTCAGGTCCTCCATGTCGAGGAGGACCACCCCTTCCACCCGGGAGGACTCGGGCTCGACATTCCGGGGGACCCCGAGGTCGACCATCACCAGTGGCTCGCTCCCGTCACGCCCGGCCACCGCAGCCTCGACCATGGCCCGGTCGATGATGGGGTGGGTCGAGCCGATCGAGGTGAAGACGACGTCGGACTCGGCCAGCTGGCCGGCCAACCCGTCGAGCGGCTCGGCGCTGACCCACCTGACCCCCGCGTCAGACAGTTGGGCCAGCAAGGCGTCACGTCGGTCGGCCGTGCGGTTGGCGATGACGACGCTCGCCGTGTCGTGCCCGGGCAGGGTTTGGGCGATTCCCTCGCCCATCTCCCCCGCTCCGACCACCAGCACCCGGGCGCCCGCCAGTCCTCCGCTCCTGCGCCGGGCGGCCAGGTCCACTGCGCCGTGGGAGAGCGACGTGATCCCACGGGCGATGGCCGTCTCGGAGCGGACCCGCTTACCGGTCTCGACAGCGTGGCGAAACAGGCCACCGAGCACGGGGCCGGAGGCGCGCTCCTCACGCGCCCGCTCCCATGCCCGCCGGACCTGCCCGAGCACCTCGGACTCCCCGATGACAGCCGAGTCGAGACCGGCGGCCACGGTGAAGAGATGGTGGGCCACGTCGTCGTCGAAGCGGATGCTCAGGTGCTCGGCCAAGGTGTCGGGCTGGCTGCCGGCGATCGTGGCCAAAAACTCCTCGACCTCGGCCACGCCGTCGTGGAACCGCTCGACCACGGCGTAGACCTCGGTACGGAGACAGGTCGACAGGAGCACCGCCTCGGACAGGTTGGACTGGTCCCGGAGGCACCCGAGCGCCTTGGGCAGCGCGTCTTCGGTCACCGACACTCGTTCGAGCAACTCGAGTGGGGCGTTCCGCTGCTCGAGGCCGACCACGATCACCGACATGCCGGGCTCACTTCCACTGGGAGAGCGACGCGTGGCGGCCGGCTCTCAACAGGCCCTTTTCGGCCCGCGACTCGAAACCGACCTCGGCGTGGCGCCACCACACCGTCCAGCGTAGGGCGGAACCCCTGGCATCCACACCTTCGGCTCATGCCCACCCAGCATGACGGCCATGGCGCCTGGGTTGCCAGTCGCGTCCGGCCCAGGCGCCCCGGGGGAGCACTCGACCGAGGCGATGGAGGAGGCCCTCAATCCGAGGTGCCCGAGGAGAGACCGATCGAACGGATCACCGGCATCCGCTCCCCGTCCGTGCTGGCGAGGAGCCGCGACTGGTAGAAGCTGATCACCTGCAGCTCGATGCCCAGGTCGACGTAGCGCAACAGGACGTCACCGGGAACTTCGAGGACACGGGGTGCAAAGTTGAGGATGGAGCGCATCCCAGCGCTCACCATCAAGTCGGCCACACGCTGCGCCACCGACGCCGGGGTGGTGATCACGCCGATGGCGAGCGGTGCGGCCGCCGCGATGCTCGGGAGCTCGTCCGGGTGCCGAACGACCACGCTGTCGACGCGCTGGCCGATGATGGCCGGGTCGGTGTCGAGTAGTGCGGTCACGTCGAAGTTGCGCGCCGCGAAGCCCTGCGAGCGGGCCAGGGCCCGCCCCAGGTTCCCGACGCCGGCGATGACGACCGGCCAGACCCGGTCCAGCCCGAGCTGACGGTCGATCTGCTCGATGAGGAAGGCCGTGTCGTACCCTGCGCCCCGGGTCCCGAACGACCCCAGCAGGGAGAGGTCCTTGCGGACCTTGGCCGCGTTGACCCGGGCGGCCGAGGCCAGCAGCTCGGAGGAGACCGTGGTCGTGCCCGACCGCAGCAGCTCCTCGAGGATCCGCTGATAGACGGGAAGACGGGCGACGGTGGCCTCGGGGATGCGGCGGTCGTTCACCCCCGGCGCGGTGGGCTTGTCTCGCTTGGAGGGCGGGCTCGGGTCGTTCGACACTGCCCGGATCGTAGGACGACCCCGCCCCGGGCGAAAAGCGGAGGGTCCTCGTGGAGAGCGGGATGTCGCACGCCGTGGAGGGGAGCGGGCTGCGGAAGCTACGCCGAGTGGCCCGCCGGACGCGGTGCGGGGCAAGGACGCCGGATCTGACGGACGCCTATCGCCGGCGCGCTTCAGACCGCGCCGGCCGAGGACCGGTCGGCCGAGATCCAAACGGTGTCCCCCACCGTGAGCGGCGCCAGATGATCGGCGACGGAAGCCCGGCACAACACGATGGCCATCCGGCCGTTGCTGTCGACCAGCAGTCCGAGCTCGCCCGCTTCCAGATCACCGAACGCGTCCACCCACCGGGCCGGCTCCGAGCGGGCGGGACGGCCGACTTGGCCCGCGCCGGCGATCTCCGAGGGTCCGGGAACGGTGATTCGAACCCTGCCGCCGCGACGGACCCCGAGTGCCTCGATGGCGTCCGGGCCGATGCCGAGCTGGACGTTGCCGAACCGGTCGATCCAGGTCACCGCCGTCGCCGCTTGCCCCTCCTTCGGGGATCCGCCCGGGTGCTCATCGGGCCGCCGCTCCGCCACCCCGGGCGCCAACGACGCCGGGTCGACCTCGTTCCCGAGCTCCATAGGCGGCTCTCCGGTGACCAGATGGGCGGCGGCCGGAGCAAAGAGGTCCCGCCCGTCAAAGGTCCGTGCCACCGTCGGGGTGGGCCCTCCGGCGTCGGCGGTCGGCGGCCGAAGGGCGATCGCCCGGCTCACCCCGCCACGGGCTCCGGCCAGCGGAAGGAGCAATCCGTTGTCGGGACCCACCAGCCACGTCGGGCCGCCCCCGCCGGTCTCCACCGCGACCCCCCGGCGATCGGTGCCCACGCCGGGGTCGACCACCGCCAGCACCACCCCGCTTCCCAGGTACGGGGCACAGCGCACGAGCATGGCGGCCCCCGCCGCCACATCGAAGGGCGGGACCTGGTGTCCGAGGTCGATGACCGGGACAGCCGGAGCCTGGGCCTGCAGGACGGCGTGGACGACGCCCACGAATTCGTCGGTGGTGCCGTAGTCGGAAAGGAAGTAGACGGCCGGACCCGCGTCAACGGTCTCCGTCGAGCCCCGCCGGCCCCTCATCTAGCGGCCCAGCTGCCTCGAACGCTCCGCAGCCGCCGCCACCGCCTCGATGAACGCGGAGCGGACCGCCTTGAACTCGAGGGTGCGGACGGCGGCCGCCGTCGTCCCCCCCGGGGAGGTGACGGCGGATCGCAACTCGGCGGGGTCCTCATCGGTCTCGGCCATCATGCGGGCCGAGCCGAGGAATGTGCCCACGACCAGCTCCCGGCTCACCGCCCGGGTGAGCCCGGCCGTCACCCCGGCCTCGATCAATGCCTCGGCCACCAGGAAGACATAAGCCGGGCCCGACCCCGAAATGGCGGTCACCGCGTCGAGGTGGCGCTCGGGCAAGCGGACGACCGATCCGACCGCCCCGAGGATGCCCTCGGCCCAGTCGAGGTCGGCAGAGGTCGCCGCGCTGCCCCCGGACATGGCCGCCACGCCCGCACCGACCAGTGCCGGGGTGTTGGGCATCGCCCGGACCACCACGTCACCCGGGGACAGCGCCGCCTCGAGGCGGGCCGACGAAAGCCCGGCCACGATGGAGAGCACCCGGGTGATCCCGACCTGATCGAGCGTCCCCAGGACGGCTTCGGCCACATCGGGTTTGACCGCCAGCACGGCACCGTCGGCCGCCACGGGCCGGTCCCCGATGGCCACCCCGGGGTGGGTGGTGGTCAGTGCTTTCCGGCGCCGGCTGTCGGGCTCGCTCACCGCCAGCTCCCCCTCGGTCGCCCACCCGCCGGCGATCAGCCCACCGAGCAGGGCCGACCCCATCTTCCCGCCCCCGATGATGAGCAGCTTCGGCGTCATCTGGATCTCCTCTGCCATCCGGCCGATGCCGTGCGACTACGGGGAACCCACAGCCCGGGGCACGCTACCAGCGAGCCTGCTCGGTCGGCCGGGTGGCCACCGCTCGGTAGACGACGACCGCTCAGCCGGCCGGCCGCCGGCGACGGTAGCGACCCTCGTAGCCGAGGCTCATGGCCGTCGGGAAACATTCGTCGGTGTAGGCCAGCGACGCCCCCATGACCCGGTCGAGCTCTTCGTCATCGACGCGCTCCACCGGCACCCGGCCGACGAGGTAGACCGCCTCCTCGGGCCCGAGCGCGAAGCTCATGCCGAGCAGGTCGGCGTTGCGTTTGAGCAGGTACTCCCAGGTGGCCTCGATGTTCGTCTCGGGAGCGGGCATGAACTGGGTCTCGTGGTGCAGGGTCCGCTGCCGCAGGGTCAGCCACACCGTCACGAATTCCTTCTCGTCCCCCCTCAGGCGCAGGTACCAGCGGGGGGCGCCGGTCACCGGGTCGCCCCCCGGTTGCCGGTCCACCGCCACCAAGGCGCCGTCGGCGGCCAGCTCCCGGGCCGCCCAGGTGTCGATGGCCTCGCAGATCTCATCCCGTTCGACGGCACCCAGGACGCCGCTCCATCGATCGGTCACGGACACTCGACGAGGCGGCCGACGGTCAGCTCGGCGTAGATCTCGCGGAGCAGGTGGGCGGCCCGGGCCCAGGTGTAGCGGCGGGCTCGCAGGACCGCTCCCGTCCCCAGCCGCTCGCCGAGCACGGGCTCGGCCAGGATCTGGCGGACCCAGGCGGCGAAGGTTTCGGCCGTCGGATCGTCCACCAGATAACCGGTGCGCCCGTGATCGATCAGGCTGCTCAGCCCGCCTACGTCCGAGGCCACCACTGGGGTTCCGCAGGCCGCCGCTTCCAGCGCCACCAAGCCGAAGGACTCGGACCGGCTCGGGACGAGACAGACGTCGGCGGCCCGGTAGTAGGTGGAGAGAAGCTCGTGGGGCCGGGGGGCCACGAAGTCCACCCGCGCCCCGACGCCCAGCTCCCGGGCCAGCGTCACCAGGCCCTCGACTTCGGCCTGACCGTGGGGACCGCTCGGACCCCCGACGACGACCAGCCGGGCGTCGGCGTGGTCAGGTCCGAGGGCGGCCAGCGTGCGCACGGCCACGGACGCGCCCTTGAGGGGTTGGATGCGCCCGACGAAGAGCAGCAACGGGCCGGTCTGGGGCAGGCCCATCGCCCGCCTCGCTTGCGGCCGGTCGCCGGGACCGAAGAAAGCGTGGTCGACGCCGGGCGCCACGATGCGGATGCGCGACGGGTCGGCGCCGTAGAGCTCGGCCAGCTGTGCCGCCTCGACCGAGCACGAGGCGAGGATGGTGTCCGAGCAGCGAATGGTGGTGGCCTCGGCCTCGGCCCGCTGGTGCGGGGCGTCGGCCTCGACCTCCTCGGGGCTGGCCTCGGCCTTCACCCGGTCGAGCGTGTGGAAGGTGGAGACGAGCGGGAGGTTGAGCCGGTGCTTGATGGTGTGACCGGCCACCCCGCTCAACCAGTAGTTGGCGTGCACGGCGTCGAAGGGGAGGTCCTCGTCGGTCCCGAACACCTCCGATGTCTGCATCCGCTTGAGCACACCGTCGGCGAACTCCTCGATGACCCCGGGCAACGCCTCCTTGGCCATCGGGCGCGGCGGGCCGGCCGAGACGTGGTGCACCCGCAGTCCCGGTTCGATGTCCATCGTCGCGGGTAGGTCGTCGTCCCAGGCGCGGGTGAACACGTCGCAGACCACACCGGCCCGGGCGAGGGCGGAGGAGAGCTCCCGCACGTAGACGTTCATGCCGCCGCCGTCCCCGGTGCCGGGTTGGGCCAGGGGCGAGGTGTGCAGGGAAAGGACGGCCAGACGCCTCATGCGCCGCCGATCCTAATGGGCGGCTCCGTTCAGCCGACTGCGGAGGCCGCGCTACCCCTATCAGGGGAAACGCCGCCCCTTGGGCCGTGTGCGTCAGCGTCGCCCGGGCCATTCGTGCCTTCCTCGGAGACGATGACCCGGCTCCCGTTGGCCACATCATCGTTCTCGTGGCGGAAGGAGAGATAGATGCGCATCAGTGCTTGGCGCTGCTCCTCGGTGAGGTGGCGATCGGCGAAGATGTGCCGGGACAGGTCGGTGTCGCCGTCCGGCTTCTCCAGGATTCCGGCCTGCACGTAGAGGGTCTCGGCCGAGATGCGGAGGGCCTTGGCGATCTGCTGGAGGATCTCGGCGGACGGGCGGCGGAGGCCGCGCTCGATCTGGCTGAGGTAGGGATTCGAGATCCCCGCCAGCTCCGACAGCCGTCGCAGCGACAGGCGGGCCGAGTTCCGCTGCTCGCGGATGAACGATCCGAGCTCGTTGAACGGCTCGGGGAGCTCCTTCACCCCGGGTCCCTCATGAAAGGAGCCCGTCGACGGTGGCGCGCCCGCTCTTGTGCCGCTCCACCAGCTCGGCTTGGAGGGCGTCGATGCGCTCGTGGAGCGCCCGGCGGTCCGCCGACACCCGGCTCTCGAGGGCTTCGAGCCGTTCGGCGACGTCCCGGAGCCCGTCCATGCCGAGCCCGGACAGCGACGCGATGTCATCGACCCCGAGCACGGCGTCGAGCTCGGTGGTGAGGCCGGACTCCTCGGTGTCGGGCGTGAACAGCTGTGGCAGGTGCTCGGGGCCCGGTGGCCGGCCCGGTCCCGAAGAGAGGATGTCGGGGAGCGAGTCGACCAGGGCCGACAGGTCGGGCGGCTGGTTCGAGCCCAGGTGCTCGATGTAGGCGTGCACGATGTCCAGCCGACCCTGGACCAGGCGCCGGAGGTAGGACAGGGCCACCTCGGCCTCCTGGCATTCGGTACGCATGGACCTGATATCTCCGAGCGACCGGCTCTCGATCCCGTCGAGGTAGTCGGAGGCCAGGATGCGCTGGAGCTCGTCCTTGTGGCTGGTCATCACGATGGATGGTACTCCCCGGGCGCCGGGAGAGGGCCCTTGCGGCCGCGTGGGGCGTACCGGTAGACAGCCCGGCCGACGATGGCTGTGCGGGGAACGGGCCCGAAGACCCGGCTGTCCGTGCTGGCCTGGCGATCGTCACCCACCACCTCGAGGGTCCCGGCCCGGTGGTGGACGGCCACCACCCTCTTGACGAGGATGCGGTCGGCCTGCCGGGGATCGCGCACGGCCACGACGTCCCCCGGTTCGGGCCAGGATGGCGTCCCGTAGGGAGGAGCCATGACCACCAGACGGTCGCCTGGCAACAAGGCGGGGCTCATCGAGGAGCCGCTCACCTCCACCCTCCGGAACGAACGCCACAGGGTCACCACGACGAGGGTGATGCCCGCCACCGCCGTCAGCCGACCGGCGCACTGCCGGCTCATCGCCCTTCCCCGCATCGCTCAGCCGGCGAGGCGGCGGACATGCCGGCCGGCGGTCGACGGGCCCGGTGGCGCCGGCCCGCGGTGGGGCCCGGCCCGCGGATGGGTATTGCGCACAAGGAGATGGGTAAGGTGAGGACAGGCGGCACTGGAACCAAGCCCAGTCTGCACCAGAGAGCCGGACGGCGAAGCGAGCCGGACCAGCGAAGACGGCCGAACCAAGCAAGGAATCAACCGAGCAAAAGGACAGCCCCCATGCGTATTGCAGACCATCTGATCGCCACTCTCGACCGCGTGGCCCCGCCCCGGCCGGTGCACGCCCACTGCGATCTGCCCTGTGGCGTGTACGACCCCGCCCAGGCCCGGATCGAAGCCGAGTCCATCAAGGGCGTCGTCGAGAAGTACAACGGCTCCGACGACCCGGCCTTCAAGACCCGGGCCATCCTCATCAAGGAGGAACGGGCCGAGCTGGTCAAGCACCACTTGTGGGTGCTGTGGACCGACTACTTCAAGCCCGAGCATCTGGAGAAGTACCCCCAGCTCCACGATCTGTTCTGGAAGGCGACGAAGAAGGCGGGCGACGCCAAGAAGAGCACCGACGTGGCCGTGGCCAACGACCTCCTGGCCCAGATCGCCGAGATCGACAGGATCTTCTGGGAGACCAAAAAGTAGGTCGAGGCGTTTATAGGGTCTGACCTGCGGCGGTGCTGAATGACGCTTGGCGGGGTCCCCCACCAGTCCCCAGAACTCTCAACGTGGTGTCCATCACGGCACGAGTGCGATCCTCTTCCCCCTCAAACAAGTGGGAGTAGACCCGGAGAGTGATCATCGGGCTGGAGTGACCCAGCGCCGCCTGAACCATCTTCACGGACGCTCCCCCGGCGATGAGCGCAGAAGCAAAGAAGTGCCTCAAATCATGGGTATTCATGTCAGGGCATTTAGCTCTCGTTTCGGGCGGGTCGCCAAACTCTCTGCCAGGCCTGGTAGGTAATGGGTTGGCCTGACCCATCTGTGAAGAGCCAATCCTCGGACGGATACGTGTCGAGATGGCCTCACGCCACGGACCACATCATCGTGGTCCTGTTCGAGAACCGCTCGTTCGACAACGTGTTGGGCCATCTCTACGGGCCTGATGACGACAAGACCTTCGAGGGTGTGATCGGCAAGGACCTCTCGAATCCGATCCCTGAGTGGGCCGAACACGGGGCAGATCGCAAGGTAGTGCCGTACGGGATCACCGGCACTTTGGACACACCCAACCTGGACTCAGGGGAGGAGTACTTCCACACCAATACCCAGCTCTACAACTCGCTCGACGAGCACAACCGGTTCAAGATCGGCGAAGGGGTCACCGAGCCGTGGAACGCACCACCGGAGGGGTCGACGCCGACAATGGACGGCTTCGTCACCGATTACATCAGCACCTTCACTGGGGAGGTCGGCTGGCAGCCCACCTACGACGAGTACAGCCAGATCATGACCGGGTACACCCCGGAGCAACTACCGGTGCTGAGTGGTCTGGCCCGGGACTTCGGGGTGTTCGATCACTGGTTCTCCGAGGTCCCATCTCAGACCTTTATGAACCGTTCGTTCTGGACGGCGGCCACGTCCTCAGGACTGGTGGTGAACGGCCCGTCGTCGAAGTGGATGACCAAGAACACCGCCGAGACGCTCTTCGAGCGGCTCGAAGCCCACGGTAAAACCTGGAAGGTCTACGTCGCAGAATCCATGCCTCTATCGGTCACTGGTCTCATCCACTTCCCCCGCCTCCAGCAACGCTTGGCCACCCACTTCGTGCCCTTCGCCGAGTTCGAGAGAGATGCGGCTGCGGGGACCCTGCCGGACATCTCATGGATCGAACCGGATATGACATCGGGCCACAATGACTACCACCCTGCCTATGGTCGATCCTTCATCGGTGCGGACATGGACATCGGCTTCGACCCGCCGTCCTCGATGCTCGGTGGCGAGGCCCTTCTAGAGCGCATCTACGACGCCTACCGGTCGATGACGGGACCTTCGGGCACCAATGTCTGGAATACCGCCCTTCTAGTTGGCTGGGACGAGCCGGGCGGCACCTATGACCACGTCCCTCCTGGCCCCGTGCCGAGCCCGGAGGAGGGGACTCCGCCAGGGGAGCTGGGCTTCAAGTTCGACCGATCCGGCTACCGGGTCCCGGCCATCATGGTGTCCCCATGGGTCGGACCTGGTTCGGTGTACAACGACGAGTACCGCCACACATCCCTGATCGCCACCTTGCGCAAGGTATGGGGACTCGGCGATGCGCTTACCCAACGAGATGCCTCGGCACGGACCTTCGATCAGGTGTTCACCCTTGATACGCCTCGTGGTCCCGAGAAGTGGGTCACCGTCGAGTCTCTATCGGTACCAGAGTGGACGCTGGACATCGTCGCTGCCGGTGGAGCGCTCAGCACATTGGGCAAGGCCATCGGCCCCGGTGTGATCGAAGCTGCGAAGAAGATGGGAGTGCCGTTGCCGTCCGAACTCGATGGTCCTGACGCAGAGTTCACCCCCGAACTCCTCATCCGGTTCCTGAGGCAAGTCTGCTGGCACCTATTTCCACGGCTTGCTCCAAACAAGGATTCGACGCTGTGACCCATATCCCCTAACGCTCTACTTGGATTGAGGCCCACCCTGCCCCAGATCGCCGGTCGGCGGCGCTTATCGGCTGTCAGACGCGATCGATGCACGCGGCCCGCTAACTGCCCATGAACGACACTTATGAGCGAGGGATACGGACCAAGTTCCCGGCGCTCACCCGAAAGAGGCCGCGGCGACAACCGGTTTGTTCAGGTGGGAGCCTCCCATCGAGCCAAGGAACGGCGCCGTTCCATAAGAGAACACGCCGCCGTCAGAGGCGACCAGCCAGTATCCGAGATCATCGTCGCGGGCGGTCATGGCGACCACCTCTGCGTCGGACTCAGCGATAAGGGAGTCGACGAAGGCCATCCCGGATACCCCGGCGCCAACGACCAGATAGTCCGTCTCGATCTCCCGCACGCCTTCCCCTTTCGCGGGTCGCACATGATGCTACTCACGGCCGAGCCGGCCAACGGCCTGTCCGGGAATGGCTCCGAGGATGCCCCGTCCCCTACCGAATCCTCTTAGTATCCCCGATCGCTGGGAGCGGGACGCTTATCGATCGTGGTAAACGGCACGTTGGGGACAGGCGGCCCAGGTACTGGCCACAGGGATCGGTTGATGGCTGTCTCACGGTCACTCGGCTCCATCGACTCTCTCGGTCGCGGCCTGCTGGGTTTCTGGGCCTTTCGCTTGACTCGTACCCGAATCGGGATTAGGCCAGTTTGTGCCAGTCGTGGGGGCCAAAGTTCATTCTGTCAGCGGCGGTGAGCAGAGGACTGCCGCCGCCCATCGCTGGTGGGTGACAACGACGACAGGAGGACTACGCCATGATCAGGAAGATCGCAGTTGTAGTAGCCGGATTGGCGGTGGCGACAGGAGGACTTGTCGCCGCGACCGCCGGGGTGGCCGGAGCAGGCAAACCCACGATCACCGCCGGAGCCGGGAGCAGCATCAGTTGCAACATTACTGCCTCGGTCAAGCTCGCTCCGAGCCTCAAGGACGATTGGGTGCAGAGCCAGCACACAACCGACCCAGATGCAGCGGTGAGAGCCATCGTTAATACGACCTTCGCCGCGAACGGACCGGTGATCATCAAGGTCAAAGGCACGGGCACGTGCACGGGGAATGTGACCGACGGCGTCAATACTGCGGCCGTCACCGCCATCAAGTTCTCCGTGACCAACGATCCCGCCCACCTCGGGAACACGGCGGAGGCAACCTGCAGCTCCCTGGTGACCGGCATTCCGCCCAGCACGGCGGAGTACGACTCCACGATCGACTACACAGCGACTGGAGCCAAAGTCACACCGACGACCGTCACTGACCAGGTGATCCCACCGGCAACGTTCAATATCACAGGTGGGACAGTCTCCGGATCATTCGCTGGCGGGACATCCTCAGCGACCGGGGTTCCGGACACCACCACGGTCCTTGCTGTCACTCAGGCACCGGCGACCTCGACCCATCCCGTCCCCGCCTATCCGCAGTGCCAGCCGTCGATCAAGATCAAGCCCGCCAGCGCCAAGAAGCCCGAGACGGCCACCCCCAAGGCCCCCAAGGGCCTGAAGAAGGTTGGGATCGTCGCCGGGTCCACCTTGAAGTTGACCGATCCCTGATCACACCAGAACCATCTGCGGCCCAGAAGGACGGGGCTTCGGCCCCGTCCTTCTGACCGTAAGCGAGCTAGTGATTCCCTCGGCGGAACTCGCCGGGACCACAATCGGGACCACAATAAGGAAGCAAGAGTCCCCGAAGAATCCGCGGCAAAGAGGCGTTGACTGCCCCCTACCGCCGCGAGGGTGTCCCGCTCCGGCACTTCGGAGCGTGTGGATACCAGAAGGAAGAACTCTGCCGCATGACTTAGGTTTCCGATTCTTTCCACACCAAGGAGACCCCCTAACAGTTCCCTAACACCCTCTCGGTACAGTCAGGATCGGCTCGACTCTGCAGATCGTGCATTCCAATCAAGGGGGAACAATGCGAAAGATCATGGTGGCAGCGGCAGCACTCGCGATTCCGATGTCGGCGGCAACGGTGGGGGTCGTCGGAGCGTCTGGCACAGCCGGAGCCGCGTCTCCGGTGACATGCGCCAAAGTCTCCGGGTCACTCACGGGAACCGTTCACTTCAAGGGGTGCAGCACCCCGTTTGCAAAAGGGAATGCGGTGGGTACCTCGCTTGCCACCGGTGGGACGATCAGCTGGGCAGGCAAGCATCCGGGCTCGGTCTCGCTTTCGGGTTCCGTCACTAGTCCTGGCCAAGGGATCTGCGCGACTGGCTCGAAGGAGTACGACGCATCAGAGGTGGTAACCGCTGTCACTGGAAGTGCAGCATCGGTGATCAAGGTGGGGGACGGTGGCTCAGGGAAGTTCTGTGTCACTAAGACTGGCCACCTCACATTGGTTAAGGGCAGCGTGTTCAAGGTGTGATGTAGGGCAGCTCACGAGAAGCGATTCCATTTGTCGAGCAGTATCTGGCACGTGAGAGTTCGCAATGAGTTCTTCCCACGTCGGCTCGGAGCAGAGCGCTGGCAGATGGACGCCGGCGGCGAGCATGCCGAGGAGCTGGACCGAGGAGGCTAG
>CAVQAI010000014.1:0-5989 GCA_963710495.1 uncultured Acidimicrobiales bacterium
CGGCGAGCAGCAACACCTGGCCGACTCGGCCCGCCAGGTGGCCGGCCGGGTCGTTCCGCTCACCGAGTTGCCGGTGTGCGTGGGGATCGGGGTGTCGACGCCCGAACAGGCGGCGGAGGTCTGCCAGGTGGCAGACGGGGTGGTGGTCGGCTCGGCGCTGGTGCGCCGCCTGTTGGAGGGGTCGGGCCCCGAGGGCGCCGCCCGATTCGTGGTCGCCATCCGTCAGGCCCTCGACGCCGACTGACCCGGTGGTCGCCATCGGCGGCCTGCACTCCGGTCAGGGCGGACTCGGCCGGATGAGGCGGACGACGGCCTTGATCAGCGGGGTCGACCCCGGCCTTCGGCCCGCTGCTCCAGCCGCCGCCGGATGAGCTCCCTCCGGTCCTGCAGGTCCCGGAAGGTGATGGCGTCGGTATCGACGGAGAATCCCATGGCGGCCCGGTAACCGTCCAGGTCGATCGGGCTCTCCGCCAGCTCCGCCCCGATGTCACGGGCGATCCGCTCGCCGTGCCGTTCGGTGAAGTAGGTGATCACCGCCAGTATCTCGCCCAGGATGTCGACATCGGGGGCCAAGGTGGCCATCGACCCGTTGAGGAAGAGGATGTCCTTGACGAAGAGCATCAGCTCCTTCGGCAATCGGGCACCGTAACCGAGCAGGGCCTTGGTCACCTCGCGTAGCTCGGCCACCATCTCGTCGGCGGTCAGGGTGGTGGGGTCGACGGCCGGGCGGTCCAGACCCAGGTCGGTGATCACCGCCTCCACGTCGGCATCGGCCGGCAGCGCCCCCAGGTCGCGGAGCGCCTCCACCTGCACGACCAGATTGTTGGAGGTGGCCCCCATCTGCAGACGGAGGAAGGCCAGGCGCTTGCGCTCGTCGAGCCGGCCGGTGATCCCGAAGTCGAGCAGGGCCACGGTGCCGTCCGCCTGGACCAGCAGGTTGCCGCCATGGAGGTCGCCGTGGAACACCCCGTGGAGCAGGGCGCCTTCGAGGAAGGCGATCAGGCTGGAACGGAGCACGGCGGCGGTGTCGATGCCCGCTGCCCGCATGCCGGCGGCGTTCCCCCAGGTGAACCCGCGGAGGTGCTCCATGACCAGAACCCGTCTGGTGACCAGCTCGGGATGGGGTCGGGGCACCACGATCAGGCGGTCACCGGTTTCGGCGAACACCTCGGCGATGTCCAGCATGTTCTGGGCCTCGAGCCGGAAGTCGAGCTCCTCGACGATGGTCTCGGCGAACAGCTCGACCAGAGCGGGCGGATTGGTCAGCGCGGTGACCGGGATGCGTCCCACCAGCATCGGGGCGATCCACGACATGGCGGCGATGTCCAGGCGGACCATCGAGGCCACGTTGCGTCTCTGTACCTTGACCACCACCCTTTCGCCGGTGCGCAACGTCGCCGCGTGGACCTGGGCGATGGACGCCGATGCGATGGGCGTCCGGTCGAAGGAGGCGAACACATCGGCCAGGCTCCTTCCGAGGTCTTCCTCCAGGGTGCGGCGAACCGCGGCGAAGGGCTCCGGTGGGACCTGGTCGCGGAGCAGACGGAATTCCTCGACCAGCTCCTCGGGAAAGATCCCCTCACCGGACGAGATGATCTGTCCCAGCTTGATATAGGTGGGCCCCAGCCGTTCGAAGGCGGGTCGCAGGCGCCGTGACAATCCCGCTCGTGATCGGGGCGTGCCCCGATCACGTACCGCCCATCCGATTACTGCCGAGCCGATTCGCAACACCACTGCGGCCACTCGCATCCAGGGCGGGCGTCGAGGCGGGGTGACCAATTGACGCGCCTGTGCCGCCGCTGCGTTGCGGAGGGACTCGATGTCGTCGGAGGCGTCGGAGGGGAACCGCCACGGCATGGCGTCCGGGTCGACCGTCCAGGGTCCGTCAGGGGTGAACGCCCCGATGACCAGATCCGGTCGTCCCGGTCGGGACGGGGTTGCCCCCCGGCGATCAATCGCTAGGCCGGCCCGATGACCAGACAACCGTTGTGACCACCGAACCCGAAGGAGTTGGAAAGGACCGGCCCGGGCTCCCATGGCCGAGCGGTGCCGGCCACGATGTCGAGGTTGATGTCGGGATCGGGCTGCTCGTAGCCGGCGGTGGGAGGAATGAGCCGATGTTGGATGCTGAGGACCACGGCCACCGCTTCGATGGCCCCGCCGGCACCCAGGCCGTGTCCGGTGATGCCCTTGGTCGAGGTCACCGGGGGAGCGTTGGCGCCGAACACCTTGGCCACCGCGTCGGACTCGGTGCGGTCGTTGAGCGGGGTCGACGTACCGTGGGCGTTGATGTGGCCGATCTGTTCGGGGGTGACCTGGGCGTCCTCCATGGCCAAGGTCATGCACGCCGCCGCACCCGCCCCGCCGGGGATGGGCGCGGTGATGTGGTGGGCGTCCGCAGTGCTGGCCGAGCCGGCCAGTTCGCCGTAGATGTGCGCGTTCCGCGATCGGGCGTGGTCCCAGTCCTCCAGGATCAGGGCGCCGGCGCCTTCGGTGATGACGAAGCCGTCGCGCCGGACGTCGAACGGGCGCGAGTGCCCCGATGTCGAAAGTGCGGTCATATTGGCGAAGGCAGCCATGCCGACCCCGGTCATACCGGCCTCCGCAGCCCCGCCGATGGCGACGTCGCATCTGCCCGACGCCACCAACCAGGCCGCGTGCCCGATGCTGTGGGCACCGGCGGCACAGGCGGTGGTGATCGTCTCGGAGGGCCCGTGCCATCCGATGCGGATGGAGACGGCGGCGGCGCCCGCATTGGACATCATCATCGGGACCAGCCGAGGCGAGACCCGCCGGGGGCCCTGCCGGCCGAATACGAGGATCTGGTTCTCGAGGGTCTCCAACCCGCCCACCCCGGTTCCCATGACCACGCCCGATCGCCCCGGATCGGCGTCGATCTCTCCGGCGTCCTCGAGGGCCATGGCGGCCACGGCCACACTGAACTGGGCGAACCTGTCCAACTGGCGGGCCGCTTTGGCGGTGAACCAACGCTCGGGATCGAAGTCGGGGACCCGCCGCTCACCGACCGGTGGCGGACCGTTGAGCCCCGACCACAGCGCCTCGGTGCCCACGCCGCAGCACGAGACGACTCCGAGGCCGGTGATGGCCACTCGGCGTCCGGCAATCGGACCGTCGGGGCCGATTCCCAGCAGCATCAGAGCTTGGCGTTGATCAGGTCGAACGCCTGCCCGATGGTCTCGATGCCCTCGAGCTCGGTCTCCTCGACCGAGACGTCGAAGCTCTCCTCGAGGGCCATCACCAGTTCGACCAGGTCGAGGCTGTCGGCCTCGAGATCCTCTACGAACCGGGCGTCTCGGGTCACCTTGTCCGCCGGCACCTGGAGAACCTCGACCGCGCACTCCTTGAACTTCTCGAAGGCCTCGTCGTCACTCACGCATTCACTCCTTTATCGGGTCTGTTCTCTCTAGCACTGTTCTCGAGGTGCGGGTGCACTCACAGGCCCATGCCCAGGCCACCGTCGACCGGCAGAACGGCGCCGGTGATATAACTCGCCTCGGGTGAGGCCAGGAACCCGACCGCCTCGGCGATCTCCTGCGGCTGGGCCGACCGGCCCAGAGGCACCTGGGCCTCCATCATGCTTATTCGTTCCTCCCCGAGAGCTGCGAGCATATTCGTTTCGACCAGGCCTGGGGCGACCACATTGATCGTAATCGACCTGCTGGCCACTTCCCTGGCCATCGAGCGGGCCATTCCGACCAATCCGGCCTTGGAGGCGGCGTAGTTGGCCTGACCGGGGGATCCGATGAACGCCCCCACCGACGAGACCATGATCACCCGTCCCCGGTGGAGCCGTACCATTTTGGTCAGGGCTCTCTTGGCCACTCGGAACACACCGGAGAGGTTGGTGTCGATCACTTCGGCCCAGGCTTCCTCGCTCATCCGCAGCACCAGGGTGTCACGGGTGACGCCGGCGTTGGCCACCAGGATCTCCACCGGCCCCCAGGTCTCCTCCACGGTGGCGAACGCTGCGTCCACCTGGCCGGGATCGGTCACGTCGCAGGCCAGCGCCAACAGTCGGCCGTAGTTCGGCCCGATCTGCCCTCCGTCGCCCGACCTCGAGGTCACCGCCACCCGATCGCCGTGGGTCAGGAACCACTGCGCACATGCCCGTCCGATGCCCCGGGATCCCCCGGTAACCAGCACGACCCGGCCCTCCTGATCGTCCCCGCCCGTGTCGCTCACGAGGTGGTCCCCGCCGTCCGTATCCAGGCCACCGGCTGTCCTTCGGCCACCCGTTCGCCGCGCACGGCCAACCAGCGCACCAAGATGCCGGCAAACGGGGTACGAACATCGGTGAGCCCGACCGTTCCCACCCGGTCACCCACCGCCAGCAGGGAGCCGGGCTCGACTCCCTGCCCACTTCCCGGCGCCGCGGTGGCTTCGGCCAACGCCGTGCTCTCCAGGGCGGCCAAGGCCACGTCGGGCTCGAACACACCCGGGGCGGGGCTCACGATGACACGTTCGGACGTAAACAGATGCTCGCCTTGTTGGTCGGGCCCCGATGCCGTCCACTCGTCGGTTCCGGCCACCGTGTCCATCAGTTTGTCAAGATCGGCGGGCACAGCGACCGCGACGCCGCGCACGTCGGGGATGGTCCGCCGTACCATGCCGGTAAGGACGCCACCCGGGCCCAACTCGGCAACCACCGTGGCACCCCGCCCACTCAGAGCCTCCTGCGATTGCCGCCAACGGACAGGGCTGCACAACTGGGCCGAGAGCAGACCCGGCCACTCACCCGGGTCGGTATGCACTCGCGGCGTCGACATTGGCGACCACCGGGACTTCCGGGGAGTGGAAATCCACCGCTTCGAGGGTCTGGCGGAGGCGGGCACGCGCCGGAAGCATCAGCTGGGTATGGAAAGCGCCGGATACGGGGATGGGAAGCACCTTGCGGGCGCCGAGCTCCTTGGCCCGATCGGTGACCGAGGCGACACCCTGGGCCGTGCCGGCGACGACCACTTGCCCCGGCGCGTTGTAATTGGCCACCCACACCTCGTCCTCTGCTCTCTGGCAGGCAGCTTCGGCATCGGCGTCGGCAATACCGATCAAAGCCGCCATGGTCCCGGGCCGCTCGTCGGCCGCCGCCTGCATGGCCTCGCCGCGGTCGATGACCAGGCTGGTCCCATCGGACAGCGAGAGGGCTCCCGATGCCACCAGTGCGGTGTACTCGCCCAGGCTGTGACCGGCGCATGCAGCCGGAAACAGACCGAGCCGTTCGACTGCGTCCAGCACCACCAGACTCATGACGAACGTGGCCAGCTGGGCGTTGGCGGTGCGGGTCAACTCCTCCATCGGCGCCTCGAGCAGCAGGGAGGTCAGATCGCGTCCGGCGATTTCGGAGGCTTCGGACGCCACTTCCCAGGAAGGGTGGTCGGTCCAGGCATGACCCATCCCGGACCGCTGTGATCCCTGTCCCGGGAAGGTAAAGGCCAGCACCTACCGACTCCTCTCGACGCCGTCAGATGGATGCGACGGCGATGGCTGGTCAAGTGTGGCACGGCGGGGCCCGACCAGGACAAGTTACCCTGCAGTCACATCGTCTCCGATGTCCACGGTGCGGTGAAGCTCACGACTGAGCCGCAGCTCGGCCCTCCCTGAAGATGGATACCGAAACCGGAAAGGTGTGAAGCGCACCGGGGAACGTCATGTACCCGACGAAGCGGAAGCGAGCGGGAAGAGCCTTGTAGAAAAGACTCACCTCGCTGTTTGGGTAGAAGCGCAAGACGGCGGGAGTCGGCCCGATGGATGAGACCAGGAAAATGGTGCCGTGCTGGGCAAGGGCTACCGCCTGATCGGCCACGGTCTGAGGTGACGCCACCGGTAGGCCGTAGAACACGGGCTTGGGATGGGGTCCGGACAGGTACCCGAGCTGCTCGGCGAGCGGCGGGGTTCCGAGTCGGATCACCGGGTGGTGCCCCGACTGTCCCGCAACCGCCAGTGAGATATCCAGTTCCGAGTAGGGATTGGC
>CAVQAI010000015.1:0-38764 GCA_963710495.1 uncultured Acidimicrobiales bacterium
CAAGAGCCCACCCGGTCTGGACTCCGCGACGACGCGACGTTTGTCCGTTGTACGTGATGGTCAGGCCAAGCCTGCCGTACACCTCGGCCTTATCGAGCGTCCCGGCGTCGGCCAATACCTGGTCATGTCGCCGAGCTCCACGATGAGCCAGACGCATGTCCGCTCTTGAGCGCGGCTGTGTCGAGAGTTCGCGGGAACGAGGAACCAGGGCCGACGGCCAGACGACTTCCGGTGGGTTTTGTCAAGTTCGCCTGTAATTGCTGAATGGCGAGTCTTCGCACCAGTCCGGTTCGCTGATCAGGTCCAATGGACTGCCAGCACGTCCTGCTGTATCGCCACCGCTGTGCCAACCAGCCCAGCCAAGGGGAGCAAAAAGCGAACGGGAAACGGCCACCGCTCGAGACCCAGCGCCGCCAACCCGCCGATGGCCACCAACCCGAAGTAGGCATAGCGCGCCTGGTAGGTTCCGGTCTGAAATGACACGACCCAGACGGAGAGCAGCGCGGCGATGACTAGGGCACCGAGGCAAAGGAGCGTGCGCGGTTCCACATGCCGCCCGACCAGACCGAAGAGGGCGCACACGACGGCAATTGTGATGGCCATGTTGACATCCCACGGCCAATGGGACCGGTTCCATCCCGACTGGTACCAGAACGATTGAACGATGCGGTTTGGCACGCCCACGAAGACATGTTTCAGCGGGTCGACAACCTTGTAGGTACCAATGAGTCCCGCACCGAGCCCGTTCGTCCTGGCCAGGTATCTAATGGTGGCCGCGTGGGCTAGTGGGTCGCCGTAGCGGACAGTGTTTTGGACGAGGTACCAACTGCTCGCTAGCAAGGCGGAACCCAGTCCGATCACAGCGAACCGGACACGTTTCGCCCATCCGGGAGCCAAGCAAGCCAAGGCCAGGACGGCCAGGCCGAGGGTCAAGGTCGAGAGTTTTGTAGTGATGAGAAGCCCAAAGACCACGCCCACCCACATCATTCGCCAAGAGCTTGGGACCTTGGCATAACGGAGCGAGAGGAAAACGAGGACCGCTCCTAGGAGGTCCACCAGGTTGTCGTTGGTAACGAACGATGACAGGAAGACAAATCGGGGAAGGAAGGCAACGAGCGAGGCGGCTACGACAGGTGTCCAGGGATCCTGAGTGATAAGCCGAACGCTGAGATAGGCGAACAACACGGTCAGCACGCCGAGGATGATGTTGGGCAATCGCAGCCAGAGGAGGAACTTGTGGTTGGCGGCACTGTGATGTGTGAACCATTCTTTGGAGCCAAAAAAGATTCCTGGATTCAACTGTCCTCGGAAGGGAGCGTGGACTGGCACGTCAGCCACCTTCTGCCACCCGGCCATTACCAGGTAGTAGAGCGGGCCCTGCTGGGCCTCATCGCCCGAGCAGGAAAGTAGAGAGTCCTGTCCTGCCGAAGGTTGGCAGGTCGAACTCATCCCGTACCAGTGCCCGCTGACCAGCGTCTCGATGTTCTCTACGTGCCCAGGTTCGTCGGACGACTCGTAGGCGGGGGTCTTTACGGCGATTACGATTCCAAGGAATACAAGGCCGATCATGACGGCGGCCAACGCAACCGTCGGCCAAGGGTTGCCTGTTCGCCTCGAAGTGCCTTCCACCCTGCGAGCATCAGTCGTCGCCTGAGGGATTATGACCACTCGCTAACTCTGGCACTTTTGGCCGTGGGAGGCGGGGCCAGTACCGCCCCCAGGTGGCGGCCGTTCCCCCGTCGACCCGAGCCTCTTGTTTGGACTGGTGCTGACAGGGACAAAAGTCTGCCGTTGTGTTCGGCTGAGGAACACGAGCGCTGTAGTTACGGCCGTGAGCTAAAGCGAGTTAAGTACTTGCTGTTCAGCAAGAGCAAGATGGGGACGGAGAGAAGGAGAAGCAACCTGATCTCGATCGAGACCGTTCGAGCGAGCCTAAATCGCAGATGATGAGATAGTGGCAAATGGGTAGCCCGGCCGCCATTTGCCGCCACGAAATATTCTGTCGCCAGGCGTGATATGGCTTCCAGGAGTTGACGCGGATGGTTAGTGACGGAATGGTTAAGGGCCATCCGGATATCACGACGATGTGCGCCCCGTGGCGGTGGCCATCGACGAGGTCGAACGTGGGGGGGCTCGCCGGCACGGCTCAGAATCCGTACCTCGAAAAACTCGTTCCGGTTGCCACGGTGGTGCCGCACGTCGGCCACCACGGCCTCTCGGTCTTCGAGGTGCCCATGGCACGAGCAAACTCCGGTTTGAGCCCCTGGAGAGGTCCTGAAGAGATGGCTTACCAAGCCCGCAAAGCGCACTCCGTCTTCCAGACTGCACGGTGGGTTGAAGGCCCAAGTCCCCTTCGACATCCGTATGATCTGGGACAATGCTCGCCAGGTTGGTTCCGAGACGGTGCGCGAACTGCTCCGACGTCAACCCTTGGTCAACGGACATCTTGAGGCGGGCCGTGGTATCAGCAGTTTGGACTTGCCGTCGGACGGTTGTGCGACATGGGTGGTTCGGTTGGGTCCAGCGCTTGAAGTTGAAGTTTGGTCAGGCGGTGTTGGGCTCGGAGATTCAGAATGCACGGGTCCGAAGCTTCGGCGTGATCGGAGCCTCGCCAACATCTGACGTTAGAGCTCGAGGAACGTAGGTGACGAAGTCGGTTCCGGTGACCTCGGGCGAGGTATCCGATTTGAGCTTGCCGGCGGCTGCTCCCATGCGGTTCGTCGACAGCTTGGACCCGAGGTTGGTCAACCTCCTGACCGTCGTCGGATTCGCACTGCCAGTCGCCGGCTATTTCTGGTTCCTCCATCGTTACAGCGTCAATGTGATCCTCGGGGACCCGTGGGATGACGTCAACGTCATCAATCATTCCTACACCGAGCTATTCGACTGGAGCTCGCTTTGGGCCCAACACAATGAGAATCGAATCTTTTTCCCGAACCTGATCGTTCTCGTACTGGCGTATACCACCCACTACAACGTCCAGGTGGAGGAGTACTTGGGCGCCATCATGCTGACTGCGTCCACCGCTCTCCTGATATCCGCCCACAAGTGTCGATCATCGGCCACACCCTGGCTGTACTACTGCCCGGTGGCCATCCTGATGTTCTCCTTCGTGCAGCACGGGAACACGCTGTATGGATTCCAACTTGCCTGGTTCCTCGTGCTCCTCGCCGTTGCAGTGACGCTCACCGTACTGGACCGTCCAGTCCTCACCTGGTGGTGGCTGGCTGTTGCTGTGGCAGCCGCGATCGTGGCCAGTTACTCGTCGTTGCAGGGGCTGATCGTGTGGCCCATCGGCCTGCTCTTCTTGTATTACCGGCGTCGTGCTGGGTTGTTCACGATCGCATGGCTCTTCGCCGCCGTAGCGACCGTGGCGGTCTACTCGATCAACTATGTTGCGCCGACTGACACTCTGGCTGCCATCCGACACCCGATTGCAGGCGCCGAGTTCTTTCTCGTATCTGTTGGTGACGTTGTCGGCATAAACGTAAGTGGCGCCGATGCAATCGGCGTTGCCGTAGTGCTCTTGGGTCTAGTGATCGTTCTTGCATCACTTTGGACACTGGTCTACTACTACCGCAGACGTGACACGGAGAGCGGGAGCGTTATCGGGGCCGCGCTGATCTGTTTCGGTTTGCTGTTCGCCGCAACGGTCACCCTGGGACGGATATCGGAAGGGTGGGCTGGCGCCAGTCAGTCGCGTTACCGGACATTCGACCTGTTGATACTGGTGGGACTCTACTTGGCGGTCCTCGACCAGCGCGGCCTGAG
Organism: uncultured Acidimicrobiales bacterium; assembly: GCA_963710495.1. GTDB lineage: Bacteria > Actinomycetota > Acidimicrobiia > Acidimicrobiales > RAAP-2 > Bog-756. The sequence continues at coordinate 3,772 of CAVQAI010000015.1, forward strand.
ATGGCGAGTAGACGAGACGGTCCAGCAGCCTGTAAGCCTCGACGGGGAGCGCGCCCGTCGAGGGTCTTTCCTGCTCGCGGCCGTCGTCGGGGCGATCCTATGCCTCCAGATTGGCATCGGTGTCCCACAGGGCCTTGCGGGTGCCAGGACCGATCACGCTAACCAGGTCCTCGCCGCCCGGATACTGGTCAACATCAACAGATACCCCGACACGCTCATTGTCGCGTTGGCGCCCTTCTATCGAGCGGCGTTCATCCGTCGGATGGCCCATGTCGCAGAGGTACACCGTCTCAGTCTGTTCGCCACGAACGCGGCCGATGAATACAAGGCCGAGGGCCTAATCGTGGACGCGTCGCCTCCAACGACAAGTGTGACGACACCCCTCAACGGCGCCGTACTGAAGGGATCACCGTTTCTCAACGCAGTCGCGTCTGATCAATTCGGAGTCGCCAATGTCAAATTCGAAGTCACCGGTGAAGGACTACATGAGGCCGTAGTCAGTCAGGCTGAGCGCTTCCGATACGGATGGGGAGGATTCTGGAACACTAGGACCGTGCCCAACGGGCGCTACACGCTGGAGAGCGTCGCGTACAGCGGTGATGGACGCATTGCGCACAGTCGCGGCCTCTCAGTTGAGGTTGAGAACCACTAGCTGGATCCTCGGGATTCCAGATGACGATGCTAGTCAGCCTCAATTGCTGGTCCTCCTGAAACTCAAGCCTCGAGTCACCCAGACTCGATGTGACACGTCGCATCTCTTCGTCGGAGCCGCGGCCCATCGTCCTCGATGCCTGTGGCTAGTACTCTGCGTGGCGTTGATCCCGGACAAGTGAGGCTGCTATGCCACCGACACCAAAGCTGGTCTATCGAGCAGCAACGGCGATTCCGCCCGTTCGGCGACTCGTCAACCAACGGGACTATTTGCTTGGGGCTCTGGGGGAGAAGAGGGAGCAGATCTCGCAGCTCGAGACGCGGGCGCATGACCTCGAAGCCCAGGTGCAAGATCTCGAGTCGAAGGTGCATCACTTCGAGGGCGAGTCGATCCAGCTTTGGCCACCGGGTCACTTCTACTCCGCAGTGCCCTCTCACCAGGACATTGCTCGTTTCGATTCAGAATACGCGCGCTCTTCACTGTCCCCGACCCTGCCTAGTATCGACCTGAATTCGGCCAAGCAACTTGAGACAGTCAAAGAGCTTTCTCGTCTCTATGCTCCGGAACTCCTTCCGAAAGAGCAAGTTGCCGGCCATCGTTTCTACTTGGACAACGAGTTCTTTTCATACGCCGATGCCGTGTTCCTGCAGACCATGCTCCGGCTGGCCTCTCCGAAGCGAATCGTCGAGGTCGGCTCCGGGTTCTCGTCCGCCCTGATCCTCGACACCCGCGACGCATTTCTCGGCGCCGACACCCATTGCACGTTCATCGAGCCGAATCCAGATCGACTCGACCTTCTGCTCAGCGATGCGGACAGGGAAACCGTGGACATCATCGTGTCGCCTGTTCAGGACGTCCCCGTCTCGGTATTCGAATCTCTCGAAGCAAACGACATTCTTTTCATCGATTCGTCCCACGTTTCCAAGGTTGCCAGCGATGTCAACTGGCTGGTGTTCACCGTTCTTCCCGTGCTCGAGCGCGGTGTCTACGTCCACATCCACGACATCTTCTACCCGTTCGAGTATCGACCTGACTGGGTTCACCAGGGTCGGGCCTGGACAGAGGCATATCTGATTCGCGCCTTCTTGGAATTCAACGATGCCTTCGAGATGGTCCTGTTTAGCTCGTATCTTCGTAGTTTCCACCGAGAGACCGTGACGAGCGCGATGCCACTGTGGGACGGGAACGTCGGCGGCAGTCTCTGGCTGCAACGACGCACAGGCCCGTAACAAGCCGGCGACCCGTTCCGGGTGTGGTATCCGCGTGCGGTCTTCACTTTGAGCGTCGGTTGCGGAGCGCCGGGTCCGGGCGCGCCGTCGTGCCCCCGACTCCTCCGGAAGCCCCAACTACTCCGCCGCTCAGCGTGGGGCTCGCAAACCGCTGAGCGTGAGTGTCAGGCTGACCGCCTGGCTAGCCCCTTGTCCGGACAGATTCGCATCACCTACAGTGCCACGGCGATGGAACCAGCGGAGTCGGCCGCCATTAGAGTGGCCTGGAGCGATGCGGGCAACATCTATGACTTTCGTTGGTATGGCGCAGCTGAATTCATCCTCCCGGTGTGGTGGCTCGGAGTGGTGGATGCTCAGACGAGGGATCTCGACCGCACTGAAGTGTTCCACCCTACGAGCCAGCACCCCGGCGAGGTCTTCCATTGGCTGGTGCCCCTCGTCGGCCACGATGCAGCCCGTCAGCTCATCTCTCTTGTCGCCAGTGCGGCGCTACCCGGGCGGGCCGCGGCCTCCTGAGCTGCCAGTCCCCGGGGTCGAGCTTCAGCTGTGCCTGAAGGGCGGCTTCCATCCGGGATGTGTCCTCGCTACCGGACGATCTTGGCGCCGAGAAACGACCTCCATCACCCGATCCGAAGGCTTCGAAGTACTCGGGCAACGCCCTGCTTGCCTTCGCGCTCGCGTACCTGCACGGCTCGAAGGCGTCGATCAGCGTGAAGCAGCACATGGCGGCAGGCTGAGCTCCGTTGATGCCACCGTTCCCTGTGACGGGGAGGCCGTGCCGACCGAGCCGAGCGAGTGAGATGCCTGACTCTCGACCGGGCCCTGCGGGAGGCGTCATGAGAGTGAGTCATTCGACGGGGCCGTACGGTAGAGGACGTGGGGGCACAGCGGGCTGTCGGCGGGAACGAGCGGATGGAGGAAGTCGTCCGCCGGGTCGTGGGTCATGCCGATCCGCTCCATCACCCGCCTGGAACGGGTATTGACCTTTGCCGTCGTCGAGACGATCGCCTGCAGGCCCGCCGTCTCGAAACCAACCGTCAGTGCCCGACGGGCGGCCTCGGATGCATATCCCAACCCCCAGGCTGATCGGGCCAGGCGCCAACCGACCTCCACTGCCGGAGTGAAGTGCGCTGGGTACGTCTGCCAGGTGAGTCCGGTGAATCCGATGAACTCACCACCGTGTTTGGTCTCCAATGCCCACAGACCAAAGGTGCGTTCGCCGAGTTCGCTCATGCATCGGTGGGCAAGAGCGTCACTTTGCGCCCGAGTCAGCGCGGCTGGGAAGAACTCCATCACCTCCGGATCGGCGTTCAGTCGGGCGAAGGGTCTGGAGATCGGACTCGGACCACTGCCTCATGACGAGCCGATCCGTCTCGAGCTCGGCTGCTGTCATGAGCCGGACCTCAACAAAGGGCAGTCGGTGCGCTCATCCGGGCCGATGCTAACCCCAGCCGATGGCTGGGATCGCTGGATCGCTACCTCCCGATCGGCTTCAGAGTTAGCCCGACGACCTGATTGCGGCCCCTTCGCTCAACGTAGAACGCGGCCTAACACCAGCGGGTCGTGCCCCGGACGGTGGAGCGCGACATTTCCGAACCTAGCTCCGCGTGAGCGTCACCGGATTGGATGTGGCATGGGCAAGCGCCGGACCGAGGAAGATCTGACCCGGTGTGGCCGGCGAATCATTGACGATCGGATCCAATGTGACGTGACTTGCACACGTGGAGACAAAGGTGATCCCGTCGAGGTAACCTCGATTTACGAATCGGAACTGGATCTCGCCCGGGGCGACCTGACTGAACCTGTCGTCACCCTCCAGCTTTAATCCGGCGAGGTGGGCGAACGTTCCATCGGTGGTGATCGTTCCGCTGAATACCTGCCCAGATTCGCCGTGGTGGGTTGCGTGCAGGGTCCATTGGTCGTTCACCTCGCCGAAGTAGATCCCTTGAGGGGCGTGGGCATGTACCGGAACGATGCCTTGCACCACACTCGGCCACGTCGTTCCGAGTGGGGATGGGCAGTCACACGTGTTGATCTCGTGCCGGTGGCCAACTTCCTTGCGCAGGGGTGGTCCGACCAGAGCGTCGGCCTGGATGAGCCCACAGAGCGCCGGATAGGCCACGCTGAGGAGGCCCGACGTTCCCGTCGCCGTTGCGACCATCGGTCGGCCTGCCACGTCCGGCTCGTCCACCGAGAGCGTCCAGTCACAGGCCGTCGTTCTGTGGTCGGTTCGGCACGGCGAGCTAGGAATAGCGAGCGTCACGACGTGTGCGCTGTCGTTGAACCCGATGCTTGCGAACGGTGAGTCTGCTCCGGCCTGGGCAGGCAGAAACAAGAGCAGCAGGGGGGCCAGGGCAAGTGCTAGGTGCAACCGTCGCTTCATGGCCGCTCCTTCCTCCGATGCCGGATAGTGGAGGGATCGGGCGAAGCTCAGACCGCCTTTAGGCCCAATGGGGAATTGGCCAAGAAATAGAAGACCGAACGTCAGCATCCGTCGATGTCTGCCATTCCTGCCCTTGATGATCCATGGACTCTCACCGGCCCGATCCGAAGGTGGTGGAGCCGGACGGGATGCTCGACTCGCAGTGGAACGGCGGACTTCCCATGTTCACTCGCGGAGCGTGGGGCCCTCGATCGGCCGAGCGAATGCACCGCTGCTGCGGGACCAGCCGTCGGGGTCGACTGGCCGGAACGAGGGCTCGACGAGAACCAGCAACTTCGGGCCGGCGACCGGGCCGGCCGATGACACGGCACCCAACTAATGGCGCGACCACCGACGGCGCCCGAATCCACGATGACTTGCCACACGCCCCCTTGTGAGCTGGCACGGAGACCCCGTGAGAACCAGGCCGACCGGACGATGACGGGACCTGCCCTGAGGCACCGGACTGACCAGAGGGACCTGAGCAAGGGTCAGGGCGACGACTGGCAGGTCATACGTCTTGACGTCCATTCCTGGTTGTCAGGTAGATTCTGCGGCGCCTGCCTATGTCGTTGGAACCGGCGGAGTCGGCCGCCATCCGCGTGACCTGGATCGATCCAGAGTCCCACTATGACCTTCGGTGGTACGGCGCGCCGGATTTCGTGGTGCCGATGTGGTGGATCGGCGTGTCGGACAACCACTCCGGCGTCCTCGAACGGACCGAGGTGCTGGCCCCCAAGCTCGAGCGTCCCGCCGAGGTGTTCCGTTGGCTCGCACCATTGGTCGGCCATGAGGCGGCCCGTCAGCTCGTCTCCCTGGCGGCCGGTGCGACGATCCATCGCCCGGCCCCGCCCGAGGTTGGTGCGCCGGGGACGGGACAGGAGCGACGAGTATCCCGAGGGCCGGGGACCCGTCGACGTCGTCGGCCGGCGGACACCACGATTCCGCCAGCCGTGCGAGGTCGAAACAACCGGCGGGCGGCGAGGGCGTCGTAATCAGTGGGTCGCCACTCTCCGGCTGTGATAGGGCGACTGACCCTCGGCGAGAACGCCAGATGCCCGACATTCCCGCCGCATCACCCGTTGGTCTCCGGAATGTCGGGGTGACGCATCGTAGAATCCGTGTCGACAGTAGAACGGGACGTTCCGGTCGTCGCAGTGCAACACCACCTCGGCACCGCACTGGTCGGCACGGTGCACGAACATGTCGAGGAGGTGGCCGCCGTAGCCACTTCTGGCCGGGATGGCCGCCAGGTAGTCGATCTGCCACCTGACCGACTTCGCCATGGGGAGACAACTCGCCAGAGCCTGCTCGTTCCGGTATGAGCCGATGGCGCGCCGGCAGGTCAGGAGCCACCGGAGAACGATGACGGAGAGGCCGATCCCGGTCACCCACTTCCGATCGACCCCGGCCAGTAGCAGGACAACGCCGAGAGGGACCACCAGGAGTGCGCTCGTGACGACGAGCATGACGATCCCGACCACGGTGGCGGTGAACACGCCGATCAGCTCGCGAGCCAGGGACCGCCCCTCCCAGTCGAGCGGCTCCGACCACAGCAGTACGGCCCGATCATCCGGATCGGCCACGATCCGGCCGGTGGCCCACCGGTAGGCGAGCTGGATCGCAAGTCCACGGAACAGCTCGACGGCTCCCAGGAGCGGCCGATCCTCGAATTGGGCGAACGCGATCACGACAACGCCGAGCAAACGGGGAAGGCGCACCGGCGAGATTCGCATGGCCTTTAGTTCGGCCGGTTCTGTGGGATGCCTTAACCAGTGCTCGATCGACCAACTGGGGTGAAAGTGCCAGCGTGACGGCACGACCGTGAGGTGCCAGCCCCGGGATGCCTCGGGGCATTCGCATCGGGACTCCGTCCCGCTGTTCGTCCCCAGCCACGATTTAGCTCGTTCTTACCCGCTCCCCATGTTGTGCTTAGCTTCCCGCGATCGGATAGGCGTGGGCTCCGCACTCGGTAGGCAGGATCGAGACCGAGGGACGGTGGGGCAGACACCCAGTACGCCGGCGGCGAGGGCACGGGGCGGCCACCCGTCGGCGTGCTGGTCAACGGGGTTCGCCGTGGGCCGACTCTCCGCTCAGGCCGGGTCGATCACCGGTCCCGTGCGGGCGTTCCGCCTCACCCGGTGTGTCTCGTATCGGCGACGCCGGCCGAGGAAAGCCTATAGAGTCGCTGACCTGGGGAGCAGGGCGCGTTCGCGCCTGGCGAGCAACGTGGCAGCCGCAGGTCCGGCTTCAGCCGCGAGCGCCATTGGCCGAAGTATGAGTGTCGTCGGACCGGTTTTGGCCGGGGGTAAGGAACTCCATGGTACGTCTGAGTCGGCGCCGGCTCATCGTGAAACTCAGCCTCGTCGTTGCCATCATCGTGGCTGGGGCTTCTGCCTTGATCGTCCACGTCGACGCGCAGCCGTCGTCGTCGGCGAGCGGTCCGACCCGCTCCGGGTCGCTCCCGTTCTCGCAGGAGGGGATGTACGCCTACTACTACCTCTGGTGGGACACCCAGCACTGGCAAGATTCGCTGGGACCGAACTACCCGTACGGGCAGTCGCCCCTTCCGTTGCCCGCCACGCTGGGCTCCAACGGCTGCAACCCGGCGAGCCTCTACAACGGGAACATCGAGACGGACGCTCCCGCCTCCCTGTTCACCGAGGACGATCCCTTGCAGATCCTCTACGACGTGCAGAGCGCCATCGACGCGGGACTGTCGGGATTCGCCGTCGACTGGTACGGGACCGGTTCCCCTGCACAGACACCCACGTCGAACGCGGAGAACCAGCGACTGGACAGCCTCATCCGAGCCGTCGACCTGGCCCAGGCGAACGGCCACAACTTCCATCTGTGGCTCTCCTACGAGGCCTCGTCGACCAGTCTCAACCAGTCCGGCATCAGTGGTGACCTGTCGTACCTGACCAGCCAGTACGGAGCCAATCCGGCCTTCGACCGCAGCAACGACGGCAAGCCCACCTTCATCTGGGTGGGTTCGTACAAGTACCCCACCTCGGTGGTCGCCGCCATCAGTGCTCAATTCCGGTCCTCTTGGTACTTCGTCGGGGGCTATCAGTGGAACCAGTGGAACGCGACGGTCGCCCAGTACTTCGATGCTGACAGCCCCTATTGGTCCAGCCAGGATCCGTGGAACAACTCCCAGAGCTTCCAGCAGCTGGATGGTCTGGCCGCCACCCTCCACGCCGAGGGGAAGAAGTACTTCGCGCCACTGTCGCCCGGTTTCGACCGCCAGCTCGACGGGTCGTCCACCTGCGTCCCCCGTGACAACGGGGCCACGCTCCAGGCCCTCTACCGGGGCAACGCCACCGCCGATCCCCAGGGATGGCTCCTCATCTCGTGGAACGAGATCACCGAGGGCACCTATGTCTCGCCCGAACTGCAGCGCTACGGGGACGCCTATGGCGGCCCGGACGGATTCGTCCACGCGCTGGCGGCCGGTTCTGGCTGCGGCGTCAACTCCAACCAGATCGGGACCGGGAATTTCATCGCCGTGACCGCCACCGTGGGTGCCGGAGGTTGTCCCGGCTACTGGATGGTCGACTCGGCCGGGCAGGTCCGGTCGTTCGGCGGCGCCTCGTTCTATGGCTCGCTCGGTGGTCCCCTCAACGCCCCGATCATCGCCATCGCCTCGACCAGGGACCACAACGGATACTGGCTCCTCGGTGCCGATGGTGGGGTGTTCAGCTTCGGGGACGCCCGGTTCTACGGGTCCACCGGCAACCTGCGGCTCAATGCCCCCGTCATCGGGATGACGCCCACAGCCGACGGTCAGGGGTACTGGCTGGTGGCCCGAGACGGCGGCGTGTTCTCGTTCGGCGATGCCGCCTTCCACGGATCGACCGGCGGGTTCCGGCTCAACGCTCCGGTGGTGGGGATGGCCGCCACCTCCAGCGGTGGCGGTTACTGGTTGGTGGCGGCCGACGGCGGGGTGTTCGCCTTTTCGGCTCCGTTCCTCGGATCGATGGGGTCGGTCCACCTCAATCAACCGGTCGTCGGGATGACCGCCGGCCCTGGGGGCCGCGGGTACCGGTTGGCCGCGGCCGACGGCGGCATCTTCTCCTTCGGCGCGCCCTTCTATGGGTCGTTGGGCGGAATCGCGCTGTCGGCGCCCGTCCGCACCATGGCGACGTCGCTCGACGGCAACGGCTACTACATGGTGGGCGCAGACGGCGCCGTCTACGCCTTCGGTGACGCCCCGTTCCTCGGACGGGTCATCTCCTGAGCCCACCCGGGCCGGCCGGAAAGCGCCCTCTCGCCCTGGACGGGTTCTTCCGGCTCGGTAACATCGCGCCGTGCGGGTACCGATTGCCCGCCCGGGAGGGGGACCGATGCGGCGTATCGGATCGATTGCGGCGACCGTCGTCACGGCGGTGGTGGCGGCCGGCGCGCTGGGGGGACCGCTGGCTCCCGCCGCCGCTGCGGCCACGGGCTCGGGCCCCTACTACCTGGCCCTCGGAGACTCACTGGCCACCGGGGGCGGCGCCACGCCGGGCCACGGTTATGTCGATGACCTCTACGCTCAGGCGAAGCTGGAGATACCGGGGCTGCAGTTGGAGAACCTCGGGTGCGGCGGAGACTCGACGACCCGAATGGTCCATGGGGGCCTCTGCCACAACTACACGACGGGGAACCAGCTCGGAGACGCCGAGGCCTTCCTGCGGGCACATCCCGGACAAGTGTCGTTCGTGACCATCGATGTCGGCGGTGACGACGTCGTCGGGTGTGCGCTCAGCGGCACTGTCGATCCGACGTGTGCGACCAATGCCACCAACGCGATCGAGACCAACCTCCCGATCATCATGTCCGGGCTCCGCGCCGCGGGCGGGAGCATCCCCATCGTCGGGATGACCTACTACGACCCGATCCTCGCCGCCTGGTACAGCGGTGCCTGGTTCCATGGGCCGACCAGTCCGGCCACCGCTCGAGCCAGCGTTCCCCTGCTGCGCTCGCTCAATACCGAGTTGACCGGCATCTACGCCCAGTACGGCGCGCCGGTGGCCGACGTGCAGAAGCCCTTCCAGTCCGGCGACTGGAAGTTGACGGGGACCTATCTGGGTCAGACCCTCCCGCAGAACGTGGCCGACATCTGCAACTGGACGCATATGTGCATGACGGGGGGAACCAATCCCAACATTCACACCACCGACTATGGCCATTCGCTGATCACCGCGGCCTACGAGAAGGTCTTGCGGGTGCCGCCCACGATCTCCGGATCGCCGGACCCGGCATCGCTCGGGCAGGCCTACGCCTACCAGTTCGCCGTCGGCGGCATCCCGGCCGTGACGGTCAAACGATCGGGCTCGCTCCCGAAGGGTCTGACCCTTTCTCGGTCGGGGTTGCTCAGCGGGACTCCGACGAAGGCCGGCACCTTCCCCCTGGACCTCACGGCCCGGAACACCGGTGGTTCGGCCTCGCTCGACGTGACCGTCGTCGTCTCGTAGTCCCGGCCGGGGCGGCCCCCGCCTTCAGGCGGCCAGGGCCCGCAGGGCCCGGGCGGCGACGGCGGTGCGGTCCGAGCCGGTGGCGGCCGCCGCCCGGTGGAGGAGGTCACCGAGGTAGCCGGCGAGGAGGAGGAGGTCCTGTCTCGGGTCGGGGACCCGGAAGGGGACCGGCTCCCCGTTGTGCTCGAGCCCGGTGGCCCCGAGCACCGCCCCCCGCAGGTCGGCGAGGACCGAGGCCGCCTCGGCCAGGCCCACCCCGGACAGGCGCATCCAGGCCGAGAGGCCGAGGGGGAGGGCGAGGTCGGTCCCGGCGGCCGCCCCCGGCCCCAAGCCGGCCAGACCGGTCAAGGCGACCGCCGCGAACCGGGTGTGGGCCTCGCTGCGGTCCTCCAGTCCCACCAGGGCGAGGGGTGCCATCCCCTCGAGTGTGGCGACTGGGTGTGACACGGTGGTGGACCCATGGTGGTGCGGGAGGCCTGACCTGGGTAAAGCTTAGGGCCATGGCACGCACCATCTGGAAGGGCTCGCTCAGCTTCGGCCTGGTCAACGTCCCGGTCGGCCTCTACCCGGCCACGGCCGAGAAGACCGTCCGGTTCCACCAGTTCGAGGCGGGCACGGCCGACCGCATCCGCTACAAGAAGGTCAACGAGCGCACCGGGGCCGAGGTGGCCGGCGCCGACATCGTCCGGGGGGCCGACGTCGGGGGCGGGGACTACGTGCTCCTCTCCGACGAGGAGCTGGCCGCGGCCGAGCCGGTGCGCTCCCGGCTCATCGACTTGACCGACTTCGTGGCCCTCGACGACATCGACCCGGTCTACTTCCGGGCCGCCTACTACCTCGCCCCCGAGGGGGAGGCGGCCGAGAAGGCCTATGCCCTGCTGCGCTCGGTCATGGGCACCCTGGGCAAGGTGGCCATCGGCTCCCTCGTCATGCGCAACAAGGAGTACCCCGTCGCCATCCGCCCCGGCGAGGGGGTCCTCGTCCTCCAGACCCTCTACTTCGCCGACGAGATCCGCCGCCCCGACGAGGAGCTCCCCACCATCCCCAAAGCGGTCGAGCTGGCCGACAAGGAGCAGGCCATGGCCGAGCTCCTCGTCCAGTCCATGGAAAGCCAGTGGGACCCCACCCGCTACGCCGACACCCACCGGGCCAAGGTCGAGGCCATCATCGAGGAGAAGCGCCAGGGCCACGCCATCGTGACCGAGGCCCAGCCCGAGCCGGCCCCCGTCGTCGACCTCATGGCCGCCCTGTCGGCCAGCATCGACGAGGCCCGGACCAAGGGGAAGCCCACCGGCACCGGCTCCGGCTCCGCCGGCGAGGGCGGCGCCACCGGGGCCGCCAAAGCCCCCCGGCGCCGCTCGAGCCCGGCGGCCAAGCCCGCCGCCCCGGCCAAGCGCACGACCAAGGCCGCCCCGAAGCCCCGCCGCAAGGCGTCCTGAGGGAAGGCCGGCGGCGAGACCCGACCGGGCGCCGAGTGGCGGGCGGGTCGAGCGGCACGGCTGGAGACGGGCCAACGGCTCGAGGTAGGCGCTCTGCTAGACACCGGGTCGAGGAGGCGGATGGAGGCACCGACGGGACGGGCCCTGGTCACCGGGGCGACCCGCGGCATCGGCAAGGCCACCGCGCTGGCACTGGCCGAGGCCGGGTGGGACGTGGCCGTGAGCGGCCGCACGCGGTGGCCGGGGGAGGGGCGTGACCATTCCGACACCGGATCGGGACGCACCATCCCGGGCAGCTTGGAGGAAACCGCCGCCCTCGTGCGCCAGGCCGGCCGCCAATCGCTCGAGCTGGTGGCGGACCTCCACGACCATGCCGCTCTGCGGGCGGCGGTCCACCGGTTGACGGACGCCTGGGGAGGCGTCGACCTGCTGGTCAACAATGCGGTCGACACCGGTCCCGGCAGCATGGTCCCGGTGGTGGAGCTGACCATCGAGCAGCTGGAGGCCAAGCTGGCGGCCAACGTCGTCGCCCAGTTCGTCCTCGTCAAGGCCGTGCTTCCTGGCATGCTCGAGCGGGCACGGGGCACGATCGTGGACGTCTCGTCGCACGTCGCCACCGCCGATCCTCCGGGTCCCGTCGGCCAGGGCGGTTGGGGGCTCGGCTACGCCGCCTCCAAGGCCGCCTTCCACCGTTTCGCGCCGCTGTTGGCCGTGGAGCTCGGCGGGCGGGGGATACGGGCCTTCAATCTCGACCCCGGCTACGTCGAGACCGAGCGCCAGCAGCGCAATGCGGAAGCGCTCGGCCTGGTCGGGCGCTACCGGGGAGCACCCCCGTCGGTCCCGGCGGCCGCCATCACCTGGGTGGCCGGTCACCCCGACGAGCTCGACAACGGCCAGACGGTGATGGGCCAGAAGCTGGCCTTGACCAAGCGGCTCCACCCGGACTGGCGGACACCCTCCTGACCCGAAGCCTCCGCGTCGGTCAGACCGGCGCCGGCACGGCGGGCTCGCCGTCCCGGTAGTGGACGCTGCGGTAGCGGAGCGCGGGCACCCGCGCTCCGCCCGCCACGTTCCCGGTCAGGTTCAGCGGATCGGCACCCACCACGGTCACGTCGGCCCCCCGGGTCGGGTCGCGCCGCACGTCGGTGAGGAGCGACGCCGCCTCCGGCAGGGCGTACTGCTCACCCGAGATGCCGGCCACGAACCGTCCGCCGAGCACCAGGCCGCGCGCCTCGAGGCGGCGTAGGGCGCGTACGACGTCCCGCCAGGGGACCCGGAAGGACTCCCGGGCCGAGAGCTCCCACATCACGACACCCCAGCGGGCCAGCAGCTGCCAGGCCACCGCCTCGGCCGCCTCCTCGCCCGGGGGCCCCGTATCCGGGCCGGCCGCGCCCAGGTCGGGCTCGGGCAGGAGGGACCACCGGCCTTCGCCCACACCGGTGCCGGGCACGGCGCGGTCGACGTCCGAGGGCCGCCCGCCGAGCCAATGCCCTCCCGCCGCCGGACTGGCGTCGCTTGGACGGCGAGAGGAGCGAGCGGACGGCCGAGAAGGCGTCGGCGGTGACGATGCCTCGGGCCACCAGGTCCCACAACCCCTCGTCGACGTCGGAGCCGAGCCGGCCGGAGGCGGACGCCAGCTCGGAGCGGAAGCAGGCCCCGCGTGAGCGGAGAACGGCCAGCACGTCGGCGGCCGCGCCGGCGCTGGGTTCGGCCAGCTTTCGGTCGAGTCGCACCGCGCCGAGGATCCAGGCCAGGTCTGGTCGCGTCATGATGGCCAGGGGCGTGGCCGGGGATGGCGTCGAGGTCCCCCGACGTCCGGCCGGCACCGGTGCGAAGCCGGCGACTGGGCCGGCCGGTTCTGAGCCCGTCCCGGACTCGTCCGGCTCGGCTTCGGGGCGCGGTGTGAGGCGGCCCCAGGCCACCTCGCCGGCCAGGCAGAGCTCGTCGAGCCAGCGCGGCTCGTAGCCGATGACCCGGGCGGCCAGCACGTGGCGCTCCCACTCGCCGGCCGCCACTTCGATGCCCTGCAGCTGCTCCAGGACGGCCATCAGCCCGGCTCGACCCTCGGCCTGGGTCCCGGCAGCCACGTGTTGCCAGCAGGCCAAAAAGCGGACGAGGTCGGCGATGCTGGCCGGCTCGATCCGCCGCCGCCGCCGGTTCCGGCTGGCAGCGTGCAGTCGGGCGAGGAGGTGCCGCGCGCACCAGCGCCCGTCGGGCAGCTGCATGGCGAGGCCCGTCCCTTGGAGGCGGGCCAGCCCGGTGCGGGCCCGGGCCGGAGTGACCGGCGCGCCGCGGACCGTGCCGGTCGGCAGCGCCTCGTCTGCCACCAGCCGCTCGACGGAGACCGGTCCGGCCAATTCGAGATGGCCGGCCAGGCACTCGGCCAGCGCGCCGTCACCGTCGGCGGCCTCGGCACCACCATCGACCGGCTCGGCGGTGCCGGCGGTCTCCGCGGTGCCAGCGGTGACGGCGGCGTCGATGGCGCGGGCCGCCGCCAGGCGCTCGGTCGCCACCCAGGCATCTCCGACGACCGACGCCCGCCCGTCCCCTTCCAGCTCGGCGAACCAGGGCCGCCAGGCCTCCACCGGGCGGCAGCGGACCAGCGAGAGCAGGAGGTCGTGGAGCTCGTCGGCCGTGCGCGGGTGGGGTTCGACTTGCTCCAGCACCTCGGCGAGGGCCCCGGGGTCGAACGGGGCCAGCTCGGATGCGGTCACCGGCAACCCGGGCGGCAATCCGGAGGGACCGAGCGGCCCGAGGCCGCGTGGGACGGCCACGGCCCGCGTGCGGCGCTCCTCGAGGGGCGCACCGTCGAGGAAGGTGTAGGGCCGCCCGGTGAGGATGCCGTGGGCCAGCGGGGAGGGCTCGGCCGACTCGACGAAGTGGACGCCGATGCGGCCGGCTTCCATGTCTTCGAGCAGGGACACCAGGCCGTCGGCATCGAGGGGCTCGGTCAGGCAGTCGGTCACCGTCTGGCGGGCCAGCACGTGGTCGGGCACGACCACCGGCCCCGGTGGGGCGTTCTCCTGACAGGCGGCGAGTGCCGGCCACACGGCGGCCAGGAGGTCCTCGGCCTCCATGCGTTGGAGATGGATGGGACGGCGCTGGCCACCACGCGACCGCGGCACGACCAACGCCCGGTTCAAGTTCCAGCGCCAGCGGGCCGCCAGCATCGGGTGGAGCATCACCGCCTGGGTCAGGACCTCGACGGCCGTGGTGCTGCGCAGCATGGTGGGTACGTCGGTGAGCGGGAAGCTGTGCTGGGGTCCGAGCGAGAGCACGACGGTGTCGTCGTCGGCTGCCGCCTGCAGCTCGAAGTCGAAGGAGACACAGAAGCGCTTGCGGAGGGCCAACCCGAAGGCCCGGTTGATGCGTCCCCCGAAGGGGGAGTGCACGATGAGCTGGGTGCCTTCGCTCTCGTCGAAGACGCGTTCGATGACGATGCGGTGGCGGGTCGGCAGCCGACCGAGGGCGGCCAGCCCGGCGCCGAGATAGGCAACCACCTGGTCGGCCACCTCGCCCGACACGCCGGCGCGACCGGACACGGCCCGGCGGGCCCCCTGGCCGTCGCCCGCGGCCAGGAGCGGTTCGAGGTCACCGCGCAGGCGGCCGACCTCCTCGGAGAGCTCGGCGGTGCGGGCCGGGGCCTCGCCCAGCCAGAACGGGATGGTCGGCGGCAGGTCGCCGGCGTCGACGACCCGGACGGTGCTGGTCTCCACCTTGACCACGCGCCACGAATGGGTGCCGAGCAGGAAGATGTCCCCGGCCGTGGCCTCGACGGCGAAGTCCTCGTGCACCGAGCCGACGGTGACGCCCTCGGGGTCGAGCACGACCCGGTAGTCGCCGGTCTCGGGGATGGCGCCGCCACTGGTGAGGGCGGCCAACCGGGCGCCGCGCCGGGCCCGGAGCCGTCCGTTGACGGCGTCGTGGTGCAGATGGGCGCCGCGCCGGCCGCGGCCGGTCTGGATCCCCCACGAGACCAGCTCGACCACCCGGTCGAAGTCCGGACGCGACAACTGGGCGTAGGGGGTCGCCCGGCGGACGAGGTCGTAGAGCGGTCCCACCTCCCATTCGTCGGCGCCCGCCACTTCGGCGACCAGCTGCTGGGCCAGCACGTCCAACGGGGCGACCGGCGGTTCGAGGAGGTCGAGGTGGCCGGCCCTGACCCCGGCCAGCAGGGCCACCGATTCCACCAGCTCGTCGCGGGTCATCGGGTAGAGCCGGCCGGCCGGCGTGCCCTCCAGCTGGTGGTTGGCCCGTCCGACCCGCTGGAGGAAGGTCCCGATGGCCCGGGGCGAGCCGATCTGGCACACCAGCTCCACCGGACCGACGTCGATGCCCAGCTCGAGCGAGGCGGTGGCCACCAGGGCCCGGAGGTCGCCGGCTCGCAGGCGTTGCTCGACGATGCGGCGGCGGGCGGCCGACAGGCTGCCGTGATGGGCCGCCACCTGCAGGGCGGCGTCGATGGGGTCGACCCCGTCCGGGCCGGTTTCACCGGAGGACGGGCGATCGTCGTCGGCCGACCCGAGCCGCGTCGCCAGCTGGTGGGCGACCCGCTCGGCCATCTTGCGGGTGTTGACGAAGACGAGGGTGGTCCGGTGCTGGCGCACGTGGTCGGCGATCCGGTCGAGCACGTCGGCCAGCTGGGCGCCGCTGGCCACCGCCTCGAGTTCGCTGGCCGGCAGCTCGATGGCCACGTCCAGCGCCCGCCGGTGACCGCAGTCGACGATGGTGGTGGGATCCCGTCGCCGATCGGTGCCCGAGAGGAGCCCGGCCACCACCGTGAGCGGCCGCTGGGTGGCCGAGAGGCCGATCCTCTGCAGGCGCCCGCCGCGGGCCGACACCAGCTCGGCCAGGCGTTCGAGGGTGAGGGCGAGGTGGGCGCCGCGTTTGTCGCGGGCCAAGGTGTGCACCTCGTCGACGATGACGGTGTGGGTGCCCCCGAGCATGGCCCGCGAGGAGGCGGCGGTCAGCAGCAGGTAGAGCGATTCGGGGGTGGTCACCAGCAGGTCCGGCGGTGTCCGCCGCATGGCCGCCCGCTCGGCGGCCGGGGTGTCCCCGGTGCGGACGGCCACGGTGAGGTCCGGGGCCGGAAGGCCGAGCCGGGCCGCCTCGGCGGCGATGCCATCGAGCGGAACCTTCAGGTTCTCGTGCACGTCGGTGGCGAGTGCCCGCAGCGGCGAGACGTAGACCACGCCCGGCCCGCAGCCCGGGGCGGGGCCCGCCGGGTCGGGACGGCGGCCGGCATGGGCCCGGTAGGCGGCGTCGATGGCAACCAAAAACCCGGTCAGGGTCTTGCCGGTGCCGGTGGGGGAGGCGACCAGCACGTCCCCCCCGGCCAGGATGTGTGGCCACGCCTCCCGCTGCGGCTCGGTCGGTCCCGCCGGGAAGCGTCGCCGGAACCACCAGGCCACGGCGGGATGGAAGGTGCGCAGGATCGAGTCGGGTGGGAGCGGCTCCGCCGGGAGTTGGGCGGTCCGGAGGGAGTTGGTCGTCGTGGCCACGGGCACAGTCCACCCTAGGGGTGTGCCGGCGTGCCCGGGGCGGGCTCGCCGCAACCGCTAGCCGAGCTCCTCGGTGGCGACGCCGAAGAATTCCTGGTACTCGGCGGCCCGCGCCCGAAGAGTCCCCGCCCCGAGCCCGGTCTCGGCGAAGGTGTAGCGGGTGCCGGCTCCGCCACCGTCGCCGGGATGGTCGGTGAGGAAGGTCCGCATACGACCCTCGACCCCGGTGGTGAACTCGCGCCCGAGCTGGTCGTAGACGCGGCCGATGGTGGCGAAGGGGTCGGCCATGAAGTCACCGAACTGGACGTCGATGACCTGGTCGGGCGCGAGCGTGCCGTCCCGCCGGGCGGCCATGGACCGGTCGAGGCCGACGAAGATGTCGTCGGCGTACTGGGCGGCGGCGGCGCTCACCGAGGAGTGGTCACTGGCCATCCGGCGCAGGTGGGCGGCGAGGGCGCTGACCGAGGCGACGACCTTGAGCGGGTCGCGGTGGGTCTGGATCACCACCGCGTCGGGGTATTCGGCCAGCAGCGACGGCAGATGCCAGAGGTGGGCGGGCGACTTGAGCAGCCACCGGTCGCCGGGGTGCTCGGATTGGAGGTGCTGCAGATAGATGCGGTGCCAGCGGTAGGCGGGCGCCAGGTCGGCTTCGTGCAGCAGCCACCGGTTGTAGTTCGGGACGTCGAACTGGATCGGGAAGATCATCGAGCGGAAGTCACCGCCGGTGATGCGGACGCACTCCTGGGCCAGCCGGGCGCCGAGTGGATGGAACGCGGTGAACCCGGGGATCACGAGGTCGGCCATGTCCGCCACCGCCTGGGACTCCGCGATACGCGGGTCGGTGTCGTAGGTGGCGGTCCGTGGCGGGGGACAGGGGTAGTCGACCTCCCAGGTCAGCGGCGCCCGGTGGCCCGGGTCGAGGGCGAGGAGGTCGTAGAGGATGGTGGTGCCGGTCCGGGGCTGGCCACAGATCACGATGGGGCGGGCCACCGGACCCCGGGCGACCTCCGGGTGGGAGGCCCGCCAGTCGAGGATGCGCATGCGGTTGGACAGGTAGCCCACCAGCTCCGTTTCGACCATGACCCGCCCGACGTCGTTGAGCTGCGCCGAGCCCTCGAGGTCGGCGACGAGCCGGTCGAGGCCCTCCTGCCAGGTCGGCTCGCCGAGGTCGCGGAGCCCGGTGGCCGCGGCCGACGCCTCCACCAGGTGGTCACGCTGGAGGGTGGGCCTCACCTGCGGTCCGGAGTGACGCGGCCCGGCGACAGCAGGCGGCAGCGCACGTCAGGAGGACGGGGGTGGTCGAGCCAGCGGAGGATGACGAAGCCCCGGTGCCGCCCGCCGGTGTCGAGCCAGTTGTCGGCACCCGGAGTGCCGGGCGCCGGGCGGTCGGCGCCGATGGGCACGGTGACCGTCCCGTCCGCCCCCGGTGTGGCCATGGCGTTGGTGAGCGAGCTCCGCCGCCGGCTCGGCTCGATGCACTCGTGCCAGATGTTCTCCACCGTGACGCTCCAGTACCGGGCGGCGGGCGGCTCGATCTCGAGACGGAGCACCTCGCCCTCCTCCAGCCGGAAGGTGCCGAGCATGTAGAGGTTGTCCGGGGTGGTGTTCTCCCCCCCGAGGGCGTCGGCTTCGGCCGTCACCAGCCGGTTGGGCGCATCGAGCAACTCGGGCCGGACGGTCTGGTGCAGAGTGGTCAGCTTGGCGATGGTCCAGGCCATGGCCGTGAACTGGCCGGCGAGCCCGGCGTCCGTCAGTGCGGGCGGGAGGCCGGGGGGATCGAGGGGCTCGATGTCGAAGAGGGCCGGCGTCTCGGCCTCGGGCCGGGCCAGGTACTGGCGCACCACGATTCCCGAGGCGTCCTCGGGAATACCCACCCACTCCGAACCGGCCAGGGCGGCGGAATCGGGAGGCTCGGCGGCCAAGACGAAGGAGAAGCGCCCCGACCCGTCCAGGGTCAGATCGGCGTCCGACAGGTAGGCGGCCATCCGGCGGGAAGTCAGGCCGGTTCCGGCCAGTACCTGGAACCCGAGATAGGTGACCGTGTTGCGCTGCCCGGTCACGCGGTACCGCCGGCGCCCGTCGATCATGGCCACGTGGTACCGGCCCCCGGGATCCGGCCCACCGATCAACCGGGCCTCGGTGTTCATGTCGAAGAACCAGGGGCGCTCGGGATCGATGTCCAAGGCGAGCTCCGAGCAGAGGGCGGTCGCCCGACCGAGGACTCGGAGCCCCTCGAGCAGCTCGCGCTCGGTCTCGGCCGTCGTCTCGACCATGGTGGTCATGTCGTCGAGCATCCGCCGGACCAAGCCCCAGCCCTCGAGGGCGGCCGACGCCGGTCGGGGCGGGTCGGCCCGCTCGTCCGCCGGGTCCCGTTCCGTCCCGGGTGTGTCGGTGCCGGCCAACGCCGTCCGGTCCACGGTCCCCATATGACGGCCCACGGTAGCCACCGGGGCTCCCGGGGGGGCCGGTTCGGTGACGGTCGAGGCCAGTAAGGACGCAGGCGGCGTCGGTGACCGCTCAGCCGTGCGCCCTGAGTGCCGGGGCCACCGATGGCCCGTCCGCCCGTCGGGCCGGTACCGGCGCTGCTCCGACGGGCTGCTCGCCGCGTTGCAGCCGGCCCGACTCGGTCAGTCGCCGACGGGAGATGACCACGTGGCAGTGCTCGATGAGCGCTTCGGCGTCGGCCGCGGTGACGGGCGCCAGCGTTCCCCCGATTCGCCAGCCGGCATCATCGGCCGGGTGGCAGGACCAGACGGTGAAGTTCGCCCGGAACGGCTGGAGCTCGCCGGCGACGGTCGGGAGCTCCAGACGGAGCTCGACCTCCGAGCCGACCGGGATGGGTTGGGGTCCGAGCACACCCGCCCCGTCGGCGGTCAGGTCGACCACCCGCACCAGGGTGCCCTCGACCACGCCGGCCAGCTCGACCGGCGCCCGGTAGTGATGGCGGGTCTGACGGCGCCGGCTGACCCGCGCCACCGCGGCGACCATGACGAACAGCTCCCAGGCGGCGAAGGCCATGCCCACCCCGAGGGCCAGACCGGGCAAGCCGGGAAGGGGCACCAGCCCGGCCGCAGCCAGGAGACGGGCCGCCATGGCCGCCACCAGCACGGTCACCAACACCAGGACCAGGCGAAGCTGTCGGGCCGCGGCCCAACCACCTCGGTCGACCCCATCCTTCGGGGTGACCTCGAAGCTCGTGCGGAACGGCCGGAGGAGGCCGAACGAGGCCCGGAGGAAGATCTCGGTGGTGAGGAGGGAGGAGTAGCAGCCGTCCCACAGGCTGACCTCGCCCCGGCACAGGATCGACGACGCACCGAGGTCGAGGAGGATCCAGGGCAACCACACCAGGGCGAGCTGCCAGAGCGGGGCATGGAGGGGGAGCCCGCCGGTCGACCAGCATGGCCACCAGGACGCCCAACATGGCCAGGCGTTGGAGCGGGGTGAAGTACGCCAGCAGCGACGAGAGGTAGCTCAGCCGCTGTTTGAACCTCAGCCCGGACGCCACCACGGGGTTCTCCGGGGTCCGCAGCACGGCGAGGTTGCCGCGGGCCCAGCGGTCGCGCTGGAGGAGGAACGAAGCCAGGTCGTGCGGAGCGAGACCCTGGACCAGCGTCTCGTCGTGATAGCGGGAATGCCAGCCGTGACGGTGCAGTCTGATGGTGGTATGGAAGTCCTCGGCCACCGTCTCGGTGGCGATCCCGCCGATCCCCTCGAGCGCGTGCCGCAGGATGACGGCGGCCGACCCGCACCAGAAGGCGCCGTCGTGTCGATCTTTGCCCGGCATGATCACTTCGAAGAACATGCTCTGGTCGTGCCGCCCGGTCTCGAAGTGCTGGAACGAATCGTGGTTGCCGAAGTCGTGCGGAGTCTGCACCAGCGCCACGGCCGGGTCGTCGAAGTAACCGACCGTGGCGTCGAGGATGTCCGGTTGGGGCACGTGGTCGGCGTCGAGGACCAGGAGTAGCTGCCCGGAGGTATGCGCCAGCGCGTGGTTGATGTTCCCCGCCTTGGCGTGCTCCCGGGTCGGCCGGGTCAGGTAGCGCGCCCCGAATCGCTCGGCCAGTCGGCGGACCTCGTCGCGGCCGCCGTCGTCGAGGACCCAGGTGGTGTGGGGATAGCTGATCCGGTCACAGCCGACCAGGGTGGCGCCCAACACATCCGATCCTTCGTCGTAGGTGCAGACGAAGACGTCGACCGTCGGCCGCCATCCGATGGCCGGCCGAGCCACCGTGGGAACCCGCCAGGCCAGAAAGGCGAAGGACCCGAGCGACAGGAGCCCGAAGACCTCGGCCGCGAGGAGCACCGCGAACATCACCGGCTGGGCCCCGTGCCGCGTGTCCACCAGGCGCCAGGCTAGGTAGGCCGTTCCCCAGACCAAGGCCAGCACCACGGTGGCGCGCAACAGCCGGTCGCGGCCCCCGTAGGTCCTCCGGCCGGCTTCGGCATTCCGTGACATCAACCTGGTCATCGACCGTCGCGTCGGATCGCTTGAGCCGAGTGGGATGGAGGGACCGACGGGCGGGCCCCGTTGAACAGGCAGCACGCAGGTGGCCACGAGCCACGGCGTCGGTCAACGGTCGGTGCCGGTTTCGGGACGCGAGGGTCGGCGGCCGCCGGCGATCGATCGGGCTCAGCCGATCGCGTCCACGATGTCCACGATCAGGAGGATGAGCACCATCCCGCCGACCACGGCGTAGAGAGCCGAGAAGGCCCACCGTTGGCGGTGGTCGGCCAGCCAGAACCGACGGATGCCGAGGTAGTCGAAGGTCAGCGCGAGCAGCCCGATGGGGATGCCGATGGCCGGACCGACGCCACGGGCCACGCCGATGGCCGGCAACAGCACCGGGAGCACGATGTAGCTGACCAGGCAGCGCAGCGCCGACAGGAAGATCGAGGCACTGAAGATGCGGTGGGTCTCAGCCTCGTCGATGGGGGTCTGGTGCTCGGGGATGCGGAGCAGGTGGCGCATGGCTTCGTCGGCCCGCGACCGGGGAGGCGATACCGTCGCCACATCCCGTGCCACGGCCAGCTGGTCCACAGGATCATGGTACGCCGCCCGGGCGGCAGGGTCAGATCGGCGGAGGATGTCGGAACGTCGGGTTCGGCCCGGCGACCTCCTCGGGGTCCCCGCTGGCGACACCCCATGGGCAAGTGCCTCCGGTATGGTGCCCGGTCGTGGGTGCACCATGACCGCGGGCACACCAAGTCGGCCGCCGTCGGCGGCACATGCGGCGCGGGGGGCCGGCGGGCGGGGGGCTCAGGGCGGTGCCGGTGCCGACATGTGGAGGGTGCGCCGCGTCGACGGCACCGTCGCCACCGGTTGGTACCTGCTGCCACTGCGCCTCTTCATGGGGGCGACCTTTCTCTTTGCCGGGATGGAGAAGCTCGCCGATCCGAACTTCTTGAAGGTGTCCAGCCCCACCTCCATCCACGCCCAGCTGCTCGCCACCGCGCATTCGAGCCCGATCCACCTCCTGACCAACCATCTGCTGCCGTACTCCACCGCCGTGGGGTTGGTGATCGCCATCGGGGAGGTGTCCATCGGCATCGGGATCCTGATCGGACTGTGGACCCGGTTGGCGGCGTTGGCCGGCATGGCGCTCTCCTTCGGGCTGTTCCTGACGGTCAGCTTCCATGCCTCGCCGTACTACACCGGCTCCGACATCGTCTTCTTGTTCGCCTGGACACCGTTGCTGCTGGCCGGCGCGGCCGGCGCCCCGGCCGTCGACACCTGGTTCGCCGGCCGGGAGGGGGCGTCCGCCGGCGCAGGATCGGCGGTCTCTCGCCGCACCGTGCTGTCCAAGGCGGCCGTGACCGGTATCGCGGCCGGAGCAGTGGTGGTGGTGGGCGGCCTGACCGCGGCCATCGGACGTTGGGCCGGTGGGACCGCCACGGCCTCGACCGGCCAACCGCCCGGCACGCTTCCAGCCGGGCCCTCGACCTCGACCACCAACGGCACCGGGTCGACCCCCACCTCACAGCCGGTCGAGCCCTCGGGCGTGGCCATCGGACCGGCTTCGGGCGTCCCGGTCGGGGGATCGGCCAGCTTCACCGACCCGAAGAGCACGGACCCGTCCCTGGTCATCCAGCTGACCGCCGGTGATTTCGTGGCCTATGACGCCATCTGCCCCCATCAGGGTTGCACGGTCGCCTATCAGACGTCGGCCCGGATCATCGCCTGCCCGTGCCACGGGTCCGAGTTCGATCCGAGGGACGGTGCGGTGAGGCGCGGCCCGGCGCCGACCGGATTGACCCGGATCACGATCACCAAGGGCTCCAACGGCAACCTCTACGTACCGGGGTGATGGCCGGCCCGGGCCCGGGTCGACGTGCCGCACCGGCTTGCGGGCGGTGGGATAACATTCCGCGCAGCCGCGAGGCGCGACCTCATGACCACCACCACCACCCGGCCGATTGCCACCGTCACCGCCGCCGGCCGGGAGGGGTCCGCCGAGCACACCGCGTGGTTGAGCGCGACGCCGTTCCTGGCTGCCCACGTCGCACCCCTGGCCGCACTGTTCGTGGTCGTGACGTGGGAGGACTGGGTGCTCTGTACCGCCGCCTACCTCGTCCGCATGTTCTTCATCACCGCCGGGTACCACCGGTACTTCGCCCACCGCAGCTACCGCATGGGGCGGGTCACCCAATTCCTCATGGCGTTCGGAGCCACCACTGCGGTACAGAAGGGTCCGCTGTGGTGGGCCGGCCACCATCGGGTGCACCATCGATTCACTGATCTCGACGGCGACGTGCACTCACCGCGGGAGGGCTTCTGGTGGAGCCACGTGGGCTGGATCCTGTCCACCAAGTACAAGGACTGCGACGTCTCGACCATCAAGGACTTCGCCGCCTATCCCGAGCTGAGGTTCCTCGAGCGCTGCTGGTGGATCGGCCCGGTGATGCTCGCCGGTGTGTGCTTCCTGGTCGGTGGCTGGGGGGGCCTGCTGATCGGCTTCTTTCTGTCCACCGTGCTCCTCTGGCACGCCACCTTCCTGGTCAATTCCATGGCCCACATGATCGGCCGCCGGCGCTTCGCCACCCCGGACACCAGCCGGAACTCCTTGATCATCGCCCTCCTCACCGGAGGCGAGGGATGGCACAACAACCACCACTACCTGCCGGCCTCGTCCCGGCAGGGCTTCGCCTGGTGGGAGATCGACGCCACCTGGTACGCCTTGCGGGTGCTGTCATGGCTGCGAGTGGTGCGCGACCTGAAGGATCCGCCGGCACGCCTGCTCGATCAGGCCCGGGTGCGTGACGGTGCGTTCGACATCGGCATGTTCCGCTCCTATTGGGAGCGGGCCGCCAGGGTGACGGGGGAGCGCATCGCCGACCTCAGCGCCCGACCGGTGGCGTCGTCCCCCGAAGGTCATGCATTGTTGGCCACGGCCGTCTCCGCCGACCCACCGGCCGGCGCGGTCGGAGGGGCGAGAGGAGTCGGCGGCACCGGGGAGACGACGCTGACCGACGACACGGTCGGGCCGGTCGAGCCCCTTGAGCCCGCCGAGCCGCGCTCGAACCTGGCCGGTCTCATCTCCCGGGTGCTGGAGTCCGCCGACCAGCTGGCTGCTTCGACCCGCCGGACCCGCCGGGCGCACACCCCGGCGCCGACGGAGCCCGCCCCGCCCGACCCTTCGGAATGAGCGGGGAGGTCCCGTCGCCGGCCCCCGTGCCCGGACCGGCGGGGCCCGGACCGGAATCGTTCCGGTCCGCCTCCCTCTGGATCATCGACCTCGACGGCGTCGTCTGGCTGGCCGGGGAGCCGATCGGGGAGGTCGGCGCGGCCGTCGCCGATCTTCGGAGCCACGACATCCGGGTCGTCTTCGCCAGCAACAATTCGGCCCCGACCACCGGCGACCTTCTGGACCGGCTGGACCGGGTAGGCATCGAGTCTTCGGCCGCCGACCTGGTCACGTCGGCCACCGCGGCCGCCTCGTTGTTGGAGCCCGGCCAATCGGTGAAGGCACTGGCCGAAGGTGGGGTGCTCGAAGCGTTGGAGGGTCGGGGCGTGGCCGTCGCCGACGAAGGACCGGTCGACGCCGCCGTGGTCGGATGGAGCCATCTCTTCGACTTCGAGAGCCTGGCTGCCACCGCCGCGGCGGCGCGTGCCTCGGGGCGGTTGATCGGTACCAACGAGGACCCGAATCACCCGACACCCGCTGGACTGGTTCCCGGATCGGGCGCGTTGCTGGCCGCAGTGGCGACCGCCTCGGGGCTCACTCCGGAGGTGGCCGGAAAGCCGCATGCTCCGATGGTGAGGCTCATCCGCCAGCGGTTCGCCTTCGATGCAGGGGACGGGTCGGTGGTGATGGTGGGGGACCAGCCCCGGACCGACGGCCGGCTGGCGGCGCGCCTCGGCATCCCGTTCGGCCTCGTCGATTCGGGGGTGACGCCGGCCGGAGCCGACGGGCTGGGAGTGCCGGTGGCCCTCCGGGCACCCGACCTGGTCGCCCTGGTCCGGTCCTGCCTGTCGGGCCCGCCCTGAAAGTGCTTGCTGCTAGCAAGCAGCCCAGGTAGCATCGCAAAATGACCGATACGGATCCCTCCTCCAAGGACCCGCTGCAGAAGTACCTCGATGCGGGCATCGCCTTCACCAACCTGACCCGGGCCCGGGCCGAAAAGCTCGTCTCCGAGTTGGCCCAGAGCGGCGAGTTCCGGGGTGACGCCCGGGCCAAGGTGGACGAGCTCATCGAGCGCAGCCGCAAGAGCCAAGAGGCCCTGTTCGACCAAGTGCGCCACGAGGTCGACCGCCAGCTGGAGCACCTGGGGATCACCAACCTCGAGGACCTGGCCAAGCAGGTCGCCGTCGTCATCGGCCGCACGGCCGAGGCCGGCCGGGCGGCCACCGGGGGGCGGGCCGCGGGCAAGAAGGGTCCCACGAAGAAGAAGGCCGCAGCCAAGAAGTCACCGGCGAAGAGGTCGGCGGCCAAAAAGGCCACGGCCAAGAAGGCCACGGCCAAGAAGGCCACGCCCAAGAAGTCACCGGCGAAGAGCTCGGCGGCCACCAAGGCGGCCAAGAAGAAGTCGGCCACCAAAGCGGCAAAAAGGCCCGCCGCCCGCCGGACTCGGCGCGGGACGGCAGGCTGAACGGCCGGGCGCGGCACCGGCTGGACCGGGCCCTCGTCGATCGGGGCCTGGTCGAAAGCCGGCCGGGAGCGGCGGACCTGATCCAGCGCGGTCTGGTGCTCGTGTCGGGTGCCGTCGCCGACAAGCCTTCGCGCCTGGTCCGCGGCGACGAGCCGATCGAGCTGGTCGGGCCCCCGCCCCGCTTCGTGAGCCGGGGCGGCGAGAAGCTGGCCGCGGCCTTGGAGCGCTTCACCGTCGACCCACTCGGCGCCCGGGCCCTCGACGCCGGCGCTTCGACCGGGGGGTTCACCGATTGCCTGCTGCAGGCCGGCGCCTCGACGGTCTACGCCGTCGACGTGGGTCGGGGCCAGCTTCACGAGCGCCTCCGAGCCGACCCCCGGGTGATCGGCCGCGAGCGGACCGACATCCGCGACGTGACCCTGGCCACCGTCGATGGTCGGCCGGTCGACCTGGTCACCGCCGACCTTTCCTTCATATCGGCTCGACGGGCCGTGCCCATCCTGGTCGGGGAGGCGGTCGTGCCCGGCGCCCCGGTCGTCGTTCTGGTCAAGCCCCAGTTCGAGGCGGGACGGGCCGAGGCATCCCGGGGACGCGGGGTGATCCGGGACCCGCGCATCCACCGGCGGACCCTCTACGACGTGGCCGGCGCGCTCGAAGCCGCCGGAGCGGACATCATGGGGGCCATGCCATCTCCCCTCACCGGCGCGGCCGGCAACACCGAGTTCCTTCTCCACGCCCGTGCCCCGGCCGGGGCGGCCGGGCGCGGCGGCCGCCCCGGCCCTTCCGTGTCGGCCCTACTCGACGGCGCGTTGGCCGAGGCCGAGCGCTCGGCTTCCGACGGCTGACCGGGCCCGTGGCGGTCATCGCGTTCTACCCCCACCCCCTCCGACCGGAGGCGACCGCGCTGGCCGAGCGGGTGTCGGCCTGGTTGGTCGACCAGGGTCACAAGCCGGTGCTCGCCGGTACCGCCGATGGGGCGGCGGCGGTGGAAGGGGCCGACCTCCTGGTGAGCCTCGGTGGCGACGGCACCCTGCTGCGGTCGGTCGACGCCGCCCGGGCCGGGGGCATCCCCGTGCTCGGGGTCAACGTCGGCCGTCTGGGCTACTTGACCCAGGTGGAGCCGGACGACCTGGAGGAGGCGCTGACCCGGTTCCTGGCCGGGTCCTACGA
The DNA here is from genome assembly GCA_963710495.1 of uncultured Acidimicrobiales bacterium. Classification (GTDB taxonomy): domain Bacteria; phylum Actinomycetota; class Acidimicrobiia; order Acidimicrobiales; family RAAP-2; genus Bog-756. The sequence goes on from CAVQAI010000015.1 coordinate 30,734, forward strand.
GGTCGAGGAGCGGATGACCTTGGCGGTGACGATCACCGGACCGGACGGGACCGAGCTGGCTGGCCGGACCGCGCTCAACGAGGCCAGCGTGGAGAAGACCGTGCCCGGCCACACCGTGCGCATCGCCACGTCGATCGACGGACGCCCGTTCGTCACCTACGCCACCGACGGCCTGCTCGTTGCCACGCCGACCGGGTCGACCGCCTACAACCTCTCCGCCCGCGGGCCGGTGCTCTCGCCCCGGCTCCGTGCGATCGTCGTGACCCCGGTCTCCCCCCACATGCTCTTCGACCGGCCCCTCGTCCTCGACCCGGCCGAGCGATTGCGGCTCGAGGTGCTCGAGCCCCGGGCCGCGGTGCTGGTGGTCGACGGGGTCACCGTGTCCGAGCTCGACCCGGGGACGGTCGTCGACTGTCGCGAAGGTGAGCAACCGGCTCGGCTGGTCACCTTCGGCTGGCGCGACTTCCACGCCATCCTCCGGGCCAAGTTCCGTCTCGCCGACCGGTAGGGGGACGGGCGTGGCGCACATGCTCGTCGAGCTCCGCGTGCGCAACCTCGGGGTGATCGACGACGTCACCGTCCTCCCCGGTCCGGGCATGACCGCGCTGACCGGCGAGACGGGGGCGGGCAAGACCCTGTTGATCCAGGCCCTCAGCCTCCTGCTCGGTGGCCGCGCCGACCCGGCGGTGGTGCGGGCCGGGGCGGATGAGGCCTTGATCGAGGGCCGGTTCGCCACACCGGACGCCGGAGGACCCGTGGAGGGAGGGGAGACGGGGGAGACGGGGGAGGCGGCCGGAGCCACGGAGGTCGTGCTGGCCCGATCGGTGGTCCGGGGCGGTCGCTCCCGGGCATGGATCGACGGGCGCATGGCTACGGTCGGCGCCCTGGCCGAGGCGGCCCGGGAGCTCGTCGAGCTGCACGGCCAGCACGAGCACCGTTCCCTGACCCAGGCCGAGGCCCAACGCCGCGCCCTCGACACCTACGGTCACGTCGACCTGGCCCCGCTCGAGGCGGCGCGGCACCACCTGCGCCGGCTGGTCGACGACTCCGAGAGCCTCGGGGGCGACGGCCGGCAACGGGCCCGGGAGGCGGACCTCCTGCGCTATCAGATCGACGAGATCGACGCCGTCGGCATCGAGGACGCCGCCGAGGACGAGCGCCTCGAGGTCGAGGAGGACCGCTTGTCGGCCGCCGAGAGCTGCCGTGGATCGGCCGCCGCCGCCCTGGACGCGGTGTCGGGCTCGGACGAGGGGAGCGCCCTCGGAAGGCTGGCCGAAGCCTCGGGGGCACTGGCCGGCCGCGACCCGCTGGCCCCGACGGAGGCCCGGATCCGGTCGGCCATGGCCGACCTCGCCGACCTGGCCGGGGAGCTCCGGACCATCGTCGAGACCTGGGAGGACGATCCCGACCGTCTCGAAGCCATCCGCCAGCGGCGCCAGCTGTTCCGCCAGCTCGAACGCAAGTACGGCGGAGACTTGGCCGAGGTGCTGGCCTTCGCCGCCGGGGCCCGGGAGCGGCTGGCCATCATCGCCCGGGACGAGGAACGGGCCCTCCGGCTGGACGAGGAGATCGACGTGGCCCGTCACGCCCTCCAGTCGGCGGAGTCGGTGGTCGCCGCCGCCCGGCGGCTGGCCGCCCCGCGCCTGGCCGCCGAGATCGAAGCGACCCTGCAGGGATTGGCCATGCCGGCGGCCCGGTTCTCGATCGCGGTGGACGGGGAGGGGCCGGCGGACCATGTCACCTTCCTGCTCGGGGCCAACCCCGGCGAGCCCTCACAGGCATTGGCCAAAGTGGCCTCCGGCGGGGAGCTGGCGCGCACGATGCTGGCCGTCCGCCTGGCCGTCGGTGCATCGCCGGGGGTCATGGCCTTCGACGAAGTCGACGCCGGTGTCGGCGGAGCCGCGGCCACCGCGGTCGGGACGGCCCTCGCCGGCCTGGCCGACCGGGCCCAGGTCCTCGTCGTCACCCACTTGGCACAGGTGGCCGCCCTGGCCGATGACCAGATCGAAGTGCGCAAGTCCGAGCGGGACGGCCGCACTCGCTCCGATGTCGTCGCCCTCGACGCCGAGTCCAGGGTGATCGAGATCAGCCGCATGCTGTCCGGCCGGCCGGACAGCACATCGGCCCGGCGCCACGCCCGCGAGCTGCTCGACCGTGTGCCGGCCACCGGGGGCCGGAGCTGAACACGAATCCAAGGGTCCGCACGACGGGCGGTCTGGGTCCGCTACCCTCGACAGGTGCCCGACGTGGATGGTGACCCGGTTCGATTCGGGGAGCAGCCGACGGAGGGAGCGCCCCCCGGATCCGCCACTGATCGGTCCGGTCCAGCCGTCCCGCCCGGCCCCGGAACGGCGGCCCGCCGGGGCCGGACCAAGTTCATCTTCGTCACCGGCGGCGTGTCGTCCTCGCTGGGCAAGGGCCTCACCGCGTCGTCCCTCGGCCGGCTGCTCAAGTGCCGCGGTCTCCGCGTGACGATGTGCAAGCTCGACCCCTACATCAACGTCGACCCCGGCACCATGAACCCCTTCGAGCACGGTGAGGTGTTCGTGACCGAGGACGGAGGCGAGACCGACCTCGACCTCGGGCACTACGAGCGGTTCATCGACGAGAACCTGCACCGCGACTCCAATGCCACCACCGGCAAGATCTACTCGTCGGTGATCGCCAAGGAGCGCCGGGGCGACTACCTCGGCCGGACGGTGCAGGTCATCCCACACGTCACCGACGAGATCAAGACCAGGGTGATGGGGCTCGGCACCGACGACGTCGACGTCGTCATCGTCGAGATCGGCGGCACCGTCGGCGACATCGAGATCGTCCCGTTCATCGAGGCCATCCGCCAGTTCCGTCGGGACGTCGGCCGTGACAACGTCTGCTACGTCCATCTCACCCTGGTTCCCTACCTGGGCCCTTCGGGGGAGCAGAAGACCAAGCCCACCCAACACTCGGTGACGGAGCTGCGCAGCCGCGGCATCCAACCCGACGTGATCGTGTGCCGGTCCGACCGGCAGCTGTCGGACGGTCTCAAGCGGAAGATCTCGCTCCTGTGCGACGTGCCGATCGAGGCGGTGGTCTCGGCGGTCGACGCCGACAACATCTACCAGATCCCGCTGGTTCTCCACGACGAGGGGCTCGACCGGTACGTCCTTCGCACGCTCGGCTTCGACGAGGAGTCCCACCCCATCGACCTGAGCGGGTGGAAGCACCTGATCAAGCAGATCGACGCCGCCGTGCGACCGGTGCGGATCGGCATCATCGGCAAGTACGTGGAGCTCCCCGACGCCTACCTGTCGGTGGTCGAGGCCCTCCGTCACGCCGGGTTCCATCTCGGGGCCCGGGTCCAGATCGAGACCATCCAGGCGACGACCGTGCCCGACCTCCTGGAACAGGACGGTCTCCATCGCTTCGACGGGCTGGTCATTCCCGGCGGATTCGGGGAGCGCGGCGTCGAAGGGAAGATCGCCGCCGCCGGCTACGCCCGGGAGCACGACCTGCCGCTGCTCGGGCTCTGCCTCGGGCTCCACGCCATGATCATCAACGTGGCCCGCTCGTTGGCCAAGCTGGACGACGCCAACTCACGGGAGTTCGATGCGGACACGCCCTATCCGGTGATCGACCTCATGGACGAGCAGCGGGACGTGGTCGACAAAGGTGGGACCATGCGCCTCGGGGCCTTCGAGGCGCGCCTGGTGCCCGGCTCGCAGGTGGCCAAGGCATACGGCACCGAGCAGGTCTTCGAGCGTCATCGGCACCGCTACGAGGTCAACCCGCAGTACCGGCCCAGCCTCGAAGACGTCGGCCTGGTGTGCTCGGGCATCTCGCCGGACGGGCGGCTGGTCGAATTCATCGAGCTGCCCGGCCACCCGTTCTGGGTGGGGACCCAGGCCCACCCGGAGTTCAAGAGCCGGCCGGACCTTCCCCATCCCCTCTTCCGCCAGTTGGTCGAGGCGGCCCTCGACCGGGCCGAGGGTCGGGACCCACGCCTGCCCGACATCGATGCCGATCATTGAGGGGGAACGGCCGGAGCCTGGGGGCGTCCCGGCCGACGGGGACAACCGCGGCTTCGAGATGCTCGGGGAGGAGGTCCTCTACCACGGGTGGGTCATCACCCTCACCCGGGCCACGTTCCGCGACCCGGACGGGACCACCTTCGACCGGGAGGTGGTGCGCCACCCCGGAGCGGTGGCGGTCGTCCCGGTGACCGACGCCCGAGCGGTGGTGCTGGTGCGCCAGTACCGGCCCCCGGTCGACCGGTGGCTCCTCGAGATCCCGGCCGGGACCTGTGACGTCGAGGACGAGCCCGAGCTCACGGTGGCCCGGCGGGAGCTGGCCGAGGAGGTGGGCTATGCCGCCTCCGACATGGTGCTGCTGACCCGGTGTGCCATCACCCCCGGTTTCTGCGACGAGCGCTCGGCCGTCTACCTCGCCACCGGACTCACACCGGTGGGGCTCGACCGGCAGGGGGTCGAGGAACGCCACATGACGATCGAGGAGGTACCCCTCGAGCAGGTGGACGCGCTGATCGACGACGGGTCGATCATCGATGCCACCACCATACTGGGGCTCGGACTGGCCGCCCGGCGCCTGAGCGGACGGCCGGCGGGCAGCCGGGTCTGACCGGCCGACGGTGAGCCGGCCGCTGTCGAACGGCGCCGAAGAGTACCTGTCGTGGCTGGCCGTGGAGAAGGGCCGGTCCCGGAACACCGTGGTGTCCTACCGGCGCGACATCGCCGCCTGGGAGGGATGGGCCGGCCAGGCCGGGGTCGACGCGGCCGAGCCCCGTCCCGAGGCCATCGAGCGTCACTTGGCGGAGCTGCGCTCCCGGGGATACAACCCGGCGTCGATCGCCCGCTCCACCACCGCACTGCGGGGTCTGTTCGGGTTCCTGGCCGGCGAAGGGTTGATCGGTGCCGACCCGACGACCGACATCCGTTCGCCGCGCCTGCCCCGCCGGTTGCCCAAGGCCCTCAACGAGGACGAGGTCCTGGCCCTGCTCGACTCGGTGAGCGGGACCGAGCCGTGCGACCTGCGGGACCGGGCCCTGTTGGAGCTGCTCTACGGCACCGGGGCCCGCATCTCCGAGGTGGTGGGGCTCTCGCTCAGCGACCTCCAGGGCGACGACGGACTGGTCCGGGTGTTCGGCAAGGGGGCCAAGGAGCGCCTGGTGCCCGTGGGCGCGCCGGCCCGCATGGCCGTCGACCGCTGGCTGTCACCGGCCGGCCGTCCCCGTCTCGCCCCCGACCGCTGGCGGCGGCGGGACGACGCCGAGGCGGTGTTCATCAACATGCGAGGGGGACGTCTCAGCCGCCAGGGGGCGTGGGCCGTGGTGGCCCATCGTGCCGAGCGGGCCGGGCTGGGCGCGGTGGTGAGCCCCCACGTCCTGCGCCACTCGTGCGCCAGTCACATGCTGGCCCACGGCGCCGACATCCGCGTGGTCCAAGAGCTGCTCGGCCACGTCTCCATCGCCACCACCCAGATCTACACCAAGCTCAGCCAGGACCACCTGCGCCGGTCGTACGACCAGGCTCACCCGCGGGCCGGTGCAGCCCAGCTCAAGTAGTCTGTTGGTCGTGCCGCCCGACGCTCCGACAATCGATTACCGCCAGCTGCTCGAACAGGAGCGCAGCCAGCTCCAGGCCGAGTTGGCCGAGCTCGGGGGTCTCCACTACGACCCGAACTTCGCCGACTCCAGCCAGGTGACCGCCGAGCGGGGCGAAGCCGAGGTGCTGGCCGGCCAACTCCGCGAGTCCCTGGACGAGGTGGCCGGGGCCCTCACCCGGCTCGAGGACGGGAGCTACGGGCGATGCGAAGTCTGCGGCCAGCCCATCCAGCCGGCGCGCCTCGAGGCCATGCCGGCCACCAGGTTCTGCATCAATCACGCCAGCCGGACCTGACCGGCCCGGCGCGCTGATGGCCTATGGAGGCTATGGAGGGGGCTCGGGGGGGCCCAGCCGTCCTCGTCGCCGCTTCCAGGTGGACCAGCGCACCACGATCATCGTGGTGGTGGCGGCCGCGCTGCTCATCATCCTGCTGAGCACCCACAAGGTCACCCGCTTCGAGGTCATCTACTTCTGCGTGCTGGTCCCTTCCATCATCCTCCACGAGATCTCCCACGGTGTGGTGGCGCTGGCCTTCGGAGACGACACGGCCAAACGGGCCGGGCGGCTCACCCTCAACCCGGTGAAGCACGTCGACCCGGTCGGCACGTTGCTCGTCCCGGGCCTGCTCTCCCTGTCGGGGATCGGAGCGTACGGGTGGGCGAAGCCGGTACCGGTCGCCCCCAACCGGTTGCGGAGCCCCCGGAACCACACCGTGCTGGTGTCGCTGGTCGGGCCGCTCACCAATTTCGTCCTGGCCGCCTTGATGGGGCTCTGTTACTCGCTGGTCACCCCCCAAGTCATCCGGCAGATCGTCCACGCCGGTGGGTACTATCCGCCCGGGCTGCCGAGCCAGATCTTCTTCATCGCCGGGTTCGCCAACATCGTGCTCGGCGTGTTCAACCTCATCCCGTGCCCACCGCTCGACGGTGCGTCCGTGCTCGAGCGGTTCCTGCCCAGCCGCATGCTGCCCGAGTACTACCGCCTCCAGCCGCTGCTCATGTTCCTTCCCTTCATTCTGATCCTGGTGTTCCGCAACCAGTGGTCGGAGCTCATCATCCACGTCGTCAATTGGTGGTCGGGCCTGCTGGTGTGAGCCGGGTGCCGACCCGCCGCCTCCCCCCGCGGTGAACCAGCCGGGCTCCGCCCCGGTCGCCAGCCCGCTCCCGGCCGTGGCGCCGCGCCCCCGGCGAGGGACGAGCCAGGTCGGTGGCGGCATGGGCGCGCACCCATGCCGCCCTCCTCGTCCTCCTGGCCGTTCCCTTCGCCGTCTTCGGCATCCCCCAGCTCTTCGACCATGCCCTGTTGGACGGCGACAACTTCATCCAGAACTTCCCGCTGCGGGTCCTAGTAGGGCGCGACCTCGACCACGGGATGCTGCCGCTGTGGAACCCGTACCTGTTCAGCGGCACGCCTTTGTTGGCCGGGTTCAACGCCGCCGCCGCCTATCCGGGGACCTGGCTCATGGCGGTGCTCCCCGTCTTCGTCGCCTGGGCGCTGGCCTTCGCCGCCGTCTACGACCTGGCCCTGGCCGGGATGTACCTCTTCCTGCGCCGGGAGGGCCTCTGTCGGGCGGCAGCCACCTTCGGCGCGGCCACGTTCGCCTTCGCCGGCTACATGACGGCCCAGATCGTGCACGTCGACCTGATCGAGGGAGCGGCCGTCCTGCCGTGGATGCTCCTCGCGGTGCACGGCCTCACCGGCCGGGCCGGCCAGATCGGTCAGGTGGCAGGCTCTCTTGCCCCGCGTTCGGGCCGGATTGGCCGGGGTCGGGGCGAGGTGGCCCTGCTAGCCGTCGGCCTCGGTCTCTCCGGCCTGAGCGGGGGGGTCGAGGCGGTCATCGACGGCGGGGTGATCGTGCTCATCTACTGGGGTGGCCGGGTGGTGGCGCTTGGCTACCTGCGCCGGCGAGAGCTGCAGGCTATGCTGATCGCGGCGGCCGGCCTCGTGCTCGGCCTGGCCGGCGGGATGGCGCTCGGGGCCGCCCAGTGGGTCCCCGGTGGCGCCTTCGTCGCCCAGTCGCAGCGGGGCGGGTCCTCCTACGCCTTCTTCACCCAGGGATCGCTGCCCGACCGCCTCCTGACCCTGGTGGTGTCTCCGTTCGTCCTCGGCACCAACCAGGACCAGCCCGCCTACTACGTCGGCGCCTACAACTTCCAGGAGGTCACCAGCTACGTCGGCATCCTGGCCCTCATCGCCGCTTGCGTCCTGCTGGTGCGCCGCTGGCGCCGTCGGCCCGAATTCTGGCACTGGTGGGTCTGGTACCTGGTGCTGGTGATCGGACTGCTCTCTGCGGTGGGAACCAGACCCTCTTCGGCCGGATCCTCTACCTGGTGCCGGGGCTGAACAGCCAGCGGTTGCTCAACCGCAACCTGCTGCCTGGTCGATTGCGCTCTGGCCGTCCTCCTCGCCTGGTGGAGCCATGTCCTGCTCA
>CAVQAI010000016.1:0-429040 GCA_963710495.1 uncultured Acidimicrobiales bacterium
CCACTGGTCGAGTCGGGCCGCCACCCGCTCGGGCGTGAGGGCCAGCGCCTCCTCGTTCACGGCCGCGGCGATGGCCCGCTGGGCCCCGTAGTGGTGGGCGGCCGACCGGAAGAGTGGACCGCGGGCCTCGACCAGGTCGTCGGGGGCGTCGCCCAGGAACCCCCACAGCGTGTAGGCGAACTCGAGGTCGTAGATGACCGGCGCCCGCCCGAACCGGGCGCAGCGGCGCATGGCGACGGCCGTGCAGCCGACCATGGCGTCCTCCAGGGACTCGCCCTCGGCCAGGGTCATCCAGTCCTCGAACCGCCGGGCCAGTCGCAGGGCGAACCCCTGGTCGGGACCGGGGACGCCGAACCGCTCCCCCCGCGGGCGAGCCGTGCCGAGCAACTCCGAGGGTCGCGACTGCGTCCACACCGTGGGTACCTTGAGTCGGTAGGCGGGCCGCACCTGATCGGTCTCGGCGATGGGAACGAAGCTGGGCTGGGTCACGGCGGCGCTCCTGACGGGTGGGTGGCGCAGCGCCGGCCTAGGCGACCGGGGCGCCGGCGGCCCGGAGCAGACCGTAGACGATGGAGTCCGACAGGGCTTGCCAGGAGGCGGCGATGATGTTCTCCGACACGCCGATGGTGGTCCAGGTCCGCTCGCCGTCGGTGGTGTCGATGAGGACACGCGTCACCGAGGCGGTGCCTTTGGCCGTGTCGAGGACGCGCACCCGGTAGTCGACCAGGTGCACGCCGGCGAGGGCCGGATAACGCAGGCCGATGGCCTTGCGCAGTGCCCCGTCGAGGGCGTTGACCGGACCGTTGCCTTCGGCGGTGGCCACGATGCGGTCGTTGCCCACCAGGACCTTCACCGTGGCCTCGGTGGACTGGCCGTCGGCCTGGTCGGCGATCACCCGGTAGGACTCGAGGTCGAAGTAGTCCTGTTCCCAGCCGGTGGCGTTGCGGAGCAACAGCTCGAGCGACCCGTCGGCCACCTCGAAGTGGTAGCCCTCGTGCTCGAGGCGCTTGAGGGAGTCGAGCACCGAGGCCATGGCTTGGGAGTCCAGCTCGAGGCCGAGCTCGTTGGCCTTGAGGGCGAGGGTCGAACGGCCGGCCATCTCCGACACCACGAACCGTGACCCGTTGCCCACCAGCTCGGGGGAGATGTGCTCGTAGGCGTCGGAGCGCCGGACGATGGCCGAGGCGTGGAGCCCGGCCTTGTGGGCGAAGACCGAGGAACCGACATAGGGCTGCTGCGGGTTGGGGGCGATGTTGACCAGCTCGGCGATGTGGTGGGAGACCGGCGTGATCAGTTCCAGGCGCTCCGGTGGGATGGTGTCCACCCGGAGCTTGAGCGAGAGGTCCGGGATGGCCGCCGACAGATCGGTGTTCCCGGCCCGTTCGCCGTAGCCGTTCACGCACCCCTGGACGTGGGTGGCACCGACCCCGACGGCGGCCAGCGAGTTGGCCACCGCACAGCCGCTGTCGTTGTGGAAGTGGACACCCACCTGGGTCTCGTACCGACCGAGAACCCCTTGCACGATGTGCTCGACCTCGTGGGGCAGGGTGCCGCCGTTGGTGTCGCACAGGACGAGGGTCTCGGCGCCCGATTCCTCGGCGGCCCTGAGAATGGCCAGGGAGAAGGCGGCGTTGGCCTTGTACCCGTCGAAGAAGTGCTCGGCGTCGAGGAACACCCGCAGGTCGTGAGCACGAAGGAAGGCCACCGAGTCGGCCACCATGGCCACGGCCTCCTCCAGCGTGGTGCGGAGGGCGTCGACGACGTGCATCTCCGACGACTTGGCCACGATGCAGACCGCCTCGGTCCCGGCCTCCACCAGGTGGCGCAGAGTCTCGTCGTCCTCGGCATGCGCCCCGGCGCGCCGGGTCGAGCCGAACGCCACCAGTGTCGAACGGGTCAGCGACAGCTCCTTCGGGGCGCGGGCGAAGAACTCGGCGTCCTTCGGATTGGCGCCGGGCCAGCCCCCCTCGATGAAGGCCACTCCCAGGTGATCGAGTTGCTCGGCTACCCGCAGCTTGTCGTCGACGGTCAGCGACAGGCCCTCCTGCTGCGAACCGTCCCGCAGCGTGGTGTCGAACACGTCGACGGCGTCGGGCAGGGCGGGCAGGTCGAAATCGTGGCCATCGGTGCCGGCCGCCCGGGCGGCTCCCCCACCACCCTTGCCGCGGGCATGGGCGCGCTGGCCCGGCGTCAGTGGCCGGTCGGCCCCGGCCTTCGGCGGGTGGGTGTGCGAATGGCCGCCATGTCCCCGGCCGGCCCATGGCGCGTCCCCGAGCGTCGGGCCCTCATTCGACATAGTCCAACCAGTCCTTGTACTGGTCCACCTCGCCGCGCACGGTGGCGAAATAGGTGGCCTGGAGCTTCTTGGTGATCGGGCCCGGCGTCCCGTCCCCGACCGGGCGGTCGTCGACGGCGCGGATGGGCACCAGCTCGGCCGCCGTGCCGGTCAGGAACGCCTCGTCGGCGGTGTAGAGATCGGTCCGGATGATCGGCTCGTAGGTCACCGCATACCCGAGGTCGCGGGCGATGGTCTCGACGGACTGCTGGGTGATGCCGGCCAGCGCACCCGAATCGGAGGTGGGCGGGGTGATCAGCCGCCCCTTCTGGACGATGAAGATGTTCTCGCCGGTGCACTCGCTCACCCGGCCGTCGGGGGAGAGCAGGATGGCCTCGTCGTACCCGGCCTGGAGCGCCTCGACCTTGGCCAGGGAGGAATTCACGTACATGCCGGTACCCTTCGCCGCCGTCGGGACGGCGTTGGGATCGTGGCGCCGCCACGAGCTGATCTTCATGGACACGCCGTTGGCCACCCCCTCGTCCCCCAGGTAGGTGCCCCACGGCCAGGCGGCGATGGCGACGTTGACCGGACAGGGGATCGGGTTCAATCCCATCTCGCCGTAGCCCAGGTAGACGAGCGGCCTGATGTAGCAGCCGTCGTCCAGCCCGTTGACCCGCACCACGGTGCGGGCGGCATCGGTGATGTCGTCGACCGAGAAGGGGATCTCGATCATGAACACCCGGGCCGACATGAAGAGGCGCTCGATGTGTTCCCGCAGCCGGAACACGGCCACGCCGCGCTCGGTGGGGTAGGCCCGGATGCCCTCGAAGACGCCCGAGCCGTAGTGCATGGTGTGGGTGAGCACGTGGGTGGTGGCGTCGGCCCAGTCGACGAGCTCGCCGTCCATCCAGATCTTGTCGGTGGGGGTAACGGGCATGGCTCAGAGCCTTTCTGCGACGGCGTCGCCGATCTCGGCGGTGGAGAGCGACGGGTCGGGTTGGGAGGCGATGAACTGGGCGACGGCGTGGGCGACCTTGTCGCCGGCCGACACCTCTCCGAGATGATCGAGCATCAGCGCGGCGGAGCGGATGGCGGCGGTCGGATTGGCCCGCCCGGTACCGGCGATGTCGTGGGCCGCCCCGTGCACCGGCTCGAACAACGAGGGCCCGGTGCGGTCGGGGTTGAGGTTGGCCGAGGCGGCATACCCGATGCCCCCGGCGATGGCTCCGGCCAGGTCGGTGAGGATGTCCCCGAAGAGATTGTCGGTGACGATGACGTCGTAGCGGTCGGGGTCCTCGACCAGGTAGATGCAGGCCGCGTCCACGTGGTTGTAGTCGCGGTTCACCGCCGGGTACTCCTCGGCCACCTCCGCCACCGTCCGCTGCCACAGGTCGCCGGCGAAGGTCAACACGTTGGTCTTGTGCACCAGGGTCAGGTGGCTGCCCCGGTCGACGGCCAACCCGAAGGCGAAGCGGACGCACCGCTCCACACCGTGCCGGGTGTTGACCGACCCCTGAGTGGCCACCTCGAAGGGGGTGCCCTTGCGGAGGAAGCCACCCTCTCCGGCATAGGTGCCCTCGGTGTTCTCGCGGACGACCACGAAGTCGCACTCGGGGGCCGGGGCGCCGGGCACGCCGGTGAACGGGCGCATGTTGACGTAGAGGTCGAGCTCGAACCGCAGCCGGAGCAGGAGCCCGCGCTCGAGCACCCCCGGCGGGACGGCCGTCGACCCGACCGGTGGGCCGACCGCCCCGAGCAGGATGGCGTCCTGGTCCCGGAGCTCCTCCAGGACGGCGTCGGGCAGGACCTCGCCCGTTCGCAGGTAGCGGTCGGCGCCGAGGTCGTACTCGGTGGTGGCCAATGACACGCCGGCGGCCTCGATCACCTTGAGGGCCTCGGCCACGACCTCTGGCCCGATGCCGTCACCGCCGATGAGGCCGACGTGGTAGGTGCTCACGGTTCGTCTGTCCTTGTCCTGGTGTCTGTCTTTTCTGGTCTCGATGGCCCGATGGCCCGATGGCTACGGTCCCTGCGGTCCGCCCCCAGTGTGGCCCCCGCGGCCACCGGTCGAGGTGCACCGATCGGCGACCGGGGCCCGCCGGCTTGTGCCCAATTGAAAAACCGCCCACCAAGTGGACGGTCGGAAGGCACACACCGGCGGGGTGTGTGCCTAGTCGATGATGATTACGGAGTCGCGGCGCGCTGCCATCACCCATCCAGTGTCGCCGGTCGAGACCGAACCGTCAACCCCGGGCCCGTCACGTCGGTCGGCGGAGGTCGATCCAGGCAGGCTGGCCGGCCTCCCGCCCACCGGGGCCGGTGGCCGGTTCCACCCAGGGCACGGCCCCGCGCCGGAGGCAGCGGGCCGACCAGTCCCGACACTCGAGCACCGTGGAGGGGGCGCCGTCGCACACCCCGCCGTCCAGCACGGCGGCGAGGCCGTCGGCCTCGGCCAACTGCTCGAGCACCTCGGCCACCGTGGTGGCGGGCCGCGCCCCGTGGAGATTGGCACTGGTCACCGCCAGCGGGCCCACCCGGCGACAGAGGGACGCCGCCACGGGGTGGTCCGGCCAGCGGATCCCGACCGTGCCCCGGGCGGCGGGCGGGCCACCGAGGTCGGCGTCGAACCCCGGGCCTCTCGGCACCACCAGGGTGAGTGGCCCCGGCCAGTGCCGGCCGGCCAGCTCGGCGGCGGCCGGGCCCAGCCGACCGGCCACGTCACCGACCTGGTCGTCCTGGCCCACGAGGACCGGCACGGCCACGTCGGGCGGCCGGCGTTTCAGGCCGAACAGCGCGTCCAGAGCCCCGGGACCACCGGGACGGGCGGCCAGCCCGTAGACGGTATCGGTGGGGATGGCGACGATGGCGCCGGCCTCGAGGGCGCCGGCCACCCACTCCATCGCCTGAGCGTCGGCGTCGGCGGCGAGCAACCGGGCCGGCATGGTCAGCGCTCGGCCACCAGCATGCGCTGGCGCCCAGTGAGGTCCGCCTCGATACGGCTCCGGCCGAACCCGACGGATCGGGCCAGCCCGGCGGCGGCCCTCGCCTGCGACGGGTCGAGCTCGACGACCAGGGACGCGCTCGGTCCGAGCCAGTCCGGCGCGGCGCGGACGACGGCCTCGATGGCCGCCATCCCGGGTAGTCCGCCGGTGCTGGGGCCGGCGGCCAGGGCTTCCCGTGGCTCCCAGTCCCGCACGACCGGGTCCAGGCCGGCGATGTCCGAGTCCGGCACGTAGGGAGGATTGGCGACGAGCAGGTCGATCCGGCCGGCCAGCTCCCCCGGGAGGGCGTCGAACCAATCGCCCTGGACCAGGTGCACGGGGGCGAGCTGCCGGGTCCGACCGACCTCAGCCCGGTTCTCGCCGGCCACGGCCAGGGCGCCGGCCGAGACGTCGGTGGCCCAGACTTCGAGATCCCCGCAGAGGGCCAGGCCCTCGGTGGCGAGCGACAGGGCGATGGCGCCCGAGCCCGTCCCGAGATCGACGGCCACCCGCCCGGCGCCGGGCCCCGCCCCCGGGTCGCCCGAGGGACGGCACCGCCGGCCGAGCTCGGCCAGGGCCACGTCGACCACCTGCTCGGTCTCGGGGCGGGGGATGAGCACCCGGCGGTCGACCTTGAGCTCGAGGTGGCGAAACGCCCAGTGGCCGAGCACGTACTGCAATGGTTCGCCGGCCAGCCGGCGCACGAGCAGCTCCGGCCACCGCTCCCCCCGCGCTCGAGGATCCACCTGGCCTCGGTCGTCGAACCCAGTCGGTCGCTGAGCTCGGCCAGGCTGGCGGCCCGGCTCAACCCTCGTCCAGCTGGCGGTAGCGCTTGTCGGCCATGAGGGCGTCGGCCAGCTCGTCGAGGTCACCCATGAGGACGCGGTCGAGCTTGTGCAAGGTGAGCTTGACCCGGTGATCGGTGACCCGGTTCTCCTTGTAATTGTAGGTACGGATCTTCTCGGAGCGACCGCCGCCGCCGACCTGGCTCCGGCGCTGCTCCGAGGCCTCGGCCTCCTGGCGGTCCTGCTCGGCCTTGAGCAGGCGCGATCGGAGGACGGTCATGGCCTTGGCCCGGTTCTGGATCTGGCTCTTCTCGTCCTGCATGGCCACCACGATGCCGGTGGGCAGGTGGGTGATGCGCACCGCCGAGTCGGTGGTGTTGACCGACTGCCCGCCCGGGCCGGTCGACCGGTAGACGTCGATCTTGAGATCACCGGGGTCGATGTCGACGTCGACTTCGTCGGCCTCGGGCAGGACGGTGACCGCCGCCGACGAGGTATGGATGCGCCCCTGGGACTCGGTCACCGGCACCCGCTGGACCCGGTGGGGACCGCCCTCGTGCTCGAGCCGTTGCCAGGCATCGTCGCCCCGCACCACGAACGTGACCTCGTTCAGGCCGTCCCGTTCGGACGGGCTCGACGACAGCACCTCGAGCTTCCACTTTCGCTGGGCGGCGTAACGGGAGTACATCTCGAAGAGGTCCTTGGCGAAGAGGTTGGCCTCCTCCCCCCCTTCGGCACCCCGGATCTCCATGATCACGTTGCGGCCGGCGTTCGGATCCCGGGGCACGAGCAGCAGCTTGAGCTGCTCCTCGTGCCGAACGACCTCGGCTTCGGCTTCCTCCACCTCGGTCTGCGCCAGCTCACGCTCGTCGCCGGTGGCATCGTGGAGCATCTCTCGAGCCGCCTCGAGATCCGACTCGGCCGCCTGCAGGCCGTGCCAGCCGTCGATGACCTCCTTCAGCTCGCGATGACGGCGCGACGACGTCGCGCAGTCGGCGCGGGTCGGCCGAGAGGGTCGGGTCGTTGAGCTCCGCCAGCACCGCCTCGTACTCCTGCTCGAGCTCGTTGAGTCGGTCATGGACCCGCGGGTGGAACACGAGGCAAGGGTAGCGCCAACCTCCCGGCCGGCCTCCGGGCCCAACCGGGGTGGCCGGCCTCGGACGTGCCGGGCGTCAGGCCGGGGGTGGCGCCGCCTTGCGCTTGCGCGATCCGCTCTTGGCGTACCGGCGCTGGAACCGCTCGACCCGACCACCCGAGTCCACCAACTTCTGCTTGCCGGTGAAGAACGGATGGCACTCGTTGCAGAGCTCCAGGTGGATCTCCGGCTTCGTCGATCGGGTGGTGAAGGTGTTGCCGCACGAGCAGCGCACCGAGGATTCGACATAGGTTGGGTGGAGGTCAGACTTCATCGAGTTCTCCCGTGTGGATGCGGTACCCGCCGGACAGGCGGTGGGCCGCCGGTGCAGTGTACCGGAGGGGTCCGAGAGGGCGTTCGCGTGGGACCGTCTCTCCCGGGTCGATCGGGCCGCTCAGGTGGCCGGGCCCTTGGCGATCTCGGCCAGGAACTCGTCGTTGCTCTTGGTGGTGCGGATCTTGTCCATCAGCAACTCGAGCCCGGGGGCGGCACTGCCTTCGTTGGCCAGGGCGTTGAGCACCCGGCGCAGTTTCCAGACCTGCTGGAGCTGTGAGCGGTCGAAGAGCAGTTCCTCGTGGCGGGTCGAGCTGGCGTTGACGTCAATGGACGGGTAGAGCCGCCGTTCGGCCAGCCGGCGGTCGAGCCGGAGCTCCATGTTCCCGGTGCCCTTGAACTCCTCGAAGATCACCTCGTCCATCTTCGACCCGGTCTCCACCAGGGCGGTGGCCAGAATGGTGAGCGACCCACCTTCCTCGATGTTCCTGGCCGCACCGAAGAAACGCTTCGGCGGGTAGAGGGCACCCGAATCCACGCCACCCGACATGATCCGTCCGGTGGCCGGCTGCGCCAGGTTGTAGGCGCGGGCCAGGCGGGTGATGCCGTCGAGGATGATGACCACGTCGCGGCCCGATTCGACCAGGCGCTTGGCCCGCTCGATGGCCAGCTCGGTGACGGCGGTGTGCTCTTCGGAGGGGCGGTCGAAGGTCGAGGCCACCACCTCGCCCTTCACCGAGCGGCGCATGTCGGTGACTTCCTCCGGGCGCTCGTCCACCAGGAGCACCATCAAGTGGACATCGGGGTTGTTGGATTCGATCGAGGCGGCGATGTGCTTCATCACCGTCGTCTTGCCCGCCTTGGGCGGGGAGACGATGAGGCCCCGCTGCCCCTTGCCGATCGGCGACAGGAGGTCGACGATGCGGGCGGTCATGTTCTCCTTCTCGCCCGGAACCTCGAGGTTGAGGCGCTCGTCGGGGAAGAGCGGGGTCAGGTCCTCGAACCGCGGGCGCTGGCGGGCCACCTCCGGGTCCAGCCCCGAGATCTTGTCGATCTGGAGCAGGGCCGGGAACTTCTCCGTGTTGCCGGCCGGCCGACAGGACCCTTCGATGGTGTCACCCTTGCGAAGGGCGAAGCGCCGGGCCTGGCTGATCGAGACGTAGACGTCCTTGCTGGAAGGGAGGTACCCCTCGCAACGGAGGAAGCCGTAGCCCTCGTCGCGGAGGTCGAGCAAGCCCTGCACCGGGATGAGCTCGCCCTGGTACTGCTGATCCTGATGGCTGCCGGCACCCTGCAGGTCCCCTTCGGGGCCTCCACCCTGGCGATCACGACCGCGGCGGCGGCGGTTGCTCCGGCGGTTGCCCATGTCGTCGGTGCCGCCCTGATTGCGGTTCTGACTGTTGCGGTTGCGGTTCTGGTTGTTGCGGTTGCGGTTCTGGTTGTTGCCCTGGCCGGTGACGGCCTGGCCGCCGTAGCGGCCACCGTCACCGTTCTGGCGACCGGCGGTGTGCGCCGTGTCAGATCCGCCATCGGTCCGGCCATCGCGCTGGTCGATGGTCGCCGACCCTCCCCCGGCATCGACCCCTCCGGCCCCGTTGTCCGATCCGGCCAGATCGGCGAAGTCATCGTCGAGATCGAGGTCACCACCACCGGCGGCGTCATCGCCGGGCCCGAACGACTGTGCCGCCGGACGACGCCGGGCCGGGGCCCGCGCCCCGGCGCCATTGCCGGAAGCAGTGTTCGAACCGTTGTCCCCCACGCCTCCGCCGGCCGTTCCCTCATCCGCCGACACGCCGGCGGCCTTCAGGATGCCGTCGATCATGTCGGCCTTCTTCGTTCGGGTGTTGGTCTTCACAGACAGTGCCTGCGCGATGGCGTGGAGCTCTTCCCGCTCCTTGCCCTCCAACACCGAGCGCTCGAGCTGCTGTTCGGCAGTCATCGGCTTCCTCGCTTCGAATGTCCTCGTCGGCGGAGGCATTGACGCCATCCACCGGGAATTAAAGGGAATAGGAAACCGCCGGTCTCGAGATCCGCTCTCGTTGCGGCTTCCCCCGACGCCGCATGCGAGCTGGTCAAGCCATGAAAAGCAGACCAGAATGCCCCGCCCACCGGCCCGAACGGCACGTTGTGGAGGCGACGGTGCACCCATACTACAGGGAGCCATCCGTTCGGGCAACAACCCGGGGCTGTCCGGCGGTCATCCCCACCCGTAGGTCTCCTCGACGTCGCCCTACAGCGACAGCTCTTCGAGCACGGCGCCGAGGTCGGCGTCGACCACCGTCGGCACCGAGATCTGGCTGATGGCGATGTCCGGATCCTTCAGGCCGTGACCGGTCAGAACGCAGACCACGGTGCTTGCCGCACCGAGCCCAGGAGGAAGGCCGGTCTTCAACAGCCCGGCCACCGACGCGGCGGAGGCCGGCTCGCAGAACACCGATTCCTCGGCCGCCAGGAATCGGTAGGCGGCCAGGATCTCGGCGTCGGACACCGCGGCGATGCCCCCGCCGGATTCGGAGGCGGCCGAGGTGGCGCCATACCAACTGGCCGGGTTGCCGATCCGTATGGCGGTGGCCACCGTCTCGGGGTGTTCGATCGGATGGCCCTCGACGATGGGCGCGGCGCCGGCCGCCTGGAAGCCGAGCATCCGGGGCAGCCGGGTCGACCGGCCAGCCGCCTTGAACTCGAGGTAGCCCTTCCAGTAGGCGGTGATGTTGCCGGCGTTTCCCACCGGGATGCAATGCACCTCGGGCGCGTCGCCCAGGGCGTCCACGATCTCGAAGGCTCCCGACTTCTGGCCTTCGATCCGGAACGGGTTGACCGAGTTCACCACGGTGACCGGAGCTCGCTCGGCCAGCTCCCGCACGATGGACAGGGACTGGTCGAAGTTGCCCCGCACCTGGAGGACCCGGGCGCCATGGATCAGCGCCTGGGCCAACTTCCCGAGGGCGATATGCCCCTCGGGGATGAGGACAGCGCAGGTCAGGCCGGCCCGGGCGGCAAAAGCGGCAGCCGACGCCGAGGTGTTGCCGGTCGACGCGCACACCACGGCCTTGGCCCCCTCCTCGGCCGCCTTGGAGATGGCCACCGTCATGCCGCGGTCCTTGAAGGAGCCGGTGGGATTGGCCCCCTCCACCTTGAGCAGGACCCGGGCCCCGACCCGGTCGGACAGCCGCGGGGCCGGCAACAGCGGCGTGCCACCCTCCAGCAGGGTGACGACCGGCGTGTCGGCCGACACCGGGAGGAACGACCGGTACTCCTCGATGACACCGCGCCAACCGCGGCCGGTGGCGTCCGTCATCCCTCGCCCACGATACGGATGACGCCGCCCACCTGTTGGACGACATCGAGGTTGCGCAGCGCGGCCAGTGTCGACTGCACCTCCCCCTCGAGGGCGGCATGGGTGACGAAGAGGAGACGGGCCTGACCGGCCTGGCCGTCCTGCTCCATCGATCGGATCGACACATTGTTGTCCCCGAAGACCTTGGCCACGGCGGAGAGGACACCCGGCCGGTCGATCACGTCGATGCGCACGTAGCACCGGGTGGCCAGCTCGGAGACGGGCAGGAGCCGGGCCGGCCGTCGTTCCGGCGCCGGTGCGGTCGTACCGGCCAGCCGGTTCCGCACCGCGTCGATCAGGTCGCCGACCACCGCGCTGGCCGTCGGCAGCCCGCCGGCCCCCTGTCCGTAGAGCATCAGCTCGCCCGCCGCCTCGCCCTCGATGAAGACGGCGTTGAAGGCACCCCGGACGCCGGCCAGCGGATGCGACGCCGGCACCATGGCGGGATGGACGCGCACCGACAGCGCGTCGTCGCCACTCCGCTCGGCGATGGCCAGCAGCTTCACCGTGTAGCCCAGCCGGTCGGCGAAGGCGACGTCGACGGCCTGGATACCGGTGATCCCCTCGCGCATCACATCGGCGTCGGCCACGTCGTACCCGAAGGCCACGCCGGCCAGGATGGCCGCCTTGGCGGCGGCGTCGTACCCCTCCACGTCGGCCGACGGGTCGCGTTCGGCCAATCCGAGCGCCTGGGCCTCGGCCACCACGGCGGCATAGTCAGCGCCCTGGTCGGCCATGGCCGAGAGGACGAAGTTGGTGGTGCCGTTGACGATCCCCATCACCCGCAGGATCCGCTCACCGGTAAGTGATTCGCGCAAGGCGCGCACCAACGGGATGGCACCGGCCACCGCCGCCTCGTAGAGCAGGTCCACCGCTTGCTCTTTGGCCAGGCGGCGCAAGGCGACGCCTTCGGGCGAGGCCAGCAGCGACTTGTTGGCGGTGACCACGGGCTTGCCCGACTTGAGGGCGTCCCGGATGAGGTTCCCGGCCGGGTCGAGGCCGCCGATGAGCTCCACCACCACGTCGATGGCAGGGTCGTTCACCAGTGCGGTCGGGTCGGTGGTGAGGAGGTCGGCGGGGATGCGGGCGTCCCGCCGGCGGGCCGGGTCGCTCACCGCGATGCCGCCGAGCTCGAGTCGGGCACCGCTCTGGACCACCAGGTCGGCGGCCCGGTCCTGGAGCATGCCGACGAGGGCCGACCCCACGTTGCCGCACCCGAGGAGGGCGATACGCACGACTGGTCCGGACGGCGGCCCCTTGGTCACCTCGTTCACGCTACCGCTGCCCACCGGGGTCGACGGCGATCACACGTCCAGGCGGACGAGGTCCTCGAGCGTCTCGCGTCGGACGACGGTCCGGGCCACGCCATCGGCCACGAAGACCACGGCCGGGCGGGGCACCTTGTTGTAATTCGAGGCCATCGAGTGGCCGTAGGCGCCGGTCACCGGCGTGGCCAGGATGTCCCCGACGCCGAGGTCGGCGGGCACGAAGCCGTCCGAGACGATGACGTCACCGGTCTCGCAGTGCTTCCCGACCAGACGGATGGGCAGGGGGCGTTCGGCCCCCGTGGCGCGGGGGAGGAAGGCCTCGTAGCCGCTCCCGTAGAGGACGGGGCGCGGGTTGTCGCTCATCCCGCCGTCCACCGAGACATAGGTCCGGTGCCCCGACACGTCTTTCACCGTGCCCACCCGGTAGAGGGTCATGGCCGCCGACGCCACGATCGACCGTCCCGGCTCGGCGGTGACACGCACCGACTCGTCGATCCCGGCCTGGCGGCAGGCCTGCCGGACCGAGTCGGCCCACTCCCCCATGGTCGGCGCCCGCTCCCCGTTCACATAGGCCACGCCGAGCCCGCCCCCGACCACCAGCTCGGGGAGGCCGAGCGGCGCGAAGAAACCGGCCAGCACCTCGATGGCCCGGGCGAACGGGGCAAGAGCGAAGACCTGGCTACCCAAGTGGGCATGGATGCCGACGAACTCGACGGCCCCGGCGGCGTCGAGGTCGACGAGGCGCTCGACAGCCCGTCCCGCCGCTCCCGACCCCAACCCGAACCCGAACTTGGAGTCGTCCTGTCCGGTCTGGACGTACTCGTGCGTGTGCACTTCGACGCCCGGCGTGATGCGGGCCAGCACCTTGGGGCGGGGGGCGCCGGACCGGAGACCGGGGACCTCGCCGGGGCCGGCCGACGGCTCCTTGATCAGCAACCGCTCGAGACGGTCGATCTCGTCGAAGGAGTCCACCACGATGCGGCCGACGCCGAGGGAGACGGCGGTCGACAGCTCCTCGTCCGACTTGTTGTTGCCGTGGAGCACGAGGCGGTCGGGCGGCACTCCGGCCGACCGGGCGACGTGGAGCTCGCCCCCGGTCGAGACGTCGAGGCACATCCCCTCTTCGATCGCCAGTCGGGCCATGGCCGTGCAGAGGAAGGCCTTGGTGGCGTAGGCCACCCCGTCGCCCCAGGCCTCGACCGCCTGGCGGCAGTTGGCCCGCAGGTGGGCCTCGTCGTAGACGAACAGCGGGGTGCCGTGCTCCTCGGCCAGGTCGACCACGTCGACCCCGCCGACCAGGAGCCGTCCGGTCTGGTCCACCTCGGCGGTCCATGGCAGCAGGCCGGGGTCGACCGGGTCCGACGGGCGGTCGAACCGGGACGCGCCGCTCCGGCGGTCCGAAGGGGTCGCTGGCCCGCTCACAGTCGCTCCGGCGCCGACACGCCGAGGAGCCCCAGCCCGATGGCCAGGCCGATTCGGGCCGCCTCGACCAGCCACAGCCGGGCCTGGGCCAGCCCCGGCTCCACGCCGGCGCCCAGGATGGGGCAGTCGTGGTAGAAGCCGTGGAAGCAGGTGGCCAGGCGACGGACCCAGGCGGTGACCTTGGTCGGGGCCCGGTCTGCGGCGGCGTCGGCCACCACTTCGGGGAGCTCCTCGAGGCACCGGATGAGCTCGAGCTCCCGGGGGTGGACCAGGAGCGTGAGGTCCACCTCGGCCAGCGGGACCCGGGTCACGCCGCGCTCGACGGCCTTGCGGGCGACCCCGCCGATGCGAGCACTGGCCATCTGCACGTAGTAGACGGGGTTGTCGAGGGACTGCTGTCGCACCGAGGCCAGGTCGAACGTGGTCGCCTGGTCCAGGGAGGTCATCAGGCTGAGGATGCGGGTGGCGTCGGGGCCGATATCGGTGACCAGCGAGTCGAGGCTGACGGCGTTGCCGGCCCGCTTCCCCATCTTCACCGCCTCGTCGCCGTCGACCAGCGAGACCATCTGACCGAGCTTGACCTCGAGCCGGTCGGGATCCACACCCAGCGCCTCGACGCCCGCCCGAAGGCTGGCCACCTGGCCGTGGTGATCGGCGCCGAACACGTCGATCACCCGATCGAAGCCGCGCACGAGGAACTTGTCGCGGTGGTAGGCGATGTCCCCGGCCAGGTAGGTGGCGTCACCGTTCGTCTTGCGCAGCACCCGGTCGCGGCTGTCGCCCAGGGCGGTGGCCCGGAACCAGGTGGCACCCTCCTGCTCGAAGACCAGGCCCTTGGTGGCGAGCAGCCCGATCGTCTCGTCGACGGCCCCGCTCTCCTCGATGGAGGCCTGGCTGTACCACTCGTCGAAGAAGATCCCGACCGAGGCCAACGAGGATCGGATGTGGTCGATGATCTCCGATGCCGCCCAGCGGCCCGCCTCGGTCACGTCGTCGGGGCCGTCGTAACGGGCGGCCAGGTCGGTCACGTACTCGCCCTGGTACCCGCCTTCGGGAACCGGCTCGTTGCGCCGACGGGCCAGAAGGCTCTCACCGAGGGTCCGGATCTGGCCACCGGTGTCGTTGACGTAGTACTCACGGCTGACCTGGTGGCCCGAGCGGGCGAGCACCCGGGCCAGGGCATCCCCGTAGCTCCCCCACCAGCCGTTGCCGACATGGATGGGCCCGGTCGGGTTGGCCGAGATGAACTCCACCTGGACCCGCTCGCCGTGCCCCACGTCGGGACGGGCGTAGCCCTCCTCCCCCTGGGCCAGCACTTCGGCCAGCGCGTCGTAGAGCCAGCCGTTGTCGAGGTGGAAGTTGATGAACCCGTGACCGGCGATCTCGATGGCCGTGGTGTGAGCCGGTGGATGGGCCTGCAGCACCTCCACCAGGGACTGGGCCAAGGCCTGGGGATTGGTCCCCACCCGCTTGGCCGCGGCCAGCGCGATGGTGGTCGACCAGTCGCCGTTCTCCCGCCGGGCGGGTCGTTCGAGGTGGATCAGGCCGGGCTCCGTTGCCAGGTCGAGGCCGTCCCGCTCGGCAACGGTGGTGGTGGCGTCGCTGATGGCCTGGGCCAGGAGATCGCGGGTGGGCATGTTGGAAGCGAGGATACGTCCTCCCAGCGGGTGCGCCTTCGAACCGGCCGTTGGTCGGAGGCGACCGAACTACAGTTGTCGAGCCAGTCGGGCGAGCAATCAGGACCCCTCCCGTCCCTCTCCCGCCCGGCCACCCGCCCTCGTAGCTCAGCGGATAGAGCATCGGCCTCCGGAGCCGTGTGCGCAGGTTCGAGTCCTGCCGAGGGCGCTTTTTTTTCCGGGTTCAGGGAGCCAACGGTCCCCGCCGACGGTACGCCCTCGTCGACATTCAGCTCGACGCACCACTGGCTTCGACCACCGCTTTCAGGCGGGCCAGGTCGTCAGCCAGGTCGCTCGTGCGGTTGCGGTGGGCAGGCTGGATTGCACCCAGCAACCAGCCCATGGGGCGGGACAGCCGGAGGATCTGAAAGGACTCGGTCACCCTCCGTACCACCGGGCGTGGGGCGCAGGCTGCCGACGACAAGGACAGTATCCACACTCTCTAGATTCGCTTGGGTACCTCTGCCTAAGGTGCACCCGTGCTGATCATTGCTGGCAGCCTGATCCTTGATTCGGACGACCGAGCAGCCTTTCTTGCCGCGAACGCGGATGTCGTAGCCCAAGCCCGCCAAGCGGCAGGTTGCCTAGACTTCGTGCAGGCGGCCGATCCGCTCGACCCCACTCGGATCAACGTATTCGAGCGCTGGGACAGCGAGGACCAACTTCTCGCCTTCCGGGGCGCGGGACAGCCAGCGACCGAGTCGCCGCCGATTCAATCGGCGAACGTCAAGCGGTTCGTCATCTCCGCTGTCGAACCGCCCTGACTCCCCGCGCAAGCGTTCCGTACTCGATTGCGATCCGGTCGACGTGTCGGGACACAGTGCCCGCCGAACTGGCGCTAGGGGACGCCGTGCCGGACTCTGGCGATCACAAGGCCCAGCCAAAGGGTCTTGTGGCGAAGGGTCCTCCTGACCCGAAGAAGCCTCGCTGCTTGTGATGTCCCTACGGGGGGAGTTCGTTCTTCAGGGGGTGTACCGGGCGACCGACGCCATCACGCTCCGGCCGAGGTCCTACTCGGTACTGATCTTCTCGAGCCTCTCCAGGCTGGCCGTCATGGACGCAAACACCGAATTGGTCCCGTTGATCCACGCCCCGCCATCACGTAGGAGGTCCTCCGGCAAAGGGCCGTAGTCAAAGACCTCGGTGACGACGGTGGCGTCGTCACCGTCCGGAGTGAGGATGTAGCCCCAGCGGTAGCCCGCAGGAATGCCGACCTTGGATGGATCATCACCCTCAGCTCGAGAAGGGTCTCCGGGAGCGGGTTCCCAGAATATGCGCCGATCTGGCTCGAACTCCACCACATAGTTGAGCATGAGGTAGTCGTCTCCGAGCCGATGCATCTTCATGGTGAAGGTGTCGCCCACGTCGGAGATGGGACGGTCGAGGACGGCTCCCCGGAGCATGTCGGATCCGTCGAAATCCACGTGACGTTGCGGATTCGCCAGGATCTTGAAGATGAGGGCCGCCGGTGCTTCGATTCTGCGTGACACTTCGACCGGCTTGCTTTCCGCTGCCATCGTCCAGTCCTCTCTTCTCTCTGCCTCCGCACTCTGCGTCTGCTCTTAAGCGCACATCAGTGCTTCATAGAGCTGGACGTTGCAGGTCCCGCGAATTCATTCATCGGTCAGAGATTCACATTCTGACCGATTCGAGGTATTCCGCTTTGACAGTGTTCAGCACGTGGAGCATGCCCCCGAAGGCCGATGTGGGCGAGGCAGCTCTCGCGAGCGCTGACGACACCTCGGCGTCCCACGGCACCGACCCCACCCTCCTGCCATCTCCGTGTGCGCTTCTGTCCGGTTCCGGGCACCTGTCCTCCTTGCCCGGTGTGCCGGTGGGGAGGTCTCAGACTCGACTGGTCCGGTGGAGGAACGGTCGCCCTGCGTGCTTGCGCGGGCGTGGGCAGAGGGGCATGCGTCTCGGGCCTGAGGCGTAACCATGCGACCCGCAGGTCCGCCGGTCCCGATGCGGTCGAATTGCAGGTTGAGATCGGCAGCCGGGCAGGACCACGGGACTCAAGTGCCGTTGAGCTCCGGTCGATCAACCAGGTATGCACCGGCTGATTGGAGAGGTGCGACCGGGCGCCTCCCACCGTCCGACACGCGCCAAGACCACATCGTCGGCGAGGACCACGACCATCTGGTCGGGTTTTGTCGGTCGGTCGACGGCGGTGACCCGGGCTCGCCGGCGGTGATGAGTTCACTCCCGGCCGATCGGCGCCGGACGGCTTCGAAAGCACTCGTGTGGGCCGCCGCGCTCTCGGTAGCTGCCGCGGGTACTTACGCCGGGCTGTCGATCGGTCAGATTGGACCACCCACCACGCCGGCCACCGCCGGGACGGCCGAGGAACGGCCTCCCGACCGGATCGCCCCCTGGGCGCTGGTCGCCACGGTGTCGGCGACGACATCCGTCTACGCCACCGCAGGCGGCCCTCAGCGCACCGTGATACCGGCAACATGGTTCGGCGCGTCTTCAGCCCTTCCGGTCCTGGACCGGATTCCGGGATGGCTCGAGGTGCGCATCGCCCAACGACCGAATGGCCAGGTGGGATGGATCCGCCAAGGGTCCGCCCGATTGACCCGGACTCCCTTCCACCTGGTGATCGACCTCCGGTCGACGCACCTTCAGCTCTACCAGCGGGGTCGATTGGCGATGGACGCCCCCGTGGGCATCGGGACCCGGCGCTACCCCACTCCCACCGGGCACTACTTCGTGGCGTTGTTCGCCACGCCGCCAAACCCGGGGTACGGGCCCTTCGTCATGGTCACGTCAGCCCACTCCGAGACCATCACGGACTGGGAGCAGTCTGGGGACGCCATCGTGGCCATCCACGGTCCGCTGGGCTCGGACCAGGAGATCGGCACGACCGGTGCCACGGTCTCGCACGGGTGCATCCGCCTCCATGACGCCGACCTGGCCCGGCTGCGCCAGGTGCCCGACGGCACACCCGTCGACATCGTCGATCGCTAGCTGTTCTGCCCGGCGCTCGGGCGGCACCCCTGGCCCTCCTACCCCGTCACGGGTACCGACAGGCCGACGACCGGCGAGACGCTGGCGACCGGCGCGGCGGCTACCGGGACAGGACCGGGTGACGGACCGGGTGCCGGACCCGGGGTTGCGACGACGATGGCGGCGGTGCTGATCGATGCCGAGGCGGTGGTGGCCAGGGATGGGTCGCTCTCCTGGCTGGTGAGCACCGAGGCAATGTTGACCACGGTGCCGGCGCCGTCCACGCCGGCAACGATCGTCAGGATTGCTCCCGCACCCGGGGCCAGATCGCCCACCGTCCAGATGCCGTTGTCTTGGTCGTACAGCCCCGATGTCGCCGACGCACTCATGAACGTGAGGCCCGGAGGGAGCACGTCGGAGACAGTGGGGGCAAACGCGGTCGACGGGCCGGCGGCGGTAAGCGTGACGGTGTAGGTCACGGTCGAACCCACCATCGGGGTCGGGTTGTCCACGGTCTTGGTGATCGAGAGCCCGGACACGTGGGCCAGCGGCAGGATGGTGGAGCCCGAGGTCGTCCCGGTGAGTGTCGTCGCCGATTCGACCACCACGGTGTCGACGACGGCGTCCGACGGATCAGACGGCGGAAGGACCCCGTCGATCGTGATCACGTCCGTCGCACCGGCGGGAATCGTCCCCAGGTCGCACGACAGCGTGCTGCCGTCCACGGTGCACGTCCCGGCACTGGTGGTGAACGTGGCACCGGTCAGGCCGTCGGGTAGCGGGTCGGTGAGCACGACGTCATCGGCGGGAACCGCCCCGTTGTTGGCGATGTCGATCGTATAGCTGACATCTCCGCCCGCCGTAGCCGTGCCGGTCGCCGCGGTTTCGGTGGTGTCGATCGCGGTGGATGCCGTGACGGTGACCGGTGCCTCGGCCGTGTTGTTGCCCGGGACGGGGTCTTGCGCCGGGGCGGACACCGTCGCCACGTTGGTCATCACCCCCGGTGGGGCGCTGAGGTCGATCGTCCCGACGATGGTGACGGTCACCGTGGTCGCGGTGGTGACCGTCCCGAGGTCGCACACGACCGGTGGGCTCTGTGTGCAGGTCCCCTGGGTCGAGGTGACCGAGGAAAGGATGAACGAGTCGGGGAGGGGATCCGTCACGACGGTGTCGGTGGCGGCCGACGGCCCGCCGTCGCTCACCGTGAGCGTATAGGTGAGCGCGCCGCCCACCGAGACCGTCGGCGCCGACGCGGTCTTGGTGATGGCGAGATCGGCGACCGGAGCGCTCGATTCCGATACGTTCGCCTCGTTGGCGGCGGCGTCGGGGTCGGCCGTGTCGGACGACACCACCGCACTGTTGGACAGCGTGTTGGCCGGGAAGAGGCTCGCCAGCGTGGTGGAGATGGTGATGGTGGTTCCGGACGCGGGACCCAGAGTCCCGAGTTGACACTGCACCTGGTCGGGTTGGACGGCGCACGTCCCGAGTCCGGTGGTGACGGAACCGATCGTGAGCCCGGACTGGATCGGGTCGGTGACCACGACACCCTGGGCCGCCGAAGGACCGGCGTTGTTCACGGTCAAGGTGAAGGTGGCGGGCCCCCCGGGCGTGGGCGTGGTCGGTGAGACCGACTTGATGATGGACAGGTCAGCGCTCGGCGCCAGGTCGGTCACCGTCGAGGCCGAGTTGTTGGCATCGTTCGGGTCGGGGGTGGTCGAATCGACCGTGGCGGTGTTGACCAAAGGCACCAGGGCCGTCGGGCTCACCGTGGCGTTCACCGTCACCGCCGCAGTGCCACCGTTCGCCAGGGTGCCCAGGCTGCACGAGACTGCGCCGGCCACCGTGCAGGACCCTGCCGTCGACGTGACCGAGACCACGGTCAACTCGCTGGACAGAGGATCGGTCAGCACCACGTTGTCGGCGGCCGCCGGACCGGCATTGGCGACGTTGAGCGTGTAGACGATCCCGGCTCCGGGCACCGCCGGGGACGGCGAGGCCGACTTGGTGACGGAGAGGTCGGCGATCGCCGCGACCGGCGTGTTGGTGGTGTTGCCCGGATAGACGAACGCTTTGTTGATCGTCTTGGCCGTGTAGTTGAGGGTCGCCGTGTTGGCGAGGGCGGTCCCCGACGCGGCCGGGTCGATGGTCGCCTTGAAGGTGACCGAGGTCGCATCGCCGGGGTTGAGCGTTCCGCCCACGGATCCGTTCGCACCGCTCCCCAACCGGAACGTCACCGTCCGGGTGCCGCCGTTGAGCTCGGCCTGATCGTCCCCGGTGACATCGGACTTCGGTCCGGCGTTGGCCCCACTGGCCACCATCAGGGAGCCCGCCACGTAGGTGACGTTCGCCGGCAGCGGGTCCTGCGCCACCACTCCGACGGCGGCGTCCCCCCCGTTGTTGGGGTAGTTCAAGGTGTACTGAAGTGTGTCACCGACCTGGGCCGGGTCGTGACCCTGCAGATCGGTGACCGATTTGGTGATCGGGGGAAAGTCCGGGGCGTAGAGGTCGATCTGGGAGGTGACCGCCCCGGGGAAATAGACATCGCCCGTCGTCGACAGCCCGATGGTGGCCGACGTGGCGCCGTTGGGAATGATCTTGCTGACGTCGACGGTCTTCAGGTCGAATCCCATCAGGTTGGGAAAGTTGGGATTGCGGGTCGTGACCGGAAATCCCAGGTTGGTGTCGTCGGCGTTGAAGAAGTTGGTGGCCGGATTCAGCGCATCGGTGAGCTTCGTGCCATTGAGGGTCATGGAGTCGCCCGTCGTACCCAGGTCCCCCTCGTAGGCCACCACCCCCAGCTGGGCTCTGACCGCGCCGAAGGGTGGGGCCAAGAAGCCGCTCAGGGAAATGGAGTCCGCCGGTCCCGGCTGGACGTAG
The DNA here is from genome assembly GCA_963710495.1 of uncultured Acidimicrobiales bacterium. Classification (GTDB taxonomy): domain Bacteria; phylum Actinomycetota; class Acidimicrobiia; order Acidimicrobiales; family RAAP-2; genus Bog-756. Next base: position 20,982 of record CAVQAI010000016.1, read on the forward strand.
CTGAAGCCGTTGAAGACGGTGAGATCGCGGAGCGGTAGGGCCGGATTGCGGTAGGCGACGATGAGCGACCACCCGGCGTAGCGGTCCTGGCCCGTGGCGCTCTGGACGTTTGCTCCCCAGTAGGTACCGGAACCCCCGGCCTGCACCAGCGACGTGACGTCGGCGAAGCTCTGGTATCCCCTTCCGGCGTCGAAACCGGTCCCGTCGTAGAACGACGAGGCACTGATGGTCTGGTAGCCCGTTGTCGGCGTTTGCAGAGACATCAGCTGGAGTAGGGCCACGTTGGAGGTGGCGGCGGCCCCGTTGGCACCGGCGGTCCGCCGGGCACCCCAGTACAGGCCGGCGAAGAGCACGGTCGATCCTTGCGGCAGCGCCACCGTCGAGCTGGACGAGTCGAACGTCGACGGGTCGGCGTCGGCGTCGAGGAAGGCCATGCTCCAGTTGTTGTTGTTCAGGTTGGGTCCTTGGCCCAGCTGGGCCTGGGTACACCCCGGTGTGATCGTCGGGCAGGTGAGCAGCGTGTTCCCGAAGACGGCGACGGCCCCATTGTCCTGCGTGTGGAACACCGATGTGAACGGGACGATCGGGGAGGCTGACGCCGGACTGGCACCGATCGGGACGGTCGAGGCGGACACCAGGGCCACCATCCCGATCAAGGAAGCCCACCGTCGGGTGCGCCGGGACCGCCGCGAGCCTCGACTGACCGACCGGGACCTCCACGATCCCCTCCGCCTCGTCGCCTGCTCGGGAGCCACTCCCGCCGCCCCACGTGGCCATCCGGGCCCCAGTGCCGATCCCTTCCGGCCCACTCGGGAAGAGAACCCCCTCGGTGGTGGTTCGGTGAGCAGCGAGGCCCGGGGCTCATCGAATTCCGGGCTCGTGCGAGGTCTCGCATGGCTCATCCCTTTCCCATCGTCCCAACGTGCGCTCGACTTGAGCCTGCCCGCCGGCCTCGGCCAGCAACGAGCAGCATCGAGGGTCATCGGGCGTTTCTCCGAGGACCTTCCTGTCCTGAGACCGTCCGAGGGTGAGCCCCGACACCGTCCACCTCGACGCGGTCGGAACGTCCTCCCCCGCGCACGAACCATTTCCTTCGGGCCCGATCACGCTCGCCCCCGACCGGAGGCGTCTCACGACGTGGGACCTCGAACTCGGGCCATGGCGGATCCGGAACATCCCGATGCCCGCGGGAGCCTTCGGTCCGAAAGGATCGGCCGTGTTTGCGTCACCCTCGTCCAGTCGGTAGAACGGCCGACGACATCCACCTGACGTCCGGCGGCAGTTTGGCGGTGGCCATCCACCGGGGGCACCCAGGGGCGCGGTGGCAATGAACGGCTCGATGCCACCAGCCCCTTCAACCCTCGAGATTTGGACAAGAGGATCGAGCAGCACGATCATGATGACGACCGACCGCGTCACCCTCGTCTCAGAGAACTCATCCGGGCGAACACCCATGCCAGCTCCAGCCAATCCCACGACCCTCCGCCGCCTCATGAGCGAGGGTTTACGGCCGTCGGGTGGAGGCGCCGACGACGGGGCACGCCCGGCGGTGGGGGCCGACACGACCGGTTGCCGGGGCCATCCTGCTCCGCACCTGCTCGGAATGGCGCCGGGAAACGGGTCGATGGAAATGCAACCAGGCGATCGAACATCGGTTGAATAACGTGACGCGATCGTCGGGCACCACCCAGATTCCCGAAAGCGGAGTCCGACCGTCGACCAGACGTGCAACGGTCCCGACCTATCGATCTTGGGTCGTGGCACGGGCCAAGACGCTCACCGTTGTCGTGCTCGTCGCGTTCCCCTTGGCCTACGGGGCATTGAGCCTCCACCTCGGCCAAGATGCCGGATGGGATCTCCAGAACTATCACTACTTTGATCCCTATTGGCTATTGGTCAACCATATGCGGGACATCATGCCCGCCCAGTTGCAGACCTATTACAGCCCGATACTGGACATTCCATTCTATGTGTCCGTCAACCATTTTCCGCCCCGACTCGTCGGGTTTCTCCTCGCCGTCATCCAGGGGATCTCATTTCCGATCCTCTACTTCATCGGCCGTCACTTCACTCGGAGGCGTTTGCTCGCCCTCGGTCTGGCCGGCCTGGGCATGCTGACAGCAGGTGCGCTTTCCGAAGTGGGCACCACCATGGGAGATACGTTGATCGCTCCCTTTCTGCTCGCAGCCATACTGATCGCGCTCGAATTCTCTGGACGGAAACAGAGCTCATCGTCCTCATCCCGTCCCGGTGGCCGTTCTGATCGTCGTCTCCGGGGTACTCGCCGGTATTGGCGCCGGCTTGAAGCTGTCCGGCTTGCCGATCGCCCTCGGTGTCGCCATTGCTCACCCCCTCGCCGCAAAAGGAGCCGTCCGACGCCTCAGCCACGGACTCTATGCAGGATGCGGGATCGTGGCGGGGCTGCTGATCAGCTATGGCTGGTGGGGCTACGAACTGGCCAGCCGGTATGGCAATCCAGTTCTCCCCTACTTGAATCAGCTGTTTCATTCGCCGTATGCGCCCTGGCTGTTCAACAACGACACTCGTCGCCAACCACACGGGATCGTGGACATCTTGTTCTATCCAATCATCTGGACCCAATACCCTCGCCGGGTCGGTCCGATCATCTTTCTCGAAGCATCGCTCCCCTTCCTCGAGGTGGTGCTGCTAGCGCTCATACTGCTGTCGGGAATCTTTGCACTCTCCACCCGGACCCGCTTTGCGCTTTTCGACAACAAGAGACAGCGCTATCTCATGCTCGTCATCGTGGTGAGCTACTTCCTCTGGGTGATCGAGTTTGGCATTTACCGGTATCTCATCCCCATCGATATGCTGTCTTTTATCGCGATACTGGTCTGCCTCCAAGCGATGACACAACGAATTCCGTGGCCGGAACTGGCCGTGCACGGAAAACTCTTGGCCGTCTTCGGCTTGGCCATGATCGTGTTCCTTTCGCTGGTCACCGAAAACACGGGGAGCTGGGGGCGCAGTCCGTGGACCCAGCACTATTTCAGCGCCGCTATTCCGTCGCGGTTGACGGCTCAACCGTCCGCCTTCCTCATGCTCGGTGACAATCCCGACGCCTACGTCGTGCCCATGTTTCCGCAACGCGATTTTTTCGCACAGGCCGGGGGGAACCTTCCGCCGACTCCCTACGTGAAACGAAGGATCATCAGGGAGCTCCAGGGCTACGGGCACGTCTACATCATCTGGTCAGACCCCAGAGGCCGCTCGGCCAGCTACTCGCTACAGGACAACGAAGTGACGTCGCTTCACTACGGATACACCGTCGACGAGAAGTCGTGCCTCGAATTCCCGACCGGGGTCGGAGACACAACCATCCAGTTTCACGCTTGCCAGCTGACGATGGCCTGACGGTCGATTTGGGGTTCCACGACCGGGACGCCCTCATCCCTTGGGAGGCGCAACGGGGGCGGTGACGGCCAGCCGGTAGAAGAGGAACCCGTCCTCCTCGAGGAGGTGGGCGACCTCGAAGCCGAGCGGAGGGGCCAGCTCCGGGCCGGCCAGGATGCGAGGGCCGGCGCCACCGACGAGGCGCGGGGAGACGGTGAGACAGAGCTCGTCCATCAATCCGGCCTCCACCACGTCGGCGTTGAGCCCGGGCCCACCCTCGAGCAGGACGGTACGGTACCCGGCTCCGTGGAAGTAGTCGAGCGCCCGGCGCGGATCGACACGGTCATCCCCGGCCACGACGAAGTCGGCGACCGTCTCGCCGCGCCGGTGCGCCCCTTCGTCGGAATTGCCGGTCGTGATGACGATCGGACGCGCCTCGGCATCGGTGAAGAACGGGGACGACCAATCGAGGTTGGCCGACTGGGTCACCACCGCGATCGGTGGCACCGCGGTCTGTCCTCTCGTCTTGCGCTGCCGACGGTGTTCGTCATCGAGACGGACCGGGCCGTATCCCTCGGAGCGGACGGTGCCGGCACCCACGAGGACCACGTCGGCCAAGGAGCGGAGAGTCCCGAAGACCCGTCCGTCGGCGGGCCCGCCCAGCAGGCCGGACCGGCCGTTGACGCTGATGGCTCCGTCGAGGCTGGAGATCATGTTGCAGCGGACGAAGGGCCGGTCGTCACCGACCCCGGCTGGGATGGCATAGGCGGCGGCCGTCTCCACACCGGCGACCGGCTCTGGCAGGAGGGCCCTCATGCGGCGTGCCCCCTCGCTGTGTCATCCCGGCGGGCGATGCCCCATTCTGGCGCGGACGGAGAACGAAGGACGAGCGGAGACAGGAGGCGAGACACAGGCGGCGGAGGTGCGTTGGTCAGCACTCCATCCGCGGCGCAGGAGGTGGTGGTGCTATCCCGACGAGCACCTCTTCGAAGTCGAGGACGCTCCCGCCGCCCCAGCCCACACCTGACGGTCCGGCCGGGCCGAACCCCACTGCCGGACACCCGCGCTTCAGACGCCGGGTAGGCGAAGTCCGGACCCCTCGGGAAGGGCGAGGCTCAGACGTCGGTGAGCGCGGTCTCCGTGATGCCGAGAGCTCGGAGGGTTCGGCCCAGCCCGAGAAAGGCGCCGAGGCAGATCGTGAGGTCGAGGACCTCGGGGTCGGAGAAGGACTGGCGGAGACGCCCGACGAACGCGTCGTCGATGCTCAGATGATCCACGGCGAAGCGCTCGGCATACTCCATGGCCAGCTGCTCCCGGACATCGCACCCGGCACCGTCGCCGTGCGTGGCGACGTGGCCGTAGAACTCCTCGGTCAGGCCCTCCGCCTTCACGCTGTCGGCCCGGAACGCCAGGCATACCGTGCAGTCGTTGAGCTGGGCGATGCGCATCCGGGCCGCCTCACGCACCCGGGCGGGAAGGATGCTCTTGTTGTAGGCGGCGTCCACCAACCGGTTCACCGCCGCACCCATCTCCGGTCGGAGGGACCAGATCTGGACGGCATCGCCACCCTCCCCCTCGGGAACGTCCAAACGGGCCATCAAAAGACTCTACGCCCGCGCCCTCGGAGACGGCGACTAACGAAGGACGAACACCGGGTGTTGCTCGGCGACGGCGGCGAACTCCTCGTCGGTCGAGTCAGGCCCGACCCCCTGGAAGAACATCCCGACCTCGAAGGCCCACCGGCGGAGGTAGGCGCGGAGGATGGGTGTCCGGTCGGTCGCCGGGATCTCGACCGCGGTGCGCTCGTCGCGGCGCCGGCCGAGGATCAACACCAGGTGGCCGTCGGCCGCCCGGACGTTGCGCACCCACTCGGTCTCGCCCCGGGCCGCCACCAGGTACTGATCCGACTCGAAATCGAGCAGGTTGACCGGGATGTGGTGGGGCTGACCCGAACGACGGCCGCGGTGCTCGAGCACCCGGGAGCCGCGGACGCTGATACCCAGCCGCATGAGGAAGTTGAGGAACGGGTTGACGAGGTTCCTGGTGAACCAATCCGGGCGCTGGTAGTGCGGAGTCTCCGGCATGTGAACTGCCTCCTGTAGGTGATCCTGTTTCCTGAATACTGATCTTTATTAAGAACATTGTTCTTGTCAAGTACTTGTGTTCACTGAACTGAACAGTCAGACTGGCTCCATGTCCGCCCCCCGCTCGGCCCGGGACCGGGTCCGCCAGGAGCTGACCCGGGAGATCCTGGACGTGGCCCGCGCCCAACTGGCTCGGGACGGGGCCCACGGCCTGTCGCTGCGGTCGGTCGCCCGGGAGCTGGAGATGGCCCCCTCGGCCCTTTATCGCTACTTCTCCAGTCGCGACGACCTGTTGAGCACCCTCATTCTCGAAGCTTTCGAATCGCTGGCCGACGAGGCCGAGCAGGCCTCGGCCGCCGCCTTCGAGCTCGGGAACGACGAGGCCGAGAGGTGGGCGGCCGTACCGGGGTCGATGCGGGCCTGGGCGCTCGAGCACCCCCACGAGTGGGGGCTCGTCTTCGGCTCACCGGTACCGGGCTACGCCGCCCCCCAGGCCACCGTGGTCCCCTACGCCCGTCTGGCCGCCGCCCTGGTCCGACCGGTGATGGCCGCCGGCCGGGAGGGCCGCCTCCGCCTGCCCACCACCCCCTCGGCCAGGTCCGACCTGCTCGGTGCGAGCCTGGAGCCGGTGGCCGAGAGCCTTCTGCCCGGCCTCCCGATCGCCCTGGTGGCCCGAGCCGTCCAGGCCTGGTCCACCCTCATCGGCGTGATCAGCCTCGAGCTCTTCGGTCACTGGCGCAACACCGTCCTCACTCCTGCGGTCTTCTTCGACCAGGTGGTGGCCAACCTGGCCCGTGACCTCGGGCTGGCCGGCTGACCCTCCCGACGCGTGCGGATCCGTTGCGGGCGGCCCGTCCGGCGGCGGGCGGCCCGCGGTCAGGCCGGGTCGGTCAGCCCGGTCTGGCGCACGGTGACGTTGAAGCGCCCACCGTCGAGCCCGATGCCGGACGGCGCCGTTCCGGGGAGGACTTTGGGCACCCCGTGGTAGGCGCGCCGGGACGGGCCCCCGAAGACGAACGCGTCCCCCGACTCGAGCACCACGTCGGCCCACGGTCGTCCGCGTCCGGCCGGTGAACCGAAGCGGAACACACAGGCGTCCCCGAGGCTGAACGAGACCACCGGCGCCGGGCTCGGCTCCTCGCGGTCGACGTGCATGCCCATACGGGCCCCGGGCCCGTACCAGTTGACCAGGGCCACATCCGGTCGGTACCCGTCGGCACGGCGGCCGGGCTCCGGTTCGGCGATGAGGAGCGAGGCGTCGACGAGGGCAGCCGAACCGACCGCCTCCCGGGCCAGCTCGCCGAGCCAGACCGGGAGGGGGGCCACCGCCCGTCCGTCCCCGTCCTCGACCCGGCGGGAGTAGCGGTAGGGGTACCAGTGCCAGCCGAGGCAGGTGATGGCCACGGACATGACGCCGCGGCGCGGTAGCCGCGGCGCACGGAACCCCCCGGCCGCCTCGCCCCACCCCCGACAGTCGCCGATCAGGGCGCGTTGGCGATCCCGGTGGAGCCAGCCCGGTAGGTGGACGGCACCGGCCGCCACCGACCGGTCCTCCCGGGGGAGCAGTTCGCCCATCGACCTCACCGAGCCTCCTCAGGCCGGGTCGGCGGCGTCCTGCTTGGCCAGCCAGCGGAGCCGGGCCGCCCGGGCGTCCCACGAGTACACCACGGCCGTGCCGGCCAGCCGGTCGTGCAGGGCCCGGCGGTGCCGGCCGGTGAGGATGCCGAGGAAACCCAGGCCGAGCAAGAGGAAGCTGAGCGGAAGGGCGATCGTGCGGAGGACCGCCTGGCGGGTCGAGACGGGCGCCCCGTCGGCGGAGACCACCCGGATCCCGAGGACCGCCATCCCGATGGTCCTCCCGCTGAGGGCCCACTGATAGGCGAAGTAGAGGAACTCCCAGATGGTTGCGGCCACCAACGAGGCCAGCTGGTGGTTGGTGAGCGCGAATTTGTGGCCGGTGACCAGCTGCACGAAGAAGGCCAGGGCGGCGGCACCGAGGGTGAACAGCCCCCACGAAGCGCCGACGTCGGCGGCGAAGGCCACCAGCCGGGTGATCCCACCGGCGTAGTGGCCCTGCCGCCCCTCGACCGGCTTGGCCACCGGCCCGGCCACCGTCACGATTCCACGACCGACGCCGTGGCGGCGGGCGCCGGCGGGCGCACCAGGGCGGGGGGGCCGAGGGGAAGGTCCTCGCCCCGCCGGCGAAGGATCCGGTTGACCCATCGGGCGACGAAGTCGTCGAGACCCACGGCCTGGGCCCGGATGACGTCGAGCACCTCGGCGGCCACTCCGGTGGTCGATCGGGCGATGATCGACCCGAGCTCCGTCTGTTCCATGACCGCGTCGATGTCGACCCGCTCGACGATCTTCTTCACATCGACGCGGTCGATGATCTTCTCGACGTCGACGCGATCGATCAGGCGGTCCACGTCGACCCGGTTCACCACCGCGTCCACGTCGATGCGGTCGAGCAACGCGTCCATGTCGATGGCCTCCATGACCAACGAGACCACCCGTTCGGCCACGGCCTGGGCCACGTGCTCGATACGGGCGCTCCCCGGAACCGGGCTCATGGGTGCGGGCCCACCGGCGCGGCGTGCATGGCCACAGCTTCCCATCGGAGGGCCAGCCGGTCAGGGACGGTGGGCCGATCGGTGCCGGCGCCGAGGCCCGGCCGGTTCAGGAAGCGGACCGCTCCTTCAGCGTGGCGAGGGCGCGATCGGCGTGCACGTTCATGCGCACCTCGCTCTGGATGACGTCGATGACCTTGAGGTCCTTGTCGATGATAAAGGTGGCCCGCTTGGTCGGTGACAGCTTGGTGAACCGGCGCCGGACCCCGAACTGGGTCGCCACCGCTCCGTCGGGATCCGACAGGAGCGGGTAGTCGAAGGAGTGCTTGTCGGAGAAGCGCTTCTGCTTCTCCACCTGGTCGGCACTGATGCCGACCCGCTGGGCGCCCACGCCTTCGAACTCCGTCTTCATGTCACGAAAATGGCAACTCTCCGCCGTGCAACCCGGGGTCATGGCGGCGGGATAGAAGAAGAGCACGACCGGCCCGTTGGCGGCCAGCTCGCTCAGCCGTCGCGGCTTGCCGTCCTCATCGGGCAACTCGAAGTCCGGTGCCAGGTCCCCCGGTTGCATGCCGCCGAGGCTAGCCCGAACCCGATCGGCGGTGCACTGGACGATCGGCCGATCGGACCTCCGGAGTGGTCTCGTAAGATGGCCCCCGCGGGCGTCAGCCCGTACCCGGACCGCCCCCGTTGGCGGCAGTCCCCCGCTCCCCGACCGACCAGACAGGACGACGGTTCTATGCACGACGCCATCGAGGTCGACGCCCTCGAGAAGACGTTCGCCGGCAAGCACACGGTGCGCGCCCTCGACGGCGTGAGCTTCAATGCCGCCGAAGGAACGGTCTTCGGCCTCCTCGGCCCGAACGGATCGGGCAAGACGACGGCCGTGCGCATCCTCACCACCATCCTCAAGGCCGACGGCGGCGCGGCCCGGGTCGTCGGCCACGACGTGCGCAAGGAAGCGGCCCTGGTGCGCAGCATCATCGGCCTGGCCGGACAGTACGCCGCGGTCGACGAGAACTTGACCGGTCGCGAGAACCTGGAGATGGTCGGGAACCTCAACCACATGCGCCGCTCGACGGTGCCCGGGCGGGCCAGGGAGCTGCTCGCCCAATTCGGTCTCGAGGACGCCGGAGACCGTGTGCTCAAGACCTACTCGGGGGGCATGCGCCGCCGGCTCGACCTGGCCGCCGCCCTGGTGGCCCGGCCGGTCGTCCTGTTCCTGGACGAGCCCACCACCGGCCTCGACCCCCAGAGCCGCAACGACCTGTGGGAGGTCATCGAGCAACTGGTCGGCGGCGGGACGACGGTGCTGCTGACCACCCAGTACCTCGAGGAGGCCGACCGCCTGGCCGACACCCTGGTGGTGCTGGACCACGGGCGGGTCATCGCCGAGGGCACGCCGGCCCGGCTGAAGGCCAACCTGGGGGCAACGGTGCTGGAGATCGGGCTGGGCTCGATCGAGGACGCCCAGCGCGCCCGGGGAGTCCTCGACGCCCTCGGTTCCCACACGCCATCTGTCAACGGCACGGTGGTCGAGGTCACCGTCGACCAAGGGCCCGAAGCGGCCATGGCCAGCCTCCGCTCCCTCGATCAGCAGCAGATCGTCCCGACCACCTTCACCCTGCGGGAGCCGAGCCTCGACGACGTGTTCCTGGCCCTGACCGGTCGCCGGGCCGAGCAGGAGACCGAAGAGGCCGACGGCGAGCCGCCCGGTGCCGAGCCGGGCGGCGCCCCGACGGCGGCTGTGCCGGCCGGGACAGGGGGACGATCGTGACGACCACCGCCCTCGCCCCCACGGCCGCTCGCGCCCCGCATTCGACCCGACTCGGGTTCCGGTTGCGCTGGGCCCTCGCCGACACCCTGACCGTCACCAAGCGCAACGTCGTCAGCTACACGCGCATCCCCGAGGCGCTGTTCTTCTCCACCGTGCAGCCCATCATGTTCGTGCTGCTGTTCGTCTACGTGTTCGGCGGCGCCATCCACGTGCCCGGGGTCAGCTACGTCAACTACCTCATGCCCGGCATCTTCGTGCAGACCGTCGCCTTCGGCTCGGTGCAGACCAGCATCGGACTGGCCGAGGACCTGCAGAAGGGGATCATCGAACGGTTCCGGGCCTTGCCCATGGCCCGCTCGGCCGTGCTGACCGGTCGCACCACGGCCGACCTGCTGCGCAACGTCCTCACCGTGGTCATCATCACGGTGGTCGGGCTGATCGTGGGGTTCCGGCCGACCACCGGCCCGCTCTCCTACATGGCCGGGATCCTGATCATCCTGCTCTTCGCCTACGCCATCTCGTGGGGGTTCGCGGTGATCGGGCTGTCCGCCCCGAACAGCGAGGTCGCCCAAGTCATCTCCTTCCCCTTGCTGTTCCCCCTGACCTTCGCCTCGTCCGCCTTCGTACCGGTCTCCTCCATGCCGGGCTGGCTGCAGGGCTTCGCCACCTATCAGCCGGTGAGCGTGACCGTCTCCGCCTGCCGGGCCCTGATGATCGGCGGTCCCACCGCCAAATGGGTGGTCCAGTCCCTGCTGTGGTCGCTGGGCCTGCTCGTGGTCCTCGTCCCGCTGGCCGTCCGCCGCTACCGCACCCGCATCTGAACGGCCACGCGGTGGCCCGGCCCTCCGGCCGGGGAGCAGAATGGAGCCATGGCACCGTCCTCCATCTCGGCCCACCCTGACTCGTTCCAAGCCCGCGCCACCTTGTCGGTGGGTGACCGGTCCTACGAGATCTACCGCATCATGGCGCTGGCCGACCGGTTCGACATCGTCCGTCTCCCCTACTCGATGAAGGTGGTGTTGGAGAACCTCCTCCGCCACGAGGACGGGGTGACCGTCCGCCCGGCCGACATCGAGGCGGTGGCCGGATGGGCCGCCCATCCCGAGCACCACGGGTTGGGCCAGGGGGACACGACCGAGATCGCCCTCACCCCCGAGCGGGTCCTCATGCAGGACTTCACCGGCGTGCCCGGCGTGGTGGACCTCGCCGCCATGCGCGACGCGCTGTCCTCCCTCGGCGGCGACCCGGCCAAAGTCAATCCCCTGGTCCCCGTCGAGCTGGTGATCGACCACTCGGTCATCGCCGAGGTGTCGGGGCGGCCGGAGGCCTACGACGAGAACGTCGACATCGAGTACCAGCGCAACATGGAGCGGTACCAACTGCTGCGCTGGGCCCAGCAGGCCTTCGACGGGTTCCGCGTAGTGCCGCCGGGCACGGGCATCTGCCACCAGGTCAACCTCGAGTACCTGTCGCGGGTGGTGTTCGCCACCGACGACGGTCGGGCCTACTGCGACACCCTGGTCGGCACCGATTCCCACACCACGATGGTCAACGGGCTCGGGGTGCTCGGCTGGGGGGTGGGCGGCATCGAGGCCGAGGCGGCCATGCTGGGCCAACCGCTGTCCATGCTCATACCGCCGGTGGTCGGGTTCCGGCTCACCGGCGAGCAACCGCCGGGCACCACCGCCACCGACCTGGTGCTGACCATCACCAACCTGCTCCGCCAGCACGGGGTGGTGGGCAAATTCGTGGAGTTCTACGGCCCCGGGGTGGCCGCCGTGCCCCTGGCCAACCGGGCCACCATCGGCAACATGTCGCCCGAATACGGTGCCACCTGCGCCATCTTCCCGGTCGACGAGGTCACCCTCGACTACCTTCGGTTCACCGGACGCGATCCCCGACAGGTGGCCCTGGTCGAGGCCTACGCCCGGGAACAGGGGATGTTCCACACGGCGGGAGCCGTCGAGCCGGTGTTCTCGGAGACCATCGAGCTCGACCTGGCCACCGTGGCGCCGAGCATCGCCGGGCCCTCCCGCCCCCAGGACCTGGTCCCCCTGGCCGACGCGGCCACCTCGTACCGGACCGCCCTCGGCCGGGAGCCACGCGCCCGCCAGGTGGCGACGGCCCTAGGACAGACCACCGTGCGCGACGGCGCAGTGGTGGTGGCCGCCATCACCAGCTGCACCAACACCTCCAACCCCCAGGTCATGGTGGCCGCCGGGCTGCTGGCCGCCCGGGCCGCCGAGCGCGGTCTGCGGCCGCCACCCTGGGTCAAGACCTCACTGGCCCCGGGATCACGGGTGGTCATGGACTACCTCGACCGGGCCGGGCTCAGCGCACCCCTGGCCACCATCGGGTTCGATCTGGTCGGCTTCGGGTGCACGACCTGCATCGGCAACTCCGGGCCGCTGCTCGGCGACGTGTCGGAGGCGGTGCGGGAGGGCGACCTGTCGGTGGCGGCCGTGCTGTCGGGCAACCGCAACTTCGAGGGGCGCATCCACCCCGACGTCCGCCTCAATTACCTCGCCTCGCCCCCGTTGGTGGTGGCCTACGCCCTGGCCGGGACGGTCGACATTGACCTCACCGCCGATCCCATCGGCACCGGAACCGACGGGCGTCCCGTCCACCTGGCCGAGCTCTGGCCCACCGCCGAGGACATCACCGAGACCATCCGCTCGTCGCTCGATTCGGAGATGTTCCGCCGGCGGTACGGGGCGGTGTTCGACGGTGACGGGCGCTGGCGGGCGGTGGAGGCGCCCTCGGGACGCACCTTCGAGTGGGACGCGCACTCCACCTACGTCCTGCGGCCCCCGTTCCTCGAAGGACTGGCCCGGGAGCCGGCCCCGGTGGCCGACGTGGTGGGGGCCCGGGTGCTCGCCAAGCTGGGCGACAGCGTGACCACCGACCACATCTCGCCCGCCGGCAGCATCGGCCCGGCCACCCCGGCCGGCCAGTACCTGCAAGACCATGGCGTCGACCGCGCCGACTTCAACTCCTACGGGACGCGCCGGGGCAACCACGAGGTGATGATGCGGGGCACCTTCGCCAACGTGCGGTTGCGCAACCAACTGGCGCCGGGCACCGAAGGGGGTTTCACGGTCCACCTCCCCGACGGCGAGGAGACCACCATCTTCGACGCGGCCCAGCGCTACGCGGCCGAAGGGGTGCCGCTCGTGGTGCTGGCCGGCAAGGAGTACGGGTCGGGCTCGTCGCGCGACTGGGCGGCCAAGGGCACGGCCCTGCTCGGGATACGGGCGGTGATCGCCGAGAGCTTCGAGCGCATCCACCGCTCCAACCTGATCGGGATGGGGGTCCTCCCCCTCCAGTTCGCCGAAGGCGAGAGTGCGGCCTCGCTCGGCCTCGGCGGGCACGAGGAGTTCACCATCACCGGTCTGGCCCCGCTCAACGACGGGGCCACCCCGAAGACGGTGGCGGTGCGGGCCACCGGACCGGCCGCCCCGGTGGAATTCGAGGCGCAGGTCCGGATCGACACGCCCATGGAGGCCGAGTACTACCGCCACGGCGGCATCCTGCACTACATGCTGCGCCAGATGGCCGGCTGAGCGGCCGATCGCGGGCGCCTCCCGGCCGCCGGGGGACGCGCCCTATCAGGCCAACGGCACGACGAAGTAGGCGATGGCCACGAACTGGAGGATGGCCCCCACCACGGTGCAGGCGTGGAACACCTCGTGGTACCCGAACACCTCGGGCCGGGGGTCGGGTCGCTTGCGGGCGTAGACGATCGCCCCGGCCGAGTAGCACAGTCCCCCGGCCAGCAGCAGGGTGAAGCCGGTCGCCCCGAGGGCGTGGACGAGCTCGGGCACCACGGCCAGGGCGGCCCACCCGACCACCACGTAGGGCAGAGTGATCACCCACTTGGGCGCATCGAGCCACAGCTGGCGCACCAGGATGCCGGCGGCGGCACCGCCCCAGGCGATGCACAGCACTGCCGTCCGGGCCCACCCGGTGAGGGCGATGCCGGCCACCGGTGTGTAGGTCCCGGCGATGGCGATGAAGATGGTGGCGTGGTCGGCCCGTCGCATGCGGCGACGCCCGACCGGGCCCCAGGTGCGGCGGTGGAAGAGCGCGCTCACGCCGAACAGGAGCGAGAGCGAGACGGCGTAGACGGCCAGCACCGCGGCCGAGCCGGCGGTCGGGGCCGACGCCACCAGCAGCGCGCCCGCCACCAGTGAGACGACGAAGGCGACCTCGTGGATGACCCCCCGGAGCCGCGGCTTGTGCGGCGGTGGTGGCGCCGGGGCCCGGTCGCCGCCGAGCAGGGTTTCGGTCGGGGCCATCAGCCCCCCCGCCCCGCCCGGGCGAGTGGCTCGGTGCCCGTGGCCTCCGAGGTCCAGGCCACGAAACGCTGGAGCACGCGGCGTCCGACGGTCTCCACCGCGGCCAGCGCCGGGCCCTCGAGGGTGACGCCGTCGGGCAGGAATGGCTGCCACGCCCGGGCCAGGTCCGGGTCCACCTCGACATGGAACTGCAGGCCGTAGGCGCGGGCGCCCCACCGGAAGGCCTGGTGGGGATAGCGGGCGGTGGCGGCCAGGTGAACGGCACCGTCGGGGAGGGTGAAGGTGTCCCGGTGCCAGTGGACGCAGGGGATGGCCGGGTCGGCCAGTCCGGCGTACTCGGGGCCGAAGACCGGGTCCATCCGCCCGCTGGCCGTCAGCTGCACGTGACCGAGCCCGATTTCGGGTTCGGGACCGGTGGTCACCCCGGCCCCCAGGGAGGCGGCCAGCTGCTGGGCCCCGAGGCAGACACCGAGCACCGGTCGGCCGGACCGGGCCGCTTCGCCCAGCAGGGTGCGCTCGGCGGCCAGCCACGGGTGGTCGGCGGTGTCCCCCACCCCCATGGGCCCGCCCAGGGCGACCAGACCGCCGAAGGAGTCGCCCGCCGGCATCGGCTGGCCGAGATCGGGACGCACGACGTCGACGGCCCAGCCGTCGGCGGCGAGGGCCTCGGCGATGAGCCCGGGGCCTTCGTGTTCGACGTGCTGGAGCACCACCCACCGGCGTACCGCCCGTCGACCGGCGGTCATGTGGTGGCCACCACCCGGAATGCCTCGGCCAGCCGGCCGTCGGGGAGGCCGGCGGCCAGTGCCGTACCCGACATCCAGCCGCGGAGGAGGCCGTCGAGCTCGGCGCCCTCCCCCACCTGGCTCCGGTGGGAGCGCAGGGCGGCCAGCTTGCGGTCGAACTGGGCGGTGGCGTCCACGGCCCGATCGGCGTGTTCGGTGGCCATGAGC
Organism: uncultured Acidimicrobiales bacterium; assembly: GCA_963710495.1. Taxonomy (GTDB): domain Bacteria; phylum Actinomycetota; class Acidimicrobiia; order Acidimicrobiales; family RAAP-2; genus Bog-756. Next base: position 36,018 of record CAVQAI010000016.1, read on the forward strand.
CAGAGCTCGGGCACGGTGTGGGGCTCGAGCCCGGCGTCGAGGAGCTCGGGGAAGGCGAACGGGTTGCGGGCGTCGGGATAGACGGCGCAGGTGACCGCCTCGCCGGCGGCCAGGTGGTCGGGGTGGCTGGCGTAGATGCGGTCCCAGTTGCGCTCCGGCGACTGGGTCACCACCCGGTCGGGGCGGAACCGACGGATGACACCGGTGACGGCCTGGCGCAAGTCGAGGTCGGGCACCAGCCGTCCGTCGGGAAAGCCGAGGAAGGTCACGTCGGTCACACCCACGATCCGGGCCGCCTCGCACTGCTCCCCCCGGCGGATGACGGCCATGTCGGCCCGGCTGACCGACGGGTCCGACCCGCCGGCATCGCCGTCGGTGACGATGCAGTAGGCCACGTCGACACCGGCATCGGTCCACACCGCCGCCGAGCCGGCCACCCCGAAGTCCACGTCGTCGGGGTGCGCCGTCACCACCAGGATGCGCTGGACGCCCTCGGTGCCGGGATCGACCGTGAGCGGGGCCACGACGTTGCTGTCAGCCACCTCTTCCTCCTCGTACTCGACGGGCGACGTCGATCGGCCCGGCGAAGGGGCGGGCCGGCTCGGGGCCGGTCGCCGGTCGGGCCCTCAGCCCTCGTCCGGCTGCCAGGCAGCCAGGTTGGCGAGCCGGTGGTCGTTGGAGAACATCTCGACGACGGGCACCCGGAGGCCGATACGGCTCTGGATGCGCTCGATCTCGAGGATCTGGTTCCACTGCACCAGGCTGACCACCAAGCCGGCCTCGCCGGCCCGGGCCGTCCGCCCCGAGCGATGCAGGTATGCCTTGTGGTCCTCGGGGGGGTCGAAGTGGACGACCACGTCGACCTGCTCGATGTCGAGACCCCGAGCCGCCACGTCGGTGGCCACCAGTACGGGCATCTGGCCGGCGGCGAAGTCGCGCAGTGTCCGCTCCCGGTAGGCCTGGCGAAGGTCGCCGTGGATGGCGCCGGCCTTGACCCCCTCCTTGCGGAGCTGTTCGACGAGCCGGTCGGCACCCCGCTTCGTCCGCACGAAGACCAGCGTCTTCTCCGAATGGCGGCAGACCGCAGCGCACACTTTGACCCGGTCCATTTGGTGCACTTCGAGGAAGCGGTGCTCCATGGCCTCGACGGTGGTGTGGGGCGAAGCCACCTCGTGTCTCACCGGATCGGCCATGTAGCGGCTGACCAGTCGATCGACCGCCCCGTCCAGGGTGGCCGAGAAGAGGAGCGTCTGGTGGTCGCGCTCCAGGCGGCGCAACACCCACTCGACCTGGGGCATGAACCCCATGTCGGCCATGCGGTCGGCCTCGTCGAGCACCAGGGTCTCGACGTCGGCCACCGACAGCTCGCCCCGGTCCCCGAGGTCGATGAGGCGCCCGGGCGTGGCGATGACGACGTCCACCCCCCGTCGCAGCTTCTTCACCTGGCGCTCGATGTCGGCGCCGCCATAGACGGCGGCGATGCGCAGGTCCACGGCCCGGGCCAACGGCTGGAGCACTTCGGTCACCTGCACGGCGAGCTCCCGGGTGGGCACCAGGACGAGGGCGCGGGGTCGGCCGGGCCGGGTGGACGGGGCCGCCATCGTCCGCTGCAGCAGGGGGATGCCGAAGGCCAGGGTCTTGCCCGAGCCCGTCTTGGCCTTGCCGCACACGTCGAGGCCGGCCAAGGCATCGGCCACGGTCATGGCCTGGATGGCGAAGGGACGGGTGATGGATTGGCGCTCGAGGGCTTCGACCAGAACGGGGTCGACGCCCAGTGAGGCGAAGGTGTGCGAGTCGCTGTGTTCGGAGGGAACGGGCCCGTCCACCTCGAGGACGCGGTCCGAGGGGTCTACGGCGGTGGTCATGGGGTCTTTTGGCTCTCTCTCTCTGGTTCTCTCGATGACGACCGGCGGTCGTCGCCGCCCGTGGACTGTCGAGCGGTGCGGGCCCGCCTCGGGCCATCGTCAGGGCTGTATGAGCCCCGAGGAACCGGATGAGGAAGACCCCGGTGGACGGGAACCGTTCCCGACCACGATCCCCAGTGTACCCGGTAACCGGGCCAGCTCCAGGTCAGCGGTCATCGGCCCGGCAACGGGACGGCCCGCCCGCCCATCGGCACGACCCGCCCGCCGGCCGGGACGACAGTCGGGACGGCATTCGGGACGGCCGGTACGGTGCCCGGGGGCGCCCGACTGTGCGATGGTGGGCCCGCCCCGAAGCACCGATTCCGACGAAAGGATGCCGAGCATGGGAAAGCTGAGCCCCGGAGACAAGGCCCCCCGGTTCACCCTCCCCGACCAGGACGGGAAGAAGGTCGCGTTGAAGGACTTCGCCGGGCAGCGGGTGGTCGTCTACTTCTACCCGAAGGACGACACACCGGGCTGCACCAAGGAAGCCTGCCAGTTCAGCGACAACCTGTCCGCCTTTCGCCGGGCCAAGGTGCCCGTCCTCGGGATTTCGGCCGACAGCGCCGAGAAGCACCGGGCTTTCCGGGCCAAGTACGGGCTCAAGTTCCCGCTGCTCACCGACACCGACCACAAGGTGGGTGAGGCCTTCGGGGCCTGGGGCGAGAAGACCCTCTACGGCAAGAAGACCATCGGGGTCATCCGCTCCACGTTCCTCATCGGGGCCGACGGCAAGGTCATCCGGCCCTGGTACCAGGTGAAGGCCGACGGCCATGCCGACAAGGTGCTGGCCGAGCTGGACGCCTGACCCCCGGCCCCCGCTCAACATTGGTGGCGGGGACACCACCAGGTGGTACGCCCCCCCACCACGCCGCGGATCAGCCCGGCGCCGTCCCGGGGACAGAGCCCGCCCGGATGCCGTTCGTCGACCAGGTCGCCGAGATGAGAGCCGCCTCGCTCGATCAGCAGGTCGAGGGTCAGCCTCAGGTGGCGGTGCAGACGCCGCACTTCGGCCGGCGATAGGGAACCGGCGGGGCGGGCGGGGGACAGCCCGGCCCGCCAGAGCACCTCGTCGGCGATGAGATTGCCGATGCCGGCCACCCGCGACTGGTCGAGCAGGCGGGCCTTCAGGGCGGTCGCCGACCCGTTGAGTGCCCGGGCCAGCCCGGACGGGGTGATGGCCACGGCGTCGGGCCCGATCCGCCCGAGGTCGGGATCGAGTGTCACGCCCCCGAGCCGTCTCGGATCTCGGACCGCCAGCATCCCGCCGTCGGCGAACCTGGTCGACCACCGCACCCAGGACCGGTCGTGGCCGGCCGGCGCGTGGCGCAGCCGTTCGATGGCCGCCGCGCCGTCCACCATCAAGGTCCCGGTCATCCCGAAGCGGACGCCCACGGTCGGCCCGTCGTCGACGTCCAGCAGGAGGAGCTTGCCGATGCGCCGGGCGGCGATCAAGGAACGGCCGACCAGAGCCCCCTCGAGGACGGAGCCCGTGACCCCTCCTTTCAGGTACCAGTCGTCGGGTGAGTCGACCGCCGTGATGGGCCGCCCGAGCGCCGCCTCCGCCGCGACGCGGTACTGCTCGACTTCGGGAAGCTCGGGCACCGGCCGAGGGTAGCCAACCCGCTCCGGCCAGCCGCACCCGGGTCGGGTAGCCGGCCACCGGTAGGGTGAGGCCATGCCCCCCGAGAAGCCCCACTGGGCCGAGCTGTTCACCGAGGTGGTCACCTCGGGTCTGTGCACGGGCTGCGCCGCTTGCATCGTGGCCTGTCCCTACGACGTCCTCGCCTACGACGACGCCGGCGGCCGCTACAAGCCGTTCCACATCGATGCCGAGGGCGGCCCGGAGAGCTGCACCCATGGCGTCAAGGGCTGCACCATGTGCACCCGGGCCTGTCCCCGGTTCCGGACCTGGGAGACCGAGATCGACACCCACCTCTTCGGTCGGGAGCGGACGCCCGAGGAGGTCATCGGCGTGTCGTCCGACGTCCTGCTGGTGCGCGCCACCGATCCCGAGGTGCTGGAGCTCGGCCAGGACGGCGGCCTGGTCTCGGCCTTGTTGGTCTGGGCCCTCGAGCACGACGTCGTCGACGCCGCCCTGGTGTCGTTCCTCGAGGGGGACGGCTCGACCTGGAAGGCGGTGCCGGGTGTGGCCACCAGCCGGGCGGAGGTGCTGGAGGCGGCGGGCTCCCGGTACACCTACTCGGCCAATCCCCTGGCCTACCCCCAGGCCATCGAGGCGGGCGCCGAGCGGATCGCCGTGGTCGGGATGGGGTGTCAGGCGTCCGCCGCCCCGATCATGAAGGCCCGGAAGGCAGGCAAGATCGCCCGGCGGCTGTCGCTCACCATCGGGCTGATGTGCTCGAAGACCTTCGACGACGCCATCTTCCCCGAGCTGTTCGAAGCGCGTTACGGCATCGCCCGGGCGGACATCCAGAAGATGAACATCAAGGGCGTCTTCCAGGTATGGACCAAGGACGGCGGGTACCACGAGATCCCCCTCAAGGAGGCCCACGCCTGGACGCGCCAGGGGTGCACCTCCTGCCCCGACTTCGCCGCCGAGCATGCCGACATCTCCACCGGCGGCATCGGGGCCTTCAACGACTGGACCCTCACCATCGTGCGGACCGACCCCGGTCGCGAGCTGCTCGAAGCCATGATCGCCGACGGTGCCGTCGAGACCAGGCCCGGGGACGACGACCCCGGGGCCATCGCCCTGCTCCACAAGCTGGCCCGGGTCAGCCGGCGGCGGTGGCCGGCCACGGCCGTGCCCATGCCGGGCCGGCTTCCCGCCACCATCTGAAGGCGTCCCGCAACGGTGGGCCGGCCGCCCCGGCAAGCCCGGGGGCGCCGGCCGCGACCCGGTCGGGCCGGGACGGTGACGGAGTACGGTGAACGGCCGTGGCCAGCCGCCGGAAGCCCGATCGACCCACGGTGGTCCTGCTCGTTCGGCACGGCCTGACACCGACCACCGGGAAGATCCTGCCGGGACGAGCACCCGGGCTCCATCTGTCGGCCGAGGGCGAGGCGCAGGCCGAAGGGGTGGCCGAGCGCATCGCCGAGGCCAGCGGCGACGGACCGGGCGGTCCGAAGGCCGTCTACGCCTCACCCCTCGAGCGGACCACGGAGACGGCCCGGCCGATCGCCCGGCGGCTCGGGCTGCGGGTGCGCAGCGAGCGCGGGCTGCTCGAATGCGACTTCGGCTCCTGGACCGGGGCACGTCTCTCCACGTTGGCCCGGAGGCCCGAGTGGCAACAGGTCCAGCGCTGGCCGAGCGGATTCCGGTTCCCCGGCGGTGAGTCCTTCCTGGAGATGCAGGCCCGCATGGCGGCCACCATCCGGCGCCTGGCCGGCCAACATGCGGGGGAGACCATCATCGCCGTCTCCCACGCCGACCCCATCAAGGCGGCGGTGGCCTCGGCGGCGGGGACGCCCCTCGATCTGTTCCAGCGGCTCACCGTGGCTCCGTGCTCGGTCACCGCCGTGGCCTATGGCTCGACCCCCCACGTCCTCACCGTCAACTCGACCGCCTCCCTGGCCCAACTGGTGCCCTCGTGAGCGAGGGCTACGACCTGTCGGCACCGGAACGGATCATGGTCGGCGCGGTGGGCCCGGTCGGCAGCCGGCTCTTCCTGCTGCAGTGCCGTCAGGGCCAGGTGCTCCTGACCCTCAAGGTGGAGAAGCAGCAGGTGGCGGTGATGGCCGACTACATGGCCCGCATCGTGAGGGACCGGCCCCGCCCCGAACACGTCCCCGACGACCTCGCCCTGGAGGAACCGGCCGATCCGGCCTGGGTGGTCGGCACCATCGGGGTCTCCTACGACGAGAACGAGGACCGCATCGTCCTGGTCATCGAGGAGCTGGTCCCCGAGGACGAGACCGGGGCCATCGCCCGCCTGTCCATCACTCGCCAACAGGCCGCCGGGTTTGCCATCCAGGCCACCCGCCTGGTCGAATCGGGGAGGCCGCCGTGCCCGCTGTGCGGCTCGCCGCTCGACCCCTCAGGACACGAATGCCCGCGAACCAACGGACACCGTCCCCCGGCCGTGTGACCGGCTGGCGGCCCGACCTCGGCCCCGAACTGGGCTCGGTCCCCGGCCTGCTCCGGACGTGCGAGGTGTCGGTCGTCGGCCGGCTCCCGTGGAGCTCGAACCTCACCTTTCTGGTGACGATCGAGGCCGAGTGCCCCGAGCCGATCCATGCCGTGTACAAGCCGGCCCGCGGGGAGCGCTCGCTGTGGGATTTCCCCGACGGCCTCTACCGGCGCGAAGTAGTGGCCTACGAGCTCTCCGAAGCACTCGGATGGGGCCTCGTCCCCCCCACGGTCGAACGGGTCGACGGCCCGTTCGGCCCCGGTTCGCTCCAATTGTTCGTGGAGGCCGACTACGAGCAGCACTACTTCACGCTCTTCGACACCGGAGGGCACGAGGAGGTGCTCCGCCAGGTGTGCGCCTTCGACGTGGTGGCCAACAACGCCGACCGCAAGAGCGGCCATGTGCTCGAGGGGCCCGGCGGTCGCCTCTGGGCCATCGACCACGGCCTGTGCTTCCACCGGGCCCCCAAGCTGCGCACCGTCATCTGGGACTTCGCCGGGGAGCCGGTGCCCGACGCCATCCTCACCGACCTCGCCCGGTTGGCCGACGAGCATTCGGACGAGCTCGGCGAGCTGCTGTCCGCCGCCGAGCGCCAGGCCATGGTCGGGCGGGTCGAGCGGCTCATCGGCACGGGCGGCTTCCCCGAACCGGTCGGGGACCACCCGCCCTACCCCTGGCCTCTGGTCTGAGGCGGTTCGGCCGGCCCTCCCGGTCCGGCGCTCAGCCGGGGAGGTCGATGTGGAGCGAGGTGCGCAGGCTGGCGAGCACCGCTTGCGAGAGCCGTTCCCCGCCACTCGGTGAGAGGTGGATGCCGTCGGGCGTGCGGATGTTCACCTCGGCCCCCGAGCTGTCCGGCAGGTAGGCGGTGTAGTTCCCGTGCCCGTCGCTCAAGACGTCGGTGGAGGCCAGATACGTGGACCCCGGGTCGGCGGACACCTGGGCCTGGACCACCGAGTCGAGGACCTGCATGCCGGCGTTGAGGTTGCTCTGGGCCATGGGGGGCATCCCGACCCAGAGCACGTGGGCCCCGGCCGCCTTGGCCTCGTCGATGAACGTCCGGACCCGCCGCCCGTAGGCCGTCGACCACCCCGGCGAGCCGTAGCCGATGCTGCCGTCGGGCCCGACGAGCGACTGGGGGTCGTTCGCCCCCATCATCACCACCACCAGCTGGGGCCGGTCGTTGGCCAGGTCGACCCCGAGCTCGACCGGCCAATTGAAATAGTCGGGCCGGGCCAGGCCGGTATCGATCCGCCCGTCGAGGGTGGCGGTGGCCACCCCGGTGGCCGACAGGTCGGCGACCAACGGCTGCCCGAGGTCGATCCCGATCGAGTCACCGATCACCAGCACCCGCAAGGGGTCGGCCGCGGTCGGGTGCGCGTTGAGCGGGGGCAGAGCGCCGGTCGGCCCCGGGGAGCCGGCCGGTCCCGAAGGCTGGGCCCCGTGTCCGCCGCGGCGGGCGGGCGGGGGCGGGTGCAGGCGCTTGGCCAGGGTGGGCCCACCTCCCGGGGTCCGGCCCAGCGCCTCGTCGCTCCAGCCCACCACATGGGACAACCCCAGGCCTCGGCTGAGCGCGGCGATGGGTCCGACCACGTCGAGGGAGACCGTCCGGCGCGTCCCGAGCGGGGAGATGGTGGCCGAGCGCTGGAGGCTCGGCGCGTCGAGCAGGAGCCACACGCCGAAACAGACCACGCCGATGAACAGCATCCGGGTCCAGGGAATCCCTCCCGGGGGCGCGGCCATGAGGGAGAACCGGGGGCGCGGGCTGGGTTCGACCCCGGCCACCGGGCCTACCCCGGTCCCCACCACCGGTCCATCCGGGGTCCCGGCGCCGTCCGGCGGGCCGTCCGCCGGTCCGTCGCCGTCCTGGGGGTGGGCGGCCCGCTCGACGGTGGGCCCGACCCCACGATCGCCTGGTCCCTGGTCCGCCGCCGCTCCCAGGGTGTCGACCGCGCCGCGGTCCTTGGCGGGTGCCCGGGACCGGCGCGTTCGGGGCGATGGTGGAGTCCCGGCCATCGCTCAGAAGCGGTAGTAGATGAAGGGGGCGACACCTTGGGGCCCCAGGGTGGTGATGGCCAGAAGCACCAGGCCCAGTATGGCCCCCTGGAGCAGCGGCCGGCGGCCGGCGAATTGGTCCTTGACCCGTTGCAGCCAGTCGTCGGGCAGGTACTGGCTGCCGATGCCGGCGGCGATGGCCAGCAGGGCCAGCGGCGTGACGAGGGGCGACGGTCCCCACCCGAAGACGAGGCGGCTGAGCATGGCCCAGACGGTCTGGAGGCTGTCGGCCCGGAAGAGCAACCAGCCGAAGCACACCAGCTGGAACGTGGCGAATCGGGCCAGCGCCACCCGACCCCGTCCGGCGGGCTCCGGGGGCAGGCCCCGGGCGGCGCGGAAGCGGCGGCGCTGCCGGCCGACGACCTGGCCGATGCCCTGGTAGAAGCCCCAGGCGACGAAGGTCCAGGCCGCCCCGTGCCAGAGGCCGCCGATGACCATGGTCACCAGGATGTTGGTCGAGACCCGCCATTCGCGGCCCCGGTTGCCGCCGAGCGGGATGTAGAGGTAGTCGCGCAGCCAGAACGAGAGCGTGATGTGCCACCGGCGCCAGAAGTCCTGCAGGGAGACGGCGGCGTACGGTCGCCTGAAGTTCTGCGGGAATTGGAACCCGAGGAGCAGCGCCAGGCCGATGGCGATGTCCGTATAGCCGCTGAAGTCGGCGTAGATCTGCACCGCATAGCCGTACACGGCCACGAGGACCTCGAGGGCGGAGTGCTGCCGGGGGTCGGCGAACACCGGGTCGACCACATAGGTGGCGAGGTAGGAGGAGAGGACCACCTTTTTGGCCAGGCCGGCGGTGATCAGCCAGCAGGCCTCGACGTAGTTGACGTGACGCTCGTCCCGCCGCCGGCGGATCTGGGGCAGCAGCTCGGTACCCCGGACGATCGGCCCGGCCACCAGGTGGGGGAAGAAGGAGAGGTAGACGGCGGTGTCGATGGCACGGGCCGGTTTGAGCACGCCCCGGTGGATGTCGACCACGTAGCTGATGGCCATGAAGGTGAAGAAGGAGATGCCCACCGGAAGGGTGATGGCCAGCAGGGGCACCGGGTGGCCCAGGCCCAAGGAATGGAACACGTTGTCGAAGTTGACCCCGAAGAACCCGTAGTACTTGAACCAGGCCAGCAGCCCGACCAACCCGGTCAGCGTGGTCCACAACGCCACCCGGCGAGCCGTCCCGCTGGACCGGGCGACGATCGTCCCACCCACCTGGGCGATGGTCGTCGAGGCAGCCAGCAGGAGGGTGAACCGCCAGTCCCACCAGCCGTAGAAGAAGTAGCTGGCCACCACCATGAAGGCCTTCCACGGCCCCGGATAGGGATTGAGGATCCACTGCACCGTGTACACCACGGCGAAGAAGATGGCGAAGTCGATGGTGGGGAAGAGCACGTGGCCGTCTGTCGGGTGGATGTCGGTCATGGCGCGCCGCGCCATGACGCGCCACCGGACCGGACACTACCGGTTGGCTGTGCGCTGACTGAGGAGGGCGGGCAGCGGGCGGCTCCCGGTCACCCGTGCCTGTTGGCCGGCCGGCGGGCCGGGTCGCTCAACTACGAGACTTGAGCGCCTCGATGAGCTTCGGGACCACCTTATGGACGTCCCCGACGATCCCGAGGTCGGCCACCGAGAAGATGGGCGCGTCCTGGTCCTTGTTGATGGCCACGATGTTCTTGGAGTTCTTCATCCCGACCAGGTGCTGAGTTGCACCCGAGATCCCGCACGCCAGGTACACCGTCGGCTTCACCGTCTTGCCGGTCTGGCCCACCTGGTGCGAGTAGGGCACCCAACCGGCGTCGACGATGGCGCGGCTGGCGCCGGCCGCGCCGTGCAGGAGCGCGGCCAGCTCCTCGATCATGGCGTACTGCTCCTTCTCACCGAGGCCACGCCCGCCCGAGACCACCACCGCGGCCTCGTCGAGCTTCGGGCCGGTCCGCTCCTCGACATGCCGGGCCACGATCTTGGCCGTGTTGGTGGCGCCCATCTCGCCGGCGGGCGCAGCCACCACGGCCGCCGCCGCCCCGCCCGACGGCTCGGCGGCGAAGGACTTGGCCCGGATCACGAACAGGTGGGGCCCCTCGCCGCTGAAACGGGCCGAGGCGATGTGGCTGCCACCGAAGATGGCGTGCCGGCTGACCAGACCGCCGCCCTCCTCGACGAGGTCGACCACATTGGTCAGCACGGGCCGGTCGACCTTGACCGAGAGCCGTCCGGCGATGTCGCGGCCGTCGTAGGTGGCGGGGAAGAGGATGGCATCGGGACCCTGGCCGGCTGCCACCGCGGCGGCGATCGAGGCGGCCACGGGCACCCCGGGGAGGGCACCGTCCAGATCGCCGACGTCGTGGACGGTGGTGACCCCGTACTCGCCCAGCGTGGCGGCGACCGAGGCGGTGTCCGCACCCCAGGCGACGGCCTCGACCGTCCCGGCCAGCGCCCGGGCCTGGGTGATGAGCTCGAGGGAGGTGGTGATGGGGGCCCCGTCCGCCACTTCGGCGAGGACCCAGATCTTGTCGACAGACATATGCGCGTGCTCTCCTACCCGGTCCCTAGACGACCTTCAGTTGCTCGAGGAATTCGATGACCCGCAGGTGGCCCTCCCCCTCGTCGACCACGATCTCGCCGGCCGTGCGGGCCTCGGCGTCGGCCACCTCAATGATCTCCTGGCGGGCGCCGGCCGCACCCACCTCGCCGGGATCGATCCCCAGATCGGCGACGGTCAACGTCTCGATCGGCTTCGACTTCGCCGCCATGATGCCTTTGAAGGACGGGTAGCGGGGCTCCACCACGCCGGCGGTCACGGTGACCACAGCGGGAAGCGGGCTCTCGACTTCGTCGTAGCCGGCCTCGGTCTGGCGCTCCACCTTGACGGAGGAGCCGTCGATCTCGACCTTTTTGGCGAAGGTGACCGAGGGCAGCCCGAGCAGTTCGGCCACCTGCACCGGGGTCGTCCCCGTGTAGCCGTCGGTCGACTCCGTGGCGGCCAGGACCAGGTCGGGCCCGGCCCGCCGGAGGGCGGCGGCCAGCACCTTGGCCGTGCCCAGGGCGTCCGACCCGGCCAGGGCCTCGTCACTGATCAGAATGGCCTTGGCCGCCCCCATGGCCAGCGCCGTCCGCAGGCCCGAGGTCTCGCCGTTCGGGGCCATCGACACCAGGGTGACATCGCCGCCGCCGGCCGCCTCGGCCAGCTGGAGAGCCATCTCCACGCCGTAGGCGTCGGAGTCGTCCAGAATGAGTTTTCCCTCCCGGACGAGGTTCTTCGTCTCCGGGTCGAGCGCCGGAGGGGCGGCCGGATCGGGGATCTGCTTCACACAGACAGCGACGTTCATGGCCGTGCATTGTTGTTGAAATCGGAACCTTCGACCAATCGGGTCCGGGAGCCCTGGTCAGCATGGCCCGTGGGCGCGACCGTCGCCCCTCGCGCTTCACTCCGTCGGCGGCCGGCCGAGCACCGTCCGGGCCAGGGCCACATCGTCGGTGATCACGGTGTCCACGCCGGCCAGGCGGCTGGCCAAGGCGTCGGCTCGGTCCTCGACCGTCCAGGTGGCGACCGTCAGCCCGGCCTCGTGGGCCTCGTCCACCAGGTCCCGGGTCACCATGGCCAGGTTGGGGTGCAGGGCACGGCACCCGAAGCCGGCGGCGGCGGCCACGCTGGCGGACGGATCGGGCCAGCCGGTCACGAGGAACCCGGTCGACAGCTCGGGGTGCCGCCGGCCGAGCGCTTCGAGGGTCCCGGGCCAGAAGGACGAGACCACGATCGAGGACCCGGCGCCGGCTTCGCTGACCAGCTCGGCCACCCGGTCCGCCAGGCGCTCCCCGGGGTCGAAGGACGGCTCGCCCGGCAGGTTCTTGATCTCGATGTTGACGGTCATTCCCCCGCAGACGGCCAGGGCGGCGGCGAGAAGAGGCACGTCATCGGGCAGATCGGCCGAGTCGGTGTCGGCGATGGGGCCGATGTCGCTGAGCACCGGGTCGTGGCAGACCACCACCGCTCCGTCCCGGGCCAGCCTCACATCGAGCTCGACACCGTCGGCGCCGAGGCGGCGGGCCCGCTCGAAGGCCTCGAGGGTATTCTCCCCCACCCCGTGGACGGGATCGGGGCTGCCTCGGTGGGCCAGTACGGCAACCGTTGGCACGGGACGACCTCCACCGCCGCTCGTCAGCTGTGATAGCAGGTCAGAGCCGATGAATTGGGCCCCAGACGCTTGCAACCTCAAAGAACGCTGATTACTCTAGTGAGTGAACCCTGAATGGCCGACGCCCCTTGGGCGCTGCCCTATGTGAAACAGATCACAAAGCCAGGGAGGACCGGGGAGGACATGCATCGTGGCGCTCATGTGGAACAGGACGGTCGAGTGGGACGACGGCGACTGGAGGCAGTTGGCCTCCTGTCGCAGCACCGAACCTGACCTCTTCTTCCCCATCGGCACCACCGGGCCGGCCATCGACCAGATCGAGGCGGCCAAGCGGGTCTGCCGGACCTGCGAGGTGCAGGAGACCTGCCTCGATTTCGCCCTGGCCACCAACCAGGAGTCCGGGGTGTGGGGTGGCACTTCCGAGGAGGAGCGCCGGAAGCTGCGGCGAGCCTGGCTGGCGGCGCGCCGCCGGGCCTCCTGACCCCGGGCCCGTAGATCGGGCCGACCCCGGCCCTGTGATAGAATTCCGGGCAATTCGGCTCCGGTGCTCGTGGCTACGGGCCGAGTGCTTGACCCTCGCCCACCGGGAGTTCGATCGACACCACGGTGCCGGTTTCGCCGTCTGTCCGTGGTCGCATCGTCATGGTGCCGCCGAGCTGGTCGCGCACCAGGTCGCGGACGATGGACAGTCCGAGGCTCTGGGTGGCCTCCATGTCGAAGCCGGGCGGGAGCCCGACGCCGTCATCGATGACCGCCACCACGAGGCTGCTCAGGTCGTTGACCAGGTCGACGCGGACATGGCCGGCCAGCGGAGTCTCGACGGCTTGGTCCGATCCGTCGTCGCACGCTGCCGGGAGAGGGAAGGCGTGCTCGACCGCGTTCTGCAGCAGTTCGGCCAGCACCACGGCCAGCGGGGTGGCCACATCGGCGGGAACCTCGCCGAGCTCACCGGTGACCTCGAAGGTCAGCTCCCGGGAGAGCACCACCGCGTCCTCGGCCATCCGGATCAACGAGGCGACGATCTCGTCGAAGGGAACCTGGTCGCTCGGCTCACGAGAGAGGATCTCGTGCACGATGGCGATGGAGCGGACCCGCCGCTCGGACTCGAGGAGTGCCACCTTCCCGCCGCCGGGGGGAAGCCGTCGGGCCTGCAGCCGCAGCAGCGCCGAGATGGTCTGGAGGTTGTTCTTCACGCGGTGGTGCACCTCCCGGATGGCCGCATCCTTGGAGAGCAGCAGGCGGTCGAGGCGACGGACGTCGGTGACGTCGCGCATCAGCACCAGGCACCCGGTGACCTCGTCGTCGGCTAGCAGCGGGATGCAGTGGAGGAGGACCGTCACGTCGGGCCGCCGCTCGACTTCCTCGACGACGGGGAGCGCAGAGGCCAGGGCCCATTCGATGGCCGATTCCTCGATCCCGAGGTCGGTGAGACGGCGGCCGTCGATCTGGGAGTACAACCCCATCCGGTGCAAGGCGTTGGTGGCGTTGGGCGAGGCGTACTGGACCCGGCCCTCCTCGTCGACGAGGAGGACACCGTCCCCGACCCGGGGTGCCTCCTCGGTGGCCACGTCCTCGCTCGGGAAGGGGAAGGTCGACTCGGTGACCATGGTGACGAAACGCTCGAACAGGCCCCGGTAGGTCCGTTCCAGGTGGCCGGGTCGCCGGGCGGTCCCGGCGTGGAGGCGGGACAGGACCGCCACCGTGGCGTCGCCCACTCGCACCGGGATGCATTGCAGCCCTACCGGCTCCTCTCCCGGTTCGAGCAGCACCTCGCCACGGTGCTGTTCGCCGGTCTGCAGGGTCACCAGGACGAGGGGCCACTCGGCCGAGGCCAGTGTCTGGCCCACCAGGTCGTCGGGCACCAGCGTGGCACTGTTGGAGGGACGCATCTGGCCGAGGATGACCAGATCGGTCTCCTCGTCCGGACCGGCCGTCAGTTCGGGTGTCATCGGCGCCAGCAGCACGAGGTCCGAAAAGGACAGGTCGGCGAGGATCCCCCACGTACCCAACAGTCGCCGGAGATGTCCCAGCTGCTGGTCGTCGAGACTGGTTCGCTCGAAGGCAGCCTCGGCCGGGGTGACCACGGTCAGCTCGGCGCCGGGACCAGGGCCACCTCGTGGGCCTCCCGGTTGCGGTAGGCCCGCAGGTGGCTGACACCGGCACCGGCCAGGATCCGGCGGAGGTCGGCGGCGCGGTCGGCCACGTCGGGAAGGGCGTGGGCGTCCGACGCCGTGGTGAGCGGCACGCCGCGCTCGACCAGCCGCTTGAGCAGTGGTGGGGCCGGGTACTCCTCCCCCGGCGCCTTGCGGAGACCGGCCGACGAGAGCTCGGCGGCCATGCCCGAGCGCACCGCCGCCTCGGTGATGCGGTCGTAGAACTCGTCGGGTACCGCCGGGACACGGCCGGCGATCTTGACCAGGTCGGGATGGGCGAACACGTCACAGGCCCGCGACGCCCCGAGCTCCTCCATGGCCCGGGTGTACTCGTCCCACACCGCGTCGATGTCCCGGGTCTCCCACTCGGCCAGGACCTCCGGCTCGTCGAGGACGTCGAACCGCCAGGCCCCGAGCCAGTGGACGGAGCCGAGGAGCACGTCGAAGGGGTAGCCGGCGAGGAGGGCGGCGACCCGGTCCATCCGATCGCGGTAGTAGTCGACCTCGAGCCCGAGGACCACGGGCAGCCCTTCTGCCTTCACCGCTTCGACCACCTCGACATAGGTGTCGAGATCGGACCGGGCATGGTGGTCCCAGTAGGCGGCCATCCCCGGATGGAGCGCCGGCTCCGGCTCCCCCTCCCAGAAACGGCCGAGCACGTCGGTGGCCTGCCGGAAGCGGAAGAGGTGCTCGGTCACGGCCACCTCGACCACGCCGGCGGCGACGGCCCGTTCGCAGTACTCCCGCACCTGCCCGACCGTGGCCTCCACCTCGCACTGGGCATGGGGCCAGAGGTGGAGGTGGTAGTCGAGCATCGGCTGGCGGCGTCCTAGCCGGCTCGCCGGATGAGGGTCACCCCGTCACGGACCGTGGTCTGGACGGCGACGACGCGGGGGTCGACGGCCAGGGCGTCGTTGAAGCGGCGCAGGGCGACCGTGTCCTCGCTGGTGTCGTCCTCGGCGAGGATGCGACCGCTCCACAGTGTGTTGTCGGCGGCGATGAGCCCGTTGCGGGCCAACTTGGGCAGCACCGCTTCGAAGTAGGCCGGATAGCCGGCCTTGTCGGCGTCGATGAACACCAGATCGAACGGGCCGTCCAGGGTGGCGAGCGTCTCGATGGCCGGGCCGACCAGCACCTCGATCTGATCGGCGTAGGGGCTGGTGCCGATGTGCCGGCGGGCGAATTCGGCATGGGCCGGGGAGATCTCGAGGGTCGTGATCCGCCCACCGGGGGCCAGACCCGGCGCCATCGACAGCGCCGAGTACCCACCGAAGGTTCCGATCTCGAGCACATGGTCCGCCCCGAGCGCGAAGGTCAGCATCTCGAGGAACCGGCCCTCGAGGCGACCGACCATCATGCCGGGGAAGGCCAGGGTGGCGCGCAGCTCCTCGGCCAGTTGCTCCAGGTACGGGGGTGGAGCGGTCGTATGCGCCTCGGCGTAGGCATCGATGTCGGGGTCGACGATGTCGGTCACGACTGCATCGTAAGTCAGGTGGTGCCGGGCGCGGCACCCGCTGACGGACTCGCCCCCGAGGTCATTCCCATATCTGCTCGCCCAGCCTGGCCAACCCGGCCAGGTCGTAGATGTCGGTGTCGAAGAAGGGGACGGTGGCCACCACGTCGGGCACCACGGACAGCAGGGCCCGCTCCTCCATCTCCCGGAGGGCCACCACCTGGAAGTTGAGGTAGCTCTCGGCCACCTCGGTCAGCACCCTGGCGATCTGATCGGGGTCGGCCAGGTCGGCGTCGACGTCGGCCAGCAGGGGCGACAGCTGTTGGGCCAACTCGGCGGCCCCGTCCCGCATCGTGTCCGCCGCTCCGGCGCCCTCGGTCCCCCGCAGGTAGTCGGGCAGCACCTTGTTGAGGACGATGGCACCCAGATGGAGCTTGCGGTTGACCAGCTGCTCGGCGAAGAACTCCGCCTCGCGCAGGGGCACGGCCTCGAGCGTCGAGACGACCGCGAAGGTGGTCCGCCGGTCCGACAGCAGGCGCCCGACCGACTCGGCGCGGGCGACGAACCCCTCGTACATCGACTGGAAGAGCACGAAGAACTCCGAGATGTCGGCCAGGAACTCGGTCCCGAGGATGCGGTCGGCGATCTGGTAGAAGGGCTTGGTGGCGACGTTCACCACCCGGGACCGGTAGGGGACGACGAGCCAGCGCAGCAACCGGGAGGAGAAGAAGTCGGCCATGCGCTGCGGGGCATCGAGGAAGTCGAGGGCGTTCCGCGTCGGCGGGGTGTCCACCACGATGAGGTCGAAGTCGCTCTCGGAGTGGATCTCGTAGAGCTGCTCCATGGCGATGTAGTCGTGGCTCTGGACGAACCGCCCCGAGATGTTCTGGTACAGAGGATTGGCCAGGATCTCGTCGCGGGTCCGGGCATCGGGCGCATGGCGGCGGATGAGCGAGTCCCACGATTCCTTGGTGTCGAGCATGGCCGCCCACAACTCGCCCCTCGGCTTGAGCCCGGCGGCGGCGAAGGCCTCGGCCGGCACCCGGTGGGCGGTGTTCCCGATCCCCTCCAGGCCGAGGGCGTCGGCCAACCGCCGCGCCGGGTCGACGGTGAGAACGAGGACCTTGCTCCCATGGCGAAGCGCGGCCATGAGGGCGGCCGCGGCCGCGGTCGTGGTCTTGCCCACACCACCCGGCCCGCAGGCGATGACGATCTCCTTGGTGGCCAGCAGACCGTCGATCGACCCCCGGTCGGCGGCGGCGGGCTTCGACGACCCTCCACCCGGGCGACCCGAGCGGGCCCGGGCCATCAGTACCCGAGCTCCTCACCGAGCGAGGCGGCCACCTGCCGGGTGGTCCGCAACCCGTGCGAGCGGGTGAACAGGTAGGGGAGGTACAGCATCGGCACGGCCGGGTCGATGTTGCTCCGGAGCCGGTCGAGATGGGTGGCGCGGGTGCGACGCATGGTCACGGCCAGGCGCGCCGCGGCCAGGACCGGCCCGGCGTCGCCACCCACCAGCCGGTCGAGCTCCGAGCGGGGTGCGTCCTCGGCGAGGGCGTCGAACACCGCCTCCTCCTGGCGGCCGAAGAGCTCGGGCAGGACCCGGTTCACCACCACGGCGGCGAGCTGGACGGTGGTCTCGTTCTTCACCCGCGAGGCCAGCTCGATGGTCTCGTTGACCGGCATCTCCTCGGGGGTGCACACGGCCACCAACCCGGTCGAGCGCGGGTCGGAGAGGATCTCGAGCATCCAGTCGGTCTGGGAGCGGATCAGCCCGACCTTGACCAGGTTGTTGATGGCCTGGGGGGCGGCGAGCTGCCCGACGATATGACCGGAGGCCGGGGCGTCCACCACCACCAGGTCGTAGTGGCGCTCCCGGACCTCGTAGGTCAGCTTCCCGACGGTCAGGATCTCGCGCACACCGGGAGCGGCGGTGGCCACGAAGTCGAACGCCTTGGCCAGAGGACCGATGCGCCCGACCACCGGGATGCGCAAATGCAGTTTGAGGTACTCGCGCAGCGAGGCCTCGGTGTCCATGGTCATGGCGAACAGGCCGGGGAGGACCTCGGTCTCGTTGAACGCGGTCGGCGGCGCCTCGTAGAAGCCGGCGACGTCTCCCCTGGCGTCGACCTCGCAGACCAGTACCCGCTTGCCCCGCAACGAGGCGAACAGGGCCAGGGCCGAAGCCACGGTGGTCTTGCCCACCCCTCCCTTGCCGGTGACGAAGAGGAGCTTGAGATCGAGCAGAGGGCGCATGAGCCGGTGGGCTCCTACCGGGCCGGGGCCGGCCGGGTGGTGTGAGGCGGCGTCAGGAGATCCCGAAGCCGACCCGGCGGTCGGTCACCGGAGGGTCGACCTCGACATAGGCGACCTTGCCCACCGGCACGCCGACCTGACGACCTTTCCGGTCGGTCAGCCAGAGGATCGTGTCGTCGCCGGACAGGGCCGCCTCGATGTCGGTGAGGACCTTCTGGCGGTCGGCGTCGTCGGGGAGCTCGATGTCGAGCTCCTTCATCGATTGCACGATCCCGATACGCACGTCCACCTAGCACGCTCCTCTCCGCGGGCTCCGGCGGGCCCGCGCTGTCGCCACCCGACCCTACAGGCTCCCAACCGGCCGCCCGGGGCGGGTCGTCGCACCCATGGTGCACACTGGACCGGTGAGGCATGGAGCGACGACCGGGCCGCGAGGGCAGGGTGAAGGGGGCCTGGTGGGCGACGCGTGCGCATCACGCCGGAGCACCGAGAGGTAGCGGGATGGACACCTGGACCGGAGACGAGCGCGTCGAGCCGGACGGGGGTGGCCCGTCGAGCGGCGACCGGGCCGCGCCGGACGAACGGAAACGCCGCTGGGCCTCGACCATGGCCGGCCACCGCGGCTCGGGTCTTCGCTTCGCCCATGCCGACAGCCCTTCGCGCCACCGCGTTCGGCGGCCCGCCGACCGCCTCGACCGACTCGACCGTCTCGAGCGTGAGCAGCTCGAGCAGGAGCGCCTGGCGCCCGGGGCCACCCGGGCGCATGGAGCCGGCAGTCGGTTGGCGCCCGAGACGCCGGACCCGTGGCGGACCTGCTTCGAACGCGACCGCGACCGGATCCTCCATGCCACCGCCTTTCGCCGACTGGCCGGCAAGACCCAGGTGTTCGTCTTCCCCGACGACCACCAGCGGACCCGCCTCACCCACGCCCTCGAGGTGGCCCAAGTCGCCACCGGCGTGGCCCGGGCCAGCCGGCTCAACGTGGCGCTCACCGAGGCGATCGCTCTCGGGCATGACTGCGGCCACGGGCCCGGAGGGCACGCCAGTGAGGACGCGCTCTCCCCCTACCTCGACGGGGGCTTCGACCACGCCCCCTGGGGGGCGGACGTCTCGCTGGCCCCGCTCAACCTCTGCACCGAGACCCTCGACGGGATCCGCAACCACTCGTGGTCGCGCCCGGCCCCGGCCACGCCCGAGGGCGAGGTGGTCAGCTGGGCCGACCGCATCGCCTATGTCTGCCACGACTTCGAGGACGCGGTCCGCAGCGGGATCGTGACCACCGCCGCCCTGCCACAGGTGGTGCGGGAGCGGTGCGGGGAGCGCCGGGGCGGGCAGCTCGGCACCTTCATCGACGCCCTGGTGTCCACCATCCTCGCCACCGGCCGGATCGCCATGGACGACGATCCGGCCGAGGCCCTCGCCGCCTTCCGGGCCAGCAACTACGAGCACATCTACCTGCGGCCGAGCTCGGTGGCCCAAGGTCGCTCGGTGGTGGCCGTCCTCCGGGCCCTGGTCGACTACTTCAGCGACCGGCCCAACCTGATCCCCGGCGGAAGCGACGGGAGAGGTGGGGGCGCAGGGCTGACGGGCGGCGAGCCCGACGCGGTGCGGGCCGCGGTGGCCTACGTGGCCGGGATGACAGACCGGTTCGCGTTCAGCCGGGCCGTCGCCCTGCTCGGCTGGGACCCCGACAAGCTGCCGGTCGGGGTCGGCACCGCCAACCGCTGACCCACCTCCGAGGTCAACCCGACGTCGCCGCCTCCCGGGTCACCAGCACCGGGCACGGAGCATGGCGGACCACGTGATCGGAGACCGAGCCGAGCACGGCACGTTTGAGGCCACCCCGGCCACGCGAACCGATCACGATCGCCGCGGCCGACAATTCGGAGGCGAGCCGGCAGATGGCCGGCCCGGGCTCGCCTTGGATGATCCGGGCCTCCGCCCCAACGAGGCCCAGGGCGAAGGCGGTGGCCGCCACGGTCGAGCCGGCGCTCTCCTGCGCCGTGGCGCGGTCGCGGTCGAACTGCTCGGGAGAGATCACGCCACCGGCGAACCCACCGCCGGTGACCAGGCTCTCGTCCGGCATGTCGGCCACGGTCACGACCGTGAAGTGAGTCCCCTGGTCGAGCAAGGCCACGCCGGCCGCCAGGGCCTGCACGGAACGATCGGACCCGTCGGTGCACAGCAGCACGGGAGCGTGGCTCACCACCGGCACGGTAGCAACGACGATGCCTCGACGCTCGACCGTTTGGCCCGGATCTCCATTGGCGACCGTCGTCGGGCCGGTCGCCAATAGGATCGGAGCCGACCGGGCGGGGTCAGCGGGCCCGGGGAGGAGGTCTGCCGTGGTCACCCAGACGTCGAGCCACTCACCCACCACCACCGATACGAGCGCAGGCCCTCCACCGGCCACCAGGGAACGGCCGGTCCGACCGGGCCGGCCGTCGCCCGACAGCGCCGCCGCCGCCCTCGCTCCCCTCCTGGAGGCCATGGTCGGGACCGAGGTCCCGGTCCGCTTCGTCTTCTGGGACGGCAGTACCCTCGGGCCGGCGGAGGCGGCCGGGACGGTGACGGTCAAGTCGGTCGACGCGCTCCGGCGCATCCTGTGGGCGCCCGGGGAGCTCGGGGTGGCCCGGGCCTTCGTGGCCGGCGACCTCACCGTCGAGGGGGACCTCTTCACCATGTTACGAGTCCTGCACGACGCGTCACGGCGCGACCTGCCGCGCCGTCGGCTGGCGCGAGCTCCCGACGGTGGTCGCCGCCGCCCGACGGATCGGAGCGCTCGGGCCCCCGATCCCGGCGCCGCCCGAGGAGTGCCATCCCACCGGCCGGATGCACTCACCGTCGCGGGATGCCTCCGTGGTCAGCCACCACTACGACGTGGGCAACGCCTTCTACCGCCTGGTCCTCGGCCCGAGCATGACCTACTCGTGTGCCCGGTTCGCCACCCCCGAGGCCTCGTTGGATGACGCCCAGGCGGCCAAACACGAGCTCATCTGCCGGAAGCTCGGCCTCGACCGGCGGGCCGGCACCCGCCTCCTCGACGTCGGGTGTGGCTGGGGCTCGATGGCCCTGCACGCCGCCGCCCGCCATGGCGCGCGCGTGGTCGGGATCACCCTCAGTCGGGAGCAGGCCGACGAGGCCAACCGCCGGGTGGCCGAGGCCGGACTCTCGGACCGGGTCGAGATCCGTCTGCAGGACTACCGCGACCTGCAGGGTGAGCGCTTCGACGCCGTCTCGTCCATCGGCATGTTCGAGCACGTCGGCTCGGCCCGCATGGTCCGCTACTTCGAGATCCTGCGCGGCCTGCTCACCCCGGAGGGCCGCCTCCTCAACCACGCCATCTCCAAGCCGGGAGGCTCCGTGCTCGGCCGCCGCTCGTTCGTCGGCCGCTATGTCTTCCCCGACGGCGAGCTGGTCGACGTGGCCGTGGTGCTCGGCGCCATGCAGGCCTGCGGGTTCGAGGTGCGCGACGTGGAGTCGCTCCGGGAGCACTACTCGCGAACACTGCACCACTGGGTGGCGAACCTGGAGGACCGCTGGGACGAGGCGGTGGCTTTGGTGGGCCCGGCGCGGGCGAACATCTGGCGCCTGTACATGGCGGCCTCGGCCAACGGGTTCGACGACGGCGGCCTCGCCGTCCATCAAGTGCTCGGAGTGGTGCCCGACCCCTCGGGCCGGAGCGGGATGCCCGCCACCCGCCACGACTGGGACTGACTCCGCGCCGGCCGGCCGGCGGGCCGCGGCCCCGGCCGGTCAGCTCAGTGGACGGTCAGCTCCTTGCGGTAGACGCGGGCGGGCCCCAGTTCGATCACCGACGCGGCCAGGGCATCGAAGATCGCCGCCGCCTCGCTGTCCGGCTCGGACACGGTGATCGGCACCCCTTCGTCCCCACCCCGGCGCAGGGGTGGCACCAACGGCACCTGGGCCAGCAGCGGCACGCCCAGCTCGTCGGCCAGCTGGCGACCGCCCCCGGCGCCGAACAGCTCGTAGCGGGTGCCGTCGTCGCCGGTGAACCAGCTCATGTTCTCGATGACCCCGCGCACGCTGAGCTTCAGCTTGCGGGCGGCGTAGGCGGAGCGCTGGGCCACCCGCTCGGCCGCCGGCTGGGGCGTGGTGACCACGTACACCTCCGTCTTGGTCAGGTACTGGCCGAGGGAGAGCGTGACGTCCCCGGTGCCCGGCGGCATGTCGATCAGGAGGAAGTCCGGCTCCCCCCAGTAGGCGTCGACCAGGAACTGCTCGAGAGCCTTGTGCAGCATCGGCCCGCGCCAGATCACCGGCGTCTCGTCGGGGACGAAGAACCCCATCGACAGGCAGCGGACACCGTTGGCCGTCGGTGGCACGACCAGGTCCCCGATGATGAGCGGATCGGCGGTCACCCCGAGCATCCCCGGCACGGAGAACCCGTAGACGTCGGCGTCGAGGATCCCGATGTCGAGGCCCATCCGGGCCAGCGCCACCGCCAAATTCACCGTCACCGAGGATTTGCCGACACCCCCCTTGCCCGATGCGATCCCGAGCACCCGGGTTTTGGAGCGGGGTTGCATGAACCGGTTGGGGCGGCCCTCCTCGTGACCGAGGGCCTCGCCGGAGGCCGTCGGGTGGCCGTGACCGGCCGGGCCGCCGGCACCGGTCACCGGGTCCCCCCGGAGCAGGGAGCGCAGCCCGGCCCGGGACTGCTCGTCCATGACCACGGGGTCGACGGCGACCTCGCCCGCACCCAGCCCCTCCACCGCCCCACGCACCCGGGCGACCAGCTCGTCTACCTGCGGGTAATGGGCGACGGGCAGCAACACCTGGACTTCGACGCTCCGCCGCTTGACCCGAATGCCGCCGACCATGCCCAACTCCCCGAGCGGCCGCCGCAATTCGGGGTCGACGACGCCCGCCACCGCCGTTGCGACCTGCGACTGGTCGATGGACATCCTGCGTCTCCTCGGGGAAATCGGCCGCCATCGGTAGACTAGGGGACGTGTCACCGGAGCCGGACAGCCGCATGGTCGAGCCGGGTGGGCCACCGTCCCCGCTCGACTCGGCCGGCCGGACCGAAGCGGACGGCTCGGACAGCCATTTCTCCGCCGCCGTCACCGCCGTCACCGCCGCGTTCGGCGACCCGACCCGGCGCGAGATCTACCTCTTCGTACGGGCCAACCCGGGCGTCACCGCCTCCGAGGTGGCCGCCCGCTTCTCCCTCCATCCCAATGTGGCCCGCCACCACCTCGAACGGCTGGCCACCGGCGGCTACCTCGAGGTGACCATGGAGCGGCCCGCCGGTCGGGGGGCCGGGCGCCCGTCCAAGCGGTTCCGGGCCGTGGGCAACGACCCGACGCTCGACCTGCTCACCCGGCGTGACGACCTGCTCGTCCTGCTGCTCCAGGAGGCCATGCAGCTGCTCGGCCCGGCGGCCGCCGAGGGGATGGCCGAGCGGGTCGGCGAGGAGTACGGCCGCGCCCTGGCCGGCCAGATGTCGGCGGGGGAACGCCAGCGTTCGCTGCGCACGGCCATGCACGCCATCGCCGACACGCTGACCGCCCACGGTTTCGACGCCCACGCCGAGGACCAGGGCGCCTCGACCGCGGTGGTGGCGGACAACTGCCCCTTCGGTGATGCCGCGTCGCAGTACCCGGTCCTCTGCGCCGTCGACCGGGGGATGGTCAAGGGACTGCTCGCCGGGTTGTGCGGCGAGGACTCGAACGGGACCGTCCCGGTGGTCCTGTCGTCGTCGCGTGCCCGCGGCGACGACGCCTGCGCCGCCGTGGTCTGAGCGGCAGCGGGACCGTGGCCCGCCACTACCTCGACCACGCCTCGACCACCCCGATCCGACCCGAGGCCCACGCCGCCATGGCCGAGTGGGCGCAGCACGGCGTCGTGGCCGATCCCGGCCGGGTCCACACCGAGGGCAGGATGGTGCGGGTCGCGCTGGAGGAGGCGCGTGAACAGGTGGCGGGCCTCTTCGGCGTCCGGGCCCGCCAGGTGGTGTTCACCTCCGGCGCCACCGAGTCGGTCAACGCCGCCGTCTGGGGGGCCACCGCCTCGGAGCGGGGTCCGATCGCCCTCGCCGGGGTCGAGCACTCGGCGGTGCGCGCGGCATCGGCCCGCGCCGGCCCGGTGGTCCCCATCGCCGTCGACGGGCTCGGGCGGCTGGTCGACGTGGACGACGCCCTCCGGCGGTGCCGGGCCCGGTACGGACGGGACCCGGTGCTCGTCCACTGCCAGTGGGCCAACCACGAGGTGGGGACGGTGCAGCCGGTGTCCGACGTCGTCGAGCGGTGCCGGACACCCGGCACCCTGGTCCACGTCGATGCGGCCGCCGCCGCCGGCCACCTGCCGATCGACCTGGGCGAGGTCGCGGCCGACCTGGTGTCGGTGTCGGCCCATAAGCTCGGGGGCCCGCCCGGCATCGGTGCCCTCATCGTCCGCCGGGGCCTGCTGCTGGCGCCGTTGCTCGTCGGCGGGGATCAGGAACGGGCCCGGCGGGCCGGGCTGGAGAACGTGACGGCGGCCATCGGCTTCGGGGCGGCGGCCGCCGCCCTGGGCGCACCCGGGGCGTTGGAGGCCGAGGCCGCCCGGGCGCGTTCGTCGACCGACCGACTGGCCAAGGCGGCCACCGACGTCGAGAGCGTGCACCTCCTCGGTGACCCGACCGACCGGCTCCCCCACATCGTCTGCCTCTCGGTGGAAGGGGTCGAGGCCGAACCGGTCCTGCTCGGTCTGGACCAGGCGGGCATCGCCGCCCATTCGGGCTCGTCGTGCTCGTCGGAAGCGCTCGAGCCATCGCCCGTGCTCGAGGCCATGGGGGTCGATGCCGAGCGCTCGCTGCGCCTCTCGGTGGGTTGGCCCACGGCGGACACGGACGTCGACGCATTCGCATCGTCCTTCGGCCCCGTCGTGGAGGCGCTCCGGGCGTTGCGTTACGGGTGAGCCCGCCCGGCCGTGGCCGGGTAGGTTCTGGCCGTGCGCGCCCTCGTCTGTCCTCAGCTCGGGCCGCTCGACACCCTCGGCTTCGAGGAGCGGGATGCGCCGGTGCCCGGGGCAGGACAGGTGGTGGTCGACGTGAAGGCCGCCGGGGTGAACTTCGTCGACGGACTCATCTGCCAGGGCAAGTACCAGATCAAGCCGCCCACCCCGTTCGTGCCGGGCAGCGAGCTGGCCGGCGAGGTGGCCGAAGTCGGCCCGGGGGTCGGGGGGATCGCGGTAGGTGACCGGGTGATCGCCTTCACCGGGTTCGGTGCCTTCGCCGAACAGGTCCTCGTCCCGGCCCTCTCGTTGGTCCCCATGCCGCAGGCCCTCGGCTTCGAACCGGCGGCGGCCCTCATCCAGAGCTACTGCACCATGCTGTTCACCCTCACCCGGCGCACGCGCCTCGCCGCCGGGGAGTGGGTGCTCGTGCTCGGCGCCGGCGGGGGCGTCGGACTGGCCGCCGTCGACATCGCCACCGCCCTCGGTGGGCGGGTGATCGCCGCCGCCTCGGACGACGAGAAGTTGGCGGCGGCGTCGGCCATGGGTGCCGAGGGCACCATCGGCTACGAGGACGAGGACCTGAAGGTCCGGGCCCGGGAGCTGTCCGGCGGCGGCGTCGACCTCGTGGTCGACCCGGTGGGGGGTGGCCACAGCGAGGCCGCCCTGCGCGCCCTCGGGCGCCTCGGCCGGTTCTGCGTCATCGGCTTCGCCTCGGGCGACATCGCCTCACTACCGCTCAACCAGGTCCTGCTCAACAACCGCACCGTGGTCGGCGTGGACTGGGGCGGATGGACGTTCCAGGATCCCGCCGGCAACCGGCAGCTCATCGACGAGCTCATGGAGCTGGTGGAGGGTGGCCGGCTGCACCCGACGCATCCGGTCACCTATCGACTCGACCAGGCGGCCACCGTGATGTCGGGCCTCATCGACCGCACCATCGGCGGGAAGGCGGTCCTCGTCCCCTGAGCCACCCGGCGGGGATTTCAGGCCGCCGGCACTTGCGGGGGAACCGCCATGCCGGCCTGGGTGTAGGCCCGGCGGAGCTCGGGCGCGGCCTGGCGGACCAGGGTGGTGGGAGGGCCGTCGGCCAGGAACCGCTGAAACTGCCCGACGGCCCCGGCGGCGTTCCCGTCCCGCTGGAGCAGGACGGTCCCGAGGTAGAGGCTGGCGGCGTAGTCGCCCGGGTCAAGCCCGGTGGCCCGCTCCAGCTTGGCCTCGGCATCGGCCATGAGCGAGGCGCTGTTCCCGGCCCGGCCGGTCTGGTACTCGACCCAGCCGAGCTGGGCGAGGGCCACCTCGTTGTCGGGGTGGCCGGCCAGGACCGACTGGTAGAGCTGGGCGGCTTGGCCCAGCTGGCCCTGGTTCTCCAGAGTCGCCGCCTGGTCGAGGGTCTGGGCCAGCCGTTGCGACCCGGTCAGGCTCACCGTGCCGGTGGCCGTCTGGCCGGGCAACCGCTCGGAGGCGAAGAGCGAGACGGCGACGATCAGGGCGGCGGCGAACGAGGCGGCCGCGCCCCGCAGCAGCCAACGGTTGCGCCGGCTCGGCGTGGTCCGCTCCGGGGTGGCCCGGCCCGGGCTTCCCGCCATCTCGGGGCCGGATCGGGCCGGGGCGACCCGTGGCTCGTCCCCGTCGGAGGGATCGGCCGGGTCCAGGGTGGAGACCGGCGCTTCGGGGGTGGCTTCGGTCATGCCACCGGTCGCGGACCCGGTGGCGGCCGGGGCCGAGCCCAGCCGAGCCTCGACCGAGGCCAGCCGGCGCAGGTCTCGCTGGCGCAGGGACAGGTAGTCCCGGTCGGAGAGGTCGCCGGCCAGGTACTCGGCGTCGGCGTCGGCCAACGACCGGACGAGGAACCGCCGGCGCTCCTCGAGTTGGCCCGGCTCGAGGACCTCGGACCGACCTCCGGCTTCGCCGGCCGCCGTGCGGCGACGATAGAGGACGATGCCGAGCACCACCACAGCCACGCCTCCGGCCACCAGGGGCAGGACCCAGACCACCAGCGGCCAGCCCCGGGCCGGGGGGTCGAGGACGATGGTGGAGCCGTAGCGGGCGACCAGATAGGACTCGATCTGCTGGTCGGTCCGACCTTGGGCCAGCTGCTGGCGGACGGTGGCCCGGACGGCCACGGCGGTCTGGGCGGTGGAGTCGGCGACGGACAGGTCCTCACAGCTCGGGCAACGCAGCACCGATTCGATCGCATAGGCGCGCTGGGCCGTGGTCGGTGGCGAGGAGGCGAACACACCGCTGCCGATGACCAGCGCCGTCACCAGCACCACGGCCAACAGTGTCCAGAGCGGGAGGTGACGCGCCCTCATGCGTGCGATGCCTCGGCCCGGGCCAGGATGTGGTCGAGGTCGGCGGCGGTCACCGGCGCCACCAAGAAGGCCACCACCCTCCCGTCGGGGGCCACCACGAAGGTCGACGGCGGCGCCCGCACCCCGAAGGCAACGGCCAGCGAACCGTCGACCAGGGTCGGCCAGGTGGCCCCGAGGGTGGCCTGGTAGGCGCGGGCCGAGCTCGGGCTGTCGTCGAAGACGACACTCAGCATGGAGGCGTCCCCCGAACGCTGGTGCTCGTACTGGAACTTGACGAGCTCGGGGCCTTCCTGCTGGCAGGGGGCGCACCAGCTGGCGAAGAAGTTGATCACCGTGTAGCGCCCCGGAGGCGAGGGCAGCGTGTAATGCGACCCCTCGACCGTGGTGCCGGCCACAGCGGGGACGGCCTTGCCCACCAGCGGGCTGAAGACCTCGGTGGCGGTGGCCGGGGGCCGGGTGGCCAGCACCGCCACCAGCCCGGCCGCGATGACCAGCACCCCGACGGCCACCCAGCGGGCCCGGTGGCGGGCCGGCGCGACGGCGGTATCCGTCACGGGTGGTCGCCCGCCCCGACCGGGAGCGGGGCGGCGTCGGGCTCGGCCCGGTCGGCCGCTTGCACCCGGTCGGCGTGGTCCCCGTCCGGTGGCGGGACGCCGGCCACGTCGAGCACGGGGGCCGACACCGGGTCGGTGGGGCGCCGCCTGCGGCCGGGCACCGCCGACAGGATCGAGCCGACCACGACGAGGGCCCCGCCGGTCCAGAGCCAGGCCACCAGGGGCTGGACCACCACCCGGAATTGCCACGCCGTCCCCTGGCCCTGCACATTGGCGATGGTGAGGTAGACGTCGTCCCGCCAGCCCGAGTCGATGGCCGGCGTGCCCACGGTCTGGGTGCCGGCACCGAACTGGGAGATGGCCGGCGTGAACTCGCCGCCGCCGTCGACCCGCAGCACGGCCTGGAGCTCGGAGTGGGACGGCGAGGTCGACGTGCGGGTCCCGACGAACTCGATCCGGTGACCGGCCACGGTGGCCGCCTGGCCCCGGTGCAACAGCACCAGCCCGTCGTGACGGAAGGCGGCCGCGGCCGACAGCGCCACGGCGACGACGACCACGCCGATGTGCACGATCATGCCCCCGTTGGCCCGGCCGACCAGTCCGCGCCAGGCCGAGAGCGCGGCCCGGACGCCGCCGGAGCCGGCCGCCCGCGCCGCCCTCCACGCCCCGCGGACCGAGAGCACGAGGGCCCGGCCGGCGGTGGCGGCGGCGAAACCCCCGAGCCCGAAGGCCAGCAGCGGCTCGACGCCGCGGACGCCCGCCAGGACGCAGGCCGCCACGACCGTGACCCCGACGGTGGCCGGCACCGCCAACCGCGCCCGCATGGTCACCAGCGTGGTCTTCCGCCACGGCAGCGCCGGGGCCACCGCCATCAGGAAGAGCAGGGCCAGCCCGATCGGGATGAACATCCGGTTGAAGTAGGGGGCGCCCACGGCCACCTGGTCGCCGCCGTGGAGGGCTTCGTAGAAGAGGGGGAAGACGGTGCCGAGCAGGACGATGAAGGCGAAGCCCACGAACAACAAGTTGTTGGCCAGGAAGGCGCCCTCCCGGCTGAGCGGCGCGTCGATGCCCCCGCTGGCGCGCAGCCGGTCGCCGCGCCAGGCGATGAGCCCGACGCCGGTGACCACCACCAGGCCGAAGAACCCGAGCAGGAGGGGCCCGATGGACGAGGCGGAGAAGGAGTGGACGGATTGGAACACCCCCGAGCGGGTGAAGAAGGTGCCGAGGATGGTCAGGCTGAAGGTGGCGATGACCAGTGAGAGGTTCCAGATCCGGAGCAGCCCGCGGCGCTGCTGGACCATCACCGAGTGCAGGTAGGCCGTCCCCACCAACCACGGCAGGAGGGCCGCGTTCTCGACCGGGTCCCAGGCCCAGAAGCCACCCCAGCCGAGGACCTGGTACGACCACCAGGCCCCGAGGAGGATCCCGGCGGTGAGGAACGCCCAGGCGAACAGGGTCCAGCGCCGGGTCTCGCCCTGCCAGTCGTCGTCCACCCGCCCGGTGACCAGCGAGGCGACGGCGAAGGCGAAGGGCAGGGTGAACCCGACCAGGCCGAGGTAGAGGAGGGGCGGGTGGAAGGCGTTGAGCGGGTTGTCCTGCAGGAGGACGTTGGGACCGAGCCCGGTGGTCGGGACGGCCCCGGCCACGTGGTGGAAGGGGTCGGCCGGGCCGAGCATGAGCCCGAAGAAGAAGGCCGCCACCACGTAGACCACCAGGGTGGCCCAGGCCACCAAGGGGTCGCCGGCCCGGCGGCGGAAGCGCCAGACCATCGCCGTGGCGTAGCCGGCCAGGATGACCGCCCACAGCAGGATGGACCCGGCCAGGGCGGACCACAGGCCGGTGATCGTGTAGAGCAGCGGGGTGTAGGTGCTGTTGTTGTCGGCCACGAAGGTGAGGGAGAAGTCGTGGGTGAGCAGGGCGCGCTCCATGGCCGCCACGGCGATCAACCCGCCGAGCAGGATGAGGGGGGCGTAGACCTGGCCCCGCCGGATCGACGCCGCCCGGCCCCGGGCCAGCCCGGCGGCCAACACGGCGATCCCGACCAGTGCGGCGACGAACCCGAGGAGGACCCCGGTGTGGCCGAGGGCCCCGTTCACCGGTCGGGACCGGCGGTGCCGGTGCGCAACGACCGAGCCTTCATCGCTTGGTGCCGTCGGGGGCGGTGACCCGGCCCGGGTGGGCGGCGATGTAGTCGGACGAGTGCTTCACCAGGATCTGGTCGGAGAGGAAGACCGGCCCGCTGAAATGGCCGACGGCGATCACCGGGATGCCCGGTTGGAAGAGCTCGGGCGGGCTGCTGGTGTTGCGCACCTGGACGGCGGTGGACCCCGAGGTCACCACGAAGTCGACCCCGCTCCGGGTGGACCGGATCGACCCCCGCTCGACCACCCCCTCCAGGTTGATGGTCCGCCCACCCAGGCTGGCCTCCTGGCGGACGGCCTGGTCGGCGGGCAGGTAGAAGTTGAGGGCCGACCCGAGCCCCTTCACCAGCAGAAAGGAGAGCGACCCGGCCAGCACGAGCCCTACCACCACATAGCGCAGCCGGTGACCCGAGCGCGCCGGTGCCGGCGGACGGGGCGGGGTTGCCACCGGGGACTCCCCTCCGCCGGCAGGCGCCGGGGGGCGGGGCGGGGCGGTCGTCAACGGCCGTCGGCCCGGCCGGCGCCGCCGGTGGTGCCGGTGGTGCCGGTGGTGCCGGTGGTGCCGGTGGTGCCGGTGGTGAGGCCGGGATCGGGCGGGGCGGATTCGAGGCGCAACGCGGCCCGCGTCAGCCGGCGACGGCGCCACATCAGGTGCACGGCGTAGAGGAACAGGATCCCGAGCACCACGACGTAGCCGGCGACCACGTAGCGCATCAGGCCGCCTCGTCCTCGTCGGTCACGATCCCTTCGGCCCGCCGCTCGGCCAGCGCCACGTCGAGCTCACCGTGGCCCAGCCGGTCCTCCAGCACGCCGATGCGGTAGCGGACGAGGAGCATCCAGACGAAGGCGAGGGTCAGCGCCACGAAGCCGAGCAACAGGGTCCAGGCCATCGACCCGTGGATGGTCGGGGAGAGATCGGGGTTGAGGACGGTCGCCCCCTGGTGGAGGGTCTTCCACCAGAGGACGGAGAAGTGGACGATGGGTACGTCCACCGCCGCGAACAGGGCGACGATGGCGCTCCGCTTGGCCCGGACCTCGGGCTCGGCCGGGACCCGGCGGAGGGCCAGGTAGCCGAGGAACAGGACGGCCAGCACCGCCGTGCTGGTCAGCCGGGCGTCCCACGCCCACCACACGCCCCAGGTGGGCTTGCCCCAGATGGAGCCCGAGACGAGGGTGCAGACGTTGAACACCACACCCACCTCCACCGCCGCCGCGGCCAGACGGTCCCAGAACATCGAGCGGGTGCGGGGCCACAGGTAGAGGAGACTGGCCCCGGCGGCCAGCCCGAACGCCAGGTACAGCGCGACCCAGGCCACACCGGGATGGAGGTACACGAGGCGCACCAAGTCGCCCTGGGTCTGGTCGGGCGGAGTGACCCACAGGCCGACCCATACCGTGCCGGCCAGCGCCACCACCGCGCCGAGCCCGATGGTGCGCTCGACCCTCCGGGCCCGAGCCGAGGGCAGGAGCGAGCCGCCGTCCCCCCCGGTGCCGGTGGCGACCGCACCCGGTTCGGACGTGCTCATGCCGACTCCAGCATCGGGCCGAAGACGACGACGCCGAGCGCCACGTAGACGGCGTCGAAGACCACCAGGAGGCGGAGCCACTGGCTGCCGTCGGCCGGGATTCCGCCGGCCATGGCGGCCTGCCAGATGCGGGTGCCGGCCAACAGCACGGGAGCGGCGATGGGCAGCAGGAGGAACGGGAGCAGGGTCTCGCGCACCCGGAGCCCGGCCGACAACGCCCCGTACAGCGTCCCGGTGGCGGCCAACCCGACCGTCCCGAGCACGCCCGATACCACCAGCAACCAAGGGTGCTCGACCCGGGCCCCGTAGAGCAGCACCACCCCGGCGCCCAGCACCGCCTCGAGCACCACCAACAGGGCACCGACGGCCAGCGCCTTGCCCAGGAACAGACCGGCGGGATCGATCCCCGACAGCCGGAGGCCGTCGCGGGCCCCGTCGGCCGCTTCGACCGACACGCTGCGCTGCACGGCGAGCACGGTGCAGAAGAGGACCGCCACCCAGAACAGTCCCGGGGCGCCGCGGGCCATGAGGGCGCGGTCGGGACCCAGGGCGAAGGCGAACATCACCAGGGCCACGACGCCGAAGGGCACGACTTGGGAAAGGGCCACGCGCGAGCGGGCCTCGATGCGGAGGTCCTTGCCCGCCACCAGCAGGGCGTCACGCCACATGAGACATCGACCCGCCCACCGGGAGGGTTCCCGACCCGGGCGGGGCCGGAGCGGGCGAACCCGTCGCGTCGGCGGCATCGGCCGCGGCGGGGGCGGACGCGGCGAGGCGCGAGCCGGCGCGCTCCCCCGTCACCCGGCCCCCGGCCATGGTGACCACCCGCGTGGCCAGGTGCTCGACCAAAGTGGTCTCGTGCGAGGCGACGACCACCGTCGTCCCGGCCACCGCCGCCTCGGCGATCAGCGCGTCGAGGATATGGCGGGCCGACGAGTCCAGCCCGGCGTGGGGCTCGTCGAGTAGCCAGAGCTCGGGCCAGCGGGCGGCGAGGACGGCGAGCGCCACCCGGCGTCGCTGGCCGGCCGACAGCTTCGCCGCGGTGGTCCGGACCAGGCGCCCGGTAAGGCCGAACCGCCGGCACGCCCCCTCCACCCGGGTCACATCGCCGCCGGCGGCCCGCACGGCGAAGGTCACGTTCTCGAGGACGGTGAGGTCGTCGTAGAGGTGCGCGGCGTGCGAGAGCAGGCCGACGCGGCGCCGCACCTGGGCCCGCCGGCGCACCGGGTCGAGCCCGAACACGGCCACCC
Organism: uncultured Acidimicrobiales bacterium; assembly: GCA_963710495.1. Classification (GTDB taxonomy): domain Bacteria; phylum Actinomycetota; class Acidimicrobiia; order Acidimicrobiales; family RAAP-2; genus Bog-756. The sequence goes on from CAVQAI010000016.1 coordinate 68,803, forward strand.
GGCCCGAGGTCACCGGCACCAGGCCGGCACAGACCCGCAACAGGCTGGTCTTCCCGGCCCCGTTCGGCCCCTCGACCAGCACGGTCTCGCCCGGCCCGACCTCGAGGTCCAGTCCGGCGAGGAGCGGGAACCGACCCGTCACCGCCACGGCGTCGTGCAGGGCCAACACGTCGGGAGAGGGAGGTTGGGGGGCCATGGCCGCCCACCATGGTACGGGCGTGGCCCGGGCGGGGCCAGACGGGCCGACCCCTCGGCGAGGCCCGCCGCGGGCCTGCGCTCAGCTGGTGGAGAGGCGGCTCAGGTGCAGGTCATGGAGCCAGTTGCTGATGTAGCCGGACACCGTGCCCACGTGACCGGTGAGCAACAACAGCCCGAAGGCCACCAGCACCGCCCCACCCACCAGGTCGACCACCCGCAGCCGGTTGCGTACCCGGCCCAGCGCATCGGTCAGGCGCCCGAAGGCCAGGCCGGTGAGCAGGAAGGGCACGCCGATCCCCAACGAGTAGGCGAGCAGCAGGGCCACCCCACCGAAGGCCGACCCTCCGGTGCCGGCAGCCAGGGCGAGGACGCTGCCCAGCACCGGACCGATGCACGGGGTCCAGGCGAAGGCGAAGGCCATGCCCATGACCGGCGGGGCCCAGGCGCCGAGGGCCGAGGGCCGGATCGGGAGCCGCCGCTCGCCCACCAACCCCGTGGGCACGGTGACACCGGCCGCCATGGCCACCAGCAGGGCGCCGAAGGCCACGATGAGCAGTCCGGAAATGGTCTCGAGCAGGCGCTGATGGGTGAGGAACAGGCGGCCGATGGCCGACGCCGAGGCTCCGAGGATGGTGAAGACGACGGTGAACCCGGCAATGAAGGCCAGGATCCCGCGGAGCACCCTGGCGCGCCGGCGCGCCAGGGTGTCCGCCACCGGACGGCCGGCGGCGGGGCCGTCGGGGCCGAATTCGGAGCCGGGGGCGGGGCCACGCCCAACGGCAGCGGGGACCGGCACCGGCCGCAGCTCGGCGAGCTCGGCGGCCGACAGCCCGGAGACCATCGACAGGTAGGCCGGCACGAGCGGGAGCACGCACGGGGAGAGGAACGAGAGCATGCCGGCGCCGAAGGCCACCAGCAGGCCGAGCGGGTCGGCGTGGACGGCGGCCGGACCCACCACGGCCGGGCGCTCAGGCCAACTGGCTCTGCACCAGCGCCAGGTCGGCCTCCACCATCATGCCCACCAATTCGGGGAAGTCGACCTCGCGGAACCAGCCGAGCGTCTTCTCCGCCTTGGTCGGATTGCCCACCAGGAGGTCGACCTCGGCGGGACGCAGGTAGCGCTCGTCGATCACCACGTGCTTCTCCCAGTCGAGCTCGGCGGCGGCGAAGGCCAGCTCGACGAGCTCCTTGACCGAGTGCGTCTCGCCGGTGGCCACCACGTAGTCGTCGGGCCGGTCCTGTTGGAGCATCATCCACATGGCCCGCACGTAGTCGGCGGCGTACCCCCAGTCGCGCTGGGCGTCGAGGTTGCCGAGGGCCAGGCGCTGGTCGATGCCGGCCTTGATCCGGGCCACCCCGTGGGTCACCTTGCGGGTGACGAATTCGAGACCGCGACGCGGGGACTCGTGGTTGAAGAGGATGCCCGACGAGGCGTGGAGCCCGTAGCTCTCCCGGTAGTTGACGGTGATCCAGTGGCCGTAGACCTTGGCCACTCCGTAGGGGCTGCGCGGGTAGAAGGGGGTCAGCTCACGCTGGGGCACCTCTTGGACCTTGCCGAACATCTCCGACGAGCTGGCCTGGTAGAAGTGGATCTCCGGGTCGACGATCCGGATGGCGTCGAGAACCCGGGTCACCCCGAGGGCGGTGGTCTCGCCGGTGAGCACGGGCTGGTTCCACGACGTCTGCACGAAGGACTGGGCCGCCAGGTTGTAGACCTCGTGGGGCCGGTGGTCGCGCAGGACGTTGATCATCGAGACCTCGTCGAGGAGGTCCCCGGCCACCAGGGTCACGCGGTCCTGGATGTGGGCGATGCGCTCGAAGTTGACGGTGCTGGAGCGACGGACCATACCGCAGACCTCGTAGCCGCGCCCGAGCAGGAACTCGGCCAGGTAGGAGCCGTCCTGGCCGGTGATGCCGGTGATCAGTGCTCGTTTCGCCATGTGGGTGGGACCTCTCGGGCTCAGTGGGCGTCGGCGGGGGGTGCCTGCCAGGACGGCGCCCGTTTCTCGGCGAAGGCGGCGATCCCTTCGGCCGCCTCGGCGGTCTGACTGGTCACCGTCAGCATCGCGTGCAGGTAGGGCAACGCCTCGGACGCCGCCGAATCCACTACAGCGTAGAACGATTCGCGGCCCATCCTCATGACACCCGGCGGCTTCGAGGCCAGCACGCCGGCTAACCCCGCCACCTCGGCATCGAGCCGGTCATGGGGCACCACCGTGTTGACGAACCCGATCCGCTCGGCTTCGTCGGCCCCGACGACCCGGCTCGTCAGCATGAGCTCGAGGGCCTTTTTGGCCGGCATCGAGCGGAGCAGCGGGACGGTCACCATGTAGGGCCACAGGCCGACGTTGAGCTCGGGGGCTCCGAAACGGGCCCGCTCGGAGGCCACCACCATGTCGCAGGCCAGGGCCAGGCCGAACCCTCCGGCCATGGCCCAGCCCTGCACCCGGGCGATGGTCGGCTTGCCCAGGTGCCAGAGGTCCTCGAACAGCTCGGCCAGCCAGCCGCGGGCCACATGGTGGTCGGCGAAGGGGTCGCCGGTGCCGCCGGTGGCCGCCGGCACCATGCCCGACAGGTCCGCGCCGGCGCAGAAGGCCTGGTCGCCGGCACCGGCCAGGACCACCACCCGGACCAGCGGGTCGGTCCGGGCCTCCGCCACGTGCCGGCGCAGGCCGCGGATGATCTCCCACGTCATGGCGTTGCGGCGTTGCGGCCGGTTGAGGGTCAGCGTGAGGACGGGCCCGTCCCGCTCGGCCAGCAGCTCGGCGCCCATCGGATCCGGCGAGGCGACCGGCGCGGAGTCTTCGGGCACCGGACGAAGGTAGCCCGACCGCCGCGTGATTGTCCCTTCGGGCCCGGACGGGGCCGGACAGGAGGGCCGCGGCCGCGCCGCTACGGTGGCGCCCATCCCGACCGCCGCCCTCCTCTCGTTCCGTCTCGGGGGCACCGACGGCGTCGCCGTCGAGGCGGCCAAGTGGCAGCAGGCCCTGGCCTCGCTCGGCTTCACCACCTTCACCGTGGCCGGGGCCGGGCCGGTCGACCGTCTCGTGCCGGGCCTGGCCATGGCGGCCGCGGCCCCGCCGACCCGGTCGGAGCTGGACGCCGCCCTCGACGACGCCGACCTGGTCGTGGTCGAGAACCTGTGCTCCCTGCCCCTCAACCCGCCGGCCGCCGCCGCGGTGGCCGCCGTCCTGGCCGGCCGGCCCGCGCTCCTCCACCACCACGACCTCCCCTGGCAGCGCGCCCCCTTCATCCACCATCCCCCGCCGCCGGTCGACCCCCGGTGGACGCAGGTCACCATCAACCACCTGAGCCGGCGCCAACTCGCCCTACGGGGGATCGCCGCCGCCACCGTCTACAACACCTTCTCCCCCGGTCCGGCCTACTCCCCGGATGTCGAGCCCGATCGGGTGCGTGACGCGCTCGGTGTCGGGCCGGAGCAGGTCCTCGTTCTGCAGCCGACCAGGGCCCTGCCGCGCAAGAACGTCGGCGGCGGCCTGCGCCTGGCGGCCGAGCTCGGCGCCTCCTACTGGCTCCTCGGCGCGGCCGAGGACGGGTACGGCCCCGAGCTGGCCCACCTCCTGGCCGAGGCCGACGGACCGGTCGTCCTCGGTCCCCCGGCGGGATGGCCCGGGCTCACCGCCGCCGACGCCTACCGGGCCTGCGACGTGGTGACCCTGCCCTCGACCTGGGAGGGCTTCGGGAACCCGTCGGTGGAGTCAGCCGTCCACCGCCGCCCGCTCGCCATCGGGCCGTACCCGGTCGGACGCGAGCTGGCCGCCTTCGGATTCGAGTGGTTCCCGCTCCGGCAGTCGGCCCGACTGGCGTCGTGGTTGGCCGCTCCCGACCCGTCCCTCCTCGATCGCAACCGGACCGTGGCCACCACCCACTTCTCCTCCACCGACCTGCCCGAGCACATCGCCCGGGTCCTGCCCGAGCTCTGAGCCCGGCCCCTCGCCCGATGGAGACGGGCCCGGCCGGGCCCGTCTCCGTGGTTCGGGCCCCGGGTACCATGCAGGGCCATGAACCCGGTCACCACGGGGTCCGGGGCCACCGGGGCGACGGGGCGACGGGCGGAGGCCCAGGGGGGTAGGCGGCTCACGGCCGACGCCCGCCGGCGCCAGCTGTTCGACGTGGCCCTCTCGCTCTTCGCCGAGCACGGCTACGCCGCCACCACCATGGACGACATCGCCGAGGCCGCCGGGGTGACCAAGCCGCTCGTGTACCAGCACTTCGAGTCCAAGCGGGCGCTGTACCTCGAGCTCATGGACGTCTTCTCCCGCGAGCTGGTCGACCGCATCGTGGCGGCGACGGCCGACGCCGAAGGCCCGCGCCAGCAGGTCGAGCTCGGGTTCGCCGCCTACTTCGAGCTCATGGTGGGCAACGAGCCCGCCTTCCTCCTTCTCTACGGCCGGGACGCCCCCGACGACCCCGACTTCGGGGCGGCCCTGCGCCGGGTGGAGGAGACCATCGCCGAGGCCATCGACCCGCTCATCGCCGCCGGCCTCGATCCCGAGCACCGGCTGCTACTGGCCCATGCCGTGGTGGGGGTGGCCGAGGGCGCCACCCGCCACTGGCTGGACGCCCGGCGCCAACGGTCCCTGGCCGGCGTCGGCCCCGACGCCCTCACCCTGGAGGACGAGGCTGCCCTGCTGGCCACCCGGCTGGCCGACTTCGCCTGGGCCGGCCTGCGCCAGGTGCACCGGGTCTGACCCCGGCGCGTCGCCTCCCCGGCCCCGGCCGGACCAGGTGACCGGCGGCGATCGGCGTCAGGTCCGCACCGACCCGGCCACCACCGGTGGTTGCGTGGTCTGCACCACGCCGCCACTGCGCTCGTCGGTGATGGCAAAGGCGTGGATCGGCTGGTCGGCGGCCACGCTGAAGGGCACCACGGTCGGGTCCGGGCCGAGCAGCCCGAGCGAGATCGTCTGGCCGCCGACCACGGCCCACAGCTGGTAGGTCCGGTCCGACGGGAGGGCCGGCAGCCGGTGCGCCTGGACGAACCCGGTGCCCGACGGCGTGAGCACGACGGTCACCATGGCCGGCGACCCGCTCCCGGCCGGGGCGGTGAGCGCGACCTGCCGGGTGGCGGGCTGGGCGAGGGCGGCCCGCTCGGCTGCGCCGAGGCCGGAGGACGAGCTGAGGGCGCTGACTTGATGGTTCAGATGGTTCACCCGCACCCCGAGCACGATCGCCACCACGGCAGCGGCCACCGCCACCACCCCGGCGGTGGCGGTGAACCACCCCCGGCTGAAGCGGCGGCGCCCGTTGAGGACCACACCACCGGCACCGGGGGCACGCTCTCCCCCGGTCTCGAGCCGGGCCGCCAGGCGGTCCCACGAAGGTGGGCCGGACCCTTCGAGCCGCTCGGCGATGCCGTCCCAGAGCTCCGGGGGTGACTCGCCGCCCGAGTTGGCCAGCAACCCGGCCACCTCGTGGTGGTCGGCCACCTCGATGGAGCAGCGCAGGCACGTCTCGAGATGGCGGTCGATCATGGCGGCGGTGTCGGGATCGACGGCGTCGAGCGCATAGGCGCCGAGCAGTTCCTGGATCTCCCGATGATCCGGCTCGGGGCGTTCCAGGCTCACGACTCTGCTCCCGCCGGCTGAATGCCCCGTTCGGCCAAACTGGTCCGGAGCCGGCCGAGGCCGGACCGGATCCGGCTCTTCACCGTACCTTCGGGGGCGTTCAGGATCCTCGCCACCTCGCGGTAGGTGTGGCCGCCGAAATAGGCCAACTGGATCGGTTGGCGCAGTTCCTCGGGCAGGGCGCCCAGCGCCTCCTGCACCTGGTCGGCGACGGCCATGTCCCAGACCTCGTGATCGATGTCGTACCCGGCCGTCGCCGTCTGGCGCGAGGTCCGCTCCTCGCGCCGGCGACGGGCCACCTCCGAGCGCACGAAGTCGACCGCCTTGCCGTGGGTACGGGCCAGCAGATAGGACCGGAGCGTCCCCCGCTGGGCGTCGAACTTCTCCGGGTGGTTCCACAGGTCCAAGAAGACCTCTTGGGTGATCTCCTCGGCCGGTGGATCGCTGCGCAGGATCCGGCGGGCCAGCCCGTACACGGCACCGCCGTGCCGGCGGTAGACCTCGGCCAGGGCCTCCTGGTGCCACCGGGCCAGGGCCACGACCAGATTGGCGTCGCTCGCCTGGCGGACCTCGATCATCACGGAACAGTATCCGTCGCCGGTGGCCCGCCCAGATGACGCCAGATGCCGGTCGAGCTGGAGAAAGCCGGGGGCGAGGGGCCTGACGACCGGCCTCGACGACCGGTCTCACGACCCGTCTGGCGACCCGGGCCGAGGGGGGCGGGGCGGAGACGGGCACCCACCGGCAGGCCGTCATCCCCGGACCGGCCCGGCGACGAACACGTGCCATGGGCATCGACATCGGCCGCTACAGCAAGCTCTCGGCGAAGCTCGACACCACGGGCATCGACTTCGACGCCTTCCGGGAGCAGCCGCTCTCACCCGAGGCCCTGCGATGCCTGCGCTACATGCACGACGTCGAGAACCACACCGTCTGCTACCTACGCGACGTGCTGGTCACCCGGGCACACCGGGACCCGGAGGTGACCTCCTTCCTCACCCTGTGGAACTACGAGGAGTTCTGGCACGGGGAGGCGATCGCCGAGATCCTGGCCGCCCATGACGAGCCGGCCGGCACCGGGAGGATCGCCGCCCTGCGGCAGCGGCTGCCCAAGCGGGACGCCTGGCGCCCGCTCACCTTCCAGCTCGGGTCGGCGCTGACCCCCCACCTCACCGCGGTGCACATGACCTGGGGCGCGGTCAACGAATGGACGACCCAGGCGGGCTACGCCCGGCTGGCCAAGCTGGCCGGGCACCCGACCCTTTCGGAGCTGCTTCGCCGCATCATGAAACAGGAGGGACGGCACATCGACTTCTATGCCGCCCAGGCCGGTCGCCGACTGGCCGACAGCCGGGCGGCGCAACGGCTGACCCGGTGGGCGCTCCGTCGGTTCTGGGCCCCCGTCGGCACCGGCGTGGTCCCCGACCGGGAGGTCGTCTTCCTGCGGGACTACCTCTTCGGGGACGCCGACGGCCGGGCCGTGGCCGATCGCATCGATCGCCGGGTCGACCGCCTCCCCGGCCTGGCCGGACTCGGCCTCCTCCGCGGGGCGGTGGCACCGGCCGCCTGACCGGTTCCGGGCGGGCGGCCGGCACCCCGGCCCGGAGGGCCGTAAAACCCGATCGACCCGGTAAACTATGTGGGTGTTCAGCTTCCCCAACCCGGTCGACGAGCACGCCGCCCGGACGGTGGCCGGCGGAGTCCTGCTCATGGCGGTGGCGGCGTTGGCCTTCGACCAGCCCCTGGTCCTGATCCCCCTGGCCTACGGATTCTGGGCCCGGGTGCTGACCGGGCCCCGGTTGAGCCCGCTCGGCCTGGTGGCCACACGGTTGGTGGCCCCACGCCTGCCGTGGCCGCCGAAGCCGGTGGCCGGGCCGCCCAAGCGCTTCGCCCAGGCCATGGGGACGGCCATGGCCAGCTCGGCGCTCGTCCTCTGGTTCGGGTTCGGGCAGCACGCCGCCGCCTGGGGCCTGGTCGCCACCATCGCCGCCGCCGCCTTCCTCGAATCGGTGTTCGCCGTCTGCATCGGGTGCTCCGTCTTCGCCGTGTTGATGCGCGCCGGGGTGATCCCCGACGAGGTGTGTGCCGCTTGCGCCGACCTGTCGCGGCGACACCCGCAGCTGGCCGAGGGTCGTCCCGCCTGATCGCCTCGGGGGCCGGCTCAGCGGAGGCGGGGAGCGAGCTCGCCGCAGAGGTCGGCCAGCTCCTTGGCGCAGGCCACATAGACCTGCTCGTCACCACCGGCCGGGTCTTCGACGTCCTCCCAGGGCTCGACGGGAAGGCCGGCCAGCCCGAGCGTGCCGAGTCGTTCGCTCAGCGGCCCCGGTCCGGACGGGAGGTCGCGGCACAACCGCTTGATCGAGGCGGTCTTCGGGGCGGCGTCGGGGAACTGGCGCCGCAGATAGGCGACGTGCTCGCCGGCCATGGCGAGGACCAGATCGGCCCCCTCGACCGCCTCGTCCGTGATCTGCCGGCTCCGGTGGAACGGCGGGAGGACGCCCAGCGAGGCGAGGGCGTCCCGGGTCCGCCGGCTCATCGGTTGCCCGTCGACCACGTGGGTGCCCGAGGTCACCACCTCGAGCCCGGCGGCGCTGAGCATGGCCCCGGCCATCACCGAACGCGCCGCGTTGCCGGTGCACACGGTGAGGATCGCCACGGGAGGGACCGGCCGTCGTCAGTTGATGTGGACGCCCGAGATGGCGCGACTGATGATCAGCCGCTGGATCTCCGAGGTGCCCTCGAAGATGGTGAAGATCTTCGAGTCGCGGTGCCACCGCTCGACCGGGTGCTCCCGAATGTAGCCATAGCCGCCCATGATCTGGATGGCCTCCTCGGTCACGTGGACCGCCGTCTCGCCGGCGTAGAGCTTCGACATCGACCCCTCGCCCGAGGTGAACTCCTTGCCGTTGCGGCCCATCCATGACGCCCGCCAGATGAGCAGCCGGGAGGCGTCGATGCTCGTCTTCATATCGGCCAGCTTGAACGCGATTCCCTGGTTCTCGATGATGGCCCGACCGAAGGCGCGGCGCTCCTTGGCGTAGTCGAGCGAGTACTCGTAGGCGGCGCGGGCGATGCCGAGCGCCTGGGCGCCGACCGCCGGCCGGGACGCCTCGAACGTCTTCATGGCCGCCTGGCTGGTGGATCGCTTGCCCTCACGGGCCCGGGCCAGGCGCTCGTCGAGCTTCTCCTTGCCACCGAGCAGCAGGCGGCCCGGCACCCGGACCCCGTCGAGCACGACCTCGGCGGTGTGCGACGCCCGGATACCCATCTTCTTGAACTTCTGCCCCTGGGAGAGCCCGGGCGTCTTCGGAGGCACGATGAAACTGGCCTGGCCCCTCGATCCGAGCTCGGAGTCGACCGAGGCCACGACCACGTGGACGTCGGCCATGCCCCCGTTGGTGATCCAGGTCTTCGTGCCGTCGAGCACCCACTCGTCCTTCGCCTCGTCGTAGACGGCACGTGTCCGCAGGGAGGAGACGTCCGATCCGGCATCGGCCTCGGACACGGCAAAGGCGGCCGTCTGGATGTCGTCGGGCGTCCCGAAGCACTGCGGCCCCCATTCGATGAGCTGTTCGGGGGTGCCGTTGCTGGCGATGCCGGCCAGCCCCAGGGTGCTGCCCAGGATGGCGAGGGCGATGCCGGCGTCACCCCAGGCCAACTCCTCGCCGGCGATGGGCAGCAGCAGCCCGCTCTCGTCGAAGAACGCCTGGGTGACGAAGTCGAAGGAATAGATCCCGGCCCGGGCGGCCTCTTCGATGATGGGCCACGGGGTCTCCTCCCGCTCGTCCCACTCGTGCCCGGCCGGCCGGATCACGTTTTCGGCGAAGTCGTGCAGCCATTTCTGGATCTGCAGTTGGTCCTCGTTGAGGTCGAGGGAGAAATCGGCCATGGTGCTCGCTCCGTTCCGGCCCGTGCCGGGCCTACCAACCCACGACGGTGTCGCAGCGTCCGACCGGGTGAGGTCGAACCCGGGTGGGCCTGGCCGGCCCGGGGACCCGTCTCTCGTTGTTACTACATAGTAACCTCACCGGGGCGCGTGCGGGCACCGCCGGGACCCGGTTGCGCCGGCCCGGCACCGGGCCAGGTCAGGTGGGTCGTTGGGCCAGGCGCAAGCCCGAGCCGGGGCGCGACGATGGCCCGGCGGGCCGCCCACGGCGGTTCCGGGCGCCGGGCGCGGCATGCACCTTCTCACCCGGCCGGTGTGCCCACCGGAGAGGCGCCGGCTGTCTCAGCCGGGGGTGAAGGAGTGGGGTCAGGCCGGCTGGGCGAGACGAACGTCGACCGCCTGGAGACCCTTCGGGCCTTCCTGGAGGTCGAACTCGACCGCTTGACCCTCCTCGAGAGAGCGGAAGCCGTTCATCTGGATGGCCGTGTGGTGCACGAAAACGTCGGCGCCACCGTCCGGCTGGGAGATGAAGCCGAAGCCCTTCTCGGCGTTGAACCACTTAACTGTTCCGGAAGCCACTGTGGCGTTCCCCTTTCCTTCACCTGTTCTGCACACACGACCCGTTCCCCGCTGCCGGTTCCGGCGCGCCCACGTCTGCACGTCGACGACCGGAGAGGGAGGGACGGGTTGCCTGCACGCGAAACGCTAGCAGCCCCCCACCGAGAATCAACTTTCCCGGCCGACCCCGAATCCCTGTTCACACTACGTTCATCGTCGCCGGACCCGCGTCCCGTCCGGCCCGTCCTCGACCAGCCAGCCGGCCTCCTCCAGCTCGGCGCGAATGGCGTCGGCCGTGGGCCAGTCACTCGCCGCCCGGGCCTCGTCCCTTCGGCGCACCTTGTCGGCGGCGTCGGGATCGATGGCATCGGGTCGCGGTCCGCCGAGCGGCAGGCCCAGCGCGGCACCGAGGAGCCCGGCCGTGCGCGCCGACCGCGTCGCCGACGCGGTGTCGCCGGCATCGGCGGCAGCATTGGCCCGCCGGACGAGATCGAACACCACCGCCAACGCCCCGGGCGTGTCGAGGTCGGCATCCATGTGGTTCCGGAACCGCTCGAGCGCCTCGCCGTCGAGCCCGTCGTCGGCATCCCCGGACGCCACCACGGGACCGTCGGCCAGCAGATCGGCCAGCGCGAAGCGCCGGGCCAGCTCGTCCAATCGGGCCAGCCCGGACTCGGCGTCGCGCACCGTGTCGGGGGTGACCTCCAGGGGCGACCGGTAGTGCGAGCGCAGGACGAGGAGCCGGTAGGCACGGGGGTCGCTGCGGGACAGCAGGTCGTCGAGCGAGGTGAAGTTGCCCAGGGACTTGGACATCTTCTCGCCCTCGACCATCACGAACCCGTTGTGCATCCAGTGACGGGCGAACCGCCGCCCGACGGCGACGGCCTGAGCCCGCTCGTTCTCGTGGTGCGGGAAGACGAGGTCCAGTCCCCCACCGTGCAGGTCGAACCCTTCGCCCAGCAGGTCGAGGGACATCACCACGCATTCGGTGTGCCAGCCGGGCCGCCCCGGGCCCCACGGCGACACCCAGGTCGGCTCGCCCGGCTTGGCCTTCTTCCACAGGGCGAAGTCGAGGGGGGAACGCTTCTCCTGGTCGGTCTCGACGCGCGCCCCGGCCCGCAGCGACTCGAGCGGCTGGTGGGCCAGCAACCCGTACCCGGGCACGTCGGCCACCGACAGGTACACGCCGTCACCGGTCTCGTAGGCGACCCCGCGCCCGACCAGTTCGGCGATGAGCTCGACCATCCGATCGACGTAAGCGGTGGCGTGGGGCGACTCGTCCGGCCGCAGCACGCCCAATGCGTCCATGGCCGCCCACCACGCCGCCTCGTTGGCCGCGGTCAGCTCCGACGGTTCGATGCCGCGCTCGGACGCCCGCTCGATGATGTTGTCCTCGATGTCGGTGATGTTGGAGACGTAGGTGACCTGGAGGCCGGTGAAGATCAGGTAGCGCCGGAGGACGTCGAACACCAGTGAGAACCGGCCATGGCCGATGTGGGGCGTGTCGTAGACCGTGGGGCCGCAAACGTACATGGACGCCCGGCCGGGCTGACGCAACCGAAGCGGTGCCAGGTCGCCGGTGGCGGTGTCGTGGAGCCGGAACACGCAGGGTACGGTAACCCGATCATGACGACAGACGTGACCGGCTCGGCGGGCCGGGTGACCAGGGGATCCGGGGTGCCGGACAAGCCGGCCCTCGAGGGGCTCGAGGCCACCTGGTCGGCGCAGTGGGAGAGCGACGGCACCTACCGCTTCGATGCCACCGCCGAGCGCTCGACGGTGTATTCCATCGACACGCCTCCGCCCACGGTGTCGGGCTCGCTCCACATCGGCCACGTCTTCTCCTACACCCACACCGATGCCGTGGCCCGCTTCCAGCGCATGCGCGGGCGAGCCGTCTTCTATCCGATGGGGTTCGACGACAACGGACTGGCGACCGAGCGGCGCGTGCAGAACTACTTCGGCGTCCGCTGCGATCCCACCCTCCCCTTCGACCCCGACTTCGTGCCGCCCGAGGAGCCCGGGAAGGAGCCGGTGTCCATCTCGCGCCCCAACTTCGTGGCCCTGTGCCAGCAGCTCACCACCGAGGACGAGCAGGTCTTCGAACACCTGTGGCGGATGCTCGGGCTGTCGGTCGACTGGTCACGTTGCTACACCACCGTCTCCGAACACGCCCAGCTGGTCTCCCAACGGGGCTTCCTCCGTCTGGTCGAGCGCGGCCAGGTCGAGCAGCGCACCGCGCCCACCTTGTGGGACATCGACTTCCGGACGGCGGTGTCCCAAGCCGAGCTCGAGGACCGGGACCGCCCGGGCGCCTACCACCGGCTGCGGTTCACCCGGGTCGGCGGCTCGGGAACGGTGGACATCGAGACCACCCGGCCCGAACTGCTCCCGGCCTGTGTGGCCCTCGTCGCCCATCCCGGGGACGACCGCTACCGGGCCCTGTTCGGCACCGAGGTCCACACCCCGCTGTTCGGCGTGCGGGTGCCGGTCCTCGCCCACGAGCTGGCCGACCCCGACAAGGGGTCGGGCATCGCCATGATCTGCACCTTCGGCGACACCACCGACGTGGTCTGGTGGCGCGAGCTCTCGCTGCCCACCCGGGCCATCGTCGGGCGGGACGGTCGCCTGTTGCCGGTTCCCTGGGGCGAGCCGGGCTGGGAGTCGGACCACCCCGGGGAGGCGGCCGACGCCTACGCCGAGCTGGCCGGCCAGACGGTCCGCCAGGCGCAGGTCCGCATCGTCGAGGCGTTGGCCCGCACCGGCGCCCTGGTCGGTGAGCCCCGGCCGATCACCCACCCGGTCCGCTTCTACGAGAAGGGCGAGCGGCCCCTCGAGATCGTGACGTCGCGGCAGTGGTTCGTCGCCACCCTCCCCTTGCGCGAGCGGCTGCTCGCCCGCGGCCAGGAGCTCAACTGGTACCCGACCTACATGGCCCACCGCTACCGGGCCTGGGTGGAGGGGCTGAACGCCGACTGGAACATCAGCCGGCAGCGGTTCTTCGGCGTCCCCTTCCCGGTCTGGTACCCGGTGGACGAGACGGGCGCCACCGTCTTCGACGCCCCGATCCTGGCCGGTGAGGACGCCCTCCCGGTCGACCCGTCGACCGACGTGCCCGACGGCTACACCGGGGACCAGCGGGGCCGGTCGGGCGGGTTCGTCGGCGACCCCGACGTCATGGACACCTGGGCCACGTCCTCGCTGACTCCGCAGATCGCCGGCGGCTGGCCCGACGACCCCGACCTGTTCGGCCGGGTCTTCCCCATGGACCTCCGGCCCCAGGCCCACGACATCATCCGCACCTGGCTGTTCTCGACCATCGTCCGGTCGGAGCTCGAGCACGGTGTGCTGCCCTGGTCGGACGCGGCCATCTCCGGCTGGGTGCTCGACCCGGACCGCAAGAAGATGTCCAAGTCCCGGGGCAACGTGGTCACCCCGCTGCCGCTGATCGAGCAGCACGGCGCCGACGCCGTCCGCTACTGGGCCGCCTCGGGCCGGCCCGGCACCGACACGGCGGTGGACGAGGGCCAGATGAAGGTGGGGCGGCGGTTGGCCATCAAGGTGCTCAACGCCTCGCGGTTCACCCTCGGCCGCCTCGACGGTGGCGGCGGAGCAGCCGGGGACCGGACCCCCGGGGCCGTCACCGCGCCGCTCGACCGGGCCATGCTGGCCCGCCTGGCGCGCGTCATCGACGAGTCGACGACGGCCTTCGAGGAGTACGACTACGCCCGGGCGCTCGAGCGCACGGAGGCCTTCTTCTGGGCGTTCTGCGACGACTACCTCGAGCTGGTGAAGATCCGCGCCTACGGGGACGCCCGCCAGCCGGGCCCGGCGTCGGCCCAGGCCGCCTTGGCGCTCGCCCTGTCGGCTCTGCTCCGCCTCTTCGCCCCCGTCCTCCCCTTCGTCACCGAGGAGGTCTGGTCGTGGTGGCAGCCCGGGTCGGTCCACCGCGCCCGGTGGCCCTCGACCGACGAGCTCGGGGCGGCGCCGGCCGACGAGGGGGGCGGACCGGTGCTCGAGGTGGCGAGCGACGTGCTGAGCGCGATTCGGGGGGCCAAGACGGAAGCCCGGCGCTCGATGCGCGCCCCGGTCGCCTCCCTGGAAGTCACCGACACGGCCGAGCGCATCGCCGCACTGGTGACGGCGGAGGCCGACGTGATCGACGCCGGCGGGGTGCTGTCCATGGCCACAGCCGTGGGCGACGATCCATCGGTCGACGTCGTCCTGCTCGACGAGGGGTGACGGCCCGAGGAGCGGGGACCGGAGCCGGACGGGGTGCGGTCCCGGCGGATCAGGCCAGGTAGACGCTGAGGGCGGCCTCGGACATCTCCCGGGGGCTCCCCTCTTGCTGGATCCGGCCGTGCACCATGATGGCGGCGTGGGTGGCCACCGTCAGGGCGGTCGTGACGAACTGCTCGACCATCAGCACCGTGATGCCCTGGCGGGCCAAGTCACCGACCAGCTCGTAGAGCTGGCCGACGATGAGCGGGGCGAGGCCCATGGACAGCTCGTCCAGCAGGAGGACCTTGGGCCTCGTGACCAGGGCCCGGGAGATGGCGAGCATCTGCTGCTCGCCACCGGACAGTGTCCCGGCCATCTGCCGCCGGCGATCCTTGAGGCGAGGGAAGGTGGTGAAGGTGCGCTCCTCCACTTCGGCGACGCCGCCGCCGCCGCTGTAGGTCCAGATGCGCAAGTTCTCGCGCACGGTGAGGTTGGGGAAGATCCCCCGACCCTCGGGGATGGCGCACAGGCCCTGCCGGGCCAGCTTTTCGGGGGACGTGTGCCCCACCGGGCGGTCGCCGATCCGCACCTCGCCGGCCGTCGGGCGGATATGGCCGCCGATGACCCGGAGCAGCGTGGACTTTCCGGCGCCGTTGGGGCCGAGGAGGGCGAAGACGCTCCCGGGGGGGACGGTGAGGTCCACCCCGTGCAACACCTCGATGCGCCCGTAGGCGGCACGCACCCCGCTGACGGTGATGCCGAGGGCCGGCCGTCCCGTCCCGTCGATCGATCCGACCGGGGCCGCCGGGGCCAGCTCGGTCACGGCCCCGCCGCCGGGGACACTTCCGTCGCCGGGCCGGCAGCCGACGGCGCCGTCACCTCGCCGAGGTAGGCGGCCTGGACCATCGGATTGTCCCGGATCTCGTGGGGAGCCCCCGAGGCGATGATGTCGCCGAAGTCGAGCACGTGGATGCGATCGCACACCCGCATGACGAGCTCCATGTCGTGCTCGACCAGCAGGACGGCCATGCCCTCGGCCGCCAGCTTAGACAGCAGGTCCCCGAGGGCGGTCGACTCCGACTCGTCGAGGCCCGAGCCGGGCTCGTCGAGCAGGAGGAGCTTCGGCCCGATGGCGAGGGCCCGGGCCAACTCGACCATGCGGGCCAGCCCGGTCGGCATGGAGGACGACTGCCGGTCGGCCAGACCGAGGAGGCCCACCCCGGAGAGCAGCCGCTCACAAGCAGCCGGGTCGGCGGCGATCCCGGCGGCGACCCCGTCGAGGTCCGTGGTCGGCTCGGCGTTGCGGGGGCCCCGGCGGCGGGAGGCCATCCTTCCGAGGCGGTCGCGGTCCCACCACTTGGCCGTCGACTCCAGCCCCACCTGGACGTTCTCGCCGGCGGTCAACGTGCCGAACAGCTCGAGGCGCTGGAAGGTGCGGGCCAGTCCGAGGCGCGCCCGGCGGTGGGGCTTCATCCCGGTGACGTCGGTGTCGAACAGGTGCACGGTGCCCCGATCCGGAGCCTGCAACCCGCTGATGACGTTGAACAAGGTGGTCTTGCCCGCCCCGTTCGGCCCGATCAGCCCGGTGACCATCCCAGGCGGCACCGAGAGGCTGACCGAGGTGAGGGCCGAGACACCACCGAACTGGACGGCCACCTCCGAGACGGTGAGGACCGCCGTTCCCTCCACCGGCGCGTCACCCGGCGGCACGGGTCTCGCCTCTCATCACAGCGGGAGCCAGGGCCTCGGGCACCGAGGACGGCATGGCGGCCGTTGAACGCCTGACCCACGGCAGGTTGACGTGGAGGGCTTCGATGCCGAGGATGCCATTGGCCGCCCGACCGATCAGGATGATCCCGGCGCCGGCGAAGATGCCGAGCGAGTGGGGCGACCACTGGTTGAGGACGACGTAGGTGAGGGCGGCGAGGAAGGCGCCGGACACGGTGCGGATGCCCCAGATGGTGACGAACAGGACGAAGATGATGCCGCCGAAGAAGTCGAAGTCGGAGGTGCCCACGGTCTGCTGGACGGTGCCGTAGAGGGCACCGGCCAGGCCCGCCATGCCGGCGGCGATGGCGAAGACGGCAACCTTGGTCACGCCGATGTCGAGCCCGACCGTGGCGTAGGCGGCCGGCGAGTCGTTGAGCGCCACCAGGCGCCGGCCGAACATGCTGCGCCGGATGGCCAGCACCAGCCAGGCGCAGGCCACGAAGAAGGCGGTCACCATGAGGAACTCGGCGCTGTCACCGCCGAACGACAGGCCGGGCAGGATGATCCGGCCCACGTTGAGGCCGCCACCCTCCCCGAAGATGTGGGAATCGGTGAAGAAGCCGTTGGCCACGGCGTCGGCGAAGGCGAAGGTGGCCAGGGCCAGGTAGAGGTCGCGCAGCCGGATGGTGGGCAGCGCCACCAGCGCCCCGACGGCGGCGCAGATGAGCGTGGCCGCCACCAGGCCCAGCAGCGACCCGCCGCCGGCCACCTTGCCCATCACGAAGGCGCCGATCCCCATGAAGGAGAACTGGCAGAGCGAGACCTGCCCGGAGTAGCCGGTCAGCAACACCAGCGAGAGCCCGACGATGCCGAGGGTCATGACCACGCCGCCGAGGGTGAGCACCGTGGTCCCCCGGAAGGCCGTGTTGTCGAAGCCCACGGCGAAGGCCACGGCCACGGCCACGAAGGCCACTCCGGCCACGAGCGACTCGCCGGCGCCGGCCACCCGGGGCGCCGCCACCGTGGTCAGCAGGCCGGTGGCCCGGATCCGGACCGAGGGCAGGGTGACCAGGGCGATGAACAAGAACACCATGGGCAGGGCCAGGGTCACGTCGGGGACCAGGCTCTGGGGCAGGTGGGGCAGCACGTAGATGACGGTGTAGTTGTAGGCCAGGCCGATCCCGATGGCGGCGACGAAGGTGACCGAGATGCTCTTCAGTCGGCCCATGATGGCGGCGGCATAGGCGTTCACCACCAACAGGGTCATGGCCGGGACGTTGATCCCGGTGGTCTGCGTCGGGGCCAGCAGCACGCCGGCCAAGGCGGCCAGGACGAACCCCAGGATCCACCCGTACTGGCTCATCCGGTTGGGCGAGGCGCCGGACATGGCCAGCAGCCCCGGGTCGTCGACCACGGCCCGCAGGGCAAAACCCGTCCGGGTGGAGTACAGGAGCAGCCGCAGCCCGACGGCCACGGCCAGCGCCACGCCGATGAGGAGCACCTCCTGGTACTGGATGTTGATGCCGAGCAGGCGGAACTGGCCCGGCACCATGTTGTTCACCGAGTAGTTGAGGGTCGGGTCCCAGACGACGAGGGCGAGGCCGGTCAGGATGACCATGAGCCCGAGCGTGACCATGACCGGGCGCTCCGGCGACGCCCCGTGCAACCGGCGCATGAGCACCCGCTCGACCACGGCTCCGGAGAGGGGTGCGCCGACCACCAGGATGACCACCAGCGCCACCAGCACCGGGACGTGGTGGGCCGAGACGAGGTCCCAGTAGCAGAAGGCGGCGATCATCCCGATGGCGCCTACGGCGAAGTTGAAGACCCCCGAGGTCGTGTACGTCACGACCAGGCCAGTGGCGGCAATGGCGTACCCGGCCCCGAGCATGACCCCGAAGATGGTGTACTGGAGAAAGCTGCTCACCGAATCATCCTCGTCCCCCGCGAGCCACCCGACCAGACCTCCGTGCTGTGGGCCCTGTCAGGTCCCCGACGGTGGTGTCACGTAGCCGTAGTCGCAACGGTACCCGTTGTTGGCCGAGACCGGAGTGTCGAGACGCTGGAACTGGCCGCTGACCACTTCGCCGAGCAGGTAGCAATTCCCTTGCGTCTTGGCCGCGACGTTGTTGGCGGCGATCAGATGGCCGGCGTCGAAGGACGTGACCTTGGACAGGGCCTCGAGCAGGGAGCCCCGGCTGGGGTTGGCGCCGGCATTCGCGAGGGCCTGGGCGAAGAGCTCCGCCGACACCCACCCGTACATGGTGAAGAGGTCGGCCTTGAAGCCTGGAGAGGCGATGTTGACCCACTTGAGGAAGGTCGACACCGCCGGGACGACCGAGGCGTCGGTGCCGAGGTAGAGCGATGCGTTCTGATCCAGGAAGGACCCGTTGACGTTGGCCTGTCCCCCCGAAGCCGGCACCAGATCGTTGCTGTAGGTGGCGGCACCGAGGATCACAACCGGGTGGAAGTCCTGTTGGGCGAGGTCCTTCATCAGGGCGGGGGCGTACTGCACCGGCAACTGGTCGACGAAGAGCATCTTGACGCCGGCGTTCTTCATGGCGATCACGTTCTGGGTGAAGTCGAACTGGGTGGGGGCATAGGTCGGTTCGTAGATCACCTTGTAGCCGACCTTCTCCAGCACGTACTTCTCCCCGGCCCAGGCCGACTCGGCCGAGGGCATGTCGCCGACCAGCGTGCCCACGGCATCGATGTCGCTGGGGAACCGGTGCCTGAAGTACTGGAGGGGGCCCTCCTCCCAGCCGTCGTTGAGCGGGACCGGACTGAAGGTGTTGGGCAGCTTGTTGGTGGCCGGATCGAGGACGACCGAGACATTGGGCATCCCGGGGTTCTGGGCCAGCAGCGCCCCACCGAAGCCGTCCTGGAGCGAGAAGCTCCCGACCGTGGCGAAATCGTTGGTGATGGCGCTCTGGGTCAGCTGCTTGTTGGTCGCACCAGAATCCCCGTCGTCACCGGTGGTGACCGTGATCTTGCGCCCGTTGACCCCACCGGTCGAGTTGACATAGTCGGCGTAGGCCTGGACCCCGACGCCGGCCCCCTTGAAGATGGTGGCCCAGTTCACGTTGGCCACCGACACATTCGTCGACGTGATCCCGGTGTGGTCGCTCATGGCGCTGGCCGGGATGGCCGACCCGCCCGAACCGCCGCTCGTGGTGGTGGTCGACGAGGAGTTGGTGGAGCTGCAGGCCACCCCGGTGATCGCCAGGGCGGCGACCGTGCTCAACGCGGCGAGACGCGTCTTCCATGATGGGCCCAAAGCTCCCCCTTGCATGCGATGTGGGACCGGGGGGACCGACCGCGTCCGTCCCCCCGGCTCGAATACGTGACCCTACGTCAGAAATGAATATGTGACTCTACGTCAGAAACGCGCCCGTGTGTCTAGCACCGGAGGCCCGGTCCCGGACGAAAGCCGAGGTCACCAACGGTCCGGCCCGTCAGTGGGCCCGGCCCGTCAGTGATGGACTCGGGCCCGCACCCCCTCGAGGAACGCCACGGCGCCCATGGTCGTATGCCGAGACCGGATGGAGGCGATGACCTCGAAGGCGTGCTGTGCGGAGGGGAGCTCGACGTAGGCCACCGGGGCGGCCGAGGCCGAGCGGAGCTCCTCGACGAAGTAACGGGCCACCACCGGCGGGACGAGCGTGTCGTTGGCCCCCTGGAAGACGAACATGGGCGGTGCCGACGACGTGACCCGGCGGTCGGGCGAGGCTCGCTCGAACCGGCCAGGGTCGTCCGCCTGGCGCACCTTCATCACGCGGCGCTCGAGCAGGTCCACCAACCCGCGGCCGTGGGCCCCCGATCGCTCCGGGTGGCCGGTCAGGTCGTAGACGCCGTAGAACGGCAGACAGGCGGCCACCGAGGTGTCGAGGTCCTCGAAGCCGGGCTGCCATTCCGGCTCGTTGGGTGTGAGGGCCAGCAGTGAGGACAGGTGGCCTCCGGCCGAGCCACCGGTGACGGCGATGAATCCGGGATCACCCCCGTACTCGGCGATGTGCTGGCGGACCCAGGCGACGGCCCGCTTGCAGTCGACGATGTGGTCGGGCCAGGTGGCCCGGGGACTGAGCCGGTAGTTGATGGCGACGCACACCCAACCCCGCTGGACCAACTCGTGCATGAGCGGGATCCCCTGCTCCCGCTTGTCCCCGATCATCCAGGCTCCGCCGTGGATGGACACCAGCACCGGCGCCTGCTCAGCCCGTATCCGGCGGCAGGTCAGGATGTCGAGCCGGTGGCGGCCGATGCCGTCCCCCCAGTAGTCGATGTTTTTCAGCCGGATGATCCCCCGGAAGCGGAACGGCACGGCGATCACCAGACGCCACCAGCGGTTCCACACGGGAATCGGGTCGAGATGCGGGATGGCGGGGCCTTCGGCGGTGGCCCGCGCCAGGGCGGCGGCGACCAGCCCGCCGGCCCGATGGGCATCGACGGTGAGGCGGATCCATCCGACCCAGGTCCCGAGGCCGACCGCCAGCCCCAGCCAGCCGGGCCAGCCGGCGAGCCCGCCGGCGGCGGCGAGGGTCGACCGCCAGTGCCGTCTCCAGGACGCCGAGCTGGAGCGGCAACTCGCTCGGGATCCAACCGAGGCTGAAGCTGATCACGTTGAGCGGCTCGCGCCGAATCGGGTGCAGAGCGTTGACCGCCAGGGTCGCAAAGACCAAGCTGACGGCGAGGAGGACCCAGGCCACCCCTCCATACAACACGGTCGGGCGGGGCAAGTGAAGCCAGCACGGTCCGGTGGTCGGTCCGGAGGGAGGGAATGTGATGGAACGGCTCAGCGGCCTCGACGCCAGCTTCCTGTACCTCGAGACGCCGACCCTCCACATGCACGTGGCCATGGCGATGACCTTCGACCCGTCGACGGTCCCGGGCGGGTACTCGTTCGCCCGGATGAAGCAGAGGATCGCCGAGCGACTCCCCTGCGCCCCGGTGTTCCGCCGCCGCCTGATCGAGGTGCCGTTCCGCCTGAGCCACCCGGTGTGGGTCGACGACCCCGCCTTCGACCTCGACTACCACGTCCGTCTGGCCGCCGTGCCGCGCCCCGGCGGCCTCCGGGAGCTGGCCGACCTGGCCGGTGACATCACGGGTCACCAGCTCGACCGGTCGAGGCCGCTGTGGGAGATGTGGATCGTCGAGGGTCTCGCGCACGACCGCATCGGCCTGATCGCCAAGATGCACCACTCGACGGTCGACGGCGTGTCCGGGGCCGCTTTGCTCTCGGTCCTCTTCGACCTGGAGCCGGGCGGCCGGTCCGGCCCCGAAGCGGACGGCGCCGAGCGCCGGCCCGGACGAGCGGGCCTCCGGCCGGGGAGCGCATCCCGTCCGGTCTGGAGCTCATGGCCCATGCGATGGTGGCCCGGTCGACCCGGCCCCTGGAGATCACCCAGGACGCCATCCGGACCGGCTATCGCGTCCTCAACGTCCGGCGAATCCGACTGGGATCCGGTGGGCGAAGCCGGGCCAAGGCCGCGCTCCCGCTGTCGGCCCCCCGGACCTCGTTCAACACCGCCCTCACCCGGCGGCGTTCGGTCACGTTGACAGCGGTGGGCCTCGACGATGTCAAGCGGCTGAAGAACGCCACCGGCACCACGGTGAACGACGTCGTGCTGGCCGTCTGCACCGGCGCCCTGCGATCGTTTCTGGTTGCGGGTGACGAGCTCCCCGACCGACCCCTCGTGGCGGTGGTCCCGGTGTCCGTTCGCCCGGAGTCCGGCGCGCCCAAGGGCTCGAACCAGGTCTCGTCCATGTTCGTGCAGCTGCCCGTGGACCTCGACCATCCGCTCGACCGGCTGATGGCCATCAACGAGGGGACGAAGGGGGCGAAGGAGGAGCACAACGCCCTCGGCGCCGACACGCTCCAGAACTGGGCCGAGCACTCGACCGCCCATGTCTTTGCCAATGCGGCGCGCCTGTACTCACGGATGCGGCTGGCCGATCGGCACCGGCCGATCGCCAACCTGGTCATCTCCAACGTCCCGGGCCCGGATTTCCCCCTCTATCTGGCCGGCGCCGAGCTCAAGGCCGGCTTCCCCCTGGGGCCGGTCATGGACGGCATGGGGCTCAACATCACCATCATGAGCTACCGAGGCGTCCTCTACTGGGGGATCATCGCCTGCCCCGAGTGCATCCCGAAGATGTGGACGCTCACGGCGGCCATCCCCGCCGCCCTCGACGAGCTGCTCGACACGGCCGGACTGGCCCCGGCCACCTACCGGTCGGACGACGCCGCCGCGGCCGTGCGCGCCTCGGGGATCGAGGTGGACCTCCCCGGCGACTGAACGAGGGGCGGCCCGGCCACCCGTCGCCGCAAACGGCGCCCGGCGACCCGATCAGCGGGCCGGATCGGCCGGCCGGTTCGGCCGGCCGGTTCAGGGAGCGGGGGCGACTGCCATCGAGGACGCCCCCGAGCACACCGGGACGGGCCGGCCGAACCGCTGGGTGGCGGGCTGGTACGGGATGACCGACGTGAACCCGTCGACGATGAAAGCGCCGGTCCCACCCGGGCCGATCACGATGTCGGTCGGATGCCCGGTGCCCGACGGGGAGGTGGATCCCGGGCGTGGGGGCAGCCGGACCGGTGGCGGAGGGTCGGTGAAGGTGGCCGTCTCGACCGGGTTGATCCAATTGTTGGCGTTGTCGACCACCAGCATCGACGAACCGTCGGCGGCCAGGGCCAGGGCGGCGGGATCGGCGATGCCGTACCGGTCGAACCCGGTGGGCTGGAGGGTGGCCCGGCTCGCCGTCACGATGGGCAGCACCCGGCCGCCGAAGTCGGCCCCGCCCTGGCCCGCCACGTACACGGTCGCGCCGTCGGTGGTGACGGCGATGCCGTGGGGCGAGTAGACCGACGAGATGGCCAGCCCGGTCGGGATCTCGGGTCCGGCCGAGTCATGGGTGGTGTCGACCGGGAACACCCCGCCGGGCACCAGGGCGTAGAGCGCTCGAGCCGTCGGGGGCGAGGGCCATCCCGTACACGGTGTGACCGGCGCCGAGGTCGAGCGGCGCGCCGACCCTCCGGGAGGCGACGTCCACCGGGACGATGGCGGTTCCGTCGCCGGCCAGCAGGGTCCGCCCTCCGGGCAGGACGACGATGGCATGGGTGCCGCCCAGCCCGGGAAGGGGGATGGGCGGTCCCGACCGCTGGCTGACCAGGTCGATGGGGATGACCTCGCTGTTGCCGGACGTGTCGGCCCCGCCGGCCGTCGTCGACGGGGCTGCGCCGGCCGGGACGGACGGGGCTGCGCCGGCCGTCCTACCGAAGGTCGTCACGACGTAGGCCCACCGACCGTCAGGCGAGGCGGCGATGGCGAAGTTCCCCTGCGGGGCGGGGCTCGGCAGCGGCAGGGTGATGGCCGCCTCGGGTGTGGCCGTGTCGAGCTCGACCGGTGTGACCGCGGCGGGGCAGACCACATAGCCCACCGGACCGGTGGGAGCCAGTGACGCGTCCCGGACCGGAGGTGGGCTGGGGTCGGCCACCAGCGAGCATCCGGAGAGGACCAGGGCGACGGCGGCGAGCACGGCCAGCGATCGGCGGGTTGCCATGGCGGGCGCGACCCTACGTCACGGGGGCGGGGCACCGGCCGCGACCGGGGCCAGCGGATCAGCCGTGCACCGCACCACCGGTGATGACGGGCTGGTCGTGACGGGTGGTCATGACGGCCCGCCGGCCGAAAGCCGCGCCGCCCGCACGGCCAGGGGGACGGGCATGGCGCCGCTGCCGGCCAAGGCGTCGTGGAAGCTCCTGAGGGAGCCGGCGGCGGCCACCCATTCGTCCCGGGCCCGCTCGATGGCGAGCGCACCGGTCAGGTAGGCGGACGCCTGGGTGGGCCAGGCGCAGTACCGGGCCACCTCCGACCGGGCGGTCGGCAGCGGGAGCAACGCCCGCTCGTGCATGAAGGCCACCGCCTCGTCGACCGACATCTCCCCGGTGTGGAGCGAGGTGTCCACGACGATCCGGGCGGCCCGGAAGAGGCGGGCTTCGAGCTGGCCCAACTCCTCCTCGGGCGTGTAGAACCCGGCGTCCCGCATCATGGCCTCGGTGTAGAGCGCCCATCCCTCGACGAAGTAGGTCGACGTGAACAGGCGCCGGATGGGCCGGGCCTCCTTCATGGTCATGAGGTGCCAGTGGTGGCCGGGGTAGGCCTCATGAACGGCGGTGGTGGCCACCGAGTAGGGGGCGTTGCTCTCCAACAGACCGCCCACCTCTTCGGCGTCGTCGGGATCGACCGGGTAGGGCACGAAGAAGTGGCCCACCCTCGAGGGCTTGAACATCGGCGGCGCCATGTAACTGGCCACGGCCAGGGTGGCCCGCACGGCGGCCGGCGCCGGTATGACCTCGCACCGCTCGTCGGCCGGGCTGGAGACCAGGTCCTCCTCCCTCAGGAACCGGCGCGCCCGATCGCACATCGACTGGTACTCGGCCCGCATCGCCTCGATGTCGGGGGCGTGAGTCTGCTGGAGGCGCCGCACGACGGCCGGCCAGTCGTCGGCTCCGCCCGAGATGGACGAGGCCAGTTCGGTCATGCGCTCGGCGACGCGTCGGTACTCGTCCCAGCCGAGTTGGCGCAGGCCGGCCACGTCCAGGTCGATGAGCTCGCCGCGGTTGAGGACGGACTGGTAGCGCTCCTCGCCGAACACATAGGAGCCCGTACACCGGGGCAGCAATTGGCGGAGGATGTCGGCGAAACGCGCGTAGGCCAGGGCGCCGGTCTCGCCGGCCTCCTGCAGGCGTTCCCGGTTGGCGGGCTGGAGCACCAGCCCGGCGACCTCGTGGCGGGCGAAGCCGATGTTGGCCACGCACTGGGCCAGTCCGCGCTCGACGATCAGGGCGCTGGCCAGGGACGGGTCGAGGTTGCGCTCGGCCTCGTCGAGCACGGATCCGATGGCGGTGAGCCGGTCCACCGCGGCGTCGGTGAATTCGTCCTCGGATCGCAGGGCCAGCAGGAAGAGCTCGGTCAGCCCGGTCTCGAGGTAGGCCTCGGGCGAACGGCGCCACCCCTCCCAGTCGGCCAGGGCCACCCGCTGGCCGAGATGGGCGAGGACGAGGTCGCGGTCGATCGATTGCTCGAAGGTCAGGCCGGCCGGGTCGACGACCGTGAACCGGTCCAACCACCGGCGGTCCTCGTCCGCCCGGCGGGCGAAACCCTCGGCCGAGCAGTCGTCCAGCCGGTGGTCGAATCCGTCCCGGCCGAGGAGCGAGGCCCAGATGGGTGACTCCTCGAATTCCCGCGCCATGAGCTCGTCGATGGCCCGCTCGAAGTCGGTGTCGGCGGGGGGCGCGGCCACCTGCCGGAGTATACGAATCGGCAGGCGGGCCGGTTCAGGTTCCGAGGGTCGCGCCTCACCGGACGGGAGCGCCGCGATTCGGGCGTGGGCGGCGGCTCCAGCTGGACGTCGACCTTGGTGACCGCCAGGTAGGCGACCATCACCACGATGGCCGCCCCGAACACCAGAGCCACCCACCCGTTTCCCAGCCCGAGCCCGCTGAGGTCCTTGGGTTTGCCCAGGCCGTCGGCGACCGACGCCCCGAGCGGCCTGGTGATCACGTAGGCGAACCAGAAGGAGAACACCGGGTTCCACCGGAGGAACCGGTAGCCGAGCGCCGGGACGGCGATCACCCCGGCGAACAGGATGGCCGACGGGAAGTAGCCGAGGTGGAGGGTCGAGGCGGTGAAGTCGCCCAGCGCCGTACCCATGGCGAAGGTAGCCACCACCGCCGCCCAATAGAACGCCTCCCGCCGGGGTGTGTCGATACTGTGGATCGACAGCGTCCGCTCGGTGCGTTCCCACGTGAGGAACACGGCAGTGAGCACGGCGGCATAGAGGACGGTCGACGCCGTGTAGGGCACGCCGAAGCCGACATGGAGAACGTCGGCCGCCATGGTGCCAAAGATCCCGACCATGACCACGGCGAGCCAGTAGGTCCAGGCCACGTACCGGGCCATCCGGAACTGGAGGACGAGTGCGACGGCGAATCCGGCGAACCCGATCAGGACGGCAAGGGCCGGGGACATGGCATGCACCAGGAAGTCCGAGGTGGACTCGCCCATGGCGGTGGACAGGAACTTGATGATCCAGAAGGCGGCGGTGATCTCGGGGACCCGGAGCGCGCCCTTGGTGGTGAGCCACGTCCGCACCTCATCCCTCATCGGCGACCGCATTCGTGCACCTTAGAAAATCCGGGGGGGCCCACTCGGGTGCACCCTCCATCCGTCGTCGGCGGCTCCGGCGTGATCGTCGGCGACTCCGGCGTGATCGTCGGCGTCGCCGGCGCGGCCGCCGGTCACGATGGCTGCTCCAACGCCAGCAGTCGGCGCTTGGTCACGATCCCGCCCTCGGCGGAGAACCCGCCGATCCCACCGGCGGCGACGACCCGGTGGCAGGGCACGATCAGCGGGAAGGGGTTCCGGCCGAGCGCCGAGCCGACGGCCCGGGCCGCGCCCGGGGTGCCGGCCAGGGCCGCCACCTGGCCGTAGGTGAGCGTCGTCCCGACCGGGATGGTGCGGCTGGCCTGGTAGACGGCCCGATGGAAGGTGGGGATGCTGGCCATGTCCAGCGTGGCGCCGGAGAGGTCGACCAGCTCACCGTCGAGCGAGGCGAGGATGGCGACGATGGTCCGGCGGATGTCCGGGGGCGCGGGCTGCTCGCCACCCGAGGGCACTCGCTCCGCCATCCGGGCGCGGGTGACGGCCGGGGTGCATTCGGGCAGTTGGGTGCCGAGAACGCCCGTCGGTGCCCAGGCGATGGCGCAGCACCCCACGGGCGTCTCGAACAGGGCGAACCCCTCACCGCCGACAGGCGGCGCGGGTCCGGTGCGGCCGGGCGGCATCAGATCAGTGTCGACCCTGTCCCGGGGGGAGCGTCAAGCCCGGCCCCGCAGCCGGCCGGGAAGGCCATCAGGAGGCGGCGATGAGGACCAGGCCGGCCAGGGCCAACACCAGGCCGCCGATCTGGACCCGAGAGGCCCGCTCCCGCAGATACCACCAGGCCCCGAACACCGTGAAGGCCGGGGCCAGGGCGGCCACCGGGGCGACGACGGCCACCAAGCCGAGCCGGACGGCGACGAGCAGGAGGGTGGTGGCCAGCACGTCCAACAGGCCGGCTCCGACCGCCTGGAGGCGCGGCCTCCGGGGCAGCGATCTCGGCGCCCGCGACGCGGTGACGACGATGCCCACGCCGATGACGGCCGCGGCGCGGGCGGTCAGCACAGGCCAGAACCCGCTGTGATGGGAGGCGTCGGCGAACAGGATGAACGAGGTGCCGAAGCCCACTCCGGCGGAGACCGCCAGCATCAAGGCGCGGCCCATCCGGATCCCGTGACGCTCGTCCCGCTCCAGGGTGATCAGCGCCGCCGCCACCACGGCCATGGCCCCTCCCACCAGGGCCAGAGCGGGAGGGCGTTCCCCCACGGCCAGCCCCCAGGCCACGGGGATGGTGGCGCTGACCACGGCCGCCACCGGGGCCACCTCGCCGATCTGGCCGATGGCCAAGCCCTGGTAGAGGCAGCCGAGGGCGATGACATTGAGGGTCCCCGCACCGATGCCGAGCAGGACCACCGACCCCGCAAGCGGCCCGCCGGCGACGAGGGCGACCACGATGGCGCCGGCCAGGGCGGTGAACTGGGCCAGGGCCAGGACGGTGATCGTGTTGGCTTGACGGGAGGCCAGCCCGCCGAGGAAGTCCCCGCTGCCGAAGGCCGCGGCCACCAGGATGCCCACGAAGATGGCCACGACCCGTCAAGCTATCGGCAGTGCCCGCCGGACCGATGTGGCCGAGCGAGGAACGGTGTCCTAGGCGTATTCGTCTAGGCGTTCCTCAGCGGCTTTGAGGATTCCCACCCCGTCCCCGGTGAGATCGTCCGAAGCGGCAGAGCGCCCCGCCATGGCCAGGATCAACGAGAGGAGCGGTCCGGAGACCGGAGGGCCCTCGCCCGTCGCCCAGTCGCAATCCGTGGCGCGTAGCCCCAGTCCGGCGATCCGTCGCCTCGAGCCGATGAGCAGGTTCGACTTCTTGTAGTTGTCGGCCACGGCCACCATGGCCGCCTCGGGAGGACGATGGGTCAGACCCAGCGGTCCGCGGATGTCCTGGCCGTGGGTGACGATCTCGCCGAGCATGGCCGAGACCGGTGCCGGCGGGTGGTTCGTGGTCGTCGTACGAGCCCGGAGCCGACTGATGATCTCGTCGGGGGCGAGGGCGCCGAGGCGCTTGGCGGCCCGGTCCGTGAATACGTGGAACCTGAAGCCGGCCGAGGCCAATTCCTTGTAGAAGTTCCCCGGGGTTTGCTCGGCCGCCGCCAGGATGTGGCCGGCGGTGTCCCGCACCGACCAACCCCCGCACCACGAGGTCGTGGCCCACTGGTCGGCGGTCAGGCCTGACAGCGTGTCCACCATGGCAGCCCGCTCGGCGTGGATGTACTCCCAGGTCTCCGGCGCCTTCATGGCCTCACCTTTCTTTGGGGGCTGAGTCGTCTTCCGGGGCTGGGTCGTCGAGCGCCGCATAGGAACCCACCAGGGCGCCCTCGACGGGGACGGGGCCGTCGGCACACCGTTCGCCGATTCCCGACACGAACGTTTGAAAGGATGCCAGCTCGTTGAGCGGGTTTCCCGACTCGGGCAGGACCGCCACGTGCACGAACGTTACGCCGTCGTCGAGACGGACGGCTCGGTAGTCGAGACCGGCCGGCCCGACTTGGTCGAGCTCGGCGAAGACGGCCCGGATCAGCCGCTCGTTGGCGTCGGCATGCTCGGGCCTGGTCCGGTAACGGACCACGACGGCGCGGTTCACCGGATCCCCCGTACGCGGTTGTTCCTCGTCTCGTGGGTCACCTCGGCCAGACCGAGGTGTTCGAGGAGGGGTGGCAGGTACATCCCGAAACGACCCCGATAACCCTTGCGCAGGCCGTACCAACCGCCGACGGGGTTGTCCGCGGCCCGCCCCCAGGCCTCGACGGTGCCCTCGGCCGGCTCCTTCTTCTCGTCGCTGGCGCCGAGCGGAACCCAATCGCCCTGGTCCAGCAGCCACCGATGGAGGTCCTCGATGGCCCGGAGGTGGTAGCGCAGCGTGGTCGAACCGACCTGGCACACCAGTGCCGGCGGGTCGGACGCATCCTCGGCATACATCAGAAAGTGCGCCGTGCCCGGTGCGGTCGTGAGCTCCCACGGGTTGTCCTTGGTTCCTGCAGCCATCACCATCTCCTCGCTCAATCCCCTCTTTCGATCGCCGCCGAGAAATGCGGCAGCAGGGACTCCCAACCCAGACGATTGCGGTCCATCCACACAACGGCCGATGGCCCGAGACGCTCCCACCCGCTGTGCTCGATCTCGACCCGGGTCCTGTCCTCGTCGACGGCAACGAAGCGGACTCTCACGTCGGTGGCCTCGGCGGCATCCCGGCCGAGGTGCCACGAGTAGCCGAGCACCGAAGGCGGGTCCCAGTGGGTGACGGCACCCCAGTCGTGCTCGGTGCCACCCGACGTGCGCTCGTAGATGCGTCCACCCATCCGCTCCTCGAGAACGACGGTCAAGCCGGGCTGACCACTGACCGAGTGATCCGTGGGCCACCACGAACCGATCCGCGAGGTCCACATAGTGAAGGCGTGAGGGGCGGGGCAGGACACCTCGAAGGAGATCCGCAGCGGGCCGGTCATCCTCCGGGATCGGACCGGGTGTTCTCGGCCAGCAGTCTGAACCGCGCCGCGGCCTCACCCCACACCCGCTCCAGGTAGTCCTGGACGGCCCGCATGCCCGTCTCTTCCAAGTGGTAGATGCGACGGGTCCCGTCCGAGCGCTCGGCCACCAGCCCGGCGTTCTTCAGCAGCCGTAGATGGCGCGACACGGCCGGGCGGCTGATGGGGAGCGCGGAAGCGAGCTCGTTCACCGCCCGGTCCCCCCGGCTGAGCAGGCTCAGGATCTCCCGACGGGTATCGTCCCCCAACGCATCGAACGGGTCGCCGGGCAAGTCGGCCGCCGCGCCGCTCACCGTCCCGACCTCGGCCACCGTCGCCCGACATCCGAGTCCCGGAAC
Source organism: uncultured Acidimicrobiales bacterium (assembly GCA_963710495.1). Classification (GTDB taxonomy): domain Bacteria; phylum Actinomycetota; class Acidimicrobiia; order Acidimicrobiales; family RAAP-2; genus Bog-756. The sequence continues at coordinate 99,004 of CAVQAI010000016.1, forward strand.
CACATCGGTAACACATCGGCTACCGTAACGCATTCGTTACCGATGGGCAACCCGAGAGGCGGGCACCATGGGCCCGCCGACTCGGCGGCCACTTGGCTCTTGTTGGAGTCTCGTCGACCACGAGCCGCTCGATGTCACAGCTCTGGCGCCCGTGGTCGCCGCGGGCGTGGCGGGCGATCGTCTCCGTTATGACATCCCGATCGGTCGTGAGCTCGCCGGCGTAGTCAAGGCCGGCACGGTCGGCTGCGGCGAACCGCCGACCGGAAAGGGCCGTCTCCAACGAGGTTTGGCAACGGGTCGGCAAGGTAATGATGCATGCCACTGCGTGACCGACTCGTGAAGGAGATGGATGGTTATCCTGCTCGCATTCTTGATTGTTCTGCTCTTCTTTGGACTGGGATTTGCCCTCCACTTCCTGTGGGTCGTTGCTGCCGTTCTCTTCGTTCTCTGGTTGGTGGGGTTCGCCATGGGTCGTGGAGAGAGCGCGGGAAGCCGACGTTTCTATCGTTGGTAGTCGACCTTCGAATCGCTGGTAGTGAGAGTTCAGCCACGAGGTAGCGTCCGGCAACACTGATCGGACCGGGTTGGACGCGCCGGCTGGCCGGGGCGGCCATGATGAGCCGGTGCGTGAGTCCGCAGCCCCGCGCTATGTCGTCAACGCCGTCGCCCCGATCAGGATCTGCGACAACGGCGGATGGACCGACACGTGGTTTGCCGGCCACGGCAAAGTGTTCAATATCGGCGTCCATCCATGCGTCGAGGTGCAGGTCAAGGTCCACCCGGGCGGTGGGCGACGCGACCGGGTCGTGCTCGACGCCGAGAACTTCGGCCAGCGGTACGCGTTCGAACCGGGCATCCGGCCCGGTCGCCACCCCCTGCTCGAGGCTGTCGTCGAAGACATCGGCGTGCCCGACGACGTTTCGGTGGAGATCAGCATCTATTCGGAGGCTCCGGCTGGAGGCTCGACGGGTACGTCGGCCGCCGTCACCGTGGCACTCATCGGCGCCCTCGACTCGCTCGTGTCGGGGCACCGGACGCCTCATGAGGTCGCCTCCACCGCTCACCGGATCGAGGTCGACCGGCTCGGGCTCCAGTCGGGGATCCAGGATCAGGTGTGTGCGACCTACGGGGGGATCAACTACATCGAGGTCTCCGACTACCCCCGCGCCTCGGTATCGCAGCTGGCGGTGCCCGATGCTGTCTGGTGGGAGCTGGAACGCCGGCTGTTGTTGGTATTCCTCGGGAGCTCTCATGTGTCGTCGGATGTCCATGACCGGGTCATCGCCAACTTGGAACGAGAGGGCGAGAGCTCATCGCGCCTCGAGGCGCTACGCCACTCGGCCGAGCAGGCCAGGGACGCGGTGAACGCGGCCGACTTCCCCGCGCTGGGCCAGGCCATGACCCGGAACACCGAGGCCCAGGCCGGACTGCACACCGGCGTGGTGAGCGAGAAGGCTCGAATGGTGTTCGAAGTGGCCTCGGGCCACGGCGCGCTGGGGTGGAAGGTGAACGGCGCCGGTGGGAAGGGCGGGAGCATCACGCTCCTGTGCGGGCCCGACATGGGCGTCAAGCGCAGGCTGGGCCACGAACTCGGGGAAGCCGACCCGCAACTCCAAGTCATCCCGACCCAGCTCAGCCGGCACGGACTGCGCGTCTGGCGGACTTGAGAGGCCTGTCGGGTCGCGGTCGATTGCCATCGGGGTGGGATCGTCGAAGGCGAGAGTCCCGAGTGCGGTCGTGTGCACCTGGTCACCGCGGGCGACCAGAGCCACGAGCCCGGGCATGGCCCCGGCACGGACGTGGGCCGTCAGCGCCCCGGTGGCTGCGGTGGTCAGGACCTCCTCAGGTTCCACACGGCCAGCGGTGCGAAGACCACGATGATCCCTGCCGTCCACAGCAGTGAGGGCACGAGATAGTAGGAGAGCGAGTGCCCGAGCAAGTGCTCTGCGGCCGTGCCCCCGGTGAGGATCCGGACCGTATTGCACATGAGGGTCATGGGCTGGTGGCTGGCGAATCCCTGCATCCAGCCCGGCATGGTCGCCACCGGGACGTAGGCACTCGAGACGAAGCTCAGGGGGAAGACCAGGAACGACAGCCCCTGGGCCGCCTGCGGGCTGCCGGCCAGGAGACCGAGCGTGATGAACACCCAGACGAAGGCGAAGCCGTAGAGGACGGTCAAGCCCAAGGCGGCCAGCCCGGACCCGGTGCCGCCTTCGAGGCGGAACCCGACGAGGACGCCGACGGCGGTCATGACGACCACCCCCCAGGCCACGAGGGCGGTGTCAGCGCCCACCCTCCCGCTCACCACCGACAACAGGCGGATCGGCAAGCTGCGCAGGCGATCGAAGAAGCCACCTTCCAGGTCGTCGGCGACACCGCTGGCCGCTCCCATTCCCTGGAACAGAACGCCGGTGACGACGAAGCCCGGTACGAGGAAGTCGACGTACGACAGCGCGCCCGTGTGGGCCACGGCTCCGCCGAAGACATAGCGGAAGATCAGGAGGAAGAGCACCCCCTGGGCCGTGCCGGCGATGATGAGGGCCGGGGTCCGCACGAACTTCTTGAGGGTCCGGATGGCCACTTGGCGGGTGGCCACGAGATAGGACGCACCTCGGTTGACGGCCGCCGTGACATCTCGGGGCGGGCGGGCGGTGTCGATGGCGATGTCGATGGTCATGCTGCGTCCTCCTCCTGGGTGGTGGCGTGTCCGGTCAAGGCCAAGAACACCTCGTCGAGCGTCGGGCGACGGAGTCCGAGGTCCTCCACCTGGACACCGGCATCGTCCAGGGCGCGGACGACGGTGGGGAGGATCTTCGATCCGCCCGAGACGGCGACCGAGCAACGCCGGGTGGCCGGGTCGCTCACCGGTTCGCCGAGATCCAGCCCGGCGAGAATTTCGGCGGCGCGGGCCATGGTCGTGATGTCCAGCGTGTGCACCTCGATCCGGTCGGCGCCCACCCGCGACTTGAGCTCGCCCGGGGTGCCCTGGGCGATGACGCGACCGCCGTCGATGATGACGATCGATACGGCCAGATGGTCGGCCTCGTCGAGGTATTGGGTGGTGAGGATGATGTCGGTGCCGGCGTTGCCCATGGCCCGGATGCCGTCCCACACTTCGTTGCGGCTGGCCGGGTCCAGACCGGTCGTCGGCTCGTCCAACAGCAGCAACCGCGGCGACCCGACGAGGCTGGCACCAAGGTCGAGCCGGCGGCGCATACCCCCGGAATAGGTGCGAACCCGGCGATCGGCCGCCTCGGTCAGGCCGACCTGCTCGAGGATCCGGGACGCGCTGGACTTGGCCTCCTTCGCGCCCTGCCCGTAGAGACGGGCCACCATGACCAGGTTCTCCCGCCCGGTCATCATCGCTTCGACCGCCGCCGACTGGCCCGCCAGCCCGATCAGGCGGCGGACGGCCATGGGGTCGCGCACGACATCGTGCCCGTCGACCCGCAATGTCCCGGCATCGGGCTGGAGCAGGGTGGCCACCATGCGGACGAAGGTGGTCTTGCCCGCCCCGTTCGGGCCGAGGATGGCCACCGCTTGTCCCGCCGGCAGGGTGAGATCCAGGTCGTCGAGGGCCTTGACCCTCCCGAATCGTTTGCTCAGGCGGCTCGCCTCGATCAGTTCGTGCATGGGGCCCTCGCTCCGGCTCGGTTGAACATTGTTCCAGGATCAAACGGCATTCTGGCAGCCAGGCCGAGGCTTGTCAAATGATGTTCAGTGAATCGAACGGCATTCGTCCCCTGGTAGTCTCGTCGGCGATGGCCGAGCGCGACGCGTCGTCGAGACCGGACACATCCGACCTTCCGCTGCCGCCCTGGCAGAAGGTGCGGCCGCCCCCCCGGGTCCCACTGACCCGGGAAGCCATCGTCGACGCCGCCATCCGGGTCCTCGACGCCGACGGGATGGAGGGCCTGTCGATGCGCCGGGTCGGCGAAGAGCTGGGTACCGGGGCGGGATCGCTCTACTGGCATGTCCGCAACAAGGACGAGCTCTTTCAACTCATCTTCGAGCGGGTGACCGAGGAGATGGTGCTGCCGGAGCCGGAACCGTCGAGGTGGAAGGAACAGCTCCGCGACCTGCTCCACGAAATGCGCGCCCAGCTCAAGAGCCACCGCGACGTGGCCCGGTTGTCCCTCGGACGCATCCCGATGGGTCCCACGTTGGCCGTCTACAGCGAGTGGCTCTTCAGGTTGTTGAAGCCGGTGGGTATCCCCGATCAGGTCATCGCCTACCTCGGCGACCTGTTCGGTCTATACGTCGGCGCCTACGCGTTCGAAGAGAGCCTGGGTCTCTCCTCTCCCACCGGGGAGGAGATGTCACCGGAGCAGATGATCGAAATGTTCCGCCAGTACGCACTCTCGCTGCCCGAGGATCGCTTCCCCCACACCCGGGCGTCAGTCGACCTTCTCTTCTCGGGTGGTCTCGACGAACGGTACGAGTTCGGCGTGGACCTCTTGCTGCGCGGCCTCGAGACCTACGCCCACCCGGGTGCTGATCCGAGGTCGTGATCCGAGGTCGTGATCCGAGGCGTGGCCGGAGCATCGCCCCGCTTGGAGGGGGCTCGGCGACGTGGTCCCCCGTCCGCTGGGCATTGCCATACCAGGGCGGAGAGAACAGGACCGACCGCTGAGGAGAGGAACGGAGAAGACCCCCGGCCCGGCGTCAGTCAGGTGACCGGCGGGGGCACTCCCTCGGCACTCAACGCCAGGCCCGGGTCCCAGCCGCACACCAGACATGCATGACGAACGGCCGACCGCCCGAACTCGAGAGCTGCACGATGGGGGTCAGGGGTGGCGCGGGCCTCGTCCCAGTCGAGCAGGTACTCACCCAGCTTCGCGTCCCAGCGGGCGGCCTCGGGTGACAAGGTCGCACCCTCGAAGCCATCGGGGGCGGGAATGGCGAAGGCGTAGAATGCGGGTCGCTCGTAGCGGGCATCACCGGGCCACCAGCCCACCTCGATCTGTTGGGCATTCGCCGAGTTGCGCATGATGAAGTCATCCGACGGCGGCTCGGCCGGTTGGCCGGAGAACAGGCTCACGGCCAGGTCGAAGGTACCCCACCAGGCGTTGACCGACGTCGAGCGTCCCCGGTACGGGGCCCGCAACTCGGCGAGAACCAGCGCGGCCTGGGTGGCGGCGGCAAAGTAGGTGGCCACCTGCTCGGGGACGTAGGTGGCGTGCACGTCGTCCTCGTCGAGGGGCATGGTCCACGGAGTCTCCTGCGGACGGGGATCGATCTCCACCGGACCGCCGAGGTCCGCCACTGCGGCGAGGACCGATCGGGTGACCTCCCCGACGGGTCGGTCGGGCCCAAGTGGGACTCGCCTGACCCGGCCGTCACTGTGCTCGATGACCGATTCGTGATTGCGCAGGTCCAGCGCCACCGCGAACGCACCGGACCCGTCCGGGCAAGGCAGTGGCAGCGTCTCCCAACCCCGCGCCGTCAGACGCAGGGCGGCATGCTGGAGCTGGGGTTCCGGCGGCGCCACGGCCGCGGAGAGCTTCCCGAGCACCTGGGTGTGGGCGTGGAGCGTGTCGCACGTGTCCTTCCAGGGCTCGTACGGAAGGGACGGCCACCCCGACGGCATGCAACCACGCTACTCAGTTCTGTCGGCGGCGGAGCCTGGCTCAGGCGGCCAGGAGGTCCCGTCGGCGGAAGACACCGAAGGCCGAGCCCGCAAAGACCAGCCCGATGGCCACCATGATCCCCGCGCCCACCGGTCGGAAGGTCTGCACCGGGACCAGTCCGATGTGTTGAAACGGGGTCAGCCCGACCACCCAGTCCGGCACCCCGAGGAGGGAACCGACCAGGTACCAGAGGAACGCCGCACCGACGAACCCGTAGGCGATCGCCGAGCTGGCTCGGGGCACGACGGCGTAGGCGAGAACGGCGAAGCCCAAGAACAGGAAGGCGACGGGAAGGCAGTTGGCTCCCGCCTCGAGCATCCGTGGCAGCGAGATGTTGACGCCTTGGGAGGCGGCGCCGGCCCAGGTGACCAACCCGGCGAGGAGCGAGAGGACGACCGCGGCCGAGGCCGCGATCACGAGTCGGCCCCCGAGCCACCGATGCCGGCTGACCGGTTGGACCAGCAGGGTCTCGAGCCGCTCATCCGCCTCTTCCTCACGGGCGGCACCGACTTGTGCGCACACGAAGAGGCAGACGGCCAAGATGAAGAAGATGAAGACAAAGGCCAGGTACCCAGAGGGAGTGAAGATCGAGCCGGATCCGAGCTTGGACAGGTCCTTCTGAAGCTTCGTCGACACCCCGGCAGACGAGATGCTGGTCGAGATCATGCCGAGGATGGCGGCGAAGACAGCCACCCCGACTGCCCAGATGGTCAGCACGGCGCGTTGGCCGCGATATGCCTGAGCGACGGGGGACGAGAGCAGCCTCAGCCTCGGCGGGGCGCTGTCGCGGGCCCGGAGCACCCCGGTTCCGATGTCGCGACGGGCGGCGATCCGGAACGAGACCACGAGCAACGCGACAGACGTGACGAACGGGAGGGCCAGGACGATCGGGCGGGCCCCGGTGAACGGGCGCAATGCTTCGGCCCAACCGAATGGCGTCGCCCAGCGCAGCCATCCCCCGCTCGACCACGTATCGGCGATCACCCGCAGCAGCCAGAACAGCACCACGACCGCGCTGGTCAGCGACAGGGCGATGCGGCGCGTGGGGGCGAGTTGGCTGGCAAGCGCACCGAATCCCACGAAGACGGGCACCACGGCCACCGTGGCCAGGGCCAGATAGGCCGACCCGGCCACGGGTAGCCGGCCCAGCGCGAATCCGGCGAACTCGGACAGCCACAAGACCACCGTGCCGGCCCCGATGGCCCCCATCGCCGCCACGAAGGCCGTACGGCGTCCCACCGGCCCGGCGAGGACGATCTCGGCACGGCCCGCCTCCTCGTCGGTACGGAGCGCACGGACGGCGGCCAGCATTCCGAACACCGCCGCCACGATGGCCAAGGTCCCGCCCACGCGCCAGGCGCTGTACCCGCCCACACTGACGACGTCGTACGGGTAGCCGTAGAACAGGCGGATGGCGTCGTTGCCGGCGAAGCTACGGGCGAAGGCGATGCGGTCGCCGACGGTGGGATAGGCGCTGTGGTAGCCGGCGGCCTGAAGCCACGAGTAGACGGCGAACACATAGGCGAAGGCGATCGTCCGGATCCGAGCGTCCACAAAGGCACGGCGGAACAGCGCGGGGCCGGGCGAGGCTCTCGTACCGGGTGTCGACCGATGAGTCCCTCGAGAGAGGGTCTCGCTACCCGCCGCCATGGCCTCTCGAGGTGTCGTACTGATGCAGGAAGATCTCCTCCAGTGACGGCTCACGGCTCGTAAGGGTGGCAATGGGGAACGGAGCGAGTGCGGCGATCAACGGGCGAACCGATCCGTGAACCTCGAAGCGGAGCGCCTTCGGCCCCAGCAACGTGGCATGCACCCCGGGCAGAGCGGGAACGTGCGGTGCCGCCCCCTCGAACGTCACGTCCACCGTCTGGGCGCTCAGATGACGAAGGTCGGCGAGCGCTCCCTGTTCCACCATTCGTCCGCTCCGCAGGATCCCGACCCGGTCGCACAGCGCTTCGACCTCACTCAGGATGTGGGAGGACAAGAAGACCGTCTGGCCGCGCGCTTTGGCCTGCTGCACGCACTGGCGAAAGACCATCTCCATCAAGGGATCCAAGCCGGCTGTCGGCTCGTCGAGCAGGAGCAGGTCGGCTCTGGTGGCGAGGGCGGCGATCAACTGCACCTTCTGGCGATTCCCCTTGGACAGGGCCCGGACCTTCTTGCTCGTGTCGAGGGAGAAGCGCTCGATCAGCTCGTCTCGGTAGCCCGAGTCCACCCCGCCGTGCACCCGGGCCAGGAATTCGAAGGTCTCGGCTCCGGTCAGGGAGGGCCACAGGAACGGCTCCCCGGCGACATAGGCAACCCGGCGGTGGGCGGTCACCGGGTCCTCCCAGGCGTCGACACCGAACAGCTGAGCCCGACCGGCGGTAGGACGATGGAGGCCGAGCAGGAGCCGAATCGTCGTGGTCTTGCCCGCTCCGTTCGGTCCCAGGTAGCCGTACACCTCGCCCGGGAAGATGGTCAGATCCAGCGAATCGAGCGCCCGCGTGTCGCCGTAGCGTTTGGTCAGGCCCTGGGTCCAGATGGCAGCTGTCTCCACGTCGCCCACGGGTGTCATCGCTCCGCCTTCATTCGGGTGGGCTGCTTCCGCCTTCGAGTTGCAGAGGGAGTCTGCTGGAGGTGGTCCAACGTGGCGTGGGCTTGGTCGGCCAGCTCCGGGTCGAGGAGCGGCTGGGAGTAGAAGTCCACCTTGGCCCGGACCAGCCGCACGTGCCCCTCGGACTCCAAGATGTCGGCTCCGAGCGCTCGGGACAGCTGCTCCCGCAAGGTCAGCGCGCCGAGCTCCATGGCGATCAGCAAGGCGGCATAGGCGCGAGGATCATGCATCTGCCCCTGGTGGTGCTCGGCCAGCCAGTCCTCGGCGAGCTCGACCATCTCGTCGAACATCGAGTCGGCCGCCGGTGAACCGTCAGCCATCGAGCGTGCGAAGTACCTGAACAGGAGCAACACCGCCGGCTGGGCAGACGACATGAAGCCGGGGCTGGCGATCCGGCCCTCGAGTACCGCCTGTTCCTTGATGCGCACCAGCTGGGTCAGGGCGTAGGCGTCGCATGCGGCGCGGAGATCGTCCTTCGAGCCGAAATGATGCCGGACCAGCCCGCCGGACACGCCTGCTGCCCTGGCGATTTCCCGGATGGTGGCTGCTTCGACGCCCTTGTCGCCAAAGATGCGGATGGCGGCGTCCCTGAGGCGCGCCCGAGCGGTCAGATCCTCCGAGACCGGATCCCCCAACATTGCGGCCGACATCGTCACCTCCTCCGCTGGACCCACCGACTATACATAGGTCACAGGTTCCTATACGTATGTATAGACGGTGGTGGTCCGGGCCTCCTCGCTCACGGGTCGCCGTGGCTGGTGATCCCCGTCCCCGGCGGGTGGGTTCCGCGCCCGAACCCCGTCCAGCCCGGGCTCGGCCATCATCGGCACCGTTCCGCGTCGGGGCACCGAAGGCCAACGGGCCGCTGGGCCAACCGACGCGGGCTCGTCTCGACCACACCGCCCGAGCCACGAGACGGGCACCACCGCCGTCGTCGGGCTCGGTCGGATCCACGGATCCGGCGGGTACGGTGGGCTGGTTCTGCGGTAAGACGTCGACGCCGTCGCTCGTCGGAGGTTGATCATCATGGTCCTCGGTCTCTCCCCCATGTCGATTCAGAACGGTGGTGCCTCGAAGGGGCGGCACCGGCGACGGGTGGGCCTCGCAATCACAGTGATCGCCCTCGCCGTCGAGACGCTGGTCGTGATCAGTCGCGGCTACGGGCTGGGCGGCAAGGTCGTCGTGCGTTGCCGCCAGGGGCACCTGTTCACGACCATTTGGATTCCCGGAGCGTCACTGAAGGCCGTTCGACTCGGCTGGATGAGGTTTCAGCGTTGTCCCGTCGGGGGACATTGGGCCCTGGTCACGCCGGTAATGCGCACAGACTTGACCGACGACGAACGACACCTTGCTGACCAGCACCACGACGTGCGGATACCGTGACGATTTCCCATTCGCACCAGGGGCGGTCGCCCCGACACGTCGGATCCGGGTGCGATCGGCCCTAACCGGCCTGGCCAGCCGCAGGTTCGCCCGGCTGGTACGTCGCCACGATCACGCCGGTCGTCGTCGTCTTGGCGTCGACGAGGCGAAGGGCGGCAAAGGCTCCTTCGTCGGTGAACAGACGCCGTCCTGACCCGATGACCAACGGGTAGATCGCGAGGAGGTACTCATCGATGAGGTTGCGCCGCATCAGCGACGTGACCAGCTCCCCGCTGCCCAGCACGCCCAGGTCCTCGTCGCGCTGCTTGAGTCCGCTCACCGCGTCCGCCACGTCGCCCTGGAGGAGCGTCGAATTGCGCCACGGCAGAGGCTCCTTCAGCGTGGTGGACGCGATGTACTTCTGACGGTTGTCGAGGACTTCGGTGAAGGGGTTGTCCGTCCGGTTGGGCCACACGGCGGCGAAGTCGGCGTAGGTCCGCCGGCCGAAAAGCAACGCCCCGCCCTGGGTCATCCGCTCCCCCATGATCTTGCCCATCACCTCGTCGCCGTAGGGCGATGCCCAGCCACCGTGCTCGAAACCGCCTCGGCGGTCCTCGTCCGGGCGGCCCGGTGCCTGCATGACGCCGTCGAGCGTCACGTGCTCGACAACAACGACTCTCCCCATTGGGGCTCCTCCCTCCCGACCTCCGGCCACCGTCAGCGGCTCATGTTGCTCTTCGAAAGAGGCCGGCGGCATCACGGTGCCGTCATCTCCCATGATGCTCCGTGCCCTCCGCCCGCGGCCACCTCGACGACCTTTCACGACCACGGATGAGGCCTCCACCGGGTGGCCGGGTCGACCCCGCCTGACCTCCCGCCCCGGCTTTGACATATACTTATATCGGAATATGATGGACCCGTGCCTCGCACCCCGACGACGACCGATGCGTTCAATGCCGTGGCCGAGGGCAGCCGCCGTGACCTCCTCGACGCATTGGGGACGGCGGAGGCCACCGTCAGCGAGCTGGTCGATCGACTCGGGATGAGCCAACCACAGGTGTCCAAGCACCTCGCCGTGCTGCGAACGGTTGGTCTGGTCTCCGTCCGAGCCGCCGGACGGCACCGCTGGTACCGGGTCAACGGACCGGCGCTCCAACCCGTCTTCGAGTGGGTGCGCACCTTCGAGTCGACCTGGAATGCCCGATTGGACCGGCTCGACGACGTGCTCGTCGAGCTCCAAGCAAAGGAGAAGCAACGATGAACAGCAAGCTCGGCAACCGGCACGGCTCAGCCGTGGTCACACTGCCCTCAGACGTCGAGCTCCTGGTCACCCGGGAGTTCGATGCCCCGGCGGAGCTCGTGTTCGACGCCTGGACCACATCCGATGTCGTGAAGCGGTGGTGGGCCGGCGACCGCGGCGTGGTCACCGAGGCCGAGATCGACCTGCGCGTCGGCGGAAGCTGGCGATGGGTCATGGTCGCCAACGGCGGCTTCGAGGTGGCCTTCAGCGGCGAGTACCGGGAGATCGACCGGCCTCACCGCCTGGTCAGAACTGAGGTGTTCGAGCTCGTTCCCGACGCCGAGGGTCTCAGCACCACCACGTTCGAGGAATCCGAGGGAGTCACCACGATGCGGGTGCTGACCCGCTTCCCGAGCCAGGAGCACCGGGACGCGGCGATCGCCTCGGGGATGGAAGGTGGCCTCCAGGTGGCGTTGGACCACCTCGAGGAGTTACTCCGTCCGGCCGTCTGATCCGAGCCGCTCCTTCGGATCGATCAGGTGGAGGACGCGATCAGCCCGGTGCCGGCCGCCTAGCGCGCTTCGACGGGCGGGGGGAAGGCGCGAGTCGCGTTGGCTTCGGAGGGGTCGGTGAGACTCGAGACCTGGCCATCGGTGACGAGGCGGCTGAAGCTCGTTTGCCAATCCGGGAGATCATCGGTGTCCTGCTCCCAGTCGACAAAGGTCGCCTCGTCACACCAATCGTCGATGCGAGACATCGTGCTCAGATGGGGTTCGCGAGGAACGAAGGCCTCCATCGAGCCGCGTCCCTGCCAGGCCGTCCGGGTCCAATAGACATTGTTGGCGTCGGCGAGTACGTCTGCCCCAAGGTTTCCCTCGGTGCTCTTCGCCTGCTCGACGACGGCCACCGCGCTGGCGAAGAACTCCTCAAAGGCGGCCGGATCCCTCAGGCGAAGCCGGGTCACAACGATGACAGGCATGGCGTCCTCCTCGGCGGGTGTCAATAGAGGATGCAAGAGCCTAGCGACCGCAGGCTCAGCCCGACCCGGGTGCCATCCGACAGGCCTCAGAGACCAAGGCGCACCGGCCGACGGCATCAGAAGGCTAGGTCGAGGGCTCGGATGCGCTTCGGATCGACGATGATCTCGAGTTCCACGATCCTGCCGTCGCGGCAACTGAAGACGAACACGCCTCGCGGGTTCCCGTCCGATGCCCACAGTGCGCCAGGCGAACCATCGACCAACGCCGGCTGGGCCCCGGCCGCTCGGCCGAGGAAGGTCCGAGCGACCTGCTCGCCACCGCGGAGGACCTCGGTGAGGGGTGGCGCGCCAGAGGACTGCCGGGCGGCCGCCGAGCGGACGGCCACCGGGTCGGCCCGCAGCACCACCTCGCTGTCGAGAAGCGACAGCAAGGCCTCGAAGTCGCCCTCCCGCGAGGCGGCCAGGAAGGCATCGACCAGCTGGCGTTGACGGACGAGATCCTCGGCGGACGTCGGCTGCGGCCCCCGCCGCGGGAGCCCCGCGAAGACGCCGGCGGGCGCGGCTGGCCAGCTGTCGGGTGGCGTCCGCCGAGCGGCCGACGATGGGCGCGATCTCAGCGAAGGGCACGCCGAACAGGTCGTGCAGCACGAACGCCAGCCGCTCGTCCGGATCGAGGGAGTCGAGCACCAGCATCAGCGCCGGTCCGATGGAGTCGGCCACAACCGCGACCCGTTCCGGGTCGCCCGCACCGGGCGGCGGCTCGTCGTCAGCCGCCACCGGCTCGGGCAGGGTGTCGCCAGCCGGCTCCTCGCGCCGAGATCGCCGGGACCGGAGCATGTCGAGGCAGACCCGGGAGAGCACCGTCGTCAACCAGCCCCCGAGGTTGTCGATGCTCTCCGGTCCGGTTCGGCTCAATCGGATCCACGCCTCCTGCACGGCGTCGTCGGCCTCGGCGCTCGAACCGAGCATCCGGTAGGCGATGGCCCTCAGCCGTGGCCTGCTCTCCTCGAACTCATCGGCCACCCATTCGGTCACGGTCACATCCTCCTCTTCTCATCCGTCATATCAGTGACGGAGGAGGCCCGCAGTATGTGACAGGTGGCGTTTCGGCTCTCCGTCGACCATCCCGACCGGACCCACGACTTCAGGAGTGACCATGACCGGCTCTTCCACCCAGGGAATCAAGACCGTGCTGCATCCCGTTTCCGACCTGGCGGCGGCCAAGGACGTGTACACCGCCCTTCTCGGTGTACCGCCGCAGACCGACGAGTCCTACTACGTCGGCTTCGAGACCGCCGGCCAGCACATCGGGCTGGTACCGGGCGGAGGACCGCAGGCGATGGCCTCACCGGTGGCCTTCTGGCATGTGTCGGATCTCGAGGCGAAACTGGCCGAGGTGACTGCCGCCGGTGCCACCGTGAGGGAGCCCGCCCACGACGTCGGCGGCGGACGCCTGGTGGCCACCGTCACCGACCCGGATGGGAACGTCCTCGGGATCCTCCAGGACCGATGAGGTCCGACCCTGGCTGGGTCAGTTCCCGACGGTGATGGGGATCGCAGCGCTTTGCCCACTGACGCCCGTGGAATCGTAGGCAACACTGTCGAGGGTATAGGCGCCGTCGGCGACGGTCTTGGTGTTCCAGGCGAAGAGCCAACCATCGATGGTCGGTGCAGCGGTACCGATGAGCGAATTGTCGAATGCTCCCCCGCTGAGGCGGAATTCCACCTTGCTCACCCCGATGGTTGAGGAGGCACTGGCGTCCAGCCACTGACTACCCTGCAGCGTGGCCCCACTGGCAGGAAGCGCCACGCTCGTGGCGGGGGGCAGGGCGAAGGCGTACACCTGGTCGGTCGACGGCGCGAGCAGCAATCCGTCTCCTACCGACGGGGTCGGGAAGTGATTCGCTTCGCCGGCCAGGCTGAACTGTTCACGAGGTGCTCCTGTCGACGGGTCGAGCCCGTAGAGGGTCGATCCCCCAATCGTCCAGATCATTCCGTTGGTGATGATCGGTGGGCCCTTCGACCCGGTCGAGGTCTGCCAGAGGCGGGTCAGCGACGGTGGTGAGGTTCCGACCTGGACCGCGACCACCCCACCACTGCAGGGTAGGTAGACGATGTTGTTGGCAAAGGCGTCACCGCCGTCGACCACGCCCCCGCAGACGGAAGGGAGCGTCGCGACCTGACCCCCGATCCCGCCGAGCGACGACTGCTGCATCAGGTAGCCGGTGCCGGACTTCCCCACTTGGAAGACGAGGCCGTTCGGCAGCACGGCCGGTGAGGAGGAGCCCAGGTCCTTGTCGCTGGCATTGTCCGCGGTCCAGCTGGCAGGCGCGAAGTACTGGATCAGAGACAACGATGAAGACAGCTCCAGAACGCCGTCGCCGTCGTCGTACGGATCGCCTGTGTGGGTATTCGACCCGTTGCCGGTCGCCACCCAGACGTTGCCCGACCCATCGACGATGGGGGCGGCACCGCCCATCCAGATCGCACCTTGACTCTCGCCGGGACCGCTGTCGACTTCGAACGTCTTGAGGGCACCGCCGCCTTCGGGTGCTGCCACCAGCCACCCGTGGTAGTCCGAGCAGTCACCGGAATTGCCCCCGTAGCCGATGATCACGTGGCCGCCGTCGAGGGTCAGGGCTACCCGTTGGAGCTGCGCCTTCGGGTCGGAACCAGCGGGGTCGACCACCTGGTTCAACAAGACGGCCCCGTTCGAGACGCTCAGACCGTAAAGATGGTGTTGGATGACGCCGCCAACCAGTTGGTCGGCCACCACGAAGATCTCGTTGCGAGACGAGTCGACGACCGGCGTTGACGTGATGCCGACGGTGGGACTGATGTCTCCGCAGGGGAGATCCCCGGCCGGAACCGCTGTTCCCACCGTGGTCGACCAGAGGACCGAACCGTTGGCGGCCGACAAGGCCACGACCGCATCGGTTTCGGTGGCGACGAACACGTCACTTCCCAAGACCAGTGGCTCCCCAAAGATCTGTCCTCCCAGTGCCGGCGACACCCAACCTTGATGAGCGTTGGCGAAGGACGCGCCCGAAGGATCCGCGCCCGATCCACCCAGGGCGCCGTGGTAGAAGAGCCAGTTGCAGGAGGTGAGCCCGAGGGAGAAGACGATCAGCGCCGCTCCGAGAGCAAGCCCGGCAGGCCGACTGCGCTCTCCGGTGTACGACTTGGCGCCTCGGCAAGATGCAGTCTGCCGATGGCGCCGAGGCGAACTCGAGTGACCCCTCACCGCCCTCATGGTAAACGACGCCCCCGTTCGTCAAGTTGGGCGAATGTGACCGCGTTTAGCCCCTGATCGAAGCCCGGCGATCCCGGGTGTCGGCTTCTGAGATGACGCAGGCCCGAGCGTGCTCGGAGTGGTGGGCGTGTGTTTCAAACGATGGCGAAACCGAGCGACTTGGTGGCAGGGAACATCATGTGAATCCGAGCTCGCGCAACTCGTCGGTGATGATTCCGAGGTTCCGATGGTGCGTGGCATCGCAACGCCATGCACCCCCGTCAGGGAGTAGGACGAGCCGGGTAATGGTCGGGCCGGCCTCCTTTGTGGTCGCCGTAGAGGACGTCGACGGTGATGCGTCCCGCGGTGTCGATCGCCTCGGCGGTGGCGGCGTGCAGGGGTGCCGCCGGGTCACCCAGGGCGGCCTGCCAGAAACCGACCCGACCGGTGCTGATGAAGATGTCTCGCTGCTGCCGGACGAACGACGACACGCTCGGCGCCCCGTGTCGCCCCGACGGTGCCGAGCGGCCCCCTGCGGGTCCTCAGCCACCGTCCGGGCCGGATCGGCTTGGAGATGGTAGGCGCGGAGCACCGCCATGCCCGATCCGAGATTGCACAGCGGGACGGCCAGCTAGATGGTCCCACCAGACCGCTCGGCGAGCGGCCGTCCGGCCGAGAGGGCGAAGACCCGTCCATCGGCGAACTGCACCTGGGCGGCGGGGTCGTCCGGCCCGGACGGGCCGAGAATTGGGCGTTGCGATGCGAGCAGGGCACGCTCGGCGATGCGCGCCGTTCTCGACGACGAGCGCACCGACGCGAAGGTGGCGCCGGCGAGCACCAGCGTGCCGAATGCGGTGCCGCCTTCGGCCCACGTCGCCCAAGCTGTCACGCCACGACCTGCATCGTCGTGAGCCTCCTCACCTGCTCAGCGACACCCGTTCGTGGTCGCTGCTCGATCGGCGAATACTGAGCGTACGGGTGGTGCGCCGTTCTGCCGTCGTTCGGACGGGACCAATCTCCCAATACTTAACCGCTTACTTGACTATTCGCCCCAGAGCGGCTTACAGTAAACCTTGTGGTTAAGTTTTCAGGCGAGCTGGATCGGGTCCTGCAAGCGCTCTCCGACCCCACTCGGCGATCCGTGGTCGAGCGGCTGATCGCCGGTCCGGCTTCCGTCACGCAGCTGGCCGAGCCCTTCTCGATGTCCCTGCCGGCCGTGCTCCAGCACATCGGCGTCCTCGAGGAGGCCGGCATCGTGCACACCGAGAAGGCCGGGCGGGTCCGTACCTGCCAGATCGACCCGGCGCCCCTCCGAGCAGCCGAGGCCTGGTTCGCCGCCCAGCGGACGGCTTGGGAGTACCGCCTCGACCGGCTCGGACACGAACTCGATCGCCTCGACCCCGAGGTGTCGAAGAGCAGAAAGGAACAGTGATGACACAAAGCAACGCAGTACACGCCACCTTCACCCTGGAACGCCACTACGCCTCGTCACCGGCTCGCGTGTTCTCCGCCTGGGCCGACCCCGAGGCCAAGGCGCGCTGGTTCGCCAATCGCGCTCCGGGCTACCAGCTCGATTTCAGCGTCGGGGGTACCGAGCGGAACACGGTCACTCACGACGGCAAGCAGATCATCTGGGAAGCCCTCTATCGAGAGATCGTCGACGACGAGCGGATCGTCTACACCGCTGTCCTCTACGAGGACGACACCGTCGCCACCGTGTCCCAGGCCACGGTCGAGCTCGTCGAGGAAGACGGTGGAACGAAGCTGGTGCTGACCGAGCAAGGCGCCTTCCTCGACGGTCGTGAGCAGCCGTCGTGGCGCGAGCAAGGGACGGCCGACTGGCTCGACGCCCTCGGACGCCAGCTCGGCGATCCGGGAAGCAAGGAGACATGACGAGCCGTCCGGAACAGCCCGCGCCGTCGGCCGACGATTCCCTCCGCCCCTGGCTGTCCATCGACGTCGCCTTGCCGCTCACCGAGCCCAGCCGCGGATCCGATCTGAAGCGATTCAGGCCGGCGGGTCTCGTTCGGGTCGGTCCAGACGGGCCATGTCGGACACTGCGCCGAGATGTTGGAGCTTGTCGGGATTGACGACGCCCCGCAGCGTCTGGATCACACCGTCGAGGACTTCGAGGGATACGACGCTCAGGATCTTCCCTTCGGGGTCGCGGCTGATGAACCCAGGCCCGCCGTTGACCACTGCCCCTTCCACGGTCACCCCCCGTGGCGACGTCTGCTGGAAGATGGCGATGACGAAGTGGGCGACGCTGTCTCGTCCATAGAGGGGTTGTCGGATGGCGTTGGCCTGGCCGCCCCCGTCGCCGTAGAAGACGGCGTCCGCGGCCAAGAGGTCCACCAGTTGGTCGACGTCTCCGCCACGCACGGCGGCGAGAAAGGAGCGCAGCAAGGCCTCGCTGTGCTCTGTCGATGCCTGGTAGCGGGCGTGATGGGCGTCGAGATGGCGACGGGCCCGTCCGAAGATCTGTCGACAGTTGGCCTCGCTCTTGTCCACGATCTGGGCGATGTCCTCGTAGGAGTATTCGAAGACTTCGCGCAACAGGAACACGGCTCTCTCCACCGGCGAGAGGCTTTCGAGCAGCACGAGGAACGCCATCGAAAGGGAATCGGAGAGCTCAGCCATCTGCTCGGGACCATCGAGCCGATCGGCAACGATCGGCTCGGGTAGCCAGGTGCCGACGTAGGACTCCCTGCGAGTGCGGGCCGAGCGCAGGTGGTCGATGGCCAGCCGAGTGGTGGCCGCGGCCAGATAGGCCTTGGGCGATTCGACCACGACCCCGCTCTGCCGGGCGCGTTCCAGCCGAAAGTACGCCTCTTGGACCAGATCCTCGGCCTCGGCGACGCTCCCGGTCATCCGGTACGCGATCGAGAACATGAGTCCTCGAAGGTCGGTTTCGTCGTTCGGCGGAGATGCACCCATCACTCACGACCACCCCGTCTCGCAACGGACTGCCGTCCTGGCTGAACCGAGGAGCCGGCCCTCACGCCGACTCAGCCCACTGGCCTGGTTGATAGTCGCCTGCCGGCATCCGGACGATGACGTTCACCCGGTTGTAGGTGTTGATGATGGCGATCAGTGACACGAGTGCGCCGAGCTGCTCCTCGTCGTAGTGCTTGGCCGCGTTCGCCCAGGTCTCGTCGGTGACGCCGCCGGCCGCGTCGGCAATCCGGGTGCCCTGCTCGGTGAGCTCGAGGGCGGCGCGCTCGGCGTCGGTGAAGACCGTCGCCTCCCGCCAGACGGCGACCAGGTTGAGCCGGAGCTGGCTCTCCCCTGCCTGGGCGGCATCCTTGGTGTGCATGTCGGTGCAGTACCCGCAGCCGTTGATCTGACTGGCCCGGATCTTGCACAGCTCTTGCGTCGCCCTGGGCAACGTCGACTCGGTAACAGCCCGACCTGCCGAGTTGATGTACTTACCGCACTTGAGAGCGACTGCGTTCTCGAAGATGTTGAGCCGACTGTCCATGATGGTCTCCTTTCGCCAATGCCGGTCCACTGACCATTGATCTCACCTGATCGCCCTCTAAGACGAGTTACCCCCCCTTTCGTGTGACAAATCAACGCAAAAACCGCGGCCCACTCTGGATCATCCTGGCGGCAGGCGGAGAGCGGCAACCCATGCCGAGAGCGGGTCGGGCCACGGTGAGAACAGGTCTTTCCCAGTCGGGAGGAGGACGGGTGAATCCCGCGTCGAGGCGCACCTCAGCGCCATTCCTACCGCCGGCAGGCCAGCTCGTCGTTCAGTGGGTTCATGTCCTGACCGGCCCTCCGGGGGTTGGAGCGGAGCTTCGCTCCCAGGTCACCGGTGGCGGCGCGATCGCTCTTCATCAGATTGGTCTCCGTTCCCTGCTGGGGCGGTTGCCTGCTTCCTTGCGTCTGCGTGGGCCGCCTCGGCGAGCCGTTTGATCGTGGCCAGTCGTCTGTCCCATTGGGCGGCTAGGTCGGCCATAGCTCCAGTGGCCTGGTGGAGACGGTCGGGGTCCACCCGGTAGAGGACCTCCCGGCCCTGCTTGCGGCGGCTGACCAACCCGGCCCCCTCGAGTACAACCAGATGTTTGGAGACTGCCTGGCGGGAGAACGGCACGTGGCCGGCCAACCACCACGCACTTGCCTCATCGTGGCTGATCAGCAGATCGAGCACTCGCCGACGGGACGGGTCGGCGATGACCGACCACAATTCATCATCGATGTGTGCGGTCATCCTGGCCGTCGAGCGGCGAGAACGCCCGCGAGGCGGTCGAGATACTCGGCCCACCCGCCCTGGTGCTCCTCGGCATAACGCTCCATGTCCTCATCGGACCAATCGCGTAGCTCGTGACCGCTTTCGACCACTCGAAGACGAGTGTGTTCGTCGTCCTCGGGCGTCAGCGTGAACTCGACGAGCATTGAGTTGCCGACCACCGGTTCCTCGCCGTGGGGATGGTTCCAGCGAAACGAGAACCGAGTCGGCGGATCGACGGTCTCCACGACCACCGGGCCGCCCTGGTCACCGAACGCCATGTAACCGTGTGCGCCGGGTTCGACCACGAGGTCCACTCGGTCGGCGAACCACTGGCTCATCTGGTCGGGCTCGGTGACGGTGCGCCACACCACCTCCGCCGGCGCATCGATCATGACCTCCCGCTCAATCGTCAGGCCTGCCATCAGTTTCCGATCCTTTCCTGAATGCGTCGGCGATCACCGCCGGTGGCGGGTTGGGCCCATCGGTCCTGGCGCCAGCGCTGCCGGCAACCTCAACTGCAACCCAGAGTAGCAGGTCAAGTCCCAATATGCAACTTCTTATTGCATATTGGAGCCCCATCTGCTACCTTTGGTTGCATGTCGAGAGGAAGGAACACCATGCAAGATGCCCCCTGCCTTGACGGGGTCGGTGCCCCACCCGCCGGCACAGGCCCGGCAGCCCGGCCCGACCGACCCGAGGCCAGCCAAGCCCCACCGGCCTTGGGCCGACGCTGGCGAGCCTTCGCGCTGCTGGTCGTGACCTACTTCATCACCATCGTGGACTTCACCATCGTCAACGTCGCCCTCCCGACGATCGGCCGCCAACTTCGTTTTGCCGAGTCCGATCTGCAGTGGGTGGTCACCGCCTACGCACTGACCTTCGCCGGCTTCTTGCTGCTCGGTGGTCGAGCTGCCGACCTGCTGGGGCGTCGTCGCCTCCTCATGGCCGGAGTGATCACGTTCACCTGCGCCTCCCTCGGTGGCGGCTTCGCCACCTCGGACACATTTCTGATCGTGATGAGAGGATTCCAGGGGTTAGGGGCGGCGCTGGTGCTCCCCGCTGCTCTGTCGATCGTGATGAACATGTTCCCCGAGGGAGCCGAACGCAACAGGGCGCTCGGCATCTGGGGAGGGGTCGGCGCACTGGGCGGCACGGTCGGGCTGCTGGCCGGAGGCATCCTCACCACCTATGTCGGATGGCAGTACATCTTCTTCTTCAACGTCCCCATCGGCGCGGCCGCGCTGATCCTGGCACCCAAGGTCGTACCAGAGAGCCGTGCCGGCCGTGCCCGCCGACGCTATGACCCCTTCGGGGCCGTGTCGATCACCGCCGCCCTGCTCGTGCTGGTGTACGCCATTTCGGAGGCGCCCCAGGTCGGTTGGTCCGGCACCCAGACGGTCGTCCTGCTCTGGCTCGGGGCTGCACTGCTCGTGGTGTTCTTCGTCATCGAGGGAAAGGTCGAGGCTCCGCTCCTACCGTTGGCTCTGCTGCGTCTGCCCAGCGTGGCCGGATCGAATGTGGTCGGCTTCCTGCTCGGGTCGAGTTTCTTGACCTTTGTCTTTCTCGGCACCCTCTACATGCAGCAGGTGCTCGGCTTCTCCGCTCTTGCCGCCGGGGCGGCCTGGATGACGGCGTCGGTCACGTCCTTGGCCTTTGCCGGCCTCGCCCAGCGGACCGTGACGAAGACGTCGCCCAAGGCCGCCATGGCCTTCGGGATGACCCTCATCGGAATCGGGATGCTGTGGGCCACCCGCGCCCCTGCCCACGGGAGCTTCGTGCGAGACCTGGTCGGGCCGTTCTTCGTGGCAGGAATCGGCACCGCCTTTGCCTTCATCCCGATCTCCATCGGCGCCCTCACCGGCGTCACCGAAGGGGACGCGGGGGTGGCGTCCGGCCTACTCAGCACATCGCAGAATCTGGGTGGTGCGATCGGTGTGGCCGTCGCCTCCTCCATCGCCGCCTCGCGCTTCCACACCCTCGTCCATCACGGCTATGCAACGTCCGATGCCCTGACCGGCGGGTTCCAGACGGCCGTTTGGGTGTGCGGCCTGACGGGTCTGCTCGCCGTTCCCGCCGCCGTCGTCCTCATCCGGCGCAGGGAGCATCCCCATGCGGTTTCAAGCCCGAAGGGGTGCGAGGTCGCCCTGGTGACGGTCGGCGAATGAAGGTCCCCCGAGTACCTCGAGCACTGACAGCACTGTGATTCTGGCCATCGACGAATGGAGACAAGGGCAATGACGGCAAGCACCGAGCCAGTGACGAGCTTCCTGTACACGACCTACCTGCAAGCCACGCCCGAGGAGATCTGGCGGGGTCTTACCGACCCTTCCGTCACCAAACGCTACTGGCGCCACCACCGGGCTGGCGAGAAGACCTTCCGTTCGGACTGGAAGAGGGGCTCGAACTACGACCTGATGCACGAGCAGGTCGGTCTCGTAGTGAGTGACCCCGAACAGGTGATCCTCGAGTCCGATCCCTATCGCCGGCTGGCCTACACCTGGCACACTTTCACGCCCGAGTGGGCCACCCAGGTCGGCATGGACGAAGCTACCGCTGACGCCTGGCGCACCGAGCCCCGCTCCAAGGTTGCCTTCGACATCGGGGACAGCGACCACGGCGTCGTCCGGCTCAGGGTCGTCCACGACGGTTTCGCGCCTGGGAGTTCCGTCCTCCAGGGCATCTCCGAGGGCTGGCCTGCCGTTCTGGCCAGCCTGAAGACCCTCCTCGAGACTGGGGCGCCGTTGCCTTGGTAGAAGACGCCGGAATGGTGGTGACCGAGGAGCCTTCGACCACCGACGCGGGTGGGGAGCGGCCGATTGACGTCCCAATCCGTGAGGTCGGCGGCCGGGCGAGCGGCCACCCCGCTCAGCGCCGGGGCGACCACTGCCAGCGCCGGACCGCCAGGAAGGCGCCCACCACCCCCCACACCGCGATCACCGCAAGGTCGGTCCACACCGAGTCGCCCGGGATGCCGTTGTAGCTGTCGACCAGGGCGGTGATCATGTGGCGGATCGGGAACAGCCCGGTGAAGTCGGCCAGCCCCGAGTGCGGCTTGACCGGGAAGTAGAGGCCCGACAGGGCGACCAGGATGAAGAACACCAGGCTTACCACCGGCCCGGCGGCGTCCGCGTTGGGCACCAGGGTGGAGATGCCCAGGCCGAGGGCGGTGAAGGTGAGCATCCCGACGACCAGCACGACCACGAAGGCGGCCACGTCGTGCGGCCCGTTCAGCCCGTAGGCGAAGCGGCCCACCAGAAGGAGGAGCACCACCTGGATCAATGCCACCACCATGAAGCTCAGCGCGATGGCGGCGAGGAACATCCACGTGGTCAGCGGGCTCAGACGCAGGCGCTTGAGCAACCCCATCTCCCGCCGGTTCACGGTCTGGATGGCCAAGGTGTTGAAGCAGGCGGACATCACACCGTAGGCGGCGAAGGCCGGCAGGTAGTACTGACCGAGGTCGATATGAGCCAGGTAGTTGACCGTCGAGTG
Source organism: uncultured Acidimicrobiales bacterium (assembly GCA_963710495.1). Lineage (GTDB taxonomy): Bacteria > Actinomycetota > Acidimicrobiia > Acidimicrobiales > RAAP-2 > Bog-756. The sequence goes on from CAVQAI010000016.1 coordinate 121,772, forward strand.
CCCCGAGGTCCCTTCGAAGATCACGATGAACACCACCGAGAACCCGATCGTCAAGAATGCGCCGATCGGGTTGAGCCAGAACATCAACTGCTCGTAGTAGACCTGCCGGGCGACCAGGCGCAGGTCGTCGACCCCCTCGAAGCGACCCGTCACCGGTGCGCTGGCGGTGCTCATGGGCGGGCCTCGAGCCGCCGCCGACCGTGGCCCCTCCCCCGGCCCGCACCGGCTGCTTCGTCCGCCGGTGCCGATCCCGTCCCCCGGGTGAGCGAGAGGTAGACGTCTTCCAGCGAGGCGCGCAACACCGACAGCCCGGGCAGCGCGATGCCGCTCTCGATAGCCCAGCCGGTGAGCGCGTGCAGGAGCTGCAGCTCGTCCTCGGTACGGATCTCGACGAGCCCGTCGGAGACAGGGCGGGCGCCGGCCACCGGGAGGTCGCCCAGGCTCACCCCCTCGGGCAGACGGAAGCGGATGGTCACGGCGCCGACGTCGCGCCCGCCGATGGAGGCGGGGGTGCCCCGGGCCACGATCTCCTGGCCGAAGAGCACGGCGACGCGGTCGGCCAGCGCCTCGACCTCGTCCATGTAATGGGTGGTCAGCAGCACGGTCGTTCCCCCGGCCGCCAAGCGGTGGATGAGCTCCCAGGTGTCGCGCCGTCCCGAGGGGTCGAGGCCCGTCGTGGGCTCGTCGAGGAAGAGGAGCTCGGGGTTCCCGATGATGCCGAGGCCGACGTCCAGGCGACGCTGCTGTCCGCCGGAGAGTCGCTTGATCCGTTCGTCGGCCTTTTCGGACAGCCCGATGAGCTCGATCAGTTCGCCCACCGGGCGCGGGTTGGGGTAGAAGCCGGCGTTGCGGGTCAGCACTTGGCGCACGGAATAGAAGGGCTCGATGGCCAGCTCCTGGAGCACGACCCCGATCCGGGTTCGCAGCCAGCGCTGGGTCCGCGGATCGGCCGGGTCGACTCCGAGCGTGCGTACCGTGCCGCCGCTGCGCGGGCGGAAGCCCTCGAGGATCTCGACCGTGGTCGTCTTGCCGGCGCCGTTTGGCCCGAGGAGGGCGAACACTTCGCCCGTGGGGACCTCGAAGCTGACGTCACGCACGGCGGGGACATTGCCGTACGACTTGGTCAGATGTTCCACACTCACCGCAGGCATAGCTCCCCGTCTATCCCACTTACGCCGGCGCCAAACCATCGGATGGGGACTTCGTGTGGGTTGAGAGTCTCCGGGCAACAGAATGGTAGGGCCCCAAGACGGCCCTGAACTGCACTTATTGTGACGGGGGTTCGCCGATCATTGGGAGAGAGGCGCGCTGAGCGCCGAACGCCGGCCACACTGTCACGGGCGGCCCTTCCATCTCGTCTCATGAGGTAATGATGAGACGGAAGGAGCAGCCATGAAGGTCTTCGTCGCCGGCGCCACCGGAGTCCTCGGTAGAGCGCTCGTACCCATGCTCGTGGCGCGGGGCCACGAGGTGGTCGGGATGACCAGAGACCCATCGAAGCAGGACCTAGTCAGCAGCTTGGGAGCGCGCCCGGTCGTGGCCGACGCACTCGACCCCGACGCCGTCGCCCAGGCGGTGGCGTCCGCCGAGCCCGAGGTGATCGTCCATCAGCTCACGGCGCTGTCCGGGAAGATGGCCGCGAGGGACATGCGCCACCCCGAGCGCTCCCCCCTGGCGACCATGACCAACCGACTACGCACCGAGGCGACGGACCATCTCCTGGCCGCCGGCCTCGCCGTGGGGGTCCGGCGCTTCGTGGCCCAGAGCTTCGGGGCGTTTCGATGGGCCCCCACCGGCGGGCCGGTGCAGACGGAGGCCGACCCTCTCGATCCCCACCCCCCCGCGGCACTGCGGGTTCCGCTGGTGGGCATCCTCTACGTCGAGCGGGCGGTACCGACGATCGAGTGGGGCGAGGGCCTCGTGTTGCGCTATGGCGGCTTCTACGGTCCGGGCACGGCGATCAGCCGGGACCCGGATGCCGTGATGGCGGCCTTGGTTCGCAAGCGACGATTCCCGATCCTCGGCGACGGTGGGGGCGTCTGGTCGCACGTCCATATCGACGACGCCGCCTCGGCGACCGTCGCCGCCGTCGACCACGGCCAGCCGGGCATCTACAACATCGTCGACGACGAGCCGGCGCCGGTCCGGGAGTGGCTGCCGGTGCTGGCGAGTGCGCTGGGTGCCAAGCCACCGAGGCGTATCCCACGCTGGCTGGGGCGGCTGGCGGCCGGTGAGGCGGCGATGCTCATGATGACCGAGAGTCGGGGTGCCTCGAACGCCAAGGCCAAGCGCGAGCTCGGCTGGCAGCCGCACTATGCGAGCTGGCGGGTGGGCTTCACGCAGGGACTCGGCTGAGCAAATGATCGAGAAGGAGCTCGCCGAGTCTCCGACGGCCAGCCGGTGTTGCCTCATCGGTTGGTCTCCACGGTGATGTGCTCGAAGAGACCCGCATTGATGCGAGTGCGCACGCCCTTGGCCCACGGTTCATCCAGCTCGTCGACATCGAGGGCGGCGACGCAGTTCAGCAGCATGCCGAAGGCAAGGAACGATTTGACGGTCACCGGGTCCAGGCCCGCCGCGTCGGCAACCGTGTCCCACATACCGGCCAGTCGGGCCCGCACAAGATCGCGGATCTCGTCATCACCGCAGGCGGCAAAGCCTTGCAGTTGCAACAGGAGGGTGGTGCGGTCCGCCAGCAACTCGTAGTACTGCGCCCCCATCAAAGCCAGGGCGCCAAGGCCTCGGGCACCCTTGGCGGCCTCCGACATGCCGTTGCTGAAACGATCGAAGGCTGCGCCGACCAGCTCCACGAACAGCGCCTTCTTGGTGCCGAACAACCGGAATACGTAGGCCTGCGTGATGCCGGCCTCGTGGGCGATCGCCTCCATCGACGCGCCGTGGAGTCCATGATTGGCGAATTCGCCCGCCGCGATCCCCAACACCTGGGATCGCCGTTCCAGTCCACTCATCCTCGGAGCCACCGTGTCAGGTTACTAGTTACTAACTACTAACTGATATCTTGGTGGCGTGGCCGATGACACCTGGGCCGGGTTGGCTGACCAATTTGCCGACGAGGCGTATGCCTCCGTCAAGGGGTACGTGCGGACCTACGTGATGCACCAGCAGCTGTTGGAGCATCTGCCGCCGCCACCGGCGTCTGTGCTCGACGTCGGCGGCGGGGCGGGCCATCAATCGTTTCCCCTGGCCCAAGCGGGCTACGACGTGACCGTGCTCGATCCTTCGCCGGCCATGTTGGACAAGGCTCAACAGCGACTCCAGCGGCTGCCTCGTGATGTCCAGCGACAGGTCACGCTCGTGCAGGCCGACGGCGAGAACGCCGACGAGGCGGTGAACGGCCGACGCTTCGCCGTCGTGTTGTGCCACGGCGTGCTCGGGTATCTCGAGCAACCGCAGCCGTTGTTCGAACAGCTGTGCCGGTGCGCCGCTCCCGGTGGCGTGGTCTCGATCATGACGGGAAACGCCAAGGCGATGGCGGTGCGCCCGGCCCTGGAGCGACGGTGGGACGACGCTCTGGCCGCGTTCGACGGCGACCACGAGATTGGGGTGCTGGGGGTGCCGGGCCGAGCCGACACGGTGGAGGAACTCAGCCAGCTCATGCGGAGCCAGGGCGTGGAGCCCCTGCGCTGGTACGGGGTGTGGCTGTTCGTCGACTGGCTCGAGTTCAGTGGAGCCGAGTTGGACCCCAGCGACATGGAGCAGGTAGCGGCGACGGCCGCCGTCGAGCTCGAGGCCAGCCGACGAGACCCCTACCGCCAACTCAGCCGCGTCTTTCATCTCTTGGGGCGCAAAGCCCCGAACTGACGGGGCGACAGCGGCCTCGCGCCGACGTCAGCCCTCGTCGCCGGCGCGATGCGGTCGCTTCGGAGGAACCCAGCGGTTAGGACTCGGTCGCCGGTTTCGAAAGTCCTGGGCGTCGGTGATGCGATCGACGATCACCGCGACCAGGCGGTATCGGGAAAGCGGCTGCCCAGTGGCTCCCAGGGAGTGCGGTGGTCCGCCAACCGACGGATCTGGGCGCGCGGCCCAATTCGGACCGGCCTTATAAAGCCTGAGATTCCACAAATTTGTGTTTTCTCAGGAATCTGTGTATTATGAGGGCATGCCCAGCGATGGCGAAATCACTTTCGCCGACCACGCCGGTCGGTTCTACGCCCGCCGCTACGGGATGGCCCCGATGGTGGGACGGCTGCTCGGCTACCTGGCGGTCTGCGAGCCACGCGAGCAGAGCGTCAGCGAGCTGGCGGACGCCCTGCTGGCCAGCAGGAGCGCCATTGCCGGTGCGGTCAACACGCTGGAGAACCTCGGACTCATCCGGCGATCCCGAGCGGCGGGTGAGCGAATGGACCGGGTGTACATCGACCTGTCGTCCTCCCGGGCGATGGGATTCGACCTCACCGAGTATGAGGAACAAGGGGAGCTGGCCCGAGAAGGTCTTCGCCTCACCGCCGACACTCGGCCCGAGCGGCGAGCCGTGCTGCTCGAATGGGCCGCGTTCGCCGACTTTTTGGTAGATCGACTTCCCGTGCTCGAACAGGAGTGGAAGCAGCGGCGGGAGGCGCTTCGCGCCGCGGGCGAGCTCCCGGACCCCCCGGCCCCGCATCGAGGAGGTAGTCCGTGATGACGAACCAGAACCGCCCGCTAGGGATTGTGGCCCGCGACGTCTGCAAATCGTTCGGCGATCATCTCGTGCTCGACAAGGTGAACCTGAAGGTCGAAACGGGCACCGTGGTGTCGCTGCTCGGTCCCAACGGGGCCGGCAAGACCACCATGGTCCGCATCCTGTCCACATTGATCCCGGCCGATTCGGGTTCTATGCAAATCGCCGGTCACGATGTGGTCACCGACCCCGATGAGGTGCGGGCCGTCATCGGGGTCACCGGCCAATTCTCCGCCGTCGACAGCCTGCTTACCGGGGCCGAGAACCTGCAGTTGATGGCCGACCTCCGCCATCTCGGCCGCGACGGCGGGCGACGGCGGGTAGTCGAGTTGTTGGAACGCTTCGAGCTCACCGACGCGGCAGACAAACCGTTGTCGATCTACTCGGGCGGGATGCGACGACGGCTCGACCTGGCGATGACGCTCGTCACCCTGCCCCGTGTGATCTTCCTCGACGAGCCAACCTCGGGCTTGGATCCGCGCAGCCGTCGCACCATGTGGGAGATCATCCGCGAGCTCGCCTCCGACGGAGTCACGATCCTCCTGACCACGCAGTACCTCGACGAGGCGGACCAGCTGGCCGATCGGATCGCGGTGCTCGACCAAGGGCGGATCGTCGCCGAAGGCACCGCGGACGAGCTCAAGAGCCGCATCCCCGGCGATCACCTCCGGCTCTACTTCGCCGACCCGCAGCTGCTTCGCTCGGCCGCCGACCTCCTTCCGGCGGCCGCCGCCGACCTCGATCAACTCACCCTCCGTGTGCCGGCGGACGGCACCGTCGACTCACTCCGAGACCTGCTCGACCAGCTCCACGAAGCCGCACTCGACGTCGAGCGACTGTCGATCCACAACCCCGATCTCGATGACGTATTCCTGGCTGTCACCGGCAGCAAGGTCACGGGCCCGCTCGACGAGAGCTCGACACCAATAGGAGGACCGCAGACGTGACCACGATCGCCTACACGGTGAGCGATGCGCGCACCATGCTGCGCCGCAACCTCAAGCACCAACTTCGCTATCCCTCGATGACGCTGATGCTGGTCGGCATGCCCATCGTGTTCCTGCTGCTCTTCGTCTATGTCCTCGGCGGCCAGCTGGGCGCCGGCCTCGGTGGGCTCGGCGTCCACGACGGACGCAGCGCCTACCTCAACTACGTCGTACCGGGGGTGCTGCTCGTCACTGTGGCCGCGGCCGTTCAGGGCACGTCGATCATGGTCGCCATGGACATGACCGGAGGCATCATCGACCGGTTCCGGACCATGGCCATCACCCGCGCATCGGTCCTCACGGGTCACGTACTCGGCAGCCTCATCCAAACCCTCGCCGCTCTGGCCGTCCTGATCGGGGTCGCCTTCGGCCTCGGATTCCGCACCACCGCCGGGCCACTGGCGTGGCTGGCCACGATCGGGGTGCTGGCCCTGTTTGCGTTCGCGCTGATCTGGCTGGCGGTCGCCTTGGGCCTGGCGGCCAAGAGTGTCGAGACGGCCAGCAACACCCCCATGTTCCTGATCCTGCTGCCCTTCCTCGGCAGCGGATTCGTGCGCACGGCAACCATGCCCGAAGGGCTCCGGCAGTTCTCCCACTATGAGCCCTTCTCCCCTGTCGTCGACACCGTACGCGGATTGCTCACCGATGCCACCGTCGGCAGCCATGCCATCGTGGCCATCGCCTGGAGCCTCGGTATCGCCGCCCTCTCCTATTTCTGGGCCACTCGCCTCTACGACCGGCGCCGAGCGGCAGACCCGGCGTAACGACATCTCGACCGCGCCCGTCGCCAGGGCGTCGCCGCGCCGAAGCCGCGTCGTGAGGACTTCCCCGACGAAGCCGCCGTCCTCGCCGACCTCCAGGATGAGTGGCAAGCCGGCGCCGGCCATCGCGCCGAGACCTCAATCGCATCCTCTACTCCGAAGACGACGGGTGCCCACGTCGCCGAACTCGCACTCGGCGACCGACACCGAGGATCACCTCGAAGCCCATCACCCGGAGCAACGGACCAGTCGACCGGTCGCCGATGGTCATCGGGCGGCAGTAGCGTCTGATGGGTTAGCGAAAGCCCCAGTACCACAGAAGGGGACGACACCATCGAGGCTTCACGACTGGCAACCAGCGCCGAAATCAAGACTTGGCGGGAGGACGGTTGGATCCTGGTCGAGGGCTTGGTGGGCACCGAGGAGATCGATGCCGCGGTCGAGGACCTCCGTGAGATCTTTCCGAGTGCGGACGAGCTCCACGCCGACCCAGAGGGGGTGACCGAACACTGGAAAGGCCACCTGATCGAACCCAAGGAGGTGTTCGTGTGGCCCGAGGAAGGTCCGGGGTTCCGTCCCGAACAGCAACGATGGTCAGCCACTTTCCCGTTCCCGGGTACGGCGCTCAACCGACTCTGCGTGCACCCGTCGATCGTCGACTTCGCCGAGCGCGCTCTCGGGAGCACCGACATCCGGCTGTACCAAGCCGGCGCGAGTGCGAAATACGCGGGGGTCACCAATTACGAGCAGCCAATGCACATCGACCGCAACCACTCGTGGCTCCCTCCTGGTTCAGAATCCCCTTGGTGGAATCTGGAGGGATTCCTCTACCTCTCCGACATCACTGACGCCGATAACCCCACCCGACTCGTCTCCGTACGCGACTCCGACCACATCGACTCGCCCTACGGCGTCGTCATGCCCAACATGGAACCTGGCGTCTATGCGGCCGAGCGACCCGCTCCGGGGCCCCGGGGTTCGTACCTGGCCTACCGGTCCGATTGCTGGCATCGGGGCGCCCCCTTTGGTTCGGCCACTGGAGCACGGTTCGTTGCCTCTATCGCCTTCAAGAACGCAGAAGTCGGGTGGATCGGGTACAGCACCCAACAGTCCGTTTCGACGAGCATCGAGTGGACCGTCTTCGTGGAGGGCTCGACGCCTCGGGAGCTGGCGCTCTTCGGCTGGCCACCACCGGGGCACGCTGTCTGGAACGAGCGGCTCCTCGACCAGACACAAGAGCGATACCCCGCCCTCGACCTCGGAGCGTGGAGGGCAGCGATCGACGGATGACCGCGTCGGGCGTCGACCGGCAGTGGCGCCGTCTCTTTCCGCATCCGCTGACCTAACATCGCCCGGCCATGACGCTCGTTGCTCGCGAGGAACATATCCGAAAAGGACCAAATTGAACCGGGCGCACGGGCGTTTGAAATTCCATCGAGTCTGTCTCGTTGGCGCTGCCCTCGTCGTAGCGGGCGTAAATGCGTCTGCTTCCCCCGCCGGTGCCAACCCGTCCGGATCCCATCCGGGCCCCCAGCCCGTGCCCTCGTATGTGGCATTGGGAGATTCCTTCACTTCGGGCCCGGGCATCCCGGCCCAGCTCGGGCCCGAAACCACGCCTCGTGCGCCAAGCGGATGCCTTCGCTCGTCGCACAATTACCCGTCGCTTGTCGCAAAGACCCTCGGGTTGGCACTGCGTGACGTGAGCTGTGCCGGAGCCACTACGGAGGACCTGATGCGATCCCAAGGACCGGGGATACCAGCTCAATTGTCCGCGCTCGGACCATCCACGTCGCTCGTCTCGATTGGCATTGGTGGGAATGATCTGGGCTTTGCCAGCATTGCCGCCAACTGCGCATCGGCCACGCCTTGGGGTGGGACCCGGACGGGATGGACCTGCACCTCGCACTACACCGCCGACGGGGTCGACCAGCTGGCCCTTGCGATACACGAGGTGGCTTCCCACGTGTCGACATCTCTCAAGGAGATCAGAGCTCGGGCACCTCACGCCCGGGTCTACGTCGTTGGCTACCCCGACATCGTCCCGCCCACGGGGTCTGGATGTTGGCCGAGGCTTCCGTTCTCGACGCACGATGTCGGCTATCTCAATGACATCGAACGGGGCCTCAACACCGCGTTGGGCCTGGAAGCAGCTCGTGCCGACGATGCCTATGTAGACATGGCCACGCCAAGTGCATCGCACAACGCTTGCGCCGACGATGACACCCGGTGGGTCGATCCAATCGCCGTCGCGGCAGGGAGGTACCCGCTGCACCCCAGCACCTCTGGCATGGCCGCCATGGCCCAGATCGTCGAGCAGGCCGTCGATCGCAATCCTTCGGTGACATCGAGCGGATGACAACGACTTGACGTCCGGCCGCATAATTTTGCGGACTCGTGCTCGCCGCGCGAAAGACTGGTGTGGTTCTCAGTCTACGAGGAAGAGGCCGCGTTGAGACGGAGCATATTGGCCGAGTCCCACTTGGCCTTGAGGCGTCGAGCTGAATCGCTTCTTTCAGGCTGGGTGCCACGACCACCCCGAAAGGTGTGACCTCATGACATCACTGCGAAGCGCGCAACTGAGTGTAACCAGGTCGAAGGTTCTCGGCCCCCTCGCGACACTTCTCGTCCTAGGGCTGGTGGCCAGCTCCTGCGGTGGGGGATCGTCGGCAGGCACCGCTGAGCGGGTAAGCGGTGGGCCAACCGGCAGTTACGTCGTCCCTGCCGGTATCCACAAGATCAAGCACGTGATCGTGATCATGCAGGAGAACCGATCATTCGATTCGTACTTTGGCACCTTTCCGGGGGCTGACGGCATCGCAATGAATAACGGGAATCCGACGGCTTGTGTGCCCGATCCTGCCAAGGGCACATGTGTGGCTCCGTTCGTCGACCATGCAGACGTGAACGGAGGTGGGCCTCACAACTACGCGAACGCCACAAGTGATGTCAACGAAGGGAAGATGGACGGCTTTATCGGACAAGCCGAGGCCGGCCAGAAGGGATGCGCGGATCCGACCGACCCGGCCTGCACCAACTCGGCGACTCCGGACGTCATGGGATATCACACCCAGAGTGACATCCCCAACTACTGGACATACGCCAAGGACTTCGTGCTCCAGGACCACATGTTCGAGCCGAACGCCTCCTGGAGTCTTCCCGCCCATCTGTTCTTGGTGTCGGAGTGGGCCGCCTACTGCTCCCAGGAGGACAACCCCTCCAGCTGCGTGAACGGTACGGCGGCCAATCCTCCCGCCAAGCCTCCCGCTCGCCCCGCCGTCTATGGCGGCGAGGCCGGCCCAAAGAAGAACAAGAAGGGTAGAGTCACCGCGAACCACCAGCCCATCTACGCCTGGACTGACCTGACCTACCTCATGCACAAGGATCAGGTCAGCTGGGGATATTACGTGGTGAGCGGAACCGAGCCCGACTGCGAGAACGACGCCGCCGAAACCTGCGCCCCGGTCGCGCAGAGCTCCAACACCCCGGGAATCTGGAACCCACTCCCGTGGTTCGACACGGTCAAAGCCGACAACCAGCTAGGGAACATCAAGTCGGTCGACAAGTTCTACACGGCCGCCAAGAACGGCTCGCTACCAGCGGTCTCCTGGGTGGTCCCTTCGGATGAGGTCAGCGAACATCCTCCGTCCCCGGTGAGCTACGGACAGAGCTATGTGACCAGCCTCATCAACGCGGTCATGCACGGCCCGGACTGGGACTCGACGGCGATCTTCCTGGCCTGGGACGACTGGGGAGGCTTCTATGACCACGTCGTCCCGCCGTCCGTCGATCAACTCGGCTATGGGCTCCGCGTACCCGGTATGGTCATCAGCCCCTATGCCAGGAGCGGCTACGTCGACCACCAGACGCTGAGCTTTGACGCCTACGACAAGTTCATCGAGGACGACTTCCTGGGCGGCCAGCGGATTGACCCCGCATCCGACGGCCGCCCGGATCCGAGACCAGATGTCCGCGAGAACGAGAAGATCCTCGGCAACCTGGTCGAGGACTTCAACTTCGATCAGTCTCCTAAGGCGCCCGTCGTGCTGCCCGTGCACCCCATGACGACCCTTACCGGCACACCCCAGCCGTCACACGTATCGGCCACGGCAAGACCAGATACCGATGGGTAGGCCGCCGCGAGTCCCCTCGACCAATCGCGAGGCGATCCTTCCGTTGTGGGTGCCGATCGTGCCATCGGACAGGCTAAGCCACGAGTCAGTATCAGCCGGACGAAGCTAGATACTCATGGACCGAACGGACCGCGCTCGACCCCTCTCCAACCGCCGCAGCAACCCGCTTCATGGATCCCAGCCGAACATCGCCGACGGCAAATACCCCGGGCGCGGAGGTTTCGAATGGCAACGCCTCCCTACCGGTCAAGCGGTAGTCAGCAAGGATTTCAGCAGGAAGCGATCGATCGGTCAGGACGAACCCCTTCTCGTCCAGCGCGACGCTGCCATCGAGCCATGACGTGGCCGGTTCTGCACCGATGAAGCAGAAGAGCGCAACACATTCCATGGCATGACGCTGTTCAGAGGGCGTGTGTTCGAGAATCACACGTTCTAGGTGGGTGTCGCCTTCGAGGGCTCGGACCTGAGTGTCAGTGAGGACGTCAACGTTCGGATCGGCTGCGATGCGGTCGACGAGGTACTTCGACATGCTGACCGAAAGGTCCGATCGGCGAATGACGATCGAAACCTTGCAACCTTCTTGGCTCAGGTATATGGCGGCCTGCCCCGCCGAGTTTCCCCCACCGACGACCACCACATCCGAACCACCGCACGATCGAGTCTCGAGATCCGTGGCGGCGTAGTAGACCCCATTACCTTCGAACTGTTCAAGGTTGGAGATAGCCAACCGCTGATACCGAGCGCCCGTGGCGATGATGACCGCCCGAGTCGGCACCTCGCTCTGGTCGAGGAGCGACACCACGTGGAATCCATTCTCGACACGCAGGCCGGATGCTTCACAGGGGCTCACGAGCCATGCTCCCAGTCGCTGGGCCTGGACGGCCGTTCTGGCCGCGAGGTCACCGCCCGAGATCCCATTTGGGAATCCCGCGTAGTTCTCGATGCGCGAGCTGGAACCGGCTTGGCCACCCGGACCAACGACGTCAAGCGCAACGGTGTCAAGGCCCTCGGAGGCTCCGTAAACCGAGGCGGCGAGGCCCGCGGGCCCCACACCGATCACGACCAGATCAAAGGTTCGGCCGGGAATGGGACGGTAGGTAAGTCCCATCTGTTCGGCAAACTGCCCTGGCGTCGGATGGCGAAGAACACCCGTCGGAGTGATGACAACCGGGGTGTCACCGGGGCGGAGTCCCTTGCTGGCCAACAACACCTCGACATCGTTCTCCTCCTCGAGGTCGATCCAGGCGTAGGCCAAACGGTTGCGGGTAGCGAACGTACGCAGGGCAAGCGCCTCCGGCGAGAACCGCGAACCTACGATCTGCACCGCCTCGCCACCTGATGTGGTTCGCAGGGTCTCCCGCCGGCCGATAAGAGCGCTGAAGATCGTGTCGGAGATGTTCGGTTTCGTCGCCATCAGGCGACGGAATTCATCGTGCGGTATGACCAGTACCAACCCGTTCCGAGTGGCCCGAGCTGTCAGGTACGTGCGCTGCCCGGTGAGCAGACCGAGTTCCCCGACGAACTGGCCCGGTCCATAGACGACCACCAGTTGTTCGGACTCATCGTCTCGAACGACCTCGACCTCCCCGTCGACCAGTACGTAGAAGTCCCACCGCGCATCACCGGCACGGTAGAGAACGTCTCCGGCTTCGATCTCCCGGTGCTCCCCGAACTCAGCTATCTCTTCCAGGACATCCGGCGAGAACGCAGGAAACCGCTGGTCCGACGGGTCAGCTATGGCTAGCGGAGATCGGCCGGACCGATCGCGATCGTTCATCTCTGTCACATCCCGGATCGTCGACGCCCATGAGCGTGGAATGTGAATGCAATCTAGTCATGTAGCCGACGAGGCCTCGAGAGTCATCTCGGAAACGCCAGCCAAGGCCCTGGTGACCGACCACCCGGCTTTGGTTGCCTGGGGATTCTCGACGAACCCGGCCTCATCGAGCCTGGGACTCTCTGGGGACCAGATGCTCTCGAATCGACGGCTGGATGGTCAGACGCTCTGAGGCGTCACCCCTGAGGCCTGAATACGCGCCGCCAGCGTGGTCGGGCGCCCTCGGGTGACCGGCCTAATCCCGCCCTTGGTGGGTCACGGGAAGTCCGTCGTCGCGGGAATCCAGATGAGTTCGCGACACCGCTCGGCTCACGCCGCCGACTGTCGTCAAGTCGTCGTCGACCGCGATGGGCCTGCCAGCTTGCAGGCAGATCGCCCGCGCCACGAATGCGGAATTCCCGATACTCTGGAGGACATGGTGGGTGATCAGATTGAGCCCAGCGTGCCGCCCAGCGGTACCGGATGCACCGAGTGCCTTGCCGCCGGTGGATGGTGGCTTCACTTGAGGCGATGCGCGAAATGTGGCCACATCGGCTGCTGCGATACGTCACCCAGCCAACATGCGACAGCCCACGCGAAGGCCGTGGGTCACTCAGTCATTCGGAGCTTCGAGCCGGGTGAGGATTGGTTCTGGGACTACAACTCGAACGAGTTTTGCGAAGGGCCCGCGCTGGCGGCTCCCGAGCACCACCCGCTCGATCAACCGACACCAGGACCTGCGGGTCAGGTGCCGTCGAACTGGCAGCGGCTTCTTCATTGAGCGGCTGAGCTGGGGCAAGAAGCGCGACAAACCTTGTCGCCCATCCCCGCCCATCACGACCGGTGCCGTCATGACGACTGGCCTGTGGAGGGTCAACACCGACGGCATCGTTTTTGGGCGAATGGACTGCCACACCGGCGAGATGTGCAGCTCACTTCCCTGGAACTGCCGCCTCGGCTCCCTCGGTCGATCGTCTCGGTTGACGACCCGATCCTCATCGGCATTGATGGCAAGATACGAAATCCCTAGGAGACGGCGAGGCGCACCCGGTTTGGACCCTTCAACCTGAGATTGCGGACAGTGACTCAACCTATCGAGGATTACGCGATGATCGGCGATACCGAGACGGCCGCGCTAATCGGACGAGATGGCTCCGTCGATTGGCTTTGCCTTCCGCGCTTCGACTCAGGGAGTTGTTTCGCAAAACTGATTGGAGAGAAGAACCACGGTCGCTGGCAGATGATCGCTGAAGAACCGGTCATCTCCAACGTGCGCCGCTACAGGGATCGATCGATGGTGCTCGAGACGGAGATCGCCACCCGCACCGGTGTCGTACAGGTCATCGACTTCATGCCTCCCCGGCATCATCATCCGAGAGTTGTCCGGATCGCACGTGGTCTTGAAGGCGAGGTGCAGATGCGGACCGAGCTGGTCATGCGCTTCGAATATGGGCACGACGTCCCGTGGGTTCGGCAGACGGACCGCGGTCTCGTCGCCATTGCCGGACCGAATGCCCTCGTTCTCGACTCCCCCATCGAGCTCAAGGGCATCGAGATGCGACACGAGGGAAAGTTCAAGGTCCGTGCCGGGGAAGAGGTGGCCTTCGTACTCGCCTGGTACCAGTCTCACGAGGATCCCCCTTTCGTACTTGATGCCGGAAGGGCGCTCGACGAGACGATGAGGTTTTGGGGGGATTGGTGTGCGCAGGTTCTACCGGTGCACGGTGAATGGCACGATCTCGCATTGCGGTCGCTCATCACTTTGAAGGGGCTCACCTACGGCCCGACGGGCGGCATCGTCGCCGCGGCGACGACATCGCTTCCCGAAACCCTCGGGGGCGTTCGCAATTGGGACTACCGCTATTGCTGGGTTCGTGATGCGGCGTTGACGCTGGAGGCTCTGATCGAATCCGGCTTGCGTGAAGAAGCAGAGAGCTGGCTGGCATGGCTGGGACGCGTCGCCGCCGGTGATCCCGATCAGCTGCAGATCATGTATGGACCAGCCGGTGAGCGTCGCCTGACCGAACTGGAGGTCGAATGGCTCCCCGGATACGAGGGATCCTCACCGGTGCGGATCGGCAATGCCGCCTCCGGGCAGTTCCAACTCGACGTCTACGGGGAGCTCATGAACGCCATCGACCGGGCTCGTTCGCACGGTATTGCCGTGCACGAGGTCATCTGGCGGATTCAAGTGGCGATCATGGGATTCCTCGTCGACCACTGGTCCGATCCTGACGACGGAATCTGGGAGGTCCGTGGTCCTCGTCGGCCGTTCACTCACTCCAAGGTCATGACCTGGGTCGCTTTCGACCGCGCCGTTCGCGGTGTCGAAGTGCACGGTCTGGATGGGCCTGCCGACAAGTGGAGTGCCACCCGGGACGCGATCCATGCCGAAGTTTGCGAGAAGGGATGGAACGCCGACGTCGGGGCGTTCACCCAGTTTTACGGAGCCGGCGAACTCGATGCCAGCCTGCTGATGATGCCGCTCGTCGGGTTCCTGTCGGCAGACGACGAGCGAGTGGTCCGAACCGTCGAGACCATCCAAGAGCGCCTCACCGAGGACGGGTTCGTCTTCCGATATGAGAGCCAATCGGGGGTGGACGGGCTACCGGGTCGCGAGGGATATTCCTCCCGTGCACCCTCTGGCTGATCGGCTGCCTCCGGCTAATGGGCCGGCTTGACGAGGCCACAGCCACCTTCCGACGGGTTGTCGCCCTGGTAAACGACGTCGGGCTCATCTCCGAGGAGTATGACCCGGGCCGCCGCCGTTTGCTCGGGAACTTTCCTCAAGCTTTCACCCATGTCGGGATCGTGAACGCCGCCCGAGGCCTGACTGCGTCACAGGCCGCGAACCACCGCTGAGATCCAGGCGGCCCGCCAACAGAGGTGCTCGCGCTTCGCTCATCTCGATTCGGCCGGCTCGAAGGACATGGGGTCATCTAGGATCAATTCAATGGTGAGTACACCAGAGCCTCAGCGCCTGGTGAACGCGAGGCGCTTCTTTCTGGGCTTTTCGAGAGACCACGTCGAGGACGCGGTACAGCTTTTGTCGCCCCACGTCCTGTACTCGGTACCGGGACATAATCGGCTTTCCGGAGAGTTCCGCGGACCCGACGAGGTACGCCGTCACATCGTCGAGCTGATCGACTTCTCTCGAGGCACATTTGAAGTGTTGAAGTGGATAGATTGGATAATCGGTGGATCACACATCGCGGTGCTCCAGTACGCCCAGGCGCAAACCAATGGCCGTATCTACCGGGGACATCACCTCTATCTCCTCGAGTTCGACCCGGACGATCTTTTGTCCGTCATCAAAGTCTTCTTCGAAGACCAAGCGGCTGCAGACCGGTTCCTCGCGTACGCCGGCTGATCGGTCCTCCGCACGCGGGAGCCGAGCATCGGCAGCCCTAGCTCGGCGGATTGGGGTAAAAGGTCGTCACGATTTGGTCAACCCAGCCGATCCGGACTCCAGCCTCAAGCATGCGTCGACAAATCGTCCAGTCCGCGACCTCATCAAGCACCCAAGCACGAGGGTCGTACTCAAAGAATCGAAGCGAGCTTAGATAGACGGCCGCCTGAAAGCCGAAATGGCCGAACTCTGGAGGGTAACGTGACAGGACGCTGATCTCGTTGTTGCGAACACGTCGGAGATTTCCATAGACGAGTTCAAATCCTCCCGATTGTCCCTTGTGAATGAGCGTCTCGATGTGATCGGGCGTGAACTCGTCGTCATCGCCTAACGGAGCAATCCATGTCCCTCTGGAAAGCCTTGCCGCCAGATTCATCGCCGGTGCACCGGCCACCATGCGCCGCTGCACCGGCGCATCTGGGTAGACACCCTGATGCGGGAGATTTACAAACCTGATCCGAGCGTCCCCGATCTTTCGCAGTTCAAGTTCTGTGTTGTCGGTGCATCCATCACCAACGATCACGATGTCACTCCTGGCCCTCGGCGATCCCGGCGCCGAGGTGGCCATCGCCTATCGCATCAAGGAGCGGCTGCGCGACTTCTATCGCACACGCGACCCCGACGAGGCCCGCCAGCTGCTCGAAGAGCTGAAGGGCCACTGCCTCAGGCGGGCCATGCCGCCGGAGATCCAAAAGCTAGGATGCACGCTCCGAGCCTGGTTCGACAAGATCTGCAACTACCACCTGGCCCGGGTGAGCAATGGGCCCACCGAGGCGCTCAACAACCTGATCAAACGCATCAAGCGCATCGCCTTCGGGTTCCGCAATTTCGAGAACTACCGGATCCGAGCCCTGCTCTATGCCGGCAGGCCGAATTGGCGCGTGTTGGGCTCGATCGTCGTCCGGTGAGAACCGTTAGCTCCCCGCCAGAATCCGAAGAGCCGTTTTGTCGTCTTGGCTCCGACCGTTGTGTCGAGAGCCCGTAGTCGTAGTAGTAGTGGCGGGGGGAGGATTTGAACCTCCGACCTTCGGGTTATGAGCCCGACGAGCTACCAGACTGCTCCACCCCGCGGCGTGGGCGACCAAACTACCACCACATCGACGGCTGTCCACCTCGGAGGTCTGCCGACCACGCCAGGGAGTGCCTCCGGACCCGGCCTGCCGACTCGCCGTTGTCGTCCGTGTGACCCGCTCCAACGGGGCGAGATCGACCTCATCAACTCGCCGGGCTGGAGCTACCCTCCGCTCGGCGAAGTGGTCGTGGTGGTCGTGGTGGTGGTCGGCGCCACCGTGCCACCGGTCAGCTGCTGGATCTGCTCCAGATCGCTCGCCAGGTTGTTGGTGTCCGTCTGGTAGGCACCCAGGTTTCCCGCCTTGAGGTCGGCGAGGGAGCGTTGGTACTGGGTCTGGGCGTCGTTCAACAACGATCGCACCTGGGGAGAGATCGCCCCGGACGAGCCGGTGCCTCCCGGCGTCGTCGACACGGGAGCATTGAACACGTCGACCAGGGCCTGTTGCAGCGTGCTGTCGATGGCGACCTGCTTGCCGTAGACGGCGATGACTTGTTGCAGCTCGGGAAATGCGTTCCGGGACGACTGCACGTAGAGCGGCTGGATGTAGAGCAGCGAGTCGGCCACCGGGATCATCAGGACGTTCCCGAGCAGTGCGGAGGACCCGTTGGAGTTCAACAGTGTGATCTGACTTGACACCTTCGGGGTGGCGTCGATCTGAGCGGCCACGATCGAGGGGCCGTTGGGCGGGTTGTCGCGCGGCGTCACGAACATCTCGAGCTGCCCGTAGTGGCCCGGGTCGGACTGGCCCATCATGAATCCCGACAAGGTCTGGATCTGGCTCTGGGACGACACCGGGACGAATGCGTCGAGCAGCGTGAA
The DNA here is from genome assembly GCA_963710495.1 of uncultured Acidimicrobiales bacterium. Lineage (GTDB taxonomy): Bacteria > Actinomycetota > Acidimicrobiia > Acidimicrobiales > RAAP-2 > Bog-756. The sequence goes on from CAVQAI010000016.1 coordinate 139,443, forward strand.
CGACTGCTGGAGCTGTCCCGGGTAGCGCATCACCTGGTAGATGGGCGCCATCCGCTGCACCTGGCCGGTCGACACCACCTGGCCCTGGGCGTTGGTGGTCAGCGTGGTCGGCAGAGCCTGCGAGGGCGAGCCGGACCCGGGCGACGGTGACAGCGTCCATGCGTCGGCCGCGCTGTAGAAGCTCTGGGCCCGGACGATGTGATAGCGCCCGAACATGGTGGCCTGCAGGGCGAAGATGTCCTCGGGGTACCGCAGGTGCGCGCGCAGCTCGGAGCTCATCTTGCTCGCCGGTGTGAACATGCCGGGGAAGGCCTTCTCGTAGGTCTCGATGATCGGATCGTGAGGGGTCATCACGTAGAAGGTCATCTTGCCGGTGTAGGCGTCGATGACCACCTTCACCGAGTTGCGGACATAGTTGAGGCTCTGGTTGAGCCCGCTCGTGCTGGGCAGGGCCCCGGTGTCGGCGTTCTGGGAGTAGGGGTAGTTGTCGGTGGTGGTGTAGGCGTCCTGCACCCAGTCGATGTGACCGCCGATGAGCACGGGGTACGGGTCGGCGTCGAGGCTGAGGAAGGGCGCGGCCTTGGACACCCGGGCCTGCACGCCGCGGTCGAACATGATGCGCGACTGGTCGGTGATCTGGTTGGAGATGATCAGGTTGAGATCGCTGAACCGCAGGGCGAACATGGCGCGGTCGAAGAAGTTCGACAACTTCACGCCCCCGGTGCCCGAGTAGTGGGTCTCGACGTTGGAGCCGCTGCTCAGCTGGAAGTCGATCTCGGGTTGCTTGGTGTTGGCCACCACGTAGCCGCTGTTGTTGAGTCCGAAGTAGATCGAGGGCTGGGTCACGGTCGGCAGTCCGCTGCTCGAGACCGGCGGGACGCCGCCCACGGCGAACGTCGGGTCGTTCCCCCCGGTGGAGCCGTTTGTCGTGGCCGTGTTGGCCGGCGACACGATCATGCCGTAGCCGTGGGTGTACTGGAGGGTGGTGTTGACCCACGACGTGGACGGGAGGTCGGCGTCGTTGATCTCCCGCACGCCCACCACTGCCGGGGTCTCCACGCCGCCCACCTGGTACCGGTCGATCGAGAGGGCGTTGAACTGGTAGTAGGAGCGGAGGTCCTGCAGCTTGTCGTAGGTGGGCTTGGTCTGGGAGGGGTCCCACAGCCGGGCGTTGGCCAGGGTGTCGCTGTTGGCGGTGAGTTGTGCCGCGGTCAACGACGTGGAGGCGGGGTACGGCACCGTGGCCACCTTGTTGAGGTCCATCGCCGCCCGGGTGGCATCGATGTTGCGCTGGATGTAGGGCCGCTCCAGCGTGTTCTGGGCCGGGTTCACTTTGAGGGCCTGGACCGCCGCCGGGTAGATGGTGCCGGCCGTCAGGGCCACGAGGAACCAGAGCCCGACGCCGAGGATGGGGAGCGCCCAACCCTGGCGACGGATGTTGTAGATGAGCAGCACGGCGGCGGCCAGCGAGACCAGGATGAGGAGCTCGAGGGCGGGGAGCCGGGCGTGCACGTCGGTGTAGCCGGCGCCCTGGGAGTACCCGTTGCTGGAGAGGTCGAGATTGAACCGGGCCAGCCAGTACCCGACTGCCTTGACCAGGGCCAGCAGTCCGAGGATGACCGAGATGTGAGCCTTGACCGCCGGGCGCACCCTCGGCCGGGCCCCCTGTACCCGGATGCCGCCGTTGAGGTAGTGGCTGAGCACGGTGACGAGCAACACCACGAACAGGGCCACCAGGGTCCAGTGGACCAGGAACTGCTCGAAGGGCAGGGTGAAGACGAAATAGGCGATGTTGCGGTGGAACTGCGGATCCGACGACGGAAACGGTGTGCTGTTGTTGAACAGGATCCAGTTCTGCCACTGCCCGACGGCCTGGGACCCGACGATCAGGGACAGGACGGTCACCACGGCCACCCGCAGCCAGCGGGCGTAGGGCCCGATGATCTCCTGGTACCGCTTCACGAACTCGTCCTCGGCATCGAGTGAGGGGCCCCTCGGCGCCAGCCGCTCGGCAACGAGCAGGCTGGCCAGCAACATCACGGCGAAGATGGCGGCGAAGACCACGAGCAGCCCGAGCTTGATCTCGAGCAGCTTGACCCAGACGTTGTGCAACGAGACCGACGAGAACCACAACGCATCGGTATAGAAGACGGCAAATGTCCGCAGCGAGGCGAACACGATGATCAGGATGATCAGCCCGATGATGATGCCCCGCCGTCGGCGCCGCGAGCCATGGCGCGGTGCCGGAGGCATGTCAGTCGGCTGGCGCACGGGAGCAGCCTAGGTGGCGGCGACGGCCAACAGGCATCGACAGCCAGGATGGGCGGGGGGATGCCGGTGGCCGGTCGGGAACTCCTCGTCCGGTTGCAATGATCCGTTCAGGCCGTTGTCCTCGCAATCAGGGCACGGCACGTCTCCCGTGCCGGGGTCCGACACCCATTCGAGTGCCACCGTCTTCTTGCCCTTGGTCGCCGCGATGGTCCCCGCCGAAAAGGCCGCCACCACGTGGTCGCCGGCCAGTCGCTCGATGCGCTCACCCTTCCACTCCCGGAAGGCCGATCCGACGTGCTCGGCCACGACCGCTTCGTCTGCCTCGGCGAGCCCGTCGTCATCGGTGAGGCGACGCCGCAACGGGCCGATGATCGCCTCCGCCAAGCCGTGGGCGATCCCGATCAGCTCGTCGAGGGCAAGCTTCGGCGGTTTCTTCGTCCCGGCGAAGGTCACGCCGGCCTCGGCGGCCTCCTCGAGGATGGGCAGGGCCGCAGTGGCATAGGCGTCGGTCTGTTCGGTGAGGTCCGGGAGCAGGTCCGCCGACCACCGCGACCCCTTCGAGCGCAGGGCGTCGAGGAGCTCGTTCTGGTCGTCCTGGAGGGTGCGCTTGAGGCGACGAGACAGGGACTTGACGATGGGGGTGATGAGCTCGTCGCGCCGGATGGCCAGGGGGTTGCGCTCATCCGGGGGGCCTTCGGTGGCGGCGTCACCGGGTTCCCCCGGTTCCCCGGCGACGGGGCCCTCCCCGGTGTCGGCCTGGGCGGCACCGCCGGCCGGGCCGGCCGCTCCGGCATCCGGTTCGGGGGCCGGGCCGGCCGAGACGGGCTCCTTCTCGCCCGGCTCGGGCCGGGCCGGCGCGGCCGCATCAGGCTCGGCGCCCGCCTCCTCGACCGGCTCCTCCTCCCGGGCCGCCCGGATCTTGGCGAAGAGGGCCTGGACCGGCGACGAGCCGTTGGCGCCGGCGCCGAACTCGCCGGCCGGGTCCGCCGTTGGGGTCGCGGCCGCCACCACTTCGAGGACTTCGACCACCTCGACCTCCTCGGTGACCTTGTCCTCGGTGATGACGTCGGTGGTGACGTCGGTGGTGACGTCGGTGGTGACCTCCACGACCTCGACCGCGCTGACGACCCCGATCCCCGGGCCGGCGGGCACCTCCGGGGCCGGGACGGCGGACTCCTCCTCGGCCAGCAGGAGCGCCGCCAATTCCTCGGGCGGACCGTCGTCGGGCCGCTCCAGCGCCTCGCGTCCTGCCGCCTCGGCGGCCAGGCGGGCATTGTCCTCTGCCGCGAACAGGTCGTCGGCGATGATGTCGACCGAGCGACGCACGTCCTTGACCGTCTCGGCGAGTCGCTCGCGGCCCGCCCGGAGCTGCTCGATCTGCGCATGGAGCACCTTGCGGCGCTTCGACAGGTCGGCCAACACCCGGGTCCGCAGCCCCTGCGCCTCGTCCACCATGGCCCGGCACTGCTCGCGGGCCTGCAACAACATCTCCTCGGCCTCGAGCCGGGCCGCCTCGAGATGCGCGTTGGCCTGCAGCAGGGCTCGCTCACGGAGCTCGTTGGCCGCGTCCTCGGACTCGACGGCCAGCTGGGCCAGGCGGCTCTCGGTCTGGGCGCGGGTGTGCTCGATCTCCTCGTGCGCCTCGGTCAGCAAGCGGTTGGACTCCGCCTCGGACTTGGCCACCATTTCGGCGGCGGCCTCGTGCGCGCTGTGGAGCACCCTGGCCGTCTCGCTGCCCACCGCCGCCGACAAGGTGGCATCGTCGAGCACGGGGTGGGCCGCTCGGTACTCGGCCTCGGCCACCTCGCGGAGGAGCTGGTCCTCGCGCTCGGCGAGGCCCTGGAGGCCCACGGCGATCGACTCGAGGTAGGCACGGACCTCGGAGGTGTCGTACCCCCGGCGCACCGAGCCGAACGAGTGCCGCGCCACCTCGTCTGGAGCCAGGTGGGAGGAGGAGATGCTGACCCGTCGTTCCTCTGGCATGGGCGAAAGCCTACGACTGTCGGTCCTCGGAACCGGTCATCCCGTCACACCGGCCGCCGGCGACGTCGAGTGGGCCGCCGGGACCGACCCGCCGTGCGCGGCCAGCACGGCCAGCGCCTGATCCAGGGTGGATACGGCGTAGATGTGGAGGCCCGGTCGGTCCTTGGACATGGCGTCCTTGAACTCCTGGGGTGGCACGAGGAAGATCGTCGCTCCGGCGTTCTCGACCGCCACCGTCTTCTGGGGCACCCCGCCAACCGGCCCCACGTTGCCCTGGCTGTCGATGGTCCCGGTGACCGCCACCGTGTGGTTGCCGGTCACCGAGTCGCCGGTCAGGGCATCGATGACCCCGAGGGTCATGGCCAGCCCGGCGGACGGCCCGCCGATGTTGGTCACATCGATGCTCACCGGGAACGGGTAGGTGTAGTCGACCTGGTCCTCGGGCTGGATGCCGAGGTCGAGGGTGGCCATCTGCCCGCCCCCGACATCGACCGTGGTGCTCTTCAATGTCAACGGCACCGGCGCGGGGGGCGCCGAGCCGCCCCGGCGCACGGTGAGCGTGATCGCCTGACCCGAATGGAAATGGTGCAGGGTGGTGGTGAGGGCAAGTGCCGTCGGCGTGGCCGTGCCGTCGACGGCGGTGACGACGTCACCCACATTGAGGGCGCCGTAGGCCGGCGTGCCGGGATAGGTCCCGAAGATCACGGCACCCGACGCAGTGGCGTCGACCGTGTAGCCCAGCCGCCGGAGGGCGGCCGTCTTGGCCGCCGCCTCGGCCTGGGACATCTCGAGGTTCCCTTGGGCGTCGAGCTGCGAGGGCGGTGTCCCACCGGTGACGTCCTCCAGCGGCTCGAGGGATGTGTCCCCCTGGAGCCGGTAGAACAGGTAGGAGAGCGCGGTGACCCGGCCGATCTCGACATCGGTCAGCAGCACCGGATGGGTCACCGGGTGGTTCCGGTCCGGTGGGACCTTGATGAACTGCTGGACCGACTGGGCCGACCCCGGCTGGAGGGCGTAGTAGTTGAGGTTCCAACGGGATGCGGTGGCCACCACCACCACGACCAGGATGAGCAGGATCCAGGGCCACAGCCGGCGACGCCGTCGCCTCGAGGCGACGGTGGGTGGGGTCGTCGCCGGGCCGGCCGGTGCAACGGCGGCCGGCCCCGGTGGCGCGTCCATGCCGACCGGGAGCCCGTCGGGGGCGGACGCAGGGGCCGGCGTCCGCACGGGGTCGTGGTCTTCAGTCATAGTGGTGCGGTGGCTGCTCCCGGGTCACCCGGTGTGTCGGCGGCCGGGGAACCGGGCTCGCCGATGCAGCCTGCCACGGAACCTCCCGACCCGGCCGTCACCGAGCGGCGGCGCCAGGTGGCACTGGCCGGGCACCACGGCGACGAGTCCTCGGCCCGCCTCGGGCTGGCCGATGGCGCTCCGGCCGTCCGGAGCACGGCGCTCGGCGCCCTGGCCCGGCTCGGCGCCCTGACCGACGGGGACCTGCGGAGCGCTCTGGTCGACCCGGCCGCGGCGGTGCGCCGCCGTGGCTGCGAGCTGGCCGCCGGTCACGTCGGGATCGACCTCGGCGCAGCATTGGAGGATGCCGACCCCGGGGTGGTGGAGATGGCCGCCTGGGCGGCGGGCGAACAGGCCCGACCCGCCTACGTCCCGGCGCTCAGCGCGCTGGCCTCGTCGACCGGCGGCCACCACGACCCGATGTGCCGGGAAGCGGCGGTGGCGGCGCTCGGGGCCATCGGCGACCCGGCCGGGCTGCCCGCCGTGGTGGGCGCGCTGGAGGACAAGCCGGCCATCCGGCGGCGCGCCGCGGTGGCCCTGGCCGCCTTCGAGGGCCCTGAAGTCGAGACCGCCCTGCGCCGGTGCCTCGAGGACCGCGACTGGCAGGTGCGCCAGGTGGCCGAAGACCTCCTGGCGATCGAGTAGGCGCGCCGGCCCCGCGGCGGCGGAGGCGGACCCGGGCTCAGCTCTCGGCGGCGGCGAAGATGGGGCGCAGGCTGTCGAACGAGTCGAGGCAGAGACCAGCGCCGACGACCACGCATTCGAGCGGGGTGGCCACCAGATGGACCGGCACCTCGGTCTCGTCGGCGAGCTTGTTGGCCAGGCCCCGCAGCATCGCTCCCCCACCCACCAGGTGGATGCCCTCGAAGATGATGTCCTGGGCCAGCTCCGGGGGGGACTCGCCGAGACACTCGACGACCGTCGCCACGATCTGCTCGACCTGGTCCCGCAACGCATAGCGGATCTCCTCCGGCGAGAGGATGACCGTCTTCGGCAGCCCTGTCGTCACCTCGCGGCCCCTGACCTCCGCCTTCAGCTCGTCGGCGTAGGGCAGGGCGGAGCCGATGGCCATCTTCAGCTCCTCCCCGGTCCGCTCGCCGATGGCGATGCCGTGTTCGTGGCGCACGTAGTGCTGGATGGCGGCATCCATGTCGAAACCGCCGCACCGGATGGCATGGGAGGTGACCACGCCGCCGAGGGAGATCACCGCCGTCTCGGTGGTGCCGCCACCGACATCCACCACCATGTTGCCGACCGGCTCGTTGATGTCCAACCCGGCGCCGATGGCCGCCGCCATGGGCTGCTCGATGAGGTGGGCCGCCGAGGCCCCGGCCCGGCGCGCCGCCTCTTTCACGGCCCGGCGCTCGACCGAGGTGATGGCCGAAGGAACGCAGATCAACACGCGGGGACGGTTGAGCTTGGAGATGCCCGCCCGCCGGAGCAGGAGGCGGATCATCCGCTCGGTGATGTCGAAGTCGGTGATGGCCCCCATCCGCAAGGGGCGGACCGCCACGATGTAGCCCGGTGTCCGGCCGATCATCTTCCAGGCCTCGTTGCCGACCGCCAGCACCTCGTGGGTCCTGGTGTTGAGGGCGATGACCGTCGGCTGGTTCAACACGATCCCCTTGCCCTTGGCGTAGACGAGGGTGTTGGCCGTCCCGAGGTCGATCGCGAGGTCCCGAGCCACGCCCGTCATCGTAGGGCCACGGTGTCAAGGGGCCGGTTTCGAGCCGGTGGGATCGACCTCCCGCCGGCCTCCGGACGTGGCGACCTCCCATCGGGCGAGCGCGTCGGTAACCTCCATGACCGTGAACGAGGAGGACCGAGGCGGCCCGGATGACCCTGGTGACGAGTGGTGGGACGACGCCGACGGGGAGGGCCAGCGCGGCTGGATCTCGCCCGATGACCGGCTGTGGCGCCATCCGTCGGAGTCCCGAGCCCAGCCGGGCACGAGCGCCGGCGCGGCGGCCGGGCCGGCGGTCCTCGGTGCACCGCCCGTTCGCCTCCGGTCCGGTGCGTGGCTCGTCGGGGGGGCCACCGCCTGCGTGGTCCTGGCCCTGGTGGCCACGGGTCTCGTCATCATCACGGTCGGCTCGTCCGACCAGGCGGACACGGGCGGCCCGGCCCGGGTGGCCTCCCTGCTCGGCGTGCCCACCACCGAGGCCGGGATGAGCGGGATGCCCGAGGCCGCCGCCATCGCCGGCATGGTGTCGGCAGCCAAGCCGTCGGTGGTGGCCGTGAGCGCGGCGATGGCCACCGGCAGGCAAGCCGGGACGGGCATCGTGGCCGAGTCCGGCGGCATCATCGTGACCGCGTCCCAGCTCGTGTCCGGAGCGAGGGCCGTCACCGTCATCGAGACGAACGGAGCCCGCCAATCGGCCGACATCGTCGGGATCGACTCGCCTTCGGGTCTGGCCGTCCTCCGCATCGCCGACGACCTTCCGGCCGCCAACTTCACCGTCGCCGATCCCCCCATCGACTCGGTCGGCGTCGCCATGGCGCTCCGCACCCGACCGAGCACCGGCACACCGCCGTCGCCCAAGGTCTACGCCGGAACCGTGGCCTCCGCCGGCCGCGCCGCCGGCTCGGACGAGGCCACTCGTCAGCTGTCGGCGTCGGTTGTCGACGCGCCATTGGCCGGTGACGACCTCGGTTGCCCTTTGCTCGATACGGCCGGTCACGTGGCCGGGATGCTGGAATGGACCGGGCCGAGCGGCGGATCGACGGCGGCCGTGTTCCTCCCCGCCGAGGTGGTCCTCGGTGTGGCCCAGCAGTTGGTCACGTCCGGCGAGGTGGACCACGGTTGGCTGGGGGTCGAGACCAGCGACGTCGACACCGCCAACCCCGTGACGGTGCAGACGGCCACGACGTCGGCCGGAACGCCCCTCGACGGGGCGCGGCTCGACTCGGTGGATCAGAACAGCCCGGCCGCCGAGGCCGGACTGGAGGCGGGCGACGTCGTCATCGGCATCGACGGGAGCCCGGTCCACTCCAAATCGGAGCTCGCCGCCCGCCTGTACCCCGATCCCCCGGATACCACGGTCCGTCTGAGCGTGGTGCGAGACGGGACGACCATCACGCTGCCGGTGGTCCTCGCCGCCGGGAGCTCCGACGCGTCGTGAGGTGACGCCCCGCCGTAGCATGGGGTGATGGCACCGCCCGAGCCGGGGAACGCCGGAAATCCGTTTCAGTCCCTCCTGGGCGACCTCATGAACATGCTGGGGACCAACGCTCCGGACCAGTGGGAGATGACCCGGTCCTTCGGCATCAATGTGGCCACCGGCGGGACACCGGAGCCCAACGTCGAGCCCATCCAACGGATCCAGCTCGAGCAGCTGGCCCGCGTCGCCGAGCTCAATGTCACCGAGGCCACCGGCATGCCGGTGTCATCCGACGGGCGCCGGCTGACCTGCGTGCCGGTGGGCCGGGGCGACTGGACGGCACGGGCGCTCGATTCGTGGCGGCCGATCCTGACGGCCATGGCACCCCCGGCCGGACCGGTCCCCCCGCCTCCCACCACCCAGGATGTCGACCCGCTCGACGACGAGGACCCGATGGACGGGCTCGGGGGCCTGCTCGGCCAGTGGGCCGCCGCCATCGGTCCCATGTTCTTCGGCCTGCAGGTCGGCTCCGTCGTCGGCCACCTGTCCCAACGCGCCTTCGGGCAGTATCCCCTGGCCATCCCCTGGGCACCCTCGGACGAGCTGGTGCTCGTCCCCGGCAACATCACCGCTTTCGCCAAGGACTGGAGCCTGCCCGAGGAGGAGGGGCTCCTCTGGGTGTGCGCCCGTGAACTGGCCTCCCACTCCGTGCTCGCCCGGCCGGCCATCCGGGCCCGGATCGAGGAGCTCCTGGCCGACGTGGCGGCCTCCAACGCCGCGGCCCAGCAGGACCTGACCGGGCGTCTCGGCGCCCTCAGCAACCCCGATGCCATGCCGGGCACGGGCATGGACCTCGAATCGTTGCAGGGCATGCTGGGCGACCCGGAGTCGCTCCTCGGCGAGCTGCTGACGCCCGAGTCGCGCCGTTCGTCGGAACGCTTGACGGCGGTGGCCATCGTGGTCGACGCCTATGCCGACCACATCGCCGAGCTGGTCGGGCAGAAGCTGGTCGGATCCCACCGACAGCTGGTCGAAGCCTTCTACCGCCGACGGATCGAGCGGGGCAAGGGCGAGGAGGCGGCCGGCGCCCTGTTCGGGTTGGACCTCGACCAGTCCGAGGTCGACCGGGGCCGGTCCTTCGTCACCGGGGTGGTCGAGCGAGCCGGCGAGGAGGGCCTGGCCCGGCTGTGGTCGTCGGGCGGCAACCTCCCGACTCCGGCCGAGGTGGACGCACCCGGCTTGTGGCTCGAGCGCATCAGCTTGCCCGAGCTCGACCAGCCCGAACCGCCGGCCGAACCCGGCTGAGCGAACCACGGCTCAGGGTGCCGAGACCGCGCCCTCCTCGGTCCCGCCCGGGCCGGGTGCCGCGGTGGGCGGGGCCGCCACCGACTCCTCCTCGGGCACCCCGAGGTCCCATTCCAAGGTGATGCGCTCGCGCTCGGCGTCCCGGATGACGCGCTCCCGATTGCGCCGGTACTGGGGATCGTGCGGAGGCAACAGCACGAGGCGGGCCATGGTGCGGCGGCGGAACTCATCGATGAGGGCCGGGTCCCCGTAGTCGGACCGGACCTCCCAGTGCGGTGCCACCGGCCCGAGGTAGACGACCCGGGCATGCCCCAATGGGGGGAGCGGCTCCCCGTCCTCGTCGGTGAAGGTCGGTTCGTCAGGGACTGGGGTCATGGTCATTGGTCCTCTTCGGTTCGTGGCCGGCGAAGCCTACCCGCCGGTCGGACGGGCCTCGAGCGTCACCGGCACGCTCATCTGGTTGCTCCCGCGGTAGATGCTGAGCGTCACACGGTCGCCCGGCTTGTGGGGGTGGATGGCCGCGGTCAGGTCGGAAGGGCTCTGGATGGTGGTGGAGTCGAGCGAGACGATGACGTCGTCCACTTGGAGCCCGGCCGACGCGGCCGGGCTCCCCGGCTGAATGGACAGGACGAGCGCTCCCGAAGAGGGGGTGAGATTGTCCTGCTGCTGCACGGCGGGGGTGACCGGTCCCACGGTGACCCCGATATAGGCGGAGTTGGACGACGGCACGACCGCCGGGGTCGGACTGCCGGTTCCGCCACTGCCGCCTTGGCGGAGCTGGGCCAGGCGCGGCTTGACCGAGTCCACGGTGATGGCGAACCCGATGTTCTCGGTGGGGGCGTTGCCGGTGCTGCTCGAGGCCACGGCCGTGTTCATGCCGATGACCTGGGCTTGGGCGTTGACCAGGGGCCCGCCCGAGTTGCCCGGGTTGATGGCGGCGTCGGTCTGCAACAGGCCGGCCAGGTTCTCGGTCTGACCGGTGTCGTTCTGGGCCGAGAGGGAGCGGTTCTCGGCCGACACGATGCCCTCGGTCACCGTCGGTCCCCCGGCCAGGGCCAGGGCGTTGCCGATGGCCAAGACGGAATCGCCCACCCTGGTCTGCGACGAGTCGCCGAGGGTGACCGTCGGCAGGCCGGAGACGTGGTCGACCTGGATCAGGGCCAGGTCGTCGGTGGCGTCGGTGCCGAGCACATGGGCCGACAGCGCTTTGGTCTGGCCGAACAGCGTGACCGTCACCGCCGACGCTCCGGCGACGACATGGTTGTTGGTCAACACCTCACCGTCGGGCGTGATGATCATCCCGCTCCCGGCCGCCTGCACGAAATCGCCGCCGGCCGATCCCCCCGACCCGGACGCGCTGTCGATGGAGACGACGGCCGGCTCCACCTTGGCCAGTACCTCCTGGACGTCCTGGGGATGGGCGAGCACGCTCCGGTTGGGCGCGAACTGGGTCACGATGGTCTGTTGGCTGCCGGCGCCGACCACGGCACCGACCAACCCGCCGACCAGTGCGGACACCAGTGCGGTGACCACGACGAGCCACAGCCATGTCCGGCGCTGCAGGGTGTGTCGGACCACCCGGGGCGGTGGCGCCATCTGGTAGGGGTAGGCGTAGGCGGGCGGATAGCCGGGTGGTCCGTATCCCCCGGGGTACACGGGGTACCCGGGTGGGACGGGTGGCGGTGGCGGCGCAACCAGAGCCTCGTGGGCGGGGCCGACCACCGGCAGTACGGCCGGGACGCTCTGCGGGGGCGGGCCGGTCTCCTCGGCCGGTGACCCGGAAGTCTCGGGCGTCTCCTCCGAGGCGTGCCCCTGGTCCGGTCCTTCATAAGAAGGCCCTGGTGCCTCATAAGAATATTGTGAGGATTCCATCAATACCGGCTCATTCCGCACCGAGGAACAGTTCCGAATGCGAGACTAATAGGGCAACGGCAGGCGGCGGCCATGGGGGTTCTCCACCAAACCCGAAACCCCCCGCAGCCTCGGAGATCGATGGAGGCACGATGGACACGGAATGGATGAGCAAGGGGAAATGCAACGACCTTTCCCCCTCGATCTTCTTCCCGAGTGACGGCGTCGGCGTGCAAGCCGCCCAGCGGATCTGTGCCGAGTGCCCAGTGGCCGACGTTTGCCTGCAGTACGCGCTCGACGAGCGGGTCGACCACGGCGTGTGGGGCGGCAAGTCGGAACGTGAGCGTCGCCGGATCCTGCGCCGCCGCCGGATCGGTCACGTCGTCAGCGTCTGAGCGGTGAACCCGGCCGGCCCCGAGGCCTGAGCCTCACTGGCCGTCGGGCGGCGACCGGCATGCTGGCCGAGTGCGTCGTCAACATCAGTGAAGGGCGGCGGGCCCCGGTCGTCGATGAGGCCGTTGCCGCGGCAGCCGACATCCTGCTCGACCGGCACAGCGACGTCGTGCACAACCGGAGTGTGCTGACCCTGGGCGGTCCCCTCCCGGATGTCGAAGAGGCGGCCCGGCGCGTGGTCGGCGTGGCCGTGGCGCGCATCGACCTGGGCCACCATGAGGGTGTCCATCCGAGGTTCGGGGCGGCCGACGTCGTCCCTTTCGTTGACCCGGGCGCCGGCTGGGCCGACCCGCCGGCCGCCGTGGTGGCGACCCGTGACCGGTTCGCCCACTGGGCCGGAGCCGACCTCGGACTGCCCTGCTTCCTCTACGGGCCGGAGCGCTCCCTCCCCGAGGTGCGCCGGGCGGCCTTCGCCTCGCTCCGGCCGGACGCCGGCCCGAACCGGCCCCACCCCACCGCCGGTGCCTGTGCCGTGGGTGCCCGGCCGGTGCTCGTGGCCTACAACCTCTGGCTGACCGACTGTGGGCCACCGGCCGACGACTCGGGGCCCGGGGTGCTGCCCGTGGCCAGGGCCTTGGCCGCCGAGCTGCGGGGCCCGGGGCTGCGCGCCCTCGGTTTGCCCCTGCCCGGCGGAGCCCAAGTGAGCCTCAACGTCATCGGGCCCGGCGCCCCTTCCCTGGCCGGCCTCCATGACACCGTGGCGGGCCGGGCCGCGGCGGCCGGCTGCGCCCTGCAGCGGGCCGAGCTGGTGGGGCTGGTGCCCGAGCGCGTCCTCCAGGCTGCCCCCCGACACCGCTGGGCCGAGCTCGACCTCGGCGAAGACCGCACCATCGAGAGCCGGCTGGCGGCCAAGGGCTACCAGCTCACCGGCGACCGGGGGTAGCGGACCGCCCCATCTCGGGCGGCCGAGAGCAGAGCTTCAGGAAGCGCTCATGGCGGCGCGGCGCTGCATGGCCCGCTGGCGGCGGAGGCGGCGGCGCTCGCGCTCGGACAACCCGCCCCAGATGCCGAACTTCTCGCCGTTGGCCAAGGCGTACTCGAGGCAGTCCTCACGGACCACGCATCCCCGGCACACCTCTTTGGCCTCGCGGGTCGACGCCCCCCGCTCGGGGAAGAACAGGTCGGGGTCGACGCCCATGCAGTTGGCCCTGGTCTGCCAGCTGCGCTGTTGGGGCTCGTGCATCAATGACACCATGTCCATTGACGGGTCTCCCTCCCACTGGTCCATGCGACCATTCGATCGATTCGCATAGCACGGATGTAACTACAGATATGTCATCTTTCACTATCCGAGGGGGAAACGCAAGAAGAACCTGCTTGTGAACGTATGCGCAAGATGGTTCGAGCCCAGGTGGTACGAGGGGGAAGGTCATCACCAGGAAGCTGGAGGACCCGGGCCCGGGCGGGGCCATCGCCCTCCTCGGCCGCCCCGCCGGCCCCGTCCGGGCCCGGCGACCGGCATCCCATGGCGGGTCGAGAGGAACCCCCTGACCAGGCCCGGCGGCCGGCGGCCCCCGCCGAGACGGCGCCGGAACGACGAGCCCACCTTGACGGCAATCGGCCGGGAGTCCGACGGCTGGTGCGATCGATTCTGAAACCATGTAATGTTGTAATATGACCCAGGACGAAGTGAGCTCCTTCCTCGGCGCCCGGGTGCCGACCGGATGGTTCGAGGGCCCGTTGAGCGTCGAGATGGACGATGACGAGATCCTCTGCGTGGGGGCCCTTCCCCCCGGCACCGGTGTCGAGTCTTTTCGGGATCAGACGAGATCCGAGCGCATGTCCATCGCCGGCGACGCCGAAGCGAGGTTCCAGCGCAAGGTCTCCTGGGGCGTCGTCCACGACGGCGTCAGGACGGTGTTCACCTCCCAGAGCATCCCGGTGATGACGCGCTTGCGGATCGGCGAGCGCGCCGTGCTCGACACCCTGATCGACGCCGGCGTGGCGCGCAGTCGCAGTGACGCACTGGCCTGGTGCGTGAAGCTTGTCGGCCGCCACCAGGCCGATTGGCTGGCCGAGCTGCGCGAAGCACTCGTCAGCGTCGAGCAGGTCCGGGCGACGGGCCCGACCCTCCTGTGACCAGCGTGCTCGCCGACCTGGATGCCCGGGAGGAGGAGGCGCTCGACGCCTACTCCGCCGTCGTCACCGCTGTGGCCGACCGCGTCGTCCCCTCGGTGGCGGCACTGCGGGTCGGATCCCGACGCGGTGGCGAGGGCGCGGGAAGCGGCGTGGTGCTCTCCCCCGACGGATACGTGCTGACCTCCGCTCATGTCGTGGCGGCCTCCGACCGGGGCACGGCGACCCTGCCTGACGGGCGCGACCTCGGCTTCGAGGTGATCGGCCGGGACCAGCTCTCGGACCTCGCCGTCCTTCGCCTCTCCGGCGCCGACCTGCCCGGGTTGGAGCTCGGCGACGCCGACCTGCTCCGTGTGGGCCAGCTGGTGGTCGCCGTCGGCAACCCCTTTGGCCTCGCCGGATCGGTCACCGCCGGGGTGGTCAGCGCCCTCGGGCGGTCCCTCCCGGCCGGGGGTCGGCTCGTCGAGAACGTCATCCAGACCGATGCCACCCTCAATCCCGGCAATTCCGGGGCGCGCTGGTGGACTCCCGAGGCCGCCTGGTCGGGGTGAACACCGCCCTCGCCGGGGTCGGGCTCGGTCTCGCCGTGCCCGTCAACCCGACCACGCTCGACATCGTCGGCACGCTGATCCGCGAGGGTCGGGTGCGCCGGGCCTACCTGGGCGTGGTCGGGGGTGGCCGGCCCCTCGCCCCGCGACGGGCCGCCGAGGTCGGCCAGGCGCGTGGGGTCGGGGTGATCGACGTGACCGACGGCAGCCCCGCCGATCGGGCCGGCCTGCGCCCCACCGACACCATCCTGGCGGTGGACGGTTCGCCGGTGGCGGACGCCGGGGACCTCCAGCGCCTGATGACGGCGGCGGCCATCGGGCACCGCCTGACGCTCCGCGTGCTGCGCGGTGACGCCGTCGTCGAGCACGACGTGACCCCCGTCGAGCTCAGCTGAGCGGGCGGGCCGCGCCGGCACCGGACGCCGTCAGCCGTCGGCCTCGACGGGCGAACGTGGGCCGGTCGGTCGGTCAGCCGGCCCGGCGGCGACGTGACCGGGTGGCGGTCTTGTGGGCCAGGAAGTCGACCAGCACGTAGTCGCCGAGCTCGTCGGGGGAGGTGGCGAAGGTCCTGCCCCGGTTGATCCGGGCCAGCTGCTCGACGAAGCCCTGGAGACCGCGATCGGGATCCAGCAGGAAGGTGTTGATGGTGATACCCGCCCGGGTGCAGCGCAGGACCTCGGCCAGGGTCACCTCGAGCGTTTCGGGTACCGGGGGGTAGTTGAAGTAGACGTCGTAGCCGACACCGTCGGCGTCGGGGATCACGTGGGCCGTCGGCTCGCCGTCGGTGACCAGGATGATCTGCTTGGTCCCGGGCTGATGGGCGAGCATCTTGCGGGCCAGGATCAGGCCGTGCTGCAAGTTGGTGCCGTAGACGTAGTCCCAGCTCACCGTGGGCAGGTCTTCGGGCTCGATGACCCTCGCCACCTCCGAGAACCCGACCAGCCCGAGATAGTCGCGGGGGAAGCGCGAGGCGATCAGGGTGTGCAGGGCGAGCGCCATCTTTTTGGCCGGGACGAAGTTGTCGCGCATCGGCATGGACAGCGAGAGGTCGAGGAGCAGCACGGTGGCCGAACGGGTGAGCGCCTCGGTCTCGATGACCTCGAAGTCGTTCGGTGACAACCGGACCGGGATCCCGCTGCCGGAGCGCCGCACCGCGTTGTGCACGGTGCGGCCGAGGTCGAGGTTGAAGGGGTCGCCGAACTCATACGGCTTGGTCGTCTCCTCGCGGTCGTGCCCGGCACCGGACCAGCTGGTCCGGTGGGTGCCGACCCGGTCTTTGTCGAGCTGGGTGAAGAGATCGGAGAGCGCCTGCTGGCCGATGCGGCGGATCCCCTTCGGCGTGAGCTCGAAGCGTCCCTCGCGCTGGTCGATCAGGCCGGCGTCGGCCAACTGCTTGGCCAACTTGGACAGCCGGTCCAGCGAGCGGGCGGCGTCGTCACCGAGGTGGCGCCGTACCTTGTCGAGATCCACTTCGGCCAGGGAGGCCGGCGAGTTGGCCGAGCGCAGGAAGCTCTCCAGCTCGTCGAGGTCGCGCAGGCGGGCGGCGGCGTCGGTCGCCTCTCCCATCCCCATCGGGTCGTCGCCCCGGAACCGGTATCGCTGCTCCCATCCGGCTTCGGGGAAGGCCCGCTGCAAGTTGGTGGCCAGCCGGTCCACCTGCCAGCGGAGGTCGAGGTCCTCCAGCAGCGCCTCGGCCAGGCCCTGCAGCTGGGCCCGCTGCTCGGGAGACATCGAGTTCCACATGGCCTGGGCGGCGGCCATCCGGGCCGCCAGCTGCTCCAACAGCTCATCGAGGTTGGACGGGTTCCCCGGGAACAGGTCGCCGAACTGCTCCATGAACGACTCGAAGGTCGGATCCAGCGGCTCCCCGGCCTCGCGTTGCTCGATCATCCGGTTCAGCGCGTCGAAGGCCTCGCGCATGTGATTCAGCTGCTCGGGATCGGGATTGGACAGCGCTTCCGACATCTGCTCGAAGTAGGTCTTCGCCACCTCCTCGCGCAACCGCTCCATCAGCTCCTCGAAATGCTGGCGGGCCTCGGAGGAGACGAACTCGTAGTTCTGGAGGCCGCGCACCGCACCGGCCAAGTCGCCCGGCAACAGGTCCAGCTCCATCCGACGCTCGGTGGCCACCTCGCCGGTCACCTCCTGGCGGCGCTGGTCCCCCGAAGTGCGGGCGTCCTCCTCGAGGCGCTCGATGCCGAGCCGCTCCTCGGCCAACACCTCCTGCAGCTCCTCGGCGATCTCGTGGTAGGCACCCCCGAGGTCACCCCGCTCGAGCTGCTCCTCCCGCTCGAGGCGCAGCTGGTCGAGCAGATCGCGCAGGCCCTGGACCTGGCGCCCATCGGGTGTTCGCCAGCCGCGATTCAACATCCGCTGCAGCGCTTCGTGCATGTCGCCGTTGGCCAGCAGGTCGTCGGTCAGCTGCGAGAGCACCCCGTCGGCGTCGTCGACCTCCGAGTCCTGGGTCCCGTCCCAGCGCCGGTAGTCGAACCGCCAGGTCATCCTCGACCTCGATAGACGGCGCGCCCACCGGCCGCCTCCTTGTTGAGCCGCTTGGTCAAGTGCAATCCCTCCAGCAGGAACTCGAGCGCGCTGGCCACCACGCCGGGGTCCTCCGATCCGCCGGTGAGGGAGACCACCGGGGCAGACAGGGCCGGCATCTGGGAGATGGTGCTGGCGTAGGCGGCGGCCGGGAGATCGTCACCGGCGTGCACGACGGTGTCGGAGGAGAACGACCCGACGACCGACTGGGGATCGGCCAGCTGCACCCGCCGCCGGAACACGAGCAGCACGGCGGCCGACACCAGCTGGGAGAGGAGGACCTCCTCGCGACCCTCCTCCAGCGATTCGATCTCCACCTTCCCCACCGTGGACGAGACCAGCGCCTCCAGGTCGGAGACGCGCGGCACCGCCTCGGACTCGCCGTTGCGCAGGGCGCGGCGGGTGGCATTGGCCACCAGCGTCTCGTAGTTGGCGATGGTCATGCGGACCGAGACCCCGGAACGCTGGTTGAGGTGCGGGCTCTGGCGGGCCAGCTGGCTGAGCTCGGCCACCACCTCGGCCATGAACTCGGGCATGGCCACCTGAGGATCGCCCGGCGATCCGTCGCCGGTCCCGGAACGGCCGTCCATTCCGGGGAGCTCGGCCTCGAGCTCGGCGATGCGGAGCTCGGTGACGGCGTCGGCGGGGTAATGGGTACGGATCTGGGCCCCGAACCGGTCCTTCAGGGGCGTGATGATCCGCCCGCGGTTGGTGTAGTCCTCCGGGTTGGCCGTGGCCACCAGCATGATGTCGAGCGGGAGGCGCACCCGGTGGCCGCGGATCTGGACATCACGCTCCTCGAGCACGTTGAGCAGCCCCACCTGGATGCGCTCGGCCAGGTCGGGGAGCTCGTTGACGGCGAAGATGCCCCGGTTGACCCGCGGCACGAGACCGTAGTGAATGGTGAGCTCGTCGGACAGGTAGCGCCCTTCGGCCACCCGGATCGGGTCGACCTCACCGATGAGGTCGGCGATCGAGGTGTCGGGAGTGGCCAGCTTCTCCCCGTAACGGTCGCTGCGGTGCGCCCAGGCCACCGGCAGGTCGTCCCCCGCCTCGGCCAGGAGATCCTTGGCGAACCTCGACACGGGATGGAAGGGGTCGTCGTTGATCTCGGAGTGGGCGACGATGGGTACCCATTCGTCGAGCAGGGCGACCAGCGAGCGGATGATGCGCGTCTTGGCCTGTCCGCGCTCACCGAGCAGGATCACGTCGTGCCCGGCCAGCAAGGCGTTCTCCAGCTGGGGGAGGACGCTGTCCTCGAACCCGAGCACCCCGGTGACCAGGGGCTTGCCCGCGGCGATGCGGGCGGCGGCGTTCCGCCGGATCTCCTCCGCCACCGGGATCGAGCGCCAGCCCGCCTCGCGGAGGCGGCCCAGCGTGGTGATGTCCGGAGGGGGGGTCAGCCGGGCCGAGGGGTCCAGGGCGGGTTCGGGGGCGTCCATGTCGGCGGTGGGCTCCGGGTTGCTCATGGGCGCGAGCCTACGCGGCACGAAACGGCCCCGGTGCGTAGGCCCGGCTGCGGTTCGCAACCGGGTCCTCGGGGTGGAATGATGATGGGCATCCAGCGGCCCCGGGCCCTGCGTCAGCGCGCGGGGTGGCGGCGAGGAGGTCGCATGAGGCAGGCCATGAGCAAGACAGGGCAAGTTGCATGATGCAGGGTGAGCATCCGTCGCGAGCGCGAAGGCACGCGACGCAAGCGGGAATGAGGGAGAGGATTTCTTGACCACACTGGAGCAGACCACGGTCACCCCGGTCGTTCTGGGTGGGGCCCGGGGAGGGCCCGACGTCCCGACCCTGCGGAAGGACCGGTACTGGGTGCAGCCCGTGGTCACCGTGACCGTCCTGACCCTGTTCGTCGCCTACTCCACCTGGGCGGCCTTCGTGAACAAGAACTACTACGTGGGCGCTGCGATGAACCGGGACCTGATCTCGCCCTTCTACTCGCCCTGCCTGACGGGAAGTTGCGTCCCGGGAAGCCATCCCGGCACGGTGATCACCTGGTGGACGATCTCGCCTGCCCTGTTGATCCTGATCTTCCCGCTCGGTTTCCGACTCACCTGCTACTACTACCGCAAGGCCTACTACCGGTCGTTCTGGCAGGCCCCCCCGGCCTGCGCCGTCTCCGACGGCCACGGCGCCTACACCGGTGAGACCCGCTTCCCCCTCCTGCTGCAGAACATCCACCGCTACTTCTTCTACTTCGGGCTCGTCTTCAACGTGATCCTGACGATCGACGCGGTCGTGGCCTTCCGCCAGCCCGGGGTGGGCATCGGGTTCAGCGTGGGAACCGCCGTGCTCATCATCAACGCCGCCCTGCTCTGGCTGTACTCGCTCAGCTGCCATGCGTGCCGCCATCTGTGTGGTGGCGGCGTGAAGCAGTTCTCCAAGGCACCGTTCCGGCACTGGCTGTGGAAGACCCTCAGCCCGCTCAATGCCCGCCACATGGTGTTCGCCTGGATGAGCCTGGTGTTCGTGGCCTTCACCGATTTCTACGTACGGCTGGTGGCCAGCGGGACCATCCACGACTACGGGTTCCACTTCTGAGGGGATCGGGCATGGCTGACTACGAGACCCACGACTTCGACGTGATCGTGATCGGCGCCGGGGGCGCCGGGCTGCGGGCCGCCATCGAGGCCAACGCCGGCGGCCTGCGCACCGCGCTGGTCTGCAAGTCCCTGCTGGGCAAGGCCCACACGGTGATGGCCGAAGGCGGGGTGGCGGCCGCGCTCGGCAACGTCTACGAGGAAGACAACTGGCGGGTGCACTTCCGGGACACCATGCGGGGCGGCAAGATGCTCAACAACTGGCGCATGGCCCAGCTCCACGCCCAGGAGTCACCGGACCGGGTCCGCGAACTCGAGGACTGGGGCGCCCTCTTCGACCGGACCGACGACGGCCTCATCCTGCAGCGCGACTTCGGAGGCCACCGCTACGCCCGTCTGGCCCACGTCGGCGACCGCACCGGGCTGGAGATGATCCGCACCCTGCAGCAGAAGGCGGTGACCGACGGGATCGAGGTGTTCATGGAGGTCAAGGTCCTCCGCCTCCTGCACGACGCCGAAGGGGTGGTTTCGGGGCTGGTCGGCTACTGGCGCCCCTCGGGTGAGTTCGTCGTCTTCACGGCCAAGGCGGTGGTCATGGCCACCGGCGGCGTGGGCAAGAGCTGGCTGTACACCTCCAACTCGTGGGAGTCCACCGGCGACGGGCACGCCATGGCCCTGTGGGCCGGCGCCGACCTGATCGACATGGAGTGCGTGCAGTTCCACCCGACGGGGATGGTCTGGCCCCTGTCGGTCCGCGGCATCCTGGTCACCGAGGGGGTCCGGGGCGACGGTGGGGTGCTCCGCAACGCCGACGGGAAGCGGTTCATGTTCGACTACATCCCACCGATGTTCGCGGCCGAGACGGCCGACTCGGAGGACGAGGGCGACAAGTGGTACGACGACCATTCTGCCGGCCGCCGGCCGCCCGAGCTGCTGCCCCGCGACGAGGTGGCCCGATCGATCAACAGCGAGGTGAAAGCGGGGCGGGGCAGCCCGCACGGCGGCGTCTTCCTCGACATCGCCACCCGGCGGACGGCCGAGGACATCCGGCGCCGCCTCCCGTCCATGTACCACCAGTTCAAGGAGCTGGCCGGGGTGGACATCACCGTCGAGCCCATGGAGGTCGGACCCACCTGTCACTACATCATGGGGGGCATCCGGGTGGACGCCGACACCGGGGCGACCACCGCGGCCGGCCTGTTCGCGGCAGGGGAATCGGCGGCCGGGCTCCACGGCGCCAACCGGCTCGGGGGAAATTCCCTCTCCGACCTGCTGGTGTTCGGTCGACGGGCCGGGCTCGGAGCGGTCGAATTCGCCCGGGACCGGTCGGGGTCGGTCGACCTGGACGAGGGCTCGGTGGCCGCGGCGATCGAGGCGGCCGTGGCCCCCTTCGACCGCGAGGACGGCGAGAACCCCTACACCATCCATCACGACCTTCAGGAGACCATGCAGACCCTGGTCGGCATCATCCGGACCGGTGACGAGCTCGACGAGGCGCTCGGCCGTCTCGACGAGCTGGAGGACCGGGCCGGCCGGGTGGCTCTCAGCGGAGGCCATCGCTACAACCCGGGGTGGAACCTGACCACCGACCTCCCCGCCATGCTGACCGTGTCGCGGTGCACCACGCTCGGTGCGATCAACCGCAAGGAGAGCCGGGGGGGTCACAGCCGTGACGACTTCCCGAAGCCCGTCGAGGAATTGGGCCGGGTCAACTTCGCCGAGCGGATCCCCGGGAACGGCAAGGAGACCGGGGGGGTGGGAGGCACGCCGTCGATCCGGACCATCACCGTCGAACCCGAGCCCATCCCGCCGATGCCCGCCGACCTGGCCGCGCTGCTCGAGGAGGCGACCTGATGACCGACGGACACGACGGGACCGACCCGGTCGCCGACATGGGTGAGCCGGACGGAGAGGTCACCATGCGCCTCTGGCGGGGCGACGAGACCGGCGGCGAGTTCGCCGAGTACGTCCTGCCGGCCCAGGAGGGCGAGGTGGTGCTGGACGTGGTCCACCGGGTGCAGGCCACCCAGGCGCCGGACCTCGCCTGCCGGTGGAACTGCAAGGCGGGCAAGTGTGGCTCCTGCTCGGCGGAGATCAACGGGATGCCGTCCCTCATGTGCATGACCCGCATGGACTCGTTGCCCCCGGGTGAGGCGGTCACCGTCGCTCCCATGCGCACGTTCCCCATCCTGCGGGACCTGGTCACCGACGTCTCCTACAACTACGAGGTGGCGAAGAGGATCCCGCCCTTCCGTCCCCGACCGAAGACCCCCGACGAGGTCGAGGCGGGCGGCTACCGCATGCAGCAGATCGACATCGAGCGGAGCCAGGAGTTCCGCAAGTGCATCGAGTGCTTCCTCTGCCAGGACGTGTGCCACGTGATCCGGGACCACGAGGAGAACAAGACCGCCTTCGCCGGTCCGAGGTTCTTCGCCCGTTCGGCGGAGCTCGAGATGCACCCGCTCGACGACAACGACCGCCGCGAGCTCCTGCACCGCGAACAGGGTCTCGGGAAGTGCAACATCACCAAGTGCTGCACCGAGGTGTGCCCCGAGCACATCAAGATCACCGACAATGCCATCATCCCGTTGAAGGAGCGGGTGGTGGACAGCTCCTACGACCCGGTGGCCTGGTTGGGCCGGAAGATCCTCAACCGGGCCAAGCGGTCGCCGGCTGAGGCGCTGGCCGACGCGCCGGCCTCGGGCCCGGCGGCCGTGCAGCCCCGTCCCCAGGTACACGGGGTCCCCGGTGCGGAAGGCGATCACCGACCGGTGGGGAACGGGTCTACAGCCGACGCCGGTACCACGACCGCCGGGTCGGACGACGGCTCGGGCAGCCCGGAGGGGACCGATACCTATACCGACGCGCCGACCGGTTGACCCTGGCGCGGCGCTCGTCTCGTGGCCGGAGCGCCATCGGGTGAGGATGGGCCCGTGGCCAGGTTCCTGAGCCGGGAGTGGGTGGACGGCTTCAACACCGCCCTGGCCGGCGCCACGCTGCCCACCCCCGGGGACGGCTCCGGGTTGGCGGTGGCCGAGGGTCCGGTCACGGTGGCCGAGGAGATCCACGGCGGGCCGGAAGGCGACGTGCGACTACTCCTCCACATCGACCGCGGCGTGCTCCGTCTCGAGCGTGCTGACCACGCCGGTGGTGGCGGGCCGGCCGGCGCCGACCGAGAACCGCTCCCCGACGTCACCATGGCCCTGGCCTACGAGGATGCCGTGGCCATGTCGGCCGGCGTGCTCACGCCGGCCGAGGCCCTCAACCAGGGCCGTATCCGGGTCCGGGGTGACCTGACCGTCCTGGTCGAAGCCCAGCAGCTGCTCGCCGCGGCCCGCGGGTCCACCGGGGACCTGGCCGCCTCGACGACCTACTGACCGGCGACCGAGGGCTTCGACCGCGCGTCGTGCTGAACCGAGCAGACCCGAGGGAGCAGGTATGGACGTACTGACCAGTCGGACGATCATCCACCCGAGCGACCTGGATCGATCCCTCGAGTTCTACGGAACGGCCCTGGGGCTGGCCGTGGCCCGCCAGTTCGGGGAGGGACGAGGGCGCGGGGTGGTGTTCTTCGCCGGCAACGGCCTCATCGAGGTGGTCTCCGGGCGGTCGGCCACCTCGAGTGGAGCGCGGGAGCGCGCCCCGGCGGCGGGGCCCCTCGCCCTCTGGCTCCAGGTGCGGTCGGTCGAGTCGACCTTGGCCGAGCTGGCCGGACGGGGCGTGGTCGCGGTGCGGCCGGCGCAACTCGAGCCCTGGGGCCTGATCGAGGCCTGGATCGACGACCCCGACGGGCTCCGGATCCATCTGGTCGAGGTGCCGCCCGACCATCCGCTCCGCCGGGACACCCGCCCGGGCGTCGGGAGGAGGGCGACGTGACCGACGGGGCGCACCGCATCGAGGGCATCGACCACGTCCAACTGGCCATGCCCCCCGGACCCGAGGCGGAGGCCGCAGCCGAGGCCTTCTTCGCCGGGCTGCTGGGCTTGACGCGGGTCCCGAAGCCCCCGGAGCTCGCCGTCCGGGGCGGCTGTTGGTTCGAGCGGGAAGGGGCCAAGGTCCACCTCGGGGTGGAAGAGGACTTCAGGCCGGCCAGGAAGGCCCACCCTGCCCTGGCCGTGTCCGGGCTGGAGGCACTGTGCGCGCTCCTCGAAGGCACAGGCCACCCGGTCCGGCGCACCGAGGACATCCCCGGGCGACCCCAGTGGTACGTCGACGACCCGTTCGGCAACCGGATCGAGCTCCTCTCCGCCTAGGGCCCTGCCGTCCGCCCCCGAGGACCGTCCTCAGGGCAGCAGGTCGGTGACCTCGGCGCGCTCGGCCTCGAGCTCCTCGGTGGTGATGCGTATGCGCTCGGTGGCGAACCCGTCGTGCGTCAGTCCCTCCACCACCGTCCAGCCCCCGTTGGCGCTCGTCCGCACGGGAAAGCCGAACTGCAGCCCGAGCGGCACTCCGTACTCGCCGTTGGAGACGACGGCGAGCGAGGTGAAGTCGTCGCCCGGGGTCCCGTTCCGGATGGCCTTGACCGAGTCGATGACGGCATTGGCCGCCGACGCGGCCGAGGAGAGGCCGCGGGCGTCGATGATGCTGGCGCCCCGCTTCTGCACGGTGCTGATGAAGTCGCCCTGCAGCCAGGCGGTGTCCTGGATCACCTCGGGCGCCGGCTTCCCCTCGATGAGGGCGTGGCCGAAATCGGGGAACTGGGTGGCCGAATGATTGCCCCAGATGGCCAAGTTGCTCACCGACCCCACCGGAGCGCCGGCCTTGTGGGCCAGCTGGCTTCTGGCCCGGTTCTCGTCGAGGCGGGTCATCGCAAACCAGCGGTCGGCGGGCACCTCGGGCCCGTTCGACCGGGCGATGAGGCAGTTGGTGTTGCACGGATTCCCCACGACGAGGACGCGCACGTCGGAGGCGGCCCGGTCGGCAATGGTCCGGCCCTGGGGACCGAAGATGCCGCCGTTCACCGTCAACAGGTCGCCCCGCTCCATCCCGGCCTTGCGCGGGATCGAGCCGACCAGCAACGCCCACGACGTCCCGTCGAAGGCGGTATTGAGGTCGGTCGTGGCGACGATGTCGCTGATCAACGGGAAGGCACAATCGTCGAGCTCCATCACCACGCCCTCGAGCGCCTTCATGCCCGGCTCGATCTCCAGCAGCCGGAGCACCACCGGCTGGTCCGGCCCGAGGAGCTGACCCGAGGCGATGCGGAAGAGGAGGGCGTAGCCGATCTGGCCCGCGGCCCCGGTGACGGTGACGTGGATCGGAGACTTGGCTGCCATGGGCCGAGGCTACCCGGGGGGTCCGGGTCGGTCGACCCGGTCCGATCGGAATCGCTCGGGGTGATCGGGACCGTCGCTCGGAGTGATCGGCACCGTCGTTCGGAGCGGTCGCGCCGGTGGCCGGGATCGGGGTGGCCGGTGCAATACTTCGACGATGTGCCGGTCGGTGCGGGGTGAAGCGGAGAAGCGGTGACTGAACGGACCATCATCTATACCCGGACCGACGAGGCGCCGGCGTTGGCGACGTACTCGTTTCTCCCCATCCTGCGGGCATTCGCCGCCATGGGCGGCGTCACCGTCGAGTCCCGGGACATCTCGCTGGCCGGGCGGATGCTGGCCGCCTTCCCCGACCGGCTCCGGCCGAACCAGCGCCAGAGTGACGCCTTGGCCGAACTGGGTGCGCTCACGGGCCGCCCCGAGGCCAACATCATCAAGCTGCCCAACATCTCGGCCTCGGTGCCCCAGCTCAAAGCGGCCATCGCCGAGCTCCGGGCCGAGGGCTACGACCTACCCGACTATCCCGACGACCCCAAGTCCGACGAGGAGCGCGATTGGCGGGCCCGCTACGACCGCATCAAGGGCAGTGCCGTCAACCCCGTGCTCCGCCAGGGGAATTCCGACCGCCGGGCGGCGCCCTCGGTGAAGGCCTACGCTCGGGCCCACCCCCACCGCATGGGGGCGTGGTCACCCGGCTCGAAGACCCGGGTGGTCCACATGGAGGCCGGCGACTTCCGGTCGACGGAACGTTCCGCCGTCGTGACCGGGGCCGGTGAGCTCCGCATCGAGCTGGTTTGCACCGACGGCACGATCGTCGTGCTGCGGGAGTCGGTACCGGTCGAGGCCGGCGACGTGGTGGACGCGTCGGTCATGCGGGTGGCCGCGCTCGACAGCTTCATCACGGCCCAGATCGCCCGGGCCAAGGCCGAGGGGGTGCTCTTTTCGGTGCACCTCAAGGCCACCATGATGAAGGTGTCCGACCCGATCATCTTCGGCCATGTCGTGCGGGCCTTCTTCCCCGAGACCTTCTCCCGCTATGGTGCCGTCCTCGCCGCCGCCGACCTCAGCCCCAACGACGGGCTGGGCGCCATCTTCGCCGGGCTCGAGCTGTTGCCCGAAGGCGACGAGATCCGGGCCGCCTTCGACGCCGAATTGGCCGCCGGGCCGGCGCTGGCCATGGTCGACTCCGACCGGGGCATCACCAACCTGCACGTGCCGAGCGACATCATCGTCGACGCGTCCATGCCGGCCATGATCCGCAACTCGGGTCACATGTGGGGGCCCGACGGCAACGAGGGCGACACCCTCGCCGTCATCCCCGACGGCAGCTACGCCCCGGTCTACGCCGTCACCGTCGACGACTGCCGCACGCACGGTGCGTTCGACCCGGCCACCATGGGCTCGGTCCCCAATGTCGGGCTGATGGCCCGGGCGGCCGAGGAGTACGGGAGCCACGACAAGACCTTCGAGGTTCCTGACGACGGCACGGTCCGCGTCGTCGATGGGTCGGGGACCGTCGTCCTCGAGCAGCCGGTGGAGGCCGGCGACATCTTCCGGATGTGCCAGACGAAGGACGTGGCCATCCGCGACTGGGTCAAGCTGGCCGTCACCCGGGCCCGGACGACCGGCGCGCCGGCGGTGTTCTGGCTCGACGAAGGCCGGGCCCACGACGCCAACCTCATCGCCAAGGTGAAGGAGTACCTCCCCGACCACGACACCGCCGGCCTCACCCTGGAGATCCTTCCCCCCGACCAGGCCACGGCATTCTCGCTGGAGCGCATCCGCCGGGGCGAGGACACCATCTCGGTCACGGGGAACGTGCTGCGCGACTACCTGACCGACCTCTTCCCCATCCTCGAGCTCGGCACCAGCGCCAAGATGCTCTCGATCGTGACCCTGCTGGCGGGGGGCGGCCTGTTCGAGACCGGAGCGGGAGGCTCGGCGCCCAAGCACGTCCAGCAGCTGCTCCGGGAGGACTACCTGCGGTGGGACAGCCTGGGCGAATTCCTCGCCCTCACCCCGAGCTTGGAGCTGCTGGCCCAGACGACCGACAACCCGAGGGCGAAGGTCCTGGCCGACACCCTCGACCGGGCCACCGCCACCTTCCTCGGCGAGGACAAGTCGCCCACCCGCAAGCTGGGCGGGATCGACAATCGTGGCAGCCACTACTACCTGGCCCGCTACTGGGCCGAGGAGCTGGCCGCCCAGACCGATGACCCCGGTCTGGCCGAGGCCTTCGCCCCGGTGGCCTCGGCCCTGGTCGACCGGGAGGAGACCATCGTCGCCGAGCTGGTCGCCGTGCAGGGCGACGCGGTTGATCTCGGCGGCTACTACCACCCCGACCCGGAACGAGCCGAAGCGGTCATGCGGCCGTCGGGCACCTTGAACGAAGTGATCGCCGGCCTGGGCTGAGCCGGCCACGGTCCCCTCTGGCCAGAACGAAACGCCCGGCCGTCGCCGAGGTGCCGGCGCTCCTTCCTGTCACGAACGGTCGAAGGCCCACCACTGGACGACCCGGGCGATCTCGACCTCTTCGTCGAGCGCCCGTCCCTCGGCGCGCGCCCGGGTGCGGATGGCGGCGCAGGCCGATCGCATCTGGTCGGCGGAATAGGGCCACGTCCAGGAGTGGATCTGGCGCTCCCACTCGTCGAGGTCCTGGTCGAGGCTCCGGTGGACCACCAGCTCCACGGGCACCAATTGGCGGGCGCGGCCCCGCTCCCCGAGGTAGTCCGACACCTGCGACGGCTTGGACACGCCGGGGCGGGAGCGGACGATCCCGTGGTGGCGGAAGAGCTCGACGCTCCATTCGTGCCACGGGGCCCGAGGCGTGCCGCCGAAGTCGACCAACAGCGTCCCGCCGGGGTGGAGCACCCGTGCCGCCTCGTCGAGGGCTGCCTTCCAGTCGGGGATCAGGTGCAGCACATGGCTGGCCACGACGGCGCCGACCGAACCGCCGGCCACGGGCAGGGCCGTCGAGTCGGCGAGGAGGAGCGGGAACGGGGGCCGTCCCCCGGCGTTGTCGACCAGGCGGCGCAACATGGCCTCGGCGATGTCCGCCCCGATGAGGGAGATGCCCCGCCGGGCCAGGGGAAGGGCGATACGCCCGGTGCCGACGCCGATCTCGACGGCGCGCCCTCTTCCGGCGACCTCGGCCGCCAGCCCGTCGATGACCGCCTCGATGACCTCGCCGGGCAGACCCCGGGTGGCGTCGTAGAACCCGGCGGCCCGGTCGAAGGAGATGGCCGTCATGGCCCCGACCGAAGCTGGAGAAACGGCCCGGCCGAGGTGTCTGGACATCGCCCGAACACGTCGACGGCCTCGCGCCGACGAACCAGCCGGGCCAGGGCATGC
This sequence comes from uncultured Acidimicrobiales bacterium, assembly GCA_963710495.1. GTDB lineage: Bacteria > Actinomycetota > Acidimicrobiia > Acidimicrobiales > RAAP-2 > Bog-756. Next base: position 168,026 of record CAVQAI010000016.1, read on the forward strand.
CTCCGCCGGGTCAGCTGTCGATCAGCCGGGTCAGAGCTCGACGAGGCCCAGAGCGGAGTAGATCTCGCGGGTGGCACTGGACCGGTTGAGTGTGTAGAAGTGCAGCCCCGGCACACCGGCGGTCAGCAGCTGGTCGCAGAGCTCGGTGGCGATCGCCACCCCCTCGTCCCGGACGGCCTCCTTGCCGCCCCGTCCGTCGGCCTCCTGCAGCCGGTCGACCATCCACTCCGGCACGGCTGCGCCCATCGTGGCCATGCGCGGCACGGAGCCGAGCGAGGTCACCGGCATGATCCCGGGGAGTACCGGCTTGTCCACGCCGATCTCGGCGAGGTCGTCCACCAACCGGGTGTACTCGGCCGCCTCGAAGAAGAACTGCGTGATGGCGAAGTCGGCCAGGCCGAGCTTGGCGGCGAGGAAGGACCGGTCGGTGGAGAGGTCGGGGGACAGAGGGTGCCCGAGGGGCTGGGCCGCCACCCCGACCGAAAAGCCGCCGATGGCGTGGGCCAGCTCGACGAGCTCGGAGGCATGGACCAGCTCCCCGACGCCGGCGCTCGGATCCGTGGGCGGGTCGCCTCCCAGGGCCATGAGGTTCTCGACGCCGGCGGCACGGTAGGCGACCAGAATCTCGGCCAGCTCCAACCGGGTGTGCGCCACGCAGATCAAGTGAGCCATGGGCACCAGGGTCGTGGTCCGCAGCATCCCGGTCACCAGGTCGAAGGTGCGCTGGCGCGACTCGGCCCCGCCCCGGTAGGTGACCGAGACGAAGGAGGGCCCGAGCGGCTCGAGCTCCCGCAGGGTGCGCACCAGGGTGGCCTGCTCCGCGTCGGTCTTCGGGGGGAAGAACTCGAACGAGTAGGTCCTCCCCTTGCCCAGGAGGTCGACAATTCGAGTCATAGCCGAACGATCCTACTGCCGGCCCCGCCCATTGACACCGGACCGGTGGGCCGAGCAGTCCAGCTCAGCGGCGCGGCGAGGATCCCGATCCCGAGCCGATGCGGGCCGAGAGCCGGGCCAGCGCCGTGTCGAGCTCGGTGGTACGGGCCCGGCGGGCCTCATCGGCCTGGGCCAGCTGGACACCGGTCGGTGCCGTCGCTCCGTGCCGCAGCAACCGGTCCGCCTCGACAGCGAAGGCGAGCCCGCGCAACGAACCGGCCGTCCCGGTGGTCAACGATCCCGTCTCGGGGTCGGGGGCCCGGCGGGCAGCCACCTCGAGGGCGGCGGCGGCTCGCTCCACCTGCACGGACACCGCCCCGCGCAACTCGGCGTCCTCCGAGGCGGCATTACCCGACAGCAGCGACTCCCGGGCCAGCTGGGCATCGCTCGAAGCGGGCACGACGGCCCGACGCCACTCGGCTTCCATGCCCTTCCGTCGGCGTGACCGCGTGAGGAGGAGGATGACCAGGACGATGGCCAGAACCAGCACGATGATCACGACGATGAGGGCCCACGGCGTGTTCGACGAGGTGTTGGTCCGCGTCGTCGTGGTCGTCGTGGTGGGCATGGTGGTCGTCGTGGTCGTGGTGCGGACCGGGCGGGTCGAGGTGGAGGCCGGCACTGTCGTGCTCGTCGTGGTGGTCACCGGCAAGGTGGTCGACGGAGCCGTCGTGGTCACCGGTTCGCTGGTGGTCGTGGTGGTCGAGTCGGCGACGAGCCGGACCACCGGGGACGGGGGGAGGACGGTTCGGGGGGCGACGGACGGGCCGGCCGGCCAGGCCGGCGAGGCGGCGATGACGAGCAGGCCCGCCGCCAGCGTGACGACGGTAGCGAGCCGGCCGGCGCAGGCCCCGGCCCGCCGCCCCGAGCGGCCCATCAGGAGCCGTCCCGCCCGTAGTCGTCCTCGAGCCGCACGATGTCGTCCTCGCCGAAGTAGTCGCCGTGCTGGACCTCGACGAACACCAGCTCGGCGTAGCCGGTGTTCCCGATCCGGTGGTTCGTCCCGGCCGGGATGTCCACCGAGTCGCCGGCGACGAGCGCCCTCGGCGTGCCGTCGAGCACGACCTCGCCCGTCCCCCGCACGATGAACCAGTGCTCCGAACGGCGAGCATGGCGCTGGTAGCTGAGCCGCTTCCCGGGCAGCACCTCGATGCGCTTCACCTTGTGGGTGCCATCATCGTCCAGCACAATGTAGCGACCCCAGGGCCGGACGTCGGTCTCATTGTCCGGGCTGTCGCTCACGAGGGGCGCTCGGCGGCCCGGAGGGTGTTGCGCAACAGCATGGCCCGGGTCATCGGACCGACACCGCCGATCCGGGGAGTGATCCAGCCGGCCACCTCGGCCACCGACTCGTCCACATCGGACAGCAGGCGCTTCCCCTCCCAGGAGGTACCGGCGCCGACCACGGCCGCCCCGGGCTTCACCATGTCCGGGGTCACCAGCCCGGCCCGCCCGGCCGCGGCCACCACGACGTCGCCCTGGCGGACCAAGCCGGCCAGGTCGTCGACCCCGGTGTGGACCACCGTGACGGCGGCGTTGCATCCCGGACGCTTCATGGCGAGCAGCAAGGCCAGCGGGCGCCCGATGGTCAGCCCCCGCCCGATGACCACGACATGCTTGCCCTCGACCGGGACGTCGTACTCATGGAGCAGCTCCACGATGCCCGCCGGCGTGCACGGCAACGGACCGGGCGCCCCCATGACCAGACGGCCCAGATTGACCGGATGGAGACCGTCGACGTCCTTGTCCGGATCGACGGCCATGAGAGCCCCCTGCTCGTCCAGGCCGGCGGGCAAAGGGATCTGGATGAGGTAGGCGCTGATCTTGGGGTCGGCGTTGAACCGGGCCACCACCGCCTCGAGCTCGTCCTGGGACACCTCGGCCGGCAGGTGCTCGTGGGCGGAGTAGATGCCGACCTCTGCGCAGTCGGCGTGCTTCATGGCGACGTAACGGGCGCTCGGCCCGTCGTCCCCTACCAGGATGGTCCCGAGCCCGACCCCGATGCCGGCCGCGGCCAACCGGGTCACGCCATCGGTGACCTCGGCTCGGATCTTGGCGGCCAACCGCTCACCGTCCAGCAACCTCGCGGTCATCCCGACATCTCCGTCCTCCTCCGATCGTCCGTTCCGGGCCGGCCACCGTCTGGTGGTCGTGCCCCTCGGCGCAGCCGCCCGCCGCCCACCACGGGCTGAGGGTCAGTGGCGGAAGTGCCGCTCACCGGCGGCCATGACCATGGCCACCCCGGCGGCGTCGGCGGCGGCCACCACCTCTCCGTCCCGTACGGAGCCGCCCGGTTGCACCACCGCCGCCACGCCGGCCCGGGCCAGCACCTCGAGCCCGTCGGGAAAGGGGAAGAAGGCGTCACTGGCGGCGGCGCCGCCCGACGCCCGCGGTCCGGCCTTGGCCACGGCGATCTCGGCGGCCACCACCCGCGACTGCTGACCCGCCCCCACCCCGACGGCCTGGCCATCGGTCACCACGGCGATGGCGTTCGAGGTGGTTCGGGCACAGACCGTCCAGGCCATCGTGAGGTCGCGCCACTGGCTGTCGGTGGGCCCGACCTTGGTGGCCACCTCCCAGGTGTCCGGGGCGGCGACGAACCGGTCCGCGTCTTGGACGAGCACACTGGCTCCCAGGCTGCGGAACTGGCGCTCGATCGACTCGGGGGCGGGTCCGGAAAGGATCCGGGTGGCCTTGCGCCTGGCCGATAGCACGGCCAGGGCAGCCTCGTCGTAGTCGGGTGCGATGATCACGTCGGCCTGGGGGCCCTCGGCCACCGCCTCGGCCACGGCCACGGTGACCGTCCCGCCGATGGCCACGATCCCCCCGAAGGCCGACTGGGGATCGCACTCGAGGGCGCGCCGGTAGGCAGTGGCCAGATCGGCATGGATGGCGGCGCCACAGGGGTTGGCGTGCTTGATGATGGCCACGGCCACCTCCCCGCGACCGGTCGGCGGGAGCTCGTGCACCAACCGCCAGGCGGCGTCGGAGTCGAAGACGTTCAGATAGGAAAGCTCCCGGCCGCCGTGCTGGACCACGTCATCCCACCACGAGCGCTCACCGACGACCCGGTAGCGAGCCCCGTGCTGGTGGGGGTTCTCCCCGTAGCGCATCGACCCGGCCCGCTCCAGGCTCAGGTTGACCATGGGTGGCAGAGCCAGGGCCAGGTCGAACTCCTCGGCCCCGGCCTCGACCGTGCGGGTCCCCTCCCGTTCGTCCAGCCAGGCCACGATGGCAGCGTCGTACCCCGCGGTGTGGGCGAACGCCTCGCGCGCCAGACGGCGTCGCGTGTCGGTCGACAGCGAGCCCTGGCGGCGGAGCTCGTCCAGGACGGCCCCGTACTCGGCCGGGTCGACCACGATGCCGACGTGGTCGTGGTTCTTGGCCGCCGCCCGCACCATGGTGGGCCCTCCGACGTCGATGAGCTCGACCGAAGGATCGGAGGTGAAGGGATAGAGATTGCAGACCACCAAGTCGATGAGGCCGATGCCCAGCTGTTCGATGTCCGACAGATGGTCGGGCTTCGACCGGTCGGCCAGGATGCCCCCGTGGATGGTGGGGTGGAGGGTCTTGACCCGGCCCCCGAGCATCTCGGGCGCACCGGTGAGATCGGCCACCTCGACGTGGTCGATGCCGGCCTCGGCCAGCGCGGCCGAGGTGCCCCCGCTCGACACCAGCTCCCAGCCGAGCTCCGAGAGCCCGCGGGCCAACCCCACCAGGCCGGTCTTGTCGTACACGGACAGCAGGGCCCTCATGGCGCGACCTCCCTCGTGGATCCTGGCCCATCCCCCGCGGTGGTCGCCAGCCCGGCCATGAAGCGACGGATGGTCTCCGGATAGAGGGTGCGCTCGACCGCCTTGATCCGTTCGTGCAGCGTCGCCTCGGTGTCCCCGGGGAGCACGGGCACGACCTCTTGGGCCAGCACCGGTCCCGCATCCATCTCCAAGGTGGCGATGTGCACGGTCGTGCCGGTCTCGCTCACGCCGGCGGCCAGGGCATCGGCCACGGCATGCCAGCCGGGAAAGGACGGGAGGAGGGCCGGATGGGTGTTGAGAATCCTACCGGGGTAGGCATCGTGGACGGGCTGTCCCAGCACGGTCCCGAACCCGGCCATGGCGACGACCTCGATGCCTCCGGCCTGCAGCACCCCGGTCACCGCCGCCGTGTAACGGTCGCGTTGGAAGCCGGGCCCGAAGCCTCCGAACTCGTTCCGGTCGACCACGTCGGCCGGGATGCCGGCGGCCCGGGCCACCTCGACGGCGCGGCACGGGCGATCGACCACCACCAGGCACACCGGGAGCCCGGCGGCGATGATCGCCTCGAGGATGGTGCCGCTCCCGGACGCCAGAACCGCCAGGCGAACGCCGCCCGAGGTGGAATCGAGGCTGGCATCACCGGGCACTCGGGCACGCTACCAGTGCCGGTTCGCTCCGGATCCGGAGCGGATCCGGAGCGGATCCGCGGCGGATCCGGGCGCGGCTGACCGCTTCTGATCGGAGGAGCCTCCCCGAGCGCGGGACCGGGGCGACGGGGCCCTTCCGGCCTGCCTCCGGTATCGGGCCCACGTCGCTCGGTCCCCCCTGCCCAGGGAATGCCCCTCGTGACGGCTCTATCGGCAAGGTCCCGACATTTCCGAAGCGAAACTTTTCGGCCCGTCGGGACCGGGCCGAGCGGGCTCCCGGCCGGGGTCGAACCGGCCCGAGACGAAGCGGCCGCGGCCCGAGACACCGTCCGGGTCAACATCCGAGCGGGCACCGTCGAGATCGACGATGACCGCCGTCCGGGGACGTCCGATGAGGTCGGGGCCGATGAGCGCGGTGACCGGCAATGAGGGCGCTGACCGGCAATGACCTGTGGGCCGGTCGCCCGTCGGAACCGTTCAGTCGAGCTTCCTGACCACCGCCACCATGGCCTCCCCCGCCTCGGTCGGGTTGAGCGCCACCCTGGCGCCCGCTTCCGACAGGGCCTCCATCTTGGCCTGCGCCGTCCCTTTGGAACCCGAGATGATGGCACCGGCGTGGCCCATCTTGCGGCCCGGCGGGGCGGTCACCCCGGCCACGTAGCAGACGACGGGCTTGGTCACCGAGGAGGCGATGTACTCGGCCGCTTCCTCCTCGGCGGACCCACCGATCTCGCCGATCATCATGATGGCCCGAGTGTCGGCATCGGCCTCGAAGGCGGCCAGGCAGTCGATGAAGCTGGTGCCGGGCACCGGGTCGCCCCCGATGCCCACACACGTCGTCTGGCCCACGCCCTGCTGGGAGAGCTCGTGAAGGGCCTGGTAGGTGAGGGTCCCGGACCGGCTCACGATCCCGACCGGCCCCCCGGGCATGGCGATGTCGCCGGAGGTGATACCGATGTTGCACTTGCCGGGCGAGATGATGCCGGGGCAGTTGGGACCGAGCAGCCGCGTACCCGGGAATTCTCGGACCAGCCGGTTGTAGACGATCGCCTCGTCCTGGGCGGGGATGCCCTCGGTGATGCACACCACGAAGGGCAACCCGGCAGCGGCGGCTTCGATGATGGCGTCGGCCGCGAACTTGGGGGGCACCGAGATGAACGAGGCGGTGGCCCCGGTGGCCTCGACCGCCTCGGCCACGGTGGCGAAGACGGGGATGCCCTCGATCTCCTCACCTCCGCGCTTCGGGTTGGTCCCGGCCACCACCTGGGTCCCGTAGGCCCGGTTGCGCAGGCCGTGGTAGAGGCCCTGGCTGGTGGGGCTGAGGCCCTGGATCACGACTTTGGTCTGCTCGTCGACGAAGATGCTCATGAGACGCTCCCGGCCAGTGCGACCGCCCGACGGGCGGCATCCAGCATGGTGGGCTCGGCCACCAACCGGTCGGACAGGTGTGGGGCGAGGATCTCCCGCCCGGCAGCAGCATTGGTGCCGTCGAGGCGGAGCACGATGGGCGATGAGATGTCGACCCGCCTGAGGGCCTCGAGGACCCCGTTCGCCACCTCGTCGACCCGGGTGATCCCGCCGAAGATGTTGACGAAGATCGACCGGACGGCCGGGTCGGAGTTGATCACCTCCAGCGCCGCCGCCATGACGTCGGCGTTGGCCCCGCCTCCGATGTCGAGGAAGTTGGCGGCCGACCCACCGCACTGGTTGACCACGTCCAACGTGCTCATGGCCAGCCCGGCTCCGTTGGCGATGATCCCGACCGAGCCGTCGAGCCCGATGTAGTTGAGGCCACGTTCCTTGGCTCGGGTCTCACGCTCGTCGGCATCCTCGTCGCCGGCGAACTCCTCCCATTCCGGATGGCGAAAGCTGGCGTTGTCGTCCAGGGTCACCTTGGCATCCAGGGCGTGCACCCGGCCCTCGGGGGTGAGGATCAAGGGGTTGATCTCGGCCAGGTCGCAGTCACCCTGGGTGTAGCAGTCGTACAGCTTGACGAGCAGCTGGGCCGCCTGGTCCTGGGCCTCGAGGTCGAGGCCGGCCTGGTCGACCCACTGCCGGGCCACCTCGGCGCTCAACCCGTCGACGGGATCGACGTGGATCGTGGCGATGGCATCGGGATGCGTGACGGCCACCTCCTCGATGTCCACGCCACCCTCGGCCGAGAGCATCCCGAGGTGCTTTTTGGCGCTGCGGTCCAGGGTGAAGCTGGCGTAGTACTCGCGGGCGATGTCCGACGCATGCTCGATCCACAGCCGCTTGACCACATGACCCTTGATGTCGAGCCCGAGGATGTTGCCGGCGTGGGTGCGCACCTCCTCGGCGTTACCGGCCAGCTTGACTCCACCGGCCTTGCCCCGACCCCCGACCTTGACCTGGGCCTTGACCACCACGGGATACCCCGCCGCCTCGGCCTGGGCCAGCGCCTCTTCGACCGTGTCGGCCACCCCACCCTTGGAGATGGGGATCCCGAACCGGGCGAAGTACTGCTTACCCTGATACTCGAAGAGATCCACCGGATCCGTTCCTCTCTGTCTCACGCGGCTCTGTCTCACGCTCTGCCTCAGGCGGCGGTTGCGACTCGCTCACCACTTGCTCCTCTCCGATCCCACTTCCCTGCCCCATCTCTCGGTCCGATCCCTGCCCTTCTCCCCGGCCGTGCCCCTTCGTCCTCGCCGGCTGTCCCGTTCCGGTCCCGCCCGTCGGATGCTCGACGCTCGACGGCCTTGCCGGCCGTGCGGGCCGGCCCACGAACTTCGAAGCGTGAAGGTCCGGCACCGATCGCGCCTGGAACGCCGCCCGCCGGAGACGGTGATCAGGTCAGGCGCCCACTCCCGTCTCACGTTCGTCGAGCGCCCGGCCCAACCAGGCCCCGATGGCCGGGAGCGGGGCGCCGGGGGTGAAGACCTCGGCCACCCCGAGCTCCTTGAGCTTCGGGATGTCGTCCTCGGGGATGATCCCGCCCACCAGAACCAGGACGTCGCCCCGGCCCTTCTGGCGGAGTCCGTCGATCACCCGCGGGACCAACGTGAGATGCGCGCCCGACAGCAACGAGAGCCCGACGGCATCGGCGTCCTCCTGGATGACGGCTTGGACCACCTGGTCGGCAGTCTGGTGGAGCCCGGTGTAGATGACCTCGAACCCGGCATCTCTGAGCGCCCGGGCGATGACCTTCGCCCCTCGGTCGTGCCCGTCGAGCCCGGGCTTGGCCACGACCACTCGATACGGGCGCTTCACGAAGGCAGATACTAACCCTGACAGCATCGTCAGCCCGGCGGGCTGGGGTGGCCGACCGGCCCGACCGGACCTGCTCACCGGGCGACGGGGTACTGCTGCCTGGCGTGCCCGGAGCCCGACGGGATCGCGGGCGTGAACCGCTCCTGGCCCGGATCAGGCCCTACCCTAGAGGCCCGTGAGACTTTTCCGGGCGGTCCACCGCCGGCGCCCGCGCCTTGGTCGGGCCGCCTCGGGGATGCCGTGACCACCTCGGCTGAAGCAGTGGACCGACCCGACGATCCCCCGGTGCAACCGGGTCCCCGGGCGCCACTGCCCCTCCCCCTCGAGCTCCTCCGCCTGGCCCGGCCGCGTCAGTGGATCAAGAACGTACTGGTGTTCGTGGCTCCGGCCGCCGCCGGTGTGCTGTTCCACCGCACCGTCCTGCTCCACGCGGTGGCCACCTTCGCCCTGTTCTGTGTGGCCGCCTCGGGCACCTACTTCCTCAACGACGCCATCGATGCCGACGCCGACAGGCGCCACCCCACCAAGCGACGGCGGCCGATCGCGGCGGGGTACGTCTCGGTGCCGCTGGCCGTCGGCCTCGGCGTGGCCATGCTGGCGGTGTCGATCGGGCTGGCCGCCCTGCTGACCGACTGGCACCTGTCGCTGGTCATCGCCATCTACGTGGCGGTCAACGTGGCCTACTCACTCGGGCTCAAGAACGAGCCGCTGCTCGACCTGGTGGCGGTCAGCGCCGGGTTCGTGCTGCGGGCCGTGGCCGGCGGCGTGGCCACCGGCGTGGCCCTCTCCAACTGGTTCCTCATCGTGGCTTCGTTCGGCTCCCTGCTCATCGTGACGGGCAAGCGGTCGGGTGAGATGCAGCTGCTCGACGAGCACGACACCGATCGTGACTCGGTCCGCCAGACGCTCGGCTCCTACACGCCGACCTTCCTCCGCTCGGTGCGGACCCTGTCGGCCGCCGTCACCGTGACCGCCTACTGCCTGTGGGCTTTCGAGCGGGCCGCCCAGCTGCACCCCGGCCACCATCCCATCTGGTTCCAGCTGACCGTCCTTCCCTTCACCGTGGCCCTCCTCCATGTGGTGCTCATCCTCGATTCCGGGGTCGGCGCCGCCCCCGAGGAGCTGGCCCTCAAGGACCACCGCCTCCAGCTCTACGGGCTCTGCTGGGCCGCCCTGTTCGCCATCGGCGTCTACGCCGCATGAGGGCACCCCGAGGCCTCCCCGGCCTGCTGACCGGGTGGGGCCGCACCGCACCGACCTCGGCCGAGCTGGTCCCCGCCGTCCACCCCGAGATCGTGGACCAGGTCCTGGCCCATGCCGTCGAGCTCGGGGATTCGGGCCGCGGCGTCATCGCCCGGGGGCTCGGGCGCAGCTACGGCGACGCCGCCCAGAATGCCGGCGGAACGGTGCTGGACGCCACCTGCCTCGACGGCATGCACTCAGTCGACCTCGACGCCGGTCTGGTGACCGTCGGCGCCGGTGTGAGCATCCAGACCCTGATGGAGCGCCTGGTCCCGCTGGGCTGGTTCGTCCCGGTGACCCCGGGCACCCGCCAGGTGACGGTCGGGGGTGCCATCGCCGCCGACATCCATGGCAAGAACCACCATGTCGACGGCAGCTTCTGCTCCCACGTGACCCAGGCCACCGTGGCCACCCCCACCGGGACGGTGGCGGTCTCCGATCAGGCCGACCCCGACCTCTTCTGGGCCACCGCCGGCGGCATGGGCCTGACCGGCGTGGTCCTCGACGCCACCGTGCGGCTGATCCCGGTCGAGACCAGTTACCTGCTGGTCGACACCGAGCGGGCGCCCGACCTGGACACCGCCATGGACCTCATGCTGACCGGCGACGAGGACTACCGCTACTCCGTGGCCTGGATCGATTGCCAGTCGACCGGCGGTCGGCTGGGCCGTTCGGTGCTGACCCGCGGCAACCACGCGCCCCTCCAGGCCCTCCCGGAACGGCTGCGGCGCGACCCGGGCCGCAGCCGGGCGTTCGCCCCTCGCAGCCTGGCCCGGGTCCCACTCACCCCGCCGAGCGGCCTGCTCAACCCACTCACCGTCGGGGCCTTCAACGAGCTCTGGTTTCGCAAGGCCCCCCGGCACCAGACGGGCAAGCCGGTGCACATGGCCAGCTTCTTCCACCCCCTCGACGGCGTGGGCGAGTGGAACCGTCTCTACGGCACGCGGGGGTTCCTGCAGTACCAATTCGTGGTCCCCGACCAGCAGGGTGAGGCCGTCCGTCGGATCATCGAGCGGCTCACCCGGCTGCGGCTGGCCAGCTTCCTGGCCGTGCTCAAGCGCTTCGGCCCGGGCAACCCGGGACCCCTCTCGTTCCCGGCTCCGGGGTGGACCCTGGCCCTCGACCTCCCGGTGGGCCACCCGTCCCTGCCCGGGCTCCTCGACGAGCTCGACACCGAGGTCATCGAGGCGGGTGGGCGCATCTACCTGGCCAAGGACTCGCGGGTCTCCCCGGGCGCCTTCCGGGCCATGTACCCGCGCCTCGACGAGTGGCTCGCCGTCCGTGGGCGGGTCGATCCCGACGGGATCATGCAATCCGACCTCGGACGCCGCCTGGGACTCTGCGGCCTCCCTCACCGTGGACCGAAGACGGCCACGGGCCGCCGCCGAACGGGTGGCCGCCGACGTCGGGCGCCGGCCGGGCGAGCCACGACGGCGCGTGACGGGGTCGGGGACGCCAAGGCCCCCACGGCACCACCGGCACCACCGGCACCACCGGCACCACCGGCACCAAGCGTGCGGCCACCCGGGACCGGGCCCCGGGAGCCAAGGCGAAAGGGCCCAAGGCCGGCGCGGCCGGGCCGAAGGCAGGACCGAGGACAGGACGGGCCGGGACATGATCGACGCCATCGGACGACCGCAGTCGGTGCTGGTCCTCGGGGGTGGCTCGGAGATCGGCCAGGCCATCGTGGCCCGTCTCGTGCCGGATCGTTGCCGCACGGTGGTGCTGGCCGGGCGGGAGGGGCCCCGGCTCTCCGAAGCGGTCGACCGGGCCAAGACGATCGGGGCCGAGGTGGCCGAGTCGGTGGCCTTCGACGCCACCGACATCGCCGGCCACGCCGCCTTCGTCGACCGGATGTTCGACCGGTTCGGCGACCTCGACGTGGTCGTCGTGGCGGCCGGCGTCCTCGGCGACCAGGACCGGGACGAGCGGGACCCCGCCGCCGCCGCCACCGTGATCGACACCAACTTCACCGGACTGGCCGCCGTCATGCTGGCCGTGGCCGCCCGCTTCCGGCACCAGGGACACGGCCGGCTCATCGTGCTGTCCTCGGTCGCCGGTCTCCGGGCGCGCCGGGCCAACTTCGTCTACGGCTCGTCCAAGGCCGGGCTGGACGCCTTCAGCCAGGGGCTCGACGATTCGCTGGCCGGCAGCGGGGCCCGGGTCGTGATCGTGCGCCCGGGCTTCGTGCTCGGTCGGATGACCGAGGGCATGACCCCGGCGCCGTTCGCCACCACGCCCGACGCGGTGGCCGACGCCGTCGTCGCCGGTATGGCCAGCGGTGCCCGGGTGGTCTACGTCCCGTCCATCCTCCGCTGGGTCTTCGCCGCCATGCGGGTCCTGCCGCGGGTGGTGTGGCGGCGCCTGCCGGGCTGAAGGCGCTCGCTAAGCCCGTTTGAGGGGCGCCATGTGCAGCAGCAGCTGTTTGCGCCCGACCGACTCGAACTGGACGACCGCCTCGGCCTCTTCGCCGCTGCCGGAAGCCTCGATGACCCGTCCCTCACCCCACTTGCCGTGCACGACCCGGTCGCCGGCGACCAGCCCGAGTCGCTCGGCGCCGGTCGAGGCCGGCGCCCGCCGCCGGCGGCCGGTGGCGTCGAACGTCCCCTCGCCCCCCATCACCCCGCGGCCGAAGACGCTGCGGCCGGGCGTCCCGCCCTCGTCGTCGGGGCCCCTCCGGCCGAGGAGCGAGGTTCCGTCCCGGCCGGTACTTCCGGCCGCATCGCGAATCAGCTCGGCGGGGATCTCGTTGAGGAACCGGCTCGGGATGTTGCTGGTGGTGCTGCCCCACAGCATCCGGCTCCACGCGTGTGACACGTACAGCCGCCGCTCGGCCCGGGTGATGCCCACGTAGCAGAGCCGCCGCTCCTCCTCGAGCTCGACCGGGTCGCCGAGGGCCCGGAGGTGGGGGAAGATGCCGTCCTCCATGCCGACGAGGAACACGGCCGGGAACTCCAGGCCCTTGGCGATGTGCATGGTCATCAACGACACCCGCGTCCCATCGCCCTCGAGCTCGTCCGAATCGGCCACCAGCGAGGCGGCCTCGAGGAACTCGGCCAGCGTGCGGTACTCGGACGCCACGCCGACCAGCTCGTCGACGTTCTCGACCCGGCCGAGGGCTTCGATCGTCCCTTCCGACAGGAGCTCGGAGCGGTACCCGGTCCGCTCGATGACGGCGGTGGCCAGCTCCCCGGGACCGAGCAGGACTCCGTCGGGCGAGCCCCCGCCGGGCGAGACGGCCTCGGCCGCACCGGCGTCGGGCGCGGTTCGGCCGGCCAGCGACTCGGGACCGGTGCTGGCCCAGAGCTCGGCACCCGGGTCGGGGGCGACCGCGTCGCCGTACTCGTCCACCAGCTCGGGTCGGGCCATCCTCGAGCGCAGCTCGTCGAGGAGCGAGGCCAGCTCGCCGAGGGCGGTGGCCGCCTTGCCGGCCAGCCCGGCCTCGGCGGCGTGGGCCACCGCCTCGCCGAAGGACACCCCCTGCAGCCCGGCCCAGCCGGCCAGCTTGGCCACCGAGGTCTCGCCGACCCCCCGCTTGGGCACGTTCACGACGCGACGCCAGCTCACCTCGTCGTCGGGATTGACCAGTACCCGGAGGTAGGCCAACACGTCTCGGACCTCGCGCCGGTCGTAGAACCGGGTGCCCCCGACCACCTTGTAGGGAACCTCGGCCTTGACCAGCGCCTCCTCGAGGGCACGGCTCTGGGTGTTGGTCCGGTAGAACACGGCCACATCGCCCCACCGGAGGCCGTGGTCGTGGAGGCGGGTCACCTCGTGGGCGAGCCACTCGGCCTCGTCGTACTCGTCCTCGGCCCGGTACCGGATGATCCGCTCGCCCTCGCCGACATCGGTCCACAGCGTCTTCGGCTTGCGCGAGACGTTGTTGGCGATCACCGCGTTGGCGGCGTCCAGGATGATCTGGGTGGAGCGGAAGTTCTGATCGAGGGTGACGGCGGTGGCGTCAGGGAAGGCCTGCTCGAAGTCGAGGATATTGGAGATGTCCGCACCCCGGAACCGGTAGACGGACTGGTCGCTGTCGCCGACCACGACGATGTTGCGGTGCTCGCCGGCCAGCTGGACGGCCATCGTGTTCTGCACCGCGTTGGTGTCCTGGTACTCGTCGATGAGGACGTGGGTGAACCGGGCCCGATAGTGCTCGAGGACCTCGGGGTGGTCGTGGAACAGCCGCACCGCGTTGAGCAGGAGGTCGTCGAAGTCCATGGCGTTGGCCGCCAGCAGGCGCTGCTGGTACTCGTCGAAGACATCGGCCACCCGACGGTCGAAGATGGTGAGGGCGGCCGTCCGGTACTCGGCCGGGCCCTGTTGGGCCGACTTGGCTTGGCTGATCTGGCCGAGGATGGATCGGGGGGAGAGCTTTTTGGTGTCGATGTCCAGATCGCGGCAGACGATCTCGGTCAGGCGACGGGAGTCGGCGTCGTCGTAGATGGTGAAGGACCCCTTGTAACCGAGGTGCTCCCCGTGCGCCCGCAGGATGCGCACGCAGGCCGAGTGGAAGGTGGAGACCCACATCCGGCCTCCCCGGGGCCCGACCAGCTCCATCACCCGCCGACGCATCTCGTCGGCCGCCTTGTTGGTGAAGGTGATGGCCAGGATCTGCCAGGGGGCGGCTTCGTGGGAGGCGATCAGATGGGCGATACGCCGGGTCAGCACCCGGGTCTTGCCCGAGCCCGCCCCGGCCACGACCAGCAGCGGTCCGCCCCGGTGCACGACCGCGGCTCGCTGGGGGACGGTGAGGCCGGCGACCAGCGCGTCGAGGTCGGCCGGGGCCGACCGTCGAACGGCGTCACCATCGACCCGGACATCGTCGTCGGGCCGCTCGGCGGGCCCGTCCGCCACGGTCATTCCCACTCGATGGTGCCGGGCGGCTTGGAGGTGATGTCCAGCGCCACCCGGTTGACCCCCTCCACCTCGTTGATGATCCGGGAGGAGAGCCGTTCGAGGAGGTCGTAGGGAAGGCGGGCCCAGTCGGCCGTCATGGCGTCGTCACTGGTGACGGCCCGGATGACGATGGGATAGGCGTACGTGCGCCCGTCGCCCATCACCCCCACCGTGCGCACCGCCGGGAGGACGGCGAAGCTCTGCCACAGCTGGCGGTAGAGGCCCGCCCGGCGGATCTCCTCGACCACGATGGCGTCGGCCGCCCGCAGGACGCCGGCCCGCTCGGGCGTCACCTCGCCCACGATGCGGACGGCCAGGCCCGGTCCCGGGAAGGGCTGGCGCCAGACGATCTCGTGGGGCAGCCCCAGCTCCTCGCCCACCGCCCTCACCTCGTCCTTGAACAGCAGCCGGAGGGGCTCGACCAGATCGAAGGCGAGGTCGTCTGGCAGGCCGCCCACGTTGTGGTGGGACTTGATGGTGGCGGCGGCGTCCGAGCCCGACTCGATCACGTCCGGGTACAGGGTGCCCTGGACCAGGTAGCCGGCCGGCAGGCGCCCGGGGCCGCCCCCCGGGTCAGGCTCGTCCGCGGCCCGTTCCGCCGGGCCGTCGACCAGATCCCTGGCCACCTCCTCGAAGATCCGGATGAAGAGCTCGCCGATGATCTTGCGCTTGGCCTCGGGATCGGTCACCCCGGCCAGGGCCTCGAAGAACCGGTCGGCCGCCTTCACGTGCACCAGATCGACGTGGAACTGGCGCCGGAAGGTCTCCTCGACCTGCTCGCTCTCATGGGCCCGCATCAGACCGGTGTCGACGTAGACGCAGGTCAGCTGGTCCCCGACCGCCTTGTGCACCAGGGCGGCGGCCACGGCGGAGTCGACGCCCCCCGACAGGGCGCACAGGACCGGCGCCGCGCCGACCTGGGCCCGCACCGCTTCGACCTGCGACTCGATGATCGAGGTGTGGGTCCACAGCGGCAAGCAGTGACAGACGTCGAAGAGGAAGTGCTCGAAGATCTCGCTGCCGCGCTGGGTGTGGATCACCTCGGGATGGAACTGCACCCCGTAGATGGCCCGGTCGGGGTCGTGCAGGGCGGCCACCGGGGCGTCGGGGCTCGATGCGGTGGCCACGAACCCGTCGGGAACGGCGGTGATGGCGTCGCTGTGGCTCATCCACACCTCGGCGGCGCCGGGCCAGTCGAAGAACAGGGGCGATGAACCGGTCAGGGTGATCGTCGTCCGTCCGTATTCGCCCCGGCCGGTCCGGGCCACTTCGCCGCCCAGCTGCTGGGTGAGCAGCTGCGCCCCGTAGCAGATCCCGAGGATCGGGACCCCGATCTCGTACACGGCCGGGTCGATGGTCGGGGCGGGTGACTCGTTCACCGACTTCGGGCCCCCCGACAGGATGATCCCGGCGGGACGGTAGGCCATGAGGTCGGCCGCGCTGGCGGTGGCCGGCACGATCTCGGAGTAGACGTGGGCCTCACGGACCCGGCGGGCGATCAGTTGGGCGTACTGGGCACCGAAGTCGACGACCAGGACCGGGCCGGAGCCGGCACCGGCGGCGTCGGGGTCACCGGCGCTCAACGGCCCATGCCGACACCCTGCGTGCGCTGCAGGTGCTTGCCCTCGGTCTGGAGGGCGGGCGCCACCATGACCTCGGCCTTCTGGAACTCCTTCAGCGTCTCGTAACCGCACGTGGCCATGGCGGTCCGCAACGCGCCGAAGAGGTTCATGCGCCCGTCGTTCTCGTGGGCGGGACCGAGGAGGATCTCCTTCAAGGTGCCCCTCGTGGTGGTCTGGACCCGGGCGCCCCGGGGCAACGTCGCGTGGAACGTGGCCATGCCCCAGTGGAACCCGCGGGCCGGTGCTTCGACGGCCGAGGAGAGCGGCGACCCGAGCATCACGGCGTCGGCACCGCAGGCGACGGCCTTGGCGATGTCCCCGCCCTTGGACATGCCCCCGTCCGCGATCACCTGGCAATAGACCCCGGTCTCGTCGAGATGGCGCATCCGGGCCCCGGCGACATCGGCGATGGCGGTGGCCTGGGGAACCCCGATCCCGAGCACGCCCCTCGTGGTGCAGGCGTTGCCGGGGCCGACACCGACCAGCACGCCGACCGCGCCGGTGCGCATCAGGTGCAGACCGGCCTGGTAGGAGGCGCAACCACCGACGATCACCGGGATCTCGAACTCGCGGATGAACCGCTTGAGGTTGAGCGGCTCGACCGTCTTCGAGACGTGCTCGGCCGAGACCACGGTTCCCTGGATCACCAGCAGGTCGAGCTCGGCGGCCAGGAGCGCCTCGGCGAAGGCCGCGGTGCGCTGCGGCGTGACCGACGCCGAGGTGGTCACCCCGGCCGCCTTCATCTCCTTGATGCGCTGCGTGACCAGCTCCATCTGGACGGGCTCGCCGTACATCTCCTGCATGCGGGCGGTGGCCTTCTCGGCCGGGAGCTCACGGATCTCGTCGAACAGCGGGGTCGGGTCCTCGTAGCGGGTCCACAGGCCCTCGAGATTGAGCACACCGAGCCCGCCGAGCCGCCCGACCTCGATGGCTGTCGCCGGGCTGACCACGCCGTCCATGGCCGCGGCCATCAGCGGCAACTCGAACCGGTAGGCATCGATCTCCCAGCTGATGTCGACATCCTCCGGGTCGCGGGTCCGCCGGCTGGGGACGATGGCGATGTCGTCGAACCCGTACGCCCTCCGGCCCGATTTGAAGATGCCAATCTCTAGGTCAGCCACGTATGCCCTCCGGACGCTGGTCGCAGTTCTGCCGTACCTCCCATCGGCGACCACTCCGACTGTGGGCGACCGATGCCACCCACGATACCGCCTACGCCCGGCGGTCCCCGCTTCGGGCCCGGGCCCGGAGCGATCACGGCACGGGCGCCGACGGGGGCCGATCCACCCCGAGGACCAGGCAGAGGAGCTCCACCAGGGTCCGGGCGGTCGCCCCCCAGACCGTCTCGCCGGCGACGTCGAAGAACCACACCGGGAACTCACCGGGCGGGGGCCCGGTGCCACCGGGCTGCTCCCGCACCGACCACCACTCCTCGGTGAAGGCGCCGTCGGCGGCCAATTCGCTCAGGGCGACGTCGAAGACCCGGTCGACCTCGGCCGGGTTGGACTGCAAGTCCGGACGCCCCTTCAGGGTGGCCACCACCGGCGTCATGATCGTGTTGGAGGACCGGGTCGGCATGGGTGTCAACTGGCCCACCACATCGACCAGCCCGGGGTCGAGCGACACCTCCTCGAAGGCCTCCCGGAGGGCGGCGGCCACCACGCTCTCCCCCACGTCCAGCCGGCCGCCGGGGAAGGCCACCTCGCCCTGGTGGGATCGCAGGTGGCCGGAGCGCACGGTGAGGACCACCCGAGCGTCCCCCGCCTCCTCGAACAGGGCGACCAGGACGGCGGCCGGACTGCCGTCCATCACCTCACCGGCCAGGGTGCGCCAGGGCCCGGTGGGTCTCGCCTGGCCCGGTCCGGGCTGGCTCTCGGCCACGGCGGTTCGGACCCGCTCCAGCGGCAGACGGCCTCGGTCGCCGACGCCGGCCCACGGGGCCGAGGAGCCCGGCCGGGTGACGGGGGGTCGCGGGATGATCTGCCGGCCGGGGCCGGGCGAGGATGTGGGCAGCGTCCCGTCGTGCTCGGGTGAGTTCATGGCGAGACCAGGGTAGGGGTCGGGACTCTTCACCCAGTCACCAGGGGCTGCCCCCTGACATGGAGAACCGGCCGGACCCATCGGGCCCGACCGGTTGCTCCGTCCACCTGTCCCGAGGGGACGCGCCGTGGCGCGCCCGGCCCGGGAAATCGGCGCCTGCCTACATCATCCCGCCCATGCCGCCCATCCCGCCCATGCCGCCACCCATGGCGGCGGCCGCCGCGGCGGCGGCGGCCGGGTCGGCCTTTTCGGGCTTGTCGGCCACCAGTGCTTCGGTGGTCAGCAGCAGCCCGGCGATGGAAGCGGCGTTCTGCAGGGCTGAGCGGGTCACCTTGGCCGGGTCGATGATCCCGGCCTTCACCAGGTCGACCAGCTCCCCGGTGGTGGCGTCCAGCCCGGTGGTGCCGGACTCGGCCTCCACCTGGCGCACGAACACCGATCCCTCCAGCCCGGCGTTGGTGGCGATGGCGTGGAGCGGCGAGGCCAGAGCCTTGGCCACGATGCTGGCCCCGGTGGCCTCGTCGCCACTGAGCGAGTCCACCACGGACTGGGCGGCGGATCGGGAGCGCACCAGCGCAGTCCCGCCGCCGGCCACGATGCCCTCCTCCACCGCGGCGCGGGTGGCGGACAGCGCGTCCTCGATGCGGTGCTTCTTCTCCTTGAGCTCGACCTCGGTCGCCGCCCCCACCTTGACCACGGCGACGCCCCCGGCCAGTTTGGCCAGCCGTTCCTGGAGCTTCTCGCGGTCCCAGTCGGAGTCGGTCTCCTCGATCTCGCGCTTGATCTGTGCGATGCGGCCCTTCACGTCGTTTTCGGAACCACCCCCGTCGACGATGGTGGTGTCGTCCTTGTTGACGATCACCCGCCGGGCACTGCCGAGCAGGTCGACGGTGACGCTCTCGAGCTTGAGGCCGATCTCCTCCGAGATGACCTCGCCGCCGGTGAGGACGGCCATGTCCTGGAGCATGGCCTTGCGCCGCTCGCCGAACCCGGGCGCCTTGACCGCCACCGAGGTGAAGGTGCCCCGGATCTTGTTGACCACCAGGGTGGCCAGGGCCTCGCCCTCCACGTCCTCGGCGATGATCAGCAGCGGCTTGCCCGTCTGCATGACCTTCTCGAGTACCGGGACCAGATCGTGGACGGCGCTGATCTTCTGGTTGACGAAGAGGATCACCGGGTCGTCGAGCACCGCCTCTTGGCGCTCGGGGTCGGTCACGAAGTAGGGCGACAGGTAGCCCTTGTCGAACTGCATGCCCTCGGTGAATTCGAGGTCGATGCCGAAGGTGTTCGACTCCTCCACCGTGACGGTCCCGTCCTTGCCCACCCTGTCGATGGCGTCGGCCAGCACCTCGCCGATGGCAGCATCGGCGGCCGAGATGGCAGCCACCTGGGCGATCTCGGTCTTCGAGTCGATGTCCTTGGACTGCTTCTGGATGGACTCGACCGCCGCGTCGACCGCCTTGTCGATGCCCTTGCGCAACCCGAGCGGATTGGCACCGGCGGCCACGTTGCGCAACCCCTCACGGATGAGCGCCTGAGCCAACACGGTGGCGGTGGTCGTGCCGTCGCCGGCGACGTCGTTCGTCTTGGTGGCGACTTCTTTCACCAGCTGGGCGCCCATGTTCTCGAAGACGTCCTCGAGCTCCACCTCTCGGGCGATGGAGACACCGTCATTGGTGATGGTGGGCGCGCCGAACTTCTTCTCGATGACCACGTTGCGGCCCTTCGGGCCGAGCGTGACCTTGACCGTGTCGGCCAGCTTGTTCACACCCGCTTCGAGCCCACGGCGGGCGGCTTCGTCGAACTTGAGGATCTTCGGCATTACTTGGCCGCCTTGGACTTGGTCACCTTGGCCAGCACGTCACGGCTCGAGAGGATGAGGAGATCCTCGCCGTCGGAAGTGATCTCGGTGCCGCCGTACTTGGAGTAGACGACGGTGTCGCCCACCTTGAGCTCGAGCGGGATGAGCTCACCGGTCGACTCGGCACGGCGGCCGGGACCGACGGCCAGTACTTCGCCCTGCTGGGGCTTCTCCTTGGCGGTGTCGGGAATGACCAGGCCGGAGGCGGTGGTCTCCTCCGACTCGTTGGGGCGGACGACGATCCTGTCGTCAAGCGGGTGCAGACTCATGGGGTTCGGCCTCCTGTGGCAGGCGTTAGCAGTCGAAGGTTGAGAGTGCTAACGATAGCGATCCCGGCGGCACTTGGCAACAAGGGGGCCCGAGTGCCAGCTCGGGCCCCGACAACTCAGCCGGCCGCCACCAGTTTGAGGTTGGGATCGGCGCCGAGGGTCATGGGGCTCCGGTCACCCCGGCGCAGGCGCCACCAGCCGGCGGCGGCCACCATGGCGGCGTTGTCGGTGCAGAGCGCCCGGCTCGGCAACAGGGCGGCGATCCCGTCCTCGGCGCAGGCTTCCTCCATGCGGCGGCGGAGGAGGGCATTGGCCGCCACGCCCCCGGCCAGGCAGATGGCCCGGGCGCCCCGGTCGGCGGCGGCCCGGCGGGCCCGGGCCACCAGGACGTCGACCACCGCTTGGCGGAACGAGGCGGCCACGTCGGCCGACGAGGCGCCGGGTTGGCGCTCCACCGTCCGGACCACGGCGGTCTTGAGCCCGCTGAAGGAGAAGTCGTAGCCGTCGCCCGGGTACGACCTGGGGAAGGCGAATGTCCCCGGGTCGCCCTGTTCGGCCACCCGATCGATGGCCGGCCCCCCGGGATAGCCGAGGCCGAGGAACCGGGCCACCTTGTCGAAGGCCTCCCCGGCGGCGTCGTCGATGGTGCCACCGAGCGGGCGGTACCGTCCCGGCTCGGTCACCTCGACCAGCAGGGTGTGGCCCCCCGACACCAGCAGCACCACCATCGGCCAGCCGGGGTCGGGGTGCTCGAGCAGCGAGGCGAAGAGGTGCGCCTCCAGGTGGTTGACCCCGACCAGGGGAACGTCCCATGCCATGGCGAGCGCCTTCGCCTCGGACAGCCCGACGAGCAGCGAGCCGATGAGCCCGGGTCCGTGGGTGACGGCGACGCCGTCGATGCCGGTACCCGAAGGGTCGGACCCGGCCAGCCCGAGGGCCTCGGCCAGCACCGGGGTCAGGAGCTCGACGTGGGCGCGCCCGGCCAGCTCGGGCACCACACCCCCGTAGCGGGCGTGGAGGTCGACCTGGCTGCTGACGACGGATGAGACGACGTCCGACCCGCCGTCCACCACGGCGGCGGCCGTCTCGTCACACGAGGTCTCGATACCGAGGACCCGGTGGACGTCGAGTACAGCCATGCCATGGGGGACACTACCCACGGCGGCCCCGCCGCCGAACGGCTCGGGGGCGGCCATGCGGACATGGGCGGGTCCCGCGATGGCGCTTCTCGGTCGGGCGCTGCCGTCCTCCGCCAGCGGGAGGGGCCTCAGCGTCGCGAGCTGACCGTCAGCCGGCCGGTGAGGGACGCCTCGATGTCGGTCAGGCGCTCGGCGTAGACCGGGGAGTCGATGTCCCGCGCCCACATCACCAGGGCGTCCTCGCCGGTCTCCGGGTAGTAGTTGCGCCGCACGCCGACCGGGGCCAGGCCGAAGCGACGGTAGAGGGCGAGTGCGGGATCGTTGCCCACCCTGACCTCGAGGGTCAGATGCCGCGTGCCACGGGCCAGGGCCACCCGGACGAGGTCGACGAGGATGGCCACCCCGAGCCCCTTCCCCTGCCAGGCGGGGTCGACGGCGATGTTGTTCACGTGCGACTCGTCGTCGAGGAACATCTGACCGGCGAACCCGACGATGGCCGTCCCGACCCAGGCCGCTCGGTACGCCCGGGTCTTGCGCTGGGCCAGTTCCTCCACGAAGAGCCGGTGCGACCACGGTTGGGGGAAGACCGACTCCTCGATCCGCAGCACGCGGCGCAGGTCCTTGTTGCGCATCGGAGCGATGACCACCGGGACGGGATGCTCGCCCGGGTCGACAACCGCCCTCACCGGGCCCCGCCCGCCGCGGTCACCCGGCCCGACCCTTCGTTACCTCACCGGTTCCGTCACCGCCCCGTCGGTGGTGGCGCGGCTCGGGGCTGCGCTGTTGCGGGATGCGCTGCTCCCAGTTGATCCGAGCATCGGCCGCCCGCCGGTAGTCGGGCACCACGTCCTCCGGAGCCGACGGTGTCGCCCCCCCGGCCAGCCGGCGGCGAGCCAGATGGGCCTGGGCCAGCGGCGGCGGTGCCGACAGCTCGTCCGCCAGCCCGAGGTCGAGGGCACCATGGGCGGACAGCAGGTCCCGGTAGCGCACCGCACCGTCGCCCACCACCGCCAGGCGTGGGTGGTTCGTCGCCAGGTCGACCAGCCACGCCTCGAGATCGGCCGGCGCCATCGGCTCGGGCCGGTCCTGGCGGACGGTTGACGGGTCCGGAGGCTCGTACCCGGCCCCGCGGTCGATACCCGGCCCGACGCGGTAGGCGGCGGCGAACACCTCGCCCCGGCGGGCGTCGACCACGGCGACCACCGGTCCCGGGGGGTCGCCCGTCCTCGTCCAGGCCGCTGCGGCCAGGATGTCCAGGCTGCCGACTCCGAGGACGCCGATGCCGAGCGCCTGGGCCAGCGCCTTGGCCGTGGCCACCCCGACACGAAGGCCGGTGAAGAGCCCGGGGCCGAGGTCGACGGCGATGTGGTCGACGTCCGTCACCCGGCAGCCGGCCAGGGCACAGACCTCCTCGATGGCGGGAGCCAGGCTTTCGGCGTGGGCCCGACCACCGATGTGCGTGCGCTCGGCCGAGCCGTCGTCGTCGCGGATGACCGCCGCGCCGACCGTGTTGGTGGCCGACTCCAGGGCCAGCAGGATCACCGTGCCCACCGCCACGGGGCCACTTCCTCCTCGAGCGCCCTCCACCGGGTGGACCAGGCCTCCGCCGGCGGGCCCAACCAGATCCTCCGGCCGTCCTCGTCGTCGGGGTCGGTCTCCAACCGCACGGTCAGCGCTCCCCGTCCGAGCACCGGTTCGGCGGCATCGCCCCATTCCACCAGGGCCACGCCACCGTCCCCGACCAGCTCGGCGAGTCCGAGGTCGACGACCTCTTGGAGGTGGTCGAGCCGGTAGATGTCGGCGTGCAGGAACGTGGTGATCGGATGGCGGTCCACCGGGTACTGGCGGACCAGGGTGAAGGTGGGGCTGGTCACGGTGTCGGCCACCCCGAGCCCGATCCCGAACCCCTGGGCGAAGGTGGTCTTGCCCGCGCCGAGGCCGCCGGCCAGGAGCAGCACGTCGCCCGGTCGGCACAGCTGGGCGACGATCCCCGCCAGCTTCCTCGTCTCCCCGGCGCCGGTCGAACGCAACACGAGCCGGTCCGGCCCGCTCACCCGCTCCAGCCCAGCAGCTGCTTGGCCCGGACCAGGTCGGCCCGCATTTCGGCCACGACCACGCCGCCCGATCGCAGGGCGGCCGCCGGGTGGTAGGTGGGGACCAGCTGGCGCGTCCCCAAGGGGTACGACCGGCCCCGCAGCTTGGTGATCCCGAGGTCGGTCTCCAACAGCAGCTTGGTGGCGAAATTGCCGAGGGTGACCACCACCTCGGGGGCGATGAGCTCCAGCTGACCGCTGAGGTAGGGCCGGCAGGCGGCGATCTCCTCGGCTTTCGGGTCCCGGTTGTCGGGCGGCCGGCACTTGACCACGTTGGCGATGTAGACCCGGCTGCGGTCGATGCCGAGCTCCTCGAGCAGCAACCGGTCGAGCAGCTTGCCGGACCGGCCGACGAACGGCTCGCCCTGGAGGTCCTCGTCGCGACCGGGGGCCTCCCCGACGAACATCAGGTCGGCGTTCGGGTTGCCGACGCCGAAGACCACCTGGGTCCGGCCGGCGGCCAGGGGGCAGCGGGTGCAGTCGGCCGCCTCCCGGGCGAGCTCGGTCAGTTCGGTCCCCGGTGTCACCGCCGAAATCTAGTTCCGGTCCGGTCCCGGCCGGCCGGGTCGGATTCGATCGAAGCCGGACGGGGCCCGTCGGGCGCGGAGCCCGGCGGCCCGGGCGGGTTGGAGCCGACGCTTAGGGGCCCGCCGCAGTCGAGCGGTCGTCGATGGTGACCCGGGGCACCCGGGGGCCGATCCCGCAGAGCACCTCGTAGCTGATGGTCCCGAGCAAGCCAGCCCACTCGTCGGCGGTGACCTCGTCGTCCCCTTGGCGGCCGATGAGCACCACCTCGTCACCCACCTCGACGTCGGAGAACCCGGCCGGGCCGCAGTCCACCACGATCTGGTCCATGGTCACCGTCCCGGCCAGCGGCCGGCGGACACCCCGGATGAGGACCGAGCCCCCGTGCTCGAACAGGCGTCTCGGGACACCGTCGGCATAACCGATGGGTGCCACCGCCACCGTCGACCGTTCGGACAGGGCCCGGCGCCGGCCATAGGACGGGCGCTCCCCGGCGTCGAGGTCGCGCACCAGGGTGACGCGGCTGCGCAGCGAGAGCACCGGTCGGAGCCGCCCGCCGCCGGTCGCCGACGCCAACTCGTCGGCCAGGACTCGGGTGGGGGCTACCCCGTAGACGGTGATCCCGCAGCGGACCAGGTCGCGGCGGGCCGAGGGCACGGCGATGGTGCCGGCCGAGTTGGCCACGTGGACGAGCCGAGGGCGGTGGCCGGCGCCGGCCAAGGTGGCCAGCACGGCGTCGAAGCGCTCGAGCTGCAGCTCGGTGTAGGCCGTGTCGTCGTCGCCGGCTTCATCGGCCACGGCCAGGTGGGTCCACAGGCCACCGAGCTCCAATCCGGCATCGGCGCGGATGAGATCGGCCAGCGCGGTCGCGTCGGCCGGCTCGGCGCCCACCCGGTGCATGCCGGTGTCGATCTTCAGGTGAACGGCGAGGGGTGGGAAGCCGCCGTCGGCCACCGCCTTGGCCAGGGCCCCGACGCACTCGGCCGTGTAGACGGTGGGGACCAGGCGCCGGGCCACCGCCTCGGCCATCGCCTCCTCGGGCGGTTCCGAGAGAAGGAGGATGGGCGCCTCGACGCCCGCATCGCGGAGCGTCACCCCTTCCTCCACCAGGGCGACGGCCAGCCAGGAGGCCCCTCCCTCCAGCGCCGCCCGGGCGACGGGCAACTCGCCGTGGCCGTAGGCATCGGCCTTGACCACGGCGCAGAGCGCGGCCGGGTCGGCCAGGCGACGGAGCAGCGCAGCGTTGTGCCGCACGGCCCCGAGGTCGATGTCGGCCCAGGCCGGCCGCCAGCGGTCAGCCACGGTCCTCCCCCACCGGGTCGACGCACCGTGCCCGGTCCGGCCTTACACCGGAGAGCACCGCCGAGACGAGCTCGGGCAGGTCGCCGGCGACCAGTCCGACCGCCGGTCCCCGAGTCGCGGCCCGGCCGTGCACATGAGCGGCCAGGGCGGCCGCCTCGAAAGGAGGCACGCCCCGGGCGATGAAGGCGGCGATGACCCCGGAGAGAACGTCGCCGGTGCCGGCCGTGGCCAGTCGGGCGCTGCCGCTCGCCCCGAGCAGGACGCGGCCGCCCGGCTCGGCGACGGCGGTGGTCGACCCTTTGAGCAGTGCCACCGTGCCACTTGCGGCGGCCAGCCGACGGGCCGCCTCGACCCGGTCCGGGCCGGGGGCCTCGCCCATCAGCCGCCGGTACTCCCCGTCGTGGGGGGTGAGCACGATGGCGGCCGGGTGACTGGCGGGAGCGGTTCCGCCAGGACCGGCCACGGGAGCCTCGATCCGGCCGAGGGCGTGGAGCCCGTCGGCGTCGAGCACGACCGGCACGGGGGCGTCACCGATGACGCGTCCCACCTCGGCCGCGGTGGACGGGTCGCGGCCGAGGCCGGGCCCGACCACCATCGCCGCGCAGCGCGCCCCCACCTCCCGTGCCCCGGTGGCCCACCCGGTGGCCGGCAGGTCGACGGAGACCGCCTCGGTGGCCGGCGCGCCGGCCAGGCCGGCCCCGGGTACGCCCGACCGCACCATGCCCGCCCCCGACCGGTAGGCGGCGCGGGCGCAGAGCGAGGCGGCCCCGACCATCCCGGGCGATCCCGCCACCACCAGTACGGCGGCCGACCACTTGTTGTCCTGGCGGTCCCGCGCCGGGAGGAGCGAGCCGATGTCGGCGTCCTCCATCACCGAGACGGCGCTCGGGCCGGGCGGGAGACCGATGTCGGCCACGGTGACCGACCCGGCCAACCCGACCCCGTCGCCCTGGAGGAGGCCCGGCTTGAGGGCGACGAAGGTCACTGTGCGGTCGGCGCGCAGGGGGGAGCCGGCCGCCCGGCCGGTGTCGCCCTCGACGCCCGACGGGATGTCGACGGCCAGGACCGGCGTACCCGGGGCGAGCCGGGGGGCGGTGTAGGTGCCGTGGAACCCGGTGCCGTAGGCGGCGTCGATGACCAGATCGGCCGGATCCAGGGCATCGGCCGTACCGGCCTCGACGACGGCCACCCTCGCCCCCCGCTGCCGGAGGAGGCGGGCGGCCACCCGGCCGTCGGCACCGTTGTTGCCCCGGCCGGCGATCACCACCACCCGGCGCCCGTAGGCCCCGCCCATCAGCTCCAGGGCGGCCACCGCCACCGCGGTGCCGGCCCGGCCGACCAGGACGTCGAGAGCGGTGGTCTCGGCGGCCCGGGCGTCGACGGCGTTCATCTCGGCGACGGTGAGAACCGGTCGCATCGCCCCCGCTACCGCTCCGTCGCCGTCGCGGCCCGGGACGACCCCTCGGCCACCACCATGGCCATGGCCACCCGGTCGGTGTGGGTGAGCGACAGGTGCCAGCCGGTGACGCCGAACCGGTCGGCTCGGGCCGCGGCCGCCCCACGGAGGGCGAGCCGCGGGGCCTCGAGACCGTCCCGGACCACCTCCACTTCGGCGAAGACGACGGCACCGAGACCGACGCCCAGAGCCTTCATGGTGGCCTCCTTGGCCGCGAAGCGGGTGCCCAGCCGCGGCACCGGGTCCGCGGCCCGCCGGGCGTAGGCGAGCTCCTCCGGGGTGAAGAGCCGGTCGGCCATGCGGGGACGTCGGGCCAGGACCCGCCGGAACCGGTCCAGGTCGACGGCATCGACACCCACGCCGGCCACCGCACCGGCCAGCCTCCCCCCGGTGGTCAGCTCCCGGGCCGCCGGCGGCCCGAGCTCCCGCAGGGCGGCGGCGGCGTCGACGATGCTCACTCGACGGTGACCACCTTGGCCAAGTTGCGGGGTCGGTCGACGTCGTGGCCGTGCAGACGGGCGAGGTGGTAGGCGAACATCTGGAGCGGGACCACGTCGACCACCGGCGAGAACAGGTACTCGGCCTCGGGCACCCACAGCACGGCGTCGGCCTGGCGCGCCGTCTCCTCGTCCCCGTCGTCGGCCACGAGGACCACGGTCGCACCCCGGCTCTTCACCTCGGCCACGTTGGCCATCATCTTCTCCCACACCGGCGTGCGGGTGGCCACGGCGATGACCACCGTCCCCGGTTCGACCAGGGCGATGGGGCCGTGCTTCAACTCGCCCCCGGGGAACCCCTCCGCCCGCAGGTAGGAGATCTCCTTGAGCTTGAGCGCCCCTTCGAGCGCCACCGGGTAGCCGACGTGGCGGCCGAGGAAGATGAACGACGGCGAGTCCCGGTACCGGCGGGCGACCGCCTCGACCTCGGCCGACCGTTCGAGGGCCGTGGCCACCTTGTCGGGGAGGGCGCCCAGCCCCCGGAGCAGCTCGCGGGCACCCGCGGGGGCGAGCGTGCCGCGGGCCTGGGCCAGGTAGAGGGCCAGGACCTCGAGGGCGGTGATCTGGGCCAGGTGGGTCTTCGTCGACGCCACCCCGACCTCGGGCCCGGCCCGCGTGTAGAGCACGGCGTCGGACTCCCGGGCCATGGACGAGTCGACCACGTTGGAGATCACCAGCACCTTGGCCCCCTGCCGGCGGGCCTCGCGGATGGCCTGGAAGGTGTCGACCGTCTCGCCGGACTGGCTCACCCCGATAACGAGCGTCCGCGAGTCGAGGACGGGATCCCGGTAGCGGAACTCGCTGGAGATGTCGATCTCGACCGGGACCCGGGCCCAGTGCTCGATGGCGTACTTGGCCATGAGGCCGGCGTGGTAGCTGCTGCCGCAGGCGACGATGAAGACCTTGTCGACGGAGCGGAACTCCGCGTTGGAGAGGTGGACCTCGTCGAGGGCCAGGGTGCCGTCGGGGAGCAGGCGGTCGAGGAGGGTGTCGGCCACGGCCTTGGGCTGCTCCCGCATCTCCTTGCTCATGTAGTCGTCGAAGCCGTCCTTGCGAGCCGCCTCGAGGTCCCAGTCCACCCGGAGGCGGACCGGTTCGACGTCGGAGCCGTCGGGCCCGAAGACGCGGAGCGATCCCGGGCGCAGCTCGGCGATCTGATCGTCCTCCAGCACGAAGAAGTCGCGGGTGAGACCCAGGATGGCCGGCACGTCGGAGGCGAGGAAGGCCTCCGTGTCGCTCACCCCCATCAGCAACGGCGAGATCCGCCGGGCCGCCACGATCACGTCGGGTTGGTCGGCGTGCACCAGCGCCACCGAGAAGGCGCCCCGGACCCGCCCGAGGGCGGTGCGCAGGGCGGCGGCCAGGCCGGCGGCCGGGTCGTCCCCGTAGGCCGTCTCGACCAGGTGGGCGAGCACCTCGGTGTCGGTGTCGGACTCGAGCCGGTGGCCGCCGGCCACGAGCTCCTCGGCCAGTTCCAGGTGGTTCTCGATGATCCCGTTGTGGACGAGGGCCAGCCGGCCCGAGCAATCGAGGTGCGGGTGGGCGTTCGCCTCCGACGGCCGGCCGTGGGTGGCCCATCGGGTATGGCCGATACCGGCCGTCGCCCCGACCGGGGCGCTCTCGGCCCGTTTGGCCAGGTTGTCGAGGGAGCGGGTCCCGTGGGCGGCCCGGGCCCGCCACAGCGAGCCGCCGGTCGTCCCCACCAGGGCCACACCGGCGGAGTCGTAGCCCCGGTACTCCAGGCGACCGAGCCCCTCGAGCAGGACTTCGAGCACCCGCTGGTCCCCGGCCTCACCGGGATCCGGGCCCGCTCCGGGGAGGGTGACCGCGCGGGTGGTGATCCCGATGATGCCGCACATGCCCCGCGAGGCTACTTGTCCGGCACCCGCCGGCGGTTGTCTGGCCCCGTTCTTCGGCTGTGCCGTCAGCCGGGCGTGGCGGCGGCGCGGAGCTCGAAACCGACCAGTGAGCTCAGCCGCTGGGCGATCTCCTCGGCCACCCCTTCACCGCTCGCCTCCACCATGACCCGCACCAGCGGCTCGGTCCCGCTCGGCCGGAGCAGGACCCGCCCGGCGTCGCCGAGCCGTGCTTCCTCCTGGGCGACGGCGGACCACACCGCCTCGGCGCCGGCCAGCAGCTCGGTGTTGGGCACGGGCACGTTGACCAGGACCTGGGGCACCGGGGTGACCAGGCCGTGCAGCAGGTCGGCCAGGGGTCGGCCGGACCGGGCCACCAGCTCGGCCAGGACCAACCCGGTCAGCATCCCGTCGCCCGTGGTGGCCAGCCGGCGGAAGATGATGTGGCCCGACTGCTCGCCCCCCAGGGAGAGTCCCCCCTCGTCGAGGGCGGCCAGCACATGGCGGTCCCCGACCGGGGTCTCGACCACCCGGATGCCCCGTTCCTCCATCGCCATCCGAAACCCGAGGTTGGTCATGACCGTGACCACCACCGCGTTGCCGGCCAGGGCTCCCCGCTCGGCCAGGTCCAGGGCGAAGAGGGCCAAGAGCTCGTCGCCGTCGGCCAGCCGGCCGTTGGCGTCCACCGCCAGGAGGCGGTCGGCGTCGCCGTCGAGCGCCAGCCCCAGATCGGCCTGGTTGTCCAGGACGACGCCGGCCAACGTGGCGGTGTCGGTCGACCCGCAGCCGTCGTTGATGTTCGTCCCGTCCGGGTCGCAGCCGACGGCGACGACCTCGGCCCCGGCCCGTTCGTAGACGGTGGCCGCCAGCTCGGAGGCGGCGCCGTTGGCCGTGTCGACCACCAGTCGGAGCCCGGTGAGCGCCCCCGCCGGCACGAGCGAGCTCAGGTGGCTGACGTAGGCGTCGCCGACCCGCCCTTCGCCGGTCAGGTGCCCGACGCCGTGTCCTTCCACACTGCGGAGACCCTTGCTGGCGGGGTCGAGGATGCGATGGAGCTCGTCCTCGACCGCCGCCTCGGTGGCCTCGGTGAGCTTCCGGCCGCCGGCGGCGAACACTTTGATGCCGTTGTCGGCGAAGGGGTTGTGCGAGGCCGAGATGACCACGGCGGGCAGATCCCGGACCTCGGACACCCAGGCCACCCCCGGGGTCGGCAGCACGCCCAGGTCGACGACATCCGCCCCTTCGCTGGCCAGGCCCGTGGACAGCGCAGCCTGCAGCATGGGCCCCGAACGCCGGGTGTCACGGCCCACCACGAAGGTGGTGGCGGCGATGGTCCGGGCGACAGCCCGACCGAGTGCCACCACCAACTCCGGCGTCAACTCGACGTTGGCGACACCCCGGATGCCGTCGGTGCCGAACCGGGTGCGCGCCACCGGCTACCGCTTGGAGTACTGGGGGGCCTTGCGTGCCTTCTTCAGCCCGTACTTCTTCGATTCCTTCTCCCGTGCGTCCCGGGTGAGGAAGCCTGCCTTCTTGAGGGTCACCCGCAGCTCGGGGTCGAGCTTGCACAGGGCCCGGGCGATACCCAACCGGAACGCACCGGCCTGGCCCGCCACCCCGCCGCCGGTGATGGTCACGTCGTAGTCCCACGACTCGGCGGTCGACGTCAGCCGCAGGGGCTCGGTCACGATCATCCGATCGGTGGCCGAGGTGAAGTACTCGTCGAACTTGCGGCCGTTGACGGTGATGGCTCCCTGCCCGGGTCGGACCCGGACCCGGGCCACCGCCTGCTTGCGGCGGCCGGTCGTCTGAGAGATGGGGGCGGGGTTGGCCACGGTGTTCGTTCCTCGTTCCTTCGGTTCTAGCGGGTCGCTCGTCTAGCCGGGCTGGTGGGACTGAGCCGGCCGATGCCTGAGGCTGGTCTGGGCGGAGGGCACGGCACCGGCCCTAGGCACCGCTGCGGGCCGACGGGACCCGGCGGGCGGCGGGGATCTCGAGGGGCTCGGGCGCCTGGGCCTCGTGGGGGTGCTCGGGGCCGCGGTAGACCTTCAGCTTGGTCGCCATCTGGCGACCGAGCCGGTTCTTCGGCAGCATGCCGCGCACGGCCTTGCGGACCACATCGTCGGAGCGGTCCTCCATCAGGTCGGCGTAGCGGGTGGCGGTGAGACCGCCCGGGTAACCGCTGTGCCGGTAGGCCACCTTCGACTCGGCCTTGCCCGAGGTGAGGACGACCCGGTCCGAGTTGATCACGATCACATGGTCGCCCACATCGACGTGGGGGGCGAAGATGGGCTTGTGCTTGCCTCGCAGCACCGAGGCGACCTCGGTGGCCAACCGGCCGAGGACGAGGCCGTCGGCGTCGACGACATGCCAGGCACGGCTGATGTCGGCAGGCTTTGGCGAGTACGTGCGCACGAATGGTCCTCGATCGGTTGTTCCGGGCTGGCCGGGATGGGTGGCACTGCCGCCAATCACGAGCCGGTGGACGCAGGCTGGCCGGTCGGCGGAGTCGCTGACCCGGCCAAACCAGGCGACCGCCCAGGATACGACCGGTGGACCGTCCGGGCAAGCCAGGCGCAGGGCGCCGGCTCCGGGGCCCGACGCTCAGGCCTCGTAGCGCACGGCCACCAAGGTCAAGCCGCCCGGGGGCGCCGGCTGGGAGGCATGCTCGCGATCGGCCGACCGCAGGATCCAGACCAGGTCGGCGGGCCGCTTGCGACCCCGACCCACGTCGACCAGGGTCCCGACCAGCGAGCGGACCATCTGATGACAGAAGGCGTTGGCTTCGATCTCGAAGGCCAGCAGCCGCCCGACCACGGGAACCAAGGCCTGGAGATGGCCCGGGGCGGCGGCGCCGTTCAGGTCGGTCCAGCGGGTGTCGGTCACCCGCCGGTCGATGGGCTCGTCAGGGCTGGTGCCCGGCACCCGGCGGCAGAACGCCCGGAAGTCATGTTCGCCGAGCAGGGCATCGGCGGCGGCGGCCATCGAGCGGAGGTCCAGGGGGTCGGCGACGTGCCAGGCGAGCCCGGCCAACAGCGGATCGGCCACCGGGGCATTCACCACCAGGTACCGGTAGCGCCGGGCGGTCGCCGATCGGCGGGCGTCGAAGTCGGATCGAACCGGCTCGGCCTCCCGTACCACGATGGACGGCGCCAGCTGGCTGTTGCAGGACCGCACCAGGGCGGCCGGCTCGAGCCGCGCCGCCGCGGCGGCGGGGACGTCGAAGTGCACGACCTGGTCGAGGGCGTGGACCCCGGCGTCGGTCCGGCCGGCGCAGGTGAGCGAGACCGGTCGGCGGAGCACCCGCTCCAATGCCGTGCCGAGCTCCCCGGCCACGGTCCGTTGGC
Organism: uncultured Acidimicrobiales bacterium; assembly: GCA_963710495.1. GTDB lineage: Bacteria > Actinomycetota > Acidimicrobiia > Acidimicrobiales > RAAP-2 > Bog-756. The sequence continues at coordinate 200,743 of CAVQAI010000016.1, forward strand.
CGTCCTGGGCGGCGAAGCCGTGGAAGCCCGAACCGTCGTAGGCCAACCGGAGGCGCCACCGGACGCAATCGTGGTCCGTCTGGTCGGCCCGGTCCATCGGCTCCAGCTGGTCCTTCCCCCCGGACCCGGGGGGCACGCTCACACCAATTCGATGCGGGCCATGGGGGCGTTGTCGCCCGATCGGTTGCCCAGCTTGAGGATCCGGGTGTAGCCGCCGGGCCGATCGGCGTACCGGGGCCCGATCTCCTCGAAGAGCTTGTGGGCCATGTCCTTGTCCCGGATGAACGCCACCACGTTGCGGTGGTGGGCCAGGCCACCCTGGGCGGCGGCGGTGATCACCTTTTCGGCCACCGGCCGGAGCGCCTTGGCCTTGGCTTCGGTCGTCACCAGGTACTCGGCGGCGATGAGGGACGCCACCAGGTTCCCCATCATCGCCTTCTGGTGGGACGAGCTGCCGCCGAAGCGGCGGCCCTTCTTCGGGGTGCCGAGCATGGCCCGGGCCTCAGTCCTTCACCCGCAGGGCGAGACCCCGCTCGTCGAGCTTCTGCAACACCTCGTCGAGGGACTTCTGCCCGAAGTTGGTGATGTTGAGGAGATCGTCCAGCGTCCGGTCGACCAGCTCGCCGATGGTGTTGATCTGGGCCCGCTTCAGGCAGTTGCGGGGCCGCTCGGTGAGGTCCAGGTCCTCGATGCGGAGGTCGAGGTCGGGCGAGCCGGTCCCGACCGTGCCCACCTCACCGAGCTCGAGGCCCATCGGCTCGTCCTCGAGGTCGGCGACCAGGCCGACCAACGTGCGCAAGGTGTCGCCGGCCGAGGCCAGCGCCTCGCGGGGGGTGATGGACCCGTCGGTCTCGATGTCGAGCACCAGGCGGTCGAAGTCGGTCGACTGCTCCACCCGCACCGGCTCGACGGTGAAGGCGACGCGGCGGATCGGCGAGAAGATGGCGTCCACCGGGATCACCCCGATGGTGGTGGGCCGCTTGCTCTTGTCGGCGGAGAGGTAGCCGCGGCCCCGCTCCACGGTCAGATCGACGGCCAGACGTCCCTTATCGTTCAACGCGGCGATGTGCTGGGCCGGGCTCAGCACCTCGACGTCGGCGGTCACCTGCAGGTCGGCGGCCGTGGCATCCCCGGGACCCCGCTTGTCGAGGCGGATGGTCACCGGTTCATCACTGTGGACCCGGAAGAGGATGTCCTTGAGGTTGAGGAGGAGGTCGGTGACGTCCTCTTTCACCCCCGGCAGGGTGGTGAACTCGTGGAGGGCGTCGTCGAACCTGACCTGGGTCACCGACGCCCCGGGGATGGAGGACAACAAGGTGCGGCGGAGGGAGTTCCCGAGCGTGTGGCCGAAGCCGGGGTCGAGAGGGCCGACGGCGAATCTCTGTCGGTTGTTCTCTTCCTCGCCGATCGACTCGACGGTAGGTCGTTGGATGATGAGCATGCTGATCGTGGCTCCTCGGCAGTGTGCGCGGTGTGGGTTCGGGTGATGGGGTCTGGTCGGTCGCGGTCTGGTCGGTCGTCTGGTGGTCCGGCGGGGTCCTGGTCTGTCCGGCGCTACTTGGAGTAGAGCTCGACGATGAGCTGCTCCTGGACCGGCTCGTCGATGTGCTCACGGAGGGGAAGTGAGAACACCCTGACCTCGAACTTGTCCCCGACCGTCTCCAGCCAGGGCGGCAACTGGCGATCGAGCGTGTCCATGTTACGGCGGACGTGGAACAGCTCACGCGAGGACTGCTTGAAGGAGACCACGTCCCCCTGGCGGACCCGGTAGCTCGGGATGGTGACCCGCTTGCCGTTGACCAGCACATGGCCGTGGCGGACGAACTGGCGCGCCTGCGCCCGGCTGGCGCCCCAGCCGGCCCGGAAGGTCACGTTGTCCAGGCGCAGCTCGAGCATCCGCAGCAGGTTCTCGCCGGTGATGCCGGGCGCCCGGCTGGCCTCGACGTAGAGGTTGTGGAACTGGCGCTCCAACAGGCCGTAGATGCGACGGGCCTTCTGCTTCTCGCGGAGCTGGGTCAGGTACTCGGAGCCTTGGCGCATCCGGTCCCGGCCGTGCTCGCCGGGAGGGTAGGCCCGGCTGTGCCGGTCGGTGACCGCCTCGGAGACGGGGCACTTCATCGAGTAGCAGCGCTCGCCCTTCAAGAAGAGCTTGGTGCGTTCCCGCCGGCAGAGCCGGCAGACAGGTCCGGTGTATCGAGCCATCGGTCGTTCAGCCCCTCAGACCCGGCGCCGCTTTTTGGGGCGACATCCGTTGTGGGGGATGGGGGTCACGTCCTTGATGCCGGCCACCTCGATGCCGGCCGCGGCCAGGGACCGGATGGCCGTCTCGCGACCGGATCCGGGCCCCCGGACCAGCACGTCGACGCGGCGCACCCCGTGCTCCATGGCGCGCTTGGCGCACTGCTCGGCGGCCAGCTGGGCGGCGAACGGGGTCGACTTCCGCGATCCCTTGAACCCCACGTTGCCGGCCGACGCCCAGGCGAGCACGTTGCCCTCCGGGTCGGCGATGGAGACGATGGTGTTGTTGAACGAGCTCTTGATGTGGGCGACGCCGAAGGCGACGTTCTTGCGCTCGCGCTTGCGCGGGCGGCGGGTCGAAGCGGCTGGCTTGGTCGTCTTGGCCATTTACTTGCGGACCTTCTTCTTTCCGGCGACCGTCTTCTTCGGTCCCTTGCGGGTGCGGGCGTTGGTATGGGTGCGCTGGCCGTGGACGGGGAGCCCCTTGCGGTGGCGAATCCCCTGGTAGCAGCCGATCTCCATCTTGCGTTTGATGTCCTGGGACACATCCCGTCGCAGGTCGCCCTCCACCCGCAGGCTGGCATCGATGTAGTTCCGGAGCCGGGTCACCTCCTCATCGGTGAGGTCCCGGACCCGGGTGTCGGGGTGGGTTTCCGTGGCCCGGCAGACCTGCTGGGCCGTGGTGCGGCCGATGCCGAAGATGTAGGTGAGGGAGATCTCGAGACGCTTCTCCCTCGGAATGTCCACGCCGGCTATGCGGGCCATGTTTCCTGCCTTCTCTCGTCGCTACTCGGCTTCGACCGGTCGGGGCTCGTCAACCCTGCCGCTGCTTGTGGCGTGGGTTGTCACAGATGACCAGGATCCGGCGGTGGCGCCGGATCACCTTGCACTTCTCGCACATCGGCTTGACGCTCGGTCGAACCTTCACTTCCTCATCCTTGCTGTCGACTGCTCGTTCGTCTCGGTGCGATCGCCTCGCTCGTCGCACGCTTTCCCACCCGCACCGCTCGGGGACCGGGCGGTCCACCCACCGGGTTGGTCACTTGTAGCGGTAGGTGATCCGCCCCCGGGCCAGGTCGTAGGGGGTGATCTCCACCTGGACCTTGTCACCGGGGAGGATCCGGATCCGGTGCATCCGCATCTTGCCGGAGCTGTGCGCCAGCACCTTGTGCCCGTTCTCGAGCTCCACCCGGAACATGGCGTTGGGCAGCGGTTCGACGACGGTCCCTTCCAGCACGATCGCGTCTTCCTTGGGCTTGGGCAGGTGAATCTCCTCGTTATTGCCGTCTTCTGGCCCGCTCGGCCCGGAGGCCGGCCAGCGCAACGAACGTTGCCGGGCCGCTCGTCCGGAGCGCATCGGGACGTGCCGGTGAGGGCACCACCGCGGCGGGATCGGCATGCCACCACCAGTCCGCGGCCAGCCGAAGGACCAGTTTAGCTGTTCGGCACCGAATTGCCAGCTCGGTAGGGAGAAATCGGGGGTGGGCCGGCTCGGGGCAGTTCAGAGGACGGTCCAAGCGGGGTCGCAGCCCGGGGGGAGGCCGGGGTCACGGGACGGTGAAGACCTCGGGCCCGTCGTCGGTCACGGCGATGGTGTGCTCGAAATGGGCCGACAGCCGGCCGTCGGCGGTCACCACGCTCCACCCGTCGTCCAGTTGGACGGTGGCGGCGGTGCCGGCGTTGACCATGGGCTCGACGGCGAAGACCATCCCCGGCTTGAGCGTCGGGCCCGGGGTCCCGGGCCAGTAGTTGGGCACCTGGGGCTCTTCGTGCATGGCCGTCCCGATGGCGTGGCCCACGTATTCCCGCACCACCGAGAACCCGGCCGCCTCGGCCACTTCCTGGACGGCCCGGCCCACCTCGTGCAGGCGATTGCCCAGGCGGAGCTGCTCGATCCCGGCCCACAGGCTCTGTTCGGTCACCTCCATCAGCCGGTCGGCCTCGGGCGAGACCTCGCCGACACCCATGGTGTAGGCGGCGTCTCCGTGGTACCCCTCGACGATGGCCCCGCAATCGACCGAGACGATGTCGCCCTCGTCGAGGACGACCGACTCGTCCGGGATGCCGTGCACGATCATCGAATTGGGCGAGGTGCACACCACCGCGGGAAAGCCGTGGTAGTTGAGGAAGTTCGAGCCGGCGCCGCGCCGGTCGAGCACCTCCCGGGCCACCCGATCGATCTCGGCCGTCGAGACCCCCGGGCGGATGGCGGCCCGGGTGCGCTGATGGATCTCGGCGACCACCCGCCCGGCCTTGCGCATCTTGGCCAGCTCTTCGGCGGTGCGCCGCATCAGAACCGGCCCCCCCGCCGGCGACGCTGCTCGACGGCCTTGACCATCCGGCGGGTCACCGCGTCCGGGGTGCCGGTCCCCGGCACGATCTCCAGCTGGTCCCGGTCCCGGTACCACTCGATGAGCGGGGTCGTCTGGACCTCGTACAGCTCGAGCCGGCGGCGGATGGCCTCTTCGGTGTCGTCGTCCCGCTGGATCACCTCGCCGCCGCAGATGTCGCAGGTCCAGTTGATCAGCGGGGGTGACGACAGCGAGTAGTTGGAGCCGCAGTCGACGCACACCCGCCGGGCGGCCAGCCGCTTGAGGACCTGGGACGTGTGGATCTCGATGTCGATGGCGGCGTCGAGGTCGTAGGGAGCCAGCAGCGACGCCAGGGCGTCGGCCTGCGCCACCGTACGCGGGCAGCCGTCGAGCACGAACCCCCGGGCACGGACATCGCTCTCGTCCAGGCGGTCGGCCACCATCTCCATGATCAACTCGTCGCTCAGCAGCTCACCCCGGTCCATCTGGTCCTTGGCCTTCATGCCCAGCGGGGTGCCCTCCTTCACCGCGGCCCGGAGCATGTCCCCGGTCGAGACGTGAGGCACCACGTAGTGGTGGGACAGTCGCACGCACTGTGTCCCCTTGCCCGCCCCCTGCTTGCCGAGGACAACGAGCCTGGCTCCGGGTACCACTTACTTGAGGAAGCCCTCGTAGTTACGCATCATGAGCTGGCTGTCGATCTGTTTCATGGTCTCGAGAGCCACGCCCACGGCGATCAGGAGCGTCGTGCCGTAGAACGGATAGCTGGTGATGTTCCAGGCCGCCATCAGCAGTGACGGGGTCACCGCCACCGCCCCGAGGAACAGGGCCCCCGGCCAGGTGATCCGGTTGAGGATGTGGGCCAGGTACCGCTCGGTGGGCTGCCCCGGCCGGATGCCGGGGATGTAGCCGCCCTGTTTTCGGATGATGTCGGCCTGTTGGTGCGGGTCGAAGGCCACGTAGACGTAGAAGAAGGTGAAGAGGAGGATGAAGATGAAGTACGTGAGGATGTAGAAGACCGAGGTCGGCGTCACGTTGTGGTTGACCCAGGTCCGGAAGGCCGACGAGGGGATGATGTTCGACAGCAGGACCGGGATGTAGAGCACCGAGCTGGCGAAGATGATCGGGATGACGCCGGACTGGTTCACCTTGAGCGGGATGTAGGTGTTGGAGCCGCCGTACATCTTCCGGCCCACCACCCGTTTGGCGAAGGTCACCGGGATCCGGCGCTGCCCCTGGTCGACGAAGACGATCAGGACCAGCAGGGCCAGCGACACCAGGATGATGACCGTGAACTTGATCCGGCCACCCTCCTGGAGGACCGTGTTGAGCCCGGAGGGGATGCCCGCCACCACGTTGGCGAAGATCAGGATGGACATGCCCTGCCCGATGCCCCGCTGGGTGATGAGCTCGGCCAGCCACATGACGAACGCCGTCCCGGCCGTCAGGGTCAAGACGATGAAGCCGGCGCGCCAGATCGAGTAGTTGAGGATCAGGTCGACGTTGTTGGAGCTGCCGAACAGGCCGCCCCCACCTTTGTGGAACAGGTAGACGAGGCCGGTGGACTGCATCAGGGCCAGGGCCACGGTGAGGTACCGGGTCGTCTGGGTCAGCTTCTTCTGGCCGACCGCCCCCTGGTCACGCCATTGCTCGAGCTTCGGGATGACCGTGGCCAGCAGCTGGATGATGATGCTGGAGGTGATGTAGGGCATGATCCCGAGGCCGAAGACCGCCATCCGGGTGAGAGCACCGCCGGAGAACAGGTTCAAGAAGCCCAGGACTCCCGAGGACTTCGACGCCGCGGTGAGCTGGGCCACCTTCGAGAAGTTGACGAACGGGACCGGCACGTTGGCCCCGAACTGGTACAGGGCGATGATGGTCAGCGTGAAGAGGACCTTCTTGCGAAGGTCGGGGATCCGAAAGATGTTGGCCAGACTGGCGAGCATTGGGCTCCTCGACGCCGCGGTGGGCCGATGCTACCGGTTGGTGAGGGCGTTGCCTCGGGCCGGAGGGCGGCCATGGCCGAAGGGCAAGGGGACAATGGTGACCGAGCCTCCGGCCGCCGTGATGGCACGTTCGGCCGACTTGGAGAAGGCGTGGGCCTCCACCCGGATGGCCCGGGAGAGCGTCCCGCCTCCGAGGACCTTGACCAGATCCCCCTTCCGGGCGAGGCCGAGCCCGACCAGGCCGGCGGGATCGATGGCGTCGCTCGCCACGCCCTCCAACGCACCGATGTTCACCGGCGTGTAGGCGATGCGGAAGGGGTTCGTGAAGCCCCGGAGCTTGGGGATGCGTTGCATGAGGGGCAGCTGACCGCCCTCGAAGCCCAGCGGGATCGTGTCCCGGGCGCCCTGCCCTTTGGTGCCCCGCCCGGCGGTCTTGCCCCCCTTGCCGGCGATCCCGCGCCCCACCCTCCGGCGGGCGCGGGTCGACCCGGCTGGTGGTCGGAGCTCATGGACCTTCATGGTCAGCCTTTCTCGTCGTGGTCAACCGGCGCGACCTCCACCAGGTGGGGGACGCGGGCCAGCATGCCGCGGATCTCGGGACGGTCGGGCAGCAGGTTGGTCCGCCCGATCCCTCGCAGACCCAGGGCCCCGAGCGTGCCCCGGTGCTTGGGCTTGGTACCGATGGACGACCTTACCTGGGTCACCCTCAACCAGGCGGTCGCGCCGGCCCTGGTCGGGGACGGGTCCGGGGCCGGTTCACCAGCCGTTGCGGATGTGGCCTGCGTGGCCGGCGCCTTGGCCGGGGCCTTGCTCGTAGCCGCCGCCTGCTTGGCCGGAGCGGCCCCCTTCTTGGCCGGGGCCTTGCTCGTAGCCGCCGCCTGCTTGGCCGGAGCGGCCCCCTTCTTGGCCGGGGCCTTGCTCGTGGCCGCCGCCTTCTTGGCCGGAGCGGCGGCCTTCTTGGCCGTGGCCTCGGGCTGGCCGGTCACCTCGTCCGGGCCGGCGCCATCGGCCGGCGAGCCCGCCGGGCTCATCTCAGCTCACCTCCGTGAACAGATCGGCCTCGCGCCGCCGCTCGCGGTAGGCCCGCAACATGGCCGCGGGGATGATCTCGTCGACCGGCTTGCCCCGCAGCTTGGCGATGTCGTCGGGTCGCTTGAGCCCCTTCAGGCCGGCGATGGTGGCGTGGGCCACATTGATCCCGTTGGACGACCCGAGCGACTTGGCCAGAATGTCGCGGATCCCGGCCATCTCGAGGATGGCCCGGGCCGCGCCGCCGGCGATCACCCCGGTACCGGGTGCGGCCGGCTTGAGCAGGACCCGCCCGGCCCCACTCTCGCCCAGGATGGGATGGGTGATGGTCGAGCCGGCCAGTGGAACCTCGAACATGTTCTTCCGGGCCTCTTCGATCCCCTTCTGCACGGCCAGCCCGGCCTCCTTGGCTTTGCCATAGCCCAGCCCGACCTTGCCGTTGCCGTCGCCGACAACCATCAGCGCGGCGAAGGAGAAGCGCCGCCCGCCCTTCACCACCTTGGACACCCGGTTGACCCGGATGGTCCGTTCCTCGAACTGCAGATCGTTGGCGGCCATGGCTAGAACTCCAATCCTTCAGTCCGCGCCGCATCGGCCAGCGCGGCCACTCGGCCGTGGTAGGCGTAACCGCCGCGGTCGAATACCACCGACGAGATGCCGGCGTCCTTGGCCCGCGAGGCGACCAGGGCCCCGACCTTGGCCGCCGCCCCGATGTTCGCCCCCGAGCCGGTCCGGAGGTCGCGCTCGACCGTGGACGCGGCCACCAGGGTGCGGCCGGCGTCGTCGTCGATCAGCTGGGCGGCGATGTGCTTGTTGGAACGGAAGACGGCCAGACGGGGCCGCTCGGCGGTGCCGTGGATCCGGCGCCGGACGCGGGCGTGCCGTCGGCGCCGAAGCTCCAGTTTGTGAGCGGTGCGAGTCATTACTTGGCTGCCTTCCCGGCCTTGCGGACGACCCGCTCGCCGGCGTAGCGGACGCCCTTGCCCTTGTAGGGCTCGGGCTTGCGCAGCTTGCGGATGTCGGCGGCAACTTGGCCGACCTTCTCCTTGTCGATCCCCTTCACGATGATCCGGGTGGCCGACGGGACCTCGAAGGTCACCCCGTCCGGCGCGGTGACGTTGACCGGGTGGGAGAAGCCGAGCGCCAGCTCGAGCGCGCCGGGCCCTCGGGCGATGGCCCGGTAGCCGACACCGACGATCTCGAGCTCTTTGGAGAACCCCTGCGTCACCCCGGCCACCATGTTGGCCACCAGGGACCGCGTGAGGCCGTGCAGGGCCCGGTTCTGACGCTGGTCGTCGGGCCGCTCGACCACCAGCACCTCGCCGTCCTGGCGGATGACGATGGCCGCGGGCACGCTCCGGGACAGCTCGCCCTGGGGGCCTTTGACCGTCACCGTGCTGTCGTCGAGCGACACCGACACGCCGGCGGGGACCTCGATGGGGGCGCGCCCGATCCGCGACATCAGCCCACCCCTCCACCGGCGGCCCGGACGGCCGGCGGGCGGCTACCAGACATAGCAGAGCACCTCGCCGCCCATCCGCCGCTTCCGAGCCTCGCGGTCGGTCATCAGGCCTTTCGAGGTGGACACGACCGCCACCCCGAGCCCGCCGAGCACGCGGGGCATCTTGTCGGCGCGCGCGTAGATGCGCAGGCCGGGCTTGGAGACCCGCTTGATGCCGGAGATGGTCCGGGCGCGTTCAGGCGTGTATTTCATGGTGATCTCGAGGGTCTTGCCCGGCTTCCCAGGGTCGTCGTTCACCTGGTAGCCCCGGATGTATCCCTCGTCGGTCAGGATAGCGGCCAGGGACTCCTTGAGCTTCGAGCCGGGCATCCTCACCGTGTCGAAATGAGCGGTGTTGGCGTTCCGGATACGGGTCAACATGTCGGCAATCGGATCGGTCATCGTCATCGTGGTTCGCCCCCTCTCACCAGCTGGCCTTCGTCACACCGGGAATCTCGCCCGCGTGGACCATCACTCGGAGACAGATACGGCACAGACCGAACTTTCGGTAGACGGATTTGGGCCGGCCGCACCGGCGGCACCGCGTGTATCCGCGCACCTTGAACTTGGGAGTCCGCTGCTGCTTTTCGGTCAGAGCCTTCTTTGCCATGGGGTTATGGGTTCTCCTGTCGGAATGGGAAGCCGAAGGCGGCCAAAAGCGCCCGGCCCTCTTCGTCGGTACGTGCGGTGGTGGCGATGGTGATGTCCATGCCCCGGACGGTGTCGATACGGTCGTAGTCGATCTCGGGGAAGATCAGCTGCTCGGTGACCCCGAAGGTGTAGTTGCCGTGCCCGTCGAACGACCGGGTCGAGAGCCCCCGGAAGTCCCGGATGCGGGGAATGGCCATGGCCAGCAGGCGATCGAGGAACTCCCACGCCCGATCGCCGCGAAGGGTCACCTTGGCGCCGATCTCCTGTCCCTCGCGCAACTTGAACGAAGCGATCGACTTGCGGGCCCGGGTCACGACCGGCTTCTGGCCGGCGATGATCTCGAGGTCGCGGACGGCTCCCTCGATGAGCGAGCGCTGCTGGGTGGCCAGGCCCACCCCCATGTTGATCACGATCTTGCTGAGCCGGGGGACCTCCATGATGTTGGCCAGCCCGAGCGTCTCTTTGAGCTCGGCCCGGAGCTGGGCGTCGTAGCGCTCCTTGAGCCGCGGGCGGTAGGCGGTCGTGGCGGTGGCCATCACAGATCCGCCCCGCACTTCTTGCAGACCCGCAGCTTGCGCCCCTGCTCGTCGATCCGGACCCCGATCCGGGTCGGCCCGCAGGACGGGCAGACGATGGCCACCGAGGACACGGAGACCGGCATGAACTTGTCGATGACCCCGCCCTGCATGGTGGCGCGGGTCGGCTTGGCGTGCCGCTTGGCGACGTGCACCCCCTCGACGATCACCGTTCCCTCGGCCGGGATGACCCGGGCCACGTTGGCCTGCTTGCCCTTGTCCTTGCCCGAGAGCACCTGCACCCGGTCACCCTTGCGAATTCGCATCTACAACACCTCCGGTGCGAGGGACACGATCCGCATGAAGCGCTTGTCACGCAGCTCACGGCCGACCGGGCCGAAGATGCGGGTCCCTCGCGGTTGCTGCTGGTCGTTGATCAGCACGGCCGCGTTCTCGTCGAAGCGGATATAGCTGCCGTCCGGCCGCCGCTTCTCCTTTTTGGTCCGGACGACGACGCACTTGACCACCTCACCCCGCTTCACGGCCGCCCCCGGGATGGCGTCCTTGACCGTGGCCACGAACACGTCCCCGATGGAGGCGTACCGCCGGCGGGAGCCGCCGAGCACCTTGATGCAGAGGACCTCCTTGGCCCCCGAATTGTCGGCCACCCGGAGGCGCGACTCCTGCTGGATCATCGAGCACGCTCCAGCACTTCCAGCAGGCGCCAGCGCTTGAGCTTCGACATCGGCCTGGTCTCGGCCACCCGGACGCGGTCCCCGACCTTGGCCGTGTCTTCGGCGTCGTGGACGTAGAGGCGCTTGGTCCGTTGGACGGTCTTGCCGTACCGGGCATGGCGAACGCGCTCGACCACGGCGACCACGATGGTGGACGCCATGGCGTCCGACACCACCAGGCCCTCGCGCACCTTGCGCCGGTTGACCCGGCGGTCGGTTTCCGCGCTCTGATCGTCAGCCATCAGTTCTTCTCCTCTGCATCCGCCACCTCGGACTCGTCCTCGCCGTCCACGTCGGTGCCGGCCTCGGCGTCGGGGATGGGCGGCATCCCGTCGTCGTCGGCGACCTCTTCGGCCAGCTCCTCCTCGTCGATCGCCTCGCCCTCGTCGGACTCCTCCGCCGCCCGCGCCGCCGCCCGCCGCTCCGCGGCGGTGGTCTGGCTCCGACCCAGGGCCTCGTCCTCCGAGCGCCGCCGGGCCGCGGCCCGGTGGATGGGCAGCTCCTCCATGGCCATCCCCTCGGCCTCGGCGATCTCACGGATACGCAGCTCGGTCATCATCCGGGCGATGTCCTTGCGCACGTGGCGGATGCGGGAGAAGTTGTCCAGCTGTCCGGTGGCCAGCTGGAACCGCAGGTTGAACAGCTCGCGCCGCGTCTCGTTGAGTTGGCGCTCCAGCTCCTCGGTGTCGAACTCGGCGATTTCGGTGGCGGTGGGCATCAGATCTGGACCTCTGGGGTGCCGTGGGTCCCGGGCCGTACGACGAAGCGGGCCTTGAACGGGAGCTTCTGGATGGCCCGGTCCATGGCCTCCTTGGCCAGCCCGGGCTCGACCCCGGCCAGCTCGAAGAGGATCCGGCCCGGCTTGACCACCGCCACCCAGTGCTCCGGGTTGCCCTTGCCCGAGCCCATCCGGGTCTCGGCCGGCTTCTGGGTCACCGGACGGTCGGGGAAGACCCGGATCCAGATCTTGCCGCCGCGCTTCACGTGGCGGGTCATGGCGATACGGGCCGCCTCGATCTGCCGGGCCGTGAGCCAGGCCGGCTCGAGGGCCTGGATCCCGAAGTCGCCGAAGGTGACGTCGTAGCCGCCCTTGGCCTGACCGGTCCTGCGGCCGCGCTGCTGCTTGCGATGCTTGATCTTCCGCGGCATCAGCATGGTCAGTCCACCTCCTTGCGGAAGTGCGGGGTCTCGTGGTGCTCGCGGGTCCGGCGTTCGATCTCCTCGTCCTCGGACAGGATGCGCTCGAGCTCGTCGGGCACGGCCGGAGGGGCCGCGATGTCGGCGGCGGAGCGGTCCACCAGCCCCTCGGGGATCTCCGTCTCCCCGGAGCCCGATTCGACGGTGACCACGCTGCCCGGGGCGCCCTGCTCGGCCCGGCGGCGGCCCCCACCGGCGGTGATCAGGCGGCGCGGCGCGGCGCCGGCCTGGCCCGAGGTCTCGCCCACGGCCATCGCCGCCTCCCGGGTGATCTTGTCCTCGGTCGAGATCTTGTAGGGGAGGATGTCGCCCTTGTAGATCCAGACCTTCACGCCGATGCGGCCGAAGGTCGTCTTGGCCTCACGGAAGCCGTAGTCGATGTCCGCCCGGAGGGTGTGCAGCGGCACCCGGCCCTCGCGGTAGGACTCCTTGCGCGACATCTCCGACCCGCCCAGACGGCCCGAGCACTGCACGCGTACGCCCAGCGCCCCAGCTTTCTGGACGGTCTGGATGGAGCGCTTCATGGCCCGCCGGAAGGCCACCCGGCGGGCCAGCTGGTCGCAAATGCCCTGGGCGATGAGGGCGGCGTCCAGTTCGGGCTGCTTGATCTCCTGGATGTTGAGCTGGATCCGGTTGCTCAGGCCGGTGATCTCCTCGATCTTCTTCTTGAGCCGGTCGGCTTCGGCCCCTCGCCGGCCGATGACGATGCCCGGCCGGGCGGTGTGGATGTCCACCCGCAGGCGGTCGCGTGTCCGCTCGATCTCGATCCGGCTGACGGCTGCCGACTCGAGCTGCGACATGAGGTAGTCGCGGATCTCCCAGTCCTCGATCACGCAGTTCTGGTAGTTGCGCTCCTCGAACCAGCGCGACTTCCAATCGGTGGTGATGCCGAGCCTGAACCCGTAGGGGTTTACCTTCTGGCCCATTTACTTGCCCTTCTCGTCCTGCTCGGCCTCGGCTTCGCCGTCTGCCTGCTCATCGGTCTCGTCGATCTCTCCGGTCTCACCCTCGTCGGTTTCGGCCCCGTCGGCCTCGTCGGTTTCGTCGGTGTCGCCCTCGTCCTCGAGCTCGTCGGTCTCACCCTCGTCGAGCTCGTCGGTCTCGGCCTCGTCGGACTCGTCCGGCTCGAAGCCCTCCTCGAGCTCTTCGACCGTGCTGTCATCGACATCGGTGACCGATGGCGCGGTCGGCTCGGCCCGCTGGCGCCGGCGGGAGCCGGCCACTCGGCGGGAACGCTGTGCGGCGTTGGCCGCCTGCCGCGACCGGCGTCGGGCGATGCGATCCTCGGGGAGGCGGCTCACGATGACGGTGATGTGGGAGGTCCGCTTGCGGATCCTCGTCGCCCGTCCCCGGGCCCGCGGGCGCCACCGTTTGAGGGTGGTGCCCTCGTCGGCGTAGCAGGCCGAAACGTACAGTTCCTCGGCGTCCATCCCGTCGTTGTGGACAGCGTTGGCCACGGCCGAGGCCAGCACCTTGCCCACGGTCACCGCCGCGTCGCGGTCCACCAGCTGCAGCGTTTCGGCCGCCCGGTCGACGTCCTGGCCGCGGATCTGATCGAGCACCTGGCGGACCTTGGAGGCCGAGATCCGGCTGTGGCGCAGCACCGCCCGGGTGCCCTCGCGCTCGTTGGTCTTCACCCCCGGCATCTCAACGCCTCCCTGCCCGTTCCTGGCCGGCATGGAACTTGAAGGTGCGGGTGGGTGCGAACTCGCCCAGCTTGTGGCCGACCATCGACTCGGTCACGTAGACCGGAATGTGCTTGCGGCCGTCGTGCACGGCGACCGTGTGGCCCACCATGTCGGGGATGATCGTGGACCGCCGCGACCAGGTCTTGATGACCCGCTTCTCCCCGGAGGCGTTGAGCGCGTCCACCTTCTTCAGCAGGTGGTCGTCGACGAACGGGCCCTTCTTGAGGCTGCGAGGCATGTCTGGCGGTCCTTCCGTCTTCTAACGGCGCGCGCCGCGGGTGCGGCGGCGGCGGACGATCATCTTGTCGGAGTCCTTGTTGCGGGCCCGGGTCCGGCCCTCGGGCTTCCCCCAGGGTGAGACCGGGTGGCGCCCACCCGAGGACTTGCCCTCGCCGCCGCCCAGGGGGTGGTCGACCGGGTTCATGGCCACACCTCGGGTCTGGGGCCGCTTGCCCTTCCACCGGTTGCGGCCGGCCTTGCCCACCTTGACCAGTTCGGCCTCGGCATTGCTCACGATGCCGAGGGTCCCGCGGCAGTCGATGGGTACCCGCCGCATCTCCGTGGAGGGAAGCCGGAGGGTGGCGAACAGCCCCTCCTTGGCCACCAGCTGCACGCTCATCCCGGCGCCACGGGCAAGCTTTCCGCCCCCACCGGGCCGGAGCTCCACACAGTGGACCACCGAGCCCACCGGGATGTAGCGGAGGGGCAGCGCGTTGCCGGCACGGATCTCGGCGCCCTGGCCCGACTGCAGCCGATCACCCACCCGGACCTGGGCCGGAGCGAGGATGTAACGCTTCTCGCCGTCCACGTAGTGGAGGAGGGCGATCCGGGCGTTGCGGCCGGGGTCGTACTCGATGGCCGCCACCTTGGCCGGCACACCGTCCTTGTCCCGCTTGAAGTCGACGATGCGGTAGCGCTGCTTGTGGCCACCGCCCCGGTGACGCGCCGTCTTGCGGCCGTGGGTGTTGCGCCCGCCCGTCGACGGCTTGGGCGCCAGGAGTGACTTCTCGGGGCGGTCACGGGTGATCTCGGAGAAGTCCGAGACCGTCTGGAACCGGCGCCCCGGGCTGGTGGGTTTGCGTGAACGAAGTGGCATGGTCCGGTACCGGTCCCTCAGTTCTCGAACAGGTCGATCGAGTCGCCGTCGGCCAGCGTGACGATCGCCCTTTTGGTGTCCGCCCGGTGACCGAGGGAGTTGTTCTTGCGGTTCCGCTTGTTCTTGCCCTTGCGGTTGAGCGTGTTGACGTTGGCCACCCGGACGTCGAACGCGTTCTCCACGGCCCGGCGCACGTCGATCTTGGTGGCCGACGGATCGACCACGAACACGTAGACGTTCTGGTCCATGAGGGCGTAGGACTTCTCCGACACGATGGGACGGATGAGGACGTTGTGCGGATCCCTCATGCCTGCTCCTCCCCTGTGGCGGCCTCGGAACCGGCCGCCCCGGAATCGTCGGCCCCGGTCGCCGCACCGTCGGACGGCGTCCCCGGCCCGCCGGGCAGCGTGGCGTCCGTGAACACCACCCAGTCGTTGATCAGGATGTCGTAGGCGTTCAGTTCGCCGACCAGGATGGTCTGGACGGCGGGCAGGTTGCCGAAGGACCGTTCGGCCAAGCCGTCCTCCTCCCCCAGCACGACCAGCACCCGTCCCGACACCCCCAGATCCGACAAGGAGGCGATCGCCGCCTTGGTGCTCGGCACCTCGAAGGACCAGGCGTCGATGACGGCCACCCGCCCCTCGGCGGCGCGGTCGGACAGGGCCGAGCGCAGCGCCAGCTGGATCATCTTCTTCGGCGTCTTCTGGGCGTAGGAACGGGGCTTCGGCCCGAGGGCCACGCCCCCGCCGGTCCATTGCGGGGATCGGGTCGATCCCTGCCGGGCCCGGCCCGTGCCCTTCTGGCGGAACGGCTTGGCCCCTCCGCCGCGGACTTCGGCCCGGGTGCGGGTCGACTGGGTGCCCGAACGGGCTGCCGCCAGCTGAGCGGTGACCACCTGATGGAGCACGGCCTGGTTGGGCTCGATCCCGAAGATCGAGGGCTCGAGGTCCACCTCACCCCGCTCGGCGCCGCCACTCGAGCGGCGAGCCACGGTCCGGCGCTCGGGGGCGGGGCGGCGGAGCCGGCGGACCTCGCTCGGGACGGTGGTCCCGGCGGCGGCGGCCGGGCCGGTGGACGTGGTGGTCATGACGCCTTGCTCTCCTTGACCATCGGAGCCTTGACCGCGTCCCGCAGGATGACCGTTCCGCCTCTCGGGCCCGGAACGGCCCCCTTGACCAGGATCAGCTCCCGTTCGGAGTCGGCCTGGACGATCTCCAGGTTGAGGGTGGTCACCTGATGGCCGCCCATCCGCCCGGCCATCCGGGTCCCCTTGAACACGCGCGAGGGCGTGGCGCAGGCGCCCACCGCGCCGGGCGAACGGTGCTTCTTGTGATTGCCGTGCGATGCGCCCTGGCCCTTGAAGTTGTGGCGCTTCATGGCGCCGGCGAAGCCCTTCCCCTTGGAGATGCCGATGGCGTCGACCAGCTCGCCCGGCTGCATGACATCGGCGGTCAGCTCCTGGCCCACCTCGTAGTCGGCCACGTCGTCGATCCGCAGCTCGACCAGTCGCTGCCCGGCATCGACGCCGGCGTTGTCGAAGTGGCCCCGTTCGGGCTTGCTCAGCGCCGACAGCCGGCGGTGGCCGAAGGTGACCTGCAATGCGGCGTAGCCCTCGTTGTCGGGCGTCTTCACCTGCACCACGCGGACCGGGGCGACGCGCAGGACCGTCACCGGTACGGCCCGGTGCTGATCGTCCCAGATCTGGGTCATTCCCACTTTCTCGCCCACGATCGCCTTGGTGGCCACTGGAGCTTCTCCGTCTCGGCTGTTCCTCGGGCCCGCGCCGACCGGCACGGACCACACCTGTGTTGTTCGACTCTGCTGGCACGACCGGACGCGCCCGGAACCGTGCGCCACCCACTGGACCGATGCCCCCGCCCACATCGGCTTGCACGCAGACGCTCCGCTCGGATGAACCGAGCGGAGCGCTCGCCTGGTCTGGCCCGAGGTCCCCGCCGCGGTTCCGGCAGGCGCTCGGGCACGTCCTGATCACACCCGTAGCCCGAAGTTGGGCGACCGACGACTATACCACGGCGACAAGGGCGGACAATGGGTCAGCCCGAGCCGAACCCAGGGCGTCCACCACGATCGGAGGGCCCGTCCGGACGGCCCTCAGACCGTCTGGATCTTGATCTCGATGTCCACCCCGGCCGGCAGGTCCAGCCGCTGGAGCGAGTCGACCGTCTTCGGCGTGTGCTCCACGATGTCGACCAGTCGCTTGTGGACCCGCATCTCGAAATGCTCGCGGCTGTCCTTGTACTTGTGGGGTGACCGCACGACCGTGTACCGGTGCTTCTCGGTGGGGAGGGGCACCGGGCCGAGCACCTTGGCCTGGGTCCGGAGCACCGTCTGGACGATCTTCTCGGTGGACTGATCGAGAATCTCGTGGTCGTAGGCCTTGAGGCGGATCCTGATCTTCTGGCGGGGGCCCTCAGCGGCCATGGGTGCGGTGTCCTCTCGGGTGGCTCGCCGGCGGGTGCCTAGGCGAGGATCTTCGTGACCCGGCCCGAGGCCACCGTCCGCCCACCCTCCCGAATGGCGAACCGGAGGCCCTCGTCCATGGCGATCGGCTTGCCCAGCTCCACCGTCATCTCCGTGTTGTCGCCGGGCATGACCATCTCGGTGCCCTCGGGCAGCGTGATGGTGCCGGTCACGTCGGTGGTCCGGAAATAGAACTGCGGGCGGTAGTTGGTGAAGAAGGGCTTGTGGCGACCACCCTCGTCCTTGTTCAGGACGTACACGGTGGCCTCGAAGTTGGTGTGCGGGGTGATCGAGCCCGGCTTGCACAACACCTGGCCCCGCTCCACCTCTTCCTTCTTGGTCCCCCGCAGCAGGGCGCCGATGTTGTCACCGGCCCGGCCCTCGTCGAGGAGCTTTCGGAACATCTCGATGCCGGTGACCGTCGTCTTCTGGGTGGGTCGCAGGCCGACGATCTCGACCTCCTCGCCCACCTTGACCACGCCCTGCTCCACCTTGCCGGTCACGACCGTGCCCCGACCGGTGATGGACATGACGTCCTCGACCGACATGAGGAACGGCTTCTCGACGTCGCGCTCGGGCTCGGGGATGTAGTCGTCCACCGCCTCCATCAGCTCGGTGATCTTCTTCGACCACTCGGCGTCGCCCTCCAGGGCCTTCAGGGCGCTGACCCGGATGATCGGGGTGTCGTCCCCGGGGAACTCGTACTCGTTGAGCAGCTCCCGGACCTCCAGCTCGACCAGGTCGAGCAGCTCCTCGTCATCGACCATGTCCGCCTTGTTGAGGGCCACCACGATGTAGGGGACGCCGACCTGGCGGGCGAGCAGCACGTGCTCACGGGTCTGAGGCATGGGACCGTCCGCGGCCGAGACCACCAGGATGGCGCCGTCCACCTGGGCGGCGCCGGTGATCATGTTCTTGATGTAGTCGGCGTGGCCCGGCATGTCCACGTGGGCGTAGTGGCGGTTGGGCGTCTCGTACTCGACGTGGGCGATCGAGATGGTGATCCCGCGCTGCTTCTCCTCGGGCGCCTTGTCGATCTGGTCGAAGGGCGTGAAGGCGGTGGTGGGATCGTTGTCGTGCAGGACCTTGGTGATGGCCGCGGTGAGCGTGGTCTTGCCGTGGTCGATGTGTCCCATCGTCCCCACGTTCACGTGTGGCTTCGTGCGCTCGAACTTCTGCTTGGCCATGTCTTTGGGAATGCTTTCTGATCTCGGGCGGTGCCCCTTCGGGACCGCCACGACGCCGGCGGCTGCCTGACGTCTGCTCGTCTGTCTGTGGTCTCTGACGCAGGTACTGCTTGGTACTCCGGTGCTGCTCTGCTGGTCCTACTGAGCGCTACCTCGCTGCGACCGCACCGGACTCCGGGCTGGCACCGTCCCGTTCCGGGCGGTGCGTTACCGGCACGCCGCGATCACTCAGCTGTACGCCGCCTACTCACCACGCGCCTTGGCGATGATCTCCTTGGCAATCGATTCGGGAACCTCGTGGTACGCGTGGAATTGCATCGAGTACGTGGCCCGTCCCTGAGTGCGCGAACGCAGGTCGGTAGCGTAGCCGAACATATCGCTCAGCGGTACCTGCGCCCGGACGATCTGGCTGCTGCCCCGCTGCTCCATCCCCTCCACCTTGCCCCGGCGGGCCGACAGGTCGCCGATCACGTCGCCCATGTAGTCCTCGGGGGTGGTCACTTCGACGGCCATGACCGGCTCGAGGAGGACCGGGTCGGCCAGTGCCGCCGCCTTCTTCACGGCCATCGAGCCGGCGATCTTGAACGCCATCTCGGAGGAGTCCACGTCGTGGTAGGAGCCGTAGGTGAGCGTGACCTTCACATCCACGGTCGGGTAGCCGGCCAGGACCCCGGAGGTGAGCGCCTCCCGGATCCCCTGGTCCACCGAGGGGATGTACTCCCTCGGGATCACCCCGCCGGTGATCTTGTCCACGAACTCGTACCCCTTGCCGGGGTTGGGCTCGAGGCTGATCACCACGTGGCCGTACTGGCCCTTGCCGCCGGTCTGGCGGACGTGGCGGTACTCCACCTTCTCGACCGGCTTGCGGATGGTCTCCCGATAGGCCACCTGCGGCTTGCCGACGTTTGCGTCGACACTGAACTCGCGGAGCATCCGGTCCACCAGGACTTCGAGGTGGAGCTCGCCCATGCCCGAGATGACGGTCTGGCCGGTCTCCTCGTCGGACTGGACCCGGAAGGTCGGGTCCTCCTCGGACAGCGCGAACAGGGCCTTGGACAGCTTGTCCTGGTCGGCCTTGGTCTTGGGCTCGACCGCCACGTGGATGACCGGCTCGGGGAAGGTCAGCGACTCGAGCACGACGGGGTCGCCCGGGTCGCACAGGGTATCGCCGGTGGTGGTCTGCTTGAGCCCGACGGCGGCCACGATGTCCCCGGTGAAGGCGGCATCGAGGTCCTCGCGGGAGTTGGCGTGCATCTGGAGGATCCGCCCGACCCGTTCCTTGCGGTCCTTGGTCGAGTTGAGCACGCCCGAGCCCTTGGTCACGGTGCCCGAGTAGACGCGGAGGTAGGTGAGCTTGCCCACATAGGGGTCGGTCATGACCTTGAAGGCCAGCGCCGAGAAGGGCGCCGAGTCGTCGGCCGCCCGCTCGACGGTGACGCCTTCGTGGCGTGGCACCAGGCCGGTGGTCGGGGGGATGTCGAGGGGGCTCGGGAGGTAGTCGACCACGGCGTCGAGCATGGGCTGGACGCCCTTGTTCTTGAAGGCCGAGCCACAGAGGATGGGGACGGCGTGGCTGCCCAGGGTCACGGTGCGAAGGGCGCGCCGGAGGTCGTCGGGGGTGATCTCCAGGCTCTCCAGGTACTTCTCCATGATGGTGTCGTCGTGGTTGGAGACGATGTCGATGAGCTGGTGGTTCGCCTCCTCGGCCACGGCCTTCATCTCGGCCGGGATCTCCTCCTCGCTCCATTCCTCACCCATCCCGTCGTCCCAGACGAGGGCCCGCATCCGGACCAGGTCGACCACGCCCCGGAAGTCGCCCTCCGAGCCGATCGGGAGCTGGATCACCGCCGGCACCGCGTCGAGACGGTTCCGGATCATGTCCACGCACTGCTGGAAATTGGCCCCGGTCCGGTCCATCTTGTTGATGAAGCAGATCCGCGGGACGCCGTACTTGTTGGCCTGCCGCCAGACCGTCTCGGTCTGCGGCTCGACCCCGGCGACCGCGTCGAAGACGGCAACCGCCCCGTCGAGCACCCGGAGCGAGCGCTCCACCTCCACGGTGAAGTCGACGTGGCCCGGCGTGTCGATGATGTTGATGATCGTGTCCTGCCAGTTGCAGGTGGTGGCGGCGGAGGTGATGGTGATGCCGCGCTCTTGCTCCTGGACCATCCAGTCCATGGTGGCGGCGCCTTCGTGGACCTCCCCGATCTTGTAGTTCTTGCCGGTGTAGTAGAGGATCCGCTCGGTGGTCGTGGTCTTGCCCGCGTCGATATGGGCCATGATCCCGATGTTGCGGGTCTTGGCCAGGGGATATTGGCGGGTGGTTGCTTCAGCCATGGTCGCTCTGTTCTTCGGTCGTGCTCGTTCGTGTGCTCGCTGCCCCGGCTCCAACACCCCGGGGGCCCCAACGGCGGCTCGGGTGGCCGGGTGACTCAGGCCCCGGCCCTCCGCCTACCAGCGGTAGTGGGCGAAAGCCTTGTTGGACTCGGCCATCTTGTGGAGGTCCTCGCGGCGCTTGGCCGCCGCCCCGATGCCGTTGGACGCATCGCGGATCTCGTTGGACAGCCGCTCGGCCATGGTCTTCTCACGGCGTTGCTGCGAGTAGCCCACCAGCCACCGGATAGAAAGCGTGGTGGCCCGCCGGGGCCGGACCTCGACGGGCACCTGGTACGTCGCCCCTCCTACTCTACGGCTTCTGACCTCGAGCTCGGGTCGCGTGTTCTCGACGGCCTTCTTCAGCACGGTCACCGGGTCGCCGCCCGTCTTGTCGGCCACGTCCGAGAGGGCGTCGTAGACGATGCGCTCGGCCAGCGTGCGCTTGCCCCGGCTCAGCACCCGGTTCACCACTTGGGTGACCAGGACCGAGTGGTACACGGGATCAGGTCGGAGCTCCCGGCGCTCGGCCGGACCCTTGCGGGGCATCAGGACTCCTTTTTGGCGCCGTAGCGGCTACGGGCCTGGTTGCGCTCGCGGACGCCCGAGGCGTCGAGCGTGCCGCGGATCACCTTGTACCGGACGCCCGGCAGGTCCTTGACCCGGCCACCGCGCACCAACACGATCGAGTGCTCCTGGAGGTTGTGCCCCTCGCCCGGGATGTAGGCGGTGACCTCCATGCCGCTGGTCAGGCGGACCCGGGCCACCTTGCGCAAGGCCGAGTTCGGCTTCTTCGGGGTGTGGGTGTAGACGCGGGTGCACACCCCCCGCCGCTGGGGCGCGCCCCGGAGGGCCGGGGTCTTCGACTTCGTCGGCTTGGTGGCCCGGCCCTTGCGGACCAGTTGCGAGATCGTGGGCACGCGTTACCTCAACGTTCTGAACTGCAGGAATACTTCAGGCCTCGACATACAGCTGGAGGACATGCGGCTCGGCCAACTGCAGGTTCCGCCAGGGCGAACCTACCGTGGGGCGCGCGACCGCAGGCGTTCAATGCTACGGCATGCCGGGCTCGGCGGGCAAGCATGCCCCCGCCGTGCGGGCCGGGGCCGTTGGGCGGGTCCCCCCAGGCACGGTCGGGCCATGCCGGGGGCGACGCCCGGTCAGGCGCCGGCTTCGAGCGGTCCGTCACGACCGGCCGCCTGCCCGTCCCCACCCAAGTCCGGGGCACCGTCGGCCAACTCCTCCGACGACGGGACCGCTCCCAGCCAGCTGGCGTCGATGTCCGAGCCGAAGCTGCCGAGGGCGGCGTCGCCCCCCGTGTCCCGCAGCCAGGCGGCCAGGTCCTCGGTTCCGGCATCCCCCTCCGAGCCGAGCGCCCAGAAGGGCATGGGCTCGGCCCCGGGCATGTCCAGCTGGATGTCGCGGTAGCGCTCCATGCCCGACCCGGCGGGGATGAGCTTGCCGATGATGATGTTCTCCTTGAGCCCGAACAGCTGGTCGGAACGGCCCTCGATGGCCGCCTCGGTCAGCACCCGGGTCGTCTCCTGGAACGAGGCGGCCGACAGCCAGCTGTCGGTGGCCAGGGACGCCTTGGTGATGCCCATGAGCTCGGGCCGGCCCTCGGCCGGACGGTTGCCGTCCTGGACCAAGCCCGCGGTTGACCTCGGCGTAGGTCCGGCTGTCGACCCGCTCGCCGGGCAGGAAGACGGAGTCCCCGGGCTCGGCCACCAGCACCCGGCGCAGCATCTGGCGGACGATGAGCTCGATGTGCTTGTCGTGGATGGAGACACCCTGGTCCCGGTAGACCTTCTGGACCTCCTCGACCAGGTACTGCTGCGTCTCGCGGATCCCCTTGACCTCGAGGAGCTCCTTCGGGTCCTTCGGGCCCTCGACCAGCGCGTCGCCGGCCGCCACCTCCTGGCCGTCGGACACCTCCAGGTGGGCCCTCGGGGCCACCAGGGTGGTGTGCTCCTCGCCGGAGTCGGCCACCACCGTGATATGGCGCCCGGTCTCGTCCTCGTCGATCCGCACCACGCCCGAGTGGCGGGCCAGGATGGCCGCCCCCTTCGGGGTACGGGCCTCGAACAGCTCGACCACCCGGGGCAGGCCGTGGGTGATGTCCTCGCCCACGATGCCGCCGGTGTGGAAGGTCCGCATGGTGAGCTGGGTCCCCGGCTCACCGATCGACTGGGCGGCGATGACGCCCACCGCTTCGCCCAGCTCGATCATCTGCCCGGTGGCCAGGGACTGGCCGTAGCAGGCGGCACAGATGCCCTGCTCGGCCTCACAGGTGAGCACCGAACGGACCCGGACCCGCTCGACCCCGGGGTCGTCGCGAAGCCGATTGGCCAGCTCCTCGGTGATCAGCGTGCCACCGTCGATCGTCGACCTGTCCGACAGGGTCACGGCCTCGGCCGTGATCCGGCCGAAGACCCGCGTCTCGAGGTACGAGCGACGGCCGGCGGCGTCGGGGATGACCGACTCGATCCAGATCCCACGCACCGACCCGCAATCGTCCTCGCGGACGATGAGCTCCTGGGCCACGTCGACCAGACGGCGGGTCAGGTAGCCCGAGTCGGCGGTGCGCAGGGCGGTGTCGGCCAGGCCCTTGCGGGCGCCGTGGGTCGAGATGAAGTACTCGAGCACCGAGAGGCCCTCCCGGAAGGAGGACTTGATGGGCCGCGGGATCATCTCGCCCCGGGGGTTGGAGACCAACCCCTTCATACCGGCGATCTGGCGGATCTGCTGGCTGTTCCCTCGGGCGCCCGAGTCGACCATCATGTCGAGCGGGTTGAAGGCGATGGTGGACAGCGACTTCTCCATGGCTTTCCCGACCTCGGAGTTGGCCGACGTCCAGATCTCGATCTCCTTCTGCCGGCGCTCGTCGTCGGTGATGATGCCCCGCTTGAACTGGGCCTCGGCCTTTTCGGCCTCCTTCTCGTAGCTGTCGAGGATCATCCCCTTGTCCGGCGGCGTCCGGACGTCGTTGATCGAGATGGTGAGGCCCGACTGGGAGGCGTAGCGGAACCCGAGGGCCTTGATGCGGTCGAGGCTGGCCGCCACCTCCGCCTTCGGGAAGTTGGCCGCCACCTCCTCGACGATGGCGCCGATGCCGGTGTTGCGCTTGCCGACGATGTCATTGATGTAGCGATAGCCGTCGGGCAGCGCGCCGTTGAAGAAGAGCCGGCCCGGCGTGGTCTCGAGCTGGAGCCGCCCGCCCTCCTCCATGCCGGTCAGATTGCCGTCCTCATCGAGCTCGGCCCCGTTGGCCAGCGCCACGGACTGGGCCAGGTGCGACCCGGTCTCGGGCCGCACGATGATCTTGGCCTGCAGGTCGATGTCGCCGGCGTCGAAGGCCCGCTCCACCTCGTAGGCGTGGCGGAAGAGCCGGCCCTCGCCCTTGGCCCCGTCCACGGACAGGGTCATGTAGTAGATGCCGAAGACCATGTCCTGGGTGGGCACGGTGATCGGCCGGCCGGTGGCCGGCGAGAGGATGTTGTTGGCCGAGAGCATCAGCACCCGGGCCTCGGCCTGGGCCTCGGCCGACAGCGGGAGGTGGACGGCCATCTGGTCCCCGTCGAAGTCGGCGTTGAAGGCGGTGCAGACCAAGGGATGGACCTGGATCGCCTTGCCCTCGACCAGCACCGGCTCGAAGGCCTGGATGCCGAGGCGGTGGAGGGTCGGGGCCCGGTTCAACAGGACCGGGTGCTCCTTGATCACGCCCTCGAGGACGTCCCACACCTGCGGGCGACGCCGCTCGACCATGCGCTTGGCCGACTTGATGTTCTGGGCGTACTCGGCGTCCACCAACCGCTTCATGACGAAGGGCTTGAACAGCTCGAGCGCCATGAGCTTGGGCAGGCCGCACTGGTGCAGCTGGAGCGTCGGCCCGATCACGATCACCGAACGCCCCGAGTAGTCGACGCGCTTGCCCAGCAGGTTCTGGCGGAACCGGCCCTGCTTGCCCTTGAGCATGTCGGAGAGGCTCTTCAGCGGTCGGTTGCCGGGCCCGGTCACCGGACGGCCGCGCCGCCCGTTGTCGAACAGGGCGTCGACGGCCTCCTGGAGCATCCGCTTCTCGTTGTTGATGATGATCTCGGGCGCACCGAGGTCGAGGAGGCGCTTCAGCCGGTTGTTGCGGTTGATGACCCGCCGGTAGAGGTCGTTGAGGTCGGAGGTGGCGAAACGGCCGCCGTCGAGCTGCACCATGGGGCGCAGGTCGGGGGGGATCACCGGGACCGAGTCGAGGATCATGGCCCGCGGATCGTTGACCCGGCGTCCGTTCTCGTCGCGGCGGTTGAAGGCGGTGACGATCTTGAGCCGCTTGATGACCTTCTGGCGCCGCTGCGCCGAAAGAGGCTTGCGCCCGTCGGCCGCCTCGATCATCTCGCGGAGCTTCTGCTCCTCGGCGTCGAGGTCGATCCGGTCGATGAGCCGGGAGATGGTCTCGGCCCCCATGCCCCCTTCGAAATAGTCCTCGTAGCGGAAGCGCAGCTCGCGCCAGAGCATCTCGTCCTCGAGGATCTTGCGCGAGTGCAGGCTCTTGAACTCGTCGAAGGATCGCTGGGCCAGCTCGATCTCGGTCTGGTAGCGCTCCCTGACGGCGGCGATCTCCTTCTCGACGTTGCGCTGGCGCGCCTTGATCTCGGCGTCCTTGGCCCCGCCCTTCTCCAGCTCGGCCAACTCGGACTCGAGCGCCTTGAACCGGCGGTCGATCTCGACGTCCCGCTTCTTCTCGATCTCGCCGATCTCGATGCCGAGCTCGGCCTCCAACTCGGGCAGGTCCTCGTGGCGCTTGGCCTCGTCCACCCAGGTGACCAAGTTGGCGGCGAAGTAGATCACCTTCTCCAGCTGCTTGGCCTTGAGCTCCTCGCGGGCCTCGGTGCCCATCAGGAGGTAGGCCAGCCAGCTCCGGGTGCCCCGCAGATACCAGATGTGCACGACCGGGGCGGCCAGCTCGATGTGGCCCATCCGCTCGCGGCGGACCTTCGACCGGGTCACCTCGACCCCGCAGCGCTCGCAGATGATGCCGCGGAAGCGAACCCGCTTGTACTTGCCGCAGTAGCACTCCCAGTCCTTGGTCGGGCCGAAGATCTTCTCGCAGAAGAGGCCGTCCTTCTCCGGTCGCAGGGTGCGGTAGTTGATGGTCTCGGGCTTCTTCACCTCACCGTTGGACCATCCCCGGATGGAGTCGGCCGTCGCCAGCCCGATCCGCAGCTGGTCGAAATCGTTGACGTCCAACATCAGAATCCCCTTTCCGCCAGCGCGCCGCCGCGTCTTCCTCGTCCGAGCCGCGCTCGGGCCGGCTGATGTCGATGCCCAACTCCTCGGCCGTGCGGAACACGTCCTCGTCGAGCTCTCGCATCTCGATCTCCTCCCCACCCGGGGCCAGGACCTCGACGTCCAGGCAGAGGGACTGCATCTCCTTGATGAGCACCTTGAAGCTCTCGGGGATGCCCGGTTCGGGGATGTTCTCGCCCTTCACGATGGCCTCGTACACCTTCACCCGGCCGAGCACGTCGTCCGACTTGATGGTGAGCAGCTCCTGGAGGGCGTAGGCGGCCCCGAAGGCCTCGAGGGCCCACACCTCCATCTCGCCGAACCGCTGGCCGCCGAACTGGGCCTTCCCGCCCAGCGGCTGCTGGGTGATCATCGAGTAGGGGCCGGTGGAGCGGGCATGGATCTTGTCGTCCACCAAGTGGTGCAGCTTCAGGATGTACACGTACCCGACCGAGATGGGGTTGTCATAGGGCTCGCCGGTCCGCCCGTTGTAGAGGACCGCCTTCCCGTTGTCGGCCACCTGGACGGTGCCGTCGACCCCGTCCGGGTTGAGCTTGCGGAAGATCTGCTGGATGGTGGGGTGGCGGCCGGCGTCGTCCTCCTCGTCCCAGTGCGCCCCGTCGAAGACCGGGGTCGACACCCAGACGGCCGGGTCGGTCCGCGGCCGGGTCTTGGACTCGGTGCCGCGCACCGCCGGGCCGGCCTCGGGGGCCGCCCCTTCCCAGCCCCAGCGGGCGGCGTACCCGAGATGGGACTCGAGCACCTGGCCCACGTTCATCCGGCTGGGGACGCCCAGCGGGTTGAGGATGATGTCGACCGGCGTGCCGTCGGCCATGAAGGGCATGTCCTCGACGGGCAGGATCCGCGAGATGACCCCCTTGTTCCCGTGGCGCCCGGCCAGCTTGTCGCCCTCGGAGATCTTGCGCTTCTGGGCCACGTACACCCGGACCAGCTGCTCGACACCGGGCGGGAGCTCGTGGGCGTCGTCCCGGGAGAAGACCCGGACGTCGATGACCGTCCCCTGTTCGCCGTGGGGCACCTTGAGGGAGGTGTCCCGCACCTCGCGGGCCTTCTCGCCGAAGATGGCCCGGAGCAGTCGCTCCTCGGGGGTCTGCTCGGTCTCACCCTTCGGGGTGACTTTGCCCACCAGCACGTCGCCCGGATCGACTTCGGCCCCGATGCGGATGATGCCGCGCTCGTCCAGGTCGGCGAGGATCTCCTCGGAGAGGTTCGGGATGTCCCGGGTGATCTCCTCGGCCCCAAGCTTGGTGTCGCGGGCGTCGACCTCGTGCTCCTCGATGTGGATCGAGGTGAGGACGTCGTCCTTCACCAGCCGCTCGGAGAGGATGATGGCGTCCTCGTAGTTGTAGCCCTCCCAGGGCATGAAGGCCACCAGCAGGTTCTTGCCCAGGGCCAGCTCACCGTTGTGGGTGGCCGGCCCGTCGGCCAGGACATCGCCGCTCGCCACCCGTTGGCCTTCCTCGACGATGGCCTTCTGGTTGATGGCGGTGTTCTGGTTGGAACGCCGGAACTTGGCCAGGCGGTAGACCTTGCGGCCCAGCACGGCACCGTTGCGGTCCTTGGTGTTGGCCTTGTACTCCACGGTGATCTGGTCACCGGACACGTCGGTCACCGTCCCCTCGCCCTCGGCCAGCACCACGTCGCCGGCGTCGCGGGCGGCGCGGGCCTCGACCCCGGTTCCGATGTAGGGCGCCTCGGGCACGACCAGGGGGACGGCCTGCTTCTGCATGTTGGCCCCCATCAGGGCACGGTTGGCGTCGTCGTGCTCGACGAAGGGGATGAGGGCGGTCGACACCGAGACGATCTGCTTGGGCGACACGTCCATCAGGTCGACCTCGGCCGGCGACACGAAGTCGATCTCCGAAGTGGTGCCGTACGAGGTGGTGGTGGCCCCGACCCGCACGCCGGTCCCCTGCGGCCCGCGGC
The DNA here is from genome assembly GCA_963710495.1 of uncultured Acidimicrobiales bacterium. Classification (GTDB taxonomy): domain Bacteria; phylum Actinomycetota; class Acidimicrobiia; order Acidimicrobiales; family RAAP-2; genus Bog-756. The sequence goes on from CAVQAI010000016.1 coordinate 228,918, forward strand.
GGACGAGGACCTTCTCCTCGGCGAAGCGCCCGTTGTCGTCCAAGGCGGCGGAGGCCTGGGCGATGACGTGCTCCTCCTCCTCGTCGGCGGCCAGGTAGGTGATCTCGGTGGTCACCTTCCCGTCGACGACCCGGCGGTAGGGGGTCTCGATGAACCCGTACTCGTTGACCCGGGCGTAGGTGGCCAGCGAGCCGATGAGGCCGATGTTCGGGCCCTCGGGGGTCTCGATCGGGCACATCCGGCCGTAGTGGGACGTGTGCACGTCCCGGACCTCGAAGCCGGCCCGCTCCCGCGACAGGCCGCCGGGCCCGAGGGCGGAGAGCCGACGCTTGTGGGCCAAGCCGGACAGCGGGTTGTTCTGGTCCATGAACTGGCTCAGCTGGCTGGTGCCGAAGAACTCCTTGACCGCCGCCACCACCGGGCGGATGTTGATCAGGGTCTGCGGGGTGATGGCCTCGACGTCCTGGGTGGTCATCCGCTCACGGACGACCCGCTCCATCCGGGACAGCCCGACCCGGACCTGGTTCTGGATGAGCTCGCCGACGGAGCGGATCCGGCGGTTGGCGAAGTGGTCCTGGTCGTCGATCCGGTAGGTCGACTCGCCGTCGGCCATGTGCTTGGCCAGGTGCAGCATGTAGGTGGCCGAGGCGAGGATCTCCGACGGGCTGAGGACGCCCTGGGTGGGCGAGGGTCGCTCCAGGTCGATCTTCAGGAGCTCGGAGATGCGCTCGATCTCGGGACCCAGCTTGCGGTTGAGCTTGTACCGTCCCACCCGGGTGAGGTCGTAGCGCTTGGGGTTGAAGAAGGCGTTCTCGAAGTACTGGCGGGCGGCCTCGACCGAGAGCGGCTCGCCGGGCCGGGCGCGCTTGTAGATCTCGAGGAGGGCCTCCTCGCGGGTCGGGGCGAGGTTCTGCTCCTTCTCCCATTGGCCTTCGAGGAAGTCGAAGTGGCGCACGAATCGCTCGAGGAAGGCGGTGTCCTCGTAGCCCAGGGCGCGCAGCAGGACGAAGAGGGAGAGGCGGCGCTTGCGGGCCACCCGGCAGCCGGCGGTCACGTCCTTGGAGGGCTTGGCCTCGACGTCGAACTCGATCCACTCGCCGCGGTAGGGATGGATCGTGCCGGTGAAGACGGTCTTGGCGTCGCGGCCCGGCTGGAAGATGACGCCGGGGGAACGGACCAGCTGGCTCACCACCACCCGCTCGGTGCCGTTGACGATGAAGGTGCCCTTGTCGGTCATCACCGGGAAGTCCCCCATGAAGACCGTCTGCTCCTTGATCTCGCCGGTCCCCGCGTTCATGAACCTGGCGCGCACGAAGACCGGCGCGGCGTAGGTCATGTCCTTCTCCTTGCACTCCTCCACCGAGAACTTCGGTGGAGGCCGGAGATCCGGGTCGGCCGGGTCGAACTCGAGCTCGAGACTCAGCTGGCCGGTGAAGTCCTCGATCGGGCTGATGTCGCCGAACGTCTCGGCCAGGCCGCGATCGAGGAACCACTGGAACGAGTCGCGCTGGATGGCGACCAGATCGGGCAGTGGCAACGCCTCATCGATGTTGGCGAAGGAAAACCGTTCCGGGCTGTGGGACCGTGCTGTCAACGGGCCTACTCCTCCCAATTGCGTGACGGATGGGGTGACGACGGGGTACTGCGGACAAGAACAATCAGGCGCTGCGGCAAATCGGGCCTGCTACCAGGGATATCGGGACGAGAGCTCGGCACCGACGACGACCGGCGGGGCGGCCGAGAGGGGTATTGGGGCGCGCGTCAAACAGGAAGAACACGCAAGAAGACAGAGGGAGCAGGCACGGCAACCAGTGATCTTACCCGGAGGCGCACAAGATCACAACCCACAGGCCGGGGGCCCGGGCCAAGCCAGCACAGGGTAGGAGAACGGCCGGCCCCAGTCAAGAACTTCGGCCGGCCGTGTTCCGGCGCTGCGTCCGGCGGTCGGCGGGGCCGCGGCCCGGCCCGAGAGCTCCCGGCCGACCGTCTGACCGGGGCCGATGCTCCCCCAGGAGCCGAGCCCGGCGGACCGAGGCCCCCGGAGCCGGGTCCTGAAATCCGGACTACTTGAGCTCGACGGAGGCGCCTGCCCCTTCGAGCTGGGCCTTCGCCTTCTCCGCGTCTTCCTTGTTGGCCTTCTCCAGGACGGGCTTCGGGGCGTTGTCCACGAGGTCCTTCGCCTCCTTCAGGCCCAGGCTGGTGAGCGAGCGGACCTCTTTGATCACCTGGATCTTCTTGTCCCCGGCCCCGGTCAGGATGACGTCGAACTCGGACTTCTCCTCTTCGGCGCCACCGCCGGCGTCGGCTCCGCCCCCGGCCGGAGCGGCGGCCACCGCCGCCACCGGAGCCGCGGCCGTCACGCCGAAACGCTCCTCGAACTCCTTCAGGAGCTCGCTGAGCTCGAGGACGGAGAGCTCGGCGATGCCGTCGAGGATCTGGTCCTTGGTGAGGGTGCCTGCCATGGTGAATGTTCTCCTTGGGTTTTCGGTGGGTTCTGGAAGTCGTTGGTCGTTCTGCGGCGCTGACTCGGTGCGCTACTCGGTGGCCGCTTCGTCGTCAGCGGCCGGGGGTTCGGCGGTTGCCTCGGGATCGGCGGCCGGGGATTCGGCCGTCGTCGGCTCGGCCCCGCCGGTCTCGGCCCCGCTCTCCTCGGTGGCGTCGGTCTCCGGGGCGGCCTCGGCGGTCGGCTCGTCCGTCGTGGGGGTGTCAGCCGGGGCGGTCGAGGCCTCTCCGGCCGCTTCCCGCTTTTCGATCAGCGCCGAGAGCCCGTAGGCGAGCTGCCGCGGCAGGGCCTCGATGAGGCCGGCGAGGTTCTGGAGCGGCGCCGAAAGGGCCCCGGCCACCTGGGAGAGCAAGGTGTCCCGGGACGGGAGATCGGCCAGCAGCTGCAGATCCCGGGCCGAGAGCAGGCCGGTCCCGACCACGCCGCCCTTCACCACGAGGCGCGGGTTGTTGCGGGCGAAGTCGCGCAGCGCCTTGGCCACCGCGCTCACGTCCCCGTGCACGAAGGCGATGGCCGTGGGGCCGGTGAGCAGGTCCTCGATGGGCGCCTGGGGCCCGCCCGCCACGGCCAGTCGCACCAGGGTGTTCTTGTAGATCTTGTAGTCGCCGCCGGCCGCCGTCAGCTCGCGGCGCAACGCGGCGATCTCCGAGACGGTCAGGCCCCGGTACTCGGTGAGCACGGCGCCGTCGGATGCCTCGAGGCGGCTCCGCACCTCGTCGACGACGGCCACCTTGTCGGCCCTCGGGTTGTCCATGGTGCCTCCGCTGAGCTCGTGGCTCAGGTCGGGCCGTAGACACCGGCGGGCGGTGGCGCGCGCCCCGCCCTTACGGGCTTGGCGCGGAACGCCTCGTCGGGCGGGCCCTCGGGCCCCTTCGGTGCCGGCGGGCGGCACACCGGAGTTCTACGGCGGTTCGGTTAAATCTGGAAAAGGAAACCCTATCAGGCGCCCGGTCGGGATCAGGCGCCGGGCCGAGCGGTCAGGCCGAGGCGGCCAGGCTGTCATCGACGTTCCGGGCCAGCAGCGGGTCGATGTGCACCCCGGGGCCCATGGTCGACGACAGGGTCACCGCCCTCACGTAGCGGCCCTTGGCCGAAGCCGGCTTTGCCCGGTAGATCTCGTCCATCACCGCGTGGAGGTTCTCCAGCAGGCGGGCCGGCTCGAAGGACACCTTGCCGATGCGGAGGTGGATGTTGCCGACCTTGTCGGTCCGGTACTCGACCCGGCCCCCCTTGAACTCGATCACGGCTCGTTCGACGTCCTCGGTGACCGTGCCGGTCTTCGGGTTGGGCATGAGCCCTCTCGGGCCCAGGACCCGTCCGAGCGTCCCCACCTGGCCCATCATGTCGGGTGTGGCCACGGCCACGTCGAAGTCGAGGAACCCCTCACTGGCGATCCGTTTCACCAGGTCATCGGCTCCGACCACGTCGGCGCCGGCGGCCCGGGCCTCGGCCGCCTTCTCACCGGCGGCAAACACCGCCACCCGAGCCGTGCGGCCGGTTCCCGCCGGAAGCGACAGGGTCCCCCGCACGATCTGGTCGGCCTTGCGAGGATCCACACCGAGTCGGATGGCGATCTCCACCGTCTCGTCGAAGGAGGCCTTGGCCGACGACTTGACCAGCTCCACCGCCTCGGTCGGCGTGTACAGGTGCTCGCGATCGATGTCGGCGACGCTCGCCTGGTACTTCTTTCCGCGGGTCATGGTGTGGCTCCGTTCGCTGTCCGCTCGTGACTGCCTGTGCTCGCCTCGTGCCGCATCCGGCTCAGCCGGCGACGGCGATGCCCATCGACCGGGCCGTGCCCTCGACCTGGCGCTTGGCCGACTCGATGTCGTCCGTGTTGAGATCCGGAAGCTTGACGGTGGCAATCTCGGCCACCTGGGCGCTGGTCACCGTGCCGACCTGCTCCCGACCGGTGGTGGAGGCACCCTTCTCGAGGCCGGCGGCCTCCCGGAGGAGGGCCGGGGTCGGCGGCGTCTTGAGGATGAACGAGAAGGTCCGGTCCTCGTAGATGGAGATCTCGACCGGGACGATCGAGCCGCGCTGGCTCTCGGTGGCTGCGTTGTACTGCTTGCAGAACTCCATGGTCTGGACGCCGTGCGGCCCGAGGGCCGTGCCCACGGGCGGGGCAGGCGTGGCTCCCCCCGCGGGGAGCTGGATCTTCACGACCGCAATGACGCGCTTCCTCGGTGGCATCGGTGCCTCTCCTTGCTCGTTCTCGTCCGCTCGGGCCTAGAGCTTCGCGACCTGGCTGAACTCGAGCTCCACCGGGGTCTCCCGCCCGAAGATGTTGACCAGCACCTTGAGCTTGAGCTGGTCCTCGTTGATCTCGGCGATCTGGCCCGAGAAGTCGGCGAAGGGCCCTTCCTTGACCCGGACCGTCTCGCCCACCTCGTGCTCGAGACGGGGCCGGCTCCGCTTGGCCGGGGCCTCGGTGCCCTCGACCTTGACCTGGAGGATGCTCTCGACCTCGCGCCGCGAGAGCGGGGTCGGCTTGGTGCCGGGCCCGACGAAGCCGGTGACGCCCGGGGTGTTCCGGATGACCGCCCAGCTGTCGTCGTCGAGCTCGCAGCGGCACAGGAGGTAACCGGGGAAGACCTTCTTCTGGACCACCACCTTCTTGCCGTTCTTGAACTCGACCACGTCCTCCATCGGGATGACCACCTCGTAGATGCGGTCCTCCATGTTCATGGACACGGCCCGGCTGTGGAGGTTGGACTTGACCTTGTTCTCGTAGCCGGCGTAGGTGTGGACCACATACCACCGGCCGGGCTGGTCGAAGGGGCTGATGACGAGGGGCTCTTCCTCGAACTCGTCCTCCAGCTCGTCGTCCGACTCGTCCGCCTGGGCCTCGAACTCGACCGGCTCGCCCCCGGTCACCGCCCCGTCGCCTGTTTCGGCGCCGTGCCCGGTGTCGGCCGTCCCCTGGGTGACCGGCTCGGCGCCTTGCCCGGTGTCGGCTCCCTCGGCGTGGGCTGCCTCGGCCGGAGCATCCCCGGATTCGACCGATTCCTCGGGGCCGGCGGCCGGCACCTCGACCGATCCTTCGGGCCCGACCTCCTCGGCGCGACGGGCGTCGGTCGGGTCGGCACCGGGCTGAGGGTTGGATTCGTCGTGGGTCACGGTCATATCGGTCACGTCTTGAACAACCAGAGGACGCCCTTGGCGAAGGCGTAGTTGAGGATGAAGATCAGCACCATCAACGACAGAAGGGTGACCAGGGTCACCGTGGTGTAGTTGACGACCTCGGACCGGTTGGGCCAGGCCACTTGGCGCAGCTCCGAGCGTACCTCGCGCAGGAACTGGCCCGGACGGAACGGATCACGCTTGGGCGGCCGTCGTGGGGGCGTGGCACTCCGCCGGGGCGGCGCCTCGCCCTCGGGGTCCTGCCCTTGACGCTGCATCATTCGCTTCTGTTCTCGGTTCACCGCAGCTTCCTTCGGACGTTCCGTGGGGACCATTCCACCGGTGGTGAGCAGGGCAGGAGGGACTTGAACCCCCAACCTTCGGTTTTGGAGACCGGTGCTCTGCCAGTTGAGCTACTGCCCTCTGCCGACCGCCGTGCCGCGAGCGGACAGCCGATCGCAGGGGCGGTCCTCCAGGCTATCACCGGCGAGAACTGGATTCCCACGCGTTCCGACCACCCCGCACCACTCGGTCCGGCCACCGGTGTGGCTAGCGGGTCTCCTTGTGGAGCGTGTGGCGACGGTCCCACCGGCAGAACTTCTTCATCTCGATCCGCTCGCGATCGTTCAGCTTGTTCTTGGTGGTGATGTAGTTGCGTCGCTTGCACACCTCGCAGGCGAGGGTGACCTGGACTCGCTTCTCGTTCTTCGGCACGGTTTGCTCCTGCTGACGTTTCCTGGGGGTTGAATGTCGAAACCAGTAGCGGCGGCCGGACTCGAACCGGCGACCCCACGATTATGAGCCGTGTGCTCTGACCAACTGAGCTACGCCGCCACGGGCGAGCCCCCTGTCGGAATCGAACCGACGACACCAGCCTTACCATGGCTGTGCTCTGCCGACTGAGCTAAGGGGGCAGTGCGGCTCGACGGAGCAGCAGAGAGGGAATCATAGCGAGGTCAGCGCCCACCGAGGGCGCCGACCTGGTCACCGATACCATCGGCGGATGCCCATACGCCTGGCCGGGCCGGCGGACGCCGAGGCCATCCGTGCCATCTACAACGCCGAGGTGATCGGGTCGACGGCGACCTTCGATCTGGTGCCCCGGACCCCCGGCGAGCAGGCCGCCTGGCTCGCCGAGCACCGCGGCCCCTACCCGGCCGTCGTGGCCGTGGACGGCGAGGGCGTGGTCCTGGGGTTCGGCTCGCTCTCGGCTTACCGGGACCGGCCTTCCTATGCCACCACGGTCGAGAACTCGGTCTATGTGGATGCCGGCCGACGGGGCGCCGGAGTCGGTCGATCCCTGCTCCATGAGCTCATCGTTCTGGGCGAGCAGCACGGCTTCCACTCGATGGTCGCCCGCATCGGGGGCAACAACCAGGCCTCCATCGGGCTCCATCTGGCCTGCGGGTTCCAGATGGTGGGCGTGGAACGGGAGGTCGGCCGGAAGTTCAACCGGTGGCTCGACGTCTCCGTCCTCCAGCTCCTACTGCCCGCCGGCTGACCGGGCGACGGCTGAGGGGGCGACCCGGCCGCCGAGCCGATCAGGCTGCGGAGATCGCCGGCTCCGGGCCGGCGGGAGCCGGTCCCGCATCCACGGACACCAGGTTGCGCCGTTCCCAGGTGGCCAGGGGCACGGTGAGGACCACCATGATCCAGAGCAGGGTCAAGACGATGAGCAGCGGGTCCCCGTGGATCAGGCTGTGGACCAGTTGGTTGCCGCCCGGCAGCTCGATGAAGGCCGTGACCATCGACAGCCCGATGATCAACGACCGCAGCCGGCCGAGTGCCACCGGTGCCAACAGGATGAGGCCCCAGGATAGATACCAGGGCTGGACCACCGGCCCGAGGGCGACGAAGACCAGCAGGGTGAGCCCGACCGCCTTGAGCGCCCCGATGCGGTCGCTGTTGATGAGGAGCCAGATGCCGGCCACGCCGGCGATGGCCATCCCGAGCAGCCGGGTCAGCGTCAGCACCCCGCCGAGGCCCACACCGATGTGGAAGAAATGGGCGACGCCGGTGAAGACCAGGGCCAGGAACTCGGTGGGCGCGGTCCACGAACGCACCGCTCCCGGGGTCTGCAGGATGGACACCCATCCCCATCCGAGGCCGCTGACAAAGGAGAAGAACTCGAGCACACCGGCACCGATCAACCCGGCGGTGAGCAGCGGGCGGACCCGTTCACGGGCCGGTACGTCCGATCCGAGCCAGGTCCATCCGACGTAGAGGATCCCGATGGCGGCGGGCGCCTTGATGGCCGTGGCCAGGGCGCACAGCACCACGCCGACGATCGGGCGCTTCTCTTTGGCTGCGGTGATCCCGGCCAGTAGCAGCCCGAGCATGAGGGCGTCGTTGTGAGCCCCGCCGATGAGATGGAGCAGGGTCACCGGGTTGAGGATCATGAGCGTGAAGAGCTCGGCCCCGTCGCGGTGGTACAAGCGGGCCAGCCGGGGAACGCACAGCGCCATGAGCACCACGCCGGCCAGGGCCAGCAGGCGCAGGAGGACGATGGTGGCCAGGTCGTTGTGGAACGTGATCCGGGCGAAGAAGCCGTCGAGTTGGAGGAACAGCGGACCGTAGGGGGCCGGGGCGTTCCCCCAGAGGCTGTCCACCGGGGCGGTGAACGAGTTGTTCCCGAGCTGGAAGGGCCCGTAGTAGTACGGGTTCATGTGGTGGCTGACCATCTCGCCCTGCGCGGCATACGAGTAGGCGTCGCGGCTGAACAGCGGCGCGATCACCAGCATGGGCAGCGACCACAGGGCGAACACCCACACCATCCGATTGATGGGCACACCGGGACAGCGGGCATAGAGGCGGGTCATCCCCCACCACACCCGCATCAGCAGAAGCAGGCCCCCGTAGACGGCGGCCAGGACGAAATAGACCCCCCAGGTGCTGGCCCCGCCAGTGCTGGGCACCCCGAAGAACCAGACGCCGGGCATCTCCAGCTTGAAAGGTGAGCTCGGGAACGAGACGCCGACGGCGATGGCCAGCATGGCGGCAAAACCGAGCAACGCCGGTCTGAGCACCAGGCCGCGCGGTTGGTAGTGGTCGCGGTTCGGGCCCGGGTCGGTGACCGAGCGCTCGACCCGCGCCCGGACCTTGACCACCAAGCGGTCGACGAGCTCCAAGCCGGCGCCACCCGCCTCGACGGCCAGACTGCGCAGGGCCGGGGCACCCGGCCCTGGATACGGCCCCCCACCCTCGTCGGGCTCCTGTCCAGCCGGGGTCTCTGACGACATGGGGTGTGGGGACCTTCTCCTCGGTCAGAACTGCCGGGCCGACCGGCCCCTCCGACGGCCGGCCATTCCTCGATGAAGAGGACCAACCTCGGCCTCCTCGGGGTCGGTCGATGGTCGTCACCGACCGGTCCGGAACGCTCGCATCGGCACGAGCCTCCGGGACCAATGACCGCAATCAACCCGTAACGTTATTGTAACTACGGGCCGAGGAGGGGCAAGTCTCCTGTTGGCGGTGAACCCGTCCCGGTCGTCCCGCCCGACGGGGCCCGGACTGGCCGGGCGGCGAGGACGGCTGTCCCCGCCGCCACCGGCTGGCTGACTGGCGTGGGCCGGGAAGGATTCGAACCTTCGTAGGCAGAACCGGCAGATTTACAGTCTGCTCCCTTTGGCCGCTCGGGCACCGACCCGCCGGGCGAAGGTTACCGCCTGGTGGTCATCGCACGACCCCGCCGACGCCGAGCCGAACGACCGACCTTCGACGGGTGGCGAGCTCGGGCCGGCGACCGGTGGGACCGCGATCGACGAGGGGGGTGTGACCGGCCCGGCGGTACTGTTTCTCGCATGCCCACCTTCGACGTTGTCTCCGAAGTCGACATGCAGGAGGTCCGCAATGCGGTGGACCAGGCCAACCGCGAGGCGTCCACCCGCTTCGACTTCAAGGGCACCGACTCCTCGATCGAGCTCACCGACAAGGAGATCCAGCTCTCCTCGTCCACCGACGATCGTCTCCGCGCCCTCTACCAGGTGCTCCAGGAGCGGCTGGTCAAGCGACAAGTCTCGCTCAAGGCCTTCGAGGCCGGGAAGATCGAGGAGGGATCACGCGGCTCCGCCCGACAGACGCTGACCATTCGAGCCGGCATTTCGGCCGACCACGCCAAGAAGATCAACAAGTTCATCAAGGACCTGCGCCTCAAGGGCGTCACCTCGCAGACTCAGGGCGACCAGCTCCGGATCACGGGTAAGAAGCGCGACGATCTGCAAGCGGTGATCGCCGCCTGCAAGGCCGAGGACTTCGGGATCCCCCTGCAGTTCATCAACTTCCGCGACTGACCGGGTCCCGGCACCGGGGCCGGGCGCCGTCGCCGCGACCCGGTGGCTGCGGCCGGGCGGGTCGATCAGGACGACCGGGCCCGGGCCGCCCTCCACACGGACAGCCCGAGCAATCCCATCACCAGGGCGGGGAGAACCACGGCGCAGGCGGTCCTCGAGCGCGTGATCGAGGCACAGCAGGGCCACCAGTCCGACCACGGCAACCGAACCGACGAACAGTTCGGGCGTGTCCCCGACCAGGAAGTCCCACCAGAACCGGCCGAAGCCGACCACGAGGCGTCTCACCAGGGTCACGTCGATCGCCTCCCGGTCACCCGGCTGGCCGTGTCAGCCGGCCGCAGTTCGCCAGGAGCGCGCCCGGGCGGGGCCGTCCCGGCCGTGGGAACCGTCCCGGCCGCCATCCCGCCCAGGCGCCGATCCGATCCGCTCCGCTGGAGAACGGTCACCAGCGCCCACGCCGTCAGCCCGTAGGCGGCCACGAGCACCGGGATGGCCAGGTCGGACCCGGGCCAGTGCACACCGATCCCTTCCCCGGTCCAGAACGTGCCGAAGCTGACCAGCATCAGGCCCACCACCATCTTCATGGCGTTCTCGGGGACCGAGGAGAGCTGACGGGCCACGACCAGTCCGCTGACGCCCACGATCAGGGCTGCCGCCCCGGCTGCGGAGGCAGCCAGGCCGAGGTTGTGCGACGTCGACCCCAGGGTGACCACGATCACCGCCACCTCGAGGCCCTCGAGGAACACGCCCTTGAAGGCCACCACGAACCCGGTGGTGTCCCGACCCTTGGGCGAGCCGGATCCGGAGAGGGACGCCACCTGCTCGGCGAAGATGGCGTCCTCGTCATGCTTGGCCTTCAGGCCGGACGAACGGAGCACCGCCTTGCGCAGCCACTGGAGGCCGAACACCAACAGCAGGGCACCGATGACCAACCGGAGGGTGGTGAGCGGCACCAGATGGATGAGCGTGGGCCCGAGGAGGACGACCAGGGCGCCGAGCACCAACAGCGCCACCAGCGTGCCCTCGAGGGCGGACCGCCATCCCTTGGTCACACCCACGGCCAGGACGATGGTCAACGCCTCGACCATCTCGACCGCACTGGCCAGGAACACGGCCGTGACCAACACCAGTGAACCGCTGTGGGCCACGGTCGCGGTCATCGATCCTCCTTCCCTGCCCCGCCGTCCTCCAGGCCAACGTACGCCCGAAGTACCGGCTCACTCAAGAACCGGAGGAGGGGCTCAGGGGACCAGGCCGGGGAAGAACTCGGGCCGAGCCGCGGGTCGGTGAGGCCGGGTGGCCGGGCGCGCCCGAGGCCGGGCCTCAGGCGGCCTCGACGAGTTCGTCGAGCTCCTCGAGCGGGTGCACATGAAAGAGCCGGTTGAACACCAGGTACTTGAGAATCCAGAACACGCCGAACGATGCGACATTTGCCGCCAGGACGACCACCGTCTGCTGGGCGTGGGTCAGATGGTGCTCGATGCCGAGATGTCTGGCCACCGCGGCTCCGCCGATCGAGACGACGATGCCCAACGCCGACATGCACCAGAAGGGGATGATCTCCTTCACCAGATGGGATCGTCCGCCCTTCCCCCACACCCACTTCCGGTTCAGATAGTAGGAGGGGACCGTGGCACAGACATTGGCGAAGACCGTGCTGCCGATCTCACCGAACAGGTGGAGCACACCGAAGACGAGAGTCAGCACGCCGAAGGAGACGGCGGTCGAAACGACGGACACCATCGAATACCGGAACAGTTGCTTCGCCTGAGGCGTTTCCCGCTTCTGCCACAGGTGTTCCGCCCGGGTCAGGACGCTGGTCATCGGAGAGACCCTAGCCGTCGAAGCTGTGAATCTCCTGGCCGCGACGGCCCGGGGTGCCGAGAGGCGCTCTGGCCCTCTCAGAGGGCGTTGGCCCGAGCGATGCGACCGAGCCAAGCTGCGCTGGGCTTTGGCACCCGTTCGAAGGTCGCCCGGTCGACCACGACCAGGCCGAACGTCGGGCCGTACCCGAGGACCCACTCAAAATTGTCGAGAAGGCTCCAGTAGAAGTACCCGCGAACATCCAACCCGTCGGCCAGGCACCTCCCCACCCCGGCCAGCGCCCGCCCCACGTAGTCGATCCGCAGGGCGTCGTCGTCGGTCCCGATCCCGTTTTCGGTGACGTAGACGGGCAGACCACCGGTCTTCTCCCAGGCCCGCCTGATCGTGCCTTCGAGAGCCTCGGGCCAGACCTCATACCCCATCTGGGTGGTCGCAACTCCATCTTCGGGGCCCACCGACCCGTCGGGGCCCACCCGCGCCCGGGTATAGGTCTGCACGCCGACGAAGTCGTCCCCACCCGTGGCCTCGAGGAACACGTCCTCGGAGGGCCGCCTGATCCGTTCCAGCCATTCCTCGCCACCGGGTTGCAGCTGGAAGTCGGTCATCGACAGGGTCAGGCCGACCGGAAAGTCGCCCGGGCCGGACCGGAGTGCATCGACGGCCTTCCGGTGGGCGCTGATCAATGCCTCGTTGACCGTTCCCCGCCGAACCCGGTCCCGGACCCGCGGCGGGAAGATCCCGTGCCGCCAACCCATGGTGGCGACGACGTTGGGCTCGTTGAGCGTGCAGGCCAGGCCGATGAGGTCACCAAGATGGGCACCGGCCCGTTCGCAGAGCCGGGCGAAACGGTCCGGAGCGTGCAGTGCTTCCCAGGCCCCCGCCGAGGCGAGCCAACGCGGATGGGTGAAGTGGTGGAAGGTGACGACCGGTGTGATGCCGTGCTCGTGGCAGGTCGCCGCCATCCGGCGGTAGTGGTCGAGGGCGACACGGGAGAACTCGCCCTCCTCCGGCTCGATGCGACTCCATTCGAGTGAGAAGCGATAGGAGGAGAAGCCGAGGGCCGCCACCAGGGCGATGTCCTCGGGGAAGCGGTTGAAGGAATCGCAGGCGTCGCCACTCACGTCGACACAACCCGAGGTCGGGTCGTGCTCGAACGCCCACCAGTCGTTGTTGACGTTGCCCCCCTCGATCTGGTGGGCGGCGGTCGCCGCGCCCCAGAGGAAGTCGTCGGGGAACGAGAGGTCGGGCACCGGCGGCAACCGTAGTGGGTCGCTGTCGGGAGGCGCCGGGCCGGGTGCCCAGTGCCGGGAGGCCGTCGTCATCGGCGACGGAGGGCCGCGTCCTGAGGCAGGGGACGGGAGGGTCCGCCCCCCACCAGCTGACAGGATGGTGCGGTGAGCGAAGACCTCGACTTCCTCGTCGACCTCCTCGACCTCGAGCCCATCGAGGTCAACATCTTCCGGGGTGTGAGCCCCAACGAAGACCGCCAGCGGGTGTTCGGGGGCCAGGTTGCCGCCCAGGCGCTGATGGCGGCCGGGCGAACCGTGGACATCGGGCGGCCGCACTCGCTCCACGCCTACTTCCTGCGGCCCGGGGACCCGACCGTGCCGATCCTCTACGAGGTGGACCGCATCCGCGACGGCCGGTCGTTCACCACCCGCCGGGTGGTCGCCATCCAGCACGGCCGGGCCATCTTCAACCTTTCGGCGTCGTTCCACGTCGACGAGTCGGGGCTCTTCCATCAGATCCCCATGCCGGAGGTGCCCGGGCCCGAAGAGCTCGATTCACTGGTCGAGCGGCTCGAGCCCTACCGCGAGACCTTCGGGGACTGGCTCGACCGTCCCCATCCCATCGACCAGCGCCACGTGGGCTCGCTCCCGTTCTCGCACGAGTCGGACAAGGAGCCGGTCCAGCGCCTGTGGATCCGCGCCGACGGCATCCTCGGCGACGAAGCCCTCCTCCACGCCTGCATCGCCGCCTACGCCTCGGACATGTCACTCTTCGACACGATGCTGGCCCCGCACGATGTGCGCTGGGAGGACAACGACTTCATGGGCGCCAGCCTCGACCACTGCATGTGGTTCCACCGCCGGTTCCGCGCCGACGAGTGGCTGCTCTACGACATGGACAGCCCGGTGGCATCCGGCGCCCGGGGCCTGGCTCGTGGGTTTCTGTTCACCCGGGAGGGCGAGTTGGCCGTGTCGATCGTCCAGGAGGGGCTGATGCGCCTGTTGCCCCGGTCGGCCGCTCTTGACCAGGGCTCGAGCGGTGACCCAACTCCCTGAAGGGTGATCCCCGGGCCCGCCGGCGGCGAGGAGCGACGGGTTCAGCGGGAGGCGATGGGGGTGTAGTCCCGGGCGTCGGCGCCGATGTACAGCTGGCGGGGCCGGGCGATCTTCGAGTCCTGGTCCAGCATCTCCTGCCAGTGGGCCAGCCAGCCCGACGTGCGGGGGATGGCGAACAGGACCGGGAACATCTCCAGGGGGAAGCCCATCGCCTGGTAGATGAGCCCCGAATAGAAGTCGACGTTGGGATAGAGCTTGCGGGAGATGAAGTACTCGTCGGAGAGGGCGATCTCCTCGAGTTTCAACGCGATGTCGAGCAGCGGGTTCTTGCCGGTGATATCGAAGACGTCGTCCGCCGTCTTCTTGATGATCTTGGCCCGCGGGTCGTAGCTCTTGTACACGCGGTGTCCGAACCCCTGGAGCCGTCCGCCGGATCCCTCCTTCACCGATTTGATGAACGGCTGGACCTGGTCGATCGATCCGATCTCGGTGAGCATCCGGATCACCGCCTCGTTCGCCCCGCCGTGGCGGGGGCCGTAGAGGGCGGCGGCGGCGGCGGCGCACGCCGAGTACGGGTCGGCATGGGAGGACCCCACGGTCCGCATGGCGGTGGTCGAACAGTTCTGCTCGTGGTCGGCGTGGAGGATGAACAGGACGTCGAGAGCCCTCGCCAGGACGGGATCCGCCTCGAAGCGGGGCTCGGCGATCTTCCACATCATGGAGAGGAAGTTGGATGTGAACTTGAGCGAGTTGTCGGGGTAGACGAACGGCATCCCCACACTGAACCGGTGGGCGGCCGCCGCCAGGGTGGGCATCTTGGCGATGAGCCGGATGATCTGCTTCTGCCGGGCCTCGACGTCGAAGATGTCCTTGGCATCGAGGTAGAAGGTCGACAGGGCGGCCACCGCCGATACCAACATGCCCATCGGATGGGCGTCGTAGTGGAACCCCTCGAGGAACCGCTTCCGGACGTTCTCGTGGATGAAGGTGTGCAGGGTGATCTCCTGCTCCCAATTCTCGAATTGGTCGGCAGTCGGGAGCTCACCGTTCAGCAGGAGATAGGCCACCTCCAGGTAGGTCGATTGCTCCGCCAGTTGCTCGATCGGGTAGCCCCGGTACCGCAGAATTCCCTCGTCGCCGTCGAGGTAGGTGATGGCGCTCTCGCAGGGCGCGGTCGAGACGAAACCTGGGTCGTAGAACCAGATGCCGGGGAGTAATTTCGCCCATTGGGCGGAGGAGATCCCACCGTTCTCGATGGGGATCTCGAGTGACTCGCCGGTGCGGTTGTCGCAGATGGTGATGCTCTCGGCCACGTCGATCCGGCCCTTCTGTCGTCAGTCTGTCGTCAGTTCGCCTCTGGTGTACCAATCCTAGATCCCCCTCCTGCATCTTCAGCCAACCGGTGCCCTCGGCGGTCCTTCGGCGGCGACCGGGCGTCCGGGTGACCACGGCCGGGGCCAAGGCCTCCAGCTACACCGAGCGTCAACCCGAGATCTGCAGGAGGAGTTGTTGTGTCGAGCCGGCCGGGTTGGCTTCCTGGCTGACGGGAATGGCGATGGTGAAGGTGAGTGTGTACGCGTGGCCGGAGGCAACCTTTAGGGTCGGCATGGACAGGGCCGACGACGACCCTGCCTCCAGGCTCACCCGGGCCTGCGTCACCCCACCGCCGGCTCCGGCGGGCGGTGGGGGCGTGCCAGGAGGATCGGCGAGCGCCAGGGTCTCGGTCAGCCGCACGACGGGCTCCACCACCGTTCCGCAATTGGTCACGGTCACCGTGGCCGCGAGCGAGCCCGTCGGCGGCATCACCATCGGGGCGCCGGCGTTGGGCTGCGACCGGGGTGCGGTGCATCCCGAGATGGTGGTCTGCGGGCCACCCGAGGCCACCGGGGCTGGATCGAGGCCGACGGCCGTGATGATCAGCTGGTGGAAGGGCCGCAACGCCGCCGACCCATTGAGCAAGGCGGCGGCCGCACCGAGACGGGCCGGACCGAGTGGGGCGGCAGCCACCGGGGCGGGAACCCAGACCGAAGGCGGAAGCCGGATCGGGAGCCGCACGGCGCGGATGTCGGCGGCGAGCGATCGGTACTGGTCGTCGGCGTGCTGGAAGAGAACGCCGGCCGCGGTCATGCCCGTCGCCGCCTGATCGGGCGAGATCAGCAGCGTGGGTGTCGTCGAGGCCGGTGCTTCCGGGGCGCCGGCCACCGGCAACGGGCTCATCCCGAGCATCTGGTCGATGTTCGAGCGGAGGGCGAGCGCCGCCGACGCCCGGTTCGACATCACCATGGTGAGCCGGGACCCGACATCGGCCGTGGGTGGAGGAGGTTCCAATGCTTCGGCCCGGGAGGCCTCGGCCGACGTCGAATTCACCGCCTCGTCGAGGCCTTGCTGCAGGGTGGCCCGCGCCCGGAACGGGATGGGACCGTTGGCCAGCTGGGGGGCACCGTCCATCAGGGACGCCAGTTGACTGCCGGTTTGATTGGAGGCCGACACCAGCTTGGAGGCCATGGCGCCGTACCCGGAGTCGGTGGCGGCGCGGAACTGAACCGACTGCGCGTTGATCTCGATCAGTGATCCGATGGCCAGCGCCACGGCCACCGCCACCAGCAACGCGGCCACGATGCGGCCCCCACGGCTGCGCCGGCCGGCGGAGTGACCTCGTCTCCGTCGGGCTCTGGGCATCCCGACGACGATAGTGCCGTCGACCTGCCCCGGACCTACGGCGAACTGGTGTCGCGACGCCTTCGGCCCGACCGGTCGCGCATCACTACGTCAGCGCCCGTCCCCGGCCGCGTGCACGCCGATCCGCCGGAGCGACCGCCTCGGCCGTGGCCACCGGCCCCGACCGGCGGGGCAGGCGTCGGCGTCCTAGCGGACGAAGAGGGTGGCGCCGTCGCCACCGGCGGCCGGCACAGTGTCCCGGTCGGCCATCGCCGTGTCGGACCCGCCCGCCGTGACGAGGTCGCTGGCCGTGCTCCGCCACTCCACGGTGGGGCGGATGGCATCGAGGTCGGCATTGGCCCGGTACTTGTGGGCCACGGCCAGGATCGACTGGAGGACCGGGTCGGTCAGGAGGTGGGGCACCAGTCCCAGGTCGAGCAACTTGGTGTGCGCCGCCCGGTAGTAGTGGTCCTCCTTCTCCACCCGCGGATCGGCACAGTTCTCGATGGTGGCATCGCCGTCGAACGCGGCCACCACCATCTCTGCCATCTCGCCCACCGAGAACGATTCGGTGAACTGGTTGAAGACTCTGAACTCGCCGCGGTCAGCCGGGTTCTCCAAGGCCAGCTCGACGCAGGCCAGAGTGTCGAGGATGTTCAACATCCCTCGGGTCTGTCCACCCGACCCGTACACGGTCAGCGGATGGTCGGTGACGGCCTGCACGCAGAACCGGTTGAGGACGGTCCCGAACACGCCGTCGTAGTCGAAGCGGGTGGCCAGGTCCGGGTGCAGCCTCGTCTCTTCGGTCTCGTGGCCGTACACGATGCCCTGATTGAGATCGGTCGCTCGCAGCCCCCAGATCCGGCACCCGAACATGATGTTGGCGCTGTCGTGGACTTTGGACAGGTGGTAGAAGGAGCCGGGCTGCTTCGGGTAGGGGAGGACGTCGGTGCGACCCCGGTGGGTGATCTCGATGAAGCCCTCTTCGATATCGATGTTGGGGGTGCCGTACTCCCCCATCGTGCCCAACTTCACCAAATGGATGTCCCGATCCCGCTCGGCTATGGCGTACAGGAGGTTGAGGGTCCCGGCCACGTTGTTCACCTGCGTATAGACGGCGTGCTGCTGGTCGATCATCGAGTAGGGGGCCGAGCGTTGCTCGGCAAAATGCACCACTGCATCGGGCTCGAATGATGCAAAGGTCGCACCGACGAACGCGGCGTCGGTGAGATCGCCGACGAACAGATCCATGGTCAGTCCCGAGACCTCGTGCCAGCGACGGCACCGCCGCTGCAGACTGACAATGGGCACGAGGCTGTCGACACCCATCTCGAGGTCGTATCCGCGACGGGCGAAGTTGTCGACCACCCCGACCTGATGCCCCCGTCGGGACAGGTACAACGCTGTCGGCCAACCGAGATAGCCGTCACCACCCAATACCAAGATCTTCATGCTCCCTCTCCTTTCACGGCCGACAGCGCCTCCCCTTCCCGAATCACGTCTTGATTCGGGAACACTGCGGGGTGGCCCACACCTCTCGTTCGGCAACGGTCGTCGGAACAACCTCTCCTACCCACTCGGTGACGCAAAAAGCGCCTTCTTTCTATCATCCACCTGGCCCGTCGCGTCTCGCTGGCTCGACTCTCGCCTATTTGCCTTGGAGCAGCCTGAGAATGGGATCCGAAGCGGCTGGACGGGCCCTCACACCTCTCGGAGAGTGACCATGACCTCACCTCTCGGGGAGTTCCCCGAGACCAACCCCGGCCGACGACACCTCGACCGGCGTCCTCTTCGTCGACATCGACGCCGCGTTCCGTGTGTTCCCACGGTCGGGCCGATCGACCGGGTGGGCGGGAATCAGCCGGGAGGCGGTGCCTGGCGGTTCGACTCGATGCCGAAACGGATGCCGAGTATCAGCTCCCGGGCCGCCGAGCGCCGGACACCACCGATTCGCCCATGTCTTCTGGCACGTCGAGAAACGGGAGCTCGATGGCGGCCGGACCCAGCTCGGGTGATTGCAGCGCCCTGGTGGTCGAGTCGACGGGTGGCGGCGGGTCGAGGGTGCGCTCGGCGCCGACCACGCCCATCTCTGCGAATCGCCGGGCGGTAACCAACACCCGGCCCTCGAGCGAGCCGACGGCCTTGTTATAGGCGGCCACGGCGGTGTTGAGCCCCTTGCCGACGGCACCGACGTGTTCGCCCAGCACCGACAGACGCTGGTAGAGCTCGGCCCCGAGGGTCTGGACCTCGCGGGCATTTTCGGCCAGGGACTCCTGTTGCCATCCGTAGGCCACGGCCCGGAGGAGGGCGATGAGCGAGGTGGGCGTGGCGAGGAGCACGTGGTTGGCGACGGCGTACTCCATGAGGCCGGGCTCGTGCTCGAGGGCGGCCGACAGCAGTGGGTCGCCCGGGATGAAGGCCACGACGAACTCGGGAGAGGGATCGACGCTCTTCCAGTACTCCTTCTTCGACAGCGCGTCCACGTGGGCCTTCATCTGTCGCCCGTGGTTGGCCAGGCAGCTGCGCCGCGACGTCTCGTCATCGGCGTCGTTGGCGTCGAGGAACGCCTGCATCGGCACCTTGGCGTCCACCGCCACGTTCTTGCTCCCCGGGAGGTGGACCACCATGTCCGGACGGACGCGGCCGCCGTCCGCCTCCGAGGTGACCTGCTCCTCGAAGTCGCAATGCTCCAGCATCCCGGCCATCTCGACGACCCGGCGCAGCTGCAGCTCCCCCCAGCGACCCCGCGTCTGCGGCGAGCGCAACGCCGTGACCAGATTGCGCGTCTCCTTTTGGAGCTGGTCATGGGAGGTGGAGAGATACTTCATCTGCTCGGTCAGCGAGGTGTAGGCCCTCTGACGCTCGACCTCCAGCCGCCGCATACCCTCCTCGTACTTGCCGAGCTGGTCCCCGATCGGCCGCAACAGCTGCTCGATGGCCTCCTGCCGCTTGGCCAGCTCCCCTTCGGCGGCTTGGCGCGTCTCGTTGAGCTTCACGTCGGCGAGTTGGAGGAACTGTTCGTTGTTCCGTTGCAGGGCCGACGCCGACAGCCGGGCGAACTCCCCGGTCATCTGCTCCCTGGCCTGGTCGAAGGCGGCCGCCCGCTGGTCGGCGGCGCGGCGCTCGGCCTCGAGCTCGGCCGTGAGACGGGCCCCCTCGGCGTAGGTCAGGCCGAGACGGTGCTGCTGGTCGGCGACGAGCGAACGCAGCTCGGCCACCTCCCCCACCAGCTTCCCGTTCTGTTCGAACGCGTCCGCCAGGCGTGCCTCGGCCGCCCGGGTACCGGCCATGTGGTTGGCGCGGACCCACAGGCCCGCCGCCACCCCCGCCGCCATTCCGACGACGAGTCCGAGTATGAGACCGATGAGCATGTCGAGTCCTTCCAGGGTCCTGCTCGGGCACGTGGAGGCCCGCGGCCAGCGTACCGACGGGGTGTGACGACAACGGGGACTCCCCCCGGTGACAGAGGTCCCCGAAGGGGGCGATCTGCCTGGTAGGCAGGCCGACGGGCCACCGGTTGGGCACCGCGCCGCGGCCGCCCGATCCACCGGCGGGCGGCCCGACGGGGTCCCTTGGCCCGTATGCCAGCATTGACCCCGTGCATCGCGTGGTCATCGTCGGAGCCGGCTTCGCCGGGCTGGCGGCGGGCCGGGCCCTCGTCGGCGAGCCGGTCGAGGTGACCATCGTCGACCAGCACAACTTCCACACCTTTCTACCCATGCTCTACGAGGTCGCCACCGCCGGGCTCGACCCGGGCGACGTGGCCTACCCGGTGCGGGCGATCTTCGGGAAGGCCCCCAATGTCAATTTCCGACTGGCTCGGGTGACCGGCGTCGACTGGGAGCGGCGCCTGGTGACCCTCGAAGGCGCCGATCCGCTGCCGTTCGACTCGATCATCGTGGCCAGCGGGGCGACGGCGAAATTCTTCGGGATCCCCGGGGCGGCGGAATTCAGCTTCCCCCTCTACGTCCTCAACGACGCCCGAAGGCTCCGGGACCACGTGCTCCGGCGCTTCGAGGAGGCCGACGCCCACCCCGCCCGGGCCGCCGAGGGGGCCCTGACCTTCGTCGTCGTGGGCGGTGGACCCACCGGGGTCGAGGTCGCCGGCGCGCTGGCCGAGCTGTTGGACGTCGCTGTCCGCCACGACGGCTTCACCTTCGCCCGGTCCACCGGCCGGATCATCCTGGTCGACGGGCTCGACCGCCTGCTCGGCGCGTTCAAGCCCTCGGCGGCCGCCTACGCCGCCGACACCCTCATGGGACGGGGGATCGAGCTTCGGCTCGGGCACATGGTGAAGCGGGTCACCGACACCTGCGTCGAGCTCGACGACGGCACCCAGATCCCCACCGAGACGGTGGTGTGGGCCGGCGGGGTGACGGTCGAGGACACCGTGGCCAGCCGGCTCGCCGTGCCGAGCGAGCGAAACGGGCGCCTCCGAGTCGAGGCGGACCTCTCCCTCCCCGGACACGAGGATGCCTACGCCGTCGGCGACGCGGCCGCCGTCCGATCGGCGGGACCGGGAGCCCCAGACGAGGGTGCGATCTGCCCCCAGGTGGCCCAAGTGGCCATCCAGTCGGGCCTGCACGCCGCCCGCCAGATCCTCCACCGCATGGCCGGCGAACCCACCGAGCCGTTCCACTACCGCGACAAGGGGATCATGGCCACCATCGGTCGCCGCGCCGCCATCACCCAATTCCCCAAAGGCGCCATCGTCCGCGGCACCCTCGGGTGGCTGGCCTGGCTCGGTCTCCACCTCGTCTACCTGATCGGGTTCCGCAACAAGATCGTCGTCCTGGTCAACTGGTCGTGGCGCTATCTCTCCTGGGGCTCGGGGCCGCGGGTGATCGTCGGTGACCAGCCCGATCCGGACTCCGCCTGACCGGGGTCGTACTCCCGGGAGTACCGTTGGTCGGCGTGGACGACCCGCTCGAAGTGATCGACCGCAAGGTCCTCCAGCTGTTCGCACTGGTGGGCGAGTCCATGGCCGGGGCCACCCATGCCCTGCTGTCGGGAGACCGCGAGGCCGCCAAGGCACTGGCCGATCGCGACGCGGTGGTCGACCACCTCTACCACGACATCGACGAGCTGGGACTCCAGCAGCTGACCGTGGCCGGGATCACCTCGCCGAAGGACCTCCGGTTCCTGGTCATGGTGATCAGGATGCTCCCCGACCTCGAGCGCAACGGCGACCTGGCCGAGCACATCGCCCGCCGGGCGGTGCGCGGGCTGGGCGGCGAGCTCTCCGCTCGCAGCCGGGGGCTGGTCGAGCGGATGGGCGAGGTCGCCGTCCACATGTGGCGCGCCACCACCGACGCCTACGCCGAGCGGCTCCCGATGGCCGCGTCCCACGTCGACACCCTCGACGACGAGATGGACGACCTCCATGTGAGCCTGACGGTGGAGGTAGTCGCGGGCACGATGCCCCTTCCGGTGGCAGTCGAGCTGGCCATGGTGGCCCGCTTCTACGAGCGCTTCGGCGACCACGCCGTCAACTTGGCCAAGCGGGTATCCGTGCTGGCCCTGTCGGAGTCGCCGACGCGGTAGCGCCCGCCGGGCCGTCAGGTCGGGAGCCGGGCAGAAATCCCTGCGGTCGGGTCAGCCCACAGCACCCCGGCCCGCAGCCAGACGGCCGGCCGTGACCAGGGCCTCGGCGATCTGGACGGCGTTGAGGGCCGCCCCCTTGCGCAAGTTGTCGCCGGTGACGAACAGAGCCAGCCGGTTGTCCGCGCCGGCCGCCCGGATCCGCCCGACCAACGACGGGTCCCTCCCGGCCGCCCGCAGCGGGGTGGGCAGGTCGGCGAGCTCGACCCCGGGTGCGCCGGCCAGCACCTCGGTGGCCCGCTCGGGGCTCAGGGGCTCGACGAACTCGGCCACGATCGACAGCGAGTGGCCGGTGAACACCGGGACGCGCACGCAGGTGCAGGTGACGTCCAGGTCGGGCAGGTCCAGGATCTTCCGACTCTCGTCGCGGAACTTCTGCTCCTCGTCGGTCTCGCCCGAACCGTCGTCCACGGCGTGGCCGGCCAGGGGGATGACGTTGTGGGCGATGGTGTCGGGGAACTTGACGGCCGGCGGGGCCTCGACGGCCCGGCCGTCGAAGGTCAGGGCGGCGGCGCGGTCGACGGTCTTGATCAGCTGCATCTCGAGCTCCTCGACACCGGCGAGGCCGGACCCGGAGACGGCCTGATAGGTGGAGACGACGATCCGCCGGAGGCCGGCGGCGTCGTCCAAGGGCTTGAGGACGGGCATGCCCACCATCGTCGTGCAGTTGGGGTTGGCCACGATCCCCTTCGGGATGGACCCGAGCGCCGAGCCGTTGACCTCGGGGACCACCAGCGGGACGGCGGGATCCATCCGCCAGGCCGAGGAGTTGTCGATGACCAGGGCGCCGGCCGAGGCGAATTTCGGAGCCAACTGGCGGGACGCCGACGCCCCGCTCGAGAACAGCGCCAGGTCCACCCCGGAGACGTCGGCGATGGCGGCGTCCTCGACCAGCAGCTGCTCCCCACGGAAGGCGAGCCGCCGGCCGGCCGAACGCGACGAGGCGAACAGCCGCAGGCCGTCGAGGGGGAAGCCGCGCTCGTCCAGCATGGCCCGCATGACCGCCCCGACCTGGCCCGTCGCGCCCACCACTGCCACTTGCATGGCGACAAGTCTACGGGAGGGGTCGGGTCAGTCGTGGCCCCGTGCCGTTGGTCGGTCGGGCCGTGGGCCGGGTCGACCGAGCCGTGGGCCGGGTCGGCCGGGCCGTGGGTGCGGGTCGGTCGGGCCCGGGTGCCCGGTCAGTCGAGATCGAAGGCCTTGTGGAGGGCGCTGACCGCTCCCTCGGCCGCCGACGACCGGATCATGCAGGAGATGCGGATCGAGGACGTGGAGATCATCTCGATGTTGATGCCCTCGGAAGCCAGGGTCTCGAAGGTCAGGGCGGTGACCCCGGGATGGGTCTTCATCCCCGCCCCGACCAGCGACACCCGGGCCACGTCGTCGTCGCTGCTCACCCCGGTGGCGCCGATCTCGGGGGCCAGCGCCTGGCACACCTCGGTGCTCACGGCCAGGTCCTGCCCGGGCACGGTGAAGGAGATGTCGGTGGTCCCGTGCAGCGAGGTGTTCTGCACGATCATGTCGACGTTCACGTTCCGCTCGGCCAGGCCCCGGAACAGCATGGCCGCCACCCCGGGACGGTCGGGCACCCCGGTGACGGTGACCTTCGCTTCGGAGATGTCGTGGGTGACGGCGGTGACAACTGCCTGCTCCATGGTCGGATCCTCCTCGTCGACCCAGGTGCCCGGCTCCCAGGTGAAACTCGAGCGTACGTGCAGCGGCACCCGGTGGTTCCGGGCGAACTCCACCGAGCGGAGGGCCAGCACCCGGCCGCCGGTGGCCGAGATCTCGAGCATCTCCTCGTAGCTGATGCGGGGCAGCTTTTTGGCGGTGGGGACGATACGCGGGTCGGCACTGAACACGCCGGGCACATCCGTGTAGATCTCGCACACGCCGGCACCGAGGGCGGCGGCCAAGGCCACCGCGGTGGTGTCCGACCCACCCCGCCCGAGCGTGGTCACGTCGCGCTCGACCGACATCCCCTGGAAGCCGGCCACCACCGGAACGCCCCCGGCATCGAGCGTGGCCCGCAGCCGATCGCCGCGGACCTCGAGGATCTTCGCCCGGGTGTGGGCCGTGTCGGTGATGATGCCGGCCTGGCTGCCGGTGTAGGACGTGGCCTCGACCCCCAGCTCGGCCAGGGCCATGCACAGCAGGGACATGGAGATGCGCTCCCCGGCGCTCAGCAGCATGTCGACCTCGCGGGTCGGCTGCACCGAGCTCACGTCGGCCGCCAACCTGACCAGGTCGTCGGTGGCCTTGCCCATGGCACTGACCACGACCAGCACGCTCTCACCGCTCCGGCGGCTCCGGGCCACATGATCGGCCACGGCGCGGATCCGATCGGCGTCGGCGACCGAGGTTCCACCGAACTTCTGGACCACCAACGCCATGATCCTCCAAGGCTACAGGGGCGATCTCACCCGACCTGGCGCCATGGCACGTCACGCCGGCGGCCGACACCGATCCGGCAGGGGGCACCGGCTACCCTGTGGCCCCGTGAACCAGGACAAGCGCCAACGGCAGAAGGCCGGACGTCAAGCGCGCCTCCAGGCCGAGGAGAAGGCCCGGAAGCGCAAGCAGAACATTCGCCGGTTGGTCACCGTGGTCATCGTGGCGGCCGTCGTCGTCGGGATCTCCTACCTGATCTTCAAGCCGTCGAGCTCCAAGTCGTCCACCACCACGACGGTCGCACCGACCACCACCCGGCCGGCCCCGGCTGGTGGCTCGGGCAACACCTCACCGAGCGCCATCACCACCTCGGCTGACTGCCCGGCCAGCTACACCGCCACTCTCAACAAGCCGTCCTACGGCGCCCCGCCGATGACCATCGACCCGTCGAAGACCTACACGGCCACGGTCACCACCGACGTCGGGATGTTCACCATGCAGCTCGACCCGAAGACGTCACCGAAAGCCACCAACAGCTTCGTCTACCTCGCTGACCACCACTTCTTCGACTGCATCGTCTTCCACCGGGTGATCCAGACGTTCATGGACCAGACCGGCGATCCCACCGGAACCGGCTCCGGCGGGCCCGGCTACCAATTCACCGAAGCCGGCCCGGCCACGGCCACCCCCCAGTACCCGATCGGATCGGTCGCCATGGCCAACTCCGACAATCCGGCCTCGACCAACCCGAGCACCAACGGCAGCCAGTTCTTCGTCGTCACCGGGCCCGAGGGCGAGAGCCTGGCGCCGGACTACACGGTGTTCGGGAAGGTGACCTCGGGCATGGACGTCCTGGACAAGATCAATGCCGACGGCTCCGCCGCCACCAGCAGCACCGGCACCCCGGTCAAGCTGCACCGCATCGTGTCGGTGACCATCACGGTGAGCTGAGCGGCCCGACCAACGGGAGCCCCGGCCGGCCGCCGGCGTCGCTTCGGACAACGAGAGGCCCAGGCCGGCGACACGACGCAGTGAGACCGGCACCACGACGCGATGAGAGCGCAATGAGAAAGGACAGGCCATGACCCCGGACATCCCCGCCGTCGACGGCTCCAGCCCCAAGACCCAACGATTCGACGGTCCGCCACCGATGGTCATCGACCCGGCCAAGCGGTATACGGCCGAGATGGTGACCTCCAAGGGAACCGTGACCATCTCCCTGGACGCCTTGGGCGCACCGAACACCGTCAACAACTTCGTCTTCCTGTCCCGATGGCACTACTACGACGGGATCGTCTTCCACCGGATCATCCCCGGCTTCATGGCCCAGGGCGGTGACCCGGAGGGGTCCGGACGGGGCGGCCCCGGGTACCGCTTCGGCGACGAGCTGCCGGCTCCCGGCCGCTACGAGATCGGGTCGGTGGCCATGGCCAACGCCGGGCCCGACACCAACGGCAGCCAGTTCTTCATCGTGAGCGGCCCGGACGGGTGCGCTCTGCCACCGCAGTACTCCCTGTTCGGGAAAGTGGTCAAGGGCCTCGACGTGGTGCAGGCCATCGAGTCGGTCGGCAGCCACTCGGGCAAGCCCTCGGAGCCGGTGTCGATCGAGGCGGTGACCATCAGCGAAGCCGACTGAGCGGGCTCGGGGATCAGGCGGGCAGGGCCCCCAGTCCCGACTCGGCCCGGGCACCGTCCATGAAGACCGCCACCTCGCCGGCTCCGGCGGAGCTCCAGCGGCCTCCCGGATCGCGGATGAGCGCGGTGCGCTCGGGGATCCCCGCCACCGGCGTGCCGACCGGGGCCAGGTGCACCGACCGATGGAGCTTCTCCCCGTGCCCGTCCTCGTGGACGTCGCCGAAGTGGGGGACCACGGCCAGCCCGGTGAGCAGGCCCAGCCCGATGGTGAGGCCCCCGCCCCGGGCGTCGACCATCGGATCGGTGAGGGCCATGGCCGCCCCCGACGTTCCCGCCACCACGGCGCCGTCGTGCCAGGCGTCGACCAGGGCGCTCCACACCCTCGAGTTCTTCAGCACGCTGCGGATGTGCATCGGCGAACTGCCGGCCACGTAGATCAGCCGGGCGGCCCGCATGACGGCGGCGGCGCCGGGATCCTCGGCGTCCGATCGGGCCAGGACCATGAGTCCCTCGACCTGGGCGCCGAGCGAGGCGAACCACTCGCCGGCCTGGACGACCACCCGTTCGGGGTGCTCGTAGGCGGCGGCGGTGGGCAGCACCAGCACCTGGTCCGACCCGGAGGCGGCGAGGAGCTCGGCGTCGAAGGTGCAGCCGTCCCGCCACTCGCCCCCGCCCACCAGTGCCAGCACTCCCTGGGATCGGTCCATCGGCCAACTGTAGAGGTCAGGCCCGGTGCGCGGGCTACCCGACCGGGGAGGCGGCGCTCCGTGGTGGGGCTCCGGCGCCGGTGTCGTCGCCCGGGGCCGAGCGCCTCATCAGCCGGCCCATCGACTCGCACACCTCGGTGGCCACGGCCAGCGAATCGGGGACGATGCCCATGCTCATGAACCCGTGGATCTGGTCGTCGTACCGCCGTTCCTCGACGGCCACCCCCGCCTGCCGCAGCGCCTCGGCGTAATGCACGGCGTCGTCCCGCAACGGGTCGAAGCCCGCCGTCACCACCAGTGCCGGGGCCAGGCCGGCCAGGTCCTCGGCGAGCAAGGGTGAGGCCAGCGGGTTCTCCCAGTCCGACCGGTCGGGCAGGTAGTGGTCCCGGAAGTACTCCATGTCCACTCTGGTGAGCAGGAAGCCCTCGCCGAGCGTCTGCATCGACTCGAACCCGAACCGGGTATCGACCACCGGGTAGACCAGGCCTTGGGCGACCGGGGGCGGGACGTCGGTGGGGCCGGTGCCGGCCCGGGTCACCTGGGCCACCACCGCGGCCAGGTTTCCACCGGCGCTGTCGCCCATCACGCCGATCCGGCCGGGGTCGATGCCGAGCTCCTCGCCATGGTCGTGCACCCAGGCATAGGCGGTCAGCGCGTCGTCGACGGCCGCCGGGAACGGATATTCGGGGGCGAGCCGGTAGTCGACCGCCACCACCAGGCACCGGCTGGCGGCGGCGACCATCCGGCACAGCGCGTCGTGGGAGTCGAGATCACCCGTCACGAACCCGCCGCCGTGGAAGTACACGATGGCCGGCAGGGGCCGGCTCCTCCCCATCCCCATGCCCAGCCCGGCGCCGAACTGGCGATAGACCCGGATGCCGATGCGCGGTGCATCGTCGGGCCCGGGGATCACGCGGCCCGAGACGTAGACGTCGGTCCGGACCGGCATGACGGCGCGCGCCGAGTTGCGCAGCCGGCGCCGCAGCAGGAAAGGAGTGGGCATGTCGGCCGGGGTGGACGATGACGTGATGGCGCCCAACCGGGTGCCCAGGCTCAGCATGGCCTGGATCGCCGGGTTCAGCACCCGGCCGTCGCGTTCCACCGGTTCGGTCACGCCGAGCAGGCGGAGGAGCGCCTGGGGATGGCCGAGCGGGGCGGCCAGGAGCCGGGCCGTGATGGGCCATTGCTCGTTGGTCCGCTGCGCCCGGCGGTTGTAGAGATCGGGGTTGCGAAGACGTCCCCGCCAGGGCCCGGCCCGGTCGGGCCACGGGGGGCCTCCGGCCACGGTCCCGTCCCGGACGGGAGCGCGCTCGTCGCCCGAGGGCGTGCGGCGCCGGGTCTTCGCCCCGGCCCTCCCGGTCGCCGGAGTGGACGACGTGGCGGCGGCGCGGCGCTTGGGAACGCTCTTGGCCGCGGTGCCCTTCGAGGCGGGGGCCTTGGAAGAAGAGGAACGCTTGGCGCCGGCAACCTTCGGGGTGGCGGCATCGCGGCGCGTCCTGGAGCTCGGCGTCTCTCCGCCGGACGTCTGGCTGTCCATCACCCCATCGTGTCGGTGGCCGGGTCAGATGGCAAACGAGTCGCCGGAGGAAGAATCCCGCCACGCCAGCCGGGCCAGCGCCGGAACTGGCGCGGGTCAGAGCAATGAGCAGGCCAAAGGCGGTGGGGATGTGACCCCGTTAGCATCGATGTCCATGTCAATCACGCGTGTGGGAATCGTCGGATCGGGGATCATGGGCTCGGGCATCGCCGAGACGGCCGCCGTCAGCGGGTTCGAGGTGGTGCTCCGGTCCCGCAGCCAGTCCACGGCCGAGGCCACGCTGGCGGCGCTGGAGAAGTCGCTGAACCGGCAGGTGGAGAAAGGGAAGAGGACCGAGTCCGAGCGGGACGAGGCCTTGGCCCGGGTCACGCCCACCTCCGAGCTGAGCGCCTTGAAGGGGGTCGACCTGGTCATCGAATCGGTCATCGAGGACCTGGCGGTGAAGAAGGAGCTCTTCAACGAGCTCGACCGGATCACCGGTGAGGCGACCATCCTGGCCACCAATACCTCCACCCTGCCGGTGATCGAGCTGGCCATGCAGACAGGTCGGCCCGACCGGGTGTGCGGCGTGCACTTCTTCAATCCGGCGCCGGTCATGGAGCTCGTCGAGGTGGTCAAGCCCCTGACGGCCTCCGAAGGGACCATCGCCGCCGCCCGTGCCTTCGCCGAGGCGTGCGGCAAGACGCCGGTGGAGGTGAAGGACCAGGCGGGCTTCATCGTGAACGCCCTCCTGTTCCCCTACCTCAACAACGCCGTCCGTCTCTACGAGCAGGGGGTGGCTTCCGTCGCCGACATCGACACGGCCATGAAAGGCGGCTGCGGCTTTCCCATGGGACCGTTCGCCCTCCTCGACCTGGTCGGACTGGACACCTCGCTGGCCATTTTGGACGCCCTCTACCAGGAGTTCCGCGACCCCAACTACGCCGCCGTCCCCCTGCTGCGCCGGATGGTGGCCGCCGACCAGCTGGGCCGCAAGTCGGGCAGGGGCTTCCTCGACTACCAGAAGAAGTAAAAAGGCCAGAAGCAGCAAAGGAGAGCCTCGTGTCCACCCGAGGACCCGTGCGGACAAGAATGGTGGCATGACCGACGTGGCCGACACCGGAGGGAGCGGCGCTCCAGCTCCCGAGCCGGCGGGTCCCCGGCACCGGGACCAGCCCTGGGTGATGCGCACCTACTCCGGCCACTCGACACCGGCGGCCTCCAACGAGCTCTACCGGACCAATCTGGCCAAGGGCCAGACGGGCCTGTCGATCGCCTTCGACCTCCCCACCCAGATCGGCTACGACCCCGACGCCCCCGAGGCCGCCGGTGAGGTGGGCAAGGTCGGCGTGCCCGTGGCCCACCTGGGCCATATGCGCCAGCTGGTCGACCAGATCCCGGTCGAGTCGATGAACACGTCGATGACCATCAACGCCACCGCGGCGTGGCTGCTCGGCCTCTACATCGCCAACGCCGAGGACCGCGGCGTGGACCCGATGGTCCTGTCCGGGACCACGCAGAACGACATCGTGAAGGAGTACCTCTCACGGGGCACGTACATCTTCCCGCCCCGGCCCAGCCGTCGGCTCACCGTGGACACCATCGCCTACACCGTGCGCCACGTGCCCAAGTGGAACCCGATCAACGTCTGCAGCTACCACCTGCAGGAAGCCGGAGCCACACCCCACCAGGAGGTCGCCTACGCCCTGGCCACCGCCATCGGCGTGCTCGACGCGGTGCGGGAGTCGGGACAGGTCTCGGAGAGCGAATTCCCGTCGGTCGTCGGACGGATCTCCTTCTTCGTGAACGCGGGCGTCCGGTTTGTGGAGGAGACGTGCAAGATGCGGGCCTTCACCGCCCTGTGGGACCGGGTGTGCTCGGAGCGCTACGGCGTCACCGATCCCAAGCTGCGCCGATTCCGCTACGGCGTGCAGGTCAACTCGCTCGGGCTCACCGAGGCGCAGCCCGAGAACAATGTGCCCCGCATCGTGCTCGAGTCCCTCGGGGTCACCCTGTCCCAGCGGGCCCGGGCCCGGGCCCTGCAGCTGCCGGCCTGGAACGAAGCCCTCGGCCTGCCCCGGCCCTGGGACCAGCAGTGGTCGCTGCGCATCCAGCAGATCCTCGCCTTCGAGTCGGACCTGCTCGAGTACGGCGACATCTTCGACGGCTCGGTGGTCATCGAGAGGAAGACGACCGAGATCGCCGAGGCGTCATCGGCCGAGCTGGAGAACGTGCTGTCCCTGGGTGGCGCCTTCGAGGCCATCGACGAGCTGAAGGGGCGGCTGGTCAGCAGCCAGGCCGAACGGGTCCGGCGCATCGAGACGGGCGAGCAGCAGGTGGTCGGGGTCAACTGCTTCACCGAGACGGCCGAGTCGCCGCTGGCGCCCAGTGACACGACGGGCTCGGCAACCGGTCAGGCGGGTCCCGCCGGGGAGCCCGGGCCCACCGGGCCCCCTGCCATCGGGGCCATCCTGCGAGTCGACCCGGCCGTGGAGTCCGAGATGCGGGCCGACGTGGAGGCGTGGCGGGCGGGTCGGGACACGGCCGCCGTGCGCCGCGCCCTCGACCACGTGAAGCGCTCGGCCGAAGGGTCGGCCAACATCATGCCGGCGACCATCGAGCTCGCCCACGCCGGGGGCACGACCGGTGAGTGGGCCGGGGCCCTCCGCGAGGTGTTCGGCGAGTACCGCGCCCCGACCGGGGTGAGCGGTGGGGTCGGCCACCGTGCGACCGAGTTCCGCGCCATGGTCGAGCGGTCCCGAGCCATGGCCGCCCGTTCCGGGGGCCCACCGCGGCTGCTGGTGGCCAAGCCCGGGCTCGACGGCCATTCCAACGGCGCCGAGCAGATCGCCGTGGCCGCCCGCGACGCGGGCTTCGAGGTCGTCTACCAGGGCATCCGGCTCTCCCCCGCCGAGATCGTGGCCGCCGCCCGCGACGAGGACGCCGACGTCGTCGGCATCTCCATCCTGTCCGGCTCCCACCTCGAGCTGGTGCCGGAGATCGTCGACCGGCTGCGGGCCGAGGGCGTCGACGTCCCGGTGGTGGTGGGCGGCATCATCCCGCCCGAGGACGCCGAGATCCTGATCGGCAAAGGTGCCGCCCGGGTCTACACGCCGAAGGACTTCGAGCTCGGACGCATCATGGACGACATGCTGGAGCTGGCCGAGCGCCACCGCCTGGCGTCCTGACCACAGGGCGCCGACGGCCTCACCGTTGAGCGCCACCTCGGTCTCGCTCGGCCAATTCCCTGAACTCCTCGGGCACCCGATCGGCGTCGGAGAGCACGACGGTGGCGTACCCCACCGCAGCCCGCCCGTACCGGTCCCGGACGGTGTCCACGGCCCGGTCCATCGCCCAGCGAGCCGATCCCGCCGAGGAGCCCGGCCGGTGTGGAACGGGCCCGGCGCCGGCCGGCGTGTCGCAACGGTGGTCGAGCGAGAGGGGCAGCTCGAGTTGGAGGGCTGACTCGTCCCCGAGGTTGGAGACGGAGACCGCCAGGAGGGTGATGTGGCGTTCGCCGGGATGGTCGGCGAGGGCACTGCCGACCAGCGCCGTCGCCAACTCGATCAAGGTCAAGGTGGACGAGATGGCGAAGGACAGAGTGACCGAGCGGGTCACCGCCCGGAGCCCGGTGAACCGCACCCGCACGGTGACCGTGCGCCCGGCCCGGTCAGAAGCCCGGAGCCGGCTGGCGACGCGGTCGCAGAGGTAGCCGAGGGTCTCGTGCACCAGGTCGGGGCAGACGAGGGCGAGCCCGAGGGCCGCCTGGGCGCCGGCGGACTTGGTGCGATGGGAGGTCTCGATGGGACGCGGGTCGATGTTGGCCGACAGCGAGGCGAGCTTGGTGCCGATGGCGGTCCCGAGCAGGTGCTCGAGGATCGGGCTTCCCGTGGCGGCCAGATCGCCGATGGTGCGGATGCCGACACCGGCCAGTCGCGCCCGGGTGGTCGGGCCCACGCCCCAGATCAGCTCGACCGGGAGCGGGTCGAGGAACGCCCGCTCTCGTTCGGGCTCGACCACGACCAGCCCGTCCGGTTTGGCCACCTGGGAGGCCACCTTGGCCAGGTGCTTCGTTCGGGCCACCCCGACCGAGACGGGCAGGCCGACTTCGGCCCGAACCCTGGTGCGGATGGCGCCGGCGATCTCCCCGGGCGTCCCGAAGAGATGGACGGCGCCGCCCACATCCAGGAAGGCCTCGTCGATGGAGACCCGCTCCACCAGGGGGGTGAAGTCGCTGAAGACCCCGATGACCCGGTCGGCCAGGCGCTGGTATTCGTGGAAGTGGCCGCCGACGAACTCCAGGCCCGGGCAGAGTTGCCGGGCCATCCGACCGGGCATGCCGGCCCGCACGCCGAACCCTCTCGCCTCGTACGAGGCGGCCAGGACCACGCCCCCTCCCACCGCGATGCACCGGCCCCGCAGGGTGGGGTCGAGCAGCTGCTCGACCGAGGCATAGAACGCGTCGAGATCGGCGTGCAGGATGGTGGCGACACCGGCCGTCGGCATCCTCCCATTTTATCGAACACATGTTCGTTCCCTCAACTGCCGGTCGGCCGGAGATCGGGTCGGGTCGGCCGGTGTGGGCGTCGGGCGTCGGGTATCGGGCGTCGGGCGCCCGGGTCTCAGGCCCAGGGACGGTCGCGACGGACGGTGGCCGGCCTCGACCACCAGCGACCGCTGAACCTCCAGGCAGGCAACGTGTCCCGCTCTTCGGCCACCTCGACCCGCGGCCGGGGCCAGGCCTGGTCGACGGCGGCGGCCAGCACGGCGAGCACCTCCGGATCGATCCCGGGCCGCCGGGCGATGTCCAGGCCGGAGGCGCTTGGGCCGGAGGCGCTTGGGCCGGAGGCGCTTGGGCCGGAGGCGCTTGGGCCGGAGGCGCCCGGCGCCGAGGGCAGGCTCACAGCGGCATGTTCCCGTGCTTGCGCTTGGGCAGGTCCTCCCGCTTGGAGACGAGCAGGGCCAGGCTCCGCACCAACACCCGCCGGGTTTCGGCGGGATCGATGACATCGTCGACATAGCCGCGCTCGGCGGCGGCGTAGGGGTTGGCGTAGCGCTCGGTGTACTCCTCCACCAGTTCCTTGCGCCGCGCCACCGGGTCGTCGGCCTCGGCCAGGTCCCGGCGGTAGACGATCTCGACGGCCCCCTCCGGGCCCATCACCGCCAGCTCGGCCGAGGGCCAGGCGTAGGCCAGATCGGCCCCGATCGACTTCGAGTTCATGACCACATAGGCCCCGCCGTAGGCCTTGCGGGTGATGATCTGGATGCGTGGGACGGTGGACTCGCAGTAGGCGTACAGCAGCTTGGCGCCGTGCCGGATGATCCCGCCGTACTCCTGGTCGGTGCCGGGCATGAACCCCGGGACGTCGACAAACGTGACCAGTGGGACGTTGAAGGCGTCACAGGTGCGGACGAAGCGGGCGCCCTTCTCGGAGGCCTCGATGTTCAGCACCCCGGCCAGCATCTGGGGCTGGTTGCCGACGATGCCCACCGAGCGGCCGTCGATGCGGGCGAACCCGCACACCAAGTTCATGGCCCAGTGGTGATTGACCTCGAAGAACTCGCCGTCGTCGACCACCGCCTCGATGACCTTCTTCATGTCGTAGGGCTGGTTGGGCGAGGCGGGCATCAGCTCGCTGAGCTCGGGGGTGAGGCGATCGGGATCGTCGCCGGCGGCGACGAGGGGGGCCTCCTCCAGGTTGTTGGAGGGCAGGAAGCTCAGCAGGTAGCGGACGTCGTCCAGGCAGGTCTTCTCGTCCGGGGCGACGAAGGCGGCCACCCCCGACTTGGTGGCATGGCTCATGGCGCCGCCCAGCTCCTCCAGGGTCACGTCCTCGCCGGTCACCGTCTTCACCACGTCCGGGCCGGTGATGAACATGTGGCTGGTGCCCTGGACCATGAAGATGAAGTCGGTCATGGCCGGGCTGTAGACGGCCCCGCCGGCGCACGGGCCGAGGATCACGCTGATCTGGGGGATGACCCCCGAGGCTTCGGCGTTGCGGTGGAAGATGCCACCGTAGGCGTGGAGCGAGACCACACCCTCTTGGATGCGGGCGCCGGCACCGTCGTTGAGCCCGATCATGGGGACGCCGATGGAGGAGGCCAGATCCATCACCTTGTGGATCTTCTCGGCGAAGACCTCGCCGAGCGCCCCGCCGAAGACGGTGAAGTCCTGGCTGAACACACACACCCGCCGCCCGTCGATGGTGCCGAACCCGGTGATCACCCCGTCGGTGTAGGGTCGGTGCTCCTCCAGCCCCATGCCGTGGGCCCGGTGCCGGGCCAACATGTCCATCTCCTGGAACGAGCCGTCGTCGAGCAGGTAGTCGATGCGTTCCCGGGCGGTCATCTTGCCCTTGGCGTGGTGCTTCTCGACCGCCCGGGGCGACCCTGCGTTGCGGGCTTGCTCGCGACGCTCGGCCAGCTCGGCGAGTCGTTGGGTCATCGGGTGATCCATGGCACCGAGGCTACCGGACCGGCTCTGGTCGGTCGGAGCCGGCAGAGCGGCTCGACCCGCTGGTCGGGGCGGACGGATCAGGATCGGCCGACGAGGAACGATGAGTTACCGGCGGGGTGCAGCGCCCGATGAGCGGCGCGCTGGTCAGTGGGCGGAGTTGACCCAGTGCGGCCCACACCAGACATAGGCCACCGAGGTCGGCGCGCCCTTGCCGAAATACGGGGCCACGCTCTTGCCCGCGTAGCGTCGCTCGAGCTCGGGGTCCCGGGCGCCAACGAAGGAATAGCGGTCGGCGGGTCGCTCGGTCTTCTCGGCCGCCGACGCACCGTTGGTGGGCCCGGATGCCTCCCAGCGGTCGAGCCGGTAGGCCGAGTCGACCAATTCGCCGACCACGACCACGGCCCAATGCGGTGATCGGGGGGCGCAGACGTCGACCCAACGCCGGCTGACCCGCCACCCGTGACGGACCCGGTCGTAGGAGGTGTCG
The DNA here is from genome assembly GCA_963710495.1 of uncultured Acidimicrobiales bacterium. Classification (GTDB taxonomy): domain Bacteria; phylum Actinomycetota; class Acidimicrobiia; order Acidimicrobiales; family RAAP-2; genus Bog-756. Next base: position 264,394 of record CAVQAI010000016.1, read on the forward strand.
CTGCCCGGCGGGCCCGCCCGCAGGAGGACCACCTGGTGGGAGCGCTTGAACTTGGCCCGCTTGGTCAGGAGCAGCCGGACCTCGTCGGCCGAGCGCCGCCGGCCGGAGGCGGCCGAGCCGGGCAGACCCAGCAGGTCGTGGGCCACGGCTTCGACCAGCCGGGCCTGGTCGGGATCCAGGCCGTAGCGGAGGATCTCGATGCGCACCGACCGGCCCGACGCCTCGATCTGCCGGATCCGTTCGAGCGCCGGGTACTCGGGTGGTTCGTCGGCGCCCGCATCGCCCGGAGCGGTGCCGCGGCCGGGACGGCCGCCGACCACCCTCGCCGCCCGGACGTGCTCGAAACAGCGATCACCCCGGCCCAGGGCGGCGTGGAAGGGACGTCCGGTGCGGGGATCCACCAGCAGATAGACGTAACACTTGAGCTTGGCCTGGACGGCCGGAGGGAACGTCTCTTCGTCATCCACGGACAGATCGCCATCCACCGGCAGACCGAGCCCGGTGGAGGCCGTGCCCGCCTCGGCCACGGCCAGATCCCCGGTCCGGGCTCTCGGCCCGCCCCTCCCGACAGGGTCCGCGGCCGGGGAGGGCAGAGCAACGAGGCGGGGCGGGGCGGCCGGAGGAGTGGGCCCGGCAGGGATGGCAGGGACGGCCGGTACGGCGGGGACGGCCGGTGCGGCGGGGACGGCCGGTACGGCGGGCCGGCCGTTGCGGCGGGACGGGCCGGTGCTGCCGAAGGGGCGGACTCGGTCGGGGCGGCGGGGTCGATCGGAACGGCCGAGACCGGGGGCTCGGCCGGGACCGTGGTTGCGTCCGGCTGGGGCTCGGCGCCGCCCGCTGCCTCGGCGGGGAGCGGAATCGAGGGCACGGGGACGGGCTCGGGATCCATATCCGTCCTGGCCACGATGCTCGGGACACCGATTTCGGGTCGTTCCCCGGCGGGGATCCGGTCAGGAGTGTCGGTGTTGGCCGCCGGTGCGGTGTCCACGCCGCGGCCGGCTATTCCTCAACCAGTTCGATCAACGTGCCGAAGGCGCCCTTGGGGTGGACGAAGGCGACCGTCGTGCCGCGGGAACCTGGCCGCGGCGTCTCGTCGATGACCCGACCACCATGGTCCTTGACCGACTGGAGCACCTTCGCACAATTGTCCACTCGGTAGCCCACGTGGTGGATACCCTCACCCTTGTTCGACAGGAACGTGGCCACCGTCGAGTCGTCCCTGAAAGGGGTGAGCAGCTGGATGTAGCTGTCGGCCACCTTGAGCAGCGCCTCCTCCACCCCGTCCGACTCGATCCGTTCGCGGTGGCTGACCCGGGCGCCGAAAGTCTCGGCGTAGTAGGCGACGGCGGCGTCGAGGTCGCGCACCGCGATGGCGACATGGTCGATCTCGGTGAGCAAGGGGGCGGTCACCCGGCGCTCATGCCCCGTGCCGTCGGAAGAGCGTGATCCGGTCCTCGCCCACCCGTGATCGCAATTCGGGATCCTCGATCCCCAACCCCTCCTCCGGGGCCAGGCACAGCACACCGATCTTCCCCTCGTGCAGGTTCTGGTGCACCTGGTAGGCGGCGTCGCCCACGGCCTCGAGCGTGTGCACGGCGGAGAGCGGGGGAAGGATCTTCCCCTCGCACACCAGCTGGTTGGCGTCCCAGGCCTCCCGATAGTTGGCGAAATGGGACCCCTTGATGGTCTTGAGCTTCATCCACAGGTGGCGGTTGTCGTACTCGATCATGTAGCCGGAGGTGGCCGCGCAGGTCACGATGATCCCACCTCGCTTGGCGGCGAAGACCGACGCCCCCATGGTCTGGCGGCCCGGGTGCTCGAACACGATGTCGACGTCGTCGCCGACGAGGGCCCGGATGTCCTTGCCCAGACGCCGCCACTCCGACTCGTCCTGGGTGTGCTCGTCCTTCCAGAACCGGTAGTTGGCCGCCTTCCGGTCGATCACCGCCTCGACGCCGAGGTCGTTGAGAAGCTCCACCTTCTGCGGTGAGGAGACCACGCCGACGGGGGTGCCCCCGCCGTTGAGGACGTATTGAACGGCATAGGCACCCAGGCCGCCGGACGCCCCCCAGACCAGGACCTTGTCCCCCTGCTTCATCTGGGCGCCGTGGGTGGAGACCAGCATCCGGTAGGAGGTGGAGTTGCACAGGGCGTTGACCGCCGCCTCCTCCCAGGTGAGGTGGGTGGGCTTCGGCATCAGCTGGTTGGCCTTGACCACGGCAAGGTCGGCCAGCCCGCCGAAGTTGGTCTCGAACCCCCAGATGCGCTCGTTGTCGGCCAGGATGGAGTCGTCGTGGGCGCTCGGGCTCTGGTCGTCGACGTAGTTGCAATGGACGGTCACCCTGTCGCCCGCCTTCCACAACCGGACGGCCGAGCCGGTGCGCAGCACGACCCCGGAGGCATCCGACCCCACCACGTGGTAGTCGAGGGCATGGCGCTTGCCCCACTTGCTCTCCTTGCCCAGGCGGTCGAGAAAGCCGAACGTGGGCAGGGGCTCGAAGATGGACGTCCAGACGGTGTTGAAGTTGATGGCGCTGGCCATCACGGCCACGTAGGCCTCGTCGGGAGCAAGCTCGGGAACGGCCACGTCCCCCACGTGGAGCGACTTCCTCGGATCCTTGTCGCTGGACTCGAGCCCGTCGAACATGGCGACCTCGTCGCGTCGGACGAAAGCCGCCCGGTACGACTCCGGTAGGGGGATGGCGGCGATCTCGTCGCCGGACGCGCCCGATTGGATGGCTGACAGAAACTCCTGCATGGGATGCGAGGATAGCCCGCCCGCCCCGGACCGAAATGGGGCGACGACGCGGCATTGGGGGTCTCCGGCCGGCCGATCGACGGCGTGATCAGGGTGGGCTCGGCCGGCCGCGCGCCCGGTGGTCGGGCCCGCTCCCCGGGCCGACGAAACCCGTGCTTCAGCCGGAGGCGGCGGTGGGTCGGGGGCCCCGGGCGAAAGCCGGATTTTCAAACCACGTCCGGTCTCAGCCCAAGTCGTCTGGTCGCGAAACCGGCCGGGGCAATAGCATGGTCCCGGTTATTCGTGGCGGCCCGATGGGGGGATCGCCGCCTGATCAGGCCAGCAGGCCGCGGAGGTCGTCATGTCCGGAACCGTCATCGTCGCAGGGGCCCGAACCCCGATTGGCAAGCTCTCGGGGGCCCTCGGTGGCTTTGCCGCCACTGAGCTGGGCGGATTTGCCATCGCGGCCGCGCTGGACCGGGCCGGGGTCAAGCCGGAGCAGGTCGACTACGTCTTCATGGGACAAGTGCTCCAGGCCGGTGCCGGCCAGATCACGGCGCGGCAGGCCGCGACCAAGGCGGGCGTGGCGCTGGACGTGCCGGCGACCACCGTCAACAAGGTGTGCCTGTCCGGGTTGAACACCATCTACCTGGCCGACCTCCTGATCAACGCCGGCGAGGCCGACATCGTGGTGGCCGGCGGCATGGAATCCATGACCCAGGCTCCCTACCTGCTTCCGGGGGCGCGGGGTGGCTACCGGCTCGGGGACGCCACCGTCGTCGACTCGATGATGTACGACGGCTTGTTCTGTGCCTTCGACCAGTGCGCCATGGGGCTCGGGACCGAGCGGTACAACGGGGCCGACGGCGTGTCACGCGAGCGCCAAGATGCGTTCAGCGCCCTCTCCCACGAGCGCGCCGCCGCCGCAGCCAAGGACGGCCGGTTCGCCGACGAGATCATCCCGGTCAACGTGCCCCAGCGGAAAGGCGACCCCATCGTCGTCGACACCGACGAGGGTGTGCGCCCGGAGACCACGGTGGAATCGCTCGGCAAGCTGCGCCCCGCCTTCGACAAGAGCGGCACCATCACCGCCGGCAACGCCTCCCAGATCTCCGACGGTGGCGCCGCGGTCATCGTGATGTCCAAGGCCAAGGCGGACGAGCTCGGGGTGACCCCGCTCGGCGAACTGGTCAGCTACGGCCAGGTGGCAGGCCCCAGCCCGTCCCTCCTCCACCAGCCGTCCCACGCCATCACCGTGGCACTGGAGAAGGCCGGGCTGAAGACCGGCGACATCGACCTGTTCGAGATCAACGAGGCCTTCGCCGCCGTCGGGCTCGCCTCGGCCGACGACCTCGGCATCGGGGAGGACAAGGTCAACGTCAACGGTGGGGCCATCGCCCTCGGCCATCCGGTCGGCATGTCGGGCACCCGCGTGGCCCTCACCGCCTTGCTGGAGCTCAAGCGGCGCGGCGGGGGCACGGCTGCGGTCGCCCTCTGTGGTGGTGGCGGCCAAGGTGACGCCGCCGTCCTGCGCAGCATCGCCTGAGCCCACCGGTCGCGGTCCCAGCGCGGTCGCGGCCCCACCTGAGCCGGCCCATCGCGTCCTCATCCGAGCCGGCCGGCGCGGCCCTCGCTACCAGACGCCGCCGGTCGTGACGCAATACGGTGGCCGTGATGTCGCGGCGCGAACGGGCGCCGCCGCGAGCCACGGGAGGCCGGCAAATGAAGGGGTTCAAGAACTTCCTGATGCAGGGGGACCTGATCGTCATTGCGGTCGGTCTGGTGGTTGCGCTTGCGTTCAGCACGCTCATCAAAGCCTTCACCGACTCGATCATCACCCCGCTGGTGAACGCGGCCCAGGGGGGCGGACCGAACTCGATGGGCCTCGGATGGACGATCAACGGTCAGCGGATCACGGTCGGTGCGTTCATCTCGGCCGTCGTGTACTTCATCATCTTCATGGCCGTGATCTACCTCGTCCTGGTCGTGCCCTACCGGGCCTACATGCGAAGGAAGGGGGCCACCGTCTTCGGTCCCCCTCCGGACACCAAGACGTGCCCCCAATGCCTGTCGGACGACCTACCCGTGGCGGCGATCAAGTGCCGGCACTGTGCAAGCGTCGTCTCGGAATCGGGCACCGGCTGAGGCCCCGGATGAGTGCCGGCCGGCGGCGGGTCAGTACGGCGGCTTGAACAAGCCCTCGAGTGACGCGCTGTCCGGTGCGACGTCCTTCCAGGAGTCGATGGGCAAGGCCAGAACGGCCAGGGCACACGTGGGGAAGCCGTGCCCGTCGAGCCGTCCACGGTCGCTCCCCGGCCCGTCCCCCTCGGCGTCGACGAGCAGCTCCCGGACCAGGTCGAACATCGTTGGGTTGTGTCCGATCAGAAGCGCGCTCTCGACTCCCCGGTCGACTTCCCGCAAGGTCTGCAGCACCTCCTCGACATCGGCCCCGTAGAGGGACCGGTACGACTCGAGTGGGAGCCGGTTGGAGAGCGCCTTCACCATCAGGCGGGCGGTCTGCCGGGTCCGAACGGCCGACGAGCAGATGGCGAGGTCCGGCCGGCGGGCTCCCTCGAGCCCGAGTACCGGCGACTCCTCGGCCAGCCGCTTCCCCAGAGCCGAGGCGTCGCGGCGGCCGCGGGCCGTCAGCGGCCGTTCCCGGTCACCGCCTCCCCACGGCGCATCGGAGGCCGCCTTGCCGTGCCGGAGGATCCAGAGGTACCGAAAACCCCCCTTGACGGTCTTCGGCATACCCCCATGGTGCCCCAGCCGGCCCGGGCCTGCCGGGGGAGACGGTGCGGCCGGAAAGGGCCACGCTGCAGGGGACAACCATTCGAGGGCGGATCACGTTCGCCTCCGCGCCGGTCGGTCCGGCACCCGCCGCCGGCCCGAGTCCGGAGGTCGGCCGCCCCGGATCCAGGCCTGCGGCTAGGCCTCCACCTCGCGCCGACCCTCGAGGGCCCGACCGAGGGTGAGCTCATCGGCATACTCGAGGTCCCCGCCCACCGGGAGGCCGCTGGCGATCCGCGTCACGGACAGACCCATCGGTTTCAACAGCCGGGCCAGGTACATGGCGGTGGCTTCACCCTCGAGGTTGGGGTTGGTGCAGAGGATGACCTCCTTGATCCCCTCTCGATCCACCCGTTCGAGCAGCTCGCGGATCCGAAGCTGCTCGGGGCCGATTCCCTCGATGGGATTGAGGGCGCCCTGGAGCACGTGGTACTTGCCCGAGAACTCTCCGGTCTTCTCGACCGAGACGATGTCACGGGGGTCCTCGACCACGCACACCGACGTGGCCTCCCGCCGGTCGTCGGCGCAGATGGCGCACAGCCCGCCCTCGGCCACGTTGAAGCAGCGGGGGCAGAGGGTGATCCGCTCCTTCACCGCCACGATGGCCTCGGCCAGCCGGGTGGCGTCCTCGGGCGCCACCCGCAACAGGTGGAAGGTGATGCGCTGCGCCGACTTGGGGCCGATGCCGGGCAGGCGGCCCAGCTCGTCGATGAGGGCCTGGAGGGGCCCCGAGAAGATGGCCACCTACGTCACCTCTTCGGCACCGGGAAAGGCCTGGAGCACCCGGTGGTGGGCCGAGTTGTCGACCACCGCCACCTCCCCGAGCTCGGACTCGTCGAAGGCCGAGAGATCCTCGGCGACATCGGCCTCGTCACCGGCCGGTGCGGAGGAAGAGGCCGGGGCGGCCCTGGCCGCACCGCCGGGCCCGGCTCCGGGAGGACCGGTTGTCGGAGGGTCGCCTGCCCCCGGGGGGGCGGGCCCGCGCTCGGGTGCCGGGGACCGGCGCACCGGGTCCTGCGGCCCCCCTTCGGCGCCGGGGTCGACGACCAGATCGAGCCGGACGGGGCAGTCGAAATGGGACGACAGCGCTTGCTCGACCTCGGGGCGGAGCTCCTCGCACCGGGTCCGGTGGATCTCGTTGGGCAGGCCGAACCGGGCGCGGCCGTCCGAGGCGCCCATGAACCGACCGGCCTGGAAGAGCGCTTTGGCTTTCGGTCGCAGCCGGCCGATGATGTGGTCACCCCAGGCCTGGACCAGCTGGTCGCGGTCGGGGAACGAGCCGGTCGGCGAGCCCGTCCCCGGCGCGTCCGGTGGGGATGGCTCGGCCGCCTGGGAGGGTTCGCTCTCGACCGATGGTGGTTCATCGACCGGGCCGTCGGCGGAGTCGGGCCCGGCCGTCGTCGTCTCCGGCCCCGGGGCGGCGGCCGCCTGCCGGCGGACGGCGCCGACCGTCCGGCGTGGACCGGTCGGTGCCGGGGCCGCGGCGTCGCCGGACGGAGGTTCACCGGCCGCCGGCGTTTCCGGCAGCGTCGTATCCGGGTGTGCCACCTCCCGGTGGGCGGCCTCGGGGCCGGCCCGAGCCCGGGCCGATGGCGCGGGGGGCGCCGCAGCTGCGGGGGACGCCGGAGATACTGCAGGCGCCGGGGTTGTCGATGGGGCGGACGGGGCGGAGGGAGCGGTGGCGGCCGGGCCCGGATGGGTGGCCGAGGCACCGGGCGATCCGCCGCGCCCCGCCTCCAGGCGCTCGATGCGGGCCAGCAGAGCTTCCGGGGTGACGTCGGCCTCCGGATGGGCCAGCCGGATGAGGGCGACCTCGAGGTTGACCCGGGGATCGGGGGCCTCCCGCATCGACACCTGGGACAGGCCCAGCACCTCGAGGGCCCGGACCAGCCCGGCCAGCCCGACCCGCTCAGAGGTGGCGGCCAGGGACGCCCGCTCCGACCCGGCCACCGAGACCAGTTCGGGCGCGACCAGCACCAAAAAGCCCTGCCGGAGGTGATCGAGCAGGTCACCGGCCAGCTGCTGGGGGCTGTAACCGGCGGAGACGAGCTGGGCCACGGCGGCCAGGGCACGACCGGCGTCGCGTTCGGCCAGCGACTCGACGATCTCGTCCAGCTCGGGCAAGTCGTCGTCGACCGAATCGGAGGCCACCACCTGGTCGAGGACGGAGAGCGCGTCCCGGGCCGACCCCCGGCCACGGCGCACGGCCAGGGCCAGGGCCTCGTCGGGCACGTCCAGTCCCGCCTCCCGGCGCACCTGGTCGAGCAAGTCGTTGAGGACCTCTGGTCCGAGGAGGCGGAACTCGAAGTGCTGGGTCCGGCTGCGGATGGTGGGGAGCACCTTCTGCGGGTCGGTGGTGGCCAGCACGAAGACCACGTGCGGGGGCGGCTCCTCCAGGGTCTTGAGCAGGGCGTTCGATGCCGCCGTGGAGAGCATGTGGACCTCGTCGACGATGTAGACCTTCTGCCGGCCGGGGGTCCCGAGGGCCGCCCGCGCCACCAGGTCTCGCATGGCCTCGACCCCGTTGTGAGAAGCGGCGTCGAGCTCGTGGACGTCGAGGGACGAGCCGCGGGCGATCTCCACACAGGACGGGCACACTCCGCACGGCTCGCCGTCCTGGAGGTCGGTGCAGTTGAGGGCCATGGCCAGGATCCGGGCGGTCGAGGTCTTGCCCGTGCCCCGGGGCCCGCTGAAGAGGTAGGCATGGGCCACCCGCCCGTCCCGGACGGCGTTCCGCAGGGCCAGGACGACGTGGTCCTGGCCGCGCACCCCGGCGAAGGTGGCGGGCCGGAACCGTCGATAGAGCGACTGGTACGGGGTGTCGACAGGTTCGACGGTCACCCGGGCGAGCCTACCGGTGGGCGTGCCCCTCTCCGGAGCCCTGGGGGCCTTTCCCGTCCATGGCCAGCGCGCGACGAGTAGCACCGAGAGCGGTCGTCGCAAACGGCGTTCCCGACGGACTACGCACCGGCCGGCCACGTTAGGTGTTGGTCCCTTCCCAACCCGATTGGGCCCATGGTACGTTCAGCTCTTCTTATCCGGCTCTCATATTGCGGAAGCTTCATCAGGGGCAGAAGTCCGAGGGGGATGATCATGTTCGGTACGTGGAGTCGTCGGGTCGCGCTGGGCGCGGCAGTTCTGGCAGCAGCGGCGCTGGTGGGGATCGCTCCGACCGCCGCATCGGCGGCCACGGCCGTCACGGGGGTGTCGGTCGAAGCCAATCCGTTCCTCCCTGCCATGACATCCACCTACACGGTGGAGTTCACCACCAGCGCCACCGGTGCGCTGGCCTCAGGGTCGGGCACCATCACCCTCACCGATAGCGGGAACGCCCTCACGACGGGCGCCACCTACACGGTGGAGGCCAAGGGCCACAACGCCGCCGCCGCCGCCAGCGGATCCACAGGCAACGTGACACTCACCGTGCCGGCGGGCATCACCATTGCCGCCTCGACTCCGGTCATCATCACCGTCAGCCCGGTCACCACCCCGGCGGCGGGCAACTACACGCTGGGCATCAGTACCTCGTCTGACACCACGGTCGTCAACGACACCTACACCATCGGCACCGCCACCCAGGTGGTGGCCACTTCCGGCAACAATCAAACGGCGCAGGTCAACGCCGCGTTTGTGGCGCACCTCGGCGCTCACATCAGGGATGCGTCCAATGCCCCGGTGGACGAGGCGGGCATTCAAGTGACCTTCACCGTCGTGGCGGGCGTCAGCGGGGCCGCCGCAACCTTCGCCAACGGTACGGCGACCACCATCGCCAGCACCGACGGGACGGGGCTGGCCACGTCCACCCTCCTCACCGCCAATGGGATCGCCGGTACCTTCACGGTCGTCCCCTCCGCCACCATCAACGCGGTCCCGTTGACCAACCCGGCACCCTTCAGCATGACCAACTCGTCCCCGACTGCCCCTGGCGCACCGGTCATCGGCGCGGCCACGGCCGGCAACGCCAGCGCCACCGTCGCGTGGTCGGCGCCGACCACGGGTGGCGTGCCGACCTCCTACACCGTGACCTCGTCGCCGGGTGGGATCACAGCCACCGCCGGGCTGGGGGCGACCTCCGCAGTCGTTTCCGGCCTGACCAACGGCGTCTCCTACACCTTCACCGTCACGGCCAGCAACGGAGGGGGCTCCAGTCCGCCCTCCGGAGCGTCGAACGCCGTGATCCCCGTGGCGCCGCCCCCGCCGCCACCGCCGAGCGGCAACGGCAACCTGGCGCCCCCGGCCGTCGGGATGGCTCCTCTGCCCGACGGCTCGGGCTACTGGCTGGTCAACGCAGCCGGCGCCGTCTCGGCCCATGGGAACGCCGTCAACTACGGCTCGATGGCCGGGACGAGGTTGAATGCCCCGATGACCCACATCGTGGCCACCCCTGACGGCAAGGGCTACTGGCTGGTGGCGGCCGACGGTGGGACCTTCACCTTCGGCGACGCCGGCTTCTTCGGATCGACCGGCAACATTCACCTCAATGCACCGGTGGTCGACATCGCCCCGACCAAAGACGGCAGGGGCTACTGGCTGGTCGCCTCCGATGGCGGCATCTTCGCCTTCGGTGACGCCCCCTTCTACGGCTCCATGGGTGGGCAGCACCTCAACAAGCCGGTCGTCGGCATGGCCGGCGACTATGCCACCGGTGGCTACTGGTTGGTGGCCACCGACGGCGGGATCTTCAGCTTCAATGCGCCCTTCTTCGGGTCGACCGGGAACATCGTCCTCAACAAGCCGGTCAACGGCATGGCGGCGACCGCTTCCGGGCAGGGCTACTGGTTCGTCGCCTCCGACGGAGGGATCTTCTCCTTCGGTGACGCACAGTTCTACGGGTCGACGGGGAACATCGCCCTTGTCGCCCCCGTAGTCGGGATGGCGGCCAACCATGCCACCGGCGGTTACTGGCTGGTGGCCTCGGACGGGGGGATCTTCTCCTTCAACACGCCGTTCTTCGGCGCCAAGTGAGCTGACCCGACCGATCGCCGGCTGACCCGCCGGCCGAGCCCGGGCGGGCCGTTTGGCCCGCCCCGGGCTCCAGGCGGCCCGAAGCATCTGACCACGCTGACACCCAGCGGGGCCGGCTCTCGCCGACGAGGAGACACGGTCTGTCCGCTCCCCATCCACCAGACCCCACCCGCCGCCGTCTGATCCGCTCCCCGTCTGGCGCACCCGGGGTTGGTCTGTTCACTCCCTCCGGACAGACCCAGGCGGTGTCTGTCGCCGGCCGCCCCATGTCCCCACCGGCGGGGTCGGTCCGATGAGTTCGAGGCCGAGCCGACGTCGTAGCATGCGTCCGGAATTCCCTGCGTTCGAGGAGGACCACCATGCCGGCAATCGACCCTTATCTCTTCTTCCCCGGTGACGCCGAGGAAGCCATCACCTTCTACAAGGGCGTCTTCGGTGGCGAGCTCACCGTCACTCGCCGCGGCGAGGTCGACCCGAGTGCTCCCGAGGACATGAAGAACCTGGTCATCAACGCCAGCCTGGTCTCCGATGGCCTGACCATCCGGGCCAGCGACCGTACCGACACCTCGCTCGACGTGCAGACCCGAGTCGAGCTCTCCATCGTCGGCACGGAGGACGCCCAGCTCCGGAAGATCTTCGAGGACCTGAGCGCGGGCGGAACCGTACGCAGTCCCCTCGAGAAGATGTTCTGGGGCGACGTCTTCGGCGCGCTCATCGACAGGTTCGGCATCGGATGGCAGGTCAACATCGGGCAGGGCTGAGCGCCGTCGACGGGCCGCGGCTGCGAGCCGAAACGGGTCGGGGCCAGACGTTGGCGTGGAGAACGCGATCAGGGTCGAAGGTCCCCGGAGCTCGGTGCGACGGCCAGGTTGGCTGCGGCACACGGCCTGGCCTGCTGAGAGCTGCTGCCTTCCGACCCTGACTCGGTTCACAGAAGGACGTTGCGCAGGACCCGGCCGTCGCACCGAACCCCGAGGGGTCCACAGTGTAGCCCTCCACCCTCACTGCTCCCTCCACTCCCGCCGCAGTAGGCCAGGTAGCCTGACGGGGCTGCTGACTCGACGGGGCCTGGCTCCGGCGGTGGCCACCCGGAGGTGTGCGAGAGCGGCCGAATCGGCACGACTGGAAATCGTGTGTGGGGAAACTCACCGTGGGTTCAAATCCCACCGCCTCCGCCACATGGACACGCATCCGACATCCACCCGGGATGACGAGACCGCTGGGCGAGCCCGGCGCGGGCCCCAGTTGACCGATGACCGGGCCATGGTCCTGGCTCTGGCAGAGGCGGCGGCGGCGGTCCGACACGGCGACGTCCCCGTCGGCGCGGTCGCCCTGGTCGACGGACGCCTCGTCGCCTCACGGCACAACGAGCGCGAGGAGCGCGGCGATCCGACCGCCCATGCCGAGCTGTTGGCCCTGTCGGACGCGGCCGCCGCGCTCGGCACCTGGCGCCTCTCCGAGGTGACCCTGGTCGTCACGCTCGAGCCCTGCGCCATGTGCGCCGGTGGGCTCGTTGCGGCTCGGCTCGGACGCCTGGTCTTCGGTGCCGCCGACCCCAAGGCGGGATCGTGCGGGTCCCTCTACAACCTCTGCGCCGATCCGAGGCTCAACCACGAGGTCAGCGTGACGTCCGGCGTCAGGGCAGCTGAGGTGAGCGAGCAGTTGCGCCACTTTTTCGAGACGCGCCGGCACTAACCGGGGTCATCGCGCCTTCCCTCTGTCATGCTGCCGGTCGGACCGTCACCAGCCCGGCCGGCGGGCCTGTACCGACGACTACGTGTGCGTGTTGGCCATTCCCACGACCGGCTGATTGAGCACGATGTTGCCGGTGGAACCGAAGAAGCCTGCGCTGCCGAAGCAGAAGACCCCACCGTCCGAGGCGACGAACCGGTACCCCGCACCATCCGGGGCGGCCGACATACCCACGATCGGCTTGTTCAGCGCGATGCTGCCGGTGGATCCGAGGAACGGCGCACCACCGAAGGAGAAGATCCCTCCGTCCGCCGCGACCAGCCAGTAGGCGCCTGGCACGGCCGGATCGGCAGCCATGCCGACGATGGGCTTGTTGAGATGCATCCCACCGGTGGAGCCGCTGAACACGGCGTCGCCGAAGGTGAAGACACCCCCGTCGGAGGCGACCAACCAGTAGCCGTGCCCGCTGGCCGTGGTGGCCATGCCCACGATCGGCTTGTTGAGCACGAGGTTGCCGGTGGAACCGTAGAACTGTGCGTCCCCGAAGCTGAAGATGCCGCCATCGCTGGCCACCAGCCAGTACCCACCGTCGTCGGGGGTCGCGGCCATGCCCACGATCGGCTTGTTGAGGGCGAGGCTGCCGGTGGAACCGAAGAAGTTGGCGGTGCCGTGGGTGAAGATGCCGCCGTCCGAGGCGACCAGCCAGTACCCGCCGTCGGTGGAGTTCGCGGCCATGCCCACGATGGGCTTGTTCAGACGGGTGGCTCCCTGCGAGCCGTGGAAGTTCGCGTTCCCGAAACTGAAGATGCCCCCGTCGGTGGCCACCAGCCAGTAGCCGTTGCTGGGCGAGGAGTTCACTGTCGTGACGCCTCCCGGGGGCGGCGTGACCGGCGGTGGCGCCGAGCTCTGGTAGAAGATCTTGACGTTCCCGTTGCCGGTCCAGTGCCCCTGGAAGTAGGGCATGGTGAGGGACGTGGCGGGGTTGGCAAAGCCTGAGCCGCCGCCGCCACCCGATCCAGCACCACCGCCACCGCCGCCGAAGTAACCGCCACCGCCACCGCCACCGCCGGTGTCACCATTCCCGCCCGACGCCATGGAGCTCAGTGACGTGGTCGGGCCGGTGCCCGAAGTGCCGGCGCCGCCACCTGCGCCCGGCCCACCGGAGGTCCCCGCTTGGCCGCCACTCACGCCGGTGCCCGGCAAGCCATCGCCGACGGTGTTCCCGGCCAGTTGGCCACCGGCTCCCCCGGTACCGGCGCTCCCGCCGCCCCCGCCGCCGGCCGCGGCCAGCAGCAACGTCGAGCCCGTGGCGTCAAAAATCTGCGTGGAACCACCGCCCCCTCCGGCCCCGGCGCCTCCGGTGCCGCCGCCGCCGAGCCCTCCGGTCGAGGTACTGCTGCCGAGCTGCCCGACCGAGACTCTGAGCGTTTGACCAGGACTGACGGCCAGGGCTTCATTGACCGTGCCGCCGGTGCCCCCTACCCCGCCCGTGCCGCTGCCACCTTGGGCACCACTGGCGTCGATGCAGACCGAGTTGGGGACGACGTTGGACGGAACGATCCAGGTTTGCGCGGTCGCATGGAAGCCGAACTGGACCGAGATCGTGTTGGGGCCGAATGACGATGCGTACACGGCGCAGTCGGTCACCGGCGGCCCGAGCCGGGGAGCGGCTGCCGCGCCCACCGTGAGCTTCGTGAGGCCGACCACGGCCACCGATGCGATCAGCCCGAGGGTGACGGCGAGCAGTCCCCGCACGGCAATCGTCGCCTGCCTCGAACGTTGCGAACGGAGACGGGTCTCCGTTCGGGTCGCCGGGGGATGTCCAGCTTCGTCCCATGCGCGTCGCTGCATCAACACTCTCCTCCACCTGTTCCGCTACTGGCCGGCTGACACCGAGTCTTGTGACTCGCGCCCGGCCAGAGCATAAGGGATGCTCTCCTTGGTTTGAGCTGTGAAGAACGGGCGCCATCCGCCGCGCACCGGCGTGCATCGGACGGGAGGAGATCGAGTGTCGGTGGTCGCCTTGAAGGGTCTGTGGGAGGGCCACAGTCCCGAGCTCGATTGGTCGGAGTGATCGTTGATCGTCGACCGCACATCGCAGAGGCTCCGAAAGAAGTCGCCATCTCGATGAAAGAAGTCGCCATCTCGATGGACGGACGCGGTTGTTCCGGCCGAACCGACGAGCGCCCGCCGAGTTGCCACCTCGCACACCTGAGCGATGTCAGCGCTAGCTCAGACGGGGGTCTTGTCGACGATGGCCGTGAGGTCGGGTTGACCTGATTGAACGAGGTCGCCGACAGACAACCCGACCGAGACACTGCAGACGACTGTCCGCCGGACCGATCGGTGGACCTCCCCGTGTCGGGACGGGACGGCCGGAAGCGCCGGAAGCGCCGGGGTGGCGCCGGCCTCACCCGCCCGCGGATGCGGACGGGCGAAGCCGGCTCACAACCCGAGGATCAGGGTGGTGGTCGTGGTGGTGGGCGGCACCGTGGTGGTCGTGGTCGGCGGCACCGTCGTGGTGGTCGTGGTGGTGGGCGGCACCGTTGTGGTGGTCGTCGTGGTGGGCGGCACCGTCGTGGTGGTCGTCGTGGTGGGCGGCACCGTTGTGGTGGTCGTCGTGGTGGGCGGCACCGTCGTGGTCGTCGTGGGCGGCGGCGGTGGTGGCGGTGGTGGCGAAATCGGAGGAGGACTCGACGGCGGCGGGGTCGGTGTCGAGATCGTCGGCGGGGGTAGGGCCGGCAGCTGCTTCAAGGTGGGAGCCCCTGGGAGCAACTTGGTCACCGCGGGGAAGAGGGTGAGCGGCGCAAGGGGGGTTTGGGCACCCAAAAGGGTACCCACGGGGGTGAACGACGACCCGCACGTGACCTTGGTGTGGGCCAGGCTGGCGGTGACCTTCACCGGCACGGTGACTCCGGGTGAGGCGTGGTCGATGGGCAAAGAAACGCTGGCCTTGCCCGTGGCGTCGGCCGTGGTGGTGTGCACACTGTGGGTCTTGGCGTAATCAGCCTCCACACGCACCTGAGCCCCGGCTACGGCGGTGACGGAGATCGTCTCGGCCGTGGCACCCTGCGCCGGCGCGGCGTTCGAGACCGATGCCGAGCAGCTTGTGAGCGTGGGGGACTCGAGCGGCGTGAACGTATCCGGTTGTGTGGTCTGGGACGTGTGCTGGCTGGACCGCGCCGCCGACACGACGTGCGGGGGCGCCGGGAGGCGCGAGGGGCTGCTCCCTCCCGCCACGCTGAAGAAGATGGTCGTGGCGATGACGATGACCGCGACGGCGGCTACGAGCGGTCGCCATCGGCTTCCACCGATCAGGTCGTCGAGCATGTCGTACCTCCTGGCTGGTTCGGCAGGGCCGAGGAAACGGGACGATCTGGCACCCCTACTGCCCTCCCCCCGTGGCGGGAAGGATCCCTGCGGTATATACGGGCGTGAACGAGGTCGAGCACGAGTCCTTGACGCCCCTGAGGGAGACGGTGGCCGTCACCCGGACCGTGACGCCGGGTTCGGCATGGGTGATCGCCAGCGTGAAGTAGGCGGCGCCCGTCCCTTCGGCGATGCCGGAATGGACGCTTCGGGCCTTCAAATAGTCCGCCTCGAGCCGTACTTCCGCTCCCGTAGTGGTGCTCACTGTCGCCGTCTCCGCCGTCTGACCCCGGAGTGGTGCGGGGTTCGACACCGACACGGTACACCCCGTGAGGGCGGCCGGCGCGGTGATGGCGAAAACCTGGTCGGCTCCCCCGTTGGAGCCCGTCGAAGTCGGGTCGGCCCCGCTGGGCACACCGGACCCGGCAAGCCCGGCCGCTCCGGCAGCCCCGTACGATTGGTCGGTGCCGGCGCTCCCCCTCGGGGCCGAGCCGTGTACTCCCATGGCAGCGTGGTGCAGCGGCAGGCGGGTGGCGCTCGCCCCGCCTGAGGCCACCATGGCGACGGCGGTGGCCACGGCCAGGACCGTCACGCCCACCAAGGCCTCGGTCTTCATGAGCCACCGCCCGACGGGGGCCCATGGATGATGGTACTCAGAGTGTCCAGGCTCTGCTGCCCGTAGCGCTCGAGCGGGACGATGTAGGTGCCCTCGTCGATCTCGTTCCAGCTGATCACCATCCACCCGTCCGGGTTGGCGGCGGCATTGCCGGTGTAGATCTGGCGCATGGTCTGGCCCCCGTCGCGGGGAACACACCCCGATCCCCCGCCGAGCACCTTGTTATACCCCGGGGCCAGCGGGCTGAAGAACTGCTTGGCGCTGCCGTCGGGGTTGCGGGTCGAACGCACCTCGGCGGCCAACTGGGCGATGTCGCTGAAGGATCCCTGGTTGGTCGTCGGGTTCTGGCTGGACCAGTAGTACTGGTCGGCGTCGAAGTCGGCGGCCTTGGCGCTGTTCCAGGTGTTCCAGTTCTCGTCGCCCACCAGGTAGAAGTGGGACCGCCACCGGGCACTGAAGTCGTCCAGCACGGGCTGCGGGTACTTCCGGCTGCCCATCATGATCAGGGTGGGCCGGCCCGAGTTGCTGTGGTCGAAGGCCGCGTCGTTTCCGTAGGTCGCCTGCAGGTAGGACAAGTCGTTGTTGATCTGGGTCTCAGTCCGGATGACGGCCGACGAGATGTAGGCGATCCGCAGCGAGAAGTGGACACCGGTCTGGTTGATCTGGTGCACCGCCGACACCACCATGGCGAGACGGCGATTGAACGCCGACGATGACGTGGTCTGGTCCGGCTGACCGGTGCCGGCCCAACTCACCGCGAACCCGGCCAACCCGGCCTGCGCGGCGAGAGCCACGTCCGAGCTGATCTGGGCCTGGTCGTCCTGTGTCCACAGGGGGGAGGCCACGTCGGTGAGCTGGTTGCCGGGGTAGTTGTTGGTGACCGTGCACCCGTCACCGCTGAGCGTCGCCGGCAGAGGAAGCGGATTGTCGCCGTAGGGATAGTTCGGGCCGAGGCGTGAGTGCCAGTGCTGGGTGTCCCACCACAGGTAGTAGAAGGCGAACATGCGGTGGTTGGCGGTGGCGTTGGCCGCAGGGGTCGGAGTGCCGGGTTGGCTCGTGCTCGAGCTGGCGGACGGAGTCGCGCCGGTGGAGCTCGTCGGGTTAAGCCCCGCCTCCGCCCCGCCGCAGGCCGACGCCACGAGGGCCAGCACGGCGAGGAGGCCCGCCCAGCCCAGGCTCTGCCGTCTACGCCAGCGCGGCACCGCCCACCCCTCCCGTCGGCTCGGGTATCTCGTCCTCCGTGGTGCCCGTGGTGCCCGGAGTGCCCGTGGCGTCCGGGCCACCGGCGTGTTGCACGGCACGGCGCCGCCGGCGGCCGATGACCCCGGCGGCCGTGATCACCGCGGCCACGGCCATGAGGATGGCCAGGATCTCGAGCGCGTTCCCGGCGGTGACGACGATCTCGGTGGCCGTCTGGTCCTTCGACAGGCGCACCGTGGACGCCAGCGGCACCAAGCCGCCTTGCACCTTCACGCCGTAGCTGCCACGGGGAAGGTCGGTCAAGGTGACCCGGTGTCCAGGCCCGAAGGGAACCACCCGCACCGCGCCGTCGGGATAGGTGAGCCGGACCGACGAGCCGGCCGGACGCCCGGCCATCAGGTCGTTGCCGACGATCGTCAGCGAATGGAGGATCGCCGGCACGTTCCAGGTCAACGAGCGGCGGGTGTCGAATCGCAACTGCCCGCTGTTGACCGCATTGCTGCCGCTGACGACGGCCGACGCGATCGAGTAGGTGATGTTGCGGTCGGCCACGCCCTGGGCCACCGGGGATGGCCGGCTGGCCGACAGCCATACCGGCCCGCGCAGCTGGGACCGGGTGAGCTTGGTCGTCCGGCCGACGCTGTCCTTGAGCGTCACCGAGTCCACTTGGCTCTGCGGGACCGGCTTCCCTTGCGGGGTGACGAGGTGGATGGACACAGCGCGGTCGGCATCCAGCTCGACCACCAGCAACCGGGAGAAGTCGCCGTGGTTCGGGTCGCTGGCCACGCGATCGAGACGGACCCGAAGATTGGGGCTGAGCTGCTGCTGCGGGAGAGACACGGCCGATTCCGCAGCCGACAGGTTCGGGTCGTTGACCACCGCCACCCCGTTGGCGCCGGTCACCTCACTCATCCCGTCCAGGGTGAACTGCACGCCCGGGTAGTTGGGCACCACCTCGACCTTCACGGTGCGCGGCGCCGGGGCGGCGGAGGCCGCCGGGGCGGTGCCCACGACCGCGCCGACGACCAACAGGAGCAGCAGGCCGCCCGCGACCGAGCGGCGGAGCCCTGCGGCCTTCATGCCGGCACCGCCGGGGGCGCGTCGGGGCCGGGCGGCGAGAGCTCAGAGGCGGGCGGCGAGAGCTCGGGGTCGGGTCGTGTCCGCCGGAAGGCCAGGACGATGACCAGCGCGGCACCGGCCAGCGCGCCGAGGTAGAGCAGGTAGATCAACCAGACCGTCGGGCGCGCCCCGACCAGGGCCACGTGCGATTGGATGGCCGGCGAGATGGGCTGTTGATGCAGGTCGAGCCCAGTCATGAGGTCCCCGGCAGTGGCGATCTGCGGGGTCAGTGGCGACAGGTGGAAGACCTGGTCGATCAAGCCCGGGATCGAGGCGGTGTCCAACTGGTGGCTGTCGACGTACCCCGCTTTTGCGTACGGGGACACCAGGATGGTCGGCACCCGCAGACCCAAGGTCAGACCCCCGACAGTGGGCGGCACGGCGTGGTCGTACCATCCCCCCGAGTCGTCGTAGGTGAGTAGCAGTGCCGTGTGCGACCAGGACGAGCTTTGCATCAGGGCGTTCACCAGTGACTCGACGAAGGCCTGACCTTGGGCCGGGCTCTGGGGCGAGCGCTCCGAGTCACCGCTCCCCCCGGCTACGTACGAGACGGCCGGAAGTTTCCCGTCGGCGAGGTCGGTGAAGTACTGGCCCGTGCCCACGATCCGGCTGGTCATGGCGGGGTTGCCGGTGACGGCCGGCATGGCGAGCAGCGGCACCCGTGACCGGTCGCCGGCGGTCACCTGCGGGAACGGATAGCCCTGCACGTAGTACTTCCAGCTCAGGTGGGTTTGATCCAACTGGTCGAACACGGTCCGCACCGAGATGCCCCCGATCGGGGGCGCATTGGAGGTGAGTCCGGCGGCCGTGCCGGCTTCGGCATCGAGGCGGTTGGGCAGGGCTCCCGCCTGAGAGGCGGCGAAGAAGTGGTCGAACAACGTGAAGCGGTCGGCGAGGTTCCCGTAGTAGGGCAGGTCGGCGCCGTTGAAGTAGCCCATGGCCAGTGAACCGATCGTGGCATTCGGCTGGGCGTTGACGAAACCGTCCATCCGCCCTAGATCGATGGCGTTGGTGGTCGCTCGCTGCGTGTCGGTCAAACCGGCCCGGGCCTGGTCGGAGCTCAGGTGATAGGGCTTCACGCAGCTCGTCGAGTTCACCTGCACGCGCTGGCAGACCTTGGCCGGAATGCCGTCGACGCCCGGGCGGGTCCCGAAGTAGTTGTCGAAGGAATGGCCGCTCTGCATGACGACGATCACGTGCTGGATGGCCGGAGGCGCGGTGGCCGTCGAGTGATGGGCGGCGGGGTGTGGGGCCGCGGCGCCGGCCGTGGTGGCCTGGGCGCAGACGACCATCGCGGCGACAGCCAGTGTCACGAGGGCCTGCCGGCGACGGCCGAAGGAGCGAGCTCGGCGAGGCCACATCATGGATGGACCTCGTAGACGATGACCACGGGGCGCCCGCCGAATCGCTCGGTGTGCACGATCACCCCGTGGTAGCGGGTGACCAGGACCTCCAGCCGCCGCGCCGTGGACGGGGACCGCAGTGCCGAGTAGGCGTCCCACACCAGGTAGGAGAATTGCCCGTCACGGACGCTCCGGTCCGGGTTGTAGACGGGCGTGTAGGCAGGATTGCGGTGCAGGGGGTCGGTGCTCACCGACAGACCCTGAGCCGGGCGGTGCCCGTAGTACTCGAGGATGTTGGCCATGCTCGGCCCGATGGTCATGAGCTCGGTCCCCGGCACGAGGTTGGCCCCGATCCACTGTCCCGCCGGGCGTCCCCCGGGAACCCCGCCCTGGCCGGCCAAGGCGGCGGCGGTGTCCGAGGGGAACACCGTCGAGACGATGCCGGGGACCAGCGAGGCCAGCACGATGGCGATGGCGGCGGGCCGGGCGATGGTCGTCGTGAAGCGGTTGAGCGTCCCGGGAAGGTGCCAGGTGGCCAGGCCACGAGCAGCCAAAATGCACAGCGCCGGGGCGATGGGGAGCAGATACTGGTAGCCCTTCAGCGGGTAGATCTCGAGGGTGACAAAGGGGACGGCGATCCACAGCACGAGCAGAAGCTCGCGCCACGTGCGGTTGATCCGGAACACGAGGGCGGCGGCCGCGGCACCGACCACGGCCCAGCCGATGGCCGATGGGATGACGGTCAAGTAGAAGGTCCCGGCGTGGTTGGACGTCCGGGCCAGCTGCCAGGTGAGGTAGTTCTGGCCGGTCGAGCTTCGTCCGGCGAGGGAGAGGGCCAGTGGGAAGACGAGGGCCATCCCCACCGCGATGCCCACGGTCAGGGCCACCGCCCGTCCCGGTCGGCGCACCTGGGGGCTGACCAACAAGAAGAGCACCATGGTGCCGAGCATCACCCCGCTGGTCTCCTTGGTCAGGATGGCGAGCCCAAGGGCGGCGGCGGCGGCGGCGAGCCACTCGAGCCGTTCCGTCTTGACGAACCGGACGAACATCCAGAACGCCACCGTGATGCACAGGACCGCCGGCCCGTCCAGCAGCAGCTGGCGGGTGACGATCAGGTGGTAAGGCATGACCGCCAGCAGGAGGGCGCCGAGCACGGCGGTCTTCGGCCCGTAGAGCTCCCGGCCCACCAGGAACACGGCGGCGACGGTGGCCACCCCGAGGAACGCCACGACGACCCGGCCCCGCAGGTCCGGCGTCCCCGAGCTGAACAGGGGCGACATCAGCATGGGCAACAAGAGCGGGTGGGCCCGGAAGATCGGGAATTGGTTGACGAAGAGCGGGTTCCCGGCAAGGGAGGCCGACTGGCCGGCGTAGACCGCCTCGTCGCTGTTGAAGCCGATGGCGTTGAGGTTGACCAGCCGGAGGACCAGCCCGATCAGCAGCGTCAGCCCGAGCCAGACCGAGATCGGAATCGGTCCTCCGAGTAGTGACGTCAGGCGCGACGGCCTCGCCGGTGTCGCCACCGCTGGATCTTGGGAGTCCACGTCATCAGCCGGTTGATCGGCGCGCTCACGTGCTCCCTGACTCGCTGTCTCGTCGCTGAGCAGCGTCACTTACCGGCCTTCCCAGATGTGGTGGGTGCGTCAGGCGTCAGAGCCCGGCAGGGGGATCCACCTCGGATACGTTGCGATGGTCCGTGACGAACACGTCCTGACTGTTCGACGCGGTGTTCGAGCGATGGATGAACGGGTCGTTCGGGACCGCACCATCTCCCAGCTCGGCGGCGATCCGGTCGGCCCAGTCGAAGTCGTCCGAGCCGAGCCGGTGGATCCGCACGCTCTCCATGGCGCTCACCAGGATGAGACGTTCCTGCTCGCGGAGCTCATCGTAGGTGGACCCACCGACGGTGAGGGCCTCGGCCAGGTAGCGGTACGGAGGGAACCCATAGGCGTCCTCGGTGTTCTCCAGCAGCTCGATCATGGCCTCGGCCTTGGGGACCATGACATGGCAGGGCACGCCCCGCTCGATGATGTAGAGCTGGTCGATCCTCGTGGTCGGCGTGAGCTCGCAGGTCACCAGCCGCTGGACGTGGTACTTCGGCGGGGGAACGGCCCGCTGGGTCCATCCGTTGACGGTCATGATCGGCAGGTTGTGCTCGGCCAGCATCATGGCGAACCCGCGGCCCTCCTTGGAGTGCAGGCGGCTCTGGATCCGCAGTCGCGTCCATTCCGATCGGCTGAGGTCCCCGGCATCGACAGCCCGCAGAGTGTGCTCGCTGATGGTCAAGGGCTTCGGGAAGCTGCGGGCGACGCCCGAGCTGTCGACGATCGTCATGTCGTCGGACAGGAAGCGGCCCCGGCTGGTCCGCAGGAGCTTGAGCACCGTGCCGGTCTTGCCCGTGTCGGTCTTGGCCGACAACATCACCCCACGCCCATCGACGTCCATGCAGGCCGCGTGGAGCAACATGTAGCCCCGGTCCACGAAGACGAACCGGAGCAGGGCTTCGACCACGTTCGTATAGAGCACGTGGGGGCTCCGGGCGAGCGCCCGGCTCGAAGTGATGGCGATGTGCTCGCCGAAGTCGATGGCGAAGTTGGCCGAGAGCCGGCCGAAGTGCTCTTCCCACCGGATCGAGGTGGCGTCCGACGAGCGGAGCATGCGGGTACGCAGCCTCGGCCGGCCGACCGATCCGACCCGGATGCCGATGTCGGGCTGCCGGTCGTCTCCCGCCTCGCGCTTCACCCGGAAGAAGGCCAGCTCGGGCAAGATCACGTCGCTCCCGATGGACACGATCCCGTGCAAGTCGTAGTGGTGACGGAACGGGGTTCCGACCTTGGACTTGGGGACGGACCGCCGGATGGCGGCATCGTCGACCGTGATCCTGATCGGCCCGGCCTCCCGGGTCGATCGGGTTGTTTCCGCCATTTTTGCCCCTCCCTCGTAGATGAAACGATCGCTGATTCCGAAGCGGACCACGAACACGGCGATGAGCGTGATCACATTGGCCAGGGTCTGCGGCACGTGGACGATGCTGACCAACAGCGCCAGGAACGGCAGCCGCGCCAGCATCACCGTGTTGTTGAGGACGCAGAACCTCCAGTACCGCGCCCACAGGCTGCCGGCCTTCCGGTCGGAGAAGACGAACAGCTCCATGCCGGCGAAATTCCAGGTGGTCGAGACCTGCGTGGACAGCACGGCGGCCCAGAGGTACGGCACGTGCCCGAAACGGACGAGCAGCCAGAAGGCGATGGTGTTGACGACGAGCCCGGTGGCCCCCACCGCGGCGAACCCGGCCGCTCGGAGCTGCCGCTCGCTGGCCAGCGTCCCGACCCGCAAGCGGGTGAGGTGGTTGGCGAAACGGACCCCCTCGCGAAGGCTTGCCTTGCTCTCCCCCGAGTACCGGGGAGCGAAGCTGAATCCGATCTCGGCCACCCGCAACTGGCACCGGGCCACCGCCTCGAGCAGGATCTTGAACCCCAGTGGTCGCAGGGCGTCGACGTCCAACGCCGAGGCCCTGACGGCGAAGAAGCCGCTCATCGGGTCGGTGATCTCCCGCAGGCGACGAGGGAAGGCGGCCTTGGTGACCCGGGTGGCCAGCTGTGACACACCGGCCCGGGAGCGGTTGGCCAGCCCGTCGGCGGCGCCGTTGTCGCGGTAGCGGCTGGCCACCACCAGATCGGCTTGATCCAGGTCGATCGGGCGGATGAGCTCAGGGATGGATTCCGGCGGGTGCTGGAGATCACCGTCCATCACCACCACGATCCGGCCCTCGGCGAGCCGCATCCCGGCCACCACCGCTCCGCCGAGGCCACCGACACGCTCGCCGGGACCCCGGTGCATGACCAACACCGGCAGGGAGGCTCCCTGACCTGCGGCCGCGGCAACCTCAGGGGTGTCGTCGGTGCTGTCGTCGACGAAGATCAGCTCGGACCTTCCCTCCGGGAGGGCGGCACTGAGCCGGTCGATCAAGGGACCGATGTTGGCCCGCTCGTTCCGGGTCGGCACCACAACGCTGATATCTATCGTTTGCACCATGACCCCCCAATGAGTCCGGCTCCACCGGCATCTCCATGGCAAAGAGCCCGGGCATACACCGGGGCCCATCGACAAAATGCAGTTCTATGTTCGCTGATTGATTTGCCCACTTTGGATGGGCAGATTTGATCAATGGGATGATGCCCGTTGGCACCCGAGGGCAGTCGCCCGGCCGAGCCGCGCCCGGACGAGCGCGCTCCACGGCCCACCCCGCCACCGACTGCGCTCGTTCTGGAAACGACCCGTTTCCGCTGCGAGCACGGCCTCGTCGGGGTGGGACGTCCCGGCCCCAGCGGCCTTCCCAGGCCTCCGCCTCCCCATCCATCGAGCCCCATTGCGTGCCACCGTAACGGGCAGCGCGCGGGTAAACAAGCTTTAAACGCAGAGTTATCCCTTGGTTAACGCCGATGGGACGGAACGCAGCGGAACGGCCACGAGAAGTGGCCGAATATTGGTTGAAAAACCCCATGTCAGCCCCTCGCGCAGGGGTCGCGTGGGAGGTGTCCGCAGCGCTGGCGCGAACGCTCGCGGCGGCGAGGTCAGTTTCCGGTCGGCCGGTCCGTCCGATTGGTCCCGACGCGAGGCGCCGGACGAGGGGCCGGAACGACCGTGGAAGCCTCCTCCACGATCACGCCGCAGCGGAGGCATTCCCAGCGACGAGCCGGGGGGTATGCAAGGGCGAACCAGTCGTGGGAAGTGTGCCGGCAAATGAAACTCTGGACTCGCCGAGTCACAAAGCTCAGTTTACTATTTCCATCCCTGGATTTACCTGCGACAAAAGTAAATTCTTGCGTAACAAGGCGGCAGCCGTTAGGCGGGTATCCGTTTGCAGTCTTACCCTCAGGAAACATCGGGGTGTCGTCTCCCTTAACATTTCGTGTCATGCCCCGGCGCGGAATCGCCCCTCGGAGTCCGGTGGCTTTGCCGTGCCCGCTCCGCTCCGGTCCTCTGGTTGATCCCATGTCGGCCCCCGATCGTCGACGTTCGCCTCCCGTGCCCCGTTCATCGGCAGAAAGGGACGGCGCCTTGAGCGCTGCCCTGCGGCCGGCTCCGGGGGTCCCTGGGCAGGCAGTGGCAGGCCGGTGAGCCCCGGGGTGTCAACGCCATCCGACGGCCGCGGGCCCGGGGATGGTCGGCCGATCGCCGCGTTCGACTTCGACGGCACGATCACCCGGCGGGACACGATGCTGCTCTTCCTCACCGCCGTCCGCAGCCGGCCCGCCGTTGCCCGGGTGTTCGCCCGCCGCAGCCCCCAGCTGCTCGTCGCCCTCCAAGGCGGACCGGCTCGGGACCGGGCCAAGCGGCTCATCAGCCAGGACATTCTCGGTGGCCTCACCCGGGAGGAGGCGGAGGCCGCGGCGCGCTACACCGCCGGCGTGGTCTTTGGGTCCCTGGTCCGGGCCGACACCGCGGCCCGGCTGCGCCGGCACCGAGCGGCCGGGCACCGGGTGGTCGTCGTGAGCGCATCCTTCGAGGCCTACGTGAGGCCGGTGGCCCGCCAACTCGGCGTCGACGAGGTGATCGCCACCAGATGGGAGGTCGACGATCAGGGGTGCCTCACCGGCCGGCTGTCGGGCCCGAACGTGCGGGGACCGGTCAAGGTCGAACTGCTGGCCGATCTCCTGGGGGACGACTTCCGGCTCGACTACGCCTACGGCAACAGCGGCGGGGACACCGCCATGCTGGCGCGGGCCCGTCACCCGGTGAGGGTCGGGCGCCGGCCCGTGCCGGAATTGGATCTGGATGGAGGGCAGATCGACTGACGCCACGATCCGATCGGCCCGGTCCGGTCACCTCCCCGGCAATCCGACCTCGGCCGGCCGGGCGGCTAGCCTCTCGGCCGGAGGGATGCGAGAGTGGCCGAATCGGACGGTCTCGAAAACCGTTGTGTCGTCAAGGCACCGTGGGTTCGAATCCCACTCCCTCCGCTCATGTGATGTCGCGAGACATCGGAGACCGGTGTGTCAAGACATCGTAGACCAGGACTTTTCGTCAAGGCATGCGTTGATAGTTCTTGGTGGGGTCCAGGACGAGCCGCCGCAGTGGTGATCCATCCAGCCCGACTACTTCGATGTCGAGTCCCTCGATGAGCATGGCCACCCGCCAACCGGCATAGGCACGACCGATGCCGATGTGGTGGAGGCGACCGTGATGGCGCAGGGTGACCGAACCAGTCGAGTCGACTTTGTCGAGCCGCAGGCGCCGACCGTCGATCTTGACCAGCGATGCAGTCGGCTGGGCCTTCTCGCGCCGATCGAAGACCGATCGAGGGGTCCGACGTCCCACGCCTCGATGGGGTCGGACGTCGTTGTAATAGACGACGAAGCGGTCGATGGCGCGCTGAAGTTGCTTCTTGGTCTCGATGTCCTTCTGGGCGCCCACGAACTTCTTGAGCGTCTGGTGGAATCGTTCGACCTTGCCACAGGTCTGGGGATGGTAGGGACGTGAGTGCTTGGCCGTGATGCCGAGTGCGAAGAGCTCTTGCTCGACCGCGCCCTCGACGCCGAAACGGGTTCGCGCCGTGAAGATGAGCCCATTGTCCGTGAGGAACGAGGCGGGATAGCCCCAGGTCTCGGCCGATTTGTGCAGGACCCGGACGACGTCGTTGGCGGTGACCACCTTCATGACCCGGGAGGCCACGCACACCCTCGAGTGGTCGTCGATGATGTTGAGGACCTCGAACACCTCGCCGTTGGGCAGCGGCACATGGGTCATGTCGGCCTGCCAGCGCTCGTTGGGCAGATCGGCCACGAAACGGGCGTAGGAGCTCTTGGGCCGCTTCTTCGGCTGGGGGGTGACAAAGCCCCGGGCTCGGAGTACCCGCCAGATGGTGGGGACCGAGGGTGCCTGGCGGTGTCGCTGGCTCAGGTGGAAGTGGACGGTGGCCGCCCCGGCGTCGAAGCCGGCATCGGCCAGCTCCTTTCGTAGGGCCACGATCTCGTCCTCGTAGAGATCGGCGATCCGAGACGGCGAGGACTTGGGACGCCGGCTTCGGGGCTCGAGCCCTGCGGGACCCTCCCGTCGGTAGCGGCGAAGCAACTTGAAGAGCCAGCTCGGATTCACGTCGTGGGTCCGGGCCAGCTCCTTGATCGGTTTGCCCGTTCGCAGGTGCATCTCGATGAGAAACCGGCCCATGTCCACAAGAGACCCTCCTCAGTAGCGGTCTCCTATGTCTTGACACATCCACGGAAGTGGAGGTGTCCTATGTCCTGAATTCACACACCACTCCCTCCGCTCATGCCGTGGTGGTCGGTACTTTCGTGACCACCTGCCCAAAGCCGGTTGGCGGCTGACGCGGTCGGAGCGACGAGCTCCGACGGCTCATCCCGACAGGACGTCGTGCACGACGGCACGGAGGAGCTCGCCCATTTCGTCGTCACTCGTCCCCTGGAACGCGTCCCCGACCATGAAGAGCCCGGCGAACACGGCTCCGAATGAACAAGCCATCCTGACCCGGTCTCGCAGCGAGACGGCCGGGTCGGCCAGGACCTGGCGGAACTTGTCCTGGATGTCGTCGTGTTCGGCGTCGTGTTCTTGCGTGTGCAACTTTTCCAGGGCGGCTTGGTTGCGCTCGTGCATGAGGAAGATCTTGCGCTGAGGCAGTATCTGGCCCAGCACCTCGTCGAGCAGGGAACCCCATAACTCGAGGCTGACGGGCTCATCGGTCATCCGCGTGAGGGCGTCCTTGCCCACTTCGTGAAGGCGCATGTGCAGCGCCATGAGAATGTCGTCCTTGGAGGCGAAGTGGTAGTAGAGCGCCGCCTTGGTGACGTTCAGCCTTTCGGCGATCTCTCGGAGCGAGGTGCGGTCGAAGCCTTTCTCGATGAACAGGTCGAGGGCCACGTCGAGGATGCGCTGCCGGGTCGAGGCCGCTTCGGGCGGTTCGGCGACGGCCGCGCCGGGCTCGACGGTTCGGGCGTCCCGCCCACCGTCCTGAGCGTCGGGGTGGTCGGCGGTATGGGGGTGTGCGGCGGCTGCTCGTGTCATGGTCCCTGTCCTAATGATCGGCATCTACCCACTTGACAGCCGGTCAGGCGTCACCTTACCATGCGGCCAGTAAGTGATCTACTAACCGGCAGGTAAGCAGGCAGGGTCGATGGCCAGTGAGTTGATGATCGAGGCCGAGGGACTGGCCAAGCACTACGGCGAGACGCGCGCCTTGGACGGCGTGGACTTCTCGGTCCCGGCGGGAACGATCCTCGGGCTGCTCGGGCCCAACGGGGCCGGCAAGACGACCGCCGTGCGCATCTTGACGACCTTGGCGCAACCAGATCGTGGCCGGGGGACGGTGGCAGGGATCGACGTGGTGTCGCACCCGGCCGACGTTCGGCGCCACATCGGTGTAGCCGCCCAGGATGCCACCTTGGACGGGCTCTTGACCGGGCGCCAGAACCTGGTTTTGGTGGGCGAGCTGAGTGACATGGGACGCTCAGCGTCCCGAGCTCGGGCCACCGAGTTGCTCGCCCAATTCGAGCTGACCGACGCCGCCGACCGGGTGGTGAAGGGGTATTCGGGTGGCATGCGCCGGAGGTTGGATCTGGCGGCGAGCTTGATGACGCGACCCCCGGTGCTGTTCCTGGACGAACCGACGACCGGGCTGGACCCGGCAAGCCGCCAGCGGGTGTGGAGCGCCATCCAGGATCTGATCGGTGAAGGCGTCACGGTGCTGCTGACCACGCAGTACCTCGAGGAGGCCGATGCGTTGGCCGACCGGATCGTCGTGGTCGACCGCGGCGTGGTGATCGCCGACGGCACGCCGATGGAACTGAAGGAGGCGAGCCGGAGCGCCCGCCTCGAGATCACGCTGGCCGGTCCCCACGCGGATGCGGTGTCGGCCATCGAGCCCCTGGTCCAGGGCCGGGTCCACGTGAGCGACGACGGCCGCCGGCTGAGTGCCGGCGTGGACAGTGCCAGCGGCTTGGCCACCTCGGTGGTACGGGCGCTCGACCAGGCCGGAGCACTGGTGGACGACATCGAGGTTCGCCAGCCGTCGTTGGACGACGTGTTCTTCTCCCTCACCGGTGGACACCTCGAAGCCGAGGACGACGAGCCAAACCCAGCCAACGGGAGCGGTGTGTTCGATCCCGGGCCCGAGCTCGAACGAGCTGACGCATGACCACCACCACCCTGGTGCAACCACACGTCGGGCGGGCGGCCGACCGGAGGCCCTCTGCCGCCGTCTGGGGCCGGGTCCGGGACGCGTGGGCGATGACTCGTCGCAACCTGGTGCACATCTCGCGGGAGCCGATGCAGCTCTCCGACGTCACCATCCAGCCCGTCCTGTTCACGGTGCTGTTCATCTACATCTTCGGCGGGGGCATCCCGATCCCGAATGGCGGCAGCTACAAGGACTTCGTCCTGGCCGGCCTCCTCGCTCTGAACCTCGTCACCTCCACCATGGGCACCGCCGTCGGGCTCAGCACCGACCTGCACGAGGGCATGATCGACCGGTTCCGCACGCTTCCCATGTGGCGAGCGGCCGTCCTAGTGGGCCGCTCCATCGCCGACCTCATGACGTCCTGCCTGTGCGCGGTCATCGTCGCCCTGACCGGTCTGGCCGTCGGCTGGCGAGCGGACGCCAACTTCATCTCGGTCATCGGGGGGTTCGCCCTCGTGTTGTTCTTCGCCTACTCCTTGTCGTGGATCGCCGCCTGTGTGGGGCTGAACAGCAAGAGCCCCGAGTCGGCGGCCTCGTTTGGATTCATCGTGCTGTTCCCGTTGGCGTTCGTCTCCAACGCGCTGGTGCCCACGCAGCACATGCCCGGTTGGCTGCAGGCCATCGCCGACTGGAACCCGGTGAGCGCCGTGACCGCCGGTGCCCGCAACCTGTGGGGCAACCCCAACCCGTCCGGCGCCATTCCGGCTTGGCCCATGCAGCACCCGGTGGAGGCCTCCCTCATCTGGTCCGTCGTGATCCTGGCCATCGCCGCCCCACTCGCCTCGTATTTCTTCAAGCGGCGGACGACCGAGTAGCGGGGACCGGCTGGCGTGACACGAACTCGGCCGAGTGATCGGTGGGGTCGGGAAGGACCATATTCTCCCTGTTCAGGATGGTATGCGGTGGCGACCGGTGGCGCGGGCCAGTCTTGGCGCCGATAAGAACCGCTTCCCACCGACGTCGAATCCATCATGACTGAACCCGTCGACTTCCCCGCTGGCATCAGCGCGCCGGCCACGAGGGCACTGGTCGCAGCCGGTTACACGTCCATCGAACAGCTCGCCGACGTGCCCCACTCCGAGGTGGCCGCCCTCCACGGCATGGGGCCGAAGGCCCTCCGGATCATCGGCGAGGCACTCGCCGAGCGGGGGATGTCACTGGCTTGAGGACAGCGGGAAGCGCGACCCGGGGAGGACCCACTCCGGCGCGAGCAGTGAGCCCGTCAGCCGGCCTCGGGACGCAGAATCGGGAAGAGGATCACGTCGCGGATGGCTTCGACCTCGGCCAACAACATCACCAGACGGTCGACGCCGATGCCGATCCCCGAGGTGGGGGGCAGACCGAACTCCAGGGCACGGACGAAGGCGAGGTCGGCCGGATGGGCTTCGAGGTCACCGTGGGCCGCGGCGTCCACCTCTCGTTGGAAACGGGCCAGCTGCTCCTCGGGGATGTTGAGCTCGCTGTAGCCGTTGGTCAGCTCCTTGCCGTCGATGGCCAGCTCGAATCGGTCGACCAGCTCCGAGTCGGCCTGACTGCGACGAGCCAAGGGCGAGACCTCGACCGGGAACCCGCAGACGAACACCGGGGAGACGACGGTGGGCAGCAGGAGCGTGTCGTAGAGCTCGAAGATCAGCTTGCCGGACCCCCATTCGGGCAGGTAGTCCACCGAGTGCTTCTGGCACACGGCCCGCACCGCCTCCACGGGATCGCTCGGGTGCAGCCGCTGACCCAGGGCCTCCTCCAGCCAGTCCAGCAGTGCGCGGCGTGGCCAGGGCGGCGTCAGGTCGATGCTGCGACCGCCAACCGTGAACGTGAGCCGATCGGTAGCGGACCGGGCCGCCCCGACGATCAATCGCTGGCTCAGCTCCATCCCGTCGGCCATATCCCCGAACGCCTGGTAGGCCTCGAGGGTCGTGAATTCGGGGCTGTGTCTCGTGTCGATGCCTTCGTTGCGGAAGTTGCGGCCGATCTCGAAGACCCGCTCATAGCCCCCGACGACCAGTCGCTTGAGGTAGAGCTCGGTAGCGATCCGCAATCGCAGATCGATGCCGAGGGCGTTGGCATGCGTCACGAAGGGCCGGGCCAGGGCACCGCCGGCCTGGGGCTGGAGCATCGGGGTCTCCACCTCGACGAACCCCTCGTCCACCAGCTGTCGGCGCAGCGCGGCGACCGTCCGGATGCGGATGTCGAAGACCTGCCGGCTGTCGGGGTTGGCCAGTAGGTCCACCTCACGCTGGCGGTACCGGGTATCGGTGGCGGCCAGCCCATGCCACTTGTCGGGTAGGGGCCGGAGGGCCTTGGACAGAAGCCAGAGCTCCGTGGCGCCGACGGAAAGCTCGCCGCGCCGGCTGGTCATCACCTCGCCCTCGGCCCCGATCCAGTCCCCCAAGTCGGCATTGGCCAGCACCGCCTTGGCCCGGTCCGAGAGCGCCGCTTGCTGCATGAGCAGCTGCACCGACCCGCTCACGTCCTCCAGCGTGGCGAACGAGAGAGCGCCATGGCCCCTGATGGTCTTCAGCCGGCCGGCCACCCGAACGATCTCGCCGGTGCGGGCGTCTGGGGCGAGGCCCCCATGGCGTTGCCGGAGCTCGGCGGCCAACGCCGTCCGGTCGAAGCGATACGGATAGGGATCGATTCCCTGGTCAGCGAGCGCATCCCGCTTCCTGCGACGTTCGGCCACCAGCGCGTCCTCGGCACGGGCATCCTGCTCCGCGTCCCCCGGGCGGGGCTCGTCAGTCACGATCACGTCCTCTTCCTGGGGTTGTCCCGAGCGGCCGGTCCTCGTCGAGCAGGCTCTCGACAGCCATCTTAGGCAGGCGCATCGAAGGCCCTCTGGGGCCTGGCAACGCAGAACGGCGACCGATCCCGTACGACCATCTGCTGGGCGGGCACGACGAACCGCTGCCCGATCGCCGGCGAGGCCGGTGCCTTATGCTTCCCTGGCGCCCCTAGCTCAACGGCAGAGCAGCGGATTCTTAATCCGTTGGTTGGGTGGTTCGAGTCCCCCGGGGCGCACTGCTTGCCCGGGCCGCACTGCTAACCGGGGCCGATGAGGACCCTCGAACCCGGAGCTCGCGCCTGAGACTGCCGGCCGAGATCGGTTCGGCCGGCACGGGCTCAGCCCGGCATCGCTCCCATCCCAACGATCGGCTGGTTGAGCACCATGGCGCCGGTCGAGCCGTAGAAGGTGGCACCGAAGGTGAAGATCCCGCCGTCCGAAGCAACCAGCCAATAGCCGGTGTTTCGCGGCGTCACGGACATCCCGACGATGGGCTTGTTGAGCGGTGTGCCGCCGGTCGACCCGAGGAACGGTGCGTCGCCGAAGGCGAAGATCCCGCCGTCGGAAGCGACCAGCCAGTAGCCGTTGCCACTGGAGGTGCTGGCCATCCCGACGATCGGCTTGTTGAGCGGCGTGCCGCCGGTCGAGCCGAAGAACGTCGCAGACCCGAAGTCGAAGATCCCGCCATCAGAGGCCACCAACCGGTAGCCGTTGCCCTGCGGCGTCGCCGCCATGCCGACGATCGGCTGGTTCAAGGGCTTTCCACCCAACGATCCGTGGAACTTCGCGTCACCGAAAGCGAAGATCCCGCCGTCGGAAGCGACCAGCCAGTACCCACGACCATCGGAGGTGGTCGCCATGCCAACGATCGGCTTGTTGAGAACCATGGCGCCGGTCGAACCGAAGAAGCCGGCATCACCGAAGGTGAAGATCCCGCCGTCGGAGGCCACCAGCCAGTACCCACCCCCGTCAGGAGTCACGGCCATGCCGACAATTGGTCGATTCAGGGGCGTACCACCGGTCGAACCGAAGAAGGGCTGGTTCGGGCCGAAGGTGAAGATCCCGCCGTCGGAAGCGACCAGCCAGTACCCGGCCGCGAACGGCGAGACCGGGCTGGACGGCGCTGATTTCGGACCCTCGCCCACGCCATTGATGGCCGCCACCTGGAAGGTGTACGAGACCCCATTGTTCAGGCCCGGAACCACTGCTGTCGTCACGTTGCCCACAGTCACAGAGGAGCCGCCCGGAGAGGCGGTGACCACGTAGTTCGTAATCGGGCTCAAACCATTAGACGCCGGTGGAGACCAGCGCACCTTGGCGCTGTCGAACTCGCCCTGGGCCGTAACGCTCGTAGGTGCCCCAGGGACGGTAGTGACGGTGAGAGTAAAGGTGAAGGTTCCTGCGTCACCGGACGGGTCACTTGTAGTGCCGGTTGCCGTGTAGGTGCCCGAAGCCAACGTTCCACTCGTGGTAACTAGTCCGGAACCTGAAACGCTGAGCTGCGGAGCGCCCGTCGACTGGCTGAAGTGGACCGAGCCGATGCCACCTGACGTGGTGAGCTGATCGCTGAAGCCCGCCGAAGCACCGGTTGCAACCGATCCCGAGGTAGGTCGCGGTCTGGGTGATGGTGCCCGCCGTAACCGTCAGAGAAAAACTTGCTAGTCCCGTGTTCGTGCCGAAGTCAGACATGTTCGCGGTCAACTGGATAGGTCGCTGCGGCCAGAGTTCCTTGGGTAGTTATAACCCCGGCAGAACTGATGACTAGCTGTGGCGAACCCAATGTCTGGGTAAAAGTTACGGGGCCAGTGTTTCCGCTCGGTGTCAGTGTGACTTGGAATGTTGCCGACTGAGCGGTGGAAACCGCCGCGGAAGTCGGAGTCGATGTAATTGTGGCGGCATAGGCCGTGGGAGCAAACGCTAGGAACGACGCCATCAGCCCCACGGCGGCCGCGCCGACAGCAATCCCTCGAGTGAAACGGCGTTTCATGGCAACCCCCTGTCCTCGCCCCCTCGATCCGGAACCCTAGTTGAACGATTCCAAATGGCCAGGCAATTCGACATTAGTTCTGATGGAACCAGTGCGAAAGGCCAGCCGCTCGAACCTGTCAAGACACCACTCTTAGTGACGAAGTCCGACCGGTGACGGAGAAGTGATCAGCCCGCAGCCGGATCAGCTCCGCCGGCCGAGGTATCGGTCAGGACCCCTCCGCGTTGGGGTCGCCCACCGATGGTCGCGTCGTCAACCACCGCTGGAGCCCGGCGGCGTTGGAGTGGACGCCGTTCATCACATCGAGTTTTTCGCGGTTCTCGGCCGCCACTCCATCCAGATCCGACTCGAATTCCCGGGCCAGAGCCGCGGCAATGTCGCGGCCGTCCCGATAAGCGGCTTCCGCCACGTCGGCCCACTTCCGGAGGGTCTCACCGGCCTCATCCAGGATCGCCATGGGGTCGTCGAGCAGGCCATAGTGAGCCAGTGCCAGGCGCGTCGGCTTCCGGTCGGCAAAGCGCCCGAGCGAACGGATAGCGGCCGAAAGATCGAAGTCGGGCGGTGGCGTCGAAGGCCGCAACACGCCCGCGTCGGGCAGCTTGACGCCGACGGCGTCTCCGGCGAAGAGGATCCCGGTGACGGTGTCGTGCAGGGCCATGTGGTGCTTGGCGTGACCGGGTGAGTCCACGGCAACGAGCGATCGTTCTGAACCGACGCGGATAGTCTCCCCGTCCTCCAACACGCGGATCCTCTCCACCGGTGTCGGGTCGAGACGCCCGTAGAGCGAATCGAGCAAAGGACCGTAGACGCGTGCCGCCGAGTCGACCAGCCGCGTCGGATCGGCGAGGTGCCGGGCCCCCTTTGGGTGAACGTAAACGGTGGCATTGGGAAAGGCACGGGCCACATCCCCGACCCCTCCGGCGTGGTCGAGATGGATATGGGTGACCACCACCCCGGCGAGATCGTCAGCGCCCATGCCCAGCTTGGCCAGCTGGTCCAAGAGCACAGGGACCGAGCTCTGGCTGCCGGTCTCGACGAGGACTGGTGCCTCGCCCTCGATCAGGTAGCCGGCCGTGACTCGTTCCCACCCTCCGAGAAGCGTGTCGAGCTCGATGACACCGTCGGCTACGACCGTGCCGATACCGTTCGCCGGCCCCCCGGCCCGGCCGTGGTGATGATCGCCACTCATACCGTCGCCTGCCCTTCCCCGTCGTCCGCTATGTCGTCCGGCTCCGGGCCGGTGTCCGCTTCTTCCCACCCGCCTTCCCTGCGGCCTTGGCCGAGGAGTTCGTGATGTCAGACGTTCGGGCCACCCCCTTGCGCGACACTTTGGCGGTTCTTCCTGCTGCTTTGGCGGACTTGACCCGGTCGGTGGCCTTGTCGGTGGCCCTGTTGGTGGCCTTCTTGCCGGCCTTCTCGGTCACCCTGTTGGTGGCTTTCCTGGTCGGAGCTTTGCCGTCGGTCGCCTTACCAAACGGCGCTTTGTCGGCAATTCGGGCCGATGCCTTGGTGGCCCTGGTTGCGGCTGAACCGGCAGTCGAACGGGTTGGCCGGGTGGCCGTATTCCGCTTGGTCGCGGTCCGGTCCGCCGTAGTCGGCTTGGGGGACGCCGCCTTCGTCGTCCGCGCAGATCGCGTTCCTCGGGTACTGACGTGGAGGGCCGCTCCCGTTCGTCGATTGTGGGCCAGCGCCCTCTGGGCAAGCCCGGTCATGACGTGGCGGGACGAGGGTTTCTCCTCCCCGGCGACCTTGGAGGCGGAGTTGACCAAGGACACATGGGAGAAGGCCTGGGGGAAGTTGCCCACCAGTCGGCCCGCCACCGCGTCGTACTCTTCCGAAAGCAGGCCCAAGTCGTTGCGCAACGAGATGAGCCGGTCGAGCAGTTGCTGGGCGTCGTGCCCGCGATCCAGCAGCCAGAGGCAGTCGGCCAGCCAAAAGGAGCAGGCGAGAAAAGCTCCCTCCCGCCCGGTCAGCCCATCCACGTCGCCCGTGTCCTTGGTCCGGTAACGGAGCACGAAGCCACCCTCGATCAGCTCTCGCTCGATGGCTTCGATGGTTCCGCGCATCCGCGGGTCATGAGCAGGCAGAAAGCCGAAGAGGGGGATCATCAGGAGGCTCGCATCGAGATCGTCCGATCCGTAGTACTGGGTGAACGACCCCTTGGCCGTGTTGAACCCCAGCTCACAGACCTGATCGTGGATCTCCTTGCGAAGCTCCTTCCATCGATCGACCGGTCCGTCGAAGCCGAACTCCTCTGCCGTCTTGATGGCGCGGTCGAAGGCCACCCAGGCCATCACTTTCGAGTGGGTGAAGTGGCGCCGTGGCCCGCGCACCTCCCAGATCCCGTCGTCCGGCTCCCGCCACCCTTCCTCGAGGAAATCCATCAGCGCCAACTGGAACTCCCACGAGCCGTCACCCGTCTCACACCGTTGGGCCGACTCGTAGAGTGCCGACATGACCTCGCCGTACACGTCCAACTGGAACTGGCCCGCCGCCGCGTTACCGATGCGTACCGGGCTCGAATTCTCGTAACCCGAGAGCCAGGCCACCTCCCACTCGTCGAGGCGGCGCTCCCCCGCCACTCCGTACATGATCTGCAGCTGGGAGGGATCTCCGGCGCTCGCCCGAAGGAGCCAGTTGCGCCAGGCCATCGCCTCTTCGAAGAACCCTCCACGCATGAGTGACTCGAGTGTGAGGGTCGCGTCACGGAGCCAACAGAACCGGTAGTCCCAGTTCCTCCCTCCCCCCAACGTCTCCGGGAGAGAAGTGGTGGCGGCGGCCACAATTCCCCCGGTAGGCGCATAGGTCAGCGCCTTGAGCGTGATCAGCGAGCGAATCACGGCGTCGCGGTAGTCACCCTGATAGGTGCACTGTGAGGCCCACTCCGTCCACCAGAGCTCGGTGTCCTCGATGGCGAACCCGGCATCGACCGGTCGGGGAGCCTCCTCGTTGGCCGGAAACCAGGTCAACGAAAAGGGGACCCGCTGACCCTCGGTCACGGTGAACTCGGCCACGGTCGAAAAGTCCCGTCCGAAACAAGGGGCCGGGGTCCACAGCGAGAGACCGTCCGGGCCGGCAATGGCACGCAGCGTGCCGTCCACGTTCCGGACCCACGGCACGACCTGGCCATAGCCGAACCGGATCGTGAGATCCATCTCCATGGTCACCCGGCCGCGAACGCCCTCCACGAGACGGACGACCTCGGGGTGCTCCTGACGAATCGGCATGCAGTCGATGACCCGTACGGTGCCCTCGTCGGTTACGAACTCCGATTCGAGGACCAGCGACTCGCCCCGGTAGTGGCGATGGGTGGCCTGGGTCGATCCCCTCGGCGCGATCCTCCAGCAGCCGTCGTCATCGTCCCCGAGAAGCTTGGCGAAACAGGCTGCCGAATCGAACCGGGGGAGGCACAGCCAGTCGATCGAGCAGTCCCGGCCGACGAGGGCCGCGGTGTGCAGGTCCCCGATGAGGCCGTAGTCCTCGATGGGAAGCGTCATGGTCCCATGTCTAGTCGGGACGCACCGAGGTGTGGCCGGCTCATCCGGCGACGCACGGCCCGGTGCCGACCGCTCGGGTGGCGGCCTCGGCCTGGTGCGCCCGGGACAGGACCCCCGGCGAAGTGAGCGCATAGCCGATGTCGTTGTTGGTGGTGGAGCGGGAGAACACCACCCCGATCACGTCGCCGTTGGGCTCGACCAGGGGACCGCCCGAGTTGCCCGGCCGGACCAGGGCCTGGATCTCGTAGACGTCGCGGACGGTCAGACCCTGTCCGTAGATGTCGCGACCCTCGGCCTGGAACTCGGCCAACACGCCGGC
This sequence comes from uncultured Acidimicrobiales bacterium, assembly GCA_963710495.1. Classification (GTDB taxonomy): domain Bacteria; phylum Actinomycetota; class Acidimicrobiia; order Acidimicrobiales; family RAAP-2; genus Bog-756. The sequence goes on from CAVQAI010000016.1 coordinate 302,000, forward strand.
AGCCACGGCGGTGAAGGGCCCGCCCTCCGGGTAGCCAAGCACGGCAGCCTGGACGCCACGGGCGACCGTGCCGGGCTGGAGGGGCAGCGGGCGCTCGGACAGTCCGGCCACCCGCAGCACGGCCAGGTCATAGGACGGGTCGAACAGCTCCACGACCGTCGTGTGGTACCCGTTCACGTCCTGAACCATCGGACGGTCGATACCGGCCACGACATGGGCATTGGTCACCACGACGCCGGGCGCGACGACGAACCCGGAGCCCTCTTGGGTCTGTCCGCAGCCCTCGCCGACGATCTTGACCGTCGATGCACCATCGCGGGCGACCGCCTGCTGGAGCTGGGCGGAGCCGGGGAGGTTCACGGGACCCGCCGAGGCGGGAGCCAGGCCCGCGAACACCGGCGGGAAGCCCTCCGACGACAGGAAGGCCTGCACCCTCGAGAACAGCGAGGGTGGCGCGGGAAGTACAGCGTCGAGGGACCGGATGATCCTCGACTGGTCGATCGAAGCATTCAGCCTGAGCGAGGAACTGTTGACGAAGGTATTGGCCAAGAGCCACGCCACCAGAAGTGACGCGACCACGGCCACCACGAGACCGAGGGCCGAGTCGACCATCCCGATGATCCCCCGGTGCATCCAGCTGAAGGTCAGGTTGCCCACGATGCGGCCGGCCGTACCGCATACTGCCGCCACACCGAGGAGGGTCACCAGCGCCACCACCGAGCGAGATGACTGGGTGTGAACCCACCGGACGGTGACGGAAGCCAACACGGCACCGAGGCAGAGACCGGCGAGGAACCCGCCGAACGAGAACAATTGGACGACCGCCCCGAGGCGGAGGCCCTGGATGGCGGCGAGGATCACCGCGACCAGCACGATGATGTCGATGACGTTCACGTCGCCGGTCGTCCTCCGGTGGGCATCCGGTCGAGGCCGTGAGAACTCCATGGCACCCGGCTTACGGTAGACCGAGCAACGTCTCAGCCTGTGGTCGGTACCGGCGATCATCACCGACCAGCAGCGCAGGCACGTGGCAAGATCGCGGCGGCCAACTGGATCCACCCATGGCGGTGGTGCACCGCGGGGAGATGAGCAGTCCGTCGTGAGCGATCATCCACCACCGGCGGAAGGCAGGGGAGCCGAATCCCAGCCCGGAGGCACGCCGCGTCCCCCACCCCCACCCCCGCCACCAGTCGTTGGACCGGGGAGCAGCCCGCCGCCGATGCCTCCGCCGCCTCCCTACGGACCGGCTCCGCCACCCAGCCCAGCTCCGCCCTACGGTCAGCCGCCGCCCTATGGCCCGGCACCGCTGTACGGTCAGCCACCGCCCTATAGCCAGGCACCGCCCTACGGTCAGGCACCGCTGTACGGCCAGCCACCGCTGTACGGCCAGCCACCGCCCTACGGCTACGTCCCCTATGGATACGCCCTCGTACCGGTCGACCGGTTCGGTCGGCCCCTGGCCGAGTGGTGGCAACGCCTGGTCGCCTTCATCATCGACGGCTTCATCCTGGCGATCCCCCGGATCGTGATCACGGCCCTCATCGTCGGCTCATCGGGGAACAGCTTCCTCTCGACCGCCTGGCTCCCCGGCGTCATCCTCACCGGCATCGCGTTCGCCATCATCGGCGTGGCGTACTTCGCCGCCCTCAACGGGAGCGAGAAGGGCCAGACGGTCGGCCAGATGGCACTCGGGATCGCCGTGCGGGACGAGGTGAACGGGGGCGCGATCGGACCGCCACGCGCCGCGCTGAGGATTCTCGTGCTCTATCCCGGCGTGGCCATCGGATGGATCCCGTTCACCAACTTCATCACCGGGACCTGGACACTCCTAGCCGGCCTCTCGCCATTGTGGGACGACCGCCGCCACGGCTTCCACGACAAAGTGGCCCATACCGATGTCATCAAGGTCCGCTGACCCTGCCGGCCGGAACCGTGGAACCCCATCGTCTCCCCCCTGGTGCCGGCAGTGGCCGGCCCGGAACGTCCCCCCCATTCCCGAGGCTTGGCACCATCCGGGGAAGGGCCGGATCGTGGCGCCGATGGCAGGGGCGATCACTCACGGTTGCCGCGCTGGTCGCCCTTGCTGCCGGCGCCTGCACGTCCTCCCCGACCGCGGGAACGACGGCGTCCACCATCGCGGCCGGTTCTCCCTGGAGCGGCACGCTGGCCACCGTCGTCCTCCCCGCCCCGGTCAACTCACTCCAGGCCGTGGACTGCCCGACCGAGACCTCCTGCTGGGCCGTGGGCTCGACCGTCGGAAGTGGCACTGCGCCCAACGGCGCGGCCATCATCAGCACCGTCGACGGCGGTGCCACCTGGTCCCCTCAGGTGATTCCGCCGACCGCCGGCTACCTCTCCTCCATCTCCTGCAGTGACCAACGTCAGTGCGTGGCGGTCGGGCAGGCAGCCTCGTCGTCCAACGGGCAAGCAGTCATCCTGGCCACCACCGACGGTGGTCGCTCCTGGCAGTCGCGGCCGACCCCTCCCGGTTTCCTCGACATCACGGCGGTCTCCTGCCGGGCTGACCGCCGGTGCATCGCGGTCGGGGACGTCGCCGGAGGCGCCGCGGCCCTGACTGCGGCCTCGGCCGGGGCAACCTGGGTGGAGCGGGGTGCGCTCCCGATGGGCGTGAGCGCCGCCACTGACGTGTCGTGCCCGGACGACGCCCACTGCTGGGTGACGGCGCGCCGCACCCCCGATCCCGACCACGTCGCCGGAGTGGTGGTGCTGACCACTGACGATGGGTCCGTGTGGGAGGCACTGACCACACCGGGCCCCATCGGCTACCTCAACGGCGTCTCCTGCGCCGGCTCAGGCAGCGGGAACAATGCGCTCCCCTTCTCGGCCACGACCCAGCCCAGCACGACGGCGACCCAGGCGGGCGCGTCGTCGACCGGCTCGACGGGCCCGACCCCCGGCCGGGCTTCGGGCAATCCGGCGCCGGCACCTGGCGTGGCCGGGGCGAACTGCGTCGTGGTGGGGACGACCTCCAACACCCTCAACGCCACGCGCACCGGTCACGGCGTGCTGCTCACCACCGCTGACGGCGGGACGGCATGGTCGAGCCGTCCGGTGCCGGCCACGACCGCGTCGCTGGCCGGAGTGTCCTGCACCGGCATCGACATGTGCGTCATGGTCGGGAGCACGGTGTCGACATCGGCCCGGGCCGGATCGCTGCTCCTGACCGGACCGGCCGGAAGGCCGTGGAAGGGGGCGTCCGAGGTGGGGGCTCCGCAACCCCTCACCGCCGTCAGCTGCGTCTCTCCGTCCCGCTGTGTGCTGGTGGGGGAATCCATCAGCGAGCACCTGGCCGGCGGCTGATCAGGGGCGCCACGCCATCCGGAAGCGGCGGCGGGCGTCCCAGTAGCCTCGCCTCCGATGGCCCCGCCGGCGTCACACCATCTTCCTATGATCACCTCCATGCCCGGATCCCTGCTGGCCAAGCCCTGCTGGTCGGGCCGGCCGGCCCGGGCGGGCCCGCGATGAGCACGGTCGAACCGCTGCGGACCGGGGGCCGGCGCCGGCCCACGTCGACCTCGTCGTTCGGGGTCGGGCGGCGTGAGGCGCACGACTCCTCTCCCTTCTACGCCCGCTTCACTGCGCCTCGGGTCTCCGACGACGACGACGTCTCCCCTCACGCCGCGCACGATGCCATCTGGGTCGGTGACGCCCGGGACATGGACCGCTTCGGGGACGTGGCCAACGGGTCGGTGGCCCTGGTGGTGACCTCGCCTCCCTATTTCGCCGGCAAGGAGTACGAGGCGGTCCTCGGCGCAGGTCACGTCCCCGCCGACTACGAGGCGTACCTCCGGATGCTCCACGATGTGTTCGGCCAGTGCTTCGACAAGCTCGAACCGGGCGGGCGGATCGCCGTGAACGTCGCCAATCTGGGGCGAAAGCCCTATCGGTCGCTGTCCCGGGACGTGATCGATCTGCTCGAGAGCCTCGGCTACCTCCTCCGTGGAGAGGTGATCTGGAGGAAGAGCCACGCGGCAGGCGGGTCGTGTGCCTGGGGCACCTACCAACGACCGGGCAACCCGGTCCTGCGCGACGTGTCCGAGCGGATCGTGGTGGCTTCGAAGGGTCGGTTCGATCGTGCCCTCAGCCCCGGCGAGCGATCGACGGCCGGGCTCCCCAGCGAGGGAACCATGTCCATGGACGAGTTCATCGACGCCACCATCGACGTCTGGGACATCCCTTCTGAATCGGCAACCCGGGTCGGGCACCCGGCGCCGTTCCCGGTCGAGCTGCCCCGCCGGCTCATCGAGCTCTACACCTACCGCGGTGATCTGGTCCTCGATCCCTTCATGGGGTCGGGGTCGACCGCCTTGGCATCGATCCGGACCGAGCGCCACTACGTGGGGTTCGACACCGACGATGCCTACGTGGCCTTGGCCGAGCGAAGGATCGCCGCCGAGCGGGCCGCCCTACCGCGCCCGGCGCCCGTGCACCGGATCACGGTGGCACCCCGCCGAAGCGAGATCGGCGACGGCGACACCTTCGAGCGCGATGTGGCCCGCGGTCAGAAGGCGGCCGAGCTGGCCCGCCGAGCTCTGGAGGAGTGCGGGTTCGAGCACATCGGGCGCGATGTGACCTACGGGGACCTCGGGATCGTGGTCGACCTCCGGGCCCGTGACGCCGGTGGCGGCCTCTGGCTCTTCGAGCTGGCCGGTGGCTTTTCGGTCACCCGCCCCGGCCTCCGCCGCCCGGAGGTGCTGTGGCGGGCGCTGGGCAAGGCGAGTGTGCTGCACGAGGCCCGCACGCAGGGGGGCCGGGATGACCTCGGCCCCCTCATCATCCTGACCACCGACGTCCCGGCGGACGGATCGGCCGGGGCCAAGGCGCTCGGCGGGGTGCTGGGCGGCCCGGTCCACGACGTGCTCGAACTCCTCGACCCCGACTCCAAGGCACGACTCCGCGCCTACGGCCGGGGCAAGCGCCGCAAGCGCTGACCGCCGGACCGGACGCCGAGGGACCAGATGCCCGATGACCGCACCATGGTCACCGAGCTCGGCACGGCGCTCGGCACGCTCCCCTATCCCGATCCGGCGACCGCGGTGGCAGCCCGCCCGGAGCAGCTGCGCATCGACGGACAGTTGTGGGACCGCCTCGGCGCGCTCCGAGCCAGTGGTCGGTTCGCCACGGAGCTGAGTCGGTCGTTCGCCAACGGGCGGGCGCTGCTGGAGGCCCCGGACGGCCTGCGCGGCCGGGTCCCGCGCACGATCGAGTGGACAGGCGGACGTCGACCTCCCGGCGACGAGGTGGCCCCCATCGACCTCCGGATCGACCACGTCTACCTGGTCAGCTGCAAGTACGAGTCGGACATCCTGGCCAACGTCTCCCCCGGTCGGCTGTTCGACGGGCTGTTGGCCACCACCGGCACCTGGGATCGCAGCGACTGGTACGCCGCGGTGGCCGGTGCGGAGTTCCTCGAGCTCTACCGGGCCTGCATCGACGTCACCGGACTGTCGGCGATGCCGACCGAGCCGTGGCACTGCGACAAGGAGGAGCTGGCCGCGCTCCGTTCCGCCCTGTCCGGAACCCGGACCTATCCCGACGGCCGGTCCCGAGCGGCCTACGCCCGGCTCTGCGAGACGGTGAGCGCCACTTCGGCCAGACGGTGGGCCGAACAGCTGGCCGTAACGGGCACTCCCCTCGAGACCATGCTCTGGCGACTGGTCAGGATCGGGAGTGCGCCCTACTTCGTCCTCGGACTCGACCGCCGCAGCGGCCTCCCGGCCCGGTTCCGCATCGCCAGCCCGTGGGACTGGCGGGAGGAATTCGAGCTCGAGGAATTCACCATGGTGCCCGCCGACGCGGGCCAGCCCCGGGTGGACTGGGCCGCCACGTGCCGGTCTCGTCGGGACGGGACGATGCGGACGGTGGACGGCCACGTCGAGATCCGGTGGAGCCATGGTCGCTTCGCCCAGCCGCCGGAGGCCAAGGTGTATCTCGACACGCCGATGTCGTGCCTGCCCGGCTACCACCCCCTGAACGAAGTCGACGAGGCCCAGCCGACACTGTGGGCCGACGCCCGGTGAGCGCCGGGCCCGAGGGCCAGGGGCCCGAGGGCTGGGACGGTGATCGTTACCAGCAACGGTTCGACTCCCTGGCCGCCTCGGGTGTCGACGTCCACGGTGAGGCCGGATTCGTGGCCGACCTCGACCCCGTGTCGGTACTCGATGCCGGGTGTGGGACCGGCCGGGTCGCCCGGGAGCTGGCCCGTCGGGGCATCGAGGTGGTCGGTGTCGACGTGGACGAGTCCATGGTCGCCACCGCCCGGCGGCTCTCGCCCGACCTGCAGTGGCTGCGCGCCGACCTGAGCCGGCTCGACCTGGGACGGCGCTTCGACGTCGTGCTGATGGCGGGGAACGTACCCCTGTTCGCAGCCGAGGGCACCCGGGCGGCACTGGTGGCGGGCTGCGCCCGGCACATGGCCGCCGACGGCGCTCTGGTCGCCGGCTTCCAGCTGGACGGCCGCTACCCCCTGGTCACCTACGACGACCACTGCCGGCGGGTGGGTCTGGAGCCCGTCGAGCGGTGGGCGACCTGGTCGCGGGATCCGTTCACCGGAGTCGCCTATGCCGTCTCCGTTCACCGCCGGCCCGTCGAATGACGCGTGCCATGCAGGCGGACGCGACCCACTCGGAGGTGATCCGGCGCCAGCCGTCGGGCGGCCGGACGTGCTCCATCCCGGGCCCGATGCCCAGCATCATCGAGAGGTGGCCATCTCGACGATGTACCGAGCCTCCGGCCACCTAACGATCGGGTATACCGGCGCTGTAGGAATGGGCCCCGGTCCCGGCCAGACCCCCGCCGTCCACGATGAGGTACTCCTCGCGGATGGGCCGGCCGGCGAACCAACATTCGAGAATCTCCCGCGTCCCGGCGGCATACCGGCTCTGGGCCGACAGCGAGGTGCCCGACACATGCGGGGTCATACCCTCGTGGGGCATGGTCCGCCAGGGGTGATCGGGCGGCGCAGGCTGGGGGAACCAGACGTCCCCGGCGTAGCCGGCCAGCTGGCCGCTCTCCAGGGCGCGCACCACCGCATCCCGATCGCAGATCTTGCCCCGTGCCGTGTTGACCAGGTAGGTGCCCCGCTTCATCCGGGCGAACATGGCGTCGTCAAAGAGATGCTCGGTTTCGGGATGAAGCGGGGCATTGATGGTCACCACATCGCATCCGGGCACCATCGATGCCGCGTCGGGGTGGAAGGTGAGCCCCAGCTCCTGCTCGACTTCGGGGGCGAGGCGGTGCCGGTCGGTGTAGTGCAGGCGAACGTCGAAGGGCTTGAGCCTCTTGAGGACGGCCAGGCCGATCCGGCCGGCGGCCACCGTGCCAACCGCCATCCCCTCGAGGTCGTAGGAGCGGCTGGCGCAGTCGGCGATGTTCCAGCCGCCCTTGACCACCCAGTCGTGCGACGGGAGGTAGTTGCGCACCAGGCCGAGGATCATCATCACCACGTGTTCGGACACGCTGATGCTGTTGGAATAGGTGACCTCGGCGACGGTGACGCCCCGGGCGATGGCCGCGTCGAGGTCGACGTGGTCCGAGCCGATCCCCGCCGTGACGGCCAGCTTGAGCCGCTCGGCCTTGGCCAGGCGTTCGGCGGTCAGGTACGCCGGCCAGAACGGTTGGGAGATGACCACGTCGGCATCGGGCAGCTCGCGCTCGAAGACCGAGTGCGGACCTTCCTTGTCCGAGGTCACCACCAGGGTATGGCCCTGCCCTTCGAGGAAGGCGCGCAGTCCCAGCTCGCCCGAGACCGAGCCGAGCAATGTCCCCGGCGTGAAATCGACCGCGCTGGGCGTGGGCAGGGTCTGCCCCCCGGGATAGCGGTCGAGCTGGGGGATCGAGTCCCTCGGGTACGCAGTCGGGTACCCGTCGACCGGGTCCTCGTAGAGCACGCACAGCACCTTGGCCATCTGGTCCTCCCGAATCGGTCGGCGGCCTGTTGGCACCAGGCCGAGGCGTTCGCCGCTGCGACCTTAGGTGGCGCGCTCGACCCGGCGCCCGGGCCGCAAACGGTGAGAGCGGCCGGCGGTAGCGTTCCCGGAAGGATGGCCTCGGGAGCGTACGACATCGTGCTCTTCGACCTCGGTGGCGTGCTGGTCCGGCTGGGGGGAGTGTCCCAGATGCAGGCGCTCTCCGGCATCGAACACGAGGACGAGCTCTGGCGGCGCTGGCTGCGCTGCCCGTGGGTACGCAGCTTCGAGCGCGGCCGGTGCTCGCCCGACGACTTCGCCGCCGGGGTGATCGATGAGTGGGAGCTCGATGTTCCGACCGAGGTCTTCCTGGACCGCTTCCAGAGCTGGCCGGAAGGACTCTTCGACGGAGCCCTCGACCTGGTCAGGGAGGTGGCCGGGTACTGCCGGGTCGGGTGCCTCAGCAACACCAACGAGCTCCACTGGGCTGTGCTGGACTCCCGCTGGGGGCTGGGCGCCCACTTCGAGGAGCTCTTCCTCTCCCACCGGCTCGACCTGGTCAAACCGGACCGGGAGATCTTCGCTCACGTCGTCTCCGTCCTCGGGCTTGCCCCCGACCGCATCCTGTTTCTGGACGACAACGCGGCCAACGTGGACGAGGCGCGCTCGGTCGGCTTGGCCGGTGCCCTGGTGCGGGGGACCGGGGAAGCCCGGACCGCGCTCGTCGAGCAAGGGGTGCTCCCCCACGTCCGTCCCCGCTGACCGCCCGCGGCTCCGTCCCGGTCGTCGGCCCGGCACCGGACGGCCGTCCCCGTCCATGACACACTGGCGCCGAAGCCGAACGACCGGACGCCGGACGCCCGGACGCCGGACAAGGAGCGGACATGGCAACTGAGGTCCGAGGTGTGGTGGCCATGGGCAAGGGTGAACCCGTGTCCCTCGTCACCATCGTGGTGCCCGACCCGGGGCCGGGTGAGGCGGTCGTATCGGTGCAGGCCTGCGGAGTGTGTCATACCGACCTCCACTACCGGGAGGGCGGAATCAACGACGACTTCCCCTTCCTGCTCGGGCACGAGGCCGCCGGAAGGGTCGAGTCGGTCGGTTCCGGGGTCACCTCGGTCGAGCCGGGCGACTTCGTCGTGCTCAACTGGAGGGCGGTCTGCGGCGAGTGCCGATCGTGTCGCCGCGGTCGACCGCAGTACTGCTTCAACACCCACAACGCCAGCCAGAAGATGACGCTGGGCGACGGCGCGCCATTGTCGCCGGCACTCGGCATCGGGGCCTTCGCCGACAAGACGCTGGTTGCCGCCGGGCAGTGCACCAAGGTCGACCCGGCCGCCCGGCCCGAAGCGGTCGGCCTGCTGGGCTGCGGGGTGATGGCCGGGCTCGGCTCGGCCATGTTCACCGGTGAGGTCTCCACCGGCGACTCGGTGGCGGTCTTCGGTTGTGGGGGCGTGGGCTGCGCCGCCATTGCCGGCGCCCGCCTCAATGGGGCGGCGACGATCGTCGCCGTCGACCTCGACCCGCGAAAGCTCGAGCTGGCCAGACAGTTCGGGGCCACCGACACCGTCGATGCCTCGACCGAGGACGTGGTGTCGCGGGTACGGGAGCTGACCGGCGGGAACGGGGCCGACGTCTGCATCGAGGCCGTCGGTCATCCCGGGGTCATGGAGCAGGCCTTCTACGCCCGCGACCTGGCCGGCACGCTGGTCCAGGTCGGCGTGCCCACCCCCGAGATGCGCATCGACCTGCCCATGATCGACTTCTTCGGCCGTGGCGGCCGCCTCCGACCCAGCTGGTACGGGGACTGCCTGCCCTCACGGGACTTCCCCGCGCTGGTCGACCTCTACCTCCAAGGGCGGCTCGACCTCGACCGGTTCGTCACCGAGACCATCGGCCTCGGTGACGTCGAGGATGCCTTCCACCGGATGGAGCGTGGCGAGGTGCTGCGCTCGGTGGTCGTCCTCTGAGGAAGCGTCAGCTCAGGTGTAGCCCTGGGCGACGTGCTCGATCCACCAGTCGGGTGCCGCATTCATCAAGGTCTGCATGTCCCAGTAGTCCCACCACCGCACGATGGTCCCCCGGCGGAGCTCCTGGACCGAGACGAACGGCAGCGCGACCTGCTCACCGGTATGCCAGTGCCACGTCTCGGTGTGCTCGGTGACCACCGCGTCCCCTTCGGCCACCACCAGAAGAAGGTCGTGCTCGTAGGCCGAGATGCGCTCGAGCCCCAGCCGCAACCGGGCGACGATCTGGTCGGCGCCCCTTGCCACGTCGTCAGCCGGCGAGGGCACGTCGGTGTACTGGCTGTCGTCGCCGAAGAACCCGGCGATCACCGCCCAGTCGCGGGCATAGAGCGCCTGCCAGAACGACCGCACGCGTTCCTTGTTCGCCTCGGTGCTCATGCCGCTCCTGGAGATCGTCGGTCGTTTGCGGGTGGGAGCGTAGCCCTCGGGAACCGATCACCGGAGGCCTGCGACCAGCCGCAGGACCAGCGCACCGACCCGGGCGCGCTCCGCCTCGGGATCGTCGGCCACCGCCACCGCCAGGCCCGCTTCGGAGAGGGCGGCCAGCATCATCCGGGCCAGGAGGTCGCCGGGGGGAATCCGGATGAGGCCGGCCTGGGCCAAGCCGTCGAGCGAGGCGACCATCAGGCCCAGGAAGTAGCGCTCCTCGATCTCCTTCCACCGGGCCCACCCGAGTGCAGCCGGTGCCTCCTCGAGGGCGATGCGGCGGAAGCGCGGCTCGAAGCAGGCTCGGAGGAAGGCGTCGACCCCGGCGGAGAACTCCTCCCACGGATCGTCGACCCCGTGGACGGCAGCGACCACAGCGACCACCAGTCCCTCCTCCAGCTGGACGAAGGCGGCCTCCAGCAGCTCCGCCTTGTCCTTGAAGTGGTGGTACACCGCCCCTTTGGTCACCCGGGCCGCTTCGGCCACGGCATCGACCGTGGTTGCAGCAAAGCCGTCGGAGGTGAACCGCTCCATGGCGGCCTCGAGGATGGCCGCCCGGGTGGTTTCCGCGTATTCCTCGCGCCGGCTCTTGACATCCACGACCGACGATCTTACAGTCACATACTATGAGTATACGACCAACTGTAAGTACCTCACGCACCGTCCGTTCCGCCGACATCCGGCCGCGGCAGACCGTCGAGACTGGATTCGGCCAGGTCAGCTACCTCGAAGCCGGCGAGGGCCAACCCGCCCTCTTCGTCCACGGGGTCTTCCTCAACGCCGACCTGTGGCACCGCCAGCTCGAGGAGCTCGGCGACCTCCGCCGGTGCCTGGCCGTCGACCTGCTCGCCCACGGCGGGAGCGACAACCCCGGGCCCGACCGGATGACCATCGACGCCCAGGTCGCCATGGTCGTCGAATTCCTCGACGGGCTGAGCATCGACCGTGTCGACCTGGTGGGCAACGACAGCGGTGGCGCCATCGCCCAGTTGGTCGCCGCCCGCCACCCGGACCGGGTCCACAGCCTGGTCCTGACCAATTGCGACGCCCACGACAACTGGCCGCCCGAGGCCTTCCGGCCCATCGTCGACCTGGCCCGGGCCGGCGCCCTGGTCGAGGCGGTCCAAACCTTGGCCGCCGATCCCGAGGCAGGGCGGGGGGCACTCGCCTCGGGACTCGAGGACCCGGCCGCCCTCCCCGACGAGTCGGTGGCGTCGTTCTTCGCCCCCTTCGCCGACCAGCCCACCGCCGAGGCCCTGCAGGCCTACGTGGCCGGGATGGACAGTGCGGTGACGGTGGCCGTCCGTGACGATCTGGCCCGGTTCGACCGCCCGACGCTGATCGTATGGGGCACGGCGGACGACTTCTTCGACGTGGCTTGGGCCCACTGGCTGGCCGAGACCATCCCCGGCACGGTCCGGTGCGTCGAGCTCCCCGAAGCGAAGCTCTTCTTCCCGCTGGAGCGTCCGGACTTCACCGAGGAGCTCCGGGCCTTCTGGTCGGCGATCGACCGACGCGATCCCGGAGCCGCCTGACCGGCTGTCCTGGCCGCCGGCCCGGAATTGCTCCGGCCTGAAACTGCGCCGGCCAGGCCGCACCACCTGGCGTCGGTCTAGATTTGGACCCCTTGACCGACCCACCGCGGCCACCGGATCCGGCCCCGGCGGGCCCCGGCGTCGACGACGTCGAGGATGCGCTGCTCGAGGGCGATCGGCCCCTCGAGTCCGGCGGGGCCCGGGCCGCCCTCCGCTATCCCGTCTTCCGGCGCGTCTACCTGGCCGCCCTCGTCTCCAACATCGGGAACTGGATGCAGACGGTGGTGCTCGCCGCCTTCGTCTTCCACCTGACCCGCTCCTCCACCGACGTCGGGCTCATGACCCTCGCCCAGTTGGGGCCGTTGTTCGTCCTGGCGCCGGTCGGCGGCATGGCCGCCGACCGTTTCGATCGGCGCACCGTACTCCTGATCGTCACCGTGGAGCAGTGCGCCGCCTCCCTGGCGGTCGCCTGGCTCGCCCACGGGCCGCACCCCCGGGTCGGGGCCCTGTTCGCCGCCGTCCTGGCCATCGGCATCGGCCAGGCTTTCTACGCCCCCACCTTTTCGGCGGTGATCCCGAGCCTGGTCGGCCCGAGCGAGCTCGCCGGCGCGGTGTCGCTGAATTCGGCCAACATGAACCTGTCCCGGGTCATCGGACCGGCCATCGGCGGTGTCATCTATGCCCAGGTGGGCGCAGCCTGGGCCTTCGTCACCAATGCCGCCTCCTACGTGGTGCTCATCTTCGTGCTGTCCGCCGTGCGACTGCCCGCCGTGCGCCGGATGACCGGAGCCGGGTGGCGCCGCCTCCTCGACGGCTTTGCCGTGGCCCGGCACGACCGGGTGGTCGGGCGTTGCCTCCTCACCATGGTGCTGTTCTCCTTCTTCTGCCTCCCGATCGCCGTGCTCATGCCGGTCCTGGCCCACAACGACCTCGCCATCAACGAGGAGAGCGTCGCCTATGGGCTGCTGTATGCCTGCTTCGGGGCGGGCGCCGTCGTCGGTGCGCTCTCCATCGGCACGTTTCTCGCCGGTCACCGGCTCGAAGCGGTGGTCCGCTACGGACTCGGCGGGTTCGCCGTCTCCCTGGCGGTACTCGGGCTCCTGCGCCGCGCCGGGCTCGGCTACCCGATCGCCTTCGCCGTGGGCTTCTTCTACTTCGCGGTGGTGACCTCGCTCGCCACCGTGATGCAACGGCGCCTTGACGATGCGGTGCGCGGCCGGGTCATGGCGCTGTGGGTCATGTCGTTCGGTGGGACCGTCGCGCTCGGTGCCATCACCGCCGGACCGCTCAGCCAGCACTTCGGCATCGCCGCGGTGGTGGTCGCCGGCGCCGTCATCGCCGCCGGCCTCATACCGGTGGCCGACCTGAGCGACCGGGTGCTCCAGCCCGGGCCGGACGGCCCGGGCCTGACGACCTGACCGCTGGTGCCGATGGACCCGACGGCACGGGACCACCGGCCGCAGTGAGGGGCCGTCCCGGCCGCAGTCGGGGGGCAGCCGGTGGGGTACGGTGGCCCCGGCCGGGCCGTCGAGTCGTGGGAGGTCGTGCGATGGCATGGGAGTTCTCGACGGACCCCGAGTTCCAGGAGCAGCTCGACTGGGTCGAGCAGTTCTGCATCGAGGAGGTCGAGCCCCTCGAGCTCCTCTTCCCCTACGCCGTGCGGATCCGCGATCCCAAGATGCGGGCCCTGGTCGAACCGTTGCAGAACCAGGTGAAGGAGCACGGTCTGTGGGCCATCTTCCTGGACAAGGAGCTCGGAGGGCCCGGTTTCGGACAGGTCAAGCTGGCCCTGCTCAACGAGATCATCGGGCGGTACGGCCTGGCCCCCTCCATCTTCGGCTGTCAGGCGCCCGACACCGGGAACATGGAGCTCCTGGCCGCCTACGGCACCGAGGAGCAGAAGGAGCGCTGGCTGTACCCGTTGATGAACCAAGAGATCTGGTCGGCGTACTCCATGACCGAACCGGAGGGCGGGTCGGACCCCAACATGTTCAAGACGACGGCCGTGCGGGACGGCGAGGAGTGGGTCATCAACGGTGAGAAGTGGTTCACCAGCGGAGGCCGCCACGCCGACATCCTGATCGTCATGTGCACGAACGGCATGTTCGTGGTGCCCCGGCATTCGCCCGGCGTCGAGATCATGGACTACCCGCGCACCCACGACCACATCCGGTACAACGAGGTCCGGGTCCCGCTCGACCACCTCCTCGGTCCCGAGGACGGCGCCAAGGTGCTGGCCCAGCGGAGGCTCGGGGGCGGGCGGATCCACCATTCAATGCGGGCCATCGCCCAGTGCAAGCGGGCCTTCGACATGATGTGCGAGCGCGCCCTCAGCCGCGAGTCGCACGGCAAGGTGATCGCCGAGCACCAGATGGTCCAGAGCGCCATCGCCGACTCCTACGCCGAGATCAACATGCTCCGGTTGCTGGTCCTGTGGACGGCCTGGACCATCGACAACTCCAGCACGGCCGAAGCCCGCACCCAGATCGCCGCCTGCAAGTACACGGCGGCCAAGGTGCTCCGGGAGGTCAGCTACCGGGCCATCCACATCCTCGGCTCGCTCGGGGTGACCGATCTCACCCCGCTCCAGGCCATGTGGGCGGCGTCCCCGACCATGAGCGTCATGGACGGTGTGGACGAGGTGCACAAGGTGACCGTGGCCCGCAACGTGCTGAAGGAGTACCAGCCCCACGAAGGACCATGGCCGACCGACTATCTGCCGGCCAAGCGGGAACAGGCCCGCAAGAAGTTCGCCGAGGCCATGGCGGCCGACCCGGAGCTCGTCCAGTACTCGGAGATGATGCTGCGGCGCCGCGGCCACGGCTGAGCCGGGCCCGATGGACCTCGCCGGCCGGGTGATCGTCGTGACCGGTGGCGCCGGCGGAATCGGCCGGGCCCTGTGCCGGAGGTTCGCCCACCACGGGGCGGGCGGCATCGCGGTGGCCGATGTCGACGGGGCCGGTGCCGACGTGGTGGCCCAAGAGCTCGACGGCGGTGGCGGTTCGGCCTTGGCCGTGGCGGTGGACGTGGCCGACGAGACGCAAGTGGCCGCCCTGGTCCGGCAGACCGAGAAGGCCTTCGGCCCGATCGACCTCTTCTGCGCCAACGCCGGGATCCTCGTCGGCGGCGGCGTCGAGGCACCCGATGCCGACTGGGAGCGGATGTGGCGGGTCAACGTGCTGAGCCACGTGTACGCGGCCCGAGCGGTGCTCCCGAGCATGGTCGAGCGCGGCGAGGGCTACCTGCTCCACACCGCCTCGGCCGCCGGCCTGTTGACCCAGCTCGGATCCGCCCCCTACAGCGTGACCAAGCACGCCGTCGTCGCTCTGGCCGAGTGGCTCTCCATCACCCACGCCGCCGACGGGATCAAGGTCTCGTGCCTGTGCCCGCAAGGGGTCTGGACCGGCATGACGGGCGCCCCCACCGAGGAGGCGGACCCGCTGCTGTCGGCCACCGCCGGCCGCAACGGCATGCTCATGCCCGAAGAGGTGGCCTCGGTCGTCGTGGAGGGGCTGGCCGACGAGCGCTTCTTGATCCTGCCCCACCCCGAGGTGGCCACGTTCGAGCAACGGCGGGCCGGCGACCGAGAACGGTGGCTCCGGGCCATGCGGCGGATCCAAGCCGAGATCACGCCGACCTGAACCCGCTCGAGCGGGACGTGACGGGCTGACCCTGGGGGACGAGCCCCGGTCCGCCGGCCCGAGCCCGTCCGGAGCCTTCAGTCGGCCAGGGCCTGGTACACGAGGGCGCGGAGCTGGGATCGGAACGGATAGGTGGCCGACGGGAGCAATTGGGTCATGAAGACCACGGTGAGGTCCTCGACCGGGTCGACCCAGAAGGCGGTGCTCGCCGCCCCGCCCCAGTAGAACTCGCCCACCGAGCCGGCCGAGGCCGTTGAGCCCGGCCCCCGACCGACGCCGAAGCCGATCCCGAAGCCCACACCGGGGAACTCGGCCTCCCCGAACCCGCCGGTGGCCAGCCGGCCCAGCTCGCCGTCGTCCGGCAGATGGTTGGTGGCCATCAGCTCGAGCGTCTTGCGCCCGATGATCCGGTGCCCGTCGAGGTGACCCCGGTTGACGAGCATCTGGCAGAAGCGGAGGTAGTCGGCGGTGGTCGAGACCAGCCCGGAAGCCCCCGACAGGAACGAGCGCGGCCGCCGGTAGGGGCTGTGCTCGGGGTCGTCGACGAGCTCCGGTCGCCCACCCCGCCGGTAGGCGTAGCACGCGGCCAGGCGCGACGCCGACCCGTCGGGCACGACGTGGCCGGTGTCCACCATGCCGAGCGGCTCGAAGATGTGGGCCCGGAGATACTCGTCGAAGCGCCGGCCCGAGAAGATCTCGACCAGGCGGGCGCAGACGTCGGTCGAGAGCCCGTAGTTCCAACGTGTGCCCGGCTGGAACTTGAGCGGGTAGCCGGCCAGCAGCGAGCAGATCCCCTCGAGGGTCATGCCGTGCCGGGAGGCCCGCAGCTCCTCGGCGAACCGGGTGTCGATGGGGTGGCCAGGCGAGACCCCGCCGGCCAGGCCGGTCATATGGGTGAGGGCGTCGCGGACCGAAGGGGGCCGGACGGGATCGACGGTACGGACCGACCCGTCCGGGTCGAGCTCGCCCACCGACAGGCCGCGCCACTCGGGAATGTACCGGTGCAGCGGATCGCTGAGCTGGAAGCATCCCTGCTCGTAGAGCTGCATGAGGGCGACCGAGGTGATCGGCTTGGTCATCGAGTAGATCCGCCAGACGGTGTCGTCCTCGACCGGCTTGGCCCGCTCCACGTCCATCAGCCCGAGTGACCGCCAGTAGGCGGTCTTCCCCCACCGGGCCACGGCCATCTGACACCCGGCGATCTTGCCCGAGGACACGTAGCGGCTCTCGAAGTGCTCCGTCAGCCGCTCGAGACGGTACGGATCGAAGCCCGCCCCCTCCGGGTCGACGATGGCCGGGCCGGGCGTCGTCACTACCCCCGCCGGCCGAACATGTTGGCGTTGGGGGCGGCCTCAGCCACCAGGCCGGGGATCACCTCGCCCAGCTCCTCGGTCTCCCAGCGGCCCTCCTTGTCGGCCGACGGGCCCTCGACCCATCCCTCGTCCACGCTCACGTGGCCCCCGTGGACGGTGAACACCCGGCCGGTGATGCCACTGGCGGCCGGGCCGGCCAGCCACACCACCACCGGCGCGATGTTGTCGGGATCGTTGCGATCGAATTCGTCCGGCTTGACGTTCCGCGCCTGCTCGCCGAAGCCCAGGTTTTCGGTCATGCGGGTCAGGGCGGCCGGGGCGATGGCGTTGACGGTGACCCCGTAGCGCCCGAGCTCCATCGAGGCGATGATGGTCATCGAGGCGATGCCCGCCTTGGCCGCCCCGTAGTTGGTCTGCCCGACGTTGCCGTAGATGCCCGACGGCGACGTGGTGTTGATGATCCGGGCGTCGTTGGTGGCGCCCTCTTTGACCCGGTTGCGCCAGTGCTCCGCCGCCCAGCGCGTGGGGGCGAAGGTGCCCCGCAAGTGGACCCGGATCACGGCGTCCCACTCGCCGTCGGTCATGTTGACCAGCATCCGGTCCCGCAGGATCCCGGCGTTGTTGACCAGGACGTCGAGACCGCCGAAGGTGGTCACTGCCGAGTCGATCAGGCGCTTCGCCCCATCCCAGTCGCTGACGTCCTCGCCGTTGGCCACGGCCTCGCCGCCCATCCCCCTGATCTCGTCGACGACCTCACCGGCCGGGCCGGCGGAGGACCCGGTGCCGTCCACCTCGGCCCCGAGGTCGTTGACCACCACGCGGGCACCCTGGCGGGCGAACTCGATGGCATGACCGCGGCCGATGCCCCGCCCGGCGCCGGTGACGATGACCACCCTTCCCTCGCAGATGCCAGCCATTGCAGTTCCCTCCTCGACGGTTCCGTTCCCGAGCGGCCTACCGGCGAGGGTGAGCCGCGACTCGGCGATCGTGGCGATCGTGGTGATCAGCCGTTCTTCGGCAGCTCCGAGAACGGCACCGTCCGGTCGTTCGAGGGCTCCTTGGGCAGCCCGAGCACGCGCTCGCCGACGATGTTCCGCTGGATCTGGTCCGTGCCCCCGTAGATCGAAGGGGCCTGGGCGTAGAGGGCGGTGGTCGTGACCGCACTGAGCATCGGGTTGCCGGTCGCCTCGTCCAGAGCGGCCTGGTCCTTCGGGTCATAGGCGTGCAGCATCCCCTGAGCGCCCACGATGCGCAGTCCGAGGTCCCGCTGGTGGCGCACGATGGCGCTCATGGACAACTTGGCCAGGTTGGCCATCCCCGGGATGTCCCGCCCGGCGGCCCGGCTCGCCTTGAGGCGCTCGGTGTTGAACCGGCCCAGTTCCTCGAGGGTGTAGAGCTGGGCCAGGTCCTGGCGGATCAAGGGATCGGCGTTCGTGCCGTTCCCCCGGGCCAGCCCGATGAGCAGGTCGAGCACGCCCGCCATGCGGGGCCCCCGGCGCTCCCGGGGCCGCACCTTGGGTGCCGACCCCTCGGCGGCCACGAAGTCCCCCACCCGGCGCGACAGGTTGCCGGCCACCGTGCCGGAGGTGACGACGGCCGCCCCCGCGTTGCCACCTCCCGCCCCGAGGCCGGCCCGCTCGTGGCCGAGGGTGGTGTTGGCCACCGCCCACCCGTTCCCCCGTCCGCCGATGATCGACGAGGACGGCACCCGGGCGTCTTGGATGAACACCTCGTTGAACATGGCATGGCCGGTCATCTCGCGCAGCGGCCGGACCTCGATCCCGGGCTGGTCCATGTCGAGCGCGAAGTAGGTGATGCCCTGGTGCTTGGGCAGGTCGGGATCGGTGCGGGCGAGCAGCATCCCGAGGTCGGCGGTCTGGCCCAGGGACGTCCACACCTTCTGACCGTTGACGACCCACTCGTCCCCGTCCTCGACGGCCCGGGTGGTGAGACCGGCCAGGTCAGAGCCTGCGCCCGGCTCGCTGAACAGCTGGCACCAGGCCCGCTGCCCGGTCACGATGTCCCGGACGAATCCGTCGATCTGTTCCTGGGTGCCCTGGTCGGCGATGGTCGGTGCGGCCAGCATGAGGCCGAGCCCGTTCGGGGCGCCCAGGGCGCCGAACTCGGCGATCTCCCGGGCGATGGCGATCCCGGCGCTCCGTGAGGCCCCGCGTCCGTAGGCCGTGGTGGGCAGGGTCGGCGCCGACCAGCCGGCCAGGCCGAGGCGCTCCCACCACTCGCCGACGGTGAGGTCGGGATCCCAATTCGAGCTCGAGCCACGAGCGCAGCTCGTCGACGAGCTCCTCGCTGCTTCCTGGTGCTGCTGTCAGTGACTGGACCACGGGTTTCCCTCCTCACCCCGACAATAGATCGTCAGCCGGGGACCCATCCTGATCGACACGTCCCTAAGGTGGCCCCATGGCCCACCACCACCGCGACAGGGCGGACCCCCGGGCTGATGCGACCGGTCGGCCCGACCCGGCGGGGTCGATGTCACCCGCGCTCGATGAGGCGTACGACCGCATGGCCACCTCCGACTTCGAGCTGCCCAACGGCTTCGTGAACCACGGCCCCATGGCCTGCGAGGCCCTGGCCATCCTCGGCTGCGATGACCGCATCGACGCCTGGGCCCGCCGGTCGGTGGCCGCCACCGGTGAGGGACCGGCACCCGTCTCGCCGGCCGGCGGCACGTTCGACTGGCAGGACGCGCTCGGGCGTTACGACCGGCTCCCCGAATGGCTGGGGTACTTCGACGCCGCCATCGCCGATGCGGGCTGGCCGGCAGTGGTGGTCGATTGGGTGCCCCGGCTCATGCCGGCCCTGTCCACCGCGCTCTTCCACGGCGCCATCCGCACCGCCCACGCCGTCCGGGCCGTGGCCGCCACCGACACGGCCGCCCGTCGGTCGGAGCTGGCCCGGGCGCTCGGCTACTGGGCGGCCCGCTACCGCGCCGGCCGGCCCGCCACCGGTCCGGTGAGCACCACTGCGGTCGCACAGGCCATCGGGGCGGCCGCCACGGCCGAGGCGGCCGTGGGCTCCCACCACTACCTGGCCGCTCCCAACATCTTCAACCTGCACGGGGTCACCGGGGCGATGGCGGTGGAGCTGCTGGCGTCCCACCTGGCCCCCGAAGACGGGGCGGCCGCGCTGGCCCAGGTGCGGGTCGAGCACGCCGCCATGTACGCCGGCACCGGTGCCCGCGGCGTGGCCGCCGACACCGGCTGGGACCCGGCCGTGGTCGAGCGGGCCGCCGCCAGCGGCGATCCCCACCAGGTCAAGCTGGTCGAGGCCTGCCGGCGGGGACTCGGCCTCAACGGTGATCCGGTCTTCGCGGCGGCGGCCGAGACGGTGACCGGCCGGGGGTGAGGTCGGAGACCACCGCGGTGAGCGACGACCGTCCCCTCCCCGGCTCACCCGCCTGGTTCCGCTCGGCCCTGGCCGTCGCGCAGGCGGACCTCGAGGTCACCGTGGACGGGTGCACCATCCATGCCCTGGGCTGTGGGCGGGAGGGCGCTCGGGGCCTGGTCTTCGTCCACGGCGGCGGCGCCCATGCGCACTGGTGGACCCATGTGGCGGCCACCTTCAGCCGGGAGTTCCGGGTGCTCGCCCTCGACCTGTCGGGTCACGGTGACAGCGGACACCGTGCCGCCTACTCGCTCGAGGAGTGGACCGACGAGGTGATCGCCGTCGCCGATGCCGGGGGGATCGACGGCCCACCGGTGATCATCGGGCACAGCATGGGCGGCATGGTGACCATCGCCACCGCCGCCCGCCATGGCGCCCGGGTGAGCGGGGCCATCATCTGCGACTCGCCGGTGACGGCGCTGGATCCGGAGATCGACGCCTACCGCCTTCGTGAAGCGTTCGGTCGACCCCGCGTCTACCCGACCGTCGACGAGGCGGTGGCCCATTTCCGGACCGTTCCCGCCCAGGAGCACTATCTGGACTACGTGATCGACCACGTGGCCCGGCGTTCCGTGCGCCCGGTGCCGGGGGGCTTCGGTTGGAAATTCGACCGGGGGGTCTTCGCCCAGTTCGGGGCCGGGATCCGCGGCGTGGCCCAGCCCTACCTCTCGCAGGTGCGTTGCCGGCTCGCCCTGCTCCGCTCGGAGCACGGGCTGGTGACGTCGGACATCGGGCGGTCGATGTACGAGGCCATGGGCCGGGTCACCCCCGTCATCGAGATCCCCGAGGCCGGGCACCACGCCATGCTGGACCAGCCCCTCATCCTGCTCACCGCGTTGCGCACGCTCCTCGCCGACTGGGACCATTCCGAACCCCACCGGCGACGGGCCGCCGACCCGGCGGCGAGACGGGCCCCCGGCAGCTGAGCCCGCCGGGGGCAACCGGTCCCGATCCGGCGCGGGCCGCGCCCGGTGCTGGTCACCCCTCCGGCGCCGACTGGATCAGATCGTCCGGCTCCGGCTGGATCAGATCGGGCCGGTACTCGGGATGGCGCGTGAGCCATTCGGACGCCCGGCGCATGCTGTCCTCGTTGTTCTTGTTGATGAACTTGTAGATCGGGCCCTCGAACCACCGCCACGGCGCCGAGGTCAGGTTGTAGGTCTCGTCGAACTCGAAGCGGGTCCGGTTGGCGACCAGGGGCTCGAGGCGCACGTGGCCGATCTGGTCGTTACCCGGCTTCGTCGAGATCATGGTGTAGGTGTAGCCCCGCTCCGGCACGACATCGGTGACGAGCTCGAGGGCGGAGCCCTCGCGCCCGAAGGGCATCTTGAAGATGACCCGCCGGAGCCGGCCGTTGTGGTCCTCGTCGCCCGGGTACAGCACGTCGACGCGCCTCACCATCGGGGCGTAGTCCGTCCACCGTTCGTAGTCCTGGAACAGGGCCCAGATGCGGGCGGCGGAGTGGGGCATCTCGAAGGAGTAGCGGTGCTGGCGCATGTACTACACCTTGGCGGATCGGCGGCGTCCCTGCATGCCCGCCGGGGCGGGTCGTCGGGCGACTGCAGATGGGCGGCCCGGACACAGCCGGCAGTACGATCCGGACGCCGCTGGGCGCGGCACAGCGAAGGGGGAGCCTTGGCTCTGGTGAACACCGTGAGGGGACCGGTCGAGGCGAGTGCCCTCGGCTCCACCCTCATGCACGAGCACGTCTTCGTGCTCAGCCCCGAAATCGAGAAGACATCGGCCGAGTGGGACGAGCAGGCCGCCCAGGACACCGCCGTACAACGGCTGGCCGAGCTCCAGGCTCGCGGCATCGACACCATCGTCGACCTCACTGTCATCGGGCTGGGGAGGAACACGGCGCGCATGGTCTCGGTCGCCGAACGGGTGCCGCAGATCAACATCGTGGCCGCCACCGGCGTCTACACCTACAACGACGTACCCATGTACTTCCACTTCCGGGGCCCGGGCACCATCCTCGACGGCCCGGAGCCGATGACCGAGCTGTTCGTCCGCGAAATCGTCGAGGGCGTCGGTGACACCGGGGTGCGGGCGGCGATCCTCAAGTGCGCCACCGACCGGCCGGGCCTGACCCCGGGGGTGGAGCGCGTGCTCCGGGCCGTGGCCCAGGCCCACCGCCGGACCGGGGCGCCGATCACCACCCACACCCCGACCCCGCCCCAACCCTGGGGGCTCGAGCAGCAGCGCATCTTCGAGGAGGAGGGGGTGGACCTCACCCAGGTGGTCATCGGCCACTCGGGCGGGACGCTCGACACCGCCTACCACGAGGCCCTCCTGGCCAAGGGCTCGACGCTCGGGTTCGACCACTTCGGCATCGGGACCTTCACCCTGGCCGAGCGGATCGAGTCGGTCCGGGTCCTGTGCGAGCGGGGCTACGCCGACCGGATCGTGCTCTCGCACGACGCCATGTGCCATGTCGACTGGTTCCCGCCGTCACTGGCCGGGGCGTGGAAGGAGTGGCGCTGGACCCACATCCCCGAGGACGTCCTGCCCGGGATGCGCCAAGCCGGCATCGGCGAGGAGGACATCACGACCATGATGGAGGCCAACCCCCGCCGGATCCTCGAGGGATGCGACCCGTACTGAGGGGCGGTCGCCGGCCGAGGGGCGGTCGGCGGCTGAGGGGCGGTCGGCGCCGGGCGGCGGCGACCGGCGGCGAGCCGGGCTGGGCCGGACACAGGTGACGGCCGACGTGTCCACCCGTGACGAGCTGAGGACGGTGGCCGCCGCCCACCCGGAGGGGACGGCGTGGGTCGACCTGTCCACCGGGACCGAGCTCACCCTGCGGGACTGGGACACCCGGGCCCAACGGCTGGCCGCCGGGCTGGCCGGTCACGGCATCGTCCCCGGCGACCGGGTGGCCATCGCCATCGGGCCGGACCATCCCTTCGCCTGGCTCATCTCCTACGCCGCCGCCCACCGGGCCGGAGCGGTGGCCGTCCCCCTCAACACCCGTCTCGCTGCGCCCGAGCTGCGGGCCATCCTCGAGCACGCCGAGCCGGCCGCCGTCCTGGCCGACGCCGCCACCGACGCCGGCGCGGCCTGGACCGAGATCGCCGACGGGCTGGGCGGGCTGCGTGTGTTGGCCTCCACCGAGCCGTTGGCCGGCGCCCTCGACTGGTCGGAGCTCGCCGGCCCCGAGGGTTCGGCGCCACCGTGGCCGGCGGTGCCGGCCGGGCCGGCCTCCGATCTCATGTACACCTCGGGCACCACCGGGACGCCCAAAGGCGTGGTGGCGCCACACCCTCCGGTCGGGGGCCCGGCCCCGGCCAGGTGGAACGGGCTGGGCTTCCTCTCCTGCTCCCCGTTCTCCACCACCAGCGGTGTGCTGCTCGTCTACGGGCCCATGCGAGCCGGGATGGCCGGTTGGTACCTGCCCCACTTCGACGCCGGTGCGTGGCTGTCGACGGTCGAGCAACGCCGGCCGACGGTGGCCTTCGTCGTCCCGGCCATGGCTCAGCTCCTGGTGGCCCACCCGCGCTTCGGCCGGGCCGATCTCTCCGGCCTCGCCGCGCTGACCATCGGTGGTGCCCCCGTGGCTCCGGCCACGCTCGAGCGCCTCGCCGCCGGGCTGCCCGGTACCGACATCCTGGTCGGCTACGGCCTGACCGAATTCGGTGCGGTGACCCGTTCCCCCGCCGGTGACGGCGGCCGGCACCGGGGGTCGGTGGGCCAACCCCTCCCCGGGGTCGAGGTCCGCATCGTGGACGCCGACGGCCACGGCGTCGGCCCGGGGGTCGAGGGCGAGATCACCGTCTCCGGCGCCGGGCCGGGACGCAGCTACTTCAAGGAGGCGGAGGCCACCACCCAGACGTGGAGACACGGTTGGCTGCACAGCGGCGACCTCGGCCGGGTCGACGAGGACGGCTTCCTGTGGATCACCGGCAGGACCAAGGACCTCATCATCCGCGGCGGCCACAACGTGGCCCCGGGCGAGGTCGAGAACGCGCTCTACGCCCACCCGGACGTGGTCGAGGCGGCAGTGGCGGCCATCCCCCACGACGTGCTGGGCGAGGATGTGGGAGCGTGGGTCGTGCTGCGCGGGGGATCGGGGGCGACCGAGGACGAGCTGCGCGCCTTCGTCGCCACCAGGCTGGCCGACTACAAGGTGCCGCGCCGGCTCTCCATCGTGACCGGGCTGCCGCGCAACGCCGCCGGCAAGGTGGCCAAGCTCGAGCTGGCCGCCGAGGCCGGCCGGGCGGGCGGGCGGCGGGGCACCGAGACAGGCGGCTGAGCGGTGGCTGCGGACGAGCCGGCCGTCGTGGTCGAGTCGATCGGCGCCGTACGTCGGCTGACCCTCAACCGGCCGGACCGCCACAATCCGCTGACCGGACGCTGCATCCGCGAGCTCCTCGCCGCGGTGGGCGACGCTGACCGTGACCCGGCGGTGCGGGTGGTCGTGATCCGGGGATCGGGTCGCTCCTTCTCCTCCGGGTACGGCGTCCTGGCCGAGGACATCGAACCGGGCGAACCGACGGCACCGGGCGGGATCGAGGGGGACGTCACGTCCATGATCGAGCTGGGCACCCGTTGGGCCCGGGTCTGGCACTGCGCCGTCCCGGTCATCGCCCAGGTACACGGGAATTGCCTGGCCGGCGGGACGGACCTGGCCCTCCACTGCGACATCGTGGTGGCCGCCGCGGACGCCCGGATCGGCTTCCCGCCGGTGCGCTCGATGGGCGTGCCGCCCACCAACATGTGGCTGTACCACGTCGGACCGCAGTGGACCAAGCGGTTGCTCTTCACCGGTGACACGCTGAGCGGGACCGAGGCGGCTTCGGTCGGCTTGGTGCAGGCGGCGGTGCCCGCCACCGGGCTCGACGACTACACCATGGCGCTGGCGGGGCGCATCGCGCTGGTCGGCCGCGACCTGCTGGCGGCCAACAAGCGGGTGGTCAACCACGGGATCGACCTCATGGGACGGGCCGAGCTCCAGCGCTTCGCCGCCATCAACGACGCCGTGGCCCACCGGTCGGCTGACGCCCGAGCCTTCACCGCCCGGGCGGCCGAGGTCGGGCTCAAGCAGGCCGTCCGCGATCGCGACCGTCACTTCGAGGCCGAGGCGCACCCCGGTGACCGGCCATGACCGGCCCGGCGAATCGCCCCGGGCTCGGGCAGACTGCCAGGATGTCGGCATGGAGCAGCGCATCAGCCTCGTCACCCTGGGCGTCACCGACCTGGCCCGGGCGCGCGCCTTCTACGAGCGCCTGGGCTGGAGCGGGGCCGAACAGCCCGACGACGAGGTCTGCTTCTTCCAGGCGGGTGGGATGGTCTTCGGCCTGTGGACGGCGCTCGGGGGCCACGGAGCGCCCGGGATCGAACTGGCCCACAACGTCCGTTCGCCAGAGGACGTCTCGCGGGTACTGGCGGAGGCCGAGCGGTCCGGGGGCAGCATCGTCCGGCCGGCCGGCGTGGCCGAATGGGGCGGCACGACCGGTGCGTTCGCCGATCCCGACGGCTACGTCTGGGAGGTGGCCCACAACCCCGGTTGGACCCTCCGGGACGACGGGACGATCCGCATCGGTGGATGACGCGCCCCCGATCGGGCCCCTGCCGGGCCACTCCCTCGGGCATCCGACCGGGGTGAATTGACGGTGGACGTCGGAGGCAGCGCACTGGTCACCGGGGCCAGCCGGGGCATCGGCCGGGCCATCGCTGTCGAACTGGCCAACCGGGGGTTCGACACCGTCGCCACCATGCGGAACCCGGCCGACGGCGTCGGTCTGGCGGCCGCGGCGACCCGCACCGGCGGACGGCTCTCGGTCGCCGAGATGGACGTGACCGATCCGGCCACGTTCGAGTTCCCCGACGACCTGCGAGTGCTGGTGAACAACGCCGGGGTCGACTCCGAGTACCTGCCGGTGGAGCACAGTCGCCTCGACGACTGGCGAGACGTGTTCGAGACCAACGTGCTCGGCCTGGTGGCGGTGACCATGAGCGCCATCCCCGTCCTGCGGCTCAACCGGCCCTCGGTGGTGTGCAGCATCTCGTCCTCGTCCATCTTCGCCTCGGTCCCCTTCTATGCCGCCTACCGAGCCTCCAAGGCGGCCGTCTCGGCCATCGACGACTCGCTCCGGGTCGAACTGGCGCCCTCGGGCATCCGGGTGGTCGAGATCGTGCCCGGCCCGGTGGACACCGACATGTTCCAGCTGAGCACCGGCCAGCTGGCCGCCGGGCGGTTCGACCGCTACCGGCCGATGGCCGAACAGGCCACGAGGGTCCGCCGGGAGTCGGCCGACCCGATGGTGTCGCCGGCCGCCGATGCGGCCGCGCTCATCGTGGATGCCATCCTGGACGACGCCGGACCGATGCGCTACGGCTGCGACCCGCTGGCCGTGGGACTCCTCGACCTGTGGCGTCGGTCCGACGACGAGGCCATGTTCGAGCTCACCGGCCAGTCGCTGCTCGACGCGCTCGACACAGAGCCGTAGAGGCGTAGAGACGTAGAGACGCAGCCGCTCAGCCGCCAGTCGCCGACATGGTGATGAAGTCGCGCGACCACCAGGTGGTGAAGTAGCGCGACGGGGTCCCTACCATGTCGGGCAACAGGTTGGTGCCGTTGGCGGCGGAGGCGGCGGCGCTCGCCGTGCCCGGGTTGTAGCTGGCGAAGTGGACCCAGTCGGTGTTGATGTCGAGCTCCATGGCCCGGACCGAGCCGGCCCGCACCAGCAGGTCGGCCAGCGAGGTGATGTTGAGCCCCGGGCCGCCGACGTAGACGATCGCCCCGTCCGCCGTCACCCCGACACCCGATCGCCACACGTAGATCTGGTCGCCGAGGGTGGCGCCCCACCGGGTGGTGTCGGCCGCGTTGAGGCCGGGCACGGGCTTCCCTCCGTCGACCAGCAGGTCGAGGTTCTGGCGCACCGAGGCGATGTCCGGGCTCATGGAAGCGTCCCGGCCCCACTGGGCGACGGTGGCCACCCCCTCCTTGGTGATGACGAAAGAGGCGGCACCGTCGCGCAGCGGCACGATGGTGCGCCCTTCGGTGTAGTAGCCGCCGTTGGCGGAGGACATCTGGAACCCGGAGTTGAACGCGGCCACCAGGTTGTTGGCCGCGTTGGGCTTGATCGGGGCCGAGTACGTGTACGGCCCACCGCCGGGGATGAAGCTCCCCGAGTAGAGCTGGGCCTTGAGGAGCCTCGTGTCCATCCAGGCCGCCCCGACCACCAGGCTGGTGTGCACCGCGTCCGGCCGGAGCGTGGTCACATACACCGCGGTATTGCCCCCGACGGGCCGGCCGGCCGGCGACCACTGGCCCTCTCCGGGTAGCGGCGGCGAGGCCGGCGGCACGATGGCGGCCGGTGCGGGCAGGTGCGGCGTCGTGGTCGCCGTGGGCGTGCTCCGGGCGGTGGGGACCTTGATCGCCCCCTTGGGCGGGGCGCCGCCGGCCTTCGGCTGATGGTGGCTGTACCAGACGTTCTCGATCCAGTTCACCACCCCGTTCCCCCCGTGGCTCCGGGTCCATTCGGCGAACCGGGCTCCGACCGACGACCCGAGCGAGGGGTTGGTCAGGGCGCTGCCGAGCGACGGTCCGATCACCGCGGCGAAGATGACGAACAGCACGATGATCACGGCCAGGATCCGGCGGCGGCGGATCTGCGCCCGACGGACGCGTCGCGAGCGCCCGAGCCGCTGGGCCGGGGCGGGACCGGTCAGTTCGGTCATTCGATGCGCTCGAGTTGGGCCGCCCGCTCGGCCCGGACCACCCGCAGGCGGTGGATGAACAGACCGACGACGGCGAGCACCACCAGCACGGCCGCCACGTAACCGGCGTACTTGAAGGAGTTGAGCACGTGGCTGTAGCTGGCCCCCAGTGAGTAACCGAGGCTGGTCAGCGCCGTGCACCAGATGGCGCAGCCGATGACGGTGAAGAGGAGAAACTTGGTCAGGGCCATCTCACCGAGCCCGGCGGCGAACGAGACGAAGGACCGGATGAGCGGGATGAACCGACCGAACAGTACGAAAGGTTCGCCCCGCCGGGCGAACCAGCTCTCGGCCCGGTCGAGGTCCTTGTGGGTGAGGAGCACGTACTTGCCGACCCGGTCCACCAACGTCCGGCCGCCGAAGTAGCCGATCAGGTAGCCGACGAGGGACCCGAGCACCTCCGCCGCGGTGGCAACGAGAATGACCACGACCAGATTGAGGTGGTGGGGCTCGTTGGGGATCTGTCCGCTGGCCAGGACCCCGCCGTAGATGATGGCCACCTCGGCCCCCACCGGCAGCCCCATCGACGAGATGAAGCTCAGGACGAAGACGGCCAGATAGCCCCAGGTCTCGAGAAAATGCTCCATGTCCGTCCTCTCCTCGTGGGCCGGCGTCCCGGGTCCGTCAGCGCCCGACCCCCGGGCATGGTCCTGCCACCGTAGGCAGGCTTCCGACCCAATGATGGTCGCCCGACACCGGGGCCGCCCGCTATGGCGCCCGAACCCCAGCGTGGGGCGGGCGGGCGGCTTCCAGCCCGGGGCGGGTGGCCATCGACCTGAAGCGTACGAAATTACCGGGCCCGGGCACATCCACCTCAGGTCGGATCGGGTCCCCGACCTCCGGATGAGCCCGAGCGGGACCCTGACCGGTCGTGGTCACCCGGGGCGCACCAAACCGACCTGGTAAGCGTAGACGGCGGCCTGGACCCGGTCGCGGAGGTGGAGCTTGGCCAGGATCCGCCCGACATGCGACTTGACCGTCGCTTCCGACACGTAGAGCCGTTCGGCGATCTCGGCGTTGGACAGACCTTCGGCCACGGTGACCAGTACCTCCCGCTCCCGGTCCGTCAGCTCGTCCAGCCCTCGGCCCGCCGCGCCGGGATCGGGTGACCCGTCGCCGTCCGGCAGCTGATGGGCGAAGGTGTCGAGAAGGCGCCGGGTCACCCGAGGAGAGACGACGGCGTCACCGGCGGCCACCGTCCGGATGGCCGCCACCAGCTCGGCCGGCGGGACGTCCTTCAAGAGGAAGCCGCTCGCCCCCGCTCGCAGGCCGGCAAAGGCGTACTCGTCGAGGTCGAAGGTGGTGAGGATCAAGACCCGCGAGTCGGGCACCGACTCGACGATCCGGGCCGTGGCCTCGATGCCGTCGACGCCGGGCATGCGCACGTCCATCAGCACGACGTCGGGACGGTGGCTGCGGCACTGCGACACCGCCTCCCCGCCGTCGGCCGCCTCGCCGACCACCGCGATGTCGGCCATCTCCTCGAGCAGCATGCGGAAGCCCTTGCGCAGGAGGGCCTGGTCGTCGACCAGGAGCACCCGGATGGTCACCCCGCCCGCGCTCCCTCCAGGCGCAAGGTGGCCTCAACCTCCCAACCCCCTCCGGGGTGCGGACCGGCCGTCAGGGTCCCGCCGCAGACCGCGGCGCGCTCCCGCATGCCGCGCAGGCCATGGCCGCGGGAGACCGGGCCGACGGCCGTTCCGTCGTCACGCACCCGCAAGGCGATGGAGGGACGAGCGAACTCGAGGGTGACCACGACGTTCGACACCCGCTCGGCATGCTTGAGCACGTTGGTCAGCGACTCCTGCACCAGCCGGTAGACGGTGAGCTCCACACCGGGGGGCAGCTCGAAGGGCAGGCCGCGCTCCTCGAGCGCCACGGCGATGCCGGTCGACCGGACACCGTCGATCAGGGCGGGCAGGCCGGAGAGATCGGGCTGGGGGGCGCGTCCGGCGGGCTCGGCCCGATCCCGCAGCACGCCGACCAGGTTGCGCATGTCGGTCAGCGCCATCCGTCCGGTGGACGAGACCTCCCCGATGGCCTCGGCCGCAGCGGCCGGGTCCGACAGTGCGGCGGCACGGGCCCCCTCGGCCAGGGTCACCATGATCGAGACGTTGTGGGCCACCACGTCGTGCATCTCGCGGGCGATCCGTGAGCGCTCGGCGGCGGCGGCCAGCCGGGCCCGCTGGTCGCGCTCGAGCTCGAGCCGGTTGGCCCGCTCGACCAGCGCGTCCATGTAGGCCCGCCAGGTTCGCAGAGTGAGCGCCACGAACAGCGCGGCGGCCACCATGCCTGACAGGAACACGACGGAGGCGAAGACGGTGTCCCCGACCGGGGTCCACCGGAGCGACGCCATCACCACTCCCACCTCCAACACGCCGGCGGCGGCCAGGGCCCGGGCCGGGGTGTCGTGCAACGCCAGGGTGAACAGCGCGACCAGCAGGGCCAGATCGGCCGGCAGGGGCACGGCCACCAACCACTGCACGAAGGCCACCGTCGCCATGACGGCGAACACCGCCGAGGGGGCCCGGCGCCTCCACAGGAGGGGCAGCACCAGCGCCACCTGGAGCATGGCGTCCAGCGCGCCGCGGCCGCCTTCGGACGGCTGGAAGAGCAGGCAGCCGGCGAGCAGGACGGCCACCAGGGCGGCATCACTCCAGAGCCGGTGGTCGGCATCCCACATCCGGAACCGGTCCCACGAGGCCCGGATCGCCTCGAAGTGGCCGGTGGTCGGCGGGTCGGGCGCCACTGCGCCGAGGGCGGTCACCGCCATCGGGCCATTGTCGCGTGGCGTCGGCCCGGGGCGAATCCGCCCCGGGGATGACCGGGCCGCCGGCACCGTCATCCTTTTGGACATCCGGCCTTTTCGACATCCGGCGACACCACCGGTCGCCCCCCGGGGTTCCTGCAACTCCCCGGGGGCCCGGCGGGTCCCCTTGCCGATGGCGACCGAGGCCCGATAGCGTCGCACCGAACACATGTTCGGCTCCCAGGAAAGGAGGGCCCATGGGCGAAGGAAGCCCGGTCAAGGCCATTCCGGACGACTACCCCCGGGTCATTCCCTCCCTGGCCGTCGACGGGGCGGCCTCGGCCATCGACTTCTACCGCGCCGTGTTCGGCGCCACCGTCCGCCTGCGGATCGATGCCCCGGGCGACCGGGTGGGCCACGCCGAGCTGCAAATCGGCGCCTCGGTGGTGATGCTGGCCGACGAGATGCCCGGCATGGGGTTTCTCGGCCCGCGTTCGGTGGGCGGCACGCCCGTCACCATCTCGGTCTACGTCGAGGACGTGGACGCCGTCTTCGCCCGGGCGATCGAGGCCGGCGCCACTCAGCTGCGACCGGTGGAGGATCAGTTCTACGGCGACCGGTCGGGCCAATTCGAGGACCCCTTCGGCCATCGCTGGAGCGTGGCGAGCCACATCGAGGACGTGCCCGAGGACGAGATGATGCGGCGGGCCGAAGCGGTCACCCAGAAGGGCTGAACCGCGGCGCTCGGCCGGCCCAGCCGCACGCGCCCCATCACCGGGGCCGCACCATGCGAGACTGCGTCCCCGTGACGGACCCATCGCGCCGGGCGCGGCGATTGCGCCAGAGGCGCCTGCGTGTCGCCCTTCTCGCCATCGTCCTGGTCGCGCTGATCGGCGGGGTGGCCTTCGCCTCGTGCTCCGGCGGGGCGTCGACCTCGACCACGACGACCGTGGCCGGCCAAGGGGTGAAGACGGGCCGAACGACCGGGCCCGCCTCCATCGAGGCGGGGATCGAGCCGTGGCAGTTGAGCGCACCGCTGTCGCGGGAGTCGGTAGTGGCCAACACCGGAGGGCTGACCGTGCTCGGGGGCATCACCCCCTCCGGATCGTCACTGGCGACCGTGTCGACCATCAACCCGACCAGCGGCGCCATGGCGCCGGCGGGCTCGCTCGCCGACCCGGTGCACGACGCGGCCGCGTCGGTCGTCGGGTCCCGGACCTTCGACTTCGGAGGTGGATCACCCGACACGTTCGCCACCGTCCAGTCGATCGCCACGCCGTCCATCCCGCCGGCCTCGCCCACGAGCGGCGACGTCGCCGGCCAGCTTCCCACCCCCCGCTCCGACCTGGCGGCCGCCACGCTCCCCGGGCCGGGCGGCCGGGCCGGCACCACCTACATCCTCGGCGGGTACGACGGGACCAACTACCTGCCCTCCGTGCTCAAGACCGTCGACGGCACCCACTTCACCCCGGTGGCTTCGCTGCGGGTCCCCGTGCGCTACCCGGCCGTGGTGGCTCTGGCCGGCAAGCTGTTCGCCTTCGGCGGCGAGATCCAGTCACCGGCCGGGACCACGGCCGCCACCGACGACATCCAAATGATCGACCCGTCCTCGGGCCAGGCCAGGGTGGTGGGCCACCTTCCCCAGGCCCTGTACGGCGCCTCGGCCTTCGTGATCGGCGGCACCCCGTACGTGGCCGGGGGACAGGTTCCCAATGGCGTCACCCTCACCACCATCGAGGCGTTCGTCCCGTCCACCGGGAAGGTCCTCAACGCCGGGCTCCTGCCCCAGGCCGATGCCTTCGCCGGATACAGCACCGTCGGCTCGGGCCATGGGGCCATCGGCTACATGGTCGGAGGTGAAGTCGCCTCGCAGGCGGGCCCCCTGCAGGCCGGGGTGGCGTCGGGTTCCCTGCGCTCGGTCGTCTCCCTCCGCCTGAGCCCCTACGGGGGGCCGGCCGGGACGCCTGGGGCGGGCGCCCCCTACGTGGGCACGTTGCTGATCGCCGATCGCGGCAACGACCGGCTGGTGGCCATCGACCCGAGCCGCAACACGGTCTGGCAGTACCCGTCGGCCAGCATGCCGCCCCCGCCGGGTGGGTTCTACTTCCCCGACGACGCCTTCTTCTTCGCCCACGGAACGGGGATCATCTCCAACCAGGAGGACAACCACACCCTCGTCGAGATCGGCTACCCGTCGGGCCGGCTCCTCTTCCAGTACGGGCACGCCGGCCGGCCCGGCGCCTCGGCCGGCTACCTGAACCAGCCCGACGACGCCTACATCTTGAAGTCCGGGACCATCACCGTTGCCGACGCGTCGAACAACCGGATCCTGTTCATCTCCCCGCAGGGCCAGGTCACCGAACAGATCGGCAACGGGGCCGACGCCCACAACCCGCCCACCTCCATCGCCTACCCCAACGGAGACACCCCGCTCGCCGACGGCAACGTCCTGGTCTCCGAAATCAACGGCTCGTGGGTGGACGAGTTCACCCCCTCGGGCGGGGTCGTCTGGTCCCTCCACTTCCCGACGGTCAACTATCCCTCCGATCCCCAACAGCTCGGACCCGACCTCTACCTGATGACGGACTACGACCCACCGGCCGAAGGGCGGATCCTCGAGTTCACGCGTTCCGGCCAGATCCCCTGGATCTATGACGCCACCGCCGGCGACGCCATGCTCAAGAAGCCGTCGCTGGCCGAACGACTCCCGAATGGGCTGATCATGGTCAACGACGACTACCGCAACCGCATGGTGGTGATCGACCCGGCCACGTACTCGATCGTCTGGCAGTACGGGATCACCGACGTGTCGGGCACCGCGCCCGGGCTGCTCTCCATCCCCGACGGGTTCGACAACCTCCTGGCCAACGGGACCACGCCGACCCACACCACCACCGGATGAGGCCGGTTCCGGCGGCCCGACGATCGCTTCCGGCCGCCGCCGTGCTCCTGCTGGCGATCGGGGCGGTGCTGGCCGGCTGCTCCTCCGCGGCCCAGCCCGGGTCCTCGGCCGGCGCCGTGCCCACCGCCTCCCCACCGCCCTCGCCCCAGGCGCTGGCGGCAGTGTCGCGGGCCGTCGCCACCACCTCGAGCCTGAGCGGTACCTTCGATCTCTCCTTTTCGGGCGTGCCGACCGGGAGCCAGGCGGCCACGCCCCGCGACGCCAGCGGAGCGGTCGACTTCCGGAGCCCCGCCGCCACCATCCAACTGGACCTACCATCGGCCTCCGGTGGGTCCGAACGGATGGTCTTCCTCCCCGACACCGTGTTCATCAAACCGCCGGCCTCGAGCCCGCCTCTCCAGGCCGGCCGACCGTGGATCTTCGCCAACTTCGCCGACATCGCCAAGTACAAGGTCAACTTCCCTCCCTACATCGTGCAGACCGAGAGCGTCAATCCGGCTTTCGTCCTCTACGAGCTGTCGTGGGGAGCGACCTCGGCCGCCCCCCTGGGGAGGACGACGTTCGACGGACGCCAGGCCGAGGCGTACCTCGTGACCGTCAACCTCGTCCAAGCGACCTCGCACAGCGCCGGTCCCGCCACCGACGTGTTCGGGCGCGCCCTCGCCTCGGAGATCGCTGCGTTCGGGGGCACCAGCGCGGCGGCGCCCCCCACCATGCCGGTCGAGGTCTGGGTGGACGACGCCAACCACCTCATCGGAGCGCGCCACACGCCACCCGGAGCCGGCATCGGCACCCTGACCCTGACCGTCAAAGCCTTCGGCGCCGCCGTGCACGCCGACAAGCCACCCCGGTCGAAGGTGGTGGATATCGCAGCCATGATCCCGGGCGGCGAGCAGGAGGCGCTGAACGGTGGGGATTCCGATGGCGCCTGAGGCCGACGGATCGACGACGCCGGGTGACGTCCCGGCCGTGCT
This sequence comes from uncultured Acidimicrobiales bacterium, assembly GCA_963710495.1. GTDB lineage: Bacteria > Actinomycetota > Acidimicrobiia > Acidimicrobiales > RAAP-2 > Bog-756. The sequence continues at coordinate 336,625 of CAVQAI010000016.1, forward strand.
CACCGAACAGCTGACCAAGCGGCTGCGCAACGGCATCGTGGCCGTCGACCATCTCGACCTGACGGTCGGACCGGGCCGCGTGCTCGGGTTGGTCGGGCCCAACGGGTCGGGCAAGACCATCACGCTCCGCATCCTGCTCGGCCTGGTGCGGCCGACCTCGGGCCGGGCCCTGCTCTTCGGACACGAGGTGCGGCCCGGCGCCACCGTGCTCGGTCGGGTGGGCGCCCTGGTCGACGGGCCCGGATTCGTCCCCCACCTGTCCGGTCGCCAGAACTTGGAGCTCGCCGCCCGCCAGATCGAGCACTCGGGCCGGCCGACGGACCTGGAGCGCGCCGTCTCCCTCACCCACCTGGGCCACGACGTCGATCGAGCCGTGTCGGGCTACTCCCACGGCATGGGATACCGGCTGGCCCTGGCCCACGCGCTGTTGGACGACCCCGACCTCCTGCTGCTCGACGAGCCGACCACGGGCATGGACCCGGCCCAGATCGACGAGGTGCACGGTGCCATCACCGCCTGCGCCGCGGCGGGAACGACGATCCTCCTCTCCACCCACCGCATGTCCGAGGTCGAGCTGGTCTGCACCGATGTCGCCGTGATGCACGCCGGCCGCCTGCTCGCCGCCGGACCGGTGGCCGAGGTGGTCGGGCCGACGCGGTTGCTCGTGCTGGTCGACGATCCAGACGGGGCGGTCGCCGTCCTCCGTCGCCGTCCTGGCGTCTCCGGGGCCACCGCCCTCGGACCCGGCACGGTCGCCGTCGAGGGAGTCTCCCTCCGGCCCGTCGAGCTGTGCGACGCCTGCGTCGCCGCCGGGCTCACCGTGTCCGGATTCCGGTCGGCGAACTTCGCCGACCGCTACACCGACCTGGTCGCGAGCACCACGAGCGATCCGGTGCCGGCGGAGCGCGCCCGACCTTGATCGCCATCGAGTGGTACAAGCAGGTCCGCCAGCCGCGGACCTACCTGGCCCTCGGCATCGTCGCCGCCTTCGCCGTGGTCCTCACCATCGCCCTGGCCGCGACCGGCTCCGGTCAGCAGGAGTTCGTCGGCGATCTCCCCCTCCTCATGGTCCCGAGGTCCTCGGGGCTGAGCGTCCCGGTCGTCGCCCTGTCGAGCACCATGAAGTTCCTCCTCCCCCTGGCCGTGTCGCTGTTCGCCGGAGAGGCGGTGGCCGGTGAGGCGTCGTGGGGAAGCCTGCGCTACGTGCTGGCCCGGCCCGGGTCGCGGGCCCGGGTGCTCTGGTCGAAAGCGGCGGTAGCCGGGATGTTGTCCCTGGCCGCGGTGGTGATCCTGACGGTGGTGGCCTTGGTGGCCGGGGGCCTGGCCTTCGGCTGGCAGTCACTGCAGGTCACCGACGGAAGCAACTCCACCCCGGGCCACCCCGCCTCGGTCGTCGTGCCCGCCTCGGTCGCCTTCGGCCACCTCGGCGTGGCCATCCTCTACGTGGGGGCGGGAATGACCAGCATCTTCGCCGTGGCCTTCTTCCTCTCCACCACCACCCGGCGCCCGGTGGTGGCGGTGGCCGGCGGGGTCTCCCTGACCGTCGTCTCGCGCATCTTCAACGCCGACTACTTCCCCGGCATCGCCGTGGTCAACCGCTACATGCCGAACAACGACATCGACCTCTGGCAACACCTCTTCACCCGGTCGCCGGACCTGTCCGGCGTCCCCCACTTCCTCGTGCTGCAGTCCGCCTACGTCGTCGTCTTCATGGCCCTCGCCCACTGGTGGTTCACCCGCAAGGACATCCTCGATTGATCGGCATCGAGCTCAGCAAACAGATCCGGAGGCCGGGCTACTGGGTGGTCCTCGCCGTGCTGGTCCTCATCTCGGTGGTGATCACCCTCATCGTCGGTCTGACCAGCGCGGCCACCCCCGAGCGGCTGGGCGACTACGGCTCGGTGATCCCGAACTCGTCCGGGCTGACCATGGCGCCGGTCACGCTGAATGCGCTGCTCCTGTTCCTGTTGCCCCTGTCGACGGCCATCTACGCCGGCGAGTCGGTGGCCGGCGACGCGTCGTGGGGAAGCCTCCGCTACCTGCTGGCCCGGCCGGTCGCCCGGCGGCGGGTACTGGCGGCCAAGGTGGTCGTCGCCGCCCTGTTCTCGCTGGCGGCCGTGCTCGTGGTGGCGGCGACCGGGTTGGTGGCGGGATTGGTGGCCTTCGGCTGGCATCCCTTGAGCGTGGTCGACGTCCAGCGCGCCTCACCCTTCGCCAGCGGCCTCACCACGTTCACCCCCCTGCCCGGCCTGGGCCGCATCGGGCTGGTCACCGCGGTGGTGGCCGCCACCATGGCCAGCACGTTCGGCTTCGCCATCCTGTGCTCGACCCTCACCGACCGGCCCTTCAACGCGGTAGCCGGGGGCGTGCTGTTGAGCTTCGTCTCGCGCTCCTTGGACAACATCCCGGGCCTGCACGCCCTCGGGCCGTGGCTCCCGATGACCAACAGCGGGGCCGGGCTGTGGACCCAGGTGCTCTTCCGCCCCACCGACCTCGGCGGGTACCCGCACCTGGCCGCGGTCCAGGTCGTCTACACCGTCCTGTTCCTCGGGGCCGCCTGGGCCTGGTTCGACCGCAAGGACATCCTGAGCTGACCATCCGCCGGCCGAGTTCGGCACCCCGGAACACCTTGGAATTCGTCGGGAACCGGATTAATGTATGAATCACGCATTTACTCTGAAAGGAGACACCATGACCCGCCACATCGAAGGTTCCTTCGAGGTCACGTCCTGGTCAGAGCAGCAGGCCGGCGAACTCGAGGACTCGGCCAAGGTCACCATCGCCGCCATCGGGCAGCGGTTCAGCGGGGGCATCGAGGCCGACACCGTCTCCGACACGGTGATGACCTACAACGAGGACGGGACGGCCGAGTTCGTCGCCTACCAGCGGGTGGTGGGCCGGGTGGGCGACCAGGCAGGAAGCTTCGTCCTGCGGGGCTTTGGCACCTACGACGGCAACGAGGCTCGGACGGAGCTCGAAGTCGTGCCGGGCTCGGTCCGAGGTGAGCTTTCCGGACTGACCGGGCGTGGCGTGACCGTGGCCCCTCACGGTTCGACCGGAACCTTCCACTTCGACCTCGAGACCTGAGGTGGCGGTCGAGGCGCCGCCACCCCACACCCGTGCCGCCAACCTGCTCGGGGCGCTGGCCTTGGCCGTGACCGACCGTTGCCTGGAGGCAGCCGGGCAACAGACCGGACACGCCGAATCCGAAGCCGCCGCCCTCTCGGCCATCGACCAGTTCCTCGACCGTCCCTCCATCGATCGCCTGTCGGCGGTGATCGGGCTGAGCCAGTCGGGGACGGTGCGCGTGGTCGACCGTCTGGAGCGGGAGGGCCTGGTCCGGCGTGGCCCGGGTGGGGACCGGCGGGTCACGTCGGTCACGCTCACGCCCGACGGACGCAGGGTCGCCTACCAGATCGAGGCCGCCCGCCTTCGGCTGCTCGAGGAGGTGCTGGCGCCGCTCGACGAGGCCGAGCGCGACGCGCTGGCCGGGATCACCGGGAAGCTGCTGGTCGGCATGATGCGAGAGCCGGGAGCCACGCGCTGGACGTGCCGGCTCTGCGATCTGGGTGCTTGCGGACGCCCGACGGGCCACTGCCCGCTCGAGCAGGCGGCGCGCCGGCGCTACGGGTCACCGGCCGCGTCCCGGGAAGGGCCGGCGGCCACGGCCGATCCCTGACACCGAGGTGGCGGATTGGTATCAATGGGTGCTCGGGGGGAACGGTGCTCCCGGGAAGGGGGATGCCATGCCATGTCGCCAACGGCGCCGGACGCCATGTCGCCGACGGCGCGGGATGACCGGCGCCCCGGCGGGTACGGGTCACCGGAGGGGCGGCGGCGGCGGTGTGTCCCGTCGGGGCCGGCGGAGGCTGCCCCTGATGGCCGGAGCGGTGCTCGTGACGGCCGCCACCCTGGCCGGCTGCTCCGGCTCGGGCACCAGCTCCTCGTCGTCAGCTCCGCCCCCCTCGGGGACGTCCGGCTCGGGTGGTTCCCAGGTCATCAAGGTGGGGAGCATCGCCACCCGAACCGGGGTGGGCGCCGGCGACTTCGCCTCCTTCCTCCCCGGGATGGAGGCCTACTTCGACATGGTGAACGCCAAGGGCGGCGTCAGCGGACACAAGCTCCAGCTCGCCTACGACCTCGACGACGGCGGCAACCCCACGAACTTCACCCAGCTGGCCCACACCCTCATCCAGCAGGACGATGCCTTCGCCGCCTTCATCTCGACCTACTGGTTCTCCCCCAACCTCTTCGTCTCCACCGGGATCCCCACCTACGGCTACAACGTGAGCGGCAACTGGGCCGGTCCACCCAACCTCTTCGCAGCCGGGGGTTCGATCCAGGACTACCACGCCCTCGCCGCGCCGGTGGCCTACCTGATGAAGCAGACCCACACCACCTCGGCGGCCATCATCAGCTACGGACAGGGCATCCCCGCCTCCTACCCGGCCTGCAAGGCGACGGCCGACGACCTCACGGCGGGCGGGATCAACGTGAGCTACCTCGACCTCGATGCCACGTTGGCCGGTGACTTCACCGCCGCGGCCCAGCAGATCCTCAATCACCGGTCGGACTTCGTGCTCACCTGCATCCAGGGATCCGACAACATCACGCTGGCACGGGCCCTGCAGCAATACGGCGTGCATGTGACCCAGCTGTGGCTGAGCGGCTACGACCAGGCCCTGCTGGACCAGTACCGCGACCTGATGCAAGGAGTCTACGTGGACGCCAACGGCTTCGTGCCGTTCACCGCGCCGGCGCAATTCCCGGGCGCCTACCCCGGCATGGCGCACTACCTCTCGGTCATGAAGCAGTACGAGCCCGGTTACGTGAGCTCGCAGCTGGCCATGCAGGGATGGCAGTCCGCCGCCCTGCTGGCCGCCGGCGTCGCGGCGGCCGGTACGGACGTGACCCGGCAGAACGTCATCCAGGCGACCAACCGGATCACCAACTTCACGGCCGGGGGCCTCACCTCCCTGGTCAACTGGACCACGGCCCACACCACCCAGAGCTTCCCCAACTGCCCATCCTTCGTCCGGGTGAAGGGGGACCAGTTCCTCCCCGCCCTCGGTCAGGGGCACCAGGTGTTCATCTGCTTCAACCAGAACACCAACCTCAAGAGCCCTGTGCTCGCCCCGCCGCCGCCGGGCACGCCGGGCACCTGAGCAGGGGTCGGCTCGGCCGTCCGTCGCCCTCGGCCGGGTCCCAGCGCTCGGCGGCCGGCCCTCGGGTAGATTCGTCGGCGGTGACGGTAGCCATCGATTCGGATCAGCACCTGTACGAGACCCGGACGCTCTGGGCCGAGCACATCGACCCGAACCGGCAGGACGAAGCCCTGGCCATCGTCGACGACGAGCTCGGCTACCCCTGGCTCACCTGGCGTGGCCAACGGCTCGACTTGGCCGACGTGCAACTGCCCGGTCGCACCAAGGAGATCGGCCGGCGCCGGGAACGCTGCCGCCAGCACCTGCCCCCCGAGTACTCCTACGACGAGACGCTGCCGCCCGACTACTGGGAGCCGGCCGCCCGGGTGGAGCGGATCACCGCCATGGGACTGGATGAGGCGGTGGTCTTCCCCAACTTCGGGCTCCTCTGGGAGCGCCGGCTCGGCGTCTCTCTCCCCGCCCTCACCGCCAACATGGCGGCCTGGAACCGCCGGTGTGCCACCGTCGTGACCGACAGCGGAGGCCACCTGCACCCGGTCGCCCACCTGACCCTGCGTGACCCCGACTGGCTCCTCGGGCAGCTCCCCGAGCTGGCCCGAGCCGGGGTGCGCCTGGGCATGATCGCTCCGGCCGCGGTGGACGGTCGGCCGCTCTCCCACCCCGACCACGACCGGCTGTGGGCCGCCTTCGTCGACCACGGCGTCACCCCGGTCTTCCATGTGGCCGACCAACCCCGAGTGCTGGACGAGGCCTTCTACACCGACCCCGAGGACTCCTTCGTGCCCGCCCTCGAGTCCATCTTCTTGTGGGTGCCTCCGGCCATCGCCGTCACCGACCTGATCGTCAACGGGGTGCTCGACCGGCATCCGGACCTCCGCATCGGGATCGTCGAGCTCTCCTCCATCTGGGTCCCGCAGTACCTGCTCATGCTCGACGGCGGCTGGGAATTCACCTCGACGCTCAACGGCGGCCCGGCCACTGACCTCGCCCTGCGCCCCAGCGAGTACTTCGCCCGGCAGGTCCGGGTGTCGTCCTTCTCCTACGAACAGCCCGAGCGGCTCATGGCCAAGTCCGGTGACCTGTTCATGTGCTGCAGCGACTACCCCCACTCGGAGGGGACGGCCACGCCCATCGAGGACTACCGCCGGGGCGGCCCGACCCCGGACAGCGCTCCCGGCCTGTTCCGGGGCAACGTGGACGTCCTGCTCGGTCGGTGACCCGATGAGCCGAGTCGGGCCCTGATGGCCTATGCCGAGGGTCGGGTCCTGCACGACGCCGACGCCCACCTGATGGAGACGCCGACGTGGCTGCGCGACCATGCCGAAGCGCGGTTCCGCACACGGCTCCCGGTGCTCAAGTACCCGAGCGGCAACGAGCTGCGCCAGACGGGGAGTCCCGACGAGCAGCGACGTGACCTGGCCGCCTCGTTCGACCGCCTGCGCGTAGAAGCACGCTTCGGCGGAGTACCGGGCCGAGGAGGCCGAGCAGATCATGGCGCGGAAGAACTTCGCCGCCACCGGCAGCTTCATCGCCGAGGACCGGCCCCGGGCCCTCGATCTCCTGGGCTTCGACAGCCAGCTGATCTTCAACACCTTCCACAACGGCCGGCTGCACGACCTCGAGCACTCGGGCGACCTGGACCTGGCCTACGCCGCGGCACGCGCCCACAACCGCGGCATGCTCGAGTTCTGCTCGGTCGACGCCCGCCTCCTGCCCACCTGCTACGTCCCCCTGGCCGACCCGGAGCGGGCGATCCGGACAGCGGAGGAGGTGCTCGGCCAGGGCGCGGCCGCCCTGCTCGTGGCCTCGGGGTGCCCGCCGTCGTTCTCCCCCAGCCACCGGGACCTCTTCGGCGTCTGGGCCCGGGCCGAGGAGGCCGGCGTCCCGGTCGTCTTCCACGTCGGCGGCACCGGTGACCTGATCGACCCGCACTACTTCGCCAACGGACTGCCGGTCCCCCACGACTTCCACGGCGGCGACGAGAACTTCCGGTCGGTCGACTACATGGGCATCCCCGTCCCACCGGCCCAGACCCTGGCCACCATGATCTTCGACGGTGTGCTCGAGGCATTCCCGGGCCTCCGCGTCGGGGTGATCGAGCAGGGTGCGATCTGGGTGCCCTCCTGGCTCCGCCAGATGGAGTCGGCCTTCGAGGCGTTCGTCCGCCACGAGGAGCGGTTGCAGGCCCTGTCCCTGCGGCCGTCCGACTACGTGCACCGCCAGGTCCGATTCACCCCCTACCCCACCGAGGACGTCGGGTGGATCATCGAGCAGGGCGGTGCGGACCTTGCGATGTTCTCGTCCGACTACCCCCATGTCGAAGGGGGACGCAAACCGGTCGAGCGGTTCGAGGCGTCGCTCGGTGACGCCAGCGACGCGGTGCGCCAGAGCTTCTACGCCGACAACTTCCTGTTCCTGATGGGCTCAGCCGGCGTGCACCTGGCGGCGGCCTGAGCCCCGGGCTCGGCCCGGGTCGCCCGATGCCCCCGCCGGTCCCGGACGCTCAGGCCCCGGCGCCCTCGTCGACTTTCTTGTCCACCTTCTTCAGGCTGCCGTAGCCGCGCTCCATGGCCGACATGATGATGGCCTCGAAGTCCTTGTCGGTCAGCACCCGGGGCGTCCCCATCGAGGCGGAACGCCAGTAGAGCTCGGCCAACCACTCGAGCAGCTCCAAGCGCTCCACCGCCTCGCTCATCTTGCTGCCGTAGGCGATGGAGCCGTGGTTCTGCATCATCGCCGCGTTCCGGCCCTTCAGGGCTTTCACCACGTTGTCGGCCAGCTCCTGGGAGCCGAAGGTGGCGTAGGGGGCGGTACGGGGAGCGCCCCCGAGACCGAGGCAGCTGTAGTGCAGGGGCGGGAGCTCGTCGTGGGTGCAGGAGAGGGCGGTCGAGGCCATGGCGTGGGCGTGGGTGATGGCCAGGGCGTTGGTGGCGGCGTAGATGCCGGTGTGCAGCGGCACCTCCGAGGTCGGGGCCAGGTCACCGTCGACCACCTCACCCTGCAGATCGATGACCGTCACCATCTCGGGGGTCACCGTGGCCAGGTCGGAGCCGGTGGGCGTGACGGCAACGAGGTCGCCCTTCCGGGCCGAGATGTTGCCCGCCGTGCCGATGACCAAACCCTCCTCGGCCAGGTGGCGACTGGCATCGGCCACCGCCTCTCGTTCCTCCCTGAGCAGCAGCTCTGCCATGGTCGTCCCTCTCTAGGATCCGGTCGCGGTGCCCGACCGAAGCGCTCGGTCGTCGCAGCTGGACCCTACGACCTGTGACCGGCACCCCGCCAGATGCAGGCCCCGCGAGACCCGAAGCCCACCGGCACCCATGCCGCGTACCCTGGTGTGCACAGGGAATCGTGAACGGGGAGGAGGGACCGACATGGCAACGGCTCAAGTGATGTTCTCCGAGGCGGAGCTCCTGGCCGACGGCGACATCGTGGAGCCCCTGACCGCCGGTGGGGTGCGCTGCCACGGCGGCTTCGACGCCGAGGGCCGCTACGTCTCGCCCCGGACCAAGTTCCGTGTTCCGGCCATCGAGGCCTGGGGGCAGCGCAACTGCGAGACCTTCTCCTCCGAGCTCATCGACGTGCCCCTGGAACTGTGGGAGAAGACGTTCCCGAACGTGGAACAGGCCCGCTTCCTCGTCCGCTCCGGTGTTCCGGAGCCACTGATGGCCACACTGACCCGGATCGGCACGGTCGAGGGCTACGGCGCCAACATCTGCCTCCTCAAGCCGAAAGACCTCCAGCGCCGTTTCGTCGAGGACATCGGTGGTACGACGATCGCACACCTCGGCGGCGGGCTCTTCGAGGCGCACGGCCGGGACGAAGCCGGATTCGGGCCGCAGGCCGGCCATCGGGACATGTGGTTCGCCGCCCGCGACGTCGCATTCGATCGGCCGGTCGGCGACCTCGACATCGAAGGGATGCTGGCGCGCATGGGCTTGGGACAGGGCCGGCCCGGTGCCGACGCCGACCGGCTCCTCCCCGCCGACGTCCCCGTCGAGCTCGAGCTCATGATCACGCTGATGATCCGGGTCCTGTTCATCGAGATCTCGGCGTTCCATACCTTTGCCTGGGCCGAGGAGTGGATGGCCGACACCGACCTGGTGAACGGCGACGGTGAAGCGGCTCGCCTGGTGTCCTACATCCGGGCCGACGAGACACCCCACGTGGGCTACCTGCGCACCGCCCTGTCGGAGATGCGAGACCGAACCTGGATCGGCGAGTCGGGCCGCACCCATGCCGGCTCGGAGATGATCGAGCGGATCTGGGCGCCCCTGCTCGAGGACAGCACGGGTGCGGGCCGGGAGGCGAACCGTCGAGCCGCCCTGGGCGAGGTCGAGTACTGGTGCGCACGGCGCAAGAACGGGAAGGACCTCCTGGCCGAGTTCCACGCGCTCGGTACCCGTGGCGACTGACGAGAGCACACGCATCTGTCCAGACTGCGCCGGGACCGCCGAACTGAGCGGATGTCGCGGCAATGTTCACCTGGGCGTGACGGGGGGTTCAGTGCGACTCGCCATACTGCTCCTGCGGGAACGGGCGCGGAAGGGGAAATGTGGCAAGCGGCAGTGGATGGCGACTCTGCATGTCGGGTCTGGCTGCCATCGCCGTCGGCGGCGGCCTGGCGGTGGCGGGGGCGAGTCCGTCCGGGGCCGCGCCCCTTCGGGGGACGGCGGTAGCGCCCTCGACGTCGCTGACCCCGACAACCGGCGGAAATCTGTCGGCCGTTTCCCAGGACACGTCCTCGTCCTCGTCCACGTCCTCGACGACGACCAGCCCGACGAGCTCGTCCACCTCGACGACGGCTGGTACCGGCTCGTCGACGTCGACATCGACGTCGACCACCGCGGCCTGCCCGTCCAGCTCGTCGACATCGAGCAGTACATCGACATCGAGCACGTCGTCCACATCCACCAGCACCTCGCCCTCGAGCAGCTCGTCCACGTCGTCCAGCACTTCCAGCTCGACCAGCACGTCGACCTCAACGACCACATCGACGCCGGCGGCGGCGGCGGCCGATACCAGCTCGACGACAACGACGGCGCCGGCCGGTGCGAGCTCGACGACCAGCACCACCCCCGGATCGACAAGCACCTCGACAACGGGGGGCACGACGACCACGACGGTGTGCCCGACCACGGCTGCAGCCAGCAGTACGCCGGCGGTTGCCGCCTCCGACGCAGCGGCCACACCCACGTCCACACCAGCGTCCACGCCCGCGCTGGCCTTCACCGGGAACGGCCCGTATGCGCCGCTCGTGGTCGTCGTCGGCTTCGTGCTGTTCGCCGTGGGGGCCCTGACACGACGGATTGCGCATCGCCGAGGCAAGACCGCCAGGTGATCCCCTGGGCCGGAGGCTCTGGGCTCGGCGACTAGAACCGGCGGATGCGCCGTCCCGTACGGGCGGATGCGCCGTCCCGTACCGAGTCCCCCGGGCCGGACAGACGGGTCACCCGGATCGGTCCGCGTCGTCTGTTTTGACGAAGTCGTGAATCGATCGGCTGGTTCGGTCCCGGTGTCGTGAGGAGCCGCAGCTTCCCGTTGCAGGAGCAGACAACGTGTCAGTAGCGTGGCGCCTGCCAGCCTGGTGCGCCGTCTCGGCGGCCGGGAGACAGGCGGTCATTCCATTGGGAGGTCGGCAAGATGGAATCGAGGCCTACGCATGTGTCCTGCCCCCACTGCGGAGACCCGGACACACCCATCCTCGTGGTCCGGGGGAACCTCTACGCCAACGGGGGCTTCAGCTGGCAGTGTCGCCACTGCCGGGCCGAGTTCTCGGGACGTTCGACCGACCCGCTCCGGACCTAGCCTCCGCCGCGGGCCGGTCTCCTGCTCGCCGCCGCCACCGGCGGCCTCGGGGCGGTCGCCCGGGTCGGGTTCAAGGTGGGTGCGCTGTCCTACGGCGGTGGCTCCGTCATCATCCCGCTCCTGCAGCACGACGCGGTGCACACCTGTTGCCGGTGCTGGTTGAGTCGGGCGGCTTGGCGTGTCTGATGGTCGCGCTCTGCGAGGTTGGGAGCGTTCCGGGCCGCACTGGCATAGAGGCGGGCCGCGAGTTCGAGATCGCCGTTCTTCTCGTGGAGGTACGCGGCGACGGCTTCGCGCCGCGGGACGTGTTCGTCGACCTCGCCCAGTGCCGCCAGTCCCGCCGGCGCGCCGTCGGCCTCGCCGACTGCGACCGCTCGGTTGAGCCGGACGACCGGAGTGTCGGTGAACCGGAGCAGCTCGTCGTACCACTCCACGATCTGGATCCAGTCGGTCTCCTCGACACGCAGCGCGTCGGCATGGAGCGCGGCGATCGCCGCTTGCGCCTGGTATTCGCCGAGCTGATCGTGCGCCAACGCCGCTTGTGCGATGTCGATTCCCTCGGCGATGAGCTTCGTGTCCCACTGGCTGCGGTCCTGGTCGGCGAGCGGCACGATACTTCCGTCCGGTCGCGTGCGACTGCGGCGGCGGGCGTGGTGCAGGAGCACCAGGGCGAGCAACCCGTGGACCTCGGGGTCGTCCGCCAAGGCCGCCAGCTGGCGGGTCAGCCGGATCGCCTCGGCGGCGAGATCGACGTCGCCGGAATAGCCCTCGTTGAAGACGAGGTACAGCACCCGCATCACCGTGCGCACGTCGCCGGGACGATCGACACCGACCCGACTGACCATGCGCTTGGCGCGGCTGATGCGCTGCGCCATGGTTGGCTCCGGCACCAGGTAGGCCTGAGCGATCTGGCGCGTGGTGAGGCCGCCCACGGCTCGCAGGGTCAACGCAACCGCCGACGACGACGTCAGGTCGGGGTGCGCGCACAGGAAGTAGAGGCGCAGCGTGTCGTCGGCGCTCGGGATCGCGCCGGCCGGCGGTTCGGTGTCGAATCGGAGCTCTCGGTCGCGGCGCGCCGCGTCTGACCGCGTCATGTCGAGGAAGGCCCTCCAGGCGACCGTGATGAGCCACCCCGTGGGGTCGGCGGGCAACTCGTCCCCCCAGGCGGAGAGCGCCCGGATGAGCGCCTCTTGGACGGCGTCCTCGGCCGTCGCGAAGTCCGCACCGCGGCCGACGAGGACGCTCAAGACGCCGTGGGACGAGCCGGCGTAGCTCGACGTCGTCCACCGTCAGTGGGTGAAGGTGGGCGGCGCGGCCAGGAAGGGTCGGACCTCCAGCCATTCGTGGATCGGTTCGCCGCCGGCCCCCGGTGCTGCCGAGAGCTCACCGGCGAGCTCGATCGCTCGCTCGTAGCTGTCGACGTCGATCACCATCCATCCGGCGATCAAGTCCTTCGTTTCGGCAAACGGGCCGTCGGTCACCGGCGGCCGCCCCTCGCCGTCGTAGCGGACCCACACGCCGTCGGGCGACAGCGCCTGTCCGTCGATGAACTCGCCGCTGCTCTCGAGCCGAGCTGCGAAGTCGTTCATGAACCGGATGTGTGCCTCGACCTCGTCGGGCCTCCACTGGTCCATCGGGACATCGTTGGCGGGCGCCGGCGCACCTCGGTAGTGCTTGAGCAACAGGTACTTGGCCATGGTGTTCTCCTTGTGTGAGGTCGGCCCGACGGGCCGGATACACCCTGGGACGGAGCCGGCCCCGAATTCTCGACATCGGCGCCGGGATTTCGGCACGAAAGTTCTGCGGACGAGTCGGCTGGAGCAGCGATCATGCTCAACCTAATGGGGGTCATGGCATCCGGGTCAGGCAGATCGGCCGGGTCAGGGAGATCGGCCGGGAGGGCGGGGCCCTAGGTGGCGAGCAGGGAGGCCTCTCGTCCCTGGCCGGGGACGGCACGGACGTCTCGGGGACCGAGCGGTTCGCCGCACGAACCGCAGACCAGGTCGACGTGCGTCGGAGCGCCACAGCCCTTGTGGACGATCTCGACCGGCGGCCCGTTGGGTGCGGCGTAGCGGTCACCCCACTGGCGCATGGCGGTGAGCACCGGCCACAGGTCCCGGCCGCGGTCGGTCAGCCGGTAGTCGTAGCGAGGGGGGTGCTCGGCGTAGGGAACCCGCTTCAGAACGCCGGCGGAGACCAGTTTGACCAGCCGCTGCTGGAGGATGTTCCGGGAGATCCCCAGGCGCTGCTGGAAGCCGTCGAACCTGGTCACCCCCAAAAAGGCATCCCGGAGAATGAGGATGCTCCACCGGTCGCCCACGATCTCGAGGCACTGGGCCACCGAGCAGTCCATATCGGCGAAGCTCTTCAGTTCCACGCCGCCACTCTAGTGGGTTGCGTCACAGAATGCACTCCGCTACAGTGCGTTGCGTGACGGTACTGACTAGGCCGGAAGGCAGGGGGGCGGCCTCGCCCGGGACGAGGGAGGCCGAGGGGAGGCGGCGGGCGATCTTCCTCGCCACCGCCCTGGGCGCCTTCATGGCCTCGCTCGACCTGTCCATCGTGAACGTGGCCTTCCCCGCCCTCGAGCGATCCTTCCCCGACGACCACCCGGCCACCCTGGCCTGGGTCATCACCGGCTACAGCATCGTGTTCGGCTCCCTCCTCGTCATCGCCGGCCGGACCGCCGACCGGGTCGGGAGCCGACGCGTCTTCTTCGTCGGGCTCCTCGTCTTCTGCACCGGGTCGGCTCTCTGTGGCCTGGCCCCGTCGGTGGACCTGCTCATCGGGGGTCGGCTCGTCCAGGGAATCGGTGCCGCCGCGGTGCTGCCCTCGTCGTTGGGGTTGCTGCTGGCCGCCTTCCCCCTCAGCCGGCGAGCTCAGGTGGTCGCCCTCTGGGGTGGGATCGGGGCACTGGCCGTGGCCACCGGGCCCTCCCTCGGCGCCGGCCTGATCACGGGATTCGGATGGCGAGCCGCCTTCTACATCAACCTGCCGGTCGGGCTCGTCGCTTGGGCCGTCGGTCGGAGGGTCCTCCCGACCGGTCCCAAGGCGGCCACCCGCTCGTACCCGGACTACCCCGGCGCCGCCCTGCTGGCGGGCTCTCTGGCCGCGCTGGTCCTGGCCATCTCGGAAGGCCCGACGTGGGGATGGACCAGCCGCGGCATCCTGGGCTCCTTCGCCGGGGCTCTGGTCCTCGGGGCCGGGTTCCTCGCCCGCTCGGCGCGCCACCCGGAGCCGGTGCTCGACCTGACGCTCTTCCGGGCGCGGTCGTTCACGGTGGCCAACGCGGCAACGCTCGCCTACGCCATGGGCTTCTTCGCCATGCTGCTCGGCAACATCTTGTTCCTCACCAGCGTCTGGCACTACTCGATCCTGAAGGCCGGGCTGGCCGTGACGCCCGGTCCCCTGGTGGTGGCGGCGGTGTCGGGCCCGGCCGGCCGGGTGGCGAGTCGGGTGGGCTTCCGGCGGGTGCTGCTGGTGGGATTCGTGGTGTTCGCCGGGGGACTCCTCTGGTTCGCCCTCCGGGTGGGGATCCATCCCGCCTACCTGGCGGTGTGGTTACCCGGGACCCTCGTCGTCGGCCTGGGCATCGGGCTCACCTTTCCGGTGCTGAGCGCGACGGCCGTCTCGAGCCTCCATCAGCAGCGGTTCGCGGTGGGCAGCGCCGTGAACCAGACCTCACGCCAGATTGGCGGCGCCCTCGGCATCGCCGTGCTCGTGGTCATCCTCGGAACGCCGTCGACCGTCGCCCAAGCGCTCAGCCACTTCCATCATCTCTGGGCGTTCGCGGCGCTGATGGCGGCCGGCTCGGGGCTGCTCTGCTGCCTGCTCCCTTCCGGGCCGGCCGGGCGAACCGCCGAGGCGGCCGCACCCGGGGTGCAGGCGGCCGTGACCCCCGACGCTTCGGGGCCCGAGAGGGGCTCAGCGCTGAAGGTGCCCGGGTGACCGACGATCCGACCTCGGCCGCCACCATGGCGCCGACCATGGCGCCGACCATGGCGCCGACCATGGCGCCGACCATGGCGGCGAAGCCTGGGTGGGGGACGCCCAAAAAGAAGGTCATCGAGTGGTACGACCCGGACATCGTCGCCGACGTCGGTCTGACCATGAGCGGATTGGACTTCCTCCGATCGTTGATGAACGGCGAGCTGCCGCCTCCGCCCATCGCCGCCCTCCTCGGATTCCGGCCGGTCGAGATCGAAGTCGGACGGGTGGTGTTCCGGGCAGAAGCGGACGAGTCCGCCTACAACCCGATCGGCGTTGTGCACGGCGGGCTGGTCTGCGCCCTGGCCGACACCGTGGCGGCGTGCGCCGTCCACACCACCCTCGGGGCCGGCATCGGCTACACGTCGATCGACTTGAACGTCAGCTACCTCCGCCCGGTCACGCGTGACAGCGGCCCGCTCACGGCGACCGGAACGGTCACCAAGCCCGGTCGCCGGGTGGCGTACTCGGCGGCCGAGGTCGTCGACGTAGCCGGGAAGCTCGTTGCCACCGCCACGAGCAGCTGCCTGGTGATGGGCCAAGGGGCATCGCTCGGCCCGGACGACCGGGCCCGGTAAGCGGTCGGTGGCCTAAGGTAACTGTCGGTGCGGAGCGCAGAAGACACCGGCCCAGGCCGCCGATCCACCCAGTGGGCGATCGGGTGACCGAACACGGAGCTGATATCGACCGCATGGCGGAGTGGACATCGTTGAAGGCCCGGTTCCTGCGCCCGATGGCTGAGCGTCCGGTGTCGGCGGCCCGGGGGCTCCATCACTTCGCCGTGCTCTGTAGTGATGTCGAACGGACCATCGCCTTCTATCAGGACCTCCTCGAGTTCCCCCTCGCCGAGTTGTTCGAGAACCGGGACTACCGGGGGTCGACGCATTTCTTCTTCGATATCGGCCAGGGCAACTACCTGGCCTTCTTCGACTTCCCCGGCCTCGACCTGTCGTCCTACCGCGAGGTGCTGGGCGGCCTCCACCACATCGCCATCTCGGTGGCGCCCGACACCTGGGAGCGGTTGGTGTCCAAGCTCGACGCGGCCGGCATCGAGACCCACATCGTGGATGGGACGTCCGTGTACTTCCCCGGACCTGACGGGGAACGGTTGGAACTGCTCTCGTATCCGCTCAACGACATGTACGGCACCATCGTCGGCTGACCGGCACGGCGGGCCCATCTCGCGAGGGGAAGGGAGGCCATGGTCACCGCCGTGGCGAACTCCCCGGATGACCGAGGCCACGACGGCCGGCTCGCCGATTCCCTTCGGTCGGCCCCTATCCTCTCGGTGGGCGGGCTGATCATGAACGAGCCCAACCATCGAGGCCGGGGGAGGAGAGCCGTGAGCTCGAGATTGGCAACCGACGCCGAAGTGGACACCTGGCGCGACGAGGGCTGGGTCCTGGTCGAGGGCCTCATCGCCACCGACGAGATCGACGCGGCCGCCGACGACGTCCACCTGCTCTTCCCGAGCCCCGAGGAGTACTACGACGATCCCGACGGTGTGACGCTGCGCCGCCGAGGCCGACCGTTGGCGCCCAAAGAGGACTTCGTCTGGCCGGAGGATGGGCCTGGCTTTCGCAGCGAGCAGCAGCGTTGGATGGGTGCCTTCCCGTTCGAGGGATCGGGCGTGCTCAACCGTCTCTGCGTCCATCCCTCGGTGGTCGACTTCGCCGAGCGGGCCCTCGAATCGACTGATCTCCGTCTCTACCAGGCACACGCCAGCGCCAAGTACGCCGGGCTGACCAACTACGAGCAGCCGATGCACACGGACCGCAACCATTCGTGGATCCCGGCCATCGGCAAGGCGCCGTGGTGGAACCTCACAGGCTTTCTCTACCTCACCGACGTGACCCAGGACGAGAACCCCACCAAGCTCGTCCCGTTGCGGGACTCGGCCACCGTCGACTCACCGTACCCGGTGATCCTGCCGCAGATGGACGCCGGAATCTACGCCGCCGAGCGATCGGCACCCGGCGTACGAGGCTCCTATCTGGCCTACCGGTCCGATGTCTGGCATCGCGGCGCCGCCTTCGGCCGGTCGAGAACCGCCCGGTTCACTCTGGGGCTGGCCTTCAAGCGCGCCGGTCAGGATTGGATCGGGTACGACACCCAGCAGTCACGGTCGACGGGTTCCGCCTGGACCCATTTCGCCGAGCATTCGACGCCTCGCCAGCTCGCCCTGTTCGGCTTCCCCGAGCCGGGCCACCCCATCTGGGACGAGGCGCTCCTCGCCGAGACCGCCCGTCGCTACCCGAAGCTCGATCTCACCCCGTGGCGCGAGGGACTGGGCGCCGACCGTCAAGCCGGGTAGCCGCGGGCCGCGCGCCGTTGTCGGTGCGGGCCCGAACTCTCTAACGTAGAACCGCTTGGCGCCGTCGAACGACGCGCCTTGTGATCGGAGGACAGCCCGTGCCGAATTGGGCCGAACAGGTGACGGCGATCGCGACCGCGGTGAGTGCGGTCGGGCTGTTGAGCGCGATCGGTGCCGTCATCTTCGCCGGGGTCCAGACGCGTGAAGCCCGAATCGGCCGACAGGCCGAGATGGCCGCCGAGTTCTTCAGACGCTGGAGCGAAGGCCCGTTGGTCGAGACACGTCGCCTCGTTGCTCAATTCGAGACAAAGGAGGAGCTGCGAGACGCCCTGCTGAGGTTCGTCGCCGAGAACTCGGTCGAGGCCTATGTCCTGTACCGCGAGCTCGACTATTTCGAGCAACTCGGTGCCCTCGAGGCACACGGAGGGTTCGACTTCGAGCTCATCAGGATGCTCCTCGGTCGTCGCCTCATCGAGCGTTGGGAGATGTGGCAACCGTCGATCGAAGCGATCGGGGGCGCCGCCGTCTATCCGATGTTCGAGGGGCTGGTGTCCAAGATGCGGGCCACCATCTGATCGATCCGGCTCCGAGGACCCGACCCGGGACGAGACCACGTCAGATCGCCGGTGTGTCGGGACGCCGCGGCTGGTTGCGGCGGTCTCGATCGGGTGCGCTCCCGGGTCGACCGGCGGCGAGTGCCGTGGTCGTCGGAGACGATCTCGCTCAGCGGTGTGCGATCGTTTGCGTCCAGCTGTCCGGTGCGAAGCCGTCGAGGAACTCCCGACGGTGCCGGAAGTACCACCGGTCGTCGATCTGGCAGTACCGGTCGACGTACCGACCCCAATGATCGAGCCCGTTCTGGCTCAGTACCTGGTAGTAGCAACGGGACGAGACGTCGTCCGGTCCGGTTACATCGATCTGGAGGGTGCTCGTGTGGTGCCGCACGATGACCGGCTCCACGGACCCGCTCCGCAGCCCCGCGGCCACACCGGTGAAGATGGTTCGGATCTCGTCCCGCCCCCGATACGGTCGACCGTCGAGCTCCATGACCGCGTCGGGCGCGAAGCACTCCAACACCTGGTCGAATCGGCCGGCATCCGCGTTGGCGTTGTAGCGGGCCACCAGATCGCGCACGCTTTCCCGGGTTACCAGCTCCCACAACTCCAAGGTTCGCTCCCACGACTCCAACGTTGCCCGGTCGGGGCTTTCCGACTGCCCTCCAATCGTTCCAGAAAGCGGAGGTGCCAGTGGAGATGATCCGTGTTGAACGGCCACCATCACGGCGTGCAACCGACCGGGCCCCCCGAGCTGGTCCGACCGACCGACCGGCCCCGACCGGACCGAGCCGGTCGGGTGCGGTCGCCTCGGGGGAGAAGCGTGTCCCGGTCCCGGTCGATGACTCGATCCGGTGTCCCGGTCCCCGGTGCACCGGGTATGACCGCATACGCTGACCCGGATAGTGCGACGACGACCGGCTCGGGGGACGTCGACCGCGGGCAAGAGCGTTTCCGTCCTGCTCGCCAGCGTCTTCGCCGTGCTCGCCGGCTGCAGTGCCGCCGAATCAGGACAGGCGACACACCCGACCCTGCGTATCGCACCGGAGCCATCGGCCCGCGCCGGCGAGCTCTCGGTCCCGACCGGCCGCACGCCGACCAAAGGGCCGGTCGGCAGCGATCCCTCCGAGGCCAACGGCATCCAGCTCGATGTCCTGAGCGGGCTGCTCCATGACACACCCGTGTTCAACGGCGACTTCGCTGACCCCTACGCACTGCGGACCCCGAACGTGCTCTATCTCTACGCCTCCAATACCGTGACCACGCGCTATTCGCCCGGGGCCCACGTGCCGGTCATCGCACTTTCGCGAGATTCGGGATTCGAGGGCCGGTATCTGGGGGACGCGCTGCCCACCCTCCCCAAGTGGACGGTGCCCGGCTTCCAATGGGCGCCGTCGGTGTGGTCGCGACCAGACGGCACCTACGTGATGTACTACTCGACGCCGGCGACCATCCCGCTTCGATGCCTCGCCGCGTCACCACCATCCGGATGCGTCACGACCACCAATGGCCGGTCAAGCGCCATGTGCATCTCCCGGGCGACCAGCACGAGCCCGTCGGGGCCGTTCATCGACGGGTCCCCGTCCGCCATGGTCTGCCCGGTCTCGGAGGGAGGGGCGATCGACCCGAGCGTGTTCGTCACATCGGACGGCACACCGTGGCTGCTGTGGAAGAGCGACGGGGACTGTTGCAACCTTCCGACGACCATCTACTCCCAACAGCTCTCGGCCGACGGGCTGGCGGTGGTGGGGCCGGCGCACCGACTCATCGGGGCGACACAGAACTGGGAAGGGGGTCTGGTCGAGGGGCCTTCGATGATCCAGAACGGCAACACCTACTGGCTCTTCTACTCGGCAAACCTCTGGGGCACGGCCGGCTACGGCATCGGCGTGGCCCGCTGCGCCTCGGTGATCGGCCCGTGCACCAAGCCACTCGACCACGCCTGGCTCTCCTCTGCATCCAGTGCCAGCCAGACCGATCCGGGCCCGGGGGGCGAGGAGTTCTTCCAGGTGGGCGGACTCATCTGGATGGTGCACCACGGCCTTGCGCCCGGGCAGAGTGGCAACGATGCCGAACGGCGGCTCTACGTCGACCTGCTCGCATTCCCGAACGACCGACCACCGAGGATCGCCCCCCGGGCGCCGGCAGCCGCCTTGGCCGAGGCACTTCTCTACTACGGGGATCCCAACCTGCCGGCCCAACCCCGTCAGGCGTTCCTCACGGTCATCCACCAGGTCCATGGCGCATTCTCGGACGACTCGGACCCGGCGGTGGTGGCCGACGCCCAGCTGGTCTGCACCGGTCTCGATCACCATCAGAGTGCCGACCAGGTCATCGCATCCCTCACCAGCCGACAGCTGACCGAGTTCGAAGCTGACCTGGTTGCCATCTCCGCCTCCGAGTACTTCTGCCCCCAGGACAGCCGGCAAGCTCTGCAGGACGCTCAGGACGCCCTCGACCAGGGCGCCTGACCGGTGGGACCGGAGCCCGACCGGAGGTCGCCTCGGGGAGAGCCCGCAGAGTCGTTGGCCGCTGATCCATCAGGGCCGGAGGTCGATCCACCCCTGGTCGCCATCCTCTCCGGGTAGGAGGCGGCGACCGAGTCGGAGCGCCTAGCTCGAGGGAGCGGGAGGCGCCACACCGCCATAGGCGATCGTCGCACCATCGCTATCCGAGTCCGGTGCCGACGGGGTGGCGATGACCGACTTGGAGTTGACCATCTCCACCTCGTAGACCTTGTCCGCCTTGGTCTTCACTCCGTGCGGGGTGACCCTCTCGCTCTGGATCGCCGGCACGAGCAGAGGCTGGGCGGTCGGTTGGAGGACCGAGGTGTACGACCCTGGATCGAACGTAACGTTGGTCGTCGTCGCCAGGGTGCCCAACGAGCACGCCGGCGTACAGATCGTGGTCCGCTCGTGGATCATCTCGGCACTCAAGCCGGACGACGCATAGGACACGGTTCGGCTCCGGGTCACGCTGGTGCTGTTGTCGGTCACCTGCATCAACCAGGTGTTCGGAGCGGTCTCTCGCACCACGGTGGTGATCGAGTCGCCCGGGCCCACGGTCATCGACAGCCCAACCTCGGAAGCCGGAAGGATCTCGGTCCAGGCGCTGTAGACGGCGACCCCGTTCTCGTCGAAGCCTTGGGTGCCGGCCTGGACGAGGGAACCGTCTTTGAATCCGCCGATCCCGACCCAATCCGAGGAGACCTGCAGGCCCGGCGGCAATGCCGAGACGGTGGGGACCCGCCACGTGTCGGTGACCGAGGTGAAGATGCCCGTTTTGGCCGATTGCACATAGCCCGACCAGTTGGAAGAACCCTTGATCTTGATCGTGCTGTTCGAACTCGGAGCGAGCAGGGATCGAAACGGTCCTGGGCTCGACGGAAGCGGAGCCGGGACGAACGTGCCCCCGGTGGGTGGCCGAACCGGCGCCGCCGTGGCGGCCGATGCCACGGCCGTGGACCCCATGGCCACTCCGCCGCCGAGTGCACCGACGGCGAGCAGCACCCTGGTCAGCTTCATGATGGTCCCCCTCCGCCCGCACATGCCCCAGCACCAGGAGGTTTAGCAAGGAACACGGAGGACGTCAATCGTGCCGACCGGTGACCCTACCGAGTCGGTCGTCGACCGACGTCAACGCGGGTCGCGCTGCAGGAACCAGTTTCGTTCCGAAAGCAGGGGGATCTCTTCGACAACCTCGAATCCCAGACCGATGTAGAACCGCACGTTCTCCGGCTTGTCGGTCTCCAACCAGGCGACCCGCCCGTGTTCGTCGAACTCGCGGCACAGGAGCTGCATGGCTGCCCGTCCGATGCCCATGCCCTGAAAGCCCGGTTCGACGCCGACCGGCCCGACGTGCCAGTGGGACGACGGCAGATCGTGTGCAGCCAACAGGGACCCCATATAAAGGAAACGGTCCGCGTCGCTGGCCTCAGGAGGAGGAACGTCGAGCGCCCGGATCTCCGGCGGGAGCATGGAGACGATGCAGGCGCCCGGTGGAACGGCGGCGGCGACACCGAGGACGCAGGAACCCCGGCGGACCCCGGCGATGCGGGCCTCAGCCAGCATGTCGCCGAACGTGCGGTGAAACATCTCCATGCGAACCAGTGGATCCTTGGACACCGCCACCGAGCTCGGGTTGTCGCGAAGCGCTCGGGCCGTGACCCCGGCTGCTTGGTCGACCTGGTCCCTGCCTTTCAGCCATCCGACGTCGAAGTCAGGCACGTCTTGGTTCTATCAGATCGAACCCGATAGCTTCCCCGGACAGGGTCGCCGTCGAGGATCAGGGGCCCGCACCGGAGGTCGAGCATGACCGAACGAACACCCGAACAGCGGAACGACGAGCTGGTCCGCGGATTTCTCGCCGCCTGGGAGCAACGCGAGACCCAATTCATCATCGACTCGTTCACCGAGGACGCCGTCTATCACAGCACCCCGTTGGCGCCGATCATCGGAAAGCCTGCCATTGCCGAGTTCGTGGCCGGATTCGCCGACGTTCCACCGGGTCGCTTGCAGATACACCACCAACTCGCGTCGGAGACCATCGTGATGAATGAGCGGACGGACCGTATCGTGATCAATGGCAGGCCGGTGACCCTGCCCATCTGTGGTGTATTCGAGATCCAGGGCGCCCGGATCAAGGCCTGGCGCGAGTACTTCGATCTGGGGCCGGCCAAGGCCGCCTACGGCCACCCTCGGGAGTGAGCCCTTGGGTCAACGGGTGACGGTAGCGAGGATCTCGGCGAAGGTACCAGGCGCCGTCACCGGAAGGAGGTGGCCCGAGTCGACACGAACGACGGTGGCGGGCGGCGGCAGCCGCCGTGCCATCTCCTCCTGTGTTTCCGGGGGTATCGGGCGATCACGCTCGTTGAGCACATAGAGGATCGGGACACCGACGACCGCCGACCAATGGACCGGCTGGAAGTAGTGATTCACGGTGTCCTCGACGCATCGGATGGGATCGATGACGAACTTCAGCGTGTCATCATCCAGCGGATCGCCGCCGTAGGCGGTGCGGAACGACTCGGGATCATCAGGTGGGGCCGGAAGCGTGACGGCCCGCCCCTCGCGCTCGGCCGCCGCTCGGGCCAGCCGCAAGCCGTCACGATGGCGCTCCTTCATGCAGTCGATGCCACAGCCTCCCTCGACCGGGACGAGCGCGGCGTTCAACACGATGGAGCTGATGCGGCCCTCGAGCGCGGCCGTGACACCCGGCACGACCAGTCCTCCGGAAGAGTGTGCCACCAGCGTGATCCGCCCATCGATGGTCGAAGAGCCGATGTCGGCCGCCACCGACTCGACCTCGTCGTCCACCGACAAGGTGGCAAGGTCGGCCGGCTTGCCCGCCCGGCCCGGCAGGTCGACGGCGAGGGCGGGCCGGTTGAGATGAGGGAGTAGCCGATCCCAGAATCGAGCGGTCGTGCCCCCACCGTGAACCAGTGCGAACGTCATGCTCGAGGGTCACCGCCGCGCGCGGACATGACGGTTGAGGCTACCGCCATGCGTGCACCGCCCCCCGACCGTTGTCCACCGCCGGCCGGCCGCCCGCGAGCTGGCGCCGGTCCCCCCTGTGCCTCGCCTTGGGAACGCCGGAGGTGCCCGGGGACAGCCCGACGAGGGAGATCCCGGGGAAGCCGTCCGGGGCCACCCAGGTGAGAGCCCCCGAGCACACGGACGGCCCAGGTCGTGCCCCCGGGCCTGACAAACAGGCCCGTCATCTCAAGTTTTCCCAGCTGAGGCCGATCTTTCTTCTATGGGGTATCGGTCCGTGACGACCCGACTCCGGTATGCCAAGCGGGTGCCGGAGCTCGACGATGTTCCCGCCTCCGAGGCGGGGGACGCCGCGCTCGCCGACGACGGGTCCGTCCGTCCGGCTGACCGCGAGGCGGCCGAGGAGATCGACGCCGTTCTCGAGATCGGAGACGGTGACACCACCTTGTTCGAGACGGCGATCGGCGCCTTCCACGCCGGAGAGTTCGAGCGGGCCGAATCACTCTTCTTGGAGGAGGCCGAGCGAGCCCTGGACTCCGCCCCGCAACGGGCCGCCATCGCCTTCCGCCAGGCCGCACTGGCCGCCCGCCAAGCGGGCAACCTCGACGGCTCCGACCATTGGATGAGGCTGGCCGGGCGCGAGTACCTGCGGGTGTCCGAGGACGCTCGCACCCCGTTGCCGTTCATCCGCGAAGCGGCGGTGATGGCGGCCAAGTGCTTCCTCAACGTCGAGAACATCGCGGTGGCGACCAAGGGGCTCCGCCGGGCCCAGGCCATCGAGTCCGTGCTCCGAGCCGACGACGACCTGATGGCACCGGGCACCGACATCCCCTTCGCCCGGCACGAGGCGGGAGCCCAGTCCCCCGACGCTCGGGACACCGCCAGCGGAGGACGCCGGTCGACAGACCGGGACCCGGATCGATCCGAGCCGTCGACCTCCGGAGGCCCGGAGCTCCAGGTCATGGAGCGCGACGGGTCGGTCGGGGAGGTGCGGATCCGGGAGCGGAGGGGTTCGTGGATTCGCCGGCGGCGTGATCGTCTGTCCAACAACGACGTGGCCTGAACGTCCCATGAGCTCCACCACCCTGCCGGGTCGGGCCACGCTCCAGCTGGTGACCGAGCCCCATCCCGATCCCGTCCGTCAGTCCGACATCGACATCCTGATGACCACCGAGGGCACCTATCCCTTTGTGACCGGTGGGGTGAGCACGTGGGCCCACCAACTCGTGGCCGGCCTGGCCGAGAAGCGGTTCGTGGTCTACTCCGTCGTGGCCAACACCAACATGGCCGCCCGGTACGACCCTCCACCCAACCTGGTCCACGTCGTCCAGGTGCCGCTGTGGGGCACGGAGGACAATGCCGAATTCAACCCGCGCCCGGGGTGGATCGTCCGACGGCTGCGCCGGCCCGGGCGGCGCTTCGACGAGGAGTTCCTACCCGCCTACGCCCAGCTGGTGGTGGCGGTGGCCATGGGTGAGGGCCGGGCCGACGACCTGGTGGACGCGCTCTGCGCCCTGTCGGCGTACTCGGAGCGCTTCAGCCTGAAGCTGGCCATGCGGGACAGCCGGACCTGGCGCCTCTTCCGCGACACGCTCGCCACCCACCCGCTCTACCGCAAGCTGAGCACCTACGAGGCCATCGACCTGGCCCGATCCGTCTACCGCTATCTGGCTCCCCTGGACTACCCACCGGAGCTCCCGGGTCTCGTGCACGCCTCGGCCGCCGCCTTCTGCGCCATTCCGGCGGTCGTGCTGCGCAAACGGTTCGGCATCCCGTTTCTACTCACCGAGCACGGCGTCTACTACCGCGAGCGCCTCCTGGCCCTCGGCCGCAACAAGACCAACAGCCCACACCGGGTGTTCCTGTCCAACTTCTACGCCGCCGTCGTGTCCATGGCCTATTCCTGTGCCGACCTCGTGGCACCGGTGGCACGCTTCAACGCCGCCTGGGAGATGCGGCTCGGGGTCGAGGAGTCCAAGATCCGCCCGACACCCAACGGGGTTGATCCCGACCGCTTCCCGCTCGAGCGGCCGGCGGGGAGCGGTGACGGCCCCCTCACGCTGGTGACCGTGGCCCGACTAGAGCGGCTGAAGGACATCCACACGCTGCTCCGGGCGTTCTCAATCGTCCGCGATCGCATCCCCGGGGTCCGGTTGCTGATCCACGGCCCCGAGAGTGACCTCGCCTACGCCTGGAGTTGCTATGCCTTGGCGGAACAGCTGGGACTGGGCGAGTCGTGCGCCTTCATGGGCCCCACGGCCGACGTGGGCGGGGCGCTCAACGAGGGCGACATCGCCGTGCTGTCGAGCATCTCGGAGGGCTTCCCCTTTGCCGCCGTCGAAGCGCTCATGGCCGGCCGCCCCATGGTGGCCACCGAAGTGGGCGGCGTCCCCGAGGTGATCGTCCCGCCCTACGGCAGGCTGGTGGCGCCGGTCCGCCCGCTCGAGCTGGCCGACGCCATCTGTGCCCTGGCCGCCGACCGCCCCGGCCTGGCCCAGCTCGGCGAGCTGGGGCGCCAAGCCATGCTGGAGTCGTACACCCTCCAGGTCTTCCTCGACCGCCATCGGGCGCTCTACGACGAGGTGCGGGACCGTGTCCCCCGTTACTGAGAGCCCGCCCGGGGGCCGGGTGGGAGGCGTCGCCGGCAGCCTCGAGGAACTGCGGACCGAATCCTCGGTCTACGACGACCTCCACGTGGAGGCGCGGCGGGTGCTGGACCGGAACCCCGAGCCCCGAAACCTGCGCGATGTGGCGGTGGCCCTCGAGTCGATGGGGTACACGACCACCGGGGCGCGGGCAATGGGCTTCGACACCGTGTTCGATCTGGCCCTGGCCGTGTTCGACCTGACCTATCTGTACTACGTGCCCAGGACCGACGTGGTGCCGGAGACCAAACCCACCTGGCGACGGTTCGTCGACGACTACCTGGCCGGTTCGTGGTACGGGGTCCCGTGGATCCTGTCGATCGTGGTGCTGTTCGTGGGCCGGGTGGCCCTGTGGTCGTCGCTCGACGCCACGCCCCAGGTGGCCGGCATCGTGTCCCTGGCCTTCGTCGTCGCCGCGGTGATGGCCGGAGCCAGCTCCCAGATGCTGGCCCGGCGGGGGACGTTCTACTTCCTGCAGAGGAACTACCCGCTGGTGCGCTGGGTGGTCATCCGCTTCCTCATCTATTCCGTGGCCACCGCGGCGCTGGTCATCGCCGTCCTGTACGCCTTCTACGTCGTCCCCGTGTACGGGCTTCCCCTGGGACAGACCTTCGCCGAGTTCGCCGGTGCCATCTTCATCTTCCTGCTCAGTGCGGCCCCGCTCTACATGCTCCGCCGCTTCTACACGTTGGCCCTCGCCACCGGCCTGGCCCTGGTGGTCACCGTGGTCGGCGCCCACCTGCTGAGCGGCAGCTCCAGCGGCGTCCGCCACGCTCAGCTGATCGGCCTGGCCCTCGGCTCGGGGGCCATGGTGATCGTCGCCGCCAGCTACCTGGCCATCCGGACCGAGGTCGATTCCGGGCTCGGTGCGTCGTCGTTCGTCGTCAAGCCGCCGGCGTTGCGGGTGGTGCTCTGGCACTCGGCGCCGTACGGCCTCTACGGCATGGCCTACTTCGTGATGATCCTGGTCGGTCCACTGGTGGTCGGCTTCGCCTACGGCCGGAGCCTCGGCCTGGACCAATACGTCTATCCGTCCGCTTTCCAGGGATCGGTGGCCATCGCCCTGCTGGAGCTGGTGGTCCTCCTGGGCCTGGTCCACGCCTCGGTCGAGCGGTTCGGCCGGCGGCTTCTCCCCCTGCTCGAGAGCCACACCCTCGAGCGCTGGGCCAGGACCCGGGCCTCGCTCCGCCGGGAGTGGACCCACAGCGTCGGGTTGGTGTTGGTGGTGTCATCGGTGGTGGCCTGGATCCTGCCCACCGTGCTCCTCCATGTCCTGCCGGCCACGTTGACCGCCGGCGTGAGGTCCCCCGGCGGTCTCACGGTCCTGGAGGCATCGGCGTTCGGGTTCGCCCTGGTGCCGGTCGGCATGCTGTGCAGCCAGTACCTGTTCTTCCTGGGCCGGCCCACGCCTGCCGTCCTCGGGGCCCTGGCCGGCGCCCTGACCGCCACGGTGGTCACCGCCGTACTGGTGCACGGGGGAGCGCTGACCCACGGGGCGTGGGGCCTGTTGGCCGGGACCAGTGTCTACGCCCTGATCGCCGGGGTGGCGTCGTACCGGACGCTGGCGGCAGGCGAGGAGTCCTTTTATGCCTCGTTCTGAACCGCCGAACGAGGGCGAGGACCCACGCCGCGAATCGATCGCCCCGAACGAGGCCTCCACGGCCGGCAGACTTGCCGGCCAGGTGGCGCCGCCGGACCTTATCGACTCCTGGGACCCGGCTGACGACCAAACCGAGCCGGAGCCGCACCGACCGGCCCAGTGGGACTGGCACGGCTACCCGACCTGGGGGCGCAGGGCGGTAGCGGCCTTTCCGGTGGTGGCCGTGGCGCTGGCGGTCGCCCTCTTCGTCGTCACCACCGTCTCGGCTCAGGGAGCCATCGCCCAGGTCCAGTCGGTGACCGGCTCGGGGGGCGCCATCCTCCTCTCCCATGCGGCCCAGGGATCCGCCGGCCGGCCGGGATCGGGAACCGGGCCGGCGGTCGACTATCACGACGTCAACTTCCAGACTCCCGGATCGGCGGTCCTGCCCATCGAAGGGAGCACCTCGCTCGCCTTGCCCAACTATCCCGGATGGGAGGCCAATGGCAGCGCCGGACCGAGCAACGGCCTGGCCACGGTGAGCGGCGGCCTGCTCCACGTCGCCGTCCGGCGCACCACCCCGGACTTCCGGGGCTGGTTCCTGACCGCCACGTCGCCCACCCCGGCGTCCTGTGCCTTCCAATTCTCGGCCGCCTCCCCGCCCCCGGTCACGAGCACCGACACCCAGGCCGTGGGCGAGCTGGTCATGGCCGTGCAGACCAGCAGCACGGTGACCAGCGGCGACATCGACTACGTCGTGGTGGCCGAGACCGTCGCTCCCGCCGGACGACGCAACCTGGTCGTCGGCTACGCGTTGGGGCACCTCAGCCACGCCGTCGCCCACGTCCTGAAGGAAGTCCCCTGGTCCGAAGGTCCTCTGCACGTGGCCATCGAGACCAACGGGAACAGCTCGCTCACCGTGTGGGTGAACGGCGCGCCGTTCTATTCGGCGACCGATCTGCAGATGGGCATCAAGCCTCCGTTCGAGCCCTACCTCGAAGTGCAGGCCCGAGCGATCCCCTACACCGTCGCCTTCGACGGGTACTCGAGCGTCTGCCAGAACGACCTCGTCATCAGCGGCCTTCCCGATGGCACCGTGGCCCGGCTCGGGGGGACCAGCGTCGCCGCCCGCGGCGGTTCGGTGTCGTTCCCCATGGCCCGGTCGGCGCCGCCGGTGACCGGGACACTCACGCTCTCACTGCCGGGCACGGCCGATCCGGTCCGGTTCTCCCGCCACCGCTACTGGCCCGGCGACCGGTACTCGTATGAACCGGGCGCATGAACGCTCTGCCGGGGAATGCCTCCCGACCAAGCGCCACTCTCGACGGCGGACACGTCGATGATCAGGAGCGCTGGCCGCGTCCGGGGCTAGCCTGGATGGCGTCGCCGGCCAGTCCACGCAGTACGCCGGGCCGGAGCCGTTGTCACCGGGGTGACAGACAACGCCCCGTCATGGGTTCATTGTCCAAGGAGAAGGCGGCAAGGGAGGACGGCACATGTTCGAGGCCGCGGGCCCGGGCGATGACAACCCGTTGATGGCGACCCGTAGTCCCATCGGCCACCACTTGAGCGCTGATCGTCGACCTCCGGTCGACCTCCTCATCGGCCGATGGACGACGGCGTCTCGGCTCGTGCCCCGACTCCACCCGTTCCGCTCGCCTCCTCCGACGTGGGGCGACCCGACGATCGGCCCCTAGGCAGATGCCCGTCGATCCACCCCAGACGAAGCCGCCACAGCCGGAGGGTACCCCTGACGACGTAGAGATCGAATGGGAGCCACGCAAGCCGGAAACCGATAGCACGTTGGGGATACCGGTCGCGATCCCGGAAGAACCGTCGAAGCACCCGTTGGTGACCATCGGCGATTCCATCTCGCACGGCTTCCAGAGCCTGGCCATCTTCAGAACGGACCTGTCGTGGCCGGCCGTCGTCGCCCGTCAGCTCGGCCTCGACGCGACCAAGTTCCGGTTCCCGACGTACGAGGGGCACGGAGGACTTCCCTTCAACCTGGAACGTTGTGCCCGCGGGCTGCAGGCCAAGTTCGGCCACCTCGATCTGGCCAAGGATCCCCTGGCCGTCATGTGGTTGCTCTACTTCGCCCAGGAGGTCAAGCACTGGTGGACGCATGAGGCGGACAAGCACTGGGACCCGCCCCCGGAGCCGGAGCTGAACCACAATCTCTCCGTCTACAGCTACGACGTGCAGACGTCCTACAGCCGGACCCTGGGACAGATCAAAGCCGCCATCGCCGAGAAGCCGAAAGGATTTCTGCACCTCCCCATCACACCGCACGACGTGGACCGGGCGGCCAGACGGGTGCTCGTCAACGCCGAGGATGATTGGACACTTCTCGACGCAGCCCGCGCCCTGGGGGCCGACGGTGGCATCGACACGCTGGTGGTGGAGCTCGGCGCCAACAATGTGCTCGACGTGGTGATCAACCTGAGCTACCAGTGGGCGACCAGCGACGAGGATCGGAGCCACGGCCACGTGTGGTCGCCCCATCTCTTCGATGCCGATTGGAAGGAGCTGATGGCCAGGGTCACGCAGATCAAGGCCAAGCGGGTGATCGTGGCCACCGTGCCCCATGTGACGGTGGTTCCCCTGTTCTCGAGAGTCGGCCCGCGGCTGCGGGCCAACTCGCGCTACTTCAAGTACTACACCCACTATTGGCTGGCCGACCGTTTCGACCCGGACCGAGACCCCCATCTGACCGGCGACCAAGCCCGGGCCATCGACAGCGCCATCGACCAGTACAACGACACCATCGTGGCCACCGTCCGGGACGCCCGAAACCGAGGCCTTCCCTGGTTCGTGTTCGAGATGGCCGGATTGCTCGACCGGCTGGCCTGGCGTCGCTATCTGACCAATCCGGCATCACGACCCTCGTGGTGGGATGCGGTCGGTGGCGCCTACGAATTGCCCCAGCCGCTGAAGAACCTTCATCCCGTGCCGGACACACAATTCCTCACCGCCGACCGCATGGGGCGGACGACCGGTGGACTCATCGCCCTGGACGGCGTCCACCCCACCACCGTTGGATATGGCGTCGTCGCCCAGGAGGTCATCCGGGTCATGCAGAAGGCCGGAGTCACATTCCCCAATGGAACCGGCGATGTCGATTTCGATTGGTTGCTCTCGCAAGATGAGCTGACGACCGATCCGCCCGCCACCCTCACCGGGGATCTGCACATCGTCGGTTGGCTGAACGAGCATCTCGACATCGTCAAAGCTCTCCTCTCGAATGTGAGGAAGTGAAGTCGGGTCGAGGGGTGGCCGGAGTGGGGTGGCCCCCGGATCCGAGGTCGGGCTGACTCGGTCGGTCGAGCTCATTGCGATGGCCGGTGCAAGCTCCGCCATGGGAACCGGGATCGAACACAGCACCAACAACCGGGCTGGGCTAGACATGCGGCAATCCGAAAGAGGAGAGGGTCGTATGGCCAGAGCCATGAATCGGCGGCTGCCCATTGCGTTTGGTGGAATGGTGATCGGGGTGGCCCTGACCGCCTGCAGCTCGGGAACCACCAGCCCCACGACGACCGCGGTCTCCACGCCCACCACCACGGCGTCCACACCCACCGCACCACCGGGAAGCACCACGACAGCGGCCAGCGCCACCTCGGCCACGGCCACCTGTCCGACGCTGGCCCAGGCGGAGGCGGCGCTCGGCGGCTCGCACAGTGGCCCGATCCAGACCCCGACACCCGGCGGCGGCGTCGTCTGCGAGTACACCGGGGCCAGTGGGAATGCCGGGGTCACGATATTCGCCCATCAATCCGCAACGGTCTTCGCCGGACAGGTAGCCCACGCTCCCGGCAATCCCGCCATGCCGGCCATCACCGGCGTCGGCGACGGGGCCTACGGGATGACGTCGGCCGCCGGCCGTTCCATCGTGAACGCCTATTCCAACGGGAGCCGGACCGTTGTCGCAGCCCAAGCCAATGGCTCCCTGGCTTCCGTCGAGGCCCTGGCCCGGACCGCCCTGGCCGCCAACTGACTGGCGACGGCGAAGCCGACCGGTTCCGGCCCGTCCGCTCGGATCGGCGGCCGGCCGGCCCCGAGCGAGCCGGACCCTCGGGCGATTCTCCAGCCCTCGGATAGGCTGACCAGGCGTGACGCTCTGGGACAGCGAGCTCGAGGCCCTTCGGCCACAGCTGCGGAACGAGGCAGCCACATTCATCGCATCCCTTCCCTGGCAGGAAGGTGGCGCGCCGAACCTGTCTCTCGAAGAGCGGGTGGCGGCACACCGCCGGGTCACGCTCGGCGGCCCGCCATCCGACAAGGCCGTCGATCGCACCATTGAGGGGCCCGCCGGGCCGATCCGGCTGCGAACGTTCAGGCATGACCACCCCGACGGCGTGCTCCTGCACATCCACGGCGGCGCCTGGATGGCGGGCTCGCCCGAGATGATGGACCTGCTCAACGAGATCATCGTCGACAAATGCACTGTCTCGGTGGTGAGCGTCGACTATCGCCTCGCGCCGGAGCACCCGTATCCGTCCGGCCCCGATGACTGTGAGATCGCGGCCTGCTGGCTACTCGAACACGCCGTCAACGAGTTCGGATCCGACCGGCTGCTCATCGCCGGCGAATCTGCCGGTGCGCACCTGGCCGCCGTCACATTGCTCCGCATGCGGGACAAGCACGGCGCCGCCGACCGCTTTCTGGGCGCCAACCTCGTTTTCGGAGCGTATGACCTCTCTCGCACGCCGAGCCAGCGGGGGGTGGGAATCGCGACCGGGACCGACATATTGGACGGGACCGGATTTCCGCTCGACCTCTACCTACCGGGTATGTCCGAAGAGCACCGCCGTGACCCCGACATCTCACCGCTCTACGCCGACCTCGGGGGCATGCCGGCCGCATTGTTCTCGGTCGGCACCAACGACCACCTCCTCGACGACACGCTCTTCATGGCCTCTCGCTGGGAGGCCGCCGGGAACCCGAGCGAGCTGCTCGTCTATCCCGACACGCCCCACGGATGCATCGCGCTGCCGTCGGTTGCCGCACACTTCTTCCCGCGGCTCTTCGACTTCCTCTGCCACTGCCTGAAGGCATAGGTCGTCCCTCGCTCGGTGCCCCCAGCGCTGAGCCGAATCGGTCTCGACCGGGGAACTGCGGTCACGACCACGGCCAGTTGGGATCGCTCCGTCGAGTGAGGTGATCGTCGATGTGTTCGGCTCACGAAAGCCACGGTGGAGCGCTCCTGCCGTGCGTGCCATCCCCCTTCTCTTGTCGATTCTGGGCCCGATCGTCGGAGGATTCGTCGGAGCCTCGGATTGACTTCGTCGGAGAATATTGTTTTGCTTTCCCGGCGGGGCGTGGCGTTTGTACAGGAGGACGACATGTCTCGACGCAGGATGGGCCGGCTGGCCTGCCTGGCCATGACCATCTCGGTGCTCGCCATGGCCGCGACGACCAGCGCCGGCGCCAGCGTGCCATCCCCTTCGGTTCCGATCGGCGGCAGGCCGACGACCACGACCTACTCGTTTGGGGGCGCGGCGGCCGATGCCCAGCTGAACACGACGAACGCCGTGAGATCGACCGTCCCCAACTGGGACAGTTCCTTTGTCTTCAACGGCAGGACCTACCACTTCAAAATGGTCGGTTCGAATCCAGCAAGCGGTTCGAGCGTCACCGTGGTGCCGACGGAGATCGTGCCCATCACGTTCACCTTCGCCTCCGGTGGACCGCCGCTCGCCGCATCGAAGCAGGCCAGAGAGCTGATGCGATCGCCGATCTTCAATGCCGCACCATTCACGACCGGCACGACCCAGTTCGTCGACGCCATGCAGCGTGCCGAATTCTGGAATTACGTGTCGACCCACAGTCCGAATTACCACGTCCTCTTGCAGATGCCCGTGGTCGTGCCACCCATCACCATCAACGTCCCGACGGGGTCCGGCAACGAGTTCTTCGATCCGAGGACGGGCACCTACTACGCGGACATCGACCTCGGCTTCTTCGAGTCCGTGCTTCCTTCGGTGGTTGCCCCCGTGCATCCTGCTTCGACGACCCTGCCGATTTTTCTGTCGAGCAACGTCTTCCTCACCAGCGGCGCCAATTGCTGCGTCTACGGCTTCCACGGTGCCTACAAGGCGCCGGGCAATCCCTCGATCGTCACCTACGCCTATGCGAACTTCCTGACGAGGAACCTCACGTCATCGTCGCTCGCCACCGGTACCTGGACGATCAGCCACGAAGTGGCCGAGTGGGCCAACGACCCGTTCCTCCACAACCGAGTACCTCCCTGGGTCCAGCCTGGCGGGACCAGTGCCTGCTTCTCCAATCTCCTGGAGGTCGGCGACCCACTGGAGGCAGGGAACCCTCCGGGCTACACGATCAGAGCCGACAACAGGACATGGGACCTGACCGACGTGGCCGGCATCTCCTGGTTCGCCCACTCGATCCCTTCGACAGAACAAAACGGGCACTACTCGTACCACGGCTTTCTCACCAGCCCGTCGACGCTCTGCAAGGGGTTCCCGGCCGGCTAGGGGGTCGTAGCGGGTTGCCGTCTTGGCGTTGAGCACTGCGCGATGCGGCACCGCGGGGTGGATCAGGACCGCTCCATCGACTGGACGTCGAAATAGATCGGTAGTAGGTACTTCACGTAGAAGGCGTGAACCGTAAGCTGGGGATACACGAGGTCCTCGTACTCCTGGATCTGTACCCGGTCGTCCTTGTCCCGATAGCGCTTGCACGCCTCGAGGAGCTCATCGACCTCGGTCCTGGTGTCCTGGAGCAGCCCCAGATGGTCGAAACCGGGCGAGTCCATCGGCTTCCCGCTCTCGGCGAGCAAGATGAACTGGTCGGGGTCGGGCAGCAGGATGTGGCAGCGCTGGCCGACGACAGCGGCATCGGTCGCTTCCCACCCGAACACGGAGTGGTAGAAGGTGTCGATCTCCTCCCGGAACCGATCGGTCAGGGTGCCGCGGGCGAACGTCAGCTCCATGTGGTTGAACCGCATGCTGTCATCGTAGAGGTGGCTCCAGCCACTCGGCGATCGGAATGCCGGTATGCCTCTCCGGGCAGGTCCCAGAGGTGGAACAGCGATCAGGGACGTCCAACCCTGGTCGTCCAGGATCCCTCGTCGGTGTCCTCCAACCTCATACCAATGTGGGCCCCGAGCGCACCCCGGGCCGGCTCGTTAGGCTCGTTCGGTGCGGATCAGTCGACGATGGAGGTTGGAATGAAATTCATACAGCTCATTGAGTTCCAGACAGGCGACATCGACACTTTCAATCGCACCCTCGACCAGTGGCTGGAGAAGACCGCGGGAGTCCGGACCACCACCAAGGCAACGCAGGCCCGAGATCGTGACAACGATCGCACGTACGTGCACATCGTGGAATTTCCGTCCTACGAAGCGGCCATGGAGAACTCGAATCGACCCGAGACTGCCGAGTTCGCAGCCCAGTTGGCGAAGCTGTGCGACGGCCCGCCGACGTTTCGCAACCTCGATGTGACGCGTGAGGAGGATATGTAGCTGGTCGGCCGCTCACGTCCGATCGGGCGGTCGTCGCTGCCAGTTGCGTTCACATGCCGTGTAGAGGCTCCTTGCGGCGCTAGGACATCACAGTTCTTCCCGCTGTCCTGCAAGTGCCGTTTCGCCAAGGTCGACCGTTGATCCGTTCCCGACGATCAGGGACAGGCGGTGGGTTCGCGTCCGCTCCTCACCCGGCGAAGCAGGTCAGTGAGAGGGTGTTCCCATCAGGGTCCTTGAACCAAGCAACCTGATCCCCGCTCGGAGTCGACCAGATCCCTCTTTCATCCTGGTCCATGCCCTCGTACCGGATGAAGTCGAGTCCTCGGCTCGCCAAGCTGTCGATCGACGCCCCCATGTCGAGCACCTGCCAGCCGGCGATGGTGAAAGGCTGAGGCTGAAGGCCCTCAACTTGGGCGAGGCGCAACATGGTGCCCCCTGCGTCGAGCACCACTGCGTACGGACCCTCCTGTTGTACCCGTAGGCCGAGCACTTCCCCATAGAAGGACTGCGCTGCGCTGAGGTCGCTCACCGGAATGAAGGCCATCAGGGGACGATCACCAAGCACCAGGCGATCGTAAACCATGGACGGATCCGGTCGTCCCCGACGTGCCCGGTTGAGACTCCTGGCACGCAACCATGGCGAGCGCGGGACTGGACGGTGACCGCACCCCGCTCCTACCCCAGAGCCGAAAACGCTTCCGAGCGCGCCCGGCAACCGGCTCGCTCGAACGGAGGATGAGCGCAGTCTGGACATCGGCAGGCAGCCCTTCAGTGCGGTGCAGGCGACGGAGGGACCGCACCGACCCGTGACGATTGGTTGCCGACCCGTTGGCCAGAAAGGGCCTAGTCTGGCCGGCGAACGACCTATTCCACACCGCTCTGATGGGGGACGATGCCGGCGATCGGGCGACGAGCGTTGTCGGTGTGCGCGGCCCTCGGTCTCGTGGTAGCAGGCACCGCAGCCGTACCACACCCGGCGGCCGCACAAAGTGCGACGGTCCACGCCAGCACCCCGCGCATCATCATCGATTCCGACCTGTCCTTGTGGTGGGACGATGCCACCGCCATCGGCATGGCCAATGTGCTCGCCCAGCGTGGACAGGTCCGGATACTGGGCATCATGTCGGACATCAAGAACCCTCTTGCGGTGGCGGCAATGGATGCCATCGACACCGCGTACGGCCATCCCCATATCCCTCTGGGCGCGGTCGCCCACAGCGATGCCAATACTGCGCCACACGGCTACACCGATGACGTGGTCGCCAAACTTCCACATTCGGTCCATTCCAGCGACGACGTCCCCGGAGCTGTTCCCCTGTTTCGACGCCTGCTGGCCGGCCAACCCGACCACAGCGTCACCATCGTCGCCATCGGGGCCTACACGAATCTGGCCGGTCTGCTCCGTTCGAATCCCGATCGGCACAGCTCGCTCGATGGGCGGGACCTGGTCCGGGCAAAGGTAAAGCGAGTGGTGATCGAAGACGGTCTCTTCCCGAACGGCGCTCCGCCCGTCACGAATCAGAAACTCGACCTGGCCGCCGCCAGCGAGGTCGTCAAGGGCACGGATTGGCCGACGCCGATCGCATGGGTCGACGGCTTCACCGGTATCCAGACCAAGGTCGGAGGAGCGCTTTGCACGACCGTGCCCGCCACCAACCCGATGCGGATTGTGTACGAGTCGAGGTTCGGATGTGGGCCGCCGGGAGACGGTGACTGGGATGGGCCCACCCTGCTCTATGCGATCGGGGGCAAGGAGGGCTTCTTCTCCGAGCTGGGGAAGGGCGGGGCGGCGTACATCAATACCGAAGGCGGGCTGTCGTGGCGTACTGATCCTCGCCGTCCCCATGACCTCTACATCCACGTCACGAACCAGCCAGCCCTCAACGAGCGGATCGACGCCCTGCTCGGTGCTCGGTGACGATGGGTATCGGCGAGGGGCCCGGATCTGAATAAGCGCGGCACGCACCAGCGCCTCGATCCGAGGCTGAACCAGGATGGGCCGGGTTGCCGGCGGCACAGCCATGAAGGTTGGAGCGGTCGACCGGTAGGGGCGCTCACGATCCGCCGGCGGCCAGTACCTCCCGTACTCGAATTCGAACGGTCGGCAGGGTCTCGGTCTCGAACCAGGAGTTACGGGTCAACCAGGGGCGGTTCCTCGGCGACGGATGGGGCAGGACGATCCTGTCGGGCAAGTAGTCGGCCCACCTGGCAACCGTCGCAGTCACAGATCCCGGTCCTTCGGGTACATAGCGCCTCTGCGCATACGAGCCGACGATGACGTCGAGCCGATCCTCGGGAAGCCGGGCCAGGATGCGGTCGTGCCAGAGGGGCGCACATTCAGGTCGGGGTGGATTGTCGCCCGACGGCCCCGCGCCCGGGTAACAGAATCCCATCGGAACGAGGGCGATGCGGGTCGGGTCGTAGAACTCTTCGGTGCTCACCCCGAGCCAGTCTCGTAACGTCGTCCCGCTCGGATCGTCCCAGGGGATGCCCGAGTCGTGAACCCGTCTGCCGGGGGCCTGGCCGATGATCACGACTCGGGCAGTTGCACCAACTTGAACGATCGGACGGGGACCGAGTGGCAGTGTCGGGGCACACACGGTGCACGCCCTGACGCTGACCAGTAGCCGGCTCAGCTCACCCTCCCGGAGAGTTCCTCCGGCGGAGCCGTCAGTGTCCAGCTGACCGGCCACCGTCGATCTCCAAGATTTCGCCGGTGACGAACGGGGCACGCTCGAGATAGAGGATGCCGTCGACGATGTCACTGACCTGACCGACCCGCCCCAGAGGGATCCGTCCGGCAGCATCGTCATAGGACGAGGCGGCGTGCACCGGAGTCTGGATGACACCGGGGGCGACGGCATTCACCCGAACGCCCTGCGACGCGTATTCCGTAGCTAGCGAACGGGTCACGGCGGCCAGCCCGCCCTTGGTGAGGGACGTCAACGCCGAGGGACTCGTGCTGTCGGCGTGCTCCACGAGGCTGGTGGTGATGTTGACGATGTGGCCGCGGCCCTGGGTGACCATGTGCGGGATGACACGCTGGGTGATGTGAAAGAACCCGGCGAGGTTCACGGCGGTGAGGGCGGCGTAGTCGTCGACGGTGTAGTCCGTGAACGGCTTGCTGAGGAAGACCCCCGCATCGTTGATCAGGCTGTCGATCCGTCCGAACCGATCCATGGCCGCATCCACGACCCGCTGAGCCGTCTCGGCCCGTGTGATGTCACCCTGGACGGTGAGGAGGTCGGGGTCGTCGGAGGGACGGATCGAGCGTGATGTGGCGACGACGGCGTACCCCGCAGATCGGAACGCCGCCGCCAGGCCGGCGCCGATTCCCTGCGACGCTCCAGTGATGATCGCCACGTTCTGTGACTCGGGCATGGGTTTCGTCCTTTGCCGGGCGAGTTCGGGCTCCGCCAGGGCCTCGGTGGGAAGGCCGGGTCGGTGGTTGGAAGTGAGCACAGGGCTCAGGCCACAAGGTAGATCTCATAGATCACCTGTGCCGCCGAGCGGCCGGCGACGCCGATGAAGATGCCCTTGTTCAGCCATTCGAGGTCGGGGGCGGCGGTCTCGATCCGGGTCGAGGTGCGGAAGGTGTACTCATCCGGGTCCACGTCCTCACCGCGCCCGAGACGGGCCAGGACGTGGTCGTCCCCGTGGCGGATGCCTTGGGACCGGACGTAGAGCAGGTCGCCGCGATCCGTCTGCAGCGTGTAGCGGATGTCGCCGAGGGTGGTGCCGTCGGGCAGGACGATCTGCCAGTCGGCGCTGACGCCCGGCAGCAGCTTCCCGCTGATCTCGGGACCGGAGAATGCACCGCCGGTCAGGGCCACGATGCGGCGGTGACCTGAGGTGACATCACCGAAATCGAGTGGCTGAGCCACGCTGGCCTCGAGGCGGTAGAGGTAGGAGAGGCGCGGCTCCGGAAGGTGATTGCTCATGGCTGGCTCCTGTCGGCTACCCGGGTGGTCTGCTAGGTGTAGCAGGACATCTGGACGGGGTGCCCGCCGAAGGGTGCCGTGGCCAGAGACGTGGAGCGGAAGACCTCGGCGGAGGCCCCGCCGACACGGACGCGGTGGGGCGTTACGGGAAAATGGGCACCAGGTGCCCGATGAGGTTCACACGTCGCCAAACGGACCGAGAACACTGCCCGAGTCGGCGGGGTCGCTACGAGTTGCCGGAGGCCTTTCGCAACCAGGCTTCGTGGCTCGCATGGCAG
The DNA here is from genome assembly GCA_963710495.1 of uncultured Acidimicrobiales bacterium. Classification (GTDB taxonomy): domain Bacteria; phylum Actinomycetota; class Acidimicrobiia; order Acidimicrobiales; family RAAP-2; genus Bog-756. The sequence goes on from CAVQAI010000016.1 coordinate 375,877, forward strand.
GACCCGCACACGACCCGCGGCCGGCTGGACGCCGTTTTGACCTCGTGACTCGCTCCGGTGACCGTGCTCGGTACCATGTGTTCGACCGACCCATCAGATCGTTCCACCGTCAGGTCGACGTGGCTGCCGCACAACACGCAGAACGGGTGGTTATGAATGACCCGCAGGTCTGCCTTTCGTCCTGGTTCCATGGCGGTTCACATTCGTCGTCGTTATCCAACAACCTGATAATCGGCCGATACGCCTGCACTCTTGACCGTTTCGATCGCTGCGCCTCAGGTGATCTGAGCCTGCCGGCCAAGCAAATTACTGCCAACGCGGAGGATTCTGATTTCCGTTCTGGTTTGTGGGTGCCCCAGGCGTGACGATCATAAGCGGGGCATCTCAGGGGATCGGGGATGGCCCTCGGCTCGCCACCGATGCCCCGACCATCACGCCTTGGTAACGGCGGAAGGCGGGGGAATGGTCCCGGCGCCGGTACTGAGACATCCGGCCTTTGCCGTGGGATCAGCGGCGGCCGGGAGATTCGGCGGCTTCAGAAAGGCCGGCTTCTGGTGGAAATCCATCATGTCGAAGAGGCTGTTGGCGTTGGCATCACGACGGGTGAGCGCGGGAAGGTTCCACTTCTCCTCGACGGTCTTGAGGATCGAGGTGTGGTCGTAGGTCGTGTGGGACACGTAGTTCTCCTTGGCGAACGGGCTGACCACTCCTGATGGGACCCGGAACCCGTACCGGTCGAATCCACCCGGTGGATCGCCCGGTTGCAGGACGGGCTGGATGTCGTCGGGAGGAATGGCGGCCGGGGGCGGGACGTGGTCGTAGTAGCCCCCGTGTTCGTCGTAGGTCCAGATCAGCATGGTCGTCGGCCAATTGGGACTCGACATGACGGCATTGACGACCTTGCCGACGAACTGATCGCCGAATTGGATGTCTTGAGGATTTTCCTCCGACTGGTGGTCGTAGTCCGGCTCCACAAGCGAGAACGCCGGAAGCATCCCGGCCGCGGCATCGGCGTAGAACTGGTCGATCTTGGCCAGCCCCTGCGAAAGTGCCTTGTCCTCCAGCAGCTCCAGAAACACTCCGAGGGTCGGCAGCGACGAGTAGTAGTCCTTCCAGGTGATCCCGTGCTTGTTGAACTCCTGGAAGATGACGCCGTTGGGCGGCAGGCCCGGCGGGAAACTGTCATTGATAAGGCCCAGCGAGGTGCCGGCGATGAGATAGCGCCGATTCGGATCCGTTTGGACCATGGCCGAGCAGAAGTACCGATCAGCAATCGGAAAGGTGCCGGCCATTCCACAGGTGAAGGGAAGGTCGTCCTTGGTGAAGTAGCCCATGGCCTCGGCCGACGTGCTGGTCACAAATCCCTGGCAGCTCCCGCCGTCGTAAGCCTCATGGGTGACCTTCCAGTCGTTCCCGACGCCGTTCGTCTGGCATTCGGTCGGCATGTGGAAGGCGTGGACGAGGTTTCCGTTCCCGTCAGGATTTGTGGCTGTCGGGTGGCCGTCTGTGCCGATGGTGAAACCGTCACCCCTCCCGATCAGACCCAAGATGTTGTCGAAGGAATGGTTCTCCATCATGACCACGACGAAATGGTCGATGTGAGGGACCAGATCGGTTCCAACCGCGAGACCCGGTCGAGGAAGCGAGCCTGCTGCCCGGACGACCTTTTGCGCCGTGCTGGTGGTGGTCGGAGAAGACGAGCTCTCGCCGCAACCCCCCAACACGGCCAGCGATGCCCCGGCCAACCCGCCCCCAAGGAACTGTCGTCGGCTCAAATTCATGAGAGGCTCCATCTCCTGTCTCGAGGTGCACGGGCACCTGCTGACGATAGATGGACCGCCTCCCTGGCGGGAGCGAGGCCCGATGACGGCTACACGGTCGGCGGCGGATCCAGGCGCCCGGTCGTGCCAAGCTCCTCTGGGGGTCCCTCGCCGGAAGCCTTCCCACACCTCGAGCAATCGTTCAGCGACGCTCCGCTTGGTTCAGCTGAACCAGCTGGTGCGTGTCGACTTCTCGCCGTTCACCAGTGCAAACGACCCGGGCGTGCGAATGCCGAGCCCGCAGGGGCGAAGGGATCCGAGTTCGGCGGCCTCAAGCCGGGCCCGGCAGCGGCGGTCGCTGACGTCAGGCCGGCGGGCCCGAGGCGAGCGTGACCGAGGCCGTGTGGGTCTGCCCAGACTGGTCCATCCACTGGAGCTGCACCGTGTCGCCGGGGTGCAGCGGCTCCAACAGGTTGCTGAGGTCGGTGGGCGAGTTGACCGACGAGCCGTTCAGGCTCACGATCGTGTCGCCGGCCACCACGCCGGCCTGTCCGGCAACCGAGCCCGACACCACCTGAGAGACCACGGCTCCCGACGAGCCGGAGCCGCCGCTGCCGCTGCTGCCACCGAAGCTGCCGCCACCACCGAAGCTGCCACCACCGAACGACCCGCTATTGCCACTCGACGAATCGGAGATGCCCAGACCGAGGAAGGGGGTCGGTCCGATGTGGACCACCGAGGAGGCTTGGCCGGCCACGATCTTGTGGGCCACCGACAGGGCGGTCTGGATCGGGATGGCGTAGGCCTGGCTGGAGGCCTGGTAGTTGGAGTCGGCCGAGGCTGCGGTGTCCATCCCGATGACCTGGCCATCGGTGTCGACCAGTGAGCCACCGGAGTCACCGGGTTGGATGCCGGCGTTGATCTCGATGAGCCCGCTCAGGTTCTCGGCGTTGCTCCCACCTGCATCACTGGCGGTGATGGATTGGGCCAGGGCAGTGACCGAGCCCCCGGCGGCGCTCGGGCTACCACCCGCGCCACCGGCGTTGCCCACCCCCACCACGGCCTGGCCCACGGCCGGGGTCGCTGTGCTCGGAGAGATCGTCTGCAGGCCCTTGGCGTTGGACAGCTGGACCACCGCGATGTCGCCGGTCCGGTCGTAGCCCACCACGTGGGCCTGGTAGGTCTTGCCGTTGCCGACGTCGGTCACGCTGATGCTGGTGGCTCCGTCGATCACGTGGTTGTTGGTGAGCACCTCACCCGTCGAAGTCAGCACCATGCCGGTCCCGGCCGCCGCGGCATTCTGGTAGCTGAGATTGGTGTTGATGTCCACCAGGGCCGGCGACACCTTGGCGGCGATGCCCGTGATATCGGCCGGGGCCCCGGCGGCGGAGGTGCTCCCCGAGCCCGATCCGGACGAGGACGAACCGTTCGATCCGCTGCCATTCGACCCGGGGGCGAACGGGGACGAGCCGCTCCCCTCCGACCCCGACGACCCGCTCGATCCTCCCGACCCGGTGGCCGGGCCAGCCGACACCACCGAAGGGGACGAGGAGGGCCACGCCACATGGCCGACGCCGATCCCGGCCAGGACCGCTACCACCAGGACCACGGTGGCCAGCGCGGTCAGGATGTGCCCGCGCGGTCTGGCCGATGGCGCCGGACCTGCGAACGCGGGCGGTGGCCATCCCGGATACGGCGGGTAGCCGCCCCCGCCCGGACCCCAAGTAGGCGGCATGGGGGCTCCGCCCGATGGAGCGGACCAACCCGGACCGACGGGCGGGATCTGGCTGGTCGGCGGGGCCTGGCTGGTCGGTGGGATCTGGTTGGTGGGCGGTGGCTGGTCGGCCCAGGCAGAGCCAGCCCACGCGGTTGGGAAAGGCCCGCCAGGTGCCATCTGGGTACCCGCCGGGGGCAGCGGAATCGCCGACCCGTGGGGGGTATGAGGGTCGGCACCGGCGGCCGGGACCCAGTCGGTCCCGGTCGGCCCGGCATCTGCTCCGGTCGTGGGGTCCGTGTTCTCGCTCATCTGCGTCCACCTTCCGATCGAACATCTTGACCAGCTCGGCCCCGGTGTGGGCAAGCCGATCCGATGGGTCCATTAGAGACCGGCGGGCTAAGGGCACCATCAATGGCCCATATGAAATTCGGTAAATTGGTTTGACGTCGGCCTTGATCAGAATAAGGAATCAACCGTTCGGACGGGCCCGGGGCGTTTCGACCGGGCGGGCCGGGGAGAGTGGCCCGGGCTCCCGGATGACTGCTGCCGATACCGGATTTGGTATCATCAAAGGATGGATGCTGCCGTACTGCTGCTGGAGGCCCGTCGCCGGAGCCGCCTGTCGCGGCGGGAGCTCGCCCGGCGGGGCGGTACGTCGGCTTCCACTCTGTCGGCGTACGAATCAGGAACGTCAGTCCCATCCGTTTCCACCCTCGTACGGCTCCTCCGGGCCGCCGGTTTCGAGGCCGAGGCCAGCTTGAGGCCGGCGCCGGTGAACGACGAGCAGGCTCTCGCCGCGAAGATCGAGGCCCTGTTCGCCTTCGTCGACGTTCTGCCCCGGGAGAAGAGGGGACCACTCCGGTATCCCGTGTTCCCGGCCCCGAAGACGGCCGCCCGATGAAGCCGATCCTCGATGCGATCGTCGAACTCCACGATGGGCTCGATGCAGCGGGAATCCGTCACGCGTTCGGAGGCGCCTTCGCCTTGTTGTGGTGTACCGGTGAGCCGAGGACGACCATCGACATCGATCTGAACATCTTCGCCCCACCGGCCGACGTCCAGCGAGTTCTTGCTGCCCTACCGGCTGAGGTTGCCGTAACCGATGACAACGTGTCGAGCCTCACCATCGACGGTCAGTGTCGATCGATGTTCGACGGGATCCCCGTGGACATCTTCCTCGACACCACCCGGTTCCACTACGACCTTCGTCTGCACGTGGTCGACCACGTACTGGCGGACCGGCTACTCCCCTTTTTGGGCTGCAACGACCTCGCCGTGTTCAAAGCGTTCTTCAATCGACGCCGGGACTGGGCCGACATCGAGGAGATGCTCCGAGCCGGCCGCCTGGACCTCCCGTACGTCACCGGAGTCCTCGCCGAGTACCTCGGGCCGGGCGATGAACGGATCCTCGCGCTCCACACCATTCGCGACGAGACCAGTCGTTCGGTCGATTCCCGAGCGCGGTAGGCCCGGTCGGCGAACTAATTGTGGAGCAGCTTCCACCACCAGCCGGGATCGGGCACACGGTGGACCAACCGCACCGGTACCGTCTCGGTCTGGGACCCCAGGGTGAAGCTGGCCACGCCCACTGACCCGACATCGGTCCCTGTTCCGGGCGGTGCCTCCGAGGCCAGGGCGGCCGTCACCAGCTGGCCCGGCACACCGAACAACCAGGCGCCGTTCCCGGCCGCCACCGGCACCACCAGACGGGCCCCTCCCCACTGGGTACTGGCCGTACCTACGGTGCGCCCGGCGGTGACGACCGGTACCGGCACGATGGCCGCCTCCGAGTCGTCGAGCAGGTGCTGAACGATGGGCTCGGTGTAGCGGAGGGGGTACTTCGCTTCGAGTGCGCTGTAGGGCGCGGTGGTCGTGGTGGTGGTCGGGGCGGCCGCTGTCGTCGCGCCCGTCGGGGCCACCGCGGACGAGGGGGGCGCCGACGGGGGCGGGCCCGGGGCGGGCTCCAGTTGACCGAGGGCCGAGGCCAGAACCAGGACCGACCGCCCGTAGACGGACCGGAACCCGGCCAGCACCATGCAGCCGGAGGCCTGGGAGGTGTAGCCGGATTTCACGCCGACGATCCCGTCGGTGCCGATCTCACTGACGATGTTATGGACCGTTCCCACTCCGGGCAGGGTCACCGTGGCCATCCCGGCCACACTGGCGAAGATCGGGATGGCCATGCCTGCCGCCGCGATGCGCAGGGTGTCGGCCGCCGTCGACACCGAATGCGGGTCGAAGCCGCTGGCGTCCACGTAGTTGGAGTGGACGGCGCCGAGCGAAGCGGCCAGAGCGTTCATCTTGGCCACGAAGGCCACCTGCGAGCCGGCGTCCCAGACGGCCAGGGTGTAGGCCGCGTCGTCGGCCGACTGGTTGAGGAGGGCCTCGAGGAGCTGCAGCTCGGTGAGCGTCTCGCCGGCCTGCAGGGGGATGTTGGTCTCGTCGTTCCTCAGGTTCACGTCGAACTGGGCCGCCTCGTCGGGCGTGATGGTGACGGTCGGGCCGCTACTGCCGAGGGGCACCGGATGGTCGCGCAGTACCACCAGCGCCGTGGTCATCTTGGTCAGGGAGGCGATGGGCACGGGCTGCTCCGGCCCGGACTGCTCGGCGTAGCCGAGGGCCGGGACGGCCACCGCCGCCTGGCCGCTGGCCGGCCACGGGGGGACTTGGGCCGATCCAGGCACCACCGAGGAGGTGAGCCGACCGGCCTTCACCGCCGGTTGGGGCAGCGGGTGGTCGATCCGCTGGGCCGCCACCAGGCCGGCGGATGCCACCGCCAGCAGCAGAAGAGCCACCGACGACCACGCGATGATCCGGCGGTTGCGGGACCGCTGGGCACCCTGCGGACGCGGCATTGGGGCATCGGAGAGCACCGCCGCTGCCTCTGAGGGCTCCGACGCTGCGGACAAACCGGCGGCGGGCGTCCCAGCCGGAGGGGTCGGCTCGGATGTCTCGGGGGGAGCCGAGACGGTAGGAGCGACGGGGACCACGTCGTCCAGGGAGGGAACCGGGCGGGCCAGCGGCCAAGGCGGCGCAGCCGCGGCGCCTGCCCCGATGGCTCCGGGATCCGAACCGTGAGCCCCGTCCGGCCGGTCGCCGGTGCTGTCGGGCTCGCCGTCCTTCACGGAGCCACCGGATCCTGGGCTCTCCTGGTCATGCCTGTCGGCCCTCACTCCGTAGCTGCACCCTCCGTGCCCGAGTCTCTCGGCCGGGTCTGGCCTCGTCGGCCGTCGGTGAGAACCCGGTTCCCCGAAAGCCTAGGTGGCGTGCTCCCCCAGGTCCGGTCTTCCGGGCCACGAACGAAGGACGTTGCCGGAACCCGGGTCGTAGAGAACGCTGACTCCCACCTGGGGACCCACGTGCCTGGGTGGGGGGCTACCCCCACCAGAGGAAACCGGTTGCCCGCATTCCCGCAACCACCGATTCTCCCTATGGTTGACGTGTGAAGGTAGGCGCCTGGCCGAACCCGATGTGCGACACGCTCGGATCCCCGGACGATCCCGAGATCGAGGGTTCTAGTGTCAGGACCGCATGCTGATCACCTGGGGATCGGAGCCCAACTCCCGCCTGGAGGAGATCGCCCGAACCGTCGTCGAGACTCCGTTCACCCGACGTACCTGGTCAGAGCTGCTCTTCATGATGGTGGGCATGCCGATCGCGTTGATCGGGATGGCGTTGGTGGGTATCACCATGGCGGCCGGCGTCGTACTGGCCATCACGCTCATCGGGATCGCCCTCATCGGCGTGGCGGTGCGATTGGCCCGTGGCTTCGGGCGAATGCAGCGAAGGCTGGCCGGCGCGCTGCTCGACGAGGACATCGACGAGCCGGAGCCGTTCGTGCCACGACCGGGCTACCTGGGGTGGCTGCAGTCGGCTCTTCGGGACCGTACCGGCTGGAGGGCGACGGCCTACCTGGCCGTCAAGGTGCCCTTGTCCTTGGTGGCCTTCTTCACCGCCTTCAGTCTGTGGTGGGATGCATTCAGGTGCCTCACCTATCCCCTCTGGGGGATCGGCAATCGCGGTTCGATCGCCGAGTGGGGAGCGGTCCGAATCTTCTTCCAGCCCGGCTATCTGTCCCCCGAAGGCGGCACCCCGTTCGTCGCCCTCGCCACCGTGATCACCGGGGTGATCTTCTTCTTCGTCGCACCGTGGCCGGTCCGGTTCTTCGACTATCTCGATCGCCTGCTGATGCGGACGCTCCTCGCCCCCGACGCCATGACCGTGAGGGTTCGCAACCTCGAGCAGGCCCGGACGCAGACGGTCGACGCCTCGGCCGCCACCCTCCGGAGGATCGAGCGGGATCTCCATGACGGCACCCAGGCGCAGCTGGTCGCACTGGCCATGCGGCTCGGCATGGCCAAGGAGAAGCTCGACGACCCGGACCGGGTCGACGTCGAACAGATCAGGGACCTGGTCAACGCGGCCCACAAAGGAGCCAAGGAGGCCATCGTCGAGTTGCGGGACCTGGCTCGGGGCATCCACCCGCCTGCACTCGACGTAGGGCTCGAGGGTGCGCTCGCCACACTTGCGGCCCGAAGCACCATCCCGACCGACCTCACGGTCACCATCGATGAACGGCCGAGCCCGGCCATCGAGGCCATCGCCTACTTCTGCGTGGCCGAGCTCATGGCCAACGTCGCCCAGCACTCCTTCGCCTCCCGGGCAACCGTCTCCTGTGCCCAGCAGGGTCGTTGGCTGCGTCTAGTGGTTCGAGACGACGGCGTCGGAGGGGCCCAGGCGGCCACCACCGGTTCCACCTCGAGTGGGCTGAGCGGGCTGGCCGACCGGGTCCGGACCGTGGACGGCAGCCTCGAGGTCACCAGCCCCCCGCGCGGGCCCACGGTCGTGACCGTCGATCTCCCCCTTCGGGCCTAGGGGTCGTGCCGCTCCGAATCACCATCGCCGAGGATTCGGTCATCCTCCGAGATGGACTGGTCCAACTGCTGGTCGACCGCGGATTCCAAGTCATCGCCGCGGTCGGCGACGCCCCTGCGCTCCGGGTGGCGATCGAACGGGAGCGGCCGGACGTGGCGGTCGTCGACATCCGGATGCCACCGTCGTTCACCGACGAGGGGCTCCGGGCGGCGATCGAACTCCGCCGTGAACACCGGGGATTGGCCATCCTGCTCTTCTCGCAGTACGTCGAGACCCGCTACGCCGAGGAGCTGCTGGGCAACGATGCCACCGGCATCGGCTACCTCCTGAAGGACCGGGTGGCCGACGTGAGCCAGTTCGTCGAAGCCTTGGAGCGTGTGGCCTCGGGGGGAACGGCCTTGGATCCCGAGGTGGTCACCCAGCTCATGGGCGCGTCGCGACGTCGAGCGGCGATGGCCGTGCTGACGACTCGCGAGCGGGACGTGCTCGCCCTCATGGCGGAAGGGCGGACCAATACGGCGATCGCCGACTCCCTCTGCGTGTCGGAAGGGGCGGTCGAGAAACACGTCACCAACATCTTTTCCAAGTTGGATCTGCCCGTCTCGCAGTCGGACCACCGACGGGTCCTTGCCGTACTCCGCTACCTCGACACCTGACCGTCCACCTCCCGACTGATCGAAGGGTCGAGCGACCGGGGCGCCGTCATGGACGTGGGTGCCCGTCCGTCGCGAGCGGGGGAATACCCCACCTCGGATCACCCGCTAGCCGGATTCCATGTGCGGGCGGGCTGTCTTACCGTGGATTCATGCTCACAACTGGAGATGCCCGATGAGCCTCACCATGTCCACCAGGAAGGAAGCCCACCGTGATTCGGAAGCTCAATGGGCCGTCGAGACCCACGGGCTCACCAAGCGGTTCGGCGAGAACACCGCGGTGAACGGCGTCGAGCTCCTGATCCCTCGGGGCTGCGCGTTCGGCTATCTCGGGCCCAATGGCGCCGGGAAGACAACGCTGATCCGGGTGCTGCTCGGACTGACCCATGCTGACGCCGGCACCATGCGACTGCTCGGCCACTCCGTCCCCCGGCATCGGGCCACCGCCCTGGCCCGGGTGGGGGCGATCGTCGACGAGCCCCGGTTCCACGGACATCTGACCGGCCGGCAGAACCTCCAGATCCTGGCGGCGGCCCGGGAGCCCGAAGCCAAACAGCGGATCGGGCCGGCCCTCGAGCGCGTCGGAATGATGCAGCGGGCTGACGACAAGGTCTCGAAGTACTCGATGGGCATGCGGCAACGTCTCGGGGTGGCCGCCTGCCTGATCGGCGACCCACAGCTCCTGATCTTGGACGAACCGATGAACGGGCTGGACCCGGCCGGCATGCAGGACATGCGCGACATGATCCTCTCCCTGGTGGCCGAGGGCCGCACGGTCGTGCTCTCCTCCCACCTGCTGGACGAGGTCGAGAGGACCTGCGACGCCGTGGCCATCGTGGACCGGGGGAAGGTCATCCGCCAAGGGGCGATCGCCGACCTGCTGGCCGGGTCGTCATTCGTCGTGGAAGTCGAATGCTCCGAGTCGTCCCGGGCCGGCGAATTGCTCAAAGGCATCGCCATCGGTGGCCGGGTCGAGGTCTGGCCCCTCAGCCTGGGGATCACACTGCCGGCGGGAACGGGCCGCGAGGTGATCGCCGAGATCAACCGCGTCCTGGTGGGGGGCGGAATCTCCGTGTACCGGCTCCAGGAGGTGCAGACCTCGCTCGAGTCGTGGTTCCTACAGGTCACCAGTCGATTGGGGGCGTCGGAATGACCGCTACTTCTGAAGTGCTCGCCCCGGTGCCGGCCCCGATCCCCCTGGGTCACGCTGCCGACCGACGGGGCTCGTGGATCCCGACCGGTGGGATGATCGCCACCCGGTTCATGGAGTTGCGCAGGCGGCGGGGTCTGATGGTGGCCCTGGTCTTCGTCACCATCGGCATCCCCACCGTCTTCCTCACTATCCGCCTGCTGGCCCACGCGTTTGCACCGAAGTCCTACGGGCCGGCCGGCGGCGAGGACATCTTCAACGCCCTGGTGGCCGGCGTCCTCTATGTCTTCGGTTTCATCGTGGCCGCCACCTTGGGCTGCACGGCCGGATCGGTCGACCTCACCGAGGGGATGTTCCGTCACCTGGTGGTGACCGGTCGGTCGCGGTTGGCGCTCTACCTGGCGCGGATACCGGCCGGCCTGGCCATCGTGGTACCGCTGGTCGCCATCGGGTTCACCATCGTCTGTGCGGTGTGTGTGTTCGCCGCACCCACCCAGGTCAACTATCAGGGCGTCAACCTTCCGGCCGGACTGTCCGAGACCGGTCTGCAGCACTGGGCCGCGGACCACCCCAACGAGGTGGTCTGCGAGTTCCCCTACCAAGGGTCCGGGCCCAGCAACGTCGTCAACGTCCTCAGCAACGTCCCGTGCAATGGCCCCGGGGGTGGTCCCGGCGTTGTCCGCAAAGGCCCGGCCGGCTCCTCCATTTCGCCGACACCGGCGATGATCAGGGCGGCGGCGGTCCAGATCGCCGGGCATGACTATTCGGACTACTCCAAGATCTTCTTGTCCCCGTCGGTCGGGCTCATGGTCCGAACCGGCCTCTGGATCGAGCTCGAAGCCGTCGTCGGCTTCATCGTCGGGCTCGGTCTCGGATCCCTGCTCGGGCAGAGAACCGTGGCCGTGATCCTGATGATCGTCCTCGAAATCGTCATCACCCCGATCCTGATACGAGCCAACATCCCCCACATGATCAATCTGCAGCGTTCGGTGGTCGGGTTGGCCGTCGCCCACCTGGAACCGTCGAGCCTCGGATTCGTCTTCGGAGGAGGCGGAGGACCTGACGGCGGTCGGGGCACCTCACTCCTGGTGCCGGAGTCGAGGACCACGACGGTCATCGTCATCATCAGCTGGCTGGTCGGCTGGACGGCCCTCGGCGCCTGGAGAATGGTGAAACGGGACGCCTGAGCGCGCTTTCGGGCCATCGGCCCACCCGAGCTCCATGATCGATCCCGTCCTGGCGCCACCGGTGCCTCAGCCGGCCCGGAGCTTGGGGCATCCCAACCGGTAGGAGGGATGCACGTGAGGCGTCGCAACGCCGACGAGCAGTCTCTGGACGTCGTAGGGTCGGGTGGCAGCCCCATGATGTGGCATACGAGTGGAGGATCGAATGGCTCATGCAGTGGTGATGCAGGTGAAGCTTCCTCAAGACGGAAGTCCTGGCGACGCTCAACGCATGCTGGAGGAAGTCGTCATTCCTCTGGCAAAGTCTCAAACAGGGTTCAAGAACGGCACGTGGCTCCATGACGGCAAAGGCAGTGGTTTGGGCGTGGTGGTGTTCGCTACCGCGGAAAACGCCGAATCGGCCCAAGAAGCCCTGAAGCCGCCGGCTGGAGGTCCGCAATTGGTTTCGAGCGAGCTGTACGAGGTTGGCGGTCAGGCCTAGGAAGCTGGACGTATCGCCCACCAGGCAGGCGGCATGGGTACCGGTTGCCCACGGCCGATGACCGCCACCGACCCCGCGCCCTGGGGGCACACACTCGGTCAGCGGGATCGCACCGGCTCGAAGTGTTGGACCGTCGGAAATGGGCTGTAGAAGTGGTGCAACAGCTGACGCCACTCCTGGTATTCGTCAGACCCGCGGAACCCCTCCGTGTGGTCCTCCAGACGATCCCACTCCACCAACAACAGGTATCGAAATGGGAATTCGATGCACCGTTCGAGGCGAACGGACCGGCAGCCGGACATCGAGACGATGATTCGGCGAGCCGAACCGAAGGCCTCCTCGAAGCCCCGTTCCTGACCAGGAATGACATCGAGTAACGCGTGCTCAAGGATCATTGGTCGAACATACTGCCGGGGGCTCGTGCTGTACTCTCGTCCGCGCACGGCACGGACTCCTGGCGATCTGAGATGCGCCGCCCCAATTTGAACTCGGACGAAGCTCCCGCCACTACCGTCTTCCTGTGGCACCATCCATGGGCACCTACGAAATCGGACCAACCAACGCCAGCCTGAAGTTGCGCACCACCAAGGCCGGCCTGGGCGCTAGGTTGGCCCACGACTTGACCCTCGAAGCCAAGGCGTGGCGTGGGTCAATCGTCATGGACGACACCAATCTGGCCGCCTCGAGCGTCGAAGTGAAGGTGGCGGCGGCATCCCTGGCCGTGGTCGACTTCTCCGGAGGCGTCAAGCCACTCAGTGACCGTGACCGTAGCGAGATCGCCAGCAACATCAAGGAAGAGTCCCTGCTGACCAGCAAATATCCGGACATCACCTTTCGCTCCACTTCCATCCGCGGGCAGTCGGGTGCGTTCACTGTCACCGGTGATCTGACGATCAAGGAAACTACGTGTCCGATCAGTCTCGCAGTGACAGTCGACTCGGACGACCAGGTGATCGCTCGGGCCACGATCGTCCAGACCGAATTCGGCATCAAGCCCTACTCGGCGATGCTCGGTACCCTCAAGATCAGCGATGCGGTCGACGTTCGCGCCACGCTGAAACTGCCGTCAGGCTGAGCTGCTTGAGCTGCTCAAGTGCCGCCGTGTCAGGGCCCTATCCCAACCTCGTCAGCACGTTCCGGGTGATCTGTTCGATCTGTGGGTCTCGCTCCGCCAATCCGTGTGCCCAGTCGGTCGACCCCGACGTCACCACCGTTGCACCGGCTCCGTTCGTGAACGTACCCAACACCGCGTGGCCGTGGCGGATGCGTTCCATTGCCTCGGGCTGGCGCGTCCCGAACAGGCGAGAAGCGATGTACTCCAACTCGCTCGGTTCGCCCGGCTTGGGCGGACGAGGCGCGCTCTGGCGCGTGAAGTGCTGCGTCGGACACGTGCCGAGAATCTCGAAGGTCGACGGCGTGCCGTCCTCGCCGGTCGGATACGGCAAGCCGTCCCGGTAGGTGAAGGCGCACCCGTCGCATTCGTAGCCGACGACAGTCGCACGGGCACCGAGCACGTCGCCGTAGCCCAGCCCAGTGCCGTCGAAGATCCAGTGGCTGGCCCGGTGCACCGTGTAACCACCGAGGCCGGCGGTCACGTTGCGGCCGATACGGTGATAACCGCCGCGGGTGAACGAGACCCCGGTCATCGAGTTCTCCGGGCGACCCACGACGACGTCGGACCAGAACGTCGTTACCTCCGCCTCGCGGTCGGTTCCCATTAGCGGGTCCTGCTTGAAGAGGCCCTTGTACCCGACCATCACATCGTGGTCGTCGCCTTCGATGCGCACCTGCCACAACGACGTATTGCCCGAGAAGAAGGCGGCATTCCCGCCCCTCGCGATGAATGCTTCCACCGTGTCGCGCATTCCTCGCGACCAGTATTCGTCATGGCCGACGGATAGATACAGACTGGCGCCATCCAACACGTCGGGGTGTTCTTCGAGATCAGCATTCGTGCACACACCGATCTCGAATCCCTCACGTTCGGCCCACTCGATGAACGGCAGCTCCCAGTCCGGCCAACCCGCCGACCCGGCATAGCCCGACAGATGGTTGATCTGGACATATCCGACGTGGGCGGCGTTCTGCGGATCAGGGGCGCCCGTCCCGGTCACGCGGCGGCCTTTGCCCGGCGGCTTGTAGAGGTAGCCCGCCGACATCGGCCGCTGCATGGCGACGTGGGTCTCACCGGTGTAGAGGTTCGATCCGCCAAAATCGTTGTAGGCGTGCCACGTATTCGTCGTCAGCGCGACGACGATGCGAGCCCCAGGAGGCGGACGCAAGACGAAGAATGCGTGGTCGCGCCGCACCTTCTTCCCAACGCCGATCTCCATGACAACTTCGTAATAGCCGGAACGCCACGCCGGGTCGACGTCCAGGGTCATGGCGGCCGGCCAACCGCACCCCTCGGAGGAGGCGTCCTTCGGCGTATCGTGCTCGTCGGCCGCGACGGCCGCCGAGCTGAACACGACCTCCCGCCGCGCCCCGACCCGTGCCACCTCGACACGGACCGGCCGACCGGCGGACGACGACATGTGCAGCCCAACCTGCCCGCCCGAACACACCGACTGTGGCCAGCAGTACCCCCTCACCACCTCGCGCACCATCTCCCGACCCTAACTTGGCCAGATCAGTCGTGGCGTTCGACGAAGGTCATGTGGAGCCAGGGTCGGGGCGGTTGGCACGCCGTAAGCCATGTGGAGGAACTTCTCTGTCTTCCTTTCGGTGGAGCAAGGCTAGGGGTCAGGCTGGGGGTGGTTTGGGGGCGGGTCATGGGGTAACCAGTTCGGCGAGGTGGGCAAGCGAGTTGCCCAAATGCTCCGGGGGGAACGGCGGGAATCCGATGTACTCCCGGATGGGGTTCGGGACTGCCGACCAGTCATAGGAGAGCGTGACACTGGTGTTCGAGGGTCCAGCCGGCGTGAGGTCGTAGCGCCAGGTCCAACCGGGGAAGCTCCCGGTACCGTCGTCGGCCTCGTTTCCTGGCTCCCAGGAGATGGCGTTCGGGGGGTCGAACACCTGGACCCGATTGGCCATCTGGTAGCTGCCGTCCGGGTGGTCCGGGTGGTACATGGACATCCGGAAGATCTGCCCGCCGGCGGTCAGCGGCTTGTTGTCGAGGGTTTCGCGGACCCAGCCGGTGCCATCGATCGCGGCGTGACTTGCCGGATCGGCAAGGACGGCGAAAATGGCCTCCGCCGGGGCGTTGATGACCGTGGTGGCGCTGACATGATCGTCGGCCATGTGGCTACCTCCTCATGAGTTGGGTTGTCACCAGTTCCGACGTTCACCAAGTCCAAAACTCACCGCTGGCCTCGCCACCGTCCGGACGGCCGCCCCCCGCCAGGTGCTCTTTACGCCTGCGGGGTCCAGGACGGCCGGTCGGCCACCCAGGAGGCAGATCGAGAATTGTGGCTCAGGCTGTCGATTTGACCGTCCCCCATTCGACGCAAGAGTAAGAGGCGGGAATCGCCCGCTGACGACCAAGGAGGCACCATGCCCCGTTACCTGTCCATGATCCGAATCGAGGAGCAGAATCTCCCTGCTCAGGGTCTCAGTCCCGAATCCCAGGATCGAATGGCCGCGTTGCTGGAAGAGATCACCAAGGCCGGCGTCATGCTCGACACGGCCGGCCTTACTCCATCGTCGGAAGGGACCCGGCTCACCATTTCGGGCGGCCAGATCAGCCACACCGATGGGCCCTTCACCGAGAGCAAAGAAGTGGTCGGCGGCTACGCCATTCTTCAGGCCAAGGACAAGGCGGAAGCCCTCGAGTGGACCAAGCGATTCCTCCAGGTCCACGACGACTACTGGACCGTGACGGCTGAGGTGCGAGAGATCGCAGAGGGGTAGGCCGTACCGCTTGACCCCGTCCAACGCCCCTGGTGTGATGAGCACCGGTGACGGTTCGGAGAACCCACGCGTCAGTCGAGACGATCTTCCGGATCGAGTATGCCCGCATCATCGCGGGTGTGACTCACATCGTCCGTGATGTGGGAATCGCCGAGGAACTGGCACAAGACGCATTGGTCGCCGCGCTTGAGGCGTGGCCGCAGTCGGGCGTTCCGGACAATCCGGGCGCCTGGCTCATGGCCACGGCCAAGCACCGGGCGATCGACTTGGTCCGCCGGAAGGAGGTATTCGCCCGCAAGCTGGCAGAAGTCGGGCGGGCTGTCACGGATGTACCTCCGCCTGAGCCAGCCGACGACGATGCGATCGACGACGACATCCTGCGATTGATCTTCACCGCCTGCCATCCCGTACTGACGCCAGAGGCCCGGGTCGCGCTAACGCTGAGATTGGTCGGAGGGCTCCGCACGGAGGAGATCGCCCACGCTTTCCTGGCCTCGGAGTCGACCGTCGCTCAACGCATCGTTCGGGCGAAGCGGAGCCTGGCCACCGCCCAGGTCCCCTTCGAGATTCCCTACGGGGACGAGCGTTCCGCCCGGGTATCGTCGGTACTCGAGGTCATCTATTTGATCTTCAACGAGGGATACTCGGCGACAGCCGGCGACGACCTGACGAGGCCGGCACTGTGTGAGGATGCGCTACGCCTGGCGCGTCAGCTCAGTGCTCTGATGCCGGCGGAGCCGGAGGCGCACGGTCTGGAAGCTCTCTTGGAATTCCAGGCCTCGCGCATCGCTGCTCGCACAGGTCCCGAGGGTGAACCGGTTCTCCTCGCCGACCAGAACCGCTCCAGGTGGAATCGGATGCTCATCGAACGGGGCGTCAGGGCCCTTGAGCTGGCGGGCGATGGGCCCTACTCCGTCCAGGCTGCGATCGCCGGGTGCCACGCCACTGCCATCCGGTATGCGGACACCGACTGGGCCACGATCGCTCAGCTCTACCGCAGACTCGCGCAGCTCACGCCCTCCCCGGTGGTTGAGTTGAACCGGGCGGTCGCCCTGTCCATGTCGGAAAGCCCGGAAACCGGTCTTGAGCTCTTGGATTCACTGGCAGCCGAGCCATCGCTCAAGGACTACCACCTGTTACCGAGCGTCCGAGGGGATCTACTCCAGCGTCTGGGTCGGACCGAGGAAGCGCGTGCCGAGTTCGAGAAAGCGGCGTCGATGACCCGCAACGCCCGCGACAGGGACCTACTGCTCAGAAGGGCGGCCTCTCTGACCGCCTAGTGCCGAGAGCCATTGGGTCAGCATCCCGGCACCTCGACGTGAGAGACGCGTTTTGCAGTTGCGACGGCAATCGCGCATGGTGCTGTCCTAACGACAGGGGACCCCGAGATCTTGGGCGGTGACCCTTCCTGGCCACCAACGATCTTCGTTCCTGAATCTTCGTGACCACCTTCGCCGTAGGGCCTCTGCCAATCAGTCCGAGGACGTGTTGGGCCGGCATCGGGCAGTCATCCTGGGACCAGGCCGGCGGGGAGACCCGGACATCACGCTGGCTTGTTGCACCCAGACGAGGACGACAAGGACCCGACACATTTGTCGGGTCCTTGTCGTCTTCTATTTGTTTGGGAGCGGACGAGTGTCTGACTCTGCCCCTGTCGCGGGTCGGGTCAGCTCGACCCGGCACCAAAGAAGGGGGCGTTGAAGCTGAAGATGCCTCCGTCCGACCCCAGCAGCCAGTAGCCCCCGGTTCCGAAGCTCGTGGCCATCCCGACAACAGGTGCATTGAGGTGCACGGAACCCATCGATCCCTGGAAGGGCGCGTCGCCGAAGGCGAAGATTCCCCCATCGGACGCCACAAACCAGTAACCCCCGTCGTCCGGACTCGGGGCCATGCCATTCACCGGCTGGTTCAGATGGATCGACCCGGTGCTTCCGAAGAACGGTGCACCGAATGAGAAGATCCCACCGTCTGACGCGACCAACCAATAGCCACCCGTTGCGTAGTCGGGAGCGATGCCCACAACTGGCTTGTTGAGATGTACAGACCCCATCGACCCTTGGAACACTGCATCACCGAAGGAGAAGATGCCGCCATCTGAAGCGACAAGCCAGTAACCACCTCCATCTGCGGTCGGGGCGACATCGACGACTGGTGCGTTGAGGCGGAGATTGCCCGTGGATCCATAGAACCCAGCATCGCCAAATGTAAAGATTCCGCCGTCTGCGGCGACCAGCCAGTACCCTTGGCCGTCCGGCGTAGAGACAATGTGATTCACCGGCGCGTTGAGGTGTGTACCCGCCATCGATCCGAATGATGTGGCGTCACCATGGGCGAACACCGCACCCGCCGCGTTGGTGATCCAGTATCCCCCACCGTCTGGAGTCGACGCCATGCCTGTGTACCCAGGTGGAGGGGGCGGCGGAACGCTGGGGTTGAACTGGAGATCGACACCGTAGGAAATGAAGCCGTTGTCTATCGAAAAGAAGCAAGACCCCTGGCCGGGTAGGGGTGGACATGACGCGTTCGGATCGGCGGCAGTGAACGGGTTCGCGAGATTGAAGGTGTAGAGGAGGCTTCCATCTCCGCCGGCAAGCTTTCCTCCAACAACCTGCTGTTCATTGCCCAACTGACTGATCGGAATGGTTGTACTCACGGCCAACGGACTGGCTTCGATCGCCTCGATCGCATCGCCAGGGAAAAACGCCCCCGGGAGGCAGGAGACATTGATTGGCTCACCGGGCGTCACGTTGGTGAGTGTGCCCCCGTCGGGCTGACCGTTGAATGTACACGAGAAGTCCACGTGACCCCGTACGGCATGATGAACAACGGCCGATTGCTGAGAGGCAGCGCCTGCTGGTCGGGCGAACCCGATGAACGCAGCGAGCACCACCGCTACCGCGACCGCACCCACAACTCGACTGAGAGCTCTCAAGGTCATCGCTCCTGCCGTTCCGAGGCCCCCTGGATAGCTGGTGCTGATCACCGAGCTTTGATGCTCGGGGCCCACAACTGCGGGAAACCGACCTCCTGCATCGGAGCTTGAAGTGAAATGGTCGAACATTGAGTCCTCCTCGTCTTTAGCGCTCTCGATCCCTTCTCGGTCGGACAACCGAGTTTCGGGCTACATCCATCGTGAGCCGAGGTGTGTCCCCTGCACCAGGGAGGTAAGTCACGACTGACCCGGGACATTTTCCTGGGTCATGCACCCAGCCGCGCCAAGGACCCGAGTTCCAACGAGACTCGGTGACCATCGGAGAGATCGGTCGGCGTCCCAGGATGTGATGAGCCAGCCGCAGCCGAGTCAACGCGTGTCAGCTGAAACCCGCTGATCGAGCAACGCTGAGTTCCACCCATCGGTCGACTGCGGGGCCTCGCCAATCCACTCAGCGCAAGGCGGAAGCTGTGGTCCGCCCACCACGACGTGCAATCGCCGACCAAGCTTTGGAACGGTCGCTATAACGGACACGGTGGGGCTGCAGATGCAGCCCCACCGTGTCCAGCCGGACGTTGTGATCATCAGCAACCGTCGCAGTTGCCCCAGGAGAACGGCTCACTCTCATCAAGCTGGCCGGCGCTGAGGAGCTGTTCGATGTCAGAGGTTGCAGGCGCACCGGGGATGCTGTCCTGGACCCAGGAAGTGAGGCCTCCCGACAGCGTCAACGCCTCTTCACAGGTCGAGCTCGCGACGTACAAGGGTCCCCAGCCTTGGAGCTGGATATCGCTCCAACTCGTCGGATTTGGCTGGTTCGACAGAGGCAGAAAGCAGCCCTGTGAATATGTGGGCCAGCTGGAAGACAGCGTCGATTGGTTGGCATCAGTGGGCATGACAACGAGCCAGGCCTCGGGGAACAGAGTGCCTGTGCTTCCAGGCCACGCAGGAGCGGTGTAGTTGCCCGAGCCGTCCGTTTGGAACGTCACCGGCGTGTCCAGTCCATCGCTGTTGTTGGAGAACGGGAGAAATGCCACCTGGACCCCCTGAGCCGGAGAACCATCGGGCCAGTAGACGGTGTTGGGGGCCGGCGGGTTGGGGGCCGGCGGGTTGGGGGCCGGCGGGTTGGGGGCCGGCGGGTTGGGGGCCGGCGGGTTGGGGGCCGGCGGGTTGGGGGCCGGCGGGTTGGGGGCCGGCGGGTTGGGGGCCGGCGGGTTGGGGGCCGGCGGGTTGGTTGGGCACGTACTCGGCCCCTCCGAGCACGATGCGGCGTGCTCCGCTGGACTCGCGATGGTGGTGAGCACGGTCAGCAGCAAGACAATGGCTACTGCCAACCCGGCAACGATGGCTATCCGGATGCGGTTTCGGCTCGTGGCTCTCGACATCTTCTTGCTCCCTTACGCTCAGAGGAACGCCCCTTCTGAAGGCTGACGCCATTCAGGACGAGCGGATTCTTACGTTTGACATCCTGAAGCGGAGGTGTCCCGACGTCATGTGAGAGGGATCCCATTTTGGTCGGGAGACATTTTGCGGCCGAATCCCCGCCGTCGCCGCCTTGCGTACGGATCCGAGGGACGGTTGTCCTAATGGCGCGTGCGGCCAATCAAGGGCTGCCAACATGAGGCCGCGCCCAACCTGTCGGCTGATACGCCAGACCTCATGTGAGAAACCGAGTTGCTGACCTGGACCTACTCCCCGGGTGCCCTCAAGGCTCGGAGGTGAACCTCCGTTTTGGGCTTCCACATGCGGAATAGTCCCTTGCTTCGAGCGGACCCGGGCGAGATGGTCCATATGTCCCGGTCTCGATGGGATCGTGGGCCCATGACAGCGTGACGGCGGATGGCGCATGATAGAAGTCGGTTCTAACCGCTGGTGTGCGGGGATTGTGTGGTGCCTCGACAAATGCCCATCCGTAAACAAGACCGGCTCGAGTGGCAACGGCGGCCGAGTTGAGGTGGGATCGATCGACTGGAGCGCGGGCGGTGCTCGTCGTCGTCTGTCTCACCGCACCCCTGATCACTGTTGTCGTGGTGAAGAACGCTGCCCCATTCGATGGCGTGTTTGCAGCTCCTGATCTCGGCCGCTGGAGTTCGTCCGGTGTCCTTGTGACGCGTGTTGTTGACGGAGGACAGATCAAGCCGGGCGACGAGATCACCGCCATCGACGGGCGGCCCTTGTCGTGGTGGGCAAACCACAGTGGAACGGTGAGTCCCCGATCTCCGGGCCAGCGGCTGCAATACCAGTGGACCGATCCAGCCGGCCGGATGCACACCTCGACCGTTGTGTTACGCACCTATCCCCTGCGACAGGTCTTCGGCGATCTGGCGCTGCTGCCAGCATTGGTGGCCCTAGGGGTGGTAGCAGTCATCGTCTTTCTTCGGCGCCCCGATGATCCAGCCGCAAAGCTTGTGTTGGTCTTGGCGATCGTGCTTCCGTTCGTTGCTTTCGAGTGGCCAGCGGGGGTGACCGTCGTCGATCTTGTCGGCGGCCAAGGGCTCGGGCCCCTGCTGGTAGGCGACATCGCGGCGGCACTCTGCTGGGCACTGATCCTGCATTTTGCGCTGGTGTTTCCAAGACCGCTCCGACTCGTCTCGAACCATCGGTGGATTGTTCCGGCCGTTTATCTCGGGCCGTTCCTGATGTACGCAGCTACCTTGCCTTTTGTCCTCAACAGTTCGAGCGCACTTGCTCGCCTAGGCGGACTCGTTCAGATCTCCGTATGGTCATCTCGCGTTTACCCGATCTTGACGGTGGCCGCGGTCGTTGTCGGATACCGGGCCGCCCCCGATGCCGAGAGTCGTCGTGGGCTTCGTTGGGTGGTCGGTGGATTCGCAATTGCAGGGCTTTGTTACTTTGGCCTGCTCGTTCTGCCGAACGTTCTCCTCGGCCATCCCTTGATCTCGGTCATTTGGGCCGCCCTGGCGCTGACCCTGTTACCGCTTTCAGTAGGTGCGGGGATCCTTCGATATCGACTGCTCGACGTCGAGATCATCGTTCGGCGCTCCCTCGTGTACGGCGGAGTGACCGCGGTCACGCTGCTGATTTTCGTGCTGATCACTTCGATTCTTGGACGCTGGCTGGGCCGAGGCGTCCTGCTGCTGGTGGCAAGCGGGATTGTCGCACTCATTGTGGTGTCGGTACGCGACCGTCTTCGGGGACTACTCGACCGCTTGATCTTCGGCGACCGCGGCGATCCCTACCGAGTGATCTCAAGAATCAGCCGAGTCGATACGGGAGGTCCGCCGAAGGCGGTACTGACTGACGTCGTCGAGGCGATCGGTCGAGCCCTCCGATTGCCCTATGTCGCCATTGAGATTCCCGACCCAGACGGAGGCCTGGAGAACGCAGCCCACGTCGGCGAGCCCCAAGGGCCACCGCTGAGACTGGCGCTGATGCACGGCGGAAGCAGCATGGGTGGGTTGCTGCTCGATACTGGTACCCGAAGGGAACCTTTCGGACCGGCCGACCAGCGGCTACTGGATGACCTGTCCCAACACGTTGGTTCGGTTGTTCACGCCGTTCGTCTCACGCTGGCGCTGCAACGATCCAGAGAGCGCCTCATCAATACCCGGGAGGAGGAACGGAGACGCGTCCGGCGGGACCTCCACGACGGACTTGGTCCGACCCTGGCGGCAATCGCCATGCAGCTCGAGGCCGCTCGCACGCTCCTCTTCAACGATCCAACGCAAGCCGACGCCCTACTCGGCAATGTGCAGGGAGCCGCAAGAGAGGCCGTCGTGGATATCAGGCGGCTGGTGGATGACCTCCGACCTCCCACTCTTGACCAACTGGGTCTCGTTTCGGCTATCAGGGAGCGAGTGGGTGGGTTCAGCCGTATGGGAAATGGGAAGCAAGGACTCAGTGTTGTCGTGGACGCTGAGGGGGACTTCACCACCATGCCGGCCGCCGTGGAAGTCGCCGCGTATCGGATCGCAATCGAGGCGGTGACCAATGTCGCACGGCATTCCGACGCCACGTCGTGTCTGATCAGCATGCAGATCGACGGAGACCTGCGCCTGCAAGTCAGTGACAACGGGAAAGGGATCTCCACCGATGCCGTCCCTCACGTGGGGCTGAGCTCAATGCGCGAACGTGCCGACGAACTTGGCGGCGAGTGCGAAATCCTCAACGAGCTCAACGGTGGGACGACCGTTCGAGCGAGGCTCCCCATACCGAAAGTGAGCGATGTGCAATGACAGTAGCGCCTCCTGACGATCAGGCAGTCGGTACCGAGCCAATCAGGATGGTCGTGGCCGACGATCATCCCGCCTTCAGGCAAGGTGTTCGCGCACTGTTGATGACTGCGAGCGACATCGAAGTCGTGGGCGAGGCAATCACGGGAACGGCCGCAGTGGCCACGGTTCGGAGCCTTCAACCGGACGTGGTTCTGATGGACCTCCAAATGCCCGAGCTGAATGGCATTGATGCCACACGACAAATCGTGAAGGAGAGCCCGCACATCGGCGTATTGGTACTGACAATGGTCGAAGACGACGATTCGATCTTCGCTGCAATGAGAGCGGGCGCAAGAGGGTACCTACTGAAAGGCGTAGGAGCGGACGACTTGAATCGCGCTGTTCACGCCGTCAGCGAGGGTCAGGCCATCTACAGCCCGACAATTGCTCAGAGGATCCTGACCTATTTCTCGTCTGGATCGCGGCCGAGTGATCCCGCGTTCCCGGAACTTACGGACCGGGAGCGTGAGGTGCTCGACCTCATCGCCGCGGGACTCAACAACTCTGCCATCGCTCAACGCCTCGTTCTCAGTCCGAAGACCGTCCGGAACCACATCTCAAACATCTTCAGCAAGCTCCAGGTGGCAGACCGTTCAGAGGCAATCGTCCGGGCCCGAGACGCTGGACTTGGTGTGCAGAATCGCTGACCGAGCACCGGTTCCGCCAACGGTCGATGTCCATTGAACAGGGCCGACCGTGAGACGCCATTTGGAACTAGCTCGGACGCCGACAACGGATCGGTTGCCCGGTCGACCTTGCTTGTCCACGCTCGGTGATCCGCGACCTGGGTCGCCTAATGTCCGATTGTTGTGGGTCGGGCGGTTTGAGTTCGCACCCGATGGCGACGAGCGCCGATCGAATGGAGAGAAAGGCCAACGATGAGCTTCGTTCCCTATGACCGCCCGGTGCGGGCCGCCTTTGTAGGCCTCGGGCGGATCTACGACCTCAACGTGCGTGCCTATTTCGACAATCCAGATGTCGAGGTGGTGGCCCTGGTCGATCCCGACGAGGATCGGCGGGCCCAGCGCCAGGTCGACTGGCCGGAGGCTCGCACGTTCGCCTCAGTGGCGGAAATGGGGGCCAGCGGCCTCGAAGTCGATGCCGTCGAGGCGCTGCTCCCCATTCCACTTCACGTCGACGGAGTCGTCGAACTGCTGGACCACGGTTGGCATGTCAACCTGCAGAAGCCGATGTGCAACGACCTGGCCGGCGCCGCCCGCATGGTCGAGGCAGCCAACTCCAACGACCGACAACTCCGGGTGATGGAGAACTACATCTTCTACGAGCCGCTGGTCAAGCTCAAACAAATCGTCGAGTCAGGGGACATCGGCGAGGTAAGCGGATACCACATGAAGATGGTGGGAAGTGGGTTGGGAGGATGGGACGTGCCGGCCAGCAGCTACCGGTGGCAATTCATGCAGATCCGCGACGGGCGCGGCATTCTCGTGTTCGACGACGGCTGGCACAAGCTGGCCACAGCCCTCTGGCTGTTCGGTCCAATCCGGGAGGTCCGGGCCTGGGTTGGCGGGACCGAGGTCTTCCCCGGCGTGGAGATCGACGCCCCGACCACCTTGGTGTGGAAACACGGCAATGGAGTGCGGGGCGTGTGGGACATCACCCTGGCGCCCGACATGTACCTTCGTTCCGACTACTACACGAATGACGAACGGTGGGAGGTGACCGGCCGAAAGGGATACGCGCGGGTCAACCGGTGCACCGGTCGAGGCGTCCAGCAGCCGAGCCTCGAGGTGTACGCCGACGGTGAAATGCGGGCCTTCCACGCCCTCGATGACGACTGGGCCAGTAGTTTCCGGGATTCCGGTCGTCACTGGTTGCGCTGGCTCCAGACCGGTGAGGGCCCGCTGAAGTGGAGCGGGGAGGAGGCCGTCTCGGTGCTGCGCTTCGCCCTCGCCGCCTACGCGAGCAGCGAGGCCGGGGGCTTGGGAGTGGACCCCGCCACCGTCGAGTAGTGCGGGAGATCCAGACGGGGACAACGGTCATGGTTGCGGCCGGTGCAGCCACTACGTCTCTCACTCCGGGGCGCCGACCCAACTATTGGCGGAACGACCAGAATTGAGTAGGGACAAAATTGTTCAGTTCTCGAGATCCGGGGACCTCAGCTCGCCAAGCGGAGGTCATGGTTCAGTGTGTGGTCGCTCCAATTTGTCCCGCTAAGCCGACGGTTTGGGGCGGGCACTGTGATCGTCACAGTGCTGAGCGCAGTCGGCCAACGCTGCGGGTGGTGATGCGTCTCCTCATATGTTGGAGCAGTGGCTTCCCGCGCCGGCGCCGCACTCGTTGCAACGAAACGCCGCCTCAAGTCCCGCCATCCCAGTGGCGTCGCGGAGGATGACGTTCCACGCCTTGCTTCTGCAATGCGGGCATGGGCCTTCGGGCGCATCCATAACCACCCCAATACCCGCAGAGGCGGCTCCCACCCCCACAGGACGCGAAAGGAGCCCCGGTCGAAGCCGGGGCTCCCTCGCGGTTACAGCCGCCGAACTACAAAGCGTCCTTCACTTTCTCACCGGCCTGCTTCAGGTTGCCCGAGGCCTTGTCGGCCTTTCCCTTTGCCTCCATCGACCTGTCGTCGGTGGCCTTACCGACCTTCTCTTTGACGTCACCTTTGGCAGCTTGTGCCTTGTCCCTTGCCTTGTCAGCGATTCCCACGTTTCCTCCTTGTGTCGTTGAGGCCTACCTACCCGGAACAGGCAAAGCGCAACCCTCGGGCGAGCGAGGCTGCCGATGCAAAACGGTCAGTCGTTACGAGACACGATCCGACAGGGAACCAAGACCTTCTCGTTGAGGTAGTAGCTCGCACACACGCGGTGGTAGCCGTCAACCACCCATAACGGAACACCCTCGAGCAGCAACACCGGAGACAGCTTCTTGCCAAACTTCACCTTCTCCAGATCGGAAGTAACTTCGGGGTCATCATGAGGGAGCAATGGCAAACCAGACGCACGCAAGATGTCCTTGGCAGCAAAGTGCCGGAGCTCTTCTTCTTTGCGCAACGCCTTGGCCAGTTTGCCCGCCGACGAGGAACCCACGAGTAGCGAGAGGTAGGACTCTGCAGCGGGATAGTCCTCGTCGTCTGGCTTGTCTTTCCAGTGCTCGCCACTCATCGACAATCTCGGTATCTACCAGCGGTAAAAGCCGTGTCTCCCAGCGCCTTCTCCTCGACCGAGTGCGAACCCGACGAGCCACAACACCAGCAGGACCGCAGCCACTAGCCAGAGAATGTGAAGCGCGAACCCGAGGCCGGCAAACAGGACGACCAACAACAGGGCAAACAAAATGACCACGAGTAGGTCCTTTCCTTAGACGTAGGTATCGTCAGACGTAGGTATCGTCCCGACGCACGACGTTGCCTCGTCCATCGTCGACGACCGTGCGGTGCCTGCGAAAGCCAGTACCCAAGAAGCCGATCAGCGACAGAACAGTCCCAACGGCCCCGACGATCATCAGGATGATCCCGATGGTATGGATGTTGAATCCGTGCTGGTCTGGGCTAACTGTCACCGCAAAATCGAGAACAGCACCCACGGCAAACGCCACAATGCTTGCTACCAGTCCACTTGCCATGTCTGACCCCTCCTGGGAGTTGGGCGGAACATCGTTGTACCCCAGCGTTGATTCCTGCAAACATTCCGTTTCGCACCGCAAACATCCCGTTTCACAGCGGTAACCGCGGGGTACAGCAACACAGATGGTTGAGAACCGATACGACGAAGCCGAAGGTTCCAGTGATCTGATTTCACCTTCGGAGAAGTTCATGGCCGCTGTCGACCTGGGCATACTGATGTCGACATTCGTCGTAGCCTTCGTTGGCTGGAGACGGAAGGTCGCCCGTGCGAAGTCATCGACCAGTCCTATCCCCTGAAGTCTGAAAGTCACAACCTTTCGACCAGAATGGGTTGCGTCTGTATTCCTTCAGTATCGGCCTGAGAGTCCGCCCCAGTACCGCCCGTCCGCAGGCTCAGGCTCACTTACTTGGGCTGAGGATCGGGACGACACCCAGGTTGGCGCTTTGAGTCCTTGGGGATGCAGTCGGGTGGTCGTGAATTTGTCTCCTCGACGAGGACACGGCGTCCTGACGTCAGATCAGTAAGACTGGCCGACATGGCGTTCGGTCAACAGTCAGGCCCACCGGCATCAGCGAGGCAGGTCCAGGAACTATTGGCCCTTCTCAAACAGGTTGGCCACACCGACTTCCGCGACGCACGCGGTCCAATGGGTTTCACCCAGCGTCAGGCCGCCGGCAAGTTCACACGCGAAGAAGCGGAATCAATTATCGGCCAGCTACAAGATGCAGAGTTCGATGGAAGCACTCCGGTCGCTTCCCCGACATGGCGACTGTCTGCCCAGGAGCAGATGATGCGTCGCATGCCTGCCGACCAGCTCGCTGCCGAGCTTCGTCGTCGTGGGTGGACCGCCGTCGAGCCTTAGGACAAGCAGTCAAGGGAGTCCGCCGGTCGGGGTCCGTTGGTGCGGGGTTTGGTGGAACCCACGTGTCGGTTAAACGATGGGCCTCGGACTGGACTCCGTCGACGACCACACCGCCTTCTCCGGCTCCGTGGTGACGTGCTCAGATTGGCGTGAGCGTCGCCAGACCGTTGCCAGAGATCAGTCTGACGGACCTTGGCCTTCCACGGCCACCCTGACATTTCTGTGGTCGGCCGCTGCCCTCGAACTGGGGCGGAACATTCTCCCGACCAACACCCAGCTGATCGAGCTGAGTACCGCAAGGCTCAGCTGTGAGAGCCGTCAACCGGATGTAAGAGCCCAGCCCGCCAAGCCGAGAACACCACGCTGTGACTCGAATACCCACCTCGGACGCAGCCTCCTCCTGAATGGCTCGATCGCCTACCTGATGGAAGCCGACAGGTTCGGAGAATTGGCGAGCGTCTGAAGAACGACGCAGTACCGTTCCGTCAGGCGAAGCAAGGTCCGAAGTTGTTCTTCGGAAGCGTCTGTATCTAACTCGAAGGACAGCCGAATATCAGAAAACCCAACCGGGGCGGACTTGTCCACTCCGAGGGTGCCGCGGAAATCCAGATCTCCTTCGGCTTTCACGCTCCCGGCTGCGTTGATCCCAAGGGCTGTGGCTACTGAGCGCATGGTCACCCCCGCACAGGCAGCGAGTGCCTGGAGCAGCATGTCGCCGGAACACGCAAGGAGACCATCACCTCCGGTCGCGGGATGGAGCCCGGCTTCGATCAAGTCCCGGCCGGTCTGTACGGAGCACGATACATCGTCTCCCAGTTGACCTTCCGCTCTCAGGGTCACGAAGGCAGTCTCTGGCCGATCTCGGTAGCGTTCCTTGATGGGAGCCTGGATCGACTTCAGTTCAGCGCTGTCCATCTGGCCTCCTCTTGGTCACCGATTCGAACCATACCTGTGCGATCACGAGCTGGATCAGCAAACAACGGTGCAGGCTGCTGGGCCTGTTTCCGATCAATCGACACAAACTGCGTACAGCAAAGCACGGCCTGATCTCACATGACGCCTATTCTGAGATGATTAAGACGTTCTTCACGATTCGGATTTGGATACGCCGCACCTCGGTGTCCGGCTGCAGCGGTCCAAACGCAAGGGCCTCCTAACTGAACCGTGAGCTCGGGACGGGCCTGGCCTATCTGAGGAATGTTCTGCGCACGGCCCGTCCGGCCTTCGTGGTTGCTTTTCCGATCGCGTGCCCTGCATACTGAACCGTGAGGATGGGCTTCGGTGTGTGACTCGCCGTTTCATCGACCCTGCCCTGACCTCATAGCACTCCCTCTGTCCAACCTGGATCCCCGTTGAAGAACACTAAGACTCAGCTACTTGAGCTGAGAACGGGCAGACAGCCTCAGCCAACCAATCTGACGGTACCGACCGGCTCTCTGAATTCCGGATGGTCGACTCCATGCCTACCGCCGCCGGGTTGGTGAAAGGTGACTATCACCTACGCGCTCACGACCCTCGCCCAGGGCAATCCACTGATTCGGCGTTGGGGGCATCACCGACGAGTGTCCTCGACCTTCATCATCTCGCCAAGGGCGGAAAGTGATGGTCGGATTCACTCATCCACCAAGTCGGCTGAAAACGAACGGGTCCCGGCCAAAAACACGGGCTAGCGAGCCGCTTCCCAGTACCGCAACCACACGGCGATATGGGGCCGTGGCATGCCTCGACTCACGCGTGGCGACCAACCAGGCCCAGCAAACGGGCGTCCTCAGGATCGTCAGGAGCAAGGTTGACGGGAGCGCCAAACATCCCTGATCCAGTCAGCAGGTCGGCGTTCGCTTCTGCCCAAGGTAGCAATAGTTCAACAGCATCTACATCGATTGTCTCTTCCTGCCAGGTTGCCCGAGCGAGGTCCCAGCCGTGGATGGCGAGATCGGCTATCAGCTGGGTCACGTACTCCTCCCCAGAGGTGTCACCGAAGGACAGGTGTACCGTCCTCTTCAGAGCGTTGGGCTGCACAATTGCCGCGTGTGCTTCATCGATCGAGGAGGCCACCAGTCCTTCCCATGTCGAGGCATTATCACCCATAAGGTCACCTTCGAATCGGTTGCCGATCTCCGAGATCGTCAGGCCTGCGAATAGAGGCTCGACCCAGAGTTGCTCGTCGAACACGTGATGGACGAGTGTCCGGACGTCCCATTCCGAGCATGGAGTCTCGTTCTGCCACTGTTCAGCCCGCGTGCCAGCGACCAAGCCAGCGAACCGATCTCCGCAACGGCCATGAAGCTCGACGAGGTCCATACTCATTTCTCCTGATCGGTCTATCCGTCTCTCATCGATGTAGTGTCACCCGTTCCGCCGCGTGCCCACCTACCCGGCGATAGGGCGACAAGTTGCCACGGGGCTTCCCGAGGGTCAAACGAGGCGTTCCTCGATAATGTCCAGATTGAGAAACGTGATAGGGCCATCGGACAGAGCCGCAGTCTTCTTAGAGAGTGCGTCCGTCTCGGGAAGCGCTGAATTCTTCATGGCGTCTTCGTGGGAGTCAAAGAAGACAATGATCGAGTAGCGGCCCGGGTTGTCTCGGTCCTCGCAGACGGCGCTCCGCTCAACGGTCCGCTTGCCCTCGGTGGCCTTCTGCCACTCGTCGACGGCCGCTCGGATCTCGTCGATCTTGGACGTCTCCAACTGCATGATCTGGACAAACGACGCCATCACTTTCCTCCTGGTAGCTGCGGGGCCAATACGCCACATTATGGGCCCTCCCCAACCCCGGCGCCGCCTGCCCGGCGTTCGGGGACACCCAAGGGTGCGGACGCAACCTACGAGTGGAGGTCGGCTCGAGCCTCCATTAGGCAGCGCGGATCGCGTCGCAGCTGGCTAAACCTGCGTGAGCGCGGCGCCGCCCGGCTGGGGCGGCCTCCGGCCGCAGAAATGGACGGAACCATCCCCAATATCTGCCATGCCCTCACCATCGATGCCCCGCCCGAGACCGTGTTCGATGCGATCACCAGCGCCGGTCGGGATTTGCGATCGGGAACACCTCTTGCTATCCCGACGCCGGCTACTCGCTGATGATCTCGATGGCGTACTCGGGGCAGTTGGCGATGGCGAGGCGGGCCTTGTCCTCCAGCCCGGCCGGCACCTCGTCGACGATTACGGTCGACTGGCCGTAGTCGTCGACGTCGAAGAGTTCTGGCGCCAAGCCGTAGCAGCGGGCGTGTCCCTGGCACTTGTCGGGATCGACGCGGACCTTCATGGGAATATCACCGGCAGGATACGCGGGCCGCGCACCTGGCCGCCCGCCCAGGTGATCTCCTCGCCCTCGGCGAGCGAGAACTCGGGTACGCGGGCCAACCACTCCACGAGGGCCACCGACAGCTCCATGCGGGCCAGATTCGACCCGGCGCAGCGGTGGATACCCGAGCCGAAGGCAACATGGCGATTGTGCGCCCGGTCCAGCTGGACGACCTCAGGGTGCTCGAACACCTCGGGGTCGCGGTTGGCGGCCGGGAAGTTCATCAGCACCTTGTCGCCCTTCTTCATAGGGCACCCGGCATAGTCGATGTCCTCGGTCACCTCGCGGGCCATGGTCACGGGCGAGTAAGCCCGCAACAGCTCTTCGACCGCGGTGGGCATAAGCGCGGGCTCGGCTACCAGCCGCCTCCGGGCCTCGGCGTGGGTGGCCAGGTGCCACAGCGAAGAACCGATGGCGCTCCAGGTCGTATCGACGCCGGCGATGAGGACGAGGGCCGCCATGCCAAGGACGATGCCGTCTTCCAGCGGCTGCCCCTCCACCTCGCTGTGGAGCAGCTCGCTCAACAGGTCGTCGCCGGGGTGTTCCTTCCGGTACGACAGCTGCTCGATGAAGTAGTACAGCAGACCCTCTGCGCCGCGTTGGCGGCGCTCCGCGTCGTCGGCGAACTCGAGGACGTCGCGCACCCACTCCGTGAAGGTTCCGGCCAGGTCCGTCGAGACCCCGAGGATGCGTGCGATCACCCGGACCGGGATCTGCTGGGCGTAGTCCGCCGCTGCGTCCGCATGCCCTTTGTCCGCGAAGCCGTCGAGCAGCGATCGGCAGAGCTCGCGCGTCAGCGGCACGTAGGAGTCCACCCGCTTATGGGAGAACCACGGCAGCAGCAGGCGTCGGGTCCAAGTGTGCAAAGGCGGGTCGGCGGATATCGGAGGCAGGCCGTACTCCAGGTTCGGTCCGTCGAAGTTCGCGTTCGGGTCCTCGTCCTCGTCGCCGGGGATGACCGCCACCTTCAGCGAGCTGAAGTGCTCGATGTCGTGGGCGATCGCCGTCACGTCCTCGTAGCGAAGCGGCATCCAGCTGCTCTTGCGTCGGTCGGTGTGCGGGATCGGGCAGGTCTGGCGCAACTTGTCCCAGATGCTGAACGGGTCGGTCAGGTACTCCGGGTCCATGACGTCGAAGTCAGTCGTCCAGTCGGTGACCGGCATGGCGTGTGCCATCAGAAGTCCCCTTTGGTCGCGTGCTGCGTGCAGGCGACGCCGCTGTGTTCCTCTGCCGCCCAAGGTAACACCACGGCCGGGCCCCGGACGGGCCCGGCCGCTCGCCCCGCTCGCAGGTGCGGCCCTAAGACGTTCACTACGTGCACCGGGCAGATGCAGATCATCGACAGAGAAAGACATTTCGGGTGATTCCGACGTCGACCTCAGCCAGTCGGGCGCTCATTTTGATCCGCGTCGGCTGGCCCACAGTGCGTGGCGAGAACCAGAAGACACTCGGGCCCCAGCCGGTTGAACTGAGAAGGGTCTGATCACCCAAGCAGATTGAGGCGAGGATACGGAACTCAACCACCAGACCTGAGGACGCTCAGCTACTTGGGCTGAGGTTGGTGGCTGGGGGTCGCAGCTCACGCTGAGTCCTTAGCCGCCAGAGCTGAGAACACCCTGACTCAGCTGATTGATTTGGCTGAACTAAGGGATCGTCCTCGCACAACCGCCTGCAGCTGCGGGCCAGGAAGTCAAGCGGGGAGGACTAGCTCAGACAGTGCGATTGTGAGCAGAACTACTGCGCCGATCAATGCAACCAACTGAACCCATAGACACACGCGACGTCGCTGAAGCGTTTTTCGTAGTGACTCCGTCGAGAAGGACATGTTCAGGATTGTCAACAGTTCGGTCGTGCACTTCGCCGCATCCTGGTCAGGCAGAGCGGGGGGATTACTCCCACTCTGCTCAAGCAAGAATGGAACGGAAATGAATTCCGCCCCTCGCTTCTGCTTCTCTTTCTGCTTCTTTTTCTTCCTCTCCTTCGTTTCCTCTGCTCCCTCCAAAGGCTTACCCCCGATCTTGGTGACCGGAATGAGTGCAACTAGGCCCGCAATCAGGCCCATCGCGAGGCAACAGATCGATGCGACGAGCAAATCCGCCTGCGCACGATGGTGATCGAATTTCTGTGTAAGCAAACCGCTTCCTGCAATGAAGGCCAGGAGGATACCGTTCACTGTAAGGGTGGTGGTTATTCGGGTCTGCTGGTTTTGGACCTGCTGGGTCCAATGGACCTCAACTTGGCGCAGTTGGGTATACGTCCACAAGAGCCGCCTGTCGGAGCCTGGTTCCCCAACCTCTGCCGCAGTTTGGTCTGCTTGAGCCATGCGACCATTTTGATCTAGTCGGGTCCGGATGGACAGCATTAGAGACTCAATGGCTAGGCGGCCCTAACAGCACGGGCATTCTCATTCAACGAAGTTCCGCTCGGTGCTCTTCCAAAGGGGGCGGGATTGCCGGGGTACCACCCAGTTCTGAGGCCTGATCAACTTCACTTTCCATTTGTCGTGCGGGCTGATACCAAATGCCCGACTCCGAACGCGTCAGGCGACGTAATGAGTTCCACCCTCGACCGGGGTCTGCGAGGTGTGATCGATTCAGCTGAAGCTGACGAAACGCGAACTCAGCCAACCGAGTTGCGGGATTCAGCCTACGAAGCTGATTACGTCTCAGCGACTCGAGTTTCTCAGTTGATCTGCCAAGAGCTTCCGCTGGGCCCTATTCCACATAGATGGGAGACGCCGGGGAACCACCGCGGTTCTGCGAGCTGAACAGCTTCACTTCCAACTTGTCGTGCGGACCTACGCCGAACACACGACTAAGCGTCTCGGCCGCCTGCTGAGCTACTCCGGACACATCAGGCGATGTCGTCGGCTCCAGCCTCGACCAGTTGGACTTGCGGTGTGGATCGGGATCCGTCCACCCCAGGTCGCGCAAATGCTCTTCTTGCTCTGGCCTCCACCGGAGCTCGCCCTCAATCCAGTGGTTGGAAATCACCTCGACCACAAGCGATCCGTCCTCGAACGCTAGTGCCTGCCAGTACCGGTCAGGGCCAAACTCAATAACCAGGATCCAACGACCTGGGCGCTCACACAAGACCTTCAACACCCCCTCTATGCCCGGTGCGAACTCGGTCATAGCAATGGTCTGCTGCACCTCTCCGGCGTCCCACACAGTCGCAAAGGACGGGGATATGGACTGTTCCCGTTGGGAGCTCAGCACCTCCTCGGCTTGCTTCAGCCAACTGTCCACGCCCGCGACTGCTCTAGACCTCATAGTCATCATCTCCATCGAACCTGGCAGTACCACCGTTCCCGAAGGCCGGTTGGTGGAGCGTCGAAGGCCCAGGTGCCTCAGCTCCTCTGGATGGGTACGAACCCACTGTACAGCCGGGATGTGACGCTCCAGACAGAGGTGCGATCCTTCTGGCGCCCCGTAGACCAAGGTGGTGCCGGGGCCTTGCAACGGCTCGCTTCTGCAGGGTCGTCACAGCTCTCGAACCACTCGCGATCACGATTCAGCTGTTCAAGCTGAGGACTCTTCAACTCAACGGCTTGAACTGACGTCTCGAGGCGTCGATACGGGGCGGTTCATGGACCCGAGTGAGTCCATCTGCCCATCTGCCCATCGACCCAAGCTGCCGCCCGTAGCCGGCGATATGGCGCACGCTCTTGTTCTCTATCGGCACACCTCTGCATTTCCAATGCGGCCCAGAGCTGACATACGCTTAGAGGATGGCCGCAGTCCGGGACAGGTACCGGTTGGTGTCAAACGGCTTCGACGCCGCTGTCAGCGCGGTGACTCAGTGGGATGCCCAGTCCCCCTGCGAACTGTGGACGGCCCGCGACGTCGTGGCTCACGTGGTCGAGGGTCATCGGGGAGTGATCGCCGGTGTAAGGGGTGGGGAGTCGGAGCCCCTGGGTGTGGACGAGGACCCGAAGCAGGCTTGGGAGAAGGCCTCTCGGGCCATTGACGAGATCACCGGAGACCAGGAGGTGCTCGCCAAGGAGCTCGACGGGCCGACCGGCAGGATGCCTGCCGGTGAGATCATCGGCAGCTTCGTGACCATGGACCTGCTCGTGCATACCTGGGATCTGGCGCGAGCGGTCGGTGCGGACGAGCGCCTCGACGAGGACTCCGTCAGCCGCGCCTACGAGGCTCTGAAGCCGATGGACGCCATGATCCGCCAGCCCAACGTCTTCGGGCCCAAGTTGGAACCACCCCTTGGTGCGGACCTGCAGACGGAGTTCCTCTACTTCCTGGGCCGCCGGGCATAGGGAGGGCCGACGGCCCGAGGTACTGGCATCAGTGGGTCTTAGCTGAACGGAGGACATGAGTGCTTTGAGCTGCACTCTCATCTCCATCTGGACGCCAAACCACGTCATTGACTCGGCACCGCCACGATCGTCACCACTACGCTCACACCCATGGAATTCGTAGTCGGCGCGGCACGGAATGGCACGATCAAGATCCACCGATCGGCAATTTAATGGCAGGACTGTCTACCGATCTCTACGTGACTTTATGGATGTGCTCGACTTGCAAGCCACACCCAACAAGTGCGGCGACGATGGCATCGTGGCTCCGACGAAAGAACCTGAAACAGGCGATACTGCCGTCTGCCCGAACAAGATGAGCGCTATGTTCGTCAGCCTTCACGAAGGCCATCTCATCTAGCGCCGAGTACCACTCCGACCGGTGAGGATATCTGGCGATGAGTTCCACTCCATCCTCCCCGATTGAGATTCGGGCAAACGGCCAACTGGTAGCGATCATGCCAAATTCAGTTGGTACGGAAAGGCGAACTCCCATGAACGTGTGTTGGGTCACCGTTGATCGATGCTAATGGTAGAGAGCAAGTCGAATGCAGCTGCGGATGATGGAGGGCATTCGGTCTCAGCCAACTGAGCTGAGGACGTCGGAGACTCAGCCGGCAGAGCTAGAACGCGCCGACCACCTCAGCTGGGGCTGAGGTCAGGATTCAATCTGTGCGCCCTCAGCTCTAGAGGCTTCTGACCTCGACCAATGCCGTGGCGATGTGGACCATCGAGCCCGGCGATCATGACCGTCCACCAACCCGGCTGAAGATGCAGGTGGCGGGCACGTCGGAGACAAGCGGCAGCTTCAATGGCTGAGGAGGGGTCATAAGTGACATGCCCCGACGACCGAACATAAGTGACATGCCCCGACGACCGAAAAGGTAAGGGGTTCGAATCCCCTCAGATGGAGGTGATGACCTTCCGACGGTGCCTAAATGGGGCCGGCGCAGCGCCCCCAGGGTTCCACCGGGCGGGTTCCTCCGCTACCAGGGCATTCGGGCCGGGCGTGGGTTAGCGTTCGGACCAGGCACACTCGGGTTGGGGCAGGTCCGATACACCTCGAGTCGGTGCCAGGACGGGAAGGGGGACTATGACCGATCTCATCGAGCAGGCCGATGCCGACTCTGCCGACCGAGCGGACGAGGGGGCCTCACGAGGGCCTGTCCCGCCGAAGCGGCGCCACCTGGCGGGCGCCATGGGCACGCCGCGGGCCGTGATCGTGGCCATCTGCGTGGTGCTCGTGGCGGGCGCGCTCGGCGCGGTGGCGCTGGCGGCCACCTCGGGGTCGACCAAGGCGAACCCGTCGTCACAAACGCCTGGCTCCACGGTGTCGGTGGCGTCACCGAAGTACACGCCCCAGGCGGCCGTGGGGGCGACCGACGACTACCACTGCAGCTTGGTCAACCCGCACATCACCCAGAACTCGTACGTGATCTCGAGCCAGTTCAAACCGGGCAGTCCCGAGGTCCACCACGCCGTGCTCGCCCTGGTGCCCCCTTCCATGACGACTCAGGCCATCGCCGCCAATGCGGCCACCAGCGGCAAGGGATGGACGTGCTTCGGCGCGCCAGCATTGCCCGATGCGTCGCTCGCCGCTTTCATCAGCACCCCCTTCCTGAGCGTGTGGGCTCCCGGGCACGGCGAAGACGTGCTCCCCACGGGTACGGGGATCTCGCTGCCCAAGGGCAGTCTGGTGATCGAGCAGGTGCACTACAACCTGCTGGTGGGCGACAAGCCGGTCACGAACGGGCTCGTGCTCCATACGGTGCCGATGGCCACCCCGCTGTTGCCGATGCAGTCCCAATACCTGATCGCCCCGCCGAACATCCCATGCCCGGCCGGTGTGACTGGGCAGCTGTGCAACTATCAGGCGTCCCTCAACTACCTCAACCAGCGCTTCGGCTCCGACGGCGTTGTAATGGCCAAGGGCATCGACCAGGTATGCGGTGAAAATCCGGACAACCCGCCCGTCGGTGACACGGCCACGTGCACGTGGCGGGTCGGATCGAACGGCTACATCGACAGGATCCAGCCCCACATGCACCTGTTGGGGACCGGGTTCACGATGGTGCTCAATCCGGGGACGCCGCAAGCCAAGACCATCCTGAACGTCCCGAACTACAACTTCGACTACCAAAAGGCGTACAACGTGGCGCCCATCCCGGTGAGTCGCGGCGAGCAAATACAGATCAATTGCAGCTATAACCCCAAGCTGGCACAAGAGTTGCCGATCCTCCGCAAGGCGCCGGCGCATTTCGTTACGTTCGGCGACGGGTCATCCGACGAGATGTGTGTGGGGGTCACGTGGCAGACGGCGTCGCTGCCCAACTCCCACGACTCGTTCTGAGCGACCGTCATAAAACACGCGTCGTTCGGCCGGGCCCCCGATGGGTTATTCCAACGCAGCAGACTCGTGACACGTTCGGCGGCGGGACGGGTGGAACGAACCCGCGGCGGTCAACAACCCGAGGATTGAGAGAGGCCGTCGTGGCCGGGCGGCGTCGACGTCGGCTGGGCCTCGCAGGCAGCGGTACCGCGTTCGAGCCCTCTCCAATAGCCGTCTCGGTCCAGGTGTCAGGGGACGGCAGGTGAAGCCGTTAAGTGCTCGGTCAGCAGATCAAGGGAGCTGTGCAGTTGGGCGAAGCGCCGCGGCCCCAGGATCTCTGCGATCCGCCGCTCGGCCACCCCGGCCTCGGCGTAGATCGTCTGCCCGAGTCGCCGTCCCTTGGCAGTGAGTCGGATCACGCGAGCCCTTCCGTCGCCCGAATCGGGCACGCGCAACAGGTACCCGTGTCGCTCCAGGTGCCCGAGTAGGTCGTTGACTGACTGCTTCGTGATCCCCACCTGGTCTGCAAGCTTGCTCGGACGTAGTCCGTCGAGGCCCGGATAGCGCCAGAGCCCGACGTGGGCGGCGTTCAGATCGTCGTATCCCGCCGCAACGACGCCCTCATACAGCTGATCACGGACCCACTGCCAAACGACACGGAGCATGGCGCCTACGTACGGACTGCGCTTGTCGTTCGGGTTGCCGAAGGAGTCGCTTGACATAGTCGTAAGGTTACCATACGATGCAACTCGTAAGGGTCCCTGACTACCGGATCCGGCACGGGTTTCTACTAGGAGGTGACCGAAGTGACGGCAGCAGTGGTTGAATCCCCCGAGGCCGAGCAGACGAAGGCGTGGTGGTTCCTCGACACCTTGGTCGTTGAGCACCGTTGCGCACCGGGAATGGACACGGTCGTCCTCGAGATGACTTTGCCGGTCGGCTCTGCACCCCCGCTCCACGTGCACGAAGACCTCGATGACACCTGGTACATCCTCGAAGGCCAGATGGTCGTGCGCTGTGGTGAGGATGAGCTGGTCGTCGGACCTGGGCACTGGGTCTCCATGCCCCGCGGCGTGCCGCACACGTTTCGGGTGGTCGGTGACCGCGAGGCGCGGATCCTGCTTGTGCACGACAACGCCAGCTTCCGTGATCTCATCCGCGCCATCAGCACCCCAGCCACAGCGCGTCTCGTGCCGAGCCACCCAACGTTCCCACCGATGGACGAGTTGGCGCACGTCGCCGCCTCTCACGACCTCAGACCGATCGGGCCCCCCATGAGCATCGAAGACAGCGACACGATCCTGGCCGCGGGCTGAATAGGTGACGCCCAACGGAGTAGGCAGCCTCGTAAAGGTCCAAGCCCTGGGTCACGTCGTGCTGAAAGTCCGAGAGCTGCAGCGCTCAGAGGACTTCTACGAGGGACTATTGGGTATGCAGCTCATCTCGCGGCTCGCCGAGCCGCCGATGGCTTTCTTCAACTTCGGATACGAAGGGAACCATCACGACTTCGCGCTGAGGGAACTCAGTTGCCGTGCCTCATCGCGAGACGAAGATTCGACCGGGCTTGCTCACGTGGCGTTCAAGATCGGAAGCTCCGCCGAGGAGCTCGCTCTCGCAAGGAAGATGCTCCATGACTCGCGGACCCCGGTTCTCTACGAAGCGGAGCGAGGCCTCGCGAGGAGCGTGCACGTGCTAGATCCAGACGGGAACGAGATCGAGTTGTACGTGGACAAAGCGGACCCTTGACCACTGGCATGGCAACGGCCTAGGGCCAACCGCTCGACGCCGGGGGCGTGCGTGGCAATGAGTCTCCCTTACCGGCTCTGTACGAGAGGCTCGACGGCACCGGGCCCCGGCGCTGCCCTCATATCCCGTGGTCCCACCAGCTCTCCGCACGACGAACAGACCAACACCGCGTCAGAGGCCTGCCCGCAGTTCTTGTGGATCACCTTCACTGGTGGTCCGTCGGGGGCCTCGTACTTGTCGCCCCACTGGCGCATGGCTGTCAGGACCGGCCACAGGTCGCGGCCTTTGTCCGTGAGTCGGTAGTCGTAGCGCGGGGGATGGTCGCTGTAGGGCACCTTCGCCAAGACCCCAGCCCCCACCAGGCCGGCGAGACGCTGGTTGAGGATGTTCCGAGAGATCCCAAGGCGCTCTTGGAACTGGTCGAAGCGGGTCACGCCCAAGAAGGCGTCTCGCAGGATCAGCATCGACCACCACTCGCCCACAACCTCCAGGCATTGGGCCACCGAGCAGTGCATGTCAGCGAAGCTCTTCCGTTCCACAAAAGCCACAATAGTGGGTTGCATTATGGAACGCAATACCTTAGAGTGAGTTTCATGATGCTATGGACTGCCGAAGTTGGTGCCAAGTCTCCGTCCCGGACCAAGGCCTCGCCTCCGGGGGTGCTCTTGATTGTGTGCGCCGGGGTGGTGCTGGCCAGCTTGGACCTGTTCATCGTCAATGTGGCGCTGCCCCAGATCGCCCGGGATCTGCACGCGCGGGACCTGGGAGAGCTGTCGTGGGTGCTCAACGCCTATGCGATCGTGTACGCGTCGTTGTTGGTGTTCTTCGGTCGGCTGGCCGACCGTTACCGACGGGACCGAGCCTTTCTATTGGGCGTGGCCGTGTTCACCGCGGCGTCGGTCGCCTGTGCGGCCTCGGCCAGTGTCGGAATGTTGATCGCCTTCCGGGTGGTGCAGGCGGCCGGTGCCGCCCTGCTGACCCCCGCCTCTTTGGGTTTGGTGCTCGCCTCCTATGAGGATCCCGTCCGCCGGACCGGGGCGGTGCGGGCCTGGACGGCCGTGGGCGGTCTGTCCGCGGCGATCGGCCCGGTCGTGGGTGGCCTGTTGGTGGCGGCCAGCTGGCGATGGGTGTTCCTGGTCAACCTGCCCGTAGGGGTCGCCGCCCTGGTGGTGGGCGGGCGCCGCCTGCCGGAGGTGCCTGGCATTTCGGCCGAAAAGCCCCGGCCCATCGGCGTCGTGCTCGTCACCTCCGGGGTGGGCCTTTTGACCTTTGGGCTGGTCAAAGGTGCCGACTGGGGGTGGGCGTCGGCTCGCATCGATGGCGTCCTGGCCGCCGCGGTCGTCCTGCTGGCCTTGTTCGTCCTGCACTGCGTGCACAGCCGCTCTCCCCTGGTGAACCCGGATCTCTTCCGGTCCC
Organism: uncultured Acidimicrobiales bacterium; assembly: GCA_963710495.1. Classification (GTDB taxonomy): domain Bacteria; phylum Actinomycetota; class Acidimicrobiia; order Acidimicrobiales; family RAAP-2; genus Bog-756. The sequence continues at coordinate 416,263 of CAVQAI010000016.1, forward strand.
GTCCCTTCACCGGCGCCTCGCTGGTCGCATTGTTCTTCTCGTCGTCGTTCGGGGCCATGCTGCTGTCGATCGTGCTGTGGGAGCAGGGAGCTTGGGGCTGGTCGGCTCTGCACGCCGGGCTGGCCATCGCCCCCGGGCCGCTCATGGTCCCGGTCATGTCGTTTCTGGTGGCCGGCCGGCTCATCCGCCGCTACGGGTCAGCCCTGGTGATCAGCCTCGGCAGCGTATTCTTCGCCGCCGGCGTGTCCTGGTGGGCCCTCGCTGTGACCGCCTCGCCCAACTACGTATCGGGAGTGCTGGGCGGGATGATCCTGACCGGGGTGGGCGTAGGACTCACTCTGCCCACCGTGATGGCCACTGCCGCAGCCTCCCTGCCGCCGCAGGCGTTCGCCACCGGCTCGGGGGTCATCAACATGATCCGCCAGACCGGCCTGGCGCTCGGCGTGGCCGTCCTGATAGCGGTGCTCGGTACCGGGGCCGCCCAGCACAGCGCCCGGCTGGCCAGCTTCCAGTACGCCTGGTGGGTGTGTGCAGCCATCTCTGTGGCCGGCATTGTCCCGGCTCTGGCCCTGCTGCGGCGGCCCCGCCCCGTCCCGGTTGTTCCAACCGTCGCTTTTGGGAAAGTCTGAACGGTGTTGCGGCGAGGGATGCAGGTGCAAGCGCGTTCGGCCCAGCCGGGCGCGGCGGTAGAAGCCATGGGGCTGGAAGTCGACGAGATAGCTGACACCCGGGTGGTCGGTCACATGCAACTCGGCCCACACCACCACACCCCATGGGGCATCGTCCATGGCGGCGTCTACGCCACCGCGGTGGAGAGCGCCGCCAGTCTGGGGGCCAGCGCCGCAGTCGCCGACCAGGGAATGGTGGCGGTCGGCTTGACGAACACCCCAGTTCCTGCGGTCGCTCACCGCCGGGCTGGTCACCGTGACCGCAGTGGCGCTCAGTCAGGGCCACATCCAGCAGCTATGGCAGGTGAACATCGCCGACGGCGAAGGCCGGCTCATCGCGCACGGGGAGTTGCGACTGCAGAACTTCGACATCCAGCCATGAAATCACCATCCCAAGACAGGAGATTCCAATGAACATTGACGGATCGATCGCCTTTGTCACCGGCGCCAACCGGGGACTCGGGGCCGCGCTTACCGAAGCGCTCTTGGAGCGAGGCGCGGCCAAGGTGTACGCCGGAGTGCGCCGTCCAGAAACCATCACCGACCCACGCGTCGTGCCGATACGGCTTGATCTGACCGATCGGGAATCGATTGCCGAAGCGGCACGGAGGGCCTCCGACGTGAACCTGGTGATCAACAACGCCGGGATCTCCACCGGCTCCTCACTGCTCGGAGACGAATCAGGGCTGCGCCAGGAGCTAGAGGTGAACTACCTCGGCCCCGTCGCGGTCAGCCGGGCGTTCGCGCCGGTTCTGGCTGCCAACGGCGGAGGGGCACTGGTGAACGTCCTCTCGGTGCTGTCCTGGCTGAGCGTGCCGAGGGCCGCCGGCTACTGCGCAGCCAAGGCGGCCATGTGGGCCGCGACGAACTCGCTGCGCTTGGCCCTGGCCGAGCAGAAGACCCCCGTTGTGGCCGTGCACGTCGCCTACATGGACACGGATTTGGCGGCCAAGATCACCGCGCCCAAGATCGCTCCCGGGACCGTGGCGAAAGCCACCCTGGATGCCGTCGAAGCCGGACAGATGGAGGTTCTCGCCGACGAGACGACCCGCCAGGTCCGAGCCGAGCTCTCGGGTCCACTCACGGGTCTGTATCCCTCCCTCACCGCCGTCTGAGGAAATGGACAAATGACCGATTAACAAGGAGACGACGGCTCGGGTCCACTCGCAACACGCTGCCATCCTTGGACCAGTCGGCACCGGCACGATACCGTGCGCTTCAGGGCCTCGTGGCACGAGTCAGGGTGCTGCTTACTCATGGTCTTCCCCTCTTATTTTGTGGACCGTTGTAACACCCGGGTGTGACTTTTCCTGGTGATGACTCCGGTACCTCGACCGCTGTCCGCTCGGCTAGGACTGACGAGTGCCGTCGGTGGGTGCCCTGATCGCCGGGAGCGGACGCTCATTAAGATCTCAGCTGCGGAGGCTGAACCCAGTCATCAGACGAACGCTCTCAGCTTCAACGGCTGAGAAGAGGCTTGCAGAGTCGACAGAGACACAGTCAGCTCACCTTCAGCGGCCCTTCCGCCTTCCCACTCGTCGCCGGAATGTTGCACGACTTGACTTTGACCACATATTCGAGTCCGCATCAGTCGTACCATATAGCTCAAGGAGTGATGGTCTACGTATTGACGAGCCAGGAGCCCAGATTGCCGAAGCACGATGTGGAGATGAGCATCCCGACGACCAAAGTGGTCTTGAGCGCTGACGTTGTGTTCGAGATCCGGAGTGATGGCGACAAGCTCGGCGAACTCCGAATCAGTAAGGGGACCATCGACTGGGCCCCATCCAATTCGAAGATCCCGACGCAGCTGACTTGGGAGCAGTTCGACCAACTAATGCGCGAGCGATAGTTCTGGCAGCGGAACTGGCTGGCTATCTGACTGGTAGGCATGGCGGTGCGAGCCACCTGCCGGCGGAGGACGGCGACCTCATGACGAAGTATGACGGCTTCGATGGCCAGATCCGGAGTCGTCGGACCCTCGTAGGCGGAGGATCTGGATAGTCCGGACGAAGGCGAGATAAAGAAACGAGAGGCCCACAGACCATTCTCGCGGTCATCCCCAGACAGGAGAAAGTCCCAGATCAAAGCACCCGGATGAGGTTCTTGGCACCCACAGGATCTGCTCAACTATGCCGGATGACATTCTCGGCACCCACAGGTCGCCAATCAAAACTGAGCGGCCCGATCGTGATTGTGTCCTTTCACGTCGCTATGTTGGACGAGGATCGTCACCCCATGAGAGGGTGTCGTGCCCGCTGACGACAAGACCGCAGAGGACGCCGTCGAGGATCGGGTAACGGACGAAGAGCCGGCCAAAGAAGGGGCACGCAGCCACTCCGAGTCCGCCGACAAAGACGCACGGTCCACCACGGGTCCCGCCGGCGGCGGATCGACCGCTCCCTCCGGCGGCGGTATCTGGAAGAAGTTGCTCGACCGGACCCTCAGTGAGTATCCCTCCCCGGGACCTCGGACCTTCTACCTCGCCATGGTGATCCTGGCGTCGATCGTGCTCTGGTACCAGTACTACGTCCCGACAACCGTGGCCCCGCTTCTCCTCTCCTATTACCACCTGTCGTTCCACTTCTACGTGAACGTGATCGTCGTGTCCAACTTGGCCGGCGTGGTCGCCGCCCTGGTCGGCGGCATCACCGACCGCATCGGCCGCGCCAACGTGGTGATCTTCGGTCTCCTCATCGTGGGCCTCATCCAGTTCGCAGCCATCCCCAACACCTCTTCCACGGATCTCTTGGTCGCCGAGCTCGTTGCAATCGGTCTGTTCGAGGGCATCGTCCTTGTCGCCACGCCGGCCCTGGTCCGCGACTTCACCCCTCAGCTGGGCCGGGCTTCGGCCATGGGATTCTGGACACTCGGTCCGGTGGCGGGCGTGCTGGTCGCCAGCCTGGTGGGAAGCCACATACTCGGTGCGACGTCGACCGACTGGCAGCGAGCGTTCATTATCTCCGGTGCCGCCGGATTGGTCGTGTTCGGGCTGGCACTGCTCTTCCTGCGCGAGTTGTCGCCCGGCATTCGAGATCAGCTCATGATCAGCTCACACGACCGGGACCTCATCGAGCTCAGGGCCAAGGGCCTCGACGTGGCGGCGGTTATCCACAATCCGTGGCGCCAGATGCTCCGATTCGACGTGATCTTGTCGGCCATCGCCGTCAGCGTGATGCTGCTGATCTTCTTCACCGCCTCGGGCTTCTTCACCATCTACTTGTCGACCGCCTTCCACCAGGGCAACTCGCACTTCAGCCTGCCCCAAGCCAACGGCATCGACACTTGGATATGGGCAGCGGACTGCATCGGCCTGATCGTGTTCGGTGTCTTGTCCGACCTGGTGCGGGTGCGAAAGCCGTTCATGATGGTGGGTGCGGTGAGCGGCATGGCGATGATGGTGGTGCTCATCGTGGCCACCGGGCACCCGGGCACCCGCTACTACACCCTGGTGTGGATCGCCTCCCCGCTCTTCTTGGCTACGGCCATGGCGTACAGCACGTGGATGGCCAGCTTTACCGAGACTGTCGAAGCTCGGAACCCGGCGCTGGTGGCCACCGGCCTGGCTGTGTGGGGAGGCATCCTGCGCCTGACGGTCGCGGTCAGCATCTTCGCTCTGCCCTTCGTGGTCACCTCAGCTGGGGACGTCGTGAACAACGCTGCATTCATCAACCAGAACGAAGCCAAGGCCTTGGCCATCGAGAACGGCTCGTACAAGGAGCAAGTGGCCATCGTCGTCGCACACCAGGCTCTGTTCGCCAAGCTTGCGACCTACGCCAGTCCGTCCGACATCCCGCCGGCACTGCTGAACAAGGCGGTCCAGGCTGCGGGTGGCGGCGCAACGGGATTGAAGAACCTGACGATCATCAACACCATCAAGCCGCAATTGACCTATTTGGAAAAGGTCGGACCCGAACTCCTGGCCCTGCAAACGAAATCCAACAAGTCGGCCGCCGAGTGGCAGCACTGGTTCTGGGTGTGCTTTGGCGGCATCGCCGTGTTCCTTCCGCTGATCTTCGTACTCAAGGGTCGCTGGAGTCCGAAGAAGGCCCGCGAGGACGAAGAAGCCCACAACAGGTTGGTCGAAGTGGAGTTGGCCCGGCTCCAAGGGCAGCAGGCCGCCGCTCAGCTGTAGGCCACCGTTGCCTCGATCGCGTCGGGGGGGCGCCGGGTGTCGATGCAGAGGCCGAAGGTCTCAAGAGGCTCGGCGAGCTCGGTGCGCACCAGGTCGGCCATGCCGAGCCCGGTGACCCTCCGGGCCAGCCCGGCCACGAGCCATCCGTAGGTAATTGCGTGGTAGCCCGGATGCCCTGGCCAAGGGTCGGGCGCCGGGGCAGCCAGCTTCTCCTCTAGAGCGAGCTGATCAAGCAGGTCCTCCGAAGAGCCGGCGAGATCGGTCATCGAATGCAGGCCCGCCTGGTGGCTCATCAGCTGCCGCACGGTGATGGACCCCTTACCGGCTGCGGCGAACTCCGGCCAGTAGCTGGCCACCGTAGCGTCGTAGTCGATCAACCCGCGATCCGCCAGGCGATGGACGGCGGTCGAGGCCAGGCCCTTTGTAGTCGAAAAGGAGATGGCGACTGTGTCTCGCTTCCAAGGGCGCGACCGGCCGAGGTCGGCGAATCCGGCCCACACGTCCATCACGGGCCGGCCGTGCAATCGAACGGACAATGCTCCGCAACCTCGGCTGCCGGAATTGGTACTCGCGATCGGTCTTAGCGATCCCAGGGGCCGTTAGCCTGTGACCTCACGTCTCTCAGTGCCGAAGCAAGAGCCTGTCCTATTAGCGGCGGATATGCGCACGGTCTCCGAGATTGGACGCCGACGTCGTGGTGTTCTCAGCTGCGGAGACTGCGGTATCCGATTAGAGGGCATCCTCAGCTGGCCCGGCTGAGGCCACAGTTTGCAAAATACGTGATCCGAGGTGGACGAGGTTCGAATCCTGCCGCGCGGCGTGAGGGTGCCCCAGTCCGCCGGGTCAGTGGGACACCTGGCTGCCCTAGAACGACACTTCCGGACATGTGGATAACCACAGTTTCCCCTTAGCCGGCAACGGTTGGGTTCTGCGGAACTCCGCCACCTTGCCAGCGGTCCTTGCACTTCATGGCGAACGAGATGGGCAGCGTTCCGATACCCACGAGCACCATGGCGATCGGTACGAAGATGCCGGTGATGGCGAAGATCGCGGCCAATGGGTAGAAGATCAGGCTCGACGGGATCTGGAGCAAAATCAGCCCGGCGAACATCCACTTCTGCCCACAAGTCAGCTTCGACCTGGGAGGACTGAGACTGAATACAACGGACTCCCCCTCCATACAAAACAAATTTTACCCCGGCGGTGCTTACGAACCACCCGGCGGGCCGGTTCGCCCGGTCCCTCGGGCATCGGCGGGAGAGCAGCACATAGAGGTACAGCGTTCCAGGCGGACGACCAGCACCGTGCCCCATACTGCCGTGTCGTGGACGGTTTTTGATCGTTCCCCAACGAATCACATCCGGGCTACCCATCGGCACGTTCTCGGGGTGCGCTTTGTGAGCGGCCTATTGGCCGTCGTCCCACTCCTCGTTCCGAGCTGCGACGCGCTCTTGCCAATGCTCAGCGTCCACCCTCGTGGGGTATGGCCCCATTCGATCCACGTGGCTGCACTCGTCGAGTGTTTCGACCTTCGGTCTTTCGACCTTCTTGTGGACGAAGCAGTAGTACCACTCGCCGTGAGCATCACCGAGACGATTTGATTCGTCGACCATGCCTCCCGAAGACTATGGCCACTGATGCCGTGGTGAAGGCATCCGGCACTCTCCTGCATCGGGTCGAGCGTCTGGACGGCGACCCATCGGGCTACAGCCACAAGCCGGGGGTGTCACTGATCACCGGATATGCACCGCCACGCAGGTAGATCTCAGCCACGCCCCTCACTACTCCTCCACCGTGCGCAACGTCGGTACCAGTGCTGGCGAGGTCCCAAAAGCGCCTCGTAGGCAAGGTGACCGACGTTTGGAGTTGGCATTCAGCTTCGTGCTAGCCGCTTGAACAGTCCGAAAAGGTTCTAGCGGGGCCGGGCCGACCCTCTCTCGCAGTCGCTACCAAGCCCTGCCCGCAACGAATCCTCTTTGAGTCAGGATGGAAATTGCAGGGGTTCGTTAACCGAACCGTCGCAGCCGGACGTGAATACTGATGCCAACTACGAAGGTGCGTCGCGTGTTCTGGATAAGCTCGGCCGTTGTCGTAGGAAAGGAGCCGAATGGACTTCGCCTTCTCCCCCAAAGTTGAGGAACTGCGCCGGCGGCTGCTCGACTTCATGGATGGCCACGTCTATCCGGCGGAGCAAGTTCTCGAGGAGCAGTTGGCGGCGGCAAGCAGCCCGTACTCTCACCCGTCCATCATCGAGGAACTGAAGGCCAAGGCCCGCGGCCTGGAGCTATGGAACCTCTTTCTGCCTAATGAGAGGTGGGGAGTCGGACTGACCAACCTGGAGTACGCCCCACTGGCCGAGATCAGTGGACATAGCCCCGCCCTTGCTCCCGAAGCGCTCAACTGCTCGGCGCCCGATACCGGCAACATGGAGCTGCTGGCCGAATTCGGCACCCCCAAACAGCAGGACCAATGGCTGGTCCCTCTCCTCGCGGGCGAAATCCGCTCCTGCTTTGGCATGACCGAGCCGGATGTGGCTAGCTCGGACGCTACGAACATCCGCTGCCGCATCGAGCGTGATGGCAACCATTACGTCATCAACGGACGCAAGTGGTGGACGACTGGGGCCATGAGCAGCCGCTGCAAGCTGTGCATCCTCATGGGAGTCACCGACCCTGACCGTGACCCGTACCATCGCCAGAGCATGATCCTGGTCCCCCTCGATGCCCCTGGCGTCACCGTCCTTCGACCTCTTTCGGTTTTCGGCTACGAGGCGGGCGGGGGCGATGCGGAGATCCTGTTCGAGAACGTGCGGGTTCCAGCCACCAACCTGCTCGGAGAGGAGGGCAGCGGCTTTGCACTTGCTCAGGCTCGCCTTGGCCCGGGCCGCATCCACCACTGCATGCGTGCCATTGGTATGGCTGAACGGGCGTTCGATCTCATGTGCCGACGAGCCCAGTCACGGCAGGCGTTCGGCAAGCGGCTGGCCGACCAGGGGGTCGTTGGCGACATGATTGCCGAATCACGCATCGAGATAGAGCAGGCCCGCCTGCTCGTGCTCAAGACGGCATGGCTGATGGACACCGTGGGCAACAGAGGAGCGCGCATCGAGATTTCGGCTATCAAAGTTATTGCCCCCCGCGTGGCGTGCCAGGTGATCGATCGGTCTATCCAGGTGCACGGTGGCGCGGGAGTCAGCCAGGATCTTCCCCTGGCGCGGATGTTCTCAGCTGCCCGCACCTTACGCATTGCCGACGGTCCGGATGAGGTGCACAAGATGAGCATCGCTCGCCGCGAGCTTCACCGGTTCGAGGTCGACCAATCCAGCTGAGGCCAGCGTTGGAACGCGATCATCCCTAAGCACCGCTGTTAGTACACATCCCAGGCCAATCATCAATAGGCCCGATGTTCATATCTGAGGCGCCCGCCATCAGACGTTTCGGCCCCTGCCATATGCGCACCTCCACTTCCCCCCGGATTGGCGAACGTCGGTGCCGGTGCCGGCGAGGTCCCTGAGGCGCCCCACACGCGAGGGAACCGACGTTTGGAAACTTCCGTTCAGCTTCATAGTGGCTGCTTGAACTCGCCCTGAGGCTGCTTCCATGCTGTTGTCTAGCGGTAATCTCCTGCCCCCGAACGGCACCTGCGGGATTCCCAGCTCAATGACCTAGGACACAACGATCGGTCAGTGCACGCTCGCCGCGACACGGCCCCCTGGCCAGAACAGGGGGGCCGTCTGCCCTACTTCTCGACAAGAGCTAGGCCGCTGGCTCGCGTCCCCCGTAGGCAGTCGAAGTCCAGTTCGACACCCAGCTCGGGAACCACGCCATCAGGAACGCCTGATGCCGATTGGGATTCTTCGAACTCCCAGCCTCACCAGCGCATAGCCTCTGCTGTCTAGGACATTCGGCGAGATCGATTCGCCACGCACACCTTGAACAGAGAAGCGAGCAGATCTTTCGCATTGACCTGATTCCCTCGAGAGGTTAACGGGCCTGCTACTCCAACTCGTTATCGGGCGGAGCATTCGTCAGGAGCTTCCGCCAGCGCTCTTCGGGCACATGGGCGGGAATGGTCGATTTCAAAAAGTCCTCCAGGACTGCCAGAAATCGGTCGGCATCCCGCCATGGCAGGAAGTGACCGGCGCCCTTGAGGATCTCAAGTCGAGCGCCCGGGATAGCCTCGGCGGCACGGTAGGCGTGGGCCACGGGGATGATGTGGTCATGATCACCCCACACGATGAGGGTCGGCACTGCCTCAGCCAAGTAGAGCCGATCATGCGCGCTCACCCGCTGACCGGCGACATCGATCACCGAGCGCACGGTGTGCACAAATGCCATCTGGCCATGCCGGTCGGTCAGGGTGGTGTAGCTGCGCCACACCTCAGCCAAGGTGTCACCGGGTCGCCAGCCCACTCGGCGAGCCACGGCCCCCGGCCACTCAGCTGTCTCGCGGATCCGCGGGTGGAGCAGCAGTGGCAGCACGTACTCGGCACCAGGGAGGGTCACCGCCTTGAGCAGCGGACTGACCTCTTTGCCGAGCCCACCGGAGGCAACCAGCACCAATCGCTCAGCCCACTCCGGAAATTGATAGGCGAACTGCATGGCCACTCCGCCACCGAGGGAGTGGCCGACCAGCGTGACCCGCTCCTTTTCCAGCACGGTGAGCAGGTCTCGGATCCCGCTCGCATAGGCACCCAGCGAGTAGTCACCTCGGGGCTTGGCCGACTGCCCGTGGCCAAGCAGGTCGGGGGCGATCACTGTGTAGTGCTCGGCCAAGGCAGGCATCACTGCCTTCCACGTCGTCGAACTGCCGGCAATCCCGTGGACGAGCAGAATTGTCGGTCCTTCGCCAGCCATCCGATAGCTGACGTCGTGCCCGTGAATCCGAACCGTGCGTGAATGGAACAGACTGGCCTTCACGATTCCCACACCGCGGGAGCGCAGGGGGAGTTCTCCGGTAGCCGCTGACATTGGATCGGATCAACGTCCGACCAGCGAATCGAGGTGTCCACTCGGGCAGTAAAGCCGGGGCGGACGCCGCTTTGGTTCCGGTCTCCGGTCCACTCCAGTCGCAGTCTCGTGGACATCTGTTCATCATGACCGTGACAGTGATGACTGTCAAGACACGATGACAGCTATTACTGTCATCGCCGTCAATGTTGTAGTTGAATGAATCGGTGGATGTGCCCGACGATGTCGCCGCATACGGACTGACTGAGTTGGCCACCCGCTCGGGCCTGCCGGCGCGGACCATCCGCTTCTACCAATCCGCCGACGTGTTGCCGAGGCCCGACCGGAGCGGACGATCCGCCGTCTATCGCGAACGCCATCTGGAACGGCTCCGCCTCATAGCCGAACTTCAGGATCGCGGCCTCACCCTCAGTGCCATCCGCCACCTGTTGGGCAGACGGGCCAGCCCGGGCATCTCGGTTGGCGCGTGGCTCGGCCTGGACGAGACCTTACGAGGACCCTGGTCCGAGGACAGGCCGAAAGTCATGGGCGACGACGAGCTCGCCGATGTCCTCGGAATGAGACCTGCAGGGTTGCGGAGCAGACTCGAGCGGTCCCGCTATCTCGAGCGTCAACCAGACGGTTCGTGGTTGATTCGGAGCCCGGCACTGCTTGGCCTCGCCCTCCAACTCCAAGACGCCGGCATCGACGTCGAGCTGACAGGTCAGGCGACCGACCTATTACGTCGAAGGCTTGCTCGAGCGGTCGACGACCTGATCATGCTGTTCGCTGGACGAAACGCGAGCGAATTCGCCGGAGGGAGCTCAACGGACGAACTGGCCACGTCCCTCCAGACCCTTCGCCCCATTGCGCAAGAGGCTGCCGGGATCATCTTCGCTCACGAGGTCGAACGCGGCCTGCAGGGACTCCTCCAGAAAGGCCCAGCTGCCGGACGGCGCCGTCCTCAGAGGAGCAAACCCCGACGTCGACGCTGAGACCCGATCCGACCCACCGAATCGCCGGTGACCACTCAATCTAGTGCTACACCACCTGACCAACCAGGATGTGCCGTCTCTGCCGTCGTTGCAGACTCGAGCGACAAGACCGAGTTTGGCGCCGCGACCCTTTGCATGGGGTCCACGGAGTGAAGGCAACCAAACGCAGGCGCAGATGGGAGACCGCCGAGGGGAGGACGACGAGTCCCCGCTTCCTTGGAGGGTTCAGAGTTCGAGCCTGCCCTTCGCGAAACAGATAACTAGATGAGCTTCTAGGACTGCGTCCCGGGTAGCCCTCGACACGCCCGGGTCCGCCTCTAGGGCCGCCTTGGCGCTGTCGCCAGCCGGCTCGAGCTCAATGACGGCCACACGTTCGTCGGGCGACGCAGTCGCCTTGTCCGCCTTCTTGGCGAATTCGTTGACGACTGCCACAAGCACCGGTGAAGCTCCCTCGTCACCCTCTACCGCGTCGCGCGCTCTACCGATCTCGACCCGAGCTGCCTCGGCCGCCCTGCCATTGTCGTCACGCGAGAAGGCTACGCCACGCGTGCCCGAGATGTCCCATATCGTCTGTTGAGCGAGGGCGATGGAGTGCCCCTTACCGCCGGATATGCACCGCCATGGAGGTTGATCCGAGCTACACCAGTCACCGCTCCCCCACTGCCTCTTCTTTAGCTCCTTTAGCGCAACCCCAGCGAGATGGCTGAGGCGCCTCGTATGGAGTGCGGCGACGTTTAGAACTTCCCTTCAGTCGCCCAGCACTCCATCCGCCATGAGGTGGTTAGCATCGGCCGCGATGGCCCTCTTCCCCGACCGCTCCTTGGGCCTGGCCCCGGCCTCGGTCCACGACTACCGGGAGCTGGCCCGGCGGCGCCTCCCCCGCCAGCTATTCGACTACATCGACGGCGGTGCCTACGAGGAGTCGACGCTGCGTGCCAACGTCGACGACCTCGCCGCCATCTACCTGCGCCAGCGCGTGCTGCGCGACGTGTCAGAGCTGCAGCTGGCCACTACCGTGCTGGGCCATTCCCTGGCCATGCCCCTCGTGCTCGGGCCGGTCGGCCTGGCCGGCATGTACGCCACGCGGGCCGAGGTGGAGGCGGCCCAGGCCGCCGAGCAGATGGCCATTGCCTTCTGCGAGTCGACCGTGTCGATCTGCAGCATCGAGGAGGTCCACCAGGCCACCACCGCCCCGTTCTGGTTCCAGCTCTATGTCATGCGCGACCGGTCCTATGCCGAGGACCTCATGACCCGCGCCGCCGACGCCGGCTGCCCGGTGCTGGTGCTCACCGTCGACCTCGCGGTCGTGGGTGCCCGCTACCGCGAGGTGCGCAACGGCATGGCCGGGCCCCAGCCGCTGTCCGGCCGGATCGTACAGGCCCTCGACTTCGGCCTGCACCCGCGCTGGGCGCGCGACGTCGCCATCCGGGGCCGGCCCCACACCTTCGGCAACCTTGAGAAGGCCGTGCCCGGGGCGACCAGCCCGGAGGCCTTCAAGGAGTGGGTGGACCACCAGTTCGACCCCTCGGTCACGTGGGACGACCTCGAGTGGGTTCGCCGTACCTGGCCGGCCCGGCTCGTGCTGAAGGGCATCCTCGACCCCGAGGACGCACGGCGGGCCGCCGACGCCGGCGTCGACGGCATCGTGGTCTCTAACCACGGCGGGCGGCAGCTCGATAGCGCCCAGTCCACCATCGCCGCCCTCCCCGCGGTCGTCGACGCCGTCGGCGACTCCCTCGAGGTCCTGGTCGACGGGGGCATCCGAAGCGGCCTCGACATGTTCAAGGCGCTCGCCCTCGGCGCCCGAGCGTGCCTGGTCGGCCGGGCCTGGGCCTGGTCGGTGGCCGCCGGGGGGCGCCAGGGGGTGGTCGACGTGCTGAGCACCATGAGAGACGAGCTGAGGGTGGCCCTATCGCTCACCGGGACCGCCGACGTCCACGCCCTCGACCCCAGCGCCCTGCTCGACGGGAAAGGCCGGCCACTCGGGCCCTGACCCCTCCGTCCGCCTGAAGGTAATCGACACGGATCGCG
>CAVQAI010000017.1:0-44849 GCA_963710495.1 uncultured Acidimicrobiales bacterium
CAGTCCCAACGGGGTTCGAACCCGTGTCTCCACCTTGAGAGGGTGGTGTCCTAGGCCTCTAGACGATGGGACCCCGAGGAGCCTTTCCGCTGGAACGCCTCACCAACTTGATTGCAAGCCGCACCAACTCTGTCACAGTGTCCCATCGGAGGGGCATTGTGATCAGCTCGGGGGGGAGGGCTCGAACCTCCAACCTCATGAACCAGAATCATGCGCGCTGCCAGTTGCGCCACCCCCGAATGGGCGAAGGGCCAATTTAGCCGACCAGGCATCGGTGCCGGGCCTGCCCCGTGCCAGGGCATTCTCCCCTGGAGGGCTCCTCGTCGTGTTCCTTGACTCGACCGCATCGATCCTCACTACCATCGTCATCGGTGACCCTGGCTTCTCCCGCTTCCCAGGTCGAGTAACGATGGCCCTCTGGCTCCGAACTCACTCAGGAGGCCAGCCGGGCAGGAGCACCCCCGCGCCGAGTCCGGCGAGGCGGTGAAGCCGCACGAGCTGAACCGAGAGTTCTCGTGGGCGCCCTCTCCAGTCCCGTTCCGCGCCCTCAGCACCGACCAGGCGAACCACTACAACCGCGAGGGCTATGTCCTCCTCGCGGACGCCTTTGACGACACGGAGGTTGCGAGCCTGGTGGCGATCATCGATCCCATCGAGGCTCACCGCGAGGAGTGGCTACGCGGCCATGGGGGCAGGTTCCTCATCGCTCGGGCCGACGAGATCACCTTCAGCGCACACCTCGTGCTGGAATCCGAGGCTCTTCGGCAACTGGTGAGCTCGCCGCCATTGACCGATCTGTGTGCCGATCTGGTGGGGCCGGACGTCCGCCTCTACTGGGACCAGGCCGTCTACAAGAAGCCCGGCACCACGTCACCGTTCCCATGGCACCAGGACAATGGCTACGCCTATGTCGAACCCCAGCAGTACCTCACGTGCTGGATCGCGCTCACCGATACCGACGAGGACAACGGCTGTCCTTGGGTGGTGCCGGGCCTCCATAGGATGGGGACGCTCGCCCACGAGGAGACCGACGTGGGTCTGGTCTGCCTCGACCGTCCTCCCGGCGCGGTGCCGGTCCCGGCGCGCACGGGGCAGCATCGTCGTCTTCTCATCGCTCACCCCCCACTGCACCGGCCCCAATATCACCGACCGCGTGCGCAAGGCCTACATCGTGCAGTACGCACCCGAAGGCGCCGCGGTGGTCCGGGTGGATGGAGCCGGGCTCACGCGGATGGCGGTCGACGACCCCGGACGCCAGTTCCGGGTTCTGCTCGACGGACACCGCGTCCCGGTCTGACACTCGGCCGGCGAGCGCAGGCCGGCGAGCGCAGGACGGCGCCGAGCGGTTGGACCGGGCTCACCCGGCCCAGGAGTGCATGGCGAAAGCGGTCACGGGGAGGGCTCCGGCGTCGCCCGGGCCAGCGCAGCCTCGAGCCGGGCGAGCGCCCGGTCCGGGCCCAATACCTCGAGTGCCTCGAACAGCGGCGGTCCGACTCGGCGTCCGGTCACGGCCACCCGGATGGGCGCCTGAGCCTTGGCCAGCTTGCGTCCCACTCGTTCGCCGACCGCCTGCGTGGCGGCGTAGAGCGGGTCCCGGGTCCAGTTTCCGGCCAGGGCGGTGTAGGCGTCGATCGCTCCCGACAGCACAGCCACCGCGGCTTCGTCACGGGTGACGGCCCGGTCCCACGCGTCTTCATCGACGACCGGCTCATCGAGGAACAGGAAGTCGACCATCGCTGGGACCTCGCCGAGGGTGGCCACTCGCTCCTGCACCACCGGTGCCATGGCGGCGAATGTGCCTTCGTCGAAGTTGGCCGCCGGCCACGGCGCCCGGTCGCCGGCCAGCCACGGTCGACAGGCCTCGATGAACGAGCCGAGCGGCATGGCTCTGATGTACTCGCCGTTCAGGTGGGTCAGCTTCACCACGTCGAAGAAGGCGGGCGAGTGGTTGACGTCCTCGAGCCGGAACCACTCCACCAACTGGTCCACGGTGAAGACCTCGTCCCCTCCGGGCGGGCCCCACCCCAGCAGGGCCAGGTAGTTGAGCATGGCCGCGGGCAGGTACCCCTCTTCACGGTAGGACTCGACGGCCACCGGATCGCGCCGTTTGGACAACTTCTTGCGCTCCTTGTTGACCAGCATGGGCAGGTGGGCGAAACGCGGCAAGGGCGGGACCGGGCCGCCCGCTGCGCCGCCCCAGCCATCCGTCCTCCACCCGACCGAGCCGAGTGCCTCCCATACCAGGATGCCTCTCGGGGTGGTGGGCAGCAGGTCCTCACCGCGGATCACATGGGTGATGGCCATGTCGATGTCGTCGACCACGTTGGCCAGGACGAACAACGGCGCACCGTTGGCCTTCACCGCCACGAAGTCGTCCATCGAGGACCGGGGGAACTCCACCGGCCCGCGGACGATGTCGTCGACAACCGTCATCCCCTCGTCGGGTGTCCGGAATCGCAGGGCGGCGCCCGCCCGGGCCAGATGGCGCGAGCGGCAGTGCCCGTCATAGCCGGGGGTCAGGACCCCGGCCGCCCGGTTCCGGACCTCGACGTCGTCCCGTGTGCAGTCGCAGGCGTAGAGGAACCCACCGTCCCACAGGGCATCCACCGCCTGGGCGTAGCGTTCGGCGCGGTCCGACTGTCGGAAGGGGCCCTCGTCGGGGTCCATCCCGAGCCAGTGCAGCGCGGAGATGATCCCGTCCACCCATTCCTCGCGGTTCCGCTCGGCGTCGGTGTCCTCGATACGAAGGATGAACGAGCCCCCCGACTGGCGCGCCACCAGCCAGTTGAACAGGGCGGTGCGAGCGCTCCCGACGTGGAAGTAGCCCGTGGGAGACGGGGCGAATCGGACCCTCGGAGCGTCCCCGGCCACTCCCGGGTTACTCGTCTTCGATGATGGTGATGGCGCCGGTCGGGCAACCGTTCGCCGCCTGGCGCACCCGCTCGTGCAGCTCCTCGCCGGGGTGCTCGTCGAGCACGTAGAGGAACCCGTCGTCGCGGACCTCGAACACCTCGGGGACGATGCCCATGCACACCGCGTTGCTGGCGCACTCGTCGAAGTCGACCACAATCTTCACCTGATGCCTCCGGACGCTCGGCGAACCGGTCCTGAGTGTACCGGTCCCTCGGCCGGTGGCCCGGATGGCGTGGTGCGCCTGACGGCCGGGAGCACCACCGCGGCCCGCCGGTCGGGTAGAACTCTCCTATGGCCGCCATTCCCTCCCCCGCCGGCGGGTCCGGCCGACGGCACCGCAGGCCCACCAGGCCCTCCAGATCCACCAGACCCAGGAGGCCCATCCTGATCGGGGGGCTGGTCGCCCTGGCCGTGCTGGCCGCGGCCTGCAGCCCGGGCAGCGGCTCATCGACATCGTCCACTGCGGCTCACACCGCCACGTCGAGCGCCACCGGCGACGACCGGCAACGGCGGCGACTGGCCTCCCCGCCATCCGCCACGTATTCCTCATCGTGCTGGAGAACCAGGGCTACGACGCCACCTTCGGCAACCCGGCCGACGACCCCTACCTCGCCTCCACCCTGCCGGCGGCCGGGGCGCTGCTGACCGACTACTACGCCATCGGGCACCTCTCGAACGACAACTACATCGCCCTCGTCTCCGGCCAGGCCCCCAACCCGCTCAACCAGGCCGACTGCCAGTCGTTCGTCGACTTCCCGCCGACCGCCACCGTGTCGGCCGCCGGGCAGATCTCCGACTCGGGCTGTGTCTTCCCCTCCTCCGTCCAGACCGTCGCCAATCAGCTGGAACGAGCCCATCTGACGTGGAAGGGCTACATGGAGGACATGGGGAACATCCCCTCCCGGGAGCCCACCGTGTGCGCTCACCCGCCGATCGGGGCCGCGGACCACACCCAAAAGGCCGTGGCCGGCGACGGCTACGCCACCCGCCATGATCCGTTCGTCTACTTCCACTCGATCATCGACGATGCCGCATCGTGCGACGTGCACGTGGTCCCCCTGGGTACGACCACCGGAGCCCTCCCGGCTGGGACTCCGACCGGCACCACTGCACTGGCCACCGACCTCAAGTCGGTCGTCGACCACCCCCAACTTCAGTGTCATCGTGCCCAACCTGTGCAACGACGGCCACGACGCCCCCTGCCTCAACCAGCCAGCCAGCAGCTCATCGCTGACCAACATCGACTCCTTCCTCCAGCACATGGGTTCCTCTCATCACCGGTTCGCCGGCCTTCAAGAAGGACGGGCTGCTCGAAGTGACCTTCGACGAAGCCGATGTCAGCGGCGACAACCCGGCGAGCGCCGCGTCCTGCTGCAACGAGATGCCCGGCCCTGCCGCGGCCAGCCCGGGGATCAACGGGCCGGGCGGGGGTCGGATCGGCGCCGTCCTCCTCTCCCCCTTCATCACCGGCGGGACCAAGAGCACGGTCCCCTACAACCACTACGCCACCCTCGGGACCATCGAGGACATCTTCGGGCTGCCCGACTGGGTCAGGCGAAGACGGTCAGCGCCGTCTTCGGCAAGGACGTGTTCACCGGAGGCTGACCCCGCGCGCACAACGGCGACCGGGTCCCGGGCGGCGTCGTCAATCCGCTCGATCCCAGGCCGGGCGCGGACCCGAGAGCTTCCCGGCGATGAGCATCACCGCCACCAGCAACACCAAGGCCACCAACAAGGTGAGCGACTTGCTCACATGCAGTACCAGCGCCGCGCCGACCAGGGCCCCGCCGAACAAGGCCGCCACGGCCAGGCCGCGGCGCCCGACCCTCGAGTTGTCGCCCCCGCCGAGACGGCTGTCGAAAGCCGCTCCGGCAATGGTCCGGGTGAGCACGGTGGTGATGAGGTCGGGCACGGCCAGCCGGCGCGCCGTGCCGGTCTGCAGGCCGCTGCTGACGGCGAGCAGTGCGACCAGCAGGTAGCGCGCCGTGCCCGAGCCCGGATGGGCGGCACCTGCTCCGACGACCCACGCCACGGCCACCAGCACCGTTTGCACGCCAGCCGTGCCGGCCAACATCCGTCCCCGGCTGCCGCCGAACCGTCGGACCAGGCGGCCGCTCAGCGCCGCCCCCACGGCGAACGCACCCAGGGCGAGCAGATGGACGGCGGCGCTGAACCCCTTGACGCCCGCCAGCGCCAGCCCGAGGAACAGCACGTTGCCGGTCATGTTGGCCACGAACACCTGGCCGAGGACGATGTAGCTGAAGGCGTCGACCAGCCCGGTGACCATGGTGAGCACCAGCAACAGCGGGGACAGCGGACCGTCCCGGTCGCCGGGCGGGGGGACCAGCGTGTGCCAGGCGTCGGTCATGATGGTCAGCATGGGCGGGCCTCCGGGCATTCGCGTGCGACGGAGCCCTACCTTCCCACCGGTGGTGCGGGCGTGGCCCGCACCGTCACAATCGACTCGAGCGTCCGGGCAGTGGCGAGCGATTCAGCGGCGGCCGTCGCCCGGGCCGGCAAGATGGGCGGGCGGTCGACCGACGGGCCGGGCCGACGAGGGCGCAGCGAAGACGCACAAGGGCGCCGCTCTAGGGCTTCTCGCTCCCGACCACCCACATGGCGAAGAACTGCGACCCGCCGCCGTAGGCCTGGCCGAAGGCCAGCCGGGCCCCGTCGATCTGATGCTCGCCGGCCTGGCCGCGGACCTGCATGGCCACCTCGAGGAAGCGCAGCATGCCCGAGGCGCCGATGGGGTTCGACGAGAGCACGCCACCCGAGGTGTTCCACGGGATGTCGCCGTCGAAGGCGGTGGCTCCCGATTCGGTGAGCTTCCATCCGTCGCCGAGGTCGCAGAACCCGAGGTTCTCGAGCCACATCGGCTCGTACCAGCTGAAGGGGACGTACACCTCGGCCACGTCGATCTGGGCCCGCGGGTCGGTGATGCCCGCCTGGGCGTAGACGTCGGCGGAGCAGTCGCGCCCGGCCTGGGGGTTGACCTGGTCCCGGCCGGCGAACATGGTCGGCTCCGACCGCATGGCCATGCCGTGGACCCAGGCCGGCGGGTACTGCCCGGAGACCGCACCCTCGGCGGCCAGCACCATGGCCGCGGCGCCGTCCGAGGAGGGACAGGCCTCGAGGTAGCGCAGCGGGTCCCACAGCATCATCGAGTCCTCGACCATCTTCATGTCGATGTCGGCCAGGTGCAGGTGGGCGTAGGGGTTGCGCATGGCGTTCTGGCGGTCCTTGACCGCCACCATCCGCCCGATGTAGTCGGGCGCGCCCGACCGGCGCATGTAGGCGCGGATGTGGGGGGCGAAGTAGCCGCCCGCCCCGGCCAGCAACGGCGCGGCGAACGGCTGGGGCACGGACAACGCCCACATGGCGTCGGAATCCGACTGCTTCTCGTAGGCCACGGTGAGCACCCGGCGGTGGATGCCCGAGCTGATGAGGTGGGCGGCGACCAAGGTCGTCGACCCCCCGACCGACCCGGCCGTGTGCACCCGGAACATGGGCTTGCCCACCGCGCCGAGGGCCGGCGCCAGGTAGAGCTCGGGCATCATGTTGCCCTCGAACATGTCCGGCGCCTTGCCGATGACCACCGCGTCGATGTCCGCCCAGTCGAGCTCGGCGTCGGCCAGGGCCATCTTGGCCGCCTCGCGGACCAACCCGGCGATCGACACATCCTCCCGCTTGGCCTTGTGATGGGTCTGACCGACGCCGATCACCGCGCAACGCTCTGCCATCACGCACCCTCCAGCACGCACACCAGGTTCTGTTGCAGGCAGGGCCCCGAGGTGGCATGGGCCACGGCCCGGTGGGCCAACCCCGATGCGACACGGGTGGCGGCCTCACCGATGCGGATCAGCCCGGCGGACATGATCGGGTTGGCCGCCAAGGCGCCGCCCGACGGGTTGACCGCCGCCACCCCACCGGCCAGCCCGAGCGCCTCCAGCACGATGATCTCCTGGGGGGCGAAGGGGGCGTGGATCTCGACCAGGTCCACCGGCCCGTCGGCCACACCGGCCTCGACCGCCGCCTTGGCCGTCGACGGCGACGAGGCCAGGTCCCGCGCTCCGAGCGCATGGGTCTCCATCCGGTGGTCGATCCCGGTGATCCACACCGGCCGTTCCGACCACCGACTCGCCTTGTCCCCGGCGGCCAGCACGATGGCGGCGGCACCGTCGGTGATCGGTGGCAGGGCATGGCGGCGCAGGGGCGAGACCACGTAGTCGTCCTCGAGGAGCGAGTCGAGCGAGACGTCGTTGGCCACCTGGGCCTTGGGGTTGCCGAGCGCGCTCTTGCGGCTCCGGGCGGCGATGTTGGCGAACTCGGCCTCGCTCGCCCGGCCGGCGTCGATGAGGGCGCGCGCCTGCAGCGCGGCCAGGCTGACGGGGTCCGGCCACAACGGCGCCAGGTAGTAGGGGTCGAGCTGCAAGGCGAGGATCTCGTTGAGGTTCCCGAGGGACGAGCGACCGAAGGAGTAGACCAGGGCGGCATCGATCTCACCCTCTTGGAGGAGCACCCACGCCTCGTAGAGGGCCCAGGCCCCGTCCATCTCCACATGGCTCTCGGCCCGGGGCGGCCAGACCCCGACGGCGTCGAGGGCGGTGACGAAGCTGAACGGCCCACCGATCAGGTAGTCGGTCGAGCCCGAGCAGATGAAATCGACGTCGTCCTTGGTGATGCCGATGTTGCCGAACACTTCGGCCACCACCGGCATGAGCATCTCCACCTCGTTGTGTTGATCGTCGTGACGCACGTTCTGCGCCTGGGCGAACGAGGCGATCGACACCGGCCGAACGGTCCTTCCCGGCCCGGCCGTGCTCACAGGTACTCCTTGTAGGTCTCGTAGTCGGCGTCGGGCTCGCCGCTGGGCCGGAAGTACTTGACCGAGGCCAACGACGGCGTGAGCTCGTCGGGCTCCACCCACACCGCCTCGACCCGCATCCCCATGCGGATCTGGTCGGTCGGCACCTCTTGGAGGAGGCCCATGAAGGAGAGGTTGGCCCCGTCCAGCAGGATCTGGGCGCAGATGTAGGGGATCTCGATGGACTGCCCGGCGAAGGGCACGTTCACCACGCAGTAGGTGGTGACGGTGCCGACGTTGGCCAGCTCGACGTCCTCGGTGGTGGGCACGCCGTCGGTCGGGCAGGACCCGCGCGAGGGGACATAGACCTTGCCGCACACCGGGCAGCGCTGACCCATGAACTTGCCCTGGGCCAGCCCGCGCAGGAACCGTGACTGGGCCACCCCGGGGGTGAAGTCGTAGTCGAGGCGGATCGGCGTGGCCAGCGTGGTGACCGGGCCGGGGCCCCCGGTCGACTCGGTCCCGTCGTCGGCGCTCACCGGCCCGCTCCTGGCTCGGGCACGAAGGCTTCGATGTCGGCCATGGCCCCGACCCGCTCCCCGACCGGCCGGAACTTGACGGTGACCCGGTCACCGCGGACCAGCCCGTCCGGTCCTCCGGCGTCCACCACGTGGAGCATGGCCGTGTCGGCCCCGTCCAGCCGGATCAGGGCCCAGGCGAACGGTCGGGACAGGGGATGCTTGGGCAGGGGACGGGCCACCCAGGCCCAGGACTCCACGGTGCCCCCCGGCCCGACCTCGACCAGCTCGCCGGTGTCGTCACCGGTGATCGGGTCGTACTCGGTGGGCGGCACGATGACGGTGCCCCCGGCCCCCCGGACCCCGAGCAGCCGGCCCTCGCGCAATCCGGTCAGGAACCCGCCGATGACCGGGCCGACCGAGCGGGAGTACGGGTACTCCAGGCGGTGGGCGGCGTGCAGTACTTCGTTCTCCGGCATGCAGACCCTCCCCCGGCATCTCGCAGTGCGACCTCGAAAAAGTAGAACACATTTCACTTTTGTGCGCCAACGGCCCGGCGCCGCTCAGGGCCGAGCCACTACCGTGGCAGACCGTGGCCGGCTCCCCCCCGCTCGCCCCAACATCTTGTTGGTCGTCTCGGACCAGGAGCGTCAGCGCTCGTGGTTGCCGCCCGGCGTCTCCCTGCCCTGGCGGGATCGCCTGCGCGCCGAGGGCCTGGAGTTCACCCGCTACTTCACGCATTCGTCGCCCTGCTCGCCCAGCCGGGCCAGCCTGTTCACCGGTCGCTATCTCGCCGGGCACGGGGTGGTGGACAACGTCATCATGCCCGAGCACCAGGAGCTGCCCACCACGACGCCCACACTGGGCTCGCTGCTGGCCGGGGCCGGGTACCGCTCGTCCTACATCGGCAAGTGGCACCTCTCCCACTCGCCCACCCCCGACATGGAGGCCTACGGCTTCGCCGACTGGGACGGGAACGACCGCCATTTCATGGGCTGGGCCGGCACCGGCGTGCACTTCGATCCGCTCATCGCCACCAACGCGGCCCACTGGCTCAGCCGGAACGCCGGAGGCGGCAACGGCCACGGGACCGGCGACCAACCCTGGTTCCTCACCGTCGCCCTGGTCAACCCCCACGACGTGATGTGGTTTCCGGTGGACCAGCCCGGGTACCGCGAGCACCACCCCGAGGAGGTGGCCGACATCCGTCGGGTGCTCGAGTCCGCCGCCTGGAAGGAGGACGACCCGCTGCCGATCTTCGCCGAGCCGTACCCCGAGGTGGTCGACCGGCTCCCGGAGAATTTCGACGACGACCTGCACACCAAGCCCGAGGCGCACCGGCAGTGGCGCTGGGACCAGCAGCACGGCCTGTGGGGCTACATCGACCCGGACGACACCGCGGCCTGGCTCCGCCACCTCGACTACTACGTGCACCTCCACCGGCTGGCCGACCGCAGCCTCGGCACGGTGCTGTCCGCCCTGGAGGCGGCCGGGTCGTGGGACGACACCGTGGTCATCTTCACCTCGGACCACGGCGACATGTGCGGGTCGCACGGGCTCCGCTCCAAGGGGCCCTTCGTCTACGACGAGATCATGCGGGTGCCCCTCTATGTCAAGGCGCCCGGGACGACCACTCCCGGCACGGTGACCGCCGCGCTCGGCTCCCATGTCGACCTGGCCGCCACCATCTGCGCGCTGGCCGGAGTCGACCGGCAGGCGACGGCGCCGACGGTGCAGGGCGTCGACCTCGCCCCCGTCCTGGCCGACCCGGCGGCCTCGGTCAGGGACCACATCCTCTTCGCCCAGGATTCGGCCCAGACCACCGGGCTCAACGCCGTCCGCTACGCCGTGCGGGGCTTCTACGACGGCCGCACCAAGTACGCCCGTTACTACGGGGTGGGCGGGGGCAAGCCCTCGACCGGGTTGTGGGGCAAGCCCGCCGGGACGAAGCTGTTCGGAGCCGACTGCGCCTTCGACGACAACGACCACGAGTGGTACGACCACGATGGCGACCCGGTCGAGCTGGACAACCTGGCCAACGACCGCTCCCGCCGCAAGGAGCTCCGCCAGGTCTACGAGCGGCTGCTCGCCTACGAGGCGGAGTCCTTCGTGCCGCTGCCCTGACCGGCCGGGTCGACCAGGCCGGTCAGGTGCTCCGCCAGCCCGCGGCAGCCCGATTCCACCATGTCCAGGCAGGCGTCGAACTCGGCGTCCTCCCCGTAATAGGGATCGGGCACGTCGACGGCGCCACCGGCCCGGGGATCGAAGCTCCGCAGCAGGACCAGGCGGTCGTCGTAGCTGTCGTCCCCCACCTGGGCCCGGGCCAGGCCGGCGAGCGTCTGGCGATGGCCCCGGTCGAGGCACACCACGAGGTCGGTCCACGGGAACCAGGCCGACTCGAAGCGGCGGGCGCGGTGGCCGTGGTCCACATAGCCCCGGCGCTGGAGGGCATCCCGCGCCCGCTCGTGCATGGGCTCACCGGCATGCCAGCCACCGGTGCCGCCACTCGAGACGCGGAGGCGTTGGCCGAGGGTGGACCCGTCCGCCAGGACCGACCCGGAGGCGAGATGGCGCAGGACCACGTCGGCCATGGGTGAGCGACAGATGTTGCCGGTGCAGACGAAGCACACGTGCAACTGCTGCGGCGGGCCGGGAGTGTCACCGGCGACGCCGCGCCATCCGGTCGTCAGGCTGGGTCACCGCTCCATTGTGCACCGTCCCACCACCGTGCCGATACGCTTCGGTGAGCGGCGATCCCAGCCGCGATGGGAGGATGCATGGCCGAGTCAGAGAGCCCGGAACAGATGGGCCACGGGGTCAAGCAGCGCGACCTGGTCGTCATGTCGCCCGAGGAGGTCGAGGCCTTCCTGCGCGAACGTCGCCCGATGACCATGTGCACGCTCAACCACGACGGATCGATCCACGCCGTGGCCATGTGGTACGGGTTCCTCGAGGGATCGGTCGCCATCGAGACCAAGGCCAAGTCGCAGAAGGCGGTCAACCTGCGGCGCGACCCTCGCATGACCTGCATGTTCGAGGACGGCGACGTCTACGAAGAGCTACGCGGTGTCGAGCTGGTCGGGAGGGCGGAGCTCATCGATGATCCCGACCGCATGTGGGCGCTGGGGGTGAATCTCTTCCAGCGCTACTACGGTGACTACACCGAGGAGATGCGCCCCATGGTCGAGCTCATGCTGAACAAGCGGATCGTGGCCCAGCTCCATGTCGAGCGCACGGTGTCATGGGACCACCGCAAGCTCGGCCTGCCGCCTACCCGTCGCTGACCGTCGCCCGAGCCCGGAGCACGACATGGCACGACCGATGAGCGACGAGGAGCTGGTCGACTTCCTCGACGGCGAGTCCAACCACACGGCCAAGCTGGCCACCACCCGGACCGATGGGCGCCCCCACGTGGCTCCGGTGTGGTTCGTCCTGGACCGGTCGACGGCGGCGTCCGGCAACCCGATCGGCGACCTCGTCTTCACGACCGGGGCCACGACGGTCAAGGGCACGGGCCTGCGCCGGGACCCTCGGGTGTGCCTGTGCGTCGACGACGAACGGCCGCCGTTCTCATTCGCCGTCATCGACGGGATCGCCACCATCAGCGAGGAGTTGGGCGAGCTCCGCCGATGGGCCACCGCCCTCGGCGGCCGCTACATGGGTGAGGAGAACGCCGAGGCCTTCGGGCAACGCAACGGCGTCCCCGGCGAGCTGCTGGTGCGGGTCCGCCCCGGCCGTATCTCGGCGGTGACCGGCCTGGCCGACTGACGGCCCGGCCTGGCATCACCGGCTCCGGGACTGCTAGCACTGGTCGCCGACCCGGTGGCCCGCGTGGGCAGAGGGTCCGACAGAGGGAGGGACCGATCCTGTGATTCTCGATCGCTTCGCCATCACCGACAAGGTGGCGGTCGTCACCGGTGCGGGACGCGGCATCGGCGCTTCCTGCGCAGTCAGCCTGGCCGAGGCCGGCGCCGACGTGGTCATCGCGGCCCGCACCGCCGGTCAGCTGGACGATGTCGCCGGCCGGATCGTCGCCACCGGCCGGCGGGCGGTGGCCGTGACGGCCGACCTCAGCGACCTCGAGGCGGTGGCCGGCCTGGTCGATCGCGCCCGCCAGGAGTTCGGCCGCCTCGATGTGGTGGTGAACAACGTGGGCGGCGCCATGCCACGCCCGTTCATGGACACCTCACCGGGCCGGTTGGAACAGGCGTTCCATTTCAACGTGTCCACCGCCCACGCTCTCCTTCGCCGGGCCGTGCCGCTCATGCTCGCAGGGGGCGGCGGCTCGGCGGTCAACATCTCCTCGGCCATGGGGCGCCTGTCGGGGCGCGGCTACGTGGCCTATGGCACGGCAAAGGGAGCCCTGGCCCATTACACCCGGCTGGCCGCCGCCGACCTGTCCCCCCACATCCGGGTCAACGCCATCGCCGTCGGGTCGGTGGCCACCTCGGCCCTGGACATCGTCATGCAGACCGACGAGCTCCGGGTGGCGCTGGAGACGGCCACCCCGCTCGGCCGGATCGGGGACCCAGAGGACATCGCCTCCGCCGTCGTCTATCTGGCCTCGGAGGCCGGGTCGTACGTCACCGGCAAGATCCTCGAGGTCGACGGCGGCATCGAGGCGCCCAACCTCGACCTGGGTCTGCCCGACCTCGCCGCCGACGGACCGCAATCGTGACCGCCCGCCCGAGGAGGACACCATGACACCGCCCTACCGAGTGATCGCTTGGAGCACCGGCAACGTCGGCCGGCACGCCATCGCCGGCATCGACGCCCGCCCCGACCTCGAGCTGGTGGGGCTGTGGGTGTCGAACCCCGACAAGGTCGGTCGTGACGCCGGCGATCTGGCCGGGTTGGGTCGGAGCCTCGGCGTGGCCGCCACCGACGACGCCGACCGGCTACTCGCCCTCGGCGCCGACGTCATCGTCCACACGGCCATGGCCGACCACCGGTTGACGGAGGCACTGGCCGATCTGGCCCGGATGCTCCGGACCGGGGTCAACGTGGTCTCCAGCGGGCCCGTGTTCCTCCAGTACCCCTTCGCGGTGGTCGACCAGACGATGATCACACCCCTCCAGGAGGCGGCGGCGGCCGGCGGCGTGTCCCTGTTGGTCAACGGCGTCGATCCCGGTTTCGCCAACGATGCCCTGCCGCTGGTGCTCACCGGGGTGAGCGAGCGCATCGACGAGCTGCGCGTAGCGGAGATCCTCAACTACAACACCTACAACCAGCCGATGGTCATCTTCGACATCATG
The DNA here is from genome assembly GCA_963710495.1 of uncultured Acidimicrobiales bacterium. Classification (GTDB taxonomy): domain Bacteria; phylum Actinomycetota; class Acidimicrobiia; order Acidimicrobiales; family RAAP-2; genus Bog-756. The sequence goes on from CAVQAI010000017.1 coordinate 13,494, forward strand.
GGCTTCGGTCGGCCCGTGAGCGAGATCCCGATGATCCTCCAGCCGGGGGTGCTCACCATGGCCTGGGGCAGCGTGGTCCGCCAGTTGGCCGCCGGGCTCGACGTCGAGCTGGACGCGGTCGAGGAGTGGTACGAGCGGCTCCCGGCTCCGGACACCTTCGAGGTCGACTCGGGGACGATCGAGCGGGGCACGGCGGCCGCCCTCCACTTCGAGGTCCGGGGCATCCGGTCCGGCCGGGCGGTCATCGTGCTCGAGCACGTCACCCGGCTGCGCGACGACCTGGCCCCGGAATGGCCCCAGCCGGCCGGACAGGGTTGCTACCGGGTGCAGGTGCGTGGTGAGCCGAACTACACCCTCGACCTCCAGCTGGTCGGGAGCGACGGGGACCACAACACGGCGGGCCTCAAGGCCACGGCCATGCGCCTGGTGAACGCCATCCCCGCCGTGGTGAACGCCCCACCCGGCCTGCTCACCGCGCTCGACCTCCCCCTGATCACCGGACGCGGGCTGGTCGCCGGCTGATCGCCCCCGGGCTCCGGCCCGCGCTCCGGGCCGAGGCGGGTCCGACTGCGGGTTCTTGTGTAGGCCCGGATGCGGGGCCGAACGGGATTCCCTCCGTCGAACTGTAGGTTCGGGGGCATGCCTGGTTCCCGGAACGCAGACCGATGATGGCCCACGGCGGCATGGGCGGGATGGGTGGCGGCGGCATGGGGCACGGCGGACAGTTCTTCGGAGCGCTGCGCTCCCTGCGTCGGGATGACTCGGTCACCCAGCAGCGGGTGACCAAGGGGACAGCTCGCCGGATGGTCAGCTTCGCCAGGCCCTACCGCACCATCCTCATCTGGTTCCTCGTGCTGGTGGTGGTCGAGGCGGTCATCGGCTTGATCAATCCCCTGCTGTTCCGCTCGATCATCGACAAGGGCATCCCCCAGCACGACAAGTCACTGATCATCGGGCTGGCGCTGGTGGCTGCCGGCCTGGCCGTCGTCGACACGGGGCTGTCCATCGGCATCCGCTGGGTGTCGGCCAAGGTCGGTGAGGGGCTCATCTTCGACATGCGGTCGAAGGTCTTCGAGCACATCCAGAAGATGCCCATCGCCTTCTTCACCCGCACCCAGACCGGAGCCCTCATCAGCCGGCTCAACAACGACGTGATCGGGGCCCAGCAGGCCTTCACCGACACGTTGTCCTCGGTCGTCTCCAACATCATCAGCGTGAGCCTGGTCCTGGTGGTGATGTTCTTCCTGTCCTGGCAGATCACGTTGATCAGCCTGGTGATCCTGCCCATCTTCGTGTTCCCGGCCAAGCGGGTCGGGCGGCGCCTGTCGAGCATCACCCGGGAGTCGTACAGCCTCAACGCCCAGATGAACAACACCATGACCGAGCGCTTCAACGTGTCCGGCGCGCTCCTGGTGAAGCTGTTCGGGCGCCCCGCCGACGAACGTCACGCCTTCGAGTCCAAGGCGGGTCGGGTCCGCGACATCGGGGTGACCTCGGCCATGTACGCCCGCTTCTTCATCGCCGCTCTCACCCTCACCGCCGCGCTCGCCACCGCCGTCGTCTACGGCTGGGGCGGCGTGAGCGTGGTGAACGGCAGCCTTCAACTGGGAACCGTGGTCGCACTGGCCGCCTACCTGACCCGGCTGTACGGGCCCCTCACCGCCCTGTCCAACGTGCAGATCGACGTGATGACCGCTCTCGTCTCCTTCGACCGTGTCTTCGAGGTCCTCGACCTCCCACCGGCCATCGAAGACCGGCCCGGGGCCCAGCCGATCCCCCCGGGCCCGGCCCGCATCGAGTTCGACCAGGTGAACTTCCGGTACCCGAGGGCCGAGGAGGTGTCGCTGGCCTCGCTCGAGTCCGTGGCCGTGCTCGACCAGGCGCCCACCAGCCAGGTGCTGTTCGACGTCTCCTTCACCGCCGAGCCGGGTCAACTGGTGGCCCTGGTCGGCCCCTCGGGCGCCGGCAAGACGACGATCAGCCAGCTGGTGCCCCGCCTCTACGACGTGACCTCGGGGGCCATCCGCCTCAACGGGTTGGATGTACGCGACGCCCAGCTGGCGTCGTTGTCCGCCGCCATCGGCGTCGTCACCCAGGACGCACACCTGTTCCACGAGACCATTCGCGACAACCTGCTGTTCGCCAAACCGGATGCGACGCTCGGGGAGCTGGAGTCGGCGCTGGCCGGGGCCCAGATCGCCACCATGGTCGACTCCCTGCCCGAGGGTGTCGACACCGTCGTGGGTGATCGGGGCTACCGCCTGTCGGGGGGCGAGAAGCAACGGATCGCCATCGCCCGGATCCTCCTCAAGTCGCCGACGGATCGTGATCCTGGACGAGGCCACCGCCCATCTCGACTCGGAGTCGGAGGCGGCCGTGCAGCAGGCCCTGGCCACCGCCCTCGAGGGCCGCACCTCCCTGGTCATCGCCCACCGGCTGTCCACCGTGCGCGAGGCCGACCAGATCCTGGTGCTCGACTCGGGGCGGATCGTCGAGCGGGGCCGGCACGACGAACTGCTCGCCGCGGGTGGCCAGTACGCAGAGCTGTACCGCATCCAGTTCGAGGGCCAGGAGCACCCCGAGCCCTCCGACCTCCACTGAGCGTTCCGGCGCGGCCGGGCCAGGGGGTGCGTGTTGCAGCAAGGCCGGGCCAGGCCGGAGGGGCCGGAGCCGGCGGGTGGGGCTACCGTGAGGACGTGACCGACTTCGGCGTGCAATTGCCCAACTTCTCGGGTCCTGAGCCCGGCGACCTGTTCGAGCACATGGCCGGCATGGCGCGGGCCGTGGAGTCATCGGGCTTCCACTCGCTGTGGGTCATGGACCACTATTTCCAGCTGCCACCGCTGGGCGGTCCCGACCAGCCCATGCTCGAGGCCTACACCTTGCTCGGGGCGCTCGCCGCCCGCACCGAGCGGGTGCAACTGGGCACGCTCGTGACCGGCGTCACCTACCGCAACCCTGGCATCCTGGCCAAGATCGTCACCACGCTGGACGTGGTGTCGAAGGGCCGGGCCATCCTGGGCATCGGGGGCGCCTGGTACGACGTCGAGCACAAGGCGCTCGGGGTCGACTATCCGCCCGACGGCGAGCGCCTGGACATGCTCGAGGAAGCGGTGCAGATCTGCCGGGCCATGTTCACCGGCGACGACGTCAGCTTCGACGGCGCCCACTTCCGCCTGGACCACGCCCGCAACCTGCCACGCCCGGTCCAGGCCGGGGGACCGAAGATCATGATCGGTGGCGGTGGCGAGAAGCGGACACTGCGGCTGGTCGCTCGATACGCCGACAAGTGCAACGTCACCGGCGACGTGCCGACGCTGAACCGCAAGATCGAGGTGCTGCAGCGTCACTGCGCCGAGGTGGGACGCGACCCGAAGGAGATCGACGTCACCTGGATGACCCCGCTCATCCTCACCACCTCCGACGAGCACACTGCCGAGATGCGCTCCGTGCTGGAGGCCAGCGCGCCGGCCGAGGAGATCGCCGGCTTCACCGTCGGGCAGCCGGCGGAGATCCCCGGCCTGATCGCCCCCTACATCGAGGCCGGCGCCGACGAGATCATCTTCAGCTTCGCCTTCGCCGAACCCGAGGGTGTCGCCGCCGTGGGGAAGGCGCTCGCCGGGCGGTAGTCCGGGCCCGCGCCCCGGAGGAGCCCGGACCGGCCCCGCCCGTCGACACGGCGACGTCAGGCCGCCTCCCCGACGCAGAGGGACGCTTCGCCCTTCTCGTGGCTGTCACCGGTGGCGAAGCTCAGCTCCGGCGACCACTGTGCCACTCGCTCCTCCACGGCGCGCCGAGCCCGCTCCCGGTTGTCGGCAGGCGGTTCGCGTTCCGGCATGGCGTGCTCCGTTCTCTCGTTCGTGTTCATTGACTGGTTTGGGTCCGTTGGTGCGTAGGGTGCGGTCGGTTGGTGCGTTTTGATTGCGTTTGGTTGCGTCTGGTGTGCTTCTGTTGCGGTCGCCCGATGTGGGTTGCGTGTGCTGTTCCGTCGGACCGACCCTTCGGGTGACACCCGTCAGCCACAGGGATGCTCTCGCCACCGGTGGCACCGAGACGAGTCCGGGCGATCCGATCGTCATCCACTGACTCGGGCCACCTCCGGACGGGTGGCGCCGGGCGGAACACCCGAACCCGATGGCCGTTCCCGAACGGCTCCCGACAAAGAAAAAGGAGCCGCTTCCGAAGAAGCGACTCCTGGAGGGGACCGGACCTGGTGGGTCCGACTTACTCCGACGAGAGTGCCTCCCGGGCTGCCTTGGCGCTCGATACGAGGGCGTCCTTGCTACACGCCGTCGAGAAGCCGGCAATGGAGATGGCCATGGGCGGTGCCGTCGAGGGCTGCCCTTCGCCGCCTTCCACCTGGTCGTCGCCGGCCGACTCTTCCCGGCGAGTGCTCTCCCTGCTCCTCATGAACAGCCATTGTAACGAGAAGGATCGCGATATTGGCGCAATTTCGTAGCAATTTCGTCCGAATTGCGGGACGGCGGATCGGGTCCCTGCTCAGACGACGGGTAGGGCTCCCGGCTCAGGCGGCGGAGAGATGGCGCAGCTGGAAGGAGAGGGTTATCTCCAGCAGGCCGTAGATGATCAGCCAGATCCCCATGATCACGGCCAGGGCCGTGAGCGTCAGGTTGGGCCAGACCAGGGTCACGACACCGGCGGCGAAGGCCAGGATCCCCATGACGATGCGCCAGAGTCGGACCGGTGAGTCGACTTCGCTGTAGGCGGCGAAGAACTCGATGATCCCCCCGATCACCCAGAACAGCCCGATCAGGAAGGCGAGGGTGGTGACGGTCTCGTCCGTCCGGTGGAGGAAGAGGATGCCGACCAGGACCGATACCAGGCCGAGCAGGGCCATCAGCCAACGCGTCCCGGCCGTGTCCTCGCGGTCGGCGATGGCCCCGACGATCCGGAACAGGCCCGCCACGAACAGCCAGATGCCGAGGACGATGGCGAAGGCGTAGATGGTGTCCCTCGGGCGTACCACCACCACGACCCCGAGGCCGAGGGTCACGATTCCGAAGAAGAGCACCCAGCCCCACGACTTCCCGACGATGCGCAGGATGTCGCGCTCCTGGGGGCTGAGACCGGCGTCTGCGGTGGACATGACAACCTCCCCGTCCCGGCGGCCACTGCTCTGAGCTGGCCTGATGGTCCGCTCGGCCCGCCGACGCCACTGTAGGTCGGGTCGGGCCCGACGTGGCGGACCGCCGGCCGCGGGCAGGCTCGGGCTCAGGCGGCCCGGGGCGCGGTCCGGTCGACCAGCTCCTCGCTCACCGACCACAGGAGCGCGGCGGCGGCCTCGTCCCGGGCGGCAGCCGAGGGGTTCCGCGGCCGGCACTTGATGAAGTAGCGGCCGGTGACCCCTTCGACCTCGGGCGACGAGGCCAGGTACACCGAGGTCCGTGCCCCCTTCTCCGGAGTGAGGATGAAGGGCTTGATCAGCTTGATCCCGAAGGCGAGCAGGCCCGAGGCGTCACCGTCCCGGGCGAAGCCGGTGGCCACCGTTCCGGGGTGGACCGAGTTGGCCGTGACCCCGCGGCCCGACAGGCGGCGGGCCAGCTCGTTGGTGAACAGGATGTTGGCCAGCTTGGAGCGGCCGTAGGCCTGCATGCCGGAGTAGTGCCGCGCGGACTGGAGGTCGTCGAAATCGAGCCCTTTTCGGGCCGACCGATGGGCCGTGGAAGCCACGTTGACCACCCGGGCCGGGGCCGATGCCTCGAGCCGCCCGGTCAGCTCCCGGGTCAGCAGGAACGGGCCCAGATGGTTGATCCCGAAGGTGGCCTCGAACCCGTCCTTCGTCTCGTTCCGTTGCGACAGCACCAGGCCGGCGTTGTTGACGAGCACGTGGATCTGCGCGTAAGCGTCGAGCAGGCGCCGGGCCCCGTCTCGGACCGAGCCCAGGTCGGCCAAGTCGAACACGACGAGATCGACCCGGTCCGAGCCCGAGTCCCGGCGGATGTCGGCCTGGGCCTGGCGCCCCCGCGACTCGTCCCGGGCGGTGATCACCGTCCGGGCCCCGGCGGCCGCCAAGGCCACCGCGGTGGCCTTGCCCACCCCCGAGTTCGCCCCCGTGATCACGACCGTCCGGTCCACCATGGCGTCCACGCCGCGGGCTCGACTCGGGCTCATGATGGGCCTCCTCTGCGGATCGGGGTTCCGCCGGACGGGAAGAACGTCAGCCAAACCCTAGGTGCCCAGCCGGGCAACCCTGTTGACAGGGAATATTCGGCGTTACCTAATATTTTTTGTGATAAGCACCTTAATTGCAGGCCATCCGGTGGACTTCTGCCCGCCGGGGCTTGGCCGCCGGCCCGGAGAGGAGGTGTCGATGCGGGACGAGTTCCGCTGGCCCGAACGATGGCAGGCGATCCCGCTGGCACTGGGCCGTCCCGGCCGTGGCCCTCGCCGCCCTGGCCCTCGCCGGGGCCGCCTGCAGCGCCGGCGGGTCCGGTGGCGGGACGACCATCACCCTCTACAACGGCCAGCACGAGCAGACGACCGCCGCGCTGGTCACCGCCTTCGAGCATCAGACCGGCATCAACGTGAAGGTGCGCAGCGACACCGAGTCCGTGCTCGTCAACCAGATCCAGACCGAGGGGTCGGCCTCCCCGGCCGACGTCGTCTACACGGAGAACTCGCTCGGGCTCGAGCAGCTCCAGGAGCATCACCTGTTGGCCCCCATCGACCCGTCGACACTCGCCGCGGTGCCGGCTCGGTACAGCTCGCCGACGGGGCACTGGGTGGGGGTCTCGGCCCGGGTCAGCACCATGATCTACAACACCGACCAGCTCAGCCCGGCCCAACTCCCGAAATCGGTCATGGACCTGGCCCTGCCGGCCTGGCGAGGCAAGCTCGGCCTGGCCCAGGGGGAGGTCGACTTCTACCCGGTGGTGGCGTCCATCGCCCGAGCCCACGGACGGCCGGCGGCGGAGGCGTGGTTGGCGGGGGTCAAGGCCAACGCCGGGGGCAACATCTACCCGGACAACGAGACCCTGGTCAACGAAGTCAACCAAGGTCATGTCCAGATCGGGATCATCAACGACTACTACTGGTACCGCCAGCGCGCCGAGGTGGGGGCCTCCGCCATCCACTCGGCCGTCGCCACCTTTGCCCCGGGCGACCCCGGCTACATCATCGACGTGTCCGGGGCGGGGGTGTTGTCCTCGAGCCGGGAGCCGGCCGCCGCCCAGCGGTTCGTGGCCTTCCTGGTCAGCCGGCAGGGGCAGGAGATCCTGGCCCACAGCCAGAGCTTCGAGTACCCCCTCGGCTCGGGGGTGACGACCGCACAACCGCTGCCGCCGTTCGACACGCTGCAGCCGTCGCCGCTGACCGTCGCTGAGCTCGGTGACGGCTCCGAGGCCATCGCCCTCCTCCAGCAGGCCGGCCTGGCTTGAGCGCGGTCGCTGCCGGCCGGACGTCGGGGATCCGGGCGTGACGCTCACCGCTTCGGCCCCGCCGGAGCTCGGCCTGGCCGAGCCCCTGCCGCCGCGGGTACCGGCCCGCTCCCGCACTCCGGTCCTCCTCTGGCTGGCCGCGCTGGCCGTCGCCGTCCTGCTCGCCCTCCCGCTCGTCTACGTGGTGGTGGAGGCATCCCAGACCGGGTGGTCGGAGATCGCTCGCCTGGTGTTCCGGCGATTCACCTTCGGCTTGGTGTGGAACACGGTGCGGCTGTCAGTCGTGGTCACCGCGGCCTGCGCCGTCATCGGCACGGCCACGGCCTGGCTGGTGGAGAAGACCGACCTGCCCGGCCGCCGGCTGTGGGCGGTGCTGTTGGTGCTGCCGGTGGCCATCCCCGACTTCGTGACCGGCTTCGGCTGGGTGTCGGTGGCCCCCGCCGTCCACGGCTTCCCCGGGGCGGTGATCGTCATGACCCTCGCCCTGTACCCGCTGGTCTACCTGCCGGTGGCGGCCTCGTTCCGCGGCGCCGACCCCGGGCAGGAGGAGGTGGCCCGCTCCCTCGGGCTCTCACGCCGCCAGACCTTCTGGCGGGTGACCCTGGCCCAGGCCCGCCCGGCACTGCTCGGCGGCGGCATCCTGGTCTCGCTCGCCCTGCTGGCCGAATACGGGGCCTTCGAGGTCTTGCGTTACCAGACCCTCACCACCGAGATCTTCTCCGAGTCGGAGCAGAGCTACAACCTGCCGGTGGCGTCGTCGTTGACGCTCATCCTGGTGGTGCTCAGCCTGGCCGTGCTGGGCGGTGACGCGTTGGCCCGCGGGCGCGGCCGGGTGACCCGGAGCAGCGCCCCGGCCCGGAGCCGCCGGTTCCACCGACTGGGACGGGGTACCGCGCCGGCCCTCCTCAGTCTCACCGGCCTGGTCGGGTTGGCCCTCGGCGTCCCGATCGGGGTGATCATCTACTGGCTGGTGCGCGGCGGGACCACGACCTTGCCCGCCTCGGCCTCGGTGGCGGGCGCGGCCCTGACCACCGCGGGCTACGCCGCCGCGGCCGGCGCCCTCGCCACCGCGCTCGCCCTCCCGGTGGCGCTCCTCGCCGTGCGGCACCCGCGGCGCTCGACGGTGGCCCTGGAACGCGGCACCTTCATCGTCCAGGCCGTGCCCGGGCTGATCGTGGCCCTCGCCCTCGTCTACTTCTCCATCCGCGCCATCCGCCCCCTCTACCAGAGCGGCCCGCTGCTGGTCGTCGGGTACGCCATCATGTTCTTCCCGTTGGCCCTGGTGGCGGTGCGAACCTCGGTGGCCCAGGCGCCGCTCGCCCTCGAGGATGTGGCCCGCTCGCTCGGCCGCAATCGCTTCGTGGTCTGGTGGCGGGTGGTACTGCCCCTGGTGGGACCCGGGCTCGCCGCCGGGTTCTGCCTGGTCTTCCTCTCGACCGTGACCGAGCTGACCCTCACGCTGGTGCTGGTGCCGACCGGCGTGCAGACCCTCGCCACCCAGTTCTGGGCCTTCACCACCAACCTGTCATACGCGGCCGCCGCCCCCTATGCCGGGGTGATGATCCTCATCGCCATGGTGCCCAGCTATATCCTCGGCCGATGGTTCGACCGGTTGCCGGCCCGGGCGAGTCATCGGTGACCGGCCTCGGCATCACCGATCTCCACAAGTCCTTCGGGCCCCAGCCGGTGCTCCGGGGACTCCATCTCGACGTCCCGCCCGGCTCGCTCACCGCCATCCTCGGTCCCTCCGGCAGTGGGAAGACCACGCTCCTGCGGGTCGTCGCCGGCTTCGAGCGGTCCGACCGCGGCCAGGTGGCCATCGGCGGTCGGATGGTCGAGGACACCACGCGCTCCCTTCCCCCCGAACAACGCGGCATCGGGTACGTCCCCCAGGAGGGATCGTTGTTCCCCCACCTCACCGTGGCCGCCAACGTCGGCTTCGGCCTGGCCCGCCCCGACCGGCGGCGGAACGCACGCCGGGTGGAGGAGCTGCTCGAGATGGTCGGGCTGGCCGGGATGGGCGACCGGTACCCGCACGAGCTCTCCGGCGGCCAGCAGCAGCGGGTGGCGCTGGCCCGGGCCCTGGCCGTCGGGCCGGCCCTGGTCCTGTTGGACGAGCCGTTCTCCTCCCTCGACGCCGGGCTGCGCTCGAGTGTGCGCTCCGACGTGCAGGACGTGTTGCGGGTGGGGGAGATCACCGCCGTGTTGGTCACCCACGACCAGGACGAGGCGCTGTCGGTGGCCGACCAGGTGGCCGTGATCCGCGACGGGGCCATCGGCCAGTGCGGGACCCCCCAGGAGCTCTACGACCACCCGGTCGACCCGGACATGGCCCGGTTCCTCGGCGACGCCAACCTCGTGGCCGCCACGGTGGAGGGCGATCGGGTGCTGACCCCGTTCGGACCGCTCCAGCTGCGGATCGACCCAAAGGCACCGGCCTCGGCCGGACCGGCCGTGGCGCTGGTCCGGCCGGAGCAACTGATCCTCTCGACCGAGGTGAGCGGCGCCGGCTTGCGGGCCTCGGTGGCCCGCACCCAATTCCACGGACACGACACGGTGATCACCGTCTTTCCGACGGCCTCTCCCGGGGTGCCGCCCATCACGGTGCGGGCCGACGGGGACCTGGCCGTGGCCGACGGCACCGAGGTCGAGGTGACCGCCGACGGGTCGGCGGTCACCTGGCCGGCGACCGTGGGCTGAGACCCGGATCGGGTCGCTGATCGGCCTGACGCGCCCGAGGTGTTCGGGCTCCGGGATCAAAGGGCCCGGGACACGGCCCGGGATCACAAGCCCCGGGATCACAAGCCCCGGGATCACAAGCCCCGGGATCACAAGCCCCGGGATCACACAGTCAGAACGGCCACCGAACCGAGCGCTGTCCTCCGACCCTCCTGGCCGAGGTCGTGCACCGACACCCGCACCAGGGCGCGCCGAGTTCCTCCTCCGAGCACTTCGCCGCGGGCCTCGATCGGACCGACCCGGTTGGGCTGGAGGTAGTGGATCACCGTGTCCGAGGCGGCCAGCGGGCCGGGCGTGCCCCGGGCCTCGACGGCGCGGCAGGCCGCCACTTCCGCCAGCGTGGCGACCGCTCCCCCGTGGAGGATCCCCCACGGATTGCGCAGATGATCGGCCAGGCGAAGGGTGGTGACCGGTCCATCGCCGGGCTCGATGCAGAAGAACTCCTCCGGGCCCGGGGCGTCGGGTCGGGGAGCGGGCATCGGGGTGGAGTAGGGCCGCTCGAAATGCAGATCGCGATCGCCGGGGTCGAGCACGGAGCAGCTCATGATGGCGGCGGCCACCACACGGTCGTCGGTCCCCTCGTCCACCACGTCGAGGCCGGTGACCACCGTGTTGCGTCCCCGGCGCAACACGCGCCCGTGCATGCGCAGCGGCCCGGCATGGGTGACGGTGGTCACCGTGGTCGACATCGACGTGGTGACGATCCAGCGCGGGTGCACCGATAGGCCGGAGAGCAGGCCCCCCAACGAGTCGAGACTGGTCAGCAACGCACCCGTCCGCAGCCCACCGGCCGCGTTGCGCAGGTGATCGTCGATCGGGGCCCGCCCACCGATTTCGGAGAAGCCCTCGGCACCTGCGGGCGGCGGGATCTCCCACCGCTGCAATCGGAAGTACTCGGCCACATGGCGGCGGCGGTCGATCGGTCCTTGGCCGCCGTCGCCGTCCTCACCGCTCACCACCGGGGTCATGCGCCCACCGTCGCCGCACCGACCTGGATCACCGTGGTGAGTCTGTCCCCCGCCCCGGCGTCGAGCAGTTCGACGACGGCACTCCCTCCGCCGGAACCATCAGGCGCCCGGAGCACCGACGAGCGCGAGACGATGGGCCCGTTGCGGCCGAGCGCCAGGTAGGCAAGGCGCAGGTCACGCACGACAGGCTCGGGGCCGGGCCCGGACGCGCCCAGAGCGGCGGCGCCGGCCACCTCGCCGAGCAGCGCCATCACCCCACCCTGGACAGCACCGACCGAGTTGTGGAGGTACTCGTCGACCGGTATCGACACGGCGCCCGCCCGACGGTCGGTCACGGAGATCCCGAGCGCCTCCACGATGGGCCGGTCGAAGCCACGTCCGGTGACGCGCCAACGATCGGGCAGCCCGGCCGGCACGTCCACCGACGAAGCGCGGCTCCGGCCGGGCAGGATGGCGAAGGTCATGGTGGCCCAGGCCGCCGGCCCGGCTTCGGCGCCGGAGGGACGCACTCCGTCGGCGCCGTCGTACACCTCTGCCTCGATGACCAGGGTGGTACGTCCCTTCCTCACCACGGTGCCGCGGGCCTCCACCACCGGCCCGGTCAGGGGTCGCACCACCTGGAGGGTGAGATCAGCGGTGGCCAACCAGTCCGGGCCGACCAGGCGCAGGGCCGCCACGCCGCCGACCACGTCCACCAGCGTGGCGAGGACCCCGGCACGTACTCCCCCGTCGGGTCCGGTGATGGCGGGGCTGGCCTCCATGCGCACGACGGCGTGGCCCGGGGACAGCACCTCGGTCTCGAGCCCGAGGTCGCCGATGAAGTGGCCGGTTCGCACACCGGGTTCTGGCACTCAGCCCTCCTGTTCGGTGGGCCGGACCAGTACCTCGTTGACCGCCATGTGCCGCGGCCGGGTCACGGTGAAGAGGATCGACTCGGCGATGTCCTCCGCTCGCATCAGCTCGGTGTCGGCGAACCGTGCCCGCATCCCTTCGAGCACCTCGGGCCGGTTGTGCCCGGCGAGCTCGGTCATCACCGCCCCCGGCTCGATCACCGAAGCCCGCACGTGGCGCCTGGTCACCTCTTGGCGGAGCGACTCGGTGAAGGCGACCACTCCGAACTTGGTGGCGTTGTAGACACCGCTTCCCGGCCGGGCCACCCGACCGGCCACCGAGCTCACGTTGACGATGTCGGCCACCCTCCGTGGTTCGCGGTCGGCAGCTTGGAGCAGATGGGGCAGCGCGGCATGGGTGGCATAGAGGAGACCGAGCAGATTGATCCCGACCATGCGCTGCCACTCCTCGACCGGCGCATCGACGATGGGGCCGAGCAACATGACGCCGGCGTTGTTGATCAGCATGTCCAGGCGCCCGAACTCGTCGACCGTGCGGTCGACCATGGCCCGGGCCGATGCCTCGTCGGCCACGTCGGCCTCGACGACCGCAGCTCGAGGCGATCCGCCCATCCGCTCGACGAGCGCTTCCAATCGATCGCGACGTCGGGCCGCCACCGCCACCGCCGCCCCCTCGGCGGCGAGGCCGAGCGCGGTGGCCTCCCCGATGCCGCTCGAGGCACCCGTCACCAGGGCAACCGTCCCGTCGAGACGTCCAGCCATTGCCGTTCCTCCGATCCATCGCCGGCCGAGCCGGGGCTCCGGGCCGCACCGGCGTCACAGGATGGCACCCGCGTCGGCTGCCGCACGAGTCGGGCACCGCCCGGGGCGCACGTGTCGGGCGCCGCCGGCCTGCGCTCCGACGCTACGCCCAGGCCAGGGACGGACTGCTGGTCGGGCGGGCGGCCGCATGCACGGGCAACGAGGCGCCCGGCTCGAACGCCCCCCGGTTTGGCAGATCGGACCTTGCGCCGATCCGGGATGTCCGCGGTCAGGCCGCCGACTGGCGCCGACGGGACCGGCTCGAGCTGCGCCGGCGACTGGAAGAGGTGCGGGGACGTCCTCGCCGCGTGGTCGTGTCGAACGGCCGCTGAGTCGAGAGGGGGCTCTCGTGGAGAGCACACCACGAAGTGCTGTTGTAGCGGGACAGCCGCACCTGGCAGTCGGGCTCGATGCAGACCCGCCCGACCTCGAACACCTCCGGAGGAAGGCTCCCCGACAGCCCGTCGGCCTTCAGCGCCCCGTCCTCTTTCTCACGCCGCTCCACCATGCCCGCAAACCCCTTCAGGATTCGTGCCAGTCCCGGTTTCCGAATTTCCTCGGCGCGAACGGCCGGGACCTGAAGCGATCCGTCGGCCCGGCTTCCTGGCCGGGGCCCCCGAGGGTGCCCGGCCGCACGATGTCCGCCACCCCAGGACCGGGGTGGCCGGCTGCCCACGAGGTCGGATTGCTAGCCTGCGGCCCCGTGCATGCCGAAGCGGGCGGCTGACCGTGGCGCCAGGGGTCCCGTGGTGGCAGGGGGCCGTCTTCTACCAGATCTACCCCCGCTCCTTCGCCGACTCCGACGGGAACGGGGTGGGGGACCTCGAGGGCATCCGCGCCCATCTCGGAGACCTGTCCTGGCTGGGGGTCGATGCCTTGTGGCTGTCCCCCTTCTACCCCTCCCCCATGGCCGACTTCGGCTACGACGTCTCCGACTACTGCAACGTGGACCCGCTGTTCGGCACGCTCGATGACTTCGACCGGCTGCTCGAGGATGCTCACGCCCTCGACCTCAAGGTGATCATCGACTGGGTTCCGAACCACACCTCCGAACGGCATCCCTGGTTCGTCGACGCCCGATCGGGGATCGCCAGCCGCCACCGGAACTGGTACGTGTGGCGCGACGGCCTCGCCGACGGCGCACCGCCCAACAACTGGGTGTCGGCCTTCGACCTGTCGGAGCCGGCTTGGTCGTTCGACGCCGCATCGGGCCAGTGGTACCTCCACCTCTTCGATGCGGCCCAACCCGACCTCAACTGGGACGAGCCCGAGGTCGTGCAGGCCATGCACCAGGTGCTGCGGTTCTGGCTCGACCGTGGTGTCGACGGGTTCCGGGCCGACGTGATCCACTGCATCGGCAAGGACCCCGCCCTGCCCGATGACCTGGCGCCGGTGGCCGGCCTCCCCCACTGCATCCTCAACGACGAGGTGACCACGCACGAGCGCCTGCGGTCCGTCCGCGCCCTCCTCGACGGCTATCCCGGCGATCGAGTGATGGTCGGTGAGGTATACCTCCTTTCGACCGAGACGGTGGCCACCTACTACGGCGCCGGTGACGAGCTCCACCTGGCCTTCAACTTCCCGCCGCTCCTGGCCCCGTGGCGAGCCAGGCCCTGGCTCGACTGCGTCGAGACGACTGCCCGCGCCCTCGGGGGGCGCCAGGCCTGGCCCACCTGGGTCCTGTCCAACCACGACAACCCGCGCCACCGCTCCCGCTACGACCTCGCCGCCACCCGGTCGGGAGAGGACCCCGCCACGACTTCCCGCCGCAGTGAGCCGAGGGCCCGGGCCGCGGCGGTCCTGCTCTTGACCCTCAGGGGTTCGCCCTTCCTCTATCAGGGCGAGGAGCTCGGGCTGCTCGACGCATCGGTCCCGGCAGATCGCCAGGTCGACCCCGGAGGTCGCGACGGGTGCCGCGCCCCCATTCCGTGGAACGGGGAACCCGATCACGGCTGGGCCACGACCCCGGGATGCCGGCCGTGGCTGCCTTTCCCGCCGGACGCCGACCGGGCCGACTACGAGCACCAGCGAGCGGACGCCTCCTCGATCCTCCATCTCTACCGGCGCCTGATCGCCTTGCGCCGGGCCATTCCTGCGCTCGCCGGCGGCGACCAAGAACTGCTGACGTCGCCGGAGGGGATCCTCGGCTACCGCCGGGTGGCTCCGGAGGGTGACGCCGTGGTGCTGGTGAACTTCACCGACCGCGAAGTGCGGGTCACTGCTGCGGCCGAGGGTGGCACCGACGTCGAGACGGGGGCGACCGGCGAAGGCGCGCCTATCGGTGGCGCGCCGAATGAAACGGTGTCTTCTGCGATCGGCACCGGGATGTCGGTGGCGGTATCGAGCGACGGGATCGGCGAAGGTCGCGGCTTCGTCGGCTCACTCCGACCGGACCAGGCGGTGGTGCTGACCCGGCCCGGGCGATGAGGAGACCTACAGCCAGGACTCGCGCCAGTAGTCGGTCGCGCCCTCGTCGCCGAGCGACATCGAGTGGGTGTCGTCGTGGCCGCTCCGTCTGATACAGCACACCAGCGTCCCGATCCACGGTCCCCGATCGATGCAGTGGATCGCTCCACAACGCTGCCACTGCGGTTCGGGAGGCAGCAGGTCGTCCAGATCGAAGTCGACGTCCGACCACTGACTGGCTTTTTCCAGGTGAAACGGATTCAAAGTCGTTCCTGCCCCTTTGTGCTTCGGATCCCTGCCCCTTGATTTCGGATCCCTCAGGGTGATGATCGGAGCAAGGCCGGCCAAGCTGTAGCGGGAATTGCCGGTCGCCACCGCTTGGGCCGGGCGTCGCCGCAAACCGGACTTCTGTCAGTCAACCGGTCAGGGATCGCCCGGTCCCCGGTTCCGGAGAATTGCCGGCGGCACCATCGGGTGTGTCCGGGTGGCTCGGCGGTCGCCCCTCGGGGCGGCCGAGTCGCCCGAAAGCTGCTGGACCAGGCCGGCACGCCGGCAGGCCGGGCCGGCCGGACGGCCGAGAGCCGCAAGGATGTTCAAATTCTGACCGTCCGCGACATCGTTCCAGCCCGAAAAGCACCGTGAGTGATCTCGACCTGCCAATGAACATGTTCATTTTCATTACACGGCGTAGGATGGGTCCATGAACGGCGAGCCGACCAAGGGCATCGAGGACATCGTGCGCCGCAACGTCGCCGCGCTGCGATCCAAGGCCAACCTCACCCAGCAGGGCCTGGCCGACGAGATGCTCCGACGTGGCGTCGCCTGGACGCGGGAGACGGTGGCCCAGGTGGAGACGACCAATCGCCGACTCGGGTTCACCGAGGCACTGGTCGTGGCCGCGTGCCTCGACGTCCCGGTGGCCCGGCTGACCGCGACCAGCTCGCCGACCGTCGCCGTCGGCGACAGCGAATGGAGCGCGGCCTACCTCGGCGCGGCCATCGCCGGCACGGCCGGTGACATCTTCTCGCCCGAGAGCTACAGCGCGTCGGCGGCGGCGCCGGTCGCGCCGGTCGCGCCGGTCGCGCCGGCCGAGGCCACCGAGCTCCCGGCACCCCCACCGGCCGTGGCCGAGACACCGGAGCGGCGCCGGGGTGACCGACGCGCATCCGACTTCGACGCATCCGAGCAACTGGGAAGGCGATCGACCGATCGATCCGCTCAAGGGCCGCAGAAGACGGCGGAGCGCATCGAACGACGGCTCCGGCTCCGGGTGACGGCCGGCGACGTCGATGCCGCGGCCCAGAATCTCTGGTCCCGCAGCCTCGAGAGCGAGCGGGAGCGGCGGGTCACGGACCGCCACGCGCTCACGGGCGGGTCGCTCCAGACCATCCGCGGCCACGTGTCGCGCGATCTCGATCGGGAGATCGCCTACGAAATGGAGCGAAATCCGCGACCGGGCGAGGGCGCCGTCGAGCGGGGCGAGCTCAGCCCCGAGGAGGCGACCTGGGAGGCCACCCGGCTCAATATCCTGCTGGCCAACAAGGGATACAGCGACAGCGACGTCACCCGTTGGTGGAATTTCACCCGGCACCCCGAGCTGGCCGATCGGACCATCGCCGAGGCCTGGAGTGCGGGCGACTACGCCGCCGCCAGTCGGCTGGTCGAGTCCCTCCCCGACAAGCACGGATCGGGCGCCGGCTACCACATTGACGAGTAGGCGGCATCGGTCGGCGACCGTTGGGGCGCGTCGGGAACGAGCGCGACGGTTCGGGGACCTCGACCCGGGTCTGGGAGGCAACCCCAGTGGCACGCCGTAGCTCGCTTCGTTCGCAGCTCTACCGGGCAGCCCGCGACCTCGGCAACGTCGAGGCCGCGGCCAAGGGCCCGTCGTCGTACGCCAAGCGGGTCGCCCGCCGGAAGGCCTACCGGACCACCAACGGGTTGACCAGGCAGCTCACGCGGCACTTCGGGCTGTAAGCCACGACTCGGGGCCTCCGGCACCGCGCCAAGTGGTGAGCTCCATGGCGGCCCAGACGGCGAGCATGGCAAAGGTCCACACGGGCAGCAGCGCGTCGAGGGCGTCACGCGTGGTGCCGGACCACCACCAATAGGGGCCGGCGACGGTGAGTGCCACCATCCCCCAGAGCAATCCGCGCACGACGCCGGGCACCGACCGCCGGCGGACGCCGACCAGGAGGGGCGGGACCAGCAGCACCCATATCCAGTGGTGGCTCCACGAGATGGGGCTGACGAGCAATCCGGCCAGGGCCACGGCGATCACGGCCCAGGCTTGGCGCCCCGTGCGGGCACACCGCCAGGCGATCACCGCGCCGAGGGCCAGGGTCACCGCCGAAAGCAGCAGCCAGACCGGTGCCAATCCGCTCGACGGGAAGGGCGGGCGGTGCAGCACGGCGTCCCACGATTGGTTGCTCGGGTCGGTGACCTTGCCGATCCGGGAGGTGTGCACCACGTCGTGCTGCCAGAAGGCACTCGACTCGGACGGCCAGAGCAACCAGGTCAACGACGTCCAGACGAGGAACGAGGCGACGGCGCGCGCCGTCGACGCCCAGTCGCGCCGGGTCACCAACACGATGAGGAAGGCCAGGGGTGTGAGCTTGACGGCCGAGGCGACGCCGAGGACAACACCTCGGAACGGAGCGGGTATGGCCAACAGATCGGCCACCACCAGGAACATGAGGAGAAACTCGATCTGGCCGTAGTCGAGCCCGCTCCTGGCCGGCTCGAGCACCAACGTGGCCGCCGCCGTCCAGGCGAAGGAGGCGCACCACAACCGGGCCCCGCCGTCGACCCCCGCATCCCGCAACACGAAGGCCACCGACGCCGTGCCGGCCGCGATGCTGGCCGCCCAGAGCAACCACTGGGTCAGCGCGAACGTGCCCCAGGCCAGCACCGACAAGACCAGGAGGGCGAACGGCGGGTAGGTGAAGTCCAGACGACTGGCGGTGAACGTGCCGTTGTACGGGTCGAGGCCGTGCTGCCAGGCTTGCACCGAGCCCCGGTAGACCTTGAGGTCGAGGCCGTACCGCCGACCCCAGAGGACGAGGTAGGCAACGACGCCGGCACCGGCCACGCCCGCGGCTAGGTAGGGGAACGCCGCCGGAAGGCTCGTCCCCGGGCGCGACGTCGGAGGGGCGATCACCGCACCGGCCACGGCAGTACCGTACCTTTCACTCCTCGCCACCCGGCTCCGGAGCACGAATTGGGCGGCGACAACCTCGTTTGCGCCTACCATCGCAGCTCATGTCGATGGGATGCCCGCTGCTCGACCGGATGAGCCACACGAGTTTCGATGACGGAGGCATCCACATCGTCGAGCTCGAGATCAGCGACGAGATGCGCGGCCCGGGGGGTGCCGTCCACGGTGGACTGGTGGCCAGCCTGGTCGACCGGGCCGGGGCCTACGCCATCGCCCGGGACAGCCGGCAACCCGTGGCCACCTCGAACGTCGCCGTCTCCTACCTGGCCTCGGCCAGTGCCGGGCCCCTCCGGGCGGCGGCCACGACACTCCGGATCGGGCGCCGGCAGGGCGTCGCCGAAGTCAAGGTCTACGACCAGGGACGAGAAGGGCGACTGGTGGCTACGGCGGTCATCACGCTGAGCTACCTGCCCGATACGTCGCCCCAGCCCCGGGTCGGCCCGTCGGCCGGGGCCACCCCGGAGCCCGCACCGGCCTGAGCAGCCGCGCCGGTTTGAGAGCCGGGCCGGGCTGAGAGCCCTCCCCCGCAAACGGTGGGCGGTCAACGGTCGTGCACTGGTCACTAGCGTCGGATGCATGGAGCCGATGCCCGAAGACTGGGGTCGCGCCGTCGCCGTCGTGGCCCACCCCGACGATCTCGAGTACGGCGCCGCCAGTGCGGTCGCCCGGTGGACCGATCAAGGCAAACAGGTCGCCTACGTACTGGTCACGAGCGGCGAGGCCGGGATCGACGGCATGGACCCGTCGGTGGCCGGCCCACTCCGGGAAGAAGAGGAGCGGCGGAGCGCTGCGCTGGTCGGGGCGGGCCCGGTCGAATTCCTGGGCCACCCCGACGGCTTGATCGAGACGGGGCCCGCCCTGCGACGCGATATTGCCGCGGCGCTCCGCCGGCACCGCCCCGACATCGTTCTCACCATGAACTTCGACCTCACGTGGGGTGACGGCGGCAGTGTCAACCATGCCGACCATCGGGCCACCGGATTGACCGTGCTCGACGCGTGCCGGGACGCGGCCAACCGGTGGGTGTTCCCCGAAGCGGGCGAGCCGTGGACGGGCACCGAGTTCGTCTACGTTGCCGGCGCGGGCGAGGCGACCCACTACGTCGACGTGGCGGGGTGGCTGGATCGGGGCGTGACCTCGCTGCGTGCCCACCAGGCCTACCTGGACGGGCTCGGGGGCGACTTCGACCCCGACGAATTCCTGCGTTCGATGGCGGGCTACGCCGGGATGGTCGCCGGTTGCGAGCTCGCCGTGATCTTCCAGCGGTACTCAGTGGGGTAGGCCGACCGGTCGCCCCGGCCATGAGGACCCGGGGCATCCGTCCCGGTCCTGGACGCCGACTATCCGTCCTCGGGGATCGCCTCCCACCACTGGCACCACCACTCGGCGCCCACCAGGACGCGCAACTTCGGGTGCCAGCAGTACGACAGGTCCTTGTACGGCTCGAGGTAGTAGCGACAGTTCTCGCACTTCTCCGCCCCGGAGGGCTTTCCCTTGAGGACCGCATTTTCAGCGAGATGGCGGAGTTCGATGGCCAGCCGTTCGTCGATCTCCTTGGGCTCTGGCTCGGGGATCACGTAGTCGGACATGGTGGAGACCTTATGCGTCCCCCGAAAAGCCCTGCGAATCACCGTCCTCGTGCCGTCTCACTGAATGAAGACGGCGGCGAGCAGGCCGATCGGGACGAAGACCCAGCTCCACCGCACCGCCACCATCACCACTCCCGACCGGTAGCCGTACAGCACGGCCTGTTGGGGAGGGTTGAAGGCCGGCGGTCCGAACGCCGAGAGGACGGCGATGACCGCCACCACCTTCGAGTTGGTGATGATGGCGATGGCCACCAGATAGGCGATCCGCACTGCGGCGAGCAGCAACCAGCGCCCGTAGTCCGCGGCCGACCGGTCCACCGAGGCGTTGTGGGGGTGGAACACCGAGCCGGTGTACAGGGCGGCGCCGACGAAGGCGAGCACGGGGCCGGCCACCACCAGCACCCAGTGGGAGGCGGCCGGTGCGGGACCCTCCAGGTGGAGGAGCAGGCCGAGTGCCACCGCCAGCACCATCGACTGGTCGGTCCAGGTCGTCGAGCGGCGCTGCGGGTGCGGGGCGTCGCGTCGCATGAGGTGGATGCAGATGGCGTTGGGGGCGGCGTACACCGCGTTGGTCAGGGCGGCGAGGGCGCTGGCCGACGGACCCAACAGGCCCCCGGCGACGGGCAGGACCCAGAACTGCCCGTTGGGGAAGGCAGCCCACCCCTCGAGCTCGGCCAACCCCCGGCTGTGGCTTCCCCGCATGCGGTCGGAGACCACCAGGAGGAGGAGGCCGACCAATGCGATGGCGATCGGATCCACGATCTGGCGCGGCGCGGTCAACCGCCAGGCCGAAAACAGCCCCAGCAGGCCGGCCGTTGCGACCAGCTGGATCCGGAGATAGACGGGCCAGCCCCGCCTGAGCCCGGCGCCGCCCCGGTGGACGGTGAGGCCCATGAGTGCCCCGACGAGGTAGGCACCGAAGGTGATGGCCAGGTTCAAGGGGGCCGACAGTAGGGCCGGGCTGTCGGGAACGGCCAGACCGCCCCGGCCACTGCTTGACCGCGGCTGGGCTGACCCGCGCCGCGCCGACGAGCGTTACCCGCCGCTCAGGACGGCGCCAGGTAGCCCCATCCGGGCTGGAGCCGGTAGCTCAGTGTCAGGGCGGCGGCCACGCCGGGGACCGCGTCCCACCCCCCTTGGGACCGGTCGCCAGGGTCGACCGCCTCCTCGACGTGGCGGCGGAGGGCGGCCTCGTCCTTGAAGCCCTGCTCCCAGAGATGGCTCCATCTCGGGCCGGTCCCGAGCGGTGTCTCGCCGTCGAACCAGGCCGCCGCCAGGCTATTGGCGGCGAACACCGACGCGTCGGGAACGGTGGCCCGCCCGACCAGGTCCGACACCGCCTCGATCTCCCCGGGACCGGCGCGGCGCATGTCGAGGAAGACCAACCGGCGGACACCCGAGGGAAGGAAGTACCGGGGGCCGTCGCAGGCGTACCCGGCCAGGCCGACCCCGAGCCTGCTGTCCTCCACGATCCGCTCCGGACTGTCGGCCAGCAGGTACCGGTCGAGGACCGAGGCGTGAAAGGGGTGCGCCATGTACCGCCGGTAGGCCTCGGGTGACTGGTAGGCGTGCTCCCACACCAGGTCGACGGCGGGCCCGGTCACCCGCTGACCGACGGCCGAGTGGAGGACCTCGGGAATGTGGCGTGACGAGTCAAGGAACGCCTCCCGGAGCCTGTCCCGGATCTCGGCGGGCGCGTCGGTACGGAAACGGTAGGTCTCGAATCGGCGCAGCACGGACTATCGCCGCTGGTCGAGCGACACGTCCGCCATCATCCGCCGGGTCCCACCCCGCCGGAGCCCGCTGGCCCGTCGGGCCCAGACGTACCAGCGGGGATCGAGCACCAGGTTCCTCCGTATCAAGTTCCAATCAGCGAAATCGTGGACCCGCCAGACCACTTCGATGTCGACGTCCGTGCCCAGGCCGGCGTGTGTCGAGCGGCAGGACTCGAGGGTGGCGCCGGCCGCGGTCATGACCGGGATCCCGTCCTCGTCGAGGGCCTGGAGATAGGCCTCGGCGTCCCGCTCACCGACCTGGACCACATCGACCAGGAACAGCTCCGACGAGCCGGCGAAGGCCATGGCCAACCCTAAGGACTGTCCAGGCGGCATGCTGGGCGTCATGGAGGGCCCACCCCGAGCGGCCGGAGGCCCGAGCCCCCGGGACCGGATGCTTTCGGGCGAGCCCTACCGGGCCGACGAGGAGCTGGCCGGCCGGCACCACCGGGCGGTGCGTCTCACCGACGAGTACAACCGCACCGCGGCAGACGATCCCCGGCGACAGGCCATCCTCGAGGAGCTGCTCGGGGCGTTCGGCCCGGACAGCGTGGTCCGCACCCCGTTCCTGTGCGACTACGGGTCCCAGCTGCGCATCGGGGCCCGCACGTTCGTCAACTTCGGTCTGGTGGCCCTGGACGCGGCGGCCATCACCATCGGGGACGATGTCCAGATCGGGCCCAACGTCCAGCTCCTCACGCCGACCCACCCCATCGAGCCCGGCCCCCGCCGTGACAAATGGGAGGCGGCCGAGCCCATCGTGGTGGGAGACAACGTCTGGCTGGGGGGCGGCGTGATCGTCCTGCCCGGCGTGACCATCGGCCCGGACACCGTGGTGGGGGCGGGCGCCGTGGTGACGAGGGACCTTCCTCCCGGGGTCGTGGCCGTGGGCAACCCGGCCCGCGTGCTCCGCCACATTTGACGCCTAAGGTCGAGGCGAGGGCCGGAAAGCGGTCGCTTCGAGGGCCCGTGGGGTTGGAGGCGTAGGGACAACATCATGGAACCACCCGTGGCCTGCACGCTCAGCCAGGAGGATGCGTCCAGCCGCCTGGCTGAGTGGCACGACTTCCTCCATCGAGCGGTCGACCTATCCGAGCGCCCCGCTGAAGGCCGAATGCGCCTCCGGCTCGAGCCTCCGTCGGAGAACCTGTTGGCCGCGGTGGACCTCGCCCGCCGCGAGAAGGCCTGTTGCGCGTTCTTCGAGTTCTCCATCGAGGTCCGAAGCGATGCGAATTGGCTCGTGGTGACGGTGCCGACCGATGCGTCCGCCTCGCTGGATGCGCTGGCCGGTCTCCTGTCGCGCTGACTCCAATGGGCGGTGCTGATGTCGGCCGACGGTGGTGACGCTTGGCGTCGTCGGGGGAGCAGATCCACTTGACCTCCCGAGTCTCATCCGACAAGCTGCGGGAGGGGCGGACCAGACGGGTGATCAGAGCGATCGCGTTACCAGGCACGCTTGAGCCCTGGTCGACCTCACCGGGAGGGCGACTTTCGGCACGTGCCGGTACGGGTGGCGCGGATCCACCAACGAGCAACGGAGGCGTCGAGTGGCGACCAGTCGAGCATTGACCATCGGTAGGGGCGCCCAGCCCCCGGAGCGGGAGCGATCGGGAGAGCCCGGGAGGGGCCGGCGATTCCGGACACTGCTGTTCTCCCTGCTGGCCTCCACCCTGCTGGTGGTTCCGCTCGGCCTGCTGGCCGGCTCGTCCGTCGCTTCGGCGACCACCCCGGCCCCGGCCACCTGCACGGGCCCGTTGGCCGCAGGGACCTACAGCTCGGTGACCGTTTCGGGGACCTGCCAAATCAGTGCCGGTCAGGTCGTCGTCACCGGCGACGTGACCGTCCCGGCCGGAGCCAACTCCCTGCTGGCCAGCTACGCCCTCAACGGGGGCGTAGCTGCCACCTCGTCGGGCTTGACCGTCGCAGGGGAACATCACGGTGGGTAGCGGAGGCACGGTCATCCTCGGCTGCAAGGCGAGCGACGCGGCCTGTTTCGACGACCCGAGCCCGGGCTCGCCCACCCTCAACTCCCCGGCCACCGTCCAGGGCAGCGTCACGGCGACCAGCCCGCTGGGCATGGTGGTCACGGACTCGACCATCGGCGGGGATGCCAGTCAATCCGGCGGAGGCGGCAATGTCGCCAGTGAAGGGCCCGGTTGCTTCACCCCGCCCTTCCCCGGGGTCTTCAACACCTTCCCGGGAGGAGGATCCCCCGTTTACAGCGACTACGAGGACAACACCATCGGCGGCAACCTGCGGGTGACCGGACTCAACTCGTGCTGGCTGGGGAGCTTCCGCAACCACATCGCCGGTAGCGCAACCTTCAGTGGCAACATGCTGGGTGATCCCGACGGCAGCGAATTCCTGACCAATCAGATCGCCGGGAACCTCATCTGCACGGGGAATTCACCGGCCGCCCAGTACGGGGACTCGGGAGGGTCGCCCAACACCGTGGGCGGCTATGCCACCGGAGAGTGTGCGTTCGGCGTCATGGCGCCCAATCCGGCTCCAAGCCCCTCCCCGCCAACACCGGCCGGGCCGCTGGCCCCCATCTCGAATCCCGGGCCACCCCCCGGGTACTGGCTGGTGGCCAAGGACGGCGGGATCTTCAGCTTCAACGTGCCGTTCCTCGGCTCACAGGGTGGGCAGACCATCCCCCAGCCGGTGGTCGGAATGGCCGCCGTGCCCGGCGGGAGCAGCTACAACCTGGCCGATGCCAATGGTCTGGTCTTCGGCCACGGCCCACGGGCAACTGACTGCGCCGGCCTGAACGCCGTCCTCAACCAGCCGATCGTGGGCGTCGCGCCTGCTCCCGGAGGGAACGGCTGCTGGACGACCGCATCCGACGGCGGCGTGTTCACGTTCGGATCGAACGCCAACTTCTACGGGTCGATGGGTGGCTTCAAGCTCAACCAGCCCGTGGTCGGCATCGCCTCGACTCCGAACGGGGACGGGTACTACCTGGTGGCGGCCGACGGCGGCGTGTTCACCTTCGGCCCCGGGGCCAAGTTCCAGGGCTCGATGGGCGGCGTGCACCTCAACAAGCCCGTCGTCGGGATGGCCGTCGATCCGGCTACCGGGGGGTACTGGCTGGTGGCGTCGGACGGTGGCGTCTTCAGCTTCAACGCTCCGTTCTTCGGGTCCACCGGCAACCTGCGGCTCAACCAGCCGGTCGTCGGCATGTCCGCCGCACCGACCGGGGACGGCTACTACCTGGTGGCGGCCGACGGTGGGATCTTCACCTTCGGGACCGGCGCCCACTTCCAGGGCTCGACCGGCGCCCTCAAGCTCAACCAACCCGTGGTCGGGATGGCGCTCGGCTAGGCCAAGGGGTCATTCGGGTCTGGGGGCCGTCAGGGCTCCCAGACCCGATGTCGCCCGCCGGCCGGTGGGCCAATGACCCTCGTGAGTCCGTTGGAACAGAGCGGACCGTCCGTCGGGCGCGGCCGTGTCCGGCCGGGCCCACTGTGAGCCACTCGATGAGCGAGTTTTCGGCCCTCGGCGGCGTCTCCCCCCATCTCGACGACCTGGCGCTGAGCTGCGCCAACCTGCTGGCCGCCCACCCCGGCTCCTCGATGGTGACGGTCTTCGCCGGCGGCCCGGCCTCGGTCGACCCGGTGACCGGCTGGGAGGCGCTCTCGGGCGTGTTCGAGCCGGGGGCGGACATCGTCGGTGCCCGGCGTTCCGAGGACGTCGAGGCCGCCCGGCTGCTCGGCTGTGACCACCGCCATCTCGAGCACTGGGACGACCAGTACCGCACCCCGGTCTACGGATACGAAGGGCCGTGGGGGGACGACCTGGTGCGATCCATCTCCTCGGACCTCGAGGCCATCGTCAGCCGGTCGCGGCTGTCCACCTGGATGATCCCCCTCGGAATCAGCCATCCCGACCACGAGATCACCGCGGCGGCCTGCCTGGCCGTCGTGGATGGCCATCCCGATGTGGACTGGCTGGTCTACGAGGAGCTCCCCTATGCAACCTTTCTGGGCGACCGGGTCAGGGCCTTGACCGATGCACTGCAGGCCAGGGGATTCGAGCTCCAGCCGCCCGACGGTGTGGAGCTGACCGGTTCCGGTCCGGGCAAGCCCGAGGTGGTCGGCTGCTATGGGTCACAGGTCGGGCCCCTCGGCGCCGGGGTCACCACGGCCATCGACGCCCCGGAACGGATCCACCGCCTGGCCCGGATGGCGTGACGGGGCGGTGGGTCGCCACCCCGCCAACGGGAGCTAGAAGGACCGGTCCGCGTTGAGCAGGCGGCCTTGCACCGTGGCCAGGACCTGGCGCCTCAGCTTCCGCCAGGTGGCCGCCGAGGTGAGCAGGGCCAGGCCGAGGGCAACCAGCGTCAACCCCAGGATCCACAGCGGCTTGGTGTTCACGCCGGTGAAGGGGAGCTGCGTCGGAGCGGCGCTCGTCGGTGTGGCGGTGAACGGCAGGGCTGCCGGTGTGGCAGCCGGCGTGGCCGCTGGGGTCGGAGTCGGGGTCGGGGCCGGGGGGGCCGGCGGCGTCGGTGGCGGGGAGTGATTGCCCGTCACCACGGGCGGGACCACCGGCGGAACCATGGTGGTCGTGGTGGTCGTGGTGGTCGTGGTCGTCGTGGTGGTCGGGGGTGTGCAGTCCTCGATCGTGTGCTGGAAGCCTCGCTCCGGCACGAACGGGGGGCCCACGTAGGCGTCGGCCTGGATGACCCCGCAGAAGTTCGCCGGATACGGGATGGTCAAGGTGCCCGAGGTCCCGAACACAACGCCGACGGTGATGTCCCCTTTGGGAATCTGCAGCACAAACTTCCATTGGCAGTCGGGCTGCGTCGTTGGGCACGCCGGAGTGGGGATGATGAGCTCGGCCTGCTGGGCGGCGTCATCGAAGATGATCTGAGCGGTGGTCGAAGTGTCCGCAGCACTCCAGGCCGCCCCTCCGAGGGTGGCACTGAGCGTGAACAGTGTCAGCACCGAGATGAAGACGACGATCAACCGTTTCAAAATGTCTCCTCTGCTAGCACGTGGTCCTCGGGGAGTACGCCCGGCCCGTCGCCGGGATACTCGATGCCTGCCTCGCACGGGCGATCAGCCCGTCGAGACCCCCGGTGACCGCCGAGCCCCCGCCACCGGCCGGATCGCCGGCCGTGCCGGCCGCGGACTTCGGCTCACAGGCCCTCGTCCCCCGGTGGCCGACGGTCCACGTCATCGCTGTGGTGCGCCGCCCGAACTCCATTTCGCCGGTTACCCCCCAAAGTCATCCGCTGCCGATCTCGCCCCATGGTGGCACCGGAGCACCATCGAATCGGCGATGGCCCGAG
Organism: uncultured Acidimicrobiales bacterium; assembly: GCA_963710495.1. Taxonomy (GTDB): domain Bacteria; phylum Actinomycetota; class Acidimicrobiia; order Acidimicrobiales; family RAAP-2; genus Bog-756. Next base: position 40,530 of record CAVQAI010000017.1, read on the forward strand.
TCGTCTGCCCGCTCACTGGTGCGGCGGACGGCAGCTCGATCCGATCGGCGAACCCAACGGAATCCTACCTACCATCGTCAGCAAAAGTAACCCCGCCGTGTCGAGAACCACGCTGCGTGACCAGCAATTTCGGCTCACGCTAGTACAAGGGCTCCCTTGCGAGATGCATTTCGCCACAGAACGCTTGTGAGTGGCAAAATGTGCTCATGCCCTTCGAGTCCCGACCGGTGAGCGCCAAGGCGTGGAAGGCCCTCGACCGAGTGGTGGCGGCCAACGAGGCCATGCGAGAGGCAGAGGCCAAGCGGGCCAAGCAGGCTCGGAAACGGGCCAAGTCGATCGAGGAGGCCCGGCGCCTCGGGCTCACCCTCGACGCCATCGCCGAGCGGCTCGGGGTCAGCCGGGAGCGGGTGCGCCAGATGGCGGTCAAACCGGCGCCCAAACGAACCGCCCACTAGCCATCGCCCGAGTCGCCGGCCGTCACCGAGGGTCAGCGGAGGTGCGGATGCCGGCCGAGACCCGGCAGCAGGATCGGAAGCCAGGGCCCCGTTTCGGTCCGGACCCGGGACGCCTCCCTCGAGTCCTAGTGGCTCATCCCGACGACCGGCCGGTTCAGCGGTAGGGCACCGGCCGAGCCGAAGAAGCCGGCGTCCCCGAAGGTGAAGATGCCCCCGTCGGCGGCGACCAGCCAGTAGCCGTGGCCGGTCGGGGTGGCGGCCATGCCGACCACCGGCTGGTTGAGGTGGATCGCCCCGGTCGACCCGTAGAAGGCGGCGTCACCGAAACTGAAGATGCCGCCGTCGGAGGCGACCAGCCAGTAGCCGTGGCCGGTCGGGGTCGAGGCCATGCCCACGATGGGCCGGTTGAGGCGGATGGCCCCGGTCGACCCGTAGAAGGCGGCGTCACCGAAGCTGAAGATGCCGCCGTCGGCGGCGACCAGCCAGTAGCCGTGGCCGGTCGGGGTCGAGGCCATGCCGACCACCGGCTGGTTGAGGCGGATCGCCCCGGTCGACCCGTAGAAGGCGGCATCACCGAAACTGAAGATGCCGCCGTCGGAGGCGACCAGCCAGTAGCCCCCGCCGTCGGGAGTGGCCGCCATGCCGACCACCGGCTGGTTGAGATGGATGGCCCCGGTCGACCCGAAGAAGCGGGCATTCCCGAAGGCGAACACGCCGCCGTCCCTGGCCACGTTCCAGTACCCGCCGCCGTCGATGGTCGAGGCCATACCGACCACCGGCTGGTTGAGGCGGATGGCCCCGGTCGACCCGCAGAACGGGAGGTTGCCGTAGGTGAAGATGCCCCCGTCACTGGCCACCAGCCGGTAGCCCGTGGGCGCGCCGGCCGGGGCATTGCACGGGACATTGAGGTCGTTGGTCAGGTCGATCGGTGCGGTGAACAGGCGTCGCACCCCCCCGCAGCCGTAGTTGGTGCACCCGGCGGGCCAGGCGGCATACCCGAGCCACCAGGCCCCGCCCGCGTCCTGGAAGAGCGAGCCGCCGCCCGGACCGGCCACACTCCCGTAGGACGTGAGGAACGGCCCGCTGGGCTGGCTGCACGGCCCGTTGGGGCCGCTACAGGTGGTGAGCGCCTGCGAGTAGGTGGCACTTGGAAGTTGCCGGCCGAGAACAGCAGGGTGTAGCCGCTCGGGCCGAAGACCATCTGGGGGTCGTCGACGGTCGTCTCCCAGGGGAGGTCGGCCTGGTCCACGGTGAGGAGGACGGTCGGCGTGCCGGCCAAATGGGTCCCGTCGGCGCTCAGCCGGACCGACCACACCTGGGAGGGCGCCGCCGAGCTGCCGTCGTTGGACTTCCACAACAGGTAGGCCACGCCGGTGGCCGGGTCCACGAAGGGGCTGGGGTCGAGCACGCCCCCCGCCGAGCCGCAACAGGCGGGCCGGCGGTCGTGTCGCTGAACACCGGGGAGCTCGGGGTGATCGACGGAGCCGTGGCCACCGAGAGGCAGCTGAAGCCGCTGTCGATGGCGTGGGGGCTGACCGAGGCGTCGTACAACATGACCCCGTGGCCCCCGTAGGAGAAGACGCCGGGAGAGGTCTGGGTGTTCACCGTCTCCCAGGCCGGGGGGGCGGGAGGGCGCTCGACCCGAAGGGCAGGCCGTTGTACGAACCCCATCCGGTGGCCGGGTTCCCCGAGGTGAGCACCTGGATGTGATTCCCGAGCGGGGTGCCGGTGGTGAAGGCGTAGTAGGTCCCCCCGGAGTAGAGGACGTCGGGGTCCGGGGCGTCGCCGGCGAAAGCCGGCGTCTGGCTGACGATCACCGAGACATGGCCGTCGGACGAGCCCGCGGGAGCCGGCCGGCCCGGCTCCCCATGCGGTCGCAGCACCGGGCGCCAGCGCCAGCGACACGCCCATCCCGGCCGTGACGGCCACCACCCTCAGCCTCTGTGCCCGCACGAGTGCCTCCTTCGGATCGTCCCGGTGGACCCCTGGTGGCGCCGAGGGTAGCCTCGCCAGGCCGGCTGCACGGGACGGTGTGAGGAACGAGGACGGAGGCCTGATGGATTGGAAGCTCGAGCTGGTCGTCGTCCCGGTGTCGGACATGGATCGGGCCAAGGAGTTCTACGTCGATCAGGCCGGGTTCAATCTCGATGTGGACCACCGGGCCGGCGACGAGTTCCGCATCATCCAGCTCACGCCGCCCGGCTCCGCCTGCTCAGTCACCCTGATGAAGAACCGCGCCGCCGGATCCCTCCAGGGCCTGCACCTCATCGTCGACGACATCGAGGCGGCACACGACGAGCTGAGCGGGCGAGCCGTCGAGAGCAGCGACATCTTCCACTTCGAGGAGGGCGTGCAGACCCCGGGCCCCGACCCGAACCGGAACGACTACGGCTCCTACATCTCGTTCAGTGATCCCGACGGCAACGGCTGGCTCGTCCAGGAGGCCAAGCGGTAGGCATGTCCGCCGGCCCTCAGGGGGTCACGACGTAGGGCGCGCCTTGATCATCGAAGTCGAGCTTGACCAGCGCCAACGGTCGATCGGTGGGCGGGGCGAAGAAGGCGCCCGGGTTGTAGGCGATCCAGGCTTGCCCGTCCGCGGCGACGAAGGCATTCTCCTCGCCCGGCGCCCCGCCCTGCGCGTTGGGTCTCACCAGGTTGACGACCTTTCGGATCTGACAGGGCCCCTCCGGACCGTCACAGGGCGTCATGTACATCTGGTAGCTGGGAGTGGTGGGATCGGAGTCACCGGCCGAGAAGACGAGCCACCACTGCCCCGAGACGGGGTTCCGGATCAGGCTCGGCGCCTCGATCATCCCGTGCTCCCAGGGTTGGTCCGAGGTGAGGAGCGTGAACCTCGGCCCGTACGGCAGGCCGTCGGGGCCGATTCGCTGCGACAGGAACGTGGTCGGCTGGCCCACGGCGTTGGCGTTGGTCTTGTACATCAGCCACCACTGCCCGGAGACCTGGACGAGGGAGGGGTCGATGTCACCGTCGAGTGCCGTGTCACAGGGAACACGTCTCGGGTCGACGGTGAACGGTCCCGCCGCGTCCCGGGCAGTGGCCCGGAACGGGCAGAAGGCCCCCTGCTGATCAGCCGTACTCGCCCACATCGTCCACACGCCGTTGACGTCCCGCACCATCGGCGCCCAGGTGGTGAACGGCGGACCGTGCCATGCCGGGAGCGCCGGGAGCGCTTCTCCGACCGACCGCCAGGGACCGGTCACCGTGGGCGCCTCCCATTCGGGGACGTTGGCGTACCAGAGCTCCGTCGCGTACATGCGGTACACATGTGACTGCGGATCCCAGGTGATCGCTGGATCTGCTCGAGTCACGGTCGGATCGAGCACCAGACCGGGGGCGTTCGCTGACGCGGGAGGTGAAGGCAACGAGTCTGCCCGAATCGATGCCGGAAAGAGCACGACCGAGATCAGGACTATGACTATGCAGAGTGCCCCTCGCGTTTTCATCAGTGTCCCGTCAGGAAGGGATCCGCCTTGGAACGCCGATGACCATCGCTATCGGTGACAGCAGTGCAATGAACGAGGCGATATCACGGTGCCTCATCGACCCCCCAACGTCAACTGAGCAAACGAGCCGGCGACTGGTCTCGCGAGCCAGACGACGCGGCCGTCCAACCGCAGCAGCGCCCGTGCCTGCAAAAATGCGATTCGGTCCGCCCAGCGTGGCATGCGCCGGCCACATCCCCAATGGATTCCCTGCCCTCATTCCCCCCATGCTCCATAGCCGCAAGACGACTAACGCACCGAGGATGGCATAGAAGAATTCCGGTTCGCCTCGTCAAAAGTGAGGGTTGGCCACCGGATTCTGCGCCATTGAGCGTGAAAGCCCACCGGGAGCGGCCACG
>CAVQAI010000018.1:0-11584 GCA_963710495.1 uncultured Acidimicrobiales bacterium
TGTGTTGGGCACGGCATCTGACCCAAAGGGCAGACCGACTAACGGTTCGAGCATGGAGCTGAGATTCCACTACTCGGCGACCCGAGCGGAACTAGTGTCGTCGGAGAATCGCTGGTACGTGACCTTTGTGATGGTCGATTCCACCCCGATCGTCCACGAGTTCGCCTCAGGCCATGACGTTGGTGATCCCTCCTTTGATTGGCGGCTTGCGGATCAGATTGCCGTGATCGACCACTTTGAAGAACGCCTTCGGGCTGCCGGATACCGCCCCATACGCAGCGAGGATCGGCTGCTGCCGTTGGTCCTGGCAGCAGCGAACGAATCTCTCCTCAGTCAGTTCAGACTTGCCCGTAAGAGGTGATGTTGTAGGGGTACACACCTCCACCGGATGTGACGAGCCAGTATCCGCTACCGTCCGGTGGAGTTGCCATTCCGACGACTGGGTAGCTCAGATTTACATTTCCTGCGCTTCCATAGAACGGCGTATTGAAGGTAAAAATCCCCCCATCGCTTGCGACCAACCAGTACCCGCCGGTCGAAGGGTCGACGGCCATACCTACAGCCGGCTTGTTCAGCCGCACTGCGCCCATGGAACCCTGGAATTGGGCGTTCCCAAAACAGAAAATGCCACCGTCACTTGCATCAAGGTAGTAGCCCTTGCCGTCTGGCGTAGGTGCCATCCCCACAACCGGCTGATTGAGCCGGAGGTTGCCGGTTGAGCCATAGAACTGAGCGTCGCCGAAGCTGAAGACACCACCGTCTGCAGCAACGAACCAGTAGCCATGACCATCTGGCGTCGCTGCCATCCCCACAACCGGCTGATTGAGGCGGAGGTTGCCGGTTGAGCCATAGAACTGAGCGTCGCCGAAGGAAAAGACGCCACCGTCCTTTCCAAGGAGCCAGTAGCCTCCTCCGTCTAGGGTAGCGGCCATCCCAACGATCGGAGCGTTCAGACGGATACCCTCGTCACGAGCATCGTTATAGAACTCAGCATCGCCATGAGCCCGGAGAGAGCCGTCTGTATCCGCTATCCAGTAGCCGTGACCACTGGGAGTCCCAACGAGTGCGGCTATTGGTGAAGTGTTCTCACCCAAATACAGCGATGGTGGCGAGATGCAGGATGTGGGCGGCGCTGGATCACCCCCTCCGATTGTCGCAACACCACCGATATTCACATCACCTGGTATGCCGTTGGCTCCGAGAATGTAGTTTCCAGGCGGGAGCGGTATAAAGATAGAGAAGTCGGGACCCTCACATGTCACTGCTTGTTGAGAAGAAGCACTTGTGTTCATGTTCGAGTACCCAGCAAACTCCGACGCAAAGCTGTATCCGACATAACCAGTCCAAACGACCGTCATACCATTGGACCACGCATAGATCGAAGCACTGAGGGTGTCGCCATAGGGTCCACTCGCCGTTCCGGACGCAATCTGTACAGGGACATGCGCCACCTTGCCCCGGTGCAGGAGTCCAGCCGCTGCACTGCTAGCGGTCATTGCAAATGTGGAGATTCCTGTTGCCAGCACGACCCCGCAAAGAAGTGCACTAGCCATCCGTGAAGCGTTTGTCCGCCGTGTCACCCAAGGCACCGCCTTCCTTGAATTGACCCCGATCGCCAGACAGTAGCCAAATCAGCCCCTGGGTGTGCAGTGGCGATGTGCGGAGTTTCCCTTGAGCGGGTGCTCTACCGGTGATCATCGATCTGGTCGTTCGCTCGCCTCCTTGAGAGCGGCCAAGGAACGTCGGCTGAAGTCACTAGCCGCGTGGCAGGCCCGCTACCGAGGCCCCGATGGGAGAGAGCGGACGGCCAGGTTCGATCGCAAGATCGACGCCCAGAACTGGCTCGACACCAACTCGGGCGACATTACCCGAGGGCAGTGGGTCGACCCCGCCGCTGGTCGAGTCCTGTTCTCGGTCTATGCCCAGACGTGGCTCGACCAGCGGGATGTACGGGCGAGCACCCGAGCAAAATACAAGGGACTGCTCACCCGTCACCTCCTGCCTACCTTCGGGGAGACGCCCATCGGCGACATTACGGCACAAGCGGTGCGCAGCTGGCATGCTGCGCTGAGGCACCGACATGTTTCTACCGCAGCTGGTTCCTACCGTCTCTTGTCGAGCATCATGCGGACTGCTCTGAACGATCGGCTCGTCGGTTTCACACCGTGCAAGGTGGAGGGTGCGGCGACTGAGAAGGCAGACGAACGCCCTTTGGCGTCGATGGCAGAGGTCACGGCGGCCATCGAGGTTGCGCCGGATCGCTGGCGTCTCGCCATTCTCCTCGCCGTCTGGTGCCAGCTTCGCCGAAGCGAGGTGCTCGGCCTGCAACGCAGAGACATCGACCTCCTGCCTGCAATACTGAACGTCGAGCGAGGATGCGTCGTCGTGTTGGGCAAGAGGACGATCGGCCCGCCTAAGACCGAGGAGGGAAAACGCAAGACGGGCATCCCCGAGCACGTGATGTCAGTCGTTGAACACCACCTCGCCACCTATGTCCAGGGGTCGAAGTCCGCCTGGCTCTTCCCCGGTGCCGACGGTGGTCCGATGCATCCCCGCTCACTGGATCACATGTGGGCCAAGGTCCGTCGGACCATCGGACGCAGCGATCTCCACTTCCACGATCTGCGCCACTCCGGCCTCACCTGGGTGGCGGCTACGGGGGCTTCGACTCGGGAGATCATGCGGCGAGGTGGCCACGCTTCTCCCCAGGCGGCGCTCCGCTATCAGCACGCCACCGACGACCGTGACCGGGTCCTTACCGAGGCTCTCACCACTCTCGCCAAGGGTGCGGACATCGTCTCCATCAAAGCTGCTGCGGACAATCTGCGGACAAGAGGAACCGACGAGAGACAAGCACTTCCTCAGGAAGAGGCTCCTACCAGCGACAACGATGAGCAGTCCCAACGGGGTTCGAACCCGTGTCTCCACCTTGAGAGGGTGGTGTCCTAGGCCTCTAGACGATGGGACCCCGAGGAGCCGTTGCGTTGGAACGGCCTCACCAACTTGATCGCAAGCCGCACCAACTCTGTCACAGTGTCCCATCCGAGGGGCATTGTGATCAGCTCGGGGGGGAGGGCTCGAACCTCCAACCTCATGAACCAGAATCATGCGCGCTGCCAGTTGCGCCACCCCCGAATGGGCGAAGCGTCAATTTAGCCGACCAGGCATCGATCCCGGGTCTGCCCTGTGCCAGGGCATTCTCCCCTGGAGGGCCCCATGTCGTACGGCTGACTCGACCCGCATCGATCCCACTACCATCGGCGTCGGTGGCCCCGGCTTCTCACTTTCGAGGTCGAGTAACGATGCTCTTCCGGCTCCAGCCTCGCTCCGGGGGGCAGCTGGGCGGCGGTGCTCCCGCGCCAAGTCGGGAGAAGCGGTGAAGCCGCACCCGCTGAACCGGGAGTTCTCGTGGGTGTCGCCTCCAGGCCCGTTCCGGGCTCTCAGCACCGAGCAGGCGAGCCACTACAACCGCGAGGGTTACCTCCTCCTGGCGGACGCCTTCGACCACACCGAGCTTGCGAGCCTGTTGGCGATCATCGACCCCATCGAGGCTCGCCGCGAGGAGTGGCTACGCGCTCGAGGCGGCACGTTCCTCATCGCTCGGGCCGACGAGATCACCTTCAGCACTCACCTCGTGCTGGAATCGGAGGCGCTCCGGGAGCTGGTGAGCTCGCCGCCGTTGACCGATCTGTGTGCCGATCTGGTGGGGCCGGACGTCCGCCTCTACTGGGACCAGGCCGTCTACAAAAAGCCCGGTACCACGTCACCGTTCCCCTGGCACCAAGACAACGGCTACGCCTATGTCGAACCCCAGCAGTACCTCACTTGCTGGATCGCGCTGACCGACACGGACGAGGACAACGGCTGTCCGTGGGTGGTGCCCGGTGTCCATACGATGGGGACGCTCGCCCATGAGGAGACCGAAGTGGGTCTGGTCTGCCTCGACCGTCCCACCGGCGCCGTACCGGTGCCGGCACGACGGGGCAGCATCGTCGTCTTCTCCTCGCTCACCCCCCACTGCACCGGGCCCAATAACACCGACGGCGTGCGCAAGGCCTACATCGTGCAGTACGCGCCCGACGGCGCCGCGGTGGTCCAGGTGGATGGAGCCGGGATCCGGCGGATGACGGCCGATGACCCCGGACGCCAGTTCCAGGTTCTCATCGACGGGCACCGCGTCCCGGGCTGACATTCGGTCGACGAGCGCCGGACGCCATGGGGTCGGATCGGGTCAGCCAGCCGGCAATACACGGTGAAAGACGCTACGCGGACGCCTCCGACGTGGCCCGGGCCAGCGCAGCATCGAGCCGGGCGAGCGTCCGGTCCGGACCCAATACTTCGAGTGCCTCGAACAGCGGCGGCCCGACTCGGCGTCCGGTCACGGCCACCCGGATCGGCGCCTGGGCCTTGGCCAGCTTGCGTCCAACCCGTTCGCCGACCTCCTGGGTAGCGGCGTAGAGCGCGTCCCGTGTCCAGCTTCCGACCAGGGCCGTGTAGGCCTCGACCGCTCCCGACAGCACAGCCACCGCGGCGTCGTCACGGCTGACGGCCCGGTCCCACGCCTCTTCGTCGATGACCGGCTCGTCGAGAAACAGGAAGTCGACCATGGCCGGGACCTCGCCGAGGGTGGCCACCCGCTCCTGGACCACCGGTGCCATGGCGGCGAACGTGGCTTCGTCGAACTGGGCCGCCGTCCACGGCGCCCGGTCGCCGACCATCCATGGTCGAGAGGCCTCGATGAACGCGCCGAGCGGCATGGCCCGGATGTACTCGCCGTTCAGGTGGGTCAGCTTCACCACGTCGAAGAAGGCGGGCGAATGGTTGACGTCCTCCAGCCGGAACCACCCGACCAACTGGTCGATGGTGAAGACCTCATCCCCTCCTGGGGGGCCCCACCCCAGCAGGGCCAAGTAGTTGAGCATGGCCGCGGGCAGGTACCCCTCGTCACGGTAGGACTCGACGGCCACCGGGTCGCGCCGTTTGGACAACTTCTTGCGCTCCTTGTTGACCAGCATGGGCAGGTGGGCGAAACACGGCAAGGGCGGGACCGGCTCGCCTGCGACGCCGTCCCAGCCATCGGTCCTCCACCCGACCGAGCCGAGTGCCTCCCACACCAGGATGCCTCTCGGGGTGGTGGGCAGCAGGTCCTCGCCGCGGATCACATGGGTGATGCCCATGTCGATGTCATCGACCACGTTGGCCAGGACGAACAACGGCGAACCGTTGGCTTTCACCGCCACGAAGTCGTCCATCGATGACCGGGGGAACTCCACCGGCCCGCGGACGATGTCGTCGACGACCGTCAACCCCTCGTCGGGTGTCCGGAACCGCAGGGCGGCGCCCTCCCGGGCCACATGGCGCCCGCGGCAGTGCCCGTCGTACCCGGGGGTCAGGACACCGGCGGCCCGGTTCCGGGCCTCGATGTCGTCCCGGGTGCAGTCGCAGGCGTAGAGGAACCCGCCGTCCCAGAGGGCATCCACCGCCTGGGCGTAGCGGTCGGTGCGGTCCGACTGCCGGAAGGGGCCCTCGTCGGGGTCCATCCCCAGCCAGTGCAGGGCGGAGATGATCCCGTCAACCCATTCCTCCCGGTTCCGCTCAGCGTCGGTGTCCTCGATACGAAGGATGAACGAGCCCGCCGACTGGCGCGCCACCAGCCAGTTGAACAGGGCGGTACGAGCGCTCCCGACGTGGAAGTAGCCCGTGGGAGAAGGGGCGAATCGGACCCTCGGAGCCTCTCCGGCCACTCCCGGGTTACTCGTCTTCGATGATGGTGATGGCGCCGGTCGGGCAACCGTTCGCCGCCTGGCGCACCCGCTCGTGCAGCTCCTCGCCCGGGTGTTCATTGAGCACGTAGAGGAAGCCGTCGTCGCGGACCTCGAACACCTCGGGGACGATGCCCATGCACACCGCGTTGCTAGCGCACTCGTCGAAGTCGACCACAATCTTCACCTGATGCCTCCGGACGCTCGGCGAACCGGTCCTGAGTGTACTGGTCCCCCGCCCCGTGGCCCGGATGACGCCGCCGGCCGACGGCCGAGGAGCACCACCGCGGCCCGCCGGTCGGGTAGAACTCTCTCTTATGGTCACCATTCCCTCTTCTGCCGATGGCTGCTCCGGCCGCCGGCAGCGCCGGCACCGCAGGCCCACGGGGTCCACGGGGCCCACGAGAACCATCCTGATCGGGGGGCTGGTCGCCCTCGCCGTGCTGGTGGCGGCCTGCAGCTCGGGGAGCGGGTCATCGACATCGACCACTGCGGCCGGCACCGCCACATCGAGCGCCGCCGGCGGGACCGGGAAGACGACCACCGGCCTCCCCGCCGTCCGCCACGTCTTCCTCATCGTGCTGGAGAACCAGGGCTACGACGCCACCTTCGGCAACCCGGCGGACGACCCCTACCTCGCCTCCACCCTGCCGGCGGCCGGGGCGCTGCTGACCGACTACTACGCCACCGGGCACCTCTCGAACGACAACTACATCGCCCTCGTCTCCGGTCAGGCCCCCAACCCGCTCAACCAGGCCGACTGCCAGTCCTTCGTCGACTTCCCGCCGACCGCCACCCTGTCGGCCGCCGGGCAGATCTCCGACTCGGGCTGTGTCTTCCCCTCTTCCGTCCAGACCGTCGCCGATCAGCTGGAAGCAGCCCATCTGACATGGAAGGGCTACATGGAGGACATGGGGAACGTTCCGTCCCGGGAGCCCGCCGTGTGCGCCCACCCGCCGATCGGGGCCGCCGATGACACCCAAAAAGCCGTGGCCGGCGACGGCTATGCCACGCGCCATGACCCCTTCGTCTACTTCCATTCGATCATCGACGATGCCGCATCGTGCGACGCGCACGTGGTCCCCCTGGGGACGACCGCCGGATCCCTCCCGGCTGGGACGCCGGCCGGCACCACCGCCCTGGCCACCGACCTCAAGTCGGCCTCGACCACCCCCAACTTCAGTGTCATCGTGCCCAACCTGTGCAACGACGGGCACGACGCCCCTTGCCTCAACCAGCAAGCCAGCAACTCATCGCTGACCAACATCGACTCCTTCCTCCAGACGTGGGTTCCCCTCATCACCGGCTCACCCGCCTTCAAGAAGGACGGGCTGCTCGAAGTGACGTTTGACGAAGCCGACGTCGGCGGCGACAACCCGGCGAGTGCCGCATCCTGCTGCAACGAAAAGCCCGGCCCTGCCGCGGCCAACCCGGGGATCAACGGGCCGGGCGGGGGTCGGATCGGCGCCGTCCTCCTCTCCCCCTTCATCACCGGCGGGACCAAGAGCACGGTCCCCTACAACCACTACGCCACCCTCGGGACCGTCGAGGACTTCTTCGGGCTGCCCCGACTGGGTCAGGCCAAGACGGTCACCGCCGTCTTCGGCAAGGACGTGTTCACCGCGGGCTGACCCCGGCGCACGCCGGCTGACCGGCCACTGGGCGCCGACCTCAATCCGCTCGATCCCAAGCCGGATGCGGACCCGAGAGCCTCCCGGCGGCGACCATCACCGCCACCAGCAACACCAGGGCCACCAACAAGGTGAGCGACTTGCTCACATGCAGCACCAGCGCCGCGCCGACCAGGGCCCCGACGAACAAAGCCGCCACGGCCAGGCCCCGGCGCCCGACCCTCGAGTTGTCGCCCCCGCCGAGCCGGCTGTCGAAAGCGGCTCCGGCAATGGTCCGGGTGAGCACGGTGGTGATGAGGTCGGGCACGGCCAGCCGGCGCGCCGTGCCGGTCTGCAGGCCGCTGCTGACGGCGAGCAGTGCGACCAGCAGGTAGCGCGCCGTGCCCGAGCCCGGATGGGCAGCACCTGCTCCGACGACCCACGCCACGGCCACCAGCACCGTTTGCACACCAGCCGTGCCGGCCAACATCCGTCCCCGACTGCCGCCGGACCGTCGGACCAGGCGGCCGCTCAGTGCCGCCCCCACTGCGAACGCACCCAGGGCGAGCAGATGCACGGCGGCGCTGAACCCCTTGACGCCCGCCAGCGCCAGCCCGAGGAACAGCACGTTGCCGGTCATGTTGGCCACGAACACCTGACCGAGGACGATGTAGCTGAAGGCGTCGACCAGCCCGGTGACCATGGTGAGCACCAGCAACAACGGGGACAGCGGACCGTCCCGGTCGCCGGCCGGGGGGACCAGCGTGTGCCAGGCGTCGGTCATGATGGTCAGCATGGGCGGGCCTCCGGGCATTCGCGTGCGACGGAGCCCTACCTTCCCACCGGTGACGCGCCGTGGCCCGCACCGTCACAATCGACTCGAGCGTCCGGGCATTGGCGAGCGATTCAGCGGCGGCCGTCGCCCGGGCCGGCAAGATGGGCGGGCGGTCGACCGACCGGGCCGGGCCGACGAGGGCGCAGCGAAGACGCAACAAGGGCGCCGCTCTAGGGCTTCTCGCTCCCGACCACCCACATGGCGAAGAACTGCGACCCGCCGCCGTAGGCCTGGCCGAAGGCCAGCCGGGCCCCGTCGATCTGATGCTCGCCGGCCTGGCCGCGGACTTGCATAGCCACCTCGAGGAAGCGCAGCATGCCCGAGGCGCCGATGGGGTTCGACGAGAGCACGCCACCCGAGGTGTTCCACGGGATGTCGCCGTCGAAGGCGGTGGCTCCCGATTCGGTGAGCTTCCAACCGTCGCCGAGGTCGCAGAACCCGAGGTTCTCGAGCCACATGGGCTCGTACCAGCTGAAGGGGACGTACACCTCGGCCACGTCGATCTGGGCCCGCGGGTCGGTGATGCCCGCCTGGGCGTAGACGTCGGCGGAGCAGTCGCGCCCGGCCTGGGGGTTGACCTGGTCCCGGCCGGCGAACATGGTCGGCTCCGACCGCATGGCCATGCCGTGGACCCAGGCCGGCGGGTACTGCCCGGAGACCGCACCCTCGGCGGCCAGCACCATGGCCGCCGCGCCGTCCGAGGAGGGACAGGCTTCGAGGTAGCGCAGCGGGTCCCACAGCATCATCGAGTCCTCGACCATCTTCATGTCGATGTCGGCCAGGTGCAGGTGGGCGTAGGGGTTGCGCATGGCGTTCTGGCGGTCCTTGACCGCCACCATCCGCCCGATGTAGTCGGGCGCGCCCGACCGGCGCATGTAGGCGCGGATGTGGGGGGCGAAGTAGCCGCCCGCCCCGGCCAGCAACGGCGCGGCGAACGGCTGGGGCACGGACAAGGCCCACATGGCGTCGGAATCCGACTGCTTCTCGTAGGCCACGGTGAGCACCCGGCGGTGGATGCCCGAGCTGATGAGGTGGGCGGCGACCAAGGTCGTCGACCCCCCGACCGACCCGGCCGTGTGCACCCGGAACATGGGCTTGCCCACCGCGCCGAGGGCCGGCGCCAGGTAGAGCTCGGGCATCATGTTGCCCTCGAACATGTCCGGCGCCTTGCCGATGACCACCGCGTCGATGTCCGCCCAGTCGAGCTCGGCGTCGGCCAGGGCCATCTTGGCCGCCTCGCGGACCAACCCGGCGATCGACACATCCTCCCGCTTGGCCTTGTGATGGGTCTGACCGACGCCGATCACCGCGCAACGCTCTGTCATCACGCACCCTCCAGCACGCACACCAGGTTCTGTTGCAGGCAGGGCCCCGAGGTGGCATGGGCCACGGCCCGGTGGGCCAACCCCGATGCGACACGGGTGGCGGCCTCACCGATGCGGATCAGCCCGGCGGACATGATCGGGTTGGCCGCCAAGGCGCCGCCCGACGGGTTGACCGCCGCCACCCCACCGGCCAGCCCGAGCGCCTCCAGCACGATGATCTCCTGGGGGGCGAAGGGGGCGTGGATCTCGACCAGGTCCACCGGCCGGTCGGCCACACCGGCCTCGGCCGCCGCCTTGGCCGTCGACGGCGACGAGGCCAGGTCCCGCGCTCCGAGCGCATGGGTCTCCATCCGGTGGTCGATCCCGGTGATCCACACCGGCCGTTCCGACCACCGACTCGCCTTGTCCCCGGCGGCCAGCACGATGGCGGCGGCACCGTCGGTGATCGGTGGCAGGGCATGGCGGCGCAGGGGCGAGACCACGTAGTCGTCCTCGAGGAGCGAGTCGAGCGAGACGTCGTTGGCCACCTGGGCCTTGGGGTTGCCGAGCGCGCTCTTGCGGCTCCGGGCGGCGATGTTGGCGAACTCGGCCTCGCTCGCCCGGCCGGCGTCGATGAGGGCGCGCGCCTGCAGCGCGGCCAGGCTGACGGGGTCCGGCCACAACGGGGCCAGGTAGTAGGGGTCGAGCTGCAAGGCGAGGATCTCGTTGAGGTTCCCGAGGGACGAGCGACCGAAGGAGTAGACCAGGGCGGCATCGATCTCACCCTCTTGGAGGAGCACCCACGCCTCGTAGAGGGCCCAGGCCCCGTCCATCTCCACATGGCTCTCGGCCCGGGGCGGCCAGACCCCGACGGCGTCGAGGGCGGTGACGAAGCTGAACGGCCCACCGATCAGGTAGTCGGTCGAGCCCGAGCAGATGAAATCGACGTCGTCCTTGGTGATGCCGATGTTGCCGAACACTTCGGCCACCACCGGCATGAGCATCTCCACCTCGTTGTGTTGATCGTCGTGACGCACGTTCTGCGCCTGGGCGAACGAGGCGATCGACACCGGCCGAACGGTCCTTCCCGGCCCGGCCGTGCTCACAGGTACTCCTTGTAGGTCTCGTAGTCGGCGTCGGGCTCGCCGCTGGGCCGGAAGTACTTGACCGAGGCCAACGACGGCGTGAGCTCGTCGGGCTCCACCCACACCGCCTCGACCCGCATCCCCATGCGGATCTGGTCGGTCGGCACCTCTTGGAGGAGGCCCATGAAGGAGAGGTTGGCCCCGTCCAGCAGGATCTGGGCACAGATGTAGGGGATCTCGATGGACTGCCCGGCGAAGGGCACGTTCACCACGCAGTAGGTGGTGACGGTGCCGACGTTGGCCAGCTCGACGTCCTCGGTGGTGGGCACGCCGTCGGTCGGGCAGGACCCGCGCGAGGGGACATAGACCTTGCCGCACACCGGGCAGCGCTGACCCATGAACTTGCCCTGGGCCAGCCCGCGCAGGAACCGTGACTGGGCCACCCCGGGGGTGAAGTCGTAGTCGAGGCGGATCGGCGTGGCCAGCGTGGTGACCGGGCCGGGGCCCCCGGTCGACTCGGTCCCGTCGTCGGCGCTCACCGGCCCGCTCCTGGCTCGGGCACGAAGGCCTCGATGTCGGCCATGGCCCCGACCCGCTCCCCGACCGGCCGGAACTTGACGGTCACCCGGTCACCGCGGACCAGCCCGTCCGGTCCTCCGGCGTCCACCACGTGGAGCATGGCCGTGTCGGCCCCGTCCAGCCGGATCAGGGCCCAGGCGAACGGTCGGGACAGGGGATGCTTGGGCAGGGGACGGGCCACCCAGGCCCAGGACTCCACGGTGCCCCCCGGCCCGACCTCGACCAGTTCACCGGTGTCGTCACCGGTGATCGGGTCGTACTCGGTGGGCGGCACGATGACGGTGCCCCCGGCCCCCCGGACCCCGAGCAGCCGGCCCTCGCGCAATCCGGTCAGGAACCCGCCGATGACCGGGCCGACCGAGCGGGAGTACGGGTACTCCAGGCGGTGGGCGGCGTGCAGTACTTCGTT
>CAVQAI010000019.1:0-14742 GCA_963710495.1 uncultured Acidimicrobiales bacterium
AGACCGGTCCGCACCACGGACCAGAGCGCCACCGACGGGGTCGGGAGCATGATGATCTTGTCCAACTCGTCACGGATGCGCTCGGCCGAGACGATGGCCAACCGCCCGTGTCCGGTGCGCACCGCCTCCACCAACTCGGCGACCGGGTCGAGCTCGAGCTTGGCCAGGAAGCGCGCCGCCCGCAACATCCGGAGGGGATCGTCGCCGAAGGACTCGTCCGGGTCGAGCGGGGTGCGCAGCCGCCGGGCGGACAGGTCGGCCAGCCCGTCGAAGGGATCGATCAGCTCGAGCTCGGGGAGCCGGAGGGCCATGGCGTTGATGGTGAAGTCGCGCCGGGACAGGTCCGCTTCCACGTCGTCGCCGAACATCACCTCGGGCTGGCGCGAGTCGGGCCGGTACGCCTCGGCCCGATGGGTGGTGATCTCGTAGGTCTGCCCGCCGCGTCGGCAGCCGATGGTGCCGAAGCGCTTGCCCTGGGTCCAGACCGCGTCGGCCCAGCCGGTGACGAGCCGCTCGATGGTGTCGGGGCGGGCGTCGGTGGTGAAGTCGAGATCACTCCGCTCGAGCCCGCCCCCGTCTCTATCGCGGCGTGGGCCCGCCTCCGCCTCCGGTTCGGCTCCCACGATGGCGTCGCGCACCGATCCGCCGACCAGATAGAGACGGTGGCCGGCGGCGCCAAACCGGTCGGAGAGCTCGGCGGTCGCCTCGACCAAGGGCTGCAGACGCTCGGGGAACACGCCGCCGAGGGTACTGCGGCTGGCGTAGGCTGCCCTCCGAAGTGGATTGGGAACGCGGAGCCTCTGCCCCACGGGGAGCCACCCCCGGGCCGGCGTGCCACTGGGAGACCGGCCCGCCCCGATCGGTCCCCAACGAACTCGCTCGGCGGGCCGACCCGGCCCGGCCGTGGTGGTGGCGGCACTGGCCAGGTTGGTCGCCTCGGGAATCATCGCCGGTGCTCTGACCACCGGCCTCGTCGTCACCCCCGGAACAGCCGGTGCCGGCACCCGGCCGGCCGGCGCGGACTCCCAGGCGGCGGGAACCCGGGGGTCGTCGTTACCCCTCAGCCTGTCGGCTCAGACCGCCTACGTCGCGCCCGACCAGCCGTTCGACGTGCGGGTGCAGCCGGGCCGCGGTTCACCTCCCGCCTCCGAGCTCGGGCTCACGGTGGCGGTATACGCCTGCCTGTCCAGCGTGTCGGCCTTCGACCAGTCGGTGAGCTCGGCGTCGGGTCCGGCCGGGACCCGGATCTCCGCCACCCGGTCGCCGGTCCCCTTGAGCGGGCTCCCCGTTTCCGGCGGCGTGTACGACCTCTCCATGAAGGTGGTCCAGGGCGGCACGACCCCGGCCCCCTCCACCGGCCCCTTCACCATCGATCTCACCACCACCGGCGCCCAGTGCGGGGCCTACCCGTACGGCGTCTACCCGGTACGGGTCGAACTCGTCGACACCGCCAGCGGACAGGTGCTCGGGGGGTTCACCACCCACCTCGTCTACGTCAGCGCGCCGGCCGGGACCCAGCGGCTCCAGGTCGCCTTGGTCCTCCCCGTCCAGACCACCCTGCAGGCATCCGCCGCACCCGCGCCGAGCGCGCTGCGGGAGCGGCCCCAGGCCGCACTGGCCCCACCGTCGGCGACGGCCGTCAACGCGGTGACCGCCACCGTCGACACGATCGCCGGGCATGCGTCGGTGCCCCTCACCATCGAAGCCAGCCCCCAGACCGTCGACCTGCTGAGCTCGACGGGCCACGAGGCCACCGTCGGCCAACTCGCCTCCCTGGCCGCCGGGCCGACCGGCTCCCACCAATTCGCCGCCTCGCCCTTCGTCCCCGTGGACGCCGCCAACCTGGTGGACGCCGGCCTGCAGGTCGAGTTGAACCTGCAGGTGGCGCAAGGGGTCCAGACGTTGGACACGACACGGCCCCCGATCCCTGCGCCGGGCGGCGCCGGCCCGGGGAAGCTGGGTACCTGGTTCAGCGACACCGCCCTCGATCCAGCCACCCTCACCCAACTGCAGGGGGCCGGCTACGACCAGGTGGTGCTGCCGGCCACCAGCCTCTCCTCCGTGCCGACCAACGGGTCGACGGCGGAGCCGTTCACGCTCAGTTCGACCCGGGGTACGGACATGGCCACGCTGGCCTTCAACAGCGACATCTCGGGCCGGTTCCCCACCGCGGCGGCCGACCCGGTGCTGGCTGCCCACCAGCTCGTGGCCGAGCTGGCCCAGACCTACTTCGAGAAGCCCAACGACGCCACCGCCCGGGGCGTGCTGGCCGTCGCCCCGAGCGGCTGGCCCGACAATCCGGTCTTTGTGGACGCGCTGTTGGGCGCCCTCCAGCCCAGCCCGATCCTGCAGCCGGTCACCACGGCCACCCTGTTCGACGCGCTCGGCCCGGCCACCAGCTGTCGCGCCTGCCGCCTCGCCACCCCCGCCGGCACCGGCGGACTGCCCGTCACCGCCATCCGGACCGAGCGCCAGCGCATCAACGGGCTCGTGGCCGCGGCACCGGGCGCCCGGACGGTCGGATCGCAGCTCAGCGACGTGGTGCTGTCCGGACAGTCCGAGGACCTCCGGCCGAACCAGCAGTCGCGAGTGCTGGCCAACGCGTCGACCGCCATCGGCGCCCAGCTGTCCCAGATCGCCGTGGCCGGCGATCGCACGATCACCTTGACCTCCCAACGCGGCCAGGTACCGGTCACCGTCGTGTCAGCGGCCCCCTACGCGGTGACGGCGTCGATGACCCTGACCAGCGACAAGCTCCTGTTCGCCGATCACAGCACCAGCATCACCCTGCCCATCACCCTCACCCCGGCCCACACCACCGTGCGATACGTGAACGTGCAGGCCCGGGCCTCGGGTCAGTTCAAGGTCGCCATCGTGCTGCGCTCGCCGGTCGGCGGCATGGTCCTCTCCAGCGGGCAAGTGAGCGTGCGCTCCACGGCCACCTCGGTGGTGGGCATCGTCCTGTCGGCCGGGGCGGTCGTCGTGCTGGTGGCGTGGTGGATCCGCACCTCCCGCAAGCGTCGCCGCGCCCGACGCGCCGAGCCGCCGGTCGTCGAGCTGCCGGCAGAGCCCGTGGTCACGGGATGAGCCGGTGAGCGAGGAGGAGGTCGACGGGCTCCCCGCCGCGCCGGGCGGGGGGCGCGCCGTCTGGCCGGTGCCACCCTCGGCATGGCCGTCGGGACGACGCTGTCGCGGGTCACCGGGGTGGCCCGCGTCATCGCCCTCACCGCCGCGCTGGGCGGCGCCGGCTTCGCCGACGGCTACAACCTGGCCAATACCACGCCCAACATCGTCACCGACATCGTCATCGGCGGCGTGCTCTCCGCCACGTTCGTGCCGGTCTTCGTCGACCACCTGACCACCCGACGCGGCGAGGAGGCCTGGGAAGCCATCTCGGCGGTGGTCACCGTCACGGTGGCCGTCCTGCTCGTCGCCACCGCGGCGTTCTTCGTCCTCGCCCCCGAAATCGTCCACCTCTACACCGTGGCCAACCACAACCCCGACGTGGCCGCCCAGCAGCGCGAGGCCACGTTCCTGCTCCGCTGGTTCGTCCCCCAGTTCACCTGCTACGGGCTCATTGCCCTGTTCACGGCGTTGCTCAACACGCGGGGCAAGTTCGCCACCCCCATGTTCGTCCCGATCGCCAACAACCTGGTGGTGATCGCCGTCCTGCTCTGGTTCCACGCCCTGGTCCCCCACCCGGACCTGGCCACCATCGACCGCCACCACGCCGCCCTGGTGCTGCTCGGCGTCGGCACCACCCTCGGCGTGGTCGTCCAAGCGGCCCTGCTGGCCCCGTCGATGGTCCGGGCCCGCCTGCACATCCGGTTCCTGTGGCGACCGGCCCACGAGGCCATGCGCACCATCACCCGCCTGGCCGGGTGGACCTTCGGGTGGGTGCTGGCCAACCAGGTGGCCCTGGTGATCATCCTGGCCCTGGCCGACGGGGTCACCACCCCGGGCGCCGTCTCCTCGTACACCTACGCCTACACCTTCTTCCAGCTCCCCTACGGCATCGTGGCCGTCTCGGTGATGACCGCGGTCACGCCGTCGCTGGCCGCCCGCTGGGCCCAGCGTGACATGGTGGCGTTCCGGCACCGCATGGCCTTCGGCCTCCGGGGGATCCTGGCCATCATCATCCCCTCGGCGGTGGGCATGGTCCTGCTCGCCCACCCGCTCATCGACCTCGTCCTGGCCCACGGCGCCGAGACGTCGGCCGAGGCGAACTCCACCGCCGCCGCCCTTGCCCTCTTCGCCCTCGGGCTCCCCGGCTTCTGCACCTTCCTCTACATGGTGCGCGTCTTCCAAGCCATGCAGGACACCCGCACCGCCTTCCGTCTCTACGTGGTGGAGAACGGGACGAACATCCTCTTCGGCCTGGTGCTGGTGGGCCCGCTCGGGGTCCGGGGCTTGGCCCTCTCCCTCTCCATCGCCTACACCGTCGCCGCCCTGCTGGCCCTGGCCGTGGTTCGGCGACGGGTGGGGGGCCTCGGCGGGGACGATCTCACCACTCCGGTCAAGCGGGTGCTGGCCGCCTCGGCGGTCATGGCCGTGGTCACCGTCGTGGTGGTCAACCTCTCCGGCGCCCCGTCGGGGTGGGGACTCCTGGCCCGGGTGGTGGCCGCGGTGGTGTTCGGCGCCTTGGCCTACGGCGCCACCGCCGCCCTGCTGGCGGCGCGCCAGGAACGACACCGGGCGTCGCCCCCGCTCCCGCCGCCCTCGGATCCCCCGCTCCCGCCGCCCTCGGATCCCCCGCTGCCGTTGCCGTCGTCGCCCGGGGCGGACTGGGAGGCGCCTCCCGTGCTCGTCGGACCGCCCGCCCACCCGTCCTCCCCTGAGCCGTTCCATGGCAGACTCGACGAGCACGGTCTCCCGGTGCCCTTCCGCCACCTGCGCCCGGTGAGCAGCGAACCTGGGGACGATCACCCAGCTGTGGACGAGGAGGACATCGATGGCCCGGATCCGGGTGGTAACCGATAGCGCATGTGACCTCTCGGCGGAGCTGGCCGCGCAAGAGGACGTCACCGTGGTCCCGCTCTCCATCCGTTTCGGATCGGAGGAGTTCACCGACGGGACCACCTTGTCGACCGACGAGTTCTGGACCCGGTGCGCCAAGAGCGAGGTGCTCCCCGAGACCTCGGCTCCGTCGCCCGGAGCCTTCCAGTCCGCCTTCGAGGCCGCCGCCGACCAGGGATACGACGGGGTCCTCTGCATCAACCTGTCCGGGGCGGTGTCCGCCACCCACCAGGCTGCCGTGGCCGCGGCCAAGGCGATGGCCGATCGCATCGAGGTGCGCACCGTCGACTCCCGCTCGCTGACCATGGGCCTGGGCAACATGGTGCTCGACCTGGCCGACCGAGCGGCGGCCGGGGCCGGGCTCGACGACCTCGAGGCCGCCGTCGAGTCGCTCCGGGGCCGCTCCGACGTGTTCGGCGTGCTCGACACCCTCGAGCACCTGGAGAAGGGGGGGCGCATCGGTGGGGCCCGCGCCCTGCTCGGGTCCCTGCTGTCCATCAAGCCGGTGGTCACCCTGGTCGACGGGTCGGTGGAAGAGGAGTCCAAGCAGCGCACCCGCGCCCGCTCGCTGCGGTACCTGGCCGACAAGGCCATCGAGGCCCCCCGGCTCAGCCGGCTGGCCGTGTGCAACGGCGCCGCCCTCGACATCGACGACTTCCTCGGCATGATCGAGGGCGTGGAGAGCGAGCACCCCCTGGTGGTGACCGATCTCGGCCCGGTGGTGGGAACCCACACCGGTCCCGGAACCATCGGGCTCTGTATCGTCCGGGCCGGCTGACCCGCCCGGCGGCGCCCTCCGGTTCGGTCCGGCCGCCCCGGCCGAGGCTCCTGACCGGCCGCGGCGAACGGCACCACCGACGGGCCGCGAACGACGTTCGGGCTGGCCGGGAAGGCGTCCCGACTATTCTCTCGCCATGGACCCCGAGCCCGAATCGACCTCCCCCCGGAACACCGCCGGCCTGGTCGCCGACCTGCCCACCCGGGGCGCCGACCTCGTCGACAGCCTGGTCGTCCTCCTCCGGGACCGGGCCGTCCGCCCGCTCACCCTGGCCACCCGGGCGGTGGTGTTCGGGATCATCATCCTGGCCGCCAGCATCGTGACCATGGTCCTCGTCTCCATCATCTTGATCCGCGTCCTCACCGTGTACGCCTTCGATGGTCGGGTCTGGATCTCCGACCTGGTGGTCGGCGGCCTGTTCGTCATCGTCGGCCTGGTGGCCTGGACCCAGCGCACCGATCGGAGCGCACCGGCCGGGAGCGGCGGGTGACCGAGCGCCGCGACGTCGTCGTCCTCGGATCGGGACCCGCCGGACTGACCGCCGCCATCTACGCGGCGCGGGCCCAGCTCGCCCCGCTGGTCATCGAAGGGGAGCCTTCCTCGACCAGCGACCAGCCCGGGGGCCAGCTCATGCTCACCACCGAAGTCGAGAACTTTCCGGGGTTCGTCGACGGGATCATGGGACCCGAGCTCATGCAGATCTTCCGCGAGCAGGCGGCCCGCTTCGGCGCCGAGTACCTCACGGCCAAGGCGTCCCGGGTCGACCTCTCGCATCGTCCGTTCGCCATCTGGCTGGGCGATCCCCAGCCGGACGAGCCCGCCTACGAAGCCGACGCGCTGATCATCGCCACCGGCGCCCAGTCGCTGATGCTCGGCCTGCCCAACGAGGAACGCCTGCTCGGCTACGGCGTGTCCACGTGTGCGACCTGCGACGGATTCTTCTTCCGCGACCGCGAGATCGCCGTGGTGGGGGGCGGCGACTCGGCCCTGGAGGAGGCGCTCTTCCTCACTCGTTTCGCCAACCAGGTCACCGTCATCCACCGCCGCGGCGAGCTGCGGGCCTCCAAGGTGATGCAACAGCGGGCCTACGCCCATCCGAAGATCGAGTTCGCCTGGAACAAAGTGGTGACCGACGTCCTGGGCGACACCACGGTCACCGGCGTGCGGCTCTGCGACACCGTCAGCGAGGAGGAATCGGTGCTCGAGGTGAACGGGCTGTTCGTGGCCATCGGCCACCTGCCCAACACCGCCCTGTTCAAAGGCCAGCTCGAGATGGAGGAGAACGGCTACCTCCGTACCTTCGACGGGACCCGCACCAACGTCGACGGCGTGTTCGCCTGCGGTGACGTCCAGGATCACCGTTACCGCCAGGCCATCACCGCCGCCGGGTCGGGCTGCATGGCGGCCATCGACGCCGAGCGCTGGCTCGAGGACCAGCGGTCGTCGGCCGCCTGAGGGCGGTCTCCCCCGACGCCGGCGCGGTGCGGGACCGGTCGGCCACCCCGGTCCGACGCCTCGGCCGTCGGCGGGGAATGCCGCGGCCCGGCAAGTGGTTGACATAGCGTGTGCCCCGGGCGTGGGGACATCGCTCGAGTCCCGCCAGGAGCGGGCAGGAGGAAGAGCTCGATGAGTGAGACAATCGCAACCCTGACCGACGCTAGCTTTGACGAGCATGTCAAGTCCTCGGACGTTCCCGTGCTGGTGGACTTCTGGGCCGAATGGTGCGGTCCGTGCAAGATGATCGGCCCGGTGCTCGAGGAGATCGCTTCCGAGCAGTCCGGCAAGCTCGGCATCGCCAAGCTGAACATCGACGACAACCTGGACATCACGCGCCGGTTCGACGTCATGAGCATCCCGACCCTCATCCTGTTCAAGGACGGGGAGCCCGTGGCCCGGATCATCGGGGCCAAGGGCAAGGGTCAATTGCTCCAGGAGCTGTCGGCCCACCTCTGACCGGTCGGCACCGGCGGGTCATCAACCCGTTGCCGGCCGTCGATCCCGGTTCCGGCCGGGCGCTCGTGCCTCCGACCAGAGGCTGGGGGTGAACGCCGGGCGCGAGATCCGGCTCGAATCCGGCGACCGCGGTGCCGCCGTCGCCGACGTGCAGCGTCGGCTCGAGCAGCTCAGGTTCTCGACCGGCATCGACCCGATGGGCTCCTACCAGGCCGGGACCCGGGCGGCCGTCGAGGCGTTCCAGCACCGGCGCGGCCTGCGGGTGGACGGCATCTGCGGGCACCAGACCTGGTCGGCCCTGGTCGAGGCGGGTTTCCAACTGGGGGACCGCTTCCTCTACCGGCGCACCCCGATGTTGCGGGGAGACGACGTCGCCGAGCTGCAGCAACGTCTGAGCGCCCTCGGCTTCGACGCCGGACGGGTCGACGGGATCTTCGGCGACACCACCTCGGCGGCCCTCGGTGACTTCCAGCGCAACGTGGGCCTGCCGGTCGATGGGATCGCCGGGGCGTCCACCGTCAGTGAGCTCCTGCGCTTCGGGGCCCGGCACAGCAACACCGAGCTGGTCACCTCGGTCCGGGACCGTGAACGGCTCCGCCAGTCGCCGCGCACGCTGGCCGGGCGGAAGGTGGCCATCGGCGAGGAGGGCGGGCTCGACGCCGCCGTGGCCGGACTGCGGAGGCTGCTGGTCGACGAGGGGGCGGTGGTCACCACCCACCATCACCCCGACGGGTCGATCCAGGCCTCCGAGGCCAACGCCGGCCAAGCCGAGGTCTACATCGGGTTGCGTCTCGACACCGGCCGGCCCCACTGCTCGACCGCCTACTACGCCGTCGACCGCTACTCGTCACCGGGCGGGCGCCGTCTCGCCGAGCTCCTCCAGCGCACCCTCCCCTCTTCGTTGGACCTGCCCGACGGAGGGAGCCGGGGCATGTCGCTCCCCGTCCTCCGCGAGACCCGCATGCCCGCGGTGATCTGCGAGATCAGTCCGGCCGCGGTGGTCGTCGAGCAAGCCGCCACGCTGGCCCGGGCCGCGGTCGACGCGCTGGTCGAGTGGGTGGGCACCCCCTGGGACTGAGGGCGTCCCTCCCGCCCCGGGGTGCCCTGGCCGCAGGGCCCCGCCCCGGTGTTCAACGTGGACCTCCGCTTCACCCACCGGACGAAATCCACAACGTCATGCACAGGTTGTGGATTACGCTCTACCGTGGGTTCAGGGATAGAAAATGACTGAGAGTAGCGGCTGAACAGGGTGTTCGTACGTTATGTCGAGTATCCACCACTCTCCGTGGTATACCCGACAGGACTCAGGCCGTTTCGACCCGACCGACCATCAGGGTGTAGATGCGCTCGAGGTCCTCGAGAGTGGCGAACTCGACGATCACCTTCCCCCGCTTGGAGCTCAGGTCTACCTTGACCCTTGTGTTGAGGTGGCTGGAGAGCAGCTCCTCGAGCTCGAGGATGCCCGGCGGGGGCAGACGCTGGTCGCCGGTCGGCTCGGTCGGTCGGTCGCCGTTCCCCCCATCGCCCGGCGGCCGGTCGGTCGTTCGTTCGTCGTGCTGACGGACGAGGTCCTCGACCGCCCGCACGGTGAGTCCCTCATTGGCGGCTCGCTTGGCCAAAGTGTCCTGATAGCCGCGATCCGGGGTGCCGAGGAGGGCCCGGGCATGGCCGGCCGAGATCTGCCCCTCCGCCAGCAGACGTTGGGCCCCGGCGGGCAACTGGAGCAGACGCAGGGTGTTGGTCACACCGGCCCGGCTGCGCCCGACCCGCCTGGCCACCTGATCGTGGGTCTGACCGAATTCCTCGATGAGCTGTTGGTAGGCGGCCGCTTCCTCGAGCACGTTGAGGTCCTGGCGGTGGAGGTTCTCCACCAGGGCCTGCTCGAGGCTCAGGGTCTCGTCCGACGTCTGAACCAGCACGGGGAGGGTCTGGAGCCCCGCCCGACGGGCGGCCCGCCACCGCCGCTCCCCGGCGATCAGCTCGAAGTCGTCGGCTGCCTCACCTCCGATCTGGCGGACCAGAACCGGCTGCAACACGCCGAGCTCCTTGATGGACGCGGCCAGCGCGGCCATGGTGTCCTCATCGAAGTTCACCCGGGGCTGGCGGGGATTCGGTTTGATACTGCCGATGGGCACCTCGCGCAGAGCGGACGACCGGTCGCCGACCACCTCGGTGGGAATGAGTGCGCTCAAGCCCTTGCCCAGTCCGCTACGGCGTGCCACCGCTGACCTCCTTGGCTAGTTCCCGGTAGGCCACAGCTCCGCGGGAGCCCGGGTCGAACGTGGTGATGGGCTGGCCGAAGGAGGGCGCCTCGGAGAGGCGCACCGTCCTCGGAATCACGATGCGGCACACCTTCGAGCCGAAGTGCTCGCGGACCTCGGCCGCAACCTGGTCGGCCAACTTGGTCCGGGCGTCGTACATGGTCAGGACGATGGTCGAGATGTCCAGCTGAGGGTTGAGGTTGGACGCCACCAGGTGCACGTTGCGCATCAGCTGGCTGAGCCCTTCCAGGGCGTAGTACTCGCACTGGATGGGCACCAGCACCTCGTGGGCGGCGGCCAGGGCGTTGACGGTGATGAGCCCGAGGGACGGGGGACAGTCGATGAGCACATAGTCGAAGTCCTCGATGACCGTCTCGAGGGATTTCCTGAGCTTGAGCTCCCGACTGAAGGCCGGCACCAGTTCGATCTCAGCCCCGGCCAGGGCAATGGTGGCCGGGGCGACGAAGAGGTTCTTCATGCTGGTCGGCTCGACGCAGTCCTCCAGGGAGGTGTCCCGCATGAGCACGTCGTACATCGAGATCTCGAACGTCCGGGCGTCGATACCCAGGCCCGTGGTGGCATTGGCCTGGGGGTCGAGATCGATGACCAGGACCCGGAACCCGAGCTCGGCCAAGGCGGCACCGAGATTCACCGATGTCGTGGTCTTGCCCACCCCGCCCTTCTGATTGGCCACCGCCATGACGCGGGGGAGGGCGTTGTCGGCGGCGGCCTGCGGCTCCCAGTCGTCGGGCATCTCCTCCCGGGCCGCCACCGGCTCAGGAGGGCGCTCCTTGGAGCGCACCGCCGGCCCGCCATCCTCGGACGCCGGCCGTGCCGGACGCACTTCGGCCAGGGTGTCCTGACGTTGGGCGGTGGCGGGAGATGGAGGATCGCCCGCCGGCTCGGGGGCCGTGGTTTCCGACGGGGCCGTCGTCGGGGTCGCCCGGGACGCCGACGCGGTGACCACCGTGTCCCCAGCACTCGAGATCGAGACTTTGGAGCCGGGGCTGCTAGCCGCCGCCGGCTTCCCTTCACTGGGTGTCGGGGGCAGCACGTGGTCCAGCTCGGCATGGGCGATGGCCACGTCGGTGATGGTCTCCCTGAACCCGGCATGGAGCCCGCCGGGGGTCGTCGGGCTCGGCCGGGGTGAGGCGGGTGGGTCCTGGTTGACCTCGTCCTCCTCCGATGGGTCCGGGGTGGGGGTGGGGGTCACCAGCCGGACTGCGGCGGTCCCATTGGGGTCAGTATCGGAACCGCCGTTGCGACCCTGATCATCTGGACGAGGGGACCGGCGACGCCGAAGGCCGCGCACTAAGGTCTCATCGAGTTGGCAGGTATCAAGACCTTCATCCTCTCCCGAAGGAGAACTCGGGTCAAGCATTTGGTCGAGTGTTTCACGTGAAACATCGGACCGGAGGTAGGGGCGACGAAATTTTCGGGTCCTGCCGGGGCCCGGTTCTCGACCGTCTCACTCGACCGCGGTGTTTCACGTGAAACATCCGATGTGTCCGGGAGCCCGGCAATTCCCGGGTTCGAACCGCGGGCCGTGCCCAGTCAGGGGAGGTCTTCCGGTCAGAAGAGCGGGCGTTTACCGGGAACGCCGGTCCGTCTCGGGAACCGGTCGACGCTGGCGCCGACCTTGCGGAGGACCCGGTAGCCGAAGCGATCGTCGATCCGGAGCACTCCCCCGTTTACCAGGGCCAACTGCGCCAGGCCATCCCCCGGCCATCGCTCGTCCCCGTTCCCCTCGGGCGCCTCGGACACCACCATCAACCCCCCGGGAAGGACGAAGGGCGATCCGCACTCGGCGGTGACGGCCGGGGGTCCGAACGAGCGAGCGGTGACCACCTCGAATCGCTGGCGGAGGTCATGCTCCCGAGCCAGCTCCTCGGCACGACCTCGGAGTACCTCGACGTGGTCGAGCTGGGGAAGGCGTGCCGCCTCGCTGCTCAGGAATTCGGCCCGCCGCTGGCCGGCCTCGACCAGGACGACCCGGCACTGGGGCCAGCACGCCGCGACCACCAGGCCGGGGAGACCACCACCGCTACCCAGGTCCAGAGCCGTGGCGGGAGCACCCGACCGATCCCGCTCGACGGTGAGGACGAAGCCGAGTGCATGGTCGATCTGCCGGGCCAGCTCGGCCGGTCCCACGAAGCCGAGCTCGACGGCCCGGCCGACGGCGGCCACCACCTCGTCCGGCACCCGCCGGCGGTGCTCGGTTGGGTCGGGAGCGGCCATGTCGGTCACGGAAGGCCAACCCTCAAGCTCCGCACCACGCCGCCCGGCAACGTCGCCCGGGCCGGCGCCGGCATCACGTCGAGGGTTGGATCACCACGTATCTCGAGGGCTCGGTCCCGGCCGAACGTGTCTCGACCTCGTCCATCTCGTTGACGGCGTCGTGGACCACTTTGCGGTCGGCGGGCGACATCGGTTCGAGGGCACGCTCCTCGCCGGAAGCCTTGACCTCGGCCACGATGCCCTCGGCGAAGCGACGCAGGGCGGCCGACCGCTTCTCCCGGTAGCCACCCACGTCCACCAGGATCCGGTCGGTGCGGTTCTCCGACTGCCGTTGGACAAAGGTCCGGGTGAGGTCCTGGACCGCGGCCAGCGTGGCTCCGCGCGGCCCCACCAGCAATCCAAGGTCGTCGCCCGTGGCCGAGACCTGAACGGTGTCCTCATCCACCTCGGCAAAGGTGACCTCGGCGCTGAGGCCGAACTCCTGCACCAACCCGGCCACAAACTCTCTGGCCGCCTCACCTTGTTGCTCGAGCGTCAGTGACTCCTCCATCGCTTCCTCACTATCCCCGGAGCCTGGTCCGGCGGTCTGTTTCCCTTGTCTTGACCGGCCGTTGGTCCCCGATCCACTGGCCCCACCACCGCCCGAGCCGCGCCGTGGCCGGCGCGAGCGCCCCGACCGCTCGCCGCCGCCGGAGCGGCTCCCGCTGTCGGCGGGCGCATCCCCGGCCCGGCTGCCGTTCTCATCACTCGTGCTGGGAGCCCGCTCCCCGGCCGCCCCTGGTCCGTTCGACCCCGATCGGGATCGCGGGGGACGCTGGCCGCCGCCCGACTTCCCATTGGAGCCGCTGCGTCGGCTCCCTCCGTCACGAGCTCCCCGGCCCCCGTCCGAGCGCTGCCGGCGGCCACGCTTCGGTCGGGGAGCGACCGGGCGGACGCGGGCCCTGACCCGGGCTTCCCCTCGAACCCTTCCGAACAGGCCCGCCTTCGGCTCGCTCAGGATGACCAACTCGGCGTCGTCCTCGGCGACGCCCAGGAGATCAAGGACCGTCTCTTTGGCCTCGAGCAGTGACTTACCGCCGGCCTCGACCCATTCCACCCGCTATCGCGCCTTTCGTTCCCGCTTGGACTTCGAGCGCGGGTGGGCCTTGGCCCCCGCCGCGTCATCTGCGGCTTGAGACCCCGTCGGCCGCCCGTTGCTGCCGCTGCGTTGGCCGCCCTTGGAACCGGCGCGGCTCGTGCCCGTTCCGTTGACTCCCGGCTTTCGCCCATTGGCACCGCCGCGGGCCGGTTGGGCCGGCCGCGATGCCTTGGCCGGGGCCTTGGCCCCCGGCTTCGCTCCCGGCTTGGCCGGCGCCGGCCCACGCCCCGCCGGGGTTTTGGTCGCCCCCGTGGCGGCGCCGTTCTTCGACCCGGCCGACGAGCTGCCCGCCTTGGGGCGGGGCAGGGCGCGTTCGGTCCGGTCCACCACTGGCGGCTTCGGGCCTTTCCGGGCCGGCGGGTCTGCTCCGGCGGTGGGGGGCGGCGGTGGCCCGCCCACGATGCCCCGCCGGAACAGGACCTCCTGGGTGAGGATCCGGATGGCACTGGAAACAATGAAATAGACATTCAAAATAGCGGCAACATTTAGGTAAATAAATCCAAAGATGAGCGGCATATATTTCTGCAACATGGCCGCCTGAGGATTGGCCTGCGCCGCCTGGGGATTTCGGGCGTTGAGCCGAGACATTTGCAAGTACTGCAGACCGACTGCGGCCACCACCAGCAGGAGAAATGGGATGGCGGCCCAGACCGAGCTGTGGTGGGACAGCAACTTGTCGGCGAAGTTCATTCCAAAGGAATTCGGCTGGCCATGGGCAGCAACGATGTCTTCGTACATCTTGCTGTGGACGGGGATGTAGCGGGGCTCGGCCACCACCGTGGCGGGGTGGACGACCTTCAGCCCGCCCACCGTCGTCGTGTAACCGGGGTGGGTAACCGTGTTCGTCATTCCCGGAATTTCGCTGTAGAGAATGAAGAAGGCCGGCATCTGCAATAGGAGTGGCAGGCGGCCGGAGGCCGGGTTGACATGGTGCTCTTTGTAGAGCTTCATCATTTCTTCGTTTAGCTGGACCCGGTCGCCCTTGTACTTCTGCTGGAGCTTCTTCATCTCGGGCGCCCGTGCCTGCATCGCCGCCATGTTCTTGGTGCTCTTCACCGTCAGCGGGGTGAGCAGGGCCATGATGACGATGGTCAGCAGGGCGACGTCGATGGGGTAGTTCGGGATGATCGAGTAGAAGAAGGCGAGGATCCCGCCGAACGCATCGAGCAGGGGCTGGAAGATCCGGCCGATGTCCTTGGTCAGCGACTGCATGGGACCTCCCTACCGGGCACGGGGTCGACCCATGCCCGCCCCAGGGATGGCAGCGGGCCAGGCGGCGGGCGGCCAGACCGGCGCCCCGGACGGCGCCGTGGGCCTCGATGGCGCCGATGGCGTACTCCGAACAGCTCGGG
Organism: uncultured Acidimicrobiales bacterium; assembly: GCA_963710495.1. Lineage (GTDB taxonomy): Bacteria > Actinomycetota > Acidimicrobiia > Acidimicrobiales > RAAP-2 > Bog-756. The sequence goes on from CAVQAI010000019.1 coordinate 14,737, forward strand.
AGGAAC
>CAVQAI010000020.1:0-6287 GCA_963710495.1 uncultured Acidimicrobiales bacterium
GGTCAACCGAGGTCCACTCGGCGCAGGGACCTTTGCGCCAGGGCTGAAGGTGTGGATTCCAACAAGCCAACCTCGTTCCAATTCTTCACGCTGGCCAAGCCCTTGATCAGGGCCGGTCCGCTGGTGTTGCCACCGGCGGCCTGGAGTCCCTCGATGAACAGGTCCACCGCGGGGTAGGCGCTTTACACGGCAAAGCTGGGGTCGGTGCTGGCACCTACCGCCCGCAAGTAGCGCTGGAACTTCTGAGTGGCCGCGGCGCGTTCCGGGCGACGCCGTCGCCTCTCGGCCGTACGCCACCCCGGCGCCCGGGCCCGCGGTCGCCGCCGACGCGTCGAACTAGCCGGCCCACCTCTGGGTGAGCAGGCGAAACTCTTCAGCCCTTCGGGCTCGCCGGCGAGGTGGTGTCCTCGAGAGTCGGCGCAGGAACACCCTCCTCGGGGACCAAAGTCGGTGTCGTCCTGTTCAGGGTCTCGCCCCGGAAGAAGGCCGGGCTGGCGAACCGCATCAACATCATGGCCACGAGGCCGACCAGCATCGACGCGGCCGCGATCAAGAAGACACCGCCCACGTCGGAGTGCGGGGGGAAGGGCAGGTGCCAGTGGGTGTAGCTCGCAGCTTGCATGTTGTCGTAGTTCCAGTCCTGCCAAATGCTCCAGATCATGGCGAAGTAGAGCATCAGGCCGCCGAGGACGGGCAGGATCCCCTTCATCCACAGGTCGCGACGGCTCCGCCGGAGGTTCTTGCGGTAGTACCAGCCACAGGTGAAACCGGTCAGCCCGTAGTAGAAGGCGATGAAGATGCCGATGGCGGTCACCGCGTCGGGGATCAAGTAGCCACCGGCCAGGTGGTTGAAGGCGATGTAGAGCACGATGGAGATCGCGCCCATTGTCACCGTCGAGACGGTCGGGGTGAGGTAACGCTTGTGCACACGCCCGAAGGCGTCGGGGATGGACTTGTAGACCGCCATGGACAGGGTGGTGCGAGCCGTGGGCAGGATGGTCGTCTGGGTCGAGGCGGTGGCCGAGCTGATGATCATGAGGATCAGCAGCTTGACGGCCAGGCTGCCGTACCACGCATTGCCGAACACCGCGTGGCCCAGCCCCGAGAAGATGTTGCCGTAGTTGGCCGGGTTGGCCAGGCCGATCCCGCTCGTACCCACCCCGGCGAAGGCCTGCGCAGCGAAGGTCACCACGAAGTACATGATCAGCAGCAGGACGGTCGAGATGATGGCGGCCAGGCCGGGATTCCGCGTCCGGTCCTCGGTCTCCTCGTTGATCGACACCGAAGTGTCCCAGCCCCAGTAGATGAACAACATGAGCAGCAATCCGCCGATCACCTTGGAGAAGGAGGGCCCGTGGAACGGGTTGAACCACTCCCAACTCGGTGTCAGGTGGCTCGCCGGCGCCTGGCCGATGGCCACCCGGACGAGGGCCACGACGGCGAAGAGAGCTAAGGCGCCCACCTCGACGCTCAGCAGGACGCGCTGGACCCGGGCCGACAGCTCGATGCCCCGGTAGCAGACGTAGGTCAAGACAGCGATGAACAGGACGCCGACCAGCAGCACCCACTCACTGGTCGGGTTGTTGCCGATGCCGTCGGCCCCGAAGAGCAGGAAGGTGTACTGGCCGGTCACCTGGGCCAGGCTGGCCATGACCAGGACGTCGGAGGCGATGATGCCCCACCCCCCCAACCAGCCGACCCACGGGTTGAAGGTTCGGGTGCCCCAGGTGAAGGTGGTGCCGCAGTCGGGATCCACCTTGTTCAGCTCGCTGTAACCGATGGAGACGAACAACATGGGGATGAAGGCGAGCACGACGATCATCGGGGACAGCACGCCCACGGCCACGGCGATGAGGCCCAAGGTGGCGGCCAAGCTGTAGGCCGGCGCCGTGGAGGCCACGCCGATGACGATGTTGGACACCAGGCTGAGGGCATTGGACTTGAGGCCCTTGTCCACGCTCTCTTCGGCGGGGTGTCCCCCGGCGACGGGTGGTGCGTCCGTGGTCGTCATCTCAGATCGGGCTCTCGTCGAGCATGGCGTCGGCGACCTTGACGAATCCGGCGATGTTGGCCCCGAGGACGTAGTCCTCGGGTTCCTCGTACTCCGCCGCCGTGCGGCGCACGGTGCCGTGGATCCGCTCGATGATCTGCTGTAGTTTGCGATCGACCTCCTCGGAGGACCACTGGGTCAGCTGCATGTTCTGGGCCATCTCGAGGCCAGAGACGGCCACCCCGCCGGCATTCGCCGCCTTGCTCGGGGCGAAGAGTACGCCGGCTGCGACCAACCGCTCCACTGCAACAGGAACCGTCGGCATGTTGGCTCCCTCGGCCAGCAGTCGCACCCCACCCGTGATCAAGTTCTCGGCATCCTTCTCGCTGACTTCGTTCTGGGTGGCGCAGGGGAATGCGCAGTCCGCGGGGATGCTCCACAACGGGTTCTCGTCACCACCGGCTCGGGGCACGTACCGGACATCGGGGAAGCGCTCGGCGTATTCGTGGATCCGACCTCGTCGGTCGTTCTTGAGCTCCTTGACCCATTCGAGCTTCTCGCGGTCGATCCCTTCGGGATCGTGCACGAAGCCGTCCGAATCCGAGAGGGTGACGGGTCGGGCGCCCTCGTGGAGGAGCTTCTCCGCCGTGAATTGGGCCACGTTGCCGCTCCCCGAGATCAGACACGTCTTGCCCTCGAAGCTGTCACCGCAAGCGGCCAACATCTCCCGGGCAAAGTACACCAACCCGTAGCCGGTCGCCTCCTGGCGGATGGCCGAGCCCCCCCACTTCAACCCCTTGCCCGTCAGCGAGCCTGCGAACCGCTTGGCGATCCGCTTGTACTGGCCGAAGAGATAACCGATCTCCCGCTCCCCGACACCGATGTCCCCCGCGGGGACGTCGGTGAACTCGCCGATGTAGGGGTACAACTCCATCATGAACGACTGGCAGAACCGTCTGATCTCCGACTCGCTGCGACCCTTGGGGTCGAAGTCGGACCCTCCCTTGGCCCCTCCCATGGGCAACGTGGTGAGCGAGTTCTTGATGGTTTGTTCAAAGGCCAGGAACTTGAGCACCCCCTGATTCACTGTCGGGTGGAAGCGCAGACCCCCCTTATAGGGCCCGATGGAGCTGCTCATCTGGACCCGGTAGCCGCGGTTGACGTGGATCCGCCCCCTGTCGTCCACCCAGTTGACGCCGAAGCTGATCACCCGGTCCGGCTCGACGAGCCTTTCGAGGATCCTGTCATCGAGATAGCGCGGGTTCCGCGTCAGCACCGGCTCGAGGGACCGAAACACTTCCCCGACGGCCTGATGGAACTCCCGGTCTCCGGGATCCTTGGCCACCACCTGGTTCAACACGTCGGTCACATGGCGGCGAGCACGAGCGTCGGGCTGGGGTCGCCCCCGGGCAGTCGTCGTCATGGGACCTATGTTCCGGGCTGTACCCGGGGGTCCCGTAGGGTCCTAAGTCACGATCAGCCCGAGGGGGACACGCCTCGCTCGCTCAGTGCCGCCGAGTCCTTGGCCCGGGACGCCCGACTCCCATGGGACCTCTTGCCCTAGTAGGCCATCACCGCCCGCCTCAGAATTGGACCAAGAGGCCCTTCGTGCAACAGCGCACGGTGGCCCGAGACGGGAGGAGATCGATCATGCGCGTGCTCGTAGTCGGTGCCGGCGGAGTGGGAACGGCAGTCGCCCGGACGGCGGCCAAATGGGGACTCTTCGAGCGGGTCGTCATGGCGGACTACGACGTGGAACGAGCGAAGCACGCCGTGGCCGGCGCCGGCGAGCGATTCGCCGCATACCAGCTCGACGCCAGCAACGAAGACGACATCGTCGACCTGGTGAAGGCAGAACGGATCGATACCGTGCTGAACGCGGTCGACCCTCGCTTCGTGATGCCGATCTTCCGGGCCGCCTTCAGCGCCGGAGTGACTTATCTCGACATGGCGATGTCGCTCTCTCACCCCCACCCGACCGACCCCTTCCACACCCCGGGCGTGATGCTCGGTGACGAACAGTTCGCCCTAGCGAACCAGTGGAACGAGCGGGGCCTCCTGGCCCTCTGCGGCATGGGGGTCGAGCCTGGGCTTTCCGACGTCTTCGCCCGTTACGCGGCAGACAAGCTGTTCTCGTCCATCGACGAGATCGGGGTGCGCGACGGCGCCAATCTGGTCGTCGAGGGATACGACTTCTGCCCGACTTTCTCCATCTGGACCACCATTGAGGAGTGCCTGAACCCGCCCATCGTCTGGGAAAAAGGCCGGGACTGGTTCACCACCGAGCCGTTCAGTGAGCCTGAAACCTTCGTCTTCCCAGCGGGAATCGGCCCCGTCGAGTGCGTGAACGTCGAACATGAGGAGGTGCTCCTGATTCCCCGTTGGGTCGATGCTCAACGGGTGACGTTCAAGTATGGGCTCGGCGACGAGTTCATCGGCGTGCTCAAGACGATCCACCAGCTCGGGCTGGACTCGACGACCCCGGTCGCGGTCGGGAGCGCCATGGTCTCACCGAGGGACGTCGTGGCGGCATGCCTTCCGGACCCCGCAACGATCGGTGACCGCATGAGCGGGCTCACCTGTGCCGGCACTTGGGTGACCGGCAAGGGGACGGACGGCAGCCCTAGAGAGGTCTACCTCCACCACATCGCGGACAACCAGTGGTGCATGAGCGAGTTCAACTCTCAGGCGGTCGTCTGGCAGACGGCCATGAACCCCGTCGTCGCCCTCGAGCTCATCGACAACGGCACGTGGAAGGGTCAGGGGGTCATCGGCCCAGAGGCCTTGCCCGCCGAGCCCTTCCTCGATCTGCTCAACAGTCACGGAGCCACCTGGGCCTGCGAAGAGCGGACCCCTGGCGCAGCGTGAGGCCGAGCCGCCGACCACCCCGTTCGACCTCACTTTCCAACCAACAAGGAGGATTCTCGGTGAGTCACATCTCGATCAAGAACTTCATCGACGGCACGGCCCTCGAAGCCAAGGACGGTCGTACCTACGACCTCGTCGACCCCGTCACCGGGGAGGTCTATGCCACCGCGCCTCGGTCCCAGGCGGAAGACGTCGAGCAGGCATTCAGGACCGCCCAAAACGCCTTCGCGTCCTGGTCCGTGACGACGCCGGCCGAGCGGAGCCGGGCAATCCTCCGCTTCGCTGACGCCCTCGAAGCTCACGCGGACGAGCTCGTTGACATCGAGTGCCGCAACACGGGCAAGCCACGCGGTGTCACCGTGTCAGAGGAGATCCCTCCCACCTTGGACCAGATCCGGTTCTTCGCTGGCGCGTGCCGCGTGCTCGAGGGTCGCTCGGCCGGTGAGTACATGCAAGGGTTCACATCCTTCATCCGACGCGAGCCAGTCGGAGTGTGCGCCCAGATCACGCCGTGGAACTACCCCATGATGATGGCCGTGTGGAAGTTCGCCCCAGCCATCGCAGCGGGGAACACGGTAGTGCTCAAGCCAGCGCACACCACGCCGGCCAGCACCGTCTTCCTGGCCGAATTGGCCAGTGAGTTCTTTCCCCCGGGTGTCCTGAACGTTGTCTGCGGCCACAACTCGGACATGAGCGCCGCGCTGCTCGGGAGCCCGATTCCGCGCATGGTGTCGATCACCGGCAGTGTCAGGGCGGGGCGTGAGATCGCACGCGCGGCGGCCGAAGACCTCAAGAGAGTGCACCTCGAGCTCGGAGGCAAGGCCCCGGTCATCGTGTTCGCCGACGCTGACGTAGAGCGCACCGCTGAGGGGATCGCCATGGCCGGGTTCTTCAACGCCGGACAGGACTGCACCGCCGCCACCCGTGTGCTCGTCGAAACCACCATGCACGACGACCTCGTGGCCGCGCTGACCGAAGCAGCCGAGCGACGGAAGCTCGGAGGGCCCGACGACGCTGACGCCGACATCGGGCCGCTCAACAGCGAAAACCAGCTCCATCGGGTGAGCGGCTTCATGGAGCGCCTGCCCGACCACGCTGAGGTCAACACTGGCGGGAGACGATCGGGTGAGCAAGGGTTCTTCTTCACCCCCACGGTGGTCTCGGGTCTGGCCCAGAACGACGAGATCGTGCAGAACGAGGTGTTCGGTCCGGTTGTCACCGTGCAGCGGTTCACCGACGAAGACGAGGCCGTCACCTTGGCGAACGATGTCGAATACGGGTTGGCATCATCGGTCTGGACCAAGGATCATGCCCGAGCGCTGCGAGTGTCCGCCCGGTTGGATTTCGGCTGCGTGTGGATCAACACGCACATCCCCCTCGTCGCCGAGATGCCACACGGTGGCTTCAAGCACTCCGGCTACGGAAAAGA
>CAVQAI010000021.1:0-30279 GCA_963710495.1 uncultured Acidimicrobiales bacterium
CCAGATTGGAGAAGCCGAGGACCGCGAGCATCTCGATGTGTCGAGTACCCTCATCACCACCTTCTCGCCGTGGATGGTCGGCAAGGTGGCAATGCGCGGAGATCGATTCCCTTGCTACCCCGATGAGGGAAATCCGGCCGTCCTGAGGGATGCGGTGCTCGGCGACGTTCATGTCCGCCATCACCTTGAGGCGCGTGGTCACGGCGGCGGCGATGGCGCGCGGTGCGGTGGAGACGTCGTGGAGCACGCCGTCGATCCGGTAACGAATGCGGAGCTCGGCTCCGGTGGGCTCGACGTGGATATCCGAAGCTCGCTCGTTGAGTGCCTGGAGGATGAGCAGGTTGACGTAGCGGACGATGGGCGCGTCGTCCGTGACGGCCTGGATGTCGTCGACGCCCGCGTCGGGAGCCACCTGCCCGTCGAAGCCAAGCGACGCTTCGGCGGCCATGTCGGCCGCTTCGGCACCGGTATTGAAGGCTCGGCCGATGTACGAGCCGATCTGCGAGCGAGTGGCCACCACCAGCTTGAAACTGCGGCCCATGATGGTCCGCAGGTCGTCCATGGCGAAGACGTCGGTGGGATTGGAGGCGGCCACTACCGGCGTCCCCTCCTCACTGCCGATGACGATCAAGTTGTGGTGCCGTGCGGTCGCCTCGGGAATCGTGCCCATCTCGTTGAAATCGACCCCGACGACGTCGAGGTCTACGAAATCGAGGCCCATCTCCTGGGCCATCCCCCACATCAGGTCCGCTTCATCGACCAGCTTCTGCGCGGTCAGGATGCGGGCGACACTCGCCCCGGTTCTGTCGTGCTCCTCGAGCACGCCTCTCATGTCTTCCAGCGAGACCCGTCCGCCGTCGACCAGCGCCTTGGCCAGCGGCGGGAACAGGGCGGTCTCCGCAAAGTCGCTACCCTCGGCGGTCTCGGACCGAGCATCCTCACTGTGCTGTTCCTGGTAGGTGGCGACTGCCTCGGCGACCAGATCGGCGGCAATCTCGGCCGACTCGGCACTGGTCTCTTCCGGCTCCTCGGGGGCGGCGGGAGCGATCGGAGCGACGGTCAGGGCCGCTTCGGCCAGCTCGTCCGAGCCGGCTTCGGTCACGGCCGCCGTGTCCGGCGCCTCGGCGACACCATCGGGGTCCACCACGACGGGGACGGCGAGGGCCAGTTCGGCCAGCTTGTCGGAGCTGGCCGGACGCGACTCGGCCGATTCGGTCTCCGGGTTCGGAAGGCCAGGGGGTGGCTCGAGCGTGGGCAGCCCGATCCCCGCGTCGCTCGAGAGATCCGGCCCACTCGGCGACCGTTCCTCGGTCAGCGGAAGGGGGTCGAAGCCGGAACGCCGTTCGGCGGGCTGCCTCCGGTTCCGGGAGCTCCGCGGGATCATCACCGAGCGATCGGACAGCAGGCCACCGAAAGGTGCGTCGCTGCTCCCCCCATCCGGCTCGCTCCCCGGAGCCTCGGCACCCTCCGGTGACCCGAACACCTGCTCGAGGTAGTCGGCGATCTGATCCGCGAGGCGACCACCGAGATGAAATCCCGGCCGATGGTGTCGCGCAACGTCGTCTGGATACTCCGATCCGAGGGGTCGGCGGTGGCGATCACCGGCGTTCCGAATCGTCGTTTGAGCACGACCACGTGGTGCTCGCGGGACAGCGAAGCGGGGAGGAGCGCGCCCGCGGCGGGATCGACCCCGTAGGTGTCGAGGTCAACGAACTCCAGATCGTTCTCTTCCGCCATGACCCGCGCGGCACCGGCGTCGCCCATCACGCTAAACATCGGCAGACAGGCGCTCCGGATTGAACCCCAATCTGCGGCTCTGGGCCTGGTCGGGATGGGCGAGGGACCCGCTGGGCCTGGCCAGCCCCAAACGGCGAATGTGCCAGGTCCCGGCGGGGCGATCTGCTTGACTGGGCTCTCACCCCACCGGTTCGCCAACACCCTGTCACCCACCCGGGGGACCGGCCAGGACGTGGCCCGGACGCCCAGTTACACGCCAGGTCCTGTCACTCGATCAGCCTCGGATAGGTGTCATGACATCCAGCGAAGCCCCGCATCTCCTGGCAACGGTGCTGCTGGCGGGCATCGTCGGTCTCCTCGTCGGGTCCTTCCTCAATGTCGTCGTCTACCGGGTCCCCCGCCGCCTCTCCGTCGCCGGGCCGCGCTCGTTCTGCCCGGCCTGCCACGCCCAGCTCCGCTGGTGGGAGAACGTGCCGGTGGCGTCGTGGGTCGCCCTCGGTGGACGCTGTCGCACCTGCCGGGAACCGATCTCCGTCCGGTATCCGCTGGTGGAGCTGGGGACCGGCGCCGGCTTCGCCCTGGTCACCTGGGGCTGGCGCGGGAGTCTCGTGTCGGCCGCCTATTGCGCCCTCTTCGCCACCATGCTGGCGATCAGCCTCATCGAGTTCGGTCGGAGGCGGGCCCCGCTGTCGCTGGCGGCCATCGGCACGGGGGTGGCGTTGGTCGTCCTCCTGGTCGCCGCGGGATGGCACGGGCCCTGGCACATCGCCGTCGGAGCGGCCATCGGCGCCTTTGTCACCTTTGCCGCTGTGTCCTTCCTCCGGGCTCGAGATCCGGAGTGCTCGGACCCGCTCGGTTACGGCCGCAGCGCCCTCCTGGTCGCCGGATGTTGGTGCGGAGGGCTCGGGTGGGTCGCGGCCGTCATCGGCATTGCCGCATGGTTCGCGGCCTACCTGCTCTGCCTGGAGGGAGCACGGTGGGCGGCGGGCGGGCGACGACGTGGGCCGGTTCCGCGGCGACCCGGATACCCGGTCTTCGACACGCCGTTGATCTCCGCCCTCGTGCTCGGCATGGTGGTGTCCTTCATCGCGGGCATATGACGACCCTACGATTGGACTATGAGCATCGCCGAGCCGAGGGGCCAACACGGTCCTCGGCCAGCACCAGATGCCACCGACGGAGGCGATACCTCCCGCCGGGTGGTGGTCGTCGACGACCACGAGCTCCTGCGGACCGGTACCCGACGCATCCTCGACGAGGCCACCGGGTTCACCGTGGTGGGCGAGGCAGCCGACGGGGAATCGGCCCTGGAGGTGATCGGTAGCCTGCAACCAGATGTCGTCTTGGTCGACATACGACTGCCCGACGTCAACGGCATCGATCTGGCCCGCCGCATCCTGGGCGAGCATCCCGACACCGCCGTCCTGATCCTCAGCGCCTACGACGACCAGACCTATGTCAGGGCAGCCCTGGCCGTCGGCGTAGCCGGGTACCTGCTGAAGACGGCACCCGGTGAGGAGCTGATTCGCTCCATCCGCGCCGCCTGCGAAACCCCGACGGTGGCCACCGCCGGTCCGTCGGGCCGCGGGGAGAAGGACGCCGCTTGGTCGCCTGACGATTCGACACATCCGCTGACGGCCCGGGAGCAGGAGGTGGTGCGCCTGGTGTCCCGCGGCATGTCCAACAAGGCCATCGCCCAGAGGCTGGGTATCAGCCCCCGCACCGTCGAAGGCCACCTCAACCATGTGTTCGAGAAGATCGGAGCGACCTCGCGGACCGAGCTCGTGCACTACGCCCTGGCCAACAGCTTGTTCTCCCGGTCGTCCCACGACGACGCAGGCCCGTCGTGAGAACCAGGGTGGCCGCCGGTCGGGTGGCCGCCGGTCGGGCGGCGGCGGGTGGGGTGGCGGCGGGTCGCACCGAACAGCCCGCCGAAGGTAGCCAGCCCATCGGCCAAGAGGTGCAGCCCATCCCGGTTCCCGACCTGACCGTCCCGGAGGCGACCCCCGCCCCGCCCGAACCCGAATCGGGCCCCACCCCTACCAACGACCGGCCGTGGTCGAGCTCCGCCTTTTGGGTGCTCCAATTCGTCGTGCTGGCGCTCTACCTGGTCAGGCTGGCCGCCGTCGTCTCGTTCCACCTCGACACGACCTCGGTGGCCGTCGAGTTCTCGACCCTGTCCCTCTTCCTCGTCCCGGTCGTCTACGCCGCCCTCCATTACGGCCTGCGCGGTGCGGTGTTCACCGCGGCATGGGTATCGGTGCTCGCCGTGCCGCGATTCATCGGCTATGTGGATGGGCACGAATTCGTGGCGGCATGGGCAGAGCTCCTGCAGGTGGTGCTCTTGAATGCGCTGGCATTCCTCATCGGGCAGGGGGTCTCTGCCGAGCGGGCGGCCCGGCGCATGGCGGAGTCCGCCCGGGAGGCCCATCTGAGTGCCGAGGCGCTCTACCGCGAGCTCTTCGACTCCAACCAGTCGCCCATCCTCTTCGTGGACGCCGACGGCTACGTCGTCGAGTCCAACGCTGCGGCGCAGCGCGCCTTCGGGGACGGGTCGGCCGGGCCCAGCCCGGTTCGTCTGGTGGACATGATCGGCGCCGGTGCCGCGGCGGAGGTGCTGACCCGCTTGATCGCCGGTCCGGCAGCTGACGATGACGGCACCGACCCGTCAGTTTCGGACCGGGTCGAGCCGGTTCCCTTCGAAGTCGACGGACAGATGGTGCTCTACCGGCCGGCTGTGACCACGATGGGGAGGTCGGCGGACGACCGGCGGATGCAGGTGGTCTTCGAGGATGTGACCACCGAGACGCGTCGCCACGACCTGATGGAAGCGTATGCGGCACGGGTCGTCCTCGGGCAGGAGGAAGAACGCCGCCACATCGCCCAGGAGCTGCACGACGGTCCCGTCCAATCCCTCATCCACCTGTGCCGCCAGATCGACCGCCTCGGGTCCCTTCCCCCGAGCGCCAGCGGCGGTCATCGGCCGGTGGCGGAACTCCGCACCCTGGTGGAAAGTGCCATCAAAGAGCTGCGGTCCATCGCCCAAGGACTGCGGCCCTCCATCCTCGACGATCTGGGGCTGGTGGCCTCCATCAACCAGCTGGTCGTCGAGGCGGGCAGCCGCCAGGGGTTCGAGACCTCGTTCGGGGTCACCGGGACGGAGCAACGGCTGACTCCGGCGGCGGAGTTGTCCCTCTTCCGGATCGCCCAGGAGGCCCTCTCCAACGTCGAGCGCCATGCCGCGGCGCGCCGCGTCGCGGTGGGACTGGACTTCGAGTCGGGGACGATCCGACTGCTGATCAAGGATGACGGCGCCGGGTTCGACGTCTCCGACGGTCGGTCACGAGAGGCCTCCGGTTCCTTCGGCCTCCCGGGCATGGTCGAGCGGGCCCACCTGATCGGCGCCCGCTTCACCGTCCACTCGGCACCCGGTGCCGGAACCACCGTCGACGTTCGGATACCGGCAACGAATATCGTTTGATTGGATGATCTTCACTGCGATAGGGGCAGTCGTGAGCCTCTAGACAACGGAAAGGGAAGCAGAGCCCCGGCGGCGGCCCGACCCGGGACCCGGATGGGCCGCCCGACCAGGGACAGGGACAGCCAGGCCCGGAATTCAGGCCCCTGGCCCGCGATAAATGTCACCCAACCGACATGGGGGAAAAGGTTTCCGCCTCATCAATTCGTGGGATACTGGGGCCCGTGGAAGAGATCATCATCGAGTCCTGCCATAGCACCTGGATCATCGATATGGAGAACTCCCGCTTCCGTAGGGTGGTGAAGGGATCCAACCATCATGCGGCACCGGCCTCCACCGAATGGCAGGCCTGCTACGGCGTCGAAGTCGATCCCTTATCCGAGTCCTTCGTGGTGCTCCTGAACCCGGAAGGGACCCGTCTCCTTCGGAGTTGGCGCCACGTCGAGCATTGCTCGCAATGCGGGGGCGAGGCCACATCGGAGTTGTCGTTGCGGGACCTCCGCTCCGCCGTTCGCGGCTGATCGCGCCAGATCGCGGCTGATCGGGCCAGTTCGCGGCTGATCAGGGCACTTCGAAGTTTGATCAGGTGGTTACGTTCCGCCTGATCCCATCCTGAATCACCTCGACAAAGGGTGGTATCGGCGCAGCGGGATTGCGCTCGAATTGCGCTCTCGGGTTCAAGAATCCGACCGATCCGGTCGATGACCCGAATTCGACCTGAGCACGATGACCAATTCCTGGCAAGTCCGGAGCCGCTTCACCATGGATCGGCATCCATCGGGAGGTCGCTCGGAACAGCGGAGAGGTTCCTCGTAAACGCCATGAACACGAACCCGGTCTCAACCCGAATGAAGTCCGCGGACCGTCGCATAGTGGCGATCCAGCCCGGACCCTCGTCAGAAGTCGATACTCCCCCCCAGACGGTCCCGGACGGCCCCCCGCGCAACGACTTCGCCGCGTCGGCGGCCATGGTCAACGACATCCTGGCCTCCCGTCCGACGGGCGACACCGTGGTAGCACCTGCGATTCCGGCGGCCGGCCCTGGCACGGCCCAGGGGTCCGAGCCGTCCGACAGCCACCCGAGCGGGAGGGCCGCCGGCTCCGACTTCTTCGCCAGTACCAAGTCCAAGAAGACGTTCTGGCAGAAGCAGTTCACCTTCCGCCGGTCGAGGGGCGGCGACCGCTAGAGAACCGCCGGCCGCTTCCAGACGCCGGAGCTTCCCCCGGTCTTCTCCCACAGCATCAGCTGACCGATGCTCATCGTCCGATCCGTGGTCTTGCACATGTCATAGACGGTGAGGGCGGCCACGGCACAGGCGGTCATGGCCTCCATTTCCACGCCGGTGCGATCGACCGCCTCCACCTTGGACTCGACCTCCACGAAGTCGTCGCCGATGGTGAAGTCCACGTGTACGGCTCCCACCAGGAGCGGATGGCACATCGGGATCAGTTCGGCTGTCCTCTTGGCCGCCTGGATACCGGCGACCCGGGCCGCGGCCAGGACATCGCCCTTGGTAATGGCGTTGTTGGCCACCTTGGCGGTGGTCTCGGGCAGCATGGTCACCCGGCAGCGGGCCAGGGCCCGGCGATGGGTCGCCTCCTTGGGCGAGACGTCGACCATCCGGGTACCGCCAAACGGGTCCAGGTGGCTGAGGCCGCGGTCAGTCATGGGCCGGCCGGAGGATCACGGCCCACAGTCTACGGGAGACCAGGGGTTCCGGAGGCTATTGGCACTCTCTCGGGTAGACTGCTAACAGCCACGACGGAGCCGAGAGGATTCCCCCACTTGCCGACCTACGAGTACCACTGCGACACCTGTGACCGGAACTTCGACGTCGTGCAGTCGTTCCACGACGATCCACTCGAGAACTGCCCCACCTGCGGCTCGCCGGTGCGGAAGGTCTTCGGCAGCGTGGGGATCGTGTTCAAGGGGAGCGGCTTCTACAAGAACGACAGCCGGACGGCACCTGTGGCCAAGGTCGGCGACGGAACCAGCAGCACGACGTCGGACGGTGCCGGGTCCGACGGCGGGGAAGGCGGCTCGGGCGCCGGTGACACATCGGCTCCTGCCACGCCGGCCACGAGCACGCCATCGAAGAGTGAGCCGGCATCGACACCCTCTCCCGCCAGCCCGTCATCAGGCAAGGGACCGTCATCAGGGAACGGCCCGTCGTCGGGGAACGGCCCGTCGTCAGGGAACGGGTCGTCGTCCGGGGCCAAGGAATCGGCCACCACCTAGCCAGCGTCTCGGGCCGCCTCCGGGCGCCGGTCGTGCCCGGCATCGTGCCTGAATGTACGACCGATTCGAAACAAACCTCGCCAATTGCGCGACCCGGCCCGTACAATGGCTCGCTGTGGACCAGGGCGACCTCGACCAACTCCTGCAACTCCTCGCGAACCTGGACGGCTCCGACCTTCACCTCAAGGCCGGGGCGCGGGCCAGGATGCGCATCGCCGGCGCGCTCCGGACCGTGGACCATGTGCCGGAGTTCACCGCCGACGACACCATGCAGATCGCCGAGTCCATCATGTCCCCCTCGGCGCTCGAGACGTTCCGCCAGCACCACGAAGTCGACTTCGCCTACAGCCTCGGCGGCACCGGCAGGTTCCGGGTCAATGCCTACTACCAGCGCTCCACGGTGGCGCTGGCCATGCGCCGGGTGAAGCCCAGTGCCTCCACCGTCGCCGAGCTCGGGCTCCCCGAAGCGGTCACCTCGCTGGCCAACGAGATGCGGGGGCTGGTGCTGGTGACCGGCCCGACCGGATCAGGCAAGACGACCACACTGGCCGCCATGGTCGATCACATCAACCACAACCGCATGTGTCACATCGTCACCATCGAGGACCCGGTGGAGTACCTCCACACCGATGACCTGGCCGCCATCGACCAGCGGGAGATCGGGTTCGACACCGACTCTTTCGGATCGGCGATGCGTGTGGTCCTGCGCCAGGACCCCGATGTCATCCTCGTCGGCGAGATGCGCGACATGGAGACGGTGTCGGCTGCTCTGACGGCCGCAGAGACCGGTCACCTGGTGTTTTCCACCCTCCACACGATCAACGCCACCGAGACGGTCAACCGGATCGTCGACTTCTTCCCACCCCACCAGCAGTCCCAGGTCCGGGTCAGCCTGGCGGGGTCGCTGAAGGGCATCATCTGCCAGCGGTTGATACCCACGGCGGACACGAAGAGCCGCGTCCCCGCGCTCGAGGTCCTCGTGGTCAACGGCCGGATCCAGGCGGCGGTCCTCGATCCACTGCTCACCGGCGACATCGAAGGCATTGTGGCCGACGGCGAGTACTACGGGATGTGCACGTTCGACCAGTCCCTGGCCAATCTCATCCAACAGGGAACGATCGACCTGGCCGAGGCCATGAACACGGCCACCAACCCGCATGACCTCAAGGTGCTCCTCGAGCGCAAGGGCATCCTCCAGACCGGCCAATTCGCGACCAGCATCGGGTGATCGGTTACGGCCGTCAATTTGCGGACGGTCGAATAAGTGAACGGTCGAATGGCGGACGCTCGAATAGCGACCGTCATCTAACTTTCCGATCGCCGCTGGTCCGAGCTGGCTTGCGGCAGGCCCCGGTGCCACCCCGCCGCGATCTCCCAGTCCGTTCTTGCCCAGACATGCCTCAAGGTCGCTCCCCTTCGATCCGATAGATCCTCCGACGGACTGGTGCAATCGCACCGGAGAGAGAACGGTCGTCTTCGTTGACGATCACCAAGGGGACCGGAGCACCAGGGTGAGCACAGTGACCAGGGCTGGTTGTGTCCGAGGAGCGAGAACATGGCTCAGCTTGTCGTAGGTCTCGATATAGGCACCAGCGCAGTTCGCGCTGCCGAGCTCGACGTGAGCTCCTCGCGCCCGGTACTGCTCACCTATGGGCAGGTGGGCCTACCACCCGGCTCGATCGTCGATGGCGAGATCCAAGACGGCGCGGCCGTCACCGAGGCCCTCCGGCGACTGTGGGCCAACGGACACTTCTCGAGCTCATCGGTCATCGTTGGCATCGCCGGGCTTCGGGCCATCACCCGGGAGATCGACCTGCCTTTCGTCCCCGACAACGAGGTGGACAGCGCCGTGCGCTTCCAGTCGGAGGAGGTCATCCCGTTCCCGCCCGAGCAGACCATCCTCTCGTCGCAGGTCCTCACCGACTACACCTCACCGGAGGGCGACAAGATGCGGCGGGTGCTGGTTGCCGCCGCCCATGCCGACTTGGTCAACGGGGTCATCGAGGCGGTCGACAAGGCCGGTCTGACCGTCTCAGGCGTCGACCTGATCTCATCCGCGCTCGTCAGGGCCATCGGCGACCGCGACCAGACCGACCAGCCAGAGGCCATCGTGTCGGTCGGGGCCGGCCTGACGGTCGTCGTGGTCCACCAGCAGGGACGGCCTCAGTTCGTCCGCACCATCGGTTCCGGCGGCAACAGCACGACTGCGGCCATATCCGGGGCCCTCGACGTTCCCGCCTACGACGCCGAGGGGATGAAGCGGCGCATCGGCGAGGACAACACCCAGCTCCAGTCGGCCGAGCGCGCCGCCCAGTCGAGCATGGTTGAGCTGGTCGGCGAGATCAAGAACTCGATCCAGTACTTCGCCTCCCTGCCGGGGAGGGCACCGGTGGCCAAGGTCCTCGTCACCGGCGGCGGTTCCGCGCTGCACGGTCTGGTCCCCATGCTCGAAGCCCAAACGGGCTTGTCGGTTCTGACCGTCTCACCGCTCGCCCGCCTGAACACGTCGAAGCTCGACCTCAGTGATGCGCAGGTCGAAGAGGTCCGGCCTCTGCTCGCCACACCCATCGGCCTGGCCCTGCCCGAACCCGACAAGGCAGTCAAGAAGTTCAATCTGCTCCCGCCCGAAGTGGTGCAACGGGCGCGCCTCAAGCGCATCCGGGAGAGGACCCTGCTCGGCTGTGCCGCAGTGGTCATCCTCCTGGTGGCGTTCGGGATGTGGAAGCTCCTCCAGGTGCACAACGCCCAGAACAACGTGAGCAGCCTGCAGACCAATATCAACTCGCTGAATGCACAGATTCCCAAGTACGACGCCGTCGTGGCGGCCAACCAGGCCTACACCGCCGGGCTCGCCCGTCGGGCCTCGGTCCTCAACTCCGCCATCGACTGGCCCCTCGTTCTCAACAATCTGATCTCGATCACGCCATCCGGGGCGCAGGTGAAGTCGTTCGACGGGGCGGCCACCGCAACCACCGGGTCGTCGGCCACCGGCACGGCATCGTCGTCGTCGTCGCCGACCACTGCCGCCTCGAGCAGCACCGCTGCAAGCAGTGCATCGAACAGCACGACGTCGGCGGCCATCGGCACGGTTCAACTGGGAGTCACGGGGCCGGGTCCGAGCCTGTCCATCTCGGCGGCGTGGATCAACGCCGTCGCCAGCTCGCAGCTGTTCGCCAATCCGCTGCAGGGGGCCACCTCGGTGAACCCGGACTCGACCATATCCTTCCCGTTCACCGTCTCCATCACCCCCAATGCGAGCTTGTCCAAGAATGGGAGCCTCAAGTGAACACCGTCCGCGAATACCGAGTGCCCCTGTTCATCGGAGCCGGCACACTCGTCGTGATCCTGGTGGTGTGGGTGGCGCTGATCTCGCCCCAGAACACCAAGCTGTCCAATCTGCAGGCCCAGGAGACCCAACTGCAGACCCAGCAGACCGCGCTCCAGGGGAAGCTGGCCGCGCTCCGGACCGAGCAGCAGCGGCTCTCGAGCAGCTGCGCCGACCTCCAGAAGATCAGCACGCAGATCCCCAGTGTCCAGAACCCGACCGACATCGATGCCGAGGAGTCCTCGTTCGAGAGCCAGTTCAACGCGCTCACGGCCAGCTCCGGGGTGACCTTGACCCAGTTCAGCGGCTTCGCCCCGGCCACCTCGACCACGGGCGCGGCCGCCACCACGGCGACCACCACGCCTTCGGCCAGCGGCGGAAGCGCGAGTGCCGGAACACCTGGTGGCACCGGCGTCACACCGGTGCCCACCACCGTGGGGGTCACCGGGACCTACAGCCAGGTGCTGGCGTTCGTCAACGGCCTCGACAACTTCCCCCGTCTGTTCGTCATCCAGACGTTCAAGCTGTCCTTTGGGGCAACCTCGGCCACCAGCAGTTCGGCCGGCGGATCGGCCGGAAGCTCGGCCGGGAGCACCGGCTCGAGCGCGGCCGCCGGCCCGGCCCCCGGCGCCGCCCCCCTCTGGACTGGCGGCTCGCCGACGCCAGGGACGGCGGGGCCATACAGCTTGGCCATCACCGGGTCGATCTTCTACACGTCGTCGCCCAACGCCCTCGCCGCCTGCAGCCGGGCCACGGCCGACACCAAGGGCGGCTGATCCCCCACCGTCGGCTCCCCCACCCGTCGGGTGCTCAGACGCCGCTGATGTGCATGTCGCCGACGGCCAGCGTCTGGCCGGCGGCGATCCCCGGGAGCCATTCGACGTCGGCCCCGATGGCCACCACCGACTGCAGCATGCGTTGCAGTGTCGAGGCCACCGTGATCTCGCGGACCGGCTCGGCCAGCCGGCCGTCGCGGACCATCAGACCTTCGGCGCCGACCGAGAAGTCGCCACTGATCGGGTTCACCCCCGAGTGGACCCCGGTGAGGGACTGCACGAGGAGCCCGTCGCCGACCATGGCCAGGACGCCTTCCTCGTCGTAGCCCTCCCGACCGGGAGCCAGGGTGAGGGCCCGGCAGCCCGGGCCGGGCGTGCCGCTGAACCCGCCGCGGACGGCGGAGCCGGTCGACGACACGCCCGCCCGCGAGGCCGACACCGTGTCATAGAGGAACGCCCGCAGGACGCCACCGTCGATGAGCACGTTGCGTCGGCAGGCGAGCCCCTCGGCGTCATAGGCGGACGCGCCGTAGGCGCGCCGGTCGGTGGGGTCGTCCACCAGCGTCAGGGCGGCATCGCCGACCAACTCGCCGATCCGGCCGGCGAAGAACGAGCGGCCCTTGATCACGGCCTCGCCGGAAAGGGCGGAGGAGACCACCGACAGGAGCGTGGTGGCGACCCGGCGGTCGAAGACCACGGTCGTGCGCTGGGATGGACCCTTGGTGGCCCCGAGCATGCGTACCGCCCGGGTGGCCGCATCGCCGACTGCCTTGTCCGAGTCGAGGCCGTCGAAGCCACGTCCGACGCTGAAGCCGCTCCCGGTCTGGCTGGCATCGCCCTCACCGGCGATGACCCCGACCGACAAGTAGCTCGACGTCTTGCGGCTCGACGCTCGGATCCCCGTGGTCGAGACCAGGGCCACCTCGACGGAACCGTCGCCGTAGTCGGCGTGATCCACCTGGCGGATGCGCGGGTCAGCGGCCCGGGCGGCGGCTTCGAGGCCGAGGGCCAGCTCGACCTTGTCGGTGGTGGGCACCGAGCCCAGCTGGTCGTCCCACAGGTCGAGGACGGCGGCGGCCACCCCGTCGGGTGCGGCCAGTCCGACGTGCTCGTCGGGGGTGGCGAAGACGGCGTTGTCCCGCGCCTCGGCCAGTGTCTCCTCGGGAACCGAACCATCGAGGGATCCGGCCCAGGCGAAACCGAGCCGGTGGTCGGTGACCACCCGTATGCCGATCCCCGCCGAGGTGGCCGAGGTCAGCGACTCGACCTCGCCGTCGTAGGCGCGTATTTCGGTCTCGTCACCCCGGGCCACGTAGACCTCGATCTCCTCGCCGGTCCGAGCCCACCCGGCCACCCGGCCGGCCAGGTCGAGCAGGTCGTCGCTGGCGCCCGCGGCCCGGTCCACCCGACCGGCGGTGCCGGTGCCGGTGTCGGTGGCGGTGTGGGTGTCGGTGGGGGCGTCGGTGGCGGTCACTCGGCAGTCCCCCCGATCGTCACGCCCGTGACCCGCAGCGTGGCCTGCCCGCAACCCACCGGGACGCTCTGGCCGTCCTTCCCGCAGGTTCCCGGCGTCATGGCGAAGTCGGTGGCGACGGCGTCGATCCGTCGCAGGACCTCGGGACCGTTGCCGATGAGGTTGGCATCACGCAGCGGTTCGGTGAGCCGGCCGTCTTCGATGAGGTAGGCCTCGGTGGTACCGAACACGAAGTCGCCGGTGGTGGTGTTGACCTGGCCGCCGCCGAGCTTGGCCACGTAGACCCCCCTCGGGGTCTGAGCCACGAGCTCGTCGGGATCCTCGGTGCCGGGCAGGAGGAAGGTATTGGTCATCCGCACCATCGGCAGGTGCTGGTAGGTCTGCCGCCGACCGTTTCCCGACGACGCCCGCCCCTCCCTTCGGGCCCGCAGGTAGTCCCACAGGTAATCGGTCAGCACCCCTTCCTCGATGAGCACGTTGCGCTGAGCCGCGCGACCTTCGTCGTCGACCGCGTAGGTCCCCCACTCGGAGCCCACGGTGCCGTCGTCGACCAGGGTCACGAGGGGGCTGGCCACCACCTGCCCGACCTTGCCGGTGTAGACGGAGGCGTCCTTCACGATGTGGTCGGCCTCGAGCCCGTGGCCGCAGGCCTCGTGGAACAGGATGCCGCCGCTCCCCCCGGCCAGCACCACGGGCACCTCGCCCGAGGGGGCGGGGCGGGCGGTGAGCTTGGCCAGCGCCCGGCGGGCGGCCAGGGTGGCCAGCTCCTCCACCGAGACCTCGTCGAAGAGCTCGAACCCGAGGGTGCGGGCGGCCGACTCGAACCCGGTCTGCAGGCCGGTGTCACCGGTGGCCACACAGGACACCGAAAAGCGGGTGCGCGCTTGCTCGTCCCGGGCCAGCAGGCCCTCCGAGTTGGCGATGAGCACCCGGCGCCGGGACCCCCCACAGGCCGCCTGCACCTGGGAGACGGCATCCCCCGACGACCGGGCGGCATCGTCCGCCCGGCGCAGCAGCTCCAAGGTTTCGCCCTTCGAACCGACCTTCCGATCGGCGGTCCGGTCGGCCGTCCTGTCATCGGTGGTGTCGAGGGCCCCGCCGGTCCCCGCCTCCAGGGCCACGGTGCGGGTCCCACCGCCGCCACCGCGGGCGACGGCTGACGCCGCCTCGGCCGCCCGCAGGAGGCCGGCTTCGGAGAGGTCGGCGGTATGGGCGAAGCCGGTGGTCTCCCCGACCACCACCCGGATCCCCGCACCCCGTTCCCGCCCGGAGGACAGTTCCTCGACCCGGCCGTCGTCCAGCAGGGCGGACGAGGTCGACCGGTCCTCGGCGAAGACCTCGGCGAAGTCGCCGCCGCGCTGGAGCGCGCCGGACAGGACCCGCTCGAGCACGTTATTTTCGATCACAACGGCCTCCCTCGCGGCGCGGCACGGCGCTCTGGCCGGCGCGTGCTGTGTCACGTATCGTACCGGCGTGGCTCCCCGGACCGGCCTGTCTGCCCGTTGCCAGATGCAGGTGACCGAGGCCGACACCGCCGAGGCCCTGAGCACGGGCTCGGTGCCGGTGCTGGCCACGCCCCGTCTCATCGCGCTGTGCGAGGAGGCGAGCTGCAAAGCCATCGACGACGAGCTGCCGGAGAGCTCCACGTCGGTGGCCAAACGGGTGCAATTCGACCATCTGGTCCCGGTGAGTATCGGGGCAACGGTCTGGGCCGAAGCGACCCTCGACCGGATCGAGGGTCGCCGCCTCGTCTTCACCCTGTCGGTGTCCGAGAGCGCCGGCCTGGTGGCGGCGGGAAAGCTCATCCGGGTGGTCGTGGACCGCAAGTCGTTCTTGGCCAACGCCCGCTGAGCCGGCGGGCCGGGGAGCAAAGCGGGTCAATCCCCGGCCGGCCTCGACCGCGGGCGCGATTCCGGCGGCGCTCAGCCCGCCATCAGAGGTTCTTCCCGATGATCCCGCCGAGCACGCCGCCGATGCCGGCGTCGGCGGCGGGATGGTCGTCCGAGCCGGGCAGATAGGGGGCGATGGCCTGGGCGAGCACGGGGACGGGCATGGACTGGAGCCAGATGTTCCCCGGGCCGGTCAAGGCCACGAGGTGGAACCCGTCGCCGCCGAAGGCCATGTTCTTGATGCCTTGGAGACGGGTGATGGTGAAGCTGACCCGGTCTTCGAACAACCCGACGTGACCCGGATGGACCAGCATCGTCTGCCCGGCGGCCAGTTCGTAGGTGGTGATCTCCCCGGACAGCTCGATCCATGCCTGACCCTGGCCCTCCAGGCGCTGGAGGATGAACCCGTCACCGCCGTACATCCCGCCCCGGAACGTTTGCTGCATTCCGGTGGTGGGGACGATCCCATCGGTGCCGCAGACCCAGCCGTGGCGATGGACCAGATAGCCCTGTCCCTGCTGGACGGTGACCGGGAAGATGCGCCCGGGCAACTTGGCCCCGAAGGCGACCATCCCCTGGCCACCCTGGGCCTCGTACTTGGTCAGGAAGATCCCGCCCCCGCCGACGGCCCGCTTGAGACCGCTCATGATGCCCTTCTGCCCGCCGGCGTTGGTGGTCTGGGTGAGCTGGACATTGGCTGACATCCACGAGAGCTCGCCGTGGGCGGAGATGACCGACTCCCCCGGCTCGAGAACCATCTCCAACAACGGAAGGGTGCTCCCTTTGACTTCGGCTTGCATCGGTCCTCCCTCGGATGGGCCCGGAACTCGGCGGGCACAGGCAATTGCCCGACCATTGTGCCTGACAGGCCCGACCCGAATCGGGATGCCGACGCAGGCGACGAGGATCGTCGGAGGCCGGGCGGGGCGGGCCGGTCAGCCGAGCTATTCGGCCGCTCGCTGGTAGCCTGAGCCGAAAGGCCAACCTTCCCATGATCCTCGAACACATCGACAGCCCCGCCGACCTGCGCACGCTCACTCCGGAGGAGCTGACCACCCTGTCGGAGGAGATACGGGCCTTCATCGTCGATGCCGTGACCGCCACCGGGGGCCATCTCGGATCCAACCTGGGCGTGGTCGAGCTCACCCTCGCCGTTCACCGAACCTTCGACTCGCCGCGCGACGTCCTCCTGTGGGACACCGGGCACCAGGCCTACGTGCACAAGCTGGTCACCGGCCGACGGGACGCATTCTCGAACCTACGCCAGGGCGGCGGGTTATCGGGCTATCCCAACCGGGCCGAGTCCGAGCACGACTGGGTGGAGAACAGCCACGCCTCGACCATCCTGAGCTATGCCCACGGGCTGGCCAGCGCCTTCGAGCTCCAGGGGCTCAATCGGCGGGTGGTGGCCGTGGTCGGCGACGGCGCGTTGACCGGGGGCATGGCCTACGAGGCCCTCAACAACCTCGGCCACTCCGGCAAGCCGGTGGTGATCGTGCTGAACGACAACGGACGATCGTACGCACCGACCGTGTCGCGGCTCTCCCTCAGCCTCACCCATCTGCGACTCAACCCGGCCTACATCCAGGCTCGCCAGCGCATCCGCCACCTCATCCGCGAACTTCCCGCCGTCGGCGACCTCGCCTACTCCGGCGTGCACGGTCTGACCAGCGCGCTCCGCGAGGTGGTCACCCCACACACCTTCTTCGAGGCACTGGGCATCCGCTACGCCGGGCCGATCGATGGGCACGACATCCCCGGGGTGGAGCAGGCCCTGGCCAACGCCTCGGAGTGGCGCGGGCCCATCGTCGTGCACCTGATCACCCAGAAGGGTCGAGGCTACGCGCCGGCCGAGGACGACGACATCCAACGGCTCCACGACTTCAAGGTGAGCGCCCCAGCGGCGGTGCCGCCCCCGGTTCCCGCGGCCCCGGTTCCCGCGCCCCCGGTTCGTGCGCCCTCGATGGCCGGGCACAACGGCAGGTCCGGGCCGGTGGACATCGCCGTCGACGAGGCCGGCGAACTGCCGGTCACGACGTTCACCGACGCCTTCACCCGTTCATTGCTGCGCCGAGCGGAGGCCGACCCCCGCATCGTGGCGATCACCGCGGCCATGCCCGGGCCCACCGGGCTCCTCCCGTTCCAAGCGCGGTTCCCGGAGCGGTTCGTCGACGTCGGCATTGCCGAGCAGCACGCCGTGACCGCCGCGGCGGGCATGGCCATGGCCGGGATGCGCCCGGTGGTGGCGGTGTACTCCACGTTCTTCAGCCGGGCCTTCGACCAGGCGAACCTCGATGTCGGCCTGCACGGCCTGCCGGTCGTGATGGTGCTCGACCGGGCCGGTATCACCGGTGACGACGGTCCCAGCCATCACGGGGTCCTGGACATGGCCCTCGCCCTCTCCATCCCTGGCGTCACACTGTTCGCCCCGTCCACCGCCGAAGAGGTCGAGGTCATGCTGGAGGAGGCGCTGAAGTTGCAAGGCCCCTCCATCATCCGCTTCCCGAAGACCCCGGCGCCGTGGAGGCCTCCCGGAGCAGTGGGTTCGGGCCTCAAGGCGCGCCGGGTCCGGGCCGGTGACGGATCGGCCTGCATCCTGGCTGTGGGCAAGCTGCTCGTTGCGGCGGAGGAAGCGGCGGCGGCGCTGGCCGAGGACGGGATGGACGTGACCGTCTGGGACGTCCGGGTGGTCTCCGATCCGGACCCGTCCATGCTCGCCGATGCGGCCCGCCACGACGTGGTGATCACCGCCGAGGACGGGATCCGCCAGGGGGGTGCGGGTACCTACCTGGCCGAGGCCCTGCGGCGCGGCTGCCCGCTCGGCACCGCCCCCCCGGTCGTCTCGCTCGGCATCCCACGCGCCTTCATCGCCCAGGACAAGCCCGACCGCATCCTCTCCCGGCTGGGTCTCGACGCGCCCGGTCTGGCGCAATCGGTCCGGGAAGCGGTCGCCGAGGTCGCCGCTCGGTCCGGCTCGACGGCGACCGACCGTCCCGGCCGCCTGGAGGTGCCGGATCCGGCCGAGGGCCCGCCGTCGGTCCCGGTCATCGCCACCGCCCCGGACACCCTCGACTGACCAGGTCGGGCGGGGTGCGACCGCGTTCGCGCGCCGGTCCGCCAGGCGCCCCACCTGTTTGCCGCCCTAACAGAAACGTGTTCTACTGACTGGCCGATGACGTTCAACCTCGCTGACCTGTTCGAGGCGGCCGTGGACGCCTTCGGCGACCGGGAGTACCTGCTGGCCGCAGGGAAGCGCCGGACCTTCGCCGAGATGGAGGACCGGGCCAACCGCCTGGCCCACTTCCTCGCCGACCAGGGTGTCGGGCCCGGTGACCACGTCGGCATCTACTCGCTCAACAGCGTGGAGTGGGTGGAGACGGCGTGGGCCGTGTTCAAGCTGCGAGCGGTCTGGATCAACATCAATTACCGCTACGTGAAGGACGAGCTCCGGTACCTGTTCGCCAACGCCGACTTGGTGGCCCTGGTGCACCAGGCCCAGTACGGACCGCAGGTGGCCGAACTCCTGCCCGAGCTGCCGGGGCTCCGACTCCTGGTCGGCATCGAGGACGGGTCAGGAGTGCCGTTGGCCGAGGGAACGGTCCCCTTCGAGGAGGCCATGGCCGCCGGCCGACCCGAGCGTGACTTCGCCCCGCGGTCCAACGACGACCACTACGTCCTCTATACCGGCGGGACGACCGGCCTGCCCAAAGGGGTGGTGTGGCGCCACGAGGACGTCTTCTACGCCCTGGGTGGCGGAGTCGACCCCCATACCAACACCCGGGTCGAGCGGCCCGAGGAGATGGTGGAGAAAGGGATGGGCGGCCAGGTCACCCTGTTGCCCATCGCCCCGCTCATGCACGGGGCCACCCAGTGGTCGGTCATGGGCCAGAGCTTCGTCGGCAACCGGACCATCCTGGTCCCGAAATTCGACCCCGACACCGTATGGCGGCTCGTGGAGACCGAGGGGGCCAACTCGATCATGATCACCGGCGATGCCATGGGCAAGCCGCTGGTCGAAGCGCTCGACGAACCGGGCCGGTCCTACGACCTCTCCTCCCTGCTGGCCATCACCTCCTCCGCTGCCCTGTTTTCGGCGCCGGTCAAGGACGAGTTCTTCCGGCACCTCCCGAACATCGTGATCGTCGACGCCGTCGGGTCGTCGGAGTCGGGCAACAACGGCATGGTGACCATGAGCAAGGACAACACGGCCATGAAGAGCGGCCCGACCGTGTCCGTGCTCGGCAACACCGTCGTCTTCGACGAGGATCTGAAGCCGGTCACACCGGGGTCGGGGGTCATCGGGAAGATCGCCCGGAGCGGTGACATCCCGATCGGCTACTACAACGATCCGGCCAAGACGGCCGAGGTCTTCATCCACGTCGACGGCGTGCGCTACGTGATGCCGGGCGACTTCGCCACGGTGGAGGCGGACGGCTCGGTCACCCTGCTCGGCCGCGGTTCGGTCTGCATCAACTCGGGCGGCGAGAAGATCTTCCCCGAGGAGGTCGAGTCGGCCGTCCGATCCCATCCCGATGTCTACGACGCCATCGTGGTCGGGGCGCCCGACGACCGCTGGGGCCAGCAGGTGGCGGCCATCATCCAGCCCCGGGCCGACCGGCATCCCAGCCTCGAGGACATCCAGGCCCACTGCCGGGATGCCATCGCCGGGTACAAAGTCCCCCGCCAGCTCCATGTGGTCGAGTCCATCCTGCGATCGCCCAGCGGCAAGCCCGACTACCGGTGGGCCTCAGAGATCATCGCCGAGGCACCCGTCGAGACCGACCCCGGAGGTGCCCGCACGGCGGCGGGCGTCTGACCGCGGTGCCCATCGACCTGGCCGAGGTGGCCGCCCCGGCGGGCAGCGCGGTGCTCACCATGGAGATCCAGCGTGGCGTCATCGGCGACTTGACCTCCTTCCCCCAGTTGGCCGAGGCCGCCCTCCAGGTCGGGGTGGTCCCGAACACGGTGCGGCTGCTGACCGCGGCCCGTGCCCACGGCGTGCCCGTCGTCCACTGCACGGCCGAGTTCCGGGCCGACCGGGCCGGGTCGTTGGTCAACTGCCAGTTGGTGGCGGCCATGGTGCGCAACCCCGACCACCTGCTGGCCGGCACGCCTGCCACCGAGCTGGTCGACGGGCTGGGGCCGGAGCCGGGCGACATGGTCTCGCCCCGGCTGCACGGCGTCTCGCCCTTCACCGGCACCTCGCTCGACACCTGGCTGCGCAGCCTGGGGGTACGGACCGTGGTGGCCACCGGGGTCTCGGTCAACCTCGGCCTGCTGGGATTGGCCATCGAGGCGGTCAACCTCGGCTATTCGGTCGTCGTCCCCCGCGATGCCGTGGCCGGCCTACCGGCCGACTACGCCGACGCCGTGCTGGAGCAGACCTTCCCGCTCATCGCCGCCGTCACCACCGTCGACGGGGTCATCGAGGCGTGGGGGCCGGTTCCCGGCTCAGCGACTGCGACGTCGAACCTCACCTGACCGCGTCGATGCGATCGCCGCTCGCCCCAAGTCGCCCAGGAACTCGCCGATCACCCGGTTGACAAACTCGGGTGCTTCCAAGCCGCTCTGGTGCGCCGAGCCGGGCACCACTTCGAAACGACTGCCCACCACCGCGTCGGCCGCCGAGCGAGCCTGTTCGACCCCGATCATCGTATCGAGGGCCCCGGTCAGGAACAGCGTCGGCATCTTCAATTCGACGAGCCGCGGGTAGAGCGAGGGCATCGATAGCAGGCAGGCGCGAATCACCGGCGCCATCGTTCGTCGGTCGGCGGCCCGGAAGCTGTCGGCGAGCGCCCTCTCGCTGTCGGGTGACGCCCGACGGACCTCGTCGGACAGCTGAGCATCGGTCACCGATCGGACGAGAAAGGCCTGTGGCCCGAGCAGTCCGTACACGCGCGACAGTATCGAGAACTGCATCCTCCTGCGACGACTGAAACCATGCATGGGCCCGTTCATGAGGACCAGACCCTGAAACCGCTCCGGTGACCGCAACGCCGCCGATACCGCCACCGGCCCGCCCCACGACGCGCCGAGGAAGGCACAGCGCTCGTTGCCCGTGTGGTCGAGGACATCCAACGCTGCCCTGCCGCAGTCGTCGAGGGAGAAGCGTCGCCTCGGCGGATCGCTCCTTCCGTGGCCGGGCGGGTCGATCAGCAACACCCGGTTGGTCCCGGCCAGAGCCCTCACCTGTGGACGTAGCGTCACGCCACCGAAGAACAGACTCGGCCAGGCCAGGATCGGGGGGCCTACGCCGGAGCTCTCGACCGAGAGACGGCCGAGCTCGGTCCGGACACCGAACCTGGTGGGCTCGAACGCCCCTGAGCTGAAGGCATCGCCGGCCGTAGTCATGACGGTCGGGTCTATGCCGTTGCTGCCGTAGCCAGGAAGCGTTCGATCATCGGGTTCACCTGTTCAGGTACCTCGAGCTGGTGGAAGTGACCGGCCCCGACCGTCTGTCCGAGAGTGATCGTCGGATTGGCGTCCAGAAGGAACGCCGCGGCGTTGGTGGGCACCGCGGACCCGATCACGAGGATCGGTAGCTCGCACCGGCGGATGACCGATACCGAGTCGAATGCCGCCATCGCCTCCACCAGTGGAATGGCGACGTCGTTCGGGACGGCGCACATGGTCTCGGTGATCTGAGCTCGTCGGTCGACATCGTCGGTCGGCAGGAACATCTGGTCGACGAACCTACGGCGGCCGTCGTCCCCCTCCGGTCCCTCGAAGGAAGACACGAGCTCGGCGCCAAAGACCTTCCAGACCTCCTTGCTCAGCGGCGGCGGGTCGACCAGCACGACGGCATGGACGAGTTCGGGCGTCTGACCGGCGATGGCGAGCGCGACCATTGCACCCAGGCTGTGGCCGAGGGCAATCACCGGGCCGAGGCCGATTCGTCTGGTCAGGGTCGTCACCTGGTTGGCGAACGCCTCGATGGTGTAGTCGGCGGGCACCGCGCTGGCGCCGTGGCCGGGCAAATCGACGTTTACCACCCGGTGCTCAGCCGCGAAGTAATCGAACTGGGGGGCGAAGAAAGTCCGATCCCCGCACCATCCGTGCATGAACAACATGTGGGGATCGCCATCCCCGCCGTCGTCGTAGGCCAGTGGTCCCATCTGCGTCTCCTCTCAGCGTTGCGTCCAACCCGCCACATCATGAGACCGGACTACGGCCGCACCTCGAAGACCCGGTTGAGCGGGGTCACCGTGGCTCGGCGAAACTGCCTGAATCCGGCTCCACCGAGCAACTCGGCCCACCGATCGTCGGGAACCTGGTTCCCAAGGGCGAAGCCACCGTCTTGGGCCTGTGCACCGGGGGTGCAGATCCCAACGGCCGCCGAGTAGTAGATCCGGCTCACCGGGTTGACATTGTTCTCCAAGCCATCCTCGGCAATGGGCTCGACCAGCATCCAACTCCCGTCGTCGGCGAGCGAGCCGCGGATGTGACGGGCAGCCCCGATCGGGTCTCCCATGTCGTGGAGAGCGTCCAGAACACAGACCAGGTCGTACCCGGTGCCCGGGTAGTCCTGGGCCGAGGCCACCTGGAATCGGACCCGGTCGGCCATTCCTGCATCGGCGGCCCGTTGGCGGGCCGCAACGATCGACGCCTCGTGACTGTCGAACCCGGTGACCTCAGCGTCCGGATATTCGGTGGCCAACAGGATGGTCGATGCGCCATAGCCACAACCGATGTCGGCGATCCGGGCCCCGTTGGAGCGCAGCCGCTTCTCGACATCGGTCAAGGCCGGGATCCATGCAGATGTCAGATTGGCAAGGTAACCGGGCTTGTACATCCGCTCGACCCCGCAGAACAGATCGTCCGTGTGGACCTGCCAGTCCATCCCCTTGCCGGAGCGAAACGCGTCGCGGATCAGTTCCTCGTCCTTGTAGAGCGAGCTGGCCAGTGTCATGGCTCCGGCCAGGAATGCCGGGGTCGACTCATCGGCCAGGACCGCCGACTGTTCGTCGCTGAGGGAGAACCGTCTCGTCGTGGAGTCGTACTCGCAGTAGCCGCTCACGAACTGGGCATTGAGCCACTCCTCGACCAAACGAGCGTCATACCCCGTCTCTTCGGCCAAGCCTTGCGCAGTGCTCGGACCCGCCGCGGCCAGTGACTTGTAGAGCCCGAGCTTGTCCCCGATGACGACGGTGGCGGCGTGCATGGCGGCGCCGAAGTCGATGACGAAGCGGCCGATGAGCTCATTGAGCGTGTCTTCGTTGACTGGCATTCTCGTCTCCCTGTTGACTCGGGCGGACTTCATGCCCGCCTTCGTCAGATGAGGCGCGAGAACAGCCGTCGCGACGCGATATCGGAGATCGCGATGTTTTTCTTCAGAGGTGCCAGACGACCGGTTCGGGTGGGTCGTACACGCAGAACGCCCCGGTCCTGATCGATGCGCGAAGGTGCCGACCGAGCCCCGGGTGCTCCACCTCGACCTTCTTCAGAGCAGAGGCGATACGGGTCCGAACGGCCTTCCGCGCCCGCTCTGTCCAGTCGTCGCTGGCTCGGGCCCGACCACCGAGGCCCAGATCCGAGGACAGTTGTTCGAGCAGGGTGTCTCGCTCGTGGGCCGCTCGTTGCGCCCGCTCGAGGTCGTTCATGGCCTCGGCGTCGTCGAGTTCTTCGTCCAGGTCGGCGAGCCGGGCCCGGTACGCCATCAGGGCGCGGCCGTCAACCCGCTGATCGACGCTCAATCGATCACCCATCTGACCCGAAGCGCCGACCAGCTCCGCCACGTGTACCTCTCTACCGGGGCTGGCCAGCAGCACGGCTATGTCGGCGACGCCTTTGGAGTCGAGGACCCGAACGGAGCGGGTTCCGAACGTGAGCAGCCACACGTCACCTTCGCGTCTGAACACCCCCGCCTTCGTCGGCTCTCCCGCCCGAGAGACCAGAGGATCGGAACGGGCCGAGATGGAGAACAGCTTCCACGGGTCCTCACTGGTGTGGAGGTCGTACTCGCCGGCTTGGTCCAGGCGGTGTCGGGAGCCGGCGAGGAGATCGGAGAGCGTGCGGGAGACCAGTATCTCTCCCGGCGCGGCGCAGGCTCGTATGCGGGACGTGATACCCACCGCCGCCCCGGCCACCTGCTCGTTGCGCCGTTCGATCTCACCGATGTGTAGCCCGATGCGCACAACTTCGTCGGTGCCATACACCGTTTCCCGGATGGCAAGCGCGCACTCGATCGCCCTACTCGGTCCATCGAAGGCGGCCAACACCTCATTCCCGTTCACCCCACAAAGGTCACCGCCGAAGCGTTCGACTTGGGCGACAACCGGACCAGATCGGTCGGTCTGGAGTTGGTCACCGGTGTCGACGGAAAGCAGTGTTACGAGCACTCGGTCGTCGACCGGCGGACGCCGAGTCCCGGTGAGGAACTCCTCGATCCGATCGAGGATGGCGTCCTGGTCCCCGACATAGGGGTGGTAGTCGTCGCCCTCCAGCTCCTCGAACTGGGCGCCGACGAGGTGCTCGGCCAGATACTTGCTCCCCTCGACATGGGCCACGAACTCACCTGCCCGATAGAGGACCAATGTCGGTACGGTAACTGCCGGTAGGATCGGCCGAACATCCAGCTTGGCGTTCAAGCGCTGGATTGCGACCGCCGCGCCCGGGCTGGCCGACTGCCGCTCATAGCGACCCCACCATCGTCTGAATGCCTCGTCGTTGCGCACGCTGGGCGAGAACACGTCGATGAGGGCGCAGTCCCCCCAATCCCGAGCCATGACCTCCATCCCGGCCTCGAACAGATCGAGATCAACCCCGGAGTGGTAGTCACCGCTGTTGATGGCCTTGGCGTAGGACCCGTAGAGCACCAGCTCAGAGACCCGCGACGGGTACGTCGCTGCGAACAGCAGCGCCATCGGGCCGCCCTCTGAGGAGCCGAACAAAGCCGCACGCTCGGAATTGGCGGCGTCCATGACCGCCCGCACATCGTCCATACGCTCCTCGAGCGTCGCCGCCTCGGTGACCCGATCTGACAACCCGGTTCCCCGCTTGTCGAAGAGGATCAACCGTGAAAAGGACGCCAATCGGCGCAAGAACCGCTCGAACGGCGGCCACTCCCACCCCACCTCCAGATTCGATACCGGTGACGGCGAGAAGACCAGATCGATCGGGCCGTGTCCCACCACCTGGTATGCGATGTGCACGCCGCCACTCCGCGCGTATTGCGTTACCTCAGCGGTCGCCTTCACACGGCCAGTCTGCACCCCGGCGCTCCGTTGTGCCCGCCCGACTGGTACGGTCACCCGCAGGGCACCTGCCTTGGCGGGCCGGAGCCGGCCTCGGGATGAGTGGGGTGGCGGTTCGAGGGTCAGCCCGTCCAATCGGACAGGTGGTGTCGGCCAACCCGAGGATCGTCCGCTCCGCCCGTTGGCTGCGGACTAGAGGGTCCGGGACCCGTCCAGCTGGATCAAGGCGTTGGTCGGGAGCTCCTCCACGGTGATGTCGGGGACGGGGAAGTTGAGCTCCTTGTACTTGCGCTGCGCCGTCTGGCGATACCGGGTGGTCGAGTGGACAGGATCGGAGTCGAACTGGGGGATGACCTTGGTCCCGAAGACCTCGAGCATCTCGTGGACCTCGTCCTCCATGAAGGAATCGGATGGCAGGCCGAAGACCAACTGGTCGCAGCCGACGGTCTGGTAGCGGGCCACCTGCTCGGCGACCTCGTCGGGCTCGCCGCAGAGCAGCCAGCCCCCTTCGATGAGGTGGTCGAGCATGCTCTCGTCGGAGATGGTGTGCGGGCGCTCGGGCCAGACCGGGACACCCTCCTCGTGAGGAATGGTGTCGTGGTAGTTGCACACCAAGGAGTAGAGATAGCCGCGGCCGTGGCGCAGGGCGACCTGGCGGGCCTTCTTCCGGTCACTGAGACAGATGACCGCGTTCGTCATCATCACGTTGTCGTTCATGAACTGGCCCAGCGGCTCGGTGCAGTTGGCGATGCCCTCTTTGTAGGCCTCGATCCGTCCCCGGAGGTTGAAGATCGGCTCGAAGTTGAAGGCGATGGCCCCGATGCCGAGCTCGCCGGCCTGCGTGAAGGTCCCCGGATTGCCGCACCCGACCCAGATCGGCGGATGGCCCTGGCGCTTGTACGGCTTGGGCAGGATGTTGTGGGGGAAGGGGACGGTGAAGCTCTCCCCTTCGTAGATGTAGTCCTGCTCCTCCCACATGCGAGGGATCTGGCGGATGACCTCGTTCCACTCCGCCTTGGTCGAGTTCTTGTCCAGGATGTTGAAGGCGGCGATCTCGTGGCTGCCGGCACCCCGGCCGGTCCCCCACTCGAACCGGCCCTCGAAGACGTGGTCGAGCATGGTGACCCGCTCGGCGCAGCGCACCGGGTGGTTGACCCGGGGCGAGATGTTCATGATGCCCGTCCCGACGTGGATACGGTCGGTGGCATGGGCCAGGTACCCCATGATCACCTCAGGTGCCGACATGTGGCTGTACTCGGTGAGGCTGTGGTGCTCGCCCAACCAGGCGTACTTCCAGTTGTACTTGTCGGCCTCGATGACGTAGGCCATCTCGCGGCGGAGCATCTCGTGCTCGCAGGTCGGGTCGTGGGCGGCCGGGCCGGGCAGGTACCCGTTGAGAAAGACTCCGAACTCCATACGGGGCGCTCCTCTCGGTCGGCGCTGGCGCTGGATCACGGTAACAGTACGCCTGATAAATTGCAACGTGTTCCAGAATTGAGCGTGGCAGGCCCGGAAAGGTGCTGATCGGCGTACTCTCGGCCGCCGGCCTTGGGATGTCTTCGACCCATCATCTGGCCTGGGCGGCACAGCCGTCGGGCCGACCGGAGGAGCGATCGACCGGAGGAGCTCTCGACCTGAGGAGCTGTCGAGCTGAGGAACCATGCAGACCATCGATGAGCTGATCCGGCGCCAAGCCGGCAACGTGGCGACGGGACTCCGGTTCGCCGACCGTGCTTGGACGCACGACGAAGTGCTCCGGGCCCAGGCCGATCGGGCCGCTGCCCTGGCCGCGCTCCGGGCCCCGGGACCGTTCCATGTGGCGGTCCTGCTCGACAACGTCCCCGAATTCGTGTTCTGGATGGGCGGCGCCGCTCTGGCCGGAGCCGTCCTGGTCGGGGGCAACCCCACCCACCGGGGCGACGAGCTGGCCCGCGACCTGGCCCACACCGAGTGCCAGTTGCTCATCACCAGCTCGGAGTACCGACCGCTGGTCGAAGGCCACAACTTCGGTCCCGCTCTCCCCGCCGACCGCATCCTGGTGGTCGACCACCCGACCGGTGACCCCGCTCCGGACGGGGCAGATGACGGGGACGACCCCACCTACCGGGACCTGCTGCTCTCCGTGGCCGGTGCCCCGCTCCCCGATCCCGAGCGGACCCTGGTGACCGAGGAGACCCTCGGCCTCCTCCTGTTCACCTCCGGGACGTCCGGCGCTCCCAAGGCCTGCCTCTGCAGCCAGGGACGCCTGGCGCGCATCGGGGGGATCGTCGCACAGATGTTCGAACTGGCCCCCGACGACGTCTGCTACCTGGCCATGCCGCTCTTCCATTCCAACGCCCTCATGGCGGGATGGGCACCGGCCCTGGCCGCCGGGGCGACGGTGGCGCTGCGCGAGCGATTCAGCGCCTCCCAGTTCCTCCCCGACGTCAGGCACTACGGCGTGACCTACTTCAACTACGTGGGCAAGCCGCTCTCGTACATCCTGGCCACGCCCGAGCATCCCGACGACGCCGACAACTGCCTGCGCCGCGCCTTCGGCAACGAGGCGGCCGAAGCCGACGTGGCCCGGTTCGCCGAGCGGTTCGGCTGCACCGTGCAGGACGCCTACGGATCCACCGAAGGCGGGGCGACCGTGCAGCGCACGCCGGATACGCCCCGTGGCGCGCTGGGACGAGCCGTGCCGGGGACCATCGTCATCAATCCGGAGACCGGGGATGAGTGCCCGCGGGCCGTGTTCGACCAGGACGGACGGCTGCTCAATGCCGAGGAGGCCATCGGCGAGATGGTCTCCCAGACCGGGGCGACCGGCTTCGAGGGCTATTGGCGCAATGCCGAGGCCGAAGCGGCCCGGGTCCGCAACGGCTGGTACTGGACGGGCGACCTGGCCTACCGGGACGAGGACGACTTCTTCTACTTCGGGGGGCGCGACTACGACTGGCTGCGGGTGGACGGCGAGAACTTCGCCGCCGCCCCGGTCGAGGAGCTCCTGCAACGCCATCCCGACGTGGTGCTGGCCTCGGTCTACGCCGTGCCGGACACCGTGGTCGGGGATCAGGTGATGGCCACCCTCCTGTTGCGACCGGGCACCTCGTTCGACTCCGGAACCTTCGATGCCTTCCTGGCCGCCCAGGCGGATCTGGGCACCAAGTGGTCGCCCCGGTACATCCGGATCGCGGACGAGCTTCCGGTCACTGCCACCACCAAGGTGCTGAAGCGGGTGCTCCGGGCCGAGGGCTGGAACACGCGTGATCCCGTCTGGTGGCGCTCCGAACCGGGCGCCACCTACCGTCCACTCCTGGCCGCCGAGGCCGACGCACTGGATCGAGCGGTCGCCGAGCGCTGAAGAATGCACGCCGGGTCTTCCACCCGCGTTGTCTCACCTGAGGCACCGTTCGTTGATGTACAGCCCACCGCCGGAACATCGTGCGAAATGTCCAACTCTGTGGAATCCTGGCGGCAGAGTGCAGCCCGCTTCGAGGAAGGGGAGATTGGATGACTGGTGGCATGACGGGTGTCAGCGTCGTATTCGCCTATGACGGCGGCTTTGAACGATCCCGGGTGGTCGAGGTGGCCAACAAGGCCCGGGCAATGTTCGAGAGCATGCCCGGTCTGCGATTCAAGTTCTTCACCTTGGACGAGAAGGGCCAAAAGGCGGTGAACTTCTACGTCTGGGAATCGCAGGAAGCCGCAGCGAGCTTCTTCACCGACGACCTTCGCCAACGCGTGACGGATCTGTACGGAGTCGCGCCGACCATCGAGTATCTCGAAGTGGCCGAGATCGTCGACAACACGCACGGATAGAACCGGAAGTCTCCCGGTACGTCGGAACCAGGATGAACCTGACCGTTCTCCCTTGCCGAAGGCCGAAGTGGCGTAGCGCCGTCCTTCAGGCAGGCTGACCGTTCGCGTGCGTGGACGGGTTGGTCCGGAGTCGCTTGGTCTGCATACAGGCAAGCAGGAGGAGGAATCCCACGGGAGGGACCAAGACCCCGCCCGGCAGGGCGCCAAGGAGGCCGATGGCAGTGAGCAGACTGGCGAGTCCCCAGGCGAGTGGGCCCGTGCCCGGCTTGCTCAGGTGGTGCCGCCGGGAAAGTACAACAGAAACGAGACCCACGGTCACGAGCGGTACGGAAACCGCAATGAGCACGGTGAGCCCGTGTTGCTCGACCAATGTCCTATGAGTTGTGATCGGCCGGCCGCTCGTCAATGAAGGAACTGTGTTGGTGACACGGACGACGGCCGCAGCGACGAGCAAAAGGGCGCTCCAGAGAGCCGCAACGAAGAGCAACGACCGGGTCGAAAGGTTGAAGTGTCCATCCATCACCCGACCTCTTCCACCTACGAGGGGTCCACGATTCATTCCCGCCAAGGGTGCCCGATCCATCACGAGATGAAGGTTACTGGGAACCGGTGGACTCCCTACGGACTGCGTACTAGCGTCGGC
This sequence comes from uncultured Acidimicrobiales bacterium, assembly GCA_963710495.1. GTDB lineage: Bacteria > Actinomycetota > Acidimicrobiia > Acidimicrobiales > RAAP-2 > Bog-756. The sequence continues at coordinate 29,556 of CAVQAI010000021.1, forward strand.
CCGGAACGAGAAATCAGCTCCAGGAGTTCCCTGGTTCCACCCAATCGGAACAGGAGGGCGCCATGCTGTCATTTCGCAGGTCTGGTCGGCCCGGGATGCGGCGACTGCTCGGAGTGGTGCCGCTGTTTGCGCTCGCCACGTTGGCTCTGGCCGGTCCGGCGGCTGCCCGAACGCCGAGTCGCTGCAGCACTCCACCCCATGCCGGTGCTGACTACTCACGCTGTCAACTGGCCGGATCTGACTTCGCCGGAGCCGACCTGGAGGGCGCGAACCTCCAGAAGGCCACCTTGACCGGCGTCAACTTCACCGGCACCGACCTCGGCGACGCCAACCTCAACAAGGCGACCGTCACCGGTGCCACGCTTGGGAGTGCCGACCTCACGGGTGCGATCCTCACCAACGTCGTATCCGGCGGCATCACCGGAACGCCGGCTTCACTGCCGTCGGGTTGGATCCTCAGAGACGGTTACCTGGTCGGTCCCCAAGCCAATCTGACGCGGGCCAATCTGACGGGCGCCGATCTGACGGGCGCCGATCTCTTCAAGGCCAACCTGACAAGTGCCACTTTCACCGGGGCCGATCTCACGGGCGCCACCCTGAAACACACGAACTTGCAAGGCACGGTCCTCGGCGGTGCCACGCTCACCGATGTTGTCTCGGGAGGAGCCATCGTGGGTGCCCCGGCCTCACTGCCGCCTGGTTGGTCCCTCGTGGGGACAAGGGT
>CAVQAI010000022.1:0-12512 GCA_963710495.1 uncultured Acidimicrobiales bacterium
CGTGTTCTCGACACCTGGCCGGGTCGTCGTGCCACCTCGATCGGTCAGACTCCCGCCACCCTCGGCCCCTCGGGCGGCGGCGAACGCCACCGCCGGGTGGAATCCCCATTCGCCCAGCTGCCGTTCGACCTCGAGCCGCTCGCGGCCCGCGCCGGCCAGGCCGGCGGCCAAGCGCGCCGCCCGGCGATGCATCTGCTCGGGCTCGGGGAGGCGCTGCTCGGTGAGCCACCGACGGTGACTGGCCTGAAGCGTTTCGGGTAGCCGGACCAGGTGTCGGAGCGGAAGCGGCGGGATCCGGGTTCGCACGGCCAGCGCGCCCGGCCCGTAGGGGCGGGCCAGCTCGAAGGTGCAGAGGCGCTGCAGGGCGCGGCGAAAGGGGGAGTTCTTGCCCATGCGCTGCCCGAGGCCGAGGCAGCGGGCCGTCTCGCCCAGGTCGATGTCGAACCCGTCCCGTCGGATGTCGAGGCCGTAGGCGAGACGGCGGAGCAGCCAAGTCGTCGAGGGTCCGATCACACCCAACCAATAGAGCTCCACATAACGGGAGCAGGGATGGACGCCATGCGGGTCGGCAACCGGGTCGACCCACGGCACAATGCGCAAGACCGGGCCTCGTTCCGACAGCGTCGGCGGACGTCGGGTACGGGCTGACGAATGGACGGCAGTGGTCTGATTCACAGTTTTCTCCTTGATGGGTCGACGCCGGACGGGGCGCGTACCGTCATCGTGAGGAGCCACCTCGCCGGAGACCTGTCGTCCGACCTTGCCGGGCCCCTGGGTGCGCTCTCGCCAGGTGCCGGCCGCCGGTGCCCAGATCCGGCGCCGACTGATACGTCTCGGAAGGGGGGCGGGCCGTGAGAGAAGGCGCAATCCGCCGCTGACCTCGACCGATCGACCGGCTTGCATTGCCTGGTCGGCGGGTCGAGAACCCGAGGGCCAGGAACGGTACGGGGTAAGCCGGTGGGGACGGGCAATGGACGAGGGGTGCCGTCCACCGGCATCAGTTCGGGTGATTCCGCCGGTTTGCCATCCGGGATCCGGCAATCCCGCTCACCTATTCCGTGCATTGTCGAAGAAGTGGACCATGTCTTGCGCAATCAGTCGAAGGCCAGGGTCAAGTGGCCTCGAGCCAACCTGCATGAACATGTGGCCCATGTTCTGGACGAGGACGAGTTGTGGTTGGTCACCCGCGGCATCGAGGTCCCTATAGAGCTCCATGGATTGCGACTTGAGGACCGTCGTGTCGTCGACGCCCTGAACAAGAAGAATGGGCGGCGCGTTCGGGACAACGAAATGTGTGGGGCTAGCAAGAACCAGATCCCGGTGATCGCTCTTGCCGAACACTTGCTGAATTCCGGAGGGAGAAAACCCCGATGCTCGCTCAGTGAGGTTGGCTGGTCCGAACATGTCGGCGACTGCAAGCAGATTGCTCGGTTCCGTCGGATACGGTCCGACATCGAATGCTGAGTGCGGACCGGTGAGAGCAGCGAGAGCAACAAGCTGTCCTCCGACACTGGTGCCGAACGCGAATATCTCGCTTGCGTTCAGGCCATACTCGGGTGCCTTGGCTCGCAGGTACCTGATCGCGGACTTGACATCCTCGATCTGGGCGGGAAACCGAGACTGAGGAGCTAGGCGGTAGTTCACGCTGGCGACCGCATAGCCGGCTGAAGCCAGTGCATCAAGGAAGATCGGGCTGAGATCCGACTTGTCGCCTGCGGTCATACCTCCCCCGTGGACGTAGATTGCGGCGGGAAGTGGACGAGCGACAGAGGCGCGCGGGGTGTAGAGGTCCAGACTTTGCGAATTGCAGTAGGTCAGATTTCGGTCGGCAGTGCCAAGCGCAAATGGCACATTCTGAGTCGTGGTGCTGCACCCAGCCATCAGCCCTGCCAACAGCAGCCCGGCAAGAAGACGCATTCGCCTGATCACCTGTGTCAGCCTCGTGGAGGCAGCCCAGTTTCGCTAGGGCCCATAGTCACTCGTGCTGCCCAGGCAGCTGTCGGTTCCGAAGACCGAACAGCAACGCGCCGGGTCGCTGGGCAAATTGCACCTAGGGCTGGCGGACGTGCCTCGATGCGTCCGCCAGCACGTCGGCCGCTCGTCTGGGTCCGTATCCGTCCCCGCACGCCGGCAGGTGGGCAGGGGGCGACACCTGGACCGATGTACTGGTTCAAGTTTCATAGTCGGTGGTCCGATCACACCCAACCAATAGAGCTCCACATATCGGGAGCAGGGACGGACGCCGTGCGGGTCGGCAACCGGGTCGACCCACGGCACAATGCGCAGGGCCGGGCCTCGCTCCGACAGCGTCGGCGGACGTCGGGTACGGGCTGAGGAAGGGACGGCAGTGGTCTGATTCACAGGGGTTCTCCTTGATGGGTCGACGCCGGACGGGGCGCGTACCGTCATCGTGAGGAGCCACCTCGCCGGAGACCTGTCGTCCGACCTTGCCGGGCCCCTGGGTTCGCTCTCGCCAGGTGCCGGCCGCCGGTGCCCAGATCCAGCGTCGTCTGATGACGTCTCGGAAGGGGGCGGGCCGTGAGAGAAGGCGCAACCCGCCGCTGACCTCGACCGATCGACCGGCTCGCATTGCATGGTCGGGGCCCGAGAACCCGCGGGCCAGGGGTCGGTACGAGGTGAGCCCGTCGTGAGTCAGTGCGCGGGGAGCCATGTACCGGCACCGGAGGGGCCGGGCCAAGCGCCGCGTTGCCACTCCTTTGCGGAAATGTGACAAGGACGGGGCCGAGACCCCGTCCTTGTCACGTACGACGAGCCCGATTGCACGGGCTGGATCATCGACGACTACTGCAGCGTGGAGGTGCCCGTACCCAGGGCGATCGTCCCGAGACCAGCCGCCGTGGTGCATTGGGCGCCAAGCTGGGCCTCGTTGTCGACCGTGGCGTCCGTCGAGGTCGCAGAAGCGCCAGCGTCCGCACCCGGGAACGAGCCGGTGACCGAGCCGGTACCGGGGTGGCCCGGGATGGTGAATGTCGCCTGGCCGCTGCCGTTCACACCACCCAGAGTCGAGCTGACGGAGGTCAGCGACTTCTTACCCCCACCGAACTTCTGCCCGGCCGGCGGTGACCACGCGATCTTGAGGCTACCCGACTGGGTTCCACCGGGACCGGGGGTAACGCCGAGGAGAGTCGTGCAACCGTAGAACGTCGCAGCAGACTCGCCCGGGTTGGCCGTCTTGATCTTCCCGGAGACGGTCCCGGTGAAGGTACCGCTGACAGCCAATGACGTGCAGGTCAGGACCACACCGGCGATCTTGATCTGGTTGCCCTTGTTCTTCGCTGGAACAACGTAGCCACCAGGGGTCGCAATGCCGATTGGAACCTTGAAGGTCAGAGTGCCACCGCTGCTGGTGCAATGAGCGGTAGCAGGGGCTCCCGTGTTGTCGATGGTGCTCGCCGCGGCAGTGCCCGCGGTGGCGGCGACGACCCCCACCGGCATGGCGACTGCCGCAGCAATCAACAGCATTTTTCGTAGCATGTGTGCTCCTTGTTTCTCCCATGTGACATGGGGTATCAAGTCAGACGACCTCCGTCCCCCAACTGTGGTCTATTTCGTTGCGCCCACAAAGGCCCCCTGAGCCGGAACGCGCCCCCGAAACCCTCCAGACACATCGCGGAATATAGCGAATCGGCCCCCGAAAATCTCCTGACTGCCGCTAGTCGGGCGAATGGACGTCAAGTTTCCTGGCCACAGTCCGCTGGACGGTGTTGAATGGAACAAGACAGCGGAGATGGCGGGCAATCCCCAATCTGCTGAACGGCGGTCGAATGACTCGGGCCAGTGCTCCGGCTTTGGGTCACTTGATCGGACGGCGGAATGGCCCCTGGCACGGCCGGGGGCCATTCGCTTATCCAGCAACCAACAAGGGCGCCCCGGAGAACGTGTCGCCACTGGTGATGTTCCCATCCGGAGGAGGTCGGTTCTTCAGGCGGTCCGGTCGACCATCACGTCAGGGGACGGGCTTTAGAAGTTGCCCACTTGGTTCGGGTCAGGGCATCGGCGGGCGCGGGACCTGCTCGAGTGCGGTGGCTTGGGACCGTCAGCGGTGGAGTCCTATGGGGCCGCCGCGGCGTGGCGGCCGAAAATGTGGAACAGCCGCCTCGGCAGCAGATGATCTGCAGATCTTGTCCGATGCTTCTCTGGCTCAGGTGGCTAGGAATACCTGCCAGTCCGACGAGACTCCCTTCAGCGTCTGCATGCCTCGGTCGTCAAATCGAAGATCTGAGCCCTCGACAAGATCATGTACGGTGCGCGACACGAGAACCTCCCCCGGCCCTGCCAATCCCGCAATGCGTGCACCGATATGGACCCCAATACCCGCGATGTCGTCCCCTCGTCGCTCGATCTCCCCGGTGTGAAGGCCAGCGCGGATCGCGATGCCCTCCCTACCGAGACTGTCGCGCAGCGCTTGTGCACAGTGCACTGCACGAGTCGGGCTGTCAAAGGTCGCGAGCGTGCCGTCGCCGGTGTGCTTCACGATGTGACCCCCGAGCTTCGCTACGATCCGACGGGTCTCAGAATCGTGACGATCGAGGATGTCGTGCCACAGATGGTCACCGGTCTCGGTTGCAACTCGCGTCGACTCGACAATGTCCGTGAACAGCACCGTGGCCAACATCCGATCGATGTCGGTGACAGCAGCCGGCGTACCGGTGAGGAATTCCTCCATCGCGTCGAGCGCAGGGGCCCACTCGCGGGCGTCCCACCCGCAATGCATTTCGCCCGCAAGCTCGATGAACTGTGCGTTCTGGAGCGCAGTGGCCACAGCACGTCCACGGGCAATGCCCACGATCGGATCGTCAGCGCGGTGTATGACAAGCGTAGGCACAGATATCGCCGCCACTATGGGCCGGGCATCGATTGCCAGATTCGATCGCATGATCTGAGCAGCGAGACGTGGCGACGCGCAGGCACGTTCGAACCGCCCCAGTTGTTCGAGGATCGCCGGGGCGGGAGGTGCATGGACGAAAGCTCCAAGAACCTGGCCACTTCCCCAGGTGCGTTCGACATAGTCGAGGAATCGGCGCACGTCGAAATCGGCGCTTTCTGGATCGTCCGCAGGGAGAAGGCAAGCGAACGACCCGTAGAGTATGAGGTCCTGGACGCGCTCGGGAAACGATGCCGCGAACAGCAGGGAGAGCGGGCCGCCCTCTGAGATCCCGATCAGATGCGCACGTTCCCATCCCGCGGCGTCCATCACCACGCGGATGTCGTCGGCACGCTCGGCCAGACTGCCAAATCCAAGATCGCGGCCCGATAGGCCGGTGCCACGCTTGTCGAACGTCAACACCCGCCCGAGACGACCCAGCCGTCCGATCAAGGCGTCGTACACCGGAAGTTCTCGGGCCAGATCGAGGTGCGAGATGAAGCCGGGCACGTAGACGATGTCGGTCGGGCCGGAGCCGGTCACCGTCCAAGCGATGTCGACGTCGCCGGCATGCGTGTACCGAACCTCCGATTCGCCCACGCTCCTCATTGTGCCCTGCTCGCCGGGGCTGCCGCTCGGCTCATGTGCTCATGGTGCTCCTCGCGTCTCCGGTTTGACCGCTCGGAAGCCGTTCTAGAGAAGTACGAGCTGATGGAGTCAAGGCTGCCTGGCGACCGTCCCTGATTGCCGTGTGCGGGCGCAGGTCCTCCTGACCCTCAGAGCGACACGGCACTACCCGATCTTTGCGAGGGCGGCATTCACGAGTTCAGCCATATCTGAGGTGCTCGGCATCGGAGGCGGGGTCGTTGGAGACGAGGGGCAAGACCTGCCGCCGTACGTCGTGCAGGTATTGCCGTTTGACCATTGCAAGGAGACGATGTAGCGGCCCTTGGCAACGGTAACGGTGGCACTGCGTACCATGCCGTCGAAACGGCTAAGGCCGTATTGGTAGGTCTCCGCGGTTACGCCGGAAACGGTCGTCGGTAGGGACACCTGTTCCCCGCCATAGCAGGAGACAAGGTGGGCCTCGACCTGTTGCGCCAGCTGCGAGGCGGCGTTGGAAGACTCGACCTCACCGATCACTTCCTGGCCACTCGCTCCACCTTCGCTGGCGGGGACTTGGAACGACTCATAGACGGCAGGTGAATAGCTGGGAACTGACGCGGTGACAGTGGGGCCGCTCGCCATCTTCGAGGCTCCATACGTGTAGCCCGGCCGACCGTCATTCTGCGTGAGCAGCAGTGTTCGGTTGTCGACGTTTGGATGAAGATCGGAACTGGTTGTAATGCCGCCACACTGTTCAATCGAATAGAGCGGAGTGGAGGTTGGCGACGGGTCGGTCGTCGTGGTCGACGGCAGCTCGGTCGTTGTGGTGGGGGACGGCAGCTCGGTCGTGGTGGTCGACCTCAGCGCAGGAGCCGACGACGGAGTGCTGCTGCAACCGGATGCAACAACCGCTAGCAGGAGAAGGGAAGACAATCCCGTCACCATACGCACGATGCCACGATACTGCTGGTCAGAATCGGGTCCCAAGTAGTCAGCGACCTGGCACCGCCAAAGGGAGCTCGAGCCCCTACTTCTGCCGGACGGTTAGCGTTGGCACGAGAGCGCTTCTTGACACCCAGGACCTGGGCCGGATCACCGGCGAAGGGACCGATGCAACGGTCTCGTAGCGCCGGGGCGAGCGGCATGCCAGAGTTTCCACCATGTTCGGAGTGGTGACGTCAGCGGCAGTGGCCCTGGTGGTGGCACTGGGCTCGCTCGCTGGGTTGGCACCGAAACCCCACTCGCCCGCGCCGGGCACGTCACTGCCCACGACTGGAAGTGGGCCGGCGAGCAAGTACGACTGCAACTTGAGCATCCGACCCGCTGACGCCGACTTCACCGGAGCCGATGGCAGCGCGTCGGAGATCGGTTGGGAGGGCAACCACCAGGGCGTCGTCACCTGCCTCGGCGGAGTCTTCTACATCCAGAACGTCCTCTACGAGAACTACGGCATCGGCTTCGGGACGAACTACGGCTTCGGCATCTACGACGGTGGCCCGACCACCTGGACTGATGCCGACGGCTACCTCCCGGCGCAGATCACGACGTTCAGCCGGCACCACGCCCGGGTCTCGATCACTGAGTTCGCCGATCGGGTGGTTCTCAATGGCGCCGCCTTTGTCGCCGTCTACAGCCGGGTCGCCGTGATGAATCCCACGAACCACGTCGTCGAGGCCAACCCGGAGGCGTCCCCTGGACTGGTGCCGCTCGATGCGACGCCCGATGCGGTGGCTCCTCACACCACGGTCGATCACGACTACGTGATCGCCTCCGACCGCTTCGGGGGTACCTACCCATGGCCAAGCGCCGACGCACTGGCCGGCGCCGGTTCCTTCGACGAGCACTTCGCGCACATGGCGGACTTCTGGAATGACCAGACTGCCGGCATCACCGGGATCAGCGTCCCGGATCGATCCCTCGATGACGCCTACCGCAGCGGGTTCATCTACACCCAGATCGCCCGCAGCGGCGACGAGCTGCACGACGGTGTCAACGGCTACGAGGCCCAGTACAACCACGACGTCATCGGTATCCTGTCCAACCTTTTCAACCAGGGCTATTTCACCGACGCCCACGCGCTGCTCCTCCAAGCGCGCAGCGCCATGGAAGCACCGGGCCAGGGGTTCTACGACGACGGGGTCTGGACGTACTCGGTGCCCTGGGCCATCTACCTGATGAAGACCGGAGATCTGGCCTTCGTGAAGGAAAACTTCGATTCAGAGGGGTCCCTGGGTGCCATGCAGCCGAGCATCGAGGACACCGCCCACGCGATCGCCGCGGGGAGGACCAGCCCCGCGGGGATCATGAAGGCCACCGGCGATATCGACACCCAGGGCTACTGGACGACCGACGACTATTCGGCACTCATCGGTCTGGCTGCCTACCGCTACCTCGCCCAGCAAGTAGGGGATACCGGCGAGGCGACCTGGGCGACCCAGCAGTACGGCAGCCTGCTGGCGGCCACTACCAAGGCGCTGGACGCGACCATCGCCCGCTACCATCTCGACTACGTACCCTGCTCGATCCTCCAGCCCAACACGGCCAACCGGTGCAATGACCCCGAGGACGCCAACTGGATGTCGCCGCTCGGCGCTTGGGCCTGGGACGGATCGCTGTTTTCGGCGACTGTCAACGGTCCAGGCGTGACCATGATCGATGCCACCTACGACTACGGATTCGCCCGGCTCAAGGGCAAGCTCCCACGCAATACCTTCGGCGGGTTTCCCGGTGACTACTACTCGACTGGCTACAACGCGGGATATGGGACGGCCGGCCTGGCCAGCAAACACCACCGAGACCAGGGGATCTTGAGCTACGAATTCATGATCGCCAACAGTCAAAGCGGTCCATATTCCTGGTGGGAGAGCTCGTCTGCTCCGGCGACTCACACCCTGTGGCTGGGACGGCACCCGGCGACCGGGCAGGGCGCCTCTCCCCACGCCTGGGGGATGGCCCAGGCCAACGCGGTGCTACTGGCCTCGCTGGTGGCCCAGCGTACCGACGGCGCCCTCGTCGTGGGCCGAGGGGTTCCCGCGCAATGGCTCAGCGGTGAACCGCCGATCTCGGTCACCAACTTCCCAACGACCGACGGCCGGAGGCTGAGCCTCACGATCTCATCGAGCGGTCAGTCGGTGACGCTAACCCTGCGCGGCCAACCCCCGTCGGGCCCGGTGCTCTTCCAGTTGCCATCCTTCGTTGACAACATCGCGACCACCTCGGCCGGGCGAGTCGACCAGAGAACCGGGACCGTTACGTTGTCACCGGACACGACGGGCGTCACAGTCCGACTCCGCGCGCCGGCGTAGGCCGTGCGTAGTGGCAAACATCATCCCTGGGACTCGATCGCACGCAAAGCACCGTGCAGATCGCTGCGTCTGAGTTGGATGTCCCTAAAGGCCGGGCCTGTCCCGTCCTCGAACCGACGACGTGCACATCCGCTCACGCTGAGCCGCGGCCATCCTGCGCCGAATCAGGTACCCCTTCGGACGGCTCGCCTTCTGGCGTCTCGACATCGCTTGCATGTCGCCTGCTGCTTATCAGGAGGACAATGCCGAGTCCGACGAGGCACCCGAGGATCACGACGGACGCCCATCGGAGAACCGGTCGAGTGCGTTTGGCGACGGCCTGTACCCTCTCGACCACTTCCAGGCCATGCTCAACCTCGGACAGCATTCGTTGCGCCGTCTCGACCCCGTCCTGAGTGTTTGATAGCAATGATGCAAAGTCGCTCATGTTGACTTCTCGCACGATCGTTGGGCAGGCTCACAGCTGCCTGCGCCGGGGTCGTGGTCACCCTCCATCGATGCTCCGGAAGCCAGGGAGCGCGTCGGTGTCACCTGGCGATTCCCAAGCCTTGACAATCTGCTCGTGCACGAACAGGAACGGAATCACCGAGGCGCAGATCGAGGACCCGGTGCCCGTCGTGGCGGTGTTGTGGGTAGTCGCTCGGGTCTCGATCATCATGGGGACCGCGACCAAGGGGGTGAGACGGCGGGAGTCGTTGCATGACCCCTCCCTTCACGTATAGGACGACCCGGATCGTACTGCTGGGTGTCGGTCCCTGCCCCAGGACACAGTTCACCGAGAGGTCGCCAGCGGGCTGACCCGTAGGGTGCCCTCCACCGTCCCCTAATGGGAACGCCGGGTTGGTGGGACAGTCAGGGTTCTCCGAAACGTACATGGGGCTATGGCTGGCTGCGCTGGGAGTCCCACTCGGAACTGGCATTCCCCGGAGGACGGACAGGGGGCCAGTGACCGTGGTCGTGCAACCGTGGAACAATCGCTGGCATGGAGGAGCCGCCAGTTCTGCAGAGCAACGGACACTGGAGGATGGCTGTCTGGGCCCTCCGAGTGGGGTACGTCGGGCTGGTCGTCGCCATCGCGGGTCTCATCGTGATGTCGTTGCGGTCCACACCATGGGTCCTGGCCGTCGGGGTCATCATCTGGCTCGCCGCCGCCGCCGTCACGTTGGCGGGGTTCTTCTCGTCCCGGCACGAGCTTCCCGAGCCGCGACCTGGGTACTGGTCGATGCGGTTCATGCTCATCCACGACACGGTCCACGCCCGGTCGTCGGTCCCTCGGTCCTGACGGCTCCTTCCCTCGCGCTTTCGTCGGCCGTGCGGCAGTCTCGCGTCCTGCCGACCCGGCGGGGATGTGCCGATCCCGACGGATGATCTGGATGCCTTCTATCGCCGGGAGGGGTTGGTTGTCGACGGTGGCCGATCGACAGTGATGCCACTCGATCGGTCGAAGCATTGTGGGACGCGATGCGTCCGCGACAAGCGGCCAGCTGCAGGTATTGCCATTTCCGAGCTCAGGGGTTGACGACCGATCCCCGAGATGCGGCGAAGATCTGCCAGCGGTCGGGCACGCCTTTGAGCTCGTGTTCGCCCCGGTCGGTAAAGGAGAGGCCAGAGCCCGCGACGAGATCGCGGACGGTGCGCGAGACAAGAACCTCACGAGCCCCGGCCAGCGCGGCGACGCGGGCGCCGAGGTGGGCGGAGATACCCCCGATGTCGTCGCCGCGCAGCTCGATCTCACCGGTGTGCAGCCCGGCCCGGACTTCGAGTCCGAGCTCTTCGGGTGCCGCGTCCGCGATCGCAAGGCTGCACGAGACGGCCCGGGCTGGGCCATCGAAACGCGCCAGCACACCGTCACCGGTGGATTTCACCAAGATCCCTCGATGACGGCCGATCTCGCGTCCGATCAATCGGTCGTGGCGATCCAGAAGCTCCTTCCATGCGGCGTCACCGAGTGTCGAAGCGCGGGCGGTCGAATCGACGATGTCGGTGAACAGCACGGTCGCCAGCACTCGATCCGTGAAGCCGGTCGGCCGTACGCCCGTGACGAACTCCTCGAAGTCGTCGACCCAATCGACGATCGCCCCCGTGGTTTGGAAAACGGAAAGGTGAGCATTGAATTCGATCGGAAGGAACCTCGCGCCCGGAATGTGCTCCGCCAGGTATTCGCCACTCCGAAACGGTACGGAATTGCCATTCCTTGCGTGCACCACGAGCGCCGGCACCGAAATCGCCGGCAGTACCGAACGCACGTCGATGAGCCCGTTCATCTCCATGAGCCGCACCACCGCACCTGGGCTCGCGCACGCCACCTCTGCCTCACCGAACCTGCGGAGGTTGTCGTCAGTGGCCTCGCCAGGAGGGACGAGGGTCGCCAGACATACGCCGGTTCCCCAGTAGTCGTCGACGAAATCGCGCGATGCAGCCTGTTCCTCGGCACTCACTGCCCAGGGGTGGTCGTCAGTACGTCTGAACGTGGCGCAAGCGCCGTACAACGTGAGTGAGTGAACGCGCTCGGGGAACGTCGCCGTGAAGAGCATCGACATCGGACCGCCCTCCGACACCCCGACGAGCGCAGCTCGCTCCGACCCGACCGCGTCCATCACGGCCCGCACGTCGTCCATGCGGTCTTCGAGCCCGGGAATGTCAGTGGACCGATCACTCAGCCCTGTGCCGATCTTGTCGAAGGTGATCACCCGGGCGAACCGCGTTAGTCGTTGGAGCCAGGCGGCCGCAGTCGCCCAGTGCTCAGGGTCGAGCGTCCGGTTGAGGTTCGAGACGAACCCCGGGACGAACACGACGTCGATCGGGCCGTCACCGATCACCGCGTATGCAACGTGCAAATCACCCCGGCGCGCATAGCGGACCCTGGGAGCCACGCCTCAATCTTCACACAAGCGGATCAGGGCTTCACCCGAAACGACCACAGTCGCCGCGGCGCGACCAATACCGCCACGGCCACGTACACCGTGACCGGGTGAGTACGGCCACGTGCACCCTGACCCGGTGACCGACCGGCGCCCGGTGATCGCCCTCGTCCCGTCGGGCCGGGGCCGGTTGCACCGGAGCGATCAGGGGATCGTCCGCCCCCAGCCGCCCCGGTGCACGCTCGCCGCCAAGGTCCGCCGGGGGCGCCCGGCCGACGACGAAGGCCGGTCGGGTTGGCGCGGCTCGCCGAGCAGCACGGCGCCCAGCCAACGGTGGTGGGACGGGATCCCGAGCACGGTGGCCAAGTCCTCCTCGCCGCGGAAGTTCCCGAGGAAAGCGGCCCCCAGGCCGAGGTCGGTGGCGCCGAGGAGCAGAGCCATGGTGGCGAAGGCCGTGTCCACCAGCCAGTAGGGCACCGGCCAGGCCAGATCCGGGCCGTCGCCGCCCGCCTTGTCCGGCTCCCGGTACCGGGCCGCATAGGCCTCGGGATCGGCGTAGGGAAGGATGACGACCGGGGCGCGGGCCAGTCCCTCGAACCGGCTCGAGCGCGCCCGCCAGGCCGGGTCGGTGGTGGCGCCCCAGTAGAGCGCGGTCTGTTCGGGCCCCTCCAGGACGACGAAGTCCCGGCCCTGGGTGTTGCCGGCCGACGGCGCCCGCAGCGCACCCTCGAGCAGTTGGTCGACGACCCCCGAGGCCAGTGGTCGGTCGGAGAAGTTCCTGGACATGCGACGCCGCCGCAGTGCCTCGGTCACCTCCACGGTGCCTCCATCGGCGCACCCTACCGCCGGCCGGAC
>CAVQAI010000023.1:0-7919 GCA_963710495.1 uncultured Acidimicrobiales bacterium
GGGGGCAACCGACGTCCGCTCCGTCCCCGGATCCGGGGTCTCCGGCCGGATCGGCGAGCACCGGGTGGAGGTACGGCGGCTGTCCGGAGTCGACCTCCCCGAATGCCTGCGCGGGCCGATCGAGGAGCGCGCCGGTCGGGGCGAGACGGTGGTCGCCGTGCTGCGCGACGGCGACGCGGTGGGGGCCATCGCCGTCACCACCCCGATCCGACCCGAGGCGCCGCCCGCCGTGGGCCACCTGCAGTCGATGGGTCTGCCCTCGGCCATCCTGAGCGGCGACAGCACGGCCGCCGTGGCCGCCGTGGCCGGCTCACTGGGGATCGACGACTACCGGGGCGACCTCTCACCGGCCGGCAAGGTCGAGGCCCTGACCGAGCGGCGGAACGGGGGTGAACGGGTCCTGATGGTGGGCGACGGGGTCAACGACACCCCGGCGCTGGCCGCGGCGGACGTGGGATGCGCCATCGGCAGCGGGTCCGAGGCCGCCCTGGCCAACAGCGACGCGGCCCTGCTGCGAAGCGACCTCGAGGGCGTCCCCCAGGCCATCGCCGTGGCCCGGTCGACCTACGGCATCATCGTGCAGAACTTCGCCTGGGCCATGGGCTACAACGTCTCGGCCCTGCCCCTGGCCGCTTTCGGGCTCCTCGACCCCCTAGTGGCGGCGGTGGCCATGGGACTGTCCAGCGTGATCGTGGTGCTGAACAGTTTGCGTCTCGCCCGCCTGGGCCGCAGCGGCAGCCCACTCGGGACGCCCCGGCTCACCCGGGGCCGCGGGGCCATCGCCGTCTCGATCCTGGTCCCGATCGCCCTGTTCGCCGCCCTGACCGGTATCAGCCAGGCTCTCTCCCCCGCCCGGGGCCAGCCTCTGCTCCCCCTGCTCCCCTCGGTGACCACCATTTCGCTGGCCGACGGCGGCTCGGCCCAGGCCTATCTCTCGCCGGGAGGGGCCGGCGTCAATCAATTCCACGTGATCTTCACCGGCCCCGGCCGTGACTTCGGACCGATGAAGCCCCTGGTCACCGTCGGGGTGACGGGTGGCGCGGCGACGCCCCGGCCTGTGCTCCAGCTCGGCCCCGGCCACTTCAGTGCCGTGGTGGTGCTGGCCGCCGGTACGTGGCGCTTCCACGTGACCGCCACCTTCGCCCACCAGCCCGTCTCGTTCACCGTGACCCGAGCCGTGGCGTGATCATCGTGATCGGAGCGCTGGCGTCATCGGGATGCCGACCCCCTGACCGGGCAAACCGGCCCGGGCGTCGGTAGGCTCGGACCTCATGACGTCTCGTTCGGCGTGCCTGATCCTGGTCGGCATTTTGGTGGCAACTGGGCTGACCACCGCCGTCCTGACCACCACCGCCGGCGCCTCACCGCCGGTGACGACCCTCAGCATGCAGCCCGCCCATTCCTACACCCCCCAAGCTCCGCCGGGCGCCACCGACGACTACCACTGCACGCTGGTCAACCCCCACGTGAAGTCCAATTCGTTCATCGTCTCCAGCCAGTTCTTCCCGAACAGCGACGAGGTCCATCACGCCATCCTGTTCCTCGTCCCGCCCGGGGTGGTCGGTGCCGCCCAGGCGGCCGACGTCGGGGGCAAAGGCTGGACCTGCTTCGGTGAGACCGCACTGCCCGGCACCGGACTGGAGTCGATCGGGGAGACGCCCTGGTTGACGGCCTGGGCCCCGGGCCACGGCAAGGACGTGCTGCCGGCGGGTACCGGGGTGAAGCTCCCGGCCGGGAGCATGGTCATCATGCAGGTCCACTACAACCTCCTGAAGGGCGACAAACCGGTCAAGGCCAAGCTCACCCTCCACACCGTCCCGGCCTCGACGCCGCTGAAGCCGCTGTCGCTCCAGCTCATGCCGGCGCCTCCCGACATCCCCTGCCCGGCGGGCGTGAGTGGACCCCTGTGCGACCGCACCGCCTCGCTGGCCGACCTGAGCCAGCGGTTCGGAAGCTCCGCCGCCGGTTTCGTCAATGTGCTGGAGAACATCTGCGGCCGCGACCCGGCCAACCCTCCGACAGGCGACACCACCTCGTGCAGCTGGGGCGTGCGGGGTGGACAGGAGATCGTGCGCCTCGGTGTCCATATGCACCTACTCGGGCGGGGCATGAAGATCGTGCTGGACCCGGGGACCTCCCACGCCCAGACCCTGTTGAACGTGACCAACTACGACTTCAACTACCAGCGCTCCTACACCCTCAAGACACCCGTGCTCACCCACCACGGCGACACCATCGGGGTCACCTGCACCTACGACCCGACCCTGCGGCAGGAGCTGCCACAGCTCCGCAAGCTGCCGCCGCGGTTCGTGACCTGGGGCGACGGATCCTCCGACGAGATGTGCCTCGGGCTGGTGCAGACGGTGTCGGCCACCGGGCCGGCGTCCTATTCGGCGCCGGGTGGCGGCGCCACGATCTGACCGACCCGGCCGGCCCGGCCTGACGATCAGCGGGACCGATCCGGCGGGGTGAGGACTGCGACCACCTCGACATGGGCGGTCATCGGGAAGAGGTCGAAGGCCCGCAGCGCCGGCACCGACCAACCGGCATCCAACAGGATGCGGAGGTCGCGGGCGAAGGATGCGGGATCGCATGACGCATAAGCCACGGCCCGCGGCCGGGGGCGTAGGGCGTCGAGCGCTTCCATCACCGCGGCTCCGGCCCCCTGGCGGGGCGGGTCGAGCACGACCAGGTCCGACTGGCCGAGCCGGCCGGCGACGAACGATGCGGTGACCTCGGACCTGACGATGGTGACCTGATCGAAACCGACCGAGTTCCTGCGGGCATCGGCGCAGGCCCGGTCGCCGCGCTCCACCGCCGTGACCGACCCGCTCGGTCCGACGGCACGAGCCAGGGCCACGGTGAACAGGCCGGCCCCTGCATAGAGGTCCGCCACCCGATCACCCGGGCCCGGGGCCAGCCCGTCCAGCACGCAGCGGGTGAGTGCGGCGGCGGCTCCAGGGTGCACCTGCCAGAACACTCCGGCGCCCACCTCGAACCGATGGCCGAGCACGTCGAACGCCACCGAGCCCCGCTCCCCCCGCGTCCGTCCCTTGACGACGACCGTGGCCGCCACCTCGGGCAGGCCGGCCGTCCCGGCCCGACCGGGCTCCACCGAGACGACCGCGTGCTCACTTCCCGGTGAAGCCGTCACCTCGAGGTGGCGTGCCCCGGGCCAACGGACCGACCCCACCTCGACGTCGTTGATCGCCGTCGAGGCGATCGGGCACTGCTCGACCGGTTCGATGTCGTCCGACCGGTGCCGGTGGAACCCGGCGCGCCCCTCACCGTCGACGGCGAACCGCACCCGGGTGCGCCAGCCCAGGCCGTCCGGCGCTCCGTCGACCGCCTCGACCGACACCCGACGGTCGAGGCGGGCGAGCCGTCGCAGCTGCTCGGCGATCAGGTCCTCTTTGAGGGCCCGCTGGGCCGGGAGGGAGACATGTTGCCAATCGCAGCCGCCGCACCCGCCCGGGCCGGCGTGCGGGCAGGGGGCGGCGACCCGGTCGGGAGAAGGCTCGATGACCTCGACGGCATCGGCCCGGAAGAACGAGGAGGACTCACCGGTGACCCGGGCCACCACCCGTTCACCGGGCAGGGTGTGGCGCACGAAGACGACGCGGCCGTCCGGGGCGTGCGCCACACAGCCCCCGCCGGCGGCGATGGCCCCGGCGGTCACCTCAAAAGTCATGTCGCGGCAGGCGTTCCGCGCGTGACCGGGACTACCCGATGGCATGCCCCGGTCATACCACCGGGGGGGCCGGCCCGGAGGGCGAACACTCCCCCGGCCGTCCGTCTCCGTCGGCCGCGACTCGTTGGACGACGCATCGACGCCTCGGCACGGCTGGGTCTACGGTGACTCCACCCGGCGCCGTTGACGAGGCGGTGGCGCCACCCAGCGCTGCTGACGGGGTGGTGCCACCGGAACCGCGACCGAAAGAGACCCACGTGGACGTCTACGAAGCGCTGTACACCACCCGAGCCATGCGGCGCGTCCGTCCCGATCCGGTGCCGCTCGAGGTCCAGGCCCGGATCCTCGACGCCGCCATCCGGGCCCCCACCGGCGGCAACGCCCAGAACTGGCGGTTCCTGCTGGTGGACGACCCGCACGTCATCGGGCGGATCGGGCCGCTCTACCGTGACTCGATCGAGCAGCTCTGGCGGACCATCTACGCCGACCGGCTGGCGACGGCCCGGGAGGACCCCGAGGCCGAGTCGAGCATCCAGATGCTGAAGGTGCAGCGGTCGGCGCAGTGGCTGGCCGACCACTTCGAGGAGGTGCCGCTCTACCTGTTCGGCTTCGTGCAGGCCGACCCGACGGGAGGCTCTATCTTTCCGGCGGTCTGGAGTGCCCAGTTGGCCGCCCGGGCCGAAGGGGTCGGGAGCTCGCTGACGGTCGTGCTCGGCGTCTTCCACCCCGACGAGGTGTTCGACATCCTCCGCGTCCCGCGCCACGAGCACTGGGTCATGGCCTGCTGCGTCAGCTTCGGCTATCCGATGGGGCGATGGGGCGTTGCTCCCCGGCGACCGGTTCACGAGGTCTCCTATCGCAACTCCTGGGGCGGCCAGGTCGGGTTCTCATTCGACCATCCTCTCTGGCCCGGCGCCTAGGCTGCCCACTCCCCTCCCTGGTCAGGACCCTCTTTTTGCCCTGACTGCTATATTCGCCGTTCGCGCCGCCGGTGCTGCGCGGCTGTAGCTCAATGGTAGAGCCTCAGTTTTCCAAACTGATGACGAGGGTTCGATTCCCTTCAGCCGCTCTTATGTGATGTCGCGAGACATCGGAGACCGGTGTGTCAAGACATCGTAGACCAGGACTTTTCGTCAAGGCATGCGTTGATAGTTCTTGGTGGGGTCCAGGACGAGCCGCCGCAGTGGTGATCCATCCAGCCCGACTACTTCGATGTCGAGTCCCTCGATGAGCATGGCCACCCGCCAACCGGCATAAGCACGACCGATGCCGATGTGGTGGAGGCGACCGTGATGGCGCAGGGTGACCGAACCAGTCGAGTCGACTTTGTCGAGCCGCAGGCGCCGACCGTCGATCTTGACCAGCGATGCAGTCGGCTGGGCCTTCTCGCGCCGATCGAAGACCGATCGAGGGGTCCGACGTCCCACGCCTCGATGGGGTCGGACGTCGTTGTAATAGACGACGAAGCGGTCGATGGCGCGCTGAAGTTGCTTCTTGGTCTCGATGTCCTTCTGGGCGCCCACGAACTTCTTGAGCGTCTGGTGGAATCGTTCGACCTTGCCACAGGTCTGGGGATGGTAGGGACGTGAGTGCTTGGCCGTGATGCCGAGTGCGAAGAGCTCTTGCTCGACCGCGCCCTCGACGCCGAAACGGGTTCGCGCCGTGAAGACGAGCCCATTGTCCGTGAGGAACGAGGCGGGATAGCCCCAGGCCTCGGCCGATTTGTGCAGGACCCGGACGACGTCGTTGGCGGTGACCACCTTCATGACCCGGGAGGCCACGCACACCCTCGAGTGGTCGTCGATGATGTTGAGGACCTCGAACACCTCGCCGTTGGGCAGCGGCACATGGGTCATGTCGGCCTGCCAGCGCTCGTTGGGCAGATCGGCCACGAAACGGGCGTAGGAGCTCTTGGGCCGCTTCTTCGGCTGGGGGGTGACAAAGCCCCGGGCTCGGAGTACCCGCCAGATGGTGGGGACCGAGGGTGCCTGGCGGTGTCGCTGGCTCAGGTGGAAGTGGACGGTGGCCGCCCCGGCGTCGAAGCCGGCATCGGCCAGCTCCTTTCGTAGGGCCACGATCTCGTCCTCGTAGAGATCGGCGATCCGAGACGGCGAGGACTTGGGACGCCGGCTTCGGGGCTCGAGCCCTGCGGGACCCTCCCGTCGGTAGCGGCGAAGCAACTTGAAGAGCCAGCTCGGATTCACGTCGTGGGTCCGGGCCAGCTCCTTGATCGGTTTGCCCGTTCGCAGGTGCATCTCGATGAGAAACCGGCCCATGTCCACAAGAGACCCTCCTCAGTAGCGGTCTCCTATGTCTTGACACATCCACGGAAGTGGAGGTGTCCTATGTCCTGAATTCACACACCTTCAGCCGCTCTTATTTTCAGCCGCGCTCACTCTCAGGGGCTTTCCCTTTTTCGGGCTCTTCGGATCTCAGCGGGGGGTAACCGCCTGGGCACGCTCGCGACAGTTGCCCGCCCATGACCGGTTGAGGACACAGCACATATGGGACGCCGCTTACCGTAGGAGTGTGCCTCCCGCCGGACCTCACGGAGGTCAACTCTGCGACCCATAATGGGCCATGGCAGGCATAGGGGTGGCGACGAAGACCTCGGCGGCCGCAGGCACCTTGGAGGGCAGAGCGAAGCCCTGGCCGATAGTCGCGTTGGCCGCCGTCATGATCATCTTTGTAATCCTCGGAATCGGGATCGCCGTGAAGACCCCCGCCTACGAGTCGTCCGACGAACCTGGGCACGTACGGGACATCGAGACCCTGGTCAGCGGGCACTGGTACGGGATGAGTTCGACCTGCCAGCCGTCGCTGGCAAACCTTCTATCTTCCTGCTCGGGCGACGAGGCCCAGCAGAGCCCGCTCTACTACCTAGTTATGGCCGGGTGGCAGAAGGTGACTGACGTGCCAGCCCACGCTCCTTTCCGGGGGCAGGTGAATCCCGGGCTCTTTTTTGGCGCCAAACAATGGTTCACACATCACAGCGCCGCCGACCACAGGTTCCTCCTCTGGCTGCGACTACCCAACCTCATCCTCGGCGTGCTGACGGTGTTGTTCGCCTATCTCAGCATTCGGCTTATCACTAAGGATCCTTGGACGCCCGTCGTAGCCGCTTCGCTCGTTGCCTTCCTTCCCCGCTTTGTCTTCCTGTCATCGTTCGTTACCAACGACAACCTGGTGGACCTCCTGGGTGCGGTCCTCGTTTTCCTGTCTCTCCGCTACGTTAAGGCGCCAAGCTCCTGGCGCATGGCGTGGGTGGGCGTCGTGTTCGGGCTTCTCATCACCACGAAGCTCTCGACGCTGTCCCTCGGCCTGGCCATCCTGGCCTTGGCCTGCTTGGTTCCCGGATGGGTGAGACGTGTCCGGTTCGCTGTGATCGGACTCGGCTCTGCCTTGGTGGTGAGTAGTTGGTATCTCGTCCAAAACACCGTCCGCTACGGCGACCCACTGGCCCACACCGCCACGATCCGGTACCTGGCCAAGATGGACGCACTCGGCGGAGGCCACCTTGGTGTCTACACGGTGAGCGACCCGCTGAGACATGTCTTCGTGAGCGTGCCCAGCCGCATCGTGAAAACGTTCTGGTACCAGTCAGGATGGAACACTTTCCATTGGCCCTGGGAAGTCAACGTGGCCATCACCCTTGCCTTCGCGTGCGCGCTCATCGGTCTGGTCGGGCGGCATGTGGAACCCCGCACGCTTCTTGGCCTGGGTGCCTTGTCCATCGCTGCGCTGCTCTCCGTCTGGGCCGTGTCCTTTCAGACTGGGACCTACCAGGCGCGCTATGCGTACTTCGGGTTGGTGGCCATCTGCGGGCTTGCGGCGTTGGGTCTCGAGCGGTGGCGGTTGCCCGTTCGCTTTCTGCTGCCATTGGCTGGGCTGGTCGGAACGGTGGTGGCCCTTCACCAGGACGTGCTCGCCGTCCACTGGACCTGAGAATACAGACGCGTTCTCGTGCATGCCGCCACTGGCCGGACATGGGCTGGCGAGGTTTGGGCGATTGGAGGCTTGTTGTCGAAGTGTCTCAGAATGCCGGATGGGTGGGGCACCGTCCGCATCTCGTAGTCCACTGGGCTTGCTTCCGCTCCGAAGAGTCCCTTTTCGGCCGTCTCGCGTCATCGCCCCGCAGTACGGCTGCATAGCACGCGGAACGGCCACCGGACCCCCGGTGTCCCGATCGGCGTCACGGCTCAGCCGCGGGCGGCCTCCAACTGGGGGG
>CAVQAI010000024.1:0-6967 GCA_963710495.1 uncultured Acidimicrobiales bacterium
ATGCCCTGACTTGTTTTCCCGCAGGTCAGGGCATTGCTCTGTCCGAAGGAAGGCCCGAGCGCCATCGGAGGGCACGAGAAGGGCAGGTCACCCCGGTACGTGTTCTGTGAAGCTCCGACAGGTGGGCGACACACCGGCTCACGCCCGGGCGACACTTTGGGAACGCGGTTCCGGTTCATGGGCGACACCGGTCCCGGTAGGCGGCGATGGGTCGGCACCTGCGCACCCGCCCTCCATGCCTCCTCGGCAACGCCGGTGCGGCCCAACGACATGTGCTGAGCCATCGCCGGCTACTTGGCGCTCCTCGGCGACGGTCAGCCCGCCTGTCTGCTTGGGACGGGAGACCCGTTCCCTTGCTGTCGAGGTACTGGTCCCGGCGAACGGCTGGTACCGACGATGGGTGCCACGGCCGTCATCGATGTGGATGAGCCGGTGGGCCGGCGACGCGTGTCGGACCGGGCCACTCCCGCCGTTCCACGGCGATAGCGTTTCAACCATGGAGGCGAGAGAACTGCACCGCCTCGTCGAGACCCTGTTCAATGCCGATGACGTTGATGCCCTCGTCAGCCTGTACGAACCGGACGCGGCCCTGGTGACACCGGACGGAACCCTGGCTGTCGGGTTGGACGCCATTCGAGAGCAGTGGGCGGGCTTCGTCGGGCTAGGGGGACGGCTGTCCATGACAACTCGATTCGCTTTTGAGAATGGCGATCTTGCGCTACTCAGTAATGACTTCGCCTTCGCCTCGGAAGGATTGGACTTTTCATCCCGTACCGCCGAGGTGGCCCGCCGACAGAGCGATGGAACATGGCGGTACGTGCTTGACAACCCGTATGCCGGAGAAGCGAGCTAGGCCGCATCCGCGCCGTTTCACGCTGGGTGGCCGTCAGGCCGCCGCCCGACAGTCAGGGCGACGAGGGCGAGTTCGGTGGCAGTGCGACGTTCGCGCTCACCTTGCAGGCGGACGCATGGCCTGAGTACGAAACATCAAACGCCCAATCCAACGATCCGGCCGTGAATGGTGGCCCGACATAGTGGTCGCTCACCCCTCCCAACACGGTTCCCGATCCGGCAACTATCTCCACCGTCACGAAACCGATCACGGCGGCATGGCCCGGTCCGTGCTGGAGTTGCCCCGATACCGATACGGACGAACCATTCACAACACAAGAACTGACGGTTCCAGAACCGAGGTTGTTCGGCACCGAGGTCGCACTGACGGTGAGCCCGTGAGGGCCACTCGAGACATGCTGTTCGACACCGGCCACGATCGCGATGACCGCCACCAGGGCGAGGATGATCCCGATGACGACCCGCGGAGATAGCGGCACGTCGAGCGGATTGTCCACAAGACAACTATCGACAACGGCCGAAGCTCACTTGATCGCCGGCCAATCGGCCAGTCCGACGACTCGTCTGCCAACAGCATCAGGGCTCGTCGAGCGGAGGATCCACCACCTTCGCTCCGGGCCTCTGGGCAGGGTCCGCTATGTCGTCCTCTCCTCGATGTCGGTCAGCTCGCCCGCATGGTCGGGGCAAGCATCGACCGTCCACCAGGCCGCCTTGCCGTCCGTCAGGGTGCCCGTGGCCACGACGCGCTCCGGGCACCACTGCCCGGTGCCGGCGTGGATGAAGCGAAAGCAGTGGCCGGGCTTGGTCCGGAACGCCGCGAAGACGGGATCCGCCACCGTCATGGATGTGGACGCTACTTCGTCAAGTGCGCGCCAGTGGTGGACCATCGACGATGACGTCGCCAGTGTCGCTAACCGACGTCGACTCCTCGCGCAAAATGGTCGGCCGGCGACAACGGTTCGCCCGGGCGGGTGGGCTGTGGAACCCCTCGACGGGGGTAACTTCCTAATGGTGCAAGCACTACATCTCGTCGCCATGCCGTTGGACGAGCACGTCCGCCCAGTGGCCGCGGCCCGTTGCCCGAAGTCGCTCGAGGTATGGCCGGAGATGCCTCCGAACATGGAATGGGCCCCCCTCGCTCCGCACCGCTTCCATGGGGTCGTCGAGCCCAGTCCGGTCGAGTTGCACCGATGTCCACTCGTCCAGCAGGGATGCGCCATCCCGGGATGAAGCGGCTCCCCGGTCCCAGAGGTCGTTCGTCTCGTGCGGATCGAGGGCCACATCGAACAGCATTTCGTCGGACCAATGTCCGTGGTACCCGTCGTGCCAGGTCCGGAGGTAGAGATGGTCGCCGAACCGGACGCCACGCTGACACGACCACGCCCCCTGGGACAGGACGAGGTGGTCACGCCCCGTGCCGCCCCCGAGATCAATCGGCGCACCGTCCCAACGCTTCGGGACACGCAGTCCGGCGAGATCGAGCACGGTGGCGGCGACATCGAGGTGGTACTGGAGGCCGTCGTGCACCCCTGGTGACACGCCGGGCCAGCGCAGGACGGCCGGGATGTGACAGGTGGCCTCATCGGCCGCCTGGTGGTCGGCGTACACGCCGAGCTCGCCGAATGCCTCGCCGTGGTCGCTGCTCACGAGCACGGCCGTCTCGTCCAGGACGCCCAGGTCCGCGAGCTTGTTCAGCAGGGTGCCGAGTGCGTCGTCCGCGTAACGGACGCCCACGTCGTAGCCGTCGAAGATTGCCTTGACCGCGTCCATGGAGCTCGCATCCCAGGGCTGGCGGGGTGGGGGCTCGCCCCATTCGTCGGGAGTGAATCCCCACGGTTCTTGCGCCGCGTGGGGGCCCGCCAGCTCCCAGTTTCGCGCTCGCACCTCCTCGGTGTGCCAGGCGACCACGGGGTCGGGGTCAAAGGGGTTCCCGAACTCGTCTGGGGTGTTGTAGGGCGTGTGCGGGTCCCACAGGTGGACATGAAGGAACCAGTCGTCCGCTCTGCCCCGACGGTCCAGCCAGTCGAGGGCGACCGGCAGGACCTGGTCGGCCCGCTCGGCGCCCATGCCCCGCATGAGATTCATCGCCTCCATGAACCCGTGGTTCCACCAGGTCGCCGAGTGCCGGAACGGGAAGCTCGAGATCGAGGCCGTATGCCAGCCGCTCCAGTAGAAGGTGCCGGCCCACGACTCCAAGGCATACCGGCTCACGAAACCGCGACGGGCGCCTTCGCTTCGCAGTTCGGCACCACTTCCGCCGTGGTTCACCACACCGTTGCGAATACCGAACATGCCGGACATGAGCGCGGCACGGCTCGGCAGGCACGGAACGTCCGAGGCATAGATGTTGGCGAATCGAACCCCTTCGTCGGCCAGTGCATCGATGTTGGGTGTCGTCTTGCGGTGGTAGCCGTAGCAACCGAGATGGTCGGCACGCAGCGTGTCGATGTCCAGGTACAGCAGGCGCATGAGGGTTCCCGTCGACATGGACTCGAACTCGTCTGAATCCTGGCACATGGCTCGGCCCCGGTGGCCGGCCACTCCGATGGCCCGGGCCTCCCTCATGCCGGCCGCCTCAGACCCTCCGGGTTCGTCACCTGGGCCGAGCCCGGATTCTGCTGGGACTAGGCACCACTGATCCCCTTGCCGATCAAGATCGCCCCGAACAGCAGATAGATGACCGCCATGGTTGCTGCACTGTTGCGGTCGAGCCATGCCTTCCAGTTGTCGAGCACCCCCTCCGACCGATCGCCGAGCACGAGCACGGTGATGATCGGTGCCGCGACACCCAAGGAGGCGATCACGACATAGACGGCGATGACACCGATCTGCTGCCCGACCGACAGGTTGGCCAGCGCGATGGTCACGGCCGCGGCAACACCCACCGCGATGTTCTTCGGGTTCAGGATTCCAACCGCGATGCCGACGGCCAGCGATTTGCCCGGCACGAATTCCTCGATCCCGTTCATCCAGTTGGGCGTGTCGGGGACCTCCTCGGGACGGGGCCGGTGGCGGAACTTCCGTACGGCGACGACAACCAGGGCCACACCCAAGACGAGCAGCACCACCGAGGCCCCGTGCGTGCGGTCGGAGCTTCCCGAGAGGTCGAGCGCCCCCGCCAACGCCGTCGCAGCAGTCAACACCGCAGTGACACCGACGACGAACCCAGCCAGGTACGCCGAGGCGTTGACTATTGGCCTCTTGCTGAACAACAAGAGGATCGCCGCAATGATGTTTATCGGCGACACGGTGACCACGACGGCGAGAGGAAGGACCTCGCCGACGACGTTCCTCATCCTGGAGCTCCGTCTCCCATGTCGGTGTCAAGTTAGTGGGTCCAGTTCGTGGTGACGGTCCCCGTCCGTCGGTACCGGCGGCGATGACGGTCCCGTCGTGTCTCGACTCCGTCGACCATTCGGCCGCCGCCCACCTCGCGGCGCCGAGGGCCAAGCGAACCACTGGGTCACTCCGGATCCGAGCTTGGGGCTGGCGGATCTGCGGCCGTCCGGAGGGGGACGGGCCGAGACCACCACGACGCGCGGCAGCTGGCGCCGGGCGACAGCGAGACCGGCTTGGGTCCCCTCGGGCATGATGAACTGCATGCGAGATCCGTTCCGCCGGGTGAGGATCGGCTTGGTGGCACTGGGACTCGTGCTCGTGGCGGGCACCGTCGGATACCTTCTGCTCGGCTTCGATCTTCTCGACGCCCTGTACACGACGGTCAGCACCGTCACGACGGTGGGGTTCAATCCTCCGCATCCACTCGGTGCCGGGGGCAAGGTCTTCACCATCATCCTGATCCTGCTGGGCGTGGGAACGGCGCTGTATACGTTTTCAGCGGTTCTGGAGGTGCTCATTGAGGGCCACATGCAAGACCTTGTGAGGAGGCGGAGGATGGATCGGGACATCGCCCGAATGGACAGGCACGTCATCGTCTGCGGCTGGGGGCGGGTCGGGCGAGAAGTGGCACGGTTTCTGGCCAACGCAGACCAGGACGTCGTGGTCGTCGACCGCGACCCGGAGCGGCTGCATGAGGTGCCCTATGCGTCCGTTCAAGGCGATGTGACCGACGACGAGACGCTGCATCGGGCCGGCATCAACCGGGCGGCCGCCTTGGTGGCCGCGCTCGACACGGACGCCGACAATCTGTACGTGACGGTGGCCGGTAAGTCGCTCCGGCCCGACCTTCAGGTCATCGCCCGGGCACGGAGTGAATCGTCGGAGCCCAAGTTCGTGCGCGCCGGGGCCGACCGTGTGGTCAATCCCCAGCAGCTGGGGGGCGATCGGATGGCCGCCTTTGTGATCCAGCCCCACGTGGTGGACTTCGTCGACGTCGTCATGCACGACGGAACGCTGGAATTCCGATTGGAGGAGGTGACCGTATCGACCGGCTCACCCATGGCCGGCGACACGCTCGGATCGGCTCACCTGCGCGATCGCACGGGGGCGCTGGTGCTGGCCATCCGGAGGCCTGGAGCCGGCTTCCTGACCAATCCGTCGCCGGATGACGTGATCGAGGCGGGCGACGTCCTCATCGGCGTGGGCACGGCCGAGCAACTGGCAGCACTGGCGGCGCTGACGACGTGACCTTCACTCCTCCGGGCCGCGCTTTCGGGCCGACCGATCGGCCCTGTCCCACGGTTCGAGGATGACGCGAACCCGCCATTGGGTGAGCTGCGCACCTGCCGGAGGCTCCCGTGAAGAGCCGGCATTCCTGCCTCAGGCGCTGGCGTATACCTCGCGGATCTCGACGGTCAGGGGCGTGACACCCGGTAA
This sequence comes from uncultured Acidimicrobiales bacterium, assembly GCA_963710495.1. Taxonomy (GTDB): domain Bacteria; phylum Actinomycetota; class Acidimicrobiia; order Acidimicrobiales; family RAAP-2; genus Bog-756. Next base: position 5,629 of record CAVQAI010000024.1, read on the forward strand.
CGGTGGAAGGGGATGGTTCAGAGCCTCCTCGGCCTGCACTCTGGTCTCGAAGACGATGACGGACATCCCGACGCCGCCGATTGGCTCGAGCCACAACCCACGGACGAAACCGGGCGCTCGGGGCACGACGGAGAGCCTCAGGTCCGCCAGTGCCTGACGAGCGACCTCGGGGTCGTCGATGCCCACGGTGGCCACCACGGCATGCATGGGTCGATCCTTTCACGGTGGCCGTCGCCCTGGGCCGGGCCAAGGATCTCAGCAGCCCTGGCCGCCTCCCGTTGCCGGTTGGGCCGAGCAGACCCGACGCCAGGGGCCGGCGATCATCGCCGGTCCCCTCCCGCCTCGACCTCGACGTGGCGAACCTCCAGGTCACCGCCGTCCCGTCGCCGAGGGATCGTGCTGGTGGTCAGCTGACGACCAGCTTGATTCGGCCTTCTGCACCATCTGGCGGAACTCGGCCGACGTGAAGCGGCACGGCACCAGACAGCGCTTGTGGCACATCGTGCACCGGTACTTCTGGCGCAGCCACTCCGATGCGGGTGAATCCGCCCAGGCCATGGCCACAGGATCGGCAAGTTGTCGCCGGTGCTTGACGGGAACCCGGGTGCGGACGGCTCGTCACCGACACCGGCTCCGATGTGTGGCCGAGCGCAGATTAGGGTTCAGCGACACCTCGTGGGGCCGGAGCCCAAGCCCCGGGTCGGGCCGGGCGGCGGTAGCGTCGCCCCACCGGGTGCGGATGCAGCTTGGAACCAAGCAGAATGCGGCTTGGAGCCAAGGAGTACGGGCCGGGGAACTCGAGGATCGGTGACCGTCATGCGAGGAACTCCGGAGCGGAGGCGGTGGCCTCCACCGAAGCAGAGATCGAGCCGCCGGGACGGTCGGCGCATGACCACACCGCCGCGAGTGGCGCGGGCTCTTGCCATCGGCGCAACGGGCCTGGCCATCGCCGGGTGTTCCAGCGGCAGTTCGGGGCAGTCCCCGGCCACCACGACCGCGCCGGCCTCGAGGGCCGCCAACTCGTCCTCGGCCGGTGCGGCCTATCTCGCCGATGTCGAACCGGCCGACGCCGCCCTCGGCGCCTTCACGGCCAAATCCCGCGCCTGGACGGCCTCGACGCCGATCGCCCAGGCCGTGTCCGACGCCGCGCCGGCCGTGACCGCCTTGGAGACGTTCGATGCGGCCTTGCGGGACCAATCCTGGCCCCCGGGCGCGGCGTCGGGTGTGCAGACGTTGCTCGGCGAGGACGCCGCTGTCGTGCGAGATCTCGAGGGGATCGCGACCATGGGCCGTCTGGACCCGTCGACCTGGATGCAGAAGTTCACCAGGGACTTGGGGG